>NZ_FNGG01000026.1 GCF_900102915.1 Salinimicrobium catena
TTGAGCTTGCCTGAATATGGTTGCCTTTTTTCAGGTTAATAATTAATCTTTAATATTGGTCTTTGTTCAGTAGTTAAGTGCTGAACAAAGTTTACAAATTCTTGTGGTTTTTTATTCTTTAGTGAACCATGTGGCCGCTCATTGTTGTATAAATAAACCACCTTTTTTATCATTCTCTGAGCCTCGGTTAATGTTAGATCCATATGTCTAAAATCTATGTATTCGTTTTTGAGAATACCATTCAACGATTCCGCATGAGCATTTTCCCAGGCTTTTCCACCCATACTGGGAGTGGTTAAATAATGTTCATGGAGTTTTTCCATTTCTTTTGAACCGTACTGGCTGCCTCTGTCTGAATGAAAAATAAGTCCTTTCAACTCTTCTTCTTTAAGATCTTTAACAGCCATTTTAAAGGCTGGAGCTACTGTCTCTTCTGTTGTCATGCTTGCTGATAAGCTCCACCCTGTAATCTTTCGACTATACACATCTAAAATTAGTGTGAGGTAATAATGCCCTTTACTCCAAGAGATGTAAGTCAGATCGCTTACCATTAGCTGATTTACCTTTCTTACTTTCAACTCGCTAATTAGGTTAGGATACCACCTCTTTCCAGCATAAGTGGTTCGATGGTAGCTCTTCTTTCGCTTTATTCTGAAGCCATTAGAGAGTAGGATGTTCTCAAAACGATCTCTACCTATTCCCTCAGGGTTGATTTCATCATAAAGCTTTCTACAGCCTATTTTCGTATGATTCTTACGGATCTCATGAGCAGAACTTATCACTTCTTGAATAATATTGGCTAGTTTTTCCTGCTGTTTTACCCTTTTATAATGTGCCTGCTTGGTGATACCAACCATTTTATACAAATTGTTTAGAGTAAAGTTGAAGCTTGACTTATTCATTCGGAACCACTCTAAGACAGCCGTTTGTTCTTTTTTTCGATATCCTCTCCAGAGCGTTCTGAAGCAAACTCTACTATCTTTTCCAGGTAATCAATCCGCATCTGTTTTTGGCCGAGGGCTTGTTCAAGCTTCTTAATATGGTCTTGAAGTTCCCGGTTTTTCTTACTTATACTCTTGTGCTCCACTACGACTCGCGTTTCTTTTTTATAAAGATCGGAATATTTTCTGAGCCACTTGTAAACCGCTGTTTTACTTACTCCGTAAGTCCCAACTACATCGAGTACTCGAAGATCTCCTTGTTCAATCTTCCTTACTAAATCTAATTTTACTTCTTGACTAAAAGTTCTTCTTACTGTGCCATTTTTCATAGTTGAAAAGTTTGAGAAAAAGGGCAACCTATTTCAGTCTTAGTCA
>NZ_FNGG01000023.1 GCF_900102915.1 Salinimicrobium catena
TAGACTGAAAATCAAAGAATAAGCTGTTGCGTTAGCGGGTGAAGCGGCAGCCCCTGCCTACGCAAAAGCTTCGGCAGGCAAGCCCGATATTACATTGGGCAGGGCTACAGCGGAACACGCGCCTTCTCACGCTCAGCGGGAGAAGGAACGCCCAAAAAATCTTACTCATATATATAATAGTATTGTAAAGCACCTTTTATCCTATTATCTTTGCAGCTTAATTGAGAATTATGATAAAGATTACGTTGCCCGATGGCAGTATTAAAGAGTTTGAAAAAGGGACCACTCCTATAGAGGTGGCCAAAAGCATTAGTGAAGGACTTGCGCGGAATGTACTTTCGGCGAAATTCAATGATACTATTGTAGAAACCACTACTCCTTTAACTACCGACGGCAGTCTTACTTTATATACCTGGAATGACGAGGAGGGAAAAAAGGCTTTTTGGCACTCTTCTTCCCACGTGATGGCACAGGCTATCCAGGATCTTTACCCGGGAGCGAAGCTTACTATTGGTCCGGCGATCGAGAACGGATTCTATTATGATGTGGATTTTGGCGAGCACAAGATCTCTGAAAATGATTTCCAGAAGATCGAGAACCGCATGCTGGAGATCGCCCGCGGAAAACATGACTTCAACATGCGCGCTGTTCCAAAAGAGGAAGCGCTTGGATACTACACCCGTGAAAAGAATCCTTATAAGGTAGAACTCATTGAAAATCTGGAAGACGGAACTATTACTTTCTGCGACCATGATACCTTTACCGATCTATGTCGCGGAGGGCACCTGCCGAATACCGCTCCTATCAAGGCCGTAAAATTAATGAGCGTTGCCGGGGCTTACTGGCGAGGCGATGAAAAGAATCCACAGCTTACGAGGGTCTACGGAATTTCATTTCCGAAGCAAAAAGATCTAAAGGAATACCTTCAATTATTAGAGGAGGCGAAGAAGAGAGATCACCGCAAGCTTGGAAAAGAGCTGGAATTGTTCACTTTCTCACAAAAAGTGGGTCAGGGTCTGCCTTTATGGCTTCCAAAAGGAGCCGCTCTAAGGGAAAGACTAGAGAACTTCCTGAAAAAAGCGCAGAAAAGAGCCGGTTACGAGATGGTGGTTACGCCTCATATAGGACATAAAGAACTGTATGTAACTTCCGGTCACTATGCAAAATATGGTGAAGACAGCTTTCAACCCATAAACACGCCAAATGAAGGAGAGGAATTTCTGCTGAAGCCAATGAATTGTCCGCACCACTGCGAGATATACAATAACGGGCACTGGAGCTACAAAGACCTGCCGAAGCGATTTGCTGAATTCGGTACAGTTTACAGATACGAGCAAAGCGGGGAACTACACGGATTGACCCGTGTACGTGGTTTCACTCAGGATGATGCTCACATTTTCTGTACGCCAGATCAACTGGATTCTGAATTTAAAAAGGTAATTGACCTCACCTTATATGTATTTAACTCCCTAGGATTTGAAAACTTCACCGCGCAGGTTTCTTTAAGGGACCCGGAGAATAAGGAGAAGTACATTGGTTCTGACGAGAATTGGGAAAAGGCTGAGAATGCCATTATCAACGCAGCCAAAGAAAAAGGCCTGAACTATGTTGTTGAAACCGGGGAAGCCGCCTTCTACGGACCAAAGCTGGACTTCATGGTAAAAGATGCGCTGGGAAGACAGTGGCAATTGGGAACCATCCAGGTAGATTATAACCTGCCGGAAAGATTCAACCTCACATATAAAGGAAGTGATAATGAAATGCACCGCCCGGTGATGATCCACAGGGCTCCTTTTGGAAGTATGGAACGCTTTGTGGCTATCCTGCTGGAGCATACTGCAGGGAATTTCCCATTATGGCTGATGCCGGAACAGGCTATTATTCTCTCCCTCAGTGAGAAATATGAAAAATACAGCCAAAAAGTTTTAACTTTGCTGGAAAATCACGAAATTCGCGCCCTTACGGACAACCGAAATGAAACTATCGGGAAGAAGATCCGTGAGGCTGAAGTGAACAAATATCCGTACATGCTCATCGTAGGTGAGCAGGAAGCCGAGAATGGAACGGTTTCTGTACGTAAACACGGGGAAGGCGATCTTGGCACTATGCCGATTGAAGATTTTGCCCAAATAATAAAAAAGGAAGTAAACAGTACTTTAAAACAATTCGAAGTTTAATTAAAATTTTTGAGCCATAGCAATACGAAGAAAAAGATCAAGAAGACCTCTTAGAGAAATCAAAGAAGATCCGCACAGAATCAACGGAAAAATTCGGGCGGAAGAAGTTCGCCTGGTAGGTGATAATGTGGAAATGGGTGTTTATCCTCTTAAAAAAGCTTTAGCCATTGCTGAAGAACAGGAACTGGACCTGGTGGAGATCTCTCCAAATGCCAAGCCGCCTGTAGTTAAGGTAATGGACTATAAGAAATTTCTCTACGAACAGAAAAAACGTGACAAGGCCTTAAAAGCCAAAGCAACCAAGGTTGTAGTCAAAGAGATACGTTTTGGTCCGAACACCGATGATCACGATTATGAGTTTAAGAAAAAGCACGGAGAAAAATTCCTGAAGGAAGGTGCCAAATTAAAAGCATACGTATTTTTCAAAGGTCGTTCTATCGTGTTCAAAGAGCAGGGAGAAATCCTTCTTTTAAGACTGGCGCAAGACCTGGAAGAACTTGGAAAAGTAGAGCAAATGCCAAAGCTTGAAGGGAAGCGAATGACCATGTTCATTTCTCCGAAGAAATCGAAATAAGACCTGAAAATGCTTCAGAAGAAGCATTTTTCAGTTTTACAATAATTAAGTGAGATAATTAAAAAGAAGGAAACAATGCCTAAAATGAAGACGAAATCCAGTGCCAAGAAGCGTTTCAAGCTAACAGGTACCGGAAAAATCAAAAGAAAGCATGCGTTTAAGAGTCACATCTTAACAAAGAAGACGAAGAAACAAAAGCTTGCTCTAACTCACAGCACCTTGGTGCATGAGGCAGACGAAAAGAATATCAAACTTCAATTACGTTTATTGTAGTTGAACCTTTGATGGTTTACCAAATTTAATAACCCTGGAGTCGGGCAAATGAGATGTGAGATTTTGGATATTAGATCTGAGATCTTTTCTGATTTAAAAGTGTTGGAAACGACCGCCTGCTACAAAAAAATTTAAAATTATGCCAAGATCAGTAAATTCAGTTGCTAAGAGAGCCAGAAGAAAAAAGGTTCTTAAGCAAGCAAAAGGTTACTTTGGACGTCGTAAGAACGTTTGGACAGTAGCTAAAAACGCGGTTGAAAAAGCAATGTTATATGCTTACAGAGACCGTAAGAACAAGAAAAGAAGTTTCCGTTCACTTTGGATCATGCGTATCAACGCAGGTGCCCGTATGCACGGAATGTCTTATTCGCAGTTCATGGGGAAAGTTAAAGCTAGTGGGATCGAATTGAACCGAAAGGTTCTTGCAGATCTGGCTATGAACCACCCAGAGGCGTTCAAAGCTATTGTTGATAAAGTAAAATAAATTCAAAACTTTATCTCACTTATAGAAAGATCCTGCTTGAAAGAGCGGGATCTTTTGTTTCGGGGATTTTCCTTTTTTGCCACGAATGCACTAATGTTCTTTCTTCCCTTCTGCGGAAACCAGGTACCAGCCATACATTTGTTTCCATTGTCATTCTAGACGAAGCTCAAGATTCTTTGCGGACTTTGCGCCAGCTTTGCGCTCTTGGCGTGAACTCATTCAGGAAACTGATATTTATTGGCCACGGATGCACGAATATTTATATGTCATTCTGAACGAAGCACAGAAGGAGTGAAGAATCTTTATTAACCTTCAACTTCCGAGCACCAAGTTCCATATTATCTATCCCTTATCGAAGCTTGTTGCCACGAATTTTCTTTTATTCTGTCGGTTCTCAAATACTCCGATTTTCATTCTGATCGCAGCGCAGCGGAGGGAAGAATCCCTTGAATAAAAAACAAAATTACAAACTTCAAATTCCAAAGGTTTCAAAATGAGGTTTAAGACAATCGTTTAAATTGGAATTTGGACTTTCAATGATTGGAATGTTAAATTCAAATGAGATTCCTCCTTACGTCGGAATGACAGACAAACTTTTCACCCCGTCCTAAGGTCACCCCTCCCGGGATAGGATTGATTTTAAATCATTTTAGGGAAGCCACAGAGGCACAGATATCTTATTAGGAATCTCTTAAAAAAATGGATTTTTTGAAAACTTCCATTTTCTTCGGAAAAGAACAAAATCAAAAATGGCTTTTGAAAAACTCCCCAAGAAATTGTGAATTTTGAACCCGATATTATAAATCCTATTTCTCTCCCATTATCGTCAACACCAACTTCCTGCTGCCCCCGTGGTTGCGGTGTTCACACAAATAGATCCCTTGCCAGGTTCCCAGGTTCAATTTGCCATTGGTGATGGGAATTTGCAAGGAAGTATCCAGCAAAGAAGCCTTTATGTGCGCCGGCATGTCATCGGAACCTTCTAAAGTGTGTTTGTAGTATGGCTGATCTTCGGGAACCATTTGATTGAAGTGGCTTTCAAAATCCTCGCGCACGGTAGGATCAGCATTTTCATTTATGGTAAGGCCCGCGGAAGTATGTTTTATAAAAACCTGCAAAAAACCCGTCTTGAAATTCCGAAGCTCTTTCAGTTGCTCCAGGATCTCGTCCGTTACGAGGTGAAAACCTCTTGGCCTTGCCTTCAGCTTTATTTCCTTCTGAAAAAATTCACTCATAAACTTCCTTTTTACCACAAGTTATAAAATCGAGCGGCATTTTGTCCAAAGATCTTCTCCCTTTCTTCTTCGGAAAAGAATTCCTGCACGACCTGTACTACTTCCTTGTAGCTCGCAGCGGATATACAGACCGGCCAGTCAGACCCAAACATCAACCGGTCAGTTCCAAATGCTGCAGTCACCGCTTCTAAAAAAGGGTGAAAATCGGCTGCCTTCCAGCTGAAGTTTTCCGCTTCGGTCACCAGGCCTGATACCTTGCAATACACATTGCTTTGGCTTCCAAGTTCTATTATGTTTCGTTTCCATTCTTCTGACACGCCTTTAGACACCTGTGGTTTCCCCATGTGATCGAGAACAAATGGCTGCTCCGGAAAGATTTTGGTCAGCTCAACAGCACTCGAAAGCTGATAATCAAAAGCGAGAATATCATAAGTAAGATCAAATTTCTTTAAACTTGCTATTCCCCTTTTGAAATCGGGTTCCAGCATAAATTCCCCTTTTTCATCCCACACAGTATGCCGCACCCCTTTAAAAGCAGGATCACGGGAATATAATTCCAGGCGCTCCTCCACATTTTCAGCAGTGAGATCGATCCAGCCCACGACTCCTTTTATAAAAAATTGGGAATTGGCCAGTTCCAATAGTTTCACAGTTTCTTCTTCAGACTGATCTGCCTGCACCAAAATACTGCCTTCAAATCCATTTTCCTGAAGCAAAGGCTGCAGATCTTCAGGAGAAAAATCTCTTCGGAGGTCCTCAGCTACCCAGGAGTATTTTTCAGGATCATATTGCCAGAAATGTTGATGAGAATCGATCATCATTTTAGAAGTTAGATGTTAGAAGATAGATGTTAGAAGTTAGATTTTTGTGGAGTCCTAAATAGGGTTGACCATTTTCGAAGTTGATTATGAATCCTATTTAATGGAAGTTTAAAGTTATTAATTCTTTTTTCTTTTTAA
>NZ_FNGG01000010.1 GCF_900102915.1 Salinimicrobium catena
CACAACAAAGAACTAAGCTAACTTCCAAGGATTTTCACCCCAATTTCGACACGTAATTTTCATCGTAAGGCAATCCCGATTTTGCCACAGCAAAGGCTTGTTTAAGAAGTTTATTACAAACTGCAATCAAAGCTAACTTCTTGCTTTTGCCCTTGGCTATTATGCGCTCATAGATCTCTCTGCAGGCTTTGTTATGTTTACAGGCAGTAAAACTACACATGAACAGCAGGTTTCGGAGCTTTGCATTGCCCATTTTACTAATCCGGCTTCTGCCTCTTACACTGGCACCAGATTCCCTGATAGTGGGTGTAATACCGGCATAACAGCACAGCTGCCTGGCGTTTTCGAAATTGGAAAATCCATCTGTCAGCACCAATAACATGATAGCTGTTTTATTACCCATTCCGGGAATGCTTTTAAGAAGGCTTAGTTGGTTTTGCTGTTCCTCCTTTACCATTACAGTGAGTCGATCCTCCAGGACCTTAATTTCTCTCTGAATTGCTTTAAGAGATCTGTTCAAAGAATGATAAACAGCTTTGGAAGGCTTTCCAAGAACCTTTTCACCATGCAATTTATTCTTTAGGGCGGTACTTTGTTTGGTGTAGATCTCAATCAAACGCAACAACTGAAGTGACTCAGCCTGGTTCTCATCTTTGGCTGTATACAATGGAACTTCATTAACTGTGGCGTATTCACAGATCGCCCGGGCATCAGATTTATCAGTTTTAATCTTTGAGAGTTTCATCTGGATAAAACGCTTTACTGACAAGGGATTCACTACAGACACCTTTACACCCTGTTCGTAAAGGAACTGTGCCAGCCTGTAATGATAGTAACCGGTAGCTTCCATAACCACCAAATCTTGATCAGAAAGAGACTTAAGAAAGCTTTTAAAGCCGTTGCTGTCATTAGAAAATTGGTAATGTTTTCCGGCAGAGTCAGCAACATCAAACACATCTTTGCTGATGTCTACTCCGTAAATTTGGTTACATTTATTCATTAGAAATTGATTAGGAAAGGACACCTACTTTATTTTCATCGACTTAAAAACGAGATCCAGGTCTCATAGAACTAAACGAAATTGAAGTAGAAAAGAGAGGGGATTATCAATGTTGACGGAATCTATAGTTCCCACGGTTAATTTAACCTTACTCCTCTCTTTTGTTCTTTCTGGTTAGTGGGTAAAAGTTAGGAAATCAAACTTAAGACGGTTAATCACCAATAGCCGGCAGCGTTAGAAAGAAAGTAATTAACTTGACCAACAAACCAATCCTAAGCCGACACATCCGCGTCCCCTACTCCGCCAACTGGCGATAACCGAGACCGTTGTGGCCAATTATAATCGTGATTTTTCTTTCAATTGAAATAAATTGACTTTACCTTTGATAATATCAAATGATACTATCAAAATGAAACCTCCATACGAGATTACTCCAAAAATCTTAAGAATTATAACTTCAATTTCTGAGAAATTAGGAGCTATTAATGCAACTTATCTGAACAAACCTTCTCCAAAATTAAGAAAGGAAAATAAAATTAAAACGATTCATTCGTCATTAAAGATTGAAGGTAATACACTGACTGAAGAACAGATAACTGCACTTTTAGAAAACAAGAGAATTATCGGTCCAAAGAAAGATGTAAAAGAGGTTTTAAATGCAATTGAGATTTATGAACACCTAGAAAAATATGATCCATTTAATGAAAAATCATTTTTGAAATGTCATAAAGACCTAATGCAAAACCTAATAGATGATGCAGGAAAATACCGAAAACAAGGTGTTGGAATAATGAAAGGCTCTGCAGTAGAACACTATGCTCCGCCATATGACAATGTGCCTTACTTAATGAAAGATTTATTCGAGTATTTACAGACTTCAGAAGAAATTGAATTGGTTAAAAGCTGCGTATTTCATTATGAGATGGAATTCATTCACCCATTTTTAGATGGAAATGGGAGAATGGGCAGATTATGGCAAACATTAATTTTAATGCAAAAATATCCAGTATTTGAATATTTGCCCTTCGAGACTTTGATTAGTAATGACCAGGAAAAATATTATTCTGCATTATCAGATAGCGATAAGGCTGGAAATTCGACAGCATTTATAGAATATATGCTCGGAGTAATTGATAAATCATTAGAAGAATTGCTCAATTTTACCAATAGAACTCTAACTGAAAAAGACCGCCTCGATTACTTCTTATCTCTAAATAAGAGAGAGTTTACCAGGAAAGATTATATGGAAATTTTTAAAGATATCTCTGGGGCAACTGCAAGTAGAGATCTAAAGAAAGGTGTTGAACTGAATCTATTTAAAAAGATAGGAGATAAAAACAAAACTCTGTACAAGTTATAACTGGCCACAACAATGGCTATCCAAAAATGGCTTTTTTGAAAACTATTTTTTTACATTTATTTTCATAAGAAACAGCCGGTTCAACTGAAAGTGCAATCTTCCCTACACGCCACTTTTGATAGCCGGGACGTTGGCGGTCATTTGAGAAAACCGTTTCACAATCCAGAAGTTGACTATACGAAAAAATATGAGAAAAGTAGTTGCAGCATTAAATATGACAGTTGATGGAATTTGCGACCACACGGCAGGAATTCCGGATTCAGAAATACATCAACATTACACAGAATTATTAGGACAAGGAGACGCAATTCTATATGGCAGGATAACTTACGGACTTATGGAATTTTGGCGATCCATATTAGAAAATCCTTCCGAACAAAAATCAATGAACGACTTTGCCGTAGCTATCGACAGAATTCCAAAGATTGTTTTCTCTCATACGCTCAAAAATGTAGATTGGGAAAGTGCAAGAATAGCAAAACAGAGCTTAAAAGATGAAGTTTTAGTACTCAAGAAACAATCGGGAAAAGACATTTTTATTGGTAGTCGTAGCTTAATTATTCAGCTTCTAAAACTAAACCTTATTGATGAATTTCAACTCTGCATATATCCAATGTTGGAAGGGAAAGGATTAGAAATTTTTGAAGGCATCAACGATAGGATTATTTTTAAGCTCATCAAAACTAAAACCTTTAGCAATGGGTCTATAATCTTGTATTATCAACCAAAAAGGGAGTGAAAAAAACGAACCGCCAACAATGAATAACACAAATTGCTCAATCCTCTCAAAATAACATTTTTTACTACCTTTAAAAATAGAATTAAACCGACAAATTCGCGTCTCCAAATCCGCAACTTGCGTTAACCGGGGACGTTGCCCAACATTTGAGGCAACGGCCCGTTTTGATCGGCTAAAGTCGTTCCTCCGGGAAGTAAAAAAGCTACCGCAACTTGCGATAGCCGAGACCGTTGGCTGCAATATTTCAACAAAAAATAAAGTTTCCATATATTGAAACTTTTGTTTAATTTTGAATCAAGTTAATTTGATAGAAATTGGATGAAAGAAAAATTTGATGTTCTCTTTTTGGACCAGGCAATAGACTTTATAGAAAGTTTGGATCCGAAATCCAGAAAGAAAATAATCTACAATATTGACAAAGCTAAATATGTAACTGATCCAAAGTTATTTAAAAAACTGACAGATAATATTTGGGAGATCAGAACAAAATTCAGTGGAATTCAATATAGATTATTTGCGTTTTGGGACAAAACTAACAATAAAGAAACTTAAGTGATTTCCACACACGGAATTGTGAAGAAAGTGAGTAAAGTTCCAAAGGCTGAAATTGATAAAGCAGAAAAAATCAGGACTGATTATTTAAAAGAAAAGTAAAAGTTATGGAAACAAAGAAGAAAAAGAGAAGAATGACTTTAGACCAAATGAAGGATAAGCATATTGGAGAAATTGGTTCTGAAGAAAGAGAAAAATATGAATTTGATTTAAGATTGGATGTGCTTGGAGAAATGATAAAATCGGTTAGAAAAGAAAGGCATCTGACTCAAGAACAACTCGGAGAATTAATTGGTGTTCAAAAATCTCAAATTTCAAAATTAGAGAGGAATGCTAAAAACGTAACTATTGAAACAATTTTAAAGGTTTTCAAAGCATTAAAAGCAAATATAAAGTTCAGCATAGAAATGGCTGATGGGGATTTCAAGGTTGCTTAGAACAAGAAATACAGCAGCTAACAGCGAGTAGAGAGCCAATATGCCTTTTCAGGGAGAAAGAATAACTTAGAACTCCAAAGAAACAAAACAACAAGCCGACAACTCCGCGTGCTAATTTGCGTTCACTGGCATTTCCGAAACATTGGCTATACTTTAAAAACTGAACCTCAAGAAAGAGCAAAAACAAGATGATTAAAATAAAACGATCTAATTCAACCGATGTGGACTTTCAATTTTTAGTTTCAGAACTTGATAAAGATTTAGCTGTACGAAATGGAGAAGCAAATGAATTCTTTGCCCAATATAATAAAATCGATCTTATAAAAAATGTGATTGTTGCGTTCATTGACGACAAACCTGTTGGATGTGGAGCAATGAAAGAATATGATATGGAAACAATGGAAATAAAAAGAATGTTTGTTCCCATTGAAATGAGAGGAAAAGGAATAGCTGTTGAAATTTTAGATAATTTAGAAAAATGGGCAAAAGAAATGAATTATAGTAAATGCGTATTAGAAACTGGAGATAAAATGCTAGAGGCCATTAGATTATATAAGAAAAGCAACTACAAAGTGATTCCTAATTATGGTCAGTATGTAAATATTGAAACTAGCGTATGCTTCAGGAAAGAAATATAAATTTAATAAAAAGAACATTCAAGGTTGGTTAAACAGTCTTCGCCATTCCATTCAAAATTAGCATTTTTGGCTACCTTTATTATAACTTAACCTTTATAAGGGATGCATCTATGACAAAAGATAGACTGAAAAAAGTGCAAAACACCTCATCCTTTGTAAGAAATGCACGGTCGCAGGAATTCCGTGCTATTGGCCGTTTAATGGTTGATGTTTACTCCCGGCTTGAAGGATTTCCGCAGCAACCTGAGTATTTCGCGATGCTCGAAAACATCGGGGAGGTCACAAAAAAGCTCCATACCGAGCTTATTGTAGCCGTTTCTGCGGAAGGTAACATCGACGGGGCCGTGGTCTATTTCAGCGATATGAGCTCCTATGGTTCCGGCGGAAGCGCTACTGCTGAAAAAAACGCTTCCGGCTTCCGACTGCTGGCGGTAGCTCCCGAAGCAAGAGGCAAGGGCATTGGCAGGCTGCTGACCGACGCCTGCATTTCCAAGGCCCGGGAAGACAAGAATGAACAGCTGATCATCCATTCCACCGAATTCATGAAAGTTGCCTGGGAAATGTACGAAAGAATGGGCTTTCGCCGCTCTGAAGATCTTGATTTCATGCAGGGCGAACTTCCGGTTTTCGGGTTTAGACTACTTTTGCAGTAAAATTCATTCATGGTAGACACACGAACGGAGATCATCATCAACAAGCCTATTGATATCGTTGCCGGTTATGCCAGTAACCCGGACAATGCTGTGGAATGGTATGAAAACATTAAATCCGTGGAATGGAAATCCCCAGAACCTCTAAAAGTTGGTTCAAAAATCGCCTTTATCGCCCATTTTCTTGGTAAGAAACTGGTGTACACCTATGAAATCTTCGAATTTGTCCCCCGTGAAAAACTGGTCATGAGAACGGCAGAGGGTCCCTTTCCCATGGAAACCACCTATACCTGGACGGCAGTTGACAATCATACCACTAAAATGACCTTACAGAACAGAGGCAAGCCCACGGGATTTTCTAAATTCTTTGCTCCGTTTATGGCTATCCTCATGCGAAAAGCAAATAATAAGGACTTCAAAAAACTGAAAAGGAATTTAGAAAGCTAGGTCTTCCGAAGAAAGCTGCCAGAATATAGGACGGTTCCAGATGAGGAACAAGGGAACTTACAGCAATTAATGTGGCTGGTGGCGCAATTCCTAAAAGATTGTGGTGTAAGGCTCAATTCCTTCAGAATTCACTATTTTTGAGCAAAATTTTCCACTTTGAGAAAGGTCCGGTTTCTTATCCTCTTCATTTGCCTCTTCGCCTGGGGCTTTCCTTCTTTTGGCCAAACCACTAAAAAGATCGAATACGAGAGTGACCGCACCATTAAGAACGAGGAAAAATATCCGGGAGCTTTGATTTTGAGCAAGGTACAGGACCAGGTACATTTCACCCATGAAGGTATAGAAGTGTGGTGTGATCAGGCCATTCATTATGCCCAGGAAAATTTCTTTAAGGCCTACGGAAACGTGCGTATGGAACAGGGCGATACCATTTCCATGACCAGCAAATATGCCGAGTATAATGGTACCACCCAGTTCGCCTTTGCCAGCGGAAATGTGAATATGCGTAATCCGCAGACGAGCCTCCAGACCGACACCCTCTTTTTTGACCGACAAAAACAGCAGGCTTATTATCGCAGCGGTGGAACCGTAAGAGATTCAGCCAGTGTATTGAAGAGCCGGATTGGCCGCTACTATTTGAATGATGAAAAATACTCCTTCGCGTCTGAAGTGGTGATCACCAATCCCGAATATGTCCTCACTTCTTCGCAACTGGATTTTTATTCCGAGACCGGACACGCTTACATGTACGGTCCTTCGACCATCACCAGTGAAGAATCTGTGATCTATGCCGAAAGGGGATTTTACGACACCCGGGGAGACACCGGTTACTTCGTAAAAAACTCAAGAATTGATTACAAAAACCGCATTTTGGAAGGCGACAGCCTATACTTCAACCGAAATACCAATTTTGCTTCGGCCACCAACAACATCAAGGTTACCGACACTATCAACAAAAGTGTGATAAGGGGGCATTATGCCGAGGTTTTCAGGGAGAAGGATTCGGTTTTCATCACCAAAAGGGCGGTGGCCATAGCCCTTCAGGAGAAGGACTCGGTGTACATTCACAGTGACACTTTAATGGTCACTGGAAAGATCGATAACAGGATCATTCGCGGTTTCTATGACGTAAGGCTCTACAAAAGCAATATGAGCGGGAAGAGCGATTCCATTCACGTGAGGGAAAGCACCGGCCTTACTCAAATGCTGGGAAATCCGGTGATCTGGTCGGGGGAAAACCAGCTCACGGGGGACACCATTCACCTTATCAATAAACCTAATTCTGAAGAGCTGGATTCTCTAAAGGTTTTTGACAATGCTTTTATGATCCAGAAAGATAGTATTGGCGGATATAACCAGATCAAAGGAAAGGAGATGTACGGCCTCTTTGCCGATAATGAACTCTATGAGGTGAACCTGATCAAAAATACCGAGACCCTCTATTACATGCGGAATGATCCCGGCGAACTCATCGGGATCAATAAAACGCTTTCCAGCTCCATACAAATCCTGCTGGAAGACCAGGAGGTACAGGAGATCTATTACCTGAAACAGATAGACGGCACCCTCTACCCAGAACAGGACCTGCCGCCAAACGCGCGGGAACTAAAGGGCTTCAATTGGCGGGGCGATGAAAAGCTGAATTCGGTTGATGATCTTTTTGCCGGAGAACCGCCTTACGACCTGGTGAAGATAAAGGGAATACCTCTGCCTGAAGAAGACGAAGAATTCTTTGAGGAACGTACAGATGGAGAAGCGCCCCTGCTGAACGAGAAATCCAGGTTGCGCCCCGAAGACCTGCAGGAACGGGCACAGGATACCCTACCCAGGGCACAACATGACAGCCTGAGGCAGGTGATAGAAAAACCACGAGACACCACCCGCACGGGCAGTGACAGTATTCCTGCGGAATTCAGAGAACTGCAGGACACCATAAACAGTAATACGGTAAAGGATACACTCTCAAAGAAACAGGATTCTCCTTCCAGGAGAGAGGAGCTTTTGACCAAACAGCAATAACATTTGAAAAACGACTTTTTTAAATATCAGGCGCAAACTTCGCCACATCCTCTGGCACTGGAAATTGACCATGCCACGGGTTCTTATATCTATACCACAGAAGGAAAGAAATACCTGGATTTTGTAGCCGGGGTCTCGGCTTCCAGCCTGGGGCACCGCCACCCTAAGGTCGTAGTGGCCATCAAGCAGCAGCTTGACAGATACCTGCACGTCATGGTCTACGGGGAGTATGCCCAGGGTCCGGCTATGGAACTCTGCAGGTTGCTGGCTGAAAATTTGCCGGCACCATTGGAAAAGACCTACCTCACCAATTCGGGAACCGAAGCCATAGAAGGAGCCCTCAAGCTTGCCCGCCGCTTTACCGGCAGGAGCCAGATCCTGGCTGCCAGGAACGCATACCACGGCAATACCATGGGCTCACTAAGCCTGATGACCTATGAGGAACGGCAGAAACCTTTCAGGCCGCTTATCGGTGATGTGGATTTCATCAGGTTCAATGAAGAGGAAGACCTGCAGAACATCACAGAACGAACCGCAGCTGTCATTTTAGAGACCATACAGGGCGGCGCCGGATTCATTCTGCCAAAGAACGATTACCTGAAAAAGGTAAAAAAACGCTGTGAGGAGGTTGGAGCTTTGCTGATCCTGGATGAAATTCAGCCCGGATTTGGCCGTACCGGAAAATTGTTCGGTTTTGAAAACTTTAACATGGTACCCGATGTAGTGGTCATGGGAAAAGGCATGGGCGGAGGTTTACCCATTGGTGCTTTTACAGCTTCCGCAGCCATGATGGATAGCCTGAGCGAAAACCCGAAGATGGGACATATCACAACTTTCGGCGGAAATCCTGTGATAGCGGCCGCTGCGCTGGCAACGCTTCGGGAGATCACCGAAAGCAATTTAATGGCTGAAACCCTTGAAAAAGAGCAGCTCATAAGACGATTACTGGTTCACCCGCTAATTTCAGAAATCCGCGGAAAAGGCCTTATGCTGGCCCTTATCCTCCCTTCCGCAGAAATGGCAAATGAGTTGGTATTACAGGCACAGGACAGGGGATTGATCCTCTTCTGGCTATTGTTCGAGACCCGGGCCGTACGTATGACCCCTCCCCTGACCATTTCAAAAGAAGAAATAAAAGAGGGTTGCGGCATAATTCTTGAAATACTTGACGCTATTAAAAGAGCAGGACAGGCTGTTAATTAAATTGTTAACAACAAATTTAGATTTCTGTCCGGAAGCTTTATAACATTTTTAACTTTAATACTGTAGAAATCAGTAACAAAAACTGCTTATGCATTTAAGCCATAACGAAGAAAATAGTTTCTCCCTTACTCGTTTTGAATCGATGCTAAAGACCAATGATGTGCTGTTCTTTGACTCTTCTGAGTTCGAGAACATTGTTCATTATTATCTGGAGAACGGGAAGATAGCACTGGCCAAAAAAGCGGTTAAGTTGGGACTTTCCCAACACCCAAGCTCCATAAATCTTAGGCTACTTAAGGTAGAGATACTGGTTTTTGAAGATAAACTGGACCTTGCCGAGAACCTCCTGGACGAAATTTTCGACCTGGAAACCTCGAACGAAGAGATCTATATTCAAAAAGCCAATATACTTTCAAAGAAAGATCAGCATTCAGATGCCATTGCCATGCTCAAACTGGCGCTTGACATCACAATGGATGAGGCAGATGTTTATTCCCTCATAGGAATGGAATACCTGTTCCTGGAAGATTTTGAGAACGCGAAGAAGAATTTCATGAAATGTCTTGAAGCAGATGAAGAAGATTATTCTGCTTTGTACAACATCATGTATTGCTTTGATTTCCTGGAGCAAACCCAGGAGGCCATAGATTACCTGAATTCTTTCCTGGACCGCAACCCATATTCAGAAGTGGGCTGGCACCAGCTTGGAAAACAGTATTTTGATCTGCGGAACTATAAAAAGGCTCTTGCCGCGTTCGATTTTGCCATCATCAGTGATGATTATTTCATAGGTGCCTACCTTGAAAAAGGGAAAGTGCTCGAGAAGATGGGGCGGTACAACGAGGCGATAGAGAACTATAAGATCACGCTTGACCTTGATGACCCTACTTCTTTCGCTTACCTTAGAATTGGGAAGTGCTATGAGAAGTTAGGCCTGGAAGAACTTGCCCTTAAGAATTACCGCCAAACAGTTCATGAAGACCCGTTGCTGGACAAGGGTTGGATCGCCATCACCGACTTTTTCTATAAAAAAGGAAATTACCGCAAGGCTTTGTATTACATCAACAAGGCTATCAATATAGACGGTGAGAACGTGCTTTACTGGAAAAGGTATGCGCGCATCAACAACAAACTGCAGCAACTGGAGGAAGCCGAAAGAGGTTACAGGAAAAGCCTGGAACTGGGGAACTATGAACTGGATACCTGGATCAAGAGATGCGACATCCTCATAGATCTTGGCGAACATGAAGCCGCTTTGCAGAACCTGTTGCAGGCAGTGGAATTCTATCCTGAAACAGCCGAAGTGGAATACCGCATGGCAGGATTGTATTTTATGCTGCAAAAAGCGGAACAGGGATATTACCACCTCAACAACGGCTTAAAGCTCGACTTTGAGTACTATATCATCATTGAGGAGTTGTTCCCTTCTATCTTCGCCCGCAAATCGGTAAAAGATAAAATCAAGACCCACCTGAATTCATGCAGTTAATTCAGTAACTTTGCGCACTTCTAAACAAAGACAATGCGACGAAGTTTCCGAGATTATCTCATTATATCCATAAAAGGAATGGCAATGGGAGCCGCAGATGTGGTTCCCGGCGTCTCCGGTGGCACCATCGCCTTCATATCGGGTATATACGAAGAATTGATCAGCACCATTAGCGGTGTGAATGTAGGCCTCTTAAGAACCTGGAGACAAGATGGTTTTAAGGCCATGTGGAAAGATCTCAACGGGAACTTTATCGTTGCCCTCTTAGCGGGTATCCTGGTGAGCATCTTTACCGTAATGCGCCTGGCTAACTACCTTCTGGAAAATCATCCCATTCTCATTTGGGCCTTCTTCTTTGGGCTGGTACTTGCCAGTATTTATTACGTGGCCAGGCAGATCCCGAAATGGAGTTTCAATGTTTTTTTATTTCTCGTCATCGGGGCTTCGGTCGCCTTTTATCTTACTACGCTTCCGCCTTTGGCTGCGGCCGCGTCGGGAGACCTGTACCTTTTCTTTGCAGGCGCTATTGCGGTTTGCGCGATGATCCTACCGGGAATTTCGGGAGCCTTCATCCTGGTGTTGCTCGGTGCGTATAAGACCATCAGCGAAGCCACACACGAATTTGACTTTAAGACCCTGGGAATAGTAGCCGTGGGAGCCATTTTTGGCCTCCTATCTTTCTCACGGCTTTTAAAATGGCTTTTTCTCAATTACAGCACCCTCACCCTTGCCACTTTGACCGGATTCATCGCCGGTTCCCTCAACAAGATCTGGCCGTGGAAGCAGGTGCTGGAAACCGCCACTTACGGGGATAAATCTATGGTGATAAGGGAAGAATCTGTCATGCCGTGGAACTTTGACGCAGAACCTCACATGTTGCAGGCTTTTTTCCTGATGCTTGCCGGGTTCCTGGTAATTCTTATCTTAGAAGGCCTGGCAGTAAAGAAACCTGTGCGTGAACATGCAGAAAACCCGGAAGTTTAGCGACAAGATCCTCCTCGTTCTCAAAGGACTCGCCATGGGCGCTGCCAATAAAGTCCCCGGAGTATCGGGTGGCGTGATCGCTTTTGTGGCCGGATTTTATGAGGAGTTCATTTTTTCGCTGAAAAGGATCAACCTCAATTCCCTAAAGTTGCTGGTCAACGGAAGGTTCCGCAGCCTATATTATTACACTAATTCCAAATTTTTGCTCCTGCTCATTCTGGGTATGGTGATCAGCTATTTCAGCGTTTCCAAACTGCTCGATTACCTGCTGGAACACTACGAGCTATACGTCTGGGCCTCTTTCTTCGGAATGATCCTGGGCTCCATTTACTACATCAGTAAAGATTTTGAGGCCTGGAACAAAAAGAACCTTGCCCTGGCCATTTTAGGAGTGCTCGCCGGAATCAGCATCAGCTGGCTGGAACCGGCTGCCGAAAATGACAATCTTTGGTTCGTTTTTTTCTGCGGAATAATCGGGGTGTCCGGCATGACCCTGCCCGGGTTATCGGGATCTTTTATTCTAATATTATTGGGTAATTATGTGCTGCTACTGGTAGATGCCGTAAATGCCCTTTATGATACCCTGGCCCAGGTGGCGGTTTGGGATTTCTCCTTCCTGGAAAATGAGGAGCGCATGCGCCTGCTTCAGGTGTTGCTGGTCTTTACCGCAGGATCTGTTGCGGGGCTGGTAAGTCTGTCACATCTGTTAGGGTACCTTCTGAAGCATTATAAAAATGCAACTTTCGCCGTGATCATTGGTTTCATCACCGGCTCTTTAGGAGTGGTGTGGCCCTGGAAGGAAGCTGAATTCAGGAAAGACAGCGAAGGGGTTTTTGTGTTTGACAAGAATGGCAATAAGATCATCGATAATTACGACCGGTACCTTCCCGATGTCGGCGATCTCCAGACCTGGCTTGCCATTGCTTTTATCATCTTGGGCGCCGCAATAGTCCTTTGGCTGGCCTGGCTTGAAAATAGAAATAAGGTAGAATATGCTTAGATTCGGACTTTTGGGAAGAAATATTTCTTATTCCTTTTCCCGGGGATATTTTTCTGAAAAATTCAGCAGGGAAGGCATTTCTGCCACCTATGAGAATTTTGACCTGCAGGAGCTTTCCCAATTTTCTGAAGTGCTGAAGAAGAACCCAGATCTTAAAGGCCTCAATGTGACCATTCCGTATAAAGAGCAAATAATTCCCTTTTTGGATGAACTGGATCCCGTTGCTGCGGAAATTGGAGCGGTCAACACCATTAAATTCACTGAAGACCACAAGCTGGTAGGGTTCAATACCGATCATTTCGGTTTTGCTGAAGCCATTCGGCCACACCTGAAGCCGCATCATAAGAAAGCGCTCATTCTGGGAACAGGCGGAGCTTCAAAGGCAGTTCATTACGCCCTAAAAACCCTGGACATAAATGTGCACTTTGTCTCTCGATCTGCCGGTAAAAACTTCAGCTATGAAGACCTTGGAAAAACTCTCTTTTCAGAGCATACGGTGATCGTCAATTGCACCCCGTTAGGAACTTTTCCTAATACTGACCAATACCCACCCGTTCCCGTGCAATTATTCACCTCCCAACATCTTGTTTTTGACCTCATTTACAATCCGCCGCAAACAAAATTGATGGAACTTGCCCGAAAAAAAGGGGCTACAGCTGTTAACGGGCAGAAAATGCTGGAATTTCAGGCAGAAAAAGCCTGGGAGATCTGGAATTCCTGATCCGTTTCTATTTGAATTTTATAGGCGCAAACCCTTGTTAGGTATTACGGGAGTTATTATCTTTCAGAATTATAAAGTATGATGAACCCCTAACATTGAAACATATGTCTGAGAAAGAAAAACCATCCGAAGAAAAGCTTCCGAAGAATGAGGATCAAAACCTTGAGCAGAAGGCTGAAAAAGAGCAAAAGGAAGTTAGCCAGCCGGCAGAACATATAGTGGAACAAACTTCAGAAGAAAAAAAACCTGAGGATACCATAGAAAATGCCATGGTAGACGAGGCAAAAGCTACTGAAGACAAAAAGAACGCCGAACCGGCGACCACGCCCGAAGCCGCGCTGGAGAGTGATGATGAAGAGGAAGAGGACGAAGAAAAACCGACTTCTCAGGACAGACCAAAAGATGCGCAAAGCGAGGTGGATGATGCCGTTGCCGAAGACAGCGAAGATGAAAGCGCAGGGGAACGTCACGGAATAGAGAAAAAAGATTACCACGCCATGAGCAAGGAAGCCCTTGTTGATGAGCTTGAAAAACTGGTGAAGAAAGAAAAGGTCCAGGCCATAAAAGAACACGTGGATGAGATTCGCGCTGAATTCAATGCGAAGTTCGATGAAGAAGTGGAAGAGAAAAAAGAAGAGTTCCTGCACGAGGGCGGGAACATCATAGATTTCCACTACTCTACTCCTCTAAAAAAGAGGTTCAATTCGATCTATTTCGACTACAAAGAGAAAAGAAACAATTACTACCGCCAGCTCAAGCAGGACCTCAACCAGAACCTGGAAAAACGCCTTGAGATCATAGAGGAACTGAAGAGTCTTATTGATGTTGAAGAGAACATTAACACCACTTACAAGCACTTCAAAGATCTGCAGGACCGCTGGAAGACCGCGGGAGCCATTCCACGAGATAAGTACAATACGGTTTGGAACACCTACCACCACCATGTGGAGAATTTCTATGATTTTCTGCATCTCAACAGGGAGTTCCGCGACCTGGATTTCAAGCACAACCTGGAACAAAAATTAAAGATCATTTCCCGCGCCGAGGAACTTACTCAGGAGCCCGATACCAATCGTGCTTTCCGTGAACTGCAGATGCTGCACAAGATGTGGAAAGAAGACCTGGGGCCGGTGGAAAAAGAATTCCGCGAAGATATCTGGCAAAAGTTCAGTGATGCCACCAAAAAGATCCACGATAAAAGGCAGGAACATTTTGCGCAGCTGGAACAGCAGTATGAAAAGAACCTGGAGAAAAAGGAGGAGATCATTGGAAAGATCAAAGAGATCGCTGATGTGAATTACAACAGTCACAGCCAATGGCAGCAAAAGATCAAAGAGGTGGAAGCCCTTCGGGAACAGTTCTTCAATGCAGGGAAAGTTCCGCGTCATGTGAATGAGCAGACCTGGCAAAAGTTCAAGGAAACGGTTCGCACCTTTAACCGCAATAAGAACGCTTTTTATAAGAACCAGAAAAAAGAGCAATACCATAACCTGGAGAAGAAGCTGGAGCTGGTAAAGATCGCTGAGGAGAATAAGGACAGTGAAGATTTCAAGGCTACCACCGCCCTTATGAAAAAGATTCAGAGCGACTGGAAGAAAATAGGGCACGTACCAAGAAAAGACAGCGACAAGATCTGGAAACGCTTTAAGGCTGCCTGTAATCATTACTTTGATAGGCTTCACGCTACCCGCAGCGAAGAGAACAAGGAAGAAAGCGAGGCATTTGAGCAGAAAAAAGCCCTTCTCGATAAACTTAAAAATACGGAGCTTACCGGAGAACGTAAAAAAGACCTTCCAACCATCAAGCAATTCATTGAGGAGTGGAAGCATTTGGGAAGAGTGCCTTATAACAAGCGCTATATTGAAGGAAAGTTCAACAAAGCCCTTGATCATGCCTTTGATAAACTGGACATGGACAAGAAGCAGACAGAGATGCTGAAGTACGAGAACAAGGTGCAGGCCCTGGAGGATTCTGACGATACCCGCAAGATCAACAATGAACATTATTTCTTAAGTAAGAAGATCGAGGAAACCAAGGCAGAGATCATACAGCTGGAAAACAACCTGCAGTTCTTCGCGCATGTTGATGACAGCAATCCGCTGGTACAGGAAGTTCACAAGAACATCGAGGACCATAAGGAACAACTCAAGATCTGGAAAGAAAAACTGGAAAAGGTTAAAAACCTTTACTAGTTTTTATAGTGGTTAAGTTCAAACAAAGAAAAACCCTGCATGTAAAGATGCAGGGTTTTTTATTGAGATGAATTTCGTCTTAAAGGCATTTTTGCTTCCTCCCAGAAAACATCCATTTCGGCCAGGGTCATATCCTTCAGGTTCTTATTCTGTTCCTTTGCCTTCTGCTCCAGGTACTGGAAACGTTTGATGAATTTCTTATTCGTTCTTTCCAGGGCATCTTCAGGATTCACTTTTAAGAAGCGGGCATAATTGATCATGCTAAAAAGCACGTCGCCGAATTCTGCTTCGATCTTTTCCCGGTTCTCCTCCTCTACTTCATGCTGCAGTTCTTCCAGCTCTTCCTTCAGTTTTTCAAAAACCTGTTGCGGCTCTTCCCAGTCAAAACCCACTCCTGCCACCTTATCCTGAATGCGGCTCGCTTTGACCAGGGCCGGCAGGGAATTAGGCACACCTTCCAGGACGCTTTTTTTACCTTCCTTCAGCTTTAACTGTTCCCAATTCTTCTTCACATCCTCTTCATTCTCTACAGAAACATCACCATAAATGTGAGGGTGCCTGCTGATCAATTTCTCACAGATCTCATTGGCCACATCGGCTATATCAAAATCTTTGGTCTCGCTTCCTATTTTTGAATAAAAGACAATGTGCAGCAAGAGGTCTCCCAGTTCTTTCTTCACCTCCTGCAGGTCGTTATCAAGAATGGCATCTCCCAGTTCATAGGTCTCCTCAATGGTGAGGTGCCGCAAAGACTGCATGGTCTGCTTCCGGTCCCACGGGCATTGCTCCCGCAGTTCATCCATTATGGTTAGCAGTCGGTCAAAGGCTTTGAGTTTATCTTCACGTGAATTCATGGACATTGATTTTAAAAATGGCAATTTAAGGAGCTTTTTTGGAACCTTCCGGAAATAAAAAACCGGCTGAAGGTATTATAAACATATTTCAGCCGGTCTGTATACTATAAGAAAAGATCTTATTCTTCTTCGTCTGCTGAATCTTTTTCAGGTGCGCTGAAATCATCATAGCCTTTGCTGATCAAAAGATTGTACCACTGCACGATCTTTTTGATGTCGCTGGCATAGACCCTGTCCTCATCATACTCGGGCAAAACTTCGCTGAAGTATTCTTCCAGTTTGGCTTTGGATTCCTTGTGGTTAATAGCCTCTCCCCCGTTCTCTTTTTCCTTTATCTTTTGAAAAACCTCTCTTAAAGGCACTTCTTCAGTATAAGTGTAAATGGCAATCTCGCTCAACAGGCTCACGTTGTGACGCAGGTTCACGGTAAGTTTTCTTCCGTCAAGCATTGATTCTGCAACAAATCCGCCACGGGTCTGGGCTTTTAATTCATATAATCCCGGTTTTCCCGAGATAGACATCACTTTATCTAATTTCATAGGTTTTTTTAAGTTTTAAGGACAGCAAATATCACACGTAGGCGCTAAAAAACAAAACGAATCAGCGTGCTTTTTTTACCGCCGGGAAGCGCATGCGGTAATCCACATTGATCTTTCCTTTTGAAATGTTGGCCAGTTTTCCTTTTATAAGTCTCTTTTTAAGACTGCTCAGCTTATCGGTGAATAGGATCCCTTCAATATGATCATACTCGTGCTGAATTACGCGTGCGGCAAGGCCGGTATAATTTTCTGTATGCTTGTTGAAATCCTCGTCGTAATATTCAATGGCGATATCGGGTTTTCTAAAAACGTCTTCCCGAATGTCGGGGATGCTAAGACAGCCTTCGCTAAAAGCCCATTCGTCTCCCGTTTCCTCAAGAATAGTGGGGTTAATGAATACCTTTTTAAGGCCCTCAAGCTCCTTTCTTTCGGCTTCGCTCAGATCTTCATCTTCAGCGAAAGGTGAGGTATCTATCATGAACAAACGAATGGGAAGTCCCACCTGTGGGGCCGCTAAACCAACCCCGTAGGCACCATACATGGTCTCCCACATGTTCTCGATAAGTTCTTTTAATTTTGGGTAATCCTGCGGAATCTCTTTAGCTTTCTTTCTTAAAACCGGATCTCCGTATGCGATTATAGGTAGTATCATTAATTGATTATTGTATATTGAATATTTTATATTGACTTTTTCTGAAGCCTATTTAATGTTTTTTAAGGCAGTTATTCGGGAGGCAATAAAAATTGAAGTTAGCTCTTTGGCTTCCTTCAGGGCCTCGTTAAAATCTTCGTGTTTTGCCATACCTTCATCTCTTAAAAATTCAAGCCAAAAGATACACTCATCTGCTTCCTCAATTACTATTCTAATTTAGAAATAAATGCCCTTTTAGATTGTCCCAGGCATGCCGCTCTGTAATTTGCCGCAACAGAAGTAGAGCTTCTTATTAATTGCCCCTCAATATGGTTGCCCAGCTTACTCTTGGGCAACTCTATTGCAAGCTTTACACATTTATGTGTGAAAGAATTTGATCGTTGTTTTATTACTTCCTTCATGATCTAATATTAAATATTCAATATAAAATAATCATTTATAAAGATAGGATTGCAATATGATCGTCGCACTAATCTCGTCTACAAGCGCCTTGTTCTTTCGCTGTTTCTTCTTGAGGCCGCTGTCGATCATGGTCTGGAATGCCATTTTGGAAGTGAACCGCTCATCTACCCTTTCCACCTTTTTCTGCGGAAATTTTTCGGTAAACTTCTTCAGGAATTCTGAAATATTCACTTCACTTTCTGAAGCCGTATTGTTCATTTGCTTGGGCTCACCCATTAGTACCAGCTCGACATCTTCTTCGGAAAAGTACTTTTCAAGGAACTGTAGCAATTCCGAAGTAGGCACAGTGGTAAGGCCCGAGGCTATGATCTGCAGCTCATCGGTGACCGCGATGCCGGTGCGTTTGGTTCCAAAATCCAGTGCCAGGATCCTTGCCATAATTTTTTCGCAAAGATAAGGTTTAAATCGGGATGAGTCCAATAATTGCCCTGAAGCTATTATCTTTGCCCAAAATTACACTGAAATGACATCATTAGAAACTATCATAAACAAAGCCTGGGATAACCGGGAACTTCTTAAAGAAACCGAAACCACCGAAGCGATACGCAAGGTGATCGACCTTTTGGATTCCGGAGAGCTACGGGTAGCTGAACCAACTGCCGACGGCTGGCAGGTGAACGAATGGGTTAAAAAGGCCGTGGTGCTGTATTTTCCGATTCAGAAAATGGAAACTTTGGAGGCCGGAATTTTTGAATACCATGACAAGATCCCGTTGAAAAACGGATACAAGGAAAAAGGGATACGTGTGGTTCCTAACGCCGTGGCAAGGCATGGAGCCTATATATCATCTGGCGTGATCATGATGCCGAGCTATGTGAACATTGGCGCTTATGTAGATGAAGGCACTATGGTAGATACCTGGGCCACTGTAGGAAGCTGTGCGCAGATTGGCAAGAACGTACACCTTAGCGGTGGTGTTGGAATTGGCGGAGTTTTAGAGCCGCTTCAGGCTGCGCCGGTGATCATTGAGGACAATGCCTTTTTAGGCTCCCGAAGCATTGTGGTAGAGGGTGTAAAAGTGGAAAAAGAAGCCGTGTTGGGTGCCAATGTGGTGCTTACGGCCTCCACAAAGATCATTGACGTTACCGGCGAGGAACCTGTTGAAATGAAAGGACTGGTTCCTGCACGATCTGTAGTGATCCCGGGAAGCTACACCAAAAAATTCCCTGCAGGGGAATACCAGGTGCCCTGCGCCCTTATCATCGGAAAACGCAAGGAGAGCACCAACAAAAAGACGTCGCTTAACGATGCCTTGAGAGAGTACAATGTGGCTGTATAAAACCTAATAAGAACTGAAGCTTCCGGAGAAAAGGCTTGAAAATAGCTTTTCCCCGGAAGTTTTTATTTAAAGCTAAGATGAAAATACTGGTAATTCAGCAGAAAATGATCGGGGATGTGCTCACCTCCTCTATTCTTTTTGAAGCCCTGCGTAAGAAATTTCCGGGCGCTGAATTGCATTATCTCATCTACAAACACACGCTCCCGGTAGTAGAGAACAATCCATACGTAGATAAGTTCCTGCTTTTTGATCCCGAAAAGGACCAGAAACTGAAAGGGTTCATTTCTTTCCTGAAAAAGATCAGGTACAACGAATATGACGTCGTGATAGATGTTTATTCCAAGATCAACACGGCGCTTTTCAATGTTTTTTCAAAAGCTGAAAAAAAGATCTCCTATCACAAATGGTATACCCGCCGAGCATATACGGATACTTTCAGGCCTAAAAGCCACCTGGAAACCAACGCCGGATATGCCATTGAGAACAGAATGCATCTTTTGACCGGGCTCGAAAAAGGCTTTCCGGCAGAGATAAAGCCAAAGATCTACCTGACAGCTGCTGAAAAAGAAGCAGCGAAAAATATGCTTGAACGGGAAGGCATTTCCTTCAGCAGACCTTTGATCATGTCCGGGATTCTGGGCAGTTCGGCTGCGAAGACCTATCCGCACCAATACATGGCACAGGTACTGGATTTCATCGTTCAGAAAACCGATTCACAATTGCTGTTCAATTACATTCCGAAGCAGGCAGAAGAAGCAAAAGAGATCTTTAACCTGTGTAAACCGGAAACCAGAAAGAACATCTTTTTTGAGGTTTTTGGCAGCAGCCTCAGGGAATTCATGGCCATCACTTACCACTGCGATGCCTTGATAGGGAACGAAGGCGGCGCGGTGAACATCGCCAAAGCCCTTGATGTTCCTACATTTTCCATTTTTTCTCCGCAGATCAAGAAAGAGAACTGGAGCATCTATGAAGACGGCACCCGAAATGTTTCGGTACACCTTAACGATCACAGTAACGCTCTAAAAGGGCTTGATAAAAAGGAGATCGCAAAAAACAGCAGCCGTTTTTATGAACTGCTGGAACCAAACCTTATCTTCGCCTCTCTTGAAAAGTTTTTGAACCAGATAACCTCGGCGAAAAAAGCTGAGCAAAAATAACATTATGAAGATCATTATTTTAGCTGCAGGTATTGGCTCCCGCCTTGGAAACCCTTTTCCGAAGCCACTTACTCCGCTAAAAGGAGGAAAAAGCATCATGGAGCGCCAGGTGGAAAATTTGTCGCAAAATTTCAATGAGCATGATATTTCTGTAGTGGTGGGGTTTAAAAAGGACCTGATCATGGAACGTTTCCCTGACCTTACCTACATCTACAACCAGTTCTTTGACGCCACCAACACCTCGAAAAGTCTACTGAAAGCCTTGAAAAAATACCGAAATGAGGATGTTTTGTGGATCAACGGCGACGTGATCTTTGACGCCGAACTTTTTTCGGTTTTAAATAAAGAGATCGAACAAAAGAACTCCTTTGTCTCTGTGAACACCTCCAGGGTGGCAGAGGAAGAGGTAAAATACACCCTTAAAAATGGCTTTATTGACGAACTTTCCAAGCAGGTGCAGAACGGCCTTGGCGAAGCGGTGGGAATAAATTTCATTTCACGCGAAGATATGCCGGTGTTCATTGAGCAGCTTGAAAATTGCGATGATAACGATTATTTTGAAAGAGGAATAGAAATGGCTATTGCCGAAAATGACCTAAAAGTTAAGGCTGTGGATATTTCTGAATTCAGATGCATGGAGGTCGATTTCAAGGAAGATCTCGAAGCCGCCAATAATTTGTTCTAATATGAAGTTCACTTTCTTTTGCCAGAATCCTTACGCCTTCGGGATCATGGAACCCATCATGCAGGTTCTAAAGGAAAAGAATTACGAGTATTTGTGGTTCCTGACTCCTAACCTTTCGGGAAAATTTCCTTTTGCAAAGGAACCGCACACTTTCGACCTGGAAGAACTCACCGCCTTTGAAAGCGATGCCATTATTTGTCCGGGCAACGAAGTGCCGCATTATTTGCGGGGAGTAAAAGTGCAGATCTTCCATGGGCTGGCCGGAGAGAAAAAAGGACATTTCAGGATCCGTCATTACTTTGACCTGTACCTAACCCAGGGCCCGTATTTTACCCGAAGGTTCAACCGCCTGAAAAGAAGACACCGCAATTTTGAGGTAATAGAGACCGGGTGGCCGAAACTGGATATCTACGGAAAAGACGCTGATAAGTACAGGGAAGAAAAACAACAACTTCTAGAATCTCATGCAGCTTCAAAAGTGCTGCTTTACGCACCTACTTTTTCCCCATCCCTCACTTCTGCCCCGTTCCTTCTGAAGGAAATGGAGAGGCTGGCAGAAAACAAGGAATACCTCGTGGTGATCAAGTTTCACGACCTGATGGCCGCTGAAACCATCACACAATACAAAGAGCTTGCTGCCACGAAAGAAAACATTTTGTTCGAAGAGGAGCCTAACATCATCAAATACCTGCTGATGGCGGATCTTTTGATCAGCGATACTTCTTCTGTGGTATACGAATTCCTTCTGCTGGATAAACCTGTTATCACTTTCCGGAACAATTCAGAAAAGATCTTGTGGGACGATCAAAAAGAATATTCAGGCTTAACCGAAAGAGTCGCCGCAAACCTGGAAAAAGACGAGTTTAGACAGGAGAGGCAAACGGTGATCGAAGAATACCATCCTTATAATGACGGCAGATCTGCCGAAAGAATGGTCGAAGCCATAGAAGGATACATTGCAGAGAATGGTGTTCCCGAAAGAAGAAGACTGCCTTTCTTAAGAAGGAGAAAAATGAACCGGATGTTCAAGAGAAAAAAGAAAAGGTTCAGGAAATAACCTTTTCAACCGTTTATTTTTTCCAGAACTTCAGTTTTTTCTTTAACCGCTTTTTCTTCAGGAATTTTTGCTGAAATTCCTCTGTATATCCCCACATCTTTTCAAATACCTCAGCTTCGGGCCTATTGCTCAATTCAGCATATTCTGAAGCCATAATGGCTACCATCCCCTTTTCGGGAGTAAGCCGGGAGAAATTCTTCATCCGCTCCTCGAAAGAGAGGGTTTTGAAGTTCATTCGGTTAAGGTCTACCAGGAAGAACTGGTAATCTCCTCCATTCAACTTGATCAGCGTATTCCCCGGCGAATGATCCAGGAACTGAATTCCCTTTTCATGCAGCTCATAGGTAAACCGGGTAAAAGCCCGCAGGATCCTTTCCTTTTCGGGATAATCGGGTTGTTGCACAAGAGTGCGGTAAGTAAGGTCGCTTTGCAAATGCTCGCTTACGTAGAAGCTCTTTTTAAAAAGCAAGCCATCCTTTTCTTCGGCGTAAGCAACGGGATATGGAGTTCCAATTCCGCGATCAAGCAGTTGGTGAGCATATTCAAATGAGCGTTGCGCCTTGGATTTTCGAAAGAAGCGATAAGCTATTTTATTTACCAGGTTTGGAACTTTAAAGGATTTAATGTTCACTTCCTGCCCATCAAGGTTAAAGATCTTGATCTTATTACGTGCCCCATTTCCGAAGAGCTTTCCCTGGTTTTCGAAATTCTGCAGCAGGGCAAGAATTTCTCGCTCTTTAGAAGTATGCTTATTGGAAACAATAAAATTCATGCTTACTTAACAACTTTTGCGACAGTCGCAAACTGCGGATAAAAAATATCCATTTGCGTAAATAGAAGTGGAATATTATAAAGCACAGGTTTCAGAGATTTACTCCTATTAATGCCTTCGTGCACAATTACCTCATACCCCTGCTCCTCAAACAATCTTGTAATGCTTTTACTGGTAAAGAAGCGCAAATGAGTATAATCCATTACCCCCGAACTTTTATACCTAAAGTCTTTCTTAAATAAAATGGGAAGAAGAGCATTGTGATATCTAATATTAGGGATGGAACTAATAACAATGCCTCCAGGAGCCATTTTTAATTTGAATTCACTGAGTAATTTTGCCGGATCAGGCATATGCTCCAAAACATCATTGAAAAATGCCACATCAAAATAATGATCTGGTAAGGATTTCAGATTTTCTTCACAAGAACCTGAAAAAACCTTGTCAAGCACCTTTTCAGCTTCCTGTGCTCCTTCTTGAGTATATTCCACACCCCAGACCTCGGCTCCCGATTCTTTCCTAATGCCACTTGCAAAAGAACCATTACCACATCCTACATCAATTATTCTTTCCGCATTTTCAGGCAGATATTTTTTCATCTCCTGACGAACTTTGGAATAATATCTTTCAGATTTGTTTTGGTAATCCATTTCTCAACAAATATAGGAGAATTGCCTCCTAAACAAACATTATAGTTTATAATATTACCGAATCCTTATTTCTACAGCAAGGATTCGCTATTATAAAGTGATCAATATAAAGGGTATATTTGCCACCGAAATTTGGATTTTATGAAGCACGATACTATTTACGTCCTGCATAAACAGGGAGCAAACAATCATTATACTGCTCTTGATCAACTGTTGAAGCAAAATTCGGGGGTAGTAAAATATCGTGAATTCTCCATTTTCACCAAGATATTTAAAGCTTTAAGATCTTTTGATCTACCTACCTTAAAAAAACAGGTCATTAATTTTATTTTCCTGCTGGATCTTTTTTTTAGCAGGAATAAAAAAATAGTACTGGGAATAGCTCCTTTTGATCACAAACTTCTGTTTCTGCTTAAATTACTAAAGAACCATTGTGTTTATTACCATACATCCTGGGCTCATTGGGACAAAACATTTCACCCAAAAACCAAAAAGAACTCACAGAAAGTATTCGAAGCCTGGACTTTTTTTCTCGAGAAAAAAAGTCTTCATATTTTTTCTGTTACCCAAACAGGAAAAGAGCGCATGCTAAAAAATTATGATCTACCAGCTGACAAAATAACTGTTGTAGCACACTCCTTAGCACCTCAATTCAAGGAAATTCCCGTTTTAGAAAGAAAAAAGAACAGTTTTATTTTTGTAGGTCGTCTGGTACCTCAGAAGGGACTTGAGGAAGCTCTAAAATATTTTTCCCATCATGAAGATGCGATATTCACTGTTATAGGGAAAGGAGAGCTTAGTGAACTGGTGAAAAAATTTGCTTTAGAAAATCGAAATATTTTCTACAGGGAATTTGTAGAAAATAAAACTGAGCTAAAAAAAGAGTTTGCATCTCACCAATTCCTTCTGCTTAACAGTAAAAAAAAGAAGAACTGGGAAGAATTATTTGGTATGGTAATAATTGAAGCGATGTCTCAGGGAACAATTCCTGTAGCTTCACAGCACACCGGTCCTTGTGAAATTATTTCCAACGATACCGGATATCTTTTTGAAGAAGGAAAAGTTTCTGAAATGGTGGACTACCTACTGCACAATTCAGTAAATAAGGAGGAGAGATCTAAGAATTGTATTGTAAAATCACATGAGTACTTCCCAGAGATCCTCGCACACAACTGGAAAGCTGTATTAATTCTTCCCCCTCATGATAGATATTAGCTGCATAATCATAAACTATAACACTTCTGAATACACCTTAAATTGTATTCGTTCCATTCTAGCCACTCATAAAGGTAAAATATCTTATGAGATAATAGTAGTTGACAATGCTTCTGAAAAAGAAGACTACTTCAAACTGGAAAAGGGGATCAAAGATCTTAATACTTCGAATTTACATTTAGTAAAAAGTAAACAAAATGTTGGGTTTGGAGGAGGAAATATGATGGGAGTGCAGCATTGTTCCCCTTGCAGGTACTACGCCTTTATCAACAATGACACTTTATTGCCTGAAGAGGACACCTTTGGCAAGCTATTCAAATTCATGGAAGAACATGAGTATGTAGGAGTATGTTCTCCCCAAATGCTTGACGAGGATCATAAATTTAGGATGACGATTGATCATTTTTCTTCTGTTCCCAGGGAAATTCTTAGAAGGCCGATACTTGAGTTTTTATTTCCAAAGAAATTCCTTAACCGAAAGGTCTTTTACGATAAACCAACAAGAGCAGACTACGTTCAGGGTTCTTTCATGTTTACAAGAACAGAAGATTTTAATGCAATTGGAGGATTTGATACTAATTTGTTCCTTTACTATGAAGAATCTGACCTTTGTCGAAGATTACTGAAAGAAAGGAATAAAAACACTTACTTAATACCAGATGTACAGTATATTCACTTTAAAGGAGCCAGCACCAAAAAAAATGTGGTCATGAAGACAGAATTAAAGCTCTCCTTGCTGTACAACATTCGGAAGCATTATGGTTTTTGGGCTTATAAGATCCTTTTGACTCACCTACAAATCAGATATTTCTTCACTTCTATTGTAAAACCTCACTATTTTCCTTTATGGAAAGTGTTGTTAAGAGGAGCTAATATTTCCGAATCGATTAAGAATAAACAGCCAATCAAACCATGAACATTCTACACATTTCGGCAGTCAAAAATTGGGGTGGAGGTGAAAATCATATCGAAAATCTTTGCCTGGAACTTCAAAGGTCCAATCCCGAGGTAACTAATCTCATCTTGTGTACCCGGGGCAAAAAATTTCATCAGAGATTAACAGTTTCCGAACTTGATCATGAGACTGCGCCCTTAAAAGTGAATTTCGATCCGCGCTTTATTTATAAAATTGGAAGCCTGTGTAAATCCCGAAAAATCGATCTTATTCATCTACATGATCCGCGGGCAATGGCCCTTGCCGTTTTTGCGGATAAATTCTTTGACCTGCCCCCTTTTGTTTTCAGTAAAAAGATTTCCTTTCCGGTCAAAAAGAGAAAGCAAACCCTTTATAAGTACAACTACCCCAAGATCAAGAAGTACCTGTGTGTTTCCAATCATACAAAAGACATTATGGCAGAGGCTGTAAAAGATAAGGAGAAACTAAAAACCATTTATCACGGCACCCGCATTGACAATAAAAGCGATAAAACCTCTTTCCTGTTGAGAGAACAATTCGATTTAGCTCCTCAGGATACCATCATTGGAAATATCGCCAATCATCACAGGGCTAAAAGTCTGGAAACCTTTATTCAGGTCGCAGATCATCTGATCAACAAGAAGGGACTTAAAGATTTTCACTTTATACAGATCGGTACTTTTACTGAACGTACTGCTGCCCTGCAGGAAAAGGTAAAAGAGCTGAATCTTGAGCAGAATGTGCATTTTTTAGGCTACACTCCCAGAGCTTCCAATTTTTTGCCACAATTTGACATTACCCTCATCACCTCCTCTAATGAAGGGATGCCCCAGGTGATCTATGAATCCTTTTACCATAAAGCACCCGTAGTTAGCACCAGCGTGGCTGGAATTCCAGAAATTGTCAAAAATGGAGAAACCGGTTTTCTGGCAGATAAATTCGACTTTTTAAAACTGAGTGACTTAATTTTGCACGTGAAGAACAATCCGGAAGAAATGAAAGCGATCACCGAAAGATCGCGTAAAGCTTTACTGGAAAATTACACCACTACAAAAATGGCCCAAAAAACACTGGCCGAATATAAAAAGATCGTCTATGGACTTTAATGAAGAGATCAATAACGCACTAAAAGTTATAAAAAGAGGTGGCATCATCCTCTACCCTACAGATACTGTATGGGGAATTGGATGTGATTCGACAAATGCAGACGCGATAGATAAGATATACCGGTTGAAAAAGAGAAGTGAGACAAAGGCGATGATCTGCCTGGTTTCAGACTTTAAGATGCTCAACCAGTTCGTTGAAGAAGTGCCAGAGGTAGCTTATGACATTCTAAAATATGCGGCTAAACCCACTACTATCATTTACGACAAGCCTATAAGGGTTGCAGAGAATTTAGTAGGTGAAGATAACACCCTGGGCATTCGGGTGACCAAGGATGAATTTTGTCAAAAACTCATCAGGAAAATGAAACGGCCGCTGGTTTCTACCTCTGCAAATATCAGCGGGGAACCCACCCCGGAATCCTTCCATGAAATCTCTCCTGAAATTTTAAAAGGTGTGGACTATGTAGTAAATTTGCAGCAGTCAAAAAAGACCGCTAAACCCTCGGCTATCATCAAGCTGAGCAATGACGGAAAGGTGCAGGTCATAAGGAAGTAAAGGTCTATAGATTTTAAAAACGCCACGAATACACGAATAATATGGCCAACATCCTGTACAAAGACGAAAGTTACGCTGTTGTAGGGGCTCTGTTTGAAGTGTATAATCATATAGGAAGTGGTTTTTCAGAAATAGTTTACAAGGATGCTTTAGAGTATGAGTTCCGATCAAGGAACATAAAGTACAATCGGGAAAAGGAATATGCTGTTCAGTATAAAGATCATATTCTCCCACATAAGTTCTATGCTGATTTTGTGGTTTACGACAAAATCATTCTTGAAGTAAAATCTGTAGATAATTTACATGACAAACATATTTCTCAATGCCTGAATTATCTGAAAGTATCAAGCTGTCGACTGGCTATTTTAGCGAATTTTCACAAAGATCTGCTTGACCATCGAAGGATCATTTTATAATAGCATTCGTGAATTCGTGGCAAAAAAATAGCAGGGTAAAAACAAAATAAGTGAACAATTACAAACAGGCATTAACCAACAATATTTTTAAAGTAATTTCTCGTGCAGCCCATGAACTTCAGCTGGAAAGCTATGTGATAGGCGGATTTGTTCGCGATTATATCTTACAACGCGGTGAGCACAAAGATATTGATGTGGTGGCCGTGGGAAGCGGAATTGAGCTGGCCAAAAAGGTTTCAGAACTGCTTCCGCATAAGCCCAAAGTGCAGATCTTCAAAAATTACGGCACTGCCATGTTGCGCGCCTATGACCTGGAAGTGGAATTCGTGGGTGCCCGAAAAGAGAGTTATTCCGAAGAAAGCCGTAATCCCGAAGTAGAAAGCGGAACGCTTGAAGATGACCAGAACCGCAGGGATTTCACCATTAATGCCCTTGCCCTAAGCCTGAATGAGGAAACTTTCGGCGACCTGCTTGATCCTTTTGACGGACTTAAAGACCTGGGTGCGGGAGTAATTCGCACTCCGCTAGATCCTGATATCACCTATTCGGACGATCCATTACGTATGCTGCGGGCAATCAGGTTCGCATCGCAACTTGGCTTCAGAATAGAAAAAGAGTCCTTACAGGCCATTACCCGCAACAAGAACAGGATAAAGATCATTTCCAAGGAACGCATCGTTGAGGAACTGCATAAGATCCTGCTTTCAGAAAAACCTTCGGTAGGATTCAGCCATTTGCACAAGACCGGACTTCTAAGGTTCATTCTTCCTGAGCTAACTGCTCTTGAAGGTATTGATGAAATAGAAGGACAGCGCCACAAGGATAACTTTTGGCACACTTTAGAGGTGGTTGACAATATTTCTGGAAACACTGATGATCTTTGGCTGCGATGGGCCGCCCTGCTTCACGACATTGGGAAAGCGCCTACAAAAAAGTTCGATGACAACCTTGGTTGGACCTTCCACGGTCATGAGTTCGTAGGTTCAAAAATGGTGTATAAGCTGTTCAAACGCCTCAAAATGCCATTGAACGAGAAAATGAAGTTCGTTCAAAAAATGGTTCTCATGAGCTCCCGCCCTATCGTCCTGGCCCAGGACGTAACAGATTCTGCCGTACGCAGGCTGATCTTTGATGCGGGAGACTATATCGAAGACCTGATGACCCTGTGCGAGGCTGATATCACCACCAAAAATCCGAGACGTTACAGGAGGTATCACAATAACTTCAAACTGGTCAGAAAAAAAATAAAGGAAGTTGAAGAACGCGATCATGTGCGGAATTTCCAGCCGCCGGTATCCGGAGAAGAGATCATGGAAACCTTCAACATCAAACCTTCCCGGGAGATCGGGATCATAAAAGACGCTATCAAAGAAGCTATACTTGAAGGGGAGATCCCGAATGAATATGAAGCTGCCAGAGAATATATGCTTAAAAAAGGTAAAGAAATTGGATTAACACCCCAATAACGGGTTTAAAAGCCCTCCCTATGAATTATCTTATTTTTTACAGCAATGAAAGACAATAAAAAAGTGGTTTACTGGCTGTTTACCGGCTGTTTCCTCATCTTCATCATGGTCATCGTTGGCGGTATCACCCGCCTTACCAATTCAGGATTATCCATCTCAGATTATAAGCTTATTACGGGCACCATTCCGCCTATGACCGAGCAGGAATGGAACGAAGCTTTTGAGCTTTACAAGCAGTACCCGGAATACCAAAAGCTGCATTATCATTTCACTCTTGAAGATTTTAAAGGGATCTACTTCTGGGAATGGCTGCACCGGCTGATTGGCCGTGTGATCGGGCTGGTATTCATCATCCCTTTCCTCTACTTCGTATTCACCAAACAACTTACAAGCTCTACTTTCAAGAAATCCCTGATCCTTCTGGCTTTGGGAGCCTTCCAGGGCTTCATGGGCTGGTATATGGTAAAGAGCGGACTGGTGGACATTCCCGCAGTTAGCCACTACAGGCTGGCCGCGCACTTAATGACCGCCTTTATCACTTTTGCTTATGCTTTCTGGGTAGCCATGGATCTTTTATACCCGAAGAAAAAAGCTGTGAACAAAGGCTTCAGAAATCTTTTATGGGTGGGAATGATCATTCTTCTGCTCCAGATAGTTTGGGGAGCGTTCGTGGCCGGATTGGACGCGGGATGGATCCACAACACCTGGCCAAAAATGACCGGCGGGGAATGGATCCATGAAACGGTATTTATAGAGCAAAATCCGGTGTGGAAGAATTTCATCGAAGGTAAAAGCGGGGTTCAGTTCGTGCACCGTTACCTGGCATACATAGTGGTCGCAGTAATTCTATACATCTGGTACAGATCAAGAAATATGACGCTAACCCTTCCGCAGAAAAGAGGAATCAATTGGCTGGTAGGACTTGTTTTCTTCCAGTTTTTGCTGGGTGTGCTCACCTTGATCTATGCTGTTCCGGTGTGGCTGGGAGTGGCCCATCAGGTAGGCGCATTTTTCCTGTTGACCGCCATGACCTTTACCCTGCACAGATTTAGCCGATAGGTGGGATTTCTTATCTAAAAACGTATCTTTGCACACCAATTTTTTGATTTATGCTATACAGATTCAGAGTTATTTTAGATGCGGAAGAGGATGTGTTTCGGGATATAGAAATTATGGCCGACAACACTTTGGAGGATCTGCATAACACTATTTTACAGTCATTTGGCTTCGACGGAACCGAGATGGCTTCATTTTACATCAGCGACGACGACTGGAACCAGGGCGAAGAAATTTCGCAGTTCGATATGGCCGAAGGAGGAAGCTCTATCAGGTTGATGAACGAAACCACCCTTGACGATGTGGTTGATGAGTCACAGACAAAACTCATTTATGTATACGATTTCCTGAGCATGTGGACGTTTTTGGTAGAACTTGCCGAGATCGCGGAACCCGATCCACAAATGGATTATCCTAACCTTATGTTCGTTCACGGGCAGTTACCCACAGCAGCCCCCGAAAAGGAATTCCAGGCAGAGGAAGATGACCTGGGCCTCGACATGGACGACGATTTTGATATTGACGGATACGACGATCTTTCCTTTGACGAAAACTGGAATTAGGAGACAGGTAAATTTTAGCTAAAAATCTTTTTTTCTTTTTTAATATCTTGCCGACCGGCCGGGAAATTCCTGTGTCAAAAAAGCAAAAAAATAACCGTATATGATCAACTTATATAACGCTCACATTGACTCGTTATCTATTCACCGCGTGGGAAATAAAAGCCGCAACGAGAACATCTTTCTTTCTGCGCAACCTTTTCAGCTCAACGATGAGATCACCCCGCTCATTAAGGAGTATTTTCTGAAATCTTTCCGTGAAAAAGAGGAAAATTACTTCCAGTTTTCAAATGAAGTGGATATAGAGTTCAATCCGTTATATGAGATCTGCAACAGGATCTTTGACAACCCGCAGGGGATACACGAAGAGTCCAAGAAAATAACCACTTTGCTTTTTGAGCAATCGGCACACCCGCATATCAAAAGCGGGGAAGTTTACGTGGTTTTCTTCGATAACGTGATGCTCGACAATGAAAAGACCAATGCCATTGGGATCTTTAAATCTGAATTGAAGCACGATTTTCTTCAGTTCCAGGAAAAGGAAAGCATCCTGGAGATGATCATTCAGCAGGGGATCAACCTGAACAAACTCGATAAAGGAGCACTCATCTTCAACAGGAACCGCGAAGAGGGTTACAAGATCCTTTCGGTTGATTCTAACAAGTACGACACTAAATACTGGCTGGAAAATTTCCTGGGAGTGGATGTTTTGGCCGATGAGAATTTCAACACCAAGAAATACCTGAAGTTTTGCCAGAATTTCGCTAAGGACGTGGTCCTTCCTGCGGAAGATAAAAAGGAAGAGGTCATGTTCATGAACCGAAGCGTGGATTATTTTGCAAAGAATGATGAGTTCGAGGAAACAGCATTTCTAAACTCAGTTATTGATAACCCGGCACTCGTTCCGGAATTCCAAAATTACAAAACAGAAAAGGCTCCAAAATACAAGATCGAGGACCTTACTAATTTCCCAATTTCCAACACCGCGGTTTCAGCTGCCAGGAAATCCATAAAAAATACCATCAACCTGGATACGAACATCCAGATCAAAATGGATTTCATAAATCCGGAATCGGCTGAAAAGTTCGTGGAAAAAGGTTGGGATGAAGAAAGGCAAATGTATTACTACCTGGTTTATTTTAATAAAGAAAACAAAAGCTAAACCTATTTTAGATTCCGGGTTCAAAATTAAATATATCAAAATAAAGAGGAGGCTCAAAAATGCTATTTTTGAGCCTCCTCTTCTTATTATTCCTTAGCCCTTAATCCTTCAACCTTTAAACCAGTCTCTTCATATTAATGTCTTCATAATTCCTTTTTACGAAATCAAGGGCGGTTCTCAGGATCTGCCCCATAGAACGGGCTCTTTTGAATTTCATGTCATTTGAAAATTCATAGAGCTCTTTTCTTAACTGCCTTACATTATCATCGTTCGAGATCTGGTCGTTAAGAATACACCTCATGAGCTCTTTGTACCGCGTCTGCGCATTGATGATCCTCTTGGCTAGCAAGGAACGCTCTTCCCGCCTATATTGCTCTATGGAAGAATCCTGAAGTTTATCCGATACCAGCTGTACCATCTTGAAGTTCTCCTTGAAGAACTGCGGCCGGTAAACTTTCAAACTACCTTCAAAGCTCTGCTGATCAAAATCTATGGCCCGTATCTGGTACTCCACGTGGTCAAAGTCGTGAGTAGGAATGATCACATAATTGTACGATCTCATATCTCCCAGCAAACGAATGGTACATCGCTCATTGAACTTTACGAACTGTTTTGCGATCTGGGTCTTGGCCCGTTCATCACAGTGTGGCAACTCATCGTCTATGAACACATCTCCCGGGATGCCGGCTATGTGTTCTTCGATCAAAGTGTCCCGGTACACAAGGAAGTTGATACGGTGCGGGGAAAGTATATGTTCAAATTCAAGCCCGTAGATGCGGGAAGCATCGGCCTTTTTTACATAGAAATAGGTAAAACTGTCATTAAGTACATTCCTGATCTTAATCCGGAAGGGCTTTGAATTTCCAAAGGTGCAGTAATCTATCGCGTCCACGTTTAGGAATTCCAGCGAATCGTCACTACCGTCTGAATGCAGGATGGTATAAACCTGTTTGAGGCTGTTATCAATGTCATTTCGCTCATGATCGGCGTAATAACAGCGCACCCAGAAGGTGTCTTCCTCGTGCTGGTCATAGACCACAATGGAACCGGAGAACCGCAGCAGATCATCATAGAACACAGGGATCTTGATATTGCGGTTATACTTTGCCAAATATTTATGAAACCGTTCATTTACGGGAAAAGACGGCTTCTTTTTTGACATCAGTTTTTCTTCCATTCCTTGGTTTTCCTCAAAAATAAGACTTCTTTTGGTTTAGCCATGTAACAAAACGTTAACTTGAACGTCGAATGTTAAAAGCCTATAGTATTTTGAACAAGATATTACAGATCAACAACCTCACAAAAAAGTATGGACCTGTGACCGCTGTCAAGGACCTGTCTTTTACCATAGAAAAAGGAAATGTTTATGGCATTTTAGGTCCCAATGGAAGTGGTAAATCCACTACCCTCGGCGTGGTGCTGAACGTGGTGAACAAGACCAGCGGCGACTTCAAATGGTTCGACGGAAGGGAAAGCACTCATGATGCCCTCAAAAAAGTAGGCGCCATCATTGAGCGGCCCAACTTCTACCCGTACATGACCGCTGCCCAGAACCTGGATCTGGTTTGTAAGATAAAGAACGTGGCTCCAGATAAGATCGATGAGAAGCTTGAGCTGGTAGGGCTGCTGGACCGAAAGGACAGTAAATTCCGCACTTTTTCATTGGGAATGAAGCAGCGGTTAGCGATCGCCTCTGCCCTGCTGAACGATCCCGAGATCCTTATTCTTGACGAACCTACAAACGGACTCGATCCGCAGGGAATCCACCAGATACGGGAGATCATCACTAAGATCGCGCAAGACGGAACTACAATTTTGCTGGCCTCGCATTTACTCGATGAGGTAGAAAAGGTTTGTACTCATGTGGTGATCATTCGAAAAGGCGAAAAACTATACAGTGGACCGGTAGACCAGATGAATGCCAGCTTCGGGTTCTTTGAACTGAAGGCAGCCGAAACTGAAAAACTGCACAGGCTCTTGGATGAGCATCCGTCTTTTGGCAAGATCACCCAAAAAGGGGAAATCTTAGTGGCTTTTCTGAACGAACCTTTGGAAGCCGAAGCCCTCAACAAATACCTTTTTGAGAACGGACTGGTGCTTTCACAGCTTGTCAAGCGAAAAGAAAGTCTTGAAGAACAGTTCCTGCAATTAACCAACCAAATCTCTGCCTGATGTTACGATTACTCACTATAGAATACCACAAACTGCGTTACAGCAAATCGGCAAGGCTGCTGGTGACCACTTATTTCATCCTGATCACTTTCATTGCGCTCATCGCTTCGATCGAATTCAAGTTTGGCGGAGTCGAATTCAGGGTAGCCGACCAGGGAATCTTTAATTTCCCGTACATCTGGCACTTCAACAGCTATATCGCTGCTACTTTAAAGCTGTTCCTGGCCATCGTGATCGTTTCGATGATGTCGAACGAATACACCAACCGAACGCTGAAACAGAATTTGATAGATGGCCTGAGCAAAAAGGAGTTCATCCTGTCGAAATTTTTAACGGTGCTCTCTTTCTCACTTTTATCAACGGTGTTCCTGTTCATCGTCTCGATGATCCTGGGGCTTTCCTTCTCGGATTATACTGAATTTTCCATCATTTTTTCAGACCTGGAATACCTGCTCGCCTACTTTATAAAACTCACCGGCTTCTTCGCCTTTTGTATGTTCCTGGGAATGCTGGTGAAAAGATCGGCTTTTGCCCTGGGCTTCCTGTTCATCTGGTGGATCATTGAGAATATTGGTTATGCCGTAATGAAGTACAAATTGTTCAGAGGTTCCGAAATTGCCGATAACATCGCCCAGTTCTTCCCGCTGGAATCCATGAGCATGCTGGTAAAGGAGCCTTTTTCCCGGCTTAATGTCATCCAATCCGCAGCCACGCAGCTTGGGTCTGAGATATCTAAGGACTATGGCATTCACTGGTACCAGTTATTGATCGTGTGCATCTGGATAACCCTTTTTGTTTACTTTTCCTATTTTCTGCTTAAAAGAAGGGATCTGTAATCTCTTTTGCTTCGGAAAAAATCTGATTTCAAAAGAGTTAGGAGTGGTCTCCTTTTTGATAAGCTATGCAAAAAGGCTATTTTTGCAGGCCACAATTCAGCTACATGAAGTTCAAAGTAAAATCAGATTTTAAACCTACCGGAGACCAGCCACAGGCGATAGACCAACTGGTCAAAGGAATAGATAGCAACGAAAGATATCAGACCCTTCTGGGGGTTACGGGGTCGGGAAAGACCTTTACCGTGGCTAATGTGATCCAGGAGGTACAGAAGCCTACCCTGGTGCTGGCGCACAACAAGACCCTTGCAGCTCAGCTCTATTCAGAGTTCAAGCAATTCTTTCCGGATAATGCGGTGGAATATTTCGTAAGCTACTATGATTATTACCAGCCCGAAGCTTTTATTCCCACTTCGGGAACCTATATAGAGAAGGATCTTTCCATTAATGAAGAGATCGAAAAACTGCGACTGAGCACCACTTCTTCCCTGCTTTCGGGAAGAAGGGATGTCATTGTTGTTGCTTCGGTTTCCTGTCTTTATGGTATCGGGAACCCGGTGGAGTTCAAGAAGAACGTCATCTCCATTGAACGCGACATGGTCATCTCCCGAACACAGCTGCTGCATAAACTGGTGCAAAGTCTGTACTCCAGGACCGAAGCTGAATTCACCCACGGGAACTTCAGGATCAAAGGTGACACTGTGGATATTTTTCCGAGTTACGCCGATAATGCCTTCAGAATTCACTTTTTCGGGGATGAGATCGAAGAGATCGAAGCTTTTGACCCCGCTACGAACCAGATCATAGAAAAATATGACCGGCTGAACATTTACCCTGCGAACATGTTCGTCACCTCGCCCGATGTACTGCAGGGAGCTATCCGCGAGATCCAGGATGACCTGGTAAAACAGGTGGGCTATTTCGAAGAGATCGGGAAGCACCTGGAAGCCAAGCGCCTTGATGAAAGAACGAATTTTGACCTGGAGATGATCAGGGAGCTTGGATATTGTTCGGGAATTGAGAATTACTCGAGATACCTTGACGGAAGACCACCCGGAACCAGGCCTTTCTGCCTGCTCGATTATTTCCCCGATGATTACCTTATGGTGGTAGATGAAAGCCACGTGACCATTCCGCAGGTGCACGCGATGTACGGCGGGGACAGGTCCAGGAAAGAAACGCTGGTGGATTACGGGTTCAGGTTACCGGCCGCTATGGACAACCGTCCGTTGAAGTTCGAGGAATTCGAAATGCTGCAGAACCAGGTGATCTATGTGAGCGCGACCCCGGCAGATTACGAACTTCAGAAGACCGAAGGATTGTATATCGAACAGGTGATCCGCCCGACAGGATTATTGGATCCCGTCATAGAAGTTAAACCCAGCCTGAACCAGATCGATGATCTTATCGAGGAAATTCAGCAGAGAATAGAAAAAGATCAACGGATCCTCGTGACCACCCTTACCAAAAGAATGGCAGAGGAACTCACTAAATACCTTACCCGCATCGACATTCGCTGCCGTTACATACATTCCGACGTGGATACGCTGGAAAGGGTGGAGATCATGCAGGACCTGCGGAAAGGGCTTTTTGATGTGCTCGTAGGGGTGAACCTGTTAAGGGAAGGCCTGGACCTTCCGGAAGTTTCGCTAGTCGCTATTTTGGATGCCGATAAAGAAGGTTTCCTGAGAAGCAACCGTTCCCTTACCCAGACCATTGGCCGTGCTGCAAGGCATTTGGAAGGTAAAGCCATAATGTATGCGGACAAGATCACGGAGAGTATGCAAAAGACGATCGACGAAACAAATTACAGAAGGGAGAAACAGCTCAAGTACAACGAGGACAACAACATCACTCCTACTGCCCTGAAAAAATCCTTTGAAAACTTGCTTGTGAAGAGCAAGCCGGAGCCTTATAAATACGAAGTCGCTCCCGATCTTAAGGCTGCGGAAGCAGAGACGGAATACTTCAGCAAACCTCAGCTTGAGAAAAGGATCAGGGAGAAAAGAAAAGCCATGGAAGCAGCGGCCAAGGAGCTGGATTTCATGACTGCGGCAAAGCTTCGCGACGAGATCAAAATGCTCCAGGAACGAGTACAGGAAGCTTCTTAAAATATTTTTATCAACCTGTAAATCAATGGGATAAATATGTATATTTATCCCATTCTTTTTTTTAACCAATTACTGCCTCCCTTTTAACTTTAAGGACAAATGACAAAAAACTTCTTTTTGGGAGCAGTACTTCTTATGTGCCTTTTTTCTGCTCAGGCACAGGTTGGGATCAACACCACAGATCCTAAAGCACAGTTAGATATAACAATAGCCGATCCTGCTTCTCCGGGCAGTACAGACGGAATATTGATCCCGAGGCTGGAAAAGTTCCCTGCGATGAACCCTTCCGCAGAACAGCATGGAATGCTGATCTTCCTGAAGACGGCAACCACAGGATTCCCTGCCGGTTTCTATTTCTGGAATGGTACCGGCAACACCTGGGAAGGTGTTGCCGGAAAAGCAACTTCAGACTTCTATAAAGTAGGCACTACAGCTGCGGCAGGCAGTCAGCAGGATGCGATCTTTAGGACCGGAAATGTGAATATAGGCGGACAATCTGAAAACGTGAAGCTCAAGGTGATGATCAATCCTACCGAAAATTTCATCACCAAGACCGGTTTAGAAGTAGAGAATGCAAGCGGCACTCCCGCAAATGTCACCTACGGGATTGTAAGCACTAATAAAACCGCTACCGCCGATAGGAAATACGGGATCAAGAACACTGTCTCGGCAGACGGAATTGGAGTGCATTATGGCATTTACAATGAGACCAATCAAAACACCAATGAAGAGATCTACGGCATTTATAATGACGTGGGCAAGACGTTTGGCGCGACCAAAAACCATTATGGCATCTACAACAAAATCGGGACAGTTCAGGGAACGGGAATGGTCTACGGGATCTACAGCGCGGCTTTCGGAAATGACCCTAAGAAGCTCTTCGCAGGATATTTTGCAGGCAGGGTGGGAATTGGTGCCACCCCGGCGGAAGAATACATACTTCCCGATATCCGCGGCAGTCAGGACCAGGTCCTGGTGACCGATGCCGCCGGATTAGTGACCTGGAAACACAATAATTATAGGACTTACACTTCAACGACCTCGGCGACCGGCAGCTATATCATCCCTGACGAAACCTTTACTTTGCGTATCAACAACCAGGTAAGCAGCATTACCTTACCAGATGCCGCTACTCATAAGGGAAGGATCCTTTACCTCATCAACTGGCCCGGAAATGGTCAAAAGCCGTTCGTTTTTCTAAACGGAAACGACCTTTTTGACATTACCACGAACAGCACAGTTTCCGCGATCAATGGCGGCCAGAAAATGATGCTCCAAAGTGCGGGCAATCGCTGGATCCTTTTGGACAAGTGATAAAAAAAGCGGAAGAGAGATCTTCCGCTTAAAAATTCTGTTGAAGAAATTTTAAAACAACTTGTAACCAACTGAAAGTTGGAAGACACTGTTTTTAGCATCGGCATCTGAAGCAATATCGCTTAAGCCCATATTATATCGGGCCTGGAAGAAAACTCCCATTGGCAGTTCATAACCCAATCCGAATCCCACACCAAAATCAGTTGACTCTGTCTCGTCTTCCACGTCTACGCTAACTCCGTCCATCTCAACTTCTGACTTGACATTGAATCCTACATAAGGCCCTGCTTCTATTGAAAAACCTGGAACTGCATAGTACTTCGCCATCACTGGAATGGTCAAATAATCAAGGTTCCAGTTCATTTCGTCATCTTTAGCTCCCTGAGCTGAATACAATACTTCAGGCTGAATACTGAAACTTTCAGTCAGCCCAAATTCCGCTAAAAGACCTAAATGAAATCCCGTTCGTCCATCGATATCATCAACATCATCTCCGGATAGATTTGCAAAATTCACACCCCCTTTAATTCCGAATCCCATTTCCTGAGCCTGACTCGCAGAAACAGCAAAAAAGAAAGCTGCAACAAGTAATAATTTTTTCATAATTAGTTGTTTAAGTTTTGTTAATAACAACTAATCTATAAAATAAAACTGTTAAACCAACAAATGATCATGGAAAACAGGACCAATGAGTCCAGTTTATCGATAAAAGAACAACTTACTAAAGATCAGATTTTTGAATTAGTAAGTGGTTAAAGGAAACTTTGAATGGCCAGCTCATAGCTCTGAAGCCCGAACCCAAGGATAACCCCTCTTGCGTTTGGCGCTATATATGACCTGTGCCTGAACTCTTCGCGTGCGGCAGTATTGGAAATATGCACCTCAATCACGGGAGTTGCGATGGCTTTTACGGCGTCCCCTATTCCAACTGAAGTGTGGGTGTAGGCGGCAGCGTTCAAGATAATTCCTTCATAGTTTCCCTCAGCCTGCTGCAACTTATCAATGATCTCTCCTTCAATGTTAGACTGGTAATGATCCAGCTCAACTGCCGGAAATTTTTCCTGAAGTTCTTCGTAATAAGATTGAAAATCCTGATTACCGTAAGTGCCGGGTTCTCGTTTCCCCAGCAGGTTTAGATTGGGGCCGTTAATAATGAGTAGTTTCATGTAGTAAAAGTAAAAAAATAAAAAAAGCGGAAGCATGTACTTCCGCTGTTAAACATTTAAATCCCTTACTACAATTTAAATTCCACTCCAAAAGTGAGGGCTCCAATGTCGATCACATCATCAGCAATCCCTGCGTATGACAGCACCAGCGCAAATCTTAAGAATTGGTATCCTACCTGAGGACGGTAGTACAGGCCGCCATCTGCGTCTTCTTCCAGCGCGATGGCATATCCAATATCAAAACCGGCAAAAAAGGACTGTGGCAAGCCAAGCCGTCCGGAGGCCGCAATTGGCAGGTAGTTAAAGTCATCGAATTCATCCTGTCCGAAGAAGTGAGTATAACCTAAGAGCGGCCCCACCTCTACGATATCCACAAAGGTAAACCGGTACGCAAGATCAACGCCGCCTTCAAAACTGGAGATGTCTTCAATATCTCCCATGGGAATTCCCGCATGTACACCAATATTGAAATTGGTTTGTCCGAAAACGGGGCTCAGGCCAAATACCAGCAGCCCCAGAAAGAGTAATTTTTTCATCATTCACAGCTTTTTTAGTTAGTAAAGATTAAATTTACTCTAAATAGTTGGCACACAACTCATTACACCTAATGATATTTGTCATGATAAAACATTGAAGACCAACTATTCAACATCCTTTTGGAAAACCTAATTCAAAAAAAGAGCGGAAGTGAAAACTTCCGCTCAATAAGCTGGTTGGTTAGATGAATTGCATTTAGAACAACAGCCCGATCCCTGCCTGGATGACAGAGTTTTTCGCATCGGCTGCAGTATTATCATAGATGTTGGTTAGCCCGGCATTATACCTTCCGTAGAGAAAGAAATTGTTGAACTTGAAAGATGTACCCAGACCAAGGCTCATGTCAAGTTCCTTACGATCTTCGTCATAGAAATCGATGTCATTGTCGCCGTCCCCGATCTGTTCATTGACCACAAATCCTACCTGCGGTCCGGCCTCAAAACTCCAGCCGTTGGTCACATAAAGCTTTGCCAGTACAGGCACAGTGATAAAATCTAACTGGTGTTCGATATCGGCATTATCTTCCCTTCTGATGATATCAAATCCCTGTGCGGAATAAAGCACCTCGGGTTGAATGGAAAACCTGTCAGAAACAGGAACCTCAGCGAGTAAACCAAGATGATATGCGGTTCTTGCGCTTTCATCATTGAAATCTGAGAAGCCGTCTCCTGAAATGGTGGAAAAGTTAACCCCTCCTTTTATTCCGAAATAAACATACTCCTGTGCGGCTGCAAATGTGGTACTTAAAACCATTGCCGCAACAAATAAGATTGACTTTTTCATAACTATTAGGTTTTTAGTTCCCGACAAATGTAGGAGTCGAGTTGTTAAGAAAATCTAAGCCGGTATTAAAGTATTGCTAAGGTATTCCCGTAAATCTGCTGTATATTTAGCCTGTGAACTGGAAGAATGCTCTTGTTGATTACCAGCAATACCTGCGCATTGAGCGAGGTCTCTCTGCCAATACCATCACCAATTACAGCTTTGATGTAGAGAAGCTCATCTCTTATCTTGAGGAGCATGAAATACATGTTTCACCGATAAAGATCACTGAAGAAGAACTGCAGCAGTTCATCTACACCATTGCGAAAAAGGTAAATGCGCGTTCCCAATCAAGGATCATTTCAGGCTTGAAGGGTTTTTTTAACTTTCTCGTGTTTGAAGATTACCGAAAACAGAATCCCATGGAGCTCATCGAGTCTCCGCGCATTGGCCGAAAACTACCCGATACCCTTTCCATTGAAGAAATAGACAAGCTTATCGCAGCCATTGACCTTTCCCGACCCGAGGGAGAGCGCAACAGGGCCATTTTGGAAACCCTTTATAGCTGCGGACTTCGGGTTTCTGAGGTGATCAACCTGCAATTATCTGACCTGTTCTTTGAGGAAGGTTTCATCAAGGTGACCGGGAAAGGTGATAAACAGCGCTTTGTTCCCATAGCCGAAGAAACCCGAAAATACATTGATCTTTACTGCGACCATGTAAGGCCCCATGTTCCTGTTCAAAAAGACTATGAAGACACAGTATTCCTGAACAGGAGAGGAAAAGGACTTACCCGTGCCATGATCTTTACCATCATCAGAAGGCTTGCTGAAGCTGCCGGTATCCACAAAAAGATCAGTCCGCACACCTTAAGGCATTCCTTTGCCACCCATTTACTGGAAAATGGCGCCGATCTCAGGGCGATACAGCAGATGCTGGGGCATGAAAGCATTACTACTACCGAGATCTATGTACACATGGACCGCTCCCATCTCAAAAACGTCATGGAGCAGTATCACCCTCGCAGATAATTATTAAATTTCTGCTAAATCTGGTGAATTCCTTGCCTCCCCCGCCTTTTCCTGCTTATTTTATTTTAAAACACAGTAAAAATGAAAACACTGAAATTCAGCAATAATGACGAAATACCCGCCATAGGCCTGGGTACCTGGAAGTCTGAAAAAGGAAAGGTACAGGAAGCGGTAAAAATAGCTCTTAATGAAGGATACAGGCATATTGATTGTGCCGCTATCTATGACAATGAAGCCGAAATTGGCAACGCGCTTTCCGAAGTATTCTCACAGGGAAAAATAAGAAGAGAAGATGTGTGGATTACTTCCAAACTTTGGAACGACTCTCATAAAAAGGAAGATGTGATCCCGGCACTAAGGCAAACTCTAAAAGATCTACAGCTGAAGTATCTTGACCTGTATCTCATTCACTGGCCGGTAGCTTTTCGACACGGAGTAGGTTTTCCTACGAAAAATGAAGATTATCTCTCCCTGGAAGAAGTGCCTATTATTGAGACCTGGAACGCCATGCTCGAGGCGAAAAAGCAGGGGCTGGTAAAACATGTTGGCGTTTCTAATTTCAGTGTTAAAAAACTGAAGGATCTCATGGCGCAAACCCAGGAGTTCCCGGAAATGAATCAGGTTGAGCTTCATCCTTTTTTACAGCAACATGAGCTGCTGGAGTTCTGCAAGGAAAATAACATCCATCTCACCGCTTATTCCCCGCTGGGCAGCGGTGACCGCAATAAAGAAATGAAGGCAGAGAACGAACCTTCTCTCCTCGAAGAGCCTGTGATCCTGAAGATAGCTGAAAAACACAGTGCCTCTCCCGGTCAGATCCTTATACAATGGGCCGTGGCGAGGGGAACGGCAGTGATCCCCAAATCTACTTCAAAAGGACATATTATTGCCAACCTGGAAAGTGATAAGATCGAACTTGATGAAGCCGACATGAAAGAGATCGCAGAGCTTGATCGCCATTTCCGGTATGTGAACGGAGAATTTTTTGTAACCAAACAAAACCCTTATGAGAACATCTATGATGAATAAACCCAAATATATGGCATTTATGAAAACCGCTTTTGCCCTCACTTTTTTCCTTGCCCTTTTTACAGGCTGCCAGGATAACGAGCGGGAGCTGCAAGACACCGAGCAACAACTGGATTCGCTTTCACAGGAACTGTCCAGATATAAAAAAACTGCCGATTCCCTCAAGGCGCTAATCGAAAAAGGAGATATCGCGGCCAATTATCCCATCTACTTCGGAAAGGAATTCGATTCTATCGAAGATCCAAAGGAAATGATAAAAACCGCTCTTAAAAAGCATCCCGAAATAATTCCGCTTGACCCTGTTGTGGGAGGCAGCATGCAGTTCCGTGAGGTAAAGGTATTGACCAACGACTGGGTACTGGGGATCTACGATGATGGCCATATTCAGGGAAAATCGATCTACCGATACAAATTACAACCCAACGGCAGACTGGAATTTGAACACGTTACCTCTGCCGAACCCCAAGAATGACCAAACCCGAAAGGGCCTGTGGAGAACGTTATATTTATGATAAACTCCGGGACTTTTAGGTCATTTTTGGTAACTTCAAAGCAATAAATATTAAGCAAAAACTCAGATGACTATGAAGACGAACATCCAATTTGTACATTCAGACACCAAAATTTCTGCAGAACAACTTGTTCAGCGAAAATTGGATAAACTCGAGAATAAATTTGACTGGATCATTTCGGCTGACGTGATGTTTAAAGAAGAGAAATCTACTAACGGTAAAGGCAAGGTGTGCGCTATTGAGCTTAGCCTTCCGGGACCAAAGATACATGCTTCTTCAAATGAAGACAGCTTTGAAGCTGCCGCTGCCGAGAGTGTAAAGGATATTGAAAAACAGCTCAAGAAACGAAAAGCGGAAATGCAGAGCCACTAAAAAAGAGGATCTCTAAAATCAAGAAAGGCTGCCAAATGGCAGCCTTTTCTATTTTACCTCTTAATTGAAGGAGTTAAGCTATCCTTTCGATCCTCGCACCGATGGCTTTGAGTCTCTCATCTATATTTTCATATCCGCGGTCTATCTGCTCGATATTGTGGATAATAGAAGTTCCTTTCGCAGAAAGCGCGGCGATCAGCAACGAGATTCCGGCCCGTATGTCAGGCGAAACCATGGTAGTGGCTTTCAGCTGCGACTGGAAATCATGCCCTATCACCGTAGCCCTGTGCGGATCACACAAAATGATCTTCGCCCCCATATCGATCAACTTATCCACGAAGAAAAGTCGGCTTTCGAACATCTTCTGGTGAATAAGCACACTACCTCTTGCCTGGGTGGCGACCACCAGGATGATGCTCAAAAGATCGGGCGTGAATCCCGGCCATGGCGCGTCACTGATGTTCATGATGGAACCGTCAATGAAGCTTTGCACCTCATACCCGTCCTTATGGGCAGGAATAAAGATGTCGTCTCCCCGCTTTTCTATATTGATCCCCAGCTTTCTGAAATTAGTTGGGATGAGACCTAAATGGTCCCAGGAGACGTTCTTAATGGTGATCTCACTTTTGGTCATTGCTGCCAGTCCTATCCACGATCCTATCTCGATCATATCGGGCAGGATGGTGTGGGTACAGCCGGAAAGTTCTTCCACTCCTTCTATTTCCAAAAGGTTGGATCCTACTCCTTTGATGCTGGCGCCCATACGGATGAGCATGTTGCACAACTGCTGCAGGTAAGGTTCACAGGCAGCGTTATAAATAGTGGTCTTACCCCTGGCAAAAACAGCGGCCATGATGATGTTTGCCGTACCTGTTACCGAAGCTTCCTCCAGCAACATATAGGTCCCGGTCAAACCATTTTTGGCCTCTACACCGTAAAAACGTTCTTCTTTATTGTATCTAAAATCGGCTCCCAGCTTGATGAATCCTTCAAAGTGGGTGTCAAGGCGGCGGCGACCTATCTTATCTCCTCCCGGCCTTGGGATATAACCTTTTCCAAATCTTCCCAGCAATGGTCCCACCAGCATGATGGAGCCGCGAAGGCCGCTTCCCTCCTGCTTGAACTTTTCACTGGTCAAATAATCCAGGTCCAGTTCATCACTTTGGAAGGTATAACTGCCTTTTCCTGTTTTTTCTATTTTCACGCCCAGCTGCTTGAGCAGGTGGATAAGTTTATTGACATCAAGTATATCCGGAATGTTATGGATAGTTACTTTTTCGGGAGTAAGCAAAACTGCACAAAGTATCTGTAAAGCTTCATTTTTGGCTCCCTGAGGATTGATCTCTCCCTTTAAGGAGTGTCCTCCTTCAATTCGAAAAGTTCCCATGGTAGTAGATTAAGGTTTAATGGCGTTTACGGCTTCTGGTGCGGTGCGTCTTCTTTGAGGACTTCTTTTGGGTATACTTCTTGTTGCCCCTAAGCAGATCAGACGCCTCACTAAGATCTTCTTCCGTCGCTTTGATATCGATCCTTCCACCGCTTAGCTCCCTAAGATGGTCAAAGATCACTTTGTCGTCAACAGTATCTTTGTTCCAGTTAAGGTAAGACTTCTTCATATGGTTGGCGATGGTGTAGACAAGCCCTTCTTTTTGGGGTCCGTCTTCCCATTTGTTCGCCTCATCGATCATTCTTTTGATGTTGTTGCCGTAGAACCTGTACTTCGGAAAGTTTTGGGGGTAGTCCATCCTGTCAGGTCTTTCAGCAAGCATTTCACGGGAAGGTTTAGGAAAAGGGCTTTCCACATCCAATTTGAAATCACTGATGATGAACAACTGGTCCCAGAGCTTATGCTGGAAATCGGGCACATCTCGCAGGTGCGGGTTCATGTTGCCCATTACCGAAATAATAGCCTTGGCTACGCGGTTGCGTTCTGCATCATCCTTCACCTCAACGGCGTACTCCACCATCTTCTGAATATGTCGGCCATATTCCGGAATGATCAATTTACTCCTTTCAGAGTTATATTCTAGTTCGTTTGTCAAAATGCTAATTATATAGGGTGATAATATACTGTAGAAGTTTATCGCCTGCAAAATAAGAAAATATATTCAGGCAACATTAAATATTTTAAATTCTTAACGCCTTCAGCAGCAATTATAAAGAGATCACGCCCTCTATCTTCTCGCCTACCTCCTTGTATTTGGCAATCACCGCATCAGGGTCCTGCATTTTCACGTTCACAGAGACACTGGTGTATTTTCCGTTCCTCGATTCTTTGGTTTTTATTACCGCTCCCAGGTTGTCAAAAATATTATGCACCTCCTGTATCTTTTGCTTGCTGGTAGGCACAATGAACTTATATAGGTATATGGTGGGCCAATTGTCTGTATCGTGCAGTTGGGCCTTTAATTTCCTGTAGAATTCTTCGGGATCTTTTGCTTCGCTCATAATTTTTCTTCTTCCTTTTAATTACAAAGATACATTTTAAGATCCATTTTTTAAATTGAATGCAAATGCCGAAATTTGCCGCGTGAAGACCAGGAAAATTGTTATCACCGGCGGTCCCGGTACAGGAAAGACCTCTGTTATTGAAGCCCTGGAAGAGAGTGGTTATTTTTGTTTCCACGAGGTTTCAAGGGAGATCATTAAAGAGGCTCAAAAAAAAGGAATTGACCAGTTATTCCTGAAAGAACCCCTGCTCTTCAGCGAGATGCTGCTCGAGGGCCGCATCCAACAGCACAAGGATGCCGAGATCGTTGAAGCCAATATGGTCTTCCTCGACCGCGGCGTGCCCGATGTGGTGGCCTATATGAATTACTTTGGAAATGAATACCCTCCCGTCTTCAACCGTGTTTGCAAGGAGTATTTATACGACGAGATCTTTATTTTGCCCCCGTGGAAGCAGATCTACACGGAAGACAGCGAACGTTACGAATCATACGAACAGGCGGTGGCCATTCACGACCACCTGGCCGAAAGTTATAAATTCCATGGGTATCGACCCATCGAGGTTCCCTGCGGACCTGTAGAAGAACGCGCTTCATTTATCCTGGACCAGCTTGTTTAAGCCCGAGGAAATACTACAAAAATACTGGGGGTTCTCCTCCTTTCGTCCCCTGCAGAAGGAAGTGATCGAAAATGCGCTTTCAGGTAAGGACGTGATCACCCTGTTGCCCACAGGCGGCGGAAAGTCGCTTTGCTTTCAGGTGCCGGCTTTGGCAAAAGACGGCCTGTGCATTGTGATCTCTCCCCTGGTAGCCCTTATGGAAGACCAGGTAAATGCCCTGCAGGCCAAAGGCATCAAAGCCATGGCCCTCACCGGCGGCATTCCCTTTTCTGAAGTAGACACCCTGCTTGATAATTGCATTTACGGCAATTATAAATTCCTATACCTTTCTCCGGAGCGCCTGCAGCAGGAGATCGTCCAGGAACGCATAAGGCAAATGGCGGTAAACCTTATTGCCGTAGATGAAGCCCATTGTATCTCCCAGTGGGGGCATGACTTTAGACCGGCATACAGGAACATCGCTTTTTTGAGGGAGATCAAACCGGAAGTCCCGGTAATAGGCCTCACCGCTACCGCCACAGGAAAGGTGGTAAAGGATATGGCCGAACAGCTTGAGATGAAAGATCCAGCTATTTTAAAACGGTCTTTTAAAAGAGAGAACCTGGCTTATGAGGTGAAAGAAGTACAGGATAAGAATTATTACCTGGAAAAGATCCTTCGGGAGCATGAGGAATCGGCCATTATTTATGTAAGAAGCCGAAAGGCAACAATAGAGCTGGCCGAATTCCTTCAGAAAAAAGGGATTTCAGCCGCCTCTTTCCACGGCGGTCTCCTTAAAAAGGAAAAGTCTGAACGCCTGCAAAGCTGGCTGAAGGACGAGAAAAGGGTGATGGTGGCCACCAGCGCCTTTGGAATGGGGATTGACAAACCTAACGTTCGCAGCGTGATCCACATGAACCTGCCCGAGAGCCTGGAAAGTTACTTCCAGGAAGCAGGCCGGGCCGGCAGGGACGGCAAATTCGCCAAAGCAGTGGTCCTTACCAACCAAAGCGACATTCCGCTGCTCAAAAACCAGTTCCTGAGCACCCTGCCTTCCGTAGAACTTGTAAAACTGGTTTATAAAAAGGTGGTCACCTATTTCAGGATCGCGTATGGCGAAGGGGAAGGCTCTGTGCATCATTTCAATTTTTACGAGTTCTGCAGCCAGTATGAACTCAACGTGCTGCAAACCTATAATGCACTTTTGCTGCTGGACAGGACCAGCGTACTGAGCCTCTCTGAACAGTTTCAGAAAAAGACCAGGATCCATTTCAAGGTTACCGGAAGACAATTGAGTTTTTACCTCGAAGCCAATCCGCAGTTTGATGCGGTGGCAAAAGCAGTGTTGAGAACCTATGGCGGAGCGTTTGAGGATATGGTCGAGATCAACCTGCAGGTGATCGCCAATAAGGCAGGCACAGGCCAGTCTGAAGTAATTTCAGTCCTGCGAAAACTGCATAAGGACGGGATAGCTGAATTTGAACACGACCAGCACGACACCCGCGTGACCTTTTTACTGCCCCGGGAAGATGAAGCCACCGTAAATCCGCTGATACCTTATATAAAACTTCAGCTGAACACGAAAAAGGAAAAGATCGAGGCCGTGCTGAACTATGTAGCCAATAACGGCCAGTGCAAAAGCCGGCAATTATTGTTATATTTCGGAGAGACCGATGCCGGCCCTTGCGGGATCTGTTCGGTATGCAAGCCTTCTGAAGAAAAGCTGAGTCGCGAACAAATGAAAAAGATCTACTTCAGGATCGTCGCGCTCCTGGAAGAAGGGGAGCACAGCTCCCGGGAGATCACCGAAAAACTTGATTTTCCCGAAGCACACATTTTAGAGGTTCTTAGGGTCCTGGTTGAAAAAGAGGCTTTGAGCCTCACCCCTGCCAAAAAATATAAATTAAAGCATCTATGAGAAAATTACGGATCGTCTTTATGGGTACGCCCGATTTTGCTGTGCATACCCTTAAAAGTATAGTGGAAGCCAATTATGAAGTGGTAGGAGTCATTACCGCTCCCGACAAACCCGCCGGAAGGGGAAGAAAGCTCCACGAATCGGCGGTGAAAAAATATGCCACCGAACAAGGTTTAAAAGTACTGCAACCCACAAATCTTAAAGACGAGCAGTTCCTTCAGGAATTAAAAGATCTTGACGCCAACCTGCAGGTGGTAGTAGCCTTCAGGATGCTGCCAGAGGCGGTGTGGAAAATGCCGGAATTCGGCACCTTTAACCTGCACGCTTCCCTGCTTCCGCAGTACAGGGGCGCCGCGCCTATAAACTGGGCGGTGATGAACGGGGAAAAAGAGACGGGTGTTTCAACCTTTTTTATTGATGAGAAGATCGATACCGGCGAGATGATCATGCAGGAAAAGGTCGGGATAGACCCCGCCGAGAATGCCGGCAGCCTGCACGACAAGCTCATGACCACGGGAGCCGACCTTGTAATTAAAACCCTTAAGGCTCTGGAAGAGGGCCCTGTAGAAACCACTTCTCAAAAAGAAGCAGGAGAATTAAAGACAGCGCATAAGCTCACTAGGGAGAACACCAGGATAGATTGGAACAAAGGCCTGGAGGAGATCTACAATTTCATCAGGGGCCTTAGCCCCTTCCCTACAGCCTGGACCATGCTTACCAACGGGCAGAACGAACAAATGCTGAAGATCTATGCGGCCGAAAAAGAAAATGCAGCCCATGACCTGGAACCGGGAAAGTTGGTACAGGAAAATAAAGAAGTAAGGATCGCGGTAAAAGGAGGGTATATAATTTTAACTGAGGTGCAGCTGCCGGGTAAGAGAAAAATGACCGTAAAAGAACTTTTGAATGGCTATCAATTCTTTCCAAATGCCAAAGTTCTGTAAACCCCTGTAAATACTGAAACAAACGAATTTCGCTAAAAATCAACTTAGGTTATCAACAATTTGGCGAAGTTATTAACAATATTGGCCATTTCCCTTGTCATTACTTGCATGGCAAAGATTTCCATATAAATTTGTAGAGCAAATTAATTAAAGTTTAACCAACAACTATTTTAAAACTCAAATTATGAACAAGACAGATTTAATCGATGCAATGGCAGAGAATGCCGGAATTTCAAAAGCTGCAGCAAAGAAAGCTTTAGAATCTTTTCTTGAGAACGTAGAGAAGTCTCTTAAAAAAGGTGACCGTGTATCTTTAGTAGGTTTTGGATCCTGGGCAGTATCTAAAAGAGCAGCCAGAGAAGGTAGAAACCCACAAACTGGAAAGACTATCAAGATCGCTGCTAAGAACGTAGTGAAGTTCAAAGCTGGAGCAGATTTACAGAAAGCTGTAAACTAGTTCTTACTTAAACGCTAATAAAATATTAAACTCTCCCCTTTGGGAGAGTTTTTTTGTTAAATAAAGTTTACGGGCGGTTCAAGCTGAAAGAAATTTTTTTAGCTTTAAAAGAAAAGAATTGAAAAATCAAGGAAGAAAAGATATGACGACACTTAAACCCGCCAAAGGTCATCTTTTAATTGCAGAACCTTCCATAACAGGAGATCTTTCGTTCAACAGATCTGTGGTCTTACTGGCCGATCATACTGAGAGCGGATCAATAGGATTCATCCTGAACAAGGTGCTGGATTTTTCTTTAAAAGATTTGATACCCGATCTAAATGGCAATTTCAGAGTATATAATGGAGGGCCGGTAGAACAAGATAACCTTTACTTCATTCATAAAGTACCCGATCTAATACCCGATAGCATAGAGATCTCCAGTGGAATTTACTGGGGTGGCAATTTTGAAGTGGTCAAAGGCCTCATTAGTCAGGACCTGATCACCGAGAACGAGATCAAATTCTTTTTGGGATATTCGGGCTGGGACTGCGAACAATTGAACGAAGAACTCAACGCGCACTCCTGGGTGGTGACAGAGAACAAGGACCATAAGGACATTCTCAACAGGCACCCGCGCAACTTTTGGAAAGACAAGATGATGCAGTTAGGAGGAAGTTATGTGATCTGGTCCAACGCGCCAGAGAATCCTTCCTACAACTAGCTTAGTCTTGCCTGCACGTTCAGTTTGGTAAGCAGCTCTTTTGCGACCTCCATCTTGAACTCTTTTTTCCTGTATTTGCTTACGGGCCGTATTCCCATGACCACATTGGTGATGAACATTTCATCGGCTTTTTGAAGTTCAAAGGCCGAAACTGACTCTTCCACAACAGTATATTCAGGCAGCTTCTTCAGGATCTCAATGATCTTTCCTCTTACGATGCCTTTGATACAGCCATCATTCACGGGCGGGGTCTTGATGGTCTTGCCGGTCACCAGGAACAGGTTTCCGTTAAGCGCTTCGACCACGCTTTTATTCTCGTTGAGCAACAAACAATTGTCATATTCGTTCTCCTTTGCAAAGATGCTGCCCAGCACGTTGATCGCCCTGTTGTTGGTCTTTACCGTAGATAATAGTCCGCTGTTGATGTAGTGGTCTTTAAAGAGCTCCACTTCATAGAAATCCTCTTTCATGATGTAAAAAGGATCTTCAAGAACTTCTGAAGTGATCACGTAGCCCACATCATTGGTATTGGGCCTGTAGAAGCCGCCTTCTTTTCTGTGGACAGAGAAGCGTACCCGGGCTGCGGAAGAAAGCTGCTCATTCGTCTCCAGCAGATCTTTGATCTCCTGCTCCAGGAATTCGGGGGAAAAAGTAGATGGAATTTCCATTCTCATGATACGCATGCTTGCCATAAGCCTGAAGTAATGATCTTCCCAGAACATGATCTTTCCGTTGATCACCCTCAACGTTTCAAAGACCGCATCACCATAAGCGTACCCCCTGTTCGAAACCGACAGGGACGCCTCTTGAGAGGCTACAATCTTTCCGTCCAAATTAGTCATAAAAAAAGCCCGTTGTTTAGAACGGGCAAAGGTACTATTTCTGTCAAGATTTTTAAACCGATCCAAGGACTTGTTTCAGGTCTGAGATCATATTCTCCCACAACATTTTTCCTTCTTCCACTTCATCCTCTTCGGCAAAGTCGGTCACCATGATGGAAACGTCTTTGGTAATATCGTCCACCTGTATGCGAAGTTCAAAAAAATAAGGTGTTTCCTCGTCGCTCAACCATCTGAATTTCACCCGCTCTCCGTTCTTTTTACTTATGAGCTTAGCTTTCTCTTCACTGCCTTCCCAGATAAAGGTGAACATTTCACCGCGGGAGTTCACATTATCGGCATACCATTCGCTCAATCCCGAAGGAGTGGCTATATAATTATACAGTAAGGAAGGAGACGCCTGTATAGGGAATTCCATCTCATACTTTATCTTATCGTCCATTCTTTGGTTTATTAGTTTTGGGCAATATAATTATTAATTACTTAATTGCAAACCACAGCAAAAGATCAAAAATTATTTTTTTAAAAAAGATAGTTTGCCACAAGGTAAAATGTTTATATATTTGCACCCGCCAAAAGAAATCAAATGCTGTGCAGGCTGCGATTTCAGGCGCAATTGGCGAGGTAGCTCAGTTGGTTAGAGCGTCGGATTCATAACCCGGAGGTCACGAGTTCAAATCTCGTTCTCGCTACTCTAAAACCCCTTTTTTGGAAGGGGTTTTTTTATGCCTAAAAATAAGTGACCTCGGGTTGAAGATGAGATCTTTAGGTCACGAGTTCCCCTGATAGCTATCGGGGTTCGTTCTCGCTACAGTTTCCAGCCCCTTTAGGTTTTTATATGCCCCTTTCTGAAGTGACCTGCGGAAGGTTTTGAGCCTGAAGCAGGTAAACAAATAAAAATCAAGGGATCTCTGGGTAAATCACTCCTCCTTGTTCATTCTTTCCGTTTGTCTCCTCTGCCCCTGTTGATCGATCTTATTCTGTGCCTTTGCCTCATCATGGGCCTCCTCATTACCTGACTCTCTTTTGGACAACTCGTCCAGGCGATTTTTCTTCCCGTAAATAATCAACAGGTCTTTTGCCTTCAGACGAAGATCTGCAGGAGGCACTCCCACATACTCCTCTCCTGTTCTCTTCACCCCTAACACCAAAACCCCTTCCTCCACCAGGTCAAGCTCTTCAATGGTCTTATCTGCTAACCAGGCATGTTCGCGTATATCGATCTCGGCAATTCGATAATCCTCTTTAAGATGTAAAAGAGAAACATAGTCTCGCAGATCTAAAGAAGTATAACGGGAGAGAATTTTCTCTATCATTGGTGTCAGCACCCGGTTGAATGCTTTGTTTCTTGAAAGAAAGTAGAGTCCCCCCACCCCGATCAATAGCACGATCAGCCGTTCTGAAGTTGCCTGTCCCGCCCCTACGAAAGAAAGCAGTAAGGTGGAAATAGAGGTAACCACCCCTACGGAACCAAGCCTTATGAGCAGGGTTATGATCTTGCGCCTGATAGGCACATTGAGAATGCTTTCTGACTCTGTAGTAGTAAAACCGGTTCCTGAAAATGCTGAAAGAGATTGGAATTTGGCCACCTCTTCTGAAAGCCCTGTCATAAGCAAAGCAACTGCACCAATTCTTATCACCAGCATAGAAAGGGCGATCACTATTAAAAGAGAAATTACAGAAACCATGACTTATATTGGGTTTAAACGAAAACAAGATCCTGTCGACCTGACCATAAATTTAAGAAACCATATGCAAACTGCCTTAAATTAAAAACTCCATTCCAATCCCAGATGAAAAACCAGGGCAGCAAGACAGCTCGATTAAATTTATAAGCGACTCAAAAATTCTTCCATTAAGAAAGCCTTTTTCCGAGGGATCTTCTGCGGAAGTTTTCCTCTCACCTGCCTTGAAATCTTCGCTTTACTCCCGGAATTTTCGGGCAGAGTTTTCCTGCTGCTTCGGAAAAGCCCATTTTGCTGCAGATTTGGAAAGGTTTTTGTTGAATTTAGAATTAAAACCAATACATGAGAAAACTATTACTATTTGCAATTTTTTTAGGAACAATTCCGGCGATCTCTCAGGAAACTGAAACACAAAAACTTGAGGCTAAAAAAGCCTCGCTTGAACAGCAGATCGCAGTGCTTAAAGATTCCGTGGCTCAGGTGAACAAAAAGCTGGAAGCCTTAAAAAGCGTGAAAGAGCCGGTCAAAAAGTACAAATTGGGACCCAATGAACTTTTGGCGCTTGAGAAATTGCAGATAAGACTGGAACCTAACCACACCAGCAAGATCGTGCTTGAAGTGCAAAAGGAAACCCCCGTCCTTAAAATTGATAAAATGGGCGATTTTTACCTGGTTTGTTACAACGGAATTTGTGGTTATGCCCCCCGGGCATCATTAGAATTCACACAAAATGGAACGAAAGAAGATGAAAGAAACAATGTACCGAATTCTTAGCAGCACCTGGGCAAGGCAGATCCTTATTCTATTGATCATGGCTGCGGCGGGTGCCTTTTTGCTATCCCGCCTGCCCTATTTCCTGGCAGCGCTCTGGGAAAATTTGAACTGATTATTAACCAACTAAAACCAACAGATCATGAAACCAACAAAAAAGCTTAAGCTGATATTCTTCACTTTGTTCACCCTTTTTACCGGGTCAATGGCTTTTTCTCAAGCCGTGGGACAACCCGAACCTACCCGCGATTTGGAAATGCAGGTAGGCCGCGAAGTAGCCCGCTGGGAAGATGAACTTTCTTTAAGGGCCAAGCAAGCTGCCCTTATGGAGCGTAAATACATTGAATTCGCCTTGAAAAGGGAAGAAGTGTTGAAAACCGACATTCCGCAGGAGACAAAAATAAAACAGCTGGTCGCCTTAAAACTTCAGGAAACCAGGGACATGAGAGACATACTTACCGGTCCGCAGTACGAAAGATACCTGGAACTTCTCGAGGCAGAGGCTGACGAATAGTTTCGCTGCAGAATTACCCCCTCCTTTTATAAAAGAAAATTTCATAGCTTTAATCTTCGGAAGGAAAACCTTTCACAATTCTTATAAGATGAAGCTAACCACTTTCTCTCTTCTCTTCCTGGCCCTGCTGCTGGGAAGCTGCAGATCAGATCAAACCAATATGGAGGAAAAAGAAACACCCGAAACCGCCAAAGACACCACCCCTAAAGTGACAGGGATTGGCGGTATCTTTTTTTTCTCAGAGAACCCTGAGAAAACTAAGGAATGGTACTCGAAAAACCTGGGGCTGGAAACCAACCAGTGGGGTTCCAGTTTTGAGTTCAGGAACGCGCATCGTCCCGACGAGATAAATTACCTGCAGTGGAGCCCTTTTAAAGACGGCAGCGAATACTTCGCCCCTTCAAAAAAGGAATTCATGATCAATTACCGGGTGCAGAACATTGAAGGCCTTCTTGAAAAGCTGAAGGCGAACGGAGTCACCATCCTTGACAGCATCGAGGAATTCGACTACGGCAAGTTCGTCCACATCATGGATGCCGAAGGCAACAAGATAGAACTTTGGGAGCCGGTAGACAGTGTCTTCACCGCCATGGGCGGGAAGACCACGAAGTAAGCTTTAGAGCTACTAAGAAAGCCCCTCAGGAAGGGGCCTTTTTTTGGTCTTTTCTGAAGGTTTTCCAGAGTAACTATCCTGAAAATGGGAATTTTCAAGACCCACCTTCTCTTCTTCTATACCTTAACACTTCTTTAATACAAATTTCCTCCTTTTCAACTCGTAAATCCTATTTATCGATAATATATGCAGGTTTATTCAAGATTAATATGATTTTTAAGGAAACCCGCAACTAAAGTTTAATAATTATTTAATATTTTTAGACGAAGGTTTGAAACTTATAATATGAAGAGCTTAACAAGTATTAGAACAATAGGAGGAATTGATGCCGATAATGATGACCTTCTAATGAAGTGTTTTCAAAATCATGACTCCTTTAATGAAATAAAAGAATTCCAGAAGTTTATCGTATTAGGAAGAAAAGGAACTGGAAAAACAGCGATCTTTAAAAGATTTCTAAATAGTAAAAATCATTCTCTATTCAGTTTTGGCCATACGTTTTCAGATTACCCATGGCATTACCATGATAAACAAGCAAAAATTGGGGTTCCAGATTTTGATAAATTCACCCATAGTTGGAAGTATTTGATATTAATGAGTCTATCAAAGATCTTATTAAATCAAGATCAAAGTTTACCCTACAATGAAGATTCTTTAGATTTCTTATCTAAAATAGAAAGTTTTATTGTCGACACGTATGGTACTAGAGATCCAGATGTAACACAAATTTTCACACCTTCAAAAAAATTAAAAATAAAATCAAATTTTACAGTTGATTTAGCCTTGATAAAAGCTAATCTTACTCCAGAAGGCTTACCTATGGAGCACTTACCTACGGTCATTCAAGAGGTCAATTTAAATTTAATCGAATACGTTATTGGAAGTCTTAATCCAAATCACTCTTACCATATTTTATTTGATCAATTAGATTTAGGATTTGATCCTAAGAATCCTGAATACAATAACCGAGTAATTGGACTATTACTTGCAGCAAAGGAAATTAATAGGATAGCAAAGGAAAACAATAAAAAACTGTCAATAATAATTTTCCTCCGAGATGATATTTATAATTCTCTAAAATTTGAGGATAAAAATAAATTAACCCAATCTTCAACCACAGTGATAGAATGGGACAGACCCGGTAGCCATTCCCTGAAAGAACTACTGGAGAGAAGATTAACAGAAATTCTAAAAGAGTACCCGAATGAAGAAATTAAATGGGAACAAGTTTTTGATGAAACCCAGTTAATGACAGGTAAACAAACTAAATACAACTATATTACTGATAGAACATTTTTACGTCCAAGAGATGCAATTCAGTTCTGTAACGAAATTCTAAAGTCTCATAATCTTAATGAAGATCGTGAGGCAATGATTTCAAATAAAGAGATTAACTCCGCTAAAACTGATTACAGTAAATATTTTTTGGATGAGTTAGATGATGAAATTCATAAGCACGTTCCCAAATATGAAAACATTCTTGAAATAATTAAAAGTATAGGGTATCACCAATTTGATATGGAAGATTTTGAGGACTCAATACAAAAGAAAAAATCCCTTTTTAGCGAGGAAATTGAAACATATGATTCATTAAAAAGTCTTTTTGAGTTTTCTATCATTGGTTATTATAAAGCTGGTGGTAGTGGCTATGGTGGTTCAGAATATATTTTCAAATATAAAAATACTAGAGCTCAGTTTGAAGAAGGTGCTAAAACTTATAGAGTTCATCCCGGCTTAATAGACTTCCTTGGACTAAAAAGATCTACAAAACCAAAAGAAATTATTCATCCTCATTAATAACATAAAACAAAGGTCCCCACTTCACAGAAAAAATATGAAAGAAAAATTCAGAACTTTTATCATCATCTACGCCGCATTGCTGTCCGGCATCATCCTGATGGCCGTGATCACTGAGGCCATCGACTTCGAAGCGATCTTCCAGCTTTCAGAGGAAGAACTGCCCTGGTTGTTCCTTCCGGTAGCAGCCATCACCCTGAGTGAATTCCTGTACAGAAACAGCATGAAGCAGATGGCAACCAAAACAGACGAGGACGGCAGGATAGCCGTATACCAGTCGGCCAGCATCGTTCGCTGGGCCATCCTGGAAGGTACTGCCATCGTCTGCATCGTAATGCCGAGCATTCCCGACATCAACATCCTCATAACCGTGGCTTTTTACCTGCTTGTTTGTCCGCGGTACTGGAGATTCCAGCAGATCGTGGCCCCTATGTAACTAAGTTTTCAAAGATGAAAATTGTAAAGAGTTTATTGCTGCTCCTGTTTTTCGCTCAATCAGGGTTGGCTCAATCGGGTTACCCGAAGTACGGTACGATCAAAGGCCATGTGTGGGATACGCTTCAAAATAAAGCGATCGCCACACACCTGTACCTTCCCGGGTTCAACAGGAAAACAGCGACAGACGTAAATGGCAACTTCCTCCTTGAACACATACCTGCGGGCACTTACACCTTAAAAGTCCGGACCTTAAGCTACCCTGAGAAAACGATTGAAGCAATCACCATTCAAGGCGACACTGTAATTGAACTGAATTTTCTCTTTCCTCCTGAATGTATATACATCCACAACACTATGAACTGTCCAGTTTGCAATAAAAAAGATGAAGTTATTCCGGTAGTTTACGGTATGCCCACCGAGAAGACAATGAAAAAAGCTGACCAGGGAAAAGTAAAATTAGGCGGCTGTGTCGTCTCGGATTGCGAACCAAAATGGTATTGCAAAAGGGATAAAAGATGGTTCTAGTTGCAGAAACTCCAATAGGCCAGTTGAAAAAATAAATGAAAGACCTGCTCCTCATCATCTGCAGTGAGCGAAGATCCCTTTTCAAAGGAACCATGATTTGTTTCCTGATGATCTTTCCGTTCACCTTTCTTCCCCCCATCCTGAGAAAGGGTTTCAGCCTTACCACCATCCTGGAAAGGTTCAATGAGTCCACTCTCTATGCCCTGGGTTTCGCGCTGCTCATCGTCATTGCCGCGGTCATCCACAACTACAATTCGCTGGTGGAGAAGAAATGGATTTATGAAAAGTCGGCCTTTAAGTGCCTGGATTTTTACGGAAGGCTTAACGGCATGGGCAGCATCAACCGCGAGCTGGAAACTTTCCTGCTCGGCGAGATAGACGGCTACTTCTTCCGCCTGGGGATACAGGATCCCGAAAGTGAAAAGCCTCACCTGGAGATCATCCCGTTTATCGATCGCAATGACAAAAAAGCTGAAGTTCGGACCTTAAAAAAGGAACATGATTTCCGGCAGGGCTTTTTCTTCGGAAAATTCATCCCGCTGAAAAAATTGGACCTTGAGGATCCCGACTGCCTTAGGATCCTGCTGGAAGAATACTCGGGCATTTTTAAGAAACTAGGTTTTGAGCCCCTGGATTTCGAATTAGAGGAAGAGTAAATAACCCGTCGGAATCTGTCAAAATTAATTTTCACTTTCAGCAGATCCTTCCTATCTTATTAGGAAAATAACATCCTATGAAAATCAAACAACTTGGCAGCACCCAGCTTCATATCCCACCAGTAGTATTCGGCGGCAACGTCTTTGGATGGACCCTTGATGAAAAGGAGTCCTTCAGAATGTTGGATGAAGTCATTGATAAAGGCTTCACCGCAATAGATACGGCAGATTCCTATTCTCACTGGGCACCGGGGAACAAAGGCGGCGAATCTGAGACCATCCTCGGGAAATGGCTGAAAGAGCGCGGCAACCGCGACAAGATCGTGCTGGCGACGAAGGTGGGTTCCAATCCTGGCAAGGAAGGCAGAGACGTTTCCAAAAATTACATTTTAAAGGCCGCCGAGGATTCCCTCCGCCGCCTGCAGACAGATCATATCGACCTCTACTTCACCCACTGGGATAATGAAGCCACTCCGGTAGAAGAAACCCTGGAAGCTTATGATCAGCTCATCAAAGAAGGGAAAGTCCGCTATATAGGTGCCTCCAACCTCTCTCCGGAACGCATCCGCGAATCGATGGCCGCTTCTGAAGAGAACGGACTTGCCAGGTACAAAGTCCTGCAACCGGAATACAGCCTTATGGAACGCAAAAAATTCGAAGACGGCTACTGGGAACTGGCTAAGGAATATGACCTGGGCGTGATCTCTTACTTCTCCCTCGCCAGCGGCTTCCTCACCGGAAAATACCGAAAGGCCGAGGACATCGAGGGCAGCAGAAAACAGATCGTGGAAAAATATTTTTCCGATAAAGGATTAAACATCCTGCACACCCTGGATAAGATCGCCGAAAGACATGGAGTAAGCGACACGGCCGTGGCCCTGAAATGGATCATGCTGCGCCCGGGAATTTCCGCCCCCATCGTCAGCGCTACAAAGAGCAGTCACTTAAAGGCTTTTGAAGAAGCGGTGGAATTGAAGCTTTCAGGTGAGGAAATGGAACGGTTGAACGAGGTAAGCCGATAAAAATTTTTACGGGTGGTATGACTGAAAAGGAAAAAATGCTCGCAGGTAAACTATACCTCGCTGAAGATGAAGAACTGAAAAAAAACAACAGAAAAGCGAAAACACTTACCCATCTTTTCAACCAAACGACTGAAGACGAACTCGCCTACAGAACCGAACTTTTAAAAGAGCTTTTTAAAACTACCGGTAAAAACCTGTACATAGAACCGCCTTTTCGTTGTGATTACGGCTGCCATATTTCCATAGGCGAGAACTTTTACGCAAATTATGACTGTATCATCATAGACGTTTGCAAAGTAAGCATTGGGAATAATGTCTTTTTTGGGCCCCGGGTGGGGCTTTACACCGCGGCACATCCAATTGACGCCGCCGTTAGAAATACCTTATTAGAATTTGGAAAGCCAATAGTGATCGGGAACAATGTTTGGATAGGCGGCAATGCGGTCATTAACCCGGGAGTGACCATAGGTGATAAGACCATCATCGGTTCGGGATCTGTGGTGACAAAAGATATTCCCGAAGGCGTGATCGCCGCCGGAAATCCATGTAAGGTAGTGCGTGAGATCACTGAAACCGATAAACTGTTCTGGGAAGAAAAGCAGAGGGAATATCATCAAAAGTGAATCCCTGTGGACGGTACTACTGTAATACGATGTCACCCCGAGCGCCTGCCTACCGCAGGCAGGGAGTCGAGGGGCCTCTTGAGAGCAGGGTCATTATTAATCCAGGAGCTTTCGTCTTCGCAAGCACTTCGACCTTTCCTCCCGTTAGTCGGGCTCAGTGCGACAATCGTGATAAATCAACAGGAAGATGCTGAAATAAATTCAGCATGACGATTTAAACATATGACTAAGACTGAAATAGGTTGCCCTTTTTCTCAAACTTTTCAACTATGAAAAATGGCACAGTAAGAAGAACTTTTAGTCAAGAAGTAAAATTAGATTTAGTAAGGAAGATTGAACAAGGAGATCTTCGAGTACTCGATGTAGTTGGGACTTACGGAGTAAGTAAAACAGCGGTTTACAAGTGGCTCAGAAAATATTCCGATCTTTATAAAAAAGAAACGCGAGTCGTAGTGGAGCACAAGAGTATAAGTAAGAAAAACCGGGAACTTCAAGACCATATTAAGAAGCTTGAACAAGCCCTCGGCCAAAAACAGATGCGGATTGATTACCTGGAAAAGATAGTAGAGTTTGCTT
>NZ_FNGG01000008.1 GCF_900102915.1 Salinimicrobium catena
AAAAACTCCATGAACATTATTTAACCACTCCCAGTATGGGTGGAAAAGCCTGGGAAAATGCTCATGCGGAATCGTTGAATGGTATTCTCAAAAACGAATACATAGATTTTAGACATATGGATCTAACATTAACCGAGGCTCAGAGAATGATAAAAAAGGTGGTTTATTTATACAACAATGAGCGGCCACATGGTTCACTAAAGAATAAAAAACCACAAGAATTTGTAAACTTTGTTCAGCACTTAACTACTGAACAAAGACCAATATTAAAGATTAATTATTAACCTGAAAAAAGGCAACCATATTCAGGCAAGCTCAATAAGATAACCGAAAACCGAAAACTGAGAACTGAGAACCGCCTCTACTTCAACTTCTCCACCAGCTCTTGCTGAGAAACAGTGAATTGTTCTCCCGAACGCATGTTCTTTAAAGTGAATTTTTGCTGCTCCATTTCCTCTTTCCCTGCCAGGACCACGTAAGGAATGTCGCGGCGATTGGCGTGGGTCATCTGCTTTTTCATCTTGGCTTCATCGGGATAAAGTTCCGCGGCGACACCTGCCTTTCTCAACGCTTTAATGGCCTGAAAACAGTAGAGGCTTTCGCTTTCCCCAAAGTTGATGAACAAGGCTTCGATATCTTTAGAAACGGTTTCAGGAAAAAGACCGAGTTCTTCCAGCACCAGATAGATCCTGTCAAGCCCGAAAGAGATCCCTACTCCGCTCACATCTTTGAGTCCGAAGATGCCGGTAAGATCATCGTATCGGCCGCCGCCGCCAATGGAGCCCATCTTCACTTCTTTGGGGGCTGATACCTCATAAATAGCGCCGGTGTAATAGTTGAGTCCGCGGGCCAGGGTCACATCCAGGTCGAGCGTGGCGGTTTCCAGCCCCAGGGCTTCAATGGACATGTTGATGAACTCCAGTTCTTCGATACCTTTTTTACCGACTTCAGAAGTGGACAGTATGGTTTTCAGCACCTTTATCTTTTCGGCAAAATCTCCCTTCAGGTCAAACACCCGCTGTATCTTCTGAATGGCTTCCGCAGAAATGCCTTTTTCCTGCATCTCCTTTTTCACTCCCTCCTCACCTATCTTGTCCAGCTTATCAAGAGCGACGGTAAAATCGATCAGCTTGTCTGATTCCCCGATCACTTCGGCAAAGCCGGAAAGTACCTTGCGGTTATTGATCTTGATGGTCACCCCTTTCAGGTCAAGAGCACTGAAAACGGCGTCATAAAGCTGCACGAATTCCACTTCCTGCCACAGGCTGGTACTTCCCACCACATCTGCGTCACACTGGAAGAACTCGCGAAAACGCCCTTTTTGAGGCCTGTCTGCCCGCCAAACGGGCTGGATCTGGTACCGCTTAAAAGGGAATTCGATCTCGTTCCTGTGCTGCACCACGTACCGGGCGAAAGGCACGGTAAGGTCATATCTCAGCGCTTTTTCGCTGATTGACGATGTGATCTTGAGGCTGTCTTTGGCCTCATAAGCTTCTTTGTCGGCCTTCTTCAGGAAATCGCCGGAATTCAGGATCTTGAAGATCAACCGGTCACCCTCTTCCCCATATTTCCCCATCAGGGTTTCGCTGTTCTCAAAACTCGGCGTCTCAATTGGCTGAAAGCCGAACTTTTGAAACTGGTCGCGGATAGTTTGTATGATGTAGTTCCTTTTTGCCACTTCGGAAGGGGAAAAATCCCGCGTACCTTTGGGAATAGAAGGTTTCTGTGCCATTTTGATCGTTTTTTCCTGAAGCGCAAATATCTGAAAAAATAAAAGAATGCCCTGCTCCTTTTTCCGCCGAAAACAGCAAAGCTCAAATTTCCTGTAACAACTAAAGCTTCCCTGCGTCTAATTCACATATACTTTTGCTGCGAATGTTTCCACTTTTTAAAGAGAACATCAGGATCGCTTTTTTTTCCATTAAAAGTCAGCTTTTAAGGACGATCCTTACCGTCATGATCATCGCCATTGGGATCACCGCCCTGGTGGGGATCTTAAGCGCTGTGGCCGCGCTGGAAAATACCATTTCCAGTGACTTTGCCTCTATGGGCGCCAATACCTTCAACCTGCAGCGGTATGAATCGCAGATAAGGGTGAACGGCGGCGGCCGCAACGGTCGGGAAAAGATAAATCCCATCCTGGGGTATCGGGAAGTGAAAGAATTCAAGGACAAATACGAATTTCCGCAGACCAACATCTCCATTTCCTTTACCGGGACCTCTTCTGCAGAAGTGAAGTATGAGAACGAAAAGACCGACCCCGAAGTGACCGTCCTGGGAATAAACGAGAATTATGTATCCAATTCCGGACTGGAAGTGGAAAAAGGTCGGGACCTGAATTTCTTTGATGTTGAGAACAATAACAATGTGGCCATCCTGGGAGCCGACTTCAAAGACGGACTTTTCAAAAACCTGAATCCCATCGGCAAGACCATATCCATAAGAGGAGCAAAATTCAGGGTGGTTGGCGTTCTGGAGTCCAAAGGCTCCACCTTCGGAAACCGACAGGATCTGAGGGTATTGATCCCCATCCAGATTGCCCGTTCCATGTTCACCGCTCCCGACATCAATTACAATATCAGCGTAAAAGTAGATGACAAGCAACTGTTGGAAGGCGCACAGGAAGAGGCCATCATCACCTTTCGGAATATTCGCGGGCTAAGCCCCATTGAAGAGAACAATTTTGGGATCACCAGGAGTGACGACCTCATAAACCGTATCTTTTCCATCACCAAATACCTGAACATCGCCGCGTGGGTCATCTCCATCATCACCATTTTTGGCTCTTCCATAGCGCTTATGAACATCATGCTGGTTTCGGTAAGTGAACGCACCCGCGAGATCGGTGTAAGAAAGGCTTTGGGCGCTAAAAAGAACACCATCGCTACCCAGTTCTTCATGGAAACCTTAATTATTGGGCAGATCGGAGGCCTGTTCGGAATTATCTTCGGAATATTAATTGGTTTCGCAGTCTCTTCCGCGGCAGGCTTTGATTTCACCACTCCGTGGATGGCGATGATCTGGGCAACCGCCATCACCATTGTCGTCGCCGTGCTGGCAGGAAGTTATCCTGCGGCCAAAGCAGCTAAACAGGATCCTATAGAATCACTCAGATACGAGTAGAGAAATTCCAATTTTCAAGCACCAAATTCCAATATTTTTTTCCTTATAGTAATGCTTGCTAGAAAGCATTGGAATTTGGAATTTGTTATTTGGAATTTATAAATTAAGGTGTTTCTCGAAGAACTCGTAAAGTTCCCCTTTCGTAATAACCGCTCCCTGTTGCACCAGCGCGAAAATGTCTTTATTGCGGTCATCGCTGACGGCTTTTGCTGATGTATACAGTGAAACGCGGTCATCCATCAAATTTTGCTGCAGCCAGTTGTAACCCTGTCGGGTAGTGACATCAACCTGCTCGTTTTCCACTTTTATGGCGATAAGGTTCAAGGTTGTTTCGGTGATCTTGAAAAGGTAGATCTGGTTAGGCGAAAAATGCTCCAGGAAGCGCGCCTGATTCAGCACCCCTTCCCACACAAGATCGCTGAAGATATCCAGCTCCTCTTCCGCCACTTCTGGCTTATTGATCTTGATATCTTCCCACTCATCTCCGGTAATGGATTGAGAGGCTAAAAAGTTGATGAATTCCTGGTGTAGTTCTTCAAACTGTTCTTTTGATAATCGGGCGTATTTCATTGCTGAAAGTTTAAGGTTTAAAATTTAATGTTGTGTAAACTGATCTGTTTCAGTCTCAATTCTCATATCTCACTACTCAATACCGATAAATAAAAAAGCCCACTCCAAAAGAAGCAGGCTTAGTAAGTTTATAAAGTGTGATTACGCTTCTGCAACAACATCAAAGCTGAAGTTGGCGATCACTTCACGGTGAAAACGCAGGGTAGCGTCATACTGACCCAAACGCTTGATGTTACCACCGGCGATAGTGATGTACTTCTTCTCGATCTCAACACCTTCCTTAGCTAATGCATCAGCTAAGTCTTGGCTGGTCACAGATCCGTAGATCTTATCTCCTGCACCTGCTTTGGCGGTCAACTTAATATCAAGTCCATTAAGTTTATCGGCCTGCTTTTGTGCATCTTCGATCTGTTTCTTCTCTTTATATGAACGCTGCTTCAAAGTCTCTTCCAAAACCTTTCTTGCAGAAGGGGTTGCCAATACGGCAAATCCTTGAGGGATCAAAAAGTTACGTCCGTATCCCGGTTTAACGGTTACCACGTCATCTTTGAAACCTAAATTTTCAACGTCTTTTCTTAATATCAATTCCATAATAGCCCCTTTTTATTTTAATAAATCGCCAACGTAAGGCATTAATGCTAAATGACGTGCGCGTTTCACGGCTACAGCCACTTTTCTCTGATATTTCAAAGAAGTACCTGTTAAACGACGAGGCAATAATTTTCCTTGCTCATTCACGAAGCTCATTAAGAAATCAGGATCTTTGTAATCGATATACTTAATTCCTGATCTTTTAAAACGGCAATACTTCTTGGTCTTGCTTGTCTCGATATTCAATGGGGTAAGATATCTTATTTCCCCATCTTTCTTTCCTTTAGCTTGTTGCTCTATAGATGACATACTTACGCTTTTTCTTTGTTTCTGTTTCTTCTCTTTTCAGCCCACTCGATGGCATATTTGTCAAGCTTTACAGTAAGATAACGCATCATGCGCTCATCTCTGCGGAACTCAACTTCCAACGGAGCGATTGCTTCTCCTGGTACGGTGTACTCAAACAAGTGATAAAAACCACTTTTCTTGTGTTGAATTGGGTAAGCTAATTTTTTCAACCCCCAGTTCTCTTTTGATATCATCTTGGCACCGTTAGAAACAAGAAAATCTTCGTATTTCTTAACTGTTTCCTTTATCTGGTCATCAGATAAAACGGGATTCAAGATGAAAACAGTTTCATAATGATTCATAAAAAATTTACTTTAAATTAAATTGGCTGCAAAAATAGGATTAATTATTCTTTTTTCAAAGCCCCTTTTCAAGGGTTAAACTGCTTTTTTCATCGCCCAAATTCAAAATTACTTTCACTTGTAAGATTTTTTCATTATTATTGCTAGTGCTAACCTTATTAACAAGTGGAAGAAGTCATACTAAAATGCGCCGTAGTCGATGATTCGAGCTTACAACGATTGTCAATCGTGAAGCTCATCAAAGATCATCCCAATTTGAAACTTGTAGCCGAATACAATAATGCCATTGAAACCAAAAATGGTCTTTTGGATACGGAAGTAGACCTTATTTTTCTTGATATCGAGATGCCGATCCTTTCTGGATTCGACCTGCTGGATGATCTGCCCAACAAACCGCAGATCATTTTCGTTACCGGAAAAACCAAATATGCCTTTAAAGCATTTGATTATGACGCGGTAGACTACCTGCACAAGCCAATTTCCAAAGAGCGGTTCCTCAACGCGGTATCAAAATCAATTAACCTTTATAAGCTGAAGCATGAAGGCGCTCCGGCAGAAGATGACGACTACATCTTTGTAAAAAGCAACCTTAAGAATCGTAAGGTCTTCCTGAACAAACTTAAGTACATCGAAGCCTTAGGGGATTACGTGAAGTTCGTGACCGAAAAAGACAATTTCGTGGTTCTTGCTACCATGAAATCTTTTGAGAGCCAGCTGCCTTCCAATAAATTCCTGAGGATCCACAAATCATATATCGTGAACCTGGACAAGATAGAGCGCTACAACAGCAGGAATATCGAGATCGACAAACAACAGATCCCGTTAAGCCGTCACAAAAAAGCCAATCTTATTGAGGCCTTAGCCGCCAATCAATAAGGATCTACGTTCACCACTACCCTTATACTGCGAAAAGCCCCTACAGCTTTAAAGCTTTGCAGCACCTTCTCGATCAACCCCTTGGTCTTCCCTAAAGACTGTTTTTGAGGGATCTTTATCAGGATATTCTTATAATACTCATTCCGGATCCTCCCCACAGGAGGAAACTCGGGCCCCAGCACATTCTCATAGAATGAATTTTTCAAAGAAGTGGCCAGCCAGTCTGCCCCCTCGTTGACCCTGGAATAATCCCTGCCTCTTAGGGTAAGGCGGATCAACCTGTAAAATGGCGGATATTTATACTGCCGTCTTTCTTCCAGCTGCTCCTTATACATGTCGGCGTAATTATTCATGGAAACCTGCTGTACGATCTGGTGATGCGGATTGTAGGTCTGGATCAGAACCTTTCCTCTTTTCTCTGTCCGTCCCGCTCTTCCGGCAACTTGCAGCATCAACTGGAAACTTCTTTCATGTGCCCTGAAATCGGGGAAATTGAGCAGCGTGTCTGCATTCATTATTCCTACAAGCCTCACATTTCTGAAGTCGAGTCCTTTTGTGAGCATTTGCGTTCCTACAAGAATTTCTATTTCCCCTTCTTCAAATGCTGTAATGATCTTTTCATACCCGTGTTTTCCGCGGGTGGTATCAAGATCCATTCGTCCGATTTTATGATCTGGAAAAAGGGCTTTTAGTTCTGTCTCTACTTTTTCGGTCCCAAAGCCCTTGGTGGAAAGTTCGGGGCTGCCGCAGGCCATGCATTTCTTCTGAAGCGCCATATTATACCCGCAGTAATGACACCTAAGCTGATTGTTATGACTGTGATAGGTAAGGCTCACATCGCAATTGGGGCACTGCGGCGAATGTCCACAGGTATTGCATTCCAGAATTGGACTGAAGCCCCGGCGGTTTTGAAACAGGATCACCTGTTCCTTTTCGGCCAGGGTTTCCCTGATCTCCTCCACGAGCCTGTCAGAAAAATGCCCGGTCATCCTCCTTTTTCGGTGCTTCTCCTTAATATCCACGACCTCGATCTCGGGCAGCAAAACATTTCCGTAGCGCCTGTTTAGATTGACAAGGGAGTATTTGGAATGTTCGGAATTAAAATAAGATTCCAGGGCAGGAGTGGCCGAACCCAGCAAAACTCTGGCATTGTGCATGTGCCCCAGCACCACAGCCGCATCGCGGGCATGGTATCGCGGCGCAGGATCGTATTGTTTAAAAGTGGATTCGTGCTCTTCATCAACAACGATAAGCCCCAGGTCGTGAAACGGTAGGAAAACGCTGGACCTTACCCCCACAATAACTTTAGCCTTACTGCTGTTGTTCAGCACATTTTGATACACCTCTACCCTTTCATTGACAGAATACTTACTATGATATACGATCACCTTTTCGCCGAAGTAAGCCTGCAGCCTGGAAATGAGCTGGGCAGTAAGGGCAATTTCGGGCAAAAGATACAGCACCTGTTTGCCAGTGGCCACCATCTCCTCTATTAGTTTCACATAGATCTCGGTCTTTCCCGAAGAGGTGATCCCGTGCAGCAAACACACCCTCTCTTCCTCGTAAGCCGCTCTTATCTCCTGCAGCGCCTGTTCCTGGTATTCGTTCAGCTCCATCGAGCCGGAAACCTCCCCTCCTCCATATTGCAGGCGGTCGGTTTGGCGGTCATATTCCTCCAGCACGCCTTTTTGAACGAGCGATTTTATGATATTTGTAGACACCCTACTTTCTTTGGCAAGGGTTTTCAGTTTTAAAGGCTTGTCTTTGTCTTTCGCGCTGAGGGAAAACAGGGTGAAGATCACCTGCCGCTGTTTGGGAGCCCGGTTGAGCTCATCGAGCAGTTGGTGCATACCTTCTTCGGAAGCATGTTTCGGATCAAGCCGCACGTATTTTTCCATTTTTGGCCGGTACTGCTCATAGATCTCCTGGTTCACCACCACCACCTTCTTTTCTACCAGGGAATTGATCACAGGAAGCACCGTCTTTTTATCCAGCAGCTGGATGATCTCATTGATCTTTAAAGAGGATTGCCTCTGCAAAGCCTCATACAACAGGTATTCGTCATCTGTCAGCTCCTCTTCTTCCACCTCCACATCTTTCATAAGCTGCACGATGGTCTCGCTTTCCAGCAGAAAAGCACTGGGGATTGCCGCCCGCAGCACCTCTCCTTCGGCACACATATAGTAAGAAGCCAGCCATTTCCAGAAGGCTAATTGAGCAGCCGTAACAATAGGTGTCTTGTCAAGTATCTGTTCGATAGGCTTAGCTTCATAGATCTTAGGATCCTCCTGATGAACGGCCGAAACAATTCCGGTATAAATCTTGGATTTTCCGAAAGGTACAGCTACCCGCATTCCCGGCTGCAGAAATTCCGCTTCCCCGGCAGAAACACTGTAAGTGAAATGTTTCTCCAAAGGCAAAGGAAGGATCACATTGATGAAGTGAGGCATATGGGGTGCTGATTTTTGACAAAAATAAAAGCTTTTAAGCACAAAAAAATAAACCATCCTAAAAAGAATGGTTTCTGTTCATTTTATGTGCTGAAGTCTATTGAGCCAGCAAACTTTCCTTTAGGTCATCATCTGCAGGACGGTTGGATAACCAGATCCCGAAAAGGGCCTTTTTAAACTCCTTTCCTTTCACGATCCCTTTTTCCTCTCCATTCTTATAGGCCACCACACCTTTTGCAGGCAGGTAAACGAGGTCAAAAACATCGTTCTTTTTAATGTCTTCCTTGAAGAAGCCTAACATGGTATCTATTTCTTTCTGTATGGGTGCAGTGTTCCCGTTGGTGGATTTTTCAAAACCTTCGGTCACCGCTTCCACCATCTTATCGCTGGAAATCAGCTTTGAAACTATATGCAGTTTTATAGCCATGGGTTTGTCCCCGTTAAGGATCTCGGTGGCATCACTCGTTTTTTCGTTCAGGTATAAACCTGCGGCATAAAGATCTATCCACAGCTTTTCCCTTATACCGGCCCCATTAAGAGTAACGGTTTCTCCGTGAAAGGTCTCGCTGACAGGCAACACGGCATCTCCTACCTTTTTCTGGGCACTAACCGAAAAGGCCATCATCACCGCCATTATTGATAACATCAGTTTTTTCATAATCATTTAATTAGAGGGTTTTTATCTTTTTCTAAGTTTAAGGAGCGAAGCGTTCAGCTCAAATCCAAGCAACAATATATTAGAATTTATCCATATATACACCATCAGGATCAACAGGGCGCCAATCGACCCGTATAATTCGTTGTAGGCAGAGAAGTTCTCGATATACAATCCGAACAAAAAAGTGGTTACCACGATCAAAAAAGTACTGAAAAATGCACCTATTGAAAAGAAACGGCTCAGCCTTCCTTCCTTTGTTCCGAAATAGTATAAAGTGGCAATGGCTATATATACCATACTAATGAACGTCATATACCTTCCCACATCTGCCCAAATTACCGCGTTATTCACCACACCCACACTTTTAAGATCTTCGGTAAGATAAGTGAGATAAATGGTAACCACCACAGTAATAAGCAATAATAGCGCCAGAATGATGGAAACCCCAACAGCGATCACATATTGCCTAATGATGGACCTGTTGACCTTGGTGTGGTAGGAAAATTCGAAACCTGTGAAAACCGCGTTTACCCCATTCGCCATCAGGAAAATGGAGAGCAGGAAAACTACAGATAGGAGCCCTCCCCTTTTTCGGGCGGCGATATCAAAGAAAATGTCATTGAAATACTCTTTGGTATCGGGCGGCAGCAGATTATCAATGAATGCAAGAAATTCTATCTGAAAGTCATCTATAAAGTTGATGAACGGAATGAGGTTCAGCATAAAGAGCAGGAACGGGAAAAGCGCCATAAAGAAACTGAACGAGATCGCGCTGGCCCTGGCCGAAAATGTACCTTTTACAATGCCCGCGTAAAATATAATGAGTAAATCGTACAGGGAAAGACCTTCCATTCCCGGAAGCACAACCTCTTTGGCGTGGCCGGTCCACCAGCGCACCCAGCGGCTCTTCTTTTTACGTTTTACTTCTTCCGCGCCCATTGCTACACAGCCTTGAGGCTGAGATCAAGATTGTGAACGGAATGAGTCAGTGCCCCGCTTGAGATATAATCTACCCCGCATTCGGCATAAGGCCTGGCGGTTTCAAGGGTGATGCCGCCACTCGATTCGGTCTGGCATTTTCCGTTGATCATTTCTACTGCCCGCCGGGTCTGTTCATAAGAGAAATTATCCAACAGAATGCGGTGGATTCCATCCATCTCCAGGATCTGCCTTATTTCATTAAGATCTCTCGCCTCTACTATTATCTTCAGGTCAAGCTGTTTATCCTTAAGATACTTCTGGGTTTTTTGAATAGCGGTCTTAATTCCCCCGGCAAAATCGATGTGATTGTCCTTCAGCATGATCATATCGTAAAGTGCGAAACGGTGGTTCTCACCCCCGCCTATCTTCACCGCCCACTTTTCCAGGGCTCGTATTCCCGGTGTGGTCTTACGGGTATCCAGTATCCCGGTGTTTGTGCCTTCCAGTCTGTCAACAAAGGTGCGGGTCTTGGTAGAGATCGCGCTCATACGCTGCATGGCATTGAGCACCAGCCGCTCGGCTTTAAGAATGGACTGCGAAGAACCTTCCACATAAAAAGCGACATCTCTCTTTTTCACCCTGCTGCCGTCTTCTATAAGGACCTCCATCTTCAACTGCGGATCCACTTTTTCGAATACACGGTGGGCAAATTCCACTCCCGAAAGAATACCTTCATCTTTTACCAGGAGTTTTGCTTTTCCTGTAGCCTCCTTCGGGATACAGGCCAGCGAACTGTGATCGCCGTCTCCCACATCTTCCCTTAGCGCATTCTCTATGATTATTTCAATTTCCTTTTCAAATTGTTCCTTTGAAATCATTGCAGTCCTTATTTTTGCTAAAGTTACAAAGTAAAGACAAATTTAACACCATGACCATAAAATTGCTCACCATAGGAAAAACCGATGATAACAGCCTGCAAAGCCTCATCGACACCTATGTAAAAAGGCTGGGGCATTACAACAAATTTGAGCTTGAGATCATTCCCGATCTTAAAAAGACAAAGAACATCAACACCGAACAACAAAAGGTCATGGAAGGAAAACTGATCCTGGACAAAGTGACCTCTTCAGATTTTCTTGTTCTGCTCGATGAAAATGGAAAACAATATTCTTCGGAAGGTTTTTCAGAATACATTCAGAAGCGGCTCAACAGCGGCATGAAGCAGCTCATTTTTGTAGTAGGCGGGCCTTATGGTTTTTCCGAAGAAGTGTACCAGAGAGCCAACGGGAAGATCTCCCTGTCAAAAATGACCTTTTCACACCAGATGGTGCGCCTGTTCTTTACAGAACAACTTTACCGTGCTTTTACCATTTTAAAGAACGAACCCTACCACCACAAATAAAAGATTATGACCGAAAAAGTAAAACTGGTATTCGCCACCAACAACCTCAACAAACTAAAGGAGATCAAGGCTTTGCTGCCAGATTCCCTGGAGCTGCTTTCCCTGCAGGATATTGCCTGCCAGGAAGATATTCCCGAAACTTCTGACACTATTGAAGGAAATGCCATTCAAAAAGCACGTTATGTGAAGGAAAAATACGGTTATGATTGTTTCGCCGACGATACGGGACTGGAAGTGGAGGCGCTCAACGGCGCGCCCGGAGTATATTCGGCCAGGTATGCCGGGGAGGAAAAGAACAACGAAGCCAATATAGATAAACTGCTTAAAGAGTTGAACGATAAGAACAACCGCAAAGCGCGCTTTAAAACGGTGATCGCCCTAGTTCTTGACGGAAAAGAACACTCTTTCGAAGGGATCTGCGAGGGGGAGATCCTTAAGAAAAGAGCCGGGGAGAAAGGCTTTGGATATGACTCTGTTTTTCAACCTGATGGTCATTCAAGAACCTTTGCAGAGATGGATCTGGAGGAAAAATCCCGTATCAGTCACCGCGGCCGTGCCACTCAAAAACTGGTGGTTTTCTTGAGCCAGAATAAATATTAACACACTTCAAAAATAAAAGAGTATCTTTGCCGCTCGAAATTCCTCAGGGTGAGGACGTGTTGCTGGAAGTTTAGGTTTTAAGTATGTCGATTCGCTTCTTATGTAACACTAACATAAATAATCGAATACTTACATCTTAGAATGAAATCATTCCAACAACTTGGACTTGATGCGCAATTGCTTCAAGCCATTACCGACATGGGGTTTGAAACTCCGTCTGAAGTTCAACAAAAAGCTATCCCGATCCTTTTAGAGGAAGAGACCGACATTGTGGCTCTTGCCCAAACCGGAACAGGGAAAACTGCGGCTTTTGGCTTTCCGCTTATCCAGAAAATTGACGTAAACAGCAGAAAGACCCAGGGACTTATCCTGTCTCCTACCCGTGAGCTTTGTTTACAGATCACTAACGAATTAAAGAACTACTCAAAGTACTTCAAAGGCCTTAATACTGTGGCTATTTACGGAGGTGCCAGCATTACCGAGCAGGCGAACCAGATCAAAAAAGGAGCGCAGATCGTAGTGGCAACACCCGGACGTATGCAGGATATGGTGAACAGAGGCCTGGTAGACATTTCCAATATCGACTACTGCGTACTTGATGAAGCCGATGAAATGCTGAATATGGGCTTCTTTGAAGACATTACCGCTATCCTGTCACACACTCCAAAAGAGAAGAACACCTGGCTGTTTTCGGCCACCATGCCCAAGGAAGTGGCGACCATTGCGAAGAAATTCATGCGTACCCCGGTGGAGATCACTGTGGGAACCAAGAACACCGGAACTTCCAACGTTTCTCACGAATATTATGTAGTAGGTGGGCGTGACCGTTATGCAGCGCTGAAGAGACTGGCAGATGCAAATCCCGATATTTTCTCGGTTATCTTCTGCCGAACCAAACGGGATACCCAGAAAGTTGCCGAGCAACTTATCGAAGATGGATATAATGCAGCGGCATTACATGGAGACCTGAGCCAGAACCAGCGTGACCTGGTGATGAAGAGCTTCCGCTCAAGACAGATCCAGATGCTGGTAGCGACAGATGTGGCTGCACGAGGAATTGATGTAGATGACATTACCCATGTTATAAATTACCAGTTACCTGACGAGATCGAAACTTACACTCACCGAAGCGGACGCACCGGTAGAGCCGGAAAGAGCGGGGTCTCTATGGTTATCGTTACTAAAAGCGAGGTAAGAAAGATCAAAGGCATTGAGCGCATCATTGGGCAAGACTTTGAAAGAAAAGATATTCCAGATGGAATGGAGATCTGTGAAGTGCAGTTGTTCCACCTTGCAAACGACATTAAAGAGACCAAGATCAACCATGAAATAGACCGCTACCTGCCGAGCATCAATGAGATGTTCGAAGGCCTTAGCAAGGAAGAGCTGCTTAAAAAGTTCTTTTCGGTGGAATTCACCAGGTTCTTCAATTACTATAATAATGCAAAGGATCTTAATTCAAGAGCCGAAGCCGATTCTTTCTCAGATAACAGTGACTCTACCCGTTTCTTCATCAATGTGGGTGCAAAAGACGATTTTGACTGGATGAGCCTGAAAGATTTCCTTAAGGCAACCCTTGATCTTGGAAGAGATGAAGTGAACCGCGTGGAAGTAAAAGACAGTTTTTCCTTCTTTAACGTGGACAGCTCAAAAACACAGGAAGTGCTTACCATTTTTGAAGATTTCCAACTGCACGGGCGACACATTAACGTGGAAGTCACCAAGAACAGCGCCGGAAAAGATCGTGGGAAGAAAGGCTTTAAAGGAAAAGGCAAAGGACGTGGTTCAGAAAAATCTTTTTCCGGAAAAGGCCGTAAAAGATCAGAATCTCCGGTGAGCGGAAGAAGAAGATCGGCAGACGGAGGAGAACGAAGAAGCAAAAAATCGGGCGGAAGAGGGAACAGCATTGAAAGTTCCATCAAAAGACGCCGTTCGAAAAAATAAGTTTTCGTTAACACTTTGGTATGATTTTCCCTGAGAAAACCTTAGTTTGCAGACCAGAATGAGAAAATTATTAGCCCCGCTTTTTTTGCTTATAGGATTCATGGCCTTTGGTCAGGAGGAGCCTACCGTTGTAACCGGAAAAGTGTTAAATGCAGCCAATGATGTGGCCATTGAAAACGCCCACGTGGTGAACCTCAACCAGGTCAAGGGTGCCGTCACAACTGCCGAAGGGGATTTCGAGATCCCGGCAAAAGTGAACGACACGCTGTATTTTTCCTACCTGGGATTCAAACCTATCAGGGTAAGAGTGACCAATGACTGGTTGAAATACGGCGCCGTGAAAGTGAAGATGACCGAACTCGGCATCGCCCTTGAAGAAGTGGTGGTGCGCCCGGTGCAGCTTACGGGGTACCTGGAGATAGATGCCAAGAACATTCCTATTTACGAGAACTACCGTTACAGCATTTCCGGTTTGAACCAGGGTTATGAAGGAGGAGACCACAGTCCAAATGCCGTTTCACGGGTGCTGGGCGCTGTCTTCAATCCGGCAGATGCCCTGTATAATATCTTCGGAAAAAAGCCGAAACAAATGCGGAAGCTCCGAGAAATGCAGAAAGATGACGAGATCCGTCGCCTGCTTCAAAGCAAATTCGACCGGCAGACCCTTATGGCTGTACTGCAAATAGATCGCATGGACATTGACGAGGTGCTGAGAAGGTGTGATTATTCAAAGGATTTCATAGAATCTGCCAATGATCTGCAGATCCTGGATGCCATGAGCGGCTGTTATGAAGAATATAAGGTTTTGAACAGGTAAAAAGATATTTTTCTACAGAACAAAAGAAAGCCAAAAGTGAGAACTTTTGGCTTTTATATTTTTGGGCTATTTCTTTTCCAGGATCTGCTTCAGGTTTTGCAGGCCCGTTTCAAAATCTTTTCCAATGGCGCGCTCCATTCCGTAGAGCCACATAAAGACCGAAGCAGGAAACCGGTGAACTCCCTTCACCCCCCACACCATTTTGGTACGATCTGGCTCCAGCTCTTTCACCGCCATGTAATTCAGCGTTAAAGATTTGTAGGGACGCAGAAAAAGCAGTTCTGTTTCCAGCAGTTTACCCTCGTGCAACTTGGTGATCTTTTGAATGCCCTCTACCCTGTTATTTCCTTTCCAGTATGAAGCGGCTCCCAGTTTGCCGTCCTCTCCCTTATATTTTATTACAAATTGCGGATCGTTCAAAAACCAGGGCATCCAGGAAGATTGTTTTTTTAGCTGCCTGATGTAGGCGTAGACCTCAGCTTTTGGCCGATTGATCACCACTGTCCTGCTCAGCTCATAATCCTTCCTGGACCAGGCATGCAGAAAGGCAATGAAGGTGATAATGCCAATAAGTATATAAAAGAATAAGGTCATAAAGTTTTGTTAAACGGTCCTAAAGTAACCATTTATTGCGATGCCTGAAAGTGCCTTATCAATTCATCTGAACTTTTTATCGTTTTTTTGGCCCACTCAAGTTTTTTGAGGATCTTTTCTTCTTCGGAAAGCTGCCACTCAATACCGCTTTTTCTAAGCCTGGCCGTCACCTCCTGCAGGATAATGGCTGCGGAAACCGAAATGTTCAGGCTTTCGGTAAAACCCACCATGGGAATGGAAACGTATTCATCGGCTTCCTGAAAGACCTCTTCAGAAAGCCCCTCCACCTCAGATCCGAAGAAAAAAGCGGCAGGCCGGGTGATATCCAGGTCTTGCACGGGTATTCCCTTATGCGGGGAAGTCGCTATGATGCGATAACCTTTATTGCGCAGGCTTTTCATGCAATCTTCGGCGGAATGATATCGATTAACATCAACCCATTTTTGTGCCCCCATGGCGATCTCGCGATCGATCTTTTTACGGTTCACCTCCTCTACCACATGCACATTCTGCACCCCAAAGACATCACAACTTCGTATCACCGCGCTGGTATTGTGCAGCTGATAGACATCCTGAATGGCCACAGTAAAATGGTTAGTCCTTTGATCGAGCACCCGGTTGAATAACATTCTCCTTCTTTCTGTAAGAAAAGATTCCAGATAATGCAGAATTTCGAGGTTTTCATCCATGCTGCGAAAATAGCAAATTATGGGCTAATGAGCCCCTTCAGCAAAACAATGTAAGAGTCATTTAGACTCCGGAGTTTCAGAAAAATTACTTATATTTTTTGCTTTATTAAAGCTTCAGAAATGATGAAAAAGATAGTGGTTTTAACGGGTGCGGGAGTTAGTGCCGAAAGTGGGATTAAAACCTTTCGAGATGCCGATGGTTTGTGGGAAGGCCATGATGTAATGCAGGTGGCCTCACCGATCGGCTGGGAAAAGGACCAGGAGCTGGTGCTGGATTTTTACAACAAACGAAGAAGGCAACTTCGCCAGGTAGAACCCAATGCCGCCCACCTCGCTTTAAAGGATCTTGAAGAAAAATTTGACGTGCACATCATCACCCAAAATATTGATGACCTGCACGAACGGGCCGGCAGCCAAAATGTGATCCACCTGCATGGAGAACTGAAAAAAGCCCGCAGCACCTTTGATGAAAACCTGGTTATGGACTGGGAAGGAGATATAAAACTGGGGGATTTTTGCGAACATAATTATCAGCTGCGGCCTCATGTGGTATGGTTTGGCGAGGCAGTGCCCATGATGGAAAAGGCCATAGAGATCACTGCGGAAGCAGAAATCCTCATCATCATAGGAACTTCAATGCAGGTGTATCCCGCAGCCGGGCTCGTGGATTTCATTTCTGATGATATTCCGGTTTATTTTATAGACCCGAAGCCCAGCGTAAGCGAGAATCATAGGTTGACGATCTATGCTGAAAAAGCTTCGAGCGGGGTGCCGAAAGTGGTTAAGAATCTGCTGGAAAAAGCATAGAATTTCCATTTTTCCGAAGAAATATCTTTTACAGGATAAACCTGAAGCCGTATCTTTACCCCTTAATTTTTAAGCCATAACCATGACTGCCCTTCAAGCGATATCTCCAATAGACGGAAGGTATTTTCAGAAAACAAAAGAACTTGCAGCTTTTTTTAGTGAAGAAGCCCTGATAGGATACCGAGTTAAAGTTGAAATAGAATATTTCATTGCCCTGTGCCAATCAGGTTTGCCACAATTGAAAGAAGTAGAACAGCAGGCTTTTCCAAAACTGCAGAATCTCTACACGAATTTTTCTTCGGAGGATGCGCAGGCTATCAAGGATATCGAGAAAGTCACCAACCACGATGTAAAAGCGGTTGAGTATTTCATCAAGCAAAAGTTCGATGAACTGGGACTTTCGGCCCACAAGGAATTCATTCATTTTGGACTTACCTCGCAGGACATCAATAATACCGCGGTTCCTTTAAGCATTAAGGATGCTATGGAAGCCGTTTATCTTCCTTCGCTTAACAGCCTTTTGGAAAAACTTTCTGAACTGGCTGCGGAATGGAAAGACATCCCTATGCTGGCCCGTACCCATGGGCAGCCGGCCTCTCCTACCCGCCTGGGAAAAGAGATCCAGGTTTTTGTACAGCGCCTGAAGGAGCAAATCGAATTTTTAAAGAAAATACCAAATGCGGCGAAGTTTGGAGGCGCAACCGGAAATTTCAATGCCCACAAAGTAGCCTATCCCGATACCGACTGGAAGGCCTTCGGAAATCATTTCGTGGAAGATATTCTTGGGCTGCACCATTCCTTCCCTACTACACAAATAGAACATTACGATCATATGGCCTCGCTTTTTGATGCCTTAAAAAGGATCAATACCATCATCCTTGATCTTGATAAAGACATCTGGTCTTATGTTTCTATGGACTACTTCAAGCAGAAGATCAAAAAAGGGGAAGTCGGCTCCTCGGCTATGCCGCATAAAGTGAACCCTATAGATTTTGAGAACAGTGAGGGAAATTTAGGCATCGCAAATGCCCTTTTCGAACACCTTTCTTCCAAACTGCCGGTAAGCCGCCTGCAGCGGGATCTTACAGACAGCACCGTGCTGAGGGTCATTGGAGTACCGTTTGGTCATACTTTGATTGGATTCTCTTCTACGTTAAAAGGGCTTAACAAGCTTCTTCTTAATGAAACCAAACTCAATGCCGACCTTGAAAATAACTGGGCGGTGGTAGCCGAAGCCATTCAGACTATACTGAGACGCGAAGGTTTTGCCAATCCTTATGAAGCTCTTAAAGGACTCACCCGAACCAATGAGGTGATCAACAAGGAAAGCATTTCAAACTTCATTGACGGGCTAGAAGTTTCTGAAGAGGTAAAGAAAGAACTCAAGCAGATCACTCCCCAAACATACACGGGGATATAAAACAAAGAGGCCCGATAAATTTCGGGCCTCTTTTTCTTTAAAAGATCTGACATCAGTCTTTGAACATGGTATTGAAGTTCTGAAGCCCCTGGACATCCAATTCTCCTTTTTCAAATGACCTGAACAGCTTGATGATCGCCTCGGGATTCATATCATCTCCCGTCACACGGGCAATTCCGAAACCTTTTTCTTCATCGCTGCCAAACACGATCAATTCATCTATGGCATCTTCTTCTCCCATATAGTACAGTTCGGCTTTGCGGTCTCCGCCGCCGTATTTCATCAAAAGGTTGTATTTATCAGACTTCAGGATGTTCGATAATTTCTCCTGTTCTTCCCGGAAAGCATCTTCGTTTTCAGCCTTTTTAGGAAAGCCAAGGATGTTCACTTTCCTGATGGTCTCCAAAGTGGCTTTTTGTTCGGCAGTAAGCTTTGAGTTTTCACCTGTTAGCAAACTGGCCGGAATATCAAAAGCCAGGTACTGCTTGTCGTTCTGGTTCTCCACGTAAAACTCCTGAAGGCTTGTCTCATTTTCACATGAAACAAGCCCAAGGGTTAGTAGTACCAGTATTAAAACTGTCTTTTTCATTTTAATTTGTTTCAACTTTTTTCAACTCATCTCCTCCCGGGATCTTGAAGTCATTGGCCAACTTGGATACTTGTGCCAGGTTGATCTCTCCGGTGATGTTCAGGATAACAGAGACCGGTTTGGTCTTTTCGCGGCCTTCCATGAACATGAACAACTGGCTTACATAATCCTCACTCTTACCGGGTTTGTAGTAGAATTTCACCACTTTTCCGTCTTCAGAGACTCTCATGAGTTCTTCAAGGCCTCCTTTTTTTATGTAAGAAGAAACATCTGTAGCCATCTGCTTGCGAACGCCCTCCTGGGTGGAAGACAACACGCGCATTTCCTGCAGGTTCTCAATAAGGTCAATATAAGCCTGCGTTTCAGGATCATCGGCATTAAGGTCGATCTTGGTAAGCAGTTTAAACATTTTGCTCGTGATCACTACCGCATCCACTTCTTTCATATCCTCATATTTCTCGAAATTCTGAGCATTGGACAAGAAGGGTAATAACAGGGCCATTAAGGCTAAGGTTAATTTTTTCATCGTTTTTATCTTAAGGGTTTTTTACAATTTTATTTTTGGTACTATTAAATTCCTGCAGGTATCCCAGGTCTTCGGTTCCGGTATTCATGTACCGGGAAACCATTTCAAGGGCTTCTTTGGTTTTTTGCATGGCCAGCTCGGGATCTTCATAAGTACCGAACTCGTTCACTCTGCTGTTTTGGTCAAGGGCCACTCCCAGCAAGATCACTATACTTGCCGCAATGGCCACCCAGGAATAGACTTTCTTTCTTCCGGGTTTGATATTTACTTTTCCCGAATAGCATTCTTCTTTTGCCACACTAAAAAAGGTGAACATGGGGGCATATTGCTGCAAGTGCGGGGCCACATCACCCGATGTGAAGTAGGCTCTGAGCCTTTCTTCCTCCCTCACGGTAGTCTCTGCTTCCAGGTACTTCTCCAAAAGGGTTTCAATTGCTTTTGATTCCATAGCGGTGTCTTTTTATCATTTCTTCTTTTATCTTTTTTCGGGCTCTGCTCAGGGCCACTCTTATCGCTGTCTGCTGCATTCCGGTCATTTCAGCGATCTCTTCATATTCATATTGTTCTACTTCTCTAAGCTGGATCAGGATCTTTTGTTGCTCCGGAAGCTCCTGAATTATCTTCTGCACCCAGTTTAGATCATCATTTACCTCAACCTTATGCTGCAATGAAGCTTCTCCGCTTTCATAATTGCTGTGAACGATCCTCAAATTATTGTTCTGTTTCAGTTTTAACTGGTCCAGACAATGATTCTTGGTCACGGTCATGGCAAAAGCTTCCAGGTTGTTATAAGAACTTAACTGTTGTTTTCTGCTCCACAACTTCAGCATTACCTCCTGGACCGCATCTTCCGCAGCCTCTTTTGAAACCAGTAGCCGCAAGGCCATACGGTACATTTTGTCCTGTACCGGTTTCATGAGGTCTGTAAACTTTTGCTGTTTCATTTTTTGGTTAGTAAGCTGTTTTTTATCGCCTCTTACCATTACGACGGCCACCTATCAATTTTGTTACCAAAAAGTTTCAATTTTTCTTTTATCCGTGTAATTTAGGGGCTTCCTCAATTGGTAAAACTATGAAATTCCCTAAAACCCTACTCCTGTTCTGTTCCTTATTCCTTTTGGTTGGTTGTTATGATGACATGGATGATGTCATTAGACCGACATCCTCGCTCGACATTAAAAATTTTATATGGCGAGGCATGAACAACATCTACCTGTATAAGGGGCAGGTGCCCGATCTTGCCGATGATCGTTTTGCTAACCAGGAGGAATTGAACGAATTCCTGAATACCTTTTCCTCTCCCGAAGACCTTTTTTATAATGGACTGGTGGCTGCTGAAGACGAATTCAGTTTCCTGGTTGATGATTACATAGAACTGGAAAAATCGTTGGATGGCATTAGGGTTTCCAACGGAATGGAATTCGGTTTAAGAAGATATAGCGAAGGCTCGAACAATGTACTTGGGTACGTAAGATATGTGCTTCCCAATACTTCCGCAGAAGAAAAAGGCATAGAGAGAGGTATGATTTTTAATACTATTGACGGCGTACAACTGACCGTGGATAATTACTCCCGACTCCTGGAACCTGAAACTTATACCATTGGCCTGGCCAACATAGAAGACGGAACCATCTCTTCCACGGGTGAGACCATAACTCTTGAAAAAGAGGAGTACACTACCAATCCTATTTTTATCTCTAAAATAATTCCTACGGAAAATGCCAGGGTCGGTTACCTCATGTATAACGGCTTTACGGGAACCTTCGACGGGGTATTGAATGAAACCTTCGGATTATTCAAAGCTGAAAACATTACTCATCTTGTGGTTGATCTAAGGTATAATGGAGGAGGTTCTGTAGAAACGGCCAATGACCTGGCCAGTATGATCACCGGGCAAAACAAAGGAGAGGTCTTCTACACCGAGCAGTGGAATGATGATTATCAAACCTATTTTGAAGAGAACAGCCCGGACGATCTTATCAACAGGTTTAACTCCACTATAAGAACCGGGGAACAGATCAACAGCCTTAATCTTAACGAGGTGTATGTGATCACCACCCTAAGGACCGCCTCGGCCAGTGAACTGCTTATCAACGGACTTGATCCTTACATCAATGTGATCCAGGTTGGAGAGGCTACTACGGGGAAGTTTCAGGCTTCTACCACCCTTTATGACTCGCCCGACTTTAACCGATCTGATGCCAATCCCGGCCATACCTATGCCATTCAGCCTTTGATCTACAAGACCCTAAATGCAGTGGGCCGTACAGACTATTATAATGGCCTAGCTCCCGACATTGAGATCACAGAAGACATTGAAAATCTTGGCACTTTGGGTGATCCGCAGGAACCATTACTCAATGCTGCTTTAAAAGCAATTATGGGAATTCCCCAGGATTTTTCCGCTACCAAGCGAAGAACGATCTCCGGAGATATTGGAGGAAGCGGCATGGATGATCTGTTATATCAAAAAATGTATTCCGAAAAGGAAGCCCTGCCTAAACAGCCTGAACAAATAAATTAACTTTTATAGCTGAGACAGGAACCTTAGATTTACCAACTTAATACAAATGAGTGATTATGAATAAATTATTATTCCCCCTACTGCTGCTTGCAATTCTTTTCGGATCCTGTTCCAAGGAAGATGATACCGTAGAACCTCAACCTAAAGAAGAAATACAACAGGAAAGACGAAATCTTGAAGTAGAGGAATTCATTTTTGGTGCAATGAATGAAATATATCTTTATGAAGCCGATGTGCCTCAGTTGCAAGATGGATATTTTTCTTCTCAGGATGATTTTCTGGATTTCTTAGAAGGTTATAACGATCCTGTAAATCTCTATTATGACCTGGTAGCCGATCATGACCAGTTCAGCTTCATGACTGAAGATTATGTGGCTCTAGAAAAACTTCTAAACGAAGGAATTTCAGGTACTACAGGAATGAATTATAGGTTACACACATTTGGTAATAACACTGATGTTTTTGGTTATGTTAGATATGTTATACCAGGCAGCCCTGCCGAAGAAGCAGGAGTTAAAAGAGGGGACTTTTTTACCGAGATTGACGGAAGCAGCTTAAACGTAAACAATTACCAACAACTTTTAGGTCAGGCTTCTTTTTCAATGAGAATTGATGAGTTAATAGATGACACAATTACCCATACCGATAAGGTAGTTGAACTGAGTAAAGTGGAGATTGCTGAAGATCCCATTTTTACACACAACGTATTTGAAATAGAAGGGGAGAACATAGGCTATCTTTTATATAACGGCTTTACGCCAGATTTTGATGCACAGCTAAACAGTGTTTTCGGAGAATTTAAAAGCCGTAACATCTCCAGTCTTATCCTTGATTTAAGATACAATGGGGGCGGTAATGTAGAAACTGCTATTGATCTTTCAAGCATGATCACAGGCCAATTCAATGAGCAGATCATATTAAAGTATGAGTACAACCAATATTATCAAACCTATTTTGAGCAAAACAGGCCAGAGGATCTTCTCATGTATTTCAATAATTCTATAAGAAATGGTGAATCTATTAACAGCCTTAACCTCACAAAAGTATATGTTATCACTACCAGAAGTTCAGCTTCCGCAAGTGAATTGGTAATTCATGCTTTAGAGCCATATATAGATGTGGTACAAATAGGAGGAACTACACGAGGAAAATTCCAGGCTTCGGCTACTCTCTATGATTCTCCTAATTTAAGTTACACCAATAAGGACGGGGAAGTGCATGTAAACCCAAACCACAATTACGCCCTTCAGCCCCTTATTGTAAAATATGCAAACAAAGACGATGAATCGGACTTTGTTGACGGACTATTCCCAGATGTTGAAGCTTCGGAGGACTTAGGAAACCTGGGAACTTTAGGTGATCCCAATGAAACCTTATTAAACGCAGCCATTAATACCGTGCTGGGAAAAGCCCCGGAACCGGCTAGCGCAATGCAAAAGAGAGTCGAACAGGAATTCAAATTCATCTGGGAAAGCGATATGTTCAAACCCAACTATCAAAGAGTATATCTTGACAAGATCCATCTTCCAGAGATAATCCCTGCAGAATTGAATTAAATTGGAATCTTAGAACAAAAAAATCCCGCGAGAGCGGGATTTTTTAATTCCAATATAGTCTGTGAAATTTAATCATTAAAGTAGAATCCGTTTGGCCCTACACCTACTTCAATAGTCTCCAATAGTTCTCCTCCTGTAGTGAAAACTTGAACAAAACTATTGGAAGCAAAATCTCCACCGTCAGCAATAAAAATGTGCTCATCCTTTACCTCAAAGCCATACATCACACCATAATCAGAATTACTATGGTACTCAATTAACGGACTGGCAGCAGGCTCTGTAGCAGTCGCCTCAATAAAGTATACGCCATTGTTTATGGTATAGTATATTTTCCCGTTTTCAACATTCAGATTTTGAGCCCCTGTTAAACCTTCAGAAGTGATTTCAGAAATGCTATTATGAGTAGACAGATCAAAGCTTTCTAATCTTCCGGAAGACAAGGCATACAGCATGTTATTTTCAATATCTATCGAATTCAACCCATCCCCTGTTGTAATTGTTCCTTCTATGGTATTATTCGAAGGATTGAAGATGCTAATTTGATTTCCTGATCCATACGCGGCATTTTGCACATACAGGAGTCCGTTTCCTTCAATAATATCTTCAACGACAGAACCGGCAATCACAGTTTCCTCGACTGTAAGGGACTCAATATCTATTACCGCGATATAATCATCGTCACTGCTGTCCCAGGCAGCCTGGTTGGTCACATAGGCTTTACCACCTACAGCCACACCATAACGGGGCGCTGCAAGGCCGCTGTCAATCTTTCCTGCCAGTTCAAAGGTGTAACGATCTACTACTGTTATAAGATTAGATCCGCCAGATATAATAAAAGCCAGTTCTTCTGTAAAGAATATTGATTGCGCATAATTCCCAAGGTCATCGCCGTCATTTACTGCAGCATAGATCTCCTGCTCGGCGCTTTGAAGGCCACTCCTGATGAAGGTCACGGTACCCGCTGACTGAGAACCTTCATTGAGAACAAAAATTCCGTCAACATAATCTCCGGCAGGAGAGGGTTGTTCAAGAACTGTATCGTCATCCTTATTACAGGAATTGAATAGGAAGGCGGCAAAAACAACTAAAAGCAATTTGATAATTCTCATCATTTAAAAAATAAAGGTTAGGTTTATATTAAAATTTCTCCCCGGCATCCACCGGTTTTCTACAGTTTCATAGGCAGTATTAAAAACATTTTGCACTCTCCCCCCTAGCTGGTAATTATCATTTTTCCCGAAGGTGTAAGAGGCTCCAATATTGGATACCATATAACTGTTCAAATTGTACCTGGAATTATTATCTGAGCGGGTAAAGACTTCCCCATTATATAAGAGCTGATACTCTATTTCCCAGGATTTAAAATTTCCCTGCCCCATAAAGGTTGCCTTGTGAAAGGGTACATATATCAATTGCTTTCCGGTTTGTTGGTTCTCAGAAATAGTAAAGGAATAGCTCCCCCTCAACGCCACCTGTATCTCTCCCAGGCCTTTTTCCCACTGCAGGTAAGCCTCTGTTCCATAGGTATGCACTTCGTCTTCATTGCGGGGGCGCCAAACCCCGCCGCTCTCCGGCAGCCATCTTATCATATCTTTAATGGCTATGTAATATCCAGTAAGATTCAGCTCCAATTGTCGCCATTTAAATTCATTTCCTATCTCTCCCTGCCAGGAAGTCTCTGGCTTTAAACCTGGTCTTCCGGCAGAGGTCCAGTAGAGATCATTATAAGTTGGGATCCGGAAATTTCTTGAGGCATTTACCTTGAGACGGTAAAGATCTGAGAAGCGGTAGATCCCGCTCGAGGAAAATAAAATCGGACTTTCATAATTGCCGGTCACTTCCTTTCGAATACCACTCTCATAGCTGAATTTCTCTGTCGGCCGGTGCTTCATAAGTATCACTACCGAAAAAATATTCCTGCTATTCTCCCCCAGATTGCTTCCTTTTCCCTTAGTATTCGTGTTGGAAAGTACCGTGCTGAACTGCATTTTTTCAGACACAGAATAAGTCAGGTCGTATTTGAGGATAAAATTTTCTGCATCACCAAACGACGAATTATCAGAAGCAATGTCACTGTAATATTCATACTTCTCTTTTAAATAGGCCATTTTTAAAAGGGAAGTAAAAGCAGACATTTTGTTTTCCCATTCCAGTAAATACCGCATGTGGGCATCCTGATATTTGCTCCTGGTTTCTGACGGCCTTACTAAAGATAAATGACGTTCCCCGGAAAAAATTCCACTGTATAACCGAAAAATATTACTTGGATCCAAACGATAGGCTACACCCAGGTTAAAAGTGTTGTTATAGAACTGCCCGTTCATATTTTCACCACGGTCATTAGGGTACAGATAGTTATTATCTGAACTATTATGGGCACCCGATAACGATACACTCCAATTTCCTCTTGCGGCCTTTACACTGTACTGGGCATCTAAGGAATTATAGCTGCCATACCCCACATACAATTCGTTCTCCAGTTTCTCCTTAAAAGATAACCGTGTATTTAAGTGTACAGTCCCCCCTATAGCTCCGGTACCGTAGACCACACTCCCTCCTCCACCCCTAATGCTTATTTGATCATATGCGCCTGCATTGATTGTGTTGAAATCGGTTTGGCCGTTCAGTTGAGAATTGACATTAATTCCATTCCACAGAACTGCCGTGTGAGACGCAGCTGTTCCACGAAAAGAGGGAGAGGAAACCATCCCCAGCCCATTCTCCTTAAAATAAATGGGAGAATTATAATTTAATAAAGAAGTTAATAAAGGACGTGTGCCCCGTTTTAGAGAATCCGGTATGGTAATGATTGTTTGCCCCGTAGAGAAGTCTTTCAATTTGGCGTCTATCACGACTTCCTCCAGCACATTGACAGAGTCTTTTTGTCCCAAGCCTTGAAGGACATATAGCAGGAATAGAACCAAGATGTAAATTTTCTTGCTTTTCATTTTCCACCGGCTTTTTTCCCGAAAGCCACAGGTTTAAAAAGTTGAATTTGGCAGGTCTCCTGGCTCGCGTCCTTTTGTGCACCTTCCCGTTCTCAAGAACAGTGGTATGAAGTCTACAAAGGCATCCCAAAATGTGGGACTAAGCTTACAGTTGCGGGAACAGCTCAGGCTTATTTGAAGTTAGAAGTGAGATCTTAGAAGTTAGAAGTTTTACTTCCTGCTTCATTCGTCTTCCGGACTTCAATCGAAAATGAGTTAAAATTCGAAATTCGTACTTCTAATTTCTAACTTCCTTTCTCCTGATTCCCTTTTAATCGGTGTTTTTAATTTCTGAACTTTCAGAAAACAACCGAACCAAAATTTCTGGTACGAAAATAAACATTTCAGCTTATCTCCCTATCAAATTTTGAAATAATCTTACTTTTGATACAGATATGAAACCGCTTTTTCACATACTCCTGCTGTTTCTCTTCGGAATCTTCTTTGGCTGTAAGTCTGAAGAAGGCCGGAAAGAAATGGCAAAATTGCCTGATGGAAAAGAAATTCCCATCAAATACGCTTCGGGGCTTTCTATTACTGACTACGGAAATTTCCGAATCATCACTGTCAAAGATCCCTGGCCAAATGCCGACAGATCTTTCAAATACCTGTTGGCTGAAGAAAATGCGGAAATTCCCGAAGGACTAAAATTTGATCAGAAGATCAAGGTTCCGGTGCAAAAGATCGTCGTCACCTCCACTACGCACATTCCTTCTTTGGAAATATTGAATAAAGAAGAAACGCTGGTGGGCTTTCCCGGGCTGGATTATATTTCTTCGGAAGCCACTCGAAAATTGATCGCTGAAGGCAAGATCAAAGAACTTGGCAAAAATGAAGCTTTGAACACCGAAAGCCTGCTCAGCCTCCAACCCGATTTGATCGTGGCCTTCTCCATCGACGGCAGCAACAAGAGCCTGAACACGGTAGAAAAAAGCGGAATTCCGGTAGTCTTCAATTCAGACTGGACCGAAAATTCTCCCCTCGGAAAGGCCGAATGGATCAAATTCTTTGGCGCCCTCTACGGAAAAATAGATTCGGCAAATTCCTTTTTTGAGCAAATAGAGAAAGAATATAATCAAGCCAAAGAACTGGCAAAAAGCGCGGAAGAAAGCCCATCTGTAGTCGCGGGCGCCATGTATAAAGATCAGTGGTACCTGCCCGCAGGAAACAGCTGGCAGGCAATCTTCCTGGAAGATGCCAATTCAGAATATCTTTTTGCAGATTCTGAAGGAACGGGTAGTCTGTCCCTGTCTTTTGAAGCTGTACTATCACAAGCCGCTTCTGCCGATTTCTGGATAGGACCGGCGCAATTTCAGTCATATGAGGAAATGCGCAGTGCCTCCCCGCATTACACCCGATTTTCAGCATTTCAGGAAAAACAGGTCTACACCTTCAGCAGTGAAAAAGGAGAAACCGGCGGCGTCATCTTTTACGAACTGGCGCCTATTCGTCCGGACCTGGTATTGAAAGACCTGATCTCAATCCTTCACCCCTCACTGTTGCCGGAGTATCAAACAACATTCTATAAACCCTTACAGTAATTGAAAAGTTCCAAAAGGTATAGCATAAGCCTCATGTTGTTGTTGATCGCGACAATAGTCACCTGGTTCTTGAACGTAAGCCTGGGTTCGGTAAGCATACCTTTTGACGAAATACTCGGGATGATATTCTCCGACGGGAACAGTAAAGAAAGCTGGCGTTACATTATCATGGATTATCGTATACCGAAAGCTTTTACTTCGGTTTTGGCAGGATCTGGACTCGCGGTAAGCGGAATGTTGATGCAGACCATGTTCCGAAATCCGTTAGCCGGCCCTTATGTGCTGGGTCTTAGCAGCGGCGCCAGTCTGGGAGTGGCGCTGGTATTGATGGGCGCTTCTCTTTTCGGAGGGATCGCGGCTACCGCCGTATTTTCAAGCTGGGGTCTGGTGATCGCCTCGAGTGTGGGAAGTTTACTGGTATTGCTCGCGGTAATGCTGGCTTCGATAAGGTTGAAAGACACCATGGCCATCCTCATCATCGGGCTGATGTTTGCCAGCCTTAGCTCGGCCGTAGTGAGCGTGCTGGCCTACTTTAGTCCCGCTGCCCAATTACAGCAATACGTTTTCTGGTCCTACGGAAGCGTGGGCGACCTTTCCTGGAACGAACTGGGGGTACTGGCATTCTTCTGGTTCCTGGGAACCGGAATAGCCATTTATAGCATAAAGAACCTCAACTCCCTGCTTTTAGGGGAGCAATACGCCCGAAGCCTGGGAATGAACATTGGGAAAAACCGTGCCTTATTGATCATTTCCACAAGCTTCCTGGCAGGAAGCATCACGGCTTTTGCCGGCCCCATCGCTTTTGTAGGCCTGGCGGTGCCGCATTTGATACGACAGGTGATCCCGGTGAATGATCATAAAATTCTATTACCCGCTGTCATTTTGGGAGGCGCGATATTGATGTTACTCTGCGACATCCTGGCCCAGCTACCCGGAACAGACCTTACATTGCCTATTAATGCGATCACTTCACTAGTTGGGGCGCCGGTGGTGATCTGGCTGCTGGTAAGGAAACGAAAATTCCTTTTTTAAGATGCAGAAGAACGTAGAACAAAATATCGTGCTGCAAACAAAGGACCTTCAGACCGGTTATCGCAAAAAAGACCGGGAAACGGTAATTAGTTCGGGAATCGATGTATCTGTGCAGGAGAGGGAATTGGTGGCCGTGATCGGGGTGAACGGAGTGGGAAAATCTACTTTTTTGAGAACCCTGAGCGGAATCCAGCCAGAATTGGGCGGAAAGGTACTCATCAACGGGCATGACAGGAAAGAGATTTCTTCGGAAAAACTCGCGGCCCTCATTAGCCTGGTCCTGACCGAACAACCAATTTCAAAGAACCTGGGCGTAGCCGAACTGGTCGCCCTGGGAAGACAGCCGTATACCAACTGGATCGGTAATCTTTCCGCAGAAGATAGAGGCCAGGTTAAAAAAGCATTGCAGCTGGTGAACATTGGAGACATTCAGCATAAAAAATGCTATGAATTAAGTGACGGACAACTTCAAAAAGTATTGATCGCCCGGGCTCTGGCCCAGGACACCCCGATCATGATCCTGGATGAACCCACTTCCCATTTAGACATGTACCACAAAGCCCAGGTGCTGAAACTTCTGAAGCAACTCACTGACCAAACCGGAAAAGCTATCCTTTTTGCTACCCACGAGATCAACCTGGCGCTGGAATTGTGCGACAAGATCATTCTCATGAAACCCGACGGCGTTATTCAGGGAAGCCCTGAAGAACTGATCCAAAAAAGGGCTTTTGAAAGCATATTTCCCGAGGACCTTATCTTTTTCGATCCGGCTACAAGATCTTTCAGAATAAAATCCTGAAAACAGTATCTTTGAAGAAATCGTGCCTCCCATGAATGAAATCACCCTCATTGGAATCTCTCTATTTATTCTCCTTTTTGGAGCCGTACTGGGATTTATCATCGCCGGCTTCAGGAGCAAAGGCAACCTAAGCGTGCTGCAGGAAAGGAACAACCAGCTTCAGCTTCAGTATGAGAATTACAGGGAAGAAGTTCGAAAAACCCAAGAGACTGCAGACAGGCAATATGCCGAAGTCTGCGGGGAGCGGGAAAACATCCGGGAAGAAAAGGACCTTTTCAGGAATCAGCTTACCCAAAGAAATTCTGAACTGGAGAACCTTAGGGAGAAGCTGGAGGAACAAAAAGCGGAAGTTGAGAAACTTCAGGAAAAATTCAGCAGGGAATTTGAGAACCTGGCCAATAAGATCCTCGACCAAAAATCAGAAAAATTTACCAGCCTTAATAAAGAGAATATTCAGAACATCTTAAGTCCACTGCAGGAGAAGATCAAGACCTTTGAGGAGAAGGTGGAAAAGAATTCCAATGACTTCATTGAGCGGCATGCCCAGTTGGGCAAGCACCTGCAAATGCTAAGCGAGCAGAACATCAGGATAAGCGAAGAGGCGAACAATCTCACCAAAGCTCTAAAAGGAGAAAACAAGACTCAGGGCAACTGGGGCGAATTGATCCTGGAGCGAGTGTTGGAGAAATCAGGGCTAATGAAAGACCGGGAATATTTTGTGCAGCGAGCGCATGAGACCGAAGAAGGAAAAAAACTGCTCCCCGATGTAGTTTTGCACCTGCCGGCGGACAAACGCATGGTCATTGATTCCAAGGTTTCTCTGGTGGCTTATGAGAAATACATAAACGAAGAAGATGAGGCTCAAAGGGGCAAATTTTTGAAGGAACACCTGCGCAGCCTCAACAATCATATTCTTGACCTGAGTTCGAAAAAATACGAGGACCTGTATAAGATCCAGTCGCCCGATTTCGTGTTGATGTTCATCCCAGTAGAGCCGGCCCTTTACTTGGCCCAAAATGCAGATAATTCCTTCTTCTATACGGCATTCCAAAAGAACATTCTGCTGGTAAGCCCCACCACTCTGCTTTCTGTATTGCGAACTATAGACACTTTGTGGAGCAATGAAAAGCAACAGCAAAATGCCATGGAGATCGCCAATCATGCGGCTTCGCTATACCACAAGTTCAAGATCCTGCTAGATGACCTGGAAACTGTGGGCAATCGCCTCAACTCCACTTCTACTGCTTATGAAGCCGCGATGAAAAAGCTCACTGGCCAGCAAAACCTTATAAAAGACATTGATAAATTAGAAGCCCTGGGCATTTCGCCGAAACAACGAATTTCCCAAAAGTGGATCGACAGGGCCGAAAATGAAGAAGAACCTCAAAACCGACTAAATTAAGCTGTAATGAAAAAGACCTTTTTAAGCCTACTCCTTTTTAATTTTCTCCTGAGTATTTCTGCCCAGGAAATATATTTTCCTTCGGAAGATAGCTGGGAGAAGAAAGAAGCTTCAGAATACAAGATCGACCTCACAAAAGCGATAGAATTTGCTGAGAAGAATGAATATTCAGGATCAAGAGACCTTCGCCAGGCCATCCTCAAAGGCTTTCAGCATGAGCCTTACCACCAGATCCTGGGGCCTACAAAAAGGCGCGGTGGCCCTGCAGGGATCATTCTCAAGAACGGGTACATCATCGGGGAATGGGGAGATACAGAAAGAGTTGACATGACCTTTAGCGTGACCAAAAGTTTTTTGTCAACCACGGCCTTGCTTGCCCTGCAGCAGGGACTGATCAACGAGGTTGATGAAAAAGTTGAAAAATATGTTTGGGATGACACTTTTAAGGGCGAGCACAACAGCCAGATCACCTGGAAGCATCTGCTGCAGCAAACTTCTGACTGGAGCGGGCAGCTTTGGGGCGGATTTGACTGGGCAGACCGCCCTCCTTCAGATAAAACCATCGATGAGTGGCGGGCCAGAAAACTGAATGCTCCCGGATCCTTTTTCAAATATAACGATGTTCGGGTGAACGTTCTTGCTTATTCCCTACTCAACGTCTTCAGGAAACCTCTTCCGCAGGTATTAAAAGAAAGGATCATTGATCCCATTGACGCTTCCACTACCTGGCGGTGGTACGGTTATGAGAATTCGTGGGTAACCCTTGACGGACTCAAAATGCAGTCGGTAAGCGGTGGCGGACATTCGGGTGGCGGCATGTTCATCAACACCAAGGACATGGCACGTTTTGGACTGCTGTTTCTCAACAACGGAAACTGGAACGGGAAACAGCTGCTTTCAGAAGAACTTATAGAGGAAGCCGTGGAACCGGCAAACGCGAATCCTAACTACGGCTACATGTGGTGGCTCAACAAAAAAGGCGACAGGAACTGGGAAAATATTCCGGATCACGTCTTTTATGCTGCCGGCTTTGGCGGAAATTTTATCATTATTGACCAAAAACAGGACCTGGTTGTGGTGACCCGCTGGCTGGAACCTTCAAAGGTCGAAGAATTCATGAACATCCTGTACAGATCACTTTAAACAAGACAGAAAGAGATGAGAAAAGAGTTTAAGACCATTGCAGAATCACAAGTGACCATATCTGAGCTAATGCTTCCCTCCCATTCAAATTTCAACGGGAAGATCCACGGAGGTTATGTGCTCTCACTTTTAGACCAGATAGCCTTTGCCTGCGCTTCAAAACATTCCGAAGTTTATTGCGTGACCGCCAGTGTAGACACAGTCGATTTTCTGAATCCCATCGAGATCGGGGAGCTGGTGACCATGAAAGCATCTGTGAATTTCGTTGGTTCCAGTTCCATGTTGATCGGCATAAGAGTGGAGGCTGAAAATATCCAGACGGGAAAGGTAAAACATTGTAATTCCTCCTATTTTACCATGGTGGCCAAAGACAGCGATGGAAAATCTATAAAGGTTCCCGGCCTGATCCTCAAAACCAGCGACGACATACGACGCTTTGCCAAGAGCATCAAACGTTACGATAACAAGAAAATGAGGCGACAGGAATTCCACGAAACCGATTTTGTTTCTGAAGAGCACCTGCACATCGTGGAAACCTACAATGTAAAAATCGAACAGTAGTTGAAGTTCAACGGATTCATAGCCGCACTGCTATTTTCGATCCTCCTGGCGTGGTTACTGCCACAGGGCCCTGAAACTTTGCCCTTAAGAACCATTACCGATATTGGCATTGGGTTCATTTTCCTTTTCTACGGACTAAAACTCTCACCTTCAGAATTTAAAATAGGACTTTACAATTATAAGGTACATATCCTAATCCAACTGAGCACCTTTCTGCTTTTTCCACTGCTGGTTTTTGGTTTTATTCCGTTTTTCGAAGGCGGAACAGGTTCAGACCTGTGGCTGGCCCTGTTCTTCCTGGCAGCATTACCCTCAACGGTCAGCTCTTCTATCGTCATGATCTCGTTAGCCAAGGGCAATATACCCACAGCCATCTTCAATGCCAGCCTTTCAGGATTGATCGGGGTAGTGATCACCCCGCTTTGGATGAGCATCTTCATGAAGGGATCGGCGGCCTTTGAATTTTCAAGCGTTTTTCAGAAGCTTTTTCTGCAGGTGATCTTGCCTCTTATTATTGGACTGCTCCTTCAGAGGAAATTCGGAAAAACCGCCCGAAAAAACAGCAGAAAGATCAGCTTTTTTGATAAGTCGGTGATCGTGCTGATCGTGTATTCCAGTTTCAGCACTGCCTTCAGCAGCCGTCTGTTCTCCACCCTGGCCATTACCGATCTTTTAAAACTGCTAGGGCTGGTCATCGCTCTCCTCTTCATTGTTTACTTCGGAATTGGACAGATCTCCAAGGGGATAAAGTTAAATACCGAAGATCACATTACTGCGAAATTCGCCGGAACCAAGAAATCGCTGGTGCACGGATCGGTAATGGTAAAGATCATTTTTGGGAACAGTGCCGCAAATGCCATTTACCTGTTGCCTATAATGCTGTACCATATTCTGCAGCTTTTGGTGATCGCGGTTTTCGCCGAAAGATACCGGCTTAGGGATACGGGAGAGGCAGCTTGAGATATTTTTTTAAAACCTGATATTCTCGGCTATTGCCGAGATATTCACCGTAAAAAGGATCCAACCCATCACTAGCAACAGTCCTCCTAGCGGAGTAACAGGCCCTAAAAAGGCCATTTTCCTGCCTCGTGCTGCACTTATTACCAGTCCATAAATACTGAAGGAAAAGAAAAATACGCCCAGAATGAGGAACCATCCCATCAGGTTTTGGGAAAATCCCGAAAAGGGAAAGATCACTCCAACCAGGATCAGCAACAGAGCATGGTACATCTGATATTTAACTCCGGTTTCAAAACTCTTCAGCTGCTCCGCATTTAAAATCTTTTTAAGTCCATGTGCCCCAAAGGCACCAAAGATCACGGCAAGGGCACCATAAACACCTCCCACTATTAAAACAAATTCTTTCATTCTTTTCCCAATTGATTCATATAAAAATAAGAATGCCACCCGAAAAAGGTGGCATTTCTTTTCTATAGTTTAAAATTACTTACTCAGGTACATTTTTCTCCTGGAGTATAATTCGTAGAACTCATCATCTTTAAGATCGTCGATGAACAGAATACTTTCTCCCGTACTCTTCATTTCAGGTCCCAGCTGCTTGTTCACATGCGGAAACTTATTGAAAGAGAACACCGGCTGCTTGATGGCATAACCATCTAGCTTGCTGCTGTATTCAAAGTCGGTCACCTTATTCTCCCCAAGCATCACTTTGGTAGCATAGTTCACATACGGCTGTCCGTAAGCTTTCGCAATAAAAGGCACTGTTCGGGAAGCACGCGGATTGGCTTCGATGATATACACCTTATCGTCTTTAATGGCGAACTGGATGTTGATTAAACCTACCGTATTAAGTGCCAGAGCGATCTTTTTGGTATGATCTTTTATTTGCTGCATCACAAGGTCTCCCAGGTTGAATGGAGGCAGGGTCGCGTTCGAGTCTCCGGAATGAATTCCGCAAGGCTCAATATGCTCCATGATCCCGATGATCTGTACATTCTCCCCGTCACAGATGGCATCTGCTTCCGCTTCAATGGCACCGTCAAGATAATGGTCTAGAAGGAGCTTATTATTGGGGATCTTTCGCAGAAGATCGATCACGGTATCTTCCAGATCCTTTTTATTGATCACGATCTTCATTCCCTGTCCTCCAAGAACGTAAGAAGGTCTCACAAGGATAGGGAAATCCAGTTTATCGGCAAGCGCAAGGGCTTCATCAGCAGTTTCAGCCACCCCGAATTCAGGATAAGGTATGTCGTTTTTCTGAAGCAATTCAGAGAAAGAACCACGGTCTTCGGCAAGATCCAGAGACTGATAACTGGTACCCATGATCTTTATTCCGTAGCGATCCAGTTTCTCGGCAAGCTTCAGAGCGGTTTGTCCACCCAGCTGTACGATCACCCCCTCGGGCTTCTCATGACGAATGATGTCATAGATATGCTCCCAAAATACGGGTTCGAAATATAATTTATCAGCCACATCAAAATCGGTAGAAACCGTCTCGGGGTTACAGTTGATCATGATGGTTTCATACCCACATTCCGAAGCAGCTAGCACCCCGTGCACACAGCAGTAGTCAAACTCGATTCCCTGCCCTATACGGTTTGGTCCTGACCCCAGCACCACGATCTTTTTCTTATCGGAAACTGTACTGTCATTTTCTACATATTTCTTCCCGTCTTTTGTCTCGATCTCGGCTTCAAAAGTGGAATAATAATAAGGAGTTTCAGCTTTAAATTCGGCCGCACAGGTATCCACCAGCTTGTAGACTCTGTTTATCCCCAGATCACTGCGTTTATTGTAAACCTGGCTTTCAAGACAACCCACCATAAAAGCGATCTGCCTGTCGGCAAAACCTTTTTGCTTGGCCTCTAAAAGCAGGTCTTTTGGAAGGGTATCGATCTTATATTTACTGATCTCTATCTCAAGCGCGTGCAGTTCTTCATATTGCTTGAGGAACCACATATCAATTTTAGTGATCTCATGGATTCGGTTGAGGGTGATCCCCATTTGTATCGCATCATAGATCACAAAAACACGGTCCCAACTCGGATTCTTCAGCTTTTCGATGATCTGGTCGTAGTTAGTGTAACCCTTTCCGTCTGCTCCCAATCCGTTTCTTTTGATCTCGAGAGACTGAGTTGCTTTATGCAAAGCTTCCTGGAACGAGCGTCCAATTCCCATCACCTCCCCTACAGATTTCATTTGAAGGCCAAGAGTCCTGTCGCTTCCTTCGAACTTATCAAAATTCCAGCGTGGGATCTTCACGATCACATAATCCAGCGACGGTTCAAATAAAGCTGAAGTAGATTTGGTGATCTGGTTATCAAGTTCGTCAAGGGTATAACCAATCGCTAGCTTAGCAGCGATCTTGGCAATAGGATATCCTGTAGCTTTAGAAGCCAGGGCCGAAGACCTAGACACCCTTGGGTTGATCTCCACGGCTATGATATCTTCTTTTTCATCTGGGCTAACCGCGAACTGCACGTTACATCCACCTGCAAAATCTCCAATGCTCCTCATCATTTTGATCGCCAGGTCACGCATTCTTTGGAAGGTCACGTCACTAAGGGTCATGGCCGGTGCCACCGTAATGGAATCCCCGGTGTGGATCCCCATAGGATCCATATTCTCAATTGAACAAATGATCACCACATTATCATTTTTGTCCCTTAATAATTCCAGCTCATATTCTTTCCAGCCTAAAAGAGCCTTATCTATCATTACCTCGTGGATAGGAGAAACTTCCAGTCCATAAGTCAGCATTTCATCAAACTGGTCCTCATTATGCACAAAGGAAGCTCCTGAACCTCCTAAGGTAAAGGACGCCCTAATTACCAGCGGGAATCCGAATTCCTGCGCGATCTCTTTTCCTTCAAGGTAAGAAGTAGCAGTACTGGCCGGTGCTACAGGCACCCCGATCCTGCTCATAAGTTGTTTGAACTTCTCCCTGTCTTCAGTAATATTGATCGCATCAATGTCAACCCCAATGATCTTCACTCCAAAATCTTCCCAAATGCCTTTTTCATCGGCTTCGATACAGAGGTTCAAAGCGGTTTGTCCACCCATGGTGGGCAGCACGGCATCTATCTGCGGATGCTCTTTGAGTATCTGGATAATTGATTTTGTGTTCAGCGGTTTCAGGTAAACATGATCGGCCATAGAAGGGTCGGTCATGATGGTGGCCGGATTGGAATTGATAAGGATGGTCTCGATTCCATCCTCTCTCAACGACCGCAGGGCCTGGGTTCCGGAATAGTCAAATTCACAGGCCTGTCCTATGATAATTGGACCCGAACCTATGATCAATATGCTTTTAAGTTCTTTATTCTTAGGCATTTATTTTGTTTTGTGGTGTTTGTAAAAGTATGAAGCTAAAGGGTATAAAAAAAGGCGTTACTAAAAAAAGTAACACCTTAATATTTTCGAAGACTAATTATCATTTAGTGCTTGTGCCTGTTCTCTGAAGAAACCGATAATTTCTTTCTTCCTTTTGCTCTTCTACGAGCAAGCACCTTTCTCCCGTTAACACTTGCCATACGCTCTCTGAAACCGTGCTTATTTTTTCTTTTCCTCTTTGATGGTTGAAACGTTCTTTTCATGATAATTATCTTTAATCTTCTTTGAAATCGCTTGTAAAATCGTTCTAAGACCTCTCCTTAAAACTGCGGGCAAATATACAAAGAGTTTTTACTTGCACAAACCCTAATTGCAAATAATTTTCAATTGTTTTTCTTACCTTTGCGCCCTTCAAAACAATCATGAAATGTTCAATAAAATTTACAAATTAATCATAGCCGGACTCCTTTTTGCCCTCGCGATCTGGCAATTTGTTGAAGGCAACATCGGCAACGGAATTTTTTTGCTGCTCCTAGTAGGGATCTTCATTTTCCTATACTATAAGAATGAAATGATCCTCATGGCTTTCTTAAGGCTGAGAAAACAGGATTTTGAAGGAGCTAAAAAATGGCTCGACAAGATAAAAGATCCCGAAAAAGCTTTGGTACAGAAACAACAGGGGTACTACTGGTACCTTCACGGACTAATGGTTTCACAAACAAATATCACCCAGGCTGAAAAGTTCTTTAAACGCGCGGTAAAATTAGGACTTTCCATGAGCCAGGATCTGGCCATGGCCAAGTTGAACTTAGCGGGTATTGCCCTGACCAAACGCAGAAAAAGAGAAGCTCAATTACTACTTCAGGAAGCAAAGAAGCTGGACAAACACAATATGCTGGACGATCAGATCAAAATGATGAAACAGCAAATGAAAAAGATCTAAAGATTTTAGATCTGAAACAAAAAAGGAGCCCTCAACAGGCTCCTTTTTTGTTTTAATGTATGCCTCCACTTATTCTGCCGCTGAATCATCAACAGGAGAATAATATCCTTTTTCGGGCAACTCGATCAAATATTCCTTGCGGGACTTATTGTTCAAATGCGTTTCGCGCAGCCACGGATTGTGGATCTTCAGGATCTTATAGTTGATGTCAAAGTCCTGAGCGAATTTGGCAAAATCGGTCACCGCCGTATCTACTTTCACTTTATAGGAAGGCACATCTTTGTAAAGATCTTTCTGCCTGAAGTTGAAACCGTATTTTTCCGGATTGCTCATGATCTCCTTTAAAGCCAGAATCCTGAACACATATCTACCTGTCTCTTCTCCCAACAGCAGATCGTAATATCCATCAACATCCTGCCTTTCCCGTTGCTTGTCCACTCCGTAATTTCCCGCATTATATGCGGCCGCGGCAAGCGTCCAGCTGCCGAAACGTTCTTTGGATTTTTTCAGATATTCGGCTGCGACCCGAGTTGATTTCTCGATATTATAACGTTCATCAACATTGTCATTTATTTCCAGCCCGTATTCCTTTCCGGTAGATTCCATGATCTGCCAAAATCCTCTTGCCCCGGCAGGAGAAACCGCGTTGGTAAGTCCGCTTTCGATAACTGCGAGGTATTTGAAATCATCGGGTACTCCGGCTTCAGCCAAAATCGGCTCGATCACCGGAAAATATTTATTCGCTCGTTTCAAAAGAAGAAGGGTGTTCGACTGCCAGTAGGTATTCACAAGCAGTTCCCTGTCCATACGCTCGTAAATATCGGGCATTTCAATGGGCACAGGCTCACCTGCAAAATCCAGATCTTCGGGCATTGGCAGCGCGTACACGTTATAATCATTGATCATCTTCTTCTCCTGGTTCTCATCACTGGGCGCATCCTGCACAGCATTGATCCCTAACACGCAAACTACCACCAGGCTGGCGCCGATAAGTATATTCCTCAAATCCATCTTCAATTTTTTATTAGTTTCTAAATTCTTCTTTTCCAATTAACTTTCCTGTTTCTATGATTTCCTCCAGGTGCTCATTGAACCACCTGAACCTGTTAATAATCATCACATGGGTGCCGCCGGGGACTGTTATACAGCCCTTAATGTATTTGTATGGAAAGATAAGATCCTTATCTCCATGAATATGAACCACGCCGGGCGTAGGCTCTGGTTGATCCCAGCACACCATTCTTTCAATCGCCCAATCCAGATACCGGGTATCTGTAATAGACATGTATTTCTTATAAAGCTTGAGGCGTTTTTTCATGAACTCCCCATAAGCGATCGTTTCAAAAGCGTCCAAATGTCCGGCCAGGGAGGTGGGAAGCACCTTAAAAAGCTTAGTGCACCTTGCCAGGCGCATTCGCCGTGGCAGTTCCTTTTCAGATTTAACACTTGAAATGATGATCACCCTTTTAACCTGCATGAATCGGGCCATTTCCTGCACAATCACCCCGCCAAATGAAACTCCTATCAATACAGGTTCTTCATGTTTCACCCTTTCACACATCCGCAGAGAATAATCTTTCAGGCTTTCCTTTGGCTTCGGAAGCAGCCAGTCAAGCCAGTGTATTTCATATTTTTCTTCCGGAAGTTGGATCCTTTCAAAGATCGTTGGATTGGCTGCCAGACCGGGCATGCAATAAACGTGAATAATGGGGGCTTTCTTCATTTTTTACAGCTCCTTCAGCTGAAAATTCGTACAAAAAGGTTAACTTTATGGTCAAATTTAAAGGAAATTCACCGTTTGCGGTAAATTTTAAGATAATTTTTCTCTTCGACGTTTCCGGCTTTTTTAAGAGCTTCGGAAGATTTTATAAAAAAAGCCGATTATTCTGGCTGATTTTTTGATATGTACTAAGTAACAAATACTTACATCACATGAAAACTGAATTATCTATCACAGACAATGAGTTCTTACGCCAGTTTGAAAGTGAAATTGAAGGAGAGCTAGCAAAGATCGAATATTCTTCCCAGGACCGTAAAATCTTCCTTACCAAATTGGTGATGAGCGACACCCTAAAAGAAAAGGGCTACCTGGAACCTTTCATTACAAAAGTTCTTGACGAAATAAGGGCAAGAGAAACCAGAGTAATGCCCACCAGCCCGGCGGTCGCAAGATTTATGAGAAAATACCGCCGCAAGTACAAAGACCTGTTACCGGTGGGAATAAATATCTAAGCTAAGGCCGGCTCCTCTATAAATTCGAACCGCACCAGCCCGTCGTCGTCTATCTTTTGAAGTTCAACCTGGTGAAGGGTATTCACCAACCCGGGATTCCATGGAGTTTTCACTTTTACATAATTCTCAGTAAACCCGTGAATGTAGCCTTCTTTATTTTCACCTTCGAACAACACTGTTTTCACAGAGCCTAGTTGGGACTCATAGAAGGCCCTTCTTTTCTTAGCCGAAAGTCCGCGTAACATTTTACTGCGTTTCTTCCTTACTTTAGCAGGGACCACACCATCCATTTCTGCAGCAATAGTGTTCTCCCTTTCAGAATAGGTGAACACGTGCAGGTAAGAAATCTCCAACTCATTCAGGAAGTTATAGGTTTCGAGAAAATGTTCATCTGTCTCGCCGGGAAAACCTACTATCACGTCAACCCCAATGCAGGCATCGGGCATGACCTCTTTAATACGGGTTACCCTGTCCACATACAATTCTCTCATGTAACGTCTGCGCATCGCCTTCAAGACTTCATTGCTCCCGCTCTGTAGCGGAATGTGGAAATGAGGCACAAAAGCCTTGCTGCTCGCTACGAAATCTATGGTCTCATTTTTCAGCAGATTCGGTTCAATAGAAGATATCCTGAGACGTTCAATCCCTTCAACTTTATCCAGCGCTTTCACCAGGTCTAGAAAAGTATGCTCGTGCTTTTTGTTCCCGAATTCTCCTTTTCCGTAGTCTCCAATGTTCACCCCAGTTAGCACTATCTCCTTGATATTCTTTTCCGAGATCTTTTTCGCGTTCTCAAGCACGTTCTCTAGGGTATCGCTCCGGGAAATACCTCGCGCCAATGGAATCGTACAATAAGTGCACTTATAATCGCAACCATCTTGCACCTTCAGGAATGCACGCGTACGATCGCCAAAAGAATAGGAACCTACGTAAAAATCTGCTTCCTGGATCTCGCAGGAATGGATCTCTCCAAAATCATTTTTGGTAAGGTCGTTCAGGTAATTAGTGATCTTGAACTTTTCAGTCGCACCCAAAACAAGATCAACCCCGTCAACCGCAGCCAACTCTTCCGGCTTAAGCTGAGCATAGCATCCCACCGCGATCACAAAAGCGTTCTCATTCACCTTCTGCGCCTGTTTCACAATGGTCTTAAAACGCTTATCAGCATTATCGGTTACCGAGCAGGTATTGATGACGTATATATCTGCAGCTTCGGAAAAATCCACCCTTTGAAAACCTTCATCCTTGAAACTTCTCGCGATGGTCGAAGTTTCTGAAAAATTCAGTTTACAGCCAAGGGTATAAAATGCTACTTTTTTAGGGTTTTCCATGATCCTTTGTTCCGGAAGCTAACACTCCCATTTTCAATGATTTATATGCCTTTTAGAAATTAAGCTTTTAAGGCCCGCAAAGATACCAACTATTATTCGTTTTCTAAAACCTGAATAATTCCATGATCTTCAAATAAGAAAAAGCCCCGAAAACATCATTTTCGAGGCCTCTTGATCATTGATCACTGATCATTGTTAATTGTATTTATCCTCTCCTGTATTTCTGGGTCTGTTCAAAAACCTCTTCCAGAATAGCCTTATCTTCCTCTGAAAATTCGATATCCCTTCTGGCCATTACCTTTTCAGCTACTTCAAAGGCCTTAACTGTTTTGTAAGTAGTAGTGCCTCCGCTCCCGCCCCAGCTAAAGCTCGGAATGAAATTCCGCGGAAAACCAGCTCCAAAGATGTTCGCGCTCACGCCTACCACCGTTCCGGTATTGAACATGGTATTGATCCCGCATTTGCTGTGGTCTCCCATCATTAATCCACAAAATTGCAATCCTGTGGGAGCGAATCTTTCCGAAGAATAATCCCACAGGCGCACTTCAGCGTAATTGTTCTTCAAATTTGAGGTATTGGTATCTGCACCAAGATTACACCACTCCCCTAATACAGAATTCCCAAGAAAACCATCATGTCCTTTATTCGAATATCCAAAAATGACAGAATTGTTCACCTCTCCCCCAACTTTACTATGCGGACCGACAGTGGTAGGTCCGTAAATTTTTGCTCCCAACTTCAAAGTGGCGTGGTCACACATGGCCAGTGGCCCGCGCACAATGCTGCCTTCCATGATCTCGGCCCCGGCAGCTACATAAACGGGCCCTTGAGAAGCATTGATGATCGCACACTCCATTTTGGCACCTTCCTCCAAAAACACATTTTCAGGAGCTATTACCTGATTGGTCGAAGAGATCGGTTGACTTTTCCTGTCTCGGGTCAGCTCTTCGAAATCTGCAGCAATGGCCTCTCCGTTCAGGCTGAATATATCCCAGGTGTTCTGAATAAAAAATGGCTTTCCTTCCAGTTCAATAGAAGTACAGGATTCAAAGTCTACATCCTGATCTTCATAGGCGAAAAAGGCTACGATATCTTCCTCATGAAAAATAGCTTCTCCCGGCTGCAGGTTGCTGATTTGTTCCACCAGTTCGGCCGTCGGCAAAAAAGCCGCGTTGATCATCACGTTCTCCTCCATTTCCACCATGGGCCATTTCCCTGAAAGATAATCTTCTGTAATAGTCGAGGTGGTTGTATTTAAGATCTTTTCCCACTTTTCGCGAATGGTCATAATCCCTATGCGGATATCGGCGACAGGTCGGGTGAAGGTAAAAGGCAGCAACTGGTTTCTGGCAGCACCGTCAAAGAGTATGTAATTCATGAAGTTGGTTCTTTTTAAGGTAAAGGTACAAGTAAATTTAAAAAGGGAAAATGCCCTGCACCCACGGCATTCCAAAATAATTCATAAAAAAAGCCTCCGCATTGGGAGGCTTTAAAAATATGATCTGCGGGAAATTACTTTTTGAATTTCGCGTATTTGTTCTTGAACTTATCGATACGACCGGCAGTATCCAGTAATTTAGCTTTACCAGTGTAGAATGGGTGAGAAGTTCTGGAAATCTCCAATTTCACCAAAGGATATTCCTCACCATCAACTTCAATAGTCTCTTTTGTGTTCGCGGTAGACTTAGTGATAAAAACCTCGTCGTTCGACATGTCTTTAAACGCTACCAATCTATAATTTTCCGGATGGATTCCCTGCTTCATCTCTTTATTCTTTAAAATCTTGTAATTTTTTCGAGGTGCAAATTTAATTAATTTTTATAAAACAACAAGTATTACAAATATATTTTTCACCTCTCATCAAACTTTACACCACGTGTGTAACGTTTTCCTATATTTGCTTACCAACTGTAATTATCAACCAAATGTAATGTTTTATGGAAACTCAGCAAGCCAAAGCAAGCAAATTTGTTCTTAATTACGGTTTAATCCTTGGTATTATCATGGTCGTTCTCGGGGTGATCATGTATGTAGCCAATTATCACCTGGACCCGCACTGGTCATTTTCGGTCATTAGTTTTGCCATTTTTATTGCCGTGGTTTTCTACGGAGTGAAAGCGTTTAAAAATGAGAACGGCGGATTTCTCACTATTGGAGAAGCCATTAAAGTTGGTGTAGGAATTGCGCTTATCGCCGGAATTATTTCCGCGATCTGGGCTTTTATTCTTTCCACTTATGTTGAACCCGACTATATGGCTCAAATGGCAGAGATGCAGCGGGAAAAAATGGTGGAGCGTTTCCCCGAAATGACAGACCAGCAACTGGATAAAGCTGCCGAAATGAATTCCACTTTCATGAAACCCTGGTTCACCTCTGCAGTTACCATAGTGAGTAATTTATTGTTTGGCCTGTTGACAGGTCTGGTTGCCGGACTTATCATGAAGCAAAAAAGGCCTTACGACGTTTAAAAAATAGTGCATGCAGTTATCTATCGTCATCCCGCTTCTTAACGAAGAAGAATCCTTGAACGAGTTATATAATTGGATCGCGTCTGTGATGCGGTCCAATTCTTTTTCTTATGAGATCCTGTTCATCGATGACGGCAGTACAGACGATTCCTGGAAGATCATCAAAAAGATAGCTGCGGAAGATCCCTTTGTGAAAGGAATTAAGTTCAACCGCAACTACGGAAAATCCCAGGCCCTGCACGTAGGTTTCGAAAAAGCCGAAGGCGACGTCATCATCACCATGGATGCCGACCTGCAGGACAACCCTGAAGAAATTCCGGAGTTGTACGACCTGGTGAGCGCGCAGGGTTACGATCTCATCTCGGGCTGGAAGAAAAAACGCTATGATTCTGTGCTTTCCAAAAACCTGCCGTCCAAATTATTCAATGCAGCCGCCCGAAAGACCTCAGGATTAAAGCTACACGATTTTAACTGCGGACTCAAGGCCTATCGCAAGGCGGTGGTAAAGAATATAGATGTGTACGGTGAAATGCACCGTTACATTCCTGTTTTGGCGAAGAATGCGGGTTATTCCAGAATTGATGAAAAGGTGGTGCAACACCAGGCCCGCAAATACGGAAAAACAAAATTTGGCGCTGAACGTTTCATAAACGGTTTTCTCGACCTCATCACCATCTGGTTCCTGTCTAAGTTCGGAAAGCGCCCCATGCACCTTTTTGGCGCCCTGGGAGTGCTGATGTTCTTCTTCGGATTCATTTCCGCGGCATGGATAGGTGCTTCAAAGCTGTACAAGCTTTATCACGGCCTGCCCAGCATTTTGGTGACCGATAATCCGTGGTTCTATATTTCCCTTACCAGCATGATCCTTGGAACGCTGTTATTCCTTGCCGGTTTCCTTGGAGAATTGATCCTTAGGAGCAGCCGGGAACAGGAACGATACCGCATTAGCGAAACTACCGGCCAGTTTTAATTCCCTTTCCCACATAAATCCTTATTTTTGTTGCTGAAAAAAATGCAACCAAAATGAGTTATTACGATATAAAAAGCAAGGCAGAGGCCTGGCTGAAGCCTTCTTTTGATGAAGAAACCCAAAAGGAGGTTCGGGAAATGCTGGAGAAGGACTCCAATGAACTAAAAGAAAGTTTTTACAGGGACCTGGAGTTCGGTACCGGCGGAATGCGCGGTATTATGGGCGTGGGGACCAACAAGATCAACAAATACACCCTTGGTAAGAACACCCAGGGACTTTCAGATTATTTAAAGAAGCAATTCCCTGAAGAAGACCTAAAGGTGGTCATCGCTTACGATTGCCGTAATAACAGTAAGGAACTCGCACAGGTAGTGGCCGATGTTTTTTCGGCTAATGATATAAAGGTGTTCCTATTCTCGAATTTAAGACCTACGCCGGAACTTTCTTTTTCGGTAAAATATCTTGACTGCCACTGTGGGATCGTTTTGACCGCAAGCCACAACCCACCTGAATATAACGGATACAAGGTTTACTGGCAGGACGGTGGCCAGTTGGTGCCGCCTCAGGACAAGGAGATCGTAGAACAGATCGCTACCCTTGATTATGAGGAGATCAAGTTTGAAGCGAATAAGGATCTGATCACTTTCATAGATTCTGAAGTTGATGAAGCCTTCGCAAAAGCTTCTGTTGAGAACGGAAGCTTTGACACTTCGGCTTCAGCAAAAGATGACCTGAAGATCGTATTCACCTCGCTGCACGGCACCTCCATCACCATGATCCCAAAGGTTCTGGAACAGGCCGGTTATAAGAACGTGAGCATAGTTCAGGAACAAAAAGAACCGGACGGAAATTTTCCTACCGTAGAATCACCAAATCCGGAAGAACCGGCTGCTTTGAAAATGGCGCTTGAGCTGGCAGATAAAGAGAATGCAGACATTGTTATAGGCACAGATCCCGATAGTGACCGATTGGGGATAGCAGTTCGGGATCGTAGTAACGAAATGGTTCTTCTAAACGGAAATCAGACGATGCTTGTCATGACCTGGTTTCTTTTAGAGCAGTGGAAAAAGCAAGGAAAGATCAATGGAAAAGAATTCGTTGGCTCCACCATTGTTTCCACTCCTATGTTAAGGATCCTGGTGCAGGATTACGGTGTAGAATACAAAGAAGGACTTACCGGCTTTAAATGGATCGCCAAAATGATCAAGGACAATCCGGGGCTGGATTTCATTGGCGGGGGCGAGGAGAGTTTCGGGTTCATGGTAGGGGATTTTGTACGTGACAAAGACGCGGTAACCTCTACCCTGCTTGCGTGCGAGATCGCTGCCCAGATGAAAGCCGAAGGCATCTCCTTCTATGAAAAGATGCTGGAGTTATATGTGAAATACGGGTTCTATAAAGAAGAACTGATCTCCCTGGTCAAAAAAGGTATTGACGGGGCAGAACAGATAAAGAAGATGATGGTGGATCTAAGGGAAAACCCGCTTGCCGAAATTGGCGGCGAAAAAGTGGTTTTGGTCGAGGATTACCAAAGTTCCAAAGCTTTTGAATATGGGCTAACCGATACCGACATCAAGCCACTGGAAGTTCCAAAATCGAATGTGTTGATCTATTACACAGAGAACGGGACAAAAGTAGCTGCCCGTCCCAGCGGGACAGAACCCAAGATCAAATTCTACATAAGTGTCAATGCGCCTTTAGATTCTGTAGAGGACTTTGAAAAGATAGAAAAAGAACTTTCAGAAAAGATAGTCGCTATTCGCTCTGAGCTTAAACTGGCTTAAGCCGCTTTTGAATGAATTATTTTAAAAAGATCCTTCAGTTTGCCGTACCCTACAAGAGGTTCGCGGTTCTGAACATTATTTGCAACGTTTTTTACGCCCTTTTCAGCACCTTGTCTTTCCTGGCACTTATTCCGGTGATCCAGATCCTGTTCGATAAGACCAAAAGAGTGGCCGAAGCCCCGAAATGGGAAGGCTGGGGAGGCGCAAAAGGCTATTTCACTGGAGCCTTTAATTATGAAGTGACTCAAAGGATAAACCAGGACGAGGTTTCTGCCCTGCTTTTTGTATGTGGAGTGGTGGTGGTGCTGTTCTTTCTCAAGAACATGTTCGGGTATCTTGCTGCATTTTTTATCACTTTTCTTAGAAACGGGGTTTTAAGGGATGTTCGAGATGCCATTTACGATAAGATCCTGGCCCTGCCTGTTTCTTATTTTTCAGAAAAAAAGAAAGGAGATACCATTTCCCGCATCACGGCCGATGTGAATGAAGTGCAGACTTCTTTTCTTTCTATTCTGGAATTGATCGTTCGCGAACCGCTCACCATCATTTTTACCATTACAGCAATGTTGTTGATGAGCCCCACGCTCACTATTTTCGTCTTTATCTTTTTGCCGATTTCCGGATTCATTATTTCGGTGATCGGGAAAAAATTGAAAAGCCAGTCCAACCTGGCACAGGAAGAGAACGGGCATTTTCTTTCGTTGGTGGAAGAAACCCTTTCAAGCCTTAAGATTGTAAAAGGTTTCAATGCCGAGGATAAATTCCGAAGCAAGTTCAGGAGTTCCACACACCGGCTCAAAAAGATCCTTGACAGCCTTATCAACAGGCAAAATCTTGCCTCACCTACCAGTGAATTCCTGGGGATCTTTGTCATTGTGATCATTCTTTGGTTTGGCGGCAACATGGTGCTTGTGGAAGGAACACTTGACGGTGCGACCTTTATCGCCTTCATGGGTCTCGCCTATAACATCCTTACCCCGGCAAAACAGATAAGTAAGGCGACCTATAGTGTCAAGAAAGGTGATGCAGCTGCAGAAAGGATCTTTCAGGTACTGGAAACCGAATCAAACATAGTGGACGCACCCAATGCCATTGAAAAAGAAGATTTTGAACAGGCCGTACAGATCGAAAACATCTCTTTTAGATACGAAGACGAATATGTACTGAACAACTTCAGCATTGAGGTGCCAAAAGGTTCTACGGTGGCCCTTGTTGGCCAGTCGGGTAGCGGAAAATCGACCATTGCCAACCTCATCACCCGTTTTTACGATGTCAATGAAGGGGCGATCAAGATCGATGGTGTTGACATAAGGCAGATCAGCAAAAGATCACTGCGGAACTTGATGGGGCTTGTTACTCAAGATAGTATTCTCTTCAATGATACCATCAGGAACAATGTAAATCTTGGAAAGGAAAATGCGACCGATGAGGAGATCATCGATGCCCTGAAGATCGCAAACGCTTGGGAATTTGTAAAAGACCTGCCACAGCAACTGGAAACCAATATTGGAGACAGCGGGAACAAACTCAGCGGCGGACAGAAACAGCGGCTTTCCATTGCACGTGCGGTGCTAAAGAATCCGCCCATTATGATCCTCGATGAGGCTACCTCGGCACTTGATACCGAAAGTGAACGCCTGGTGCAAAAAGCCCTCGAGAACATGATGAAGAACCGCACTTCTATAGTGATCGCCCACAGGCTTTCTACCATTCAAAATGCCGATAAGATCGTGGTCATGCAGAAAGGCCAGATCGTTGAACAGGGCAAACATGAAGAACTTTTAGCCAAAAGATCTACCTATCAAAAACTTGTAGAAATGCAATCCTTCGATTAGGCCTACAAAGACTTTCTTAAAGTACAGGAATAAAAAAATGGATGAAGTAGGTTCATCCATTTTTCATTTAATCTTACCTGCCGTTTTGGGGCTAACGGAGATAAGATCTCCACTATTTGGAGCAAAAAAGATAACTTTTTCACAATGTGAAGATACTACAAAAATTCATACAAACAAACTTTTTGTGTATTTTATCTTTATTTTGTGTATTTCATCGATGTTTTAGTCATTTGAAAAGCTGAGATCAGGTTGGGGAATTCCTCTTATCTTTACCCTCTGAAAAAAAAGCTGCTCCCAGAAAATTGAAAAACGGCGAAGAAAAATTGTTACGTGACCTTCAGGATCCTCAAAAGCGTGATGAGGCTTTTAGAGAACTGCTGCGCCTGTACCAGGAACGGCTTTACTGGCAGATAAGAAACATCGTAAAAAACCATGAGGATGCAGATGATGTGCTCCAGAATACCTTTATCAAGATCTACCGGAATATTGGGAAATTTAAAGGGGACAGCCAGTTGTTTTCCTGGATGTACCGTATAGCTACGAACGAATCGCTTACTTTCCTAAAAAAAAGAGCAAGAGAACTGCACATTTCTTCAGAAGAACTACAGCAACAGATCATCGATAATCTCGAAACCGATGTATATTTTGAAGGGGATAAAATTCAGCTAAAATTACAGCGGGCTATCGCAACACTTCCCGAAAAACAACAACAGGTTTTCAACATGAAGTATTTCCAGGAGTTGAAATACAAGGAAATTTCTGATATCTTAGGAACTTCAGAAGGTGCATTAAAAGCCTCCTATCACATTGCTACAAAAAAAGTAGAAGAATATTTAAAAAGCCATTAAACCTTGCCGAGAAAATTCAGTCAAATAATCAAATGAAAAAGAACGGGTTACCATACAGGAAAGATGCAGGTTTTAAAGTTCCGGAGAATTATTTTTCCAATCTTGAAGCCAGGCTAATGGCTCAGATCAATTCTGAAGAGAAGGATTCTGCCTTGCCACAAAGCTCCTCTCCCTTTAAGGTGCCCGACACTTACTTTGAAGATTTCGAGTCCCGAGTGAACGAAAAGCTTTCCGCAGAGAGGAAAGATGTCAAGGTGGTGCCGCTGTTCAACAAAAAACACCTGTCCTATCTGGCAGGAGTTGCTGCCGTGCTGGCGGTGATCATTAGCTCTGTGGTGTTTAACCGTTCACAGAATTTTAATTATAACGACCTGGACGTGCTGGCAGTGGAAAATTATTTGCTCGAAACCTTTGAATATACCAGCCCCGAAGAAACACATTTACTTAAAGAAGGTGACTTCAGCTTTGCCACAACTCCCAGTTCTAACCTGGATAGGGAGGCCCTGTTGGAGTACCTGAACGAAAACATGGAAGATCCTTCCCTCCTACTTAATGAAGAATGACATGAAAAAATTGATCTTTTTATTCCTTCTCCTACTTGGCAGCATGACAAGCCAGGCGCAGGACAGGGATGAGCACCGGGAAAAAATAAAGGCGCTCAAAACTGCTCATATTACCGAAGGTCTTGATCTCACGACCAAAGAAGCTGAGCAATTCTGGCCCATCTATAATGAATTTCAGGAAAAAAGAAGGGATCTCTACCGCAGGGAAAGAGCCGATATTGAAAACCTGGAATGCATGAGCGAAGATGAGGCAACCGGGAAGCTCAATGAATATGTGGAGATCGAAAAACAGGATTTCCTCCTTAAAAAACAATATTATCGTGATCTAAGGCAGATCTTCTCTGCCAAAAAGATCATGCAGCTCAAGCAGCTCGAAGACGAATTCAACCGGAAACTGATGCGGGAATACCGCTCCCGGCGCGAGAATTCGCAGAAGTAAACTTTGTATGGTTGGTTAGTTGAAGTGGTCCGGAGAGGAATTATCCTTCCGGACCATTTTTTTTATCTGAAAATGAGTTTTGCCAGCCTGTTCTTTCCGGCGGCATAGGCAACTGTATCATTTAAGAACCTGATGGTGTAAAAACCTTCATCAGAAAGCTCCTGCCAGGTCTGTCCTTTATCAGCCGAGTAGGCTACACCCGTAAAACCAACGGCAACCATCTCTTTCGCCTCACCTCCCGGCACATAGCGAATGCTGCTCTTGTACCCGGGTCCTTCCCCTTCACTGATTAGCTTCCAGGTCTTCCCGCCGTCTGAAGTGACAGCCTTATTCCCGGTCTTGCCTTCGGGCGCAGTATAGTCCCCACCGATTATTACTCCGTTGTACTCATCATAAAAATCCAGGGAATATGCACCTTTTGTGCTTTCCCCCTGCACCAGCGGGGCTTCATAAACCTCCCAGGTTTTTCCTTTATCTGGACTATAGAATACTCTCGACTTCATTCCGCCGGAAATAATCCAGGTCTTCTCCCCTTCTACCGCGATGTTGGAATTACTGGCTGCAAAAGCGGCTTCTCCTTCTGCCGCTTCGGGAAGCTGCTCACACGGCAATTTTCTCCAATTCTTTCCGCCGTCGCGTGTTACGATGATCGACAGGCAATTCTCAACGGGATCGCCCATGGCGATGCCTTCCTTGTCGTTCCAAAAGGTCATGGCATCATAAAACACCTTTTCGTGTTCTTCTTTATAAACGAGTTCCATGTTTCCGGTCTCGCCGGTCTTGTACAAAAGTGCCGGGTTTGCCACGCTCAGCATGAAGAAATCATTCGCAGTGGAAGCAACCGCTCTGAATTCTGGATAAATGGTGTCATACTGCTGCCGGTTCATTTTAACCTTTCCTTCTGCGGAATTGTAAAATCCGTAGTAGCCGTTCGATCCCGCGAAAGCCACTCCCCCGCTCATGATCTCGATGGCCCTAATGCTCACCGAATCTTCCATAAGGACCTGGACCTCAACTTCAGAAAAAGGCTGACGCTCCTTTGGTGGTTCCTTCTGCTTTTTATCTGAATTACAACTTAATAATACAATTACAAGCAGAAATAATAATCTTTTCATATCTGGAATTTGCCTGTAAAGATAAATTTTTCCGTGGTCAAAAAACCGTACCTTTGCGGCTTTAAACAGAATTTATGCGCTTACACAGGAACCTGGTCTTTGCAACCGTAGATGCACTTGGAGAAATTTTTAATGAAGGGGAATATGCCGATAAGGTGATCGAAAAGACCCTGAAGCGGGATAAGCGCTGGGGTTCGCGAGATCGCAGTTTCATAGCCGAAACCACTTATGATATTGTTCGCTGGAAAAGGCTGTATTCTGAGATCGCTGAAGTGAAAGCGCCTTATTCCCGGGAAAATCTTTTCAGGCTGTTCGCTGTTTGGGCAACGCTACGCGGAATTGACCTGCCCGACTGGAAGCAGATAGAACCTACCCCTACCCGCCGCATCAAGGGAAAGTTTGACGAGCTCAGCAAGATCAGGAAGTACCGCGAGTCTGTCCCCGACTGGATGGATGAAATGGGTGTAAAGGAATTGGGAGAACCTGTCTGGGAAAAAGAGATCCACGCTCTTAATGAGCAGGCGCCTGTAATATTACGTGCCAATACTTTGAAAACAACGAAAGAAAAACTGCAGAAAGAACTTCAAAAAGAAGGAATTGAGGCTGAATTCATAAAAGGATATCCCGATGCCCTGCAGTTAAAAGAGAGAGCGAATGTCTTCAAAACAGAAGCCTTCAAAAATGGCCTTTTTGAGGTGCAGGATGCTTCCTCACAACGGGTAGCTGAATTTCTCGATGTTAAACCGGGAATGCGCGTGGTGGATACCTGTGCGGGTGCCGGTGGGAAAACTTTGCACCTGGCCGCTCTAATGGAAAACAAAGGGCAATTGATCGCCACCGATATTTACGGCAACAAACTAAAAGAACTAAAAAGACGCGCCCGCCGTGCCGGAGCTCATAATATTGAACCCAGAGCTATTGAATCTTCCAAGGTGATCAAAAAGCTCTACGGAAGCGCAGACCGCGTTTTGATCGATGCACCCTGTAGCGGTCTCGGAGTCTTGAGCCGTAATCCAGATGCCAAGTGGAAACTTCAGCCAGAATTCATCGAAACCATCAAAAAGACTCAGGAAGAGATCCTGAAAACCTATTCCAGGATCGTGAAAAGCGGCGGTAAAATGGTGTACGCTACCTGTTCTGTGCTGCCCTCAGAAAACCAGGAACAGGTACAAAAATTCCTGGCTTCTGAAGAAGGAAAAGATTTCAGCCTGGCCAAGGAAGAAAAGATCCTCTCCAGCGAAACCGGCTACGACGGATTTTATATGGCGCTTTTAGAGAAAAAATAATATTGGGCTAAAGCCCGATCTGCAAGTCAAACTTCTTAGCCTCCGGATAAATCCGGAGGTTATTTATTTTTCTCGCAAATCCTTTTCGAAGTTTAGTATGAATTACCTCCGCCTTCAGGCGGAGGACAAAAAGCAATCGTCATCCTCCGGGCTTTAGGCAAACTTAATTCAATTAGACCATCCATAAAGATCCCTTTTAAAAGGGTGTTTTTGAGGCTTTTTTGCTGAAGGATTTCATTTAAAAAAATGTAAATTTGCCGCTCAACAACACAAAACTATCCCAGAATGATCCTATTCTTCGGAAATCATCCTAACAAGGTCTATGCGGTGGAGACGCATAAGAGCCTCTCGGCTGAAAACATCGCCAAATTAGACTGGCTTTTTGGAAACGCACAATATTTAGAGAAATCTGCCCTGGCAGATTTTTTTGTTGGGCCCCGTGCCGCCATGATCACTCCCTGGAGTACCAACGCGGTGGAGATCACCCAGAATATGGGCATTAAAGGTATTCGTCGTATCGAAGAGTTCTACAAAGTAGACGAACATTACCACGATTTTGATCCTATGCTCTCCCAGAAGTATAACGGTCTTGACCAGAAGATCTTCACTATTAACATTGAGCCGGAACCAATTATTGAGGTAGAAGACATCGCCGCTTATAACGATAAAGAAGGGCTGGCTTTGAATGCCGAAGAAGTTGAGTATCTGAAGAAACTTTCAGAAAGACTGGGACGAAAGCTGACAGATTCTGAAGTTTTTGGATTTTCACAGGTGAATTCAGAACACTGTCGTCACAAGATCTTTAACGGAACTTTCGTAATCGACGGAAAGGAAAAACCTTCTTCCCTTTTCAAGCTCATCAGGAAAACTTCCGAAGAAAATCCCAACGACATAGTTTCGGCATATAAAGATAACGTCGCCTTTGTGAAAGGTCCGCGGGTGGAGCAGTTCGCCCCCAAGTCGGCTGATAAACCCGATTACTATAAAAAATCAGATTTTGATTCGGTCATATCTTTAAAGGCCGAAACCCATAATTTCCCAACGACGGTAGAGCCTTTCAACGGCGCGGCTACAGGAAGCGGCGGGGAGATACGCGACCGCCTTGCCGGCGGAAAAGGTTCCCTTCCCCTTGCAGGAACCGCGGTTTACATGACCTCCTACTCCCGACTGGAGGAGAACAGGCCCTGGGAAAAAGCCTTTCCCGAGAGGCCATGGCTGTACCAGACGCCAATGGATATCCTCATCAAAGCTTCCAATGGCGCTTCAGACTTTGGAAATAAATTCGGGCAGCCACTTATTGCCGGTTCAGTTTTGACATTTGAACATTCCGAAGACCGTCGAGCTTTGGGCTATGACAAAGTGATCATGCTTGCAGGAGGGATCGGTTACGGGAAAGCGAACCAGGCCATTAAAGATACTCCCAAAAAAGGAGATCAGATCGTGGTTTTAGGAGGTGAAAATTACCGAATTGGAATGGGTGGTGCCGCGGTTTCTTCCGCAGATACCGGAGAATTCAGCAGCGGAATCGAACTTAACGCCATACAACGTTCCAACCCGGAGATGCAAAAACGTGCCGCGAACACTATTCGCGCCATGGTGGAAGCCGAAAAAAACCCGATCGTTTCCATTCACGATCACGGCGCGGGGGGACACCTCAACTGTTTGAGCGAACTGGTAGAGGAAACCGGAGGAAATATAGACCTTGATAAACTGCCTGTAGGAGACCCAACACTTTCGGCAAAAGAGATCATTGGGAATGAGTCGCAGGAGAGAATGGGGCTGGTCATTTCAGAAGAAGACCTGGAACACATGAAGAAGATCGCTGAAAGAGAGCGAACTCCTCTTTACCCTGTCGGGGAAGTGACCAAAGATCATCAGTTCACCTTTGAAAGCAAGAAAACAGGAGCCAAACCAATGGACCTGGCCCTAACCGACATGTTTGGAAGTTCTCCAAAGATGATCATGAAAGATAAGACGGTTGACCGAAAATATGCTGATGTAGAATATTATCGTGAAGACCTGCACGATTACCTCAACCAGGTACTGCAGCTGGAAGCTGTAGGATCGAAGGACTGGTTAACGAACAAGGTTGACCGTTGTGTGACCGGAAGGGTCGCCAAACAACAGACTGCCGGTCCGTTGCAGTTGCCTTTGAACAACTGCGGGGTTATGGCACTGGATTATAAAGGCAAAGAAGGAGTAGCCACTTCTATTGGACACTCCCCTGTTTCGGCTCTGATCGATCCTGTGGCAGGTTCCAAGAATTCGATAGCGGAAGCGCTTTCCAACATCGTTTGGGCGCCGCTTGAAAAAGGCTTGAAATCTATTTCACTTTCAGCGAACTGGATGTGGCCCTGTAACAATGAAGGAGAAGATGCCCGCTTATATGAAGCGGTACAGGGAGTTTCAGACTTCGCCATTTCCCTTGGTATTAATGTGCCTACTGGGAAAGATTCACTTTCCATGAAACAGCGATACGAAGACGGGAACGTACTGGCGCCGGGAACGGTGATCATTTCTGCCGCAGGGCATTGTGACGACATTAAAAAAGTAGTTGAGCCTGTACTGCAAAAGGACGGTGGCGATATTTACTACATCAACCTGTCCCAGGATACGTTTAAACTTGGCGGATCGTCTTTCGCGCAGATCCTGAACAAGGTAGGAAAAGAAGCTCCTACCATCCAGGATGATCAAAAGTTCGCAGCCGCTTTCAACGTAATGCAGGAGCTGATTAAGAAGGATCTCATTCTAGCAGGTCACGATGTGGCATCGGGCGGGCTGATAACGACCCTCCTGGAAATGTGTTTTGCTGATGTGGATCTTGCCGCTAAACTCGATCTTTCCCAACTGAATGAAGAGGATACCGTAAAACTGCTTTTTGCAGAGAACTGCGGAATCGTGTTTCAGGCGAAAAATGCTTCCGTAGAAGACATTTTAGAAGAAAATAAAATTGAGTTCTTTAAAATAGGTTCTCCCAAGAACGGGGAAACCATGACCATCAAGAACGGAAGTGAAGAACTGGAATTCAACATTCCTGCGTTACGAGACACCTGGTCAAAGACTTCCTTTTTGCTAGACCAGAAACAAAGCGGGAGAGATATCGCTGCCGAACGCTATAAAAATTACGCGAAGCAACCGCTGCATTTTAAATTCCCGGAGCATTTCGATGGGAAGCTTCCGAAGATCGACCCTTCAAAACCAAGGATCAAGGCGGCGATCATTCGCGAAAAAGGTTCGAATTCTGAAAGAGAAATGGCCTACGCCATGGACCTTGCCGGGTTTGACGTGAAAGATGTTCACATGACCGACCTTATTACAGGACGGGAAACCCTTGAGGATATCCACTTCATTGCTGCGGTTGGAGGTTTCTCGAATTCTGATGTTCTGGGAAGCGCAAAAGGTTGGGCCGGTGCTTTCCTTTACAACGAAAAGGCAAAAGCTGCGCTGGACAATTTCTTCGCAAGAGAGAATACCCTATCACTTGGGGTTTGCAACGGTTGCCAATTGTTCATGGAACTTGGATTGATACACCCCGGCCATGAAAAAAAGCCAAAAATGCTGCATAACGAATCTCATAAATTCGAATGTACCTTCACCAACATGGAAATTGCAGAGAACAATTCTGTGATGATGCATTCGCTTTCGGGCACAAGACTCGGGATATGGGCGGCTCACGGGGAAGGAAAGTTCAGTTTTCCTTATGAGAAGGAACGCTACAACATAATCGGGGAATATGGATATGATGATTATCCTGCCAATCCTAACGGTTCGCATCACAATGCGGCCATGATCGTGAGTGATGACGGCAGGCACCTGGCCATGATGCCTCACCTGGAAAGGTCTACTTTTCCATGGAATTGGGCTTATTACCCAAAGAACAGGAAAGATGAAGTCTCTCCATGGATCGAATCTTTGGTGAACGCCAGAAAATGGCTGGAAAAGCACCAGTAAAATATTTTTATAGATCGAAAAGCTCCTGAATTCTTGTTCAGGAGCTTTTTTCTTTCACCTTTCCCTAACACCTTTTATCTGCCATTTTATTTATCTTCTAGAAAAAGAAACGATGAAGGAGAATGCAGAAAAATATTTTGGCCGCGGCAATGAATCTTTCGACCTGGAGATCGTAAAAGCTGAAGGAAGCTTTGTATATGATGCCTCCGGAAAGAGGTACATAGATTTCCTTGGTGGCGCGGGAGTCGGGAGCCTTGGCTGGGATCACCCCAAAATAGAAGAAGCCATAAGACATCAGCAACGACCAACTTATGTGTATCCTAATTTCCATTATAAAGGCTGGAACGAACTCGCAGAACTGCTGGCCGGGATCACTCCGGGAAAACTGGAAAAAAGCTTCAGGATGACCGGAGGGTCAGAAGCTGTGGAAGCGGCCCTGGAAATGGCCATGATGTATACCGGCCGTAAAAAGATAGTTTCGATGGAAGGCAGCTATCACGGAAATACCCTGGGAGCCCTGAGCATTGGTGCTACTTCAAAACAGGAGAATTTCCCCAACCTGTTGTCCGGGTGTGAGAAGATCGAACCGCCGTTAAATGAAGATCGCCTGGAAGAGGTGGAGAAAATGCTTTCTACGGAAGAATTTTCCGCAGTGATCATGGAACCCATCATCATCAACCTGGGAGTGGTGATCCCTGAAGCAGAGTTCATGGCAGGTCTGGACAGGCTGTGCAAAAAATACGGAACGGTGCTCATCATGGACGAAGCCATCACCGGCTTTGGCCGTACCGGTAAAATGTTCGCTACCGAACATTATGATATTGAACCCGATATCCTGTGCATGGCCAAGGCCATCACTGCAGGACATGCAGGCATGGGCGCTGTGATCACCACGCGAGAAATAGCTTCAAAAATTGAAGGTAAGATTGGGTTGTATTCTTCTTATGGCTGGCACCCCCTGAGTGTTGATGCCTCCATTGCCACCATAAACTACCTACAGGAGAACAGAAAAGGTATTTTTGAGAACATCAGGCAGTTGAGTTCGCTGTTTCAGAAAGAACTTGCAAAACTGAATTTCAGGAACAAACCTGAACTGAGGATCAAAGGACTGGCTATTGGCATAGATCTGCACGATGCCGATTATGCTTCAAAAGTAAAAGCTAAAGCACTGAAGGAGGGCCTGTTGATGAACACTGAAGGCTCTGCCCTTCTTTTTTTACCGAATTTTCTCATGAAGGAACAAACTGCCAGAGAAGGAATAGAATTGCTAAAAAAATGCATCTGAATTAACTATTTTTTAAATTCAATTTGAAATCGATGCTCCTTTTCCTATTTTGCAAGGTCTATTGTAACCAAAGAGTAAATGACCGAAATTAAACGACTGTTCGATTTTCCTTACTTTCAGCTGGAAAATGCACCCCTTGAAAAGTCCCTTTCCACCAAAAGAAACGGCACATGGGAATCCCTTTCTACCCGGGAATACATCGATAAGGCCAACCAGATAAGCCGCGGACTTCTGCGTCTTGGCATTCAGCCTAATGATAAAATTGCAGTGATCTCCACCACCAACAGGACCGAGTGGAATGTACTGGACATTGGGATCCTGCAGGTAGGGGCCCAGAATGTTCCTATCTACCCAACTGTCTCTGAAGAAGATTACGAATATGTGATCAACCACAGTGAGGCTATTTACTGTTTTGTATCAGATGAAGAGATCCTCAACAAGCTGAACCTGGTAAAGAACAATACCTCTCTTAAAGGAATATATTCTTTTGACCAGATCGCCGGCTGTGAGAACTGGGAAGAGATCCTGAAAATGGGAGAAAACGCTTCCAACCAGGAAGAGGTCGAGGCCCGAAAGGATGCCGTACAGGAAGATGACCTGGCAACGCTTATTTACACATCGGGAACTACCGGAAGGCCAAAGGGCGTTATGCTCAGCCATAAGAACATTGTGAGCGATGTACTGCTGAGCGCGGAGAGAGTGCCTTTTGATTTTGGCACTTATGTCTCCCTGAGCTTTTTGCCGGTTTGCCACATTTTTGAAAGAATGATCTTGTACCTTTATCAGTACTTCAGCGTTTCGATATATTTCGCCGAATCAATTGAGAAGATCAGTGATAACCTAAAAGAGGTAAAACCTCATGTGATCTCGGCCGTGCCGCGATTGCTTGAAAAAGTATACGACAAGATCATCGCCAAAGGTTCAACTGTTGGCGGTATCAAGCAGAAGCTGTTCTTCTGGGCCGTAGAGCTCGGTCTTGAATATGAACCATACGGCGCCAACGGCTGGTGGTATGAGACCAAGCTCAGCCTTGCTCGCAAACTGGTATTTTCTAAATGGAAGGAGGGTCTTGGAGGCAATATCGAACTCATCGTTTCAGGTAGTGCCGCTTTACAGCCAAGGCTTGCCAGGGTCTTTGCCGCTGCGGGAATTCCCGTGATGGAAGGCTACGGTTTGACCGAAACTTCCCCTGTGATCGCCGTCAATGACCAAAGGAACTACGGGTTCAGAATTGGTACCGTCGGAAAGGTCTTAAAAGATGTTGATGTAAAGATCGCTGAAGATGGAGAGATCCTGTGCAAAGGTCCTAACGTGATGCAGGGTTATTATAAGGACAAGGAGAAGACAGATGAAGCCATCAATAAAGAAGGTTATTTCCATACCGGGGACATTGGTGAGCTTGACAAAGACGGCTTCCTTAAGATCACAGATCGTAAGAAGGAGATGTTCAAAACCTCTGGCGGAAAATATGTCGCGCCGCAGCTTATAGAGAACCAGATGAAACAATCCAGGTTCATCGATGAGATCATGGTGATTGGGGAAGGTGAAAAAATGCCGGCCGCTTTCATTCAACCGAACTTTGAATTCCTAAGAGAGTGGGCGCAGCGCAAACACATTGAAGTGGGAGAAACCAACGAGGAGCTTATCGCTAATCCTGAAGTGGTTGCCCGCATACAGGAAGAGGTGGATTTCTATAATCAGAAATTCGGAAGCTGGGAAAAAGTGAAGCGCTTTGAACTGACACCCGATGTTTGGAGCATTGAAGGCGACCATCTTACTCCAACCATGAAACTCAAAAGAAGGAATATCATCAAATTATACCAGAATCTCTACGACGAGATCTACGAAAGATAATTCAACTCAATATCCGGAAAGACCTTCCGGATATTTTTTTACCTCTAAATATAATTTTACATGTATAAATACATCGCCTCCCCAGATCGCTATAAAAGAATGAAATACCGCCGCTGCGGCAGAAGCGGAATTCAGCTGCCCATGCTTTCACTGGGGCTTTGGCACAACTTCGGCGACAAAGACGACTTTGACACAGCCAGGAAGATCCTTAGAACTGCATTCGATAACGGGATCACCCATTTTGACCTGGCCAATAATTACGGACCACCTTATGGCTCCGCAGAAAAGAACTTCGGAAAGATCTTCAAAGAAGATTTTAAGGAATACCGTGATGAGCTGATCATTTCTACCAAAGCCGGCTGGGACATGTGGCCGGGGCCATATGGAAATTTTGGTTCCAGGAAATACCTGATAGCCAGTCTTGATCAATCCTTAAAAAGAATAGGACTGGATTATGTGGATATCTTTTACCATCATCGCCCCGACCCTGATACCCCTCTTGAAGAAACTATGGGGGCTCTTGACCATATCGTGAGACAGGGAAAAGCGCTGTATATCGGGATTTCTCAATATTCCGCTGAAGAAACCGAAAAAGCTGAAAAGATCCTAAAAGAAATGGGCACTCCCCTTCTTATACACCAGCCGCGCTACAGCTTGTTGGAAAGATGGGTGGAAAATGGCCTGTTAGACACCCTCGATAAAAAAGGAATTGGCAGTATCGCCTTTTCGCCTCTTGCCCAGGGGCTGCTCACCAATAAATATCTCAATGGAATTCCTGCAGATTCGAGAGCAGCTATTGAAGGTGGTTACCTGGACCGGGCTTTGATCACAGATGAGCTGTTGGTGAAAATTCAAAAACTGAATGAACTGGCAACAGAAAGGGGCCAGACCCTGGCCCAGATGTCTATCGCCTGGCTGCTGAAAGATGAAAGGGTAACCTCGGTCCTTGCCGGGGTGAGCCGTGTTTCCCAATTGGAGGACAATATCAGTGCCCTGCACAAAATGGACTTTTCAGAAAAAGAGCTAAAGGAAATAGATGCCATCCTAAAGGAGTAGTGATTTCTAAGAAATGTAAACTTCAAGAAGTTCGGCTCCTTCAGAGGTGATCCGGACTTCTTTATTTTTGGCAGGGATCAGGAGAGTCTCCCCCATTTTGATCGCTTCGGAATTATCATTTACTGATATCGCAGCCTCTCCGGAGACACACATGTAGATCACAAAAGAATCCAACTCTGAATAATCCTTATTTATCTCCCCATTCACCGGAAGAAAATTCGTGGTGAAATATTCACAGCCGGCGATATTGTTCGAGATATTTAAGGTTTTAGAATAACTTCTGTTGAAATCCTTTTTAAGATCAAAATCAATAGCCTCCAGCGCCAGATCTGTATGCAATTCGCGGCCCTTTCCGCTGCCATCGATCCGGTCCCAGTCATAGAGGCGATAGGTAACATCTGAAGTTTGCTGGATCTCAGCCAACAACACTCCTCCGCCAATGGCGTGCACGGTACCCGGATTTATGAAAAAAGCATCTCCCTTTTTCACCTTTTCAAAATTCAGGATTTCGGGGAGTTTATTTGAATTTAGATACTCCAGGTATTCACTTTTGCTGAGGGCGCGGTTAAACCCGATATTAATCTCTGCCCCTTCATCAGCCTGCAGAATGTACCACATTTCGGTCTTTCCGAAGGAATCATGACGTTCCAGGGCCAGCCGGTCGTTTGGATGCAGCTGCACCGAAAGCGCCTCACGGGCATCGATAAATTTGATCAGTAGGGGGAATTTATTTCCGAAGGTTTTGTAGATCTTTTCACCCACGAGTTCTTTACCGTGATCCTTCAGAAGCTGCTCAAGGGTTCTCCCTTTCAGATCGCCCTTCTCAACAACAGAAAGATCATTCTCAATTCCAGAAATTTCCCAGCTTTCTCCTAGTTTTCTCTCTTGAGAGGACTTATGCAACACCTCCCTTAACTTATTTCCTCCCCAGATCTTCTCTTTTAAAATAGGAACAAATTTTATGGGATAATCGAGCATGAAGGTTGAGTTTTAGGAAAAGCAAAGATAAGAATTTCCCCGCCTTCAGGCTTAAACGAAGATAGTTTCAAAATGGAAGTTTTCCTTCTCTCCATTTTTTCCTTAATTCTCTGTTAAACTCCACTCTCGCTCATTCGGTTCAATACATAAATCCTATAAATTTAGGAGAGCATACGAAAAGTTGAAAAATTTTATAATTTTATTATGCATGCATAACATATTTTTTTAACTTTGAGATCGTATGAAAGAAAAGACCATTGATTATGTGCTTCGGGCCACCTGGATCTCAATTGCCAAAATGTACAACGAGGAGGCCGGTAAAGAAGGAAGCACGATGGCAACGGGTTTTGCCCTGTTGAGCATTGATCCTGAAAAAGGTACCCCCTCTACCTCACTGGGGCCAAAAATGGGAATGGAGGCCACAAGCCTTTCCCGCACTTTAAAGACCATGGAAGAAAAAGGCCTTATTGTGCGAAAAAAGAACCCCGTTGACGGCCGAAGTGTCCTCATTCACCTCACAGATTTTGGGAAGGAAATGAGGGACTACTCCAAAAAGGTGGTACTCACCTTTGATGAGGCAGTAAAAAAGGAGATCCCGGCAGAAGACCTGGAGAAGTTCCATGAAGTGGCTTATAAGATCATGGAACTTATCGCATCAAAAAAAATATACAATCAATAAAAAGACATCTGTACTCGATCATTAAAATGACCAAACAACATGAAACGAAGAATTAATAAAGTTGCAGTAATAGGCTCCGGAATCATGGGAAGCGGTATTGCCTGCCATTTCGCCAATATTGGCGTGGAGGTGTTGCTGCTTGACATTGTTCCCAGAGAATTAACTGACAAAGAAAAAAACAAAGGTCTAAGCCTGGAAGATAAAGCGGTTAGGAACAGGATCGTCATTGACTCCCTGCAGGCTTCTTTAAAGTCCAAACCTTCACCCATTTACCACCAGGATTTCGCAAAGCGTATTAAAACAGGAAATCTTGAGGACGACATTTCCAAAGTTTCTGAAGCAGACTGGATCATTGAGGTGGTCGTGGAAAGGCTGGACATCAAAAAACAGGTTTTTGACAACCTTGAAAAACACAGAAAGAAAGGTACCCTTATTACTTCCAATACTTCGGGAATTCCTATACAGCAAATGAGCGAAGGCCGAAGTGAGGACTTCAAAAAACATTTCTGCGGAACCCACTTTTTCAATCCGCCACGATACCTCAGGTTATTCGAGATCATTCCGGGGCCGGAAACTTCAGAAGAAGTACTGCAATTCCTGAATGAATACGGAGAAAAATTTCTCGGAAAGAAATCGGTTGTCGCCAAGGACACTCCGGCGTTCATTGGGAACCGCGTAGGGATCTTCAGCATAATGAGCCTTTTCCATATGGTAAAGGAACTGGATATGACCATTGAAGAAGTGGACAAGCTTACCGGACCGGTAATAGGCAGGCAAAAATCAGCCACGTTCCGCACCGTAGACGTAGTAGGATTGGATACCCTGGTTCACGTGGCCAATGGACTTCATAAAGGAGTTCCAACAGACGAGGCCCATGACCTATTCGCCATGCCCGATTACATCAACACCATGGTGGAGAACGAGTGGTTTGGAAGCAAAAGCGGACAAGGGTTCTATAAAAAGATCAAATCTGACGATGGTTCCAGCCAGATCAAATCTCTTGACCTGAACACGCTGGAATACCGCGACCAGAAAAAAGCTTCTTTTGCCACTCTTGAGCTTACCAAGACCATAGACAAGGTAGAAGACAGGTTCAAAGTATTAATTGGCGGAAAAGACAAAGCCGGGGAATTCTACCGAAAGAATTTCGCTGCTCTTTTCGCATATGTTTCTAACAGAATTCCGGAGATCACTGATGAGCTCTACAAGATAGATGACGCCATGAAAGCCGGTTTTGGCTGGGAGCATGGACCATTCCAGATCTGGGATGCCATTGGAGTCGAAAAAGGTATCGAAATGATGAAGGCCGAAGGCAAAGAGCCTGCAGCCTGGGTGAACGAGATGCTCGAAAAGGGCAACAAAAGCTTCTATAAAGTAAAAGAAGGAAACACCTGGTATTATGACATACCAGAGAAAGATTACAAGAAGATCCCAGGACAGGATACCTTTATCATCCTTGACAACATCAGGGAAAGCAAGGAAGTTTTTAAGAACAGCGGAGTAGTTGTGGAAGATCTTGGTGACGGGATCCTTAACGTGGAATTCCGCAGCAAGATGAACACCATTGGTGGTGACGTGTTGGATGGCCTCAATAAAGCCATTGATCTTGCCGAAAAAGAATACCAGGGACTGGTAGTAGCCAATAATGGAAAGAACTTCTCTGTAGGTGCCAATATCGGGATGATCTTCATGATGGCGGTTGAGCAGGAATATGACGAGCTCAACATGGCCGTAAAGTATTTCCAGGACACCATGATGAGAATGCGCTACTCTTCTATTCCAACAGTAGCTGCGCCTCATGCCATGACCCTTGGAGGCGGATGTGAACTTTCGCTTCATGCCGACAAAGTGGTAGCCGCCGCCGAAACTTACATCGGACTTGTAGAATTCGGTGTCGGAGTGATCCCCGGCGGGGGTGGCTCCAAGGAGATGACGGTAAGAGCTTCTGATACTTTCCAAAAAGACGATGTGGAACTGAACCGCCTGCGCGAACACTTCTTAACAATTGGAATGGCGAAGGTATCCACCTCAGCATACGAAGCTTTTGATACGAATATCCTTCAGAAAGGAAAGGACATCGTTGTTGTAAATCCGGACCGTCAGATAGCCATCGCTAAAAAGCACGCTTTATTGATGGCTGAGAATGGCTACACCAAACCTATTCACAGAACAGATATTAAAGTACTCGGAAAACAGGCATTGGGTGCTTTCTACGTGGGCACTGACCAGATGATGGCCGGAAAATACATCAGCGAACACGACAAAAAGATCGCCAATAAACTGGCTTATGTAATGGCCGGAGGAGATCTTTCAGAAAACTCTTATGTAAGTGAACAATACCTGCTTGACCTGGAACGTGAAGCTTTCCTTTCCCTCACCGGTGAAAGAAAGACTTTGGAAAGGTTGCAGCACATGTTGAAGAAAGGGAAGCCGCTTAGGAACTAATCGTATAGTGTATAGTGTAGATTGTATACTGTAAAACTGAAAAAGATTATGAACTATTTCAAAGAATTAAAGGTTTGGCAAAAAGCAATTGATCTGGTAACAAAAACCTACCTAAAGAGTGCTGCTTTTCCAAAAGAGGAGTTATATGGTCTAACATCACAAATTAGGAGATCTGCAGTCTCCATTCCTTCTAACATTGCTGAAGGTTGTGGGCGCAAAACCAATAAGGACTTTGCTAATTTTCTCGGAGTCGCTTTAGGATCTGCATTTGAATTTGAAACTCAATTGATCATTTGCAGAAATCTTCAGTTTCTTTCGGAGCAGGATTTTGAATATCTCGAGAAAGAAGTTCATCATATTCAGAACATGATCATTAAACTGCAATCTACATTGTAACCAACAAAAAGACAATATACATTATACAAAATACAACATACAATGAATAAAACAGCATACATAGTAAAAGCATACAGAACCGCAGTGGGAAAAGCACCACGAGGAGTTTTCAGATTTAAAAGGCCTGATGAGCTTGCTGCGGAAACTATCCAGTATATGATGGATAAACTGCCGGAATTTGACAAAAAGCGAATCGACGACGTGATCGTTGGAAACGCGATGCCCGAAGCTGAACAAGGTCTTAATATGGGGCGATTTATCTCCCTGATGGGTCTTAACATCAAAGACGTGCCGGGAATGACCGTTAACAGATACTGTGCATCAGGTTTGGAAACCATCGCCATCGCGACTTCCAAGATCCAGAGCGGAATGGCAGATTGTATCATTGCAGGAGGTGCAGAAAGCATGAGCTACATTCCAATGGGTGGATACAAACCCGTACCCGATTATAAACTGGCTAAAGAAGGCCATGAAGATTATTACTGGGGAATGGGATTAACTGCGGAAGCCGTAGCCAACAAGTATAAAGTAAGCCGCGAAGACCAGGATGAATTTGCGTTTAATTCACACCAGAAGTCTCTAAAAGCGCAAAAAGAAGACCGTTTTCAGGATCAGATCGTGCCTATCAAGATCGATCAGACCTACGTGGATGAAAACGGGAAAAAACAAACCCGCTCTTACACCGTGAACAAGGATGAAGGGCCTCGTGCCGATACTTCTAAAGAGGTGCTTGGCAAACTTCGCCCTGTCTTTGCTGAAGGCGGAAGTGTAACTGCAGGAAACTCTTCCCAAATGAGTGACGGAGCTGCCTTTGTTATGGTAATGAGCGAAGAGATGGTCAAAGAACTGAATGTTGAGCCTATCGCAAGACTGGTGAGCTATTCCGCAGTTGGAGTGGAGCCACGCATTATGGGTATTGGACCGGTAGATGCTATCCCAAAGGCAGTAAAACAGGCCGGCTTACAATTGAACGATATCGAATTAATTGAATTGAATGAAGCATTCGCTTCTCAGTCCTTGGCAGTGATAAGAGAACTGGGACTTGATCCCGATAGGGTAAATCCAAACGGAGGCGCGATCTCCATGGGGCACCCGCTGGGTTGTACCGGGGCTAAGCTTTCTGTCCAGATCTTTGACGAGATGCGCAAGCGCGACCTAAAGAACAAATATGCCATGGTCACCATGTGTGTGGGAACAGGCCAAGGGGCTGCGGGGGTTTATGAGTTCCTCTCATAGAAATTACAGAGAAGAGAATAAAGAATAAAGAAAAGAGACTATAGAGCAGAGACAACGAGAAATAAACGATGAGTTCCAGAAAAAGACATAATTATAAAAATCTAAAAATTTGGAAACTGGGGCTAGAGATTGCGAATGATGTGTCAGATCTTCTTGTGAAATTTCCGAAACATGAAGTTTATGATCTGAGCTCACAAATGAGCAAGTGTTCGGTTTCAATGCCGAGCAACATTGCCGAAGGCTCAGCAAGATCAGACAAATCTTTTAGCCACTTTCTCGATGTTTCTTTAGGTTCCTCTTTTGAGCTTGGAACCCAATTATTGGTAGCGCGACACAGAAAATATATTGATCAGCAAGAGCTGGAAAAACTGGAAGAAAAAATTGAAGAGTTTCAAAAAATGACCATGGGATTCCAAAATGGCCTATAAAATTTCTTTTTTCTCTTTTCTCTTCTCTCTTGTCTGTTCTTTCACAAAAATCAACTAAAGAATAACACAATGAATGACGAAACTAAAACCCAAAAAGACCTCCTTCGCGGAGGGCAGTTCCTGGTAAAGGAAACCAGTGCTGAAAATGTATTTACTCCTGAAGATTTCAACGAGGAGCAAAAAATGATGCGCGATTCGGTAAGAGAATTCGTAGATCGAGAGATCTGGCCAAGAAAAGAGGAATTCGAGAAAAAGAATTATGAACTTACCGAAGAGCTGATGAAAAAGGCAGCTGAACTGGGGCTTTTAGGTGTTTCTGTCCCTGAAGAATATGATGGGCTCGGAATGGGATTCGTGACCACTATGCTGGTAGTGGACCATATCTCTGGAGCCACCGGTTCATTTTCCACGGCTTTTGGTGCCCATACCGGGATAGGAACTTTACCCATCACTCTCTACGGAACCGAAGAACAAAAACAAAAGTACGTTCCTAAACTGGCAACCGGAGAATGGTTTGGCGCTTATGCCCTTACCGAACCGGGTGCAGGTAGTGATGCCAACTCCGGAAAAACAAAAGCTGTACTTTCGGATGACGGAAAGTACTACAGCATCAACGGACAAAAAATGTGGATCTCCAACGCAGGTTTCTGTGACCTTATGATCGTTTTCGCCCGGATTGAAGACGACAAGAACATCACAGGATTTATTGTGGAGAACGATCCCGAAAATGGAATCTCCATGGGTGAGGAAGAAAAGAAACTTGGGATCCACTCCTCTTCTACCCGCCAGGTCTTTTTTAATGAAACAAAGGTACCGGTAGAAAATATGCTTTCAGAAAGAGGGAATGGCTTTAAGATCGCCATGAACGCTTTGAACGTAGGCCGCATAAAACTAGCAGGTGCCTGTCTTGATGCACAGCGAAGAGTGATCACTTCGGCCGTGAACTATGCCAATGACCGTGTGCAGTTTAAAACACCAATCGCTAAGTTCGGAGCGATCAAATCAAAAATCGCAGAAATGGCTACTTCAGCTTATGTTGGCGAATCTGCATCTTACCGTGCGGCCAAAGATATTGAGGACAGGATCAACATTCGCCAGGAGGCAGGAGCTTCTCACCAGGAGGCAGAACTAAAAGGAGTGGAAGAATATGCCATTGAATGTTCCATTTTAAAAGTGGCTGTTTCTGAAGACCTTCAGAATTGTACAGATGAAGGGATCCAGATCTACGGGGGAATGGGCTTCTCAGCCGACGCTCCTATGGAATCTGCCTGGAGAGACGCCCGAATTACCCGTATCTATGAAGGTACCAACGAGATCAACCGCATGCTCTGCGTGGGAATGCTGATCAAAAAGGCCATGAAGGGCCATGTTGACCTGTTAGGCCCTGCCACAAAGGTAGCCGACGAACTTACAGGAATTCCATCTTTCGAAACTCCCGATTATTCTGAACTTTTCGCTGAAGAAAAGGAAATGATCGCGAAGCTGAAAAAGGTTTTCCTTATGGTTGCCGGAAGTGCTGTTCAGAAGTATGGACCTCAGCTGGAAGATCATCAGCAGCTGTTATTGGCTTCAGCAGATATTCTTATCGAGATATATATGGCTGAATCTGCCATTCTGAGAACCGAAAAGAATGCGAAGCGTTTTGGAGAAGACAGTCAAAAAGAGCAGATCGCCATGGCAAAACTTTACCTCTACCATGCCGTAGACACTATCAATTCCCGCGCTAAAGAGGGAATCATATCCTTTGCCGAAGGTGATGAGCAGCGAATGATGCTTATGGGCTTGAAACGTTTTACCAAATACCAGAACCACCCCAATGTGGTTGAATTAAGAAACACGATTGCAGAGAAAGTGATTAGTGAGAATAAATATCCATTTTAAAGATCTTAATTCGCAAGGATTAAATCTGTCGGGCCACCTGTAAAGGTGGCCTTTTTCATATTCCTTTAACAGGAAAAGCGGGGGAGTTTTTTTAGCTTTCAGGGAACCGAAACGGCACGAGTTCTCATGAACACTCTACAACAATACGTTCTTATAACGGTAGGTATCCTTTTGACAGCTTATTTCATAGTATTCCTGTTACTGAAAAAGCTGGGAAAAGATCCTCATAATATCCTTCCGCGGAACATAGCCTCCAGATTAAAGATCCCTGTTATTGCTCTTTTGCTGGCCGTTGGCATCCAGGCAGGACTGATTAAAGAGGAGATCATTACAGATGAGACCTATGTCCATTTTTTTCAACAGGTACGATCGCTGCTGTTGATCTTTAGCGTTACCTGGTTTGTCATTGTCGCCATACACATCACCAAAAAACAACTTTTACGCAGATTTGATGTGACCACAAAAGATAATCTCCGGGCCCGGAAATTCTACACGCAGTTCAATATTATTGAGAGGATTGCAATTTTCATCGTCATCCTTGTGGCAGTGGGAATTTCATTGCTGACCTTTGAAGGAGTTCAGGAAATTGGTGTGAGCATTTTGACTTCAGCCGGGATCGCGGGAATTATTCTGGGTCTTTCTGCCCAAAAAGTTTTCGGAACCATCTTTGCCGGAATACAGATCGCTATAGCGCAACCTATCAGAATAGATGATGTGGTCATTGTGGAAGGCGAATGGGGCCGTGTGGAAGAGATCAAACTCACTTATGTGGTGATCAACATCTGGGACAAAAGGCGACTGGTACTGCCTACCACCTACTTCATTGAGAAACCTTTTCAGAACTGGACCCGCAGCTCTTCAGATATTTTGGGAACGGTCTTCATCTACACCGACTATGACCTTCCTGTAGACGCCCTGCGCGAAGAACTTACCCGCCTCTTAAAATCAACCGATCTCTGGGACGGGAAAGTCAATGTGATACAGGTGACAGATCTCAGCGAAAAGACCATGGAACTGCGGGCGCTGGTGAGCGCCAAAGACTCCCCCACTGCCTGGGACCTTCGGGTCTACATCAGGGAAAAACTGGTGGACTTCATCAAAGAAAATTATCCAAACAGTCTTCCCAGGTCAAGGGTTATTCTTAAAGAAAATCCTCGGTCTGCAACATCTTCAGAAGATCCTCTTCAGAAGTAAGGCTATGAGAGAAATTCATGGCTGTTTCAATTAAGGCCAGGTGGGAATAGGCCTGCGGAAAATTCCCCAGCAACCTCTTCGATTCAAAATCTATATCCTCACTGAACAGCCCCAGGTGGTTGCTGTACGAAAGCAACTCATTGAACATGCCGATCGCCCGGTCCTTTTCTCCGATCTTATACAGACTATTGATAAGCCAGAAGGTACAAATGGTGAAAGAGGAAGAAGGAATTCCGAAATCATCTTTATTCTTATAGCGGAACATGAGTCCGTTATAACACAATTCTCTTTCCGTCGCCTGTACGGTACTTATAAAGCGTGGATCCTTGGCCTTGATAAAACCGTAGGTTTCCATCAGCAAAGTGGAAGCGTCAAGATCGCTGGAACCATAGGACTGGGTGTAAGCCTGTTTTTCTTCGTTCCATGCATTCTTGTAAATATCTTCGTAGATCTCCTGGCGCAGCGCCTTCCATTTCTGGTCTTTTATTCCTTTTCTAAGGATCTCACCGATCTTCACCGCCCGATCAACAGCGACCCAGCAAAGCAATTTTGAAAAGGTGAAATGCCGCTCCTCTGTCCTGAATTCCCAGATGCCTTTATCGGGTTGTTTCCAGTGTTCTTCCACGATTCGAACGATTCCCCGAACGATGGTCCAAAGTTCCTCACTGTTTTCCAGGGTGGTTTCGAACTGCAGGAACTGCTGGAAGATCACTTCCATTAGGATCCCGTAAATATCATTCTGCTTTTGAACATAAGCCGCGTTTCCTATCCTTACCGGTTTTGAACCTTTGTAGCCGTCAAGATGGTCAAGAATGTGCTCGGTAAGCTCCTTTTCGCCGCTGATGCCATACATGATCTGCATTTTTTCATCCTTATTAGGGATAATGTCAATGATGAACTGCAGGAAATTATGAGCCGATCCTAAATGTCCCAGGCCGGCCATGACCTTTATAACCATGGAGGCATCCCGAATCCAGCAGAAACGGTAGTCCCAGTTGCGCACCTCTCCTATGGTTTCCGGTAAAGAAGTTGTAGCCGCGGCCAGAACCGCGCCGGTTTTTTCAAAGGTGAGCGCTTTAAGAACCAAAGCACTTCTGGTGATCTCCTCGTTATAATGCGGAAATTTGGTGGTCTTTTCAACCCAGTTCATCCAGTAGGTCTTGGTACGCTGAAATTTAAGATAAGCCCTCTCCAGGTTCTGCTCCACCAGTTTTTCATGATACCCCATCAAGAAATATTCATTCCCGGTAAGGGTGATCTCTTCCCCGTTCATGACCATGTCGAGATCAAGACTGGTATAGAGGTAAAGGGAATCGTATTTTCCTTCTTTGGTAAAGCTCTTCAGGTAATACCGGTGGTTTTCTGTATAGGTCTTCTCCTTGGCATAATCCAGTTTAGGATTATAATTTACCCTCATGGTAGGATTTCCATGTAAAAGATATATGTATCTTATAATATCTGGCGGGGAATAAAAGCCGCCATTCCCGTTCTCCTTTGGGTAGCGAGGCATAAAATCTATCACCTGAAAGGCGGCATTCTCATTGGAATATGTGGTACATAAAATATTGGTCTTCCAAAGGTATTTTTGAGAGATCGAGTAACTATCATCTACCTCAAAAGAGAAGTGTCCTCCTTTGTGCTCATCCAGCAATTTCGCGAATACCGAAGCAGAGTTGAAATTGGGTAGGCAACACCAGTCAATCGAGCCATTCTTCGACACCAAAGCTGAGCTTTTACAGTTCCCAATTATCCCGTAATCTAACGAATCCATATAGTCTTAAAGTTCTTTTAAAGTGGTGGTCTCCCTCTGTAAAATTTCGGAAATTTAAGCAAAATCAATTAGATACACGTGCTGAAAAAATGTTATGGGGAAAACGATAATTATTTCCAACAGACTACCCTTGCAAATACATATTTCTGAAAATGATCTTGAAGTTTCCCCCAGTGTTGGAGGCCTGGCCACCGGATTAAAGTCCTTTCATCAGGAAGGGGACAGTATATGGATTGGCTGGACCGGACTTGCGGCGGAAGAGATCCCCGATGAACTGGAACCACAGGTGGCAGAAAAAGCCAAAGAACAAAGATGTGTTGCAGTTTCTCTTACTACTGAAGAAATTGAAAAATTCTACTACGGCTTCAGCAACAGGACCATTTGGCCGCTGTTCCATTACTTTATGGAATACACTGAATTTGACCCTGAACATTGGGAAGCTTACAAGCAGGTAAATCAAAAATATGCCGATGCTGTCCTGGAGCGAGTAGAAGACGGGGATACTATTTGGGTTCATGATTACCAGCTGTTGCTACTGCCGCAGATGATAAGGGACAAAAACCCTAACGTAACCATCGGATTTTTCAATCATATCCCTTTTCCTTCTTACGAGGTTTTCAGAACGCTTCCCTGGCGGGAAGAGATCCTCACCGGGATGCTGGGGGCAGATCTCATAGGCTTTCATACTTACGATTATGAAAGGCATTTTTTAAGGTCTGTAAACAGGATACTTTACTACGATATAAATTTCAACGCAGTTAACCTGGGGGACCGTATCGTGAAGGCCGGCTCTTTTCCAATGGGAATCGACTATAATAAATTCCGGAATGCCGCGCTCGAACACCAGCGCCAGCCCAGCAGTGAAAATACCGAAATTCAGAAAAAACTGGATTATCATAAATATGTTTCCAGGGGTACTCCCCTTATCCTGTCCATTGACCGGCTAGATTACACAAAAGGGATCGCCAATCGAATAAGGGCTTATGGCTACTTTTTGGAAAAATACCCCGAGTATCAGGAAAAAGTACGGCTTGTCATGCTGGCCGTACCTTCAAGGACCAATGTTCCGCAGTACCAGTTACTGAAAAAGGAGATCGATGAACTGGTTGGCCGTATTAACGGGAGGTTCGCCACCGTGAACTGGACACCCATTTGGTATTTCTACCGCTCCATGCCTTTTGATAATCTTATCGACCTGTATTCTGCCAGTGATGTGGCATTGATCACGCCCATCAGGGACGGGATGAATTTGGTGGCCAAGGAATATATCGCTACCCGCACAGATCACACGGGAGTCCTCATTTTAAGTGAGATGGCCGGCTCGGCTCATGAACTCAACGAAGCCCTGCTCATCAACCCCAACAATTTTGATCAGATCGTAGACTCTATAAAGCAGGCGCTTGAAATGTCTAAAGAAGAGCAGGTTAGACGCAACAAGGTGATGCAAAAAAGACTAAAACGCTATAATGTCGAGAAATGGGCAAGAGAGTTCATGAAGAGTCTGAAGCAAACCACTATTACCCGCAATGAGATCAAGACCCTTGAGGTGACACAGAACATCAAAAAAGACCTTTTCGAGCGGTATAGTTCGGCCCGCAGAAGGATCCTGTTCCTGGATTATGACGGCACTTTGGTCAATTATGTAGACAAACCCGAAGATGCCGAACCCTCACCTGAACTGCTACACCTGGTAGAAAACCTCGCAAAGCAGAAAAATACCAGGGTGATCCTCATCAGCGGTAGAGATAAAGAAACCATAGGAGACTGGTGGAAGAACCACTCTGTCGAACTTATTGCCGAACATGGAGTATGGGTAAGAAATTCTTCCGGAGAATGGGAACTAACCGAGAATCTCGATTGCAGCTGGATGGAAAAGATAAGGCCGGTATTGGAAACCTTTGTGGATCGCACCCCCGGAACTTTTATCGAAGAAAAGAATTATTCCCTCGCCTGGCATTACCGCAAGGCCAATCCCGAATTGGGAGAGGTCAGAGCCAACGAGCTTTCTACCGTTTTACGAGATCTCATCTCCAACCACGGACTCACCGTACTGCAGGGCAATAAAGTGCTGGAGATAAAGAACAGCGGCGTGACCAAAGGCAAGGCAGCAAACAAGCTGCTGGAAGAAAAGTATGACCTCATTATGGCTATCGGCGATGATTATACTGACGAGTACCTGTTCACGGAACTTCCGCGCAAGACCATGACCTTTAAAGTAGGGACCACGGCCACTAATGCCAAATACTTCATCAGGAATTCACGGGATGTAAGGGAACTGCTATCCCAATTCCTGAGCCTGACGCATTGAAAGTTTTTTGTGTTAAAAATCAGCTAATTTGCTACAAATTTTAATTCAAAGTTAACTACAAGTAGACCGGGAGGTAGTGAAAAACGAGGTATATTTAAATTTAGGAAACAGAAATAAAAACAACCCAAAATTCTAACAAATGAAAGCAGGAAAAATCTTACTTGGTGTTCTTTCCGGAGCTGCTCTTGGCGCTGCAGCCGGAATATTGTTCGCTCCCAAAAAAGGAAAGGATACCCGAAAAAGCATTGCCGACAGAAGCAATGAATATATGTATGAAACCAAAAGCAAGTTCAACGATCTTGCCGACAATATCTCTCACCGCTATGATTCAGTGAAATCAAAGGTCAGAGGAAAAGGCAAGAGAATGGAGGCCAAAATGGATGGTGATGACAAGATCATCTATTAGGTTCTTTTCTCGTTGACAAAATCAAGAGCTGCTCCATTGAGCAGCTTTTTTTGTGGAATTTTAGTACTTTGGGCTTTTAACCAAAAATATATCCGGAACATGCTGAAAAAACTGCTTTTTTCCTCCTTATTGTTAACTTCCCTTAGCGGAATTTCCCAGGAACAGGCACCTCCCCAGGTCGACCTTAGAATTTATGACATCATTGAAGCCGTCTCAGCCGATAGCATTGAGGCCGATATCCGAAGACTTGCGGGTTTTGGCACAAGAAATACCTTTAGCGATACCATTTCAGACACTCGTGGAATTGGCGCAGCCCGGCGCTTCATAAAAGCTGATTTTGACAAGATCTCTAAGAATTGCGGCAATTGTCTTGATGTTTTCTACCAGAAGGATTTTGTGACCAAAGAAGGCAATGACCGGGTACCAAAAGATGCCTGGGTAGTGAACGTGGTAGCGGTTCAAAAAGGTAAAAAATACCCTAACCGTTATGTCATAATGAGCGGGGATATTGATTCCCGCGCCAGCAATACCATGGACTTTACCACAGATGCCCCGGGAGCCAACGACAATGCCAGCGGCATGGCGGGAACCATGGAAGCGGCCAGGGTGCTTTCTAAGTATGAATTTGACAGCAGCATCATCTACCTGGGCCTTTCAGGAGAAGAACAGGGCCTTTTTGGGGGCAAAGGCTTCGCCGAAATGGCCAAGGAAAAAGGCTGGGAGATCATCGGAGTATTGAACAATGACATGATAGGAAATATCAAAGGCGTTGACGGGGTCATCGACAACCGCACCTTCAGGATCTTTTCCGAACCTGTTCCTCCTACCGAAACTGAAAGGGAGAGGATGATGAGAAGATTTTATGGCGGAGAGGTTGATGGTATTTCCCGACAACTGGCAAGGTACGTCCATGAAACCACAGAAACTTACATGCCCGAAATGAACCCTATGATGGTTTATCGCCTGGACAGGTTTGGACGTGGCGGTCACCACCGGCCGTTCAATGACCTTGGCTTCCCAGGAATCAGGATCATGGAAGCCCATGAGAACTACACTCAGCAACACCAGGACATCCGCACCGAAGATGGCATTGAATACGGCGATGTAGTAGAACATGTTAATTTTGATTATGCAAAGAAACTTACAGCAGTGAACGCCATTTCAATGGCCAGTCTGGCGTGGGCTCCGCCTGCTCCCAAAAAGGTTTCGATTGGCGGGATCGTAGAAGCCTCTGCAAAACTTCGTTGGGAAAAGTCTGACGACGAAAATGTCGCAGGATACAAGATCTACTGGCGAGATACTACGGCACCTCAATGGCAATATTCCCGCTATGTGGGTAATGTTGACAATTTCACCCTGGAAGGAATAGTGATAGACAATTACTTTTTTGGAGTAGCCGCGGTAGGAAAGAACGGCAACGAAAGCGTGGTGGTTTTCCCTTCTGAAACCTTCAGGGATTAAACGATCCCGATCTTTCGGGAATGGTCGATCGCTTTCCCGCTGTCCTTGAAATAACAAGTAGCAACACCAAGGTCCTCGAGATTCCGAAGAATTTTGAGGACCTTCTCTTTTTGTCGGCTCTTGGTCTGCCGTATATAAACAGCTTTCACATTGACGGGAAATACTTTACAGATCCGTTCATATAACTGCGGATCGTGCTGGGAATCGTCTCCCATTAACACATACTGCAATTGCGGATAAAAAGAAATGATATCCTTGATCTTTATGAACTTGTGGTCATGCCCTCCCCTGCCCGTAAAAAGAAAATCAGCCAGGCCTGTCTTGATCTTTTTCAATTTGATAATGGCTTTTGGAAGGTCATGCATCCTGGCAAATTGCAAAATGAACTGGTACAGGTTCCATTCACTGCTCGAAACATAAAAAAAGGAATTAAATGTCCCCTCTCCTTCCTGTCCTGCCCGGCTCAGCGCCTGGTAATGAGGTACCACATCATCAAAAACCTCTCGGTTGTCGATATTCCTGGTAAGGATCACATACAATTTTTTAAAGAAGTTGTGGGTGTGAGAAATGAGAAAAGTATCGTCAATATCTGAGATGATCCCCAGCCTGCTCTTGAAGGGTTTCAACAGCTCTCCTTGCTCCACTATTCCCTTATCACCCACTTTACAGGAAACTGAATATTTATGCCACCCGCTCTCCAGGAATTCATTATAGGGAATGGTGAACCTGAAATAACCGTCGTTCAGGGTGCGGGTCCTTACCTCAAGCTCTCTAAAATGCAAGGTGACTTCGGCGTTTTTGATGGGGCTGATGGTGAACATCTTGATAACTGACTTGGCATGACGATAGCCACGCCTGTCTATTTCATATTTATCGGGGGCAAGGGAGCTGAAAACATGTCCGAAAACGATCAATTCCTGGTCATTCACATACCCCCTGTACAGTTTAATATCTAGCCTCATCTTTACATTTCGTTAACTGAGATTCCTTCCCAAAATACTTATTTTTAGCAACAAGCTCAAGCAGAATGTCCACAAATAAAAGGGTCTTACTGGTAGTCAACCCAATTTCAGGCGGTAAGGATAAAACTCCTATCATAGATGAGGTACGGAAAACCATTATGCAAAGAGGCGATGATCTGCACATCTATGAGACAAGAGGAGAGCATGATAAGGAAAACCTCTACAAGGTGGTAAATGATTACCAACCTACCAGGGTTCTGATCGTGGGTGGTGACGGAACCATTAAGCTAATGGCCGAGATTCTGAAAGACGACAAGGTGCCATTGGGAATCTTTCCTGCAGGTTCTGCCAACGGGCTGGCAGAAAACCTCAACCTGCCTACCAATAATTCCGAATTAACCCAGATCGCGTTAAGCGATAATTTCGTAGAGCTTGATACCATCTCCATCAATAATGAACTTTGTCTGCATATTAGTGATGTGGGCCTTAATGCAGCTTTGATCAAAAATTACCAGGAAGGGAACATAAGAGGAAAATTGGGTTATATCATTCAGTCCATACCTACTCTAATAAAAAGTGATTTTCCATTCCATTTTAAGATCGAAGTTGAGGGCAGGACCCTGCACCGTAATGCCGTACTTCTGGCCATTGCGAATGCCCGTAAATACGGTACCGGTTCTACCATCAACCCCAAAGGAAAATATGACGATGGGCTTTTTGAGGTTCTTGTCTTTAAGGAATTCAATATTCCGGAGATCCTAAAAACCTTCAGGGAAAAAGTGGAATTAAGCAAGGACTTTCTGGAGATCTTTTCAGCTTCCGAAGTGATCATAGAATGTACCAGGAAAGTGCCGTTCCAAATAGACGGGGAGTATCGCGGTGAGGTAAAAAAAGTACATGCTGTAATTTCTCCGGTAAAGATCAAAATTGCTGTTCCTCAAAAAAAAGCGGAAATAAAGTTAAAGCCCTGAAGCTTTTTTAAACATAGATGCTTTTTAATCCTTAATTAACAATACTTTAATTGAAAACCCTCTTGAAATCAGTAATTTAGTGTAAATCAGTCTAACTAAAAACTAACTAAAAAGAACAATTATGGCAGAGATTAAGATTGAAAAGAAAAAACCGATTTGGCCCTGGATCATTTTGGTCCTGATTATCCTTGCCATCTTGTACTTCCTGGTTTTCGCAGATGATGACGACAGAGACGAGATGGATGATATGGATGACACAGAACAAATTGAGGACGAAATGGGTTGGGAAGATGAAGACACCACTTCCTGGGAAAATGAAACCGATACGACCGATTGGGCTACAGAAAGTGACACTCTTGGCGCTGCAGGGGTTTCTGGTTATCTCACCTACATTTCTGATGCTTCAAAAATGGGAGTTGATCATACCTACACCAATAATGCGCTCATAGAGTTGATGAACGCAGTGCAGGCCAAAGCCCGTGAAATAAACTTCAACATAGAGGCAGATATGCAGGCAGTGAGACAGGATGCTAAAGCCATCCAAGATGATCCTTCCAGTATGAACCATGCCAACAAGATCAAGCAGGCAGGAACAAAACTGGCTAACATTCTTCAAAAGATGCAGCAACAAAATTATCCTGACCTGGCCACCGATGTTGAAGAAATGAAAACAGCTGCGAACAATATTGACGGTTCTGTGCAAACCCTGCAACAGAAAGACCAGATCAATAAGTTCTTTAATGAAGCAGCAGACGTTCTAAGAAAAATGAGCTAATAAAAAACCAAGACTATGAAAGACAAGGAAAAGCATTTATATTATTTAAACGAATTATCAGACTATAAAGTTGACAGTGACGATCCAGATGTAAGAGGCTGGAAGGTCAAGGACGTCGACAACCGGGTTATAGGAAAAGTCGATAACTTACTGGTAAGCAAAGCCCGGAAAAGAGTGGTATACCTTGATGTAGAGGTTGACAGCTCTATCATCGACGCCAATCACGATCCCTACGGCAAACCTGCCAGTGCCGATGTTCATGAATTCATCAATAAGGATGGGGAGAACCACCTCATCATTCCTATTGGATTGGCCCGGCTTAATCGAGATGAAAAATATGTCTATACGGACAAGATCAATCACCGAACTTTTGCCGAAACCAAAAGAATGGAAGCCGGTGCAGACATTGACCGGGATTATGAAGTTGTGGTTTTAGAATCTTACAACAGAGATCTGGATCGTGGCGAAAGAACTGGGGACAGTGATTATCGTGACCGTGAAACCACTGCTAACCCAAAAAGGGATCTTGATGAGTATGAAAGAAGCCGCATGAGCGACAAAGATGAGCTTTTAGACGATGACAGCGGAACTTACGAAGAAAGAAGACAAAGAGGACGAATCCCCGATGATGACTCTTTTTATGACAGGGGTGAATTTGATCGCGATAAGTATCGCAGGTAGTGACCTCATCTAGAGAATAGAAGGGAAACCAAAGGGTTTCCCTTTTTTCAATTTTAAAATGCTATCATGAACTATAAAAAAGTATTTTTTAGGAACAAAAAGGGAAATGAACTTTCAGGATACCTGGAGTTGCCGCTCAATAAAGAGCCGCACAGTTTTGTGCTGTTCGCCCACTGTTTTACCTGCAATAAGAATTTCTTCGCTGTCAAAAATGTGGCCAGGGCTCTTTCGGCCAAAGGCTACGGAGTCCTTAGATTCGATTTTACGGGACTGGGTGAAAGTGAAGGAGATTTCTCTGACACCACTTTTTCAGGGAATGTTGAAGATCTACTCTCTGCAGCAGACTTTCTGGAAAAAGAACATGCTGCTCCTTCCCTGCTCGTAGGCCATTCTTTAGGTGGCGCAGCAGTGATACTGGCAGCCAAACAGTTGCCTTCGGTGAAAGCGGTAGCTACTATTGGCGCTCCCTCTACTCCGCAGCACGTTACCCACATCATGCGTTCAGAAATTGAAGAGATCAAAGAAAAAGGAATTGCTGAAGTGAATGTAGGAGGCAGAAATTTCAAGATAAAAGAAGAGTTCCTGAATGACCTTAACGGCAGGGAAGTTCAAAAAATGGTCGCAGAACTTGATGCCGCACTGCTCATTTTACATTCGCCTCAAGATCCTGTGGTAGAGATCAAGAATGCCGAAGAGCTCTATGTGGCTGCCCGGCATCCAAAGAGCTTCGTAACGCTTAACGGGGCAGACCATCTGCTTACAAACACTAAAGACTCTACATATGCCGGAGAAGTGATCGCTGCCTGGGCTTCGAGGTATCTAAGCATCCCGGAACAAAAGATACTTTCAACAGACCATCAGGTGGTAGCAAACCTGGGCGAGGAAGGTTTTACCACACAATTGCGGGCCGGCAAACATTACTTCACCTCTGACGAACCCAAAAGTGTGGGCGGCAGTGATTTTGGTCCTACTCCGTACGATTTTCTTTCGGCCGCTCTTGCTGCCTGTACTTCAATGACAGTACAAATGTATGTGCGCCGGAAGAAATGGCCTCTTGTGAATATTGAAACGCATGTAAATCACAACAAGACACATGTGGATGACTGTAACAACTGCGAAAGAAATACTTCCAAGATCGATGTTTTTGAGAGGGAAATAATTCTGGAGGGTAATTTGGATGAGGAACAGCAACAAAAGGTGCTGGAGATCGCCAATAAATGTCCGGTACACCGAACCTTGCACAACAAAATAGAAATTAACACCAGGCTTGGCAAGAAATAAAGAAACCGCTTTCCTTTGTTAAGCTAAGCTTAATAATTTGGCAAATGCAGGCATTCTCTATACTTTAGTCGCACTAACTAATTTTACACATACTATGAAACGTATCTATTTATCACTATTATTCTCCGCCGCAATCTTCTTCACAGGTTGTAAAAATGAAAACACCACTGCTGAAGACAGAGTGGAAGAGAACGTGGATGCTACCCAGGAAACTGCCGCGGAAGATATGGAGATGGAGGAAGAAATGAAGGAAATCACTGTTCAAATGGAACCAAAGAGCAAGAGTGACCTTACCGGAACCGTAACCTTTACTGAAGAGAACGGGGAAGTTACCATGACGGCAGAATTCACAGGTTTAAAAGAAGGTATGCATGCCATTCACCTGCATGAGAAAGCTGATTGTTCTGCTGAGGACGGAACTTCAGCCGGAGGTCACTGGAACCCTACTTTTGAAGATCACGGGGAATGGGGCAGCGAAAAAGGCTACCACCGTGGAGACATTGGGAACTTTGATGTGAATGCCGAAGGAAAAGGAAGCATCACTTTCACCACCGACCAGTGGTGTATAGGATGTGACGATGAGAAAAAGAACATTCTGAATAAAGCAGTTATCGTTCATGACGGAGCCGATGACTTTACTTCACAGCCAAGCGGTGCCGCAGGTACAAGAGTAGGCTGCGGAGTGATCAAGCAGTAATACCTATAACCAATTAAAATTAAAAGTCCCAAAAGCTCATACTTTTGGGACTTTTTCTTTGGACAAAAATGCAATTTTCGGTTACACCTTCTTTTGATCTACCTCCAGGTTCTTCTTGTTGCTTTTAAAAGGCCTTATGATGAGCCTTGAAGCTTTGTCGTAGTTCACGTAATTATAGATCCAGTTGAAAAATGTAACGATACGGTTTCTAAAGCCTACAAGGAAATACAAGTGGATGAACATCCAGAGGAACCAGGCAAAAAAGCCACCGAACCGCATTTTTCCAAGATCCACCACGGCTTTATTTCTTCCCACTGTAGCCATGGTTCCTTTATCGTTATATTCAAAAGGCACAAGTTCTTCCTTTTTAAGCAGGCGCTTGATATTCTTTGCCAGGTTCCTTCCTTGTTGTATGGCTGGCTGAGCTACCATAGGGTGTCCTTTGGGATATTTCTCGTTTCTCATGAGCGCGATATCGCCTATGGCAAATATATTTTCGTAACCGGTAACCTGGTTAAAAACATTCACTTCATAGCGATCTGCCTTGTCCACCACTGCTGAGGCATTCAATCCTTCAACAGGTGCGCCTGCCACTCCCGCGGCCCAGATAAAGGTAGCGGTCTTGAAGTTCAATCCTTCCTTATTTGTGGTGACGGTTTCTCCGTTATATTCCTGCACCATGGTATTAAGGTGGATCTCCACCCCCAGCTCTTTCAAAAATTTATAGGCTTTTTCAGAGGCTTTTTCACTCATAGGTGGTAAAACCCTGTCAAGCCCCTCAATAAGATGAATTTGTATTTCATTGGTATCAAGATCCCGAAAATCGCGCGGAACGATATGATTCCTTACTTCAGCTATGGCTCCGCACAGCTCTACCCCCGTAGGGCCTGCACCGGCAACGACAAAATTTAAGAGCGCCTTCCGTTTTACGGGGTCTTCGGTGATCACCGCCTGCTCCAGGTTTTCCAGGATAAGGCTACGTATGTTTAGCGCCTGCGGAATGGTCTTCATCCACATGCCGTGTTCTTCAATGCTCTCATTTCCGAAGAAATTCGTCTTGGAACCCGTGGCCAGCACAAGATAGTCATAGGAAAGGTCACCAATTGAGGTTTTGATCAGGTTCTCCTCAGGAACGATCTGCTGCACTTCGGCCAGGCGAAAATACCCGTCTTTGCTGTGCCGGGTGATCTTCCGGAGCGGATAGGCAATAGAATCGGGCTCCAACCCAGAGGTTGAGACCTGGTACAGCAAGGGCTGAAATGTATGGTAATTATTACGGTCAAGCAATACCACCTGCAGTTTTTCCTTTAGCAGGTGCTTGGCCAATGAAATTCCTGCAAACCCACCGCCAACGATCACCACCCTCGGATTTTCAGATATTGGAATATTCATGTTAAAAAGCTTATTTTTCCAAAGTTATAGTTTTAAAACCAAGTGAGGGAAAAGAAAATAATTTTAGCCTTTTTGTAACAAGTATCTTAGATCTTCTACCTATAGGGGCTAACTATCATTGTGAAGAAAGAACTGGAACATCAATTCGTGTCGAATCTGGAAAAGCACCAGAACATTGTGCATAAGATATGTCGTATGTACACCAATGACCAGGATTCGCACAATGATCTTTTCCAGGAGATCACAATTCAGCTGTGGAAGGCGTATCCCAAGTTCAGGGGAGATGCCAAGTTCAGCACCTGGATGTACCGGGTGGCATTGAACACGGCCATCACTCTTTACCGGAAGTCCAAAAGAGATATAAAGACGCAGAATTATGACGAGGTTAGCTTTAAAATAAAGGCTCATGATTATGACGATGAAACAGAACAGCAGCTTAAACTTATGTATAAAGCAGTAAAAGAGTTAAATGATATTGACAAGGCGCTGGTCTTTTTATATTTGGAGGATCAATCTTACAGGGATATTTCAGAGACCCTGGGTATCACAGAAGTCAATGCCAGAGTAAAAATGAACAGGATAAAAAAGGCATTAAAAAGTATAATTAATCCGTAACCGGAATGGATGAACTGGATATTTTAAAACAGAACTGGAAAAAGCAGGAAGAAGATCTTCCAAGGCTATCCTACGACCAGATCTACAAAATGCTTTGGAAGAAATCCTCATCCATCGTCAAATGGATCTTTGTGATCAGCATACTGGAGCTTTTGCTTTCTACCCTGTTAAGCATTGGCCTTGCCGATGCCGAATACTGGGCAGAAATGGAGCAGATCCACCTGAAGAATTTTACTATTGGCCTATACATCGTCAGCTATAGTGTGACCTTCTATTTCATTTACAGGTTCTACAGGAATTACAGAAAGATCTCTGCGACCGATGATGCGGCCACATTGATGAGGAACATCCTTAAGACCCGCAGAACCGTGAAAACCTACATCGCGTTCGTCCTTATTTCTTCGGGACTTACTGCAGTGATCATCGCTGTCTTCACGTTAAGAAATCATCAAATGTTCGCGACAGCCGAAGATACCTCAAAATACGCCTTTGATATGCTGGATTGGGTCAAACTTGTCGTGGGTGGGTTGGTGATCCTTGGAGCTTTTTTATGCGCCCTGTGGTTGTTCTATAAGCTTATCTACGGAATTCTCCTTAGAAGGTTAAGAGCTAATTACCGGGAACTGAAAAAACTTGAGGTATAAATGGAAATTTCCGGCTCAAAGCCTAAACTCATTCTTCCTGAAAAGGAAAAGGGAAACATCCGGGATTTTCAGGAATTGATCAATGCCATCAATTCCAAAGCTCTTTCTTCGGAAACTGCCGAAAAGGTTCAGAATAAAGTAAATCATTTGAATGCCTGGGAAGGTTCTTCAAAAAGTTTCGTCAAGGAACTAAAGAAGGTTAAAAAAAGAGGTTTTGGAGATCCTTCAGAAAAACAAAAGCTGGTGCCCGAAAAATACTACGCCACCCTTTGGATGCCCCTGGGAATGTCGGTTTTTGGACTGCCTATCAGGGTAGCAATCTCAGCACTTACGGGCAAAATCTCCTTCATTGGCATAGGCCTGCCTTTGGGAATGGCGATAGGTTCTTTCTACGGGGTATACCTTGATAAAAAAGCAGAAAAATAAACAGATCTTAAAGTACTGACAAAAAGAACAGGTTTAGACCTCTCCCTCAATATCCCATTTTCGGGTGCGGTTCAATTCTTCCATCGCCTGCAGTTCTTCCTGCGGGATCACCTTTAAAAATGACGGATGTTGTTCGATGGCATATTCCAGTTTCTCAACGATCTCTTCTACCGTCTCGTTCTCATAGTCAATAACAAGCGGCTCCTTTATCTGGAACGACTGTAAAATTCCTCTTTTCTTGATGCGCAAACCTTTTTTGTCAAAAGACCTTCGGAAACCGTCAATGACAATGGGAATTACTATGGGTTTATATTGCTTAATGATGTGCGCAGTTCCTTTTCTAATGGGTTTGAAGGGTTTAGTTGTTCCTTGCGGAAAGGTGATCACCCAGCCATCCTTTAAAGCGATCCCTATATTCTTTGTATCTCCCGGGTTCACTTCCCGCTGCACTTCCTTTCCTTTCTCTCGCCAGGTCCTTTCCACAGAAACCGCCCCGGCATAAGCCATTAATCGTGTGAGTAAGCCCGCCCTCATAGTCTCTTTTGCGGCTACGTAATACATGTTGAGCTTGGGCTGCCATAGGTAGCCCACATTCCTGATGTTGTCTACCCGGCCGCTAAGGGCTGCATTAAAGACGTGGAACATGGCGGTAACATCGGCAAAATAGGTTTGATGGTTGGAAACAAAGAGCACATTGGTATCCGGCAGGTTCTTAATGATCTCTGAGCCTTCAATTTTCAGTTCGTTGAAGCCCCTGTATCGCCTGTGCGACAGCACACCAAAAAGACGAATGAGCCATTTTTTAAAAAAAAGATAATGTCCAAAAGGATTCTTCTTCAGCAATCCCATATTTCCCTTACATTTTATTCAAGGCTGCAAAGATACTTATTTCTGCGGTTACAGCGTCTGCTTTAGGATATCTTTCATTTCACTTAACATCATGGCGGTAGCGCCCCAAACCACGTGGCCGCTAAGCAGAAAAGCGGGAACGCTGATGTCTTTGGCATATGAGGTACTAAGAGTCTGGGTGGTCAAACAGGATTCGCTCATGAATTCATCGAGATCTATCTCCAGTACCGACTCAACTTCTTCTTCTTGCGGTACCAGTTGGGGGGTGCGCTGCATTAGGCCCATGTAAGGCTGTACCCAAAAGTTGCTCGGCGGAATGTAGAGCCGCGTCAATTCCCTTAGCACGGTCACTTCGCTTCTGGGGATGCCTACCTCCTCCTCGGTCTCCCGAAGCGCAGTTTGCATTAGGTCCTCATCATGCTCCTCTACCCTGCCGCCGGGAAATCCTATCTGGTTAGAATGTACGCCCCGATACGTTTTTCGAAGAATAAGCACAAAGCGAGTTTCTTCCTGCAAGCCTGGATAAAATACGGCCATGACAGCCGCCTGTTTCGGTTTTTTTTGTTCAATGTCAAGATTTTCCAGCTCGCGAAGGCGCAGCAAAGGGGCCAATTTAGTGTGGGCCTCCTCTCCCGGAAGTTTAATTTTTCTTAATTTCGGACTTCTATTCAGAAATTGTTCAAAATCCATGACACGTCACCTTTTTATCCTTTTCACCGTTCTGATCTTTACCTCCTGTGAAGATAGGAAATCTGCCTCAGAAAATGCTGAGACTCCAACTCCTGAAGTAACAGAAAAAAAAGAACCTGTAAAAGAAAAAACCGCAAAAGAAAAGGAAGCTGAGCAACGAAAAAAGAGGCCTGAAGGTCCACTTTTAGTACAGGAAGAACTTATCCCCGACCTAACACAATACGGCAAGGAAAATCCCGAGGATAAGGTGAGGATCAAAACCCGCTTTGGAAATATTGAAGTAGAGCTGTTTCACGACACCCCGCTTCACCGCGCCAATTTTATCTTTCTGGTGAAACACGATTATTTTGACTACACCTTCTTTCACCGCGTAGCAGAAGGCTTTGTGGTGCAGGGTGGAAACTCTGATCTTCCTTCCACCAACAAAAAACGCCACTACATAGGAGATTACCTTATTCCCAGTGAGTTTGATGCCGGCCACAAGCATGTTCGGGGCGCGTTTTCCGCAGCAAAATATGCCGAACAAAACGTGAGCAAGGCCTCCTCTCCTTATGAATTTTTCATCGTGCAAAGCGAAACAGGCGCTCACCATCTTGATAATGAGCACACCGTTTTTGGCCGCGTGACCGATGGGATGGATGTTGTTGACAGTATCGCGCAGGTGAAAGTTGACCAGGGAGAATGGCCGTTGCAGAACATCTACCTTGATGTGGAAATCATCGAATAATTAAGAATTTACCGCCTTTTTGTAAGCCTCCAGAGCTCGTTCACGGGCGAATTTATGTTCCACCAGAGGCTCCAGATATCCGGGCTTATAATCTTTGATCCAGGTTTTCACATATTCCAGCCTTGGGTCAAATTTTTTAAGCTGGGTCTCCGGATTAAAAATTCTGAAATATGGAGCTGCATCACAACCCGTGCCGGCTGCCCATTGCCAATTGCCGTTATTGGAAGCCAGCTCATAATCCAACAGCTTTTCGGCAAAATAAGCTTCTCCCCACCTCCAGTCAATCAACAGATGTTTGGTAAGAAAACCGGCGGTGATCATCCGCACACGGTTGTGCATCCAGCCTGTTTCATTCAGTTGCCTCATCCCTGCATCTACCATAGGATAACCGGTCTCTCCCCTGCACCACAATTCGAATTCCTTTTCATTGTTGCGCCAGTGCAGCCGGTCATATTTGCTTCTGAAATTGTGATCTACCACATGAGGAAAATGATACAGGATCATCATAAAGAATTCCCTCCAGATCAGCTCGTTCAGAAAGGTTTCGCTGAATCTCAAAGCTTTTTCCACCACCTGTCTTATACTCACTGTTCCAAACCTGAGGTGGATACCCAAATGGCTGGTGCCGTCTACTGCCGGAAGGTCTCGCGTCTTTTTATAGTTCCTGAGCATTTCTTCGGAAATATCCGCTGGAGGAATCTGAAAATCCAGGTCTTCAAATCCTATTTCCTGTAACGAAGGGATCTTTTTCTTCGGAAGCGGAAAAAATCCCTTTGATCTCAGAGCAATATCAAACTCTTCTCTGGATTCCTTAAAAAAGTTCTCCTTCCACCTTTTTGAATACGGCGTAAAAACCGTGTATGGATCTCCATCGGGTTTTAGGATCTCATCCTTCTCAAAGATCACCTGATCTTTAAAAATGTGGAATTCCACGCTGTTTTCTTCAGCCATTTTTGCGATCTCGCGATCTCTGGAGATCGCGTAAGGTTCATAATCGCGATTTGTATAAATGCCCTGAACATCGTATTCTGAAAATAGCTGCTGAAATGCCTTTTTTGGAGTGGCATTAAAAACCATTAGTTCTGAGCCTTTTTCCTGAAGCTCCCTGTTGATCTTTTCTAGCTGCCGGTGAATAAAGACAAGCCTTTTGTCTTTGGAGTCCGGAAGTTGATCCAGGATATTCCGGTCAAAAATAAAGATAACAAGCACCCGAAAAGGGCTTTTTATAGCCTCTTTCAGTGCGGCATTATCAAACAACCGCAAATCCCTCCGCAGCCAACAAATCGATATTTTCTTATCTATAATTTTTTCCATGGACTGTATTCCCGGTTTTGGTACCCGTGTATGCTGCTGCTAACAAAAAGTACTGCCGCTACCGCCAGAGCGGTAAATACTACTTCGGAATGTTCATTCCAGTTAGCCACCGCAATAGCTACCAGCGCCCAAACTCCGACCAAAGCAAATTCCCGCATGTTCCTGGTCCAGGTGATGATTAGGCTAATAGTTCCTGCTACTAGGATCATGATGATGGTCCAGGTAACTTCCGAAATTCCGAAGGCGTTCCAGTTCAAAGAAGTGAGATAGGCCGCCATATTGGCAATAACGGCAACACTTATCCATCCGGAATAAAAACAAAAAGGCCACCAAACAAAGGCGATCACCCGTAGCGGCTCATCGTCCAGTTCCATCCGGGTATTTAATACGATCTTGATCAGGGAAAACAGCAGCACCAGCATGATCAGCACAGAGGTCAACAGGTATTCATTCAGCCAGGCGAATATCCAGAACACATTGGCCACACAGGAAATAACAAACCACCACCCAATCTTTAAAGCCACGTTCTCCTTATCTTTTTTGCTGAAAAGATCGCGCGCCTGATATACCACAAAACCCAAAAGTAAAAGGTAGATCACACCCCAGATAGAAAAAGCGTAACCGGCAGGAGTAAAAAGGTTCTCATATTTGGCAGAGACCGTAGCCATGGTCTCCCCGGCTATGGCTCCTGTATTGGAAATATAGTTCACCGCCAACACCACCAGGAATGCAACAATGTTAAGCACCTGCAGGATCTTTTTCATCTCATCACTTTTTCATGAAGTTCATTATTAAAGGTAGGACGTGCCACCTTTTTCCTGCTCAACAGGAACTTGTAGATCAAAAGGTTGGCAAGGATGAGTTCCATTCCGTAGAAAATGTCTTCAATGGGGATGGTATTCAAACGAATGTTCAGAAATTCGGTAGAGTTATACCACACCACTTCTTCTTCAAGGCCGGTTCCTGTCAATACACCGTTCACAATAAAAAATGGAATAAGAAGCACGCCGTAGACAATATAGAACCTGTTAAGCCACCGCAGCTTCCAGACAAAATGGGAAAGCAGCAACAAAATGGCCAGGCTGATAAAAGTTGTGGAAGTATACAGATATCTTATGTTCATGATGCCCACCACCAGCAGCACGGTCACCAGAAAAACAGTAAAATTCTTCTGTTTCCTGTAATTGGTTCTCTTTGACATGAACAAACTAAGGCAGTGAAAGGTAAAAACACAGGCGTAAGGAATACAAAAAAAGAACAACACCTCTTCCAGGGGCAGGTTTCCTATTTCAATTCCGGTAAGGTAGCGGTCATTGAAGCCCCACACTTCCAAATGTGTAAAATACATGTCCCACAAAATGAAGATAAGCCCCGTTAGAAATACAGCAGGGAAGAAAGCTTTCCAGGTTTTATGAAATTGCAGTTTTGGATGAAAGGAGAACAGGAACGGAATGAGGATGGTGAAAAAATTCACCAGGAGATAGGTATACTGCATCAGACTCTTTTTCTTTGATCCTTGAAATACTTTAACGGCACCCACAGCATCCCGAAGCATTCCCCGTCCTCAGGCCCCAGATGCTTATGATGCATTTTATGAGCCCGCCTTATTGCCCTGAAGTAGAAATTATCGGTCTTCCGCAGAAATTTGAACCGCTGGTGTATGAAGATATCATGCACAAAAAAGTAAGCCATCCCGTACAGGGTGATGCCCAGGCCAATGAAAAACAAAAAATTATATCCTGCCTGCATCCCGAAGTACAACGTAGTGATGCCGGGTATAGCGAAAATGAGAAAGAAAAAGTCATTGTGCTCAAAGAACCCCGAAGATTCTTTTTTGTGATGGTCTTTGTGAAGGGTCCAAAGCAGCCCGTGCATTACATATTTGTGGGTGAACCACGCCACGCCTTCCATGGCCAGAAAAGTGGCCAAAACAATAAGTATATTCAAAACTACGCTTTCCATCTTCCTGTTTTTCTAATTCTCGCTTAGTAATTTACTGAATTTCAATGATTTTTTTCACGTAAGCCTGCTTTTTCAATAGCGCTTACCTCTTCTGAAGACATTAAATAGTCTGCGATCATTTTTTGAAGCTGACCATCTTTTATATTCCATACACCTTTTAATAAAAGTGCTTTGTCTTCTTCAATATTCTCTTTATAGCCCAGGAATCCGGGAGCTTCAGATTGCACTGCAAACCTTAGAAACCGCAGCTCCAGATTAGACGGAGCTTTTTCAATGGCAGCTGTGAAGATCTTTTTGCCTTTGTTGAAATGCGACATTTTGGAAATAGGATTGATCACATGTTTAGCCATCATCATATGTCCTGCCCCTTTATAACCGAAAAAGACCGGTTGTTCTACTGAACCCTCATCAGTCATCTTCAGCAACTTTTTTGCAGCCGACTCTTCTTCAGCAGCCATTTGATATAAATTCCTGATCTCGAAAAGCTCTTCATTCTGCGGAAAAGGGAGTAGTAATAAAAATATCAGCAAAATTTTCATCATACCAGGTTCATTTTGCATTCCACCAGGCTGTTGATCATGAGTCCGAATTTTCGGCCGTTATTGATCCTTATCCTTCCGGAGAGGATGCGTTGAGCAGGTAACTTTTTGATCTTTTTGAAAAGAGACTGATAGTAAACATAGGCGAGGTAAACTCCGCCTTTTGAAGATGCCGGCAGCATCTTGATCCCCTTTAATGCTATTCTGAAATCCTCTTCAATGTCTTTTTCGATCTGTTTTTTGGCTGCAGCCGAAAAATTACTCACATCTACCCCCGGGAAATAGGTTCTCCCCAGCACCTGATAATCATCTTTAAGATCTCTCAAGAAATTGACTTTTTGAAAGGCTGCACCCAGTTTCATGGCATATGGTTTCAACTTTTGAAATTCTTCAAGGTCACCTTCGGTAAAAACATGGAGGCACATAAGCCCTACCACTTCCGCCGATCCTAAAATGTACTTCTGGTATTTCTCATCGGTATAATCAACTTTTTCAAGATCCATTTTCATGCTCTCTAAAAAAGTCTCGACCAGTTCAAGATCTATATTATAATCCCTTACCACCTGCTGAAAGGAATTGAGAACCGGATTAGTGGAAATTCCCTGCTCAATGGCCTCGTAAGTATCCTTCTTGAATTTCTCAAGCAGGAAAGCCTGGTCGTAACCTTCAAAGGAGTCCACTATCTCATCGGCTACTCTCACAAATCCATATATTGAATAGATAGGATCTCGCAGGCGGTCGTGCAGAAAGTAAATCCCAAGAGAAAAACTGGTACTGTAGGAGCGGGTGGTGTTCCGGCTCACCTCAATAGATAATTTGTCATAAATTGACTTCATGCTTCTTCTTTTTAAGTTCTTTCACAACCTGTTCAGCAGCGATCTTCCCCGAGATCAGGGAAGGCGGCACTCCCGGGCCGGGCACGGTAAGCTGACCCGCATAAAAGAGATTTGACAATTTTTTATTCCTGATCTTGGGTTTTAATATGGCGGTTTGCTGTAGGGTATTGGCAAGGCCATAAGCGTTTCCATTGTAAGAATTATAATCGGCAACAAAGTCTGAAACACAATAACTTTGTTTATAATCAATATAGCGCCTTATCTTTCTACCAATCTGGTTTTCGAGACGGTCCATCATAACACCGAAAAATTTTTCCCTTATCTCTTCAGCATCCTCAAGGCCGGGAGCCAGCGGCATCAACAGGAACAGGTTCTCATGGCCTTCTGGAGCAACCATAGCATCGGTCCTGGAAGGACAACATGCGTAAAACAAAGGTTTTTCAGGCCACTTTGGATCTTTATAGATCTCTACAGAATGTTCATAAAGATCCTCGTCAAAAAACAGGGTATGATGTTCCAGCTCAGGGATCTTTTCAGAAAAACCCAGGTAATAGATAAGACAGGAAGGAGCGAAAGTCTTCTTTTGCCAATATGCCTCCTGGTAATTCCTGAAATCAGGTGGCAACAACCTTTCTTCGATATGTTGATAATCGGCTGCGCCCACCACTGCATCAAATTCCTGAAACTGCCCATCAGAAAACATCAGCCCCTTTACTTCCTTCTCCGCAATTGCGATCTTTTCTACCGGGGCTTGAAAATGGAATCTTACGCCCTGCTTTTCAGCAACCTTTACCATAGCCTGAATGACACTGCCAAAGCCACCCTGCGGATACCAGGTTCCCAGTTTTAATCCGGCGTAGTTCATTAAACTGTAGAGAGCGGGCGTATCCTGCGGCATTGCCCCAAGAAAAAGCACGGGAAATTCCATAAGAGCGATCAGCTTGGGATGTTTGAAAAATTTCCTTACGTGTTTGCTGAAAGAAGAGAATACCTGCAGTCGTAAAGCCCCTTTTACAAGATCAATATCAATGAATTCATTCAGGGATAAACCGGGCATGTAAACCAGCTTTTGCATTCCCTGTTCATATTTATAGCGCGCCTCTTCCATGAACCTGTCCAGCTGGACTCCGCTTCCGGGTTCAATTCTTTCAAAAAGCCTTTTCAGTTCTCCATAATTTTCAGGCACACTCACTTTATCGTTCCTCCCAAAAACCACATCAAACGATGGATCCAAAAGCTGTAAATCGTAAAGATCTTTCACTTTAAAACCGAAATCCCCGAAGAACTTCTCAAAAACATCGGGCATCCAGTACCAGCTGGGGCCCATGTCAAAAGTATATCCGTTATGGGTATGGAGTTGCCTCGCCCGCCCTCCGGGAGTTGCGTTCTTTTCATAAACCTGAACTTCATGTCCTGCCGCACCTAAATATGCCGCTGCACTTATGCCGGAAAACCCTGATCCTATTACTGCAATTCTTGCCATTTTAAGCGGTTGAATTCAATCTCTTCTGCCTCTCGATCTCCTGTTCAAGATCGTCAACTGAGTGTAAAAATTTAAATGATGTTTTTGGAACAACACTACCTGTAAGTTCCTTATTGCAGGCGATATACGTTCTTCCAGGTTTTACTAATTCTGAAAGTTCTTCCAGGTAGGCAGAAATATTCTCGGGAAGATCTTTATGAACCAGAAACAGCAAAAGGTTATCTGCGCCTGTATCCTTCAGGCAGTCATTTACAGAATTAAGGGGAACATTACTCCCCAGGTATACCACTTGCTTTCCTTTGCTCTTCAGTAAATATGCCGCGAACAATAACCCGATCTCATGGAATTCATTTTCAGGAAGAAAGAGCAACCATTTCTCCGACTCCCCACTTTCCGCAGTGATAGAGTCTATAGAGGTAAAAAGTTTTTGCCTTACAAGGTTGGTAATGTAATGCTCCTGGGATGGAGGCATGGTATTACTGGACCACATTAGCCCCACCCGATTGAGCATAGGGTAAATGATCTTTATATAAGTTGTTTCAAGACCAAACCTTAAAAGGCAATGGGAGAAGAGCCTGGTAAAAGCAATTTCATCATAACTCATTCCGCTTGAGACAAGCCGGTTCACAAAATAATCGTAATCATTTTGTTCGTCTGCAGTAGGATAGTATTCCTTTAAAAGAGTAAAAAGTTCTTCATCGGTCCTGGTACAAAGCTGAGAGATCTTTAACCGTGCTTTGCTAAGGCTTACAATATTCAAGAGCCTGCGAAGTTGGGCGCCATCATAATAGCGGGTATTGCCTTCACTGCGTTTAGGCTGTAGAGCATTGTACCGCTGTTCCCAAATGCGAATGGTATGCGGCTTTATACCGGAAAATTGAGAAAGCTGGCTGATAGAAAACTGATCCACTGTTTAATTCTTTTTATTCAAACTTAAACATAAATTTATTTACTAACTGTTAATTTCATTTTAATTTTGCATTATTATATTTTATCATATTAGTATACAATAAATTAGGCAGGTCTTTTGAAGATAAAGATTTTTATTTAGATAAAATGCATTAAAGTAAATTTTAGGAAATACCAGTAATTCTTAAACAAACAAAAACAACAGAAGAATCAGTATCTTTGGGTTTTAATCGACAGAATGAAACACACGAACAGATCACAGCTCATGACCGGACTGAAATACCTTGCCGGCGCTTTACCCTTATCCTTTATTGGACCGGTAGTCATGTTCAGTTCTTTTAAAAATCAGGAGCATTTTTGGTTCATCCCGGTTTTGATTTTCTCACTCCTGGCCATGGCCGCAGCGATCTTCCTTATGTTCAAGGGGATCAATACGGTTATGAAGTCCATGTTCGACAAAGACTGATTACCTCTCGTATCCAACATTTGCAAATCGAACCATTTAATCAGGGTATAATGAGAAAGATCCTTCTTGTATTTTTTCTCTTTGTTTTTTCCTTTCTCCATGCTCAGGAAGAATTTTATGTACTGAATGGAGTGGTAAAAGAGGCAGAAAACAATGAAACTCTTAACGGGGTAAACATCCTGTTTCCCGAGCTGCAAAGGGGCACCGTCACCAACGAATATGGATTTTATTCTATCAAGCTACCCCAAGGAAAGCACCGGATTCTGATCTCCTACCTGGGTTTTGCCACGATCTCTACGGAAGTGGATATCAACAGTGACCTGCACATGGATTTTGAACTCATCGCTGCTGCCGAAGACCTGGAGGAGATAGTTATTTCTGAAGACCTGGAACGCCTGAATATCCGGAAGCCTGAAATGAGCGTAAACAAGCTGGAAATAGAAACGATACAGAAGTTGCCGGTCGTGTTTGGAGAAGTGGATGTGATCAAATCCCTTCTTTTACTGCCTGGGGTATCCAATGCCGGGGAGGCTTCTTCGGGTTTCAATGTTCGGGGTGGGGCTGTGGACCAGAACCTTATCCTGCTTGATGAAGCAACGCTCTATAATTCGAGTCATTTGTTCGGACTATTTTCTGTATTCAATCCGGACGCCATTAAGAACCTCAAGCTATACAAGGGAGGAATTCCGGCTAATTACGGGGGAAGGGTATCCTCTGTGCTGGACATTTACCAAAAGGACGGCAACAGCAGGAATTTTGAAGTTAATGGCGGGATAGGCCTGATCTCCAGCAGGCTTCTTGCACAGGGCCCAATCCAAAAAAATAAAAGTTCCTTTCTCGTAGGTGGAAGAAGTTCTTATGCACATCTCTTTTTGAAGCTTACAGACAACGAAAACACAGCTTACTTTTACGATTTAAACACGAAGCTCACCTTTAAGCTTAACGACAGGAATACCCTGCTTTTCTCAGGATATTTTGGAAGAGATGTATTTAAGATCAGTGAAAGTTTCAACAACGTCTACGGAAACGCGGTTTTCAACTTAAGATGGAATAAGATCCTGAAGGATAATATCTTTAGCAACCTTTCCATGATCTACAGTGGTTATTACTACGGTCTTACTTTGGATTTTGTAGGTTTCAACTGGAACAGCGGCATCAAAAATCTCAATTTCAAATATGATATTGACCATTTCATAAATGAAAAGATAAACCTTGACTACGGCCTTCAAAGCACCTGGTATGAATTTAATCCTGGGGAGATCGAACCGAATTCGGAAAGTTCCGGCATCAGCCCGTCTGAACTGACAAAAAAATATGCTTTTGAAAATGCCATCTATTTTTCAATGGAACACACTTTTTCAGAAGCATTTTCAGCAGAATACGGCATCAGATACAGCAATTTCTTAAGATTAGGTCAGGACGAACTGAATCTTTACCCCAATGAACAGGCTGTCAATTACAACGACACCTTTGGCATTTATGAAAAAGCAGAACCCACAGGCACAAAAAGACTGAGCCACGGAAAAGTTGAAAAGTCATTTGACAATCTCGAGCCTCGCTTAGCCCTTGCATATTCATTTAATGAGAAGCAATCTGTGAAGCTAAGTTATAACAGAATGACCCAGTATCTTCATTTGATCACTAACACAAGTTCTCCAACTCCCCTGGATGTCTGGACACCAAGCGGAAGATACATTGAGCCACAGCAACTGGACCAGGTGGCAGCAGGGTATTTTCAAACATTTTCGCAAAACTATTCTCTTGAAGTAGAAACCTTTTACAAAGATATAACCAACAGGCTTGACTATATAGACGGCGCAAACCTTATCGCGAACAACGCCATTGAGCAGGTGATCCTTACCGGCGAAGCGCGAGCATATGGTCTGGAAATTTTACTTCGGAAAAATAACGGTCGCTTGACCGGTTGGCTGGCCTACACCCTCTCTACTTCTGAACAACGAACACCCGGAAGAACAAAAACCGAACCAGGCATCAATAATTCAAAATGGTATTCCACTGCGTATGACAAACCTCACGACTTTTCATTGACCGGAAATTATGAACTCAATGAGAAATGGGAATTTAGCGCCAATTTTGTTTATCAAACCGGGCTGCCCACCACTTTTCCTACAGCGCAATATAAATTTGAAAATCTTACCATCCCGGTTTACTCGCGCCGCAATAGCAATCGGCTACCAGATTATCACAGGCTGGATATTTCAGCTACATATACTCCTGGGAAAAATAATAACAGGAACTACCAATCTTCCTGGAATTTTGGGATCTATAATTTATACGCTAGAAAGAATGCCGTTTCCATGTCTTTCAGAAATAATGAGGATACAGGAAGAAATGAAGCTTTAAGACTTTCTCTTTTCGGAATTGTTCCATCGGTAACCTATAACTTCAAATTTTAAGGTATGAAAAAGCTGTTTTTTATATTCCTTTTTTTACCCCTGTTGTCCTGTGAGGAGGTAGTAGAAGTTGAACTTGAACAGTCAGCTCCAAGGTTAGTGATCGAAGCATCGCTGCTCTGGACCAAAGAGGAAGAAAATGACACTCAGTATATACGGCTAACTACTACAGCTCCATATTTCGAAGAAGAGGTACCACCCGCAGAAGGTGCTTTGGTATCTGTCTTTGGTCCGGACGGCAGGGAATATTCTTTTGAGGAATCAGACCCCGGGATTTATATCAATGACGAAATTTCTCCCTCTGCGGAAGGAGTTTTTGAACTGCTAGTGATTTATAATGATCAGGAATATCGGGCGACTGAGGAATTCGTCCAAACGCCGGGGATCGAAGAGGTAGTTCAATTAAATGACCGGGGCTTTTCAGGAGATGAAACTGAATTCAGGTTGTTTTATACAGATCCTGCCGGGGAAGAGAATTTTTACCTCTTCCGTTTTTTCCATGATGACCTGGTATTACAGATCTATGATGATGAATTCACCGACGGCAATCGTACTTTTGCCTTTTTTAGTGAAGAGGACATTGAACCTGGAGACAAGGTGGGTTTTGAGATTCAGGGTATATCACAAAGGTTTTACGAATACCTGTTTATCCTTAGGTCTCAATCTGGCACTGCGGGCGGGCCCTTCCAGACTCAGCCTACAATTGTAAGAGGCAATATTGTCAACACCACGAATCCTGAGAATTATGCTTTTGGATATTTCCGGTTATCGGAAACGGATTTCTTGACTTACACTGTCGAATAAATTCAAAAGAGTAAACCCTTTTGGCAGGTTTAAATTACCTATACCTTGGTTGTAATCCAGAGGTTGAAAGGCTGAGAGACTTGCCAGGAAGTTTAATTAATAGAGAATTTCCGGAACTTAAAGCTTCTAAAATCTCCTCATTAAGGACCTTAGCTGAATATTCTTTCCAGATCTTATATAAAGTATGCAGAGTAAGACCCACCCCGACCTCCGGACACCCCTCTTCAGGGGCGGCGTTCCTTCGACTTTGCTCAGGACAGGCCTCCCCGATAGCTATCGGGACTCCACAAGATAGCAGTATTTTCGAAGCATCGGGATGGGAGGCTCCACACCCTCCCTATCCTGCGGACTTTCCCTCCCTTTCAAAGGAGGGAGCTGAGATCCGTTTCCAGGTTTAAATTTACTCCAAAAAAAAAGCCTCAACATTGCTGTTGAGGCTTTAAAAAAAGGCGGCGACATACTCTCCCACAAGATAGCAGTACCATCTGCGCTAACGGGCTTAACTTCTCTGTTCGGAATGGGAAGAGGTGAGCCCC
>NZ_FNGG01000003.1:0-182024 GCF_900102915.1 Salinimicrobium catena
CTTAAGTTTGATTTCCTAACTTTTACCCACTAACCAGAAAGAACAAAAGAGAGGAGTAAGGTTAAATTAACCGTGGGAACTATAGATTCCGTCAACATTGATAATCCCCTCTCTTTTCTACTTCAATTTCGTTTAGTTCTATGAGACCTGGATCTCGTTTTTAAGTCGATGAAAATAAAGTAGGTGTCCTTTCCTAATCAATTTCTAATGAATAAATGTAACCAAATTTACGGAGTAGACATCAGCAAAGATGTGTTTGATGTTGCTGACTCTGCCGGAAAACATTACCAATTTTCTAATGACAGCAACGGCTTTAAAAGCTTTCTTAAGTCTCTTTCTGATCAAGATTTGGTGGTTATGGAAGCTACCGGTTACTATCATTACAGGCTGGCACAGTTCCTTTACGAACAGGGTGTAAAGGTGTCTGTAGTGAATCCCTTGTCAGTAAAGCGTTTTATCCAGATGAAACTCTCAAAGATTAAAACTGATAAATCTGATGCCCGGGCGATCTGTGAATACGCCACAGTTAATGAAGTTCCATTGTATACAGCCAAAGATGAGAACCAGGCTGAGTCACTTCAGTTGTTGCGTTTGATTGAGATCTACACCAAACAAAGTACCGCCCTAAAGAATAAATTGCATGGTGAAAAGGTTCTTGGAAAGCCTTCCAAAGCTGTTTATCATTCTTTGAACAGATCTCTTAAAGCAATTCAGAGAGAAATTAAGGTCCTGGAGGATCGACTCACTGTAATGGTAAAGGAGGAACAGCAAAACCAACTAAGCCTTCTTAAAAGCATTCCCGGAATGGGTAATAAAACAGCTATCATGTTATTGGTGCTGACAGATGGATTTTCCAATTTCGAAAACGCCAGGCAGCTGTGCTGTTATGCCGGTATTACACCCACTATCAGGGAATCTGGTGCCAGTGTAAGAGGCAGAAGCCGGATTAGTAAAATGGGCAATGCAAAGCTCCGAAACCTGCTGTTCATGTGTAGTTTTACTGCCTGTAAACATAACAAAGCCTGCAGAGAGATCTATGAGCGCATAATAGCCAAGGGCAAAAGCAAGAAGTTAGCTTTGATTGCAGTTTGTAATAAACTTCTTAAACAAGCCTTTGCTGTGGCAAAATCGGGATTGCCTTACGATGAAAATTACGTGTCGAAATTGGGGTGAAAATCCTTGGAAGTTAGCTTAGTTCTTTGTTGTGGTGCGTTTTTAAATTTATAGGTTTGTTATTTAATTGGAATGATTTCTTCTAGCCATTCTTCATAACCCATGTATACTTCTTGCTGAAGTATTTCATTTAACGTATTTAATTCGCTTGAACAACCCCAACAATTATAAACAAGTAAACCATATTCTTTTAAAAGTCTGATGCGTTCCTTTTGCTCAGAATTTAACTTATTGTAATTGTACTTATCAAGTCGTTCTAGTACTATAATTGCTAAAAAGACCTTACCGCTGTTTTTAGAAAATAAAAATTCTGATATACTATTATAATCTTTTTCTTCTAATAACTCCGTGATTTCTTTAACGATCTTTGAACTTTTATCTGCAGATACTCCACACGCAAAACCTACCAGAATATCTTCTTTAGAAATCTCTTGTCCGAATACTCCGTTTGAACAAATAAATGCTAATAATATTAAGCAAAATCGTCGCATCTATAAATGTTTTTTCAAATGCACCACAACGTTGCAGGCTATGGGCAGTGCCTTGTTATTTAATTTTCCTCAATATACTATCTTTTATTCTATAACTGAACAGTGCCTTTATATCTGTCAGTTCCTTCAGGCATTGCCTATAGCCGCAGTTAGATGCAGTAAAGGATGCCTGTCCGCTTTCTGCTGCATGAAAGCAAAAGGGGATTAACTATATCATAGATATGGGATAGTCCCATTTTGGGGTCCGAAGCAACAACTGCAGGACCAAAAAGGATGGATTTTCCCCAGAATTTTTATGGTTTTTTTTCTCTAACTTGTTCAAGGATTCCGATTTCTCCTCTTTTAAAAATAAATTTTACGATCCGAAATCGACATCCTTGAACCAAAGCACCTGACCCTTCCAATCCAGCCGTTTGGTTCCGCTCTTCGGATTCATGCCGAGCAGTGCCTGGCAGCCTTTATTGCACTTTAACTCGCTATATCAAAACCAATATAGTCATTTATCTGTTAAACTTGCCGGATAACAAAAGGTGATCTGTGTTTTTATTGTTTTCTATCAGCTCCTTTACCAGAGTGTCCAGCGGACTCTCGATCTTTAACAGGTCCTTGCGCGAAACGTGGGTATAGATCATCGTGGTTTCTGGCTTGGAGTGGCCCAGTAGGGTCTGGATGTACCGCAGGTCGATACCGTTCTCCAGCATGTGAGTGGCAAAAGAATGTCTCAACGTATGCGGCGTTACCCTTTTTGTGATCCCCGCCCGTTTGCAGGAGAGTTTTAGAAATGCCCGAATGCTCTGCGCGCTGTACGGCCCGCCGTACTCCCCTTCGGCAAAATACTCCTTGGGCCGATAGGTGCTCAGGTAATTGTTGAGCAAAGGTAACATGCTTTCTGCCAGGATCACCACCCTGTCTTTTCTGCCCTTGGAGTCATTGATGAACAGCTGCCTGCGCTGTATATCTATTTCATGCAGCCTTAGATTTAATAACTCTCCTATCCTAAGGCCCGAAGAATAGATCATGGCAAGTATGGCGCGGTGCTTTAAGTTTCGGGTAGCCTGTAGTAATCTTACCGCTTCTTCTTTTGAAAGCACGATGGGAAGGTACCTGCTTTTTTTGGGCCTGTGAAGCTCTGTAAGGTCCACCGCAGTTTGCTGGTAGAGTTCTAAAAAGTGTTTTACGGCACTAATGCACTGCCGGTGACTGCTCAGGGAATATTCGTAAGCGGCGATCTTTTGCTCCACGAAAAGCTGAATTTCGCGCTGGCTTACCTCCTCAAGCGGTTTCTCGCCAAGAAACTCCACGAACTTCAGGATGAACTGGTAGTAGGTGCGAACGCTGCTCTCGCTTAAACGCCTTCCGCGCAAGTATGAGACATATTCGTGCAGCATCTTTTTCTGGTTGTTGCTGTACACCGGTCTTTCGGTCCTGGTAATGCCATGTTCGGCAGGCGGACTTCCCAGTTTTGAATAGTCGATGAACCAGCCTTTGGAATTGAAATGCTGAAATAGCCTCTTCTTGTTTTCAGCAGTAAAACCCACATAAAAACAGCGGTGGCTTCGGCTCCACCTTACCCCGTTGAATTTTTTTACATGCTCCTTCATCTCCGGGTCATACCGAAAGGTGATGGAGATCTGCCAGTCTCCCCTGTGCATGATCGGCAGCAGAGTGATCTTTTTCATGTGCCTGATTTTCAGTCTAAAATAGTCAAAAACAGGATTGAAAAATGTGCGTTTATTCTTATGTTTTTTTGAGGCTACTTCGGAAGGATTCCACACTTCAGCAATACCCAAATTCTCTGCTGAAGAAACCGGCCTAAAGAACAAAGATTTTCCGAAGTGTTTCCGAGAAAACCGAAACTCGATAAGGGCAATAGTGAATATGTGTACCCGAAGATGGGTAATGTCCCAGCTTTATGTAGAATTATTCCCCACTTCCGCAGAAAAGAGTACAGAAAACCACCTTTTTTACAGCCTGTTAGCTATTGGTACGTGGATTGCTAATACAGGCAGGAAACCCGCTGTAGAGAAACAGCCGGTTACAACAAGAACAAATAAAACAGAACACTTAAGAATGAAAAATAAAACCATAGCTCCAGATCCATTAATGTCTTCTGCAGAGAATTCTGCTGTTAATGAAAATTCCAATCCAAGAGAAAAAGCAAAGAATTTAAAGGGCGTTTTAGTACGGGCCAGCAGCCTGGTGTTGCTTATGAGTGCCGCCTACCTGGTTTATGCCCTGCAGGGCGATTTTTCTAGGTACCAGCTGGAAGGCCTTGATACCACCTGGGGAATGATCTTCTTGATCATCTCGGGGGCTTTACTCTTGTTCAGGGCCGGATTTTTCTTCTATAACCTGTACCTGTACTTTCGCTATAAGCCTGTCTCCTCTGTAAGCAATGAGGAGCTGCCTACCTGTACGGTGATCGTGCCGGCTTACAATGAAGGCAAGCAGGTGTGGGCTACCTTGATGAGCCTGGCTAAAAGTGACTATCCTGCGCATAAACTTCAGTTACTGGCTATTGATGACGGGAGTAAGGACGATACCTGGAACTGGATGCTCAAGGCCAAAGAAGACCTGGGTGACCGTGTGAGCATTTATCAGCAACCCGTAAATAAAGGAAAGCGCCACGCTCTTTACCGCGGATTCAACATTGGTACGGGAGAGGTGTTTGTGACCGTAGACAGTGATTCTGAAGTAACTGAAGATACGCTGCGTAACCTGGTGAGCCCATTTGTGGTGAATGAGAAATGCGGTGCGGTAGCAGGGAATATTCGCGTGCTCAACAACGGTCAAAAGGCTTTACTGCCCAAGATGCTGGATGTGAGCTTTGTGTTGAGTTTCGAGTTCGTTCGTTCGGCCGAAAGTAGCCTGGAGTCGGTACTGTGTACCCCGGGAGCGCTTGCTGCCTATAGAAGAAAAGCCGTTTTTGGCTGCCTTGAAGAATGGATCAACCAGACCTTTATGGGGCAACCTTCAGACATCGGGGAAGATCGTGCAATGACCAATATGATCCTGAAACAGGGTTACCACGTACTTTTCCAGAGAAATGCTTTCGCCTATACCAATGTTCCTGAAAAATATACCGGCCTGTATAAAATGTTCATCAGGTGGGGAAGAAGTAACGTTCGGGAGAACCTCGCAATGGCAAAATATGTGTTTACCGATTTCAGGGAAGGTTCCAAGGCAGGATCACGACTTCTGTTCCTCAATCAGGTGATAAAATTGATTATGAGCTATCCGTCCATTTTGCTGATGCTTTTCTTTATCCTAATGGATCCGGTACTGTTCATTAGTTCGACCCTCTTGAGCATCCTTATATGGTCCAGCTTTCCGGTGCTGTTCTATGCCAAGAGATATAAGTTGTCTGAATCTTTCTGGGCCTATTCATACAGCATCCTGTACACCTTTGGATTGTTCTGGATCACTCCTTACGCCATTGCCACGGCAAGTAAAAGGGGATGGCTTACCAGGGGGTAATACAATAATTGCTATGAAAAATTAAAGGGAACCTATGGGTTCCCTTTTTTGTATTTCACTCTAAAGCTCTATGCCGGTCTCAGAAGACCTTATAAGGTGTCAGCACTGATGATCTCCAGCTCATTCCCTTCAGGGTCTGTGAGATGAAGTAATTTCACGCCCATTTCCCGGTCATGAAAGATACGCCCTACCTGTAGATCTTTCCTTCTAAGACAGGCCTGCAGATCTTCAACCGGATGATCAACAAAAAGCCCCACTTTTTTAAGACCGTTTCCTGTTTTTCCTGAAAATTCGCTGCCTGACCCATTGTTGTGCAGAATTTCTATATAGAGATCGTTCTTCTGTAAGATGATCCCGGTAACCTTTTTATCTTCAGACTCAAACTTTTTAAGGACCTTCATTCCAAATACTTTCTGATACCAGCCGACCAGTTCGCTTTCCTTGTGGGTATCTATGGCGAAAAATATCTTGTCAAATCTTAAGTCATTAAAACATGTGGGAACCCCGGTCTGTGCATTGGCAGAATTGAAAATCAGCAGCAGGACTAATAAAGTGAAAAGTCTTCTCATATTCAGAAAATTCAATAGGAACTAAAAAAGGCGCTGAAACTTTCAGCGCCTAAAAATATAATTTTAACCCTTACCAAAACAGTTTTTGGGTCTTGTCTCTTTTTACCTCTCAATGGTCTGCAGCCTGTCCGGCCCTACAGAAACCACTTTAATGGGTACTTCTATTTCTTTTTCTATGAAATCGATATACTCATTTAGCTCTTTCGGAAATTCAGAAGCGCTTGAGATCCCGGTAAGATCTTCCTTCCAGCCGTTGAAATGCTTGTACACCGGCGTCACATTTTCTGCCTCAATATTGAAAGGCAGGTGATTGATCTCTTCACCACGGTAATTGTAGGCGGTACAAACTTTAAGAGTTTCAAAGCCGCTCAACACATCAGCTTTCATCATGATGAGCTGGGTCACGCCGCTTACCTGCACTGCGTATTTTAGCGCGACAAGGTCCAGCCAGCCACATCTTCGCGGCCTTCCGGTAGTGGCGCCGAATTCACGCCCCACAGTTCCCATTCTTTCCCCGTCCTCGTCAAAAAGTTCGGTAGGGAAGGGGCCGCTACCAACACGGGTAGTATAGGCTTTAAAGATCCCGAATACCTCCTTGATCTGGTTAGGGGCCACTCCGAGTCCGGTACAGGCACCGGCTGCAGTGGTGTTCGATGAGGTCACGAACGGATAGGTTCCGAAATCGATATCCAGCAACGAGCCCTGCGCGCCTTCTGCAAGGATGGTCTTTCCTTCTTTTTGTGCTCTGAAAATGTATTCTTCGCTGTCTATGAATTTCAAGGTTTTCAGTTCTTCCACGGCATCAAAGAACTCTCTTTCCAGTTCAGCCAGATTGTACTGCACGTCAACATCATAGAACCTTATCATCGCCTCGTGCTTGTTGGCCAGGTTGCGGTACTTTTCCTTCCAGTCGCTTAGTTCCAGGTCTCCGACTCTAATTCCATTTCTGCCGGTCTTGTCCATGTAGGTAGGTCCAATTCCCTTAAGGGTGGAGCCTATTTTAGCCTTTCCTTTTGCAGCTTCGCTGGCCGCATCCAACAGTCTATGAGTTGGCAGGATGAGGTGCGCCTTTCTGGAAATAAGCAGCTTCTTTTTAAAGTCGCCGTCGAACTTCTTCAGGTTGTCCAGTTCCCTTTTAAAGATCACCGGATCTATCACTACTCCGTTCCCTACAATGTTCACGGCATTATCGTGAAAAATTCCCGAGGGAATGGTGTGCAACACGTGCTTTATTCCGTCGAACTCAAGCGTGTGCCCGGCGTTGGGCCCTCCCTGGAAGCGGGCGATGATATCGTATTTTTTGGTGAATACATCAACGATTTTACCTTTTCCTTCATCTCCCCATTGTAGTCCAAGAAGCAAGTCTACTGCCATAAAATTTTAGAATTATTCGGTTGATTTTTTGTTCCCGTAAAAGTAAAGGGAATGTTTGGATATTTCTATGTCAAAAACTTCCTCGATGGTCTGTTTGATAGACTGAATCCGAGGGTCGCAAAATTCGATCACTTCTCCCGTATCGGTCAGGATGATGTGGTCGTGGTTGCGGTCAAAATAAGATTTTTCGTACTGGGCCTGGTTGTTCCCGAACTGGTGCTTCCGCACAAGTCCGCACTCCAGCAGCAGTTCAATGGTGTTGTAAAGGGTAGCACGGCTTACGCGGTACTTTTTGTTCTTCATCTTGATATACAAAGATTCAATATCAAAATGCTCCTCGCTGTTGTAGATCTCCTGCAGTATAGCGAACCGCTCGGGGGTCTTGCGATGGCCTTTCTCTTCCAGGTACTTGGTAAAGACATTCTTTACCACTGCCTGATCGTTCTTATTGACTACTTTTTTGCTCATGATGCTGGGTGCAAAGGTATAAGATTATTCACGTGAGACCTTATCGATACCGTTTATTTTTTTAAGGTGGTCCATTAATTTCTTCAGAATGCTGTTGTTCTTGACGATCACCGTTATCCTGCCTGTAAAGACCCCGTCTGTACTGTCAAAATTAATATTTCTAATGTTGACGTTCATGTTGTTGGAGATCTCCTTCGTCACATCATTTACCAGCCCCAGGTTGTCTATTCCGGTAAGTTTGATCACCGCTTTGAACTCTTCCTGGGTAGAATCTTTCCATTTAGCCTGAATGATCCTGTACGCGAAATTGCTCTGTAGCTGAATGGCATTGGGACAATCCTTTTTATGTACTTTGATGCCTTCGCTTACCGTCACGAATCCAAAGACATTATCGCCCGGAATGGGGTTACAACAGTTTGCTAATTTGTAATCCAGCACCTCCTCATCTTTCCCGAAAACCAGCTGGTCATATTGGGCGGTGATCTCATCCTTGTCGATATCCTGCGGCTGATTCGGTTTCCTGATCTTATTCTTAAAGAAACTTACCAGGGCATTGCTTCGGGAAGCCGCGTAATCTTTGAGCTTTTGGTTGTCTATTGTTCCCACGCCCACCCGGTAGAAAAGGTCCAGGCTGGTTTTTAGCTTGAAATAGATCACCAGCTCGTTCACCGTCTTTTCATTGAACGGGATCTTTTGAGCCCTCAGTTTCCTGGCGAGAATGGCCTTACCTTCCTCGGCTATGTTCTTTTTCTCTTCTTTTAAAGAGGATTTTATCTTGGCGCGGGCCCTTGCCGTGGTGGCATAGTCAAGCCAGTTGGAGTTGGGTTTGGCTTTTTCTGAAGTGATGATCTCCACCTGGTCCCCGCTGTTTAGTTCTGTGCTTAAGGGCACCAGCTTGCCGTTCACCCGGGCGCCGCGGGTTCTTAACCCTATTTCTGTATGTATGCTGAAGGCAAAGTCCATAGGGGTCGCTCCCTTCGGAAGGGATTTTAGGTCTCCCTGTGGTGTGAAGACGAAGATCTCTTTGGAGTACAGGTTTAGCTTGAACTGCTCCACAAAATCTACGGCGTTCACTTCTGAATTTTCCAGTGCCTCCTGAAGTTTGTTCACCCATTCCTCCAGCCCGTCTTCCTGGTTGCCCTGCTTGTACTTGTAATGCGCCGCGTAACCTTTTTCGGCGATCTCGTTCATGCGCTCACTGCGTATCTGCACCTCCACCCAGCGGCCTTTAGGCCCCATCACGGTGATGTGCAAAGCTTCATATCCTGTGGATTTTGGAGAAGAGATCCAGTCGCGCAACCTGGTAGGGTTAGGCCTGAAGTGATCTGTCACTATCGAATAGATCTTCCAGGCAAGGAATTTCTCGTTCGCCGGATTGGTCTTATAGATGATCCTTACCGCAAACTTGTCATATACCTCGTCAAAGCTCACGTTCTGGTTCTTCATCTTCCTGCGTATGGAATAGATGGATTTTGGCCGGCCTTTGATGGTGTACTCGATACTTTCCTTGTCCAGTGACTCCTGTATGGTATGTGTGAACTCCTCTATGTATTTATCCTGTTCCTCCTTGCTCTCGCGTATCTTCTGAAGGATCTCGTTATACACTTCAGGTTCAGTGTATTTTAACCCCAGGTCTTCCAGCTCGGTCTTGATATTATAGAGCCCGATACGGTGAGCCAGAGGCGCGTAAATGTAAAGGGTTTCCGAAGCGATCTTTTCCTGCTTGTCTGTACGCATGGAATCCATGGTCTGCATGTTGTGCAGCCTGTCTGCGATCTTGATGATAATTACCCGCACATCGTCATTGAGGGTAAGCAGCATTTTCCTGAAGTTCTCCGCCTGCAGCGACACATCCTTGTCGTGCTTTAAATGAGAGATCTTGGTGAGGCCGTCAACGATGCGCGCCACGGTCTTCCCGAACTTTTCCTCGATGTCCTCAAGCGTGTAGGCAGTGTCCTCAACCACATCATGCAGCAGGGCAGCGGCAATAGAAGTAGCGTCCAGCCCGATTTCTGAAGCCACGATCTTGGCTACGGCAATAGGGTGGAAGATATAGGCTTCGCCCGACTTCCTTCTCTGGTCTTTATGCGCGTCTACGGCCACGTCAAATGCCTGCCGAATGAGCTTCTTGTCCTCATCGGTCAGGGTTTGATAGCTTATGCGCAGCAACTCCTTGTACTGCTGGGCAATTTCCTTATTTTCTTTTTCAATAGCGGCGTCCGTCATCATGAATTAAAAGTACGATTTACGTTGAAAACAAACAATTATATTATGAACTCAGGTTCCTGAATCTCTTGTACAGCGGCGGGTGCGAGTAATGCACAAAAACGTAAGCCGGGTGCGGAGTGAGATTGCTGAGGCTGTTCTTGGAAAGCTTCTTCAAACCCGATACCAAAGGTTCTCCGCGGAAGGTTTTTTTCGCGAAATTGTCTGCCTGATACTCAAATTTTCGGGAGAGGTAGTTCATGATTATCCCGGTAACTTCAGAAATTGGGCTGTACAGGATCCCGAAAGCGATCAGTCCTATATGAAAGCCCGGCTGTTCCACGCCCAATGCTTCGGAAAGCAACGGATTTCCAACGAAAAGTGATAACAACCACAGGGTGAATCCGGTGGTAAGTATGCTGATGATGAGGTTTATGATGATGTGGTTCTTCTTATAATGACCAACCTCATGCGCCAGAACGGCCACGATCTCATCCTCTTCGAGGTCATTGATGAGGGTGTCGTAAAGGGTCACCCTTTTCTCATTTCCGAAACCTGAAAAATAAGCGTTCGCTTTGGTGCTTCTTTTTGAACCATCTATCACGAAGATCTTTTCCAGGTTAAAACCTTCTTTATGAGCGTATGTCTCGATCTTTTTCCGCAGGCTGCCTTCCTCCAGCGGAGTCTGTTTGTTGAACAACGGCACGATAAGACGTGCATAGAACATGTTCAGGAAGATGCTGAAAACAGCCACCAGGATCCAGGCATACCACCAGAAATCTTCTCCGGCGAACTGGTAGAACCAGATGATGAGCGCCAGGATCCCCCCACCCAATACGATCATCATTCCCCAGCCTTTCAGTTTGTCCAGGAAAAAGGTCTTTTTTGTGGTCTTGTTGAAACCAAACTTTTCTTCGATCACAAAGGTGCTGTAGTAGGAGAATGGCATCGACAAGATATCACTTGCTAGCATGATGATGCCGAAGAAGATCAGTCCCACCACAATGGCATTATCAGAAATGGAACGGGCTATCCCGTCTACATAATCAACCCCGTCGGCAAATAGGAAAGCCAGCAGTACAGCCGTGGAAAAAGAGGAGGAGAGCAGCCCGAACTTGTAACGGGTCTTCTTGTACCGCTGCGACCTTCGATACTCTTCTTCGTCAAAAACATCCTGCAGCGACTCGGGTACAGGATCATTAAAATGCATGGCGTTGAGGGCATCCAGGATCTTATCGATCACAAAATCCAGGACGATGATGGCAATGATGATGTAAAAAAGGGTTTGTGGCTCCAATTTTTGATTTTAATATGATTGTCGGCTAATATAAGTTTTTTACGGAGTACAGAGTACGGGGAATTGAGTAGTCAGTAATGAGTAGTGAGTAATGAGGCTAAAATTAAAATTTCAACTTTTAAACCACAAACCACGAAACTCGCAATCTCGAATCTTAAATTTTGAATCCGGAATTATTAGCGTCTTCGCTGCCTGTTCGCTTCAAAGATCAGGATCCCCGCTGCGACGGAAACGTTCATGGAATCGATCTCTCCCTGCATGGGAATGATGATGTTCTGCGTGGTGTTCTCAAGCCATTCTTCGCTCAATCCGGTAGCCTCGGTGCCTACTACAATGGCGCTGGCCTGCGTGAAATCAATCGTGTCATAAGGTACTGATGCCTGTAAAGCGGCTCCAAAAATGCCGATTTTTCTCTCTTTTAGAAAAGCGATGATCTCTGTTGTGCTTCCGATAGCGATCTGGTTAGTGAAGACACAGCCTACACTGGACCTGATAATGTTCGGGTTGAACATATCTGTCCGCGGATTGGCAATAAAGACCGCGTCTACGGCGGCGGCATCAGCCGTACGCAGTAGGGCACCGATATTTCCCGGTTTTTCGGGGGCTTCGGCGATGAGGATCAAAGGTTGATCGTTCTTTAGCTGCACATTTTTCAGGCTCAGGTCTTTGGCTTCGGCTACCGCGATCACTCCCTCGGTGCTTCCGCGGTAAGCGATCTTTTCATAGACTTCCGAAGAAATTTCAACGATCTCTGTCCTTTCAGAAACCGGTAATTTCTGTACTTCTTCCGCAGAAAGCAGCACAGGATTGAAATAGATCTCCTTGATGGAATAGCCACCTTTCAGCGCCAGACTTATCTCCCGCCTGCCTTCAATGATGAAAAGGCCTTCTTTTTTCCTTGTCCTGGATTTTTCCTGAAGCTGCAGCAATCTCTTGATCGCCGGGTTGTGAAGGCTGCTGATGTGTTTGTGCATGTGGCAAAGATAGGAAAGTAGCTTCTTCTGAATAATCTCTGATCAACCCTTTGTTTTTTTAATTCTCAAAAAAGAAGTAAATTAATTGAAAATCAATGCTATGAAGAAAAAAGACACGAAAAAGAAAACCTTACCGATTGAAAGTGCGTTTAGGGTGCTGAGTTTCATTTTTGCCGCCATCCTGATAAGTGCCTGCTCAAAGGATATTGTTTTTCCTAATTCTGAAGTGGTGCCCGCGGCCGAAGCTGTGCTTAAAATAGATGAGAATAGCAGCAATAATTATGAGGTGAAGCTGGTGGTGGAAAATCTTGCCGCGCCCGAAAGGCTTACCCCGTCCCGCAGGAATTATGTGGTGTGGATGGTAACGAAAAAACACGGCACCATCAATATTGGAAACCTAAAGGTGAACCGAAAGAACAAGGCAGAACTGGAAACGATGACCCCATACGAACCCATACGGGTCTTTATCACCGCCGAAGATGGCGATGAAGTGGTGTTGCCCTCCACCCAGGTGGTGCTGGATTCGGGAAAATTTAAAAAATAAAAAAATGGCTGTTTTAAAAGCTGTGAAATCGTCATTCTGAATTTATTTCAGAATCTACTTTGTTTAAATACCAGATCAATCTGGTAGGATCTGAAACAAGTTATCGACAATTACGTTTTTAAAACAGCCACTTCATTTTCTTCAGAAGAAATTATTTTTCTTCCTGCTTTTCGAACTTCTCGCTGTACCTTTTTGCCAGCTCTGTCTGGTGACTTTCAAGGCTGATATCCCTTCCTTGTATATAAGCCTTTGTGAGTTTATTGGTTCTCATATCAAGAGCGTCGCCTTCGCTGATGAAAAGCGTGGCGTCTTTCCCGACTTCCAGAGTCCCCATTTGGTCGTCAACCCCCAGGATCTTTGCCGTATTGGAAGTGATCATCTTAAGGGCCTCTTCCTTGTCGGCGCCAAAGGCCACTACCGTTCCGGCATAAAAAGGCAGGTTCCTGGAATTCATTCTTTCCATTCCTCCGCTGGTCTCCAGTCCCACCAAAAGGCCTTTTTCATTCAGCAAGTGCGCCATTTTGTAAGGCAGGTCGTAATCCTGGTCCTCCAGGTTCGGCGTCTCGTGTACGCGGCCTACCAGTACCGGAATATCATTTTCCTTCAATTGGTCAGCTACCTTGAAAGCATCGTAACCGCCAACCAGGACCACGTTCTTAAGATCGTGCTCTTTTTTAAAGGCGAGAATGTCAATGATCTCTTTTTCGGCATCGGCGTGAATGTAGATGCGTTTGTTACCCGCAAAGACGTTTTCCATGGCTTCGAACGGCAGATTGGTATCGGTTCTTGGTCCTGCCAGGTATGCTTTGGCGTTCCTGATGAATTCCGATAATTTCAGAAGATCTTTTTCATAATCATCGTTCGGTTTGATACCGGGTTCTTCTCCCTGCCACCAGCGGCCGCGTCTCACGGTGTTTGGCCAGTTGATGTGCAGTCCGTCATTTTCTTTAAGAACCGCGTCTTCCCAGTTCCAGGCATCGAATTGCACGATAGAGGAGGTGCCCGAGATCCTTCCGCCACGCGGCGTGATCTGTCCGATCAAAACTCCGTTTGGGCGCATGCTTTCCACAACCTGACTTTCGGCATTGTAGGCGATGATGCTGCGCACGTGCGGCAGCATTTCTCCCAGTTCATCCTCGTCATCAGATTGTTTAACGGCATCTATCTCTACCAGCCCCAGCGTGCTGTTCGGAGCTATGAAGCCGGGGTAAACATGCTTTCCCTGAGCTTCGATCACTGTGCCCCTGTATGGCATTTTGGTGGAAGTAGCATCGGTAATGGTCCTTATCTTGCCATCTTCGAGGATAATGAGGCTGTTCTTGATCACTTCGCCGTTCCCAATATGGGCGGTTGCGCCTACAATGGTTACGGGAGTGGTTTGTTCGGGTGCCGGGGTTTGCTGAGCAAAAACGGTGGCGCTGATGAAAAGCAGGACCGGCAGGAGGTTTATCTTGAAAAATTTCATATCAGTTCTTTAGTTTAAATGAATGGTGTCACAGTGCAGCTCTTCTTTCTTGGAATCTTTCACCGGCTGCGTCTTCAGTCCGTTGTTTTTAGCCTTCAGCATCTGGGTGGTAAGCAGGTTTTTCTGTTTGTCGATCTTTTCTCTAAGTTCCCTGTCTCTTTCCAGGTCGAAATAAACCACTCCTTCAATTAAAGTCTTTTCTGGTTTGGCGTAGACAGACATTGGGTGGTCGTTCCACAGTACCAGGTCGGCGTCCTTACCTTCCTTGATGCTTCCTACGCGGTCATCGATGTGAAGCAGCTTCGCCGGATTCAGTGTCACGAATTTCCAGGCTTCCTCTTCAGAAATGCCCCCGTATTTCACACTTTTGGCAGCTTCCTGGTTTAACCTGCGGCTCATTTCGGCATCGTCACTGTTAATGGCCACGGTCACCCCGGCTTCATGCATGATGGCAGCGTTCTGCGGAATGGCGTCTTTTACCTCGTACTTGTAGGCCCACCAGTCAGAAAAGGTCGAACCACCGGCACCATGCTCGGCCATCTTATCGGCAAGTTTATAACCTTCCAGGATATGGGTAAAGGTATTGACATTGAACCCGTACTGCTCGGCCACCTTCATCAGCATGTTGATCTCGCTCTGTACATAAGAGTGGGCGGTGATGTGGCGCTCCCCATTCAGGATCTCGATGATGGTTTCCAGTTCGATGTCCTTGCGGTAAGGCTTTCCGCTTTTCTTTAGTTCCTCGTATTCCTTAGCGCGGGTGAAGTAATCAATAAATACCTGTTCCACACCCATGCGCGTTTGCGGAAATCTCGAAGTGCTGCTCCAGTTGGCCTGCTTCACATTTTCACCCAAAGCGAACTTGATGAACTTGGGCGAATTGTCGAGCAACATTTCTGCAGGATCCTGTCCCCATTTCATTTTAAGAATAGCCGATTGCCCGCCGATTGGATTGGCAGAACCGTGCAGCAGCTGCATGGTGGTCACCCCTCCGGCCAGGTTTCGGTAGATCCCTATGTCATCCGGGTCGATCACGTCTTCCATTCTTACTTCTGCCGAGGAGTTATGTCCCGCCTCGTTCACGGCCGATGCCGCCAGGTGCGAGTGCTCATCAATTATTCCGGTGGTAAGGTGCTTCCCTGTTGCATCGATCACGGTCGCGCCACGGGCGTTAAGGTCTTTTCCTACTTTGGCGATCTTCCCGTTCTTCACCAGTACATCGGTGTTTTTCACGATCCCTTCAGCCTCATTGGTCCACACCGTCGCGTTCTTGAACAGGATATCCTGTTGCTTCGGAAGGCTCTCAAATCCGTAGGCCATGTTAGGGAAAGTTATGGGCAATACCTCAGGATGACTGTTTTTATCCTTTTTATCTTTTTCTTCGGAAGCATCTCCGGTGCGGGTAGCGGTAAAAGTGGTTTCTGAACCATTGCTTAAAATGGCCTTTCCACTGAAGCTTTTTGCGTCCTCCGGGATTTTTGCCGTAAGTCGGGTATATTCAGTTTTTGTAGTATCGGGTGAAGACAACAGCAAGTTAAGCCAGTTGTTCTTATACGTGGCTTTAGAGCCTATTTTATTGTTATTCAGCTTCACCTCGGTCTTCGGCTTTGTTGGCTCTCCCGTGACCTTTACTTTATAGGTGTTGCCGCCTACGGCAACATCATAGTTCCCTTTCAGGTCAACAACGTTCATATCCTCGATAACGCTGCGTTTTCCCTGTACCCAGTTCTCATAAAGGGTAGTTTCCTTATCGAAATAATCACCTGAGGTGATGATGAAATTGGCCCAGGCTCCTTCTTTCAGGGTCCCCAGCTTACCTTCTTTTCCCATTACTTTCGCGGGAACGGTGGTAAGGGCCGTAAGGGCTTTTTCTTTGCTAAGGCCATATTCCACCGCCTTAAGAAGGTTGTCTTTGAATTCTTTATTGTCGTATGCGGTAAGGGTGAAAGGAATGCCTTTTTCTGCCATCATCTTAAGGTTGGCAGGAGCCTGGTTCCATTCCTTCATGTCGCCAAGGCTGGAGTAAGAGGCCATATACGGGTCTTCCACATCAAATGGCTTCGGAAAATCTATAGGTACTATGTAGGTCGCGTTAGTGGCTTTGATGGCATCAAGCCTTTCAAATTCCTTTCCCGATCCCACGATAACATACTGCACATCGAATTCATCACCTACTTTGTCGGCCCTCAATTCGTCCAGCAATCCGTCTGTCTTGAAGATCTGCACCAGATTGCGGTTCTCGTTGAATGCTTCAAGCGCCAGGTCTTTGTTGTCTGTATTTCCTTTTGCGTACCAGTCGGCATCCAGGTAAGTCTGTCTCAGCAGCGCCATGGCTCCCATGATGGAAGTAGGATAAACCTGCTTTGATTTCGCGCTTTTTTCGAAGGAAAGGTATTGAGCCGACTTTTGGTCTAAAATGCGGTCTCCTTCGGTTCCTGCAGAATTCAGGGCTACCAGCATCCCGGTACCGCGCACGATCCCGTCGGGCATGTGAGTGTTCACCACTCCAAAACCCAGCTTCCGAAGGTTTTCAGCTTCTTTAGCGTCATATTTAAAGGTCTCCAGCGCAGAAGTTTCAGGTCTAATGTGGTCGTTCCAATAGTAACCTTCGCGGGATGCGTCGTACTGCGGATTCCCGCTGTAAGGATTACCATTTTCATTTTTCGGCTTCTCGATCCCGAAGTGGGTGTAAAGATCAATGAAAGAAGGATAGACTTCCTTTCCCTTTAGGTCGATCACCACAGCATTGGCAGGAATGTCAATGGATTTTCCCACTGCCGTCACCTTACCGTCTCTAATGGCCATCATTCCGTTACTGATAACGGTTGAAGGATCCACGTGGATCTTTGCATTCTTAAACACCGTATAATTGGTGTTCTTTTCGGCCTTGACGGCGTCGTTCTTCGGAAAATACTCCTGCGCCTGCAGGCCAAGGGAGGCACTCAACAGGAGGCATAATAGAAATTTGAATCTCATAAAAAAGTTTAGGATTGTAGGTTTATGAAAAATTAAGCCCGTAAGATAGAAAAAAATGTAATCTTTTCCTTTCAGAAGGAATCCGGACGATCTTTGAAGTAATTTACCAGCAGAGCCACCACATAACTATAGCTTTTCATGCCTTCGGGCTGATTGTTGGCCTGTAAAAAGCTGTTGTAAGTGTACATAAAAACTGGTTCCATTGGGTTTTTGTGCCTCTCCCAGAATTCCCGGACTTCCCTGTAATTGAGCCTGATCCCGTAATTGATCTCATCCATTAAAGATTCCGTCAGCTCGGGTTCCCTGAAATATAGTTCGCTGAGGCAGTAACTCAGCGCGAAAGTATATCCCGAATACCTGAAATACTCGTCGGGATGGTTCATGGTCGAGAGACAAGCCAGGAAATTGGCTTCGTTCTCTTTGGCAAATCCCAGCTGATGGCCCAATTCATGGCTGGCGGTGGTTGGGATCTTAAAGGGAACGATAATGGTATTTACCTGCCCTTCATTGGTGAGTGGATTTAAATAGCCGTTAAATCCCATGTAGGTGAGGGGCAGACTGTATAGAGATCTTTTAAGGCTTACCTTGTCGTAATCCAGTTCCGGAAAAATGTGTTCCAGGTTCTCATAGCCCACTGGTGTTAGTTCCAGTAGTTCAGACTTGGAGTAGGGGACTTCTACCTTCAGAGAATCATTCCCGGTGAGGGAAAGATGGATCTGGTTCGATCTTTCGATTAGCTGTTTTGTGAGAGTTGTCAATTCTTCGGTGGAGTAGTCGCTCTCAATTTCAAGGGTTTCATGCAGGGGCAGGCGGTAATAATTGAAGCCCCAAAAGATGTTGAAGCAGGCATAGATGAGAGAGAGCACTGCCAGGGCTTCAAGACCCCACCGTTTGGGATTCCTGAACCTTTGCCTAAACCTTCTGAAGATCCATCGCAGCAGCATGATCACCAGCGCCGCGTAAAGAATATCGCCCAGCGAGAACGGCAGAAAACCTAAGCCCATTCGCATTAAAGAAGAGGTAACCGGGTAAATCCCAAGGCTGTACCATTCTTCCACAAGAGCAGGATACATGGCCAGGATCCTTATGCCCACGATCTGAACGGGGAGAAGCATGGCTAAAATAAGGGCTGATCTTTTCTTCACTTTTCAAAAATAGAGAATAGTAATGAGACGTGAGTAATGAGTATTGAGTATTGAAATGTTAGATTTTAGAATTATTAATTTCTGAAGGTGAAAGCTTCGGGTAAAGATTGGAATTTGGTGCTTGGGGTTTGGAAATTTTCTCGTTTCTGTAGATAATTGATCATTGGTAATTTTTTATTGAATAAACTTATCTTTGTGGGAAACTCAAAAAAGCAACAAAATGAATGACGAAATAAGAGCTTTGGAGCCAAAGCCACTCTGGAATAAATTCGCAGATCTTAACGCCGTTCCTCGGCCTTCAAAAAAGGAGGAAAGGGTGATCGAGTTTATGAAGAACTTTGGGAATAGCCTTGGCCTGGAAACCGAAGTAGACGAGGTAGGGAATGTGATCATCAGGAAACCGGCCACCCCGGGAATGGAGAAGAAGAAAGCTGTGGTCCTGCAGTCTCATCTTGACATGGTGCACCAAAAGAATAACGACTCCGATTTCGATTTTGAGAACCAGGGTATCGACATGTACGTTGATGGAGACTGGGTTCGTGCAAGAGGTACCACGCTTGGTGCCGATAACGGACTGGGAGTGGCCACCATGATGGCCATCCTGGAAAGCGACGAGATCGCGCATCCAGAACTTGAGGCGTTATTTACCATAGACGAGGAAACCGGAATGACGGGAGCCATGGGGCTTAAGCCGGGACTTCTAAAAGGGGACATCCTTTTGAACCTCGATACCGAGGAAGATGATGAGATCGGTATTGGTTGCGCCGGAGGCGTGGACATCACCGCCAGCCGCAGCTACAATGAAGAAGAGGTGCCGCAGGATTCCGTGGCTTATAAAGTGAAAGTGAGAGGCCTGCAGGGCGGGCACTCCGGAATGGATATCATCAAGGGCCTTGGAAATGCCAACAAGATCATGAACCGGGTTCTTTTCGGCGGATTTGAAAACTTCGGAATGAGGATCGCCGAGATCAATGGCGGGGGTCTTCGCAATGCCATTCCCCGCGAGAGCGAAGCGGTGATCACCATAGAATCTGTGCAGAAAGAGGATTTTTCAGCTGAAGCTGGAAAATTGATCCAGGACATTCAGCAGGAATATAATTCCCTTGAGCCAAAACTCCTCATTGAGATCGAGGAGACCCAAATGCCCGAAAAAGTGATGGAGCTGGGTGTGCAGGAATTGCTGTTGAAGGCAGTCTATTCCGCACATAACGGCGTGTACAGAATGAGTCCTGATATTGAAGGACTGGTCGAGACCTCTAATAACATCGCCAGGGTGACGGTGAAAAACGGAAAAATAGAGATACTTTGCTTGACCCGTTCTTCGGTAGAATCTACCAAGACTGACCTGGCCAACAGTATTCGCTCCGGATTTGAAATGGCCGGTTTTGAAGTGGAACTTTCAGGCGCTTATCCGGGATGGGCGCCCAATATGGATTCCCCGATCCTGAAGGTGCTGGATGAACTCTATCAAAAAATGAACGGAGAGAAAGCAGATATCGCTGCCTGCCATGCGGGACTTGAATGTGGTATCCTGGGGCATAACTATCCTGATATGGATATGATCTCCTTTGGGCCCACCATTCGCGGCGCGCATTCGCCCGATGAAAGAGCCAGCATCTCTTCGGCGCAGAAATACTGGAAGTTCGTGCTGGAAGTACTTAAAAATGTTCCGGAGAAGAAGTAATTCTGATCTTGATATAAAAAAAGAGGCGGTCAAAAAGGGATTTTTGGCCGCCTCTTTTTTAAATCCTGTTTGAAAGTTATTCCTGGATCTTTACCAGTTCAATTTCAAAAATTAGGTCACTAGATGGAGGGATCACCGGTGGTGCTCCGCGTTCTCCATATCCTAAATGAGCAGGGATGAACAATACGGCTTTATCACCCACCTTCATTTGCTGTACGCCTTCTTTGAATCCTGGGATCATTGGTGCGTCTGGGCTGTACAACACGGCCATTGGAGCGTATCCTCCCATTTCCTTTCTTCGCTGGTTAAGCATTCCCGCTTCTTCGGCTACTTGTTCGATGTTGCTGTCGAATAGATGTCCGTCTGGCAGGTAGCCCTCATAGTTCACCATTACAGTGTCCCCAAGCTTTGGCTGAGGTCCTTCTCCTTCTTCTAGAAAGGTGATCTGCAAACCGCTTTCAAGCTCTTTGGCTTCAGTCTTCAACTCCTCATAACGGGTTTTCTTGGCATTTCTCAGCTCGGTCATTTTTTGCTCTTTGGCTTCAGCTTCAGCTTTGAAATCCTGAAGCTCTTTGCTTAGCACTTTAGAAGCCTGGAAATTTTTGGCGTCACTACCTTTTCTAATGATGTTAACTTCTTCCATCACCACAGGCTCTACAGGTTTATCGTTTGGACCGGTTTCCACAGAACCTATCTGGTCTACCACTTCCTGCCCCTGTACGACCTCACCAAAAACGGTGTGCATACCGTTGAGCCACGGTGTATCCTTCAAAGTAACAAAGAACTGGCTTCCGTTGGTGTTAGGACCTGAATTGGCCATAGAAAGGATTCCTTTGGAATCGTGTTTTAGCGTGTCCACGATCTCGTTTGGGAATTTGTATCCCGGGCCGCCGCTTCCGGTTCCCTGCGGATCTCCCCCCTGGATCATAAAATCTTCGATCACCCGATGAAAGGTAAGTCCGTTATAGAATTTCTTTTCCTTGTAATCGTCCTGTACCATGGTGCTTTCTCCTTCGGCAAGGGAAACAAAGCTCGCCACGGTCATAGGAGTGGCTTCATAGAACAATTCGGCTACAAAAATGCCTTTGTTGGTCTTGAATTCGGCATACATCCCGTCTTCAAGATCTGGATATTCTTCATTGCAGGCCGTGAAAGACATCAAAACGATGCCAAAGAGTAATAAGCTGATCTTTTTCATTCTTGGATTATTGGTTTTGGGTTTTATTTTCTTCGGTTATTTTATGCAGGGTTACGGTGGAAATGACCGGAACGTCTCTGCCTATCTTCTTCTTGTCGCCGTAATATCCGTAGGCTTTGTGCGACGGAAACAGAAAGGTGACGGTTTCTCCTTCTTTCATAAGTTTCAGCCCTTCCCTCATTCCGCTGAAGAGTTTTTCTTTGTCCATCACGTAAGTCCTGGTAGGGAGCTCTTCACTGGAATAGATGGTCTGGCCGTCGAGGGTCTTCAGATCATAGTCGAACTCAACCACATCACCAAAATCGGGAGTAGTAGTGGTTGTAGAATCCTTTTCATTATAGTAATACCAGAAACCGTTAGGGGAGGAGATGTATTCATTGGTGGAATCTTCCTCTATAATGGCCTGAATTTGTTCTTCTTCGGCAGCCACGATCTTTTTGTTGCGTTCAATGGCTTCGTTGATGTAAGAACCCGATTTTTGTGTGACAGGCCTCCTGGCTTCCGGCGATTTGCAGGAAAACATCAGGATCAATACCCCCAGCAGCATTAAGGTCATCTTCCTCATATGGATAAACTTGTTTTGTAGTCTGGTAAGATACTAATAAATTTCGCAATGGTTTCGGCCAGGTTGAGGTCGCTCTTTCCGCCGGCCGCATTGATGTGGCCACCGCCCTGGAAATGTTTCCTGGCAAAATCGTTCACCGAAAATGTGCCTTTTGACCTCAAAGAGATCTTGATGATGTTGTCTGCCCTGTTCTCAATAAAGATAGCCGCAAACACGATTCCCGAAAGGGAAAGACCGTAATTCACAAAACCTTCTGTATCGCCTTTTTTGAAATTGTGATGATCCAGTTCTTCCTGAGACAGCACGATGTAAGCGGTTCTTAGACCTTCCACCACCTTGAGATTTTGCAGAGCTACCCCCAGCAACTGTAGTCGGCTGTAGGAGTTGGTGTCGTATACGTTCTCGTGAATGTTGGTATTATCGGCGCCCCTTTCAATAAGGTCAGCGATCACCCGGTGGGTAAGACTGGTGGTGGAGCGGTACCTGAAAGAGCCTGTATCGGTCATAATACCGGTGTACAGGCAGGTAGCGATCTGCGCGTTGATATGGTCTTCGAGTCCGATGTTATGAATGAAATGATACACCATTTGAGATGTTGAACACATGGTGACATCGCTGTAGGTTACCACGGCGTAATCATCTGGCTGCTGGTGGTGGTCTATCATGATGAAATCGGCTTTGGCCGTCTCGAGTGCCTCCTTCATTTCCCCGGCGCGGGAAAGGTGGTTGAAGTCGAGGGTGAAGATAACATCGGCTTCCGCAATATATTCGTTGCTCTTTTCCTGTTCCTTTTCATAGTTGATCACCTCTTCGCTATACGGCAGCCATTTTAGGAATTCGGGGTAATCATTGGGAGCGATGAGTTGAACATAGTGGTGCCGGTTTTCCAAAAGCAGTTTTAGGGCCAGGGTAGAACCCATGGCATCTCCATCGGGCCCTTTGTGCGGTACGATGACTATCTTCTTTGGAGTATCCAGCAACTCCTTGATCTTTGAAATATCTTCATTTGTCATAGAGGGCGAAGATACCTATAATTTGAGGATCTTAAAATTAGTGTTTCTGAAAAAATGATAGAAAAGAGGGCCTTTTGGGTTTAATTTATTGTAAATGGGAAGGAAATGCTTATTTTTGCAGCCAAATTAAAAAAACATATAATGGCAGGAAACAGAACCTTCACCATGTTAAAGCCCGATGCAGTTGAAAAAGGACACATTGGAGCTATTTTAGAGCAGATCACAACTTCCGGATTCAGAATAGTAGCAATGAAGCTTACTCAAATGACCCGTCGTGATGCCGAGAAATTCTACGAGATCCACAAAGAGCGTCCTTTCTTCGGAGAACTGGTTGAATTCATGACCCGCGGACCTATCGTAGCTGCGATCCTTGAAAAAGAGAACGCTGTGGAAGATTTCAGAACGTTGATCGGGGCTACAAACCCTGAAGATGCTGCTGAAGGAACTATCAGAAAAAAATACGCTGCTTCTGTAGGTGAGAATGCCGTACACGGAAGTGACAGCGACGAGAACGCTAAAATAGAAGGAGATTTCCATTTCGCCGGAAGAGAAATGTTCTAAGAATTCCCTTTTTTGGAGTTATAGTGAAAAACCACCTTTTTAAAGGTGGTTTTTTTATGAAAATACCTGTGGCGCCTGCACGGCGAGAAGGCTGCAGGCCAGGGTGACTGTGTTGATCTCCCGGTGTTCCTGCCAGCTGCGGGCCTCCCTGTTGTGAGGCTCCAGCCAAAAATCTTCGATCTTCCTGGCCACGTTTTGATATTTCTGGAGCTGCTCCAGTTCAGGTTGCAGCATTTTAAGATCTTCCTTTCTGCCATTAAGGCTGCGAATTCCTAAAGATAAACCACCTTCCCTGAAGGCGAGCCTTCTGCCTGCCGGTTGCTGGTCGTGAAACCCTGGAGTGAAGATCTGCAGGCTATAAAGGCTGTCTTTCAACAGCTTTTGAGGTTTTACTTCAGAGATCAGTTTACCGTTTTGAGCTATGATCTCTGCTGCCCGGGTGGTGTTAAGGAGTAATCCTCCTATTCCCAGTGCATCTGAAGTTGCCCAGTCCCTGCCCCGGCACAATTCTTCCAGCTTCCTCACCAAAGGATCAAGTTCTGCTGCTCTTTCAGGAAGCGCCAGCTGAATGCTCTTTGCGCAGAACATTCCCTCAAGCGGATCATGGGCACCGGTACTGGCAACCAGGGGCCGGGAAAGTACCGTGTCCATTTTCCAGTACATGCCAATGTGATCTCCCTCTCTGTAAATAAATCGTTCTGCAGCCAGTATGAGCTCCAAAGCCCAAACCGCATACTCTTCGGAATTTGTTTCTCGGTGCGCGAGTAATAGCGTTTGTATCCAGCGGGTGAGGTAGTGAAAATACTGCCCGTCCCGTTCCCATTCCAGCTGACTGTTATAGGATTGATCCTCCCGCCGCTCCGGCAGGTTTTTTCCTATTCGGAGACCGGCTATGGTGGGATGCAAAGCTGCTTCCTTTTCAGAAAGGCCGCTGATCCTGTCTTTACGAAGATCATCGGGATGATGGCTGCCCAGGTGCTCATGCACCAGGGCGATCAATTTTAGAGCTAGGTCCTGGAAGTATTTGTCTTCAAAAATGTGAGATAGCCCGAACAGGGCCTGTACGGCAAAAGCATCTGTCCATAGATACCGTTTTGCACTGTCGCCCTCACCGGTAACTCCGGTGCGTTCCAAATATCCTTCTAATAATTCGCGTGCTGCTGTGCTTCTTGATCTATCTGCCATATTTCCCGCCTTTATCTGCTTTGCCTGTCATGGGCACAAAGCGCACGGGGAGCAGCCGTTTTTCCTCATAACTGTCGGGGCCCGTTTTGTGCAACAGAAGGAGTTGCTGATTGATGCGGCCAACCGGGGCCAGTATGCGTCCACCAATCTTGAGTTGATCCTTAAGAGGTTTGGGAATGGTTGGGGGAGCGGCCGTTAAGATAATGGCGTCAAACGGAGCTTCTTCAACCCAGCCGGAATACCCGTCGCCATAGCGGGTAGTGATGTTCTCAAAACCCGTTTTTTGCAGGTTCTCTACCGCAAGATCTGCAAGCCAGGCGATGATCTCAATGCTGAAGACGTGTCGGGCCAGTCGGGAAAGTACCGCCGCATTATAGCCGCAGCCGGTGCCCACCTCCAGCACCCTGTCTGTTTTTTTTAGCTGAAGCTGCTCGGCCATGTACGCCACGATGTACGGCTGACTGATCGTCTGATCTCTTCCTATTGGAAGCGGACGGTCTTCGTAGGCTTTATGCTGCAGATCTTCGGGAACAAAAAGGGCGCGGTCTACCTCTTCCATGGCCTGAAGCACCTTAGGATCATGGATGTTCCGGGCCTTCAGTTGATTTTCTACCATTTCTTCCGGGGTGACCATCCTGTTCTTTTTGAATCCTTAAAAGATAGGGAATTTTAGCCTTTTCCGGAAGTGGAAACCAGCTTTTAAAAATGAATATTCTGAAGCAATTATTTTGAAGAAAACTCCTTCCGAAGAAATCAGCGCAAAACAAGTTTTTTGACCAGCTCCCTGCCCAGTTCCTCGTTAAGCATCTTGATGATCTTTTCTTTTCCGTAGCTCAATTCCTCCCTGAGCACAGAAGAACTTAGTTGTACAAACAGAGTGTCTTTTTCCAGTTTGATGGCTGTGGTATATTTTTCAATGGCCGGGCCCATTTGGCTGTTCCACACATCGCGCACGTGAACCTTGTCCAGACCTTTTTGAAGTTTGTTGTCTGAAACGAATTCCTGCAATGCTTCGCTGATGCTTAAATGGTCGTTAATCCTCCTGGCCATAATCTGTAGAATAAGGTGTGAATCTTTTATAAGTGTAAATGATCCCCCGGGGGTTGATCACTTTTAATTCATTTTCTTCGGAAGAGATCACGGTCTCTTTCCACGAATTGTAAGGAGTGGTATAGTACAAATTAATGCTGTCATTTTCAACCTTAGCCTCGAAATTTTCCCGATCTTTTGAAGTAATGAAACTGCCCCCCAATTGCGGCCTGACCTTCATTCTGAAGCCTTCCCCGTTCTCTACCTGTATGTAATCTACCAGTTCGCTGAATTTGAATTCCTTGGTAATGCCTTCGGGGAGCTCGGCTTTCTTGATCTCCCAGTAACCGTTTAGATTATTAATCTTTTCCTCATCCGACTGTTGATGACAGGCGGTGGAAACAATTGCTAAAACAAGCAGCAAAATCAGCTTTTTCATAACCTGAACATTTTATAGGTTTGGCCGGTTTGTTTGACCACTTTCTCAGTGCGGTCGGCGTGGGTGTCGCTTATGAACAGCTGGCCCAGCTCATTGGTGGCTACCAGGTCAACGATATGGGCCACCCGGTTTTCATCCAGTTTGTCAAAAACATCGTCCATTAATAAAATAGGTGAGACCTTGCTGAGGTCCTTAATGAAATCGAACTGTGCCAGTTTCAAGGCAATTAAGAAAGACTTTTGCTGCCCCTGGGAGCCGAATTTCTTAATGGGATGCCCGGCGATCTCGAAAACCAGGTCGTCTTTATGCGTTCCTACAGAGGTGTACTGGAGCGTCATATCTTTTTGAAGGTTCTCTTCCAGCAACTTTTTGAAAGGCTCCTCTTCCAGCTGACTCTTATAGGTAATGCTGACTTCTTCCCGCTCATTGCTGATGGTGGCATACCGCTTCTGAAAAATAGGAATAAAGGTTTCCAAAAAGGCTTTTCTCTTCTCGTAAAGTACATTCCCCAGTTCTTCCAGCTGGTGGTCATAGACCGAAAGCGTATCGCGGTCAAAAGTGTGGTTTGCCGCGAAATATTTTAGAAGGGAATTCCGCTGAGCCAGGATCTTCCCGTAGTTGATAAGGCTGTTGAGGTACAGGTTGTCACTCTGGGAAATCACCCCGTCAATGAACTTTCGGCGGGTTTCGCTGCCTTCTATGATCAGGTCCCTGTCTGCAGGGGAAATGATCACCGTGGGAATGAAACCAATATGCTCGCTGAACCTTTCATAAGGCTTGTTGTTCCTTTTGATCACCTTCTTCTGACCCTTTTTGGCGCTCACGATGATCTGCTCCTCGCGACCCTGCTTTTCGAACTGCCCTTCTATCACAAAGAATTCGGTGTTATGACGAATGTTTTGACTGGTGATAGGGTTGAAATAGCTTTTTCCGAAGGAGAGGTGGTAGATGCTGTCCAGCACATTGGTTTTGCCCACTCCGTTGAAGCCTACAAGACAATTTATTTTTGGGTCAAAATCAAAATTGGCCGATTCAAAGTTCTTGTAATTTAATAGAGATAAGGATTTTAGAAACATAAACAGCTGTTCTTCAGCAAAATGATTTTAAGAAGGTCTCCGGATTTTCCTGTCCTTTAGGCCGTGCAAATTAGGATAAATAAACAAATTATTTCCCTTTTAATTTTAAAGAAATATTCTATTTTTGCCCTTCAATTAACGTTTATTTATGGCAACTTACAAGAAAAGGGGATATAAACCTAATACCAAAGAAGAAGAGCAAAATACGGTAGAAGATCAGTCAACAACAGCCGAAGTATTTAACACACTTGATGAAGGCGCGAGTAAGACCGAAGAGTGGGTTGCCCGAAATCAAAAGTATATTTTCATTATCATTGGATTGGCTGCGGCCGTGATCCTGGGATATCTTGCTTACGAGGAATTCATCCAGGAGCCAAAGGAAGCTGAAGCTGCCAATGAAATGTTCCAGGCGCAGCAGTATTTTGACCAGGCGCTGGAAACCCAAAACGATTCTTTGTACAACCTGGCATTGACAGGAGGACAGGGAAAATTCGGGTTTGAAGACATCATAGAGAATTACGGTGGTACCAAAGCCGGAAACCTTGCGCACTACTATGCAGGGATGGCATACCTTAACACCAACCAATACCAAAAGGCTATCGATAACCTGGATGAGTTTGAAAGCGACGACGAGATCATTGCTCCGCTTGCAAAAGGAGGAATTGGTGATGCTTTCATGCAGCTTGACCAGCCAGAGGATGCCCTTGGGTACTACGAGGAAGCTGCCAATATGAGAACAAACAGCTTTACAACTCCTAAATTTCTTCTGAAGGCTGCAGTTGTGGCGATTCAGTTAGGAGACGGAGACGCGGCTGTAGAATACCTTAACAGGATCAAGAATGAATTCCCTGAGTCTGCCGAAGCTAACAAAGTGGCTGTTTATTTAGGACAGGCAAAGGCAATGCAGTAGACTATGGCTACAGAAGGAAAGAATCTTTCAGAATACGATAAAGACACGATCCCGAGCGCGAAGGAATTCAGGTTTGGGATCGTTGTTTCTGAATGGAACGACAATATCACCGAAGGTTTGTATGAAGGCGCTGTAAAAGTGCTCCTGGAAAATGAGGTGCTGGAGCGTAAGATAGTTCGCTGGAACGTACCGGGAAGTTTCGAGCTGATCTATGGCTGCAAAAAGATGCAGGAGAGCTATGATATGCTTGACGCCATCATTGCCATAGGCAGCGTGATAGAGGGTGAGACCAAACACTTTGATTTTGTTTGCCAGGCTGTCTCTCAGGGCATAAAAGACCTGAACGTGCAAAGCGATATTCCCGTTATCTTCTGCGTGCTCACAGACCAGAACATTCAGCAGGCCATTGACCGCTCTGGCGGGAAACACGGCAATAAAGGAGCCGAGGCTGCAGTGGCTGCCATCAAGATGGCCCAACTGCGCAAGGACGCCCGCTTTTAAAATATCTTCTCACGGCACTGTTTTTGCGGCTGATACTTTGCGTAAGGAAACTTCGGAATTCTTGGGCTTTTTGAGTAAATTTGAGTTTCCGGAAATAAAGACAAAGTAGTTTGAGGATCAATTTTTACAAGCAGCGAAAAAATCAGCGTTATAATTACACTCCGCGGTATTATAAAGGCAAGGATACGGGCAATATCTACAGCTTTGATTCCAAGTTCCATAAATACAAGGAGACAACCAATGACATTGATTTTGGATCGCAATGGGCAGAGGCGCGCAAGTTAAGCCGTACCCGCGGGAACCGTGAGATCAACACGCGCGTACTTCTCATAATCGCTATTTTGGTTCTTATCTTTCTCTGGATCATAGACTTTGATTTATCTATTTTTACCAATCCCCAGTAAATGACTGATGTTATTCATCTCCTGCCAGACCATGTTGCCAATCAAATTGCCGCTGGTGAGGTGGTGCAGCGACCGGCTTCCGTGATCAAGGAATTGCTGGAGAACTCCATTGATGCAGGAGCAACCAATATTAAAGTACTTATTAAAGAAGCGGGAAAGACGCTCATCCAGGTTACCGATAATGGTAAGGGAATGAGTCTTACCGATGCCCGCCTGTGTTTTGAACGCCACGCTACTTCCAAAATAAATTCAGCCGAAGACCTTTTTAGTCTGAAGACAAAAGGTTTTAGGGGAGAAGCTTTGGCTTCTATTGCGGCTATCGCCCATGTAGAGCTGAAGACCATGCAGAACGATGATGAGGTAGGCACCTGCATAAAGATCGAAGGGAGCGAAGTGGTTTCCCAGGATGTCTGCGTTACTCCTGAAGGGACCACGCTTTGCGTAAAGAACCTTTTTTACAACATTCCTGCAAGACGTAATTTCCTGAAAAGTGACACCGTGGAACTTCGCCATATCATTGATGAATTTCAGCGGGTGGCGTTGGCTCACCCAGGAATTCAGTTCTCATTGTTCCATAATGGCAGCGAGCTTTTTCAGCTGCCTGAGACCAATCTAAGGCAGCGGATCGTGAACATCTTCGGCGGGAAGACCAATGAAAAGCTGGTGCCTGTAGAGGAAGATACCGAGATCGTCAAAGTCAGCGGCTTTGTCGGGAAACCTGAATTCGCCAAAAAGAGCAGGGGAGAGCAGTTCTTTTTCGTGAACGACCGTTTCATTAAAAGTCCCTACCTCAATCATGCCGTTACAGCTGCTTTTGAAGGCCTGCTGAAGGATAAGGCTTATCCAAGCTATTTTCTTTACCTGCAGGTAGACCCAAAGAGCATTGATATCAATATCCATCCTACCAAGACCGAGATCAAGTTTGATGACGAACATTCGCTGTACACTATCTTGCGAAGTGCCATCAAGCATAGTCTGGGGCAGTTCAATGTAGCTCCCGTTCTCGATTTTGACCGCGATGCCACTTTAGACACTCCCTATGAATTCTCAAATAAAGGACCGGTGCCGCCAAAGGTGGAAGTTGATCCTAATTTCAATCCTTTTCAAAATGAAAGATCGGGAGGATATTCTTCTTCAGGTTTCCGAAAGGAGAAAAGTTCCGGAAGCTGGGAAAGTTTGTACACCGATTTTGATCAGAAAGATTTCAGCACGCCTTCGGCCATCAATCAGGTGGAATTTGAGAGCGATGAGGTTACCGGGAACCTTTTTGGGCAAAGCGAGGAAAAGAGCTCGGGAAGTACCACTTTTCAGCTGAACAAAAAATACATAGTTTCCACTCTTAAGAGCGGGATCCTGGTCATAGATCAGCACCGGGCCCATTCCCGCATCCTTTATGAGGAACTACTAAAGAACATAACGGTGACTTCGGCCGTGAGCCAGCAATTGTTATTTCCGCTTAGGCTTCAGTTTTCCACCAACGAGATGGAGCTGCTTAAAGAGAACGAAGAATCGCTGGAGCAAACGGGCTTCATTTTTGGGAACTTCAGTAAAGATTCCGTAGAGATCACCGGTATTCCCACGCTTATCTCTGAAAGTGAAGTGGCCATTCTGCTGGAGCAGCTGCTCTCTGACCTTGAAAACGAGGTGCCCGGCAGCAGTTTTTCGCAGATCGATATCCTGGCAAAATCCCTCGCCAAGGGAATGGCCGTAAAGTCCGGGACCCTTCTTAATTCCGAAGAACAACAAAATATTGTTAATAGTTTATTTGCCTGCAAAGAATCAACTTTATCTCCGTATAATAGACCTATATTTATTACCTTAACAGTAGACGAATTAGACAAAAAGTTCATGTAAATGGGAAGAATGACCGAAACCGTAAAGGTTCTATTGATCATAAACATCATATTTTTTATAGGTACATTAACTTTAGGAGATCAGGCGTATCAATATTTTTCCCTGTGGTTCTTTAAAAATGAAAATTTTGGGGTTTGGCAGGTGCTAACCCATATGTTCATGCATGGTGGATTCATGCATATTCTTTTCAACATGTACGCCCTTTGGGCTTTTGGTAGTCCCATTGAGCAGATGCTGGGAAAGAACAAGTTCATTTTCTTTTATTTCTCGGCAGGAATAGGCGCGGCCGTGATACACACGCTGGTGAACTATTACCACTTCCAGACCGGCTTTTCTGAGCTGGTGGAAGCGGGAATGCAGCCGGAAGGTATCTATGCGTTGCTGGATACCGGGCAGTATAATACCGGGATCCTGAACAATGTTTCTGAAGAGATGTTGCGGGAATTCTATATGGCCTACAATACCCCGGCAGTAGGGGCATCGGGTGCAATATATGGCATTTTGGTGGCGTTTGGAATGATGTTCCCGAATGTGGAATTATTTCTGCTTTTTGTGCCGGTGCCCATCAAGGCAAAGTATTTTATTCCGGCATTAATTGGCCTGGACCTCTTTTCAGGTTTTACGGGATATTCTATATTTGGAGGAGGCATCGCGCATTTCGCACACGTGGGAGGTGCTTTGTTTGGATTTATCATGATGTGGTACTGGAAAAAGAACCAGTTTAACCAAAACAGGTGGGATTGATGAGAAGATCTGGAAACTTTAGATATAAGCTCAAAACGGCAACAGTGACTGAGAAACTGATAGTCATAAACGTGGCTGTGTTCGTGCTGTTCTTTCTTTTCAAGACCATTGCTTATCTTTTCCAGTTGGATTCGGATTTTCTGCTGCAGTGGTTCGTTTTTCCAAAAGAACCTGCAGAATTCCTTTTTAAACCTTGGTCTATCATCACCTATGCCTTTCTGCACAGCGGGATATGGCATATCCTTGGGAACATGCTTATCCTTTATTACTCCGGAATCTATTTTCTGAATTACTTTTCTCCGAAAAAGTTGCTTAATTTCTACTTTTTGGGAGCCATTTTTGGTGCGCTGGTCTATATGGCTAGCTACAATCTGTTCCCTGCTTTCCAGGGATTGGGCAGGTCGTATTTACTGGGAGCTTCAGCCGCGGTGATGGCCGTATTGGTGGGTATCGCCACCCATATTCCGCATATGCGAATCAGGCTGATGCTTATTGGCAGCATCAAGTTCTGGTGGATCGCTGCTTTCCTGGTGGTGCTGGACGTGATCCAGATCCCGCTGAACAATCCCGGCGGACATTTGGCACACCTAGGGGGTGCAGCTTTCGGGTATATCTACGCCAAACAATTAGGAAAAGGAAATGACATTGCCAGCGGATTTGAAAAAATGATGGACTGGTTTGGATCACTCTTCAGCAGCAGTAAAAGATCACAACGGCGCAGCAATCTAAAGACCGTGCATCGCAGAAAGAGCAGCAATTCTACTGCGTCGGCCGCAGAAACCCGCAAAAGCCGTAATAAAAAAGAGGAGCAGGAAAAGATCGATGCTATACTGGACAAAATAGGTAAAAGCGGTTATGATAGTCTTACCAAGCAGGAAAAGGATTATTTGTTCAACGCAGGAAAAGAAAATTAATGAAAGGCCTAAACTGGTTCGATAAATTCCTGTTTTTCCTGAATTCGCTTTTTGCGGCAATGCTGCTGTTCTCTTATTTGCTGCCCTACATTCCGCCGGATAGTTTCGCGCTGCTTTCTGTCTTTAGCCTCGGGGTGCCTTTTTTGATCCTGGTGAATATCATCTTTTTTCTCTATTGGCTGTTTCGCCTTAAAAGACAGGTTTTATTGTCTTTGGTCGTGCTGCTGATAGGTTTCAATCACCTTACCTCGATCTACGAGATCTCTTCTTCTGAAGATGCCGGGCCCGATAAAGAGGAGTTCAGGGTGATGAGCTACAATGTGCGACAATTCAATGAATATGGCTGGTCTCAGGATATAGATATCCCTAAAAAGATCTCCACCTTTGTGAAAGAAGAAGATCCACATGTAGTTGCCATGCAGGAGTATTTTAAGGGAGAACTCGATATAGCCGATGGTTTTCCGCATAAATATATCAAGTTGAAGGATAGAAGCGCAGAATTTGGCCTTTCCATTCTGTCGAAATATCCCATAGTAAACAGGGGGTCGCTTGATTTTCCCACCGGCAGTAACAATAATGCCATTTTTGCCGATGTGGTGAAAGGAAATGATACCATAAGGATCATAAATGTACACCTGCAATCCTTCAGCGTAAAGCCGAATATGAACAAACTGGAGCAGGAGCATTCCAAAAAGGTGTTCCTGGGAATGGGGCAGACCTTTGTGCGGCAGCAAACCCAAATGGAGATCGTACTTAGACTTATTAGAAGGACTCCTTATAAGATCATCCTGATGGGAGATTTCAATAATACAGCCTACTCATATATTTACCGTGAACTGAAATCTGAAGGCCTTTATGACGCCTATAAGGAAGCCGGAAACGGATTTGGCCGTACCTTCGATTTCAGGTTCTTCCCGTTAAGAATAGATTTCATCCTGGCAAGTGAAGGGCTGGAGGTGCTGGAATTCACTACCTATGAGGTACAGTATTCAGATCATTTTCCGGTTAGCGCTACCTTCGATCTAAATTAGAAAAGAGTTAATTTCTGTTGTTTTAGGTAGTTCAATGCATTGGGACCTTCATTAAAGATAAGGTCGACCACACTAAGGTCATTCAGATACCCGAATTTGTCCTGGAATACCTGGTTGTAAGGTGTAAGGTCATGTTTGATCTTTGACTTTGCCTCGGCAAGGATGCGGCCGTCTGTAACATCTTCCGGATTCCTGATGTATTCTTCGGTTTTTGAAACATCAAGCTCCAATTGGAGGCATTCCTCCAGACCTACTTCAAGACAGTGATAATTGAAATCAAGCAGGTATTCGAACTTTTTGTAATAGAGCGGTGCAAAGTCGTCTTCGTAGAACTCAAAAAAAGGAGACGTGCGGTAGACGGTTTGCAAAGATTTCCAGTGCTGTTTCTGCCATTGAAAATCATTCTCGATCCTTACCTCCTTATACTTCTGATGCTGACTTTTGTTGCCGGTATGCTTCACGGGGATGTTCAGCTGTAGCTTGCCGTTCGCCCCATAGATGTACATCCTGTTGCGATAGGTTTGCTTCTGAAAATTATCCTCGTTCTCAAATATGACTTTTTCGGCCTGTACCATTGCCACGAACTGTGAAACCGGCCCAAAATAGGAGGGGTGAAGAAGTACCTTTTGCATAGTGAGTGGCTATTTCTTTTTCTTTTTTCTGAAGAAGCTGTAGCCAAAAAGGCCAACCAGGATCACAAGGAAATATGGAAAATAAGAAACAGGCTCGCCTTTGCCACCTACCGTGGTGAACATGCGGTCCCATCTGATTTTACTGAATCCGGAAGCATTTGGATCCAGGCTCATCCAGATGAACACAGGTTTCCCTACCACATGGTTTGCAGGAACATAACCCCAGTAACGACTGTCTTCACTGTTGTGACGGTTATCACCCATCATCCAGTAATAATCCTGTTTAAAGGTATAGGAGTCAACAGGTTCGCCGTTAAGCAGCACCTGGGTGCCGTCAAGGGTTAGGTGGTTTTCCCTGCCCATTTCTGTGCCTTCATACACCTCGATAATCCTGCGGTAGAATGGATAGGATTGCAGGTCAAGTTTTACAGTTTCCCCTTTCTTCGGAATGTATACCGGTCCAAAATTATCTCTGTTCCAGGTCTTTCTGCGGTTATTAGGAAAGATGCCCCGGTCCATTTCTCCGGCAGGGGTCACTTCTCTTTTGAGGGTAGCGACATTTGGATTATTTTTCAGCCGCTCATACGCTTCTTCTGAAAGGGCCTGGATAAAGAATTGTCCGCTGTTGGGGTTGTAATAAAACCCGTCAGTGATCCCGTACATTTTGTAAAGGGTGTAGGCATCAAGGGGCTGTCCTTTGGTTGTTCCGGTGTAAGAATATTGAGGTTTTGCCCTATCCGGCAGCTGAAGCGGCTGGCTGTTGATATGGATCTTTCCGTCAATGATCTCCAGAGAATCTCCCGGCAGTCCTACCGCACGCTTTACATAGTTCGATTTTTTGTCTATGGGTTTGTCATAGCTCATGCCGGAGGTGTCAAAAAACTGTCTTACGGTATCTACCGGCCAATTGAATACCACGATATCATTTCGCTCAATATTCTGGAAGCCCGGTAGCCTGAAATAAGGAATGTATGGGTCTTTCAGGTAAGATTTAATTCCCAGCCCCGGAATGGTATCATGAACCATAGGGAAAGCGACTGAAGTAATGGGAGTACGGGCTCCATAATGGAATTTGCTCACAAAAAGATAATCTCCTACCAGTAAGGTTTTTTCAAGGGACGAAGTAGGGATGGTAAAAGGTTGCATCACATAGGTGTGCACGATGGTAGCGGCTACCACTGCGAATAAAATGGAACTTATCCATTCGCCCGCAGCACTTCCCGGATGCAACGATCGATCTGCGCGATACTCCACATCTGCAGCATAATTGATGTAAAAGATGTACAACCCAAGGGTAACGATCGCAAGTACCGTTTCCCAGGTTGTGGTACGACCAAAACTTCTTATGGTTTCCACCCACACCACCGGAAACATGATAAGGTTCACTATTGGGATAAACAACAGGATCACCCACCACCAGGGCCTTTTGATGATCTTCATCAAGACCACAGCATTATAAACTGGGATAGCTGCTTCCCAGGCTTTTCTTCCTGCTTTTTGGTATAGTCTCCAGGTTCCCAGAAAATGGATGAGCTGAACTATCAGGAAAAAGAGGATCCAGTGAGTGAATATCATGAGTCGTTATTTTGTTCTTGTTTGTAGGAAATACTTAGGTTCTGTTACATTAAAAAAGTACGTCTTTCATGGTGAAGACACCTGTTTTGTCCCTGATCCATTCCGCAGCAACGATAGCACCCAAGGCAAACCCTTCCCGGGAATGCGCTATGTGCTCAATATTGATGCTGTCGATCTTGGAGTCATAGGAGACCATATGAGTCCCCGGTACGTTCTCTATTCTTTTTGCTCTGACAGGAATTTCACCTTCTGCCGCATGATCAAGCTTCCATCCTTTTTTATCTGAATTTTCAATGATCTGTTCAGCTAATGAAATAGCCGTTCCACTGGGGGCATCCAGTTTCTGTGTGTGATGGATCTCTTCTATGGAAACTGAATAATCCTTGAAGGGCCTCATCATTTCTGCCAGTTTCCGGTTTAGCTCGAAAAAGAGGTTCACTCCAAGACTGAAATTGGAAGCGTATATGAATGCCCCGTTCTTCTCTTTGCAAATTTCCACAGCCTCGTCATATTTTTCAAGCCAGCCTGTTGTCCCTGAAATAACCGGGACTTGTTGCTCAAAACAGGTTGTGATATTATGAAAAGCAGCATCAGGAACACTGAAGTCGATCGCGACATCGGCTTTGGAAAGGTCATAATTGGCTACGTCATCTTTTATTTTGAATACGATCTCATGGCCTCTTTCTGTGGCCAGTCTCTCAATCGTCTTACCCATTCTTCCGTAGCCCAGTAAAGCTATCTTCATCTTAAAAATTGTAATTTAAACTTAGACCGTATCCGGCTTTTCCGCTATAACGGTTGTAATCAAGTGCAGGTTTCAAAGAAAGGTCTTCACTAACGTTGAATTGCTGTAAATGGGCATCTACATTGGCATCTATGATATTGAGGGCGTAAATGCCAAGGGTGACCAAAATGGAGATCTCCTTGTTCCTTTGATAGAATTTTTGTGCTTCTATGAGTCCGCTGGTAGAGATGATTGGTGTGCCGTTCTCATCTATGAACTCATCTGTGGTCTTTCCTGCCAGTCTGCTTTTGTAAGCATCCCGGTAGCGGTCATACTGGTCATCATTGTTGAGGTAGAAGTAAACTCCCACGCCCAAAGCAGTATAAACGATAGGGATCTTCCAGTATTTGCCGTTGTAGGCCTGACCTAAACCCGGAAGAACAGCCGAATAAAATGCGGCCCTGGCCGGCGATAGCGGATCATAGGGTTTATATTCTGGCGCGGGCTCTTCAACTACACGTTCGGCTTTAAATTTCAGGCTGTCTTGTTGCGCAAAAAGCTGCCCTGTTAACAGAAAAAAAAAGATCAGTAGTATGGAGTTCCTACTCTTCACCCTGGATTATTTTTTTCAGTCTTTCCAGGTCTTCTTCCGAAGAAAAAGGAATAATAAGCCTTCCGTTCCCCTTTTTAGCCACCTTTACATCCACTTTTGTACCAAGACGTTCAGAGAATTCCTTGATACTTTTCTTGATGTTCTTCGGAAGGGCAGGAGCGGCGGTTTTGCTTTCAGGTTTACCTTCCTGCAGGTTGCGCACCAGTTTTTCGGTCTCCCTTACAGAAAGCGAATTGGCGATGATCTTTTCGTAGATCTCCAGCTGTAGTTGCGGATCTTCAATGTTGATGAGCGCTCTACCGTGCCCCATGCTTAGAAAGCCGTCCCGCATTCCGGTCTGGACGATTGGATCAAGCTTTAAAAGCCGCAGGTAATTGGCAATGGTGGACCTGTTCTTACCCACCCGCTCGCTTAGCTGTTCCTGGGTGAGGTTGATCTCATCAATAAGCCGCTGGTAAGAAAGGGAAATTTCAATAGGATCCAGGTCCTGACGCTGAATGTTCTCAACAAGGGCCATTTCCAGGGATTCCTGGTCATTGGCTATCCTAATGTAGGCCGGAATGGTTTCCAGCCCAACCAGTCTGGAGGCACGAAACCTTCTTTCACCCGATACCAGCTGGTATTGATTGTAATCTAATTTTCTAACGGTAATTGGCTGTATCACCCCAAGCTCCCGAATTGAAGAGGCCAGCTCGCGCAGGGATTCTTCATTGAAGCTGGTCCTGGGCTGAAAAGGGTTTACCTCTATGGAATCCAGTTCCAGTTCTACAATGTGTCCTACCAGCTTGTCTGCATTCTTGTCTTCCGCCGATTTTATGTCATTCTGAGGATCCTTCAGCAGTGCTGAAAGTCCCCGTCCCAATGCCTGTTTCTTGGTCGCCTTCGCCATCTTCTCCTAACTGTTTTTTTTTATGATCTCATGCGCCAGGCTTAGGTAATTGGTAGCACCCTTACTGGCAGCATCGTAGTTTATAATACTTTCCCCGTAACTGGGGGCTTCACTTAAACGCACATTCCTTTGAATGATTGTCTTGAACACCATTTCATCAAAATGTTTTTGCACTTCCTCTACCACCTGGTTTGACAACCTTAACCGGGCATCATACATGGTGAGCAGCAGGCCTTCAATATCCAGTTTGTTGTTGTGGATCTTTTGCACGCTCTTGATAGTATTGAGGAGTTTCCCCAATCCTTCCAAAGCAAAATATTCACACTGAATAGGAATGATCACCGAATCTGCCGCAGTAAGGGCGTTAAGGGTAAGCAGTCCCAGAGAAGGCGCGCAATCGATCAGGATGTAATCATACATGTCTCTTAAATGACCAATAGCCGACTTAAGCATGTACTCCCGCTGATCCTGGTCTACCAATTCGATCTCAATGGCCACAAGGTCAATATGGGCTGGAATGATATCCAGGTTGGGCGATTCGGTCTTCATGATAGCCTCCTCGGCCTTCACGGAATGCTCGAGTAGCTGGTAAGTTCCCAGCTCTACGCTTTCAACATCTATTCCTAATCCTGAAGTAGCATTTGCCTGGGGGTCTGCATCAATAAGCAGGACTTTCTTTTCCAGCACCCCTAAAGATGCCGCCAGGTTCACTGAAGTGGTAGTCTTTCCTACTCCTCCTTTTTGATTTGCAATGGCAATGATTTTACCCATTAAATTCTATTGGATTTAAAAGGTAAAAATACAATTTATTATATGTTTACGAAATGTAAATTGTTAACAGTTTTAAGAAGAATCCTTCCTGTTGACCGATTTTCTATTCCTGTTCTTTGCCTCACACCGCTGAAAACCTGCTTTTTATCGAAAGAAAATTCTTACATTCTTTTCGTTGGTATTGACCCAAAAATTTGTTAACTGCCTTTTTTGGCTTTGATCATGGCTTCCAGCATATCCCACATTTCCTCGGGAATGGCTTCGAGAAGGTTGAATTGCCCTGCTCCTTTAAGCCATTCGCCCCCGTCTATGGTGATGACTTCTCCATTCACGTAAGCGGAAAAATCGGATACGAGATAGGCAGCGAGGTTCGCAAGTTCCTGATGCTCTCCAACCCTTTTGAGAGGTACTTTCTTGGACAGATCAAACTTTTCCTTAAGGTCGCCCGGAAGCAATCGATCCCACGCGCCTTTGGTAGGGAAGGGGCCCGGAGCGATCGCGTTCGAGCGTATCCCGTATTTTGCCCACTCAACCGCCAGAGATCTGGTCATGGCCAGTACTCCGGCTTTTGCCGTGGCGCTGGGCACCACGTAAGCAGAGCCGGTCCAGGCATAGGTGGTAACGATATTGAGGATGGCTTTATCCTTTTCGTCTTTGTCTATCCAGTGTTTTCCGAAGGCCAGGGTGCAGTTCTTGCTGCCTTTTAATACGATGTCGATGATGGTGTCAAAAGCATTGGCGCTAAGTCTTTCTGTAGGAGAAATGAAGTTTCCGGCTGCATTGTTCAGCAGAATGTCAACAGATCCGAATTTATCAACAACTGTGTCGCGCATTTGTTCCACCTGCTCGTAATGCCTTACATCACACTGCACCGGCAGGCATTGCCCTCCGGTTTCCTCTTCCAGTTCCTTGGCCGTGTTCTGAAGTTTCTCCAGATTCCGTGAAGTAATGGCCACTTTCGCTCCCAGCTCCAGGAAATATTTGGTCATGGCTTTTCCCAGTCCGCTACCACCGCCGGTAACGACTATGTTTTTGCCCTTTAAAGCATCATCCCGAAGCATTTTTTTAGTGTAATCCATCATTGGAAGTTAGATTTTAGAAGTTAGAAGTTTTTAGCCACGAATTCACGAATGTTTCTTTGTAGATTCTTTTTGTATAACATAATAAACCTCTTCAAACGCAACTACTTATTGAATATTAAATATTGAATTCGAAATTGAAAGAGATTTCTCATTTTCATTCGGAATGACACCTTGAACGTTAAACAATGAATCCGAAATTGAAAGAGATTCCTCGTTTCACTCGGAATGACAACGTTCAACTTTGAACCTTGAACCTTGAACCTTCAACCTTCAACCTACTCATCGATCAAAATTTCAAGTAACTGTATCGCAGCCTCGCTGATCTTGGTTCCCGGGCCAAACACGGCCGCGGCGCCCGCATCGAACAAGTACTGGTAATCCTGCGATGGTATCACTCCTCCAACAATGACCATGATGTCATCTCTGCCATATTTTTTTAGTTCCTCGATCACCTGCGGCACCAGCGTCTTATGGCCCGCCGCCAGTGAGGAAACTCCTAAAATATGCACATCGTTCTCCACTGCCTGTTTTGCTGCCTCGGCAGGAGTCTGAAATAACGGACCAATATCCACGTCAAATCCAACATCGGCATAACCTGTGGCCACCACTTTTGCGCCTCTGTCATGGCCGTCCTGGCCCATTTTCGCGATCATTATTCTTGGCCTGCGGCCTTCCTGTTCCGCGAACTGATCGGCCATTTTTCTGGCCTTTTTGAAGCTGTCGTCGTTTTTGATCTCTTTAGAATACACGCCGCTAAATGATTGTATTTTCGCTTTATACCTGCCGTAGACTTCCTCAAGCGCATCGCTTATCTCTCCAAGCGTGGCCCGTTGTCTTGCGGCTTCTACTGCTAAAGCTAACAAATTTTCCTCACCGGAACGGGCAGCTTCGGTAAGATCTTTTAAAGCGGCTTCAGTTTTGTCTGAATTTCTTTCTGCCCTTATCTTTTCCAGTCTTTCTATTTGCTGGCGACGAACCGTCTGGTTGTCTACCTCCAGTGTCACGATAGGGTCTTCTTTTTCCCGCCTGTACTTGTTGACACCTACGATCACGTCCTGAGTGCTGTCTATTCGAGCCTGCTTAATTGCCGCTGCTTCCTCTATCCTCATTTTGGGAATTCCGGCTTCTATGGCTTTGGTCATTCCGCCCAGGTCTTCCACCTCCATAATAAGATCCCAGGCTTTTTCAGCTATTTCATTGGTGAGGGATTCCACGTAGTAACTTCCGGCCCAGGGATCAACCGTTCTGGTGATATTGGTTTCCTGCTGCAGGTGCAGCTGGGTATTTCTTGCGATACGGGCAGAGAAATCTGTTGGCAAGGCAATGGCCTCGTCAAGAGCATTGGTGTGCAGGGACTGAGTCCCTCCAAAGGCGGCGGCAGCTGCTTCTATACAGGTTCGGGCCACGTTGTTGAAAGGATCCTGCTCTGTAAGGCTCCATCCGCTGGTCTGGCAGTGAGTTCTTAAGGCCAGGGATTTCTCGTTCTTCGGGTTGAACTGTTTTACGAGTTTCGCCCAAAGCGCCCTTGCTGCCCTCATTTTCGCGATCTCTGTGAAATGGTCCATCCCAATGGCCCAGAAGAAGGAAAGGCGAGGAGCGAAGCTGTCGATGTCCATTCCGGCTTCCAGTCCTTTTCTTATATATTCCAGCCCATCTGCCAGGGTATAGGCCAGCTCGATCTCACTGGTAGCTCCGGCCTCCTGCATGTGGTATCCTGAAATACTGATGCTGTTGAACCGGGGCATGTTTTTGGAAGTATATTCAAAAATGTCTGAAATGATCTTCATCGACGGGGCAGGAGGGTAGATGTAGGTGTTGCGTACCATGAACTCCTTCAAAATGTCATTCTGAATGGTTCCTGAAAGTTGTTCAGGTTTCACTCCCTGCTCTTCTGCAGCGACAATGTAAAAGGCCATGATGGGCAGTACCGCTCCGTTCATGGTCATAGAAACGGACATTTTATCAAGCGGGATCTGGTCAAAGAGGATCTTCATATCTTCAACCGAATCTATGGCGACCCCGGCTTTCCCCACGTCTCCTACGACCCGTTCGTGGTCACTGTCATAACCGCGGTGGGTGGGAAGGTCAAAGGCTACCGAAAGTCCTTTTTGCCCTGCTGCCAGGTTTCTCCTGTAAAAGGCGTTGCTTTCTTCGGCTGTAGAAAAGCCGGCATACTGCCTTATTGTCCACGGACGGGAAACGTACATGGTGCTGTATGGCCCCCGCAGGTATGGCGGAATGCCCGCCGCGAACTTCAGGTGGTGCAGGTCTTTCACATCTGCCGCCGAATATTCTTTTTTGCCGGTCTCTTTTTCCTGAGATTCCCGGACTTCTGTAGATATCTTGAGGTGTTGAAGGTCTTTTCTGCTCATTTCTTGGTGGTTAAAAAAAGGAGGTGTAAAACCTCCTGAATTAGCAATTAAGCTTCTTTTTTCAATCGCTCCTGTTCTGTTCTTTCCGCAAGACGTTTCTCAATGACAGGTTGCAAAAGGGTCTTCCTGGGTTTGTGTTTCAGGAAAGGATACAGTTCCAGTTCCTCTTTCATCTTGTCTTCATGATTAGGGAACTTGTTGGTCCCGATCAATACCAGTTCTCCCGATTCGAATTGCTCCTGTTCTTTCGCAGCGCTTTCCGCGATCTTCTTTTGAATGATACCCTCTTTCAACTGACTCACAAAACCTCCACCTTTTTCGATCTCTTTAAAGATGGCCAGTGCCAGTTCAGCAAACTGGTGGGTGAGATTTTCCACATAATAGCTGCCGTTGGCAGGATTGCTTACTTTTTCAAAATAACCTTCATGCTTCAGGATGAGCAACTGGTTGCGGGCAATTCGCCTTCCAAACTCGTTGTTCTTATGATAAAGCGCGTCATACGCCATGTTGCAAACAGCGTTAGCCCCACCCAGGATAGCGCTCATGCTTTCGGTAGTGGTGCGAAGCAGGTTAACGTTGAAATCATACAACGTTTTGTTTCTTTTTGAAGGCTGGGCCAGGATATGGCATTCTTCAGAAAAGCCGTACTCTTTAGCGAGGGTAGAAAAAAGCAGCCTCAGCGCCCTTATTTTCGCGATCTCGAAAAAGTAGTTTGGACCTGTAGCGGTGATGAACTGGAATTTCAGTTTTTTTCTTTTTTCTTCGGAAAAAGAGTCCAGTTTCGTAATGTGGTTCAGATATTCATTGGAATGGGCCATGGCATAAGCCAGTTGCTGCGGAATGTTGGCCCCGGCATTCTGATAAAGTCCCAGGTCGATACTGATCAATGAACCAAAACTTTCCAGATGCTCCAAGGAGGTTTCCAGAACCTCATGGTCTTTCTGAAGATCGTGATACCAGTTTCCGCTGCGGGCCAGGTGCCCGATAATGTCTGTTTGTAAGTAGATTTTTGAACCCTTTCCCGCCGTCTCCTTCAGGCGTATGTTGAAATTTTCTGAAAGGAATTCAGTTTTAATATATACAGGAACGTTTTCCAGATCGAGGTCCTTAAAAAGGGTTTTTAGATCTGTTTCTTCCGAAGGGATAGTGAACCACAGCGCTTCCGCTCCTTTTTGGAGAGCTTCCAGCGCTCTCTTATTAGCACCCCCGGCAGAAGAAACGTAGAGTTGTTCTACAATTTCCCAGTTGGCCGGGGAGTGGACATTAACCGGTACGCCGGCTTCATCCGGATGGTAGAACGGCTTGACATTGATGCCGTCAAGTGAATTCCAAACCAGTTTCTCATTGTAATCGGCACCTTTAAGGTCAAACTGGATCTTTTGCTTCCATTGTTTTGCCGATACTTCCTCAAATTCACTGAATAGGTTCTTGCTCATCTTCTGCTGTTTTTATGGCCCGGTGAAGTTCAGTCTTCCTGCTGATGCTCAATAATAAAGATCTCTTCGTTCTCCCTTTTCATGAAGTATTCGCGCCGGGCAAATTTCTCCAGTTCAAGAGAATCATTGAGGGTCTCCATAATGGCTTTATCCTTTGAGATCTCGTTGAGATAATAGGACTTGTTCTTTTCAAGATCGTCGATCTCGGTGTCCAGCTCATGATGAATGAGCCACGAGTTACTGTCTAAAAATAGCATCCAGAACACAAATGCCAGTGTTACCAGCATGTATTTATTGCTGAAGATTTGGAACCATTTGTTGCTGCGGATCTTTTTTAGCTTCATGATCGAAATATACGAAATTAGAGCAAACGCTGCCGAATGATCGTCTGAACAATATCAACAGCTACGGTGTTGTAGCGGTTGGTAGGGATAATGATGTCTGCGAATTCTTTGGTAGGCTCTATGAATTGCTGGTGCATGGGCTTTAAAGTGGTCTGGTAGCGGTTGAGCACCTCCTCCAGGTCACGACCTCTTTCGGCAATGTCCCTTTTAAGCCTTCTTATCAACCTTTCATCACTGTCTGCGTGCACATAGATCTTGATGTCGAACATCTCGCGTATCTCGGGATGGGTGAGAATAAGGATCCCTTCCACGATGATCACTTTGCGGGGTTCGATCTCAATGGTCTCCCCGGTGCGATTGTGTTCTTTAAAAGAATAGATGGGCTGCTGAATGTTCTTGCCGGCCTTAAGGTCCTTAAGGTGTGATACCAGCAGATCAAAATCTATAGATTTTGGATGATCAAAATTTATCTTCTTTCGTTCCTCAAAGCTGAGATGACTGGTATCCTGGTAATAGGAGTCCTGGGAAATGACATCTACCTCTTCATTTTTCAGCTCCTCAATAATCTGGTTTACTACCGTTGTTTTTCCGCTTCCGGTACCCCCGGCAATTCCAATGATCAACATAATCCTAATTTTGCGGCAAAGGTAATTATTTAGCTGCTTATAATTTTTGCTATTATTTTTCTATAGCGGCCACTTCCTCAGGGGTTACAGGTTCTTCCACTTTATTTCCCCAGGAATTGAAGATATAGTTAAGCACATCGGCAGTTTCCTTGTCTGTTAATCCAAGGGAGGGCATGAGATTGTCGTATTCTTCCCCATTGACCTCAATAGGACCGTTAATTCCATTTTTCACTGCGCTTATGGTCTTTTTTCTTTGTTCGGTGAACCAGTCAGAGCCTTTTAAAGGAGGAAAAACACCCGTGATCCCTTCCCCATTTGAAAGGTGGCAGGACGAACAAAAATTGTTATAGATAGCGGCGCCGCGGGAGATGCTTTCCTGCAGTTCCTCACTCATTTCGGTTTGAGCCATGGCAGCGCCCGTTTCCTTTTCCGAAGAATTCTTGCAGCCAATGGTGATGGCCAAAAACAGTAGCAGAAGACTCTTTTTTATCATTGCTTCGGAAGTAATTTCACAATGCCTTTTCCTTCTACCGAAACATAGATGAAACCATCAGGAGCCTGCACCACATCACGCACGCGACCTATCCCTTCCAGGAGTTTTTCCCGCGCGGTCACTTTTTTACCGTCTAAGGAGAGATGTTCCAGATATTGGAATTTCAAAGAGCCCGCAAGCAGATCACCTTTAAGCTCAGGATATTTATCTGAAGTCACGAAAACAAATCCGCTGGGGGCTATTGACGGGAGCCAGTAGTAAATAGGATCTGTAAAATCTGGTCCGGAAGTTTGATCTGTAATAGGAGTGCCGTCATAATTTTCTCCGAAAGTGACCACCGGCCAGCCAAAATTGGCGCCTTTTTGCACCACGTTGATCTCGTCACCTCCCTGCGGCCCATGCTCATGTACCCAGATCTCATTGGTTTCTGAATTGAAGATCATTCCCTGCGGATTGCGGTGACCGTAAGAGTAGACGGCTTCTTTGGCATTTTGCTGCCCCACGAAAGGATTATCTGCCGGGATGCTGCCATCGGGGTTCAGCCTGTAAACTTTTCCTCCGTCGCGGGTGATGTCCTGCGGATTTTCATCCCGATTTCCACGATCTCCAATGCTGAAGTAGAGTTTTCCTTCCTGGTCAAATTCTATTCGGGAACCAAAATGCTGCCCCCTGGTAGTATTAGGACCTGCTTTATAGAGCACTTCTTTATTCGTAAGCTGGTTGTTCTCCAGTTTTGCTCGCATTAGCGCGGTATTGCCGCCTTCTCCTTCCCCTTCAGAAGAAGAGTAGGTGAAATAGATCCAGCCATTGTTCTGGTAATCGGGATGCAGGGCCACATCAAGGAATCCGCCCTGGCCTCGTACGTACACCTGAGGTGCTCCCTGCACCTGCTGCTTATTCCCGTTTTTAAAATGGATCAGTTCCCCGCTTTTTTCGGTGATGAGTATACTGCCATCAGGCAGAAATGTCATTCCCCAGCCTATTTGTAAGTCGGGTACAACAGTTTCGGTTTCATATTGGGTCGTGGTCACCTGCTCTTCGGGAATGGTGATGGGACCGTTGGTTTCCTGAATATTATCTGATACCGCTGCGGTTTCATTGGTAGTTGATTTTCCGTTCTCGCCGCAAGCCAGGAAAACGGTACTGGCCATGGCTGATAAAAATATGTGTTTTGCTCTCATTTTTTCACCTGATTAGAAATTCAAAGATAAAAAGAAAAGTGCAGTCTCAAGAAAAGACAAAAAGAATGGAAAAAGTATGAGGTGAATCGAAGTGTTTTTCTATATTTGCAGCCGCTTAGGAATTCCGCTGTGCGGATTTCGAATTCCTAATTCAAGATTCAGAATTGGAATTTGGAAATTGATTATTGAATATTGTCAGCATAAGCTGATCTCGGGGTGTAGCCCTTCGTCGTGTCTCTTTCGAGACCCGCTCAGGATAAACTCCGCCCGGTTCCCGGTCTACTTAAACTGAAGACCATTGGAATTTGGAAATTGATTATTGAATATTGTCAGCGTAAGCTGATCTCGGGGTGTAGCGTAGCCCGGTTATCGCGCCTGCTTTGGGAGCAGGAGGCCGCAGGTTCGAATCCTGCCACCCCGACAAAGCAAAGCCCTGCACGAAAGTGCAGGGCTTTTTTTGTTTTGACGAGACCCGAACTTGTTCGAGGTCGTAGGGAAAAACAAAAAAGCCCGTGCAGGCGCCAGCCTGCAGGCTTTGCTTTAGTTCCTCCCACAGGATCACCGACCGAAGGGAGGTAATCCTGAAGTTAGATCTACGAAGGTAGAAGTATGAAGGTGAGTTTCCCAAAGACTCCCAGGTTCAACAAATAATCCGCAACAGCCTGTTGGGTTTTCCAGATTCCTATTTAGTGAAAATATGATGCTGGGTGGCTGTAAAATAATCCCTAAAAACCTGGTTGATTTCACTGATCTTGCTACATCCTTTCACTCCTAAATGAGGATGGATCTTAATGATAGCCTGAGAGATCTCTTCCACAGAAAGAGCTGCTGTGCTATGGATCCCTTGAATATACTCTTCGGAAAAATTTGATGTAGAGGTAGTTATTTCTTCAATTTCACGGGCATAAGCAGATATATTTTGTTCGGCTTCAAAAATGGCTTTTTCCAGACCTGATGTTTTTTCAGGTTTTGTTATCTGGGTTGCTGCCTTAAAATAATGAGCTGCCATTCCAACATAATTCACCCATAGAGTAAGATCAGCGAATAACGAAAAGTTGATCTTAAATACGGGCTGAGGGAGATAGAATTCGTTATAGAGGAAACTATGCTTGCTATGGACTCTCACATTATTTAACTCGAAGGAATGTGTGGCTGTCGCTTTAAGGCCCATGGTATCCCAGTCTTTAATGATCTTAACCTCTTTGGCAGGAACAAGAAAGGAGCGAATCACTGTGGAACCGTCTGGATTGGTTAACTCCTTCTGGTTGTCTGTTATTCTGGCATTGAGGGTGAAGTGGGTGAGGTAGGGAGCTCCTGTTGCATATCGCCACTTTCCGGAAATCATGTAGTGATCCCCTGATTTCTCTGCGGTGCCAAAAGCTCCGCCACTTCCCCCGAAGCAGACTGGCTTTTGCACATTTAAAAAAATGTTTTCAGCTGCTTCAGGCCTAAGGTTGCCAATAAAATAGTTTGCCCCGCTGCACAAGGTGACCGTCCAGCCAAGACTGCCGTCGATTTCAGCCAGTTCCTTCAGTCTTAATAAGCCTTCAGAAAAAGGCATTTCGAGACCGCCGTAGGTCTTAGGAACCCACAGATTCCACAGGTTTTCTCTTTGGATCCATTCTAAAACTTCCGGGGAAAAAGCTTCTTTTCCCAAGCATTGCTCTCTAAGCTTCTGCATAGATCTCTCTTTTTTCATTTTGAATGATCTTTCTCCATTTTAAGTAACCCGAAGTGCCCACAGCGAAAAGAAAAACTGTTAAGCCTGCATAAATGTAAAGTTCTTTATAGAGCAGTAAAGGGATAGCTATAGCATTGCTCACGTTGAGGTAGATCCAGTTCTCCATTTTTCTTTTGGCCATGAGCCACATTCCAGACCAGGCAAAAGCACTGACCGCAGCATCCCAAAAAGGTACATCTGAATTGGTGTGAAAGGCAAGCCACCAGGACATCAGTGCAAAACAACCCGCAACGATAGCAAGAGCTTTAACATGCTCCATAATACTTGACCAGGAAATGGGAGCGGCTTGTTTCTTTCTGCCGAATTTCCAATAAAACCACCCATAAATGCTCATCACCAGATAATACAGGTGCAGCAGAATATCGGCATAAAGTTTCGATTCATACAATACCCAAATACTTACCAGTACCGAAATAATTCCGAATAAATAATTGTGAACGTTGTTCTTCCTGGCAAGGAGTACCTGAGCTACTCCAAAAGTGGTTCCTATAAATTGCAACCAGATTAAATTCATAAAAGTTACTCCATTAAAATTTATATAAAAATGGAGAAGATGAACCAGGTTAAGGTTGCAGATTGCAACTTTTGAAATTCCCTACGCTGGCATTATCCAGATCAGGTGCAGAGCGTGAAGGGCTCCCGGGTATCATCTCAGCCTGTCACAACGACAAGCACCCCAATTTGCCGACAAATGTATGCTTCTTCTTAAAGGTTAGAAAGAAATCCCGTGTAATATTTAAAGGTTTTGAGAAAATCCATTTTTAATTCGGACACATGAGTCCGATCATATTTTATCCTCTCAACTTTTCCTTCTTTTACTGCAGCTAATAAAAATATCACCATGAACAAAAAACTACTGCTTATCCTTTTTTGCTTTGCCGTTTCTCCAATATTTTCACAATCCTTTGAAGCCGATCTACAGCTAAAGCCACGCCTTGAGTTCAGAAATGGTTATAAAACTTTATTATCAGGAGAACAGGATCCCGCTACTTTTGTTTCGCAGCGATCGCGGTTAAACCTGCTTTTTGAACAGGAAGAGCTGGAGGTGAAACTGTCTGTACAGAACATTAGCGTGTGGGGAGAGGTGCCTACGATGAGAACGGCAGACAATAACGGGATCAGTCTTTTTGAGGCTTACGGGCAGTATAACTTTAGTTCTTCAGCTAAACTAAGGCTGGGCAGGCAGGTGCTGTCTTATGATAATGAGCGTATTTTGGGAGAAGTGAACTGGGCGCAGCAGGGCCAAAGCCATGATGCCGCATTGTTCAGCTGGTTGCCTGCCGCCTGTCACCGGCTGGATTTGGGAGTGGCTTATAATGCGCCTTCAGAAACGCTTTTTGAAGTGCCTTATGCCATCAACACCTATCAAAACCTGCAGTTCGCCTGGTACCACCTGGATAGAGACAACGTGGGCTTCAGCTTTCTCTTTATGAACACCGGATATGAATATGAAGCGGCTAACACCGGAGGGAAGACCGATTATATTCAAACCTTTGGCGCCTATCATGACTTTTTAAAAGGGGATTTTTCAGGAAATATTTCGGCTTACGGACAAACAGGACAAAAAATGGGCCGCGACCTTTCTGCCTGGTATGCCGGCCTTAACCTGAATTATGCACTTTCCGAAGCATGGAAAATAGGGGCAGGGGGCGAGTATCTCTCAGGAACAGATATGGATGATACTTCGGGTGAGCTGCATTCTTTCACTCCATTGTTCGGAACCAACCACGCCTTTAACGGGTATATGGATCACTTCTACGTTGGCAATCATCAGAATTCGGTGGGACTGGTGGATCTCTACGGAAAACTGACCTATTCAAAAGAGAAATTCAGTTTTAGCGCGATTCCGCATTTCTTTTCATCGGCTGCGGAAATAACCGAAGCAGACAGTGATTATTTGGGAACAGAAATAGATCTTGTGGCCGGTTACAAACTGGGCAAAAACATCAGCGTCAATGCCGGCTATTCCCAAATGTTTGCAACCGGGAGCCTGGAAATACTGAAGGGAGGGGATAAGGACAATACCCAAAACTGGGCCTGGCTGATGGTGAATTTTAATCCTCAGCTGTTTAGCTTTTCTAAAGAAGATTAGAAGTTCCTGGTTTCGGAAAGGAGAGATAAAACTTTGGCTTTGCTATGCACAAAAATGATATTTTTACGGACATTTTTTCCTAAACCTCTCGAGGCATGACCAAAATATTTAGACCCATTTCAAAATCACAATTCCTAAACCTTGGGTTAATTTTTGCCATTAGCTCTATGCTAGCTGGCTGTGGCGAGTCCGAAAAAGAATTTCCTGATGCCACTTTTCAGATGGAAATGAAAAACTCAAAAGGGGAGCAGGTGAGCATGGAAGAGTTCAAAGGCAAGGTGATCTTTTTCAATGTGTGGGCAACCTGGTGTGCGCCGTGTATCGAAGAGATGCCAACCATTCACAATTTGTATAAAGAGGTTAAAGACCGAGAGGATGTAGAGTTTCTCATGCTCTCCATGGACCAGGATTTTGAGAAAGCCATTGAATTCAGGGAAAAATATGATTATGAATTCGAGATCTACCGCCTAACCGGCCCAATGCCTGCCATGTACCATACCAAGTTAATTCCCACTACTTTCATCATAAACTCTGAAGGAAAACTTGTCCTGCAGCATGACGGGATGGGGGAGTTTGATTCGGGAGAGTTCAAGGAGTATTTCTCAGGGATTAAGTAGAGCTTCTCGTCTTCCATTGCTGGAAATATAAAAGCTCTGCCGGCTTCGCCTGCAGCTTTTCTTGACTTTGGAATTTGGTGCTTGTGAGTTGTAGTATATCCAAAGGGTGGAGGATTTAGAGAATCCTATGTCATCCATTGCTGGAAATATAAAAGCTCTGCCGGCTTCGCCTGCAGCTTTTCTTGTTTCAACTTTGATCGTGCCAATTGGAATTTGGGATTTGAAAACTTGGAATTTCTATGATTTAGAGAATCCTATGTCATCCATTGTTGGAAATATAAAAGCTCTGCCGGCTTCGCCTGCAGCTTTTCTTGTTTTCAGGGTCGCTCACCAAAACAAGTTTTGGCCGCTTCTGAAAACAAGAAAAGCGATGCTCTCGCATCGCTTTTATGCTTGTCGGGATGACAGAAAGCAGTGATATTTCTCAAAGCCCTCTATTCCCGGTGTCTCACAGTTAATCACGAAAATCAATTCACCGAATCATTCACGAAACTTTAAAAAGGTATGCAAAACACAAAATTTGCACTCCTTTGAGTTCTAAAGATAGATAATAAAATGATAGTTTGAAAGAATTAATTTATTCTGATTTGGAATGGTTGCCGTTGATTGCCGTTGCCGTTGTGACCATTAAATAAAAACACCCCACAAAAATTACTCTCATGGGGTGTTCATCTTTGTAAAACAAAGAGGCGACTATCAAACTTCTTATTTATAAAGGACTAAACCTTATGGCTGTTCCACCACCTGGTTGCAGGCTGAGATCTAAAACAGAGGTGCTTTCAACGGTTTTAGTCGTAATGTTTACAGGAGTTGGATTTGTTTTGTAATTAGCATTTTTGCCATCTGAATAGATTATTGCCTGATATTTCTTCCCTGGTTCCAGGAAACTTAAAGAAGCTTGAAGGTTCCTGGCCTTTTCGTCAGTTATAGCTCCTAAATACCAATCTTCGGTTTCCCAGTCTTTCCGAACCACAGTGGCATATTCACCTATCTCTGCATTTAAGACTTTAGTATCTGCCCAAATTGAAGGCACTTGTTTTACAAAATCGAATTCAGGTTTTCCAACATAGTTCTCCGGGAGATCTGAGGCCATTTGAAATGGGCTGAAAAGGACAACATAGAGTGCTAGCTGTTTTGCCAAAGTAGTTTGAACTCGAGCTCCATTAGGCGTTTCATAATCGAAGTCAAAAATTCCGGGAGTAAAATCAAAAGGTCCGGATAGCATTCTGGTAAAAGGTACAACAGTTGTATGTTCTGGAGTATTTCCACCGTCTGCCGACCAGGCATTGTACTCCTGACCTCTTCCACCTTCCTGGGTCATGAGGTTAGGATAGGTCCGTTGTAGACCGGTTCCCTTTACAGGTTCATGGTTATTGATCATGATATTATACTTAGCCGCAGTCTCTATGACTTTACGGTAATGCCTAACGCCATACTGACCATCATGCCACTCCTTTTTGTCCAGGTATTTATTGACATAGCCCGTTTTTACTGCATTTACTCCTAACTTTTGATATAATGCGAAGGCATCATCCATTTGTTTCTCGTAATGTTTTGCTGCCCCGGCTGTTTCGTGGTGACCGATCAAACGAACATTTTTGGTCGCAGCATATTCTGAGATCTCTTCAAGATCAAAATCTGGATAAGGCTCTGTAAAGCTGAAGGCAGTTCCGTCTGCCGTCCAATCTCCATCCCAACCGACATTCCATCCTTCAACCAACACTCCATCAAACCCATGAGCGGCAGCAAAATCAATATAGTCTTTGGTATTCTCTGTTGTTGCACCATGTTTCTCTCCCTGTCCCCAGGAATACTTTCCGAGGTGCATTCCCCACCAGATACCCATGTACTTGGAAGGTTCTATCCACGAAAGGTCTTCGATCTCTGATGGTTCATTTAGGTTCAGCATTAGAGTGGAGGTCATTAGTCCACCTGGCTCTTCTGCAACTATAATTGTTCGCCATGGCGTTTCAAAAGGAGCTTCGGTATAGACCTTAACTCCATCTGCCCATGGCACCAATTCACTTTTATACTGATTGTCTTCTGAATTGTACAAAGTCATGGATGCAAAGTCTGTAAGATTTGCTTCATGTATGGCCAAATATTTTCCAGATTTCAGTTCAAATGTGGCTGGCGTATTGATCGTGTCTGTTTGATTTAATGGAGATTTCCGGTAGAAACTTTCATAGTAGCTGTTCTCTGAATGAACAGGAGCCCACCACACCTCGGGTTCATCAACAAAATTAAATTCCGTTAATTCATTAGAGATTTTCAACTCTTTCAAAGAAGGCTGTTCAGGAAAAGAATAGCGGTATCCTACTCCATCGTTAAATACCCGAAAAATGATGTCCATAGATCTATGTGGCGCCTCTTTTTCTTTAAGATGCACAACAAGCTCATTGTGGTTATTTTGTACCTGCTTAAATTCCCCCCAGGGCTGTTCCCATGTCTCATCAACAGAATTTGTTTCGGTGGAGATGACCTCGAATCCTTCAGACATAGAGGCTGTTTCCTCAAACTCAAATCCCATTTTAGAAGGTGATACTATTATTTCATCTTCTGATAATATGCTATAGTATGGAACTCCCTCATCAGTGAGAGAAAAAATCACTTTGTTTTTTGAATCCGGCGATGAAACCGAAATTTCCTTCTCCACACATGAGGCAAATGCCAGAGAAATTAGAGTATAAATTAGGATTGACTTAATCGATTTGTTTTTCATTTTCATAAAGCTGATGCTATTCCTCAATACTGTTTAAAATTTCTACTGCTTTTTCCGGTTGTACGGATGCAAAATACTCGAAGGCCTGATCAAGTTTCCTTTGCACATCAGCATTTCCACTGTACTCTTTTCTGAAAGAAAATAGTCTAAAGATGTTTTCAAAAACATTGAAACTTAACTCTGCACCAGTAAAATCTCTTACCTTTTCAATATAGGAGAACCCAAATTCTTCTGTAGGTTCAAACATAGTTCCTTCGCCGAAATCGTTCCAGGAGATCAATTGCAAATAGTCCAGGTTATTTTTTGATGCAAGCTGAAGGGTTTGGTCCAGTGTTGCTCCATTGTTGTGCTCGATAGTCCAACCGATGCTACTGGAGGATCCGCCCTCCTGATAGAAATCTTTAAAACCGGGATACGCGCCGCCCATTCCTATTTCCAAAGAGGGAAGGGTATTGGTGTAAAAGTTTTCCAGGTATGAATTATTTTCGTAAACCCATGCATATTCTCCCTGTGCATTTTCACCGGCTTCTGAAGAGCTGTCCCATAAGGTCAAGAATGTTGGAGGTGTGTTTAGAGTTCTGAAAACCTCAGTCCATCTCTCAGGAGTTTCCAAAGTAATAGGACCGAATACCATTAAAAGCGGATTATTATTTATCTCGATGTAATTTGGGTCTGAAAAGAAATTGGATTCTAAATATCTCATATCCCTTTTGGCTGCACTTTCAGGGGTGGGAGCCATTTCCGCATTGACCACATTGTTTAGAAAACGATCTTCATAAACAATAGCATACTCAAGGCCCACATCATCCATCATTTCCACTACCTGTTCAGTATTTTCTCGTACCATGGCGTAATCATTTACATCATAAGTACCATACCAGTCGATTAGAATACCATCTATACCAGAATATTTCATCAACAAAAGGTGATATTCAATAACATCTTCGTCTCCTGAGTGGTATGGACCGATCAGGGGATAGTAATGCGAGGCGATTTCTCTGTTTCCTTCAGCATCAACATTGTCTGGATTCTGATTTTGCATGGTCCAGTGGTAACCCCATTGATTGTTGTTACTACTTTCTTTCGATTCGAACCAGGTCATGTAGTGCATGTACACTTTGGTATCACTTGTCTTGGCCACCGGCACGGGATCAAATTCTTCAATCGTGGTGGAACTACCTGAAGGAGAATCACTGTCACAACTGGCCACAAAGAAAATTCCTAAAGCTCCAAGACAGCCGGTTATAAATGGATTAATCATTCTTCTTATCATCTTTTTAATTTTTTGAGGAGGCAAAGCCCCGGAATTAATATCCAGGGTTTTGCACCAAATTAGTGTTCTTGTCCAATTCAACTTGAGGTATAGGGAAAATCGCCCGGTATTCCGGTGTTGCACCTTTTTCCCACCATGGCTGGAAAAAGGTTCCAAACCTGATGTTGTCTGTTCTCCTCTTACCTTCAAAAATGAACTCCCTTAATAGTTCGTTGTTTAGGTAATCAAGATCAATAGTAGCAGGAGTTTCGGTACCAGCACGAGCTGTAATTTGATCTATAAATGGTCTTGCCAAATCAGGTGATCCCATGCGTACATAACTCTCCGCCTGCATCATAAGAACTTCGGCATACCTTATCACTACCCAGTCGTGATCCCTTTCCCAGGTTTCCCCGGCCTTTTGCTCATACTTATTCAGCCTAACGCCTTCGTTTTGTTGGGCATTTGTGAAATTTCCTATTTCTTCAGTATACACCAATGGTTCTCCGTTATCCATAATAAGCACTGAGCCCGTCCCTAGATGAATTTGTTCCCCTTCTAAGAAAGATTTCTTTCTTACATCGTGATCTTCAAATGCCGAATAGGCACCAGGTTGTCCACTGATCCCGTTAGCACTCCAAGGGTAATCTCCAATAGGAGAAATCGTGAACCTGTGCAGATAGTGAGCAGACATAGAATTAAGATAATTACCAAGAGTTCCAGCATCGGAATCATATGGAATGGCTAAAATGATCTCATTGGAGTTCTGATTTTCGGTGGCAAAATTTGCAAAGTAATCAGGTTCTAAAGTGTAGCCCGTAATATTTCTACATGCGTCAATACAATCCTGCCACCTTGGTACACCTACAAAAGCCTCTGAATTCAAATATAGTCTTGCCAGGAGAGCATAAGCAACGTTTTGAGTGAATTTGGAATAAGCAATTTCCGAAGATAAATGAGGAATAGACTCCAACAATTCTGTTTCTACAAAATCAAATACTTCTTGTCTTGAAGAATTGGCAGGAAGTTCCTGGTCTTCAAAATCAGTTACAATTGGCACATTTCCAAACATATCAAGGAGCAAATAATAATAGTATGCTCTTACGGCTCTAAGTTCTGCTTTAATGGGTGTTTGTGCTTCCTCAGATAAACCCGATTGGTCAATTTGATAGATAATGGAATTGATCTTTGCTATACCAGTGTAAGAATATCTCCAGGCGGAAAGGATCATTCCGTTATCCGCATCCCAGGTATGCCGTTGTGCTTCCTGGTATTGGCCTCCATCATACCAATCTGTTCCTCTTGTGGGAATTGTCGCTTCATCTGAGACTACTTCATTCAAGAAAAACACATATTCACTTGTAGGATAAGAAGTGGAAATGTCATCTTTAAAGCCTCTTAAGGAGGAGTAGGCTCCTCCCACCAAGGCTTCGACTTCAGACGGGGTTTGGCCGAAATCTGTGTCCTGCACTTTATCGTACAGCTCTTCATCTAATGCTGTGCAAGAGGTAAAAAGAAAAATACCACTGAACAGAAAACTCGCTATTTTAAATTTCATGTTTTTGTCTTTTTAATTTTGTAACGTTCACGTTATTTCAATGAGATGTTCAATCCAAGGGAAATCGTGGTGGGTTTTGGGTATATGTTGAACCTGTCGATTCCCGGGCTTGCTAATCCACTGGTAGCAACTTCAGGATCTACTCCAGAGTAATCTGTAAATACTGCCAGGTTTTCTCCCAATACGTAGATCCTTAAATTTGAGAACATGTCATTCACTGGTAAATTATAGCCGAAGGTTACTGTCTGTAGCCTGAAAAACGACGCATCTTCTACCCAGTAACTGGAATAGGTGGGAGTGGAAGTAATACCGGTTGCAAAAAACTCATCCGGTACATTATATGCTGGTAATCTGTTCTGGTCGTAAAGCATCATATTTGTAGCATTAAGCACTTCTTGACCAAAGCTACCATAACCGGTAAAGCTGAAATCGAAGTCATTGTAAGTGAAGTTCATGCCGAGACCTACGTTAAGGGAAGGCTGAACATCGCCAATTGCAGTGTCCTCTTCACCAAGTATGAATTCCCCGTTCTCATCAAGTCCTAGAAATTCACGGCCCCAGAATGTTCCTACTGGATATCCTTCTCTGATCACCTGTGAAAATTGGTTTGACATACCTGATAACCCATGAAGAGATCCACTGTAAATAATATCCGTTTCATACACCTGATTTGATAGTTTTTCAATCTTCTGTTCGTTGCTGGACAAATTAAGATTGGCATCCCAGGTGAAGTTCGATCCTTCCATTATATTAGCATTAAGAGAAAGTTCAATTCCCTTATTGGAGAGCTCTCCAACGTTTGCAAGCATGGTTCCCACCAGATATGGTGGCTGAGGAACTTCATATGTATATAACAGGTCATTTGTATACTTGCTGTACCAATCTATAGAACCGTAGATACGATTGAAAAAGCTAAAATCAACTCCAATATTTAGTTGTTCGGTTGATTCCCACTTTAGGTCCGGGTTTGGGTTTTGAACAGGAGAGTAAGCAACCTTCCATGCATCAGTATCAGGGTCGTAATAGCTATCTCTTCCAACGCCTAAAATAGACAAGGATTTGTATTCTCCAATTCCTTCTTGATTTCCAGTTATACCGTATCCAGCCCGCAATTTCAAATTAGTAAGCCAGTCTGCACTGTCGCTCATGAAGTCTTCATTAGAGATCTGCCAAGCTGCAGAAGCTGATGGAAATGTTCCCCACTTATTATTCTTTCCAAATCGGCTCGAACCATCTTTTCGGATCGTAGCGGTAAACATATACCTACTATCGTATGAGTAATTTCCCCTGGCAAAGAACGAAATGAGTCGGGATTTACCTTTAAAGGAATACACATCACCCAAGCGATAATCTTGTCCTGCTCCCAAATTGTTATATAGAAAAAGATCGGTTTCAAAACCACTTCGTTGTGCTCCAAAACCTTCATACTCGTTTTCTAAAAATGAATACCCAGCCATGGCGTTTACTTTGTGGCTATTGAAGGTTTTGTCGTAGTTGATATAGGTTTCCAGTTGAGAAGTGGTATACTGGTCATAGGATTTATTAGCATAACCATTTTCAGTCCTTCCCTCCATAATTGCATAAGAGGGTTTGTAGATATTTCCGGTGTGGGCGTTGTGCTCCAGTGAAAGATTAACGACAGCTTTAAAATCATTCAGAAAGTTATATTCTGTTTTCAAATATCCTAACAGTCGCTTTCTCTTGTCATCAGCGGTTCTGTTTGTCATGATCTCCACCGGGTTTTCGTAAAGAGTGCCGCCTACTTGGCTAAATTCACCCTCACGGGTGTATACAGGAATTGTGGGGTTCAAGTTATAAGCTCTTTTGAATATCCTGTAATCAAGAGGATGCCATTCATCCATATTTGCAGTAAGACCGATATCAAATTTCAGATCTTTTTCAAGAGCGTATTGATAAGTGCGTACGCTTGCCGCCAATCTTTCCAGACCTGTGGTTTTAACTATACCTTCATTGTCCAGGTATGACACAGAAGCTCGTAAACCACTGAATTCTTTTCCTGTTGAGAGGCTTATGGTATGAGATTGTGTAAAAGCCGTTTGCTCTAATTCTTCCTGCCAGTTGGTATCAGCTCCAAAATCTATGGCTTGGGTAACGTTATTTTCGCGAACATAGTTTCGCCACTGGTTGGCCGAGAGCATATCAATGTTATTGGCAGAAAAACTCACTCCGGAATAACCGGTGTAGTTAACAGCCATTCCACTTAATTCACCGCTCTTTGTTGTAATTATTATTACCCCGTTTGCTCCTCTAGAACCGTATATAGCCGATGCCGACGCGTCTTTAAGAACGTCAATGGATTTGATATCTGAAGGCTGCACAGCATTGATGTCTACCCCCGGAATTCCATCAACTACAACCAGAGGATTATTACTGGCAGTTAAGGAAGTCCCTCCTCTTAACCTCATGGTAGCTCCACTGCTGGGATCGCCTGAACCCTGAACTACCGTCAGACCGGCTACTTTTCCCTGTAGCACTTGTTCGGTAGAAGAGATAACTCCTTTTACCAGCTCATCTCCCGAAACAGAGGAAATAGCTCCGGTAAGATCCGATTTCCGCATTGTTCCATAACCTACTGCTACCAGTACAACTTCTTCAAGCGCTTGAGCATCGGTTTCAAGAGTAATAGGTAAAGGAGAAGAAGTTTCTGAAGTTATAGGAATGTTCCGAGTAACAAATCCTACGTAGGACACTTCAAGATTATTTCCTTCGGCAATAGTTATTTCGAAATGACCGTCAAAGTCTGTTGTGGTTCCATTACTTGTACCGCTTTCCAAAATGGTTGCGCCCGGTAAGGGTTGCCCTGTTTTATCATAGACGGTACCGCTAATTTCTCTCTTTTCCTGTGCTTCCATTCCTAAAGTAAAAAGAAGCATGCAGAGCAATAGCAGGGAGCCCAGTACAGGTTTTCTTCCTGGACTTGTGAAATTATTTTTAATATTCATTAGAATAGATATTTTAGTGAAAATTGTATTGTGCCTTTTTGTGCTGTTAATCGAGAGGGATCAAAGGAATTGTAGTATCTGTTATGACCCTTCCGTTATTGTCTTCGATCACTACATGGATCTCAGAGACATTTTCAACATCTTTCAATGCAGTCACCAGGTCAATAAATCCTTTGATTTCTGTAGTGTTTCCGGTAAATTCTCCGGTGATCACCTTTGGGCCCGCATTAACGGTATAATGAAGACTATTCACTCCACGTTCATTATTAATCCTAATCACCCCTAGAAAATCTTTTTTGCTCAGTTGAAGAGGAAAGAATCGAAATTCAGCCGGTGGAGGTGGGATATCCTCTGCTGCATTTAATATAAGATCAGGGCCTACCGCAGTCCAATCTTCAGCAACAAAAAGGAAAACAATGTTTTCCATGACAAAATCCGGTTCTACTCCGTAATATTCTGAAGGGATCAAGTCCATTTTATAAAATCCATTCCCAAGATTTGTCGTTCTTGTTTTTTCCACTCGTTCAGGAACCCAGGCCTGGTATTCCATAGGGACTGCCCAATTGTTAAGACCGCTGTGGAAGTAAACATTATTAGCATTTTCAAACCCTTCCACGAGATTGGAGTTGAAAAGAATACTCACTCCTTCGTTTAAAGATGGTCTTGATGGATAGGCTTTCATAATTTCCCCGGCATCATAGAATGCAGAAAAATCTGTGTATTTCATTTGGGTAACTTCGGTTTGTTTCGTCCCGGTTTTGTCTTTTAGGAAGAACCAGAAGCCATCACTATTACGAATTTCTTCAGGTGTTCTTGAAAAATATTCCGTTGGAGTAAGAGTAAAACTCCATATCATGTCACCCTCATAGGTAAGTTTTGCGAAGTCTGAAGAAGAGTTAAAGTTCCCTGCATCTGGTTCTGAAGGGGACCATATCCAAATATAGAAATCTTCGTTTTCAACGGCAGAAGTACCGGCCAAGTCAAAATACCAGGTAACTTCCTCATCAAAGGAATATACCACAGGGTAAGACCACATATCTTTGATTGCTCCAATTACCTCTTGAGCATTACTCACAGAGGGGGTAAGAAGAGCTAGAAATAAAAAAGTATATATAATTTTTTTCATGTCGCTATTTATATTTCTTCTATTAATTTGAACTTATAGGAAACGAAAGGTGTTCCATCGGTTGTACGGATAATTTGCAGCTCCATTTGACGGTTTGTTCTTGGAACAGAAGTTAAATGCAATTCATCCTTTAGCTGGGTTTTGTCAGCATCACTATAAAGTCTGATGACAATAGAACTTGAATTTGTTGGTTGGAAATCGCTATTAAGATCCCAGTATCCCTTTAGCTGAAAAAGAGGAGGAACATCCCCTACCACCTCATAGGTAGTCGGCCGGTTATTCTCATCAACATCAAAACGTATCCGGAAATCTTCGAAATTAAAGAGCGTGCTTAAGTTCTCCTCATTGGGTTTAATATTGTTTCTTTTGGCAAATTCATCAACCATGGTTAAGTTCATAAGCCCCCATTCACCGGCAATGACTTCGTAGGTAGTAATGGGTTCTACATGGTCACCATCATCAGGGGTATAGCAACTGAATACCAATACCGCCAGTAAGAGGGATAAAAATTTAAATTTCATTTTTTTCATAAGGTTTATGTTTGTTAAAAAAATCTTATAATGCAATCTGAATTTCAAAATTAGAGGATATCACAAGCCTGGAAAGAAATCAATTAAAAATCGAGATGATTTTAAGAGGTGATTTTAGACAAGAGAATAATAATCAAAGCTTTATAAATCAGGATCAATTGAGAAAATCAAGACCAAATCTTGAAGAATGAGTAGCCGAAAAGGACTGTTTATTGGCTAATTTTTATACTTTAGCGCAAACGTTTTCTTAAAGTTACTTTTAATGAGAATTTTCAGAGCCCCAAATATCAAAATATGCGTATCATATTTTTTCTGACTTTTTTGTTTGTCACCAATTCAGTTCCCGGGCAGGACCAGGATAGTTTACTTCAGGAACTCGAGCAGACGCTTGAAAAGAAGGAATTCTTTATAAAAAAGAAACATCAAAGGATTTCTTTACTCCAGCAAAAGTTGGACAGGTATCGTCTGCAGCGTCAAAAAGACAGTCTTTTCCAAATAAATATGAGTTTATCAGAAGAATACCAGTCATTTAAATATGATTCGGCCTACTTATTTCTGGAGCGCGCTAAGGCAAATGCCCTGCAGCTGAAAGACAGCCTTAGTTTATCACGAGCAAAGATAAAAGAAGGGTTTATTCTTTTATCTTCCGGGCTCTTTAAGGAAGCGCTGGACACTCTTAATAGTATTGATTATTCCCTGCTATCCCATCACGATAAGTTCAGGTACAACTTTGTGAAAGCTCGTTCTTTTTATGATCTGGCAGATTATACAAAGGATCCTCGGTTCGGGTTAGACTATACACGAAAGGGAAACCAATATATTGAAGAAGCCCTGAAATTTACAGATCCGAATTCATCCTATTATTGGGCAACGGAGAGTTTACGACGAATGAAACATCAGGACTGGAAAGGAGCAAAATTCGCTTTTACATACTGGATCAATAATTTCGACCTCACACCGGAATTCTATGGCGTAGCCACTTCCAGTCTTGGTTATCTTTATTCTGAAACAGGATATACTGACCAGGCAATAAATTATTTGGCCATGGCGGCCATAGCAGATGTTAAAAATGCTACGATGGAGAACGTGGCTCTTAGAAATCTTGCTAATGAACTCTATAAGAACGGAGATCTGGAAAAAGCGAATAAGTTTATAAGAATTGCAATGAATGATGCCACGTTTTATAATGCGCGGCATCGTAAACTGGAAATCTCCTCGATACTTCCAATTATTGAAGGGGCTCAGCTTATTAAAATCGAAAAACAAAACAATACCTTGGGAATCATTGCTATTTTGCTAGGCATACTAACATTGGTTGTGCTGGTTTTCATAGGGATCATTTATAAGCAGCTTAAAAACAGGAACCGGTCCCGAAGAGCCCTCACAGATTACAATCATAAATTACAGGAACTAAATGCAAGCCTTCAAGAGGCAGATGCAGTAAAGCAGGAGTATATTCGGTATTTTCTTAGTGCTACTTCTGATTTGATCAAGAAAATAGACAAAATACAGAAAATCACAACTCAAAAACTCCTGGCTAAAAAACCAGAAGATGTTCTAAAGAACCTTAAAAAATATAGCGTAAAAAAAGAAAGGGAAGCTTTGTTCAGGGAATTCGACGAGGTGTTTTTAAAGCTGTTCCCAGATTTTAAGCAGGAATTTTATGCCCTATTCCCGGAGGAACAACAAAAAGAGGTAAGAAAAGGGGATTTGTTGAATACTGAACTGCGAGTTTTTGCTCTCTATCGTTTGGGGATTCAAGACAGCAATCAAATTGCTGAATTTTTAAACTTATCTGTAGCAACAATATATACTTATAAAACCCGGGCAAAATCAAGATCGAATTCGCGAGAGAATTTTGAAGAGAGGGTTATGGAAATTAAAGCGTAAAGGGAATCGTAATACCTTCCTCTGGTGGAAAGAGATTCCTTTGAACGTAATTCACTAGAACCTGAGGCTTTTTTTAAATTTAAAAGGGCTGCATTCACAGTAGCCCTTCATCAGCAAAACTGTAATACTCATTGCTGGGAGTGAGAATCAAATGGTCAAGTAATTTAATATCCAGCAGTTCCCCTGCATTTTTAATCCTTTCGGTAAGCTTTTTATCTGCAGTACTGGGGTGAAGAGCTCCGCTGGGGTGATTATGTGCGATGATCACTGCTGTACTTAAGGATTTAAGCACCACGGCAAAAAGGATACGAATATCAACCAGCGTAGCTGTTATTCCTCCAGAAGAGAGAAGGAAAATGCCTTTAACCCGGTTTGAATTGTTGAGGAGCATGACGTTGAAGTGTTCCTGCGCAGCTATGGCATTTTGATCCCAGATGGAATTGAAGATGTTGAAGGCTTCCCTGGAGGAGTTGATCTTTGGGGCCATGGCCATTTGGATTTTGGTGTTTTGATAGCGAAGGGAGATTTCATTGACAGAAGTTTTCATAGCATTACATTTTAGTTGAAGAAATTTTGTTTCCGGCAGTGCCAGAGCTTTATTCTTTTTTAATGCAGTACGATCACAACATTGAAGGCCGAAAGAGACGTATAAAAAGCGCAGTGGCTTTATGCCGTCTCCGGAATTCAATGTTGTAGTTTTGCTTTTTAAAAAAGGAAGAGCTTTGGCATTGGAAGAATTGACCAGATCTGTAACACAACTAAAAAAATGTTATTGAAACCTGCTAAGAAAGCAGCTTTGGTACAATCAAATGAAAAATGGTTCCAACTTGTTACTGTCTGAAGAGTTTCAAAATTTTCTTGAAAAAGGATGGTGTCCAAAGACTTTTAGTGGGGTTCGGCAGGATCAGCTTGTTCTTTAAAAATTTGAATGTAAAAAGAGTAATAAATAGTGGTTAAACTGAACATGAGAAAAATAGATCTAAATAACTGGAACAGGAGAGAACATTTTGAATTCTTTTCAAAGATGAAAAGTCCGTTTTTTGGAGTTGTGGCAGAGGTGGAATGTACAAACGCCTACAAAAAGGCAAAAGAAAGTGGTGTTTCTTTCTTCGCGTCTTACCTGCACAAATCTATGGTTGCCGTCAATTTAGTGAGGGAGTTGAAACTACGCATTATTGGTGATGATGTTGTGGAATTCGAAACCATTCATGCAGGTACGACAATAGGTAGGGAAGATGAGACCTTCGGCTTTGCTTTTATTCCGTTCGAGCTAAGTTTTGAGAATTTTAATCGGGAGTTGCAAAAAGAGATCCTGGCAGTTAAGAACTCTACAGGCTTGCGTTTAAATAATGATGCTATTAAAAAAGACCTCATAAGACACTCTACTTTTCCCTGGAGTTCTTTTACGGGTCTTCTTCACCCTTCTGATCTGGATAGAAAGGAATCTGTACCCAAAATAACATTTGGTAAGTCCAAAAAAAGAGAAGGAAGAATCTTCTTGCCCGTTTCTGTTGAGGCGCATCATGGTTTGGTCGATGGATTTCATATTGCCCGGTACCTGGAGGAATTTGAAAAGCAACTGAAATAATCCTTTTTTCCCTTGTGCAGGAAATACTTTAGTAAACAATCTTTTGGGTGTACGCCCGGCAAATAAATGAAGATCATCTTCCTTTATGAATAAAATGATGAAGATTAACAAGGATTGTGGTTTTTCCTTCTGCTATTTCAATATAAAATGCTATTTTTAAGACCGCTTTAACAAAGCGTGGGCGGAGGCGACCCCTACAGCTTCTGCTTTATTGCAAATTATATCTTTCTGAATGCATACAGACCAGCCCCTCATTACCGGCAATCTTCATATACTTAAACCCCGTAAAGCTTTAAATAAAGCTTACCTTAAGGTCAAACCAAACCGGTCTCAGATAGAGAGTTTTAAGCAAAATCTCATCGAGTTACTAGACAGGACCAATGAAATTGAATCTGAAGAGTTCCACAAGAACCTGGTAACCGATTTTCTCAAGAGAACCTATTACCACCCAAGCCATTTTATAAATACAAAGGGGCGAACAGACCTGGTGATCCATAATGGCGATAAAGCCAAAAGCAGCGTCGGGGTCATTATTGAAGCCAAGAAACCCACCAACAGAGCAGAAATGCTCAGTCGCGACAAGATCAATTGTAAGGCATTCCATGAACTGGTGCTTTATTATTTAAGGGAGCGTATCACGCACAAGAACCTGGAGATAAAATATCTGGTGGCGACAAACATCAATGAGTGGTTCATTTTCGACGCCAATTTCTTTGAAAAAGCTTTCGCGCAGAACAAGAAACTGGTGAGCCAATTCACAGACTTTGAAGCCGGTAGGCTGGCCGGGAAAACGACCGACTTCTTCTATAAGGAAATCGCGGAACCTTTTGTTGCTGAAATGCAGCAGGAAGTGGAGTTTACGCATTTTGATATCAGGAACTACGAAAAACCGCTGCGTAACAATAATCCCAAAGACGACAATAAGCTCATTGCGCTGTTCAAATTGCTTTCTCCCGAGCACCTGCTGAAATTGCCCTTTTCAAATGACAGTAATAGCCTGGATAAACGTTTTTACGGAGAGCTGCTGCACATCATAGGCCTTACCGAAAACAAACAGGGAGGTAAAAAGATCATTGAGCGGCAAAAAGAGGGGCAACGAAATACCGGCTCGTTCCTTGAGAACGCGATCATCCAGCTTGAAAGCATGGACAAGATTGGCCGGCTGGACAACCCTGCGCATTTTGGAGAAACCCAAGAAGACCGTCTTTTTTCCGTGGGCCTGGAGTTGAGCATCACCTGGCTCAACAGGATCCTTTTTCTTAAGTTGCTGGAAGCCCAGCTTCTCACTTATCATAAAGGAGATAGATCTTACGAGTTCCTTAGTCTTGACAGGATCCACAATTACGACGACCTAAATTCTTTGTTCTTCCAGGTGCTGGCAAGGCAGCACGGGGACAGGAATGAAGATGTAAAAGCCCTTTTTGAGAAGGTGCCTTACCTGAACTCTTCCCTGTTCGAGCCTACAGATATTGAGCATGCCACCCTGTTCATCAGCAACCTGCGTGACGATAAGACGTTGCCTATCTACAGTTCCACCGTGCTGAAGGATAAGAAAGGCAAAAAGCGCAGCGGCGAACTCAATGCGCTGGAGTATTTGTTCGAATTCCTCAATGCCTACGATTTTAGCAGTGAGGGGGGCGAAACCATTCAGGAAGACAACAAAACCCTCATTAATGCCTCTGTGCTTGGGCTTATCTTTGAAAAGATCAACGGCTATAAGGACGGCTCTTTCTTCACGCCCGGCTTTATCACCATGTACATGTGCCGCGAGACCATTAGGAAGGCCGTGGTGCAGAAGTTCAATGAGGCCAAAGGCTGGAACTGTGAAGATCTTGACACACTTTATGATCGTATAGAAGACCGGCAGGAGGCCAATGAGCTTATCAATAGTTTGAAGATCTGTGATCCAGCGGTGGGCTCAGGACATTTCCTGGTCTCTGCCCTGAATGAGATGATCGCCATCAAGAACGATCTCAATATTCTGCAGGATCGTCACGGAAGAAGGCTGAAGGAATACCATGTGGAAGTGGTCAATGACGAATTGATCGTGACCGATGATGACGGGGAGCTTTTTGAATACAATCCCTCCGGAAAGGAAAGCCAGCGGGTACAGGAAGCGCTTTTCCACGAGAAACAGAACATCATTGAGAATTGCCTTTTTGGAGTGGACATCAACCCGAACTCTGTAAAGATCTGCCGCCTGCGGCTGTGGATAGAACTACTGAAGCATGCCTACTATAAGAACGAGACAGAACTTGAGACCCTGCCGAATATCGACATCAATATCAAATGCGGTAATTCCCTTATAAGCCGTTTTGACCTGGATGCCGACCTGAGCAAGGCGCTTAAGGACAGCAAGTGGAACATAGACAGCTACCGGGTGGCTGTTGACACCTACCGCAACGCGCACAACAAGGAGCAGAAGCGGGAAATGGAGAAGATCATCCACGACATCAAGAACGATTTTAGGAGCGAGATCTCTACCAATGACCCGAAGGTAAAGAGGCTGGAAAAGGTAAAAGGGGAGATCTTTTTAATGGCCAACCAGACGCAGCTCTTTGAGCAGTCAAAAAGAGAAAAAGCCGCCTGGAACAAAAGGCTGGAGAAGCTCACCAAAGAAAGCAAAAAGCTGGAAATCGAGATCCAGGAGATCAAGGACAACAAGGTCTTTGAGGACGCTTTTGAATGGCGCTTTGAATTCCCCGAAGTCCTGGATGACAATGGGGATTATGCGGGCTTTGATGTGGTGATTGGGAATCCGCCTTATTTTTCTTTGTCAAAGATAAAGGAACAGTCGGATTATTTTTCACAGGCAGGATTTACTACCTTTTCTAAAGGTGCAGACATATATTGTCTTTTCTATGAGCGGGGAGGAGAAATTTTAAAACCGCAGGGCCATCTTACTTATATAACCTCTAATTCATGGTTAAGAGGAATCTATGGAAATTTACTTAAGGATTATTTTTTAGAAAATCTTCATCCTATTGCCCTTTTAAATATTGAAGATATCCAGGTATTTGATGAGGCCACAGTAGAGTCAAATATTATTACTCTTCAGAAAGGAAAAAAAACAAGTTCCTTTCCTGTGGTAAATCTTTCTGAGAAATATGCTATCGGTTCTTCTTTAGCCGAATTTTTTAATAACTACAGTTTTGATTTTGTCATTCCAGAAACTTCCGATTGGTTTATTGGAAATCAAAAAGAAACTGAACTTAAACTTAAAATTGAAACTAACTCAAAACCTCTTAAGGAATTTGACCTGACAATCAATTTTGGAATTAAAACAGGATATAATAAAGCATTTATTATTGAGGAAGAAAAGAAGGATGAATTAATTAAAGAACATCCAGAAAGTGCGAATATTATAAAACCCATTCTGAGGGGGAGAGATGTTCAGAAATACAAGCATGATTTTTCACGAAAATGGGCCATATGTACTTTTCCCGCATTAAAAATTGATATTGATGATTATCCTGCTGTACGAGATTATTTATTAAGTCTGGGTAAGTTTAGGCTCGAACAATGTGGAAAGAAAGGAAGTAGGAAGAAAACGAGCAACAAATGGTTTGAAACACAAGATTCTATTTCTTACTGGAAAGATTTTAATAAACCTAAAATAATCTGGGGAGAAATATCGGACCGCCCAAAATTTGCATTTGATGATTCTGGCTATTACGCTGAAGCTACTACTTTTCTAATGACAGGGGAAAAACTAAAATTCCTGTTGGCAATCCTAAACTCTAAAGTTTCTGAGTGGTATTTCAACCTGATCGGTACGACTACAGGGATGGGGACGAACCGTTGGAAAAAATACAAGATTGAATTACTTCCTGTCAAGGTTCCTACTGTAGAACAGGAAAACAAAATAGAATCCTTGGTAGATCAAATTCTTGAATCAAAAAAAGAAAATTCCGCCGCCGACACCTTTTCTTTAGAAGCAGAAATCGATAAGTTAGTTTATGAGCTTTATGATTTGACGGAGGTGGAGATTGATATTATTGAAAACAATTAAAATGACCCCGGATGATAGATGTCAAGACTCCAACCGTTGAATTTTTCCATTACAACAAAGATGGAAATCTAGCTAAACAGTTCTTTACAGGTGCTGAAAAATTTGAGAACTGCATGCTTGAGAGTGAAGAACCATTCATTCTTAATTCCAATGGTGACAGAATTCTAATTTCTAGCGATCCAGATTTTAAAGTCCCAGAAGAATGTGATTATGCTTTACTTTCTTCTAAAAAACCAACTAATAAAGATTTTTTGGGATCTAAATTTAATTTTAGACGATGGCTGAAACATCCTTTAATTAAGGCTCATACATCTACCGAAATAAAGGAGTCATGGGATGGAAATTTTAATTATATAAAAGAAGATTTGCAGAAGAATATTCATGGGCTTCGGCCACCACAATTGGGTGCTCTTTATGCGATTCTTTCTCATCTGCAAAATAAAGGAGATAAAGCAATTGTCGTATTGCCTACAGGAACGGGCAAAACTGAAACTATGATTTCTACATTGATAGCCAATCAATGTAATAAATTACTAATTTCTGTTCCCTCAGATGCTTTGCGGGAGCAATTAGCAAAAAAATTTTCTACCCTTGGCTTGTTAAGGAAATTCGGCATAGTATCGGAAAAAGCTTTAAACCCGATCGTGGGAATAATTACTACAAAATTTAAAACAGAAAAAGAACTAGTCGATTTTCTTAACCAAGTCAATGTTGTTGTTACAACTATAAATATACTTTCAGGGCTTGAACAAAATCAAAAAGCCATTATTAGCGATTCCATTTCTCATTATTTTATTGATGAGGCTCATCATTCAGAGGCTAGTTCCTGGAGAAATTTTATAGGACTGTTTGACCCTCACAAGGTTTTTTTATTCACAGCTACTCCTTTTCGTAACGACCAGAAAAAGCTTGATGGAAAATTCATATATGAATTTTCACTAAAACAAGCACAAGAACAGGGCTACTATAAAAATATACAATTTAAACCCGTTAGAGAATATGATTTAATTAGCGCGGATATGGCAATTGCTGAGAAAGCAGTTTCTGTTCTAAAAGATGATCGAAAGAAAGGCCTTAATCATATTTTACTGGCACGTTGTAAGACAAAGGATAGAGCGAAGGAAGTATTTCAACACTATATAAAACATTCCGAACTAAACCCAGTTTTAGTTTACAATGGAATACCTGCATTAAAAAAGAAATTAGCTTCCATTAAAAATTTGCACAATAAAATCATTGTGTGTGTAGACATGCTTGGAGAAGGTTTTGATCTACCAGAATTGAAAATAGCAGCAATCCATGATGACAGGCAGAGCATTCCAATAATGCTGCAATTTATTGGTAGGTTTACTAGGACTTCCGGGAAAATGATCGGTGACGCTACATTCATTACGAATTTGGCTTATCCTCCGATTCAACAAGAGCTTGATCAATTATATTCTAAAGGTAGCGATTGGAACGTACTACTTCCGAAAATTAGTGAAGGAGCCACAAAAAAGGAATTAGATTTCCAATCTTTTTTGAATGGATTCAGGAGATTACAGCAATCTACTATTCCCTTTGAATCGATTAAGCCAGCATTAAGTGCGACAGTTTACAAGTTAACAACTGACAGGTGGGAGCCAAGTAAATGGAGGGAAGGAATTTCTAATTTGGATACCTATGAGTACCAATTTAATGATATCAACAGTAATCAAAATACATTAGTTGTCATTCTAGGCAAAAAGTTTAATACCGATTGGGGAAGCTTTGATACCGTCCAGAATTTTCAATGGGATTTAATTATTGTTCATTGGGATAACAGAACCGATAGAAATTTAGCATTTGTTCATACTTCCTTAAATCCCTTCAAAAGCAAAAAACTAATTGATGCAATATTTAATGAGCAAAATTCAATTATACAGGGAATGGATGTTTTCAGAGTCTTTCATGACGTTAAACGGCTAAAACTGTATAATTTTGGTGGTAGAAAAGGTATTGGTCAAGATATTAGTTTTCAGTCTTTCTTTGGTAAAAATGTTGAAGATGGAATTAAACAACTAGAGCAGGGAACATTAAAAAAGAATAATGCATTTGGTACAGGATTTAAAGAAGGAGATCAAGTAACGATTGGTTGTTCGGTAAAGGGAAAGGTATGGGCCTATCTTAGAGGTAATCTCAAAGAGTTGATTGATTGGTGTCAAGAGTTGGGAACTGTTCTTATAGATAAGTCAATAAATCCTAACGTGTTTTTAAAAAATACTATCCTTCCAGAAAGAATTAATATTCGACCCCAAAATACCCTTCCCATTGCAGTTGATTGGAATCCACACTTATACAGATATCCGGAACATAAGTATTCTTTCAATATAGGACGTTTTGGAAAGTTTTTCGATCTTTCTTCTTCTGAATTAAACATTATTGATACACCTATAGATCAACCAATACGTTTCTCTTGGAATTCTGAAACTGACAGAATTGAATTTGAGCTGGTATTGGGCTCAAAGATAATAGACGGACGCTTAGAATCTTTTGGCAAAATTAATCGAGTTGGAACCATTGATGCTATAGTGACATCTGGAAATAAAAGAGAAAATATTGCTGATTTTTTTAATGAGTACCCACCTGTGATCTTTTTTGCTGATGGATCTCAGTTAGAGCTTAATTATTATTTTAAGCCAAAGGATCCTGTTGAAGGTTTTAGTCCAGATCGTCTGGAAAGTTGGAATTGGGAAGGCGTGTCCCTTAATAAAGAATCAATGGGAATCAAGCCTTATATTAAAGATTCGATCCAATTCAATTTTATTCAAAGAATTAAAGACGAATTCGAAATAATATACGATGATGATGGTTCTGGGGAAATTGCTGATGTTATAGGTATTAATCGATCTGAAGTTAAGATTGATATTCACTTGTTTCATTTAAAGTATGCCAAGGGTGGCAAAGTGAGTAATGATATTGATAATTTCTATCAGGTTTGTGGGCAGGCTCAAAAATCCTTGAACTGGAAATACCGAGAAGGAAAAGAGTTATTTACACATCTATTGAAGAGAGTGAAAAAGAAAGAAAAAGAGAAAGAATGTTCCAGATTAATTAAAGGTTCTGTTGAGGATTTAGAATTACTTTCAACGGCAGTTAAATGGAACCTTGATGCCAAATTTCATATTTACATAGTACAACCTTCCCTTTCAAAAACCGATGCTTCGGAAGGTATTTTATCGCTGTTAGGGACAACAAGTCATTATCTTTCAACAGTGGGTAATGTTAACTTACAAGTAATAACAAGTTAATTTTTGAATTATCATATAATAAGAATAAACGGTTTGCTTTATATGCTGTGGATAAATATTTTGTAGAAGTTGAGTATGATCTTTGGAACAACAAAGTAGTTGGTAAAAGAAAATTTGCCGAAGGGGAGCTTCCGCATCGTTACTTCAAAAAAGATCTATAACTCTAAAGAGGCTCTTCTGGCCAAAAATCCTTTGGTGAGCATTCCAGGATTTCAGCAAGCTTATTGAGATGATTAAGATTGTATTTTGCTCTCCTTTTTAAAGATTCTACATGTGAAACAAAGCTGTTGCTCATATCCATTTTACAGGACAGAGAGGATTGAGATATGCCTTTTTCCAGCCTCCTTTTCTTTACTTCATTAATCACATATAATTCTATTTCGCTCATTCTATCTCAAATGGTTCTACAAAGGGGAGGTTTATTTTAAATTTTAACAACTGTACATGTACCATTGACAAATATTTTTATATATTAGCCCCAGATAATATATTTGCGATTCTTCTTTAAGTAAAATATTAGAAGCATTCGCTTTGAATCTTGTATCAGAAAACTGGTAATTTTTTAGTACACAAGAGGATAAGCTAGGATGCTCACGACCCGGGCGTGGGCTCTCTTATTCGTGTACAGGTATACCAGTACCTCTGATACAATAAGTTGAGTATCCACGCCTTTTTGATCCCCCTCATTAAGACGTCCCCCCGATACTCTTCTTTCTTCAAAGCTGCTTCCAGTTTAGAGGTTTCACAATTAGAAGAACTTTTGCTTTGCCTGTTAATTAGCCATTACTCTTGTACAGGGCAAAGCGCTTAGGGTGCATGGTTAGTGTTAAGTACCCGTGGGATAACCATTACGCAATACCTACAACTTGTAATGGTGATGGGTGGGTGGGATACAATTTTGCCCTTTTAAAAAGGGATGACTTTTAAAGGTAAAACCAAAACAGTGATGCCAATGAAACAGTACTAAAAAACATTCTGGTCAAAACTGCCAACCCCCACGGCAGCTTTGGCCACACCTACACCTGTTCCAGGAACGGGTTCCATACTAAAATGGCCTTCCAGTCACTTTTGGCGAAGGACGCTGGAAGGCCTAAATCAAATAAAACTAAGTTTCATTTAACCATTACAAAGTTATGAAAAATAACTACAGCCGGTTTGTAATAATCGCGCTCATCACCATTATTCTTTTTCTATATGCCATGACCGTGAAAGGCTATGGTGCAGAAAAGGAAATCTACTTCCAGACAACTATAAGCGGGAAAGTAGTTGACCAAGAAGGCTTGCCCATTCCGGGGGTAGCCGTTAATATAAAGAACAGCAATAACGGTACCGTCACCAATCTTGGTGGTACCTACAATATAGATGCAGCATCTAATGATATCCTCAACTTCTCCTACCTGGGCTTCAAAAGGCAGGAGGTGCCGGTGAAGGGGAGAAGTCAAATCAATGTCACTCTTATAGAAGATGTAACCGCTCTCGATGAAGTTGAGATCAATGCCGGGTACTACAACACCACCAGGAGAGAAAGCACAGGGAACATTTCCAGGGTAACCGCAGAGGAGATAGAAATGCAGCCGGTCGTGAGTCCGCTGCAGGCATTGCAGGGGAGAATGGCGGGGGTAGAGGTCACCCCGGGAGGGGATCAACCCGGTATGGCTCCCACCATAAGGATAAGGGGAAGGAACAGTCTCAGGGACGAAGGAAATTACCCTCTGTACATCATAGACGGGGTTCCCGTAAATTCCACTCCAATAGGAAGCAACAGCCTACGTTTTGATCACTACAAAGCAGGGGAAATATAAAGACAGGGGGCTGCAGGTTTCCACTTCTACAGGAGTTTCCTGGATGCCCCGCAGGATGGACCTTCTCAATACAGAAGAGTATTTACAACTAAGGCGCACGGCTTTTGAAAATGACGGTGTGGAACCCACTGCTTCCAATGCGCCAGACCTTACAGTTTGGGATCAGGAAAGATATACAGACTGGCAGGATTATGCATTTGGGGGTACCGCAGAAATGCAGAATATAAATCTCTCTGCAGTAGAGAGTATGGATAACACGACATTTTGGTTAGGAGGCTCGTACCAAAATGTGGGGACGATCTATCGTGCAGACCTGGATTACAATAAAATCGCCGGATCTCTCAACATCAACCATTACTCGAAAGACGACAAGCTCTTCATGGGGCTATCAGTTAATTATGGAAGAGACGATATTTCCTCGGTTGGAGATAACAGCCTTTCAGTTGAGGCTTTTTATCTGCCTCCTAATGCACCGAAAATATTTAACGAGGACGGAAGCCTTCACTGGGAAGAATGGGGTAATGCAGGTATGGATAATCCCTTTGGTGGTTTCTTCAATGAAAGTCGCACGAAGAGTAATAACCTCATTTCTAATCTTGCCTTGTCATATGATCTTGTAGACGGGCTTAACCTTAAGTCAAATTTTGGCTATACCAATTTTCATAATACAGAACTGGTTAAAATGCCAAAGCGATCTTACAATCCGGCAGATTGGGAAAATGTGACGAATACTTCCCATCAGATCGAAAACGACAGGGAGACGTGGATCATTGAACCCCAGCTTCATTATAATTTTCAGGGAGAAAGGTTAGGGTTTGACGCTTTGATAGGAGGGACCCTCCAACAGAGTAATTATGCCATAAGTAATATCACAGGAGAAGGGTATGTCGCAGAATCTTTAATAGGAAACCTCAGGGCTGCCGAAAATATAATCATTACAGATGATTCCAATACCGAATATCGTTATGCAGCCATTTTTGGAAGATTGGGAGTGGACCTTGATGAAAAATATTTTCTGAATCTCACCGGGAGACGGGATGGTTCCTCGCGTTTTGGCTCCGGAAAAAAATGGGCTGATTTTGGTGCCATAGGCGCCGCCTGGATCTTTACCGAAGAAGATATTTTTAAGGACAGTGAATCTTTTCTGTCGTTCGGAAAAATACGGGCCAGTTATGGAACCACCGGTAGTGATCAGATAGGGGATTACGGCTATCTCGATGCCTATGAAGCCACCCCGGGACCCGGAGGTTTGTATCCCACACAGCTTGCCAATTCTGACTATTCCTGGGAGATCAACAAAAAATTAGAGGCAGCCATTCATCTGGGGTTTTTACAGGATAGAATAGGGCTGGGTATGAGCTGGTACCAAAACCGTTCATCTAATCAGCTGGTAGGCTTTTCCCTGCCATCTACAACGGGTTTTACAAATATAACGGCTAATCTTCCGGCAACCGTGGAAAATACAGGACTGGAAGCGGAACTGTCATTTTTACCACTTCAAACGAAGAACTTTAGTTGGGAAACATTTTTAAACGTTACTGTTCCCAAAAATGAATTGATCAAATATCCCGGCATAGAGAATTCGGTTTATGCCAATACGTATCGTGTGGGTCATCCTCTCAGCATAGAGCTTCTGTACCGGTATGAAGGGTTAGATCCTGAAACGGGTTTCTATAAAGTAGCAGATGTAAATGAAGACGGCAGGTACAATTATGAGGACCGTACTGTAATAAAAAGTTTTGACAGGGAATTCTATGGAGGATTAAGTAATACCCTAAGCTATAGAGGATTCTCATTGCAGTTTCTTGTCAGTTTCGCAAAACAGGAAGGTACTTTAAATTTATTTAATGCCGGGGCTTTTGGGAACCAAAGAACAGAGGACTATGATGCGTTGAGCCAAAACACTCAGTTTCAAAAAGTTTCAAGATCCTCTCAGGCCCGGACTGCTTATAATCGAGTTCTTTATACGAATTTCCCGGTTGTGGACGCCTCTTACCTGCGACTTAAAAATCTATCCCTGGCCTATAAGCTGCCTTCTTTAATGCTTTCACAAGTCGGATTAAAAAACGGCAAAATCTTCCTTAATGGACAGAACCTAATAACCATTACCGGGTATGAAGGTATGGATCCTGAGTTTCCAAAGGTCGGAACCTATTTTTCCTCATTGAGTTCAATCAATGCAGGCTTTCAGTTACAATTTTAAAACAGAAGCAAAGATGAAAAATTTAATAAATAGTATAAGGTGCGCCGTGATTCTTGTGGGACTCCTGTTCATTTCATGTGAAGATTACCTGGAACTGGAAACGCCAGATCAAAAGATCATCAGCGAAGCAGTTTTTGAAAATGATGAAACGGCACAAAGCGCTATGAGGGGCATTTATAATCAATTGGCAACAGTTCCCTTCAGCAGTGGAGGAGCCAATAGTGTGACTGTTCTGGCCGGGTTATCAGCAGATGATATTTCCACAATTTATGATATAGGTAATGAGGATTCTGAATTTAATGAACATGAAATTTCGCCAGATAACAGTAAGAATCTTAACCTGTGGTCCAGCGCCTATAACATCATTTATTCCACGAATTCTCTTCTCGAAGGAGTGAGAAATTCTGACCAACTTTCAGATGGAGTAGTAGGAAGGCTGGAGGGAGAATCGAAATTTGTACGGGCATTTACTTACTTCTATTTAGTCAATTTATTTGGAGACGTGCCTTTGGTGACCACAACAGATTACCAGAAAAACTCGATGATTTCCAGGACACCTAAAGAAGAGGTTTACGAGAAGATCGTTGAGGATCTGACAGATGCTTCAAACTTGTTGGCTTCAGAATATTCTTCAGGAGAACGTACACAGGTAACCAAAGCTGCTGCACATGCTCTAATGGCAAGGGTACAGTTATATCTCCAAAATTGGATTGAGGCGGAAAACTATAGTAGCCAGGTCATTGCCGACAGTAATTACCGGATTCTTCAGAACTTGAATGAAGTGTTCCTGAAAAACAGTCAGGAAGCCATTTGGCAACTTTCGCCTTACGGAAGAGGATTAAGCCTTACCAATACGTTGGAAGCGAGCAATTTTGTTATTGATCCGTTCTTCTACTTTTTTGCCGCACTGAAGCTAAATGATGAGTTTATTCAATCATTTGATGATGAAGACCATAGATTGAACAACTGGGTTGGCTATAACGAAGCACTCGGAGTTTTCTTTCCTTACAAGTACAAGGTTCAAAACAGTACAGACGAAGCCACTGAGTATTCTATGGTCCTTCGATTAGCTGAACAATATCTGATACGCGCCGAGGCCAGAGCCCGCTCTGGCGACTTGACAGGAGCCATTTCTGATCTTGATGTTATAAAAATGAGAGCCGGCCTGGACCCTATAGCGGAGTTCAACCCGAACATTTCAGAGACCGATTTAGTTACTCTGATTATAGAAGAACGAAACAAGGAGCTCTTTACGGAATGGGGACATCGTTGGCTTGATCTAAAGCGTGCAGGAATGGCCGAAGCCATATTCGAAGATACCAATGGATGGGAGTCTACAGATGTACTTTACCCAATTCCTGAATCAGAACTCATTAAAAACCCTAATCTAATTCAGAACGATGGATACTAAAACAAACAATAAATCCACATTCATAGGAGCTAAAAGAGTATGGACCTTTTTGTTGCTGGTAGTAAGTTTAAATACCGCTGCTCAGACCGAATGGAATGGTACTATAGATTCTCTTCCTCTGGATGAGAATATCAGATATGGACAATTAAAGAACGGATTCACCTATTACATAAAATCCCTTTCTGAACAACAGTCAAAATTGCAAATGAATCTTTACGTAAAAGCTGGTTCTAATCATTCAAAAAAGGACGAGATAAATATATCTCATGCAGTAGAACACTTAGCGTTTAAGGCAACTAAGAATTTCCCCGAAGGCATTGGTCAAAGTGAAGAAATTAAAGATGTGGGAATGACCATATATGACCTACAAGCCTTTAGTGGATCAAAATACACAGAATATTTTTTTAACGCGCCAGGCAATAATAAGAAAGCCCTCAAAACAGGTTTGATCTATTTTAAAGACATTGTTGACGGACTTCTGTTCACTGATGAGGATATTGAGGTAGTCAGGGGTGAGCTACGACAGGAGTACCTGCTAAAAATACAAGATCCGAAAAAGATTGAAGCTGATACAAGGCTCACTTCAAGTATTTATCCCTGTTCGCATGATCATACCAATTTTCTAAGTCAACAGGCAAAAATGGATCCTCAGACAGTGCGTGCCTTTTATGAAGATTTTTATCGGCCAGATTTAATGGCAGTAAGTGTCATTGGGGCTATACGCGATATTGATCAACTGGAGACTTTAATTATAAAAGCCTTTGGCGACCTAAACAATCCCAAAAACCCCAAAAAGCCTAAAAACTGTGATTCATTGTATTTTAAGAGGCCACAGCAGTTTTTTACAATAGAAAGAAAAACAGATCCATCTAAACTGGTTCCCAACAAAAAAGTAAATTTTCACTTGTTCTATCGAGACCCAGAGACATTCTATAATTGGTCCAATAGCCAGGGCTTAAAAAAATTAATGTTAACAGACTTGTTGGTTGAACTTCTGGTCAGAAGGTTTGCAGATATCTCAAAGGGATGTAGTCTTTTTTGTATCCAAAACGCTTCTCTTTATGAAGAAGATATGTTGGCCGGGCTCCTAATTGAAGCTGAAGCAGATAACGACCTTTACAAGGTGGCCTTTCAGGAAATACAAAAAAGTCTTGCCCAACTTGAAAAGCACGGAATTTCAGAAGAAGAATTCCAACAGTTAAAGCAAAGTTATTCGCGTAATGCCCTTTCAGACAGGGGAGAAGACCCGAGATATTGGAAAGAGCAGATTTTCTCCCACTTCGTATTAGGAGAAGCCCTGCCTGCTCAAAAAAAGCAGATGCAAAAGGATTTTATTGATAATTTAAGTCTAAGGAAGTTCAATGACTATTTGGAAAGGTTCTTATCCACAGGTCCAGATGACATTGGGATTATTGCTCCCACTGGAAGTGAAGCGCTTAATCTTCAGGAAGATCAGGTGAGGTCCTGGATTGAAGAGCAGAAAAAAGAACCGGTTGAAGAGTTTGTTTATTCAGAAGTATCAAAAACTTTATTACGGCCCGAGCAGGTTAAAAATTTAAATAAAAAGGTTCATTACAAGGAAAAATTTAAAGCCCGAAATATAAAAGAGTATGATTTAGAAAATGGTTTAAAACTAATAGCCCAATCTATAGAACCGGGATCGGAAAACGATAAAGGGAAGATTGTGATCAACGGGTTCTCCGGGAAAGGCGTTTGTACTATTCCGCAAGAAGAATATTACTCTGCAATCTTTGCACCTGAAATAATACTGAATTCAGGAATTAACGGCTTCAGTAAGCATGAAGTTGAACAGCATATGCAAGAAAATGGCCTATATCCTGGGGTACTTTCTTTTTATGTAGACTATAATGAATCAGGAATCCAGGGCTTCGTTGAGGTAGATCAATTAGAGAATTTACTTCAACTGCTTTATCTCTATATTACCTCTCCCAATGAAAGTGAGAAGGAATTTCAGAAATGGAAAAAGGATAAGTTGGAATCCTTTACAAGTTCAGAGGCTGTTGAATTTTATCATTTTATAAAAGAAAAAACAGGAGATCCCTCAATTACAGATTATTTTAAAGGAAGAAAAAGTCTTTTCGGGAGCTTGGAAACAACGGAAGGAATTGGAGAAACCGACCTCAATGAAGCTCGAAAGTATTTTAAATATTTCTTCGGAGATGCTACAGACTTTACAATTGTTGTAAGTGGAGATTTTGAAATTGATGAAGTTGCTCCAACACTGGTAAAATATTTTGGAAACCTACCTTCAGGAACTTCTAAAGTTACCACGTGTACCACAAAAACGGAGACCAGTTTACCGAAAGGCCCTGAAATGTTTGTAGTTCCCACTCCTCCGCATTTTGACCACAAAAATGTCAAGTATGGGTGGAAGTATATCAAGGATGCACCTAAGTCCGATAATTGGAAGGATCAAATGGAGGTTGAAGTTTTGGGTAAACTTGCCAATATAAGAGGTTGGGATCTGAGGTTTAAACATGGATTTGCAATTTATGATGTGCTGGTATTAGGGGAATTGAATAAAAAGATGAACAGATATGAGATATCTTCTTACCTGGATCTTATGCCTGAGCAGTATTCTGCAGTCCGCAAGGAGGTTCATAAGATCTTCAAAGACTTAAAATCAAATCTGGTCTCTAAAGAAGACCTGCATCAAGCCGTGCGATACGTTGCATCAAAAAGGCACAAGCTGTACGGTTCACCTGGAACAATTCAAAAAAGAAATGAACAGCTTTTTGATCACTACAAGTATGGTCAAGCTTTAGCTAGTCCGGATGAAATGAAGGAATATCTTGTTTCTCTTACTCCTAAAGACATACGTCGTTTAGCAAACAAGTTTTTTCAGGATAAAAATCTATATGAATTTGTAATGAAGGAGAATGAGCTATAAATAACAAAAGCAAAGACACACCGATTAATTCGGTGTGTCTTTCTAATAGTCTCAGTACTAACTGTTACTGTTCAATAATGATTCCATCACCCTCCTTTTGACTACCAGATGAAGGAGCATCATAAAGGTCATGAACCTGGCCATTTCTCAGCCTGATCTGGCAAGGAAGTTCATCCTGTCCACAATCATACTCCTGGTTCAACGACATAAAGGTTCCATTGATTTTTACATAATCCGTATTCGGATCGCTTTCTGCCTTTTCTGTCGCAAAGGACATACCTATGGCAAAAAACATTGCCAGTGCCGGAATTAAAAATCTATTTTTCATAACATTAAAAATTTAGAATTATTGCCTACTCTCAATCAGGTTTTCGGCTTCCCCTGCTTTTGTTGCAACAAAAATTATTGATCATATTTTCTTTGTTGAGGGGACATGACTAAACCTGCTAATGCCAGAATAAGGAAACCACCGTTAAAAAGGATATGCTCCTTCCAGGATAAGGAGGGTAAAACACCATTGCAGGAGCAGGGAATTGAATCAGAAAGATTTAAGACCGCAATAATATAAACTGTGAAAATCAGAAGAAGAGAGAAAGAGGCCAAATAGGCTTCATCCTTTAGGCGTGGAAAGAAGAATAAAAGAGCAATCATAATTTCCACACCCGGTACCAGCCATGCAAGCAGTTCTGCATACTCGCTTATGAACGGAAATTGACTCAGGCGGATTCGAAAGGTTTCCAGCTGAATTAATTTCTCTACTGCTGCGTAAATCCATAGAGTGATTAGCAGAAAGGAGAACAATTCCCGCGAGGTTTTTCTATTGATAATTTTAAAAGTCTTCATCATGCTTTTCTTTACATGATAAAGGTCTGAAGCAAAATTTAATATTCTCGTATTAAGGCTTGTGGTTTAGGTATGTTCATTCTTTTCGCTTCTTTAGAAGCTCACTGGGGTTGTAGCCATACTGGGCCTTAAAGATCTTGGAAAAGTGAGGAAAGCTTTGAAAGCCACAGATGTCTGCTATTCTTCCAAGAGGGAGGTCACTGTTGATGATGAAACTATGGGCTCTTTTCAGGCGCTGTTCTTTTTGAAAGCGAAAAACGGTGGTGTTATAGAGTTGTCTGAAGCCAATCTTGAGTTTGAACTCGTTAGTACCATGCTTATGCGCCAGTTCTTTTAAAGATGGTAGTGGTTTCTCCAGGTTGTTAAGAATATAGTCATAAATTTCCTGAATCTTTCGTTTATCGGCTTCCCTATGCAATAATGCCTTTTTCTTTTTAGGGGACTTATTGTCCTGAAGTTTTAGATTTTGAAGGGCCAGTTGAATTCTTTCTTCCTTCTCTTTAGACTGAATAATGGTTTGCAGGGCAGTGACGAAGTAAAGTTTTTGGCCATCTTTTTTAAGCAATAGGGAAGAGATGGAGCAGAGGGAGGGGACGGTGAGGGAATTTTTAGAAGAAAAGAAAAGTCGCAGAGTATGAAAAAAGGGTTGTTCCCCGGAGTTTTTCATTTCTTCTATTTGTTTTGACCAATTAGCTTTTGATTCTGAGGTCAGGAAATTTTCAAATGACGTTCCGTATAACTGAGAGGGTTCCATTCCTGTTAATTGTTGAGCCGGGGCATTGAAGTTACGTATGCAGAATTGCTCATCCAGAATAAAGGTCATTTGGGCAATTTGCTTATACGTCTCATGTGGATTAATAAGAGCGAAGTGATGGAAGCTTTCTAGTATTTCCTCTGCCATCATGTTCAAAAGAACAATGACGGTCTCCAGCTGGTCTTCATGTCGGGAGCGTTCAATTCTATAGGAGAAGTTTCCACTGGCCACTTCAAAGATCATCTGGCAGATCTTTTCAATTTTTTCTTTATCTGTTTTGGTATACATGACCTGTTACTTGCGATAAGTCTTTAAAAATTTTAATGCTTCATATTTTTCAGTAAAGATTTTTGTAGGAGTAATAGGTTTATTGGTGCGAATGTAAAAATCCGTGATAGCCTGAGATATAGGAGGGTTAACCAAAAAAGCAACAGCGGAGGTCATTATAGAGCCTTCTTTTGCCAGGTAATCTCGGGCACTCTTATCAGTATCCTTTATACCCCGAGTATCGCAGAAGACAGGCAATACTTTTTCCCCCTGGTATCTCAGCCTGTCCATAACAACTTGTTCGGCGGCGGCCAGATCAATAACTACAGCAGGGTGATATATGAAATGCAGGATACCATCATCTATCCAAAAGGTAGCAAAGTCATTGGAGAGGGAATTATTCATTATACTCTTGTTTAGCCGATAATGAAGTTAGGGAAATTTTATGTAAAAAACTGATTTTCACTTTTTTCACTCAACCTCTTAGATAAAAATAATATGAAATAACTCGGTTGAGTTATAGATGACGGAGTTTGATTTGTTCTAAAGGTATTTAATATCAAAGAAGACTTGTCAAGAAGAGAAATTTTGTCATAAAGGGATAACTACTTGCCTGTAAGGTATTCAGTTTTCAGTACAAAGGGAGGATAAAGAGATTTGCTGAGCAGGATTAATTAGATTCATAGTATGAACTTAAAACTCTGTACAAATGGCTAAAATCAGACAAAACAATTTTCTGGATACTGTTGATGAGGTATTCACCAGTGCAAGGAAAGCAGGGGTTTTGCATTTGCACGCAGAAGGAGACCATTTTTCCGGTCGAACCATTCAAATTAATGGTAAATCTCATTTCCATTTTGGTACCACTGGCTATTTAGGGTTAGAACAGGATCAGCGATTGAAGGAGGCGGCAATTCGAGCGATTGAGCAGTACGGCACTCAATTCCCATTGTCAAAAAGTTATATTTCGCATCCCCTTTACTCCAGTTTAGAGGAGAGAGTAGGGGTTATGTATGACACTCCAGTAATTATTACTAAAAACAGCACCCTGGGACATTTAGCGGTTATTCCCACGGCCGTTCGTGATGAAGATGGGGTGATCCTGGATCATCAGGTTCATTGGAGTGTACAGAATGCGACCAGTTTATTAAAGACCAGAGGTGTTCCGGTAGAAATGATAAGACATAACAATCTGGAGATGCTGGAGGATAAGATCAGACAGCTTTCCAATAAGTGTCAAAAGGTCTGGTATATGGCCGACGGGGTGTATTCGATGTATGGTGATTATGCTCCAGTAGAAGAGCTTATGGAATTGTCAAAGAAGTATCCACAGCTACACATTTATTTTGATGACGTTCACGGGATGAGCTGGAACGGAGAGAATGGTACGGGGTATATTAAATGTGTACTGAAGGATCTGCCTGAAAATGTACTTCTTTTTGGCACCCTGAGTAAGACCTTTGGAGCGAGTGGTGCCGTGGCCATTTCTACTGATAAAAAACTTTATTCAAAGATCAAGACCTTCGGAGGACCTCTTACTTTTTCAGCCCAGTTGGAGCCGGCTTCAGTAGGGGCGGCAATAGCTTCAGCAAATATTCATCTGTCACCGGAAATTTACAACCTTCAGGCCGAGTTACAGGCAGGAATTGGATACTTCAATAAACTTTTGGATAAGACTGAGCTTCCCCTGATCAATAAGAATACCTCTCCTGTTTTTTACATCGGAACCGGAATGCCTGTTACCGGGTATAATTTCGTGCAACGTTTATTAAAAGAAGGTTTCTATGTAAACCTGGGTATTTATCCAGCAGTGCCTGTTAAAAATACAGGAGTAAGAATTACCATCTCAAGGCACAATAAAGCAAGTGATATAAAAGCTCTAGTAGAGGCTATGGAATACCACCATCCTAAAGCTTTGGAGGAAACAGCCACTAACCTGACAAAAGTGCGGAAAGCTTTCAGAATGCCGGTTAAAACTGAGATGACTAAAATTGAAATTTCACCAGGTATGAAGTTGGAGATTTTTGATTCCATTGAGAAGATTTCCAAAGAAACCTGGAACAGCCTGTTCAGCGGGAAAGGGGTGCTCGATTGGGAAGGACAGCTTTTTCTTCAGAATGTTTTTAGCGGTCACGAACAGAATGAATACAACTGGAACTTTCTTTATGCCGTTATTCGGGATGTGAAAGACACCATAATCTTGGCCGCTCCAATAACTATAGCGTTATGGAAGGATGATCTGTTAGCCCAGGCGTCTACCTCTCTAAAAGTTGAGGGAATGAGACAGCAGCAAGGTAAATATTATCTTACCTCCCGTGTGCTGAGTCTGGGATCTATGTTTACTGAAGGAGATCATCTTTATTTAAATGAGAACCATCCCGAAAGAGAAAAGGCACTCGGACTTTTGGTTGATAAAATGGAAGAGTGGGAATCTGAGACATCAATGATCGTTTTGAGAGATTTTGATGCAGATACCCCTCTTAACAACTTTTTCCATGACCGTGGTTTTGTGAAGGCTAATATGCCGGATTGTTGTTTTTTTGAAGATTTTTCCTGGGAGGGTAGGGGAGATTTTTCTTCTGTACTATCCAAAAAATCCAGGAGGCATTTTTATAAAGATATTAAACCTTATGAGGAACTTGTTGTGGTAGAGGTGATAGAAAAAGTTCCTGAAGAATATTTAACTCATTTTCTAAAACTATATGAGAACGTAAGGCAGAATAATCCCGGGCTCAACACCTTTCCTTTTCCACCCAAATTATTCGCAGAAATGAATGGGCATCCTAACTGGGAATTTATTTGTCTAAGTTTAAAACAAGACAAGGATAGGCGTGGTGATCTGGCCGGGGTAATGTTTTGTTATAAAAATTCCGGCAAAACTTATGTTCCGAGCTTTGTAGGTATGGATTATGACTGCACTGACGATTTTAGTATCTACAGGCAACTTCTTTATCATACTATCCTCCGAGCTAAAGAGCTTGAATTTGAACGGATAGATTTTGGTCTAACCGCTTCATTTGAAAAGAAGAAGTTAGGTGCTAAGGTGAAATCTAAAGTTTGTTATATCCAGGCCAAGGATAATTTTTCACTGGAACTCCTTGAGACCCTACAGAATAGTAGATAACCTATTGAAGTACATCAGCTCCCCATCCAGTTTTTCAATCCCTCAAATTGATATGAAGAATTTTGCCGGAGTCATGAAAGAATTTGACCAGGAAATCTCAGCGTTACTAGAGTCTCCTGTTCAACAAGTAAAAGTTACCCATAAAGGAATAAGCCTCTGTAATAAAGTTTTATCCAATCTAAAGGAACAAATAGACCAGCAGGATTTTGAGTCGGTAGAGGAAGAGATCCATTTCTTTAAAGAAGTGAAACCGGCGGTAATGAGCTACCTGATCTATTTCACAGAAGTACGTTCTTGTGAGATAAGAAAACCCAAGGCCGGAGTAAATTTTCAGATTAGGTTTTTTGAAAAGGAGATCAAGAAGGTTAATAAATTCTTTTACAGGAACATCGATTTCTCTCATTACATGGAGCTCGGGCACAATTATCTTGATCACCAGCTGTTCACGCGCAACTATAAAGAAAATTTTCCTTTTACCCCCTTGGTCAATTATTACCAATTTCCGGAATTCTCTACATCTCATGATATGCTTTGGTCAAAGATCAAGGCGATGCATAAGTTTCTTCACTATATCAGAAAAGCCCTGGAAGATCTTCGGCCAGGACATAACTATTTTTCTCCTGAAAGGAAACATCCTGTTTTACTGTGGACTTCTTCAAAAACAGCCCTTACAGAATTGATCTATGCTCTGTATTCTGATGGCGCACTTAATCATGGTGCAGCTGATCTCAATACCATCACCACCTCATTTGAGGATTTCTTCAATGTAAAGCTCGATAATGTCTACAAAACCTATTCAGAAATAAAAGCTCGTAAAGGGAGTAAGACAAAATTCCTGGAAGAGTTAATGGTTAATCTTCAACACAAAATGAACAAAGAGGACAGTATCTAATCTTCGTGCTTTTTCCGTACTACGAAAACTCAGGACTCTTCAAAAAACCAATGGGAGAGAAGAATTACCTCTGAAATTCTTGAATAAACGCTCAGTATCTCGCGAATCCAGGCACTAAGAATCCTAAAAATAGGAAAGTTAAAATTTATCGTAGTACGAGTCATCTTGTGAAACAAAGTGAATCATTCCCTCCATCTTCGTAGCAAATAACACTATTCCTTCCTTTTTAATACCAGGAATATTAAAACCTTATTTGTTATGCCAACATCTATTATTACTACAGATGATCTCAGAGAGTTCAAGATGGAGCTTATAGAGGAGATCAAAGAATTAATGACCCAGAAAGCAGGAGTCACTATGAAGAAATGGTTGAAGTCAACAGACGTCATGGAGATGTTGAAGATCAGTCCGGGAACACTTCAAAATTTACGTGTCAATGGCACCCTTCCCTATACTAAGATTGGTGGCCTGATTTATTACGACGCTTCGGAAATCGAGCGGGTGATGGAAGAGAACCGGGTGCTGAATTCCTGAACCTATGGAAGTGAATTACATCCAGCATCTGAATAAGGTCTTCAGACGGTTTTCCAACGACGAAAATCTCAAAGCAGTGCAAATAAGTCTGTATATGGCGCTCTTCCAGATGTGGAACATGGCCCACTTTCCAGAGATACTGTATGTAAACCGACAGGAAGTTATGAGAACATCCAAAATAGGATCCCTTAAAACTTATCACAGAGGCTTGTGGTACTTAAATGACAGAAGGTACATTCGGTATTTCCCTTCCCACGATCCGCAGGTGGGAAGCCGGATAAAGCTGTTAATCTTTAAAGAAAAGCGGTTAGGTAAAAAGGGAACAACTAAAGACACAACTACAGGAATAACCAGGGAACATCAAGAGGAACAAGTAGTACCTCCTTTTATAAACTGTAATAAACAATTAAAAACATTAGCTAAACCACCCAGCTCAGAAAATGTTGTGGTTGATTTTTTCAAACGTAAAAAGTGGCCCGAAATAGAAGCTAGAAAATTTTTTAACCACTATAAATCTACCGGCTGGAAAATAGGGGGAAAGGCAAAGATTCATGATTGGGAGGCGGCGGCTGAAAATTGGATGATAAAAGCGGGTGAAAGAAAAAGAGATTTTTTCAAAGATCCTGAAAATTTAAAAACTTCAAAATTCAAAAATTATGGAGAACCCTTATGAGATTAGAGAGGGCGGAGTAGTGTATAATCTGGGAAAAATTCATGGAAAGCAGATCGTCTATGATTTTTCAAAGATCCTGGATTACCTCCAGGTAAAAGGGAAATTAATGTTTGGGGAGCACTTCAGGATCCATGAAGAAGATCGTGGAATCTTACTAAAGTTAAGTAATTATTTTATCCGGAATGTGGAGAGTTGTAAGAAGTACGAAATAGATCTAAAGAAGGGAATTCTTTTATCAGGCCCGGTGGGGTGTGGTAAGACCAGCATTATGCGGCTACTGAAATTTATCACTCCCTTTCAGCGTCCTTATGAAGTGATCTCTACCAGGAATATAGTTTTTGGGTTTAATCACATCGGATTCAAAACGGTGGAGGATTACGGGAGCAGTGGTTACTTCTGTTTTGACGATCTGGGAGTAGAACCCCGGGGCAGGTACTTCGGCAAAGATTGCGAAGTAATGGGTGAGATCTTGCTGTCCAGACATGAGCTGTTTCAGAGATATAAAGTGAAGACTCATATTACTACCAATCTAAGTGCTACCGAACTGGAAGAACGATACGGGCAAAGGGTAAGGAGCAGAATGCGAGAGCTTTTCAATCTCTTAGCCTTTGATGCCAATGCAAAAGACAAAAGAAAATAAAAACCAAGGATCATGAAAATAGCAAGTTACAATATTGAAAACATTTTTCACCGGGATTCATCCCTTGTGAAAAGGACTCTTAATGAATCAATCAACATGTGGGTAGAGGAATTTGAGCAGTTGATGTGCAAATCCCCACGTGGAGGAAATGAAATTGCAAGAATGCGCGAATTATCTTTCCTGCTCGGATTCCATAAATCGGCTTTTGAGCCCTTTGTGGTTATGCGCCGGAAAGCCGGAGAATTGTACCTGCGGAAAAAGAACTTTCAACCCGAAAACCGAGCGGTTCCCATGAGTGGCTGGAGCGGTTGGGTAAAAGTAAATTCCAAACCTATTTACGATCAAGCGGTTCAGAATAAGGCTAGAGTGATTGCTGAAATTAATCCAGACATACTCATACTACAGGAGGTAGAGGACAGGCAGTCCCTTCTTGATTTCAACAAGCACTACCTACCAGAAGGAGTAAGGTTTTCTAATATCCTGATGATTGATGGCAATGACCGAGAAGGAAGAGGATTAGCATTAATGACTAAAGAAGGGTATGAGGTAACCAGTATCAACAGCTATGCGAATGTTCGACGAAATGGCAAGTTTCTTTTTGATAAAGATGTTCAAGAATATAATGTAACCTGTCCTAAGGGGTACCAACTTTCAGTTTTTGGGCTTCACCTGCAGGATGTTATAATGCATAAAGAAAGTGGGGATGAGATTAGAAAGCAACAAGCCAGGAAGGTCAGGGAGATCGTTATGAAAGAATTACAAAACGGAAAGAATATTGTTGTGGCTGGAACTTTGAATAAACCTTCTTACTGCGATTCTCTTTCTCCAGTACTGAGGGAAACAGAATTAAAAGATGTTAAAAGACATATCAGCTTTAATGTGGATTTGGATGAAGGAAAAGACGCTGAATATTTTAGCTTAGGGGCTTATCGAATGGGGGTGAACCTGAAGCAAAAAGACTACTTGCTTTCCTCTCCTCAAATCTTCTCTAAAATAAAAAGATCGGGTTTGAACCGGAAAGGAATTTGGCCAGAGAGAAAAAGACAATGGACCTGTTATGATACCCTACATGGACAAGCGCATCAGGCGAGTTCTCATCCTGCACTTTGGATGGAGTTTTAGCAAGAAAGATTTTTGGAGTGATGGAATCATTAGCTCATTTCCCAAAGAGGTACAGGTTCCAATGCATCTTAATAAAAAATTGTAGAAGACATGTCAAGTTAATTTTATTAATAATTTCATCAAAAACGTTAACATATTTTTGAAAAGCACTTTATTTTGAGGGTTAAAACAGAGGTTATTGATAAAAAGACATTCTAAGACAGTGGATTTCCTGAAGAAAGGATTATTAGTATACAAAATCCTTATTGTAATAGGAACTGCAGGTTTTATTATTTGGATACTTCAGGAGGTTTTCTGAACATCATAATTTTGTGCCCATTAGTTCCACCTCATAAGGAAAAGCGAAATTTTCTATGTTACTACCTCCCAAATACAGCCCAAGATCCTTTTGCCTCAACACTATGGGCATTCTTTTTTTATTGTTGTGGATTTTGCTCATCAACTCATTGGCTTTAGTGGTAAGGATGGAGTAGGAGTTCACCTGAGCACCAGTGTCAGGTTTCTTCCAGATCGCGTATATACCTGCAAAAGCGAATACTTCCTGATCTTTAGGCTTGATCAGAAATTTCTGTTTATTTTTTCCCCTCGAATCGAGCCATTGCCATTCATAGTAACCATTTGCAATTACCAAACATCGATTGTCAACTGAATCTCTAAAGGCTGGTTTTTCTTTACAGGTTTCAACCATGGAATTAAGAGTCATCTTTTCAATACCTACATCTTTAGCCCAATGGGGAATCAAGCCCCATTTGAAAAATAATATTTCTTCTGGCTCCTGGTCTGCAATTACCGGAGTATACGGAAAGTCGAAAGCATTAATCTCTTTTTGAGGTTTATATTCTTCAGGATTAAGAAAGGTGGCCTCAAAAGTCTCCTCGATACTTTGTAGACTGGCGTTCAATTTGGTTCTGTAGCACATAAACTAAAGGTAGCCATAAATCCGATAATACTTTATCAAAATATAGAAGTTGCCTTTCATTTCCTCCCTCATTTCTTTAGCTGTTCTGCCTTTAATGGAAAAGAACAGAGGAGACACCTATGTATTCTTACTTTGAGATTTCAGAAAATCCTTTAACGAATAAAATTCTTCGCCTCGACTTTTGCGTTTTTATCCTATAATGATAAATAGTCTGCTATAAAAAGTATAGGGTGTAGACTTCCAGATTGGTTGTAAATGTACTGATGGTTTATCATTATTAAGAAGAATTTTCAGGAATTATGGCGGGATAAACCTTCAGTAGCTATGGAAGGTTGAAATTGGGATCTTTTTGTGAAGAGATAAACGGTATTCTTGGTGCCAGGAAATATCCGGTAAGGCTGGCAAACAAAATAGGAATAAAATAATTGAAGCCGGTTAGAGTAGCCAATAAGATTGTAGTACTCATGGGTGTCCTTGTTACGCAAACATTAATCGCTGCCATACAGGCAACTATGGCGAGTGATACGTTTGTGGATGGAAAAAGGTTATGAATGATCAAGCCAAGAGTAGTGCCGACAAAAAATAAGGGAATGATAAATCCTCCTCTCCATCCCGAAGTGACAGTGATCGCAATAGCAACGATCTTTAGAATAAAGACAGTGATTAGTAAATCTAATGAAAATGATTGTGCCAGCAGGTCATTAATGGTATGATGGCCAAAGTACCTGGTGAGGGGAAAATAAAAAGCAATTGTACCCAGGATCAGGCCGCCGGTCAAGGTCTTATAATAAATGGGGAGCTTAAATTTCCCAAACATTGTTTTAAATGATTTGGTGCAAATTATAAAGAGCCAGCCAGCAGCAGTAGCTACCACACCAAAAATAACAGCATAAGCAAAGTCATATTTGTCTTCCATCTGATACGAGGGAAGATCCCAGATCGGCCCCAGGCCAAGATGTATGATCAGGGCAAAGATGATATAGCTAAAGCAACTGGCCACAAATGCCGGGATTAGGGCTTTATAATACATCGCCGAATATCTATGGTGCAGGATCTCTAAAGAAAAGAGGCTGCCACCCAGGGGTGCACCAAAAAGGGCAGTAAATCCCGATGCCATTCCTGCAATACTAAGCGATCGCAGTTCTTCTCCCTTTAGTCTCAGCATTTTACCCAGCCAGCTTCCTGTTGATCCGGTCACCTGTACCAGGGGAGCTTCGGGGCCAAGACTTCCTCCTGATGCCACGCACAGCAAGGAGGACAAGATCATGGACAGGTTGTTCTTTGGATCTAATATCCCTTTATTAAACCGTATGTTATTAACAATCAAATTGATCTCCCCGGGGTCTCCTATCAGGTGAATGATGAGACCTGCTAAGAATCCAGCTATGGCCATGGTGGGGATGACCTGCCATCCTTCAAAAAAGGCTAAACCATGTGTGAGAAGTTCCAGAACTATCCAGTATAGCCCTGATATCACTCCGCCGATGACCCCTAACAGCGCCCATAAGAAGAAGGTTCTATTTAAGACCAAAGGATTAAATTTCAGAGGTCGATCAAGAATGTCTAAAAAGGAGATCCACTTTCTTCTGGTGCTTGTTTTCACTTAAAATATTTTGGGTGGCAAAATAACCAAAGACAATCGCTTCTCCCGAATTTTTGGACAGAATTATTGATGCTGACCATTCTTGCTGTTGTTCTATTGACTCTGAAGCACGAAAACCGGCTAAAGTTGCAATAATATAATTAGCGCCGTGGTGGTGGAAAGTAGGAAAGAAAAGTAACAGCAAAGTATATTATCTATGCCAGTATCAACTACAATTTATTGATTTTAAATGATGACTTCCAAGGAGGAATAAAAAAGCCCCCTGCCTCAGCAAGGGGCCCTCTGCAATGAGGGAATATAAATGTAGACATTTAAGCTTAAAAATCCTCTCTTAAGCCGGCTGTTCCTCAAGGAGGTCTTCAACTTTATTTTTACCTGTCTTTATATTAAATATGAAATAGGAGGCGGTACAAGCCCCTAGCAACCAAAGGTACCAAGCGTTGGAGATAAGGTCGAAGTAATTCATTTTACCACGTGCATAGCTCAACAAAAGCAATACCTGTGCCCCGTAAGGCAACATACCTTGGATAACGCAGGCAAAAATATCCAGGACCGAAGCCACCTTTATCTTATTCAGATCCAGCCGATCTTTAATTTCTTTAGCAATACTGCCGGTGATAATGATCGACACCGTGTTATTTGCAATTGCCAAGTTGGTAAGGCCAACGAGTCCCCCAATCTTCAGGTAGGCTGAATGTTTGGTGATCTTTCGGGTAATCAGACTGGTGATATAATTAAGGCCACCTGCTTTGGTGACCAGGGCAGCAAGGCCTCCTGTTAACATAGAAAGAAGAAAGATCTCTGTCATTCCCGTGAATCCTTCGTAGCTTAAATTGGCAAATTCAAGTAAATTGAAGCTGGAGTAGTAGAAACCTACTGCACCGGCAGATAATATTCCCAGGAATAAAACAGTGAACACATTCAGACCCAAGATTGCTAGGGTGATCACCAGGAGGTACGGAATGATCTTTATAGGATTTGCAGAATTAGCTTCTGGTATTGGGGTGTCCTGCAGGAACATTCCCTGGAAAAGCAGAATAATCACAGTAAGTATAGCCGCCGGGAGTGCAATTTTAAAATTTTGCCTGAATTTGTCTTTCATTTCACAGCCCATGGTTTGGGTAGCGGCAATGGTGGTATCGGAAATAAAAGATAAGTTGTCCCCAAACATGGCACCTCCCAGCAAGGAAGCACTTAGAACAGGAAGAGAAACCCCTGATTTCTCTGCAAATCCCGATACAATGGCCGCAAGCGCTACTATAGCTCCTACAGAAGTTCCCGTGGCAAAAGAAAGAAATGCAGCTAGTAAAAATACACCGGCATATAAAAAATTTACTGAAAAGTAGGTAAGCCCCAGATCAACAACGGCATCTATACTTCCTGTTGCTTTACTTACAACGGTAAAGGCTCCGGCTAAAAGGTAGATCACGCACATCGTCATGATCTTTTCGTCGCCGCAACCTTTCAAGAAGGTGGAGACTTTAACGGGCATTGCATCTTTGAAAAGAATAAAAGCCGAAGCTATTCCTAAAGTTACGGCTATTGGAGAGGGGAGAGCATAAAAGTCGTTTAGGTAGATTCCTGCTCCCAGGAAGCTGAAAATGAATAATAAGAAAGGCAGGAGGGCAATAATACTTCCCTTGGAACCTGTTGAGGTTTTCATAGTTTAGATTTTTTAACGGGGAAGAGAAAAGGCAATACAGAGGATTCAACGTTTTTTCCAGCACTGGCTTATCACTTTAGCACCTTGCTCGTTTTGCAGGTTGCTATCTCCCTTATTGAGATTCTTGATAATGGCGGCAAAATTAAAAACATTTTTGAAAATAAAAAGTCACTTTGAAATTTGTCTGATCATTTCTCAGAACAAATTCAATAGCAGAAACATTAGTTTTTTGTCCATATCATTGAATTTTAAATAATTGTCAATCAGTAAAATAGTTAAAGTCAAATATTCCAAGTACTTGGAATAATTCCCTGTAATAGATTCACCATCGGTATAATATTTAAATCACAAACCGATGAAAAAATCTTTTTACTTCAGCCTTTTTTGTCTACTTCTTACTTCTTCGGCTTTTGCGCAGATCGGGGGAATCGAAAACTCTGTTAACGATATGGCAGATACTGTGAGAGCGGTTTTTCCTATAATCCTGGGAGTGATCTTTCTGGTGGGATTTCTCTTTAATGCAGGACATTTCTTTGGAGAAAATGCCGATCTCAAAAAGGGAATTACCAGAGTACTGGTATTTGTGCTTATTGCCGGAGCGGTGGTAGGGATCTTTACGTACCTCATAAGCATCGTCGTGTAATGAAACGCTACGAAGTTTACAGGAACATCAGGAAAAAGGCGCTCATATACGGCCTTCCCATTGCTTTTTTTGCTCTTATTATGCTTGTAATCATAGGATCTCTGCTGGCGGTGATCTTCTCTTTCAGCCTTGGGATGATCATTTCGGTGGTGAGTCTTAATCTGCTGGTTTATTTCCTGTTGGTAAGGTTAGCCGCCAATCCCCAACTGCTGCATTTCCGAAGTGTTTTTCCAAGGATGATCTCTAATAAAAAATTTACAGGTCTTTCTTATGAAAATTAATCTAGCCCATCACCATCCGCTGATCGATATTAGAGATAATCTGGTTTTTGCCAACAACGGAAACCTGGTCCTTTGTTACAGAATGGATCTTCCTGAGATCTATTCACTATCTGAAAAGGATTTTGAGGACCTGCACGGAATCTGGTTTCAGGGTTTGCGATCCCTGAAAAGCGGCTGCGTGGTACACAAGCAGGATGTTTACCTGAAAAGGCAATTTTCCGCAGAAAAATTGCCGGGAAAGACCTTCCTGGAAAAGGCAACCAAAGAACATTTTCAGGGCAGGGAATATCTGGAGCATCAAAGCTATCTCTTTTTTACCTATCCCAGGAACAAAGCCCTGAATAATGCGAAATACGTGAATCCTTTTAAGAAGCCATCCCGAAAACTTCCGGGGGAAATGGAAGAAGGACTGCAGGAGTTTATTAGAGCGGTGAATGACACAGTATCTTTCCTGAACAACAGTAAGAAGTTCGAGCTCATTCCGTTGGGAGAAGAACAGATCCTGAAGTTATCCTCTTCTTATTTCAATGGGTTCAACGAAGGATTCGATTCAGACATCTTGTTGGATCGTTCGCGCCTGCAGATTGGCAAGAATCTGTTTGAGGTGCTGGCGGTTAACAGCGAATTGTGCTTTGGGGAAGGGGTACAATCCAGCAGAAGGAATGATAACTTCACCTCAGATGAATTTGTGTTCCATCAGGGTTTTGTCGATGGATTGGGCCTGAACCTGAAGGAGAATCACATCCTGAACCAGGTGGTCTATCTCGATGATAAGCAAAAGTGGCGAAAGCTTTTGGAGAAAAGGATTGAGGAGCTTAAAAAGAGCAGCAATTTCGGGAGCCAGAACAAGGTGGTGCTTGAAAAGATCAAAAGCATCCTGGATCAAATAAATGAAGATGACAGTTCCAGAGTGATACGGGGGCATTTCAATGTGATTTTTTGGGAAGAGGATGAACGCAAACTGGGTCAAATTGGATCGGTCATCAAAAGTGAATTTAAAGAACTGGATATTTTACCACATTATCCGCTGGGAGAGGAGCGAAAGAATTATTTCCTGAACAGTTTCTTCTGTTTTTCGTCTAACTTCTCTGATGAAGATCTCTACGTCACAGATCTGAAGCACGCGCTCTGTCTTCTGATCAACAATACCGGTTACAAGAATGATGAGGAGGGGATCATCTTTAATGACAGGCAACAGAATATCCCGGTGTTGAAAGATGTCTGGGATGAACAGAAGAAAAGGATCAAGGCCAGGAACTTTGCCATTTTCGCCCCTACCGGAGAGGGCAAATCTTTCCTGGCCAACAATATTCTTCGGCAATACTTTGAGAAGGGAGTGCGATTGGTGATCATTGATCTCGGAGGTTCCTATAACAAATTCGCTAAACTGTATCCGGAAGATCATCTCATCCTACGGTATGAACAGGGAAAGAATCTCGGGATCAATCCCTTTTTCATCAGCAGCACTGATGATATTGCTCCCCAACACCTGGAAGATCTTGCCACTTTTTTACTGGAGTTATTTGCCTCAGGCGAGAAAGTGGAGAAGGCCAGGGAAGTGGCGGTCAAAAAGATCCTTCGGGAATATTATGAAAAGGTTGAGGACAACCATTCCATGGAAATCTTTTACCGGTTTATCAAGGAAGAGCAAAAAACTTTGCTGAGTCAACTGCAGATCCACAGAGATTATTTCAACATAGAGAACTTCCTGCATATCATGTCAGAATACGTGGGCCAGGGACTTTACAGTTTCCTGTTCGAGATCAGCGAAGACCAAAGTTTCCGGCTGGAGGAGAAGCGGCTAATAGTATTTGAACTAGACGAAATCAGGGATAACAAGGAGATCCTTTCTGTCATGCTGAAGCTGATCAAATCGGCCATTCAGCGCACCATTTGGCAAAACAGGAGTGAAAAGGGAATCATCCTTTTTGATGAATTCGCCAAACAGCTGAAGTTTGAAAATGTCCTGGAGAGTGTGGAATTTTATTACCAGGCTATCAGGAAACAGAACGGGGCTATAGGCATCATTTTACAGTCCATCAATCAGCTGCCTCAAAATGCCACCTCTGCAAGTATCCTTGAGAATACCCAGGTGATCTACAGCCTGCACAATGAGAAGGGGTACGAGCAATTGCAGAAACGTCTGAACCTTTCCGCACATGACCTAAACCAGCTGAAATCAATCAGGAACAATCTGAGGGGTCCACGCAAGTACACCGAGATGTTCCTCAAGATCGGGAGGGAGAGTAACATTTTTCGGCTGGAAGTACCTCCAGAAGTATATGCCGCCTATCTCACTGACGGAAGAGAGAACGAAGAATTATTACGCCTCTATAACAAAACCGGTTCCATGGAAGCAGCCATCAAGAAATTTCTAATCAAAAACAACAGCAAATGAAAACAAAGATCCTTTTAATCCTGGTATTAGCTATGTTCAGCCAGAAGGGACAGGCACAAGGTATGCCCGTCTATGACAACACTAATTTCATAACCCTTGGAAAATCATTGATCGAATCGGCGAAGCAAACTTCAGAGCTGCTAAAGACGGTGAAGTTCCTAAAAGAACAAAAAGAACGCCTGGAGCAGGTGAGCAATGTGGTAAAACAGGTGAAGGCCGTTCAGGAAATCCTGGAAAACAACCAGCAACTTTACAATACGGTACAGCAAGATCTGAGGGAGATCCTAAACTCCCCATACATCCGCCCTGAAGAAGTTGACCGAATTTCTGATTCTTTCAATTCCATTATCGAAATGGCACTGGAAGACCTTGATTTTATGCAACAATTGCTTACCAGCAATCTTTTGAACATGACCGATGCGGAGAGACTGGCAGTTTTGGAGGCTCAAAAGGAACGGTCAAGGTCTATGAGAGCAGAAATTGACCTGAGGTACAAACGATACCGGGCAATTATTTCGGTAAGGGAGATGCAGGACAGGATCCTTAACAGGGAGATCAATTATTAAAAAGCGGGGAAATGAACCTCTCAATTGGTCTCGAGTACGTGGATGCGGTTTTTACCACCATCAAGGAAAGCAGCTTCTCAGAATATACCATCATGGGGATGAAGTCCCTGGCCGTTCTCTTCTTCCTGGTGAATATCATCAAGAAGTACAGTGAAGGTGCCGTAAGCAATGATGGATATACCTGGGGCTTAAGTCCGGGTGACCTGATTAAAAATTTTGTGGTGGTATTGCTCGTGATATTTTCGACTCAGATCCTCAGTTATTTTGACAGTATTCTGGTAGCCATCGAGGGGCAATATCGCAATACCGCTCCTGCCTTGATCCCATTACAATTCCAGGATTTACAGATCGAAGAAGATGTCAATTTCGTAGAAGCCGGCACTAAGGCGCTGAGTATGCTGTATGAATATCTTGTAACTCCGCTGTATCCCATGAAGGTGGTAGCTTTTATCCTGGGTCTTTTTCTGTGGATCATGGATATTTTCATCTATCCATTGTTTCTGGCAGAGCGTTTTTTTCTGCTGGGGCTCATGCAGGCTTTTTTTCCGCTGGTGATCAGTCTGGCGGTCTTTGAAAAGTTTCGGGAGATGGGCTACAGATTTTTTAAGCTGTATGCCGCTGTTTACATGATTGTACCAGCCTTCTTTCTGGTCAATGTATTTGTAAACCTTCTTTATGAGGAGATCAACACCAACTTTTGGGGTAATTTACTGGATGACGGATCTGAAAGTGGATTTTTCGCCCCTATTGTTCAATTGGGTTCCATAGGATTCATCGTTTTTCTCAAGTTCAAGCTCTACCGCAGAGCAATTTCATTCACCTTCAGGCTATTCGCCACCTAAAAACCAATTATGTATGAAAAAGATATACAAGAATATTTATTCCGTATTAAAGATCAATCGCTTGATCGTCTGGTCTGTGGTCAGCATGGCTTTTCTGACCAGTGCTTTTTCCCTCTGGTCTGTTTTTGATATGAACCAGAAGATGCTGAACAGCATGTTCGCCGTGAATACAGATGGGGCGGTTATTCCATTAAAACTGACTTCAGCAAGAGAGAACCTGGAAGTAGAGGCCCAGGCTCACCTGGAGCTGTTCCATAATTATTTCTACGGGATCGATGCCAGTAATTACGAGAGTAATCTTGAAAAAGCTTTATGGCTGGGGAACAGTTCAGTTGATAACATATACCGGCAGAAAAAATCTGAAGGATTATACAATCGTTTACTGCAGTATTCACTGGTTCAGCGAATAAAGGAGGTAAATACTGAACTGGATCTTTCGAAAGAACCTTTTGATTTTAGGACCACCACCATCTTCGAGATCAATCGAGGAAAGGTGGTGGACACTTACGAACTTATTACCACGGGAAATCTAATAAAAGTAGACAGGCATTTTCCCAGAAACACTCACGGATTACTGATAACCAATTTTTTTGAAAACAGCTTAAGAAAATTAACCGATGAAAATAGATAAAAAGAAGATCGTATTTGCGAGTATCCTGTTGATAGTGCTCATTTTCATAGTGAGCTATTCCATACTTTTATTTTTTAGTGAGGATGAACTTCAGAAGCTGGATCAGCCCGTGGTACCCGAGTTAAAGGAGGAGGAAACCAGTTACACCTCCAAGCTGAAGGCCATCGATGCTTTGAAGGAAGAACGGGAAAAACAGATCCCCAGTATCTATTCTGAGGCTCTGTTGGATTCCATGGGAGTATATGATCCTGCTTTAGAGGAAAAGGAGCGGGAATGGGTCATTGACAGTATTTACAGATCCAGATTTCTGGAGGTCAATGATGGTGATTCCATATATGCTGAAGAAACATTTACTGAAGAATCCCCTCCGGGGAATGATTCTATTGCACCAAAAGAGCTGAATGCTCAGGATCTGGCCATTGGCCACAAAACATTTTTCCTTTCCGGAACTGTGGCAGAAGAGTCACTTGTGGAAACCGGCCTACAATCAGAAAATGTTCTTGCTGTTGTAAGCGGAGACCAAACCGTGAGGACAAATGATCGTCTTGAATTACGACTAATGGAAAAAGTGGAGATAGGAGGGAGGGAGTTTGCCAAGCATACACCGGTGTTTGGATTTGTGACATTGCAGCCCAATCGGGTACAGATAAAGATCACTCATATCCAAAATTTTCCTGTTGAATTAAGAGCTTTTGACCTGCAGGACAGCAACGAAGGAATTTATGTGGAAAACAGTATCAGGGATGAGGCACGGCGAAAAGTACTGGATGACGTGGTGCAGGATATCAACATTGGCGGGCTGCCTCAGCTAAGCGGAATCAAAAATATCTTTAGAAAAAACAACCGCAATGTCAAAGTTACGGTCATGGATCAATATCAACTTCTTTTAAAACCTTAAGTTATGAAACAGTTATTTTTAGGCGTGCTGGGACTTTTATTCTTTACAGGTACAGCCCAGACCGTAGACACCATTTATGTCAATGAGAATCAGAATACCGCATTGTTTTTTCCCGAAAAGGTGAGGCAGGGGATTGTGGGTTCAGAAAATTTTGTTTTTAGTTACAGCCAAGAAAAGCCTCAGTATTTTGGGCTACTAAAAGGAGTTCGCGGTTCCACCAGTAATCTACTGGTCCTTACGCAGGATGGGCAGATATATTCTTACGTACTGAGCTATAGAGCACATTTGCCCTACTTTAACTATTTCATAGGTATAGAAGAAAGCATCGGTAATGAAAAACCGTTGAAAGAAAAGGTCTTTGCTGCCCTGGTCGAAGACACTATGGACGTCACACAACGTGGAAAAGATCCGAAAACCGAAAAAAATGCTTTAAAAATGCGTGCTGAATATCATTTGAAGAATTCTAAAGGTGAGATAAAGAGCCGGAAGAAAAAAGGATTAAAGCTGGCAGTGGGCGATATGAATTATTTTAAGGATGAAGTTTACCTGGTTGTGGCTTTGGAGAACCAGTCTGGAATCACTTTTGAACCCGATTACCTGAACGTGTATATCTCCAGGGGCAACAGGAAAAGAAACGCATCCTATCAAAAATTGCTGCTGGAGCCTATATATATCCATCAATTTCCGCCAAACATCTATCATCATCAGGAAAAGAAATTTGTACTGGTATTCCCGAAATTTACATTAGGAGAGAATGAGGAGCTTGAGTTAGAGGTAAGGGAAAAGAAGGGCAGCCGGTGGTTGAGGATGAAATTTAAAGGCTAATCTTTGAGAGAGGCATAAAAGAAGTAAGGGCAATCCTTACTTCTTCTTTTTAATAAAAACACAGATCACCTTCCCGGCAAGTTTAACTGATAAACGACTATATTAGTTTTGATATAGCGAATTGTAGCCAATATTCATAGTGATTTTTTAAAGAAGAAAATCTGATTGACTTCAATATAAATTAATACCTTCAAAACTTGAAAAAGCTCGCAGAATAGAAATTAAAAAGCAATTAAAGCAAGAAGAAATGAACGAATTCTTTCAAGACTTCCAATGGATGAAAATTTGAACATAAATCCAGGTGAAAAATTTGAATGCTTAAAAAATATTGATGCCTACTTTGATTGTGAAATTCTGCAAAACGTAGAAGAAATATTTGAATAAAATATACTCTAATCGACTTCAATTAAATAATTGACATACACTTTATAAAATGAAAAAATTTGCATACAGTTTTCCTATTTTAGAGGATAAAGTTGATCAATGGTTAAACTTCGTAAAAGAAGTTAATACAACCAGAAAAGATGAATTCACCGAAATGCACAAAAGAATTGGAGTTAAAAAAGAAAGCTGGTTCTTACAAAATTCAAATGAAGAATATTCAGTCCTTGTTTACACTGAGGCTGAAAGCGATGAATTTATGGACAATTTCAAAAAAGATAAATCTAATTTTTCAGATTGGTTTAGAAAAGAGGTATCTGAACTCCAAAACATTGACCTCGATTACAAAACAGAAATGCCAATAAAAGTTCTTGATTGGGAAGAATAATTTACAAATAAAATACTGGCTACAACAACGGTTCATCGCCAATAAGCGGCAGCCTAAGAAAGAAAATAATTAGCTTAACCAACAAACCAACACTAAGCCGACAAATCCGCGTCCCCTACTCCGCCAACTGGCGATAACCGTAGACCGTTGTGGTGCATTTTTTAAGACAGAGGATAAAAATTAAAATTTTGAGATAATAACTGTAAATTGACTAAATTGATGAATCTTAAGAAAAATTTACTTTCAACATTTTATCTCACTACTATAATCGTAACATTCATTATTTCAGGAATTATTTTCTCTCTAGATTATCATAGATACGATAATCACAGAGTATTAGATAAAGAACTTGGAATTAAAACCGACATCGAGAAAATGAAGATTGATCACGGCTTTGCAATTTTAAATGACAACCTAATAATTCCCTCCGGATCTTCATTGAAAAATAAAGGTCAAGTGATTAAAAACCAGAGTAACTTATTTATAGAACTTGACGACCCATTCACTCTCATTAAAAATCCATGCAGTTTAGAATTCCAGGTAGTTAATAATTATGATACTTTAATATTCGAAATTCCTGATCTAAATTTTAAAGATCCGACAGATCCAACAATTGAAGATTTTATAGAAAACATATTAGGTGAATAAAAAACGACACTATAACAGCGATTAACGAGGCCAATATGCGGTATTCAAGAAAATCAATAACTAAGAACTCCAAACAACTAAACAACAAGCCATCAACTCCGAGTGCTAAATTCCGCACACTGGGTTTAACTCTAACTGTTGCCTACAATTTCCACGAAGAGTGTAACACTTAAAATATTTGTTTGTCATTTTTAAAAACAATAATGAGATTTTACATTTTACTAGTTACGCTATTTTTTACTTTACAATTTCAAGCTCAACAAAAAAGAACGGAAGTCCTTACACTTGGAACTTTCCATTTTGACTTCCCAAATAGAGATTTTATTAAAACTGAAAACGCAAATCAAATCGATGTTCTAAATCCAGAATATCAAAAAGAAATTAATTTAATAGTTAAAAAGCTAAAAGAATTTGAACCGACAATTATAGCGATTGAATATCAACCTTCCGAGCAAAAGAAAATCGACTCCTTATACTCAAAATACTTAAAAGGAGAGTATAAATTGGAAAGAGCAGAACCACAACAAATCGGATTTAGAATAGCGAAGGAAATAGGAGCTACCAAACTATATTGCGTAGATGAGTGGGGTGAGTTTAACCAACAAGTTAATGAAGTCATATTCGGTAACGATAGCGTTGAAAACAAAAAATTTAATAACTATTATCAAAATGAAGTTGACGCTTCCATAAAATATAAACCAAAAACGATATTTAAAGCAGAAGGTATATTGTCAGAGTTAATTAGAATAAATGATCCTAAAGACATTCAAAAAACCTTAGGCAATTATTTAATTGGTCCATTTAAATATGAAAGTGAAAAAGGTGATTTTTTCGGAGTGAATTTCGAAAGTGGCCGATGGTTTAATAGGAATTTGAAAATTTTTAGAAATATTCAACGAATTCAAACAAATCCAAATGACAAAATTTTAGTTATTTTCGGTTCTGGACATATGAGTGTTCTCAATTTGTTATTTAAAAGTTCGCCGGAGTTTGAGTTAGTAAATACAAATAGTTATTTACAATAAAACTGTAGGTAACAACGGCTCATCGAAAATATCGGGATTATTGGAAAAAAGTAATTTTAAAAACCGCGAAATAAAACCATTAAACTGACAACTCCGCGTCCCAACTCCCGCAACTTGCGATAGCCGAGACCGTTGTGATTAACTTTTACACAAACTTTATATTTGAAACAGAGATTATTAATCCTTGTTTTAATTTTTAGTATTAATCATGTAAATGCTCAATTTTCCGAAAAAACACGCAATTTATCATTCAGGCGAAATAACAATTGGAAATTTTTTGGGAATTGATATTCATGCAAACTATGTATTAAATGAAGCGTAATCATTTGTATTATGGTTTTCATCCATTAAAATAACACTTTTTCGCAATAAAAAATGAAAATCTATCCTCTTATTGTTTCTGTTCTCATTAGTTCAAGTGCCTATTCCCAAATTGGCCTACAGGAATCTTTTAGCAAAATCCTCAATACTCAAGTCCATTCGGGATCTGATCCCGGTCTAAGCATAGGTGTTGTAAAAGATGGAGAGTTGATTTACAGGGGCAACCGGGGTAGTATGAACCTGGAATACGATCTTCCGATAAATAGTTCAACTGTATTTGGACTTGCATCTGTTACAAAGCAATTCACTTCTGCTTGCATAGGTATTTTGGAGAAAAAAGGTGAATTATCTGTAAATGACGATGTTAGAAAATATATTCCTGAGCTGACAGCTTACTCAGATACCATTCGCATTGAACATTTACTGAACCATACAAGCGGCATCAGAAATCATAATGTGTTACTCAACTTGAGCGGTTTTGACTATGAGCATCAGGGTTATACAAATAAAATGATAGAGGAGCTCATGTTTAGGCAAAGAGGGTTGAACAATGCTCCGGGCGAGAAAATGTTGTATTCTAATACAAATTACGTACTGCTTGCATTAATTGTGGAAAGAGTCTCTGGAATCCCTATCCATGAATTTGCAAAACAGGAGATATTCCTACCCCTTCAAATGTCCGGGACTTTTTACAAAAGTAATCTCCAGGAGATCATCGAAAACCAAGCATATCCTTATTACAAAAATAGTGACCAATACCTGCAACCTAAGTCCTTAACACTGTGTGTTGGTGCCGGTGGAATGGTAAGTACCATTCAGGATCTGGCAAAATGGGCTAAGGTATTCTTAGATCCGGATCATGAGTTTTCCTTTTTAAAGAACTTTATAACTTATCAGGACACCTTGAATAGTGGAAAGTTAATGACTCATGGAAGAGGTATGTTTGTTTCTCCCTATAAAGGCTACACCACATTTAATCACAGTGGACGGGATCTGGGTATGCGCTCTCAATTCATTTGTATTCCGGAGAAAGATCTGGCCATAATAGTATTGACAAATTTTGAAGACATTAATGCCGTAAATATCTCATACCGGATCCTGGATCTCTTTGTTAAGGATAATATTGAAAAAAAGGAAAAACAAAAAGAACATTTTCCTAATCATTTAAATAAGTTCCGGGGAACCTATCAGGAATTAAACAGTGATCTAAGAATGGAGATCTTCAGTAAAAAAGATACTTTAAAGGCTATTAGCAGCTTCGGAAGAAGTGCAACTCCGTTGGTTCCAAAAACTGCTAATTCATTTTACCGGTTAGATAGTCCTTCAATAGTTTACACGTTCTATTCCGAAGAAGGGTCAGAGGTAGATCTGGAAGTGGATTTTGGAGGTGCCATATTCTATTTTGAAAGGGTTCAACTTGAGTCAAATCCCAATCAAAATTTAAATGACTATACAGGGAATTATTACTCAGATGAACTCGACGTAAATTATACGCTTTCCCTGGAAAACAACAACCTGTCTTTGAGTTATCCAAACAACGAGAATATTATTCTTACCGAAGGAGTAAAGGATACTTTTGGAGCGAACAGAAGAACAAAATACTCCTTCAACCGAAATATAAAGGGAAAGGTGGTTTCTTTTGAAGTTGCTTCGGAAGGTACTGTAAAAGAAATATTATTTAAAAAAATAAACTGATCCTAGCAGCTGTTCATCCCAAGTACGAGTGTTGTAGGAAGAATCTCTTTTAGTAATCAGAAATTGAAAATGCAAAGCCGAAAAGTATTCGTTCCTAGTCCCTTCATTTGCGATAACGGCAAACCTTTGTGCGTAAGTTAAATTTGAACTATAATAAGAAAAAGAATGAAAAATCTACTTTTACTTCGGACATTAAAACGTAATTTTTCATCAATAGCCAAACCTTTAGATGATATAATTGAACCCACAACCCATAAGCAGAACATAAAATTTAAAACATAAAAGAGGTATTTTTTGCTTACACTAAGTGATCATGAGAAAAAGCAAATTACTTGAAATGAATAATGTTGGTATTGTTGTAGAAAACCTTGACAATGCCATTTCATTTTTCCTAGAAATCGGACTGATACTAGAAGGTCGAGGAATGGTTGAAGGTGAATGGGCTGCCCAAGTAACTAGGCTTGGAAATCAATCTGTAGAAATGGCGATGATGGTTACACCTGATGGACATAACCGACTTGAAATTTCAAAATTTCTAATACCTGAAACCATTTCGGATCACAGAAAAGCACCTGTTAATTCCCTTGGTTATCTGCGTGTAATGTTTAGAGTTGATAATATTGACGAATTGGTTTCTAGACTTATCAAAAAAGGTGCGGAACTTGTTGGAGAAATAGTTCAGTATGAAGATGCTTATCGACTTTGTTACATACGCGGAACAGAAGGGATTTTAGTCGGACTTGCACAACAGCTTAATGAAAAATAAGAAAATTAAGAACCGCCAATATCGGCTACCGTTCACTAGTAACTTTTGGAGCGTTACAACAAAAAATACTACGATAAGCGGAAAAATAAAAGACTAGGTTGATTCGATGGAGGTAAAGTAGGTTCAAATATTATACACTCTATAAATAAAAAGACTACTTTGGATGTCCAAAGTAGTCTTTAATTCCATTTATTTCTCCATTTTTATTCCGGACATACATTAATCGCAACTCGAGCCTGTACAGGATAAGTTAGATTAGCTGCCTCATAGACCATATCAAAATTGTCATCATTGATATTGTTCACACAAACATCATCTTCATCTACATTAGGTAAGGTGAATCTTGCATGGGTAGCAGTCCACCCGTCATTCAAATCAACGGTAGCGGTTAAAAGGTCTTTCATTGCGGGACGTTTTACCAGATTATATCTGATGGTTCCGACTTCATCTCCATCCTGTGTAAAAATTGGATAAAACTCTGTCAATCCTGATGGACCGTCGTTTCCTACCATTTGAATGAACACAGCTCTTTCACAATCTCCCGTGATAGCGGGTAGACAAACCGGACCTGTTGGTTCACCTCCACCAGGTACACAATTGAAACGCAAGTGCTCGTACTCAACTGTCATATCTGGTCCAAAATTAGCTTCAATATCATTTCGGCTCAATGTGCCACTAAGGACGATAGGAGTTGGAGAGTCATAGTTTTCATTCCAGTTTAGTAAAGTCGCTTCATAATAAATATAGTCCTCATCGGGAACATCATTGATTGGTAAGGCTACACAAACAGGTCTGGCGAAGAAATCACCATTTTCGTCAATTCCGGTTTCCGGTACCAGGTCTGAATATAGAATTTCTCCTGTATTGTCTGTTCCCAGCCAGATATCTAAATTGTAGTTGGCGGTGTAATGCCTTCCATCATCATCACAATAGTTGGCAAAGAAACAGAGTTCATAGGCTCTTACTTCATCCAATTCAAAGAACAGGTAACCATATTGATTGACCTCGCGATCATCAAAGCATAGGACCGGTACCTCGACGTATTTTTTCACTCCGGCCCCCAGGTTAATAGTTAGTGGTAAGGCCCCATCAACAAATTCAGCCAGTTCAGAGCCGAGTCGCGGAGCAATCCATAAAAGATCACCTGCGTCGTTGTATACCGAAAAATGATTCAGGCTATAACTTCCAGGATCCAGTTGAAGCGCAGGATCCTCTTCGGTGAAAATTTGGCCTGCTACCAGATCTACGCGATAAGGTTCTGTCTCGGTACCGACAATTTCCGTGTCTCCCTGCATTAATACAACATGCACATATGCTGGCGTATCATCAGAACAAGCCGGTAAATCCATAACGGCCTGTTTGGTGCCGGATCTGTTAAGAAGATCATTTACGATTGCTCCAAAAGACAACGATGCCTTTTCTGAGCCTTCGATTTGAGGTTCGTCCTTACTACATGAAGTAAAGATCAGGGTGAACACCACTAAAGAAGCAATGAAAAGTCTTAGGTTTTTCATAATTGAAAGAATTAAAGATTAATACAATGGTTAAATTTTAATTTCAGAGTCATTGCCGACCTTGTTACCAATTCAGAGAAGAGTGTATCACTGAAGTGGTTGGGGGATTCTGAAGTCGAACAGAATTAAAGAGCGCTTTATGGGGGGAAACTTAAATTACTCTAAATTTAACAGATTTGAAGCCTCAAGAAAATAGGGGAAAACCCGCTAAATTAAGACAACGCTATATTTGGTTTATAGAAAGTTTTCTCAGTAGATTAGCTGGACAGCTCGGGAGTCAATCAGGAAAAAAGATTTTAAATTGTCTTTACCGGAAATTTTTGAACTCCAGTCATTCCAATGTTTGACTTATAGTAACGGCTAAAATGGCGACAATTAAACAACGAGGTAATGAGAAAAATAATTGCAGCATTTAATATGACGCTTGATGGTTTTTGTGATCATACTTCTGGACTACCCGATGAAGAAATACATCAGCACTATACGGAACTATTAGGACAGGGAGATGCCATTTTATATGGTAGAATTACCTTTGAACTTATGGAATTCTGGCGAACCGTATTAAAAAATCCTTCGGAAGATAAATCTATAAATGAATTTGCTACGGCAATTGACAAAATTCCGAAGATAGTTTTCTCCCGTACAATTGAAAATACAGAGTGGGAAAGTGCTACAATAGCGAAACGAGACCTAAGAAATGAAGTAATAGAACTCAAACAACAATCAGGTAATGATATTTTTATTGGTAGTCGCAGTTTAATTATACAATTATTAAACCTGAACCTAATTGATGAATTCCAACTTTGCATATTTCCAGTTGTTGTAGGGAACGGTTTGCCTTTATTTGATAATATTAAAGAGAGAATTACTTTTAAGCTTAATAAAACTAAAACTTTAAAAAAAGGAGCTGTTATATTGTACTATCAACCAATAAAAGGATAAAAATAAGTCGGATTTGTCGCAACAGTTTATAATTTAAAGCTGAAATTCTTCTCATGAATCTCGGGTAATGGTAAACATCGATTTGATTTCATCCTGGATTCTCACATAATTTTGTAGAATATCCTCTTCGGTAAATTTTCTGACCAGTATTGGAAGTTGTTTTTTCAGCTTTCCGGAATTAAAACATACCGCCTGATCCTTTCCGTCTGCAAAAGCCACAAATTCTCCCGGTTGTAGTCTAAAGAAACGGTCGGCTCTTATTTTTGATACCTCTCTTTCACTTTTAGTAATTCGAGTATCAAAGTTTAATCCTTCGCTTTGACTGGTACTAATGCTTTTTCTTTTAACGATCTCAAAAAAACGTTCGTAATATTTAGCAGTATCCGGATCATTTACCTTTCCAAAAAACTGGTACGACAGATTACTGAGGATAGCTTTGCTGGCTTTTTCGCCATAGAGGAGGTCATTCTGGATCTTGTCCTGCATCACATATATAGTTGCAATATCATAGCTCCGGAGGGTGGCAGGAATGCGGTGCATGTTTAGAAGGCGTATGGTGGGAGCTTCTTCTAACAATATGAACGAGGGAAGTTTCTTTCTAATACTCATCTGTTTGGATATGGTATGGATCACCGTCGCGATGGCAGGGGAGTAGGCAGTCTCAAATTTTGGATTGTTTACAATGGAGATCACAGCGGGATTCAGGGGGTCATTGATATTCAGCGGAACTTCATCTGCGGAAAGTGCCATAAAAATTCTTTTCGTATTTATCTTCTTGAATGCGTTGGCGAGGGTACTTTTAACGGCTGCCGTTTGTCTTTCAGAGTCCACACCACTAAGAAATGCATTGGCCATGGCTTTAGAAGTTGGGTCAGAGGAAAGATAGGTGACCAGGCTTTGCGTATTTAAATGTTGATATAGGGTGATCAAATGGGGTAGAGTGCAAAGATCAGGATAGTCTGTCTTTAATTTCCAGATCAGGCCACAGATCAAACCTTCAGCTGCATCATTAAAGAATTTCGAATTGCCGGAGGAAAGTGATTCTTTTTGCTCAAGGAGATTTTCCAGAAGTACTCGAGACACCTCATTTACACTTTCCTCATCGGGGAGATACCGTGGAGCAATGGGATTTACTCTATGAATTATTTGATCAAAGGAGAGAATATAAAAAGGAATTTCGGCCGTTCTGTACAGAGGATAAGCCAATTCAGTTAATTCAAAATTCTTGTAATCATGCATAATCCCGCAAAATGAATGTTTGCGAAAATGATCAATAAGATTGTAAACCACGCTTTCAGTTTTTCCGCTTCCTGCGGCACCTATTATAGCCACACCTCGGCGAATATCTGAAATGTTTATTTTGCCTTTTTTCAATTTGAAACGAGGGCTGTACCTGGGAAGCCTTCTATTGAAGTGCGACTTTTCTGTGACTGCCAAGAGGAGGGTGTTTAGGGTAAGGAGAGGAACAAGTTCTAAGAGCAGGAACCGTTGAATCTCCAAAAGATCGGCAGGGATAAAGAATGCCATGAGGAACAGGATAAGGATCGTGTTCAAAAAAAATCCCCAGTTAGTTATTTTAATCATTCCCCAAAAAAGTATCCCAAAGCAAATTAATTGTAGCATATCCATATGTACTTCTCCCCAATTCATTCTAGTAACCTATTGAACTAGATCTTACCGCTACTCCAATGGCTCTTTTTATTTGCTTTAAAACAAAGGAAGCTTGGTTCGGATTTAGGTTCAGCATAGGGAGTTTCAAACCTGCCTGATCCATCAATTTAAGAGCTATCTTTTTTTCTGCCGGGGTAAGGTGTTGCAAAGAAGAATAAAATTTCTGTGGGTCTTTAGCCAATATTTTTTTAGCGTCATATGATTCCACGAAATTTCTTTGGTAATTAAAGAGTCTATCGAAGGTTTTTTCAGCAGTTTGAAAAAATTTATCCCTGTCAAACCCTCTTCTGACCAGTTTTCCATGCATTACAACCTCTGAGGATCTGTATTTACTGCCAGGGGATAGACTGTAGGTATTGGAAATATCTTTTCGACTTACGATCAGGTGGATATGGCTTTGGTTTCCCGGTTTTCTCATACCAGGTTCTATGGGTTTGTTATTGATCTTATGAGGACATTGTACGATCACTTTATTCAACTCGTTTTTAATGTCCGAGGCGGGGGCAGATAATTCTTCCCGTTCGATCTTTCTAAGAGAATTTTCCAGGGCGGCTATTCTTTTCAGGAAGGGTTTATTTTCCCTGACCTCCCGGTCGGTTCCCTTGAAAGTACGACTGAATTCTACTTTACCGAAGAACAAAATATCTTTAGGACTTACTGGTCTCCCATGAATTTGCCGGTTAAATGCAGCCGCATAATTCTTCATCACCTCCCGAGTATAGGTGATCAGTTTCTGTTTGTCATTTCCAATATGATTTAATTCCCTCTGGCTGGGATTGATCGTGATGGAATAATATCTGGGTTCTGTTCTTTTTAACTTGGCGACATTGCCATCTATTGCCTCTATCACCTCTGAAGAAGTTATCCTATGGGAATCCTGGTTAAAGAAGAGTTCAGGTGAGTCAGCATTAATAGATTGATTTTCTTTTTCAAGGTAGGTAACGAAATCCGCCGAGCTGGATGAATAATTCTGGGACAATTTCTGAGGAGAGATGGTTAGATACATGCTCAGAGTTTTTCGATTTTAGTTTTGATATCCTGGAGCTCCTTGGGTGACATCAGGAGTCGCAACTGGATTTTTCCGAAGCTTGTTCTGGATATTGCCACTTTATCGAGAATGCTTGTGGTAATGGTCTGCCACTGAAAGACCTTTTTCTGCAGAATTTCATTTTTGTGTTGAGTTTCGCTATAGGCAGTTTTTTCTATCTCTACAGAAGGTTTCCTTTTTTCCACTAGGAGTGGTTGTTTTTGCGGGCTTTCCTGGAATAGAAGTTGGAGCATGGCCAGAGTCGGTTTAGTTTGGCGTTTCTCAATATCCCTAATGATCGCTATAATGACATTTATTCTTTTACTGATGGTACCTTCCAGGGTTTTCATGTTGGGGCCTAGATCTTCAGAGGGATTCAGGTTGTGTTTTGAAAAGAAATCCAGCATTAGCTGAAGCGTCTCCGTTTGTTGTTCCCCAAGATCACGACTGAACTTCCGGAACATTTCTGCAGTTTCCGATTTGATCTTTAAGGTTACAAAGCACTTTTTCTCCATAGTAAAGAGTCTATCAGAATAAAGATACAGGTGGGGCAGGGAAAAGTAATTCTGGGAATAACATTTAAGAGAATGAGGGGATGGGAATTACGTTTTTCGCAAATAATCCTGAAATAAATAAATAATAATTAAAGATGTTTATTTAATGAAACTCGTATTTCTGAAAGATCAGGATTTTAGCGAGCGAAGCGCTGCAAGCCCCAATCTACCAGAACTAATACTATATTGTGAGGCACAAAAAGGAGTTAGATAGATTTCTTTTAGTAAAAAAGGTAGACTGTAAATTGGTCTATCTAAAGGAATTAGTAAACCTGTATAGTGTGGATAATTAATTTTAGAATGTAATTACCTGAAAATAAAGGAAATATGTTTTGCAACATCGCACCGCGTGTTGCCCTCTTGCTTTCTTCTTCCCCCCTAGCTGTGCATAAAACTTTTTTACACGAAGTGGTTGTGTTTTTTTAATTAAAATTAAATTTCTATATTTAATTGACTTTTATGGTTAAGCATATCTAACCATTTTAATTCATTCCCCCATCATTTTACCCATTCCCCCAATCTGTTTTTGGATAACTCTCTTAGGAGTCTATAAGTCCGATGTCCTAAGAGGTTATCCATTTTTAAAATTAAAATTATCTGTTATGGAAGATAATATGCTTAAGGATCGGTACAAATTTGGGAAATGGATCTTACTTATAGGCAGTATTTTTTTGGCAGCCTTTATAGTGCATAATTTTTTGTTTTAGCTCTAAGTCTCTACAACAGGTATTTCCAATAGTATATACCATATAAATCACTTATTTTATTAATTATATAATCTCATGTTATCAATTTGCTCGATTCTGAAGATTACCTATTACCCGGAGGAGTTGAAAGAGAATAAGTATTGAATTCACTGGTATGAGGGGGGGTAGAATTAATCCTACCCCTCTATAAATAAAATTCTGAACTTTCATTAGCTACAGGAAAACACCTAATATTTGAGATAAAGATCAATAGAATACCTCTTATAGCGGGTGTCTTCGCATAATAACAACTGGCTGGATGTTGTTGCTTACAGGTTTCAAAGGTGGTTTTTGGGATATTCGGCCTATCAATCATATCCCAATATTGAAAGGAGATTATGGACAGGTATTCAACGAGACCACAAAGATTTAGAGATAAGTATTATCGTTCTGTACAAAGTATACCATAACATTTCAAAAGCAGGTGCATAATTGGAAATTTATTAATTGAATAAAATATAGATAATTCAATAATTTACATTTTGCACCTTAAGGTTAAATCATTTGAAAAAATTAAAAAATTTAAGCTTCGCAGCTGGAGCAGGTCACCATTTCTGCAATGAATTCCTTTGAAACACTCTGGCTTCTCTGGTAATAAAGTGTTTTTACTCCCAGCTTCCAGGCTTCAATCATCAGTTTATTGACTTCCTTCACGGGAAGATTTGAAGGGATGTTCAGATTTAAACTTTGTGCCTGATCAATGAATTTTTGGCGAATCGATGCCTGTTGAACAATCTCTAGCTGATTTATCTCTTTGAAAGTTTTAAATACTGCCTTTTCTTCTTCGGAAAGTGCCGAAATTCGCACTCTGCAAAGGTGCTTCCCAGGCCGTTGAATTCAGGCTTGGGAAGATGAGTATAAAGATCACCCCAAAAAGATTTAACAGCAACTTCAATCTGTGCAATAGCTAAAAGGCTTCGCTTAACCACCTGTTTTTCATTTGGAGACAGGTATGAATGGAAATCTTGTACATCTGCGGTGAAATCTACTTCAGAGTGCACCCAAAAGGATTTATTAATAGCCTCAGTAAATTTTAAAATTTCAGGATATTCAAATGGTTTGTAATTCACTCTTTTTTCAAAAATGCTCATAATATTTTTTTAGATCGTTAAAAAAATACATAAAACGTATGTTCCAAAAAGAGAATGTGAGGGAGTGGTCACAAAGTCATTGGACATTTACTTTTTATGCGAAAGTAAAAGTCTAACCAAAATTAAGGTAGCCTGGCTCGTAAATCTAATTACTTACAGTTGCGCAACAGCTCATGATTTTCACATGATTCCCCTTATGAATAAATCGTTTTGGTTACAGGTTTACGAGTGTAAAAATAGGGAATGAAGCAATGAAATTTAAATAACATTAAATTAGTTTTCCACATGGTTTTCCACAAAAGTGAAAAAATAAGCTGTAGAGAAATTTATGTTGAATGGAAAAAGGTGCATTTACTTTTATAATAGTTAGACCTCCCCTGGAATTAAACCTTATGAATTTCCCACTTTAGAAAGAATGAGATGGGTAGTTGGTTCTCCAAAAGTGACCAGTTTATCAATAAATTGCTGCAAATGAAGCTGATCTTTTAAAGCCACCCGCATATGTACGTTATGCTGCCCGGTAATTCTATATGCTTCCTTTACCTCCGCATATGAACTAATCTCCGAAATAACTGTTTTAAATTTACCGCTAAAAATTTTCAACATAATAAAAACCTCCAGGCTGTTTCCTAACAAGTTTTCATTGATGTTAAGAGTGTAGGCTTTAATTACTCCTGTGTCTTCTAACTTTTTAATTCGTTCCCTGACTGAAGAAGGGGATAGAAATATTTTCTTCCCAATTTCAACATAAGATAATCTACTATTTTCTTTTAGGATTCGGATTAATTTACGATCTACATCATCTACCATTATTTCGGATATTATATGGCCGAAAATAAATAAAATCAACGAAAATTACCATTTACATCCCTTGATTCCACTTTCATGAAGAAGTTGTGCCTATTAATTTTGTCTGCCATAAAAGCTTTATTTCTTGGATCTGTATTTATTATTTATTCTGGCTACTGCAATTTTTTGTGGCTTCTTTGTCCAAACTCTGGTGGGTTTTGCCGGGTCCCTGGTGGCATTACCAATTCTCCTCTTGGCACTAAGATTACCTGATGCCATAGCTTATATTTCCCTTTTCTACATGATTTCCAGTGCCTATATGATTTATAGGGAATGGAAGAATATTGATCGTAAAACCATTATAAGGCTCAGTCTGGCATCAGTTGTGGGAGTTATATTAGGAATAATAGTTCTTAGTTATACAAAACCGGTCATTTTAAAAAAAGGCCTCGGGGTCTTCATTTTGTCATATGTTGCCTATGTATTTTTTCTACGGAAGGACTATAAAATAGGCAGGAAAACAAATCTTGCTTTTGGTATCCTCGGTGGATTCTTTGCCGGTGTTTTTTCAACTGGAGGTCCACTCTATGTAATCAGCGTTAAGAACAGTATCTACGAAGCCCGAACCTTTAGAGCAACCATGATGGGGGTTCTGGCTTTAGTCACTTTAATTCGTGTTCCTGCTCTTAGCATTAGCGGAATACTAACAATGAATCATGTAAAAATAAGTATAATTATACTCCCTGTTTTCTTTCTTGCACAATTTGTGGGAATTAAACTTTTCCCAAAAATTAACGAAGTGCAATTCAAAAATATCCTCTTAATTTTACTTTTTCTGTCAGGTTTCTCTCTTCTTTTTTAGCCATTCAATTTTATCTAATCAGATAAAATTTAGTATTTACGACGATGACTTTTTGTTTTTCAAATCATCACGAGGTGAGATCAAAACTCTTTTAGTAGGATATAGAGAGTACTTAACAGCTGAATTATGATTTGCTTTCTTATGTTTTGAGTATTGGAATATCTTATCAAAACCATGTTTGGGGGATTATTCTATTCCTATGGTTATTATTCGAAAATCTCCAATTTTTAGTTGAATATAAATATTTACCATGATGAGCTCTATGCTGTTCTTGTTTAACATGTAGCCTCCGGTACCTTCAAAAACAGCACACGATCCGGCACAAGTAAGTTGTTGTTGACTTGGGGACTGATGTAACTCCATTCTAATAGGTTTCGTTTAATTTTCAGATTAGGAAAACATAAGATATGTATTCCATGAAGAAGGAATGACCTCAAGAGATCTTTCATGAACATCATATATTAGATATGACTTTATTCTAAAAATATCAATTACTGGTTATGAGCTTTAATAACCTACTACATGAGCCAAAATTTTTTAGCTTCATAATAACATTTGGGATGTTAATTATTTGATAATGAGGGTTTTTACCCACTATAAAGTCTTTTGTAATCCTTAATTTTACCAAAATTGTAATTTTTTATTCATTTCTGGTCATTCTTTTTAATGACAAAAGAGATTTAGCATAAAGAATTATCATTTAAATAATTTTTATTAACCATTCTAAATTTTAATTATGAGAAAATTCAAACTAATGTTTTGCTACTTCAGTGTACTGGCCTTGGCCTTTACCTCCTGTAGTAAAGACGAGACAAATCCAACTGACAATTCAGAAAAAGCTACGCTATCGTTTAGTGCGATTGTAAATGATTTGGCTTCAAAAAGTTCTAATAAACAGAGTAGTGCAAGTGATATTCCGGAGTGCTCAGATGCGCAACCCGCTTATGCAACGGTAGTGCTATCGCAAAACGGTATGCCAGTGGTTGGAACCATGGAAGCACCGTTTAGGGTCGATCTTGTTGCAGGTCAGGTTTTTACAGAAGAGACTCCTGAGCTAGAACTAGAGCCGGGAGAATATTCCTTAGATCATTTCATGGTTTATGACGCAGATGGTAACCTTATATGGGTTGCACCTGCAGGTGGTACAATGGCAGATTTTGTTGACGCTCCTTTACCCATGGATATAAGCTTAGGGGCAGGAGTCAAAAAGTATGTGGACGTTTCTGTTCTATGCTATGATGATCGTAATGTTAACGAATATGGATATTTATTTTTCGATCTGGACACCAACGAAGGAATCGAATTCTGTATTTTCGGAAATTATTGTGATGAAACAGGAAGACATTATCCTGCAGAATATAGCGTTGATGTCTGGAGATATGAAAATGGAACTAGAGGAAGTCAGATTTATAACGACCATGGCAATAACGTGTCACTGGACGGAAATGGCGATTACGCAACCGCTCCTTTATGTTTCATCCTTCCAGACACAGAAGGGATGGACGAATATTATTTCGAAATTACACTTGAGGATTCTGATGCTTACGGAGATGTCCAAAACAGGGTAATTAGATCCGGAGTCATCAACGATGATGAAGTAAGAAGTTTCTTTGATGGTGATAATAATTTGGAGTACTACCATTTTAGAACAGGATGTGAAGGGGAGGATAGTGTTCCCGTTTTCCAAGACCCTGAATCTGATGCTATTTTTTATAAGGCGATTGTTAGCGAGTTAAATGATTCGAACGCCAAGGGTCTAGCTTACTTAAAACTCGAGGATAATAGGCTATACACGACCGTTCTAGCGTCAGGAATGGAAGCAAACATGTTACACCCTCAGCACATACATGGTTTTGAAGATGATAGTAATTCAGTTTGTCCACCAAGTAGTGCAGATGAAGACGGAAATGGCTTTGTTACTTTAGGAGAAGGAGCTCCATTCTATGGACCGGTCCTTCTACCTTTAACACAAAATGATGGTTCATTTCCAACCGCAAATTCAGTGGGAACCTATACCTATAGCCAGAGTTTCACACTGGGAGAAGGAGAGACTATCTCTGCTGATGGAATTGATCCATTGGAGAACAGAGTAATTGTACTTCATGGTATGACAGCTGATTTGGATCCTAATGATGACCAAGCAGCAGAATACGTTGCCACCTTGCCTGTTGCATGTGGACAAATTCAGGAAATTACCCCATTCTCCTTGTAGATAAGGAAAATGACTCTTGAATAAATAATGAGAGAGGCTGTCTATTGGCAGCCTCTCTTTTTTTGATTAAACTCCATTTTTTATTCTTTATTCCGGTAGGCATTAAATAGGGTCTAAATATTCGTTTTCTTACATACCTCTAAAAACCGATACCCTTACGTATACTGTTTCAGTAACATCAGTATTTGATGATTTACGGTCGCTATCATAGTTAGAATGTTGATCTTGAAGGGGCGGAATTAGTGCTTTTAAGCATTACTACAACTGTGTTTGAAACTTTGCTTTCAGGCGACCTTTATTAATTATATGTTCATAATTCCCTAACTGGTTTAGGCTACTGTCTAAGGAATAGTCATCCAATAAAACTTTTCTTCAATTTAATAGCGAAGAAGGAATTAGCTCGAATATTAACTACAGTACATTTCTACTGTCTCACCTGCGCTGTACTTTGTAGTACTCCCGTCCCTAATTTAAGAGGTATATCATTAACAAAAACTTCTCCGCTCAGTAAAAACACTGCCTTTCTTGGAAAAAGTTTAGGACCCTTTAATGCACAAAAAAACTTCTAGAACTTCGTAGATATTAATGCTTTATTATTCATTTCTCCTTGGCATTAATGGTATCAAAAAATATCTTTAGTTTTGGACGTAAGGATCGACAGAAGAATGGTTCACAATTCGGTGAAAAAAAACCAATAGATTCAATGATTGGCGAGTTACATAATGGAAAATCTGTTTCCGTCAAACACAATTTACAGTATATCTAATCCTTTTTCAGTTATTGTGATCTCCTGATCATTAATGACAATAAAATTATTTTCTACAAGGTAATTAAGTTGATCATGAAGATTATCTACTTCTAATACTCTTTCGATGTCACCATTATTCAAATATTCAAGAATTCTTCGGGAGGTAATACTCATGGGGGAATTTTTTTGAAAATAAAATTAGAGCAACGAATTTTAATAGAGAAACTGTGTAGGTTGTGCTTTAAATTTTGAAACTATTAAAAAGAGTTTAACCATTTTTATACAGGGGAAGAAAATGCTTTGGTTTAATTTAGGGGAAGAATAAAATTATTGATCCCATAGAACAGAATTACATGAAGCTTTTAAGGGTTTCTCGTGAGAGTAAAGGATATGTTGTAGAGGCTTTACGCTCTATTCGAGTTTTTAAATTAAAAATAGCAGAGAAGAAAACCATTTTTCAAAAAAATGTCGACAATGGTACTTGGACTCATGAAAATGGTAAGAGCGTGAGCCGTCTACAGGAAAAGACTCTTCAGAGGTGGATCCGTGATCACCAGAAATATATCGAAAAATAGTTTTTTCATGATTGAGAGGGAATTCCCCTTTTAATTTGTTCAAAACCTCTTATCCAGAACCCCTTCTTTTTGGTTAAGAGGTTTTATTTTTAAAGCTTTTTCCTGCAGATCAAAGGGAAAGGGAAAGGGGAATATTTTTGCGGCACCACGCATTAGAAGTGATCAAAAAAAATATTTTCATGGTGAAAGGAAAGATTTTCTATTGTTGGAGTAAACGCATCACTCTGATGATGTAAATTCTCTTTATAACAGTTGGGTTCGAGGTTAAATTACATTCTGCAGTTCATCGAAAAAAGGGAAATATATTTATATACTATAAATGAGAAATATACTTTTGATGCTTAAAATGTTGGATGAAGAAGGTTATCTTGATCATATCGGCAATTCTGGTTCTCTTGTCCTGGATAAATATTGAATATGCTTTTGTGCAAAGTAAGATTCTTCGAATAATAATATCCAGTATTTTTTTATTCTTTGCCTTACGAGTAGGACATATAGGAAAGAATGCAGGAGTTATACCCTTTGTTTTACTCCCCCTATGTGATGTTTTTCTCCTTGGTTGGGAGAAAGACTTTATCAAATTGGCCTATTATGTAACTCATATAATATTTCTTCTTACGTTGATGTTTTTAACTGTAAGAGTTCTGGGAAGGGTAAAAGTTACAATTTTCGACATTATAGTTCTTGGAGCTTTTTTGGGAATCAATTCATTTATTCTCCTTTATTTAGGACAGTTCTTTTCTATCGATTTGCAAAGCGACATTTTAGAGGTTACATTTTATATAAATGGTTTTCTCATTATTGCACTAGTGCTGATAGCTTTTTTCTTCAGTATTCATAAAGCCAATACACTAACGTCCTACTTTTTTCTAGGAGTGTTACTATTGTCCCTTTCCGAATTAGTGATATATGCCATTCTTTTTATGGATCAAAAGAATTGGCAGAACATCGATAATCTGTTGTACGTTATAAGTTTATTTTTCCTGGTTCGAAGTTTTCAGGAGCATGTAATTTTTATAGAAGCGGAGTCTGATTAACTGAGGTTAAAAATAAGCTAGTTTATCTCTAATTGGAGATATAATAATCCTATACTTAAAATAAGAATCAACGGTATAGCGGCAAAATAAATCCATTTTCGTTCTATCTCTCTATTCATCGCATCCTTCAAAAGTTTTTCTTCAAATCTTTCCAGCACAATATATTTCTCAACCCCAAACTTCAAAGCCGCTTTACCTTTTTTAGTGATCGTTATAGCACCTTCAGGAGTAACATAAATTAAATTGTACTTTTGTAACTGCAAGAAAATCTTTATTTCTTTTTCAGAATTTAATTGAGGCATTGAACAAACTTTGTCCTGGAAAATCCTTAATACGTGTTCTTTAACATTTTCTTTCATTATTATCTCAGATTTGGGAAGACATAAATAATCAAGGCCCTAAAAATTTGATCGTTAAATTTTTAACTTCTTCTGTCACTACTAAAAAGGTCTCTACTTCAGATCAATCTATTTTCTTTTTCTTATACGTTAGAACTACATTTTATCCTGATATTATTAACCTTCTATTAGGAAGAAAGATGTGAAGAAATAATTACCTTGTTGTTTAGTAGAATAACAGGCAACAACAACCATGGCTTAGATTGAGTAAAATGATGCGCCTCTTTTTATAACTTTTCCAGAGGGAGAAATTAAACAGTAATCATAGTTTCTTTTGGTTAATCGTAGAGGGGAAACCTCTTTGGGAATGCAGAAGTATTCACTTCTCCCTGAAGGGGTTTTTTTGTATCGAAAAAGAATTTACCATTTTGGGACGGCGTTCTGGAGAAAGAGATAAGACTCTTTCAAATTCTAAGATTGCCGAAATATTTCTACCTTGTGACGATGCTTTCTAAAAGGACTAAATATGGAATAAAAGCACTGGCTCATCTGGCAAGAAAGGCTGAAAGGGAACCTGTGCAAACCGCCGAGATTGCTAAATGTGAAAACATATCCCATAAATTTCTGGAAAATATCCTCATCAGTCTTCGAAAAGCTGGTTTTCTGGGTTCGAGAAAAGGAAAGGGTGGGGGATATTATTTGATGAACCCCCCTTCACAAATAAAAATGACAGATGTGATCAGAGAGTTGGAAGGACCTATTGCGATGGTCCCCTGTGTTAGCCTTAATTACTATGAGAGGTGTGAAGATTGTCCTGATGAAGCTGCCTGCTCAGTACATGCCCTTATGATCCAGGTGAGGGACAGCACCTTGAGAGTATTGGGTGAGAATACCCTGGATGATATTGCGCAGGACAAGAGGAAAATAAATTCCCAATAATATGTTAAAAATGAAAATTGAATGGCTAAAAAGAAGATTCTTTTTACCAGGACCATTACTTTTGCCTTGAAACCTACTTAATTGGTAGGTTTAATATGATAAACGGGAAAACACTTTCAAAGAATTAAACTGTGGATTTTTCCTTTAGAAACAAATAATGCCCAAACAGTTAATGTAAAATGAATTATAAACGAAATACCCTTGCAATTTTCCACGAGCATCCAGATTGGTTCAAGCCTCTTTTCTCAGAGCTAGAAAAAAGAAAACTTCCATATAAAATATATAATGCAGCAGCGCATAGCTTTAGTCCTTTCATGCAGCAGCAGGATCTGTCGTATAAAGTCTTTTTTAACAGAATGAGTCCGTCGGCATACCTGCGCGACAATACACAGGCCATTTTTTATACCACGAGCCTTCTCAGTTATCTTGAGAGTAAGGGCGTGCGGGTAATAAATGGTTCAAAGGCCTGGAGGTACGAAATTTCCAAGGCTCTCCAACTCAGCTTGCTTGATTCTTTAGAGCTGTCTTATCCAAAAGCTGTGGTGATTAATCATGCGTCACAGGCTGTGGAGGCAAGCAGGGAATTGCGTTTCCCAATTGTGGTAAAAGCCAACATAGGAGGAAGTGGTGCAGGAATTGTGCGCTACAACAGCGCCGAGGAGCTTCACCAGGCGGTTTCTGAAGGAAATATTGATCTAGGACTTGATCATACTGCTCTGGTCCAGGAATTCATTCCGGCCAGGGGAGGTCATATCCATAGGGTTGAAACTCTTCAGGGAAAATATCTTTATGGTATAAAGGTCTATACTTCCGGCGATAGCTTTAATCTTTGTCCGGCAGACATCTGCCAAACCACCAATGGACAGGAACTTGTTCGCAATGCCTGTGCCGTGGACGCGGCAAAGAACGGTCTCAAAGTAGAGGCTTTTACTCCGCCCCAGGAAATTATCAATAATATTGAAAAGATCATGCGTAAAACCGAAATTGAAGTAGGGGGTATAGAATACATCATTGATGACCGTGATGGACAACTATACTACTACGACATTAACGCGATGTCGAACTTTGTGGCTGATGCAGTTAATGTAATTGGATTTGATCCACATGGAAAACTGGTGGATTTCCTGGAAAAAGAAACAAATAAAAAATTAGAAGTAGCGATATGAAGTTTGGATACTGGTTACCCGTTTTTGGTGGATGGTTGCGAAATGTAAACGAGGAGGAAATGTCAATTTCCTGGGACTATATAAAACAGCTTGCCCAGAAAAGTGAAGACTGGGGATATAGCCTTTCCCTGATCGCCGAATTATTTAAATGATATAAAAGGGGAGGAGGCGCCCTCCCTGGATGCCTGGTCTACAGCCGCAGCTCTTGCTGCTGTGACCAAGGAACTGGAAATCATGGTAGCCGTTAGGCCTACTTACCACAACCCTGCACTACTTGCTAAAGCGGTTGCTAACCTGGAGCATATCAGCAATGACAGAATATCCCTAAACGTTGTGGCATCCTGGTGGAAAGCTGAAGCCGAAAAATACGGCATCGAGTTTGATCAACATGACAACCGTTACGCCAGGACCAGTGAATGGATTGAACTTCTGTCAAAGCTGTGGCAGGAGGATCACGTTTCGTTTAACGGTAAGTATTATCAGGTACAGGATAACGTGCTGCAGCCAAAACCACGTAAAAAACCTTTTCTTTATGCCGGAGGGGAATCTGAAGCTGCCAAAACTATGATTAGTACGCAGTGTGATGGATATGTAATGCACGGTGACTCTCCCGAAGGAATAGCAAGGCGAATTGAAGGCATGAAGGAACGAAGGGAAAAGTTAGGACTGCCGCCAATGAAGTTTGGGGTGGCTGCTTATTCCATTGTTCGTGAAACTGAGCAGGAGGTTAAGAAAGAGATTGAAAGAATTACCAATGTTGAGGCTTCTTCGGCCAGTTACAAAAATTACCAGCAATGGGTGGAAAATACTCAACTTGAAAATGAACTTTCAAAAAAAGATTATTCAGTCTCTAATCGTGGTCTTAGAACCGGTCTCACAGGGACTCCTGCACAGGTTCAGGATCAGATAGTCGCTTTTGAAAAAATTGGGGTGGATTTTTTCCTGTTACAGGCGAGCCCGCAATTGGAGGAAATGGAACGATTTTCAAATACAGTTATTAATCAGCTTATCTAAAAAGTTATTTTTAAAGAAATCAACGGCTGTCATTGTGTATAGCCGTTTTTTTTGCCCCCTGCCCGATCAAGGTCAATTCCTGAGATACTGATCTTCAAGATTTTCTTACGCCCTTAGGCCACCATGAAAAAAAAGTGATAATAGTACCTGTTATGGAACTTGCAGTTTTCAATTAGAACTCCCATATTTGCGTTTTCCAGTTCATTTAAATTTTTGAATTTTCGTTATCAAGAAAGGTTGAGGGAATAGACCCGTTGAAGCCTTGGCAACCCTCCTTCTGGAGAAGGTGCTAAATTCTACCGCTTTTTCTGCGGATAGATAACAAAAAGAATATCCTTTCCCTTCTTTTTTGATAGCATTTTAATGCAATAACATGTCAAAAATAGAAGAAGTACTCTCTAAAAAAATTCTCATCCTGGATGGTGCCATGGGTACTATGTTGCAGGAGTATCGATTCACCGAAGAAGATTTCCGCGGAAAACGTTTTTCCGACTGGCCGGTTTCCCTAAAGGGCAATAATGATCTGTTGTCTCTTACACAGCCTAAGGCCATTGCAGATGTACACCGTAAATATTTTGAAGCTGGTGCAGACATAGTAGAAACCAATACCTTCTCAGGGACTGCCATTGCGATGGCAGACTATAAAATGGAGGAACTGGTGTACGAAATGAATTTCGAATCGGCCAGGATAGCGAAGGAGGTGGCGAAAGAGGTGACTTCGCGAGATCCTGAAAAACCGCGTTTCGTAGCGGGGGCCATGGGGCCCACTAATAAAACGGCGAGCATGAGTCCAGATGTAAATGACCCCGGCTTTCGTGCTATTTCTTTTGAAGAACTTAGGATTGCTTATAAACAACAGGCCCGTGCGCTCATAGACGGGGGAGTGGATGTATTGCTGGTGGAAACGGTATTCGATACCCTGAATGCCAAGGCCGCGCTTTTTGCTATTGATGAGCTTAAGGAAGAACTGGATAACGATATTCCGGTTATGATCAGTGGTACCATTACAGATGCTTCAGGAAGAACTCTTTCTGGCCAAACAGCAGAGGCCTTCCTGATCTCCATCTCCCACATGAATCTGCTAAGCGTTGGTTTCAATTGTGCGCTGGGAGCAAAACAGCTTACCCCATATCTGGAGGTACTGGCCCAAAAATCTGCCGCCGGTGTATCGGCTTATCCCAATGCGGGGCTCCCAAATGCATTTGGGGAGTACGACCAGTCCCCGTGGGATATGGCGAATCAGATCAAAAACTATCTCGAGAGGGGTTTGGTTAATATTCTGGGCGGCTGCTGCGGAACAACTCCGGAACATATTCAAGCCATTGCCGCAGTTGCAAAAGATTATAAGCCACGAGTGATTAAAAGAGAGTTAACATACGACAACTTTAAAGGATGCTAGAAATCAGACCTCTTAAATTATCTGGGCTGGAGCCCCTGGTAATCACCCCCGAAAGCAATTTCATAAACATTGGGGAGAGAACGAATGTCGCAGGTTCAAAGAAATTCCTGAGGCTTATAAAAGAAGAAAAATTTGAGGAAGCCCTATCTGTGGCCCGGGAGCAGGTAGAGGGTGGTGCACAGATCATAGACATCAATATGGACGACGGGTTAATTGAAGGAAGAGAAGCGATGGTTAAGTTCCTGAACCTGTTGGTTGCAGAACCCGATATTGCCCGGGTGCCTATAATGATCGACAGCTCCAAATGGGAGATCCTGGAGGCGGGTTTACAGGTTGTACAGGGAAAATGCGTGGTGAATTCAATTAGCCTCAAGGAAGGGGAGGAAGAGTTCCTCACGCACGCAAAGAGGATCAAACGCTACGGGGCTGCGGTCATCGTCATGGCCTTCGATGAGGTGGGGCAGGCAGATAACTATGAGCGTCGCGTGGAGATTGCCAAACGGTCCTATCAACTGCTTGTAGAGAAGGTGAAATTTCCGCCCGAGGATATCATTTTTGATCTGAATATCTTCCCGGTGGGAACAGGAATGGAAGAGCACCGACGGAATGCCATAGATTATTTTGAGGCCACTCGTTGGGTGAAAAAGAATCTTCCTCATGTGAGTTTAAGCGGGGGAGTGAGTAACGTCTCCTTTTCTTTCCGCGGAAATAATCCGGTGCGCGAAGCCATGCATTCTGTCTTTCTTTATCATGCTATACGGGCGGGAATGAACATGGGGATCGTAAATCCTGCTTTACTCGAAGTGTATGATAACATTCCAGAGGACTTGTTGGAGCATGTGGAAGATGTAATCCTTGATAGAAGGGATGACGCAACTGAAAGGCTACTCTCGTTTGCCGAGACAGTGGTCGGCACTGAAAAAGAAAGTAAAATAGACTTTTCCTGGAGGGAAAAGCTCCTACAGGAACGTATCACCCATGCTTTGGTGAAGGGAATAGATTCTTTTATAGTTGAAGATGTGGAAGAGGCACGCAAACAGAGTGACAGACCACTGGATGTAATTGAAGGCCCTCTGATGACCGGAATGAATGTAGTGGGAGATCTATTTGGAAGCGGAAAAATGTTCCTACCACAGGTGGTAAAGTCGGCCCGCGTGATGAAAAAAGCGGTGGCATACTTGCTGCCGTACATTGAGGCCGACAAAAAGAATAAAAGGAGCTCGGCTGGGAAAGTTCTTATGGCTACGGTAAAGGGAGATGTGCACGACATCGGGAAAAATATCGTGAGCGTTGTGCTGGGCTGTAATAATTATGAGATCATTGACCTGGGGGTAATGGTACCGCCGGAAAAGATCATTGAAACGGCCAAGACCGAAAACGTTGATGCTATTGGCCTAAGTGGATTAATCACACCGTCACTCGACGAAATGGTTTTCTTGGCGAAGGAAATGGATCGGCAGGGTTTCAGCGTTCCTTTGTTGATTGGTGGGGCTACTACCTCAAAGGCTCATACGGCAGTGAAAATTGATCCGCAGTACAGGAACGCCGTCGTTCATATTAATGACGCTTCGCGTGCCGTTACTGTGGTGGGGGACTTGCTAAAGGTCAATACTCGTCAAAAATATATAGATGACCTTAAATCCGATTATGAAATATTCCGCCAGAATTTTAGCAAAAGGAGTAAGGTGAAATCTTTTTTAAGTTTAGGGCAGGCAAGGATTAATAAATTTTGTATTGACTGGAACCAATCGAAGATTCACGCACCTCAAAAGCCAGGGATCCACGTCATTGAGGACCTGGAACTGGAGAAGCTGGAAAAATATATCGATTGGACCCCTTTTTTCAGGAGCTGGGAATTGCACGGGAGATATCCCAAAATACTTAAAGATGAGCTGGTAGGGGAACAAGCAACAACGCTTTTTACTGACGCACAGAAAATGCTGAGAAGGATCTTTGATGAGAGACTGCTAAAAGCAAAAGCTGTTTATGGTCTTTTTCCTGCGAATACGATTAATGTTGACGATATTGAAATTCGATATCGGGAGAATTCCGAAGAAAAAACAATGATTTTTCGCACCCTCCGTCAGCAGCTGGATAAACACGAAGGAAAGTCAAATTTCGCGCTGGCCGACTTTGTAGCACCACGAGAATTAGGAATCCAGGATTATATGGGCTGTTTTTGTGTTACTGCGGGCTTTGGTACAGAACAACTGTCAAGACAATTTGAAGCAGAACACGATGATTACAATTCCATTTTAATCAAAGGCCTTGCCGATAGGCTCGCCGAGGCTTTTGCTGAATATCTCCACGAAAAGATCAGGATAGATGATTGGGGCTATGCTCCTGAAGAAAATTTGAGTAACGAAGAATTGATCAGGGAGAGGTATAAAGGTATCCGACCGGCGCCGGGGTACCCAGCCTGCCCTGATCACCTGGAAAAAATAAGTATTTGGCAAGTACTGAAGGTAGAGGAGAGGATTGGTGTAAAACTGACCGATAGTCTGGCAATGTGGCCCGCTGCAAGTGTAAGTGGATATTATTTCGCTAATCCCGAAGCCCGATATTTTGGAGTGGGTAAAATTAAAGAAGACCAGGTGAAAGATTTCGCTGAGAGAAAAGGAATCAGCTTTGAAACAGCCAAAAAATGGCTTAATCCTTCAATAGCAGAATAAGAGCTTAAAATACAGTAGAATAAAAAATGAAGATTACCGAACATATAAAAGCTTCAAAAGGAAGATCATTGTTTTCTTTCGAGATCCTGCCCCCTTTGAAGGGGCATAATATTCAAGGTATCTTTGACGGAATTGATCCCCTGATGGACTTCAAACCACCCTTTGTAGACGTTACGTACCACAGGGAAGAATACGTCTATATCGAAAGAGAAAAAGGATTGCTTGAAAAAAGAGTTGTACGGAAGCGACCGGGAACGGTGGGTATTTGCGCTGCTATCCAGAATAAATATAAAGTGGATGCTGTTCCGCATATTCTTTGTGGCGGCTTCTCAAAAGAGGATACAGAAAACTTTTTGATCGACCTGGATTTCCTGGGAATTCAAAATGTCATGGCTCTGCGAGGGGATGCCGTCAAGAGTGAATTATATTTTACACCGGAAGCAGACGGACATCGATATGCAGGTGAACTTGTGAAGCAGGTAGCAGGTATGAACGAGGGGAAATTTCTTGATGAAGCGTTGGAAAACGGTCACTGCACAGATTTTTGTATCGGAGTAGCCGGGTATCCCGAGAAGCACATGGAGGCTCCGAGTCTGGAGCGGGATATCCAGAACCTTAAAGCGAAACAGGAGGCGGGCGCAGAGTATATCGTCACACAAATGTTCTTTGATAATGAGAGGTTTTTCCAGTTTGAACAAAAATGCCGGGAAAACGGGATAACCATTCCTATTATTCCCGGTTTGAAACCCATTTCGATAAAGAGGCACCTTAGTCTTATCCCTCATCGGTTCCATGTGGACCTTCCTGATGAGTTAATCAGGGAAGTGGAAAAGTGCGGAAGTAATAAAGAGGTACAGGAGGTGGGCATAGAGTGGTGTGTTCAGCAGAGCAAAGAATTGGTGGCTGCGGGAGTGCCTGTTCTTCATTATTATTCCATGGGAAAGAGTAAAAACATTAAGAGAATTGCGGCTCAAGTTTTTTAAAGATCGGAATTTCTTGGAATTGGAAAATGAATGACCGACGGAGGGAGGAGCTGGGAATTCCTTATAAATTTGAGAATTACTATATTGAATCGTTTTAGTACTTTAATTAATCGATGTTGAATTGTGTGAAAGGAGGCGAAAATTTTTTCGCTTCCTTTTTTAGGTTTCTGCCATAGTATAAGCAAGTTTAAATATTATTACACGATTAACCGGCTTCTTTGTTAGAAGCTTCAGAGCCTTCTTTTTGGGGGAACAATGGGGCAGGATCTGAATCGTCATTTGTACTGGTATTAATGTATGCCTGGGTATATTGCTCCAATTGTTCTTGTGCCGAATGAATATTTGCCATTATCAGCTTCTTAAACTCCAGAAATTCTTCATTGTTATATCTGGATGTACGTTGATTCATGGATCATGGAAATTAGATAACTCTTTTAAATTTACCAAAAGTTAAAGGATCTGAGGATGTGAAAAGGAAGAATACTTGCAAAAACGAATGAACCTGTATACTTTTACATCTTATTTAGATTTAGTCTAAACTACCATTGCATGTACTTATGAAAAAAAGGAAACCCTCCGTCGCATTTAAAGAATTGATTCGTCAGGCCCATCTCTATTTAGGTTTGGTTAGTGGTCTTGTGGTTTTTATTGTTTCTGTTACCGGCTGTCTTTGGGCATTCCAGGAAGAGATCAACAAATTTACTTCTACTCTACCCACCATTGAAAAGCAGAATCTGCCGGTAATTTTACCTTCTGAAGCAAAGGAACTGGCGCATGAGGTTTTTCCGGGAAGATTGATTCATGGGACACTTTATGAGGCTCAGAACGATCCCATAAAGGTTATTTTTTACGAACTGGAACCGGAATTTTATCAAACTGTTTATTTGCATCCATATTCGGGGGAAGTACTTGAGATAGATAATAATTTGAAGGGTTTTTTTCCTTTTGTACTTGAAGGGCACAGGTACCTTTGGATGCCCAAATTTATAGGTGAACAAGTAGTAGCCTGGAGTACGGTAATTTTTGCGTTCATGTTAATTAGTGGCATTGTGCTCTGGTGGCCAAAAAAGCGGAAACAACGCAAACAGAAGTTCAGTTTTGACTGGAAAAAGAGCACGCGGTGGAAAAGAAAAAATTATGATCTCCATTCTGTTGTAGGCTTTTATGTAAGTTTTGTTGCGATCATCGTTATATATACGGGATTGGTCATGGCTTTTGATTCTTTTGGAGCTGCTGTATATTATGGTCTTGGGGGAGAAAAGGAAGCTTTATGGCGGTTGTCAAAAAATTATGAAAATAGTTCTAGAATAGCTGGAAAGCTGGAGCCTATTGATCAATTATATTATGATCTTAGAGAGGAATATCCACAGGCAAATGATCTTGAATTCCATTATCCTTATGCCTCTTCTGACGCTATATATGTAGAGATTGGTTATCAGGACGGGGTTTATTACGATGCCGATTATCGTTTTTACGACAACAAATCATTGCAAGAAATCTCATCACCTACTTTATATGGTAAATATGAAGAAGCCGGTTTTCCGGAAAAAGTATTGCGCATGAATTACGACATTCACGTGGGAGCTATTGGGGGAATCCCGGGGAAAGTTCTTGCCTTCTTTATAAGTTTACTTTGTGCCTCTCTTCCGATAACGGGGTTTCTGCTGTGGTATGGACGAACAATTAAAAAAAAGAAAGTCATATCCAAACCTATTTTGGCTTATCAAGAGTAAATGTTTTTCATCACATTCGTTGGCCGACGGATTTTAATTTTTGGATGAAGTTTCCTCAGATGTCCTCAACAACTTCAAAATCTTAAATGCGCAGATTGTTAAAATTAATTAGTTAATGGGTTGATTTTCTGACAATGAAACTTTTTTAAAACAATTTTATTTATAAAGATTATAAATAAGCTTTCTTTTGTAGGTTGTGGTTCCTACATTTGCGCTGTTATTTACATTTAATCTAAATAAAGTTAATCCTTAAAACATGAGTCAGAAATACATATTGCTGAGTTTTTTTCTATTTGTAACACAGTGGAGTTTTAGCCAAACAACAGGAAATATAAAGGGAACGGTTATCAATAAAAATGGTAATGCAATTGCGCATGCTAATATTACTATTCCAAATTCAGGTATGGGAACCGAATCGGAGGAGGATGGGAGTTTTCTCCTTCAGAATGTTCCTACCGGCAATTATAACCTTCGTATATCTTATGTAGGATTTCAAACCAGGGAACTTGCAGTTTCTGTTCAGGGTGGTGCAACCACTACTGTTCCTGCCATAATTCTTAATAATAAAGAACAGGATTTAGAAGAGGTTGTAGTAAGAGCCAATGGAAACATTAATGAATTTGCGAGAGGTAAGACTCCCTACGTCGCTAAATTACCATTGAAGGATATTGAAAACCCTCAGGTTTATAATACAATTACCACCGAACTTTTAGAAGAGCAGGTAGTTACTAACTTTGATGATGCCATCAGAAATGCACCAGGTATTTCTAAGCTTTGGGAATCTACTGGTCGTGGGAATGATGGAGCTGGATATTATTCGTTGAGAGGTTTTCCTGTTCAGCCAACCCTAGTGAATGGTTTGCCCGGAGTCACTAATGGTAGTCCAGACCCTGCGAATATCGATAGGATTGAGGTTATCAAGGGGCCGTCTGGAACCCTTTATGGAAGCAGCTTGATTTCGTATGGTGGTCTTATCAATATCGTGACTAAAAAGCCATATGATTATTTTGGAGGAAATATTTCCTATACTATCGGAAGTTTCGGTTTAAACCGTGTGACTGCGGATGTTAATACTCCTCTTGATGAAGCCGGGAGAGTGGCCCTAAGAGTGAACACTGCTTATCATAAGCAAAATAGTTTCCAGGATTTAGGGTTTCAAGAATCTTTCTTTATAGCACCTTCTTTGAGCTATACCGTAAACGATCGTTTGTCCTTTCTTGTAAATACAGAAATTTATACAGGAGAAAGCACCAACCCTACGATGTTATTTGTAGATAGAGGCGCCCCTCTTACTGCTACTAATATTGAAGAATTAGGATATAATCCCAACCTTTCTTATACAAGTAATGAATTAACTCTCAAAAATCCTAGTTATAGTCTTCAGGGGCAAATGAATTATCAGCTTTCTGATAATTGGCTTTCCCAGACTGTTTTGTCTCGCGCTTCAGCGAAGGCAAAAGGACATTATACATATCTGTATGAAACTACCCGCTTCTTCAAGGAAAGAGAAGAAGTTGAAGGTTCTGTAACAAACCTTGATGAGGGGCTTGTATTTACAAGATATATGAATCACCAAAATTCCACTACGCTTACTTCAGACATTCAGCAAAATTTCATTGGGGAATTTACTGTAGCAGGAATGAGAAACCGTATGGTGGTAGGTTTGGATTATTATAACCGACAAGTGATCGATAACAGTTCGGGATATGTCGCCAATGGGAATGTCTATATTGGTGATGCCAGTCTTCAAAATGTGAATGAAAGTGTTTATGGAATATTTGATCCTTCTGCTTACATAAGTGATAATGATAACGGAATCCTTTCTGTAGCAGCTGCCAATAATTTGCTTGCAAATTCGCAGCTGAACAATAATACGGTTGAAGAGGATGTCTACAGTGCTTATGTCTCTAATGTAATCAATTTTACCCCAAAAATTTCTGCTATGGCTAGTTTAAGGGTAGACAGGTTTGAAAATGATTCTCACAGTCAAACCACACTTTCTCCAAAATTCGGAATTGTTTACCAACCTGTTTTGGAACGAGTTTCCCTTTTCGGAAATTATATGGATGGCTTCAGGAACATAGCTCCAGGCCAGGAAGGAAACCCTGCTGAAGGGCAAACAACGACTGTTACTTTTGAGCCCGAAAGAGCAAGGCAGCTAGAAGTTGGTACTAAGTTGAATCTTATACGCAACAAGATTGCAGCCACAATAAGTTATTATGATATACAGGTGTCGAATATTGTAATGGAAGAGACTGGGAGACCTTTCTTTTATGTGCAGGATGGAGAACGCTACAGCCGTGGGTTTGAAGCCAGTATTACTGCGACTCCTTTTGAAGGATTAAACATTATAGCAGGATATAGCCATAACGACAGCAAATTGACAGTATCTGATCAAACCGACTTTTTAGGAAGAAGACCGGAATCTGCAGGACCTGAGGATCTTGCTAATCTATGGGCAAGCTATAGGTTTCATGAAGGAACACTGGAAGGATTTGGATTTGGTCTTGGGGGTAATTACGCAAGTGAGAACATGATCTTTAACCGAGAGGTTGGAGGGATTTTTACCCTTCCATCATACACTGTGTTAAATGCAGCGGTTTTTTATAATGTTCAAAAATTCTCCCTCAATTTAAAGCTGAACAATCTTGGTGACGAAGAGTATTACAATGGTTGGTCAACGATCAACCCTCAGGCTCCACGAAACTTTGCGGCCAGCTTTACCTATAATTTTTAATTTGAATTAAACTAAGAAAACCGTCCGGAGAAATTTAATTTTGCCCGGACGTTTTTTTTTATGTGATGTCGAAAGCGAAAAAACAAAAGAGATATAAACTCTGGGCAGCGAAGCTGCACCTTTGGTTAGGCCTTACTTCGGGGCTTGTTGTTTTTATTGTAGCAGTTACCGGTTGTATTTTCGTTTTTCATGATGAGATTCGCGACCTTACTCAGGATTGGAGAAAAATAGAACCAAGAGAACAGGAATTTGTACCTCCATCACTCCTGCAAAAAGAAGTGAAGGAGCATTTTCCGGGGGCAGATGTAAGTATGGTTGTTTACCAGGACCGGGAAAGGCCGGCGCATATAGCTACCTTTTTAGAAGGAACCTTACACAATATCTATTTAGATCCCTATACAGGGGAAATTATACATATTCAGAATACTGAAAAGGATTTCTTCCTCATTATAGAAGACCTACATATGCACCTCATGCTTCCAGAGGAAGTAGGAAAGCAGGTAGTGGGAATATCCACCATTATTTTTATCATAATGCTTATAACCGGAATCATTCTCTGGTGGCCTAAGAAAAGAAAAAATCTTAAAAAACATCTGACCATAAAATGGAAAGCCAGGTGGAGAAGGGTTAATTATGACTGGCACAGAACAACTGGTCTCTATGTCACTATACTTGGGCTGCTATTGGCAATAACCGGCCTAAGCTTTTCTTATGAATGGATGCACAGTACTTTTTACCAAATTGGAAATCTAGGACAGGAATACCCAGCGGATTTCATCTCTTTGAAAATAAGTGAGGAAGCCGAGGATTCTGGAGTTCCTGTTGTTGACAAGGCAATGGCACAGACCTTCGCAATATATCCCCAGAGTGGGATGTTCTTTGTATGGGATCAAGGGAAAGACTTGCCCACAATTACCGGTGCCTATCCAGAAGCCCTACATTTTGACCATCAGTCGAATTTTTATTTTCATCCTGTAAGCGGTGATCTTTTACAGGAGCATTTCTATAGAGATAAAAGTAATGGACTTAAATTGCAGGAAATGAGCTATGGGCTTCATACCGGGCAATATTTTGGGTTAGGGGGAAAAATACTAGTTTTTTTAGGCAGTTTTTTTATTGCAGGTCTACCGGTTTCGGGGTTCCTGTTGTGGTGGGGAAGAAGAAATAAGCAGATTTAATCGGCTGATATTATTTGTTTAAGCCCCCAAATCTACCATAACTTACCTGGCGCTGGATCCTGTGCTGTTTTTATAGCGTACGGAAGTTAAGCGTGAAGTAAAAACAGTATAGGGCGCATTATGGTGAGTTCTGGTTTAGGATCAATCTTGTGAATCGGCCATTTTCTCCGGTTTTTCCAGAAGATACTTAAAAAATATTGCTTCTTCTTCTATTTTTGGATTGCTGCCAGGTGTTACCTTTTCTGAACCTGCGACTAGAAAGTTTAGGTGCCTTATCACAGTCACTAGTATAACTAAAAAACTCTTAAACAGAATTCACAAACTTTTAGAGAATATGTAAGCTTTATTTAATTTCTGATTAATGGCCTTTAGTGCTTCGGCAGTCAGAATATCTCTTTTCTCTTGGTGCTGAAAGAAAAATTTTAATTGTTTATCCAAAGGCTCGATAGTAACAGAAATGATTCTATTATGAAGGCCATTCGGCAACTTCTTCAACTTTATTAGACCTTTCTTAAACTCCTCCATTGCATCGGTCATGAGCTCCATTATTTCATCCAGCTTGATGGTTCTTCATCTTCCTCACATATTCATCTATGGATTTTGGTTTCGCTTTTTATTACGGAAGGAGTATAGTTAGATTATTTTCATTAAATATTTAAAACAAGGAAGAGTTTACTCAATTATCATAACAAAAAAGATAAAACCACTTATTATTACCAAAAATGGGAAAAGATGGCAAAAGATAACATTTTCTTGAGAATTACATGCAGTAAGGAATGTTGAAAATCACTCTCTACTGTTTAATCTTTCTTCTCGTTTTCTTTTAAAGGTTAAAGACAGATTTTCCATATCTGTACTGATTTTTTCCTCCAGTACTCTTGCATAGATCTGGGTGGTAGAAAGTTTGGAATGTCCTAAAAGTTTGGAAACGGTTTCTATGGGTACTCCATTAGATAAGGTAACTGTAGTTGCAAATGTATGTCGTGCAGAATGGAAGGAAATTTTTTTCCGAATCCCACAGGCAGAAGCAATTTCCTTTAAATAAGAATTGATCTGCTGATTAGAAACCACCGGAAATAATCGTTCATCATCATTTGCAGTTTTCTGATATTTTGAAAGGATCTCCTGAGCCTGGTAAAGAAGAGGGATCTTGACTGTTTCTGACGTTTTTTCCCTTTTTGTGTAAATCCATGTTTTACCATCAGACCCAGTTAAAAGCTGCTTAGGTGAGAGATTCTTAATGTCAATATAGGACAATCCACTGAAGCAGGAGAAAAGAAATATATCTTTGGTTCTTTCGAGACTTCCTCGTCTAAACTGCGTATTTTCCAGCTTTTCCAATTCATGTTCGTTAAGAAACTGTCGGTCTGATTTTGAGAATTTGAGTTGATAATTGATAAATGGATTTTTCGGAAGCCATTCCAGCTTAACAGCTAACCGTACCATTTTTTTCAAACGTTCCAGATGTTTCATGGTTCCGTTATTGGAACAGATCTTCCTATCTTTAAAAGGGGAGTAGGTTCTAATAAAAATTTCGAATTCTGTAATAAATTTATAATTGAGTTCAGAAAGAAAGATATCTTCACTTTTAAATTTTATGGCTAAGAATTCCTTAAGATACTTTTCTGTTGTGCGGTAATTCTTCAGAGTACCTGGTTTAAGAATGGAAACCATTTTTTTATTATGGTAGTCTACTAACTCCATTAAAGTCTTTGTTCGGGCATCCGTCCCGTGAAATCGAGCTTTAATGCTTTTAGCGGTGATCACCTTATTTTCAGCACAAAGTTCTTTGTGGCAGTCTAAAAACCTGGCATTTACCTGATCAAGATATTGGTTAAGTTTCTTAATTATTGGAGAAGTTCCTCTTCCTCGTCCTTTGGAAGTGTCCCAATAATTCACCGGTACAGTTCGTTTTAAACTGAGTTCTGTTCGTTTTCCGTTTACAGTAATCCGTGCATAAACAGAGAGTTTAGATTTGTCATCTTTCGTATTTCTTACGAAGAATAATACAGAAAAGGTAGTAAAATCAGGCATTGCGAAGGTATTGGGTTAAACGAAATTTTTCTTGAAGAACAAATTTAATTCTGCTAATTACCTTCTGAAGTTACGGAATAAAGTGTAAATTTTAATTCACCGAATCATTCACCAAACTATTGATTTTAGATGATATTATCTGATATCCCTAAAAACAAAAAGCACTGAAAATCAACAGATTAACAGTGCTTTGTAATCGCTTATTACGCGATTCGTCGGGATGACAGGATTTGAACCTGCGACCCTACGCCCCCCAGACGTATACGCTACCGGACTGCGCCACATCCCGAATTGAACTGCAAATTAAGCAGCTTATTTGTAATTTTCAAAGGGAAAATCGTTGTTTTTGAACTCGCCTTTCTAAGCCCTTGAAACTGATTTTTTTACTCTTTTTGATCGGCTACTCCTTTTACCCGCTCTGCACTGTCGGCCTTGGTAAGGGTAAGTCGTATCACGCTGTCTTCTTCGGCCCGCAGGTCATGCGGAATATTTCCCTCCAGGGAGAGCAGGTCTCCTTTTCTCACCAGCATGCTTTCGCCATTCACCCCAAAATTGACCGAACCTTCAAAGATCTCCACTACGATGGGGTAAGGAGTCTTATGTTCTTTCATTACCTGCCCTTTTTTTATAGCAATGCGAATTTCCTTACTGCTGTCGGTCTCAAGAAGCACCTGTACGGCCGGTTTGTTCTCATTAAAATCCAGGTCTTTAAGTATGGAAGCTGTTTTCATGATCTATAATTCTGATTAGTTGCTTCAAAATACAAAAACTTCAGGAAAATACAGGTTCTACATTTTGTCAAAAAAAAGAGCAGGCAAACTGCCTGCTCTTCATTATTACTAAGAAGCTGATTTTTTACAGCTTTTTCAAACCTTTGGTCTCGCCTTTTTCCGCGGGAACTATGCTGATGGCGTAACCGCCACCCGGAGCCGACTTCTGCGATAACTTTGACTTGCTGGTCACCACCACTTTCCTGATCTCGTATGCCTGCGGATTCTTTTTGTAATGCGCATCTTTGGCATCTGAATAAATGGTGGCTATATATTTTTCACCTTTATCAAGGAAATCAAATTTAATTTTTGAAGTCCGCGGAGTTTCTCCGTTCACGTTTCCAACGAACCACTTGTCAGTTCCCTTTTCCTTGCGCGCTACGGTCACATAATCTCCCGGCTCTGCTTCCAGGTAAATGCTTTCAGACCAATCCATTCCCACATCTTTGATGAACTGGAAGGCATCAGGGAATCTTTCATAGTTCTCGATAAGATCGGCTGCCATTTGCAACGGACTGTAAAGGGTGACATATAATGCCAGCTGATTGGCTATGGTGCTGTTCACCCAGGAATCGTTGTCAGGGTTCAGTTTGCTGATGTCCATCTCAAAGATCCCGGGAGTATAATCCATTGGTCCGCCTATCAATCTGGTAAACGGAAGCACCGTGACGTGGTTGGGTTTTGAACCTCCAAAAGCCTGGTATTCCTGGCCGCGTGCAGATTCGTTGCCGATAAGGTTTGGATAAGTACGGGCTATCCCGGTAGGTCTAACGGCTTCGTGGGCGTTAACCATGATCTCGTAATCGGCAGCCTTTTCTAAGGCGTACTGGTAATGATTTACCAGCCACTGGCTGTAATGGTTCTCTCCCCGCGGCAGTATATCTCCTACATACCCGCTTTTAACGGCATTGTACCCATTGTCTTTCATGAATTGATAAGCTTCATCCATGTGACGCTCATAATTTCGAACAGAAGAGGAGGTCTCATGGTGCATGATCATTTCCACTCCCTTGCTTTTCGCATAATCACGAATTTCTTCCAGGTCAAAATCAGGGTAAGGGGTCATAAAATCAAAGACATAATCCTTTGAGTGGCCAAACCAGTCTTCCCAGCCAATGTTCCAACCTTCGACCAGCACCCCGTCAAAACCATGTTCGGCAGCAAAATCGATATATTCCTTCACGTGCTCGGTTGTTGCACCATGTGTGTCATTTGGTTCTGCCGATTCGTAATCTGTAACTCCGAGTTTAACGGCAGAGAAATCATTGGTGTAATGCCAGGAGCTTTTCCCGGTGATCATTTCCCACCAAACGCCGATATATTTTACAGGTTTGATCCAGGAAGGATCCTCTATGGCGATTGGATCGTTAAGGTTGTAGGTCATTTTTGAGGCGAGGATATCCCGGGCGTCGTCACTCACAATAATGGTTCTCCATGGAGTGGTAGCCGGCGCGACCATATAAACCCTGTCTCCGTTAACATCTGGTGTAAGCCAGGCTTCGAAGATCATGTTCTCATCGTCCAGGTCCAGGTGCATTGCAGAATAATCTATCAGTGCTGCCTCGTGAAGGTTAATGTAAAGGCCGTCATCGGTCTTCATCATTAGAGATGTTTGCACCCCGGTAGGAGAGAAGGAGGTTTGGGAAAGATTCGCAGTAATAGAACTTTCCATCTTTTCTCTTATTTCTGAAAGTTTTGACTCTGTATAATCGTATTCCTGTGTGTCATAATCTCCCGGGATCCAGAAAGCGGTGTGATCACCGGTCATGGCGAACTGGGTCTTTTCATCATCGATCACGAAATGTCCTAAACTTTTTTGCTGCGGAAATTCATACCTGAAACCAAGCCCGTCGTTGAAAAGCCTGAAGCGAAGGATCATTTTTCGCCCTGTATCTTCCTGAAGCAGGGTCACTGCCATTTCATTGTAGTGGTTGCGGATCTCCTTTTGCTCGCCCCAAACAGGCTCCCAGGTCTCATCATAGGTTGAAGTTTGTACGTCGGCAACTGTAAAATTCTTCAGCAGGTCTTTCTCCTCTTTCAGGTCCAGCCCCAATTTGCTTTGTTTGATTACATCTTTGTCTTTGTACTCCAGATCATAGGTGGGAGTTCCGTCCTTCAGCAGGGAAAACTCCATTTCAAGTTGGCCGTTAGGAGATTCTAATTCCTGGGCCAAAAGACTGCTGCTTGCGACGAGCCATAAGACCGCTAAAAATTTAAGTTTTTTCATCATCTTCATTAAATTATATATTTCAAATTGTAGGGTTTCGTTTTGAAGCGGAAATTTATGGAAATTCTTGCTCATTTAGAGGGATTGAGTCAAAGTCTTCAGAAAGATCAGGACATAAAAAAGGATCAAATTTCTTTGATCCTTATATTTAAATGTAATTCTTAAGTTTTTCTCTATGCTTCCAATTTTCTTCCCTGTAATAATCTGCGGGTAATGAAATTCTTCTTTCCAAAGTAAGTGCTGTGTGCCGCTCCCAGGTTCAAAGTAGTTGTGAATAAACCGGTAAGGATGAACAACAACTGGTAAGGCATGGAGGCGTAAGCCGTGTTAAGGAAGTAAACGGCGACTCCCACCATTAAAATGGTAAAGAAGAAAGATAGCCATGCATCATGGTCTATGTTCAAAGCTGAAAGTAATTTTGCCAGGAAGGGATTTCTCTCCTGATAAAAATCTACAGCCCTATAAGAGGTGATGTATGAATCCAGAAATTTGGAGGCAATTATATCAAAAGAAATAAGTACTACGATCAGATCCATGTTTCTTTGGTGGTTATGATTTCGGGACTAAAATACATCTTTATTTTAAAAAACAATGCTTTTTATCGAAAAAAATGGTATTTCACCGAAACAGCCTTACAATTTGGCACTAGTTTAGGAAGGTTTAACTACTGTTGGCCAGGTAATTCTTACGCTAATATAACGCATTGGAGTTGAAAAAATTTCCCGAAAAGTAACTTTCCTGTAAAAATACCTATAAAAGAGTATCTCAATAGGAACCGAATATGATCTTTGTGCGGGAGATTCGGCGGTAGAAATCCAGGTCCTTTTTTGTCTTCCTCGAATATTCCAGAAGTATATCCAGCCCACTCCAGAACAGGAACCATCCTGCGGGTTCAAAGATGATAAGAAGAAGATGAACTGAAAATTCTTCGGGTTCCTGAAAGGAGATGTACCCGCCAATGACCATGAGAAGAATTCCAAATCCTGCCATTTTTATACCTCTTATCCTACTTTTTTTTCTTTGTAATAAGAGCTGCTCGTAGCTTCGCGAGAAGATAAGTGGTAAGCGCTCTGCGATCACGGCCTCATGTGCAGAGTTACGTACGGAAGCGGGAAGAAGTAACTGCCACAAAAAATCCCTGCCCCTGCTTTCCTCACGGATCAGTTTTTTTGCCTGCGCGATAAAATCATCAGAAAGTGCCCTTTTGGAATAGGAGCGGGGATCAAAATCTGAAAACAGATCATCATAAGAATCAAGCCATACGGTAACCCTGGCCTGTTCTTTCTCTTCCCGAGCAAGTGCAGACTTATCAATCACCTCAGGAAAACCTCCTTTTACTCCTCCCTTATCAAAGCCTGGAGGTCCTTCTGCATTTCTGGCGTAGCCTCGACTCCGTGAACTTCTTTGGCGTGTTGGGCAGCCTGATTCAACACCTCTTCATCTGATTTTGCACGGATGACTCCCTCGCAGTCAAAACCCGCATCGCGACAATGTAAACTTCGCATGATATTCATATTTGATCTTTTAAAAATAGCCTTCAGCTGCCTTTTTTGGAATGGGGGAAATCCATGCTTTTCCTTCCGAAGTGATCAGGAAATAAGAAATTATGTTCTTATTTTTACAGCAACAGAATAAAACTATGGAAGGAGAAGGACCCGTAAAATTTTATCCGCCCAAAGAGGAAAAGTGGAATATCCTTACTCATGGGTTTGGCATTTTGCTCAGCCTGTTGGCGGCGGTATTGTTATGGATAAGGGCAGCAGAGTTTCAAAGTACAAGGGTCACCCTTACTTTCATGGTCTTTGCCATAAGCCTGCTGCTGCTTTATGCCTCCTCAACCTTTTACCACAGCGCGAAAGATCCTGTTTGGCGATTCAGGCTTAAAGTGCTGGATCATATTGCCATCTTCATTCTCATAGCCGGCACCTACACGCCTTTTTCTCTTGTAACCTTAAAAGGAACCACGGGATGGGCCATCTTTGGAGTGGCCTGGGGAATAGCCCTCACAGGTACCATTTTGAAGCTTTTCTTCACCGGAAAGTATAAGACCCTTTCTACCATTCTTTACGTGAGCATGGGCTGGATCATCATTGCCGCGATCAAACCTTTACTGGAAAACCTTTCTGTCGGCGGACTGTGGTGGTTGTTTGCGGGTGGTCTTTTTTATACCCTTGGCGCCGTCTTGTATAGCATTAACAGATTAAAGTACAATCACGCGCTTTTTCATTTTTTTGTTCTCTTCGGAAGTTTTTCCCATTTCATGGCGATCTATGAGCATGTTATCCCGCTGAAAAATTGATATCTTTGGTTTGGTTTTTGTCCCGTTAAGGATTAAAAAAGGAGCATATATGAAAAAGATATTAGTGGCGGTAATACTGTTTTTAGGGGTTTCAGCGGCCTTTGCTCAAAGCAGTGCTGAAATTTCGGTGATCGAAGTTAAAGAATACGATCAAAAGATCAAGAAGAAGGAGGTACAACTGGTAGATGTGCGTACTCCTGAAGAATTTAAAGAGGGCCATATAAAAGGCGCGAGGAACATAGACTTCTTTTCTGAGGATTTTATAGAGCAGTTCCAGGGAATGGAAAAGAACGAACCCCTCTATATTTACTGCAGAAGCGGAAACCGCAGCGCAAAAGCGTCAAAAAAACTCTCTAAAGCCGGATTCAAGAAGATCATTGACCTGGAAGGAGGATATAAGGCCTGGGCGGCCGAAAAGAAATAATGGAGGAAAAGGAACTAATAACCCGTGACTGGCTGGCAATTGACCGCACGAAAATGGCCAATGAGCGCACCTTCCTGGCTTACCTGCGCACCTTTATGGTGATCCTGGGTTCTGGGGTAGCCATTTTAAAAGTAGAGGTATTAAAAGATCTTACGGGTCTGGGTTTTTTCTTTATTGCCCTTGCCCCGGTGATCCTTGGTTTCGGGGTACTAAGGTTCCTTTACGTGCGTAGGCACATCCATAAATATTACAAAGAAAGAAGCTAAAGGATCATTCAGTTTGAATGATCCATTTTTAAAATTGAAGAAGATCAGACGGGTAAAAGATCTACTTTTTTACCCGTTTTACTTTTTTGCCCTTCTTTTTGTTTCCTGTCCATTTGATCATGGTAGGAGAAGAGATAAACCACAGTAGGAATCCGCTGAGTACGGTGATGAGGCCCAATAGGGAAAAAGCCCTGAGTACGAAAGTGTTGAAGTCATCCCGCCCTTCATAATCCATTGTATGGGTCATCCACAAAAAGTCGAACCAGCGCCAGTCGCGATGCCTCAGAGTCCTGAAGGTTCCGTCGGCAATAGAAACGTAGGCTTTGATATTTTCAGGTGTATCGTAACTTATTACATAAGCAGGTAGCGGTCCGCCACGGTATTCGTGGTGATTTCCGGTAGTGGTGATCTTTTCGATCCCCTCTACCTCAAGCCCTTCCATCATGTTCTTTTCAGCAATTAACATGGCTTCAGCTTCTGTCAACTCTTTCTTCATTTCTCCCGTACGGGCATTGTGAAGCATGCTGTGGTTGATCCAGTAGTAAGGTTCTCCCGCGATCTCCTTCAGCTGTAAAGAATGCACCTCCATGCCTGTCGCTTCTGAAGGACTTACCAGCCCTTCAAAATTTAAAGGTGTCATTTCCGCATTCCGAAATTGGTCCCCGTGTATCTCATCAATGTCGGTCCAGCTGAAGTACAGTCCACTGATGGTCCACATTAAGAATTGGATCCCGATGAAGAGTCCCAGGTAACGATGGGTCTTTCTTATTTTTGAAGCTGTTTGTCTCTTAACTATAGGCATTTTGGGGGCTTATTTGTAAAGCAGCAAGTATAGCATATTCTTTCCTAAAAAGAAGCCTTCTGCATCAAAAAATCCCCTTTCAATTTTACATTACAGGATCGGGCAAATTTTTTCGCATTTTGGAGTGATGATCTATGGCCTGGTCAAGGATGATGATGGCAGTGCATACCATGTTCCTCAATTCATAAAAAGCGGTAGTACCTGTATTGAAAGGCGGATAATGATCAATAATATCTTTTAGTTCTTCCAGCTGTTCAAGGGCTTCTTTTTTATCCCTTTTACCGGAGGCGTGAACAAGATCGTAGGTCATGACCTCATTGAGCCTTTGTCTAAGGCTTTCAATGATCTCGTCATCAGCTTCGTGTTCCCAGGTCAGGATCTCGGGCTGTATCTCGTTCTTTGGCTCTTTGATCTCGTCGAGTTCTTGCACGACCGATTCAAATGCCTGGTGCGAATATACCAGCGCTTCCAACAGCGAATTCGATGCCAGCCGGTTGGCACCGTGAAGTCCGGTATTGGCGCATTCTCCTGAAGCGAAGAGGTTGGAGATCGAGGTGCGGGCATTCTGATCCACATCGATTCCGCCGCACTGATAGTGAGCCGCGGGAACAATGGGTATTAGATCTGTTTTGAGGTTCAATCCAATTCTCTGACAGTAGGCGACTATGGTAGGAAATTCATTCTGAAAAGCCTCAAAGTTCAGGTGCCGGCAATCCAGAAATGCATGACTTTCGCCTGAAGTTTTCAGTTCCCTTACAATGGCTTCGGAAACTATATCCCGGGTTGCCAGTTCTCCGCGGGTATCGGTTTTAAAGAGGAAGCGATTGCCGTTATGGTTCACAATATAGGCGCCAAATCCGCGTACGGCTTCTGAGAGCAGGAACAGAGGATGTTTTCCCTCTTCAAAAAGTGCGGTTGGGTGAAACTGTATGAAGTTCATGTTGCTCACCCGAGCCCCGGCCCTTACAGCCATGGCCACACCATCGGCGGTCGCTACCGACGGATTGGTGGTATTCTGAAAGATCATTCCGCTGCCCCCGGTAGCCAAAAAGGTGACCCTGGAAGAGATGTTGATCTGCTGCCGCGAAGTTTTATCCAGCACTTTTACCCCTGTACAGGTCTTGTTGCAATTTTCTTCCAGAAGCAGGTCGATGACGAAATATTTATCGGTAAATATGATGTTAGCCAAGGAGGCTGCTTTTTTCAGCAGTTTGCGTTCCAGTTCGAGACCTGTCAGGTCTTTATGGTGCACTATCCGGCGTTGTGAATGCCCGCCTTCGAGGCCTAAAGCCAGTCCTCCTTCCTTGTCGGCATCAAAAGAAGTTCCCCAGGAAATAAGTTCAGATAATCGCTCAGGAGCCTGTGAAACCACCATTTCTACCACCTTACGATCATTAAGGCCTCTGCCGGCCTTGAGGGTATCCTGTACATGTTGTTCAAAACTGTCACGAACCCGGTCAAGCACCACGGCAATGCCTCCCTGGGCCTGGGCGGTATTGCAGGTATCATTGCTGCTCTTGGTAAGAACGGTGACACTGCTTTCTGGCCGAGCCTGCGCGATCTTTATGGCAAATGACAAACCAGCGATCCCTGATCCTATTACCAGTACGTCTGTTCTCATATTATGACAGTTCAAGCATTCGTTTGATGGGCAAATGGGCTTTTTCCATTAGGGCTTCCTCAAGAAGGATCTCCGGATCCTCGTTCTTAAGACAGTTATATAATTTCTGAAGCGTGTTCATTTTCATAAAAGCACACTCACTGCAGGCGCAGGTGTTATCCTCTTTTGCAGGGGCTGGGATCAGTGTTTTATTGGGAACATCTTTTTGCATCTGGTGCAGGATTCCCGCTTCTGTTGCTACGATGAATTTATCATGCTCACTGTTCCTTACGAAATTCAGCATTCCTGAAGTAGATCCTATGTAGTTCGCTACTTTGAGGATATGCTCTTCAGACTCGGGGTGGGCAATGATCATGGCCGAAGGATGTTCCTTGTAAAGTTCGAGCAGTTTGTCAAGGGAAAAAGCTTCGTGTACCAGGCAGGCCCCATCCCACAGCAGCATTTTTCTGCCGGTTTTCTTCATCAGGTAACTGCCCAGGTTCTTGTCTGGTGCAAAAATGATCTCCTTATCCTTCGAAATGGAATTGATGATCTTTTCAGCATTAGATGAGGTGCAGACAATGTCGCTGAGGGTTTTGATCTCTGCCGAACAATTGATGTAGGTGACCACGACGTGATCTGGATACTGTTCCTTCAGTTTTCTGAAAGCCTCAGGCGGACAACTATCTGCCAGGGAACAGCCGGCCTTGAGGTCTGGCAATAATACTCTCTTTGAGGGGTTAAGTATCTTCGCCGTTTCGGCCATGAAATGTACGCCCGCAAAAACGATGATTTCGGCCTCGGTTTCCGCTGCTTTTCGTGCCAGTTCCAGGCTGTCCCCGATAAAATCGGCAATTTCCTGTATTTCAGGTTCCTGGTAATAGTGCGCCAGGATCACAGCGTTCTTTTCTTTTTTTAATTTTTTTACCTGCTCCTGCAGATTTAACTTTCGGTCTGTCGTTAATTCCATCTACTGTTTTAACCCGTGTATTAGACTTTTAAAAATGTTTCTCCCGAGATAAGCCCCGAGGTGAGATCTTTAAGATTCGTATTTTCCACTATTTCCTGCAATCCTGTGCGCACCGGTTTGAACCGGGAATGAAAGGGGCAGGGGTGTTCTTCTGAGCAATCTGAAAGTCCCAGGCTACATCTTTTATATACGGTGTCCCCGTCAATGGCCACCACGATCTGTGATACTTTTATCTCGGTCATTTTTTCGGGCAGCACATGAAAGCCGCCATGAGCTCCCTTGGTGGAGGTAATAATGCCGCTTCGGGATAACTTTTGAAGGGTCTTGGCCGTAAAAGCTTCGGGGGAATCTATTTCCCGGGCTATTTGCTTCAAACTCACCCGGTTTCCTTTTTCAGATTCCGAGGCGATAAAAACAGTGGCCCGTATCGCGTATTCACATGCTTTTGAAAACATTTTTTCTTACTTCGGTTACAGGTCCAAAATTAAGGACCGGTTTATCCTTATTTTATGACCAAGGTCAGTTCGTCAGAAATTCCTTCCGAAGAAATTAAACAGGGGGGTAAATGGCTAAAAGTGAGGTGTAAAAATCTTTTTTGAAAAATATTTCTAAGTTGACCACCGTCATAGTATTCCTAAAAATGCTTTGGGAAATTTGGGTTCTCAAAATGCTTTTGAAGAATGTTAAACCATTTGAAGAGATTGATCGACCTGGTGGAGCAGGGAGATGCCGGCTCTATACATGCTGACAAATGTCTTGAGGAGATCTACAGCGAACTGAAGAAATATGGTATGATAATGGAAAGTGAGGGCAGGATCTTTTTTACCGATAAAGGCAATGAAGCCCGGCTTAAGGGCTTACAAATAGGAATAGAACAATTGAAACTCGAAGAAGAAATGATCGATCTTTCTGAAAAGAAAGGCCGATTGGGAAGTACTTTTTTCTTTATAAGTCTTTTCCTGTTTTTGGTGACCCTGACATTATTTTTAATGATGGATTTTACTACTTACAGTTTATGGGGTTAATTCACACCTGGATGCCTCCGTAATTCTTAATGTTATCATGGAGTACAAAATTTACATAGCCGGAGGAATTTTAACCGTTGTAGCCGTTACCCTCTACTGGATCTTTGTGAACAGGAACAGTAAATAAAAACTACTTTTTAAACGCTATCTTCCATATTCCCCGCACTTCATTCTCTGAGTAGCCGGTGGCTTTGTCCTGCGGATATAGTTTGAGGATCTTTTCCTTTACCGCAAATTCCATCTCCTCCTGTTTTCCGTGGCACTGCAGACACAGGGTATTGGTGACCAACGGATAATAGAACTCCACACTGTCCCTTTTCATCTTTAGGACAGGTTGCGGATCCTTGCCTGCGGATATTTCTCTTTTAAAGACTTCAATTATCGCTTTTTCTTCGGAATTAGCTGAGTTCACCGGATTGCGGTTCCTGTCTGAAACCCGCTGTACAGAAGCATCGAATTTATTGGCTACACTGTCGGTAAGCGGAATGGCCTGCAGGTTACAGAATTCCAGGGCTTCTAAAGTGCCGTTTTTTTGGATCTCTCTCATGAGATTTTGCCCCAGGAGTTGGTGGGCTTCCATGGCTATTTTGATGCCTTTTTCCTCATATTGTGTACGGCTGCTTTGCCCCTGAGCATTTGATCGCCGGCCCTGCTGTCGATAAATGCCTTTTCCGGGCCCGGCTTTCCAGTGCTCGGCAAACCATTCCGGCTCTTCTACCTGGTGATCATATAAATACTCCGCGATCTGTTCTACAGAATTTTCCGGAAAGTTTTGAAGCGGCATGGTACCGAAGCGGGCCACAGCACCGGGTATTTTTGCTTTTCCTGCGAAAGGATCTTCAACAAAGGAGACAATAGCCTTAATGAACTCTCCTTTTGAAGGCTGGTCGAGCAGGTAATGTGCTTTTATGGCTGCCATGGGCGGAGCGATCATTTCGTCCATCGCGGCAGTAGGGCTGTGGCACACGTAACACTGTGTCTCCATCAGCTCTTTCCCCGGGTGTTCCTGTAAATTGCCTGCAGCCTTTTCCTGGATGGGAACATAGACTGCGGAAAGCTTCTCGTCCCTAAGGCAACTTCCGAGAACCAGGATCAAAAGCAGGTAAACAACCGAATTTTGCATGGTGTCTCTATTTTTCTGAAATCCAATTTAGCTCTTTTAGCAGTAGAAAAGAATGCGATCGGTCATGCTTCAGAATCAAAAAAAACCAATTAAACTTGTGTTTTTCAGTCTTTTATAAGAAGTGTGGCATAATTGATGAACGAAAATAGCTGCAGAAACGTTCTGACTAAAGACCAAGAAGGTTATATGAAATGAACGTTCAGATTTTTTGACTGATTGAAAAAGAAAATATATGAACTTGAAGAAACTCACCCCTATGCTGTTAGCGACAGCTTTCCTTTTCGCCTCCTGTGAAAAAGATGATGAAGCTTTAAAAGATAACCTTACCAATACCGGAGAAAAAGATAAGAACACCGAAGAATTTGGGGATCTAGAAGTAGAACAATTTGTCTATAAAGGCATGAACGATATCTACCTGTATAAGGCAGATGTACCGGTGTTGGCAGATGATTACTTTGCTTCAACAAACGAAAAGAACAGCTACCTGGCAGGATTTGATTCCCCCGAAGCTCTTTTTGACGACCTGCTCTCCAGCCAGGACCGCTTTAGCTTCATTACAGATGATTATGTAGCACTTGAAGAAAGCTTTAAGGGCATTAACAGCAGTATCGCGGGAATGGAGTTTGGTTTAGGTAGGATCACCAATACCAATAATGTTTTTGGTTTCCTACAATATGTGCTGCCGAATACCTCTGCAGCCGAAGCCGGTCTCACCCGCGGTACGGTATTCACTGAAGTCAACGGGACAAAACTCACGCTAGACAATTACGCCGACCTAATGCAGGGTTCCTTTACCATTAATGTAGGATATGTGGAGAACGGAAGCATAGTGCTTACCGATCAAACCGTGACTCTTGATCCAGCCGGATATACCGAAAATCCTGTATTTATCAATAAAGTTCTGGAAGTGGAAGGGAGAAAAGTTGGATATCTTATGTACAACAGTTTCATTGCCGATTTTGACGATGAACTCAACGCGGCTTTTGGTGAGTTTAAGGCTGCCGGAGTGAACGACCTTGTTCTTGACCTTAGATATAATGGCGGGGGATCTGTGGAATCTGCTGTGGATCTTGCCAGCATGATCACCGGGCAGTTTGAAGGAAAGGTTTTCATGCAAGAGCAGTGGAACGAAAAGTACCAGACCTATTTTGAAGAAGAAGATCCCGAACGCCTGCTGAACCGTTTCAATCCGGTGATCAGGACACAGGAAGCCATCAACAGCCTGCAGCTTTCGAAAGTTTATATTATCACCACTTTAGGGACAGCTTCGGCCAGTGAGCTGGTCATCAACGGGCTTGATCCGTATATTGATGTGATACAGGTAGGAACCACTACCACCGGAAAATTCCAGGCTTCAGCAACTCTGTATGACAGTCCCGATTTTGGAAAAGAAGGAGCTAATGAAAACCACACTTACGCCATTCAGCCATTGATCTTTAAATCGGCCAATTCTGTTGGAAAAAGTGATTATGTGAACGGGCTCTCACCCGATATAGAAATAGCCGAGGACCTTAATGACCTGGGAACTCTTGGAGATCCTTCAGAGCCACTGTTGCAGGCCGCGCTTAATCATATGATGGGTAAAGCGCAACAAAGTAAAAGTCAGGCGCAGAAAAGGGCGGCAGAGAACTTTGAGCAGATCGGTCAGGGAGATATGCATCAACCCACTTTCCAAAGAATGTATATAGACGAATTGCCTCCGGTTCTTGACCGCGAGTAGATTAGAGAAATAAAATTGAAGATCCCGCTTAAGGCGGGATCTTTTTGTTTTAGAACGGATCCGTTAAAGTCTGGAGAAATGATAGTCCTTTAAAATAGACTTATTGCATGGAATATGTCCGTTCCTGTTTCAACTTTGCTTCCCTCAGAAACAAAAAAGATCCCGCAACAGGCGGAATCCTTTGAAACAAACCAGTTTCCCGGCCATTACCAATCTTGATAAAAGCCGATGGTTCTAATAGCTGCTTTAACTGTTGCAGGAAGCTTCTCCGGAATTCTTGATCCCAAATTTCTTAAGGATATCTTCCATTAAACACCATCTGGTGATGGAAGACTGTAGAAGGTTGACCCCAACAAAGGCTGTAAACCACAACCAGTTGATATTTACATAAACTGCCAGTAGCAGGCTAATCAAGATAAAGGTTCCGGCAATGCCGCGAATGACTCTGTTAAGCATATTTTATAGATTTTAATTATTAAATAGATTCTTCAATGGGGAGCACAATGGCCCGCACCGGATTATTGGTTTCCAAATTGTTGTTGAATTCCCGCACGTAGCTAAAGAAGTCTGTGATCTTTTCTTCATCGGTGAAGGAAAAGAACATCAAAGACTCATTACCGCCTTTTTCTCCGGGAAACCAGCTTGTCGTCGCGATCAGCGAAGTGGTGTTCTTATACCCGTCGATCTCAGAAGAGCTAAAAGCTTCAATGTTCGCTTTCTTGAACAGCTTCAGGACTTCCTTCTGGTACTCTGATACTGTGGTGACTATTAGTAGTTTCATCATCTTGGGTTTAAAGTTCAATGTTTAAGGTTAAATGGTTCAGTTCTCGGTTCTATGTCCGCCGTAGCTTTAGCGAAGGTGGATCGGTTACCAGTTGTCGGTGTGGATTAAACGGACAACCCACAACCGACAACTCATAACTCATAACTAATTAACTTCCTCAGTTTCTCTTTCTGTCACTACTGTCTTTTCTTCCCTGTCAACATATTTCTTTTTCTCGATCATGTAGTATACCAGCGGTACCACCAGTAAAGTAAGGAAGGTAGATACTATGGTTCCTCCCATTAGCGAGATCGCCAGCCCCTGGAAAATAGGATCGAAAAGGATCACAAAGGCTCCTATCACCACTGTTCCGGCAGTAAGCAGAATAGGCGTGGTCCTTACGGCACCGGCTTCAATTACTGCCTGCTTTAGCGGAATTCCATCCTCCAGTCTCAGGTTGACGAAGTCGATGAGCAGCACCGAGTTCCGCACCATGATCCCCGCCAGGGCGATCATTCCAATGAACGAGGTGGCGGTAAAGAAGGCTCCCAGTAGCCAGTGGCCAAGAACGATCCCTACCAGAGATAGCGGTATGGCCACCATCATCACGATTGGAGCTTTAAAGTTCTGGAACCATCCCACGATGAGGATATAAATGATCACGATCACACCAAGGAAAGCGATTCCCAGATCCCTGAACACTTCCAGGGTGATCTGCCATTCTCCGTCCCATTTCACGGTGTAGTTATCTTCATACTCCGGCTGCCCCATGTACAGGTCACTGATCTCGTAACCCGCAGGCAGTTCGATCTCTTGCAGTTTTTCTTCCATGCCCAGGATAGCGTACACCGGACTTTCCAGTTCCCCGGCCATATCGGCAAGTACATAAACCACCCTCTTCTGGTTCTTGCGGTATATGCTCTTGTCCCTTGTCACCTCTTTAGGCTGTACCAGGTCGCTCACCGGGATCATTTGCCCGTTCTGCGAGGCGATCTGTATCTGCATGATATCCTGAACGGTAGATTTATCTTCTTCGTCAAGAGCCAGCACGATCCCCACTCGCTGAGTGGCTTCTTCGTCATATAACTGGGTGATGGCTCTCTCTCCAAGAGCAGAGTTCAGGGTGTAAACGATCTGCTGGGGAGCGATACCGTTCAGCATGGCCTTTTCCTTGTCGATCTCGAATTCGTATTCGGTTTGATCGGCCTCGACCATCCAATCTATATCCACCACGTCTTCAGTATTGTGAAGAATGGTCTGGATACTGTCGGCTAAAGCTATCTGCGTCTCGTAATCGGGCCCGTAAACTTCAGCCACAATGGTCGACAATACCGGAGGCCCCGGCGGAACTTCCACCAACTTGATGTTGGCTCCGTATTTATCTCCTATCGCCTGAATGTCGGGACGTAATAGTTTCGCAATATCATGGCTCTGCAGGTCTCTGTCGCCTTTTGGCAGCAGGTTCACCTGTATGTCGGCAGTGTTGCTCGCTCCTCTAAGGTCGTAGTGACGCACGAGTCCGTTAAAGGTGATAGGGGCAGAGGTGCCGATGTACGTTTGATAGTTCACCACCTGCGGACTGTTGCTGAGGTATTGTCCTATTTCTTTGGTCACTACAGCTGTTCGCTCTAAAGTAGTTCCTTCGGGCATGTCTATCACCACCTGGAACTCGTTCTTGTTATCGAACGGCAGCATTTTTACGGCTACATCCTTTGTAAAGAACAAAGCCACAGATCCAAGCAGCAGGAATGCTGTAATTCCTAAGAAGGCCCAGCGAATCTTGCTGTTATCAATAAGCGGTTCTTCAAACCTCCTGTAGATGCGGTAGATCATTGAGTCTTCAATGCTCTTTTCGGCCTCTTTTACAGGCTTTCCTTTTTTCGCTTTTTCACGCAGGAAGATAAATCCGAGGTACGGCGTAATGGTAAGCGCCACGAATAGGGACAGGATCATCGCGATGGAAGCTCCAATCGGCATCGGACTCATATATGGTCCCATTAATCCGCTCACAAATGCCATAGGCAGTACAGAAGCGATCACCGTAAAGGTTGCCAGAATGGTCGGGTTACCTACTTCATTGATGGCATACAATGCGGCCTGTTTGAACGGCAAACGTTTCATCTTGAAGTGGCGGTGCATGTTCTCGGCAATGATGATCGAGTCATCTACCACGATACCTGTAACGAATACCAGGGCGAACAAGGTGATCCTGTTCAATGTATAATCCAGCATGTAATAGCTCAGCAGGGTAAGGGCGAAGGTGATAGGTACCGAAAGGAACACTACCAGTCCGCCGCGCCATCCCATGGCCAGCATCACAACCAAAGTAACCGCTATAATTGCGCCGATAAGGTGCAGCAATAATTCACCAACTTTGTGAGAAGCGGTCTCCCCGTAGTTTCGGGTCACTTCTACGTGCACGTCCTCAGGAATAAGGTTGCTCTCCAGGTGATCTACTTTTTCAAGGATCACATCGGCGATCTTCATCGCGTCGGCACCCTTTCTCTTGGCTACAGATAAAGTAACGGCAGGGTATTCCCCGGGGAACTTTTCCGAAGTATTTACGGCCTGTCCATAACCAAAGGCAACGTATTCTTTTGGGACTTCGGGTCCGTCCTGTACGGTGGCGATCTGCTTCAGGTACACGGGCTGATTGTTATTTACCCCCACGATGAGGTTCTCAACATCTGCGGCCGATTCCAGGAAACTTCCTGTACTTACCAGTATTTCAGAATCGTTCCTGTCAAAACTTCCCGATGAAAGCTGCTGGTTGTTGGCCTGTATCTTTTGTGAGACCCCAAGCAGATCAACTCCGCTTGCGGCCATTTTATCCTTGTCAAGCACCACGCGCAGCTGCCTGTTGCGGCCCCCTATCACGTTCACGATAGAAACATCTTCTACCTTTTCGATCTCGTGCCTAAGCTCGTTGGCCATCTGGCGCAGCTGGTAATCGTTGTAATTCTCGCTCCACAAGGTCAACCCAAGTACCGGAACGTCGTCTATGGCCCGGGTCTTCACCAGGGGCTGGGTAACATTCGGCGGCATCTGGTCCATGTGCTTCATGAGCTCGTTGTAGAGCTTCACATAAGAACGCTCGATGTCTTCACCCACATAGAACTGCACGATCAACATTCCCTGTTCTTTCATCGAGGTAGAATAGACGTATTCCACCCCTTTGATATTGGAGACCATTTTCTCCAGTGGTTTTATAATGCGAGATTCCACTTCGCTGGGGCTGGCCCCGGGGTATCCCACAAAAATATCGGCCATAGGCACATCAATTTGCGGCTCCTCCTCGCGGGGGATCAAGAACGACGCGTACACCCCAATGATCATGAACACGATCATGAGCAGCACCGTAAGTTTCGAATTGATAAAGCCTTTGGCGATCTTGCCTGCTAATCCTTCTTTCATATTTTTATATTTCTTTGAGTTTATCCACCTTGGCATTTGTGCAGGTGGGCGTGACCCTACGGGTCGGGCTTTCAGCGCTACACGGTAGCTGCCTCAATCCCTCACGCGAATTCTACTCCTTAACACTAACTTTTGCTCCGTTGAACAATTTTCCGTCTGCCGAAACTATGTAGGCTTCCTCAGGGTTGAGTCCGCTAAGCACTTCTACCTGGTCGCCATAAGTTCTTCCAAGACGCAGCCATCTCAGCATGGCGGTATTCTGGGAACTTACGGTGTAGACTCCTTGCAGGTCTCCGCGGGTAATAATGGCATCCTGAGGGATCATTACCGCCTGCGAAGCGGTTTCCTCTTTCTTTTCGATTGGGAAACGCACGGTAGCGTACATGCCCGAAAGCAGTTTCGCCTCGGTATCCTCCAAAGCTATTTTGACCATGTACTGTCCGCCGGTATTCCTGGCCGAGGTACTTACTTCGGAAACGGTTCCCGGAATGGTCTGGTCAATGGATTTTACATTGACGTCTACCTTTGTTCCGGTTTCGATCCTGGAGATCTCAGATTCCGGAACTCTGGCCATCACCTCGAATTTTCCGGGAGATTCTATGGCTAATAGCGGTTGCCCGGGATTGGCCATGGTGCCTTCTTCGGCAAACTTGTTCGTGATCACCCCGCTAAAAGGCGCACGGATGTTCACGTAAGCGAACTGCGAGTTCACCTCGTTCTTCATTTGTTTTGCCGCTTCCAGCCTGGCTTTCGCCATTTCAAAGCGGGCAGTCTGGTCGTCCATTTCCTTTTGGGAAGCCGACTCTTTCTCATACAATGCCTTAAAACGTTCGTAATCTTTCTTCGCGTTGTTATAGGCTGCTTCGGCTTCGGTGATGCCAGCGTTCACCTGGGCACGTTTGGCCTGCAGGTCGCTGTTGTTGATGGAGACCAATAATTCTCCTTTGTTCACTTTGTCACCCACTTTTACGTGAATGTCTTCAATGAACCCCATCATGCGGGTGCTCAAATTGGCGCTGTTTACCGCTTCTATCTTCCCGCTGGCGGTAAGAAATCGCTCCCCGGCACCCGATGGAGTCTCCACCCTCACCGGCACTACGGGACCTTCATTGATCGCCTCTTTTTTCTCGTCGCTGCCACAGCTGGTAGCAAACAATCCAAGGGTAGCTAAGGCTAAAGTGTATATCGTTTTTTTCATCTCTATTTTGTTCAAGGTTTAATGTTCAATGTTTAAGGTCTATTTTCGGTTGTCGGTTACGAAGCACTTCGATCCTTCGCTAAACTCAGGACAGGCTTTCCTCCTGCTTCGCAGTCGGGCTCAGTGTGACATTTGTGGAGTTTGGCCCTCCTTCGCTTTTCAAGCTTCGGCGGGTAAAAATTTGGTGCTTGGTGCTTTTCAATCCACTGTCCACTGTCCTCTGCCCACTTTTATTTATTACTACTCTCAGTTAAGAACTCTAAATATGCTACCGCATAATTATACTCATACACCGTCTGGAAATACTCCAACTGTTTTTCAGAATATTGGGTTTCTGCCCCTAACAGGTCGGTTGTCTTTTCAAGTCCCTGCTCATAACGGTTGTTGCGAATGCGCAAGGCTTCTTTTGACTGTTCCATGGCCAGTTGCGTAAGGTGCAGTTTGTTCTCTGCGTCCTGCAGGTCTCGCACCGCCTTGTTGAGTTCCAGCTGACTCTTCTGTACATGCTGTTCGTATTCCAGCTGCGCCTGCTTAAATTCAGCTTTAGACTGCTGCGCCTTTCCGAAGCGTTTGCTTCCGTCGAAAAGGTCCCAGGTCAGGGCTACTCCCGCCATATATCCGGTAGCGTCTCCCTGGAAGAGTTCATCGTCGTACAGCTCATAACTTCCGAAGGCATTAAGCCTGGGCAAAAAGGCCATTTTATCGGCTGTATACATTTTTCGACGGGCCTGGGCGGCCAGTTCCATAGCCTGTATGTCTGCTCGATCTTCAGAAAGGGCAGGGGCGGTCACCGGGTTCATCTGCACCTGCAGCGAATCTTTGGGCACCAGCACCACATCTATGGAATCTCCCATAAGGAACATGAGGTAATCGCTCGCGTTCTTCACGTTGCTCCTGGCGTACTGCAGCTGATTGTTAACCTCGGTCACCCGAACCTCCACGGCCAACACATCAGATTTCTGCAGGTATCCCTGGTCGAAGTTGTTCTCTGCCAGGCGCAGGTTGGCTTCGGCTGTTTCAAGAGCCTGTTCCAGTACTTTCACCGCCTTGTGCGCCAATTGCAGCTGCATATAGGCTTTTTCCGTTTCCAGCTTCATGTGATCGCCGGTGCGTGCGCTTTTTAACTCGGTAGCCTGCATCTTGTTCTTTGCAGCCCTGCGCTGGTAAATGCCATCAAAGTTGATCAAAGGTTGTTGTACCTCTACTTTGGTGGCGAAGTTGTCGATTCGGTCTGGATCATTGAGCCGGGCCGGATCGAAATCGCTTTGGGTAACGATCTCCTGGTTCAGCTTGGAACCAAAGGCCATCAACGGATTATTGGTGGTCATCCCGGTATGGGAGACACTGATGTTCGGTAAAAAGACCGCGTTGGTCTGCCGGTACTGTGCCCGGGCGGCCAGGAACTCCTGCTGAGAGATCCTCAACTGGCTGTTATTCTCCTGCACCCGTTCCAGGACTTCCCTTTTTCCAATAGAAACGGTTTCCTGGGCTGAAAGTATCCAGCCGAAAAGCATTACCGGAAGTAGAAAAATAAGTTGCTGTTTCTTCATTTCTTAAATTTTATGGGACAAAATTACCCTAATAGAGGCCCTGGGTCAGTAACCATTGTTACCAACTGTTAAAACCGTTAATTTTGCGGGCAGATTATTGGGCAGGCCGGAAACAGCGATCCCGTCATAGATCGAAGAAACCGGCTATTAAAGTTCCTCACTTTTTGCCGGAAAAGGAATGACATATATCACCCTGGATGTTGGGAATGGGAATTGAAAAGAATGTATAGGGGAGGACCTGATTTGATCAAATAGTGCCTTCTTTAGAGAAAAAGTCAATGGTATGTTGATCGGCCAGGAGGGCTTTTAAATCAACCTGTATTATTAATCATAGTCAGAAAGTGCTACATTGGATTTTGCCATCCATCAAGGAAGTGTTGAAGTGCCCAATCCAGAAAAATGATCAATAAAATGATTAGTGCAGAAATTGCAATAAAGGAGAACACTTTGTTTTTCTTCAAATTCATAACAGGAGCTTTTTAGTTTTGCCAGAGATCACTTTTGCATATTCCTACTTTTTTCATCTGAGTTAGTATTCCCCTGCTTTTCATATTTAACTCAGTTACTGCAAATAAGTTTCCAATGGTATTCCGTTGGGATCACGAAAAAAGAACGAGTAATAAGTTTCTGAATATTCCGGATACTTTCTTGGTTCTCGAGTGATTTTCACGTTCAGGTTTTTTACTGCCTCGTAAGTTTTGTCAATTTCAGATTCGCTTTGAAGTTCGAAGGCTAAATGGTCCAGGCCAACATCACGCACAAATTCTTTGCTTTCCTTTTGTCGGTCAAATCTGATCCAGATATTATGTTCTCCTTGTTTATAGGATTTTAATTTACCAAAATCGCCCTCATCCACATGGTCAATTTCAAAACCTATAAGGGTTAACAGGTTATCATAGAAAAACTCAGATTCATTGAAATCTTTTACGTTTAAAAAAATATGTCCGATGATACCTTTCATACTAATTTATTGGAGAACGGTTTCGCTTACTTGTTTTCGAAAACAGCAACAGCTCTAACTGGAGAGCCAGTTCCCCCACGAATTTTAAGAGGCAAACCTATAAATCTGAATCTTCCTCTTCCTATTAATTTGTGAAGATTTATCATATTTTCATAATGAGTGAAGTTCATTTCTCCACATATATGATGGACTTCTCTATTTGATATACCTGAAACACCAGGGGACATCGTTTCTACACCAAATGCAGATACTTTTCTTTCTCCTAACCATCTTGCACTCGAAATTGATATCCCTGGTCCATTTCCCCAATTTTCAGTATTAAAATATCTTCGATAGTGATCTGTGTAAAGTAAAACAGTATCACCTTCATTAATTTCTAAATTTGCTTTCGAACAAGCTTTCTCGATTTCTTCAGGTTCGATTAGTTCTTTTAGATTTTTATGTGAAAAATCAAGACATATACCATCCGTATAAAACATTGATAAAGGCATCCTATCAATTGATTTTCCTTTATGTTGAATTTCCATATGATTAATGGCATCAACATGAGTTCCTGTATGTTCACCTAATTCTAATTTATGTACTGCAGGAGTAATTGTTGCCGGATTTTTAATTCCATTCCATTTTTCATGAGAATTATGAATTGTGATTTTAACTTGAGGAAGATCTTTGAATACGGGCATCCCTTCATATATTTCCTGGCTTAAATCGATAATTTCGTTCATATGTGAATTTTTCAATTGTAGGCGACGGTCTCGGTTATCGCCAGTTGGCAGAGTACGGGACAAAAAAAGCCAGTTCCCTTTTGTTATTTCTGAACTTTTTCAATTGGTGGCTTCCCCAGTAAACCAGCTTTTAAATTGCTCGCAATAAAAGGTTTTAAATTTTTTCATTTTGCAACGTCTCGGTTATTGCCAGTGGGCGGAGTAGGGACGTGGTCCCGACGCTTCGGGAGACGGTTTAACTTTTTTCTTTCCTGGTATCTAAAACTAAGCTTTTTCGGTCATACCTGTTATTTGCGATGAGCCGTTGTTAGGCGGCGTTGATTTCTTCTATTTTTTCGTGAACCAATTTGAAACTGTCAAAGTTGAAATTTGAAACAAATTCTGGATTATCTTCCACTAAATCTGCAAATCTTGATTTTGAATGAATCCATTCTAAATCTCCGATATTTTCACACCAAATTTTTTTGTCAAAATCATCTTCTGGTTCATTTATAGGAGATATAGGTTTTCTATTGCTATTGAAATTTAACTCATTACTGAAGTAAAGACATTTCCCGTTATGCGGTTTCTTTAAGTCTTTGTCTGGATAATAGAATTCGATCGATACATTCGTATAACCCTCTCTATGTTCTGGAATAGGCAGGCAAAAAGCATAAACATTATTCCCATATTCCAGGGTTGTATTACCATTTTTTTCAATTTTAGAAACCGTTTTAGGAACATCTCTATCAAATATTCCAATTATTTTTCTTGTCCTTGGAAGCTTCGATAGCTGTTCTAACATTGCTAATAACTTAGAATCGGACTCTGCATTAAAATATTCTACCTCAAAATCAAACGATCCTAATATTTCTGCAGATTTCCGAATATGCTGTATGTCTGTTTTTCCTTCTGTAATTATTAAGGTTTTATTATTATTGTTAATTGAACTTTCTAGATTTTGATAAAGGTTTTTAAACCTTTTGTTTTCATTTATCATCATTTCATAAACTTCCTCATACATTTTATTTTCTGATGGATCTTTGGTAATTCCGAAATTATCTAAATCGATTATTTTTGATCTATTTTCGAGTTTTTCGGCAAGCCCCATACTTAAAAAGGGAGAATGAGAACTTAGAATAAATTGAATATTTGGAAATAATCTTAATAACTCTGGAAGTACTTCCTTTTGTAAACTAATATGTAAATGCTTATCAATTTCATCGATTAGAACGATTCCGTGAATATGACTGAGAATTGTATTGCTTATATTGTTATCAGCTTGCCTTAAAATTTCTCCAAAAATACATAGCAAAGAGCTTTCACCTGATGACAAATTAAAAATGTTTGGATATACTTGTTTTCCTTGATTTTCAACAATTTGAATTCTTGTATTACCATAACCCCTTGGTCCAACGCCAAATCGGCAGTTTTGCAAACCTTTGGATTTTAATGTTTGAGAAATGATATTGTTCAGGTTATTAAATATTAGTAAATCTGGCAGTTGCTGATTCATCCTCATATCTAAGACTATATCCATAATCCAATTAGCCAGTTCTGGTAAACCTGTTATAACCTCTAATGGATTGTTTAGATATCCAGCAAATCCTGAACTTTTTTTGAATTCCAACTTTACTTCATAAGGTTGATTTAAATAGCCAGGATTTTCATATCTATACGAGGGATAAAAGGTTAAAACATTATTATTGAAAATTTTTAAAGCAGAATCTTTATTAAGTTCTTTTGAAACTTTTTTTACGTTGGTGGCATTTACGAGTACACCATTTATTTCGTTGTATGGTATTTTATCATCGAGCTGGACGTGTCTATCATAGTCTGCAGAACTCATTTGATTTCTTACATCGATATAGTCGATTTTTCCTTCTGGAGTGATAAACCTAAAATAGACAAGGGAAAAATTATTAAAGTTTAGATTATAAATATTTGATGAGACCCTATAATATTTATTTTGATTTTCTTCAAATTCATTCTGAAAATGAGGTTTTGCCATTTCATAAAAGGCATCTGTAATATGAGATAGTATTGTTGTTTTACCACTTCCATTTACAGCCATTAATACATTTATGTCATTTTCATATAAGTTTAAATCAAGGTTTTCAAATGGAGCTCTATTAACAAATATTATTTTCTCTAAATATATCTTCATTAAAATTATAGTTTATGTGATCAATGACAATATCTTTTTGTTATCTACTTATAGTACAGGATAGTAAAAGGTCTTTATACTGTGTTATCAGGATCGGGAAAAAACTCCATGGTATAATCGAAATATTCCGGCTTGGAGATCCCTTCGGCATAAGGCAGGTTCTGGGGCTGGTTGTACTTCTTCAGATAAGCCTCACTGATCCTTGGGTTCACAGGATCTTCCGCAGCGATCTTTTTGCCTTTTACTTTCATAATGGTATCGCCGTATTTGATCTCGCCAACGCCCGTCCGCAGGAATTCAGTGAACCAGCTTCTTTCACTTTTGTTCCAGCTTCTCGCGAAGACGCGGCCATCTACTTCCACCATCCAGATCTTTAGAAAAGTGGGGCGGGTAGTGCCTCCTTTGACCTCCATTAAAGTATGCTCCTTCATATAGGTGTAGAGATCTGCGGGAAACTTTTCGTTTGTGTTCATTGTTCACTAATGGGTTAGCCTGGAGTTGTATTTTTCTTTACTTGTTTGAACAGCTACAGGGTTCTTCTTTGATGTAGTAGTTGTTGTTTCTAGCTCGACCGAGGTCGCACATTTTTCCTGAGGCTCGGGTAAGCATGAATCTGTTTCCCCACGAGATATAAGAAAGCTGATCAACAGGATAAATACCTTGTCCATATAAAAATTTAGGGTTCTTAAAATCGTAGGGTAAAAGCATAATCTCTTATGCATTGGTAAATTTATTAAATTTTTGTTAATAAAAAATACGGAATACCATAAAGGCTGTAAAGCAAAGAGGATGAGTATGAAATCAAGGTTATCGGATACGGATCAGGCTACCGAGATCTTCGGGAAATCTATAAGTTCTTCGAAAAAAGCTTTAACTGTTCTAGTACATCTTTTGTTTTTTTTTCGATAATTCTTGTAGATGTAAGATAAAGTTGTACAGTTATAAATTTTGTAGTGATAAGTCCGTTTATGTCCGAAATGAAGTCTGCTTCATCAATGTTATCCCACACCTTTTTAGCCATAGGAGAGGAAGCTGCCATACTTCCATGAAAACCTTGTGCAGGGAACTTTTTTACGACCATGTTAATACTAAGCTTATACTGCTCCAGATTTTGAACAGCATATTCAAAGTCGGCTCTTCGCCGTTTCTGAAGATTTGTAAGAGGAGCAATAATTTCTGGAGGAAAAAGATTTATGTCTCCTGAGGCTTCCAAAGCATCTATAGTAGTTGTGTTGTAATCAACTGCAGAAGCAATTCGGGGATTGAAGTCAGTGCGATAAATATTTATAAGCGTATCAACTGTAGCTTCAGATGAGGAAATCCTATTTTTTAATTGACTAAGTTTTATACTGTCTTGTTTTGCAAAACTGATCTTTGTTTCAAGGTCCTTTAGATCGCTTTGCAGATCTGAAATTATTAATTGTACATAAAGTTCTTTTCGGTTTTCTAATTTTCGGCGCTCATTCCAGTTATTAAGTTGCAGTGCAATTAAAATACCTGTGACAACTAAAATAATTTCTCCAATAGCATAGGAGAAATACCTCTTCAGCTTTTTCTTTTTTAATGCATTTTCTCTGATTTTCTTAAGGAAATTAATCATAAATCAATGTTGTTCTCTGGCATGACATACTTTATGGTGAAATTATTTTATCCGGTTTTTTATTCTTTTAAAATCTATGGTATCAGATTCCCATTCATATCTAAAACCTTTTATCTGCTTGTTTTCATTTTCCAGGAACTCGATCTCCCCTGTAGTAGTATATACCCGGTTCGGAGCTTTTATGTATAGTGGCACGGTATCCAAGTATTTTTGGGATACCAATTGAAGGCGATCATTGTTTTTAAGAATATGGAATTTCATTGGATATCCTAAAATTCCCTCTTCATTCTTTTCCAGATAGATCCCGGTAAACTGATCCAGTTTTTCCTGAGGATAGTGAAATTTATCATGAGGTATGAATTCATGCCTTTGGGGCTTATTGTCCAGGATATCGGTAATGATATTATAAACATCTATTGCGGCCCACCTGAATTCCCGCACTCTCTGTCTTAAAATGCCACCATAAGTGCCAAATGTTAAAGCTGCATTTTTATAATAGTCATCATTTAAAAAATATTCGATGATAGTATCGTTCATCTCACCATAACCCCACTGTAGAAACCAGGTGTAGTTTTGGGATAAATGATCGTGAAACCTATCGGTAATATGATTCATACGCTCATCAAATTTATCGATCTCATATTTGTCATTCACATAGATTTCATTCAATGGCCCTAAAAGATGTCTGTATTCCAAAGGAACGTCGGAAATATTCCTGCTGAAATTTAAATATCCGTTGGTGTAGATCTTCATGTGGTAGGGATCGGTTATTAATGTTCCTAATTCAAAAGAATGATCAATGTAGTCCTGGCGGGTCAATTCATCATTAATTACTTTCCAGATAATGGAATCTTTCCGGTAATAAAATTCAATAAGTTCTTCAGATTCCCAGATGTTCCTTTGGAGGTCGTTCTGGATCTCCTCAAGAATCACCCTTACTCTTTCTTCTTTTTTTCCTGCTGGTTGTAGTTGTTTATATAAAGTGCGATCAGGATTCCTGCCACTACTAATATTATTTCTCCAATAGCGTACTGCAGGTATCTCCCGATCTTATTATTCTTCAATAACCGTCTGCGGATGTGGTGAAAAAAACTGGGCATTTCTTAAAGAAAAAGTTACATGTCTTCTGAATGTAGGGAAGAAATTAATTCAGGTAATGAGCTGTATTGGTATAAGATACAAAAAAAATGGTTAAGAAATTACCTAATTCTGAAGAGATAAAGGGTAGAAGAAAATCATTTAATTCCGTAAATTTAATACACATAGTTCAGTGAAAGAAATATGAAAGTGGCAGTTTTCAGTTCAAAGTCCTATGACCGGGAATATCTTGAGCGGTTCAACAACGAGCGGCACGAACTGGTCTTTTTTGATGCTACCCTGAATTCCCATACTACGAGTCTATCTCTTGGATATGAAGCCGTGTGCGTCTTCGTCAACGATCATCTGGATCCCGAAACCATTAAGCAACTTCAGGAAAACGGGGTGAGGCTTATTGCCCTGAGGTGTGCCGGATTCAACAACGTGGACATTCCTTCCGCAGAAGAAAAGGAGATAAAGGTGGTAAGGGTGCCCGCCTATTCGCCGCACGCGGTGGCCGAACATGCCGTGGCGCTCATCCTTAGCCTTAGCCGGAAGATCCATAAGGCTTATAACCGCATTCGGGAAGGGAATTTCTCCCTTGAAAAACTGGTAGGTTTTAACCTTTTTGAAAAGACCGTTGGAGTAGTGGGTACCGGTCAGATAGGAGCCATCTTTTGCGAGATCATGCTGGGGTTTGGCTGCCGGGTTCTGGCATATGATCCCCGGGAGTCAGATGCCCTGAAACAGAAAGGGGTTGAATATTGCACTTTTGACGAACTGGTGCGGCAGGCTGACATCATTTCGCTGAATTGCCCGCTTACTCCCGAAACCTATCACCTCCTCGACAAGAATGTTTTTGACAAGATTAAGAAAGGCACCATGATCATCAATACCGGGAGGGGCGCGGTGATCAAAACTTCAGATGCCATCGATGCTTTAAGGTCCGGAAAGCTGGGCTACCTGGGAATGGATGTATATGAGCAGGAGGAAAACCTGTTTTTCAGAGATCTTTCAGAAAGCATCATCCCTGATGAGCAGATCCTGCAGCTCATTACCTTTCCCAATGTGCTCATCACCTCACACCAGGGATTTTTCACGCATGAAGCCCTGGAGGAGATCGCCGCGACTACTATAAAGAACCTGAGCGATTTTGAGGAAGGAAGAACTTTGGAAAATGAGGTGAGGATAAAAAAGAGCTAATTACCACCTTCTTTAAAGTTCTTTCTTAACGCCGATACTATCTATTTTTTCAATCTTTGGGTTACCTTCAGGATCTACATAGATCTTTACCCGGGGTTGATTGTTCCTATCCATGAGAAACAGCCCTACATCCCCGTTAAATGTGCGGCCAAGGAACATGCGCCGGGGAGCAAGATGTTCTTCGTTACTGTAAAATTCACGAAACTTTTGTGTCCTTATTGCAGTGTCTCCGATCTTTTCAATCGCTCTTATTTCTGAAACAATTTCGGGCAGAGGCTTTTCAGACCGCTCCTGAAGCAAAAGTCCATAACGTTTTTTCCATTCCCCTTCTATTTTTTGCTCCTCTTTTCTTAAGGTCATGATCTGGTCGTTCTTTCTTTGATCAAAGGTTAGCATTTGATAACTGTTTGTACTGTCTATTCCAAAGACCAAGCCACCTATTTCGTCACCTTCCTCGTTAAAGAAAAGCAGGCCAGGAACCGGTCTTTCCGTGGTCTCGGGATCAATAGTTTTTCCGTTAATGGTTCCCAACGCCTGAAGTTCCGGACTGCTGATAACGACATATTTATTGCCATTTTCTCCCACAACGTTCAGCCTGTTTACACTCAGCTCAGGAATGACATCCTGCGTTTGTTGTTCTTGCGAAAAGAAAATCAGGTAGGTCAGGATGCCCAGAAGGAATAACAGGTTAACAAGAGGTAATGTTTTCATTTGAAAAGAAGTTGAAGTTATTACCTACAGACGGCCGCGTTCTGAAAGTGTTACAGAGAATTCATCTAACCAACATCTGCTGCATTAAATATTTTATCAGTATCAGCGGCATTTGTGGAAAAAACAAAAAAAGTCTTTGTCAAACTTTGCTTCCTATTTTATTCTTCCTGCATCTTTTTCAACATCTTTTTTCCGTTTTCGTTCTCCGGATTCATTTGAATGGATTTCTCATAATTCGCAATGGCCTTTTCCTTCTGGCGATCTTCCATATAGGCTTCACCCAAACTATCATAAGTATTCCAGGAATCAGGAAATTCAGCTACATTGATCTTAAATACTTCAATGGCTTCTTTGGCCTTTCCGTTCTGCAGTAATTGGTAACCTAGCTGATTCATTTCTCCCTCATTAATCGCATAAGTATCATCATTCTTTAGTTTCTCATATTTAGCCAAACCGGCCTCAACCCCGTCTTGCGCAAAAACAGGAAATAGAGCCATAGCCAAGGACTTTTTCGGCATTTCAGCTTCTTCACCATGAAGAATATTATTTATTCCCATTGCCAGATCGCTGAGTTTGGCGCCTCCGGTATTGTTCAGGAGAACAATAAGATCGTCCTCTTTGGGGAAACGAACTATAAGCGTATTGAAGCCGTTGATGCCCCCACCATGGGCTACCATAGGAATGCTGTCCCCGGTATCGCCCACCGGCATTTTATTGATCATCCAGCCATAGCCGTATTGAGATTTGCCTGCAGGGATCTGGGAGGAGAACATGAGCTGTTTGGATTCTTCGGAAAGCACCTCGTTGGCATCTAAGGCCCGGTCCCATTTGTAAAGATCTTCTACAGTAGAATAAAGGGAGCCGGCAGCATAGGGGAGGGACATGTCCAGGTAAGCGGCATTCTTGTAACCATCACCGGTCCTTGCATAGCCTGAAGCCCTGTTTTTCAAAATGGTCTCATGCCTGTCGTAGCCGGTGTTATTCATGTTGAGCGGATCAAAGATCCTCTCCTTCAGGGCCTGTTCATAGGATTTTCCCGTCACCTCTTCAAGGATATGGCCCAGCAGGAAATAACCGGAATTGTTGTAGGCGAATTTCTCTCCCGGAGTAAATTGTAAGGTAGAGTCGGAAAATGTCTTTACAAATTCTTTTGGACTGGATGGATCCCGACTATGGTCCTGGAAAAAGTTGGGGAAGGAGGTGTAGCTGGGAATGCCCGAGCTGTGAGTGAGCAGGTGATGAATGGTCACTACATCGGCAGCAGGCCCTTCATAATTAGGAAGGTAAGTTGAAATGGGGTGATCCAGTTCCAGTTTTCCCTCTTCGACCAGCTGCAAAACCAGTGCTGCCGTAAATTGTTTTGTGATAGAGCCCAATCGGTGTTTGGTTTCGGGCGTATTTGGAATGTCGTATTCCATATTGGCCATGCCGTAGCCGTCTGAAAAGACGACCTCTCCGCCATCAGCCACCAGGACCGACCCGTTGAACTGATCGTATTCATGATACTTGCTCAACAGGTTATCAATTTCTTCGGCTTTGTTCTGGCCAAATAACACTGCAGTGCTTAGAAGAAGTATAAAACCTGCCAACAGGCTCTTGTTCTGAAGATCTTGAATCAATTTTTTCATTTTTATCAGGAATTAGTTAGTTATAAAAACTGTTGCTGGGGAGGGAATCCTAATTTAATGAATATTTTGAATTTCAGGAAGTTGTGGAGATAGGGATTAGTGTATTTTACACTTTACGCCCATGGCGAGGAAAGATGTTGTCTATGTGCGCTTAATTTTTTTGATCTCCGTGTCCTTCGTGTGAAACCTAATTAGAGATATGTCTCATGAAAAATTGATCTGCGAATAACAGCGAGATCTACGGGAAACATTAATTCAGCCTTTGCGAGAACTTTAATGAAGGCTTGTTTTTTCTTCTGAAACCAGTGAATACTCTGTTTCTGTACCGTTCCAGTGAAAGACATAGGTTTGATAAACTCCATTTTCAGCATCCTTGAACTCCAGGAAGATGTCCCAGTCGAGGGAGTAAAAAAGATCCTTTTTTACGGGTTTGATCTCGTACCGGGAACTATTGTTGCGGGAATAATAGATCTTGTTTTCAATCACCTGAAATTTCCACTGATCATTATCTTTTTGATAAGTCGCATTTAAGGGGAGCAACTCCTTATGGCTTAGCTGAAGAAATTCTTTTTTCTCCAGGGGTTTTGAATTAGCAATTAAACCGATTTTCTTTACCATGTTGGTAAGTGGCATGCTGTTGGAAAACGCGGTAACCAGGACTTCCGTCTCAGGAAAATACCATGCTTCGGCCGTATAACCCGGATAATAGCTTCCATGGTTCACCATCTGCAGTCCCTGAAGGTTGTCTACCTGCCAGCCCAGACCGTACTTTGTTTTAGTGGAATCGATAAGTGTGTAAGGAGTCAAAGCTTTTTCAAGAGTTTCAGGTTTTATTATCTTTCCCGAGAACAATCCGCTGTACCATTTCCGCAGATCGGCTGCAGTGGAGACAATATTTCCGGCTGCAAATGGCTGTTTGGGGTGAATGAATTCCGGGGCGTAAGCTTTTCCATTTATATCTTCGTAGCCTTCGGCCATATCTGCCACGACTTCACTTGAAGAATGGGCAAAACTGTCATTCATTCCAAGAGGCTCAAAAATTTCATTTTTTAAATATTCCTCGTAGGATTTTTTGCTTAGCTTTTTAATAATGAGCCCGAGGAGGTGATACCCTGAATTGTTGTAGGCGAACCTGCTGCCGGGGGTGAATTGCAAAGTGTCCTTTTGAATGTAATCAGCAAGCGCCTCCGGCTCCAGGTCCTGTTTGGAAACCTTGGGAAACCAGTCAGGTTTATTACCATAATCCATAAGGCCCGAAGTGTGGGTGAGCAGGTGCTCTAGTTTTATTTCTGAAGGGAAACCTGGGAGGTATTTTTGAAGAGGATCATTAAGCGATAATTTACCTTCTTCCATTAACTTAATAATAGCCACCGCGGTGAATTGCTTGGTAATGGATCCTATCCTGAACTTATGCTGTGGCTGTGCTTTTACCTGGAATTCACGGTTTGAATAGCCATAGGCATCTTCAAATACTACTTCTTCTGCTTTGGAAGCCGAAACTACCAGGCCTACATCCGGGTAAGAAGCGTGATGTTCCAGAACAAGCAGATCAATACGCTCTGTTAGCTTTTGTGCATATCCGGAAGAAAATAGGAAAAATATTATCAGGAAATAGAATATTCTCATAGAAAAATGATTTGCAGTGCAAATATATTAATATAAACTAATTCATTAGTTATTGCGATCAACCAAAGACAGCAGGGATCTCCTCGATCTTGAAGTTCCACAACCAGGGGAGTAAAAAATAGATGATCAGGCTTATTAACAGAATAGAAAAGGTGTTCATCCAAATGCCTGCCCTGGCCATATCGGGAATAGTAAGGTGGCCCGAGCCAAAGACTACAGCATTGGGTGGCGTGGCCACCGGCAGCATAAAGGCGCAGGAAGCAGCCAGGGTCGCGGCCACCAACAAGAAATAAGGATGAACACCCATAGCCAGGGCCATTGGCGCCAGGATAGGCAGCAACATGGCAGTTGTAGCCAGGTTCGAGGTCACTTCGGTAAGGAAGTTCACCGCGGCCACTACCACCAGTACCAGCAGGTAAAGCGGAAGGTCTTCCAGGGCTGTCAGTTGCTCCCCCAGCCATACGGCCAGCCCGGTCTCTCCGAAAGCTTTGGCGAGGGCCATGCCTCCTCCAAAAAGGATGATGATCCCCCATGGAACCCGTACTGTATCTTCCCAATGTAGGACTCGTTCGCCGTTCCCGGCAGGGAGTGCAAACAGAATGCTTCCTGCCGCAATGGCAATGATGGTATCGTCAATAAAGGGGACAATGGGCTGTAACAAAAATGACCGGGTGATCCAGGCAAAGGCGGTCAAAGAGAATACAGTCAGCACAACCTTTTCCTGAAAGCTCATTTTTCCCAGCCCGGCCAGAAGTGAGGCGATCTCAGCTTTTCCGGCAGGAAACTTTAGACTGGAAAGGTCAAAGGCAAAACGGGTAAGATACTTCCAGCAGATCAGCAGCAGGACTATCGACACCGGAATTCCCAGCTTGGCCCACTGCAAAAAGCTGATCTCAATTCCGTAGAGCTTTTGGACCACTCCTGCCAGCACCAGGTTGGGCGGAGTACCAATAAGAGTGGCGATACCACCTATAGAGGCGCTGTAGGCTATTGCCAGCATAAGCGCTTTCCCAAAGAAGGCATTCTCATTTTTAGCAGTAGCGGGATCATCCTGTAACTGACTAATAATAGCCGTTCCAATTGGCAGCATCATCACAGAAGTTGCTGTGTTGGAGATCCACATGGATAGAAAAGCCGTGGCTACCATAAATCCCAGAATGATGAATTTGACATCGGTCCCAATAAGGTTGATGATCGAGAGGGCGATGCGTTTGTGCAGGTTCCATTTCTCTATGGCGATCGCGATCAGAAATCCGCCGAGATACAAGAAAACATATTTGTCCCCGTAAGCCGAGGTGGTGCTGCCAATATCCAAAGCGCCCGTAAGCGGGAACAAAAGAATAGGCAGCAATGCAGTTACCGCTATGGGCACAGCCTCTGTTACCCACCACAGGGCCATCCAGAGGGTCACCGCCAAAACGGCCCAGGCCGATTCGTTCATACCTTCTGGGGCTTCTAAAAGCCATAATAAAAGGAACAGGAGAGGTCCTGCAAGTAGGATAAAAGTTTTGCTGCTGAATTTCATTGTGGGCAAGATAGGAAAATTAGAGTCTATTCTAAGCAGCAGGCTTGAAGGAGATCCTATTCTCCGGGTTCAGTAAAAACCGTCTGACGCTCTGTATTTCCGGTAATGGAAGCCGGTTCCTCCTGGGAAATACCGTTCACATAATCAGCTATCATTTCCTGTACCTCTGCCAGGTATGCTCCTTCAAAACCGGCAATATCTTCATAGCTCACCATTTCATTGTAAGCCTTCAGGTAATGCCGGGCCAGCGGCAGGTAGGACCAGTGCCATTTTTCCTCGTTATAACCGGTGCGCCCGGAATCTTTGGAGGTGTACACCTGGAAAAACCCAAAGCGGGCCGCATTTTGGACCAGCCATTCATATTCGGCTTTTCCCGAACCCTCTTCGAAATAGGAATTTTCAAGGTTGTTCAGGTCAATATCGGTGCCCCAGTGGTGCCGGGAGGTGGCGGGCATAGAACTGAACTCCAGTATTTTTTGGCTGCGGCAAAGCGGTTCCAGGTCTTCATTGGCCTTCCATTTCCTGTCCCAAATGGCCTTTTGATGTTCAAAACTACGTGCTCCCGATACGATCTGCAAGTGAATGCCATCGGCCTTTGCTGCTTTGAACATTCTTTCAAAAGCGGTATAGGTTTCCCGGTTGAGGTACATATTGCGGGAGGCATGTTTGGGATCTACTTTTACAAAATTGGACTCTGTGTATGCTGTTTTTCCCAGCAGAAATTCTTTGCTTATCCTTGCTTCGGAAGGATCTTGAGCAGCAAGCTTCAGGCTGAAAAAAAGGAATATCAGGTTAACATAAAAGTATTTCATGTGCGGCAGATTGGGGGTTACTGCATATTTCCCCCAGATCCTTGCTTCCGGAAGAATGGGGGAATTCCTTCCGAAGGGAATGTTAACAACAGTTAAATTTCATTTCTAAAATCTAAATAAAATGTGAAGATTCCAAATATTGGCTGAAGATCGTATTCAGGATAAATTCAATTACCTGTAGGTCAAAGTTTTATATAAAATAAATGCTATTGAGGTAAATTACCGCCTAAACTCATTAAGAGCAGCAGGAAGAACAGGGCGATAGCTACCGAGATAAGGGCGGGTTTGATCCAGCTTTTCTTTTCGTAGGTAACGTCCCTGCCAATGTATTTGTTCCAGAAGTACTCGTTGAGAATGGCAGCCCCTATTACGTTTGCAATAAAAGTGAGGTTAGGAGGCAGGTTGAATATTTGCAGAACGGCCGCCGTGGCAAACAGGTACGCTATGGCAAAAATGAGCACATAGATCCTTGCTTTTGGTCGGTCCACGGCCTTGAGGTTAGACATGAGCAGAACCGCCGCAAAGATAGGGGAGAACAGCAATGAGAAAATGATGATCAGGGTCTTTGAATATAAACTTGGCCTGTTGGCTTCATTTTGAAGTTCTGTTTCCTGCGGGGAATTAGGCTGGGAATCGTGCATAGGTATTCTGTTCAATGGGCCCCAAATTTACTCAAATTTCCGGGAAAAACTGTAGCACAGGTTTTAGTACCGTTTTAGCATTCTAAAATTAACAGCTACAGGTATTTTGTTTAATTTTAAACGGTCTGTTGAATCTGAGCTTTACCAACCCTACATAGATGAAAAGTCCTTTACGCACACTTGATTTTTACTGCATTATTATTGGTGCCCTCCTGTTGGTCCAGGGAATTTACAACCTGCTGGACCCTCCTTTCCTGGGCGTTTTCACTTCCAACCCTTTGCATGCTGTTATTCATGTCCTCCTGGGGATCACCGGAATCTGGACGGGTCTTAGAGGTGGCGCCCAGGTCTACGCATTATTTCTGGGCATCCTGCTGCTAACTTTGGGAATATCCTATTTTGTTGCCCCGCTCAATGAAGTGCTCGTAAACTTGTTCAATGTCAATGCGCCGGTAGCCTGGCTCAATATTATCATAGGTGGGGTAAGCCTGCTGGTGGTAGTTCTTGGAAAAAAACTGGCCAGCAGGTTCAGCGTGCAGTAGGAGATCTTATTGCTTTTTTGGGATCTCCTTCCCGCTTAGGAAGCCATCAAGCAATTCGGCGTAAGCCACCTTTCCCGTACTGTCTTTTTCAAACCTGATAGCCGCTTCTGTATTGTCCATGAAGAACTGGTTTTCTGACTGCGGCTTCAAATGCACCTTTTGAGGTCCCATGAAGAGGAAGAGACTGTCATTCTCGGTTACCACTTTAAGTTCTGCACCGGGCCCGAGAAGATAAGCTCCTGCATATTCTTCCAGAAGGGCAGAGGAGACTCTTGATTCCTTACGCGGAAGGGGTAGTTGATAAGGTTCTCGCTTCCAAAGCTGCTCAATGCTCTTAGCCATTTCCCCGGCTACCGGATTTCTGCGGTTGCTGAGAACTACCACGATAATTTCGCCATTCTTTCGCACCGCAAAGCTAAAGCCGCCATTTTCCAGGTAACCTTCCTTCTCAATATTTTTCTTCGGAATGCTTTCCAGCAGTTTTTGAAGATCTTTTGCGGTGGTCCAAAGCTGGGGTTGCTGATCTGAATTTACCGGCTCAACTTCAGGTCCGGCATAGCCAACGCTATGCACATAACCTGTTGCCGCTTTTGCGGGTGCTTGTTGCTGAAAAAAGGTGTTTTTTAGCTGCAGTTCGGCAATGAGAGCAGCTGTAGCTGCTTCTACTACAGCATCTGTGGAAGCGGAATTTCCTTCAGGTTTCAGCTTTTCCAGGGCAACTTCAGTAAAAAGTTCAGATAAAGAACCGGCAGCAAAAAGGGTTTCTTCAGTGAATATCATATTCGTTTTATGATCTGCCTTTCCAAAAAAGTTCTGGTAAACTATCTCACCTTCTTCAGCCACCAGGATGCTTCCGCTAAAGCGGCCTAACTGGTTGTACCGACTGCCGAGTGTGTCTACCTTCCGCAGATTAAAAGCTTCCGAAGATACCACGGTAGAAGAGGAACTTAAGGAAACATTTTTCTCTTTGCAGGAGAACAGGGTGAGGGTTGCAAGACCAATGCCTAGAAGAAAAGTTTTTCGCCTGTTGTAGTTTTTACCGGATTAAAACTACTGAAAAATGTTAAAAACCTCCTGATCTTTAATTTGATTTCCCTGTGATCTGCTTACCCAGCGACAAATATGCCTCAATGATCTTAAAAGAAAGTTTGTTGCCGTTATCTCCGTTGGTGAACATCACCACGCCTTCGCCGGTCTCGGGCAGCAGCATGATCAAAGTGAACACTCCTTTGTCGCCGCCGGTATGCAGAATGGCATATTCATTTCCTTTTAAGTTCGGAAGCAATTCCCAGCCTAGCCCCATTTTTATGCCGCTGTTCTCTGAAAGCTGATCGCTGGTCATCTCCTGAAAAAGTTCTTTCGACAGTCCGGCGCCGTTTAGGACGTATTCCGCAAACTTTCCGTAGTCCTCCATAGTGGTCAGCAGGTCATCGGCCGCACTGGCTGAGGTGTCTTTTACCACCTGATATTCATGGACTCCTTCGGAATTATGCCATTGGGCAAAGCGATCTTCTTCCACCGAATTCTTCCAGTAGAAATGGGTATCTTTCATTTCCAGCGGCTGAAAAAGCAGCGAGTCGGCCAGCACTTCCAAGGGTTTGCCAAATTTGCTCTCCAGCGCTTTCTGAAGGTATTCAAAACCTTCCCCTGAATAGTTGAAGCCGGTGCCGGGCTCAAAATCAAATGCCAGTTTTCCCGAATTATTTTCCCAGCGCCAGTTCTTGAAACCGCTTTGGTGGGAAAGGATGTGACGGGTGGTGAGCAGCCTGCTGTTGGGATCGTCCTTCACATCGGGATCTGTCCAATACCTTGAAACAGGCGTGTCAAGATCCCAATCCCCGTTATTTACCAACTTCAGGGTAAGCACGGAAACTATAGGCTTGGTCAGGGAAGCCACATTAAAAATAGCGTCTATCGGAGCCGGCACATTTTCTTCCAGTTCGCCGTAAATTTTCACCTCTTTCAGCTTGTAGTCCTTTAGCACCGCCAGCCCCAGTGCAGGAACCCTGTTTTCCCGCAGCCAGGTCTCTACGGTTGAACGATCCTCAAAAATGTTATTTTTATGAGCATCTTCAGGGCCGCGATGGTCATAGCTCAGCACCCGCTTCAGCAGCCATTTTTCTCCTTGCTTTAGCCACAAATGAGTGAATTTTGCAGTGCTGGTCAAATAGGGTTCTTTGCCTTCTTCCTTTGCGTAGAATTCATGAATCCCCGATTGTATGGCACCGTAGATCTTGCCGTTGCTCTTGAGAGGAAAGACCTCCAGGCTCTCCTTATCCAATTTTCGTATAGGTTTGTAATTGATAGAACAGATATTTTTCCTGGTAGTTTCAATAAAATCGGATTTGCCCAAAATGATACCGCCCTGATCGTGATAAAACTCCAGGTCTTCAGCCGTGATCTTTTTGAGCGCCTCCATATTGCATTTGTTGAAGCCTTCTTCAAAGAGCAGGCTGTCCATCTTCATGATCTTTTGGTGCAGATCTTTCTCTTGAGCTGAACCATTAACAACATGGAAGAGTAAAAAGAGACAGAAAAGAAGCCTTGAAAGTTTCATTTTTTAGATTTTTAATTTGTGTCTGCAATGATCTAAAAAAGGAAGCAAAAATGGCCTTTTTTATGGCCGCCAATGAGCCGCCAATGAGCCGACATGGCTCATAAAAAGCTGAAATTCAACCTAAAGTAAAGTCGATCGTGCTTTGCCAGTGCTACCGCGTTTCTAAGGATAATAAACAAATTCAGCAGACAAAAGATGAGCAAAAGCTGCAATGAAAGTTGTCGGCTCGCGCCAACCCATCTTACCCAAAACGGACTGATCCCCACCACCACGATCATGCTTACGGTCCAGAGGATCTGAATATTGACCAGCTGCTTCGCAATGGCATTTTGCTGTTTTTTAATTTTGATCAGCAGCAGCGGGAAGAAGATATTTCCGAAGGGGATAAAGAAAAGGAGCGAAGAGAGGTTGATCATTTGAAGCGCCTTCTTATCAAATGCTCGTGACCTCTTTTTAGTGCCTAAAAGTTCCTCCTCCGAAACGCTCAGGGCCTCTGCCAGGGTTTTTAAGGTAAAACCTTTTGGGGCCGTTCCGGCTTCTATGCGCTGTATGGTCCTGATCGAAATTCCCGATCTTTCCGCCAGCTCCTTTTGAGTAAGGTTTCTTTTTTCTCTAATTTCAACTAATCCTGACATTCTGTACATTTAAAGGTTCAATGTAAAGATTTTATACATAAAAAATAAAATCGATCTGGATTTGACAGGGATCATAAGTACCAGCCTTTAGAATGTTTTCGAAGCAGAAAAGAATTAGCGCATAAAAATCCTATATTTAGAAGGAATTCTTTCTCATATGAACAAAATTTTTAAGATCAGCCTCCTGCTTATCCTCCTGGCAATAATCGTAGTTGCCGTTTTGTATTATCCCCGTTTAAACCTCATCACCGGCTTTGCGGCCAAGAACATGTGTTCCTGTACCTTCATTTCTGAAAGGGAGCCTGCGAACATTGCCGCGACCGATAATGGTTTTGAGCCTGTCTCTATGGCAAAAAGCGAAGTGAATGCTGCGGAAAAGTATGCCTCTTCCGAAGTTTTCGGATTAAAGGAACGCACCGCGGTCTTTATTCCGGGTATTGGATGTACGCTTGTTCCTGAAGATGTTGAAAATGAAGAAAGAACAACCCTTACGCCAAACCGCAGCCGGGAGAAGATCGCCTGTCCGTACCCTTTTGGACATGAAAAAGCTGTAGATACGACCTTTTCTGAGGTCAATTACGACCGACTCGAAACCGCGCTGGATTCGGCCTTTGCACCTCGTAATCTGACCCGCGCGGTCGTTGTGCTTTACAGAGATCACCTGCTTGCGGAAAGATATTCTGAAGGATTTTCTGAAGATACTAAACTCCTGGGCTGGTCCATGACCAAAAGCATTACCAGCGCCCTGATTGGAATTTTGAACCGGCAGGGGAAAGTGTCCCTGGAGCAGGACCATCTATTTGAGGAGTGGAATGAGGATGAAAGGTCCGCCATTACCCTTAACAACCTGCTGCACATGAACAGCGGCCTGGCCTGGGAGGAGGATTACACGAAGATCTCTGATGTCACCAAAATGCTGTTCTTAAGTGAGGATATGAGCGAGGTGCAACTGCAGAAATCTCTGGTAGGGGAGCCGGGATCTGCCTGGAACTATTCTTCGGGTACCACGAACTTATTGTCTGCCCTTATTCGTGATCAGTTTGATACTCACCAGGAATATCTCGATTTCTGGTATTCAGAACTGATCGATAAAATCGGGATGCATTCTATGGTGGTGGAAACAGACCTTGCCGGAAATTACGTGGGATCATCATACGCCTGGGCCACTCCGCGAGATTGGGCCAGGTTTGGCTTGTTGTACCTTAATAAGGGGGAATGGAACGGAGAGCAGGTGCTGGAACCTTCCTGGATCGATTACACGGTTAAACCCACGCCGGGTTCTGACGGGGAATATGGCGCGTACTTCTGGCTGAATGCCGGCGGGGTATATCCCAATGTTCCCAGAGACCTGTTCTCAGCCAACGGTTTCCAGGGGCAGCATGTCTTTGTCATTCCTTCAAATGACCTTGTGGTGGTAAGGTTTGGCTTAAAAGAGCATCCCGACTTCAATGTGGACGATTTTCTAAATAGCATTATCTCTTCTATAGAAAAAACGCAATAACCTAGAAACTTTCCTGGGCCTCGAGCAACCGATCAAGATTTTGCAGGGCTGCGGAAAAACCTTCTATAAAGCCCATCTCTAAAAGCTTGTCCAGGTCTGAACTATCATCGAATTCTATGTTCACGGAAACTACTGTGGTTTCTATGGAACTCTCGTCAAATTCCACGTTCCAGGTAGATTCAGGCAAGCCGGTGTTCTTGTTCCCTTTTTCGTCAGTAAAGGCATCCAGAGCGGTGAAGCCAACCAGAGTCTTGACCATTTGAAAATCGGTTCGTGACCAGTGTTTTTCGCCCTCGGGACTTACCATGGCGTAGACCCATTTTCCCCCTTCTCTAAAATTCATTTCTTTGGTCTGAGTGGTCCAGGGTTCAGGTGCCCACCACTGGTCCAGAAGTTCCGGCTGGCTCCAGGCTTTCCAGACCCGTGAAACAGGGGCAGAGAATTCCCTGATCACCTGTATCTTGTTGTTCTCTTTGTCAACACTAAAGTTCATTGTCGGCGTACTCATAATTGCTGTGTTTTTGGTGGTTATGCAATTAAGAACAGGGCAGGAGATGTGGCAATATAAGGTAGTGAAAATATCAATTACGAAGAACTTTTATTTTGCTTCATAAAAGCATTTTTGCCGGTATATTCAATTGACCTTGTGAATTTTATGTTTGCTGTAAAGATCTTCGCATGTCATAGAGGTGGTAGTCTGGTGCCCAAAAATCTTTTACTATATTCTGAACCTCAAATCCTTGTTTTTCGTAGAACTTATAAACGAGCTGAGAAGTACGTACCTGGACCTCGGTAACGGGAGTTCTCTTCTTTATTTCGGCTATTCTGAATTGGGTTAACTTTCCTCCAATGCCGCGTCCCTGATGATCGGGGTGGATAAGGTCCCGGGAAATTCGGGCCAGGCTCTCTTCCGGGAAAAAATTAATTCCGCCGGCTCCTATTATTTTTCCGTCTTCCTCTACTACAAAATAGTACCGGGAATCTTCGTCTAAATAAAGGGAAAGCTCGGCTTCTTCAGCAGGAGCGAAATATTCAGGAGTGTTCAGGCGGATCAGTTGCAGGACAGCTTCCTTATCGGTAGGTTGGTAGGCGCGTATCATCATTTCTGTTTGGTTCCAAAATTAAGCTTTCCGAAGAAAAATTCGTGGATCTATTCCTGTTTTGGCGTGCCCAGCAGGTACAGGATCACTCCGGGCCCGGATCTTTTTCTGCCGATCTCCCACGTGAACTTTTCACTGTTTTCAAGAGTGGAGACCATTTCGTTCATTTCTTTAACCGAGTAAGTGCGGAGGGAAGAGACGACCCCGTCCCATAACACTGCCAAAGGAACCAGCGGAATGATATAGGTGAACAGCAGCCTTCCCACTTTAAATGGCCCAATAAAGGGAGTGGTGAGGAGCACGCTGAGAGGGGAAAGCAGCATGGCCAGGATGCTGCCAAAGCTTCTTTCCTGCGCTTCAAAAACGGCGATGGGCTTTTTACTGTTGACAGATTCCTGTAGGATCTCCCTTGCTTCCTCGGGTTCAAAGTGGTGAAAGGTCAGGAACATGGTCCTGAGTCCGGAAAGATTTCCCGGGATCTTCCTGATGTCCACCGGCCTAGTAACATAATTAATGGCTTCTGATCTTTCTTTCAGCATTTCAAAGGCCTCAATATTGGGAAAGTAATCGGTCAAAACTACTTTTAGACGGGGATGCTTTTTCAGCAGTTTTGGGAGCAGGCTCAGAATGGGCCCGCCACTCCCTGAGCCCAGGTCAATGATGACGTCTGTAGCAGCACTTTTGAGTCCGCGGTTGATCACCGGGATGGCCGGGTTGAACATGCCTGTCTTGCTCGAGAGAAAGCGCAGAAAATCGGTTTCATAGTTCCTGAGAAAATCAGGGAACCAATCGAGATCCTCAAACTCAAACAGCTGTATTCTGCCCATTTTTACATGCCTTTCCTAAATTTAAGGAAAAATTAAAGTACTTGAAAGAGGCTTTGTTTTTATCTATTTTGTGGTCTTATGAAAAAAAGATACTGGTTTATTTTACTGTTTTTCGCAATAATTGTGGTCACTTATTTCTCGGGACCGCATATTCCAAAACCTGAATATGATACAGATCTTCCCAGGCTTCCTGAAGATCTCATAGCCCTTGAGGAGTATGTGGAAAGAAGGGAAGCAAAAAAACCTGTAAGAAAAGACAATCACGCCAGGATTCTTTGGCAGGATTCTGTCCCCCGCAAGACAGAGTATAGTGTAGTTTATCTTCACGGGTTCGCCGGAAGTTATCGCGACGGCTATCCTGTAAACGTTCACATCGCCGACACTCTTGATGCTAACCTGTATATGGCGCGCTGGGCCGGCCATGGTTTGAAACCGAAAGCTTCTTTGAAAGATTTTTCAGCTGAAGCGGCCTGGAAGTCTGCAAAGGAAGCTTTGCAGATCGGCAAACAGATAGGGGAAAAGGTGATCATCATGAGCACTTCTACCGGCGGAACCCTGGCCCTGAAGCTTGCCGCCACTTATCCCGATAAGGTGCACGCGCTGATCAATCTGTCTCCCAATATTGAAGATGACGTGGAAGGTGCTTTTTTGCTCAATTCGCCCTGGGGATATGAACTGGCTCATTTGGTTGCCCTCGGTTCTAACCGCAAGATTTCCCACGAGGAAGAACTGGCGGCTCAATACTGGGATACGGTTTATCCTTCCCGGGCGCTGGTAGACCTGCAGGTTTTAGTTTCAACAGCTATGAGCGAACAAACTTTTTCCAAAGTACGTTGTCCTGTTTTGACGCTTTATTACTACGAGAATTTCATGGAAGAAGATGAGCACATAGAAGTAGATGACCTTTTTGAAATGCATTATGAACTTGGCACCCGCAAAGAGGAGAAAAGGCTGGTTTCTCTAGAGGAGCCAAAAACGCATTTCCTTGGAAGTGAAATTAAATCAAGTAATACTGAGGTAGTGGAGGAGGAGATCTTGAAGTTCCTGAAAACCGTGCTTGAGATAAAGCTGTAAATTCTGTAGATTTATTCAAAATATTCAAGTTGCCTGAAAATTTTGCACATATTACCAGGAGCGCAGTAATTGGAGCGGTTTTGGCCCTATTCTTATTAGCAGTTGATCTTTTTCTGCTGAGAGAGCCTGGTGCCGGGATCCAAAAAATGCTACCGGTTTCGCTTGCTGTTGTGCCGGCGGGTGCAGTAGGAGGCATGCTCTACGCATACTTTAACAGGATCAGTTTCAAAAATACCCGCGCAGCCATTCTCATCAACTTCTTCTCCGTGCTGCTCTATATTTTCCTGGTGCTTACAGGGTTCATGGTGGGTATGGAATTAGGTTCTTAAGAACCTGGTAATATGCCTTTCAGCGGAAAATTTGTTCATTATGTCTAAAACACTGGCATTCATAAATTTACTTGTAGGAAAATTATAGAGAAGAAGCTAAAAATTCCTAGTTTTAAAGAACTTCCCTACACAACTGTACCCCCGTAATTTTAAAGTTTTTGCACGATGAGACCTTTTCAAATTTTGGTGTGGTGGATTCTTGTACCTGTTCTTTGTGGATGTACAGATCATGAAACAATTTCTCAACCTTCTCATGACGGGAAATTAATGACTGGCGTTTTCCGGGATTCTGAGGTCACCGGACTTACCTATGAGACCGAGACCCAGCTGGGTAAAACAGACGTTGCAGGGGAGTTCCTCTTTAAAGAAGGAGAGAATATTTCTTTTTTTGTCGGTGGAATTTATCTTGGTAGCGGTACTGCAGCCACTGTAATGTCTCCTGTTTCCATAGCCTCACAACAACCTTCAAGCCTTTCCTCGCAGGAAGTGAAAAATCTGGCCTCCTTTTTACAGTCTCTTGATCATGATAGTGAGCCTGGCAATGGAATAATTATCAAGAAGGAGGTAGCTGAAGCCCTGAAAAATAAACAAATTGATTTTACCAACATGAAGCTGCAGGACCTGGGAGAAGTCCTGGCCGGGGTCATCCAACAAACCGATGCCAACCTGAAACCTGTATACCCTGAAAAGGCGGCTGTACATCTTAACCAAACCTTTGGTGAAGTATACGTGCCGCAGGATCATGCTTCTGCTTATTTTATCCCGGCCATAGAAGGCTGGCACGAACTTTCATTTGATGCGGTGCACTGGATACATTATACCGATGAAAATAACCGACTGCTTACTTCCTCATTGTATGACAAAAGGCCGTTTCGGGTGGTGATGCAAAATGAATACACCGCGTTCAATGCCGCAGGGCTTCCTGTCGAGTTCAGGCAGAAAACCTTAGCCAATGACCAGTTTTCCGAAGAGAAATTGTTCAGGATCACCTACACCGCAAAAAATCAGCTGGAAAGTATTACCACAACTTCAGCCGAAGGGGAGTTTCTTTCCAAAGTTAAGATCACGAACATGGACGGGCACTTCCGAATAAATGAGGCGCTGCATTACAATGAAAATGGAGAATTCCTTCTTCGGGAAAAGGTCATATACGATAAGTCCGGGGTGAGGTCTAACAAAGAGTATTATTCAACCTCTGAAGGAACTTCTAAGGAAAGTAAGGACTTCATGGGAAATACCTCCTATGCTTATAATGAACATGGGGAGTACCGGGTTGTGACCCATTATTCAACTGACGAAATACTTACCGACGTTTATCGCTACCGGGCCGATAAGACCTTAAGAAAAACAGAGCACTACAGGTATAGTGATCAAAAATGGAAAAGGATCGTCGAGTACGACAGCCGCGAAAACATCATCTCGGTTACTACCGTTTCGGGTGATAATAGCAACAAGTCTTTTACTGCTTCAAAAGAAGCTCCTGATCTTTCATCTTCTCACTGATCTCTTTTCACTGTTCTCTTCAAGATATCCGGCTGAAAAATTCTGTATTTTATTAGGCTTTTCCTGAAGAAATTAACGTAAAAAACAACCTTTTTAGGAATTCATCAATCTATGATTTTTTCTTCTTTTAATTTCCCTTAGATCCTTGGAAATACTTTAGTTTTGAGGGAAATGAACGCACCAAACCCTTATCAAAAATGAAAAATACCCGGCACTTTGTAATTGATTTTGACAGCACTTTTACACAGGTTGAAGCCCTGGATGTCCTGGGAGAGATCTCTCTTGCCGAACACGAGGAAAAAGAGGAGCGGTTAAAAGAACTGGAGAATTTGACCAACAGCGGCATGGCGGGGGATCTCTCTTTCAGGGAATCCCTTGAAAAGCGTTTGGCACTGCTCAATGCCGAAGAAAAACATTTGGGAAAGCTGGTGGACAGGCTAAAAAGCAAGATCTCCACTTCATTTATACGGAACAAGGAATTTTTTGATGAGTATCACGAGAACATCTATATCATTTCCAATGGTTTCAAAGAATTTATTGTTCCCATAGTTACCGAGCTGGGTGTTAAGGAAGAACATGTGTTTGCCAATACATTTAGGTATGATGAGAACGGAAAGATCATAGGTTTCGACCAGGATAACGTGCTTTCGTCTAATAATGGAAAAGTGGAAATGTTGAAGAGCATGGACCTGCAGGGGGATGTTTATGTGATTGGTGACGGTTATACAGACTACGAGATCAAAGCTGCCGGATTGGCCAACAAGTTTTACGCTTTCACCGAAAATGTAGAGCGGCATAACGTGCTGGATAAGGCTGACCATATCACCCCCAGCCTTGATGAATTCCTGTATCTGCATAAAATGAACAAAGCCATTTCTTATCCTAAAAACCGGATCAAGGTGCTGTTGCTGGAAGGCATTCACGAAGACGCCGAAAAGATTCTTAAGAATGAAGGATACAATGTTTCTACCTATTCCGGGGCGCTTGATGAGGAGGAGCTGAGCGAGATGATCAAAGACATTTCGGTTCTGGGAATAAGATCCAAGACCAGGCTTACCAAGAAGGTGCTCGAGAACGCTAATCGGCTTATCGCCGTGGGAGCTTTTTGCATAGGCACCAACCAGATAGACCTGCAGGAATGTGTGAGAAGGGGGATCGCCGTCTTCAACGCCCCATTCAGCAATACCCGCTCTGTGGTGGAGCTGGCTATTGGGGAGATCATTTTCCTGATGCGTGGCCTGCCGGACAGGATCTCGGAAATGCACCGTGGCACCTGGAATAAGTCGGCTTCTGGCAGTAATGAGATCCGCGGGAAAAAATTGGGGATAGTGGGCTACGGAAATATCGGTGCTCAGCTTTCGGTTTTAGCGGAAGCTATCGGGCTGGATGTTTACTATTACGATCTTATGGAAAAACTGGCCCTGGGGAATGCCACCAAGTGCAGCAGCCTGGAAGAGCTTCTTAAAAAGGCTGATATTGTGAGCCTTCATGTAGATGGCCGAAAGGAAAATCAAAACCTCATTGGAGAAAAGGAATTTGCCCTGATGAAAGACAACGCCATTTTCCTGAACCTGAGCCGCGGCCATGTGGTGGATATAGCTGCCTTAAAGAGAAACATGGAGTCCGGGAAGATCAAAGGTGCCGGGGTGGATGTCTTTCCGCAGGAACCAAAGAGCAACCAGGAGCCATTCGAATCTGAACTGCGCGGCCTGCCTAACCTTATCATGACTCCCCATATTGGGGGCAGTACCCAGGAAGCCCAGGTGAACATCGGTAATTTTGTTCCAGGTAAGATCATTGAATACATCAACACCGGAAGCACTACAAACAGTGTGGATTTCCCCAACCTGCAACTGCCTATCCTGGAGAATGCCCACCGTCTTATCCACATTCACCATAACAGGCCTGGGATCATTGCCCATATTAACAACGTACTTTCCCAACACGATTGCAATATTGTGGGGCAGTACCTCAAGACCAATGAACAGATAGGCTATGTGATCACCGATATTGACAAAGCCTACAATGAAGAGGTGATAAGAGAGATGAAGACTATAGAGGGAACCATCAGGTTTAGGGTGTTGTATTAATCCTGTCATTCAGAGCGAAGCGCAGCGGAGCGAAGAATCTCTCATTATGATGAACTTCATCACAAC
>NZ_FNGG01000003.1:182294-356572 GCF_900102915.1 Salinimicrobium catena
CGTCACTTGATCACTACTTCACAGAGATTTCTCCTTCCTCGGAGTGAAAATATTACCGGAAGAACAATATGTAAAATATGACCCAGGTCATATTTCAGGTTTCATAGCTTTTCAATCTTTGGCGTTTTGCCAATCCTAAATTAGAAAACATGTATACCCTATCTCCGCATAATTTCCATATTCCGGTCATGGGCATTTCCTTTACCATTGATTCGCCGGTGAAGGTGGCCAGCTACGGAATAAATTCCGCCCTTTCCATTATCGAAGATAATTTGATAGAAATGATGCGGAAGTATTACTATCAGCAAAATGATGAGCCCTACATTCCCATTGAAAAACACGAGGAAAATTACAGGGTGCGCCGAATTACCGATTACCTGAACCTGGTGAACCGTACCGTGAATAAAAAACTGGAAAAGCTGAAGGAATCTGCTTTTGAGACCGGATCTGAGATCGTGAAGTATTTTGAGATGCTGCCCGAAGAAAGTGGGCTTAAGGAAAAATATCATCAGTTCCTCAAGGCTCACGGCCACGCCAAAGCTGACCTGGAAGATTTCCTGCGGCGACATGTGACTCCCGGTGCCATCGAGGTGAACATCATGACCAAAGTGGACAAAAACAACAAAGACGCTTCGGGAGAACTCATTCCCGATGGTTCAGACGCGTTGGGCGCCTTGAAGGCCTATGCCGAAAGCGATCTGGAGAATTCGGCCGTGATCTTTTCCGCCGGAATGAATCCGCGGCTGTTCAATTACCTGGAGAACTTCAGGGAATTTGATGCCGTGGGCTGGGGTAAGTTCAAAAAGCGAGTGGTCATCAAGGTGAGCGACTACCGATCTGCCCTTATCCAGGGTAAATACCTGGCGAAAAAAGGCATTTGGGTGAGCGAATTCAGGATCGAATCGGGGCTTAACTGTGGCGGGCATGCCTTTGCCACACAGGGATTATTGCTGGGGCCCATTTTGGAAGAATTCAGGAACAAGAAAGAAGAACTTGCCGATGATCTTTTTCAGCTGTACAACCCTGCATTACAGGCCAGGGGAGAGGCCGGCTTTGAAAAACCGCATCCCATCCAGGTAACGGTGCAGGGAGGAATAGGGAATTCAGAAGAACAAAAACTGCTTTTGGAACATTATGAGGTTTCCCGAACCGGTTGGGGAAGTCCTTTTTTACTGTGTCCTGAAGCTACCACGGTTGATGAGAAGACGCTGGAACTGTTATGTAAAAGTGAGGAGAAAGATGTTGTGCTGAGCAAAGCTTCACCTTTAGGAGTGCGATTCAATTACCTGAAAGGCACCAGTGCAGATCTTGAACGGCAGGAGCGGATCAAAAGAGGCAAACCGGGCAGCCCCTGTACCGAAAAATACCTGGTATCCAATACCGAATTCACCAAAGAGCCCATTTGTACCGCTTCCAGAAGATATCAGAAACTTAAACTGGAGCAGCTGGAAAATGCCGGCCTGCCGGAAGCAGAATATCAGCAGCAAGTGGATGACCTGCTGAGCAAGGAATGTTTGTGCATTGGTCTTAGCAACTCCGCCGGGATCAATTATGAAGTGCCTATAGTAGAAAAACTGGATGCCGTGACCATTTGCCCCGGCCCCAATGTGGTAAATTTTTCAAAGATAACCGGGCTGCAGGAAATGACCGATCATATCTACGGAAGAAAAGAACTGCCTCAGAATCCGGGAAGGCCGCACATGTTCCTGAAAGAGCTACAGCTGTATCTTGATTATATCAAAGAGGAAATTAAAAACACGCTCACTCCGGGCCCAAGAGATGTCAAAGGCTGGAAAGGCTTTTGTGAGAACCTGTTGCAGGGGGTGGATCATTACAAGGACCTGGCCAGGCAGGACCTGGTGAAAAACAGGACAGCCTTTGAAAATGGCCTTTTGAAGGCAGAGAAGGAGCTGGAAAATCTCAGGCAGCGTTTGGAAGTGATCTGATACAAAAATATCCCCGTCAAAAATGGCGGGGATATTTTTATTTCTCCCATTCCTTTTTTAGGATCGCGTAAATATCCACGTCAAGATAGTTCCCGTCTTTGATCTCGCATTCCCTCAAAGTACCTTCATAACTAAAGTTGATCTTCTCCAGGGCGCTTTTGCATTTGTGGTTGGTATTCTCCACAAAGCCTTCAATGCGGTTGAGGTTGAGGTTTTCGAAACCCAGTTGGAACAACAGGGGCATTACCTCCTTCAAAATTCCCATACCCCAAAATTCGGGGTACAGCCAAAAGCCGATCTCTGCTTTGTTATTTGCCCGGTCCAGGCCATTGAAGCCGCCGGCGCCGCAAAATTCGTTTGTTTCCGAAGAATAGATCCCCCACCAGGCACCTGTTCCGTTCTTTTTCAGGTCTGCATACCATTCCATTTGCTCCTTAGTGTCTTCAAGCGTCGGGAAGTGTACGGCATAATGTTTTGTCACCCGTTCATCAGACAGACCTCTATGGATCAATTCTATATCGCGGTCTTCGATTTCCTTCAGGGTAAATCTGTCGGTTTTCATATTTTTCAGGTAGGAGAATATGTCAGATAAAGGCATTAGTCGATTGCTAATCCGAAGTAAAAATAGAAATTCTCCTGAAAATGCATTTTTCCGAAGTAATTTTTAGGGGACCAGGCTCAGCTGCCAGGAAATTCCATATTTGTCCTGGACCCAGCCAAACTTGGGGCTAAAGGGATACTCCTCTAAAGGCGTAAAGACCACACCTTCTTTTGCGAGGACCTTAAAAGCATCTTCAATGTCTTTTGCGCTATCGCTTTCAATGAAAAAGGAGATGGCCGGGTTGAAGTCAAATTTGTGTTTCAAGTGACTGTCTTTGGCGATGAACCGTTGGCCGTTAAGAGAAAAATGGGCCTGCTTTACAGTTCCTTCGGGCTCCGGATCATTAGGCCCGTAATGTTCAATGCTGCTTATTTCTGAATCATCAAATAAGGTGGTATAGAAATTCACCGCCTCTTCGGCTTTGCCATGCTGTTCTCCAGTAAAGAGTAAAAAAGTTAAGATCTTGCTGCTCATGTGAGTAAGTTAATAAATTTTATCCAGTTTTGAAACTTTGCTATGTTGGGTTATCCTGAAGATAATTCTATTATTTCTGTCTTTTGTGAAGATTTTTAAAAATGTTCCGCAGTCTTTCATTTAAATCTTAATTTTACTACCTAAATAGGTTTAGATGCTAGAGGAAGAATTAAAAGAAGCTTACCATTTCATCTTTGAGGATGAACTTATGGAGGAGATCGCCAAATTTGGGACTTTAAAGGAAGTCAAAGCGGGAGAAAAGATCATAGAAATAGGGGAATACGTAAAAAGTATGCCCCTGCTGCTTGAAGGCGCTATAAAGATCCTGAGGGAAGACAAAGATGGGGACGAATTGCTGCTGTACTTTCTTGAAAGGGGCGATACCTGTGCCATGACCCTTTCCTGCTGTCTTGGACAAACCAAAAGTGAGATAAGGGCAGTAGCTGAAAAGGATACCAAGCTCATTATGATCCCCATTGAGAAAATGGAAGAGTGGACCTCTAAGTATAAAAGCTGGAGAAATTTTGTTTTCGAAAGCTACCATACCCGCCTTTCTGAAATGCTGGACACTATCGATACCATCGCTTTCCTGAACATGGATGCCCGATTGATGCGCTATTTGCAGGATAAGGCAAAGATCAACGGCACAGACCTTATACAGGTGACTCATCAGGAGATCGCGTATGACCTGCACACCTCGCGAGTGGTGATCTCAAGGCTTCTTAAAAAACTGGAACTGGAAGGGAAGATCGTTCTTCAGCGCAACAGCATAAAAGTGCTGGACCTGTAGGAGACTGTAATAAATGTTACTGTAAGGCCTCTGGCTGCTTCTTAGTTTTGTGTCCGCAAAAAAAATCTATGGAATGACTGAAATACTGGGGTATTTAGGAGCATTGATCATTGGAGTGGTCTTAGGACTTATTGGGGGAGGTGGCTCCATACTTACGGTTCCGGTGCTGGTTTACCTCATGGCCATCAATCCTGTAACCGCCACTGCCTATTCCCTTTTTGTTGTAGGAACTTCCTCCCTTGTGGGAGCCGTAAAGAACATGCAGAAAAAGAGGGTGGATTACAGAACGGCCGTTGTATTCTCTATTCCGGCGTTTATTGCTGTTTACGCTACCCGAAAATTCCTTGTCCCGGCCATCCCGGAGCATATCATTACCATTGCGGGGCATGAGATCACCAAGAACATCGCGATCATGCTTTTCTTCGCCTTTATCATGATCCTGGCTTCGGTTTCCATGATAAGAGAACAAAAAGAAAAACCGGTAAAAACAGAAAAGGTAAAATATAATTATCCGCTTATCATTATAGAAGGGCTTATCGTGGGAGTACTCACTGGAATAGTGGGCGCCGGCGGCGGATTTCTTATCATTCCCGCCCTCGTCTTACTTGCAAAGCTTCCCATGAAAAAAGCGGTGGCCACTTCGCTGCTTATCATCGCGATCAAATCGCTCATAGGTTTTATTGGAGACGTTCAAAACCTCGATATCGACTGGCCCTTTCTTCTTATATTTACCGGTATATCGGTCGTCGGGATCTTTTTGGGAGTGTACCTGAATAAATTCATAGACGGAAAAAAACTGAAGAAAGGTTTCGGCTGGTTCGTACTTTTAATGGGAATCTACATAGTCTGGAAGGAATTGTTTTAAATTCTCTTTTCCGGAAGTTATCCCCCAAATGGAATCTTATGGAAAATCTTGATTTTGCCAGATTACAAATGGCTTTCACCCTGGGTTTTCACATCATCTTTGCCTGCATTGGTATGGTGATGCCTTTTTTTATGGTGGTTTCCCATAAGAAGTGGCTGAACACCCGAAATCCCGTCTACCTCGAGCTCACTAAATCCTGGCAAAAAGGAGTGGCTATATTTTTTGTCACGGGCGCGGTATCGGGAACGGCGCTTTCTTTTGAACTGGGAATGCTATGGCCCGAATTCATGAAACATGCCGGCCCCATTATAGGCATGCCTTTTTCTTTGGAAGGGGCGGCTTTCTTTGTTGAAGCTATAGCCCTTGGATTCTACCTTTACGGTTGGAATAAATTACCTGAAAAATTCCACTGGTTTACAGGTATCATAATAGGAATATCGGGAGTTGCCTCCGGAATTCTGGTCGTTTCCGCGAACGGCTGGATGAACGCGCCCACGGGATTTGATTATATTGATGGACAATTCGTGAATATCGATCCGGTGCAGGCATTTTTGAATCCGGCATGGTTCACCCAGGCGCTCCACATGACCCTTGCCGCAGTTGTGGCTACGAGTTTTGCCGTGGCAGGAGTACACGCCCTGCAGGTCTACCGGAACAAACGACCGGACCTGCACAAGAAAGCTTTTAAGATCGCGATTATTTTTGGGGCTGTTGCCGCTTTTCTCCAACCGTTAAGCGGCGATCTTTCTGCAAAGGATATCGCCGAACGCCAACCGATGAAGCTCGCTGCCATGGAGGCTCATTATGAAACCGGAACCAATGTGCCTCTTTACATTGGAGGGATCGTAGATGAAGAAAATCAGAAGGTGACCCATAAAATTGCCATTCCGGGTGCCCTCTCGTTTTTAGCCTTTGGTGATTTTGATGCAGAAGTTAAAGGACTTAAGGATTTTCCCGAAGATGAACATCCTCCCGTAGCGATAGTACATTACGCCTTTCAGATCATGGTAGGTATCGGTACTTTGCTTATGCTGGCCGGGATCCTCTATTTTTTAAGCCTGAAATACAAGAAGCTGTTCAACAAAAAGTGGTACTGGTTGCTGTTTGTTGTACTTGCTCCTCTTGGGTTCATAGCGGTAGAAGCGGGTTGGGTCGTGACCGAAGTTGGGCGGCAGCCCTGGATCATTTACGGCTTTATGAAAACCAGTGAAGCCGTGACTCCCATGCCGGGAATGGAATTCAGTTTTTACATGTACCTGGTAGTCTATGCGGTTCTCGCTGTCACCGTTACCTGGCTCATGAGAAGACAAATAAGGGTACTTAATGCGGTAAAAGAATAATTATGTTGTATGTGGTTCTTTTCTTTCTGTTGTTCTCCCTACTCCTGTATGTGCTCCTGGGCGGGGCAGATTTTGGGGCGGGAATTGTCGAACTCTTCTCCTCTAGAAAAAACAAGCTCACCACCCGCAACACGATCTATAGGGTGATGGGCCCGGTTTGGGAAGCCAACCATATCTGGCTCATTATTCTTCTGGTGATCCTTTGGGTTGCCTTTCCTGTGTATTTCAATGTGATCATGATCTATCTGCATGTGCCGTTCGTGCTGGTCCTGCTGGGGATAACCATGCGAGGCGTGGCCTTCATCTTCAGGCATTATGACGCCATTGTGGATAGGTCGCAGCTGTTCTATAACTGGATGTTCCGCATCTCCAGTTTGGTCACTCCTGTTTTTCTGGGAATGTCTTTCGGAGCTTTAATAGGAGGCAAGATAATTTTAACCGAAGATGATTACACTGGCTTCACATTTTCTGAACTCTATCTTTGGCCCTGGTTCAATTCCTTTACTTTTCTGGTAGGTATTTTCTACGCTGTGCTTTGTGCCTTCCTGGCTGCGACCCTCCTTATTGGGGAAACTCAAGGCAAGGTTAGAAAAATGTTCAGCAAAAAATCGGCTTATTTCACTATTACGCTGGTACTGCTGGGATTCATTCTCATAGCCTACGGATATATCTATGAGGTAAAATTCATTAAAGATTTTGTTAGTAATCCGGTTTCGATTGGAGCAGTGATACTATCGGGTTTGCTGCTGATCCCGCTATGGAGAGCTATAAAAAGGCAGAACACCCTTGGCAGCAGGTATCTTGCGGGGTTACAGGTTGTCCTTGTGCTGTTTGCGGCCCTTTATGCGCACTTTCCGTATATTATCATTACTGCGGAAAAAGAGGTGAGTCTTTTGGAGGGGCTGCCTCCGCAGGCGGTCATTCAAAATCTCGGCATCATGCTGCTCATAGGAGGAGGAGTCATTTTACCCGGACTTTTTCATCTTATGAGGTCTTTCGGAATGATCAAGATATTTAAGTCAGGAGAAAAAGAATTTGAAAATAATTAAATTATGGCTGTTCCTAAAAAAGATAAGATCTTCGTGGCTCTGCAGTTCCTGGTGTTCCTGGTCTGGCTTATCCCTGTAGAGGAGTGGCGGTTTCAGCTTTCAGAAAATATGCACATTTTAGCCTTGATGGTGGCGGGAATAGGATTGCTGATCATCCTTATCGCCTTTTTGCAGTTGAACACCAATCTATCTCCTTTTCCCAGTCCCACAAAAGGCGCAAAACTTGTAACTTCAGGAGCCTTTGCTTTTGCCAGGCATCCCATTTACGCAGGCGTGCTGTTCATGGCGTTCGGACTTTCGATCTGGCTTGGTTCGGGCTATAAACTGCTCATCAGTATTTTGCTCCTGCTGGTCTTTTACTTCAAAAGCAACTATGAGGAATCCAAACTTCAGGAGCGCTTTCCCGAATATGTTTCCTATAAGCGGCAAACCGGTCGATTTTTTCCTAAATTTAGATGGAGAATTTAGGATATGAATATCAGATCATTCGGAAGATCACCTAGAGGGGAACGGCTGGCACGCATTCGAAGCACAGAAAATTACAGGAACGGAAGCTTTCAGAATGTGGAACCTACCGAAGTGAACCCGGGAAATGTTTCCATTTTCAGGATCCTGAAAGGGATGCTTTCGCGCCCTTCTTCGGTAAGACCTTCGACGGAAATTCCGAACGTACGAAGTGATCTTAAGGAACTGGACAGGGAAAGACCGGCACTGGTGTGGTTTGGACATTCCTCCTATTTTCTGCAGGTAGATGGGTTTAAGATCCTGGTCGATCCGGTGTTTAGCGGCAATGCTTCGCCTTTTAGACTCTTCGGAAAGGCTTTTGAAGGCTCAGACCATTTTAATGCAGAAGATCTTCCGGAACTGGATCTGCTTATACTTACCCACGATCATTATGATCATCTAGACTGGCCAAGCATTAAAAAGCTGGTTCCAAAAACAGGCAGTGTAGTAGCCTCTTTAGGAGTAGGAGCGCATCTAGAATACTGGGGTGTTGAAAAAGGGAAAATAACCGAACTTTCCTGGTGGCAGGATCATTCGGTCAATGAACACTTAAAGATAACCGCCACCCCTTCGCGGCATTTTTCGGGAAGAGGCTTTCAAAGAGGAAAAACTTTGTGGTCTTCTTTCGTCCTAAGGGTAAACGGATATAAATTTTTCCTGGGAGGAGATTCGGGTTATGACAAGAGGTTTTCAGAAATAGGAAAAAGATTCGGACCTTTTGACCTGGCTTTCCTGGAGTGCGGGCAATACAACAAATACTGGCCGCAGATCCACATGTTTCCCGAGCAAACATTAATGGCAGGGAAAGATTTGCAGGCAAAACAGATCATTCCCGTGCACTGGGGCAAGTTCGTGTTGTCCACCCATCCGTGGAACGAACCCATAAGAAGATTCACAAGTGCTGCCGAAAATGAAGGCTTCAGCTATGCCGCGCCAAAAATAGGAGAGCCCTGTTATTTTCAGGAGAAATATTACCAGCAGGACTGGTGGGAATTCGAAACAAAAACAACAGATCATGGAAGATAGAAAAGAACATTGGAACAAGGTTTATGAGAACAAAAAACCAACCGAGGTAAGCTGGTATGAGCCCATGCCCGAAACCTCCCTGGATTACATCGCGGAATGCAAATTGGAGAAGGATGCCGCGATCATTGATATTGGCGGGGGAGACAGTTTTCTTGCTGAGTTCCTCATTGGTAAGGGCTACACAGATATCACGGTGGTGGATATTTCTGAAAATGCCCTCATTCGGGCCAAAGAAAGGCTGGGAGAAAAAGCGGGTGACATCACCTGGATCGTGGCCGATGCGGCAGAATTCGAGCCTCAAAGGCAATATGATCTGTGGCATGATCGTGCGGCTTTTCATTTTCTTACTGAAGATGCACAGGTGAAAAAATACCTGCAGAATGTGAAGCAGGCTGTAAAACCAGGAGGTTTTGTGGTGATGGGTACCTTTTCGGAAAACGGGCCGACCAAATGCAGCGGTATTGAAATAAGACAGTACTCAATAAAGCAAATGCAGGATCTTTTCGCTGACGGGTTCACTGCCATGAACTGCAAGAATTTGGATCACAACACACCTTCGGGAGGAACGCAAAATTTCACGTTTTGCAGTTTCAAAAGAGACTAGTTTCAGAAATAAACAGGAAATAGAATATGAAAGAATTTTGGGATAAACGCTTTAGTGCGGAAGAGTATGTGTATGGCGAAGAGCCGAATGAGTATTTAAGATCGCGCCTTTTGGAACTTTATCCCGGCGAGATCATGTTCGCTGCCGAAGGAGAAGGCCGCAACGCGGTTTACGCTGCACAGGAATCCTGGAAAGTTACCGCATTCGATCAAAGCCGGGAGGGAAAGAAAAAGGCTATGAAGCTTGCCGAAAAGAACAAGGTGGAGATAGATTACCGGGTGGGTGATCTTCCCGACCTCGGTTACGACAAAGATGAAGTGGACGTTATAGCTTTGATCTATGCCCATTTTTCTCCGGAACTTAGGGCGGATTACCACAAGCTGCTCCTCTCGTACCTTCGGCGGGACGGGCTGGTCATCTTTGAAGGTTTCAGCAAAAAGCATCCTGTCTATCAGAAGCAAAATCCACAGGTGGGAGGTCCTAAAGATGAAGCCCTCCTTTTTTCAATGGAGGAGATCAAAAAAGACTTTGGAGAACTGAATTTTTTAGAGCTGTACGAGGCAGAGGTCGATCTTGATGAAGGGGAGTTCCATAAAGGGCAAGGCTCTGTAATCAGGTTTGTAGCCCAGAAGAAATAAAAAGAAACCTGCAGAAAACTAAGCCCTGCAGGTTTCAACATTCAACCACGAAGAAATTAATCTTAAATGTCTTTTAGAGGATCAGGTTATTCTTTACCTCATTGTTTTCCTCATAGCGCTCTATTCCTGTATCTAGGAAATCCACGAATCCCTGAACATCGAGATCGTAAGCGCGGGGAGGGGAAAGCAGCTCCTCGTTGGCCCCTACAAGAGTATAATACGGCTGGGCATTGGCATTCAGCTTCTGTATCATAAAATCCATGTTCTGCTTTCCGATGCTCTTTTTGACCTTGCCGTCATAAACCGAGGTATACCATTCTTCTCTGGGTAATTCGGTCTTCTCATCCACATACATGGCTACCACAATGTAGTCTTCCCTTAGCCTTTTCAGGACGGCAGGATCGCTCCAAACCGCGGCTTCCATTTCCCGGCAATTGACGCAGCCGTGACCGGTAAAATCAATAAAGAGCGGCTTGTTTTCCTTTTTAGCGCAGGCCAGGGCCTGTTCATAGTCAAAATAGCCTTTGAGTCCGTGAGGCAGCTCCAGCATGTCATCATACTTGGGTTTTTCGCAGCCTTCGGCCAGTTTGGTTTCTTCCGCAGGGGCATCAGATCCCAGCAATTGAAAATCATGGGTGCTCATGGGAGGAAGATAACCTGCAAGGGCCTTCAAAGGAGCTCCGAACAACCCGGGAATGAGGTAGACCACAAAACTGAAAACCAGCACCGCCATCAATAGTCGGGAAATTGAGGTGCTTTCAGCTTTTTGTTCATGCGGAAAAACGATCTTTCCAAGCAGGTAAAAACCAAGCAGGGTAAAGATGACTATCCACAGGGCCAGGTAAATTTCACGGTCAAGCAGGTTCCAGTGGTAGACCTGGTCTACCATGCTCAAAAACTTCAGGGCAAGGGCGAGTTCCAGGAATCCCAGCACCACCTTTACCGTGTTGAGCCAGCCACCACTTTTTGGCAGCGAACTCAGCCATCCGGGAAAGATCGCGAACAATGTGAACGGAATAGCAAAAGCGGTTGAGAAGCCAAGCATTCCAATCAGTGGCTTGATGGCCTGTCCGCTGGCCGCTCCCAAAAGAATGGTTCCCGCGATGGGACCCGTACAACTGAAGCCAACCAGCACCAGGGTAAAGGCCATGAAAAAGATTCCGGCTAAACCTCCTTTATTGGCCTGGCTGTCTATGTTATTCACGAAATTGTTAGGCAGTCTTATTTCGAACAGGCCAAAGAAGGAAAGCGCGAACAGCACAAAAATGGCAAAGAACAGCAGGTTTGGAAGCCAGTGCGTACTCAGAAAGTTTGCGAATCCGGCGCCAAAGATCAGCGCGAAAACAGTTCCTATAAGGGTATAGATCCCGATAATGGAAAGTCCGTAGATGATCGCGTTCATGATCCCTCGCGAACGGCTCCTGCTTGACTTGGTGAAAAAGGTCACGGTCATCGGGATCATTGGGAACACGCATGGCGTGAGCAATGCCGCCAGTCCTGCGCCAAAGGAGATCAGGAAAAAAGTGAGTAAAGCTGTCCAGCCTTTTTCCTCCTCCACCGGCTCGAAAGAGTTGGTGAAAGGCTCCAGTTCCTTTACCGGCGGTTCTGAAGAAGAGGAATTGCTATTGTTATCGGCCACAGCTCCTGCTTCTGCCTTTTCACCTGAAAGATCAACCGTAAAATCTGATTCATAGGGAATACACTGCCCGGTCACATCTGAACAGATCTGGTAGGACATGCTCCCTTTGATCACAGGATCTTCCCCGGTGATCTTCAGTTTTTGTTTAAAATGAGCCTTTTTGGTGAAGTAGGTATACTCGCCTCCCCACAGATCATCGTATTTCTCTTTCGGATCCACGGGTTCCAGTTGTCCTGAAGGCTCGTACTTGTCAGACCCTTCAAAACTGATCTCTGTAAGCATCGGCCCCAGGTCAGGATCAAAATCGCTGGAATACATGTACCAGTCTTCGGGAATATTGGCTGTCAAAGTGAGGATAAGTTCATCTCCCGCTACGGCCTCTGTTTTGTCTGCGCTTACCTGCCACTCCGGTGCTTCCATCACCTGCGCCGCAAGCGGGTGCAAAGAGAACAGGCAGAGAAGCAGTAACAAATATGTTCTTCTCATAAATTCTTTTTTAGATAGATTGGAAAAACAGCTGCCAAAAAGGGCTTTTTTGACAGCTGTTATCTTTTATTGCAGCTCCTTAAGGAATTGTTTGAAATCCTTGGTATCAAAGTCTCCCATACCCAGGTGAGTAAGAGCCAGGTTACCATCGGCATCTATCACATAGGTGGTGGGAATGCTGCGGGTGGCATACATCTGCGGAACTGGTCCCGCTGCCCTGTAGATCTCGAATTCATAGCCTTTGTTGGCCTTGAATTTCTTGGCTTTTTCGAACTTTTGATCTACAGAAAGCATAATGAATTCCACATTGTCATCCTTCACTTCCTGGTAAAGATTATGGATTCCAGGCATTTCCGCGATACATGGAGGGCACCAGGTTGCCCAGAAGTTGAGGAAGATCACCTTGCCTTCAAACTGCTTCATGTTTACCTTCTCTCCTTTGGAATTGACCAGGTTGAGGTCCAGCACTGCACCTTTGGATGGTGTGGCGGCAGCGATCTCAGCTTTTTCTTCCGTATCCGGGTTCATAAGGCCCGTGGCCAGTATTCCTCGCTGCAAAAATCCGAAGACCTCGGTGTGAAGCCCTGTTACAAAGAGGGTGATAAATACCGCGCCTATAATTCCGTATTCTATTAAATTCTTTTTCAATCTTTTATTCATGATAATTGGTTTAGGTGGTGATTAAAGTTCGATGCTTAGGTAGCCTTTCTTCTGAAGCTCGAAATTGTGGAGAATTCCGTTTTCCACGACTCTTAGTGCTTCAGGTAAAGCAGCTCTGTCCACGCCGAACTTCTTCAGGGAAAATCCGCAGGCATTGATGGTCACTCCCGCATTTTCCGCGCTTTTTAGAAAGTTGCTCATGGTCTCTTTATTGCTTAGGTCCTGCACGGCCTTTCCACAGACGACTACCTGGAAATCCCCGAAATTGTCGCCATCCTGCACGGCAAGTTCTTCCGCGGCCAGGATGATGGGTTTCAATTGCTGAACATTTCTTGTTAGTACTACATAATTTACGTCGTCCGCATGTTTTTCATGGGCATTCTGTGCCTGTACAGGGTTAGTGAATAGACTAAGGACGATAGCGAAACTCGCTAATAGGATATTTTTCATTTTGTTACTGTTTTTTTGAATTATTAGAATCATTGATGATAAAAAAGGTGAGGCCGCCAAGGATGGCGATGTTCTTGAAAAGCGGCCCTAATGTGGTGATCTGTCCTACCTGCACCGTAAGGGTAATGGGGATCAAAACAGACATAAGAATGGCGGCTGCCCAGCGGGTCTTGTACCCTGCGAGCAAGCCTAAGCCTGCAATGAACATCACGATCCCGGAGGCGATGACCAGTAGTTTTGGTTCCCCAAAGAAGTAGGCGATTCCTTTGAATCTCGCCTGATCTATACGTTGCACAGTCTTATCTACCTTGATGATATGGCTGAAACTGGCAACTAAAAAAATTCCGCTTAACATCATTCGGAAGATCTGGACCGAACGACGAGTCACTTCAATTTTTGTTGACATTAAAAAGTTAAATAAGAGAATTAATAATGGTCGGGTTGAGTGCAGGTCACAGAAGTGCTGCAGGTTGAAAACCCGGCGATATTTAGATAAGTGGAAGGAAGATCAGACTTTGGGGGGCGGGTAGAACTTGTCCCGGGGGGTGCGAAACAGGCCCGGAGTCTGATAAGAATATTCTCTGAAGTTGTCCTCATTCAAAGCCACCGCCCATTCGGCAATGGTCTGGTCAAAGACCGTGTGACATAAAAATTCCATTTCCAGCCCCTGGTTCAGGGAAGCAGGAGCAATGTCTTCTTTAGCAGTTTTTAGCTGTGGTTTGGAGCACATCTTATTTACCATGGTCACTCCCTTAGACTCAAGGAATGTCCCGTAGAATTTAGCATCCATAGTCAGGAGTTTTCCGAGGAAAATGACCACCAGCGTCAGCGCTATGTAATTTTTTAACTGCATTAAGAAAACAAATATAGGAATGTAGATGAGATGATTGTGTGACTTTTGTTACATAACAGATTCGTTATTTTGGGGATGAGGCTGTTTTTAGGTATTTTAGAGGTCTCAATGAAATCAATTCAAACCATATCAATATGAAAACCAAATTCTTTAGCACTGTTCTTGTAGCCACCCTATTTTTCTTCTTCTCTTGTGGAGAAAGCACAGATGTAGTGGAGTCGGGAACTTATGAGGGCACCATCAAAGAAGTAGAGGCTTCTAAGACGGAGATCTATGTGGAGACCGATGATGACAAGACCCTCGAACTTTACTTTACCGATCAAACCGAACTGACCCGTGATGGTTCAACAGTCGATTTTTCTGAACTGGAAGAAGGGATGAGAGTAGAAGTTGAAGTCAAGAAAGAAGGAAAACGGCTGGATCCTATTTCGGTCAAAGTGCTTGAATAAAAATGGAACAGGTACCCGATTTTTGGCGGACAGAGGTTTTTCACCCTCTGTCCGTTCATTTTCCTATCGCTTTACTGGTAGTTGCCTTCCTTTTCAAGATCATCGCCCTAAGATACAGGCGGGAGGTATGGGAAAGAGGAGGTAGTGTTCTTCTCGGGCTGGGGGTGATTGGAATTTGGGTGGCGATCTTCACCGGAAACCTGGCCGATGGGATTGTTTCCAGGAAGCTTTGCGATCCTACCGTACTCAAGGATCATGAGAATTATGCCTGGATCACCGCCTGGCTATTTACGGCAGGAGCCGCAATAGATTTTCTTAGATATATCAAACTTCCCCTTTTCAAAAGCCGGGTATTTCTCGTGGTGGTCCTCCTCATCCTTACAGGAGGTAATGCGCTGCTTACCTATGTGGGGCATCTTGGCGCCACTTTGGTCTATCAACAGGCAGCCGGAGTCTATGTTCCTTCCGGCGACTGTGCAGAATTTGAATAAAACCTGAGGCTAACTCGCTGTTTTTATTAATTTTATGGGAGTGTAACTCTTGTTACGGCATATAGTGTATGAAAAACTATATTTTTGCGTTCAAATTTTGAGAAGGATTGAATAAGTACCTGAGAATAATTTCGGAGTCATTTACGGGGTATGCGAATTACCTGTTGGAAGAGGTCACCTCTCCTTCAATGACCAATTATTTTTACTGGTTGCTGGGCTTGTCGCTCCTGGTGTGGATGCTGGAGATCCTCCTGCCCTGGAGAAAAGATCAGAAGATCTTTAGAAAGGGATTTTGGCTGGACAGCTTCTATATATTGTTTAACTTTTTCCTTTTTGCGTTGATAGGCTACAATGCCTTGTCTAATGTGGGAGTGGAGTTGTTCAATGACTTTCTGCTCATTTTTGGAGTAGAGAACATCGTGGCGATTGAAGTGCAGGACCTGCCGGGTTGGGTGCAGTTGACCATTATGTTCGTGGTAGCCGATTTCATTCAGTGGAACGTTCACCGGCAGCTGCATAAAAGAGCGTGGCTGTGGGAGTTTCACAAGGTGCATCATTCGGTCAAGGAAATGGGTTTTGCAGCGCAGTTTAGGTTCCATTTCATGGAGACCATTATTTACAAGACGGTGCAGTACATTCCTTTGGCCATGATAGGTTTTGGAATTCAGGAGTTCTTTGTGGTGCATATGTTCACTGTTTTGCTGGGGCATATCAATCACGCCAATGTGGGCTGGAGCTACGGAAAACTCGGTTACCTGTTCAATAACCCGAAAATGCACATCTGGCACCATGCTAAAGAGCTGCCAGAGGAGCATCCTGCGGGAATGAACTTCGGTCTGAGCCTTAGCATCTGGGATCATTTGTTCCAAACAGCCTACCTTCCGCAGAACGGGCAGGATATAGAACTAGGCTTTGAAGGAGATGAGAATTATCCTGAAGCCTTTACCAAACAGCTGGTCATTCCTTTTCAGAATAACAGAAAAAGATAAACAGAACTAAAACAAGAGATCATGAAAATAAAACAGTTTAAAGATAGTCCGCTGGCACATTATTCCTACGCCATAGTGAGTGAGGGAAAAATGGCGCTGGTAGACCCGGAGAGGAATCCGTTGAAATATTACCGTTATGCCGAAGAGCACAATGCGAAGATCGTGGCCGTTTTTGAGACACATCCGCATGCCGATTTTGTGAGCAGCCACTTGCAGATACATGAGCAAACAGGAGCTACCATATATGCCAGTAAGCTGTTGGGGGCAGATTACAAGCACAAGGGATTTGATGACGGCGACAGCCTTAAAATGGGAAAGGTCACTTTTAAAGCCATCAATACCCCCGGACACTCGCCGGACAGTATCACTATAGTTGCCGAAGACGGAAATAAGACTGCTCTTTTCACGGGAGATACCCTGTTCATTGGAGATGTGGGAAGACCCGATCTTAGGGAAAAGGCCGGAAATATGAAGGCCAAAAGGGTAGATTTGGCCAAGAAAATGTACCACACCATTCAGAACAAATACAACGGGCTTCCCGATTCTGCGATCGTTTACCCAGCCCACGGGGCAGGTTCGCTTTGTGGAAAGAACATGAGCACAGATTCTTCAAGTACGCTGGGACAGGAACGTAAGTTCAACTGGGCTTTCCGCGACCAGACCGAAGAGCAGTTCGTGGAGACGATATTGAAGGATCAGCCGTTCATTCCGCATTACTTCGGGTTCAATGTAGATGTGAATAAAAACGGTGCAGATAACGTTCAAAAGACTAAAGCAGCGGTGAAACTTAGTCTGCTGGTGGAAAAGATAGAGGATGGAGTAACCGTTGTGGATGCCCGCGATGGAGATGCTTACAAAAAAGGACATTTGCCTAATAGTATTAACATCATGGCCCGTGGAGAGAATGACAAGTATGAAACCTGGCTTGGCGCGATCGTTAAGCCTGAGGAACCTTTTTACCTTGTCGTGGAAAGCGTGACCCACGTAAGAGAGCTGTTGGAGCGTACCGCAAAGATTGGATATGAAAAACAGCTGAAGGGAATCATCACCTTGTCTGAAAAAGTCTCTGAAACCAGCGATGACTTTAAGCTGAAGGATTTCAAAGCTCATAAAGAGGAATATACCATTGTGGATATCCGAAACAACAGTGAGGTAGCTGAAAAGCGTATTTTTGAGAACGCGATCGAAATTCCGCTTAACGAACTTCGCGAAAGGGCAAGTGAAGTCCCTGCAGATAAACCAATAGTCGTGCACTGTGCCGGCGGATACAGGTCTTCGGCGGGAAGCAGTATTCTTGAGAACAAGTTCAAGTCCACCAGGATCTTTGATATGAGCGATGACATTAAAAAGTTCAGTTAATCAAATACTTTAAAAATGAAGTTTAACACCACCATTCCCAGAGATATCAAGTTTCACTACTTGAAGGAACTGGAGCAGTACAGAGAAGCCTTTAAAAAAGGCAATCTTATTCATGCCTGGTACCACCTGGAACGGGCTCACGTGATAGGGCAATCTTATCCTATTGAGCATTCCCGTGCACACTGGCTCATGTTGAAGTTCGGTTTTGCCGTGAAGGACTGGAAGGAGATCCTGGGGCAGATTCCCCGTTTATTGGTAGGTGGTGTCAAATCTTTTGTAGGGCAGATCCCTACTGGGAATACGGGAGGTGCTAATGTGCCGCCGTTAAAGCCTATGCCTATTCCTCCAGATATTCAGGAAATTCTCAAGAAGTAAGAAGACTATATAATTAGAAAGAGGGCTGTTCGTCGTGAACAGCCCTTTTTTATTAGGAAATTCTTAAATACAAGGGTGATTAATTTTTTTATATTTACAAAAAGTGCCGAAAAGCCCGCTATATGGAACAAAAATTTAAAGTTGTTGTGAACGGTGAAATGGAATTCTTTTTCACCAAAGAAGAAATAGACAACCTCGATCTTCAAAAGAACACAACCAACGGATTCCACGTCCTAAAAGACCACCGCTCCTTTAAAAGCCAGATCCAGAATTCAGATTTCCTGAAAAGAAACTATTCGCTAAAGATCAACTCCCACACTTATGATGTGAAGATCTTCAATGAGCTTGATCTTTTGATCGAAGACATGGGACTCAGCCTTGCCTCGGCCAGTGTGGTGAACGACATTAAAGCTCCCATGCCGGGACTGATACTTGACGTACAGGTAAAAGAAGGAGATGAAGTACAGGAAGGAGATTACCTGCTGGTGCTGGAAGCCATGAAAATGGAAAATACCCTTACCGCGCCCAGAGACGGAGTGGTCAAATCTGTTACGGTCAAAAAAGGGGAAACGGTTGATAAGAATCAGCTGTTGATCGAAATGGAATAAACGAAACCTACCTCCAGAAAAGGATTTTTAAGACATTAAAAGTTATAGCATGAAGAAAATACTGGTTGCCAATCGCGGGGAGATTGCCCTCAGGGTTATGAAGACGGCCCAGAAAATGGGGATCAAAACCGTGGCTGTCTATTCTACAGTTGATAGAAATTCACCGCATGTCAAGTTTGCCGATGAAGCCGTCCTGCTTGGCGAAGCGCCTTCCAATCAATCTTACCTGGTCATGGACAAGATCATTGAAGTGGCCAAAAAACTCAATGTAGACGGCATCCATCCCGGTTACGGATTTCTAAGCGAGAATGCAGACTTTGCCGAAAAAGTGGAACAGAACGGGATCACCTGGATAGGCCCCGGTTCAAAAGCCATCAGGGTAATGGGGAGCAAGCTTGCAGCTAAAGACGCAGTGAAAAAGTATAAGATCCCAATGGTACCGGGAATCGATGAGGCAATTACAGACCCTGAAGAGGCTAAAAAGATCGCGAAGGAGATTGGTTTTCCTATCCTTATCAAAGCTTCAGCCGGAGGCGGAGGTAAAGGGATGCGGGTGGTAGAGAAGGAGAAGGACCTGAAGGACCAGATGAAGAGGGCAATAAGTGAAGCTGAATCGGCCTTTGGTGACGGTTCGGTTTTTATAGAAAAATACATAGGGAGTCCGCGCCACATTGAGATACAGGTACTGGCCGATACTCACGGAAATTTTCTGCACCTTTTTGAAAGGGAATGCAGCATTCAGCGGCGTCACCAAAAGGTGGTAGAGGAAGCTCCTTCTGTGGTCCTTGACGAAGAGCTTAGGCAACAGATGGGGGAGGCCGCGGTGAAGGTGGCCCGGGCGTGTGATTACATTGGTGCGGGAACCGTGGAGTTCCTGCTTGATGAAGAAAAGAATTTTTATTTCCTCGAAATGAACACCCGCTTGCAGGTAGAGCACCCGGTCACCGAATTCATTACAGGAAAGGACCTGGTGGAACAGCAGATACGTGTGGCCAGGGGTGAAAAACTGAATTTTTCACAGGATGACCTTTCCATTAACGGACATGCTGTGGAACTAAGGGTTTATGCCGAAGATCCCATAGAAGACTTTATGCCCAGTGTGGGCTTGCTGGAAAAATACCGCGGGCCGTCAGGAGAAGGCATCAGGCTTGATGACGGTTTTGAGGAAGGGATGGAAGTCCCAATTTATTACGATCCTATGCTGGCAAAGCTCATCACCTACGGAAAGACCCGTGAAGAAGCCATTCAGTTGATGATCAAAGCCATTGATCAGTACGAAGTGCAGGGGGTAAGCACCACGCTCCCCTTCGGAAAGTTCGTCTTTGAACATGAAGCCTTCAGAAGCGGGAATTTCGACACCCACTTTGTAAAAAGGTATTATTCCGCAGAAAAGCTGGAGGAAGAAACCCGGGAAGAGGCCCGATTAGCGGCGATGATAGCCCTGAAGCAATACCTGGAAGACCAGCAGGCATTGAGATTACCCAATCATTAATCTTCATTACATGAGTGAAAATACCCGAAAATTACAGGAAAAAATATCTGAAGCCCTAAAAGGCGGAGGCGAGAAACGAATAGCCAAACAGCACGAAAAAAAGAAACTTACTGCCCGGGAACGTGTGGATTACCTTCTTGACGAGGGCTCCTTTGAAGAGATCGGGATCCTGGTGACCCACCGCACCACCGATTTTGGAATGGAAGACCAGAAGTATTATGGTGACGGCGTGGTCACCGGCTACGGTACCATCAATGGAAGACTGGTCTATGTCTTTGCCCAGGATTTTACCGTTTTTGGAGGTTCCCTTTCTGAAACCCATGCCGAAAAGATCTGTAAGGTGATGGACCACGCCATGAAAGTGGGAGCGCCTATTATTGGATTAAACGATTCAGGTGGGGCAAGGATACAGGAAGGAGTGCGATCGCTGGGAGGTTATGCAGATATTTTCTACCGCAATGTGCAGGCTTCAGGAGTCATTCCGCAGATATCGGCTATAATGGGGCCTTGTGCCGGGGGAGCCGTTTATTCTCCCGCAATGACCGATTTCACCCTGATGGTTCAGGATACCAGTTACATGTTCGTGACCGGTCCTAACGTGGTGAAGACGGTGACCAATGAATCGGTTACTTCCGAAGAGCTTGGAGGGGCGAGCACCCATTCGACAAAATCCGGCGTTACCCACCGCACGGCTGCCAACGATCTTACCTGTTTGGAAGATATCAAGACCCTGCTGAGTTACCTGCCGCAGAACAACAAGGAAACCACCGATAAGTTGGAGTATAAGCTGGAGGACGAAATGCGGGAAGAACTGGAGAGCATAGTGCCCGATAGTTCAAGTAAGCCGTATGACATGCACGAGGTGATCAAGGGGATTATTGACAAGGAATCATTTTTTGAGATCCATAAAGATTATGCAGATAACATCATTGTGGGATTTGCCCGCCTTGGAGGGCGCAGCATTGGGATAGTCGCCAATCAGCCCATGAGCCTTGCCGGAGTCCTGGATGTGAATTCCTCCAAGAAAGCGGCCCGTTTCACCCGTTTTTGCGACTGCTTTAATATTCCGTTGCTTGTGCTGGTTGATGTTCCCGGATTCTTGCCCGGAACCGACCAGGAATGGAACGGGATCATCCTGCACGGGGCGAAACTTTTGTATGCCCTGAGTGAGGCCACCGTGCCAAGGGTAACGGTGATCACCAGGAAGGCATACGGGGGAGCGTATGATGTGATGAACTCTAAACACATTGGCGCCGATCTTAACTTTGCCTGGCCAACTGCAGAGATCGCGGTAATGGGAGCCAAGGGGGCCAGTGAGATCATCTTTAGAAAAGAGATCCAGGAAGCCGACGATCCCGAAGTTAAACTGTCTGAAAAAGAGGCAGAGTACGCTGCCAAGTTCGCCAATCCGTTCAAAGCCGCTCAGCGCGGTTTCATAGACGAGGTGATCATGCCAAAGGAAACCAGGAGAAAACTGTTGAAGGCCTTCAGCATGCTGGAGAATAAAGAGGTGCTGCGGATAGACCGGAAGCACGGGAATATTCCTTTATAAAATTCAAGGTTCAAGTTTTCAGGTTCCAGGTTTGAATTTAAAATTCAAGATTTGAAATTCAAGAACATGGGCCATTGAAATCGAATACCTACAATCTAAAGTCTCACTTTTCACATCTAATATCTCATATCTCAAATATGAAATTTAAAAAGATCGTTTGCGTTGATAACACCAAATTGCAGGACTGGGCCCTAGAGGAGCTGCAGCAGTACAGCGAGCAAGAGATTGAGGTTTACGACGACTATCCGGCTTCTGAGGAAGAAGTGGTGAAAAGAATACAAGGCGCCGATGCGGTGATCGTTTCCTGGCGCACTATACTGGATGAAAAGATCATTTCTCAGTGTCCCGATCTAAAATACATTGGCATGGCCTGCAGCCTTTATGATGACGCTTCTGCTAATGTTGCGGTGAACTTTGCCCGGGAACGAGGAATTACCGTCACGGGTATCAGGGATTACGGAGATCCTGGTGTAGCGGAATTCATTATTGCTGAACTCATAAGGCTGCTTCACGGATTTGGGGAGCATCAATGGCGGGAGATGCCAGAAGAGCTTTCCGGTAAGAAGATCGGGATCATTGGCCTGGGCACAACCGGCCAATTGCTGGCAGAATGTCTGTTGCCGTTCGGGGTGGATCTATATTATTTCAGCCGTACCCGGAAAAAAGAGTGGGAGGAAAAAGGGGTAAAATATCTGCCGCTTGAGGGTCTGCTGCAAACCGCCGAGATCATCTCTTTTCACCTTCCGAAGAACACCGTGCTTTTAAAAGAAAAGGAATTTGAACTTTTTGGAAATGGAAAAATTCTTATTAATACTTCGCTGGGATTACCATTTGACGAAGAAGCTTTTAAGGAATGGCGGCAGGGAGAAGGCAATTTTGCCATTTTTGACGGGGACGGAAAAAAGCAACTTGCGGTAGAAGTGGAAAAATATTTCAATGTTCTTATTTCAGAGAAGAGTGCGGGCTGGTCTGCTGCAACTCAGGAGCGGCTTTCGAACAAGGTGCTACAGAACATTAAAGATCAGCTCGAAAAATAAAGGCACACATTTTGTCTGTACTCTGGAAAACATCCCATAGTAACTTCTTGAAAATTTGATTAAATGGATTTAATATTAGAACCCTGGCCGTGGTATGTGGCGGGGCCAATGATCGCCTTGGTCATGTTCCTGCTCATCTTCATGGGAAGGAAATTCGGTATGTCTTCAAACCTGGAAACCATGTGCGCCGTTTGCGGAGCAGGCAAAAAGTCAGAATATTTCAGTTTTGACTGGCGAGCCAATCGCTGGAACCTGGTTGTGATTCTGGGTGCCGCTATTGGCGGATTCGCAGGCGCGCACCTCCTGAGCACCGGCGAAGCAGTGGCCATCGCTCCTGAAACTGTCGAAAAACTAAATGCACTTGGTTTTGAGAGTGCCGGAAAAGCCTACCTTCCTGAAGACCTTTTCAGCACCTCCGCCCTTTCAGACCCTTTTGCCCTGGCCATTTTGATGATTGGTGGTTTGCTGATCGGTTTTGGGGCAAGATATGCCGCGGGATGTACTTCGGGTCACGCCATCTCCGGGTTAAGCAATTTACAGCTGCCCTCACTTATAGCGGTGATCGGGTTTTTTATTGGCGGCCTTGTTATGGTCCATTTACTTTTTCCAATGATCTTTTAGAATGAGAACACTAGCATATCTTTTTATCGGCATTTTCTTTGGCGTGGTAATGTATAAATCTGAAGCAGCTTCCTGGTTCCGCATCTATGAAATGTTCCATTTTGATTCCTTTCATATGTACGGCATCATAGGTTCGGCGCTTTTTCTGGGAGTGGTTGGGGTGCAACTCATCAAAAGAAGGAAGATGAAGACCTTTTTTGGAGAGCCCATAAAAATAGCCCCTAAAGAAAGAGGCTTTAAAAATTACCTTTTTGGAGGTGTGATCTTTGGTCTTGGGTGGGCTTTAGCGGGGGCATGCCCCGGGCCTATCTATACTTTGATAGGCGCGGGATATGTTTCGATACTCATAGTTCTTGCCGGTGCGTTGCTGGGAGCTTTTCTTTATGGTCTGCTTCGGAAGAAGCTGCCTCATTAAAGATTGGCGTAGGCAAGAAGCGTATCAGAATAGTCCACAGAGAGTTCATAAATAATGCCTTCCCGCCATTCGCCTCCAAATACATTTCTGTTCTCCAGCTCCTTTTGAATGAAGTAGTTGAGGTCTTCATTTCCGGAGGCAACATTGATACACTGAATCTTCTTGTCTTCAGAAATAGAAAAGAAAATGGTAACTTCCAGTTCTTCGTCCAGAATAAGATGGGATTCCTGAAGAATGTTTTCAATTTCGTGTGAAATGGAGTTCATATCTGCAAATCTTTCTTCTGAAGGATTGGCATACAACATAGTGCTAAGGGAAACCGCACAACCGAGTAGTAACATCTTGAAAGTTTTCATGACTATAAATTTTAATAATTCTACAATGGCGGGGGAAAAAAGAATCTTTACTTAATAGACTGTCTGGGATTCAAATCGTTACAGGTTTTTCGCGATTTTAACACGGGAAAATGGAAGGTTTTTCAAAGCACCTGAAATTGCTGAAGTTTCCGAAGATTCCAGTCAAAAAAAAATAGTCTAACCTCCAAAAAAGGGCTTTTGAAGATCAGGTTTTTGAAGAAAGATAGAACGAAGGCAGGGAAATGTGATATTTGACCACCACCAGCCGAATCAGGATCACCGTTAAGGAGGTGGCAATGTAGATGATATCGGTATCCACGGCCAGCTGGTGCAGGATGACGAATGCCAGCCCACCGATGATACAGGCGGTGGCGTAGATCTCTTTTCTGAAGATCACCGGGATCTCGTTACAAAGTATATCCCTTATCACCCCACCAAAGGTTCCCGTCATGGCGCCCAGGGCGATGGAAATTATAGGATTCAGGTCATTTTGTACTCCCATCTCAACCCCGGTGATGGTAAATACTCCCAGCCCGATGGTATCGAACAGGAAAAGGGACTTTTTCAGGTGGTTTAATTTGCTTCTGAAGATAATGGCAAAGATGGTCACAACTCCAATTAGATAAATGTAGAGGATATTTTCCATCCAGGTAACCGGTGTACTTCCAATAAGCACATCCCGCAAGGTCCCTCCGCCAATTGCAGTCACGAATGCGATGATGAAAATTCCGAAGAGATCCAGCCTTCGGTTCATGGCAGAGAGAGCCCCTGAAATGGCAAAAGCAATGGTTCCCAGCAGGTCCAGGATGAAGAATAAAGAGAATTCGGTCATGTACTTTGGTCAGTTCTAAGGTGAAGGTAAGAAAAACCTGCTAACATAGGCAATTTGATCATTTTAGGTGTCTATAAAAGTATAATAAATCTGTATCTTGGCTGTTGTAAGTTTTTAGTGAAAGTTGCTACTTTTACCATATATAAAAAGTTTGAGAAATGAGTGAAACTACTGAAAGAATAAAGTGTCTGATCATAGGATCTGGGCCTGCAGGTTATACTGCAGCCATATATGCCGCCAGGGCCGATCTTAACCCTGTAATGTACACAGGTTTGGAGCCCGGAGGACAGCTTACCACCACTACCGAAGTTGATAACTTCCCGGGTTATCCCGAAGGTGTTGACGGGCCGGCCATGATGGTTGACCTGCAAAAGCAGGCCGAGCGTTTTGGGACGCAGGTGAGAATGGGAATGGTGACCGAAGTTGAATTCAGCAAAGAAGTAGGAGGGGTGCACAAGGTTTGTGTGGACAACTCTACCTGGCTGGAAGCCGAGACGGTGATCATCTCTACGGGAGCAACCGCTAAATATCTTGGACTGCCAAGTGAGCAACGTCTTAGGGGCGGAGGAGTTTCTGCCTGTGCCGTTTGTGACGGATTCTTCTATAAAGGACAGGACGTTGCTATAGTTGGTGGAGGAGATACAGCTGCCGAGGAAGCCACTTACCTGGCAAACATCTGTACCAAGGTGACCATGCTGGTCAGAAAAGATGAGATGAGAGCTTCAAAGGCCATGCAGCACAGGGTAATGAACACTAAGAACATCGACCTGCGCTACAATACCGAAGTTGATGAGGTACTGGGAGACCAGGTAGTGGAAGGCCTGAGAATGGTGAACAACCAGACCGGGGAAAAAGAGGAGATCAAGATCACCGGATTGTTCATTGCCATTGGGCATAAACCAAACACCGAGATCTTTAAAGGGCAGCTGGATATGGACAGCACCGGGTATCTTATCACTAAAGGAAAGTCAACAAAAACTAATATTCCGGGAGTATTCGCTTCTGGAGATGTACAGGACAAAGAGTACCGCCAGGCGATCACAGCCGCAGGTACCGGTTGCATGGCTGCCCTTGATGCAGAACGTTACCTCGCGACCATAGAAAGCAGTGAAGAAGTAACTGCGAAGTAGTCAATAGAAATACAATAAAAAAAGCAGCCCGAAAATGAATTTTTCGGGCTGCTTTTTTTTAGATGTTTTGTTCGGTCTTACAGTCTTTGGGAGACTGTTCTGTGAGCTGTTCGGTTTTCACCTTTTCCTCATCAGGCTTCTTTAATTCCTCCTGGGGAGAAAGAAGCAGGCTGAAGAGACTGGCAATTAGAATTTCATAAAGAATGCTCATGATCTGCATTTTTTGAGATTAACTCTTTGATTGAGATTTTATGTTGAGGACTTCCCTGTTGTTCTCGTCCTTCACCTTTACACCTTTCCTGTTGATCTGTACATTATATTCTTCTCCGTCAACATCAAGACGGGCTTTGACCTCTCCGTCTTCTTCATCTTCACCCCAGTTATCTTCGGAATCACCCCATGGATCTTCCTCTTCTTCGGGACAATCCAGGCATTCTGTGCCGTTCCTGGTAATGAGAAGGAATTGTTCCTCGTCTCCATTCTGAAGCACATCTTCATACCAGTCAGAATTCCGGTGAAAGCTATAGGTATTATCAGAAGCGTAAAGAACAGATCCGACCGGAAGAAAAACGGTTACCTGCACCTCCTGGTCACGGTACTTATTTTCAGGTGCCGTGGTCAATTGTCCTCCCAGTTCAAGCCTGTTGTTGGAAAAAGAGGTGGAGTAATTGATCTTTTCGGCCCGGGCCATGGCTTCCTCCCTGGTCTTGCCTTCAGCCGACTTTCTTATTTCAAGTCGTCCTACGGAATCCTGCGTGGAACGCACAATTAACCTGATGTCCTGCGACCAGATCACATCTCTCCCGCTGATATTAGAAAAATTGAAATTTCCGCTCTTATAAGGAGTTGAATTCAGTTCGGGATCTCCTTTCATGCTCAGGTATAGCGTATCATTTGCTTTTACCGGAAGAGCTTCTGTGATCACCACTTCCCCGTCATGGGCTCTTTCTGTAGCCTGTTGTATTCCGAAGAAAATAAGACCCATTACAGAGATGATCCAAAGTCCGAGTAAAACCAGTTTAGCGGTTCTTCCGATGGATTTCAGCTTTTTCACCAGGATCTTCAGTCCCAATACAAAGAGGAAAAAGAAAGGGATACCTATGGCAAAAAATGCCAGTAGAGAAATGATCCAGATGCTGTCGGCCCCGGGGCCTACTATTTCAACATATTCTGTCCAAGGAGCTTCAATTATTCCGAAGGTGCCTATAGAGAACAGTCCGATGAAAAGTCCTATCAAAGTTGTTCCGGCTATAAGAAGCAACAGGATACCTATGAACTTAACGAACAGGTTGAGCAGGAACATGATGCCGTCGCCCAGGGCGGTAGCCGCAGAACTGGCTCCGGAACGCGCTTTATACCCGTACTTTTCATAGTTGATGTCCTTCATTTTTCCGGAAACATCATCAAAACCCTCCCGGATCTTCCTTTCTATATTGCTGATGGTTACCGGCTCCCCCCGCATGGCGAGTTTATCGGCAGTGGTTTTTGCTTCGGGAACGAAAATCCAAAGAGCGATATAGATAAGAATGAAAGCACCGGTCGAGAAAATGGTGAGCAGTACCCATGCAAGACGCAGCCATATAGGGTTGATACCCAGGTAATGGCCCAGACCCGAGGAAACACCGCCAATGTAAGCGTGATCTGTGTCTCTGAAAAGTTTTTTGCCTTTGGTGCGGGTAGTGGGTTCATCCTCGAAAAGTTCCTCATCAAGCATATAATCTTCGGGCTGACCCATAACCGCGATCACCTCGTCAACTTCACGGCTGGAGATCACCTGGCGTTCGTTCTTGATCTTTTCTGTGAAAAGTTCAGCAATACGGGCCTCGATATCGTTAATGATCTCGTCCCTGCCATGGGTTCCTGTTAGGGAGCGTTTAATGGCTTCCAGGTAGTGCTGTAACTTGGAATAGGCATCTTCATCAATATGAAAGAAAATGCCGGCAAGGTTTATATTGACTGTCTTATTCATGATTCTTCGAATTTTGGGTGGTTACGATGGTTACTGCGGTTTGCAGTTCTTCCCAGGTATGGGTGAGTTCTTTTAAAAATATCTTTCCGGTCTCTGTAAGGCCGTAATATTTTCGCGGGGGTCCGCTGGTAGATTCTTCCCAGCGGTAGTTGAGCAACCCGGCATTTTTGAGGCGGGTAAGCAAAGGGTAAATGGTACCCTCAACTACCAGCAGTTTCGCGCTTTTGAGAGTATCCAGGATCTCGGCCACATAGGCATCGTTGTCCTTTAGTACCGAGAGAATGCAGTACTCAAGAACCCCTTTGCGCATTTGGGCCTTTGTGTTTTCAATCTTCATAGCGTTTGGTTTTGAGTGTTTGTAAACTGTTCATTTTTTGATTGATTTATTCCGGAAGTATCCGGAGTGATGAAATTGATGGTTAATGGATATTGATATAGCTCGCCCTCATTGGCTTTGATGGTTGCTGAAATGACCCCATAAATATTGAGCACGAACATGGTTAGCAGCAACAATATGATGACCAGAGCAAAAATGATCAGGGGCATGGCTTCTGCCGGATTCCCGATGACCCTGAAGTGATCATTAAAGTAAAAGGGCTCTTCAAAATTCAGGTTTAACCCGATCAGGATCACGCCCGCCACTCCCAGCATAATGAGAAAAATGGAATAGAGGTAGAGGCTTAACTGAAAGTTAAGCGCCTGCTTGCCGTGTTCGTTCACAAAAGCATCTTCCTTTTTGGCCATCCACAGGATAAGCGGGAAAATGAAATTTCCCAATGGGAAAAAGAATTGAGAAAAAGTAGACAGGTGGATGAGAGCCGCTACCGTTTTGTCAGGATTTTTAATTTCAGATTTCATGATTGATGATTTTCTAATACAAATATATATCTTAAAAATGGTATTATGCAAAACAAAGTACTATATTTTTTATCCTGAGGATGAAAATTTAACATTTTAGGATATTCGGGAAAATGAATACTTTTAAGGAAATCAAAAGCGATCATGAAAATTACTACCCGAAAATTAAACTCTTTTCTTATGTTTAAACTTCCCAGTGCCTGGTTTTGCGGGGTACGGGTAAAGGAAATAGATAAAGAAAGATGTGTGACGGGAGTGAAGCATCGCTGGATCAACCAGAATCCCTTCAACTCTCTTTATTTTGCGGTGCAGGCCATGGCAGCCGAACTGAGTACGGGAGCGCTGGTGATGGCCGGGATTCAGCAAAGCGGAAAGAAGATCTCGATGCTGGTAGCCCAGAACAAAGCAGTGTTCACCAAGAAAGCAACAGGTAAGATCAGGTTCATTTGTGAAGATGGCGCTGTGATCTCTTCGGCGATAGAGAAGACCCTGGAAACGGGGGAGGGGCAGACCTTCTGGATGCGGTCTGTTGGACTTAATGAAGAAGGGCAGGAAGTCTCAGTCTTTGAATTCGAATGGACCATCAGGGCTAAAACGGCAAATAAAAAAACTACTGCTGCGGAATTGAACCTTTAATTTCTGCGGTGCATTTTACAGATATATATTAAAAATCATTGATATGAACTCACACGAAATAGATTACGAGATCTTTGGGGAAGAGATGCAGTATGTAGAACTGGAGCTCGATCCGCAGGAGGCTGTGATAGCCGAAGCCGGGAACTTCATGATGATGGAAGACGGTATTAAAATGGATACCATTTTTGGAGACGGTTCCAAACAGAACGAAGGTTTTTTAGGAAAGGTGCTGGGAGCGGGCAAACGCCTGCTCACCGGGGAAAGCCTTTTCATGACGATTTTTTCCAATTTTGGAGCAGGCAAAAAGAAGATCAGTTTTGCTTCCCCTTACCCGGGAAAAGTGATCGCTCTGGATCTTAGTGAATACGGCGGAAGGTTCATCTGTCAAAAAGACGCTTTTCTATGTGCCGCTCAAGGCGTCTCTATTGGAATCGAGTTCAGCAGAAAACTGGGAAGAGGCTTCTTTGGAGGAGAAGGTTTCATCATGCAGAAACTGGAAGGTGACGGAATGGCTTTTGTTCATTCAGGTGGGACGACAGCCAAAAAAGTGCTGCAGCCGGGAGAAAAACTGAAGGTGGACACCGGGTGTATCATAGGTTTTACTAAAGAAGTTGATTATGATATCGAATTCGTAGGTGGAATCAAAAACAGCATTTTTGGCGGCGAAGGTTTGTTCTACGCAACCCTAACAGGACCGGGTACCGTTTTCGTACAATCTTTGCCATTTAGCCGACTGGCAGGAAGGGTTCTCGCGGCTGCTCCACAAGGGGGAGGTAAAGATAAAGGAGAAGGTAGTATCCTGGGTGGACTCGGCAACCTGATGGATGGCGACAACCGATTTTAACAATGTTAAAATTAGTTTCTTCTTCATCAAAAGGTAAAAAAATTGTATTTTTAGGAAGTCTAACGAAAACGTTTGAGCCTGGAGAAAATAACTACATTTCTAACCAGTTTTCTTAAAATTTAATAGCAACTATGGCGAGAGCGATGTATGAATACACCAAAACGGTGCTTAATAAAGTGAGTTTTGATGTAACGCTTTTCTGCAAGGAGGTGAAAAAAGCACTTCAGCGATTATTACCTTACGAGATCGAAGAATTAAAAGTCTTTATCTTTACTTTGATCAGGCAGAATCCACAACTTAATCAATGTTTAATTTATTTACCTTAAAACTTTAAATAGAAAAAGTGGCTGAAAAGCCACTTTTTTTTTGGTGTTAGCCTTTGCTTATTTCTTGTGGAGCGGACTGATTATCTTTACGTTTTGAAAGGTAATGGCTCCCCTTATCACTCCTGCTATGGTAGAGCGAAGGGCTTCAATGATCTGCATCTTAAGTTCACTCTTGTTATAGATAAGACTTACCTCACGAGCCGGGGAAGGTTCAGAGAACATTTTCAGATTCTTCTTCTCGCTCTCGCTCATCTCTAAGGTCTGTAGGTATGGCAATAAGGTCATTCCCAGGCCTTCATTGGAGAGTTTTACAAGAGTCTCAAAACTTCCGCTTTCCAATTGAAAATGATCGTCTCCGGAAGTTCTGGTAGACTTGCAAAGATTCAGAATACCTTCTTTAAAGCAATGTCCGTCCTGTAACAATAAAATATCATCGAGGTCAAGATCGTCTACCTCAAGTTTGGTTTTCTGGCTCAAACGATGTCCTTCGGGAATGTAGCCCACAAAAGGTTCATAGTATAAAGGGGCTTCCTTTACAGAAGGCAGTTCAAGCGGAGTGGCGGCGATAGCGGCATCCAGGTGCCCGTCCTGCAGTTTCTCTATGATGGCCTCTGTATGAAGCTCTTCGATCTTCAGTTTCACCTTGGGGTACTTCTTAATAAATGTCTTCAGAAACATAGGAAGCAGGGTAGGCATTACGGTGGGAATGATCCCCAGCCGGAACAAACCGCCTACAAAACCTTTTTGCTGGTCCACAATATCCTGTATACGATCGCTTTCATTGACAATATTTCTGGCCTGCTGCACGATCTTCTTTCCTGTTTCGGTAAGCTCGATCGGTTTCTTGCTCCTGTCAAAAATGAGCACATCCAGTTCGTCTTCCAGCTTTTGTATCTGCATTGAGAGGGTGGGCTGGGTTACAAATACCTTTTGCGCCGCTTTCGTAAAGTTCTGGTGTTCAGCAACAGCCAGGACATAGTGTAATTGCGTAATTGTCATTCGGGGGCGAATTTTATGATAGCAAATGTATAAATTTTTCTTATCATAAAAATTAAATCAACTTTTATGGCTTATAACTATGAGCAATATTAGCTTTTCACGCCTTTTAACAACATCCTGAACCCGGAGCACAGGTGTTGTTATTTAGATCGCTCATGATCAGCTTAGGCTTTTTTGCCTGTCCGCCCGGTTTCTGTCCAAAAACCGTAATACTAAAGATACCTGTCTGGCCGGTTTGGAAAGTCTTGATATCTTCGGCACTTAAATATTTACTAAGAATATCTTCTGGAATATGAATTGGCTTCTCCTTTTGCAGAGCAATGTTCTCAAAACCCGATTCTTTAATAATGTTTAAGTACTCCTCTTTTTGAATGGCTCCAGAAACACAGCCGGCATACATTTCGGCGTCCTGCTGTAAGGCTTCAGGAAGTTCCCCTACCAGGACGATGTCTGAGATGGTAAAATGCCCCCCGAATTTCAAAACCCGAAAGATCTCCTGTACCACTTTCTGCTTGTCCGGCACCAGATTCAGCACACAGTTGCTCACTACCACATCGGCAACATCATTTGATACAGGCATCTCATCTATGTCTCCTTCTCTAAATTCCACATTATTATAGCCCAGCTTTTCTGCATTTGATCTCGCTTTTTTGATCATAGCCGGTGTGAAATCTATCCCAATTACCTTTCCTGATGCCCCTGTTTCGTGACGGGCTATGAAACAATCGTTTCCTGCACCCGAACCCAGGTCGATCACGGTATCACCTTCCGTGATCCTTGCAAATTGAGTTGGAAGTCCGCAGCCCAGGCCAAGATCTGCATCCTGATTGTAGCCTTCCATTCCGGTATAATCATCGGTCATGATGTTATACACCTCTCCTGAAGAGTATCCTGCCCCACAGCAGGAGGACTGGTTAAGAGATCTTTCCTGTTCAGCTATTTGACTGTATTTGTCTTTGACGATCTGTTTAATGTCTTCTGATGTTTTCATTTTCCGGTATATTTTAAGCTAACAACAATCACCTTTGGCAGGCTCTGAGAGCCGGCTAAATAAGTTATTGAATTGGGATTCCACTTCTTTCCACCTGGTTGGATCCAGGCAATAGCAAATGGAAGAACCTTCAATACTTCCCTTAAGGATCCCTGCATCACGCAGCTCACGCAGGTGCTGGCTAATAGTGGCTTGTGCCAGCCCCAATTCCTGTACCAGGTCTCCGTTAATGCAGGTCTCGCTCTTTAATAGATAGTCGATGATGGCTATCCTTGCGGGATGAGCGAATGCCTTTGCCAGGGAGGCAAGTTCATTTTGCTGCGACGTAAAAAGGTCTTTTTTAGTGATTCCCATAATTCGATTTGTATTATTGCAATATTACGATAAAAATAGAATCCAGTCAAACCTCAGCAAAAAAAATGCAGGTCCCTAAGGACCTGCAGGCTCTAAAACTCTCTGTGTGCTATGAAGAATTTTAGTCAGGCTTCATTATCATGTAAGCAATCTTTTTTGTTTTTGTTGTTTCAGGGCCTGTGAAACCGCTTCAAAGATCTCCTTTTTAAGTTGTTTGTATTCCTTCAAGTAAGCGTTCACGGCCTGTAAGTTCTTCTTGTGTTCCTGCCTGTACTGCCTGCCTTCTTTAGGCTCGTCAACATTCTCCACGAGCCTGTCAAGTCGGTTAGCATGTTCATTCACCTGTTGCTGCAGGCTTTTAAGGTTTTCCCTTGAATCGGTTAACCGGTCAATGAGCTCTTTTATCCTGGAGAACAGGTGTGATTCAATAATTGGCATGGTATACTCCCTTAGCATATCTTCAAAGAAGCGGTGTTCATCCTGGATGAACCCGATCTCCGATTGCCATTGTAAGGAAGTGAAATGCATCTCATCTGGTGTTTTCCACTCGATGTACCTGAACTTGGGTGTTTTATTTTTCATGGCCTTATGCTTTAATGTTCTTTACTGCTTTTTCTTAATAATCCTGCTGTATGGGAAAATACCGCAAGCTTGAATTGATTGAAGTTTTTCAGGAAAGATTCAACCCTTTGCTGCAGTTTGAGGTGCTCATCATGATAAAAGATCTCGCAGCTAATGTCTTCACACTCCATCATTCCTTCTATGTCATATCGATTGTTATGAACTTCCATGGTAAGCTGCAGGTTGTCTGCTCTTAAAGATTCGAGTTGCCCGCCGTATTGCTGCAGTTTTTCGTAGAGGTTAAGAATGTTCTTCTGAAAAATATCGGCGCTCAGGAACTTTTCAAGGAAATGTATCTCTTCAGCGGTGTAGGATAACTGGTTTTTCCAATCCTCGTTTTCCTTCAGAAGCTGTGCTATTTCCTTTTCATTTGCCGAAAATTTCCGTGTTGCCGACCTTGACATAACCCTCTGTTTTATAGGTTATAAGATACTACTTTTTAGAGTCAAAATAAAATGATAAATGTCAAACGTGTCCAAAAAATGAGGGAGAGATATTCAGATTATTAACAGCATAAAAGAAGGAAAAAAATATTTTTTCCCTTTTGTTTGGTGAATTCGAAAATAGCATACATTTGGCGCCTCAAACAATTAATAAATTGATTTAAAATGAAAAGATCATTTTTGACTTTTGCCGTTATCGCAATGGTATTGACCTTTACTTCTTGTAAAGAAACTCCTGCTGAATCTACCCAGGAAGGTGAAGTAGAAGTAATGGAGACTCCTGCTGAAACTACTATTGAAGCGGTTGAGACTCCTGCTGAAGAAGTAGTGGATACTACTGCAATCATGGCAGAAGACAACGTAGATACCACTTCTGTAGAGTAATTCTACTTAAATAACACGGCATTATTGCCAAAGGGAAGGGATCTGTGACTTGGTTACAGATCCTTTTCTTTTTCACCAATCGTGATCTTAACTACTTCCTGAAGGTTGGGCAAATGAACATTCCAGCCGGTTTGATCCTTCAGTTTTACCCTTAACACGTCTCTAGCAGTATTTTCTCCATGTATCAAATACACCGCCTCGGGTATATTTCTTATCCCGCTTACCCAGTCAAGCAGCCCCTGTTGATCTGCATGGGCAGATAGGCTGCCTATGTTGAGGATCTTCGCGTTTACGGTGCAGTATTTTCCGAATATTTTGATGTCGTGTGCTCCCTCCTGCAATTGGCGTCCACGGGTACCTTCAGCCTGGAAACCCACTAAAAGCACAGTAGTGTCAGGCTTATCCAAATAATATCTCAAATAGGTGAGAACCCTGCCGCCGGTGACCATGCCGCTGCCGGCAATGACCACTTTTGATCTATTGTCGTCTACCGTTTTCCAGGTATCCTTATAAGAAGTGATCATTTCAAAGAAATTTTCCATTGACCTAAGATCGGTCTTGGAGAGCTTATGCCAGGAGGAAAACCGTTCAAAAACCGTCCATACCGCGTTGCCCATAGGGCTGTCAATGAAGACCGGCAGATGGGGGATCTTGTTCTGATCGTAAAGTTTCCAGATGAGGAACATTAATGTTTGCAGCCGTTCCACGGCAAAACTGGGTATGATCAAGGTTCCTTTCTTCTGAAGAGTTTCTTTGATTGTACCGGCCAGGATCTCTGCCGCGTCCTCCGCAGGGTGCAGCCGGTCTCCATAAGTGCTTTCCAGGATAAGATAGTCTGCCCATTCAGGGTGAGAAGGGGGCTCCAAAAGCAGATCCTCCTGCCTTCCTATATCTCCCGAAAAAACAAAGATCTTTCCGAAGATATCCAGTTCAATGAAAGTGGCCCCAAGGATATGCCCGTTCTTCAGGAAGCGATAGCGGATATTTTCTGAAGCTTCGTACCAGCTTTCAGGTTCGGCTGAGTGGAAGAGACCGGTTGTTTTCTCAACATCTTCTATAGTATAAAGGGGCAGGGCAGGATCGTGCTTTGTGTATTCTTCTTCATTTGCACGATCGGCATCTTCTTCCTGTATCTTGGCACTGTCAAACATGATGATCTCGGCAATGGCCAGAGTGGGGGCTGTTCCTCTTATTGTGCCAGTGAATCCTTTCGAAACCAGGCGTGGCAGGTATCCGCTGTGGTCCAGGTGCCCGTGGGTTAGCAGTACCAGGTCGATCTCATCAGGTGGAAAGGACGGTTCTTCCCAGTTAAGTTCCCTTAATTCTTTTAATCCCTGGAACATTCCGCAGTCGATAAGAATATTCATCTCTTCGGTTTCCAGCAGAAATTTGGAGCCAGTAACAGTACCGGCTGCCCCAAAGAAATGTATTTTGACGGTCTTACTCATCTTTCTTTTGAACTGTACATAACATTCGCATCTCCTTCAGGATCTTCTTCTTCCTGGTTTCTGAAACCCCCAGGTGATCTAGGAAAAATTTATCTTTCACAAGATCCTGGCAAAGGACCACATCCCGGCTCAACAGGAACTCTTTTTCTCTTCGGGAAAGTAAAGTTGAAACCGTAATAGGATAAAGCCCGGCATGATCTATTCTTTCCTTTAATCCTGCGCCCTTGGGAAAATCCCATCCAAGCAGTGTGAGCCCTATGCATTTGGCATATTGCACCGCATCGCTCGTGAAACGGGTATTGGTAACTACCCAGCCTTCGTTAAAGAACTCTTCGGGATCGTGTTTCGCCCGGTAATGATTTTCAATATCCCTGAACCTGGAATGAATATACAGGGGGATCTTTACGTTACAATAACGGCCCTGTTCACTATGAAATTTACACTCGATAAAAAGTTTGACCTTGTCTTTTTGTGCAACTACATCAACCTCATGGGTAACGCAGATGCCCTGTACCACTTTTCCCACCTCCACCTTGTATCCGGTATGCGCAAGAAGGGCGCCCACGAATTTTTCAAAAGGATAACCTGTAGGCCCCAGTTCATAAATAGCCTTTTTGAGCTTATACCGGGAAGCCAGAACCGAATCCTTTTCCTTTAGCAGCTCGAACGCCCTGTTATAGACTTCCCTGGTGGTTATTCCTTCATACAGTTCAGATTCTATTGTGTGGAGGATCTGGCGGATCGAAACCTCATCTGCACCCGATTTTTTAAGAGAGCGGCCGATCTTTTCCAGGGAAAAGCTGGCTTTCTCTCCCGAGGCTGTGGTGATCTTTAGGTCGGTGCTATTCATTTTTCATCAGGTTGATGTAGGATCAAAACAGGTACTTTTGAAAAGTGGGCCAGGTTCTTGTATAACGGATCGAACAACAGATTTTCCAGCAGACTGTGTTTTTTGTTGATGAAGGCTATCAGATCACTTCCACGGCTCTCTGTAAAGGCGTAAATGCCCAGGGGAATGTTAAGGAACTCCAGGGAATGGAAGGAATGATCGGCTTGTTGCTCCCTTAGATGTTCAAGGATCCATTCTCTGTTTTCTTTTTGCCGGTCATTCAGTCCGCCTTCTTCCATGATGTGGAGTATACGAATGGGAGCGTCAAAATTCTGAGAAAGCTGAACCAGGAAATTCAGGTCTTTAGGAATCAGTTCGCTCTTAAAACCGTGGGCCAGAACGATCTCCTTAAGGGAATGGAACTGTACATGGCCGGGGATAGCCAGGATAGGGCAGCGTTTGATCTCCTCCATAAGATTTACTGTATTACTGCCGTAGACCACCTCAGTGTCTCCGGTATGGCCGTGGGTGCCAATTACCACAAGGTCTGCTTTGTATTTTAATATGGCCTCCCGCACTGCGGGTACCAGGGGCTTATTGGCTGAAGTGAAGCCGAACCCCTGATCTTTATTAGGAGACTTATTTTTCAGGTCTTCTACCAGCTGCTTTAGTTCGATATTAATTCTTTCTCTTGCCTTTTCCAGAACTCCCGGTGCAGGTTTGGGCGTGAGCCGGCTGCTTTCTTCATAATCCCGAACTTTGTAAACATGCAGCAGCTGGAAGTGACAGGCTTCTTTTTTATATAGCTGAAGGGCATACGAGATGGCGTTGCGGGAGTAATCGGAAAAATCTGTAGGTAAGAGTATGGTCTTCATACTAGCGTTTTTTTCCCGATGGAATGACCAAAAATGGAGTCTTCACATGAAAACCTATTTCATTGACAACAGGCCTGAAAAGCAGGTTTTCAAAGAAGGAATGTTTGTTATTGATCATCACCAGCAGGTCTATCTCATTATCCTCCTGGAAATCATAAATCGCCTGGGGTACGCTTTTATCGGCTATGCTGTAAAAATGATGTCCCTGATCTTTAAAAAATTCCCCCAAAGCTTTCTTTCTTTTTTCCTGTTCCTCGGAGAGTGATGGTCCAAAGTAGACGTGCAGAATATGAATGTTTGAAGCATTTCTTGCGGCTATTTCCTGTAGTATCTCCAAAAGCGGAGGCAGGTCTGTCTCATAATCTGAAGGAAACAGTATTTCTTTTGGAGGCCGGTATTCAAAATGTGCCGGGATGGCCAGCAACGGACATTTCGTCTTTTTAATGGCATGAACGGTATGGGTGCCCAAGAGGATCTCATCTGCATTGGTCGCGCCTTTTGTGCCCATAACCACCAGGTCTATTTCCTTCTCTTTTACCTGCTCCTTGATCTCATCGCTGAGCATGTTAAAAGAGGATATCCTTTTGAATTCATGCTTTTCATTGGGAAAGTTTTTCTTTATCCTTTTCAGGATGCGGTTGAGGCCGCGCAGGGAGTTGTTTTTGTAGATCTCTGTAAGGGTGGGTTGAGTGGCGCTGTACACCAGGTACTCATTATCATATAAGATAGGAGTATAGGTGTTTAGAAGGTGAAAGGTACACTCTTCTTCGCTCAATAACTGCAAAGCATACTTTATGGCGTTATAAGAGTTCTCAGAAAAATCTGTGGGAAGTAAGACGTGTTTCATGGCCGGTAATATTGAAGGTTAGGTACGGTGAAAATTCTGCAGCACTAAGAACGGGATCTTTGGATGAAGACCTATTTTATCAAGTGTGGACTGGTACAATACGTTCTCCAGGTAACTGTGGCGGGAATTCACCAGGATCAACAGATCGATATCCAGTTTTTCAATGGCTTCCAAAATGGCGGCAGTCTTTTCCTGTTCTTCCACCTGATGGAACTCCTGTTTCACATCATAGAATTGCTCTTTAATGGCTAACTGGTTGTCCTTTTGCCTAAAGGAGTCCAGCGGGAAATTGGAAATGTACAGCATGTGCAACTCTGCACAAAAAGCTCTTGCCAGGTCGCCTGCCAGTTTTAGTTCTCGCTTTTGGTACGGCAGCATGTAATTGCTTGGAAAAAGTATCTTATTTGGATCGCTGTATTCATACTTTTCAGGAATACTGAGGACCGGGCACTGTACATATTTGATGATCTGCAGGGAATTACTGCCAAAGGTCATTTTGCGATCATTTGTTTTTCCTCTTGTGGAGGTTACGATAATATCGGCATTTTCCCGGTCTACCAGGTCGTTCACTTCATCTATGAGCATTCCAAAACTGGCAACGGTATGGAATTTATGCCGTGGATTGGGAAATAGTTCCAGGATCCTTTCTTTTGTTTTTTCGAGTTCAGTCTCAGAATTCTTGCGGGTGGTCTCTTTGAATTCATCCAGGAACTCCTGGGTGAGCAATCCATCGGTATTATAAACCTCGTCTGCATAAGCATGAAGCAGGAAGAAATCACTTCTCTCGTATTTGAAAAGTTCTGCAGCGAATTTCAGGGCATTGAAGGCATTTTCTGAAAAATCGGTAGGAATAATTATTTTTCTCATTTTCTGGACCTTTACCTTATAAATTTAACAGAAAAACCCCTGTGAAACAATGACTCTTATCATTAAATTAATACTGCTGTTTTATTAATGGAAAGATTGAATGAAAAAGGTCTTTTAAATTTGAAGGGGTGAAAAATTCACCCCTTCCTTTTTTCATCAATTCACTCTGATGGATTTCGGCTTTTTAGTTTCTGTGCCTTCTTTTTTATGAAGCATCATTCGCAAGACCCCGTCTTTATAAGTGGCCTGAATGTCTTTATTTTCATCTACATTTTCTGGCAACCTTATAGATCTGGAAAATGAATTGTAACTGAATTCTTTTCGAAGGAAACCCTCTCTTTCTTCTTCTTCCTTCTGTTCTTTTTCAGCAGACACAGTCAACACACCTTCATCCAGAGTGATCTTGAAATCGTCTTTGGAAAGGCCTGGAGCAGCCATTTCTACCTGAATGTCTTTCCCCATTTCTTTCACGTTCATTGCCGGACTAAAATCGAACTCATCTTCATCTCCATTGAATAAACGATTCCAACGTCGATTATCCATTAGATCTGAAAAGAATGGATCATTCAAGAACGGATTCCTCCACATGGGTGTTCGGCGTTTGTTTGATTTAACAAGTGACATAACTCTAATGATTTAATGGTTAATAAATATTACTACCTAATTTAGGTTTTACCGGATTTTATTTCAATGACAAATGTCAATTTTCATAAGAATTTTAATGTCTTTTGTATCTGAAAATCAAAGTATTGAATAAGGTGTAGAGGAGGCTGTGCAAATTTTAAGAGAAGGAAAATATCACATGTTTTTCTGAAAATGACGCCGGGTATAAAAAAAGGAACAGGAAATCTAAATTCCCTGTTCCCCTAGAAGATATAAGTACATTATAACTCTGGTTGATATCAGTGATCATACCTATGTACGATTTGTATATCAGGTTATAGAATGCCTTTTTATCTCCTTAATCTGATCTTCAACCCAATGAAGTACTTAAAGACCAGATATTCGTTTAGCTTTTCAATATTTTACAGTCACTAAAATACGACGGTTGATCTCAAATTTTCATGACAAATGTCATCCAATTCAGTTTTAACTTTACATTATGATACCTACCTGATGGTATGAAGTTTTTGAAGGTTCAGGATCTTTATATCCCTTCCCACAATGTCAATAAGCCCTTCTTTTTTGAGGCTGGAAAGGCTCCTGATGAAGCTTTCTGTAGAAATACCTGCCACACTGGCCAGATCACTTCTGGAGATCCTGATGAACTGTTGAGGGTCGCCCTGAATGTTCTCTGCGAATTCCAGAATAGTGTTAGTGGTCTTTTTGAGCACTGAGCTGTAGGCCATGTCCAGTAAATGGGTCTTCATTATTGACAGGTTTTCTGAAATGAGCTGGGCAAATTCCACTGTAAGGTTTTGGCTTTGAAGAAGTGTGTGAATGAATTCTTCCGAAGAGATCCTGAAGAGAGTGGTCTCTTCCAGGGCCTCGGCGGTCTCAGGGTATTGTCCCGGCACCTTAAAGCTGTAAAAACCAAGGAAATCATCTTTTTTGCTGATGCCTGTAATGAGTTCTTTACCATATTCATCAAGCCTGAAGCATTTCACCAATCCCTGGTCAACCAGGTACACATAGGAAGCATGTCGCGTTTCCCGAAAGAGTTCCTCGTGCTTTTCTATTTGAATGGATTCCCCATAGCTGGTAAAATAGGTGCGCAGCTCCTCCAGGTTCTCAACTTCTCCTGTATGATCTAGATTCGTTTTCCCCCGCTTTTTTAAAATAGCTCTTTTGGCAAGCCGGCTGGCAATGGCATTCAGCAGGTCTGTTTCTCGGAAAGGTTTTGTAAGGTAATCGTCCGCCCCAAGGTTCATTCCCCTGCGGATGTCTTCCGGTTCAGCCTTGACCGAGAGGAAGATAAAGGGAATTTCCCTTGTAGTTCTGCTCTTGCACAAGGCCTCATATACGCCGTAGCCGTCCAGCTGGGGCATCTTGATATCACAAACAATGATATCGGGAACTTTTTCAAGGGCCCTGTCAACTCCTATTTTTCCATTTTCGGCGGTAAACACTCTGTATCCAGAAAATTCCAGTAACTCTCTGGTGTTTTCCCGAAGGGTTGTATCATCTTCTATGAGTAGAACAGACTTTTTCATATCCCAAAACTAAAAGCAGAAACAGATCAAAAACTTTGGGAGGACCAAGGATCCTTCAGGAATTTGTTTTCTGAAGATCCTAGTAAATATACACAGTATCTGGAAGATTTTAAACTTTTGAGAAGAGAAAAATGATATTTGTCATTCTTTTTTTTTACCCATACCGGTACCTTTCCAAATCTGAAATTGGAAGAAATGAATGACACGTTGCACAGGGATCTACATCAAAGGTTCTATCAGAATCTGGGCAGGCTGTTCTATGCTATTGCCGCGGTAGACGGGGTGATCAAAAAAGAAGAGATCGATGCATTAAAGAAGATCGTTCGTGAAGAATGGCTAGACTTGGATGAGTATACCGATAGCTTCGGGACAGATGCCGCCTTCCAGATAGAGATCATCTTTGACTGGCTGGATGCCAACAAACCCGATCCGCAGAATGCCTTTCAAACCTTTATGGATTTTCACGCCGATCATAAAGAGCTTTTCACTCCACAGATCAATGAAAAGATACTAGCCGCCTCCCAAAATATTGCTGCAGCTTTCCGCGGAAAGAACAAGTCTGAACTGGTGATGCTGGCCAAATTGCAGTCCCTCTTAAAAAAATAGCTTATGAAACCTCTCATTTGCCAAAGCTGTGGCTTCCCTTTTACAGCTGAAACCCGGGGAACTAACAGAGACGGCACTAAAAATAACGATTACTGTATCAATTGTTATAAGAACGGCGAGTTTACAGACCATCACCTCACCATGCATGAACTGGAACGGCGGTACCTGGAAATGGCCCAGGAGCACAATGAGATCAGCCTGGAGGAAGCCCGGCAGATCATAAGAACTCTTCCAGATCTAAAACGATGGAAAATGACCAACCTTCTATAGGCATTCCTGTTCAAATGCTTAATATTTAATGTTTTGTGTAATTTGACTTATCTTTGAGTAGCCCATTAATGGCTATAAAAACAAAACGAACCAAAAACCCAGTTTTATGAAAAAGATAAGTTTGATTCTTGCGTTGATGATCTCCTTTGTGATTACCAGTTGTGGAGATGAAAAAAAAGAAGAAGAAAAGATCACCATTGGTGATAATAATACTTTTGAAACAATAGATACAGAGGAGGCGACCATGGAGACCGACACGGCAGCTGCTGCAACAGATACCCTGCAGAGGGAGGAAGGAGTAGTGGAAGTGCAACTTACCGGTGATGACCAAATGAAGTTTAATCTAAAGGAAATAAAGGTTAAGGCCGGTCAAACGGTTAAGCTTACCCTGAAGCATGTTGGGCAGCTTGAAGAAAACGTGATGGGGCACAATTTTGTACTGCTAAAACAGGGAACAGACCTGGCGAAGTTTGCCCAGCAGGCAGCGTCTGCAAAAAGCAACGACTATATTCCGCAGAATACAGATAAGGTGATCGCGAACACCGAAATGATAGGGGGAGGTGAAGAAACTACCATAGAATTCAAAGCACCTGCCGCCGGCACTTATGATTTTATCTGTAGTTTTCCCGGACATTACATTCAGATGCAGGGAAAATTCATTGTAGAATAGATAGAAAAAACCTGTCTTAAAATTAGTCGTATCCTCTCATTTCATTACAGGATCATGGATAATTTTTGAGACAGGTTTTTCTTTATATTAGAGCCGGTAGGGTAAGAATGGGCACCTTGGTGCAGGATTGCATTTTCTTAACCTTGTCGCGCTTGATTACCTTGTTGATCTCACTTTTTTCAGGATGTTCGCCTATCACTACCATATCGGGCCGGGTTTCGTCTATGGTCTTTTGCAGGGTCTCATAGACATGCGGGGAATGAATGGATTCATACTCCAGTAGTTCATAAGAAATCCTCTTCTCAACCTTAATTCTGAAGTCTTCAAGAGCTTTCTGTGCGGTTTCTCCGTCTTTATGGGTAATATGCACCACCTTGATCCTCGCATTGATGGGTGATAACATTGTGGTGACATCCAGTAGGTATGCTATGTCTTCATCTTCAAGGGTGCTTGCGAAAAGTACCTGTGCTATTTTTCCCGGCTGTTGGTCTGGAGGCACGGCAAGTATAGGAAAATGAGAGATTTGAATAAGCTCTTTGGTAGTGCTGCCTACCAGCAGCTCTTTGAGCGTACTGGTGCCACAGGATCCCATAATGATCATCTGTACATCCATATCCCGCACAAAATCCAGAATGGCATGAGGTACGTTTTTGCCTTTTACAGCCGCAACAGAAATTTCAGCTTCTGAAAATCCTTCCTTGAGATATTTCTTACAGTATTCCAGGAGTTTTTCCTGGTGGTGTTTTCTGCTTTCCACTTTTCCACCTTCTTCTTCAGAAGGGCTGTAGACGTGCAGGGCAATGACGTCAGACTGAAGCATCTTACCCAGATAGTCTGCATATTTTAAAGCAGCTACAGAATTCATTGAGTAATCGGTGGCGTAAATTATCTTTTTCATTACCTAAAATGATTAACAGCTTAAAATTAAATAATACACGGAGTCAAAAGTATGACGTATGTCACCTATTGTTCTCATTTTTGCCTTCCCTCGCTTTTCGGCGTTCCAGTTTTCTAAAATATCCCCTAAACAGAATATTGTGCTGCAGGGCCTTCATGTTCTCATCAAATTTTTTGCTGGCTTCTTCGGCATTTTGAAGAGTAGCATCCAGGTGGTTCACTACGGTGGTGTCATTGATAATGTGGTTAAGGATGCCTTCTCCTGTCTTTATTTCTTCGGAAAACTCCTGGAGGTTAGCTGTCATAAGCTTCATTTCCTCTGCAGATTGACCCAGGTCGGCAATGATCTGAGAAACTTCACCTGCAGCCGAAGTATCGTTCAAAATGAGTCCCGCCAGGCTTTCTTCTAGATTAACTGAAGATAGAATTTTGTTGAGCCTGTTCACAGAAACTGCAGCGGCTTCGCTGGTTCTGCGAAGTCCGGCGATACTTTTTTTAATATCTGTGGCCATGCCTTCGTCCTTTATCAGCGCCCCGAGCGTACCTTCTCCATCATTGATCGCTGTGGTGATCTTCAACAGGTCGGCAGTTAAAAGGGCGGCATTTTCGTTGGTGGTATTGAGTGTGGTGAGCATATCGGCCGTCGCAATCTTACTTATGGATTCTATAGTATCACCCGGATTGATCATTGAAGATCCTTCCTCTTCGCCGGGTACCAGGTTCACCACCATGCTGCCCACCAGCCCGTCTGAACTTATGGTGGCACGGGTGTCTTTTTTGATATGCCGCCTTGTCTTCTCGTTGATCAGCATTTCGACCACTATGCTGGTGTCGTTCAGAATAAGGATATCTCTTACAGTACCCACGTTCACGCCGGCAAAGCGCACATTGTTCCCGGTCTGCAGGCCGCTAACGTTCTTAAAAACTGAATGAATCCTTATCGAATCCCCAAACAGGTTCTGCCTGTTTCCAATAAAATAAACTGCCAGAACAAAGATGGTGATTCCTGCGATTACAAATATCCCGAGCTTGATATTTTGTGCGTTCCTGTTTCTCATTTCAAATCATTTAAAGAAGGCTTTTATTTTTGGATCTTTTGAGGTTGACAACTCCTGAAAAGTTCCCTGTGCATAATTGGTTCCCTCGAGCAGCAGGATCATTCGGTTGGAAATGACCCGGGCGCAATCCACATCGTGTGTAATGATGAGGGAGGAGGTCTTGTATTTTTTCTGAATATCCATCATTAAGAGAATGATCTCTTTTGCTGTTATGGGGTCCAGTCCGGTAGTAGGTTCATCATACAGAATGATCTTCGGCTTGAGGATCAAAGCCCGCGCCAGGGCAATTCGCCGCTGCATTCCGCCGGAGAGTTCAGCGGGCATTAACGATTTTGTATGGGCCAATCCCACACTTTCCAGGGCTTCTTCCACCATTTCATTGGTGTTACCGCCTTTAAACTTCTTTTTGTGGCGTCTTAGCGGAAACTCCAGATTTTCCTGTACGGTCATGGAGTCATACAAGGCGCTTCCCTGAAAAAGGAAACCGATCTCTGCCCGCAATTCGTCCTTTTCCTGGTGATGCAGTTCCAGCATGTTTTTGCCCAGAATCTCGACCTCTCCGCTATCCGGTTCCATAAGGCCTACCATACACTTGATCATGACCGATTTTCCCGAACCCGATTTCCCCATCAGTACCAGGTTTTCACCGTCATAGATCTCCATGTTAAAATTGTCAAGCACTACCTGGTCACCGAAACTCTTACAGAGATTCCTGATGCTAATTACAGCTTTACCGTGTGTATGTGCAGCTGAATTTTCCATCTATCCGTAAATTATATCCGAAACAAAAACGGCTATGAAATCAATGATAAAAAGCAGGAGGGAAGTGAAAACCACGGCAGAGTTAGAGGCTTTACCCACTCCCTCTGTCCCTTTACTGCTGTTGTAACCCTTAAAACAACCAACCACGCCTATAGCAAATCCGAAGAAAAAAGATTTGATCGTCGCCGGCATAAGGTCACTGAACTTTATGGCTTCAAAGACCTCATTGAAATAAAGCAGGAACGAAACATTTCCTTTTACATACTCCACCAGGGCCGAACCAAAAAGAGCGATAAGATCACCTATCAGGATGAGGACCGGGAGCATGAGAGTGGCGGCTAAAATTCTGGTCACCACCAGGAATTTGAACGGATTGGTGCCCGAAACCTCCATGGCGTCTATCTGTTCGGTCACCCGCATGGAGCCCAGTTCGGCCCCAATGCTGGAACCTATCCTGCCGGCGCAGATCAGTGCTATAATGACAGGCCCTATTTCCCGTACTATGGAAATACTTATCATGGAAGGCATCCAGGATACTGCACCAAATTCGAGTAAAGTTGGGCGTGACTGCAAAGTGAAAACCAGGCCAAGAATGAATCCTGTCACTCCCACCAGGAGCAGGGACTTGTTACCCATTTGATAACACTGTTTTAGAAACTCCCTGAATTCAAAGGGCCAGGAAAAGAGCTCTTTAAAGAACCTGCCGGCGAACCGTGAGAGTGCACCAATTTCCATAAAAAAAGAAGAAACGTTTGCTGTTGCCGTGTAATTATGGTTCATTTCTCGCCGGTTTGAAGTTCCTTATAAATTTAACTCAATTGACCCGGCAGATGAATGATTTTTCTCAGGTTTCCCCGGTCCCTGTTTTTCGGTTCATATTCATTCGGGGGTAAGATCTTCAGAGTCCATTATTTCTTCCGTAAGCCTGTAGACCTCCTTCCGGTTGTTTCTAAAACTCTTTACAAATTGAGAGATCTCATCCTCAATGATTTCATGTGTCTTAATGAAGTTTTCAGGATCTATTCCCTTGTCATTGTTCATTAATCCCGACAAGTGTTCAAGATGATCCTGTAATTTGTCCAGGATTTTCCTGCCATCGTCGCTCAACTGGTGAAGGTCTGAGAGCAATTTGCTAACGGCGACCGAATTCTGTGCTTTTTCTATCCAAATGGAGTATTTGCCTATAAGACGTTGCAGGAACTGCAGGTCTCCAATATAGAATTCCAGGTCAGATTTCCAGTGGCGGGTGAGAATATATAACTCCTGCCAGTTGGCTTTTTTAATATCCCCGTTTTTCAATCGGCTTCTGAAGGTTTCCATTTCTACACAATTTGTCAATACCAAAGTAGCTTTTTGCGGTTCCTTAATAAATGACTTTGATCATTCTTACTGACGGATATCATTTAAATAATAGGTGGTATTCAATAAATTTAATAGAAATGTATCACGTCTCATAGCATATTTACAAAAAATTGGCTGATGCTAAGTTAGAATGGGGAATTCATTGCAAAAACCGGGATTTAGAAACATTGAGCTAAAAGAGGTGACGCTCCAGGCAGATCTTATCATTCCCGAAAACAGTGTGGGACTGGTGATCTTTTCTCACGGTAGTGGCAGCAGCAGGTTGAGCAAGCGCAACATTTATGTGGCTTCCCAGCTTCAAAAAAAGGGTTTGTCCACCCTGCTTTTTGACCTGTTGACCGAAGAAGAGGATAAGAATTATTCGGCCAGGTTCAATATTGATCTGCTTACAAAACGGCTGGTCGAAGTTATCCAGTGGTTGAACCACGAGCCCTGGACGGCCCATTTGAACAAAAGTCTTTTTGGAGCCAGTACCGGTGCTGCATCTGCCTTGCTGGCTGCAGCCCAGCTTGGTGAGGAGATCAAAGCCGTAGTGTCAAGAGGAGGCAGGGTAGACATGGCAGGAGATAAATTAGGTAAAGTAGTAGCTCCCACTTTGTTCATAGTAGGGGGTGATGATGACGTAGTATTACAGCTGAACGAAAAAGCCTTCGTCAGCCTTAATTGTGAAAAGCAACTTGAGATCATTCCGGGAGCTTCACATTTATTCGAAGAGCCGGGGAAAATGGAAGAAGTAGCGCGCTTATCAGCAGAATGGTTCAGTGAATATTTATAACTATCATATGTATTCAGACAGAGAGGATGCCGGCTACAGATTGGCCCGGCACCTGCAAACGTATAAAGGCAGGGAGGTAGTTGTCCTGGCCATACCCCGGGGAGGACTTCCTTTGGGTGAAATCGTGGCCAAAGAACTGAATGCCCCTTTAGATGTGGTGATCATCAAAAAGATAGGACATCCTTATAATCCGGAATTCGCCGCAGGGGCATTGAACGAAGAGGGGTATGTGCTTAACCCCGATGCTCATGTTCCTGAAGAATTTTTAGACCGGGAAGTGAAAAGACTAAAGATCGAAATCGATAAAAAGCATGAGCTTTACTATTCAAAAACACAGCCTCACGAGCTGCGTGGGAAATGGGTCATCATTGTGGACGATGGAGTTGCCACCGGCAGTACCATGCTGGCCACGGTAAAGCTGGTAGCCAAAAAAGAACCGGCAGGGATCGTGGTCGCTATTCCCGTGGCACCTTCAGGGACGATAAGAAAATTGGAAACTTCACCGCAAATAGATGAAGTAGTGTGCCTGGAGCAGCCCCCTTATTTTGGCAGTGTGGGGCAATTCTATGAAAACTTCTTTTCGGTGACCGATGAAAAGGCTGTAGCCATTCTCGAAAGGGCGAATAGGAATTTCCCCAATGAAAAAGAGGCTTAAAAAGCCTCTTTTCACTGACTATAAAATATTTCCCTGTGAATCTGTCTTGATCCTTATCACTTCTTTACCGTTTTCCAGTTTGAGTTTATATCTCTTATCGGCACCTTTTTTATCGTGATAGTTCACAAGGTAAACGTCTTTAGACACCGTCCAATTTGGATATCTTTCCTTAACAGCGTTCCTTACTGCTTCTGGAAGTCCAATGTTCTTATATCTTTCAATGGTTCTTAACAGTTTGCCATCCCTGTCATAGGCTGCCAATACAGTTCCTTCAGGTATAAAAAAGCTTACCTCATAAGTGTCATAATCGTCGTGATAGATTTCTGATGATTTGATATCGTATTTTGCCACATGTTCCGACAAATTTTTTACCGGTACGGCAACTTCTTCATTAGTTACGGCATCGAGATATTTATAATTCACCGCAACCAATTCCACTTCTTTGAGTTCCTCAGGTTCAGTGATCTGACCGAGCATCGGATTGATCATTCCAAAAAGGAATAACAGTAATAACAGTTTTTTCATGACTTCGAAGTTTTGGTTAATGCAGTTTAAATTAATTTATATAACTCACTGAAACAATGATATTTATCAATTACGGGAAGCGAATGATAATTGTCATTTCAGAAGCCGTTGATAAACATTAATTTCAGGATCAAACACTTTTAGCCATGAAAAGATTAAGAGATAAAGTAGTCATTATAACTGGTGGGGCCGGTGGCATTGGAAAGTCGACAGCAAAAAGATTTCTTGAGGAAGGAGCCAAGGTACTGATCGTTGATCTTAAAGAAGAAGAACTGCAAAGGGTGAGTGAGGAGCTGAAAAATAAAAACTTAGCTGTTTACAGGGCAGATGTTTCAAGAGCTGAAGAAGTGAAGGCATATACTGAAGCCTGCCTGGAAAAATTCGGGCAAATTGATGTCTTTTTCAACAACGCCGGAATAGAAGGTAAATTTCTGCCCATAATGGATTATCCCGAAGAAATTTTTGATCGTGTGATCGCGGTCAACCTAAAGGGGGTATGGCTGGGATGCCAGTACGTCATTCCAAAAATGCACGAAGGAAGCAGCGTGATCATCACTTCTTCTGTTGCCGGAATTAAGGGTTTTTCCAATCTTGGACCCTACGTGGCCAGCAAACACGCGGTGGTAGGTATTATGAGGGTAGCGGCCATGGAATTTGCCGAAAAAAAGATCAGGGTCAACAGCATTCATCCTGGACCGGTGAACAACAGGATGATAAGGTCTATTGAAGAGCAGATCTCACCCGAAGATCCTCAAAATGCTAAAGAAGGATTTGAAAATGCCACTTTGCTGCATCGTTACGCAGAAAATGAGGAAATTGCCGATCTCGCACTTTTCCTGGCTTCAGACCAGAGCAGCTATATCACGGGAACTATCCAGGTAATTGACGGCGGAATGTGCTTGGCGTAAACTTAAATGGTCAATCCAGACCTTTTAAGACCTTGAGTAACGATCAAGCCTGCTATCCCAAAAGCTCCAATGGTAAGGATCTGTTCCAAATTGAGCGGCACCAGGTTGAGGACCTCGGCTACAACAGGAATGTGGTACACGACGACCAGGATAAGCAATGAAAATGCCAGTGCCGCCCAAATCCATTCATTTGTGGTCACTTCATTGACAAAGAAAGATCGTTCTTTCTTGGGAAGGTTAAAGACATTGAGCAATTGTGCGAAAATAAGGGTGTAAAATGCCATATTGTTTACCTCCAGCAGAGAGTACTCTTTGTAGTGCCAGGCATAGACGGTGATGCCAATGACCGCAGTGGTAATGGTAAGTCCAAACACCACAATTGAGAGCCAGAGTTTATGTGTAAGTATAGCTTCTTTTGGATCTCGCGGCGGTTGCTCCATCACTTTTTTATCACCCCTTCCCATTCCCAGTGCCAGGGCGGGAAAAACATCGGTCACCAGGTTCAGGAAAAGGATCTGCAACGGCAATAACGGCATGGGCAGGTTCACCATAGATGCCGCTCCAACCGAAATGATCTCCGCCAGGTTACAGGAAAGCAGGAAGACAACGAACTGACGAATGTTTTCAAAGATGGTGCGACCCTGCCTTATGGCTAGTTCTGTTGAGGTGAATTTATCATCCATCAGGATCACATCGGCCACTTCTTTTGCGGCCTCAGTACCTCTAATTCCCATTGCGATCCCAATATCGGCTTTTTTAAGGGCCGGGGCATCGTTCACCCCGTCACCCAGCATTCCCACAACCTGGTTGTTCTTTTGATAGAGGTTCACCAGGTCCAGTTTTTGTTTCGGCGCCATGCGTGCAAAAATACTGGCCTGCAATACCTGCTCCTCCTTAGCGGCCGACATTTTATCATATTCCGGCAGGTCTCCCCCATGAACGACCTCCTGTCTATCTTCTGCGGAAGAGAGTAATCCTATTTCTTCCCCGATCTTTCGGGCAGTATCTGGATGATCTCCCGTGATCATCACCACTTTGATGCCGGCATTCCTGTAGGTGGCGATCGCCTGGCGGATGTCGCTCCTGGGAGGATCTAAAAAGGCGGTAACACCTATGAATACAAGATTACTGAAAATGGCATTTTCACGAGGTGGTTCCTTAGAATGGGCAGAAGCGAAAGCCAGCACCCGCATTCCGGAAGCTGCCAGGAAATTCACCTTTTCTGCCCAACCTTGCTTATCTGAAAAAGCGGTTTTGCTTCCGTCTTCCTTCAGAATATACTCGCAGGATTCTATAAGGCTTTCAAAAGCGCCTTTTACGGCTATGTAACATTCGTCCTTGTTCGTATGAATAGTTGCCATTTTTTTGATGTCAGCATCAAAAGGGACCTCCCTGATCCTGGGATACTCCTCTCTGATATTTTCCTCATCAAATTCGATCTCGTTAGAGAAGTTGAGCAACCCCACTTCAACCGGATCTCCCACCAGTTTGCCTTCCTCTCTTTTACTGTTATTGCATAATACCGCCACCTTTAGAAGATCCCGAAAATTCTCTTTTAAGAGCATACTTTCAGCCGTACTTTTTTCACACCATTCCTCCGGGCCAAAATCAGCATCCATGAGAAGCACCCTGTGCACAGCCATTTTGTTCTCGGTAAGGGTTCCGGTCTTATCGGTACATATGATCCCGGTTGCCCCGAGGGTTTCCACCGCTTCCAGTTTTTTGATCACCACCTTGCGATGGCTCAGCTTCAGCATTCCGCGGGCAAGGGCAATGGTTGCGACTATAGGCAGCCCTTCGGGGATAGCTGCAACGGCAAGAGCGATGCCCGTTTCTATCATAAGCAACAGGTCCTCTCCTTGTAAATATCCTGTAACGGCGATCATTACGGCAAGAATGATGGTAAGCCAAATGAGCTTATGGCTCAGGCGGGAAAGTTTGCGCTCCAGTGGGGTCCTTACTTTCGTAGCCTGGCGGGTTAGTTTACTTATTTCTCCCAGTACCGTCACATCACCGGTGGCGGTGACCACTGCTTTACCGCTTCCTCTTGAAATGATCGTGCCCTTAAAGAGCATGTTTGCCCTTTCTGCCAGAACAGTAGATTCTTCTAATGAAGCCGTGTGTTTGTCTACCTGGTTGCTCTCGCCGGTTAGAGCGGCTTCTTTGACCGCCAGGCTTTGTTCCTCTAGCAAACGGGCATCAGCGGGTACCACGTCTCCAGCCTTGAGAAGGATTATATCCCCCGGCACCAGAAATTGCAGGTTCAGGTGCCTTTCCTGTCCGTCTCTAAGCACATTGGCAAATGTCTCTACCAGCTTTTGCAGGGCCTCGACCGATCTTACTGCCTGCCATTCCATAAAAAAACCAATGGAAGCCGTGATGAGGATCACTACCAGTACCGCAAAGCCTTCCAGGATCTCGTTGAAGAGAAAAGCCAAAAGAGTAGCGCCGCCGAGCACATAGATGACCGGGTCAAGGAACTGCTCCAGAAAAATCAGCCAGGTTCTTTTGGGCCGGGTCTTTTCGAGCCGGTTCTTTCCGTATTTCAACAGCCTTTCTTCAGCTTCGGCCGAGGTGAGTCCGATCCTGGGATCCACCTCCAGACGGGAGATCACCTCATTTGTGGTCAAGCTGTGGGCATTGTTGATCATGTACCGTGGGTTTAACTTTGAATTTACGAACCGGGCGGTCTTTGTTCAATGATATTTATCAATGGGCTTTTCTGTTGAAAAAGTTATTCTTAAATTAGGTATAAATCCTGACATTTCAGATGATTATAACCTCAACCTGTTATTAGACATGATCCTGACCCTTACCATAAATCCGGCTCTTGACCTGTATACCCGAGTAGAAAAAGTATATCCAGGGGAAAAGCTGAGGTGTGAAAAAGCAAAGCTGGATCCCGGTGGAGGAGGGGTCAACGTTTCCCGTGTCATCCACCGTCTTGGCGGGGAAACTACCGCCATCTATTCCCGAGGAGGTTATACCGGAGAGATCTTTAAAGACCTGCTGGAGCAGGAAGGAGTGAAGCAGGACACAGTGGAAATAGCAGAAGCCATAAGGCAGAATATCGCGGTTACCGAAACTTCTTCGGGGGAGTTGTACCGCTTCGGTTTTCCCGGACCTTCCCTTTCTGAAACAGAATTCCAGGACGTTCTTACCCGCTTAAATCTTTATAAAATGGCGGATTTTTGGGTGGCCAGCGGCAGTCTTCCGCCGGGAGTACCCGATGACTTTTATGCCCAGGTAGCTGAAAAAGCCGCAGAAAATAATGTAAAACTGGTACTGGACACATCAGGAAAAGCCTTTTCCAAGATCCTGGAAAAAGGGGCTTACCTTTTAAAACCGAACAAGAACGAACTCGAAGACCTGGTAGGGATAAAAGCAGACGATGAGCAGAAGCAAAAAGAACTTCTGCTGCAGGTGCTTGAAAAATACCCGGTAGAGGTCATCGTACTTTCTCTGGGCTCACAGGGGGCTTTGCTCGCTACAAAGGGTAAGGTGCGACATTTTCCCGCGCCCGAGGTAGTTCATGTCAGCTCTATTGGCGCGGGAGACAGTATGGTTGCCGGCATGGTTTACAGTCTCTCCAGGGGCGATGAATTGGAAAAGGCCATTTTGTACGGCCTTGCCTGCGGAAGCGCCACCATAAAATCTCCGGGAACCGAATTGCTGAAAAAAGAGGATGTAGAACCTCTGTTTCAAAAGCTGTTGAACAAGGTGCAAATGAATGACCTTCTTTAAAAACCGGTGCTGTGGCTTCAGAAAAGAAAAAGAAGGTCAATGATGCTTATCGCAAAGAGTTCCCGCAGGTAGCAGAGGAACTCACTGCCGATGCCGAAAATGGCCTTTCCAAGGATGAAGCCCATAAAAGACTGAAGCAGTTCGGGCGAAACAAATTAAGAGAAACCAAAAAAAGAAGCATCTGGGACCTGGTGGTGTCCCAGGTCAATAATCCGGTGATCTATCTTTTGACCGCCGCGGCATTCCTCGCCTTCAGCTTTGGAGACTTGCCCGAGGGAATTGCCATTCTGGTTGTCTTGCTAGTGAATACCATAATTGGCTTCTGGATGGAATTCCAGGCACAAAAATCGATGGAAGCTATCAGGAAACTTGACCGCATTGAGGCAAAGGTTATACGGAGTGGCAATCAGGTGCAGATTGATGCCGAAGAAGTGGTTCCAGGTGACCTGCTGATCGTTGAAGCCGGAGACCTTGTACCGGCTGATTCCCGTATAGTTGAGGCAACAGAACTTAAGGTGGATGAATCTCCTCTTACGGGCGAATCTGTTCCTGTGGATAAAAATTCCGAGGCCATTAAAGAGGAGAAACAGGTGGCCGACCGCACCAATATTGTCTATAAAGGTACGGCCGTCACTGCCGGAAAAGGAAGCGCTCTGGTCTTTGGTACAGGCATGGATACCGAGGTGGGGAACATTTCCAGCCTGGTGGAAGAACAGGAGAATGATGATACGCCGCTATCTAAAAAACTGAATAAGCTTACTACAAACCTTATTTGGGTCATTCTGGCCATGGCTGCAGCCTTTTTCGTGATAGGCTGGCTGGCGGGCAAAGAAATGTACCAGTTGGTACAGACTTCAATTGCCTGGGCCATTGCCGCCATTCCCGAAGGTTTGCCCATTGTGGCCAGTATTGCCCTGGCCCGCGGCATGTTCCGGCTTTCAAAAAAGAATGTACTCATCAAGAAATTAAGTGCAGTTGAAACTTTGGGAGAGACCACGGTGATCTTTACAGACAAAACCGGAACGCTTACCAAAAATCAGCTTACGGTGGATACCTTATATTTTCCGGGAGATAAGCTGTTGAAGATAGACTGGCATTCAAAAGAAAAGCCCACTGTAGAAGGAGGGGAGTCGGGAGAAGATGAAAATTACAGGCAGATCCTACGAATCGCTGTGCTGGCGAACGATGCGTCCCTGCCCGAAAATGGGGAGCAGAGGACTGAAGAGGAAGACGGTCATCCCGCCGGGCAGGGAGATCCTTTGGAACTCGCTCTCTTGAACCTGGTAAAGAAGGTCGATCCTGACCTATTCAAAGAAATGGAGGAACTTGAACGGGAAATGCACGACCCTTTCGATTCAGATTCAATGGTCATGGGAACAATTTGTGCCGAAAATGATGAGTATTATGTGGCCGGAAAAGGCTCTCCAGATGCCATTATTGAGCGATGTGTAAAGATCCTGAAAGAAGGTGAGATAAGTGATCTTTCCGAAGATGAAAAGGAGAAATGGAAGGAGAGGAACAATGAACTTTCCGAAGACGGTCTTCGCGTGCTGGCATTCGCATACAAAAACACAGATATTCTTCCGGAGGGTGAAGAAGCCGAAGATTTTCTGCATGATCTCATTTTTGTTGGTCTTATAGGATTCCTTGATCCGCCGCGAAAGGAGGTGGCAAAGTCCATGGAGGTTTGCAAGGAGGCGGGAATAAAGGTAGTGATGGTAACCGGCGATCATCCGGGAACAGCCAAAAATGTGGGGAAACAAGTGCATCTTTTTTCTGAAGAAGAAGGGGAGGACAGGGTAATGCACGGTAAACACTTGCAGAAGGAAATGAATGACGGCAACCATCAAAAATTAGGAAATACCCAGGTTTTTTCGAGAGTAGATCCAGAGCAAAAGTTGGTTTTGATCAAACATTTTCAGGAACAGGGGGAGATCGTTGGCATGACGGGTGACGGGGTGAATGACGCCCCGGCCCTCAAGAAAGCAGATATCGGTATTGCCATGGGTAAACGCGGCACCCAGGTAGCCCAGGAGGTATCGGACGTGGTGCTGAAAGATGATTCTTTTGATTCTATTGTTGTTGCCGTAAAACAGGGACGGATCATATTTGGAAACATCAGGCGATTTGTGATGTACCAGCTTTCCTATCATCTTGGGGAGATCATTTTGATCGCCCTCATCAGTTTCACCCTTTTCATACTTCCCATTTTGCCATTGCAGTTGCTCTTTCTTAACTTGTTGTCTGATGTTTTTCCGGCACTGGCACTGGGAGTAGGCGAAGGAAATGAAGAGGTAATGAAAATGCCTCCCAAAGATCCTAAAGAGCCTATAATTACCAGGAAGAACTGGCTGCAGATAGGCATTTATGGACTGATCATAGGGGGAGCCGTTTCAGGAGCCTATTTTTACGGACATTTCGTTTGGGAAACTTCCGAAGAGATCAACAACAATATCGCTTTTTTCAGCCTGGCCTTTGCACAATTCCTTCATGTGCTTAACATGCGAGAGGCAAAAGAAAACGTGTTCAATAACCAGGTGACTCGCAATAAGTATGTATGGCTCGCCGTGATCTTTTGTGTTGTGGTGCTTATGGCCGCCTATTTCATCCCGGTTTTGGCCGAAGTACTGGCTTTTGTCTCCCTGGGAAGTAGGGAATGGTTGCTCATAGCAGTTGCCAGCCTGTTGCCTACCATCATAATTCAGATAATTAAGCTTTTTAGAAACGATTTTTAACTACCAAACCAAATAAAATGAAGTACGCAATTAGAGCTGCAATTATAGATCTTGACGGGGTCCTCACCCAAACGGCTTCTCAGCACGCGCGTGCCTGGAAGTCGGTTTTTGACGAGTATAACTCTAAACGGGCAGAGGTCGGAAAAGAGCAGTTTCAAGCATTTGTGATCGAGGAGGATTATCCGAAATACATTGACGGAATTTCAAGGTATGACGGGGTTATGGCCTTTTTAAGGTCTCGCGGAATCGATCTGCCTTATGGCTCTGCGGAAGATGGCCGTGATGCTGAAACTGTCTGCGGAATAGGAAACCGGAAGAACAGCATCTACCAGGAGCTCCTGGCGCAGGAAGGAGTGCAGGTTTTTGAACAGAATGTAGAGGTGATTCGATCTTGGAAGGCGCAAGGCATTAAGACCGCTGTGGTCTCTGCCAGCAAAAATTGCCAAAAGATCCTTGACCTTAGCGGACTTAGTGATCTCTTTGAGGTACGGGTTGATGGCATCACAGCCGAAGAAAAGAATCTGCCGGGAAAACCTGCGCCAGATACCTTTTTGGAAGCGGCACGGCAGCTTGATATCCCGCCGCAGGAAACTCTTGTGGTAGAAGATGCACAGGCAGGAGTGGAGGCCGGAAAGAAAGGGGAATTCCGGTTGGTGATAGGCATCAAAAATGCTTCTAATGAAAAGGAACTTTTAGAGAAGGGGGCAAACCTGGTTGTGGATAATCTAAAGCAGTTGGATATGGAGTTCAAAAAAAGTAAAGATCCCAAGGTGCTGCCATCGGCTATAAAATGTTTTGGTGAGCTATCGGCTCAGTTCAAAGGTCAAACTCCTTTGCTTTTCCTGGATTTTGACGGGACGTTGTCGCCAATCGTCGAGCATCATGAAGACGCAGAAATTTCAGATGAGATGCGGGAATTGGTGGAAGATCTTGCGGAGAAATATCCGGTGGCTGTGGTGAGCGGCCGCGGACTTGCAGACGTGAAAAAAAGAGTGGGGCTGCCGGAACTGTTCTATGCCGGCAGTCACGGGTTCGAGATATCTGGGCCTAAAGGTTTTGCCCGTGATCATGAGGAAGCGGTAAAGGTAATGCCCGTTTTTAATGAGCTCCAACCTATCCTAAAAGAAAAACTGGAACACCTTCCGGGAGTTGATTTTGAGCGCAAGAAATTTACCCTTGCCGTGCATTACAGGCAGGTACTGCCAGAAAGGGAGCGGGAGGTGCATGAGATAGTAGAAGCTGTTCTAAAGGATCATCCGCAGGTAATAGGGGCAGGTGGAAAGAAAGTGATCGAGATTCGTCCGGCAATTGACTGGCATAAAGGAAAGGCTGTGGAATTCCTGAAAAAGGAAATCAATAAAGGAAAAGACACTTTCTCTGTCTATGTAGGGGACGATGTAACCGATGAGGACGCTTTCAAATTTGTAGCCAACGGTCTGGGTATCCTGGTTGGAGATCATGGCCGCGACACCTATGCAGATTACCACCTGGAAGACCTGGAGCAGGTAAAACAATTCTTCAAAAGGCTGTTGAATCTATAGGTAAAATGGAAGGGTGGAAGGTAACATATTCTAATTATGACCCTGCGGAAGAAAGGCTGCGGGAAGCCTTATGTACCCTCGGGAATGGATATTTTGCCGCTCGCGGAGCCATAGACGGGGTTCATGAATCTGCCTCTCATTACCCCGGAACTTATCTGGCTGGCGGATACAATCGGTTGCAGTCTGAGATCCACGGAAAGATCATTGAGAACGAAGACCTGGTAAGATGGCCAGATTGGACCATTCTCAAGTTCAAACCGGAAGAAGGGGAGTGGTTCAACATAGATGAGGTTGAGATCACAGATTTTTTTCAGGAATTGGACCTTAGGGAAGGAGTGCTGGAGCGCAGGATACAATTCTGCGATAAAGAACAGCGGGAGACCCTGTTGGTAAGCCGAAGGATAGTGAGCATGAGCAATATGCATTTGGCGGCCGTTGAATGGGAGATCATTCCGCAGAACTGGTCGGGTAAAGTCACAATACACTCGGCTCTTGATGGCGGGGTGAGCAATACCGGTGTGGCAAGGTACCGCGATTTCAACAGCAAACATCTTAACCTGCTTAATAAAGGCAATTTTGAAGAAGACGGGATCTTTCTGAAGGCGATGAGCTGCCAGTCTGAGATCGTCATGGCGCAGGCAGCCGAAACCTCCGTTTTCTTTGATCTTTACGACAGTTCTGTGGAGCGCCAATCTTTTTCCGAAGAAAAATACGTGGCGCAGGAGCTCACTTTTGAGCTGCAGGAGAAGAAGACGGCCCGCATTGAGAAGCTCGTGAGCATTTACACTTCAAAAGATAAAGCCATTTCTGACCCTTTATCTGAAGCCAAGAAATTGGTGAAACGAATTCCGAATTTTGCCGAACTCAGAAAATCGCACCGGCAGGCATGGGATGAATTGTGGGAGCAGTGCGAAATTACCCTTGAAGCCGATGATACCAATGATCAATTATTGCTGAGGTTCCATATTTTTCACCTTTTCCAGACCTTCACTTTAAATACCATTGATCTGGATTCGGGCATTCCCGCCCGGGGATGGCACGGAGAAGCCTACCGCGGGCACATATTCTGGGATGAGCTTTACATTTTTCCCTTTTACAACATCAGTATCCCCGAACTTACCCGGGCGCTGTTGATGTACCGGTACAGGCGCCTGCCCGAAGCCCGGTTCGCTGCCCGCGAGAATGGATTTAAGGGAGCCATGTTTCCGTGGCAAAGCGGCAGTAACGGGAGAGAAGAAAGCCAGGTGATCCACCTCAACCCCGAGTCGGGCAGGTGGCTTCCCGATAATACCTACCTGCAGCGCCACGTGAACGCGGCTATAGCCTATAATGTGTGGCAGTATTTCCAGGCTACGGGCGACCTTCAGTTCTTATCCTTCTACGGGGCAGAGATCATGCTGGAGATCGCGAAGTTCTGGAGCAGTATGGCTGTCTTTAATGAGGAGCGTCAAAAATACGAGATCCACAATGTGGTGGGACCAGATGAGTACCATACTGCTTATAAAGATTCAGAAGAAGCAGGTTTAAAGAACAATGCCTACACCAATTTCATGGCCGTGTGGTGCCTGGTGCATGCCAAAGAGGCAATGGATAAGCTGAATACCCGCCGTGAACGCCAGCTCATGAGCATCCTGGAGATAGATGAAGATGAACTGGCGCGCTGGGACAGGGTAATCAGAAACATGTTCATTCCTTTTATCAAGCAGGGAAAGATCATTGAGCAATTCGAGGGTTTTCATAACCTGAAGGACCTGGATTGGAAAAAGTACAATGAAAAGTATGGAGAAAATATCCGTCTGGACAGAGTTTTAGAGAGTGAAGGCGACAGTGTGGAGAATTATAAGGCGGTCAAACAGCCCGATGTACTGATGTTATTCTACCTTTTTTCAGCGGAGGAGCTTACCGAGATCTTTGAACGTATGGGATATGAATTTGATACACAGGAGCAGATCCCTGCAAATATTTCCTATTATCAGGACATCACCTCCCATGGTTCGACGCTTAGCAAGGTAGTGCATTCCTGGGTTTATGCGCGGTCTCACCGTGAGCGCTCCTGGCACGATTTTAAAAAGGCTTTGATCAGCGATTTTAATGATATACAGGGAGGTACTACGGCCGAAGGGATCCACCTGGGAGCTATGGCCGGTACGGTAGACCTCATACACCGTTGTTATACCGGGATGGAGTTCAAAAAGGAGTGTCTTTATTTTAATCCGCAGCTTCCCGAAAATGTTAAAAAGATCACCTTCAGGTGCAGGTACAGGAAACACTGGTTGGAAGTGCACCTTACAGATTCCAGTCTTTGCCTTAAGAGCCATGGCGGCTGGCAGGACGTTATAAGGATCATCGTGAACAAAGAAGAATTCAAGATGATCAAGGGCGAAGAGTATCACATAGATTACCGCAAGTGATACCTTCGGAAATTTTTCTTCACAAAATCAATTTTAGGATTTAAGAAACACAATGCCAGGAAATCTATTCCTAATTTATGATCATTAAACCGAATAATATGAAATGGAGAGGCAGAAGAAAAAGTTCAAACGTTGAGGATCGAAGGGGCAGTTCAACCGGGGGTAAAATAGCCATCGGCGGCGGCCTTATAGGATTGATCATTGTTTTATTTCAGCTGTTTTCGGGAGGTGATGCTACAGAAGTACTTGAACAACTTCAGGATCAATCCGGAACTACTACTGAGGCCAGGGAATTAACAGCTGAAGAAAAGGAACTGGGAGATTTTAGCGCAACAGTGCTCGCCGATACCGAAGATGTGTGGCATGAGATCTTTCAGCAAAACGGAAGTACTTATCGGGAACCGGGAATGGTGCTGTTCTCAGATGCTGTAAGAACAGCCTGCGGGGGCGCATCGGCTGCTTCCGGACCCTTTTACTGTCCTGCCGATGAAAAGATCTATATGGACCTTAGCTTTTTTGAAGCGCTTCACACCCGCTTTGGTGCCGAAAAAGGGGATTTTGCCATAGCCTATGTGATCGCCCACGAGGTGGGACATCATGTGCAGGGCCTGTTGGGAACCATGCAGCAGGTAAGACAGCTACAGCAGGGAATGAGCACTGCCGAGGCGAATCAGCTTTCCGTGGCACTTGAGTTGCAGGCAGATTTCTATGCCGGGCTGTGGGCACATCATAACAGGGAATATCTTGAAGAAGGCGATATTGGAGAGGCGATGAGCGCTGCCAGCGCTGTGGGTGATGATGCCATACAAAGACGCACATCGGGCCGCGTGGTTCCAGATGCCTTTACACACGGTACTTCACAGCAACGCATGGAATGGTTCATGAAAGGCTACAAAACTGGTGAACTTCAAAGCGGAAATACCTTCCCGTCATTGGGCTTCTAGACGATATTAGGTTTCCACTTTTCTGTTCTCTTCTGCCCGGTTGATATTGTTAATCCCGTTCAGCAAGGCATCGGGGTTAAATGAAATACTGCTGATCCCTTCGTTAACCAAAAAGGAGGCGAAGTCCGCGAAATCACTGGGAGCCTGTCCACATAGTCCGATCTTTTTACCCGCTTTTTTAGCTTTTTGAATGGCCATGGAGATCATCTTTTTTGCCGCGGCGTCATTCTCGTCAAATAACGAACCCATCATCTGCGAATCCCTGTCAATTCCCAGGGTTAGTTGGGTTAGGTCATTGGAGCCTATTGAAAAACCGTCAAAGATCTCTGCAAATTCTTCAAGTAAGATCACGTTGCTGGGGATCTCTACCATCACATAGACCTCCAGTCCCTTGTCGCCCTGCTTCAATCCGTTTTGGGCCATTATTTCTACCACTTTTTTACCCTCCTCAATGGTACGGCAAAAAGGGATCATCACCTTCACATTTTCAAGCCCCATCTCGTCCCTCACTCTTTGAATGGCTCTGCATTCCAGGGCAAACCCGTCTTTATAGAGATCGCTGTAGTACCTTGAAGCTCCTCTAAAGCCAAGCATTGGGTTCTCTTCTTTGGGTTCAAACTGGGTGCCGCCAATAAGATTGGCATATTCATTCGTTTTAAAATCACTCATTCTTACGATCACCTCTTTAGGATAAAATGCCGCCGCCATACTTGCAATTCCCTGGCTAAGTTGATCAATGAAATAATCTTCTTTCCTTCCGTAGTCTGCCGTTAGTTCCTCTATTTTTTTCCTGGTTTCGGGATCTTCCAGTTCCTCAAATTTGATCAGGGACATGGGATGCACTTTGACCATATGGGTGATGATGAATTCCATACGCAGCAGGCCAACCCCGTTGTTTGGGTAAAATGAAAGCTGAAAGGCCATTTCGGGATCTGAAAGAATAAGCTTGGCTTCGGTTCCCGGAAGTTTTATCTGGTCGAAATCAAGTTCCTGTTTCTCATATTCCAGGCTGCCTTTGTAGACAATTCCGGTCTTTCCTTCGGCACAGGATACGGTGACCGTCTCTCCGTCACTAATGTTCTGAGTGGCAAAATATGTACCTACCACGGCAGGCACTCCCAGTTCACGGGCTACAATGGCGGCGTGGCTGGTTCTTCCGCCACGATCGGTAATGACACCAGCGACCCTTTTTAAGATGGGGTCCCAGTCCGGACTTGTGGTTTCGGTGATGAGGATGTCTCCCTCCTGCAGTTTGTCGGCTTCACGGGGTGACTCTAAAATGCGGGCGGTACCTACCGCGATCTTTGATCCTATGGCATTGCCTTTTACCAGGATCTCTCCTTTGTCCTTTAGCCTGTACTCGAACTGAAGCTCCTCTTTAAGAGTGTGATGAACGGTCTCGGGCCGGGCCTGGGTAATGAACAATTCATTGGAGATCCCGTCTTTTGCCCATTCAATATCCATAGCCTTTCCATAATGTTGTTCGATCAACAGGGCCCAACGGCCAAGGGTAAGAACTTCCTCATCATTCAGAACGTACTGGTCCTGTTTGGAGGCTTCTGTCTCAATGTTTACAGTTGATGAATGTCCGTTAGAGGCGGCATAGACCATGGTTTTTTCCTTACGCCCCAGTTTTTTCTGAATAATGGCTTGTTTGTCCTTTTGCAGGGTAGGCTTAAAAATGAAAAATTCATCGGGGTTTACCGTTCCCTGCACAATATTCTCCCCAAGTCCCCATACTCCCGATAGATGTATCACATCCCTAAAACCAGATTCCGGTTCTATGGTAAAGCCCACGCCCGAGCAGCCACGGTCTGAGCGTACCATTTTCTGCACGCCTACCGAGAGTGCTACCTCGCTATGCTCAAATCCCTGATCTTCCCTATATTTTATGGCCCGGTCTGTATATAAAGAGGCGTAGCATTTCTGAACTGCCTGCAGCAGGGCCTCTTTTCCGGAAATATTCAGATACGATTCATGCTGGCCTGCGAAACTGGCCTGGGGGAGATCCTCTGCCGTGGCACTGCTGCGAACGGCCACCTGGACGTCCTTTTGATCTCCCAGTTCATTGTAGGCAGCAACAATCGCCTTCGCAAGTTCTTCAGGAAGTCGGGCGTTCATTATAGTCTCCCTGGCTTTTTTTCCGGTTTCGGAAAGATTGGTATAATTCTCATGATCCAGTTGCTGCATGAGCTGCTTCAGGTTCTCTTCCAGGTCATTTTCCTTCAGGAATACCCAAAAAGCTTCAGAAGTGGTGGCGAAGCCGTTGGGCACCTGTACACCTTCCGAAGAAAGCTCATTATACATCTCTCCTAAAGAGGCATTTTTTCCTCCTACCAGGGGAACATCTTCTATAGATAACTCTGAAAATTTTTTGATAAGGTCTTTCATTTTCGATCTTTTTTAATTCTAATACATCACGACCTGATAGCCTACATTGAGCAAGAAAACCCCCAGCAGGAACAGTAAAAAGTAGAGGAGCTGGATTAGTTTCACGTTGATCACCGCCAATTTACGGCTGGTGTGGGTGGGAAAAATGAACAGCCCCAGTCCAGAGAAAAGGGCTATCCAGCCAAGCAGGGTTATAATGAATCGCCAGTCTGGCTCCCACACGTTGTGGAACAGAACATTCAAAAGGCCGATCACAATGGCTGTAAAAGCGATAAGGATCTGGAATTTCTGGTCTTTAAGATCGGCATTGATCTGCTTGATCCTTTCCGGATTGAAACTAAGGATGAAAAAGAAGATCAGCAGATACCAACCCCAGAATTTGGCTAAGAAATAGGAGATCTCCATAGCTTTGAGACTTTGATTAAATTTACTATGACCCAGCCATTTATAATATGATATATGTCATTCGGAAAGGGCTGAGTATCGGTTAATTTTGGGAAAAGATTTTGTATGGTTCGGTTGCTGCACGCAATTTTTCTAATGTTCCTGCTTATTTCCTGCGGAAATGAGCAGGAAAAGACCTATCCCGTTAAAACCGGAATTACAGAATCGGTCTATTCTTCGGTGACCATACAGCCCGATAGTCTTTACCAGGCTTACGCCCCGGTTAGCGGGCTGTTGGACGAAAACCTGGTAGAAGAGGGTGACCTGGTGGCCAAAGGGGAGGTGATCGCGCAGATCATCAACACCAGCCCAAAACTTGCCACAGAAAATGCCCGTGCCGCTCTGGACCTGGCTAAGAAAAATTATCGTGGAAGTTCAGGGATACTCAGCAGCATAGAAGAAGAACTGAAGGCAGCAAGGCTCAAGTATAAAGATGATTCCATTAATTATTACCGGCAGGAGAAATTATGGGCACAGGGGATAGGGTCTAAAGCCACTTTTGAGTCCAGGAAGCTGGCTTACGAGCTTTCATCCAATTCGCTTGAGTTGCTTCAGAAAAAGTATTCACGAACCGAAGATGAACTGCAAACCCAACTGGAGCAGGCAGAGAACACTTACCGACTTGCCCTGGTAAACACCAGGGATTTTTCGGTGACCAGCAAGATAAACGGGAAAGTCTACGCTCTGCATAAAAATCCCGGCGAGTTGATCACTTCTTCCCAGCCCCTGGCATCAATAGGAAAAGAGGAGGATTTCGTGATTGAAATGCTGGTAGATGAAGTGGATATAGTGAGGGTAAAGGTAGGACAACCCGTTCTTCTCACCTTAGATGCCTACGGAGATCACGTTTTTGAGGCCGAGGTAAGCAAGATCTATCCTGAAAAAGATGAACGCAACCAGACCTTCCTGGTTGAAGCCCTTTTTACGGAAGCACCTGAGGTGTTGTACCCCGGCCTTTCTGGAGAGGCCAATATCCTGACTGCAAAAAAAGACAGCACTTTGGTGATTCCCAGGGCGTATCTGGTGGGGAAGAATAAAGTAAAGACCAAAGATGGAGAGGTACAGGTGACTGTCGGCCTGGAGAGCCTGGATTCCGTAGAGATCCTGGAAGGGATCACTGCAGAAACCCTCATTTATAAGCCAAAGGAATGATTCAGAGGTCGGTCATAATGAGCATCGCCAAAACCCACCTGCTTAGCAAGCTGAAGCAGACGATAATCGCTGCCCTGGGTGTCACGTTTGGCATTGGTTCATATATCACGCTGGTGAGCTTTATGACCGGACTTAACAACATGCTGGACGACCTTATTTTAAATCAGACCCCACACATCCATATTTATAATGAGATACAGCCGTCAAAGCAGCAGCCCGTAGATATTTATGAGGCTTTGAGCGGTTCTTTAAATATGGTGAGGTCCATCAAACCAAAGCAGACTCAAAAAAAGATCCACAATGCGCAACCGCTGATCGATCTTTTAGAGAAGGACCCTCGGGTGAGGGGCGCTTTGCCACAGGTGAAGACGCAGATATTTTATATCGCCGGGCCCATAGACCTGGGAGGAAACCTAACCGGGGTAAATATTCTGCAGGAAGCGGAACTCTCAAATCTTGGTGACTACATAGTTGAGGGAAGTCCGCAAGACCTTGAAAATACCGCCAATGCGATCATTCTTGGTTCCGGCGTAGCAGAAAAGATGTCCCTTGAAATAGGGGAAAGGGTTCAGGTGAATACGGTGCAGGGAGAGCTTTTCCCGCTTAAAGTGGTCGGGATCTACCAGAGCGGAATTTCAGATATTGATAATATACAGAGCTATACCAACCTTAAAACCGCGCAGAAGATCCTGGGGCAGCCTGAAAATTACATCACAGACATAAACGTTAAACTTTATGATACAGATGACGCTGTTGGTTTGGCAAAGAAGATAGAGGAACAATACGGGCTACGAGCTGTAGATGTGCAAACGGCCAATGCGCAGTTCGAAACGGGAAATACGGTAAGGAATCTCATTTCCTACTCGGTATCGGTGACTTTGCTGCTGGTGGCAGGTTTTGGGATCTACAATATCCTGAATATGCTTATCTACGAAAAAATGAACGATATAGCCATTTTGAAGGCGACAGGTTTTACGGGCAGGGATGTGCAATGGGTATTTATGAGCCAGGCTCTTATCATTGGGATCATTGGCGGGGTCACCGGGTTGTTGGTCGGGTACCTGCTTTCGGTGGTGATAAGCAATACACCTTTTGAGACAGAGGCATTGCCCACCATAGAGACCTATCCGGTGAATTTTGATCCGTGGTTCTATATCATCGGGATCAGTTTTGCAATAGTTGCCACTTTCCTTGCCGGATATCTTCCCTCTAAAAGAGCGAAAAAAATAGATCCGGTTAGGATCATAAATCGATTATAAGCAGGATGGAAAACATACTCGAAGCCAGGAATATCAACAAACATTTTAAAAAGCCGGTACTTTTTCACGTGCTGAAGGATATCTCTTTTTCGGTGAAAGAGGGGGAATTCGCCTCTATTATGGGAAAATCTGGCTGTGGAAAGTCCACGTTGCTTTATGTGCTTTCTACCATGGATACAGATTATGAAGGCCAGCTGTTCCTGCACGGGGAACTTGTTTCGGGCCAGCCTGCAGACAAGCTTGCTTACATAAGGAACAAGCACATAGGTTTCGTGTTTCAGTTCCATTATCTTTTAGCTGAATTCACCGTACTGGAAAATGTGATGCTGCCGGCCCGGAAGCTGGCCGAAAGATCCTACGAGGAAATTGAGCAGAAGGCCATGGAGAAACTACAGATCCTTGGAATTGACAAACTCGCTCTGAAAAAGGCATCCCAAATTTCGGGCGGGGAGAAACAAAGGGTCGCCATCGCACGGGCACTTATCAACGATCCCGTCATTATCATGGGAGATGAGCCAACGGGGAACCTCGACAGTCATAATTCAGAGAACGTTTTCAATATTTTTAGAGAACTCAGCGATGAGCAGGGACTATCCCTGCTAATTGTAACTCACGACCAGGATTTCGCCGACAAGACCGATCGCATCATTCAAATGGAAGACGGCAGGATCTTAGCCTGATATTTGTCATTTTTATAACCCTTTGCATCAGCTATCTTTAAAAGGTAACTCTTTGGTCATGCCTTTTACTTCAGATGAATTCCTCAACCTGTTCGAAGAATACAATCTTTCTTTGTGGCCGCTGCAAATGCTGCTTTATCTTCTCGGCATCTTTGCCATCACCTTTATTATGATAAGAAAAAGAACAGAAGGAGTGGCGGTCAATGTAGCATTGGCTATACTTTGGTTCTGGATGGGAGCTGTATATCACCTGCTATATTTTAGTACCATTAATTCCCTTGCCTTCCTGTTTGGAATTTTTTTCATTATTCAATCGGCAATATTTATCTGGAGCGGGGTTTTGGGAAAACAGCTGGTGTATAGGTGGAAACTGGATATTAAAGGCATCGTAGGATTTCTGTTCGTGATATTTTCATTCCTGGTTTATCCATTTTTATCTGCTTTTTTCGGCCATTCCTATCCTCAGACTCCCACCTTCGGGCTTCCGTGCCCCACGACCATTTTTACCTTCGGAATTTTATTGTTCTCGGCAAAAAAGCTTCCGTGGTATATCTTTATTATTCCCTTGCTGTGGAGTTTCATCGGCTTTTCCGCAGCTCTTAATCTGGATATGAAAGAGGATTACAGCCTTCTGGTGGCCGGAATTACAGGGGCCTTGTTCCTTATCTTTTCGAAGTATCCGAAGAACAATGGGAGGGAAGTCAGCCTTAAAAAAAAGCTTTTTATTCTTCATCTTTTTCGTCTCCCTCTTCCTTACTATGCAGAATGAATAGGGGAATCGTTGTGGAATAAATGATCTTTGAAAGATTCGAACCAAAAAGCCGCTCAAGGAATTCTTCTTTTTTGACAGGCAGAATATTCATGTCAATTTCCATGGACTGCACAAAGGTGTTGATGGCTTCATTGACGGGAACGTCGCTCACCTTATGGTAGGAAGGATTATAGATCTCAAAATGCTGTTTTAAAATCATCTCTTCCTCGGCTTCTGCTTCAGCATCGGCATCGGTTTTTGTGATCTTCAGAATGTGTAAACTGAAGGAATGGTTGCCGATCAGCTTCAATAATGGCTGAAGAGCTTCTTTTTCGAATTCAACCGTTTGGTCCAGGCTCAGCAATAATTGCCGAAGGGAATGGAAAGTGGCATTTTCGGGAATGATCAGCAAAGGCGAATCTACCTTCCTGATCACTCTAAGGGTGTGGCTTCCAAAGATCCTTTCCTGGGCATCAGAAACCCCATCGGTGCCCATTGCAATAAGGTCGATATTTTCGGTTTCGATGAATTTATTGATGGAGTCGGTAAAAACATTGTAATCTGTTATAGCATCGTATTGAAAATCTTCCCCGGCGCAATTTTTCTCCATTTTAGCAATGAGCTTGTCCAGTTTACGCTTGTTTTCTGAAATAAGGATGTCGTAGAGAGAGGCATCTGTAGAAGCCTGCATGAGATCTCCGCTGGTATAGCTGGAAGATTTGTAAACGCTTAAAAGATGAAAAGTACAGGAGGTGCCTTTGAAAAGGTTCAGCACATACAAAATGGCATTTGTGGAGCATTTTGAGAAATCGGTGGGCAAAAGGATGTTTTTCATCGCTACAGGATTTATACCTTTAATTTAAGGAATACTCTTAAGTGCAGCAATGACAGCCGTCAATTTTATTAGTAGCTGAATTCTTCCACTTCCCTTACTTCTCCTGCATCCATATTATCAAGCAGTTCGTTGCCGACCCTTACCCTGACAAGCCGCAAGGTTGGAAAACCTACAGCGGCGGTCATCTTCTTTACCTGGCGGAATTTTCCTTCTGTAAGAGTCACACTTATCCAGCTGGTTGGGCCATGCCTTTCATCCCTTATCTTTTTGGCGCGTTCTGGAAAACTGGGAGAGGAGGAGAGTATGGAGGCTTTGCAGGGATTGGTCATGTATTTTTTCCCCTGGATCCCGATTTCCACTCCGCAGGTCATTTTCTCTATGGCCGTTTCATCTATGAGACCATCCACCTGAACATAGTATTCCTTTTCTACCTTCCTGCCGGTGATATCTGCGCTTACCTTGCCATCGGTGGTAAGTAAGAGGAGGCCTTCAGAATCCTGGTCAAGCCTTCCTATAGACATGGTGGCCTCAGGGAAATCAAATAGTTCCCCCAGTAACTTTTTGTTCTTCCGGGTCTTTTGATTGGTGATGAATTGACTAAGATAACCGTAGGGTTTGTATATCTTGAAATGTCGATGCACTTTCTTGTTTTGCTGCTAAAATAAGAAAAGAGATGAGATTGGATTAAAGCAGTAAAACAGCAGATTATTTGAGAATTTATAAATGTAAAGTGTACAGATAATGCTGATTTTCAGTAAAAAAATGTAAAATTCTGAAAAAATTCACCAAAAGTGGGTATTGTGTGAAGTCTCTTATTCCTCTATTTTTACAACATGAAATCGGGAAAAGATGTAATGTTAGCCCGATGGATTAAAAAATCGGGGGTGTAGGGGCCCCGATTTTTTTTATATATCAGGTCGAAAGCGTGAGCATACTCCGTGAATTCGTAGGTAGTTTGAATACCCAATTTCCTTTTTATTATTTTTCGGTGAGTGTTTACAGTGTCCACTGTGATATTCAGCTCTTCTGAAATTTCAGCAGAACTTCTTCCTAATGCCACCAGGCGCAGAACTTCTTTCGCCCGGTCGCCCAGGCTGTGGAATTTTTCAAGGTTGTTCTTGTAGAAGGTATTTTCAGCCAAAAGGCGTTCCGCTTTATTAGGGATATGTTTCATTTGATCTACTGGAAAACTGACCGTAATGGTGTGGGTAGGGTTACCGTCATTGTCCTGGTGAAATATGCGAATGGAGCCTATGTGCCACACCCATTCATCCCTGTCCTTGAACTTTACCTGTTGAAAGAAGGTAAAGGTTTCCTTAGGATCCCTTTCCTTTAACAGCTTTTCGAGCTTTATCATGAAGCCTTCCATATCTTCATTGTTGAAGAACCGCTCATGGTACTTGCTGCCCATTTCTGAAAGTTCGCTCATGCTCACCCCCAACTGGTCCAGTCCTTTGGAACTCATATATACCGTTTTAAAGTCTGCAAAATCGACGATCTCATGGATCACGACCACCCCGGGTAGGAGTTCGGCAAAGGGTTCAAGATGTTTGATCTTGTCTTCTGCTGTTTCCAAATCTTAAAATTTTTGGTTAGACATAGCTGGCCACTACATCCTGCAGGAAAGTCGAGCTAGATTTAGGGGTAATGGTTAGTACCCAGAAATGGGTAATTGTTACAAAATTTTAAATAAGATCAAAAGATCGGGCGTACTTGGTAAACTGGTAGGTTGAAGTAATGCCAAGTTTTTGCTTTACGATCTTTCGGTGTGAATTCACTGTTTCAGTAGAAAGGTGGAGCTCTTCGGCAATTTCAGCAGAAGTTTTTCCAAGGGCTACCAGCCGCAAAACCTCTTTTCCGCGGCTGCTCAGGCTGTGAAACTTCTGGCGGTTCCTTTTAAGAAAGAAACTTTCATCAAGCATTTTTTCTGCTTTCTGCGGAATATGTTCCAGATCGCCAAGGGGAAAAGCTATGGTGACAGAATGGGTGGGAAAGCCATTATCATCCTTGTAAAAGACTTTAATGGTGGAATTATACCAAACGTATTCTTCTCCTTCTTTTAGTTGAACCTGGTGAAAAAAATTATAGGTATGGTCATCACCTTTTTCCTTTATCATCTTCTTAAGAAACACCAGGTAATCATCCATAAAAGCTTCATTTAGAAACCTTTTATTGTAATCTTCCCCAACTTTCTTCAGTTCTTCAAGGTTCATCCCAATAAGGTCCAATCCCATTGAAGACATGTACAATGGTGCAAATCCTTCGATTTTATGGATCACCACCACCCCGGGTAGATGTTCGGCTACCGGCGCAAATTGCTCGATTTTTTCTTCGATCGTCATAGTAATGGCAAAGAAAGTAAATTCGTTCTTCCTGAAATCACTAAACTGCCAAAAAATCGGTAGTATTCACGGGTTGAAAGGGGCAAGAGGATGTAACCGACTTCAGCCGAGTAGCTTGATGACCTCTTTTGCCGCTTTTTCTGCGGAAGCCGGATTTTGCCCTGTCACTAACCTTCCTGAAACCTTTACTTTCGAAGTGAAGGGAATGGTCGCAGAGGTATATTTGGCTCCCAAAGTTTTTAAACGGTCTTCAAGGCTAAAAGGGATGTTGTCTCTCAAGCCCACCATTTTTTCCTCGGCATTAGAAAAGGCGGTCACTTCTTTGTCTATCAGCAGCTCGGGTTCTTCTATGGCTGCCGTTAGAAGGGCAGCAGGGCCGTGACAAATGGCGCCGATAGGTTTCTGCTGGCGGTAAAAATCCACTACCAGGTGTGCCGTGATCTCATCAGTGGCCAGGTCACCCATTGGGCCGTGCCCGCCGGGAAAGAAAACAGCGTCAAAATCCTCTGCGTGCAGGTCTTCTAATTTATTAGTGAATTCAAAGTCTTTTTGTGCTTTTTCGTCCTTCTGAAACCTCCTGTTGGAGGAGGTAATATTTTCGGTGAGCTGGCTGCGCGGATCAACCGGTGGTTTTCCTCCCTTTGGGCTCGCCAGTGTCACTTCATATCCTTTATCTATGAATTCGTAGTAGGGGTCTGTAAATTCTCCCAGCCAAACTCCTGTTTTTGAATCGGTGTTTACCAGGTCGCTGTGCGAGGTAAGCACCATCAAGATCTTTTTCATCTCTTCAGTTTTGGTTAGTGGTTTGAATTTAAGAGTTTTAAATGAAACCGGGAAAGCCTCCTTTCATTTTATTATTTTATTAATAAAAAGAGGCTTTATGTTCAGGAAGTCACCTCAAGGGAGCTGTAGCCCTGCCCGTTCCTTTTTAGCCTTACCTGCGTTGCGATACGTTCTTTTAATGAATCCACATGGCTGATGATCCCGATGGTCTTTGAAGATTCGGCCTGTAGTTTCTCCAGGGTGGTCAATGTTTGATCAAGCGTTTCGGGATCCAGGGTTCCAAAACCTTCATCTATGAAAAGGCTGTTGATCTCCACATTTTTGGAGGCCAGGTCAGACAGGGCCAGGGCCATCGACAAACTAAGGATAAAGGTCTCTCCTCCCGAAAGTGTCTTTACCGATCTTCGCTGCCCGCCCATGTGCTCGTCTATGGCTACGAGGCTGTCATCTTCGCCCGCTTCAGGCTTATCAATTTTGTATCGATCGCTAAGATCTTTTAATCGGATATTGGCCAGCCGCAACAACTGGGAAAGGCTCAGGTCCTGCGCAAAATCGTTGAACTTCTTGCCGGTGGCATCGCCAATTAACTGGTTTAGTAATTCCCAGCGGCGAATGTGCTGTTTTTCTGATTGCAGACTCTGTTCGATCTTTTTGATCCTGGCCTGCAGTTTCTCATCGTTCCTTATCTTCCATCTTAGTTCTTCAAACTCTGCAGTGATATTTTTAAGGTTCGTTCGTTTCTCCTGCAGCTTTTGTTCCAGCTCTTCTGAAGTTGCTTCCACCTCATTCTCCCGAAGCTTTTCCAGCTGTGCGTTCAGAGTTTTCAAAGCAGATCGTATTTCTTTATTTCTGGAGTTTAGTTCTTCCCGTTGTCTTCGAAGCTCAACATATCGCGCTTCCGGGAGTAATCGCTCCAAGGCTTCAGAAATTGATCTGCAGCCCTTCTCTTTTATCTTTAACTCTAACTCCTTTTCAAGCTCCTGTAGTTGGCTGCGCCTGGTTATCAGTTTTTGTTCCAGGTCGGCTTTTTGTCTGGCCAGGCTCTTTTTATTATGCTGAAATTCGGTCCACCTGTTTTGCAGGTCGAGGCAATCCTTCTGAATATTATTTCCGGTATATAAAGAATCCAGCTGTTCCTTTATTCCCTTGCCTTCTTCAAGCACCAGCTTAAGCTCTTCGATCAACGGAAGTCCCGCAGAAATGGCCTTTAGCTTTCTATCCTCTTGCTGATGGGTTTCCAGCTGCTGCATTTGTTCTTCATAACCTGCGCAAAGTTCTTCCCAATTCACTTCTTCCGCCGTCATGAATTCAGAAAATTCCTCTTTGAATTCACTTTTTTGAAGATCGAGCTCCTGTTCCATTCGTTGAGCCTCTTTTTGAAGCGCCGAGGTTCGCTGTTCATGGTGCTGTAAAGTGGTTTTTTCGGCGACTATTTTGCTTTGCAGGTCTTTCAGCCGGGTTTCGGTGGTTTTTAACTCTTCCCTTAGTCCGGTTTCCTGCTGCGGAAGGTCTGTCGCGAAGGGATGTTCCAGCGCCCCGCAAAGCGGACAGGGTTCCCCGTCTTTTAAATGTGCCCGGTGCTCTTCTAAACTTGCCTGTAACACCTGGTTTTGGAGCTTTAACTGGAGCTTCTCCAATCTTTCTGAAAGTGTTGCGGCTTGCGCCTGTTTTAGCTCTAAGTCCTTCGGAAGGCTTTGCAGGTGGGGGAGAAGCTCTTCCTGTTCTTTGTGGTTTTTGAGAAGTTCAGCTGAAAGATTTTCAATTGCCCCGAACTTCTTATGAGCCAGGCGGGCTTTTTCCAGTTCTCTTTTCAGCCTCAATTTTTCTTCTCCCGCTTCCTCCAGGTCAATATTTTCCAGGCAGGAACTTAACCCTTCCAATTTCTTCCTGCTCAAAAACTGCATTTCCAGCAGTTTCTTTTCCGAAGCTTCAAGGTCCCCGTTCAGTTGAAAGGGCACCTCCCTCACTTCAAGATCGAACTGCCGCTTCAGGTTTTCATAAGAGCTCAATTTCTCCTTTCGTGCCTGCTGCAATTGCTGGATGTTCTTAAGAAAACGCTGCAGATTATCTTCCACTTCTTCGGCTGCAGAATTTGCCTGAATGAAATCGCTTACCTCTTTAAGGCAGTTGAAAATTCCTTTTTCGACCTCTTCTTCTTTTTGAACTGTTAGAGAGATCTCTTTTTGCAAGTCGTTCAGGGTTTCGGTATGGCTTCTCCAGGCCCGCAGCTCTTCGGCGAAAAGCTGTATTTCCTCATGCTTCTGCAAAAGGATATTTTCAGCTTCGAATTTTTTCCAGTCCTGCTCAACCTCCAACTTTAGTTTTTCCTGTTCGGCTATCTGTCTTTGCTGATCCCTGATGTTCTTTTTCAGGTCCAGGCTTTTTTCAAGTTCATTTATCTGCTTTTCAAGTGGCGAGATCTGTTCTTCCTTTTCCTGAAAGGACTTCCGCAGGACCTTTAGCTGCTCTTCATCCAGCAGCTCCTTCTGCAGCAGTTCTATTTCCTTGCGCCTGTCTTCTATCTGGGCATTCGCCTCCTTATACTTCTGAAAGGCCCTGATGCCCACCTGCCTGTAAATGCCGGTGCCGGTGATCTTTTCCAGAAGTTCTCCTCTTTCGTCTTTTTTGGCTCTGAGAAATTGAGCGAATTCCCCCTGGGCCAGCAAAACAGATTTGATGAACTGGTTATAGTTAAGCCCTATTAACTCCTCGTTCTTTGCAGGGACATCAGATTTTTTCAGGTCCAGCGCTTTTCCTGTCGCAAGATCAAAGATCTGCATCTCGTAATCTCGCAGGTTGTTGTTGCTGTTGGTGGAAATGCTCCACAGGGAAGCAAAAACACCGCTTCCTGATTCATAAGTGACCTGTGCAAAAGCTTCTTTTTGATTGCGGGTAAGAATAGCACCCTTGTTCAGGATCTCGTTCTTTGAGATCCTGCCCAGCCGTGGCACCTGGTTGAAAAGTGCCAGGGAGATGACATCCAGAATGGTACTTTTTCCACTGCCTGTGGGGCCGGTGATCGCGAAAAGAGAACTGGAGGTGAAGGGAGCTGCAGAAAAATCAATTTCGTGGGTCCCTTTCAAAGAATTTATATTCTGAAATTCGATTTTTAAGATCTTCATAAACTACAGTTTTTCATCCTGGTTAACTTCCTCCATGATCTCGTCAAAGGCGCTGAGGATCTCCTGCCGTGTCTCCTCTTCATATTCATGGTTGGCGATAAGTTCCAGGAAAACATCTTTTGGTTTCAGGTCTTGCAGAGCAACGCCTGTTTCGTAGGCTTCAGAGGCGCCTTTTCTTTGTTTCTGAAAGGTGGCCCGGTGTTTTACGATGCGGTAACCCGGCTTGTTAAAATTAGAGACCAGCTCATCCAGATCGTAAAGCTTAACGGCGTCATATTGTTCTTCCAGCAATTCTACTTCAATAAGGCTTTCCAGCTCTTTTTCTTCTGAAAGCTCTTGCAGCTTTTGGCGCAGTTCTTCCAGGTTTCCGCTTACCTTCAGAAGTTTTCTGAAAGAAGGGATGTTAATACTCCGTGGTTCCCAGCCGGTTTGAGTGTCGATCAACAACACCCTTTTTTCATCTTTTCTTTCGCTGAAAGACAGGGGCAGGGGAGAACCACTGTAGAAGGCGGGCACCGCAGCCGAAACCCGCTGGGGTTTATGGATGTGGCCCAGGGCGATATAGCTGAAGTGATCGCCAAAGCGAGAGGCTTCAAAGGCCGCCTGGTTGCCCAGCTGAATATCGCGCTCGCTCTCTGAAGTCTCTATTCCTGCGGCAAATAAATGGCCCATAGCCACCACGGGAATTCCCGGGTATTCTTTTCTGCAGAGATCTGCAGCTCCAATAAAGCAATTCTGGATACCTTTTCTGGTGGCCTCCAGCCGGTCTTCATAGGTGATGCCATCATTGGCACTCCGCAGGTCAGAATCCCTCAGGAAGGGCAAGGCAGCCACAAGCAGTTCGGGCTGGCCCTCTTTTCCGAAGACTGGAATAACGACCTCTTCCATACTTTCAGGCAATCCTCCAATGATGTGTATATCGAGTTCCCGAAGCACTTCTTTAGGAGCATCGAGCATGGCCGGGGAATCGTGGTTTCCGCCGGTCAAAATGATCTTGCAGTCGAACCGCTTCAGTTTTATGAGCGCCCGGTAGTATTGTTTCCTGGCTTCGGAAGAGGGGTTGGCAAGGTCAAAAACATCTCCCGAAATAAGCAGCAGCTCAACCTGCTCCTTTTCAAGCAGCTCGCAGAGCCAGTCGATGAACAGGTCAAAATCTTCGGAAAGTTCAGTTTTATGCAGTTTTTTACCAATGTGCCAGTCTGCCGTATGGAGGATCTTCATGGATCAGAAATTTTGTTTTAATCAGGGGAAAGAGGCGGGTTCGAAAATACGATATAAGCTTCTTGTTTGCAAAGTAAAAAAAGGTCGGCGACAAAAGCTGTCGGTGAGCCAATTTTAATACAAAAACCGCCGAATAGAATCGGCGGCTGTCAATGATTGCTCCAGGTCACCCGGGAGCTATTTTTTAGTTCTGCGAAAGAAGAAACTTGTTAGTTTTCTTCAAGCCTCTTCCTTATCTTATCTATGGCATTTTCAATAGATTTATCGGGTTCAATGATGTTGTTCTCACCCCAGAAACCTACATCGGCAAATCCCGATATGTCATCGGCCATTACCACTCTGTTGCTTAAAAATGTATTATCCTTCTTAACTTTACCTTCAGTATTGATCTTCCAGTCGGTAACTGCCAATTCACTGCTCACTTTGTACCGGGAATTGAAAAGGCGGCGTTTCCAGTTGACCACGAATTCCAGGTTTGTGTTGCCATAGCCGTAATACCACCTTCCGTCCCGCTCCCTATACTGAATATCGTAGTGAACCTCTACCGGATAGACTTTGGTGCCGCCGGGTTTCTTTTTCACGAAAAGATCGGTTGCCGCAGAGCGGTTGTCCACGTTTAAATTAAAAGAAGCTTTTACAAGGGTGAAGGAGCGTGCGTCAATATAGAGTTTCCCGTAATACCATGGCATTCCCTGGTCTTCTTCTTTAAAGTTAACAACGTAGAGATACCGGTCGTTTATTTTGGTAGGTTGATCAAAACTGAACTCGAACCTTTCCAGTTCATCCTGACCGAAGATGTACGTAGGATTTTTCATCAGGTCAATGCTTAGCGGGTTATAGGGTCCGCCTCTTAACTTCAGGGCTACTGTATCCAAACGGTCATAATCGGCTGTTTTTCGTGCTTTTACCAAAGCAATGTCGTCATCACTCATTGAGTTGTAGGGAGTTTTGTGAATAGTTACCACGGCTTCAGAAAGGGAGACGTTCTTTCTTCCGCGTTTGATGGTTTCACGGTAAAAGGCGGTCATGGTTGCCCTGTCCTCAAAGTAGTTGTTGCCGCGATTTTTCAGCATGTTTTCCACCACAGCTCTCGGGTCGGTATAGCTAAGAATACTTACTTCGGAAAGCTCTTCCATGGTTTCCTGTAGTTCGATCACCACGTTTTCTGACTTGAAGAATTCAAGGGGAAGCGTCCTGCTCCTGTAGCCCAGATGGGAAACGGTGACAGAAACCTCCTGCATATCAGCAGGGATCTTCAGGGAAAAATATCCGTCACTGTTTGTAACGGTAGAAATGTTAGTGCCTTCAACAGCCAGGTAGGCGGAGTTGATAGGGTCACCGGATGAATTCACCACTTTTCCCTTGTACTCACTTACCTGGAATAAAGAGTGTTCATCGCCTGTGGAAAGCCCCCAGGATACTTGTACAAACGTGAAGAAGACAATTAAAAAACTCAGTTTCCTGCAAAAAAAGATAGGTGCATTATTCATGGTAGTAGAGATTAAAAGATAGTCTCCCTAATTTACTGAAAAATAGTTAATTATTTAAGCTCTGGGAAAAAGAATAGAAAGGATCAAATAAAGATAAAATGGTTTGTAGGGTATTACTTCTTCCGATGTTTTGATGCTTTTATCGAAAAATATGTATCACTTTTATTTTCAGTGGTTTAAATCGTTATATTTAAGTTGGAACTAAAAAGTATGTATTGCTATACCTGCTTTAATAGTCTTATTTATCACGTTTTTTTACAGCATCTTTCCACTTTCCCTAACCTGGAAAAGCTCATTCAATAACTTCTGCTTGTCCAAAAGCCCTACGATGGGGAAGCTATAAATGGTCAACATGGAAAAGTTTTACACGTCTTCAGGAAGGTTATTATGGAGGTCTATCTTTCAATTAAATGGAAAGATAAAGACTATTATTCTTACACCGCTAATTATCTTTTGTTTTTGCGTCAGCATGGTTGGACAGAATATCATTATTGTAGAAAGTACTAATGATGATCCCGATACTGATCTTACAGATGGAATATGCGCTGACAGGAATGGAAAATGCACCTTACGTGCAGCTATAGAAACCGCAAACCAGACTTCTGAAATTGATAAAATTATTTTTGATCTTCAGGGTACATCTCCTTTCGTCTTTAATTTAACTCAAGACCTTCCTCCTATCAAAGAAACAATTATTCTTGATGCGACCACTCAAAGTGGTTATTCCTGGTCTACACCTGTAATTGTGGTAGATGGCAAGGGAGTAGCCAGATTCGGATTTAAATTAGAGGGACAGTCCTCTGGTAGTAAAATAAAGGGTTTTGTCATGGGTAACTTCAATATGATGGGAGAAGCCGATATCCTTCAGAATGGAACTGCGATATATGCTAATTCTACAGGATCTCATCATTTTACAGGAAATTTTTTGGGTATTGCTTTTAATGGTATATCTGCATTTTCTAATACTTTCGGAATGGCATTGGTAAATAGTTCAGGAAATACAATTGGAGGGGAACAGGTAAGCGACAGAAATGTTATTTCCGGAAATTTTATACAAGATGGGTGGGGAATAGGTATTTACATTCACGGGGAAGAATCCTTTGAGAATAGGATACTGGGAAATTTTATAGGTACAGATGCAACAGGTACTCGGGCAGTTCCTAACCACTGGGGTATCGTAACGCACGTAGGAGCGAATAACACCTTCATTGGAGGTGCTACAGCGCAGGAAAGGAACGTAATTTCTGGAAATATAAGAACGGGTGTGTATGTTTTAAGTCCTGACAATGTTATCTCCGGAAATTACATTGGTCTGAGCGTGGATGGTGAAATGCTTACTGATCTTGGAGAGTCACGGCAGCAGGGTATAAGACTGTGGACTTCGTCGGCCTCGGGAAATACAATAGGAGGGCTCAATCCGGGTGAAGGCAATGTCATTTCAGGAAATATTTATTTTAATGCTATTACGATTGGTGCGTCACCAGAATATCCTATTGTTGGAAATAAGGTCCTTGGAAATTACATAGGAACTGACCCCTCTGGACAGCGGGCAATACCCAATTATAGAGGGATGTCAATAACCGCTCATGCAACTACTATTGCAAACAACGTAATTTCCGGAAATGAAAGCATCGGATTAAGTTTTCACGCTTCCAAAGACACAAAAGTGTACAATAACCTTATAGGTACCAAAGTTGATGGGGTTTCTCCTTTGGGCAATGGTGAGAATGGGATCATGATTGTGAATGGTAGTGAAAATAATGAAATAGGAAGTTCTTCATTAGGGCAGAGTAATACAATAGCATTTAATACTGGTGCCGGGATTGTTATATATTATTCTGATTACATTGGATCTCAGGTCAAAACTCAGCCTTTACAGAATTCGCTTTGGGGAAACAGAATTTTTGGAAATTCAGACATTGGAATAGATCTGAATTCTGATGGAGTTACCCAGAATGACAGGAATGATGCAGATGACGGGGCCAATCATCTTCAAAATTATCCGGATTTGAGTGAAGGAGCTTCTTTGGAGGATGGAACCTTAAATGTAAGCTATACCATTTCTTCAGAGCCCGGATATTCCGCCTTTCCATTGACCATTGATATCTACAAAAGTGATGGAAACCGGCAAGGAATAGAATATTTGGGGGAAATTATCTACACCGAGAATGATATTCCGAAAGGAAAGAATTCCGCTTCGGCTTCTTTGGTGACCCCGGCTACTAGCAGCTTACAACCGGGCAATTTAATTGTAGCCACCGCCACTGATGCTGCAGGAAATACCTCCGAATTCAGCACCGAAGTACAGGTCACTGGAAATTGTACTCTGCAAACCTGGTATGTTGATGCCGACAATGATACCTTTGGAGTAGATTCTGCGGCAACAAATATTTCATCCTGCACAAAACCTGAAGGGAATTATGTTATGATTGCCGGAGATTGCAATGATTCTGAACCGACTATAAACCCCGCTGCAGAAGACATTCCTGATGACGGGGTTGACCAGGACTGTGATGGAGCAGACGCTACAAGCTCAATAGTGGATACAGACAAGGATGGAATTGCAGATTCTGTGGATAATTGTCCTGAGGTTTCTAATCCTGACCAACTGGATGCCGATGGAAACGGGATAGGTGATGCCTGTGAAAATGCAGTCTGTATAGGAACAGATTCTTTGATCATTACCGAATGTACTTCCGGTTCAACTGTCTACTGGACCCTTTCTAACGAAGGCAGTTGTTCTACTACCGGGCGATGGGAGGTGCGTAAAAGCAATGAATCAGGAACATTTACTTTAGGGGCCGGAGAAACCACCACCTTCACCACCCAGGCGGCCTCTAAAGGACAAACTCAGGTTTCTGTTTACTGGATGGACAGCTTTGGAGGTGAGATGAAGTCTACTGTAAATGCATCAGGAACCGGTTGTAGTTCGCCTGCTTCAGTTTCTACCGTAAAAGCAGATACTTCTACTTTTCAAAATAGCGAGGAAGTAAGTGTATTTCCAAACCCCATCGATGAAACCGGATTTTACATATCCTTTCCAAATGCTCTCGGTGGACAGTCCTTTACTGCAGAGATCTATGATAACCTCGGAAGGGTCTTGGTTCAGACCATTTTTGAAGTTCCCTCAGAAGGTGGTAATATCTTCTGGAACATTGATCATAGTGGGTGGAGCGAGGGAATTTATATTCTTAATCTAATGGGACCTTATCAGCAATACCAGGTACAGCTTATGAAGGGGCTGTAGTAGACTCTCTTCAGGCTGTAGAAGAAAAAGGATATTGAGCATGTATGAAATCCGTAGATGAAACGGTTAGTAAGGATCTGGATTTAACTGGTTTTGTAGCCAGAGAATGAAATTTCATATACCGACAAAGGACATCGATTTTCAGCTGAAGTGCCTATGCGTAGGGATGCTTAACATATCATTAACAATACGTTTTGATAGATTGTGATAACTTCACGCTTCTGAAAAAAGAATTTAGTTAATTTTTGTAAAACGTTAATCTTAATGGCAAAAGCGGCCAAGGGCTGGAGTTACATCCCTTATTTTTGGACATTTAGCATATTTTAATTTAAGTTATATCCCATACATTCCCATGAGGAAAACCAATAATAATTCCCCTTCAACCCTTGCTGAGATCCCTCAAAAAGATTCTTCTGAAATAAAAGAAACCCGCATTGTGGCCATTGGTGCCAGTGCCGGTGGATTGGAGGCTTTAAAAGCATTTTTTGAGAACGTTCCCAATGACTCTCAAAATGCCTACGTAGTGATCCAGCATCTCTCTCCCGATTATAAAAGTATGATGGGGGAATTGTTGAAAAGAAATACCCAGCTTCCCATTACCGAAATTTCGGACAAAATGGATGTGAAGCCGGGAACGATCTATTTGATCCCGCCTGTCAATAATCTAATTCTCAAGGAAGGAAAGCTGTTTCTTAAAGAAAAACCTAAAGACCAAACCCTCAATCTTCCCATAGACATGTTCTTTGAATCTTTGGCGAGGGAGAGAAAGGAAAAGGCGATAGGGGTGATATTGAGTGGCACCGGCAGCGATGGAACCCGTGGTGCACGCGCCATCAAAGAAAGTGATGGAATGATCATGGTGCAGGAGCCTGATGAAGCGCAGTTCAACGGTATGCCTCAAAGTGCTATTAATACCGGCCTGGTAGATTATGTGATCCCGGTGAAGAAAATGGGAGGTGAACTTCAAAACTTCATATCTGCGCCTGAAGTTTTTCATTTTGAAGACGGAGACGTAGAGTTCGACCGATCTGAACTGATGAAGATCCTCAATTATGTCAATAAGGAAACAGGGCTGGATTTTAGGGAATACAAACGGTCCACCCTTGCCCGAAGAGTGGCGCGGCGTGTGAATGTCTGCAAATGCAGGTCTTTGGCCGAATATTATTCTTTCCTCACCTCCCGGGAAGGAGAGGTCGAGATCTTATACAGGGAATTTCTGATAGGGGTGACCAAATTTTTCAGAGATGGAAAGGTTTGGGAGTTGCTTCAGGAAAACATCATTCCAGAACTGGTGAGAGATAAGAAGGATGGAGATATTTTGAAGTTGTGGAATGTAGCCTGTAGTACCGGAGAGGAAGCCTATTCTTTTGCCATGTGCATCTTTGAGGAGATGGAAAAGCAGGAAAAGGATCTGGAGGTGAAGATCTTTGCTACAGATATCTCTGAAAAACATCTGGAAATTGGTAGTAAAGGAAAATATCCGGAAAGCATAGCCGCAGATGTACCGGCAGATTTCCTGGCAAAATATTTCATTAATAAACCCCATTCTTACCGGGTGGTGGAAAAGCTCAGGAGATCAGTAGTTTTTTCCAGGCACAACGTTATTAAAAACCCTCCTTTCAGCAATATGGACCTGGTTTCCTGCCGGAACCTGCTGATCTATTTTCAGCCTGCCATTCAAAAGAAAGCTCTGGGAGTTTTGCATTACGCACTTAAGCAAAACGGCGTGCTGGTGTTGGGTACCAGTGAAAGCGTGCAAAGTCATCGTCAGCAATTCCAGGAAATAGACCGAAAGTGGAAGATCTATCGCAATGTTAATCCTTCAAAAAGGCTTACTTCTGGAATCTCACACGCGGCAACCTCTTCTCTTCTTGAAAATATTGGCTCTAAGGAGTCGAATAAGGGAAGAACTCCAAACCGTCCCGTAAAGCAAAAGATGAACAATGAGTTCAACGAAACTCTTCTGGAGCATTTTAACGGGGCCAGTGTTTTCATAGATGACGAATACAACATCCTGGAGGCGATAGGAGAATTCAGGAAATATGCCAACCTTCCAACCAGCGGGTTTTCGATCAACCTGCTTGAAATGCTGGAGTCTGACCTCAAATATCTGGTACAGAATACCCTGAAGAAAGCAGACAAACTTCAACAGAAAGTTTATTACAAAGATGCGGCATTTAGTCATGAGGGAAAGAAAAAGGGAGTAGACATTATTGTAAAACCTTTTGAGCAACAAAACCTTGAGGGAGGGACTCATTATGTGATCACTTTCATCGAAAAGGAGCTGAAACTTGACGGCGTTGAAGAAGTCGATAATATAACCCTTACCAAGAGAACCAAAGAATATGTTTCAAATCTTGAGGAAGAATTAAAGCAGACCAAAGAGGAGCTGCAGGCTTCCCTTGAAGAGATCGAGACCAGTAACGAAGAGTTGCAGGCGGCAAACGAGGAATTACTGGCTTCTAACGAGGAGTTGCAAAGTACCAATGAGGAGCTGCAAAGTGTGAATGAGGAGATCAATACGGTCAACGCCGAGAATATTCAAAAGGTAGATGATCTCGCGGCCCTTAATGCAGATATGAACAACCTTTTGGAGAGTACTCAGATAGGTACGATCTTCCTGGATTCCTCATTGTCTATTAGAAGATTTACTCCTGCTATTAAAGAACACTTCAGTTTTCTCAATTCCGATATAGGAAGGCCTATTAGTCACTTTACCGGTAGTATGGGGAAAAATAACCTTGTAGACAGATGTAACAGGGTTTTGAACACAGGTAAGACTTTAGAAAAGGTGGTTGTCGCTAAAAATGGGAACCACTACTTAAGACGCCTGTCTCCATACATAGATTCCAACCAGAAAGTGAATGGGGTCGTGATCACCTTTATTGATGTTGAGCTTCTGCAAAAATCCAGAGAGAAGTTGCAGGCGAGTGAAAGAAGGTACAGGAGCTTCTATGAGGAAAATCCTATGATGCATATAAGTGTGGACCCTCAGAGTTCTTTGATCACCGAGTGCAATAAAATGGCGGTGAAACAACTTAAATATAAATCTAAAGAAGAGCTTATAGGACGTCCTATCTTTGACCTGTACAGTGAAGAGGCACAGTTGGAGGCAATAAAATCTAACAAGCAATTCCAGACTGACGGGAAACTGGTGAATCTGGAGCAAAAACTGCTTACCAAGAACGGCGATACCATTCCTGTTATTCTTAACGCGATAGCAGAGAGGGACGAGAATGACGCTGTGCTTTCCATCCGCTATACTTATGCTGATATTTCTGAACTTAAGGCAGTTGAAAAGAAACTACAGGAGCAGAAGGCAGATCTTGAGCGCGCCAACAGCGACCTTGAGCAATTCGTGTCCATTTGTTCCCACGATCTACAGGAACCGCTCTCCACTATTAAGTTTGGAAGTGATGTGCTTGGGAAGATCTATTCAACCAGGCTTGATGATAAGGGCAAAAACTATATCAATTATATAGAAGATGCTTCTTCCAGGCTGTCCAGGCAGATCAAAGCCTTACTCGAACATTCCAGGATTGGCCGAAATGGAAAGAAAAAGAGTGTTGACACTAAAGAGCTGGTAGAGGTGGTGAAATACGACCTTGGAAAGAGCATCAAAGACAGTGGAGCAAAAATTCACTGCGGTGACCTTCCGAAGATCATGGGGTATGAAGTGGAGCTTAGGCTGCTCTTCCAGAACCTTATCAGCAATGCCATCAAATACACCCCCGAAGATCGTAAACCTGAAGTGCGTATTTCGGCGTATAGAGAAGCAGACTACTGGATCTTTTCTGTAGTAGATAACGGGGTGGGGATCTCCAAAGAGGATCAATTAAACATATTTACCATCTTTAACCGGGTGGAAAAAGAGAGTAAGAAAGACGGAACAGGGGTAGGCCTGGCGCATGTTGAGAAGATCGTACACCTTCACGAAGGAACCATGTGGGTAGATTCACAGGTAGGTGTTGGAAGTTCCTTCTATTTCAAACTTAAAGCGGAATGATATAATGGCCCTGACCTCTCGGAAGTATCCGGAAAAAATAGATCTGGATAATTGTGCGAAAGAACCCATACATATTATAGGAAAAACGCAGGAGTATGGCGTGATCCTGGTGTGTGACCCGCTCAGTTTGAAGATCACCCAGGCAGGTGCCAATAGCCTGGAGTATTTTTCAATTGCAGGAAATGAACTTTTGGACGAGCCCCTTGCCAGGCTTCTTGGGGAGGAGCAGGTATCTTTTTTTAAGGATAAACTGGCTGTAAAAGATACAGCCCTTCCGCTGCAGGTCAAGGTGAACGGCAAAGATTTTCTTTTGCTGGCCCATTTTTCAGGAATAAATCTGGTGCTTGAATTTGAACCCCTTGAAGAGGTTTCAGATTCTTTTTTCTTTCAGAAGCACCTTACCAGGATACTTAACAAATTACAGGCCTCAGGCTCTATTGCTGAGCTTTGCCGGTCGGCGGCCCTGCTTACCCAGCAAATTTTCGGGTATGACAGGGTAATGATCTATAAATTTGATGAAGAATGGAACGGGGAGGTGGTTGCAGAGCGTAAAGCACCGGAAATGGAAAGCTGGCTGGGTCTAAAATATCCGGCTACCGACATTCCGCCGCAGTCACGCGCACTTTTTCTCAAGAATCGGGTAAGAATGATAGCCGATGTACATTATACACCTCAGGCGATCCTTCCCGAGATCTCTCCGCTTACAGAAAAACCCCTTGATCTTTCCCATTTGGACCTCAGGGCGGTTTCACCCATACATATCGAATATTTGATCAATATGGAGGTGGGAGCTTCTATGACCTCGGCCATTGTCGTGGGTGGCAAACTCTGGGGGCTTATCGCATGCCATCACAGAACAGCGAAATTCATCAGTTACTATCAGCGGGAAAGCGCCCGATTTCTGGCAGAGATGTTCTCAACCAAGATCGCCCTGCAGGAGTCGAACAACTTCATTAAGAACACCGAGGTTTCAGAAAAGATCAGGAATCAGCTGGTAGAACAAATACGGGAAAGAAATGGCCTTTTTGAAGCCCTTGCGGAAGGACCGGTGAAATTTACCGATCTTATTTCCTGCAGTGGGGGAGCTCTGTATTTCCAGGGGGAATGGAAATTCTGCGGAAGTGTCCCGGAAAAGGAGAAAATGGACAGTCTTTTGCAGAATTTTATAGCAAGAAAAGAGGAAAACCTTTTTTTCACCCGAAAGTTATCAGAACTTTTTCCCGAAGCCGATTCTTATAAGAAGAAAATATCCGGATTACTAAGCCTTAGGCTGGCAGAAGATAAGTACATTCTTTGGCTAAGGCCCGAAGAGGTGGAGAACGTGAACTGGGGTGGTGATCCTGCCAATAAAGCTTTTTACGATGAAGAGAAAAAGCGGTTGAGCCCCAGAAAATCCTTTTCCAAATGGAGCGAACAGGTCACCGGCGTCTCAAAGGCTTTTAAAGATTATGATATAAGCGTTGTAAAGACGCTTGGAGAGAACATTAGTCATATTTTACTGGCCCGACAAAGACATGAGATAGAGGCTCTTAACGAGAAATTGCTGGAAGCCAATAAAGAGCTGGAGCTTTTTAGTTACGGACTTTCGCATGATCTTAGGGCCCCAATTAGGGGGCTGGAAGGTTACTTGCAGATCCTTACAGAAGATTATGGGCATAGCCTGGATGAAGACGGTCAAAAACTGCTAAAAATGGGTTCAGACCTGATCCAGAAAACGCACAGCCTTATTGATGATATTCTTTCCTATTCCAGGATTTCCCAACTGGGCGCACTACGGCTTCAGGAAATTCCTGTGAAAGATCTTATTAATGAGTTTTTGGAAATGATCAATGTGAGGGCAAATTACCCACACACCCGGTTAATGGTGCAGGAAGATCTTCCGGCGATGAAAGGAGACCGCAGAATGCTCCTTCAGCTTTGGTCAAACCTTATTAGTAATGCGCTTAAGTATTCAGCTCAAAAGGAAAATCCTGAAGTGCAGATAGGGATGACAATTAAAAACGAGGAACAGGTCTACTTTATTTCAGACAACGGGATTGGCATTGACGAAAAAGATTTTGGACAGATATTTGAAAGCTTTACCCGTGTGGCCGGCAAAGATTTTAAAGGCAGCGGCATAGGTCTTGCAATAGTAAAAAAGATTATAGATAAACATCGGGGAGAGATTTGGGTTGAAAGCGCCGGGAATGAAGGCACTACTTTTTACTTTTACACCAACCCCGGTGAAGGAAAATGAAACTGAACAGAATGATCACGATCCCATTACGAATATTGTTAGTTGAGGATAATGAGGCAGATGTGATCCTTACCAAAAGGACCATCAAAAAGATCGTAGAAAAGCCCGAGATAGCTGTGGTAGAAGATCTAACTGCCTGTAGAGAACGCATGGTGAACTTTGCGCCCGATGTGGTGATATCAGATTATAACCTGCCTTCCTGTACAGGCCTTGATGTGCTGCAGCTGGTGCAGGAAATAGACGGCAGCGTACCTTTCATTTTCCTTACAGGGACCATCAATGATGAAGAACTTGCTGCAAATACCATTTTGGCAGGAGCCTGGGGATATATTCTAAAGAAGGATATGAACGATCTTGAGGAAAGGCTAAAGCCTCTTCTCAAAAAAGTGGTTTTTAACCTCAGCTCCAAAGATGAGCTTAGGGAAAGGTTAAGGGAGAATCGTATTGCTGTTAACCAGATCTATGATTACCTGGAAAGTCTGAACAGCGACAACAAAGAACAGAAAGAAAACATTATCAGGATCAAGGAAAACCTGAGCAAATTTGATTTAGGAGATGAAGACGGAAAGGCTTAAAGAAGCAACCAAAGACCTGCATCAACAGGTAGAGGAGGAGAACCTGGCAAGGTTCATAATGGACCATAGCATGGACGTGGAAACCTATAAGCTGCTTTTACTGCAGAATTTTCTGGCATACCAAAAGACCGAAAATGCCATTGCGCCTTTTATCAAGGGTTATCAGGGACAAAAGCATAAACAACTGCAGAAGGACCTTGAACAGCTTAAGATCTCAAAGTTTGCTCCTGAGTTTGAGTTCAGCTGTAATTCCAGGGCAGAGGCGTTTGGCGCTGCTTACGTTGTGGAAGGTTCTGCGCTGGGAGGAATGGTCCTCGCCAGGAACATTAAAAAGTGTGCCGGACTATCTTCCATAGAAAAGCACCATTTCTTCAATGGGGACAAGGATAGCTTAAAGGCCTGGAACGATTTCAAAAATGAACTTTCTCAGCAGGATTTTTCAGAAAAGGAACAAGAGGAAGCTTTGGAAAAGGCAAAGGATACCTTCCGGTTCTTCCGGGAAGTCTTCAGGATGGAGAGAACTGTCCTGCATTCATGATCAGGCTTCATTTTCCAGGACCAGGGAGATCAATCTTGGAATGTTCTCCTTTTCACGGTCATCAAAATATTCTTTAAGATCGATCAATTTAAAGCCATTGGCTTTTGCTGCATTTAAGTAGTCTGAGATATGGTGAACAAAGGCGGTGGGTTTATGTACGCCGTCAGAAGTTTCAAACCGTGCCTGGCTTCCCGAATACTGCTTCCATGGATGCAGTTCGCAAATGTAAAAATTCCCCCTTCTTTTTAATACTCGTGCAGCCTCCCGAAAAATGAAATCCAGGTCTTCAATATGCTCGAGTACCAGGCTGCAGGTAATAAGATTTGACCAACCCGGTTTTACCGGCCAGGGTGTGTTGATGTCTGTCTGGGTGAAAGTGATGTTATCTGCTTCTACCTTGGCCCTGGCTTTGGCGATCATTTCAGAAGAAAAATCAAGAGCATTAACATGATCGGCCTTTTGCGACAGCCAGCCGGTATTTTTACCGGTGCCGCAGCCCAACTCCAGGATGTTTCCATAATGCGGATTAAGAAAGGTCTCCCTCAGGACGACGGCCTCAAGGTCTCTTGTCTTATTTTCCATGGAATCATAAGATTTTGCCCACGCGTTATATGATTCATTGATCTTCATCTGTAATCGCTTTTATCCAGTATCTGGCTTTCTCTCTATCCTCAGATTCATAGAATTTAATTTCAGCTTCTGTAAAAGGCTTCATCAGCTGAGTGAGCTGTTTTTCCCAGGTTTTATCTCCAACCATGGCAACTCTTTCCAGGTTATTCCTGTTCTTCACATCAAACTTAAGATCTTTCCACATGGCACTAAAGGTCCAGCCTGTAAAGTCTTTCATTTCAAAATACCAGCGCACTTTTCCGAAGTTGTCTATCTTTTCCTTCAGCAGCGGAATGATGCGATTGTAATCTTCGTCATCCAGCTGACCTTCAGCAATGGTATAGACGATATTTTGATCGGTCTGAATAGATGTCATACCTCACTTTTTGAAGTCCTTCTACAATTTCAGAATAAAACGAGATTTTGCCAAGCCCGGAAAGTTGCCCTTAGGTTAAGTTATTGTTAATGTTACCTAAGATCTTCGTAAAAAGATTCCTTCCGACTCCTCCGGTACTTATTTTGACGGAAAGTCAGCTTTTATGATTTCTCTTATCGCCTGTTTGCAGGAGGTTGCCTGCCAGTCAAATCTCTCCCGAAATTTTGAGCTGTCGAAAACGTAGTCCCTGTTGTACTGGTACATCATTTCCACAGTTTCACGCATTATGGGCATGAACAAGCCCATGAACCTTACAATCCATTTTGGAATGGACCAGTAGCCGGGTTTTCTGTTCATTTGTCTTGCGATCTCATTGATCCATTGTTTTCCGGTAAAAGGATTAGGAGCAGTAGGCAAATGCCAAACCTGGTTAAAAGCATCTTCTGTGTTGCCGAGTAAAGCCGTGGCTTTCCCTGCATCGGGCGTATAGGTAAAGGAGTGTTTATACCTGGCAGAACCTAACCATATCGCCTTTTTCCCTTTGTAAATTGGCTTGAAAACCGTTTCTATAAGTAAACTGTTGTTCTCTATTCCCGGGCCATAAAAGTCAGCCGACCTGGCGATGAGGGCGGTGAGTTTTCCTGTCCATACTTCCTGCATGATCATTTCAGCTATCCTGGCCCTTACCTGTCCCTTTTTTGAAGAGGGATTTACCGGTGTGCTTTCTGTGATACAGTCCAGCTTGTCCTTATCATACATATAGGCATTATCAAAGAAGACCAGTTTGCAGTCGTGTTCTTTACAGGCTTTAATAACATCTGAGATCAGTTTGGGCCAGTTCCTTTCCCATACCTTATGATCATATGGAAAACCAATGGTTAGATAAACCACTTCAGATCCTTTGACTGCTTCATCAACCACGGCATAATCCAGCAGGTCTCCGGCAAGAAGTTCATCTTCGGGATTTACCCTTTTGGGATTTCTGCTAACCAGCCTGATGTTGCCGGTATATACTGTTAATGCTTTTGCCAGTTCGGTACCAATAGGACCGCCTGCCCCTAAGATCGTCTGCATGAGCTGTCAGGAATGTTTACTATTAAAGATACTGAATATCCCAACAAATATTTGAACATTTTTCTTCGTGCAGATCTTTCTGTATCTATTGCTGCCTACTTACCGGGTATCCCTTGTCTATCCAGTCTACCTTTATATTATCCCGAAGGTTGAGCAGTTTATGATTCTCAAAGCCCATTTCATTGAGTAAACTGAATGCAGGTCTCACGTTAGGGCAGTGTTCAAAGGGACAGCAGCCGCAATAAATTACAAGGTCTGTATCTCTTGGAAGATCTTTAACCTCATTCCTCAAATTTTGAAGTCCCTCTTTTTCACCTGAAGGACCGGTATCCTTTGAATTCCCGATAATATTACCGGCACCAAGGCTTATTATGACGGGGATGTCCTGGTCATCAGCTTTTAAAGTTCCGGCAAGTTCTGCCGGTTCCATGAGCTGTTCTTCAGACCACGGTTCTTGTTTTTCCTGCTTTTGCTGTTCTTGCTTTTGTTGTTGCTGATTAGAAGGAGAATCCTGGCAGGCCTGGAAAACAGGTATGGCCATCAGGATCAAAAGGGCGATAAAGGTACGTTTGAACATGGTCGAAAATTTATTGTCAAAAATAAGATTTTCACCCGGACTTTATCCTGTTCTCCCCCTGCTTTCTCTCTTGCTGCGGAAGTTGAATTTAATCCTTATCTTTTATAGGATAAAAAAATCTAAAAATGCCAGAAAAGTATAAAGCTCCTTCTCAAACCACGATTGGCCATGTTCACCTGAAGGTTTCCAATCTTGAACGGGCCCTTAAGTTCTATCGTGACCTCTTAGGTTTTGAGGTGACCGAACGAATGGGAAATTCCGCAGTGTTTCTTTCGGCGGGCGGCTATCATCATCATATTGGTTTGAACACCTGGCACAGTGAAGATGCTCCCAAAGCGGCTCCAACCGGAGTGGGACTTTACCATGTTGCGATCCTTTATCCAACCCGGAAAGATCTTGCTGAAATTCTTCAGCGACTGCGCGACTCCAATTATCCACTTACCGGTGCTGCCGATCACGGAGTTTCTGAAGCCATTTATCTTGATGATCCCGATGGTAACGGAGTGGAGTTGTACCACGATCGTCCCAGGGAACAGTGGCCTAAAAAGCCTGACGGATCTCTGCAAATGTTTACCCGCAGGCTTGACCTGGAGGATCTGCTGAAAGAGATCAATAAGAAATAGAACTATGAAAGAAGAAGAAAAAGAGGAAGTTTACAAGGAGTTTAATGAGTTGGTGAATATGAGCCCTGGAGAAATTGAGGACTGGCTTGAAAAGGAAGAGTCAAAGGAAGTAGGGCTGGATAGCGGTGACGGGGAATCCATTGGCCGGAAAAGCGCCAAAAAGATCGTAAAGATAAAGCGTACCAAAAAAGCCGAACTCAGCACCTCAGATTACGAGCATATGCAAAAAGTGAATGGGTACATCAAAAGGCATAAAGCTCAGCGACCTGAAGGGGATGTAAAAAACACCCCCTGGAGGTACAGCTTAATGAACTGGGGCCATGACCCTGTAAAATAATAATTTACTCCTTTTCTTTGGATTTCGTGGGAGGAGTTACCATGATATGGGCCCTGTGGGTGCCGGGGTCCATGATCCAGGGCATTCCCGGGGCAAAGGGTTTGGTTGGTAAACCTGTGGACTCGGCGGTGGCATAAGGAATGTAGATCACATACCTGAAATTCGCGTCTTTCAATTCACCCGTATTACGATCATAATTTTCTTCACTTCCGGATAAGATGTAGGTCATACTGGGAGCATCGGGCATTTGAAGTTCTCCCGATTCGGCCTCTCTTTGACGGATCTCCCTTTTCTCCATTTCGGATTTCCCTTCAGCGATGAGTTGTCTTCCGCGGGCCATAAATGGTTCCAGTTTTTTAGAATAACAGGAAACCGAAATACCCTTTTTGGCGGGATCATCTGCAAGACACATGAGGTTATTGGTTCCTTCTCTGAGGACCACCATCTTTCCGGAATCATCATAGCCGTAGACCATTGCTCCGTCACGCAGGTCTTCGGGCGCGGCAAGCACGGCGGTTTTTATCTGTACCTCGGGTGAAGGAACATCGGCCTGCGCATAGATGCCTGCCGGTAATAGGAGGAGAAAAAAGAGCTTCAGCAATTTCATGTTTTTGAATTTTAATGGTTGATATTCCAATAAATGTACAAAAAAGCGGTCAGAGAAACCTGGTATACAGTCTCCTGAAGCTCTTGAATCTTTATTTTAATTCCAGTCCAGCAACCTCTTTTCGCCTTCAATGTTCTTGATGTCGGTAATGTCCTGTGACATCTCGATCACGCCGCGATATTTCTTTTCTTTGTCCCGCACCGCGAAATACCTGATGTAGATCAACCGGCCCTTGTAATTGATCCAGAATGAAGATTCGTTCTTCGTTCCTTTCCTGAATTCTTCGAGGATCCTCAACACGGTGCCCACACTTTTTGGAGGGTGGCAGAATTTAACTTCACGGCCAATGATCCCGGCGCTTCGTGGGAATACCCGTTCCTCGCCCCGGTTGTAGAAGATCACTTTATCATTTTCATCAACATAGGTGAGGTCCAGCGGCATGGTCTTTAACAGCAGGTTCACCTGTTCCACCGTCATATACCCTTCATCATAATGATGCCGGTCTTCAAGTGAAAAGGAGAGTTCCCGCTTGATATGGTCCTGGCTGGGGTGAACGTATTCTTCCTGTTCTTTGGGGAAAGCAGCGGGAGTTTCAGCCAGCATCCAGCCGATCTCTTCTTCGCCTTTGCGCACCTGTTTCCAGTCCTCTTCCGTCAGCATATTAAGGGCATTGGGAAAGAGCACATTTTGCTCTACCAGCAGCAGCCTGTAAATCCCGCTTATTAAATATTGCGAATCACGTTGCACCTCTTCGAAGTCCCTTGCTTCGATCTTCTTCCGAAGCAATCTGAACTGCTCCCTCAGGTTATCTTGAAAAGACCACATTCCCTGAGAGGGCCCGTTCCATCCGCGTTTCTCCAAATACGGAAATAACTGATTCTCCTTTCGCTCAAACCGTCTTTCAATTCCCGACAGCTGATTGAAGATGTTATAGAATTTTTGGGCCTCGGCTTCAGGGTCTGTTTGCTGCAGTTCTTCGGCCAGTTTCTGGATCAGTGCCTTTTCCTCAAAATATATGCTCACAGGATGTCCCTGCGGAAGGTTCGAAATGTCTATGGTTTCTGTCATTTTGATCTGATTTATTTTCAGGAACAAAGAAAACAGAACCTTTTGGTCTGAATTATGACCCTGGTCACAAGTCAGTTTTGGCCCTGAACGAAAAGATCCATTTTCAAAATATGATCTGTGTCATATTTTACCTTTTTCATAGTTTTTTTATTTGCAGCCTGAAAATTTTGCCCCGGAATTCACAACATCTACCGCGGCTTTTTTGCTTTAGAAATGGAAAGAATGGAATTGATGGCCCCGGCGGGGAATTTTGAATCTTTACAGGCAGCCCTTGACAACGGGGCAGATTCGGTTTATTTTGGGGTAGAACAATTAAACATGAGGGCGCGTGCCTCTATCAATTTTACCATAGATGACCTGGCGGAGATCGTAGAGCGCTGTGAAGCAAAAAAGGTTCGCACCTATCTTACCCTCAATACCATTATCTACGACCACGATCTTTCCCTCATCAAGCACCTGCTCTCTAAAGCAAAGGAAGCGGGAGTGACTGCCGTGATCGCATCAGACCAGGCGGTGATCGCCTCGGCCAGGAGTATGGGCATAGATATTCACATTTCCACCCAGCTCAATATCACCAATGTGGAAACGGTGAAGTTCTACAGCCTTTTTGCCGAGACCATGGTCTTGTCCAGGGAGCTTAGCCTTAGGCAGGTAAAAAAGATCACAGAGCAGATCCAAAAAGAGAATATTACAGGCCCTTCAGGAAAGCCGGTAAAGATAGAGATCTTTGGCCACGGTGCGCTTTGCATGGCGGTCTCCGGAAAATGTTATCTAAGCCTTCATTCCCATAATTCTTCGGCCAATCGCGGCGCCTGCAAACAAAACTGCCGGAAAAAATATATGGTCATTGACCAGGAATCTGGTTTTGAGATCGAGATCGACAACGAATACATGATGTCCCCAAAAGACCTGTGCACCATCAATTTTTTGGATGAGGTCATGGAAGCGGGAGTGCAGGTGTTGAAAATTGAAGGAAGAGGGCGTGCCCCCGAATATGTGGCAACCGTTACCCGGGCCTACAGGGAAGCCATTGATGCCTGGTATGAAGGAACTTATTCCGAAGAAAAGGTGGAAAAATGGATGGGAGAATTGAGTACCGTCTACAACCGCGGATTCTGGAGCGGATATTACCTGGGCCAGAAAATGGGGGAGTGGAGCAAAACTTCAGGCTCACAGGCCACTCAGAAAAAAGTATATGTGGGTAAGGGGATGCATTATTTTCCAAAAGCCGGAATTGCCGAATTCCAGATCGAGGCCTATGACATCAAAAAGGGCGACAGGATCCTGGTGACAGGTCCCACCACAGGGGCTAAGGAGTTTGACCTGGATGAAATGTTCGTGAACGACGCGGCTGCAGAAAAAGCATCTAAAGGGGATAGCTGTACCATAAAATTACCTTTTAGGGTAAGACTTTCAGACAAACTATATAAACTTGTTGAGGCCTAATGGTGGTCATTACCCTTCAACGGAACAAATGCATTGGCTGTAACTATTGCGTGGAGCTGGCACCCGAGCAATTCCGGATGTCCAAAAAGGACGGCAAATCGGTTCTGCTCAAAGCCACTGACAAGAAAGGCTTTCACACCCTCAAATCTCCCGATCATTCCATAGCCGAAGCTTCAGAAGCGGCCGCAAAAGCCTGCCCCGTCAAGATCATTTCAGTAAAAGAGATCTGATTCGTTTTCAGTATAATCTGCTGTTACTCTTCCTTTTTTAGATCAAATTTAACCGGAAAATTAAATCCGTTTAAAAGGATATTTTCAAAGCGAAATTTTCAGAAACTATTCTTTCTTTGCAGGTTGATCTTGAGCGACTATGACAGAAATAAAAATTAGGAAATTTCCTACAATTTTGATTAAAAAATATTCCAATCAACGATAAAATGTAAATTTTACTGTTGATAAGTCCAAATTTCTTTCCTTTCTTTATGATTGTTTTATCAGCCATTTCAAATAAACCTTTGTAATTTTAAAACAGCTTTGTCTCAAAAACTGCCAACCTTATGACCGACTTTTACCTGGAAATGTTTTCAAGTTTGCCTTTGCCTGCGGTTCTTTTAGAACCGGTAGAGGGAGGGTTGCGGATCAGGGATGTCAATAAAAAATATTTTGAGGTCACGGGAAAGAAGGAGGGAGAATTAATCGGAAAGAAAGTAAGGGAGGTCTTTCCTCAAACCACTCCGCAGGAAATCGAGGTGCTGGGTAAACTGGAAAACTCTGTTGAAAAAGTAAGAAGCTCGGCCAAACCTGATAAGGTTTCTTGTTTTAGGTTAGACCTTGTAAACCATGAGACGGGAGAGACAGAAGAAAAATACTGGGAGGCCGAAAACACTCCCATCTTTAGTAAAGATGAAACTGTAAAGTATATTCTTCATACTGCAACAGATCAAACAGCCGAGATCTTCAAAGAGAGGGCAAGAAAACAAATAGCGACAGAGCTTGAACAAAAGGAAAAAGAACTTTGGAAGCGGAAGAAACGTTATCAAGCCCTGGTGCAGGAAGCCTTTGATCTGGTAGGAATTCTGGATATTGAGGGAAACTATAAATTCGTCAGTGAATCTTCTATTTCCATTCTGGGAATTCCACCGCAAGATTTCAATGAACAAAATGCCTTTGATTTTATTCACCCGGAGGACAAAGGACGGGTATTTGAAGAATTTTCACAGATAAAAGAAAAAAAGAAGCTTAGGATTGCACCCTTTCGGTACCGAGACGCAGATGGGGTCTGGAGATGGTTTGAAACTAACGTCACCAACATGGTTGATGATCCTAATGTTGAAGGAGTGGTGATCAATTCCCGAGAGGTGACCGATCTTATTCAAAAGAACTGCGAATTACAGCAGCTGCATGAACGCTACGAATTGGCAGCCGCGGCAACCGGGGATCTTATTTACGACTGGGATCTTGTCACTGATTCTGTAAAACGCTTTTTTACAGGAAAGGAGAAACAGTTTGGCTATCAACGCGACGAGATAGATCAGCGGCGATTCTGGAAAGAACATGTTCATCCTGAAGAACTTGAAGACCTTCGGAAAATTCTAAAAAGCGCGCTGGCCGATACTAACAGGTCACAGATAAGAACCACTTACAGGATAAAAAGGGCCGATGGCAGTTACGCACATCTTATCGACCGCGGTATGATCCTGCGGGATGAAGCAGGGAAGGCAGTACGACTTATAGGCGCGACCAGTGATATCTCCGGCCTTGTAAACAGGCGTAATGCCTTACGCTTGGCCAATAAGCGATTCACCTATGCCATGAAGGCCACCAAAGAGATGATCTGGGATTGGGACATCACGAAAGGTTATATTGATCGTGGTAAGGCATTTAAAAAGATGTTCGGGATCGAGGTGCATGAAAAATCTTCTGTAGAGAATTTTTGGTTTGAACGTATCGTGGAGAAAGACCGGTATCGTATCAAAGATTCTCTATACAAGACTCTTGAAGATCCTTCTCTTGATAAATGGAGGGAAGAGTATAAGATATGGAAGCCCAATGGCCAAAATGCCTACGTGATAGACCGGGGGTACATCATTCGTGACCCTGAGGGGAAGGCGGTAAGAATGGTTGGCGCGACTCTTGATGTGACCGAATCGCGGCAGATGTTGAAGAAGATCAAAAAACAAAATAAGCTTTTAAAAGAAGTAGCCTGGGAGCAAGCCCACATTGTACGGGCACCCATTGCCCGTTTAAAAGGGCTACTCAACCTTTTTGATGAGGACTACAATGGCGAATGGGAAAAAGAAGAGATCCTGCAGTTGATCAAAGATTCTGCAGAAGAACTGGACAGGATCGTTACAGGTATAATCAGGAAAACCGAAGGCATTAAAATTGAAAAATAGTTCGAGCCAAATACTTATTGCAGAAGATGACCAGGTGGTAGCGCGGATCCAGAAGTTCCTTCTGGAAAAGGCGGTCTCTCTGTCTCCTGTGATGTGCAAAAATGGCCGGGAAGCCCTGGAGTTTTTAGAGCGGAATGCAGGAGATTCAGAAAAGATCCTGGTAATTCTTGACCTGAACATGCCCGAAATGAACGGCTGGGATTTCCTGGAGGCCTGTAAGGATAGTACCTACGCAGAAAAAGTGAATGTGGTTGTGGTGACCTCTTCCCTTTTCTGGGAAGATGAAGAAAAAGCAGCCTCATATCAACAGGTGATAGGATACTATACCAAACCCATTACTCCCTCAGTGCTACAAGATATCCTACAACTGCCCGAAGTGTACGGGTACTTTGAACCTGTGCTTAAATCCCGGTAAGAGATTTCCCTATTTTAAAAAAAGTCATAGTTTTGCCGGCTCATATGACGAGCAAGACAAAATCATCCGTTTCCCCGGTTACTCCGCCCTGAAAAATACCTTTTTCAGTCTTCTATATATCCTTGTACAAAGGATCAACATTTCCTATCTCTAATATTTAATCCATTTTTAGATGAAGAAGATCTTCAATCTTTTCGATTTTAAACAAAAAGTAAATTACAGGACCGAGATCCTGGCAGGCCTAACGGTAGCTTTGGCTTTGATCCCCGAAGCAGTGGCTTTTGCCATTATCGCAGGACTTTCCCCTTTGACCGGTCTTTACGCAGCTTTCATGATGGGGCTGGTTACGTCCATTTTAGGAGGAAGACCCGGAATGATCTCCGGTGCCACCGGTGCGGTTGCTGTGGTGATCGTTGCTTTGGCAGTTTCTCATGGTCCCGAATATGTTTTTGCCACAGTAGTTCTTGCGGGACTGATCCAGGTACTGGCCGGAGTGCTGCGTCTGGGAAAACTTATAAGACTTGTGCCTCATTCGGTGATATTCGGATTTGTAAACGGTCTTGCAATCATTATTTTCACCTCTCAATTGGATCAGTTCAAAACAGTGAACGAAGCCGGGGAACTTGTATGGATGACAGGAGAGCCCCTCTACATCTTGTTAGCCTTGGTATTGACCACTATGCTGATCATCTGGGGTCTCCCTAAGCTGACAAAAGTTTTTCCATCCTCTCTTGCTGCAATCCTTGTTATTTTTGGAGTTGTAGCCTTCTTAGGTATTGATACAAAAACGGTAGGAGATATTGCCTCTATACAGGGAGGATTTCCTCCGTTCCACATTCCAATGGTGCCTTTCACCTGGGAAACATTTGCCTTAATACTTCCTTATGCCGCAATTATGGCAGGAGTAGGTCTTATTGAAAGTCTACTGACGTTGAATATTCTGGATGAAATAACCGAAACCCGCGGCCGTGGTAATAAAGAATGTGTGGCCCAGGGTACCGCAAATGTACTTTCAGGATTTTTCTCGGGAATGGGAGGATGTGCCATGCTTGGACAAAGTCTTATCAATGTTTCTTCGGGAGCCCGCGCAAGGCTTTCGGGAATAGTGGCGGCTGTGATGCTGCTGGTCTTCATCATGTTCGCTGCCGATCTTATTGAACTTTTACCCATGGCTGCCCTTACGGGAGTGATGATCATGGTGGCCATAGGAACCTTTGAATGGGCGAGTTTAAGAACCTTCCGCAGAATGCCAAAGTCAGACGTGCTGGTGATGGTGCTGGTCACGCTGGTAACCATTTTCCTTCACAACCTGGCTCTTGCCGTGCTGGTTGGGGTGATCATTTCGGCGCTGGTCTTCGCGTGGGATAACGCCAAACGCATCCGTGCCCGAAAATATGTTGACGATAAAGGAGTAAAGCATTATGAGATCTATGGTCCGCTTTTCTTCGGAAGTGTGACCGCCTTCAATGAAAAGTTCGATGTGCTGAACGATCCTGAAGAGGTGATCATAGATTTTTCTGAAAGCAGGATAGTGGACATGTCCGGCATTGAAGCCGTCAATAAACTCACCGAACGCTACCTGAAGCAGGGCAAAAAACTGCATTTAAGGCACCTTAGCCGCGACTGCCGTAACCTGCTGCAAAACGCCGATGAGATCATTGAGGTGAATATCCTGGAAGACCCTACCTGGAAAGTGGCTACAGATAAGGCTTAACGCCAACTATATTTTTCAAAGGGTGCCAAAAATGTCCTTTTTGACACCCTTTTTTATTTTCCTTCCACAGAATAATTCCTGATCTCTTCCAGGACTGCCGACACCTCTTTTTCGGTTTTGAAAAGCTTGTCCTTACAGATCTTTAGAAGCAGGGAAGCCCTTTTGATGCGGGTGTCCAGCTCATCGATCTGGATCTCTGAGTTTTCCATCTCGGTAACGATCTCCTGGAGCTCGTTATAGGCTTCGGTATAGGTGATTTCTTCGTTCATTTTTCTGTTTTTTCTATTCGGCTTATGATCTTTCCTTTGTAAAGGCTTATTTCCAAAGCTTTTTCGGGGTCTGCCTCCCGGGCATCCCTAAGGGCTTTTCCGTCCTGCCGGGTAATGCTGTAACCTCTTTTCAAGACATTTTCAGGAGAAAGCAGCCGCAGTTTTTCTTCTGAAAAATGTAATTTCTGAATGGCTTCTTTGAAGGGTGTTTTCGTGGCCTGAAGCAGATCCTTTTCGAGAAGGTTCAGTTCCGTTGTTTTACTTCGGAAGAGTTTTTTGCTGCCGCTCAGCAAAGACCGGGAAACTTCCTCTAAATTGGCTTTGTTCCGGTCCAGCGCTCTAATGCTAAGGGAATTGAATAGCCTTGCGCTCTCCTGCAGGCCCGACTTTTGGTCGCGGAATAACCAGTTCACTTCTTTGGTGATCTTTTCGGAAGCCTGCTGTACCGGCACCGCAAAATCATGAAATTTCTGCAACAAAAATTCCGCGATCTTTGTGGGCGTGATGAAACTTTGGTAACTGACCATTTCGCTCACCGTTTCATTGGTAGAGTGGCCAATTCCCGTTAGCACCGGAATTGGAAAGGTAGCGATCTTCCTTGCCAGGTCAAGATCGTCAAAACAGCTAAGACCTATCTCGCCGCCCCCGCCACGAATTATGGCCACGGCGTCAAAAACTTCGGAAAAACGTTTGATCTTCTCCAGCTGTTGACTTATGGTGGTTACGGCCCTATCTCCCTGCAAGATGGCCGGAAACAGCAGGTGATGGAATTTGTACCCTTGCGCATTACTGTTTATGACACTCAGAAAATCCTGGTAGCCTTTACTGCTTTCAACAGAGATCACAGCAATGGTCTTTGGCAAAAGCGGCAGGTCCTTTTCTTTATTGGTATGGATAATTCCTTCATTTTTCAACTTTTCCAGGGTCAGGGCTTTTTCCCTGGCCAGTTCTCCCAGTGTGAATTCGGGATCGATATCCAGGATGTTCAGAGCGAGACCATGAACAGGATGATAGGTCACCGATCCCTGCAGTACCACGGTCATATCATCTTTAAGCTCTTCTTTTAGTACCTTCCTGAACTTCACATTTATATTCTCAAAGGTATCTTTCCAGATATTTCCTCTCATCTCTGCGATGACCTTGCCGTCTTTTTTTTCAACCAGAGCCGGGTAACAATGACCTGATTTTGAATAATAATTCAGCTTTACGATCTCAGCCTTAAGCCATACCACCTTACTGCAATGAGCATTCATCACCTTTTGTATAGAGCGTGCCAGTTGAGAGAGGCTGTAGACAGTTTTTTCGATCAAGGCGGAGAAATTACTTTTCCTGCTAAACTACGAATTTCCCTTTTACACTGCTGCCAACCATGCGTCCGAAAAAAAAATCAAAATGATTTTGGATGTTTGTAAAATTGGGAAGCCTTCCTACTTTTTTAATACATCTTTAACTTACTGAAATGCTGTTTGTTAGGTGTTATTCAGCTATTTTCGAAGCCGGAAGAACAAGCTAATCTTAATCGTAAAATTATGAACAATTTCCTCTTTGTCGCTTCAGAGAATGATGCAATTTCCAATTGTAAAGTAGGGGGTGTGGGTGATGTGATAAGAGATGTGCCGCGACAGATCTCAAAAAGGGGAGATCGGGTGCATGTGGTCACTCCGTCCTATTCAAGACTTCACCAGGAAGGGACTTTGATCTCTAAATTGAATGTGCAATTACGGGAGGTAACTTACGTCACCTATCTGTATGAAGTCAAGGCAAAAGAGGAGGATGAGAACATCAGCCATTATGTGATCCACCATCCAGAAATTGAGGCCGGAAATCTTGGGGGCATTTATCAGCACGATGCATTCGAGCCATTTTACACAGATGTGATCAAATTTACCATTTTCTGTACCGCGGTGGCCGAGGCCATAAAGCAGAAGAAATTCGGAAAATTGGATATTGTTCATTTGCATGACTGGCATTCCAGCACCTTGCTGTTCCTGAAAGAATATCATCCCGCTTATTCGGCTTTGGAAAAGTTGAGGTTTGTATACTGTATCCACAATCTTGCCCTGCAGGGAATTAGGCCATTCGAGAATAGTTATTCTTCCCTGAAGAACTGGTTTCCGAAGATAGATTTTGACAAGGATGCCCTGCGGGATCCAAGATATGCCGATTGTTATAACCTTATGGCCATTGGGATAAGGTTTGCAGATGCGGTTCATACCGTTTCGCCTTCCTATAAGCAGGATGTGCTATTGCCAAGCGAAGCTCCCGAATTTGTTGGCGGAGAAGGCCTGGAAAATGATCTGAGACAGGCTGATAAGGACGGACGCTTCCACGGAATCCTCAACGGATCGAATTATCACGACCTGAAAGAAACCAAGAAGAACAAGTTATTTCCGAATATTGCCACCGGTATTTTTAAACAACTTCAAAAAGAACATAACCGACAAAAAGCTGAATTTTTGGCCCATACCGGTGAAAAGGTTGTGCCGTTCTTAAAAAAGAGGCCGAATTTTATCTGTGCCAGCGTGGCACGCCTTACTGAGCAGAAATTCTATTTCTTCAAACGGTCGCCCGAAGCCCTTATACAGATCCTGGACAAGCTGGAAAGAGTGGGAGGGATCTATGTGTTACTGGGCACAGGCGCGCCAGATTATGAAGAACTGCTGCGGGACATCAGTTACAAGAAGAGAAATTTCATTTTTATAAATACCCAGAGCGAAGAAGTGGTGAATTCCATATACCGCGATTCTGACCTGTATTTCATGCCGAGTCTATTTGAACCCTGCGGAATAAGTCAGATGCTTGCGATGCGCCACGGGCAGCCCTGCCTGGTACACCACACCGGAGGCTTAAAGGATACCGTACAGCATGTTCACACCGGGTTTACTTTTGACGGTAAGACCTATGACGAAAAGGTCTACAACATGGTAGAAGGTTTCAAGGAGGCTTTGTACCTGTTCGAACATGAAAAGAGCACCTGGAAACAGATCCAGCTCAATGCCCGTAAAATGAGGTTTACCTGGAAGAAATCTGTGGACGAGTATTATAAACTACTGTACACAGGCAACGCTATGGAAGTGGGTATCGCTTAACAGGAATATAATGGGAAGCCCGCATTATGATCAACAGGCTTAGTAAATAAGCTTTGGACTAGTTTTTCAATCGGTCTAGTAGGTGCTTCTCAATTTTCTCAGGTTTGGTTGTCGGTGAAAAGCGCTTCACCGGTCTGCCGGTACTATCGATCAGGAATTTGGTGAAATTCCATTTGATCTTTTTTCCCAGAAGCCCTGGCAATTCATTTTTGAGGAATTTGAATATCGGGTGGGCACCTTTTCCGTTGACCTCTACTTTTGAGAACATGGGAAAAGTTACGCCGTAATTGACCACACATCCTTCGGCTATTGATCGTTCATCCCCCGGCTCCTGATTTGCGAACTGGTTGCAGGGAAATCCAAGGATCACTAGTCCCTTATCCTGGTATTTTTTATACAGTTTCTCAAGGCCTTCAAACTGCGGAGTAAAACCACAATTGGAAGCAGTATTGACTACAAGTACTGTTTTGCCTGTAAACTTATCCATCTTTACTTCCTTTCCCTGAAGATCGAGAGCTGTAAGATCATAGAATTCACTGTTCATTTGGTTTTGCTTAAGGAAATTATTCACTGTACTACCCTGGAGGTGATCAAAGCAAATATCGCCTTTTTTTTAGCTGTTAGGCAAAGACGACAAAATAGAAAAGGGAAATTCCCATAGCGGTTATATAAAAATCACTCTTAAAGTTTTCATATAGTGGGTTTTATGGTTTTAGGTTCGTGTAATATTTAGTAATTTCTTCTGAAAATTGACCCTATGAAAACTCAAAACAAAAATATTGAAGACTATTTCACTTCCTCCAAACCTGGATCGGGTTTAGACCTTTCAAAGGAAGAGATAAAAAAGTCATTTTTAGAAAAGTTGTTTTACGGATTGGGACGAATCCCTACAGTGGCTACAGATAACGATTACTATAGCGCGCTCGCGCTCGCGGTCCGCGATTGGGTATTTAGGCAATATGTACGTTCCCTTGAAGAATATGCCGAGCAGGATTCCCGCGGGGTCGCCTATCTTTCTGCGGAATATCTTCCCGGGCCGCACCTGGGGAATAATCTGCTTAATCTGAGCATTACAAAAACCACCCGTGAAGCCCTGGCCGATCTGGACCTTGATCTGGACAAGATCCTGGAGCAGGAAGTGGAACCGGGGCTTGGAAACGGGGGTCTGGGAAGGCTGGCTTCCTGTTACCTTGACTCAATGGCCACCCTGGGTGTGCCTTCTATTGGCTACGGCATACGCTACGAATTCGGGATCTTCAACCAGACCCTCAAAGACGGCTGGCAGGCCGAGGTGACCGATAAATGGTTGCATTACGGCAACCCGTGGGAAGTGGTACGGCCCGAGATCGCCTTTGAGGTGAAATTCGGAGGATATACCGAGCATAAGTATGACTCGAATAATAAATTACAGGTTAACTGGATCCCCGATTCTGAAATTAGGGGAACAGCATACGACACGCCTATTCTGGGCTACAGGAGCAACGGGATCATCATGCGCCTGTGGAGCGCCGAGGCTATAGAGTCTTTTGACTTTGCAGCCTATAATATGGGAGATTATTATCGGGCAGTGGAGAAGAAGATGCGTTCCGAGAATATTACCAAGGTTTTATATCCCAATGATGAAAATCTTTCAGGAAAAGAACTGAGGTTGAAACAGCAGTATTTTTTCGTGTCCTGTTCGCTGCAGGATATCATTAGGTTGCACTTGCTGCAGGGGCGGGAACTGGAAAACTTCCATGAAAAGTTCAACATTCAGCTAAATGATACCCATCCTTCCATCGCAGTGGCCGAGCTGATGCGGATCCTGGTAGATATACATCAGATGGAATGGGATGAAGCCTGGCATGTCACCCGGCATACCTTCGCCTACACCAATCACACCCTGCTGCCCGAAGCTCTTGAAAAATGGTCTGTAAACCTGCTGGGAAGATTGCTGCCCCGACACCTCGAGATCATTTACGAGATCAACAGCCGTTTCCTGAACGAACTCCGCAAACAGAATTTCAGTACAGAACAGATCTCCAGGATGTCTTTGATCGATGACAGGGGAGAGCCAAGTATTCGAATGGCTCACTTGGCTACTGTGGGTAGTCACAAGGTGAATGGCGTATCGGCACTGCATTCCCGCTTGTTGAAAAGTATGGTCCTTCAGGATTTTGCCGAGCTCTGGCCTGAAAAATTCACCAATGTGACCAATGGAGTTGCACATCGACGGTTCCTGGCGTTAAGCAATCCGGGACTGGCAGATCTCATCACCCGAAAGATAGGCAAAGAATGGCTTACAGATCTTTCGGCTTTGCGCAATCTTGAGAAATTTGCTGACGACAAAAGCTTTCAGGAAGAGTGGAGGAATATCAAATTTAAGAACAAGGAAAGATTAACAGCATTGATCGAAGAGCGGACAGGGGTAAAACTAGATCCTTCAATGCTCTTTGACATCCATGTAAAACGTATCCACGAATACAAACGCCAGCACCTTAAAGTCCTGCACATTTTAAGTCTGTATCTGCGTCTCAAAAATGGAAAAGGAAAAGATATTTCGCCTACCTCTTTTATTTTTGGAGGTAAGGCCGCTCCCGGATATTTTATGGCCAAGAGGATCATTAAGCTCATCACTGCTGTTGCTGACCTGATCAATAATGATCCTGAAGTTAATAAGAAGTTGAAAGTGGTTTTCCTTCCTAATTTCAGCGTTAAACTGGCACAACAGGTATATCCCGCTGCCGATCTTTCTGAACAGATCTCCATGGCAGGGAAAGAGGCCTCGGGTACCGGAAATATGAAATTTTCGCTCAATGGAGCACTTACCATTGGAACCCTTGATGGCGCCAATGTGGAGATAAGAGAAGAGGTAGGGGAGAAGAATTTCTTTCTTTTCGGTCTTACTACCGAGGAGGTACAGGAAACAAAAAAAGCAGGTTATCATCCGTACAGGATCTATGAACAGAATAATGATTTGAGAGAGGTAATGGATTTTCTTATCTCAGGAAAATTATCAAAAGGAGACAAGGAACTCTTCCGGCCCATATACGACAACCTGTTACAACAGGACCCATATCTGTTATTAAAGGATTACCAGTCCTACATAGAGGCTATGGATGAGGTCCATAAAACATGGAAGGACCAGAATGAATGGGCGAAAAGATCTATACTAAATGTGATCAATATGGGAAAATTTTCATCTGACAGGTCAATATCTGATTACTGTGAAGACATCTGGAAAGTGGAGACCGTAAAGGTGGTTTAAATCTATTGGTCGATCTCCTGTAGCAGGAGTCGCAGGTTTTCCTGTTTGATCGGCTCCCTGTAAGTCTTACAGAAGTTGGTGTGGTATTGATGGTTTGAAATGAATTCTACCTGTACCTTATTCCAGTCATCAAGGCTTAATCGCGGATCCAGGTGTAGACGCTCCTTGTAAAGGTCTTGCCCAAATTCTTCGAACTTGTCGGTCCCCAGGTATTCCAGGTCGGCATCTGCCAGGATCCTTTCGAGCCGGGTGTTCGGTTTTTGAGGAATGCGGGTGGCCATGATCATACCGCAGATCTTTTCTATATCCTTATTAGAGAGGTCATATTTCTGTAAGTCTTCAGCAGCGATCCTGCATCCTGTTCTTTCATGATCTTTTGGTCCTACCAGGAAACCGGCATCGTGGTACACCGCAGCGATCTTCAGCAGTAAAAGATCTTTTCCTGAAACACTTTCTTTTTCAGCCAGAAAGATCGCTTTTTCCAGAACATACCTGGTGTGATCGGGGCTGTGGTAATACAGCCAGGAGGGCAGACTCTTCTCGAGCCGTGACATCAATTTTTTATAAATCTTGTCGAACATGGTCTTTATAGGTTTTTTGAGGTGTGTTTTCCTATACCTCCTTTAACTTCTTTTATTCGCTGAACGAAGAAAAAGGCATTGGGATCTATTTGAAGGGTAGCTTCTTTTATTCGGTGAATTTCCAGCCGGGTTACGATGGTCATTACGATATCACAATCATGCTTCACTTTGAATGAATTGGGAAGATAGCCTCTTTCGCCTTTATACACAGTTATTGCTTTTCCAAATTCATTTACAATTAAGGATTTTACTTCCTCACATTCACCTGAAATGATGGTGAGCGCAGTGAATTCTTCAAAGCCATCCACCACATAATCTGTAGTGCGTGCAGCTGTGAAATATACTAAAAAAGAATACATCGCTGTTTCTATATCAAAAACAAAGGCTGCGCTCAAAAAGATAAGGGCATTGAATGCAATGATGATCTCTGCCGTTGAAAAAGCCGATTTTCGGGTGGTGTATAAGGCCATGATCTCAATTCCGTCGAGCACACCTCCCGCCTTGATCACCAGGCCAATTCCGAGGCCGATCAGGAATCCTCCAAAAACGGCAATGAGCACCTTGTCTTCAGTGACCGCAGGGATCTCTATGAAATGCATGAGGACGGTGAGCATTAGAATGGATAGGAGGGCCCTGAAGGCAAAAGTTTTTCCGATCCTTCGGTAGCCCAGGTAAAGAAAAGGCAGGTTAAAGACCACCAGCAGGTAGGTGAAAGGTACTTGCAGGATCTCTTCCACCAGGATGGAAATACCCGTTACTCCGCCATCAAGAAAGTGATTGGGCAGCATAAAACCCTCCAAAGCGATCATTGCTGAAAATACTCCCAGGATAGAATACAAGATCGATTGTATAGAAATAAGTGAGCCCCAGTCAATGCTTTTATGCCCGTTCTCCTGAAGTCGGTTTTTGGATTCCAAACTGAATTGATTTAGTTAAGAGTATCTTCTTTTAAAGTTTGATGGTTAAAAGAAATTGCTCTCTGGGGGAAGAACAAATGGATTCGGCTAAAGAGGGAGCTTCTTATAAATATAAGTTTTTTATTTAATTATCATAAGGAAGGCAGAAATTTAATGCAGTTGACAGCAGATATTTACCCTTTACCGAAAATTATTTAAAATCGATACAATCTTTATTATCTTAATTATCAGTTAATTAACCAAACTTTTTCAATTATGGGACAAGATACTGATATCACTATGCAGGTCGATACCAAGAACATCAATAAGCACAATGTAGACAGCCATGTAACATTGACAGACAACCGCAGTAATAAACAACCTTCTAAGGATCCGAAAAATTTTACTTCTCAAATCAGTAAGGGTAAAAAAGTAACATGGTCTGGAAATGCCAGAGATGAATCTGATGATACGATCCAAATAACCAATATTACCAAAAAGGAAACCCACGAACCCGAGTTATTGCAGTCACGTGGAAAAGGACCGGATTCTAATGGTAAATACAAGGCTAATGTTAAGGATGAATTTATTAAGGGAGTGGAGGGATATTATATCGAATTCACCATAAATCACAATAAACATTCTGTGTACAGGGTTGATCCTAAACTTGCAATGGAAGAAAACTAATTTTTCGATGTATACTTTACGAATCATCGTAATACTACTTTTCCTATTACCGGGCTTCCCGGGTATAGGTCAGGAGCGCTATGATCTTGATAGTCTAAAACAAATATTTTACTCCACTCCTTCCCGCCAAAATGATCTGGAACTATTAAGAGCTATAAGTTATGGTTCGATGGCACCGGATAGCATTGTTAAATTTTCTGATCTGCTTATAAAAGCCTCACTGGAAAGTTCCAACAGGTACTTCTTAATGAAAGGAAATCACAAAAGGGGAGTAGCCTGGCAAAGGAAGGGAGAATATGATAAGGCTTTGGAAGACCTTTTCAAAGCCGCGGAATTGGCTGACGCTATAGATAGTATTTCCAGCCTTGGAAATACCTATATAGAAATTGCTAATGTTTACTCAGAGAGTGACAATTCTACTTTGGCCTTTTCTTATTATAACAGAGGGATCGAAGCTTTGAGAAGAGGAGGTGATTCTCTGGCTGTTGGCCTAACTCTTTATAATTTTGGAGATGACCTGTATGAAAGCGGAAAGTTAGATTCCGCTTTACTTGTGACCCGTCAGGCAAGAACGATCTTTAAAAAATACAAAAGGTCTGATTACGAAGCTTACAGTTTAGGGAATTTGGGCCGTATTTATGCTCGGCAGGGGCAAATGGACCGGGCAGAAGGTCTTTTAAACAGGGCTATTGATACTCTTGAACAATATGAAGATTACATAGCTATCACAGATTTTGCCGGTACCCTTGCAGAAGTCGCCCTGGAAAGAGGCGATACGTTGGCAGCTATAAGATTCGCAGAAAGAAGCCTGGAGGCCGCTGAAAATTTTCAACTTAAGGAAGACCTTAAGAATGCCCATTTTCAGCTTTCCCAGCTGTATGAATCTGTTGGGGATAGCGAGGAAGCCCTTAAGCATTACAAACAATTCGTCAGGTTCAAGGATAACCTGGAGAATGTGGAAGCCTATCGTAATATGGCCAACCTGCGAACAGACTATGAACTGGCGAAGAAGCAGAATGAAGTTGACCTGCTCAATGAGCAGAGAAAGAATCAGCAGATCATCGTTGTGGCTTCTATCATTGCCCTGGGATTGATCCTTCTGTTAGCCCTTGGTCTTTACCGGAGGAACAAATTCATTGGAAGGACAAAAAAGATCATTGAAAAGGAAAAAAATCGGTCTGAGCTGCTGTTGCTGAACATACTTCCGCAGGAGACCGCATTGGAATTAAAGGAGAAAGGAAGGGTAGCGGCAAAAAGGTTCGAATCGGCAACTATTTTGTTTACCGACTTTAAAAATTTCACTCATTATGCCGAAAATCTTTCCCCGGAAGAACTGGTAAAGAGTGTGGATTTCTATTTTTCTGAATTTGACAGGATCGTGGAAAAATTCGGGCTCGAAAAGATCAAAACAGTGGGAGATGCCTACATGTGCGCTTCGGGGGTCCCATTTCCATCTGAAGATCATGCAGAACGGGTAGTGGCTGCAGCCTGTGAAATGCTGGATTTTGTGAATGATGCAAAAAATCTTACTTCAGAAGTGGAAACCCGCTTTGACATCAGGATCGGGATCAACACGGGGCCGGTAGTGGCGGGGGTAGTGGGCAGTAAAAAGTTCGCCTATGACATTTGGGGAGATGCTGTGAATATCGCTTCACGAATGGAAACCACTTCAGAGAACGGGAAGATCAATATTTCAGAGAACACTTACCAACTCATAAAGGAAAAATTCCAGTGCAGCTTCCGCGGAGAAATTCCGGTCAAGCATAAAGGCATGATGAAAATGTATTTTGTGGATTGTATGAAAGATCCTGCTTCCTGGCCTCAGAATGAGATGCAGCTTTCAGGAAAATGATACAGGGCTACATGTTTTTTCAATAAGTAGGTAAAGCTGCTGTCTATCTAAAAATGAGGGATATTTGCATTTATTTAGTTGGAGACGACTGATACCTACGTGCCAGCTGGGTTTTTGATGATTTGACGTAAGATTGCCACTCCTTATTGATCTCTTCGGCTTTCTCAGGGCTTCCGGCAAGTTCATGGAAGGCTTTTCCCCACTTAACATCTTCTGGACTTATTTCCCAATTCAGAGCTTCCGGTCCATCTTTTAAGTGCCAGGTTATCATCATATCCCATTCCCCGGTTACAAGATCCAGCATCATGGCAGGTCCCGGAATACCTGCATTTTCTCCTGCAGCCGCAAAATAATCCTTTATAATCTTCTTTGCCGATTGGGTTTTTCCGGTATCGAACTTCAGATATGTGATTACATAATATTCGGGATTATCATATTTCTTGGGCTTCATCTCCTCTTCCTGAGCAGAAATGGAATGAAAACAAAAAAGAAAGGCCAGGACGGTGAATGATAGTTTGAATAATTTCATGACTTCTGGTTTTTAGATAGTTAAAAAATGATATTAATTACTTTTAATTTACTGATTTTTAAGAATATGGGTTCTTATAGGGAGCGGATTTTCGTTGAAAGCGGCCTATTCATCGATCTAAGACCGGAACCAAGTTGTAGGTCATTTTGGATGATCAGAGGTTCAGCAGGATCAAAAAAAAATTTTATATTAGAGTGGTAATAGGTTGTAAATCTGTTTTTTACCTCACCCCGGTTCTACCCCCTGCGATTTTAACCTTTTGATAAAAAGAATAACCAACCTAAATATACACGTTATGAAAGCAAGGAAAAATCACATTTCCAGGAAACTATTTTTACAGCAGCTCAGTATCGGAATTGGTGCTTTGGGAACCGGAATTTTCTTTCCAGGGAGTCTCAGCGCGGCAGAGTTTCTTTCGGGTAAGACTAATAACCCCAGGAAAGTTCTGGTGATCGGTGCAGGACTTGCCGGGCTTGGAGCTGCCTGGGAGTTAAAGAAAGCCGGGCATGACGTTACCGTGCTGGAGGCTAGAAACCGTTCCGGCGGCAGGGTTTCTACTCTTAGAAAACCTTTTTCAGAGGGATTATATGCCGAGGAGGGAGCAGCCGCCTATGGAGCTACCTACACTGTCGCGAAAAACCTGATCGAGGAGTTTGGACTGGAAACAATGCCTTATCCCATGCCGGAAAAGACGGTTTATCATCTTAATGGAAAACGCATCACCTATAGTCCTGGGGAACAGGTAGTCTGGCCTTATGAGCTCAATGAGAAAGAGCAGGGAATGGATCCAATGGCTCTGGTCAAGATGTATATAATAGACACATTGCCCCAAGAAGTTGGAGAACCCGATTTGTGGAAGAAAGAACCAGTGGTTAATCTGGATCACCAATCTCTGGAAGAATATTTAATAAAACAAGGGGCCAGTGAGGGCGCCATCAAGCTCATTCGAAACACCCAGTGGTTTGCCGCAGTGCCCGGAGAAACTTCGGCCTTGTCTACAGGAGTTTCAGACTTCGGGCTTTTCATGATGGGCGGTGTTCCCTTTATCCTGAAAGGTGGAAACGATAAGTTGCCCCAGATTATGGCTGATAAAATGAAAGATAATATAGAATATGGAGTGGAAGTGGCTCAGGTCAAAGATAACGGAAGAGGGGTAGTTGTGAGAGATAAAAATGGTAAGGAATACACAGCCGATGAGGCGATCGTGGCCGTTCCTTTAAAGGTAACCCAGAAAATTGCTTTTGAGCCGCAGCTTTCTGCAGCAAAAAGGTCGGCACTTGAAAATATGCCGGTAATGCACCTAACGCGAACTTTCTTAAAAGTGGATAATCCTTACTGGCTTGAGGAAGGCCTATCTGGCGCTGCTCATACAGATCTTGCAGTAGGGCAGGTTAATCCTTATTTCCATTCTCAGGATCCACAGAATAATCCGGCTGTACTTGAAGGATATGTGGCCGGACCGAAAGCAGAAAGCCTTGCCCGTCTGCCAGAAGAGGAGGTGATCAAGGAGATTAAGACTCAGATGGAAAAAGTATATCCTGGAATTGAAGACCATTTTCAGAAAGGTCATGTGAAGGCGTGGAGTACTGATCCATATGCTTTAGGCGGCCCCAGCTGGCCAGCTCCCGGAGATGTTACTGCATACCTGGAAGACCTGCAGTCTTCCCATGGCCGTATACATTTTGCCGGGGAACACACCAGCGTGCTTAGAAGTACCATGGAGGGTGCCCTTAGATCTGGGATGCGTGCTGCACAAAAAATAGCTGTCACCTAAAGTATTATTAACATATTCTTATGATTGGTTCGATATTGGAAGGATTAACCGGTACAGGTTAAAATCGTTCGTTATGAAACCAATCAATAATGAAAATGAGAATGAGCTTTTAGAGCATTTCGAGAAGGATTATCAGATCAACTGGAATTGGCTGTACCTAAGGAGCCACCTGGTATTTGCCATCCTGGTATTTGTAGGGATGTTGGTTTTTGTGTGGTGGATCACCACCTGATATCTGGTTCGTGAAACATTTCTCCAACTGCAAAAAAGGATCTTTGGCATCAAAATGCGTGAGAATTTTTTCCCCAGATTTGTGGAAAATGCTGGGGAGAAATTTCGCTGTTTCTTTGAATCAATGCACTTCTGCATTGGGAAAATAAATTATAAAAGTGGTACCCTCATTGAGTCTGCTACTAACTTTAATGGGAGCGTCATGTTCCTCTAAAATGCTTTTTACCGAGCTCATTCCAATCCCCATTCCGGTTTCTTTATTGGAGTAGAAAGCTTCAAAGATATGATCTATCTGGTCCTGGGTCATCCCCTGTCCGTTGTCGGAAATACGCAGCATGAAATCGGTCTTATGTTTTTTGATCTCGATCTCTATTCTCCCTTCTTCGGGAGTGGTCGCTTCGCTGGCATTGACTATCAGGTTTAGAAGGGCGATCTCTAACTTTTCCTTGTCAGCCAGTACAGGGAATTTCCCTTTATAGTTCTTTTCCACTTTGATCCCTGAAAGATAGATCCTGTCAGCGGCTTTATGTATGGTATTGTCCATCATTATGGCCAGATCTTCTTCTTTTAATACCGCGGGGCTGTAATTCGAAGCATTCAAAAGGTTATTTACAAGGTCGTTCAGGGTTTTGGTACTTCTCTTCAGGATCTTGAAGTAGTTACTGTAGTTCTCTCCAACGGAATCTTTTAATTTTCGGCTAAGCACTTCTCCGACCATACCAATGCTGGCCAGCGGATTGCGGAGCTCATGTGCAAAAGTTCGGGCTATCTCCCCCTGAATCGAAAGTTTTTCAGCCTTCAGCAAAGCTTTCTGAGTATACTTTTGTTCATGAATGTTCCTGATCAAAAGCACATATTCATCTACCCACGCTGCGTCACGTCTTTTAAAGATCTTTCCGCGGAGGTTAAACCACTCCCAGGCAGATCCTTTTAACTTAAGACGGATCTCTTCTTCAATAATATCCTCTGCAGATGATTTGAGAAGATTCCGGTGAAACTGCATGATCTTTTCCCGGTCGCGCGGATGGATGTAAGGAAGAACCTGCTGCAGTTCTCTTCCAACGACATTATCTTTGATTAACCCGGCTTCAGGGGCCAGGTCTTTGTTCATGTACCTTATAGTATATGAGTTCAGGTTAATGATCATGATCACCTCGGGCGTTGCCCTTACCAGCTCCTGTTTGAAACGCATGGTTTCTTCCAGTTCTTTGGCTTCTGCTTTTCTCTGGCTAATGTCTTCTATAGTAGCTATCAACAGGTCATTCTGCGCTCTTGCCGTTAATCTAAACCAGTGGTTATAACCTTCCTTGTCAAAATAAACCTCGTCATCAAGAGGCTCGCCTGTGGTCATTACCTGTTTATAAGCATCAAAGGTTCCCATTTCAACCCCGTGCTTAGTGGTTTCAAGATAGGTTCGGCCAATGATCTCCTCTTGCAGGTACATTTCCTGCAACACCTTATTCGTTCTAAGGAAAATAAAATCTTTGATCCTCCCTTCTTCGTCATAGATGGCTCTTAGAACAGCAATAGCCAGGTTGGTGGTGTCGAAAACGCTTTGCAGCAGATCCCTTGACTCCTGCAGGTCTTTATGGTGACGTTCCAGCCTGTTTTGAAGTTCTTCCTCCTGTTTCTTTTCTCCGGTAATATTTCTGAAAAGGATCCCGATCCTACGGCTGTCCTTTTCCCCAACCTTAAAAGCATAAAGATCCAGCCAGGTATCCCCCAAATTGGCATTATACTCTTTAAATCGGACGGGTTCCCCGGTTTCTGCGACTTTGGCAAAAGCATTGAGCCATTTCTCATTGGGTTGTTTTACCAGTTCCCTCACCGTTTTCCCTGTCACGTTCTTGAAGTCTACATGTTTCTGAAATGCAGGATTGGTCTTTAAATAAAAATAATCAAGTGGAATTCCGTCTTTACCATAGATCATTTCGACGATAGCAAACCCGTCGTGAAGAGAATTGATCAGGTGCTCGTATTCTGTTTGCAACGAATTATAACCTGGATTCTGCGACTCTTCTATGGAATTATCCCCGGCAGGAGAAGCAAGGGAAAGTACCTGTTGTTTCTTTTCGGTCTGCGGCTGGTAAAGACGATCCTTAAAGATAAAGGTCTCCCATTTATCGTTCTTACCTTTCAGGCGTAAGGGGTATATAGTGTCTCCCTCACTGTTGATCTGCTTCAGGTGTTTTAAATATCCGTTATAATCTTCGGGATGAACGAATTCCTTATAAAAGCAAAGCTCTTTTTTCTGAAGAGCAGAAAGATCCATGCCACAGTATTGCTCACCGACATCATTCAGAAATTTCACATGGGCATTATCAGGATCTACAAGTAAAATGAGTTGTTGCGTAGGCAGTATATTTAATTCAGAAGCGGTTTTCTGGGACATATAAATTTACTTTAATTGGGGTTTTGCTGTAATTTCTGAAGCTTCAGAATTGAACAGCCGATCAATTTACAACCTTAAAACTTAATTCTAAGTTAAAACTGACTTTTTTGGAAAGCAAAAGCCGGAGGGTCTCCGGCTATAAAAATCAAATACCCACGAACTTACCTACTGCGGGGTGTTGTTCCTTTGTCTTTGCTGCATTCTTTCCTGCATTTGCCTGTACATGCTGGTATCGCGTTCCATCATCACCATAATGTGCTGCAGCATGCGTCTGTGAAGCTCTGGATTTCTGCGGAACATGGTAGTATCCTGCTCCATCACCATCATCATTCCCTGCATCATGGTGTCTACCACCTGCGGATTGTTCATCATCATTCTTCTCATCTGGTTCCTTCCGTACATATTGCGCATCATAGGTCTGTTGGCAGCCATCATCTCCATGGCCTGATCGCTATTGCGCATTTCGGTAAGGAATTCCTGTAACAGCTCGTCATCGTTGATGATCTGCTGGTATACTTCCTGTCTCTCTTCGGGATCTTCGGTAAGGTCAATTCTGTCATCAGCATCACAACCTATGATGAGCAATGAAAATAGGAAAAGAATACCTAGTTGCAGCTTTGTCTTTAGAGTTTCCATCATTTTTAGGTTTGGTTATACTATTTAAATTACTAAATATTGATGGGATATTTGTATTCTTAAGTTATTCTTAACTAATAAGTTAAGTGTAGTGGTGAAAATTGAAAGAAAACTGGAAAAGAAAAAAGGATTATCTTCCTTTTTCGATCTTTTCCTCTGCCCATTCTTCCTCTTCCCTGTCGGCCTGTTCGGGTTCATCATTGAGCTTTTCGGCGATGGAAACATGGTTGAGCTCGATGTAAATAGGAAAATGGTCAGATCCTATATTTGGCAGTCTTTTAAGTTTAAGCAGGGCGAAATCCTTACTGTGAAAAACATGGTCCAGGGGCCATCTAAAAACCGGGATTCCCGCGTGGTAGGTATTGTAAAATCCGCGGCCTATCCTGGGATCCACGAGTCCGCTTATTTGCTGAAAGAGCCTGGTAGTGCGAGACCATGCCACGTCATTAAGGTCACCAAAAACCAGGGTGGAGTCCTGTTCTTTTACTTCTTTTCCAATGAGCAGTAATTCGGCATCCCTGTTGGTGGAAGTGGCATCTTCACTGGGGCTGGGAGGCTTGGGGTGCAGGCAGTGGATGTTCACTTTCTCCCCGTTGCGCAGGAGGACATAGCCGTGAATAGAAGGGATCTCATCCGAAATAAGGAATTTCACTTCAATATTTTCCAGCTCCAGTTTAGAGAACAGGTGCATTCCGTAGAGATTGTCCTGGGGAATTTTTACCGTATAGGGATAATCGTTTTCGAGCACTTCAAGTTTTTCTTCCCACGTCTTGTCGGTTTCAAGCGTTAGGAGAATATCCGGATCCCAATATTTCACCAGCTTTAAGAGCCTGTCATATTTTTTGTTCGGGGTAAGCACATTGCTTACCAGGATAGAGAGGCGGGTATCAGAACCTCTTCCTTCCAGCCTATAGACCTGTTTACGGGCCAGAATGGTATATGGGTAGATCTTTACCGCCTGATACAGAAAACTTATAGAGAGGAGGGAAGCAAGTACCACCTGCCAGGTACCCCACATAGGAAAGACCAATATCACAAGACCCAAAATAAAAAGGGTAAGCACAGATATTTGTAAGCGCGGGAAATCAAATCCTCGCACCCACCACTGGTCAAATCTTGTAAGAGAAGCTAATGTAGGCACCAGAGCCAGTACAGCGAATATTAGTACGGCTATTTCTAAAATGCTCATAAAATTGGGGTTCTAAAAGACATTATAAATATAAAAATACCAATTGGTTTAACAGGCTTTTTCGCATGGCTTAATCGCGGTTGGGTTTTGATTCTTCTGAAAGTCAGTAACATAAAACTGAATTAAAATAAAAACGGCTTTTGATAAAAGCCGTTTTCTTTGGCTGGTTTTATAAGGGCCTGAAATCGAATTTTTGACCTCCTACCGAAATTCCTGCCATAGCGCCGGCTTTTGGAACAGTGACTATGGCTATACCGTCCTGAAATTCTATGTCTCCCGAAACCCCTTCGTCCAGCAGTACTGCCGATGCATTTGCCGAAAGTTCAAAGTTCCCATCCTTGAACCGCTGCAAAGCCGATGCACTTTCGAAAAAAAGGATCTCCACAAAGGCCTTCCCGCCTAATTGAAATCCCACATCTACCTGTTTTAGATCGGCATAACCAATATGCCTGCCGTTCTCATATACGGCCCCGTTACCCGAGGCGCCGCCCACTATGTAAGCTCCTTTTCCCACATTCGGAAAAATGGCATATCCCTGGGCTTCATCAAACATTCTTGCCGCGTTGGGATATTTTTCCCTTATCATTTCTCTTTCTTCGCGAACATCGTTCATTAGATCATCTCCGGTCTTTCCGGAGCCACATCCTGCCAGCCCTACGAACAGCAGGAACAGGAACACCGGGAGCATCTTTTGGCTTAAATTTTTCATCTCTAAAGCTGGTTTTGATTAGTACCCTTGAAGTTACTTACAGATGAGAAGAACCTTAGTTAAACAAATGTTATTTTGAGAGGAAATATTGCCGATATTCTGCCGGAAAGGGTTAATGGACAAGGCTAAAGCCCTTTCTTCTTTTTCTCTTCTTTTTTCCTGGTTTTTCGCACCTGCTTTCGCAGCTGGATCACAGTAAATATGATCACTGCCAGCAGCACTGCACCACTTACTATCGCGTATCCTAACATGCTTCCAGTCATAGTTTCAAGTTATGAAAATAAGTACAGATCAGCGCAGCAGGTTTTTGATGAAAAGGTAAAAAAGCCCTGTGGCTATTGCCAGACCAAAGCTCAGCAGAGTGCCGATAAGCACGTATTCTGTTAATTTGCGGTCTTTTGCACGGGAAAGGTCACTGAACCTGAGAATGGATTTTGCCGCTATAAGCCAGCCAATGGCCGCCCACTGCTGCAGTACGATGAACCCGAAAACCAGGAGCCTTTCCAGCATCCCAATATATTTTCCCGCTTTGGGCAGGGAATCCTCTTCATTGTCTTCAGGAAGCTGCCAGCGGTCCATTAGCAGGCGCATGGCAATAGCCGAAACCGAGGTCACACTCAAAATCGACAACAGCAAGAGGAGGGAGGCCGGGGAAAAAATGAACCCGGTATTTATTTCAAAAGGATAATAAAAATAAACCACTCCACACAGTACGAGGACATGAGCAAGCTGGTCCAGCAGGAAGAGAAGATTATTGTTGTACCTGCCTTCCAGGTGTAGTTTGCCAAGGTCAATCAAAAAATGAGTGACAAGGATCCCTAAAAGACCTAACCAGTAAGTAAGATCGAACTGTAACAGGAGGAGCAAAGCAAGAGCATGGACTCCCAGGTGCAGGTACAGAGAGGCCGATCTTATTTTGCGCTGTCTTTTATCGCGTATCCAGCGGTCCGGTTGCAGCACAAAGTCTCCAAGAATATGAGCTAACAGTAGTTTTAGGGCAAAAGTGATCATAAGCGGTTTATTCTTTTTTGGTAAAATTCTTCCAGTCGGGAAATCTCATCATAGGCTCCTCTTTTGAGGGCTTCACTCAGGCTGCTCTGAGATTTTCCCAGCATCTCTGCCAGTTCTGTCTGGTTTTTTGCAGGGTTTTCCAGGGCGGCCTGTATAGCTTCGGCTACTGTGGTACTCCAGTTGTTCATGGAGAGCAGCGCCAGGTCTAGCAGTAGGTTGAACAATTCGTCCTCTTCAGGATTGCCGGTAAAGATGCCCATGTTCTGCTTTTTTAGGGTATCAAATCCCTCCCCCGATCGTACAAAAGCAGAGCCGTTCGACTCGCTCACCTTCTTCGCCTTATGCTCGAGCTCTCCTAGGCCAATGGCGATGCGTACATCAAGGTTTTTTATTTTTTTTATGCCAGCCTTGATATGGACTGCTGCAAGAAGAGCTTTATCTGGGGAAATAGTGAGCTGAAAACTGTCACCACGATAGATCTCCCATTGCGAAGGATTATTCCCGTAGTGGGAAAGTATTTTCTTGAGTAAAGGCAACCATTGGGTAGCCGGTTGTTTTCGGGAGTTGACGATATCTCCTGTAATTACTGCTATCATGTGCTTAATATCGGGTTTTTAAACGATATGAGCAAATATCGGAAAATTTTCAGATAAACAAATTAATAGGATAAAAAGCCGATAATATAAGGCTTCGTGTGGATTAGGCGCCCTACAGCCGCCAATAAAAAATATTCAAAAAACACCCTGAAAATTTAATTTAACAGCAGTATTTTTTGTTAATTTTGTGTTATGAATTTCCTAAGACACCCTATTTTCCTGGTTCTCAGTCTCCTTTTTTTTGTTACAGGCGGATGTGAGGAGCAAATTGAAGTGCAAGATCCTGAAAATGCGCCCTTAGAACCTGGTACTGCCGGTTATTATTACGAGCAGGGAATCAATACTTCAGACCTTGAAGAGAAACTACGCCTTTACAATGCGGGACTCGATGCGGTGAAGAGCAAAAAAGACACAAACTTTGTGGCACTCCTGGAGGGAAAGGTCTATGCATTGCAGGCAATGGGCGATTATGAACGCAGTGAAAAATGGATCAAGGAGCTCATCAAAGCGGCAGAATTTCAGAAAGACACCTACTTTCTGGCCATGGGCTACTACCGCAATTATAGAGTAGATCTAAAGCGGAACGATCTGGAACAGGCTTTTAAAAATGCATTTATTGCCCGGCAATTGAACCTTAGCATGGGAGATACAGCCCCGGCAGCGAGGCGCAGTTTTGACCTGGCTCACGTGCAGATCGATATGGGAGACTATCCGGGCTCACAGGAATCTGCGGCCGAGGCGCTACAGTATCTTAATCCGCGAAAAGACTCTATATTTATCAGTGCAGCTCATAATCTTATCGGCCTGGCCTATATGGACCAGGGGTTTAATGAAGATGCCATAAAAGAATTCAGGAACGCCCTTAGTTTCGCTGCCAGAAAAAGGGATAGCCTTACATTTCTTCACAATATTGCCATAGCTTACAAGAACCAGGAAAAATATGACGATGCCATCGAGATCCTCGAGGAATTGGCCTCTTCAAAAATTCCTGACACTGCCTCAAAAAGCCGATTCATAGATAATCTTGCTTACACCCGATGGCTGAGAGATTCCACAGAGCGGGTTGATTCCCTTTTCTTTCAGGCTTTAGCAATGAGGGAGCAGATCAAAGATACTTTAGGATTAAATACCAATTATTCTCACCTTACTCATTATTTTGAGAATAAGAACAAAGACCAGGCCCTAAAATATGCCCGGGCAAGTCTGGAAATGGCCGAAGCAACTTCGGTGGTTTCAGAAGTAAGCGCCTTAAAGAAATTGATCTCCCTTACCAAAGGAAAAGAGAGAGAAAATTACGTGGAGAGATATATGTTTCTGCACGATAGTATCGACGAGGCAAACCTTAAGGCAAAGAACTATTTTGCCAAAATAAGGTTGGATGAAAAAAAGAAGCAGCAGGAGATCAACACTCTTGAAGAGATCAATTATAAGCAGGCGCTGGAGGCACAAAAACTGGAAAACAGAAATTTGTTGAGTTCTTTTCTCGCTATTTTCATTGCACTTTCAGCCGCCATTCTTTTCTATTTCTTAAAGCAGAGGAGCAAAAGAGAAAGGATCAAGGGGATATACCTCACAGAAAGACGCATCTCCAAACGTATTCACGATGAGCTGGCCAATGACATGTACGATCTAATGAGCAGCATGGAGCAGGAAGCTTCTCGCGAAACAAAAGACAAACTGGCCAGGATCTACTATCGTACCCGTGATATTTCAAGGGAGAACAGCAGCATTGATACCGGCGCGGAATATATAGACAGCCTGGTGGCCATCATCAGCAGTCTTGCCGGCAAAGCCAGGATCATTTTGAAAGGGGAAAGATCGGTCAACTGGCAGCGACTGGAGGAGGAAAAGAAGATCGTGATCTATCGGGTTTTGCAGGAGCTCATGGTCAACATGAAAAAGCACAGCGACGCACAATTCGTAGCCATCAGTTTTTCTACGGAAGGCAAATGGCTCAATATTGATTATAAGGATAACGGGAAAGGCTGTGACGGCAGTTTGAAAAACGGGAACGGATTGATCAATGTAAGGAACCGGATCTCTTCGGTAGACGGAAAGATCGAGATAGGATCTGAAAAAGGAAAAGGCTTTAAGGTGAACATGCGCATCCCAGTCTAAATCCTGATAGGTCTGCTTAATTGTCATTCATTTTTCTTATTTTCATTTTCATTAAAAATCATCTTCCTATGCCTGTTATTTTACCTGTTAAGGGAATTGAGCCCAACATTGCTAAAAGTTGTTTTATAGCCGAAAATGCTACCATTGTTGGTGATGTGGTGCTGGAAGAAGATTGTTCGGTATGGTTCACGGCAGTGATTCGCGGGGACGTGAATTCCATTCGCATTGGTAGTAAGAGTAACATTCAGGACGGGGCGGTAATTCATTGCACTTATGAAAAAGCCGCCACTACGATTGGAAATAATGTTTCCATCGGCCACAGGGCCATTGTGCACGGGTGCACCGTTCACGACAATGCCTTAATAGGAATGGGAGCCATAGTGATGGATCATGCCGAGGTTCAGGAAAATTGCATCATTGCAGCAGGGGCAGTGGTGCTCGAAAATACTGTTTGTGAAGCCGGCCATATTTATGCCGGGATCCCGGCTAAAAAGGTAAAGGAACTTTCCCCTCAGCAAATATCCAATCTCCAAAAGACCGCTCAAAATTACGTGATGTACAGCGAGTGGTTCGAAAATAGCGGGAAAGAGGATAATATTGATTACCTGAATTCCTGAAATTACCGGGCGAACCAGAACAGGAAAACGACCAGTCCCAGGATCAGGATCCCGCCAAAAATAGACTGGCCCTTAAAGAACAACCAGTCCCAATTGATGTGAGCCATGTAAGTCTCAAGAACGTCTTTTCCTTTTAAGTGTTTTTCTCTTGCTTTCATAATTTATGGTTGTTTGGTTGTAAGCAGAGAAAAACAATAATAATTCCGTTTTATTTCCCAAAAAATATCTGGTCTTATATAAATATTAAGGTAATACTAATTATATAGCAATAAATTCAGGTCTGAAGCGGTTTATGCAGGTAAATTCCTGCATTGGGAATTACCAACTTTTTAACACCCATGCATTAGTGCCGCGAGAATCCGGCTTTATTTTTCCACAGTTATGGGGAGGAATTATTGGATAAAAGTGTAGAAAATATCCACGATCTGCATAATATCCGGGTTGAAATTTTTTAAATTTTGCTCCAATTAAATTAGGATAAGATGATCTTAATCATGATTCTCCTGCTTCTATTCGTATAGTTTCGCAGCTTTAACTGAAGTGAAACCGGAGATATGAATGTTTTAGTATTGACCGACCTTTCCCGGGTGGCCAAAAATGCGGGAACTTATGCCGTGCAGTTTCTTGCAGATGTCCCCGCGCATTTTTACCTGCTCAATATAAAGCTGTTCCACCCTGAGCATCCGCCGGAATTCCCGGAGAACCACCCCCGGGACCTCGCCATAAACCTACTGCAACAGCGGGTGTTGGAGCTGCAGGAACTCTCCACATGCAAGGAGCACAAATTTTCTGTGCTTTATTCTGAAAATGACCTGGTGGGAGCGGCCCGAAAATTCGTGCTCGAGAAGAACATCGACCTTATCGTAATGGGAGCAGCTAATAAACTGCATTCCCCAAATACCATTATTGGCAATCACACCTTTGAGGTGATCACCAAAGTGAAGTGCAACATACTGGCTGTAGCCGAGAACAGCAGGTATCGAACTCCGCGTCGCATGCTCTTTCCAATAGACTATGGGGTTTCCCTGCCCCAGGAAAATCTAAAATTTTTGCAGCGTCCGCAGATCGCGAACAATGCAGGGATCACTGTAATGGAAGTAGGTTATGAAACCCGTCCAGAATCAGGGGGATCTGTGAACCTCTTCTTTGAACCTTTGCAGGACCGGCAGATCGAAACCAGGAAGATCCCTATTGCCGAAGCCTTTTCTGAAGAACAGCTTGAGGCCCTTCAACAGGAGTTCGATCTTATTGTGCTTTTAGGAAAGAACATTAATATATGCAGTGAACTCTTGCACAAAGAAAAAGGATTATATGCCAGGGTAACAAATGAGCTGCCTATCCTGGTCCTCCACCAGTAATTTATAAACAGTGTAAAAAAATGCAGCACCCCGAGAGATGCTGCCTTCTTTTAGATTTTACCTCAGTACAAAATCGCTGAGGGTAACATGGATATCCTGGGTCTCGGGGTCCTCGTAAATGTTGTAAACTGTAGGGTAATAGGTGGACTCCTGGAAATATTCGGGTTGGGCAAAGCTGTCGCTAAAGTCAGGACTGGACATGAGCATGTCGACCGTCATCATGGGTTCAATAAAAGTGAACTCGCCATTATAACTTCCCAGCACCATGATACTGGTAAACGGCAAATAATTCTCAAGAGGCATAGGCAGCCAGTGTTTTCCCATCTGCGGGTACACAGATCCTTCTCCTGGGGGAGTTACATAATTTTCGGGCATGTAACCTGCGGGCGGGTAATTGTTGAACAAGGCATCTGTTTCAGGAGAATACTCAGGAATTGCTAATCGCTCCTCATTGGTGATCATGTAAAAATGCAGGTCAAAATGCGGCACGAGAAAGACGGGTAAGTGGCCGTGAGGCGACCAGTTGACCCCAATGTGTTCAAAAGGTGTAACTTCCCTGGCTTTTTGATGTAAAGGCAGTACCGTGGCTGTAGGCGATAGCGATTCTAGGTCATCAAAAACTTCCTGGGTGAACGTGAGGGCGATCTCAACAGGTTTTCCTTCAGCATCTATGCTTATCCATGACCTGGCTTTGCCGGCACCATACTGCACCTGCGGACCTTTAAAAACATTGATTTTTTCCTTCTCTTTTTTTGCGACAGCATTTTCCAGCACCAAATTTGCTTCCGAAGAGACTTCCGCTTCCTCGTTTGTGGAACAGGAGGAGATCATCCCACCCAGAAATAGTAAAAAGGCGCAATGGTAGAATAATGGCTTTTTCATAACAGTGAATTTTTAATGGTTTCTTTAAAATTAGATCAAATAGCTTCTGAAAAATCGAATCGCACATATTGGATAATATTATGAAGACAAATGACCGGGTTCCAACGGGTTACACCTTAAACAGATAAATTCTGCTGTTGAGGGTCAGAAATTGGTTTTTCGTCATCTTATTTCACTTATTCATATTTAGCTGATTTTTAATAGGTTAGATATTGCCGATGTGTTTAACAACAGTATATTTGTAGAGGGGAGAAGTACGCCTTATAGAATGGCGAGTACTTTTAAAATTGCAGCTATGCGGTACCAGGCTTTAATAGTAGATGATGACCCCCTGGCCCGAAAGGTGTTGCACCGTTATCTTGAATCTGTGCCGCAGGTCGAGACGATGGGGAATTGCTGCAATGCCTTGCAGGCAATTGACTTTCTGGGAAAGAAAAAGGCCGATCTTATTTTCCTGGATGTAGAAATGCCTTCATTAGCAGGAACAGACTTTGTTAAAACCCTGCAACCTGCACCAAAGATCATATTTACCACCGCGCATCCAGAATTCGCTGCGGAAGCCTTTGATCTTGGCGCCATAGATTTTCTCATTAAACCTTATTCTTTTGAGCGTTTTTTAAAAGCCATTAACCGGTTCTATAATGGCAGCCGCCAGGAAGATAATGTATCCTTATCTGATTTTCTGTACTTCAGGACCGAGAGAAAAACGGTACGGGTGCCCCTCGAAAGTATACTTTACATTGAAAGCTTTAAAGATCACATTGTCATTCATCGGCACAACGAACCCGATCTTAGGGTAAAACAGGCTATTAACGCAGTGGAACTAATGCTGTCAAAAGACAGATTTATAAGGATCCACCGGTCCTTTATCGTTTCGGTAAAAAAGATCACGGCCTACTCTAACAATCATGTAGAGTTGGGAAAGGTGGAGATCCCCATCGGCCGCAAATACAAAGGCACATTTCCCGGTTGGGAGGTTTAGAAGAGAAGTTGGTTTTATTGGGCTAAGGTATAGCTACTTAACAAACTTTTAGGGCTTAAAATTCTTTACATTTCTGCACTTAAACCTAACTTAGAGATCTAACTCAACCAGGGAAGCATGCAGCGAACTATTTCTATACTTCCGGCCCTCATTTTTTTACTACTTGGTTTGTTCTCCACCGCACAGGAATCTCCCGAAGTGGACCTTGGTGGCGCCCTTCGTTTCAACTACAATCTTTCTTCCTGGAAACCCGAACAAAAGAACAGGGGAGGGGATTTTGGATATGACATGTTTCGAATCAATGCGGTGGCGGCTTACAAGGGCGTCTACGTAAATGCCGAATTCCGCCACTATTCCGAATCCTTTGGTGGAGGGATGCTAAAGCAGGGCTGGTTCGGTTATAAGTTCAATGAGCAGGATGAGCTGCAGCTGGGACTTACCCAGGTGCCTTTTGGCATTCAGCAATACAATTCCCACAACTGGTTCTTCAACCTTGGCTATTATATGGGGCTGGAAGATGATCACGATATGGGGTTAAAACTTATTCACCTGGGCGAGAACATTGAGTATCATCTGGCCTATTTCAAGAATGCGGAAGAGCTGAATTTTGGAAATACTTCAGCTGTCTCCCCCAGCAGGTATTCTTATGATGTGGCAGGTAACAATAAAGAGGTGCACCAGGGAAATATAAAGTTCGTCTATAAGGTTGGTGACAGCCTGCAGTCGCGCTTCGGGATTTCTGCGCAATATGGCGGACTTTACAACATCAATACCAAAGAAACCGGAGATCATTACGCGCTGGCCCTCCACTACGAAGCCTTTTATAAATCATGGAATCTAAAATCTGAAGCCATGTTGGTGGCCCACAATCCTCAAAATGAATTTGGAAATTCAGAAAAAATCATTACAATGGCTGCTTATGGCGCTCCCTATGAGGTCGCAGCCGATTTTAAACTATATACCCTGGCCGTTTCCCGGGATGTTCCCGTAGACTGGGGACCGATATCGAACCTGCAGTTCTACAATGATTTTGGGTGGATGCAGAAAAAGGAAGCTGCTTTTGAAGATTCCTTTATGAACGTAACCGGCGTGCTGGTAACCGCAGGAAACCTGTACACCTATATTGATTATGCCGCAGGTTATAATCACTCCTGGCTGGGCGGCAATTTCGTGGACGATTTCGCTGCCGGGAATCCCAATGCCAAATGGGAGGCGAGGTTCAATATTAATTTCGGTTATTACTTTTAATACTGAAGCAAATTAAAAACAGAAGATCATGGCTAAAAAGATCGTAAGAAGTGATGAACGAAAATCAATTATGGGACTGGATGTGAACGGTCCCGTGTTTTTCACCTCTTCTATCATTATCATCATAAGCATTGCGTTAACCCTTATTTACAGGGAGCAGGCCGAAGGATATTTTGACACCATACAGGCTTTTGTCTCCAATAACGGGGGCTGGTTCTTTGTCTTGTGCGTCAATATTTTCCTCATTTTCGTGCTCTACCTGGCCTTTAGTAAATTCGGGTCGATTCGGATAGGGGGCAAGGACGCCAAACCCGAGTTCAAAACCCTCTCCTGGTTCGCCATGCTTTTTAGCGCCGGAATGGGAATTGGGCTGCTCTTCTGGAGCATCGCCGAACCGGTGACCCATTTTATGAGTCCGCCGCTCACAGAGGGCGGGACGCCCGAAGCCGCGCAGGAAGCCATGAATTTTACCTTTTTGCACTGGGGCTTCCACGCCTGGGGGATCTATGCCCTGGTGGGATTATCCCTAGCTTACTTTACCTATTCCCACGGTTTACCCCTAACCATTAGGTCGGTCTTTTATCCTGTTCTGGGAGATAAGATCTACGGAAAAAGGGGAGATATTATTGACATTTTCGCGGTGCTGGCGACCCTTTTCGGGCTGGCGACTTCGCTGGGGCTGGGGGTGCAGCAGATAGCCGCCGGGCTGGCTCACGTATTTGGCGTTGACAGCGGAATTACCACCCAGGTGCTGCTCATTGCCGGCATTACGGCCATAGCCACAGTATCGGTGGTATTGGGAGTTGATAAGGGCGTGAAATTTCTCAGCGAATGGAACATGCGAATAGCAGTGCTTATGCTCTTGCTGGTGCTTATCCTGGGGCCTACTATTTTTATATTTCAATCCTTTGTGCAGAATACCGGGAATTACCTGTACAGTTTTCTTGAGATCTCCTCCTGGACCGAAAGTTACACCGGAAATGACTGGCAGAACGCCTGGACCGTGTTCTACTGGGGCTGGTGGATCGCCTGGTCCCCTTTTGTGGGTATGTTCATCGCCCGTATTTCCAAAGGCCGAAGCATCAGGGAATTCATTTTAGGAGTGCTCATAGTGCCATCTGTCATCACTTTCTTCTGGATCTCTGCCTTCGGAAGCACTTCTATTCAGCAGTCGCTTATGGGAGATGAGACCATCATCAATGCGGTGGACGAAAATGTTGCCACGGCACTGTTCGTGTTCCTGGAAGATTTTCCTTTCTCAGTGGTGCTCAACATCATTGGTGTGGTGCTCATCGCCGGATTTTTCGTCACCTCGTCAGATTCAGGATCGCTGGTGGTGGATAGTCTTACATCTGGCGGAAAGATAGACGCCCCGGTAGGACAGCGGGTATTCTGGGCTGTAGCTGAGGGTGCTGTCGCGGCTGTGCTGCTGATAGGCGGCGGATTACAGGCCCTGCAAACAGCCTCAATTGTCACCGGGCTTCCGTTCGCGTTCATCCTCCTGTTCATGTGTTACTCGCTCTACACCGGCGTAAGGGACGAGTACCTTAAAATGGAAGAGAAAAAGGCTCAGAAGGAACTGGAAAGCTACGAAGAAGTCATTTCAGATATCATTAAAAAACGAGGAACCAAACCAAAAGACGATAACCCGTTATGAAAAAGATCAAGAACATACTCGTCGCGCTTGACCTTTCCCACCTGGATGAAAAGCTAATAAGCTACGCTTCTTTTATTGCGGAAAGATTGAAGGCAGAGAACGTGTATTTTGTGCATAACATCAAAAAATATGAGATCTCAGAGCTTTTTGAGGAGCACCTGAAGGATGTGAACCTTGACGAAGTGATAGGCGATGAGCTCAATGAGAAGGTGAAGGAGCATTTTAAAGCTCCCGCGAACTGGGAGGTGTTGATCTCTGAAGACCCTTACAGCGAGTCCCTTATCAAGTACATCGCCGAAAAATACAGCATAGATCTGGCAATCCTGGGGAACAAGAAGCATGAAAAGGGAACAGGAGTGGTGAGCGGAAAGCTGCTGCGCCTGCTGCGCTGCGATATCTTGGCGGTACCCGGAGCAGCCCGGGAAAGCATAAAGAACATCTGGGCAGGAACCGATTTTTCTCAGGACTCCCGGAAGGTCTTCAGGGTCACCAAAGACCTGCAGGAAGGTCACCAGGTAGATCTCAAGGTTGTACATGTGTACAGTGTGCCGGTGCAGTTCTCTCCCTATGTTTCTCCCGAATCTATGGGGCCAAAAGTGGAAAAACACGTGAAGGAAAAGTTCGATAAATTCCTGAAAAAACTGAATTATTCCGAAGCCATAGAGCCGCTGATCTTTATGGGAAGGGAATCTGGGGCCGCGCAAAAGATCATCGCCAACCTGCGAAATTCTGAAGTTGATATGCTGGTGATCTCAGACAAAGGCGGAAACACTTTTTCGCCCTTTGCGGTAGGTACGGTGACCGAGGAGCTGTTCAACGCCAATCTGGACGTGCCCCTGTGGGTGGTGAAATAAGCTATAAGGGGATCCTGGGGTAGTTCTGGATCTCTTTTTCTTCCCCGTCCTTACAATAAAGGATCCTGCTGGGGCGGTGCTTCTTTGCGATCTTTCGGGCTTCTTCGAGGGCATCGTCTTCCCCCTGGTGCCCGGCGATCACTGCCTTGTTCTGGTCCAGTACCTGCCATTCTTCCTCTTCGGGCTTCCAAAGTACACGGTAGGTCCTTTCTTTGATCACTTCATCCTTTCCTTTTATCAGGTCGAGCATGATCTTGCCGTCGCTGGGATATCCGCCGGGATACAGCATAGGCAGAAGGGCGAAAAAGATGTAATACATGGAGAAATAGGTGAACTGGTAAGTGACCATTCCTGCCTCCAGTACCTTGTTCTCTACCAGTAAGATCACCGCGATGGTACTCAGCAGGTTAAAGATCGCGCCTCCCGAAAAAATGAGGATGTTCGCCAGCTTTTCCTTGCGTTTGATGTTCTCAAAACTACAGAACCCATACCAGAAGTAGAATTTCCTTACCTCCAGCAAACCTTTTTTAAAAACAGGTTTTCCGCTGCCTACAATGAGCCTGATGTTCTTTGCGCCCATAAGCCAGGCGAAGAAGACGTGCCCTGCTTCATGCAGTATGGAGATCACCGGCAGCACCAGGAAAAAGGCCAGCAAAAACTTCGGAATGTCACTAATGCCGAACATAGATCATTTATTACCAGATTATAATTTATAAAAATTAAATCCGGCCCTTCTTAAAATAAAATGAAAAATAGATAAAAGAGGAGAGAACAGATAAGAGGTAAGACGGTATTTTTCGTTAATAACATTTTATAACTTCAGATGTAGGAAATTTCCCCGACTGCGGAAATGGGGTAGTTTTGGAAGATAACTCTAAACAAAACAACAACATGAAACACCCCTACCTTTTAAAAAGCCTGTTCTTACTGCAGGTATTGTTCCTGGTCAATGCCTGTTCTCCTGCAGATGAGGCCGCCGGCAACGAATTTGTAAGTCTGAACTTTACCGTTGATGCTTCGGGAAATTACCTTGAAAATTTTGAAAATGCCTTTAAAAATTCCTATTCCGCGGAAGAGGTAAGCTTTCCTGACGGTACCTGGTATTTTGATGAAGCCCTTCTGGGAACCCTTTCATCTGACGCGAAAAATGGATCACAATCCGTACGCCTTAGAGGCAACGGAAAGATCAGCATGAATTTTGACCTTACAGAAGGCGCCGACAACGTGAGCCTGAGCTATGCCAAATTCGGCAAGGACAGGAATACCAGCTTCAGCCTTTATTTTTCGAGTGACGGGGGAATAACCTGGCAGCAGAGCGGCAGCGAGATCCTAGTAAAGAACAAGAACCTGCAAAGCCAGTCCTTCCCCATAAATACAGCGGGGAATGTGCGTTTTGAGATCAGGAAAACAGACGGTACTTCAGAAAGACTGAACATTGATGACATACTGGTAGAACCTTTTAGCGGGGTGGTGCCGGGACCCGGAGTGGAAATTACCGAGGACTACGAAAGCGGCTCCAAAGGCAGTTATGCCGCAGGTACGGTAGACCTGCTCACGGGAACCTGGTTCCTTGATGAGGCCCTTATCGGTTCTTTGGACAATGACCGAAAAACCGGTACAAAGTCGGTGCGAATTCGCGATTATGGAACCCTGCAGATGAACTATGACGTGACCGGGGCTACTTCGGTAAGCTTTGACCACGCGGTATATGGAACTGACGGAGCGAGCAGCTGGGAGTTACAGGCATCAGAGGATTCGGGTGCAAGCTGGACCACGGTGGGCGCAGCGCAGACCACATCAGCCACCACACTTGAAAATGTGGTTTTTGAGGTGAATTTTTCCGCAGCAGTGCGTTTCAGGATCGTCAAGCTTTCCGGTAGCGGCGACCGCATCAATATCGACAACTTCACTATCGGCGGCACCCAGGAGTCTTCTGGAGGCGGTGATACCGGGGGCGACGGATCCACCATCTCGGGCGAGGTGCATTTTACCATGGGGAATCCTTCCGCAGCCGTAACAGATATCAACTTTCCCAACAACTACCTGCTCGAAAAAGAGGAATACGTGATGTCTTACAGCCGCGATAAAGGAACTGCGAACTGGGTGAGCTGGCATCTGGATGAGGCCTGGCTGGGGGAGGCTTCGCGACAGGACGATTTTAGGGCAGACAGCAGCCTGCCGGCCGGCTGGTACCAGGTAGAGGCAACAGACTACCAGTACAGCGGGTTTGACCGGGGGCACCTATGTCCTTCGGCAGACAGGACGCTCTCTGTAGATGACAATTCGAATACCTTTTTTATGACCAACATGATGCCCCAGGCCCCCAATAACAACAGGATAGGCTGGGCCAGCCTGGAGAGCTACTGCCGTTCTATGCTGAGCGGGGGTTATGAGATCTACATCATCTCTGGCGGCTACGGAATAGGAGGGGACGGTTCTAACGGGCCTGCCGACTATATCGCTAACGGGAACGTACAGGTGCCGTCAAATACCTGGAAGGTGATCATGATCATCCCAGACGGTGACGATGACGTGAACAGGGTGACCACCTCTACCCAGGTGATCGCGGTGGATATGCCCAACAGCCAAAGCGTATCTTCTGACTGGACCCTCTACCAGACGAGTGTGGACCAGATCGAGGCCGCTACCGGTTACGACTTTTTTGACCTGGTACCCGATGATATTGAAGACGTGATAGAGGCGACTACTGGAAGTCTCTAACCGAAAATAATTTTTAGAACAAAAAACACGCCTGCAGGCGTGTTTTTTGTTTTTACTAAATTAGCTGACCAAAAAAATACGAGCATGTCTAAAACAACCATTAAAGTAAACAACAACGGTTCCCTGCTGATCGACGGAGATTTTGAGATCGTGGACAAGAACGGGAACGCCTATGACCTGGGCGGAAGGGACAGGGTAAGCCTGTGCCGCTGCGGACTTTCCAAGAACAAACCTTTTTGCGACGGGGCTCACAGGAATCATTTTGAGCATGAGGCTACTGCCTTTGCCCTGCCGCCAAAACCCTAAGGTATGGAAGTTAGAGGTTGGAAGTTCAAGATTTTGAAGTTCCTGGTTCAAGGTTTTGGAGTTAAAAAACAGAAAACGGAAATCAGAGAACAGAATTTTGCGGGGATCTGCGCAGAAATAGAAATTCAAAATTCCAAATTCCAAATTCCAAATTCCAAATTCCACCTTCAAGCTTCAGCTTCCAGCCTCCAGCTTCCAGCCTCCAGCTTCCAGCCTCCAGCTTCCAACCTCCAGCTTCCAGCTTCCAGCTTTCAAACTGAAAACGGGAGATTTCCCTTATTCTGTCGTGTGCTATTAAACAGTAGTTTTATAAGAAGTTAAATGATTTTCGGAAAATCTTCCGAAGCTAAATATCTTACCATTATGAAACGAAAAACCTATCAAACCACCATAAACGCCCCTCGGGAAAAAGTTTGGGCGGCTTTATGGGGAGAGGATACTTTCCCCAAGTGGACCGCTCCTTTTAGTCCGGGATCCCGGGCAGTGACCACCTGGGAGGAGGGCGGAAAGATCCTTTTCCTCAACGGGGAGAACGAAGGCATGGTCTCTCGCGTAGATAAGAAAAGAGATAACGAGTTCATGGACATTCGGCATCTGGGGATCGTGGATAAAGACGGCAATGAAGATTACGAGAGCGAAAAGGTAAAGCCCTGGGCAGATGCCCACGAGATCTATACGCTAATCCCGGCTGGAGACGGCAAGACCGAGCTCACGGTAGACATGGATGTGGATGAGGAATACGAGCAATATATGGACAACACCTGGCCCAAGGCCTTTTCTGAACTCAGGAGTGTTGCCGAGAACTGATCAATTCAAAATTCTGGATCTAAAATTCCATACAGTGTTGAAGTCAGAGATTTGAAATTCATGGTTTATTATTCATTGTTCAGGGTTGGAAGAGATGAAAGATAAGAGAATAGAGAAAAGAGACTTGATTTAAAAGATTTGCGGAAATCAGCGCGATCTGCGGGAAACGATTTTGGAATTCAAAATTCTGGATTCAAAATTCAAGATTGTTTTAGAATTTCCTGGTTTAAAGTTTAAAGCTGTTCGATTAAAAGAACAAAAAACGGAAAACTGAAAACAGGATTCAGCGGAGAATCTATATTTTCAGACAAAAGAGCAAAGAAAAGAGAATAAAGACTTAATTAAATTCTGCCAAAATCAGCGGGATCTGCGGGAAAGCTTTAAAATTCCAACTTCCAACTTCCAACTTCCAGATTCTAACTTCAAGCCTCCAGAATCCAGCATCCAGCATCCAACTTCCAGATTCTAACTTCTAAATTCCCACTTCAAATTGTGAATATCTCTTTGTCTGATTCTTTAGGAGTCCTGCCGAATCGGATTATATTTGGCTCCCTAAAAAAACAGATATGAGCGTAATTTGGTATGAATGTAAGGTGAAATACAGAAAAACACACGAAACAGGAGAGCAGAAAGTAACTACCGACACCTATCTTTTAGACGCGGTTTCCTATACCGAGGCCGAAGCCAGGATCACTGAGGAAATGAAGGCTTACACCGAAGAAGATTTCAGGATCATGAACATCAAGGTCGCCAATTTCTCTGAGGTGCACCCTTTTGAGAATTCAGACCGCTGGTTCAAATCCAAGGTTTCTTTGGTTGCCCTTGATGAGGAAAGCGGCAAGGAAAGGAAGATTAATATGTACCTGCTGGTGCAGGCCAATGATGTGAAAGAAGCTTTTGAGAACACTGAAAAAGCCATGGCCGATACAATGGGAGATTATTCCATCCCGGCGATCACAGAGTCCCCTATCCTGGATGTCTTTCCATACTTCATGGGAGAAGAAGAGCAGCTGGAGAAATTCGGTGTTATTGATGATGCTGAAGCAATAAAGGAGGAAGTTGAAGAAGAGACGGTAACAGAGTAATTTAACAGCTTTAATTGCTGCCATTAAAAAAACACCTCTTGATAAAAGGGGTGTTATTTTTATATCTATTTTCTAAAAGGATCTATTTCCAGCTTCAAAAATTAAAATTCTAAAACCTCCACATCCAGATCAATCTTCATTTTGAAAACCAGATTGATTCTTTACGAATCGTTCGGGTGTAATTAGCTAATTACTAATCTGTTAAAATTATATTAAAACCATCAATCCGTAATTGTTGTACGGGTTTATTTCCAGTATTGGTTAAAGGGAAGGTTATGTTTGGGATCTTATTAATCTAAATACTTTTTAATATGTTTAAAAATTCCTACAAAGCGCTGGCAGTTCTATTTACTGTGGCCCTGATGACTTCATGTTCTAAAGAGGAGGCGGTAACCGAGCCTACCCCTGAAAACGCACTAAATACTTTCGATGAACCTATTGCAGGACAGTATATCGTGGTTTACAAAGATCAAACAAAACAAAAAGGAGATCCTGCTTCAAACAAAAAGGCTGTACAGGACAAAACTCAAAGTATCTTAGCCGGAGCCGGCATCACAGATGCTGAAATTCTTAATGTTTACGGTAACGCCATTAATGGAGCTGCCTTACGTTTAACTGAAGCCCAGGCTGCTGCTTTGAAAAGAAACAACGACATTGCCTATGTGGAACAGGATAGGGTAATCACTCTTGCACCTCCGGGTGGAGATGGTGAAGTTTCCGCAAGTGCTGCACAAGAAACTCCCTATGGAATCACCCGGGTTAACGGGGTGACAGGATACACAGGTAGCGGTGTGGCCTGGGTGATCGACACCGGTATCGATCTTGATCATGAAGATCTTAATGTAGATGCTTCAAGAGGATTTAATGCCTTCACCAGAGGGAGAGATGGAAAATCTCTTGATGACGGAAATGGACATGGCTCACACGTTGCCGGGACTATCGCCGCATTGAACAACAGTGTAGGAGTAATAGGAGTGGCTCCCGGAGCTACAGTGATCCCTGTTAAGGTTCTCGACAGCAGAGGAAGTGGATCCTATTCGGGAGTGATCGCCGGAGTGGATCACGTAGCTGCAAACGGAAGCAGTGGTGATGTAGCTAATATGAGTCTTGGAGGACCAGTTTCACAGGCCCTTGACGATGCGGTACTTGCTGCTTCTCAGAACGGGATCATCTTTTCTCTTGCTGCAGGTAATGATAGTGATGACGCTAACAACCATTCTCCTGCAAGAGTAAATGGTGCTAACATTTATACCATTTCTGCAATGGACAGCAGCGATGTTTTTGCGTATTTCTCAAACTACGCAAATCCACCTGTAGATTATTGCGCACCGGGAGTGAACATCAAATCTACCTGGAAGGACGGCGGTTATAATACGATCAGTGGTACTTCTATGGCTGCTCCTCATGCAGCGGGTGTACTGCTTTTAGGTAATGCTTCTACAGACGGATATGTGAGCGGAGATCTTGATAGTAACCCAGATCCTATTATTGTTCATTAGAAACTGAACATGTTATGTGAAAAGCACCGCTTCGGCGGTGTTTTTTTTTTCTTTGATCATAGATTCCATGGAAGCCGTAAATATTCTACGGGAAAATTTTCTTCTTTTTATTTCCTGAAATCTATATTTATTTCAGGAGAAATGATTTTATTGACCGGTGATCTCTGCAGTAGGGTGCAGAAAATAACAGTGTTAGGTTCATTTCGCTTAATCTTAATCAGCCGTTAAAAGGGTACTTTTTCAGTACCTTTTTTTCTAAACGGTAACTACTTAGAATAAAAAATATACTTCCTCAATTGGCTTTGAATTTTTTTCGGGGCGGGGAATTAAAAACAGAAAACGTTTAAATCTTTATTTCCAATAACTTAAAACATCTATTATGAAAACCTTATCCAGATTCTTTTTTTGTACTTTTACTGTTGCACTTTTTTATTCCTGTGAGCCGGAAGAAATGCCTATGGAACCTGTAGGCAATAATGAGGAAATCGTTCCAACTGAGATATTCGGTGATACAGGGGGGAACGAGCACGACGTTATTGATGACAAGAAAGATTAGATCATTTCTGAATAATTTACGGGGGGTAAAAATTTCTTTTATCCCCTTTTTCTGTATTGGTCTTTTTCTAAACTCTGTTTTTGCATGTACAATTAAACCTGAAGGTAAAGCAGTAGAACCTGGAAACAAAGGAAAAACCTTTTACCTCAATAGTCCTAATAAAGACTCCATTCGGGAGGTAATTCAAGAATTGCAGGATTCGCCTGAAAAAAATGATCTCTTATTTGAACTTTCATATCATTTTTACTCAGAAAATAAACCTGCTGAGTTCCGGTACTGGAATGACAAGACTTTCCAACTTTCTACTGCTCTTCGTGACACTTTAAAAACCGCAGAAGCCCATTGGGATCTAGGAAATTTCTTTAATAGGGGCGAGCAAATAGATAGCGCCTTTTATCACTATAGAAAAGCAGCACATTACTACAACATTAAAGGAGAAAAATATCGATATGCCCGAATGCTCCTCAACATTGCTATACTGCAAAAGAATATCAAAGACTACTCCAACAGTGAAGCTAATACGCTAACGGCCCTCCAGATTGTTCTTCCTCTCAAAAAACACAGGCAGATATACATTGGATATAATAATTTAGGGATACTATATAATCAACTTTCGGAACATGATAATGCTATCGAATACCATAGTAAAGCACTGAATAGTGCTATACAATTATCCGATAAATACTTAGAGGCTACTTCTTTAAACAACATAGGGGTTGTTTACGAAAAAATGGGACTTTATCAAGAGGGTATAGACCATTACCAACAGGCATTGGAAATTCAAGATATTGAAACTAATGACTTACGTCTTTACGCCATGCTTAAAGATAATTTGGCCTACTCCAAGTTTAAGGCAGGCCAAAGTAAAGAGGCACTGGCGGAAATGCTGGAGTCTTTGCAACTACGTGAAAAAGATGATCACGAAGCGGGTATAGTTATAAACAAACTTCATCTCGGAGAGTACTTTCTTTCACTAGGTGATACTCTGACAGGAAAGAAGTACTTCCTTCAGGCCAAAGGATTAGCAGAGAATATGCATTTTCACAGGGATATCTTGCAATCACTATTGTTCCTGTCGAGAACAGACGAAGAGAAATCGAATGAATATCTAAGAGATTACATTAACCTCCATGACAGTTTGGAGCAAAACGAAAGGAGGGTACGGAGCAAGTTTGCACGTATTGAACTGGAAACCGATGAATTCATTGCTGAGAACCGTTATTTAAATGAGCAAAGGAAATGGATCATAGGGGGAGCGGGAGGTACCGTCTTTATGGTTCTGTTGATCCTTGTCATCTGGAGACAAAAATCCAAAAACAAAAAGCTGGAACTGGAGCAGGTACAGCAAAAGTCTAACGAAGAGATCTACAATTTACTTCTTGCCCAGCAAAATAAACTGGAAGAGGGGCGCCATCAGGAAAAGGAAAGGATTTCCAGGGAACTTCATGACGGAATCCTGGGAAAATTATTCGGTACCCGCTTGATGTTGGAAAATCTCTTTGGAAAGTCAGACCTGGAATCCCTGGAAAGCAAAAAGAAATACCTGAATGACCTGAGGCTCATAGAAGAAGAGATCAGGACCCTTTCCCATGAATTGAATGCAGAATTCTTTTCTCCCAAGCAAAGCTTTCTGGACGTCCTCCAGGAATATCTGGCAGAGCAAAAGAAGATAGGCCGGTTTGAACTTTTATTCGTAAATGAAGAGCAGATTGCCTGGGATGAATTGAGTAGCGAGATCAAGATCAATGTTTTCAGGATCTTTCAGGAGGCTATAAATAACGTTATCAAACATGCCGATGCGAACCTGGTGTCCATTACCTGTAATAAGTACGATGATCGCCTGGAAATCGTGATTTTTGATAACGGGAAAGGCTTTGAAGTAAGTGAGAAAAGAAAAGGAATAGGATTAAAAAATATCAAATCCCGAATTACAAGGCTTGATGGCCATTTAAGTCTGTCATCTGACAGGAATGGTACGCAGATCGAACTCGAAATCCCTATAAAGCGTTACGAATGAAAAAAGAACTGAATATCTTGATGGTAGATGATCACCCCATCATCCTGGAAGGCTATAAAAAAATTCTTCTGGACAACAGGGCTGAAGATGTGGCGATGAGAATAGATACCGCGAATTCCTGTGAAGAAGCGAATGCAAAATTAGAAGCTTCCCTCACTAGTCTGGCCTATGACATAATTTTTCTGGATATTGGCTTACCCCCATCCAGGGACGGTGAATTCTTGTCTGGTGAGGATATAGGAAGAAAGATCAGGAAAGTCTCTCCTGCTACTCAACTGGCGGTACTCACCATGTTCGTAGAGAATTTGAGGTTGCTTACCATTTTTAAAAGTCTCAAACCCGAGGCTTTTATGGTAAAAAGTGATGTTTCCTCCAGCCAGTTTTTAGAAGCTTTTGACAGTATGCTTCATGGGAAGACATACAGCAGTCAAACTATCCAGGACCTCATGCGGAAGCAGATCGTCCACGATTACAACATCACCAGGACAGACCGGGATATACTTTTACACTTATCCCGGGGCTTGAAGTCCAAAGAGATCCCGCAGTTCGTTCCCCTCTCCCTGGCATCGATCGAAAAACGAAAAAAATTCATGCGAGAGGTCTTTGAAGTAGAAGATGTAAGGGATATAACCCTCATAAACAGAGCCAAGGAGTTGGGGTTTTTGTGAGGCTTTAAATGTATTCCCGAAATCTAATGCCCAGAAGATCCTGATTGTTTTTTCAATATAAACTGTATATTTATACAGCTGGTTTCCAGCTTGATTTTTTTCCTCCCCCCCCCTGTTTCCCTGCCTCCCTGACCATTTTTTTTGTTTTAGTAACCAGCTTCATCATGAAAAGATCTTCTTTTACAGGGCCTGTTTTTGCCGGGTTATTACTGCTTGTTTCGATAGTGTTTTTAAAGGTTTCCGCCGATCAAATAAAAGCTGAAACGGATAGGGTTCCGGAGATTTCCGAAATGTCAGATACTGTGTTTGTCGCACCTCCTACCGGTGATCGGGAGACAGATCGTGCCAGTATTCTTAGCGCCCTGAAAGAAGCAGAGCCGGGAGGAACTATCCGGTTCGCACCGGGAACCTATTTTATGGGAGGGGAGATCATCAGGATCACGGTGCCTGATGTAACCCTTAAAGGCCACCCGGAGGGTACCATTTTGCGCGGATGTAGCAAGGGGGAATTTTCCATTGAGGATATTCAGGAATTTGGGTACAAGTGTAACGGACTGGAATTGGCTGCAGGAGGGCAGGCGGTTCTTGACCTTACCTTTGAAGATCTCTTCTGGGCGCTGCATATTGGTTGCTGCTGGGAAACTATGCCGAAAATGATGCCGGGGGAAGGAGGACAGCGAATCGAAGGAAATACCTTTATTGGGAATTCCAATGCCTTGCGGGTACACGGTTACTGGTCTGAGCCAACCATAATTCGTAATAACCGGTTCCGGAACAACTGGCACTCCCTTGCAGTTTACGGCAATACCGTTCACATCCTCGACAATGAAATTACCGCCCCGGAACCCCGGGAGGTACAGGGTTTTGGGTTTCCTGCGGAAGCCATTCATCTTGTCCGGCCTCTGGAGCTGCATGAAAGTGCAAAAAATGGACGCCGTTCCTGTGAGAACAACGTGGTCTCCGGGAATTACATTGAAGGGATCACCGAAGGGATCATGATGACCGCCGATCTTCCCGATATCCCTTGCCGCAACAATGTGATCAGCAATAATACGATCATTGTAAAACGGGCCCGACCTTTTGTGTTTCCGGATTTTTTAACCGGAAATATTGAGGGGGACTCCACGGTAGTTGGGGTTTCGCTGGCGCTCCGCGGTCATTGGGAGAATAATCTCATCGAAGGTAATACCATACAGGGGGCCGAGGGGCTGGGGATCGAGATCCGCGGGGGGACCAACAACAAGATCGTGAACAATAGCATCTCTGGGATCTCCCGCCGCAAGCCCTTCCCCGGCAACGCGATCGCAGCAATTCCCATCCTGGGCGGAGATCCTGAAACCTGGCGCAGCGCAAACGGCTCGGGCATCTGGCTTTCCCCGGGGAGTGACGAAAATGAGATCCGGAATAACAGGTTCGGGAACATCGCTTCCGCAGCTATTTTCATAGAAGGTGACCAAAACCGGGTGGAAATGCTTAAAGAATCAGATACGGTGCGGGATACGGGAAAGAGGAATTCAGTGAATTGGGCGATGAACTCAAAAGACTAAAGTTTAAATGTGATACATAATTAATAATGAATAGAATAAATTGGTACTATGGACACTGAAATATTTCGAACGAGAAAGGTTTTCTGCAAACACCCTTTAGAGGATTGTGTTGTGAGGACCGTCCCAGTTGGGCAATATGGATATGAGACTTATTTAATGTTTTCAGGAGAAGAAGAATATATGCCGGTTCAACATAGCAATATCGTTTTACAGGTGGTACTTTCATCGGAATTAGAATTTATCACAGAGGAGGAATATTATGCCTTTGGTAAAAAAAGAGAACCTCAATTACCCACGTCAGATAAACCTGGACGAATCGGCGGGATGCAAAGCCTTATCATAGACCTGGCTTTAGGTCGCAAGAAACCCAGCAATGAAAAGGAAAGAAGACTTTTAAAGGAGATCAGGAAAATTGAGGCCAAAGGAGGGATGCTGGATCTGCCGTTGGAATAGGCTTAAAACAGGAACTAAATGGATAAAGCTTTATTGATCAAAAATCTTTGCGGCTTATTACTGGACGATAGGAGGCAGGATTGTGTTGATATGGCAATGGAGAATTTCCCTTTCGTTGATAGCTCGCCTCAGAAAAGACAGTATTCAAGATATCAGATGTGTAAAGTCTTTTTAAGAGATGGGTTCATTGATAGGTATTCTGGCAAAAGACTACTGTTCCCCGGATTGATCAAATTATTAACGAATGAATTTCCAGATATCTTTAAGTATCACAGGAACTGGAAAATGTCCGCTACCCACATGATCTACTGGGACCTGTTTCCCACGAGCGACCATTTGATCCCGATCGCAAGAGGAGGACAGGATAGTTATGACAACTGGATCACAACTTCTATGATCCGTAATTCAGCCAAGTCAAACTGGACAATAGAAGAAATTGGCTGGGACTTACATCCAAGAGGACAACTTGAAGAATGGGATGGTTTAGTACAATCTTTCTTAGAATTGACCAATAAGAATCCGGACTATGAAAAGGATAAATACGTAATGGATTGGAAGATCAATTTATTGAGAGCCAGGAAGAAATTAGGGATTGAATAAGGCGTGGACCCAACAGAGGTAGGGGTTAATCCAAAATTAAGCAACCCTCCTAAAATGTTTCTTCACAAAGGCACTGCAATATTTGTCCCTGTTAAAAATCAGCGATCATTGAGTAGCCTTGCTGTTGGTATCCAACCAGGGATATCCACCCGTTTTTCACCTGCACGATCTCCGGTAGAACAGAATCGGCAGGAACTCCAAAAGCATGCGCGGCTGTCATACAGATCTCGAATCTAATGCCGTCTGCAGTCATGTCCGATATCTTTTTGGCAATTTTATCTTTCGCCGCCGGATTGTCTTTCATTTTTTCAGTCGACACAAGATTAACAGAGGGACCAACAAGTACAATAATAATTTCAGGTTGTTCTCCATTTATGATCATGTTCGGATCCTCTAACATTCCATGAATGAGGTTCAGGTGACTCAGTGCTATAACCGGATCACTGATCCTAAAATCAAAGACAGTATTTACCGAGCTGACGCCTTCCATGGCCTCATAAGTGTCTTCTGTCTGTGCCTGTACCTTCTCCTGTGGCATTAGGCCCAGAAAAAACAGTACTACTATTAAAAAAATTGATCTTTTCATGATTAAATTATTTTAGGTTCTTGATCAAACAATTAATTCTCACCTGGCCTCATAAAACCAGCGTGGACAAGGAATATCCAATTCAAACTTATTAGTCTAAGCAAAATGATGGTAGGTTTGAGGGGAAGTCAAATGTCAGTTTCCTAAAATTAAATCAAATATTAGGGGCGTAACATGATAAATGTCAAGGCTTTAAAATTTTACGCTTTGGAAGGAAAAATTAGGGTGGATAATTTCTTGTTAACGGATTGTGCTCTTGGAGTTTCCAATACAGAATTTATTTTTTTAGGAAAGACAAGGGTTTAGGTGATTATTGGGTACAAAAGGGTCCGGAAAGTAACACAAAAATTAGCATTTGACTCTACCAAAATCAAAGATAGTGATTTCGCCGGTGATCTCTCCCTTTCTAGCCCCTATAATTGCTCGATTTTTGGAAAAGAGTAGGGGAGAACATAATTAGTCTTTCTTCAGGTACAAATGGTGAAATTTCACTTTTTTGCGATTTTGAGGTACAAATGCGCGAAATTCAAGGAGTGATGCCTGTGAAAAAAATCCTACAAAATGTCGTGTTATCCCTTTATTTTCGGTAGATAAAAAGATATATTTGATAGAATTAACATGTGGTGTGCGGTAATAAACAGGATTGGCTATAAATGAGAACAAAAAATATATTTCCAAAATTTAATACTTCAACCGACAAAGTTGATATTGAAAGACTAAAAATCAATAATCCTAAATTATGGAAAAAGCTAAAAAAGCAATTTGATACAGGACGAAAAATTGTAGTCGTTCAACTTAATAATGGTTTGGAAGAATTAAATGAGAATACATTAAGGTATTATTTAATGGAATATGCCGACAGATTTCTAAAATATGGACCACAATCATTTCCTACATCATTTAACACATTAGAGCCGTTTTTTATTTATAATCATCATAACTCAATATTACAATTACTTTCTGAGGAAGAATCATATGGAGTTTCTCTAGTGGATTTTTTAGATTTTGTTACAGAAAAAGATTTTGAATTAGATACAATTGACTTCTACGAAAGTATTCCTGAAAAAGTTATTTATCATTTCACTTTTACATCAGGGTGTGATGAAGTTAATTTTTCTAATAATGGGAAAACTTTCATAGTCGGTGGATTATCCTTAGCAAGACAAGGTAATGAAGTATCAATACTAATTCAAGCGGGTGAATCTTTTGATAAACAAGAGGCTGAAAATTACTTTAAAGAAAAAACAAGAGAGAAAATTGAGCAATCATTAAACCCATTTAAAAAGGCTCTTGGAATGAAACTTGAAAATAAAGTTGAACCAGGCGTTGTTTATTTCAAAGAAAGGGATGACTTGTGGGCACACAATATTGGAATTCTATTTGATTTACAAAAGAATAGTATAGATATACGTTTCGTTGCACGAGATGAAAATTTGACTTTCAAAATGTTAACTGATGATTTTAATGCAGTTTTACCCAGTCGAGAAAATTGGGCTGAAGAAGATCTCAAGGAGTATTATGAAAATTACGTTAAAGAACTAAACAATTATGATGCTATTTTTGATTTTGCAAAATATTGTTTAGCACTTCCACATTATGTATTCAAAAACGAAGAAAGAATAGTTGATGTAACCTATGAAACTAATTTAAATACTATAATTAAAGGTCCATTGTCTAAAAGAGAGTTTTCATCTGTCAATGGTAAATATAAAATATTCGCAAAACCATTATACTACCTTGAATCAAACGAACAAGCTGTTATTAAAAGTGATGAACTCACGGATGAAAGCTTTAAAGTGGAAAAAACAGGTTTTTGGAAAAGGCTAAATATTGACGAGGAGGGTTTCGATAAAAAAGGAAATAAAATTGTTGGTAAAACTTGGGTAGAGAGAAATGATATATATTATTCTTCTTCTAAAGGAGTAACTAAGATAGAACAAGTTGAAAATTTTGAAGGTGAGAATGCGGGCTACATTTATATTATGAGGCAGCCTGTACATGAAGAAAACATTTTTAAAGTTGGTCTTACAAAAAGGACTACTGAAAAAAGAAAAAGAGAATTATCCAACACCAGTTCACCCGACAAATTCTTCATAATCAACAGTTATCAAACAAAAGATTGTATTGCGGCTGAAAAGCAGATTCATGAGAAATTGGAAAAATACAGATTGACCTCAAGAAGAGAGTTTTTTAGAAGTGACCTAAGAACAATTATGGAAACCTGTGAAGAAACCGTAAGTGAAATAAATAATTAAATACACACACAACATCGCTTAACGAGCAAATAGCGGCAGAACCTTCATAAATGACATTTTTGACTACCTTTAAAAAGATTATTTAACCAATAAACTACCTTTCCCAAATCGCAACTTGCGTTAACCGGGGACGTTAGCAGTAATGTCTTAAAACCTAAACAACCTAAATCTTTAAAGTGCTAAAAATTTCCTCAACAAACAGATGCAAGTTATTTGAATCAATCTCAGAAGAAATATGGAATAAAGTTATATATAATCATTCAACTGGAATAAACGTCTCTGAAATTGGAATTACAAATGATATCATTGCCACAATTCGCTACCATCACAAAAAGATCCCAAACTTTGGAGTATGGTCAAATCCAGGATATAAGGAAATAGACAATGGTAGTGATATAGACATATTTGTAGAAACAAGTTCTGGAAATTTTATCTGGTATGCATTACAAGCTAAAGTGCTAAAATTAAATAAAAAATATCTTGGTACTGCTGATATAAAAAAGAATGAATATCAGTGGAATAAACTACAAAGATTAGAAGTACAGGCAGGTTGTATTGGAAAATACTTATTTTATAATGGTATTATAGATTATTCATATTTTGGAAGCGATTCTTGCAATAGAAAATTCAAAGAATCTCAGTTTGGATGTTCCTTAGTTGATCCAGAAGATGTCGAAAAAATTGCAATAAAACGAAATCCAACATTTTATGATTTTCATCCTCATTATTCTATACCTTGGCGAGAAATTGTCTGCTGCAAACATGATTTATCGAGATATACATTATTTAACGTCACTCAAATTAAAAGGGCAGTCGATTATTATCAGATAGCATTTGACGATACAAATATTTTAGATGAAGAAGATATGATCGAGAGAAGTAATGACTTAAGTTTAAATGCTATTAGGCAGTTATCAGAAATTAATAATAGAACAGCGGATTTTAAGATTGTTGTGAGAAGAACAGATAGTTTATAATTTGGATAGCACTACATCCAAACAACTGATATCAAAAATTCAAAAATTTAATAAAAAAGATATTTCAGAGATTAACTCCATAATTATGAATAGTGATGATGACGGAAATTTTCCAATTACTAATTTTAGTGATGTTGATATTTAAAGCCAGTGTACAATAACGATGGATCGTAAATAACGGTTATTATCAAAAAGTATCATTTAGAACCAATTAAGAAATACGGGAAACCGACAATCCGCGTACTCCCTTCCATGACCTGCGATAATCGAGACCGTGGGTAAATAGCAAATCGAAAATGCATTTTAAATCTGACCAAATAAAATCTCCAGCAATTATCCGCCATAATGATATAGATCATTTTCTATGTTCTGTGAGACAGAAACCTATTCAAGCATTGCCAGAGGAAATTTTAAGGCAGAAATTAATCTCTTACCTTCATCACACACTTCATTTTCCTTTAGAAAACATAGGTGTAGAAGTGCCACTATCTTATTTCAAAAAAGGACAAAAAGGGCGTGCAGATATCATTGTCTATGATCAGCCGCTGAATAGAAATCCTGCTCCACTCATTCTGATTGAGTGTAAAGCTTACGGAGTGGCCCTTGATTTTAGATGCGAGCAGCAATTGAAAAGGTATCAAAAAGTCATTAAGCCGAAATATGGGGGCTTAACGAACGGGAAGGAAACGAAAATATATAACTATAAAAAAGATCAGGAGATAATTCGGCTTCCGAACTTGTATGAATTAATTACAGGAAAAGAAGTTGAAGTTAGACGAGCTCAAAAAAAGGAATGGGTGAGAACAAAGTACCATCAAATATTCAAGAGATTTATTTTTGAAAAATTTGTTCGAAAACAAATTATTTCACCGCACACGTGCAAAGACCTTACTCCAATTATTGTGCGGCTTGCGGATTTGTTCTATGATACGGCAAATAAACTACAGCCAATAAAGTTTGATCGATTTTCTATAATTGAAGATTGTGGAATTCGCTTCGCTGACTATGGTTATGCTTTTAGCAGTGGTCTTCTCGGATATTACAGGTTCTTTCTTATTAAACACCCGAATGGAAATCATCAAGTTGTAAGTTTTTCTATATATCATCAGAATGAGTGGGGTACTTATTTAATGGTCGGCGTAGATAACCGCAAGGGACATTCATTAGAATTAAAATTAGATAAGTTTATAACTGGAGATAAAAATAAATTTGAAATAATACATGATGGAAGTTTAACCGTTGGAAAAAGAGGTAGGATAAAGAATAGAGAAGTATTAGATTTTGTTGAATCTAAGGCCGGATTTCTAATTCGCAACGGTTCTGTTTTTTTAGGGGAATTGTTAGCAAAGGATGGTCTTTACTTTCACCAGAAAAATGTGCAAGATTTCTTATATCGGGTCTGCTATTACGCAATTCTGAGAGAAGATTTGAGAAGAGAAATTAAGGAAAGCATCAATTCTTAATCTGGCATTTGAAAAGATGAATCATTGTTCTATTTTTAATTTTTGAGGTTACCCTTTTTTCGAGTTTCAACACTGGAATGTGATATTAAAAATTATAATACCCTTTTCCTTCCACACAATGCCTAACACCACCTCGAGGGTCTGCCATATCTCCACTATACCTTGGAATTAAATGACAATGGAAGTGTATAACGGTTTGTCCAGCCACTGCTCCACAGTTCATTCCTATATTGTAACCTTGGGGATCGAATTCCTTTTCAATGAGTTCTTTTCCAATTATAATGAGATTGGTTAACTCTTGTAGCTCAGCTTGATTTAACTCAAAATAATCCCTTTTTTGTTCATTAGAAATAATAAGAAGGTGGCCAGGGGACACAGGATATTTATCTTTAATTATAAAAAAAGATTTCCCTTTGTGGATTATTCTATCATCGGATATTTCAGCAAAAACACTCATTAAAAATTTCCTTTTAATTCTATTTCCGGCTTCCAAGTATGGAGGGAAAAGTTTAGAGCTAAATTATATTGTTTTTCCAAAAATGACCTTCGTTGTTCGGGAGATTTTCCCGTTTGGTTTATTATTGTCTCTGCTAGGGGATGTTTACTATTAATATAAAATTCATTTCGGTTATATAAGCGTTGGAGAAATCGCTTTTCTGGAATCCTAGCTTTCTTATTGTTATTAATGTCCTTATCTGCAAGTACAAGGTTCCAAACGCCGTTTAAATTAGTTCCATTACGATGGTGATATAGTTTATTTGCGTGAGGAAGAAAGTGGTCGACTTGGCATAAGTTTTTGCTCAGTGGATTTATTGAAATATCCTGAAAACTATAAAAACATTTTCCCTTTTGATAACCGTTTAAAGCATCTCTCACTGAAGTTACATTCCTCCGCCTCATAATATCATTCTGAAGGAAAAAGAGCGATCTATCTTCATCATATTGTACCTCCAAAAGATTCGGATTTATCTGAAGATTCCAGGCCGTTTCCACTAGATTCCATCTTGCTTCTACTTCTTGATCAAAATTTTGGAAGTGAAAATTTTCTTTGAGTTTTAATAACTCATCCCGAACTACAATTTCTTTCTTTCCAACTGAAAAATCTTTCTCATAGAAAGGAGAAGGGATTGTATCTCCATTAACATTTTGAAATGCATCAATAACATTGGCAAAACCTAACCTTTCTGTTGTTATTAGAAGCTCCTCTTCGTTAATTTCATCTTGTATAAAGCTGCGGCAGGAATTTAAAAATTTGCTCGAGCTTGAATTGCCCTGTTTGTCATTAACTCTTAAATGATCTACTATATTAGTTGCAAAAGGTTTGGCTAAATCAGATAAGGAAATTCTGGTAGTTTCCTTTGACGCTAATTCTAAAAGACTTTTGGCAAAGGCAAATTTATAGGTTGCTGAATTCTTACCGAAGAGTATTATTGCTCTCCATTGAGATTCTAGAGAGGGGTCATTTACTTGAAATTCTACCATTAATGTTTAATTTAAAGATAAGGATCCGCAAGCACAAGTTTTCTTGCCATTTATCCACGTTCTACATTTCTGGCAAAAGATTTTATTATAAAAGTTGAGCACATTAGAAGAAAAACTCAAAACTTCATGCGAACTCAATGATACTGCCCATTCATTGTAGTGAGCACCCAAGAGATTTCTGATATGAAGATATTTGTCAATTTCCTGAGTTAATTCCCTCAGCTCAGTCTTTTTGAAAAATTTCTTAATTCCAGGCCAAAGATCTCCTATTGTATACTTGTCTTCGTATTTTCTTTGAATAGAAGTATTTAAACTCATGCTTAATTTATGACAAATAGTTTCTAAAAAAAGTCCTGTTTGAGAAGCTATTATCTGGGTATTTTTGGTTTTGGTTGCAATTAACAGTGGGTTTTCAGCTTCATCACTATCAATTTCTAAAATTTGAGGGCCGGTATCGAAATTCCATTTGAAAATTTCAATTTCCTTGAACTTATGGGCATTTCGTCTAAAAACATTGCGAATCTGGTTTAACCATAATCTATCATGAGCTGAGATGATAATTTGCCAATCTTTAAATTCCTTCAAAAGATACTCTAGGAAATTTAAGCGAATGGAGGAATCCACACTTTGTAAGACATCATCTAAAATAAGTACTTTGCTCTGTCCAAACTTGATAGATTCTTTTATAAGAGAAGTGTATAATAATAAAATTAATAAGTCAAGATTCGCCTCACTGAACACCGAATTTGGTGTCACTTCTTTACCATTTTTTAATTTCACTTTTATTTCAAATGAAACCTCTGTCAATTCACCTATAAAAACATTTATTTCTTCGACGAAGTTTATAGGACTTATTTTCTTGAAGGCTGTTGTCAAGTGACTAGATGCTTCACTAAAAAATTTTTTTATTTGTTCCTTCCTGGTGCTTTTTGATGCTGAACCGAGTTTTTTTATGTTTTTGATTTGAGTTTCTACTTCTCGGATTTGTTCCGTAATGCGAACCACTGAGGAGGCAATTTCCAGACCCTTCTCATTTACTCCCTTTAACCTTCCTTTAGTTTTGAGTTGTTGGTACTGTTTTCTATTTAAACCACGCCTAATATTGTTTTTTATAAATAATGAGAAATCATTACTTCCAGCTGAAGGAATTTTGTCCGGATCCATTCCCAAGGTTTCAGCCAAATTTTGAAGATTCTTACGCCTCCTGCCTTTCAAACGAATTCTTTCTTTATCCAAATTCTGAAGCTGAACATGATCTATTACATGATCCTCATTTGTTGCTCCCTCAGTTTTGTATATAAATTTCCAGAGTAGCAGTTGTTTACTTTGGACAGGTGTAGTAGAGTAGCTAATTATATCATTCCTTCTGAGAACAATGGGGGCTATTTGAAAATTGTGATGGATACCGGTTGGTGCCTTTGAATAAACTAGCTTATCTTTTTCTTCATTGTAATTTACATTTATAGTCCTGGTATGTCTCGTGTCATCGGAAAACCAGCAGGAGGTATAGGATCCCTCTTCCTCTTCTCCTTGAAAAGAAATGGGTGACGGGCGGAATTCATTTTTTAATGAGTCACTTCTCTCAATTTTACCTTGAAGATTATATTCTATTGCATCAATAATTGAAGATTTACCAGATCCATTATCACCAAATATTAGTGTAGAAACAGGATTTTGACGACTATCCATAAAATTGAACGATTGTTCATCAGGAATACCTCTAAACGAACGAATGGTTAATCTTCTGATTTTCATAATAGTATTAAAGTTCTAAAGTAAAATGACTCTTCATTGAATTCCTAATCAAGCTGGTGCTTGGAAATTTAGGAAAAAATTTAGAGTTATGGGTGGAGGAATTTCACAGGTTCTTTTCGCCAAAGCTTAAGTATTATAAGAGACTTTGTCCATTTTTACTTACTAATTGTTTTAAGATTATTTTATATTTATCAAACTTAATCCAAGTTGCTCCCTACCCAGACTTGTGAATAGAAGAACCTATGACAAGAGCTATTTCAGAAGCAGATACTAGAGCTAATTTTATTGATCCAAAACTTGCTGCAAGTGATTGGGGTTCAGATAAGATAGAAAGGGAATATTATTTCACTGATGGAAGAAAGCTAGTGGGGAACAGAAGAGGAAAAAGGCTTTTCCTCGATTATTTACTCAAATATAACAACACAAACTTAGCCATTGTTGAGGCCAAAAAATTTACTGATCATCCTACAAAAGGTCTGCAGCAAGCAATAAATTATGCGTTAAAACTCCGAATTAGATTTGTTTATGCTACCAACGGAGATAAAATTTATGAATTTGACACGGAAATAGGTGGTGGAGATTATATTGAAAACTTTCCCACTCCTAAGACTTTGTATGAGAGAATATACAGTGACAACCTTCAATTAAAAGAAAAGTTTCACAATATTCCGTTTCTTCTCACCGGTGCCATGCGACCACGGTACTATCAAGAAATTGCAGTTAATAAGGTATTGGAAAGTATTGCAGAAGGAAAGAAGAGGATCTTACTTACCTTGGCTACTGGTACTGGAAAAACTTTTATCTCTTTCCAAATTGTTCACAAACTTTTACAAGCCAAATGGAATGTAGATTCGCAGGACCGTAGGCCTCGGATTCTATTTTTGGCCGATAGGAATGTTTTAGCTGATCAAGCAATAAATACCTTCAATCCTTATGAGAATGATCTGGTTAAAATTGACGGTGAAGAAGTAAGAAGAAGGAATGGGGTGGTTCCAACTAATGCATATATCTTTTTTGCTATTTATCAAGCAATAGCAGAAAGAGAAGATATAGGAGGTTACTACAAGGAATATCCTTCTGACTTTTTTGATCTAATAATTATTGATGAGTGCCATAGAGGCAGTGCGAACGAAGAAGGCTCTTGGAGAGCAATTCTGGACCATTTCGCTCCGGCTGTGCATCTGGGACTAACCGCAACTCCGAAAAAGAAAGATAATGTTGATACTTATAAATACTTTGGAAAACCTGTTTTTGAATATTCTCTAAAAGATGGCATTTCAGATGGGTTTCTAACACCTTATAAGGTGAAAAGGGTAAGAACCAACATAGATGAATATATACACACTAGTGACAATCGTGTTATTCAGGGAGAGGTTAAAAAGGATCTTTATAGTTTAAATGATTTTGACAAGAATCTGATAATTATCCAACGGACCGATCTTATAGCAAGAGCAATTTTGAATAACATAAATCGAATGGATAAAACCATTGTATTTTGTGCTGATCAAGATCATGCTTTGGATCTTAGAGATAAAATAAATGTGCATAAAGAAATACGAGATCCATACTACTGTGTGAGGGTAACCTCAGATGAAGGTAAGGTAGGTCGAACATTTCTAGAGGCGTTTCAAGATAACGATAAAGACATTCCTGTAATTCTTACCTCTTCTAAGATGTTAACCACTGGTGTGGATGCCCGAAATGTGCGGAATATTGTACTCACTACTCCTATTGAGTCAACTGTAGAATTTAAGCAAATTATTGGTCGAGGCACTAGGATTTTTGAAGGCAAAGACTTTTTTACAATAATAGATTTTGTCGGTGCGACAGATAAATTTTATGACGAAGATTGGGATGGTCCTCCCGACGATGAGACTGACACAGATGAGACTGGAACAAAAGGCGAAAAGGAGTCTGGAAAAAAGAGGAAGAAACAAAAAGAAAAAGAAGATGAGGAAGGAGAAGGTAAGAAGGAAAAATTAATTATTGAGTTAAACAATGGTAGAGTATTAAAGGTGACTGATGTCGAAATTAGATATATCAGTGATTCTGGAAAACCTCTTACTGCACGAGAATTTCTTGAGAAATTGGTAGGAGAGCTACCTTCAGTTTATCAAGATGAGGAACACTTAAGAAAGATGTGGTCAAATCCTGATACTAGAGATGCTCTACTTGTGCAATTAGGAGAATTAGGATTTGACAGGGAGCAGCTAGAGACCCTTAGAGAAATGATAGCTTCACCAGAGTGTGACTTATTCGATGTATTAGCACACATTTCATTTAGTTCAGAATTAAAAACTCGAAAAGACAGGGCAACTTCAGTGAAAGAGGACAACTCGTTTCTTTCTGTTTATAAAGATTTGAGGGCACGCGATTTTCTACTCTACATAATAAATCATTATGAAAAGTATGGAGTAGAGGAACTCGGTCGAAATAAGTTAGCAGATTTGGTGAACTTAAAGTTAGGTACTCCTAAAGATGCAAAAGCAGCTTTTGGAGACATGAAATCCCTATTACAAGCTTTTTATAAGCTTCAAAAAAATATATATAGAGCTAGTTAATGGAAGTAAAAGTTCGACCTCATAAGATGATAGATCAAGAATTTGATCTTGATCTATCCGATTCAAAAGTTAAGGTGCTAATAGGGGGGAATGGTTCTGGTAAGTCATCAATTCTTGAAAGTGTTTTTCAATCACCTCAAGAATCACCCAGTAGGATAGTTTCTTACTCTTCTGGTCAAAATGAATCGTTTTCCAAAATTTACCAGAAATATCAAAAATCGAATCAAGTTTATTCTTTAGACCCTGAAGAAGATAACACAGAGGATGAAGTTATTGATTCTAAATTCAAAGCTGTTTATTTTGATTATAAATTTAGTAGGTTACTAATTTTCTTTGCAGTTGGTTTAAATCAGGAAGGATATATAATTGATTATTTTAGAGGAAAGGATTTATCTACCTTGAAAATTTCATTGGACTTCCGTATTCCTAAATCTTATGTGGACAAAATTGAAAACATCATAAAGAAAGAGGCTCTAGAGCCTGGAATAAGAACAATTAGAAATACCTTCTTTCACAGATACCTTCAAATTTTTGCTGATAGATACGTAAAAGCTGATTATGATTTTGAAAAGTCTATTGAGAAACAAAACGTAAGTTTTACAGCAGATTCTATTCCAATAGAATATAGCAATGTTACCCGACTGTTTGCCTTTTTAAGTTGGGCGGTTAGAAATCAATTTATAGATATTGATTCTACTGAAATTGAAATAGAAGGATTAGAATTAGATTCTTATTCTGATGGAGAGTTTCAGTTGATGTCTATTTATAGTTTACTCGATTTGTTTGATGAGGAGAACACATTGTTTTTATTGGATGAAATTGATTCTCATATACATTATAATAACATCAAAGTAATATGGGAGACAGTGAGAAAAATTAAAGGTAAGTTGATTACAACAACACATTCTGCCGATTCGATTATTCTCAATGAGTTTACAAATTTAAAATTAGTAGAGAATGGAGCCATTGATAAGGAAATTGTTGCCAATAAGGTATTGGATAGGTTAGAAGCTTTGGCTGATAGCGCCAATTATAAATTATCCATTGCAGGACAAATAAAAAATATTGCTTTAGTTGAGGATTATTTTGACTGGTTCATTTTTCTGGAGTTGTGTAAAAGAAAAATAGAGGATTTTGATCTAAATGTTCAAGAACAAATTCATTATATAAAATGTAGCTCGGGCTTTAATAGTTACGCTGAAAGGTTTGGAGGTCCAAAGCTAGATTGGGTTGAGGCCTTTAGGAAGCAGCATACAAATCCTCAAACCGCTAACATTTTTCTTCTCTGTGACAGAGACAACTTGTCTATAAGAGATGTAACAGATACAGGTTTGGTCATTAATTCTGCTCCAATGGGTAGACAAAGCCGGATAAGGCTAAGAGGAAATGGAAATAAGCATGCCTATTTAATGAGTTGGAAAAGAAGAGAAATAGAAAATTATCTTTTGAGCTTTACTATGCTTTCAAAACATGATAAACTTGATGAAATAAATAAACATCTACCTCCTTTATACCAGTTGAAACCGGGAGATCCGGCAGATAATGATAATGTCAGAGAGTTAGACACAAAGAAGTTGTTGCAGCCTCTATACCTTAAGGATAATATTAGCTCAATGCCCACAAATGACGGAGGGGTAGATTATAATAAGTTGGCTGCTATTATAGCAGAAATTCCAAGAGACGAAATATCAGTAGATATTGAAAATGTATATAAATTCCTAAAAGGAAAAATTTAATGAGTGAAGTACAAAATAAAATAGACCGGATCACTGATATCCTTAGACGAGATGATGGCATTAGTGGTGCGATGCACTATACTGAACAGATATCATGGATCCTTTTTTTAAAATTTCTTAATGATTATGAAGAAAACAGAGCTGATGAGGCTATTCTTGAAGGTAAAGATTACGAGTATGTAATTAGAAGAGACCTTAGATGGGACTCTTGGGCAAGTCCAAAAGATAAAAATGGGAGGTTGGATCTCAAACGAGCTCTGACGGGTAAGGACCTCATGGAATTTGTAAACATTACTTTCTTTCCATATTTAAAAGGATTTAAAGCAAATACTAATGATCCAAAATCAATAAAATATAAAATTGGAGCCATTTTCGAATATTTAGATAATCGAATTGCGAGTGGTCATACACTTAGAGAAATTTTGGATATTATTGATACTCTTGATTTTCAAAGCTCTAGTGAATTGTTTGAATTATCCCAGATATATGAAACTCTTCTAAAAGGAATGGGTTCTGACGGGGGTAATTCTGGGGAATTTTATACTCCTAGAGCCGTAATAAGAGCAATGGTGGAAGCTGTTGATCCTAAGGTTGGTGACACTGTTTATGATGGAGCTGTTGGAAGTGCCGGTTTTTTAGTGGAAGCATTTGAATATATGACTTCTCCTGAAAAAAAAGAAAAGCTGTCAGCTTCGGATTGGGAAAAGATTCAAACCGAAACTTTTTATGGTCAGGAGAAGACATCCCTTGGATATGTCATGGGAATGATGAATATGATTTTGCATGGCATTGAAAGTCCCAATGTATACAAGGGAAACACCCTCACCCAAAATATACGAGATATTCAAGAAAAAGATAGACATTCTGTTATTGTTGCTAATCCTCCTTTTGGAGGAAAAGAGAAGAAACAGATTCAGCAGAATTTTCCAGTAGAAAGTAATGCTACAGAAATTCTTTTTTTACAGCATTTTATGAAGATGCTGAAACTTGAAGGACGAGCAGCCATTATAATTCCTGAAGGAGTGTTATTTCAAACAAATGCTGCATTTACTAAGGTCAAACAAGATTTATTAGAAGGATTTAATGTTCATACAATAGTAAGCTTACCGAGCGGGGTTTTTCTTCCCTATAGTGGCGTAAAGACCAATATCCTGTTTTTTGATCGTTCAGGTTCTACCTCGTCAATATGGTACTATGATGTTACACCACCCTACAAGCTGACGAAAAATAAGCCTATCGAGTACGGTCATTTGCAGGAGTTTGTAGAGCTGTATAGAAATGTTAAAAAGCGCAATCATAGGAATGCCAAAACAGAAGAAGAGCGTTTTGATTGGACTGTTCCTGTTTCTGAATTAAAAGATTATGATTTGAGTGCAAAGAATCCTCATAAAGTTGTGGAAGTTGATCATTTGTCACCAGACAAACTTTTAAGTAAGATAAAGCAGAATAATAATAGAATATCAGAATTAATGGAAAAGATCGAAAATTTGATTAATGAATAAGTGGAAAGAATACAAGTTATCTGATATTGTTGAATTTTCTGGAGGTAGCCAGCCCCCAAAATCTAATTTCTCAGATACGTGTAAGGAAGGATATGTTAGGTTAATTCAAATAAGAGACTATAAATCTGACTCTCATAAAGTCTATGTTGATAAAGAAAAAACTAAAAAATTTTGCTCCAAGGATGATGTTATGATTGGGAGGTATGGTCCACCAGTTTTTCAAATTCTTAGAGGTTTGGAAGGTGCCTACAACGTTGCTTTGATGAAAGCAATACCGGATGAATCCATTCTGAGTAAAGATTTTCTTTTCTATTTTTTAGACAATCCTTCAATACAAGACTATATAATTTCTCTCTCTCAAAGATCTGCGGGTCAATCAGGGGTAAACAAAAAAGCACTTGAAGATTATCCAATCTTAGTGCCTTCCCTGCAGAATCAAAAGCACCTGGTCAATAGAATTGTATCCCTCTTTGAAAATGTTGATAAAGCAATAAAATTACTTGAGGAAAATATTGAGAATAGTAGAGCTTTGATGGGCAGTATTTTGAACAGAATCTATATGTCTAATGGAGTTTCGTTAAAAGATGCATGTGTAATTGGTCCTAAAAAGTCAGAGATCAGTCATCTAGAATCAGATATAGAAGTTTCTTTTTTGCCTATGAAAGATTTGAACGAGCACAACATAAATTTTCGACCTCAAGAGGTAAAGCAGTTATCTGAAGTGTACAAAGGCTATACTTATTTTGCTGAAGGAGATGTGATTTTAGCAAAAGTTACCCCCTGTTTTGAAAATGGAAAAGCAGGTCTTGCCACTAATCTTGTCAATGGGATTGGGTTCGGCTCTTCCGAATATTACGTTTTAAGACCTAAAGAAGGAGTTTTAGCAGAATGGATATATTTTGCTCTTTTAAGTGAACAATTTAGAGTGACTGGAAAGGAAAACATGACCGGTTCAGGTGGTTTACAAAGAGTGCCTAAGAAATTTCTTGAAGATTGGAAAATTCCTTTACCAGACTTAAAGGTTCAACGAAAAGAAGTGGACCGGATTCGAAAGATTCAGATGCACACCACCTCTTTACAAAAAGAAACTGAAATAAAAATCACAAGCTTAAAGGCTTTGAAGAAAAGTATTCTGGACAAAGTTTTTAAAGGTCAATTAATTTAATCATCCCATTTAACTTAGCATGAGCTTCCATCCCAAACGAATACAAAAAGAACATGTCTTAAAAGGCATTGAAAGAATAGATAATGATAATCCATCATTAAATCCATCTACAAGATGGGATGTAGTGATTAATGGTAAACATTATCCCCCAAAGGAGGTCATGAGGTTTGCCCGTCAAGAATATGATGGTGAAGATTGGTGGGGATATGGAGGTGGACCACCGACAAATAAATTCCTTGAGAGAATGGGCTTTGAAATATTCGATAAAGGGCAGAATAACGATCCACTTGCTAACGTAATTAAAAAATACAAAGCTTACATAAGAAAGAATGGATTAGAAGACGAAGAATATAAATGGAAATTGTTAGCACAATATAAAGGTAAACCCAATCCTCATGCTGGTAATCTTTATAATGAAATCAAATCTGTTGATTTCGCTAATCTATTATATTACAATGCCTATAGGGCGATGTCTCATTTAGCGAAGGATAGACAAGAGGATTTTCGAGCTCTGTTACTCATGCTATTTGATGAATCTCTGGATCTAAAAGAAAGGGTGATCAGATACGATAGAGAATCTTTAGCATTATACCGACAACTTGTTCCAGATAAAAAATTGGGACATCACCAAGATGAAAGGACGATTTCGACATTACTGACTTTTCATAATCCAGAAAAATATACCTTTTATAAGAATTCATTTTACGTTCAGCTTTGTAAACTGATTGGAGTAAAACCTAAGCCAAAGGGAGAAAAGTTTGTTCATTACCTTGAATTGGTGGAAGGTTTTATAGAAGATTACATCAAAGAAGATCAAGAATTATTAGAGCTTTTTAAAGCAAAGCTGCCAGAGGGGGTATTTGAAGATCCGAATCACTTAATTCTTGCTCAAGATATTTTGTATGGGGTACTTGATCGAAATATTGGTAGGAATAGGAGATACTGGAGAATTGGTACTAAAGCTGACGATACCAGCTACTGGGCTAATATGAAAGAAAAGAATAGAGTAGCGATTGGTTGGTCTAATCTAGGGGATCTAGATGACCTTAATGTTCAATCCCAAAAGGAACTCTACAACGTTTTTAAGGAGAAAAAAATAGAGTTGAAAAATAACCAGTTAACCAGTCGGAAGGCAGGAGAAATCTTTGCCTTTTATAACGATTTAAGTATCGGTGACATTGTTCTAGCACAAGATGGGGATAATATATATGGAATAGGAGAAGTGACGGAAGGTTATACCTATAATGAGGCAGAAGACTTTGCACACGAGAAAGGTGTTGATTGGAAGGTTTTTGATCCTCCCTTTAAAAATAAAACGGGAAGAAATACAACTTTTTATCCTCTGGAGGACTATAATTTAATCCAGAAAATTGAAAATGTTTTAGGGAATGAATCTGGAAATAATGAATCTACTATGGCGAAAGATCTTGACAATAAAAGAAAGGGAGCAAAAAGGCCTTTAAATAGGATTTTATTTGGTCCTCCTGGAACTGGTAAGACGTATAACACAATTAACAAGGCATTAGAGATCTGTGGTGTTGAAGTGCCAGCTCAAAGGCAAGAAGCCATAATTGAATTTGACAATCTTGTAAAAAAGGAAAGAATCGTCTTCACCACTTTTCATCAAAGCATGGCCTATGAAGATTTTATCGAAGGAATTAAACCTCAAGAACCAGCACAAGAAGGTCACCCGGTTATCTTTAAAATCGAACCCGGTATCTTTAAGAAAATATCTGTCAATGCTTCTTTTGCTTTAGCTGAAAAGGACAAATCATCAGAAACCGAAAACCTTCTTGATTTCAATTTAGCTTTTGACAAATTTAAAGATGATGTAGAAGAAAAACTTTCTAAAGAAGTAGCAGTAGAATTAGCCACTAAGAATGGAGGGAAGGTTATCGTTGATTCAATTTCTCAACAAGGAAACTTCAACATTAAACATCCCGGTAGAGATCTTACATATACAGTTTCCAAGTCTCGGCTTTCTAGACTGCACAATGGGTTACCAGATCTAGGCAGTGTAAACAATATTGATTCAGAATTTAGGGAAATTATTGGAGGTAGTAATTCAACAGTCAATTGGGCTGTTTTAAACGAGATAAGAAACAAGTACTTTAAAAATGTTGAACAAGCAAAGGCACGAACTATTGATTGGGAGGATAAGTATGAAATTGTAAAGAAGCTTAAGAAATCTGACTATAAAGGAAAGGATGGTGAAAACTATGTTCTTATAATTGATGAAATTAATAGGGGTAATGTCTCTGCGGTCTTTGGTGAATTGATCACGTTAATTGAAGATGATAAAAGGTTAGGAAGAGAGGAAGGTTTGGTTGCCCAATTACCATACAGTAAGGAACAATTCGGAGTGCCACCTAATCTTTATATTCTGGGGACAATGAACACAGCCGATAGAAGTGTTGAAGCCTTAGATACTGCATTAAGAAGACGTTTTAGCTTTGAAGAAATACCGCCAAATTCTGAAATAATAAAAGAGGGAAATGGTTTGATAGAAATCGACAAAATAGAACTGAATATTCTTTTAGATAAAATCAACAAAAGGATAGAAAAATTACTGGATAAAGACCACATGATTGGTCATAGTTTTTTTATGAATTTACATTCTGTCAAAGATTTGAAACTTGTTTTTCATAATAAGATACTGCCGCTTTTACAAGAATATTTCTTTGGAGACTTCGGGAAAATTGGATTGGTTATAGGTAAAAGTTTTTTTGAAGTAATTGATTCCAATGAAGATGACGACGATATTTTTGCTGACTTTGATTATCAAAATGGTTTCAATGAGCGTCCTGTTTATCATTTGAAGAATGTAAAGAAAATGGATGATCAAGCCTTTATTTTGGCTTTAAAGAATTTAATCCAATAATGGTGAACGCAAATTTCCCAATACAGGTTTTTGAACATGAAAAGCTTAAGATTGGTCTAAAGGATGATCAACTTTCCCAAGCTCAATTAAAAATGTTGCAGGAATTTTATGGTGAAAAAGGCGTTCCTTATTATAAACTCATTCATAAGGGAGTTCAGTTCACAGAATATGTAGGAGTAATAAAGGTGGGTAATTTGACCATTGAAGTACTTCCTAAAGCAGATAAATCGAGCAACCGTAAAGATTGGCATGATATTCTTATAAATATGTTGAAGAGCGTAGGACTATTTAAAGTTCATGCACCCTCATCTTCAACTTTAAAGTTGAAAAGTAATTCAATTCTAGATTTGTACTTTGAGCTTTTTGTGAATGAAGTTGAATATTTAATTCACAGAGGGTTAATCAAAAAGTACAGGAGAATTGAGAAAAATTCAACGGCTCTCAAAGGGCCTATAAAATTTGCTAAACATACCCGCTTAAACATTGTTCATCAGGAGCGATTCTATATCTCCAAAACTGTTTATGACAAGGATCATCTAATACATCAGATTCTTCAGAAAACGGTCCGTCTATTACAAAGAATAAATGATAATTCAGATTTAAAAAGTCGACTAGGATCTCTTGGTTTGAATTTTCCAGAAGTAGCAGATATAAAAGTCACAGAAGAACATTTTAATTTTCAATTAACTAGAAAAACTGAAATCTATCGTAATGCTTTAGATATTGCAAAACTTATCCTTTTAAATTTCCATCCCGACGTAAGTAAGGGTAGAAATAATGTCCTAGCATTAATGTTTGATATGAATCTACTCTGGGAGAAATTCGTGTATGTGAGCCTGAAAAGAAACCTTAGAAAGGGAGATACAGTTACAGCACAAAACCAGAAAAACTTTTGGAAACCTAAATTAGGCTATAAAACTACTATTAGACCAGATATTGTACTTAATAAAGGGAAAGAGTCCTGTGTAGTAGTGGATACTAAATGGAAGAATCTAAAAGCTTCAAATCCCTCAGCAGATGATTTAAGACAGCTATATGTTTATAAAGAATATTTTCATTCCAAAAAAGTAGCATTAGTTTACCCAGGAGAGTATTCGAAAATTAAATCGGGATTTTACTATGAAAAATCTTTTCAGAGTTTAGGAGAGAAAGAATGTGCGGTTATAACTCAAAAATCATTTTCAGATATAAGTTATTGGCAAAGGGAAATAAGTAGGCAAATCTATGGCTGGATAGACGAAAATTAACATTAAATATAATATATAATGGCAACATTTTTACATGATGATAATTTAAATGCAGAGATAGGAAGAGTTTTTAGAGAAGCTAATCAACAATTAGTTATAATTTCACCTTTCATTAAATTACATTCCAGATTAAAGGATGAGTTAAAGTCAAAAGAACATCCTCATAAAATTGCAATTACCGTAGTTTTTGGAAAAAATGAAAAAAGATTAGAGAAAAGCCTGGGTCCTGAAGAATTTAATTTCTTAAAAGAATTACCTAACATCACCATTAAGTATAATGAGAGGCTTCATGCGAAGTATTATGCAAATGAAAAGACAGCAATTTTAAGCTCCATGAACCTTTATGATTTTTCCCAGAACAACAATATTGAGTTTGGGATTCTTACTGAGTCTTCATTATTGGGAGATATTTCAAATAATTTGACGGGTTTGACTTTAGATCGTGATGCACAAGAATATTTTCAAAAAGTCACAGGGAACAGTAGAACTGTCTTTTCGAACAAACCTGTTTATCAGGACGGGGGCATGTTAAGTAAAGTGTTTAAAAAATATGTTGCCTTTGAAACAGAAGTCGATGAGCTATCTGAGCAAATTTTAAATACTGAAAAGAAGAAGGTAAAACCTCGATCAAAAGGGGTTCAAGCTGAAGTCAACGGTGTTACAGGGTATTGTATCAGAACAGGTGTAGAAATACCTTTTAACCCTAAAAAGCCTCTTTCAGATAAAGCATTTCGCCAGTGGAACAGGTATAAGGACAAGGACTACAGTGAAAAGTTTTGCCATTTTTCTGGAGAATCTTCTAATGGGAATACTTCTGTTTCTAAGCCTATCTTAAAAGAGAACTGGAATGAAGCTAAAAAGTACATTAGCTCTTAATATGGCAAAAGGTTTTCTCGTAACTGCGGCCATTATAATTGGGGAGGAGAATAAGATTCTTATTGCTCGTCGTGCGGCTAGCAAACATTTAGCTGGCTACTGGGAATTCCCTGGTGGAAAGGTGGAGAAAAACGAAAAAGAAGAAGACTGTCTAAGAAGAGAGCTGATGGAGGAGTTGGGAATAAATGTTTCCGTCATAAATTTCTTTATGCTGAATCATCACCAATATAAGGAGAAAAACATCACTCTAAAATCCTATTTCTGTAAGGTAGAAGAACCTGAAAATTTTTGTCTTAATGATCATGATAAAATTGAATGGGTCAAAGTCGAAAACCTACTGGACTATCAATTAGCACCAGCCGATATTCCGATAGCAAAAGCTTTAAATGAAAGAAACAGCATTTGAACAAACTGTATATTCTATAAACGAATTTCTCTCAGTTGATGTTGCGACCTGGGGAGAAAGACTTAAGAAGCATCACTTGCAGTGCATGCAACAGGCAGCGAATGGTCCGCAGCGCAAGGCGTGGTTTGACTGTTTCAATATTCTAAGAGAGTGCTTTAAAACATTAGAAGATTATTCACCCAAAGCTCATTTGATATTTGAATACGAGTTGCCAAGAGAAAGAGGTAGGCGTCCTGATGTTTTAATGCTGAGCGGTAATAATCTTATAGTTTTAGAATTTAAAGGTTATGCCAGGGAAAGCCTGGCACAAGTAGACCAGGTAAAACATTACGCTCGGGACCTTGAACATTATCATTTAGAGTCTCGAAATCTTCAGGTAATTCCAGTTTTAGTTTTAGGTCAAGGAACCGGTATTCACAAGAATATCGACGGAGTAGAAATTGTTACGGGAGATCAACTATGCCACCTCCTTCTTTCTTTAATCAAAGATCCGTTTGTTCGAATTGAAAAGTGGTTTGAGAGTGAATACTCTCCACTTCCGTCCCTTGTTCAAGCAGCTCAGCTGTTATATAAAGAGAAGAGTTTCCCCAAAATTAAAAGATCTCAGAGTGCAGGAATACCCAATACCCTAAAAAAGCTACACCAAATTCTACGAGAATCAAAAAAGAATAAAGACCACCATCTTGCTCTTATTACCGGGGTTCCAGGTGCAGGTAAAACTTTAGTAGGGCTCCAATTCGTATTTGAGGAATACGTTCAGGAAAATGATCAAACAGCAGTTTTTTTATCTGGCAATAGACCGTTGGTGCAAGTTCTTCAGAAAAGTTTAAAAAGCACACACTTTGTGCAAGATGTGAACGGCTTCTTAAAACAATATGCTCATAGCAAACAACTGCCAAAAGAGGATGTAATCATTTATGATGAAGCTCAACGTGCATGGGATGCTGAAAGAGTAATCGCTTCCCATCGAGAGGGAAACAATTCGGAACCTGTCGATTTCATAAATATTGGAGATCGAAAAGAGAACTGTCTTTTAATTGGTCTTATTGGAGAAGGACAAGAAATACATCTGGGGGAGGAGAGTGGAATGGATTTGTGGACAGAGGCAATTTCAGTATCTAATAATCAATGGAAGATTCATTGTCCAGAGAAGCTTGCTGACCATTTTTTAGGATCACCAGTTTCCACAGATGAAGATTTTAATCTTACAACTTCCCTCAGAACACACCAAGCGCTAACCCTTCAACAGTGGGTAGAAGCATTGTTAGAGAATCAACCTGAAGAATCGTATTTATTGTCTGCTGATTTATTTAAAGAAGGTTATCCATTATATGTTACCCGTGACTTGGAAAAAGCGAAGTCCTACGTAAAGCAGAAATATGAAGGAGAAAATGATAAGACTTTTGGTTTAATGGCCAGTTCAAAATCCCAGTTACTGCCAAGATTTGGAGTCAAAAATGATTTCAATTCAACCCGTTTTAATCCGGCATATTATGTTGACTCTTCAAGCGGGTCTTATTGTTGCAACTTAAATATGGTAGTGACTGAATTCGGTTGCCAGGGTTTAGAGCTCGATATGCCCATAGTTGCTTGGGAGGCTGATTGGATCTATGACAATGGATGGAAAAACAAAGGGCCAAATTATAAAGCCAAAGATCCTGACAATCTGAAAAAGAATGCTATCGGGTCCTTTTAACCAGGGGAAGGGATGGGTTGGTGATTTTTGTTCCCCAATCTTCCTTATTAGATAGTACATATAAGGTTTTACTTGAAGCAGGTTGTCGTAACTTTTAAAAATAGTTTTCTATGTCCAATGATTTAATTCTCGGAGCACCATATTCAAAAAAGGATCTTGTTTCTGTATTTAAGGTACCTGAAATTAAAGGTGTACAAAAAGGTCGTTACCATCTTAAAGGAATGGGTTATGATTTACTGTTCGTTAATTTAAATAAGAGTTCTACCGCTAAGAATTTACATTATAATGATTTTTTCGAAGGAGAAATCTTTCATTGGGATTCTGAAAATCGGGAACATATGCAAACCCCAGGAATAGAAAGAATAACTAGGGGTGATTCAGTACCGCTCTTATTTGTCAGGTTAAATTCAAGAATAAAAGGTATTACTCAACCATATATTTACTGCGGAAAATTGGAGTTCTTAAATCATATTCCTGAAACGTCCAAACCGGTTCATATTCTCTTTAAAAGTGTAGATTTTGATGCTACAACTACTAATCCCAAACTAAAAGAAATATATTCCTGGAGACCAGGAAGTGGTGGTAATTCTCCCGATCCCATAATTTTTAATAGCAAAAGTCGCTCGACCAGGACTAAACCAAACAAGACAGAAAGAAGGGGACTTATAACTTCACGCGTCGGACAAGGATTTTATAGGGATCAAATTTTTGAAAAATGGAAAAAGAGATGCCCAGTAACTCGTTGTGATATTTCTGAAATTCTTATTGCATCTCATATTGTACCCTGGAGCAAAGCTACAGATGAAGAAAGATTAGATCCTGATAATGGTATACTCCTTTCACCTTTTGTTGATGCTCTCTTCGATAAGCATCTAATTTCCTTCCAAGATGACGGATCAATTATTTTCTCAAATAAAATTGATGATAAAAATCTCCAAATTATAAACCTTCCATTAAGCACTAAGATTGAAGTTAATGAAGGCATGAAGAAATATTTAAGGAAGCATAGGGAAGAATTGAAGAGGAAAGAAGTATTATAATTTTTTAGGGTTCTAAAACTCACCATTATTTTAGCCGCTTTACTGTAGCTTCACGTCCCTAAACATTCACATACCATTGTTTGGACCACCGAGTCAGAAGTTGCACTCGTTTCTAATTTCTTGCTTTGTTAAGGCAATACCAATCAATTTTGCTGCTGCTTTTATAAAATTCCAAATTCAGACATTTTATTAGTTTAATTCCTCGACAGTCTTCATTTTTTTTTAAATTTCTATTTAATTCCCCTAAAGACATTAGTAAATTTTTGAAGATGGTAAAGAAAGAGGCAATAAAGCTTATCAACAATACAATAGAGGTGGATGAATTAAATACTAAGAACACTACCTTTGCCAGTGTCAGTGTAAGTGGTACCAGAGCTGCTTGGTGGATGAATATCAAGCGACCTAACTTTAAAAAAGAGTGGAACATTATATTAGTGGAGCAAGATGAAGTTATGTGGCTTAAGATTCCAGCTAATACTTTCATAAATCCTGATCAATATTTTCGGATTTGGGAATCCAAGAATGCTGCAGACCTACTTATTTCGAGTGATCCCCAGGATAGGTACTTAACAGACATTTCCACGGGAGGAACAGGTGTAGACTTTAAACCTTTTGTAGTACAAAAGGTTACCATCCCTGAAGAGATGAAAGCTGATAAAAAAACTCCAAAATCTTCATATTCAAAACCTGAACTTATATCTTTTACTTCGGTCCCCAATTTAGATACTGATTTACAGAAGCAGCGTATAATTAAACAGGATCAAACAAATATCACCTATAAGAAACTTTTTGAAGGACATTTGAAGGGAGCAGATATTATCAAGCTACAGGATCCATGGATAAGATTGCCTTATCAGTTCAGTAACTTGTTGGAATTCTGCGTTATGCTGGGGAATAGTAATGAATCAGGTAAGACAATAAATCTCAAGGTGGTTTCCTGGAATTCTAAGGATTTTCAGAGCCAAAGTATAGAAAGCTTTGAAGAAATAGCTGCCGTTGTACAGGAGATGGGTATTAATTTAACTTATACACTCGAAAGACACCATGATCGATACATTGAGGCGAATAATGGATTCAAAATTATCCTTGGCCGGGGATTAGACATTTTTGAAAAAAGAGAAGGTCGCTTTTGTATTGGAGATGTAGATCAAAGATGGCGAAAATGTAAGCCTTGCGAAATTACGTATTTGAAGCGTAACTTAAAGCTATTTATCTAACCCTGAGTCATGTATAAATACTTACTACTATTTAAGGAAAAGGGCCAGTCTATATTTAATGAAAAGGATAGGCTATCATTGGTATGTAAAGCCCCCTCTATATAGGATTTTTTCCATTTAATTGGATTTTTTCCTACAATTTCATATAAATTTCTAAATTTACTGCCTAGGAAGTGGAGCTATGGAAAATCAGTTATTTGCGGTTATTGATGTGGAAACCACGGGCGGAGGTATAAACGGAAATCGTCTGACCGAGATCTGCATTGTGCTACTTCGAGGGCCGGTAATCATAGATAAATTTACGAGCCTCATCAATCCTGAAGAGGAGATCCCCCGTTACATCACCGCTCTTACCGGAATTGACAACTCTATGCTGGAAGATGCGCCGAAATTTCATGAGGTGGCGAAAAACATAGAGGAGCTTACCCGTGATGCCATTTTTGTGGCCCATAACGTGAATTTTGATTACAATGTGCTGCGGAATGAATTCCGGGAACTGGGGTTTGAATATACCCGTAAAAAGCTTTGTACCGTACGTCTTTCCCGAAAACTGATTCCTGGTTTATTTTCTTACAGCCTGGGAAGGTTGTGTGACTCCATCAACATTCCTATTATCAACCGGCACCGGGCCGAAGGGGATACAGACGCCACAGTGATCCTTTTTCAAAGGTTGCTGTCTCTGGATGATAATTTTAAGGTTATCAATTCTTTTCTGCACGCCCGCTCGCGTCAGGCTACCTTACCTCCGCATATTGAAGCAGAACAGATCAACGAGCTGCCTGCATCGCCAGGCATTTACCTGTTCAAAGACCGGCAGCATAAGGTGATCTACGCGGGCAAAGCCGTTGATATTAAAAAACGAGTGGTCTCTCATTTCTATGACCGCATGAGCAAAGAATACCAGCTGGGCCAGGAAACCTTCCACATCGATCATGAATCTACGGGCAACGAATTAATTGCCCTTCTTCTGGAGGCCGAATGCATCAGGAAATACTATCCCAAGTTCAACAGGGCGCAGAAACGGCCGGGTCCGGTGTACCAGCTTGTGAGTTATACCAATCAGCGTGGTATCCTGCAGCTGGCAATGGAAAAGACGAATAAGAACAGGGAAGCTGTCGGTATTTTTTACAGCCGCTATTTGGCCCAGGAAAAGCTGGAACAGCTGTGCAGGGAATTTAACCTATGTCCAAAGTATTGCAGTTTGCAATCAAATGTGGAGGAATGTTCACATTACAGCATTGTTAGCTGTGAAGGCATTTGTTCAGGAAAAGAGGAGGTGGAGGCTTACAATAAGAAAGTAAGGAAAGCCATAGCTTCTTTAACCGAAGAATCGTCGACCTTCGTTATAAGGGAGAAGGGGCGAAGCTTTAAAGAAGAAGCTTTTGTGCTGGTCAAGGAGGGTCAGTACCAGGGTTTCGGATTTATTGATGCCGAAACTCAAATAAGCAAATTAGAAGATTACGAAGTTTTTTTAAAGCGGCAAACTGCTACTTACCACACCAATAAGATCCTTAGTAATTACCTCCGGAAGCAGGGAGCACCTAAGCTGATCTTTTTTGACAACGAGTCTGGAACACCGCCGGATCGTCCGGTTGCCAGGGCAAAAAGGAATGCGGCGGTGATGGCCTCTCATGGTACACTGTCACTTTTCAATTAACAATTAATAGGATCTCAAATAGGTGGGGCCAGCCAATTTTTAAGAGGGTGGTAGCGTCGTTGAGAGATCAATTCGCCGTTGAAAACGTTGCTGCCGTTACAACCGGTTTTAGGGGCTACCTTCGTTTATTTAACTTCAATTTTCTCAAACCCAATCCGCTCCAAAATCATCATCAACTTTTTTAGGCTGACTTAACCTCGTTAGTAAACTTTCTGCTCTAATTTGTTGTACAATTTGTTCGGTGGCAGCACTTAAGTCTCCTTTTGTCACCGGTTTATCTTCATGCTTAGTAAAAAGAGATTTTATGCCATCGGCTGCAATAGTCCCTAAACCAGCCTCAGCAATACCGGTTAAGGTAATTTTCTTATCCTCTTTCTCTTTGTTAATATTTTCAACAATGTCTTTTTGAGATTGCATTGGTGTATTCAACTTCTTTTTTCTGTTATGTGAACCGACTCGACAACTGTCACTGCAAAAGCGTTGAACACCTCTTCTTTTCGGCTTATAGCTCTTTCCACAGTAATCACAATCGTATAAATATTTATCCATAAGCGTAAATTTTACGTATGATTAACGTTTAAATATGGTTTTTAATTAGATAGTCATTTGCCCTTTGTTGGATTTCCTCAGATGTGGTTTTTTTCCCATTCTTTAGCCAATCCATTATTTCTGATTTAAGGAAATAGAGTTTTCCTTTTTTGTGAAACGGTATTTTCTTTTTTTGGACCAGGCCGTAAATTGAAGTCTTTTTATAGCCGATCAATTCGCATAATTCATCAATAGTCAAATATTGATCTTCCTGCAATAATTCTTCCTCCCGGACATACTTCAGGAGCATCTTAGCAATTAGGTGTGCGTTTTCTTCAGTTACTTCATAAACTACTTTTCTCATATTCTTACTTATTTTAATATTTATTGTGGTACGAAGAACTGAAATATAGTCGCTGAGCTTCTTGGTTTTGCTGATCGCTTGAAAATTTGTTTGCAAGAGTAAGAGTTTGATCTTTAATGGTTAATGAGGTAAAGTAGAGGGGATAACCATTAAAAAAAGCAGCTATTTTTGTAGCTGCTTTAGGGAATACAATGAGGAATGTTCTTTTATTTTTTCGTTACCGCTTTTAATTTGTCTTTCAAAATTTGCTTTAATCTGGGTGTTTCATGCCTATTAAGTTTTGAAATAGCTCCTTCAATAACTTCCACTTTTTTCTTTGGTGTTTCCTCTTTCAAAAACCCATCATTAATTCTTCTATAGTTAGGAGGGTTTCCTGTTAAATCAGCAGAAGTATCTATTACATCCACTGTCAGGTGCAGTATTCGAAGAAATTCAGTTGTTGTCATTTCTGACCCTTGATTGATAAGTTCATGAAGAAGGTGAAGTATATAGAGCTTTTCAGCCTGCTCAAAAAGGTCTCCTGGTTTGACTTTTATTTTTTCTAATCTGTCCTTTTCAGTTCCATCTTCTTTTTCGGTATCCTTTTTCTTTATTTCTTTTATGGCTACTTCTTCCCAGCCCGGCTCTTCACCATATCCGGGAAACCGTTCCTTTTGCATTTTGTAAAACAACTCCGATTTCTCTGGGCTGTCATTTGGATCAAAATTCAACGTGTATTGATCGTAATTTTTGTTTAGAACATAAATGGTTTCTAAATAGGTTTTGGAGTTGGGGAAATTATTAGCAGCTAACGAATAACTTTCCAAAGTACCAAGCTCTATTGCACATTCTTTCAAAGCTAAATCACCATATTTCTCTTCTAAATCGGGGAAATCATAGTTAAAATAGCAAGTCAGGTGATCCGAATAATACTCCTTAAACCTGTTTTCAAATCTATTGTATAAGTCGGGGAAGCTGTGCTGAACTGAAGATCTTAGGTGATTTGCTTTTTCACGCAAGTTCTTCTCAATACCGTTTGCTACAGCGGTAAAATCTTTATTTCTTTCTTTGACTTTTATTACTTCGGAAATAACATCTGCATCTATTTCCTCTATATTCTTCTTAAAGGCATTCAGGTAAATATTTTTATAGTCCATCAAATTCCAGGTTTAGTTTCTTAGAAGCTTCAATTTTTTGTCGGTCCATCACCTTCCCATAGATTTGGGTTGTGGCAACGTTTTTATGTCCCAGCATTTTTGATAAGGTATAAATGTCAGTCCCTTTTGATAATTGTAATGTTGCGTATGTATGACGAAAATTATGGAATGATATTTTTTTATCTATCCCGGCTGCGCTTAACCATTCTTTCAAAGGCCTCGTAATTTTGGAGTACTTAATATTCTGAAAAACCTTTCCTTCAGTAGTGCCTTCCTTTACTAATAAAGCATAGGCGTTATCGGGAATAAAATGATTTTGGATATTACCTGTTTTTCTTTCCTTAAGCTTTATGTAATGACCTTGGGACCTGTCCTGGAAAACATTCTTCCATTCCAAATTTCTAATGTCTGAGAAGCGTAAACCAGTCATAACGGAAAAAAAGGCCATACGTTTTAACGAAGGTAAGGTGCAGGTAGCTTTCGAAAGCTTTTGCAATTCCTCTTCTGTAAGGTATTCTCGGTAGGTTTCCTCTTCTTTAATGTAAACGGCATCCTCTGCAAGGTTGGAAGCCAAAAGCTTCTTCTTATACGCTCTTTTTAGCACATTGGTGAAGTTCTTGTAATAAGCTGATGCTGTGTTTCGGGAAAGATCTTTTTTGCTATTGCGCAGGGTTTTGGCTGACAGCAAAAATGCCCGATATTTTTCGACATGATAGGATAGGAGTTGTTTAGTGTTCAAATTTTTCCCGATGTACTTTTCCCAGTACTCCAACGAAGATTTCCATGAATGATAATTTCCTTTACTTCCATTGTTGTAATATTCTTCAACAATATTGGCGAAGAAGTTATAGAAATTGGCGTCCAGGTCAATATGCTCCTTTAAGCCATACTCCTTATTTCGAATATCCATCAACCGCTTAGCTCGGATCTGTTCGGCCAATTGTATTTGTGTGGAGTTGTGCTCTCGCTCAAGCTCATTTTTAGGATTTTCGAAGATCTTGAGTTTTAGGAATTCTCTTCGAGTAGGTTTACCTGTCTTGGGATTGATGATTTGAGGATAGAAGTCAAGATAAAGGCTGAGTTTTCCATTAGCCAGTTTTTTACTTCTCAGTGTTACGTTTGCCATAATGATGGTATTTTCTAAGAAGTGAATAACTTATCAATTTCACTTCTGTGGATACGGGTGTTGCGCTCTGAAACCTTTGTAGCTTTAATTTTACCTTCTTTAATGAGTCTATATACAGTAGGTTTGGATAGGCTTAAAAGTTTTGACACTTCCTCTACAGTTAAAACACTCTTACCTTGAATAACATTTAAATTAGATTCTACTGGATGGGGTAACGTAGTGGTTTTGTCTTCAACAACTCCACTCTTCGCCTCTTTTAATTTTTTCTCTCGCAGTTTGGCCTTATAAGCTCTGCTGTTACAAATCTTGCTGCAATAACGAGTCTTCAGAGTTTTTGCAATGAACTCTTTTTGACAATATTGACAGACCTTTTCGACTCGGATATTGGTAGCCATATAAGGTTATATTTAAATATTTAAACTAATTTAAGTCTATTCAAGTATTCTTAGTTATCAAAAAGTCACCAAATAGAATTTCAATTTTTCCTCATAAAAAATGAGGTACAGTAAAGGTACAAATTCGACCTAAATTTAACTGATTTTTTCTAAAAATAAATTAGAGCAAAAAATAAAAGCCCTTTAAAATTAAGGGCTTTTGAGGTTTGAAATTTTTTTTTGAGTCAAATCATTTGCCAATACAAAAATTCGCAAAGATATTCCCCAGCAGGTCGTCGTTGGTGATCTCGCCGGTGATCTCTCCAAAGTAGTGGAGAGCCTCGCGAATGTCGATGGCCAAAAGGTCACCGGAAAGGTTGTTGTTCAAACCTTCCTGCACCTTGTTGATCTCTTCCAGAGCGCTGAGCAGCGCGTTGTAATGCCGGGTGTTGGTGACGATGGTGTTGTTGTTGCGCAGTTCGCCGGTGTTGAAAAATTGCAATAGTTTTTGCTGAAGGTCTTCGACGCCCTCTCCGCTTTTCGCGGAGATAGTATTGAGATCTGAGATATGAGATTTGAGATTTGCTCTGGCTTCACGACTTAATTTGTCAACCTTATTTGCCAGGATCACCAAAGGTTTCTGCGGGAACTGATTTCTGATCTTCTCGATCTCCAGTTTGACCTGATCGAGAGTGGGAGAGTTGCCGTCCTCTGAAGTAGAAGATCCTGAAACAAGTTCAGGATGACGGTCTGAAGTACTAAGGCGGGAGGCATCAAATAAATAAAGTACGACTTGAGCTTGAGAGATCTTCTCAAAGGTCCGTTTGATCCCGATGCTTTCCACCACATCTTCGGTTTCCCTGATCCCGGCGGTGTCGATGAACCTGAAACCTACGCCGCCAATGGAGATTTCATCTTCGATGGTGTCTCTCGTGGTCCCGGCGATCTCGGAAACTATGGCGCGCTCCTCGTTCAAAAGGGCATTTAAAAGGGTAGATTTTCCAACATTAGGTTCGCCCACGATAGCTACGGGAATTCCGTTTTTAAGGACATTACCCACCGCAAAGGAATCTATCAGTCTTTTCAGCACATGCTGAATACGGCTTACCAGGTCCTTAAACTGGTCGCGGTTGGCGAATTCCACGTCCTCTTCGGCGAAATCGAGTTCGAGTTCGATAAGAGAGGCGAAATTCAGCAGCTCCTGCCGCAGTTTCTGGATCTCGTTGGAGAAGCCGCCGCGCATCTGCTGCATGGCCATCTGGTGGCTGGCCTGGTTTTCCGAAGAGATAAGATCGGCCACGGCCTCTGCCTGACTCAGGTCCATTTTTCCGTTAAGGAAAGCCCGAAGGGTGAATTCCCCGGCTTCCGCAGAACGACAACCCTTCCTGATCAATAACTGAATGATCTCCTGCTGTATGTACGGACTCCCGTGGCAGGAGATCTCGATGGTGTTCTCACCCGTGTAGGATTTTGGTCCGTGGAAGACAGAAACCAGCACTTCATCAAGGATGCGCTCGCCGTCGATGATGTTGCCCAGGTGCAGCGTGTGGGAAGGCTGCTCCCGCAGGTCTTTCCTGCTCTTGGCCTTGAAGATTGGCGCAACCAGCTCAATGGCATCGGGGCCCGACACGCGTATCACGGCAATGGCACCCGCTCCCGAAGGGGTGGCAAGGGCTACGATGTTGTCGTTCAGTTTCATGCTGCAAAGGTAAGTCTCAATTGTCAATTAACAATGAGGCGAGGTTCGAAGTTAGAAGTTGGAAGTTGGAAAAGTTGTGAAGTTGTGAAGGTGTGGTGGACAGAGGACAAAGAACAATGATCATGGAGAACAAAGAGAATAGAAAAGAGAGAAAAGAAGATTTGAATAAGAAGTGAAGTGATCTGTCTTTTTAAAAACTTTTTCCGGCTCCTCCCGACACTTCGGGATAGGAGAGGGGTAAAACGGAAAAATGGATTTACCTGAATGTGATGATGTGACCTTGTGATGTTATGAAGGAGTAGTGGATAGAGGACAGTGGTAAATGAGCAATGAACAATGAACAATGAACGGAAAACGGGGAACAGATAAAATTCGTGGATTCGTGGCCAAGAAATCCCATGCTCCAAATTCCAAAGTAAGGGGGCAGCGGACAGAGGACAGAGGGCAGGACGGGCAATTATCAATTATTAATGATCAATGAACAGAGAGTAAACGGGATCAGGAAAACATCCGTGCATCCGTGGCAAATTAAAAAGTGATGAAGTGAAGGAGTGAACAGAGGACAGAAGACAGAGGGCAGTGGTCAATGAGCAATGAACGGAAAACGGGGAACAGATGAAAATTCGTGTATTCGTGGCAAATTAGAAAGTGATGGAGTGACGCAGTGATGCTGTCATGCAGTGACCTTGTGAAGAGTAATCTTTGGGGTGAGGCAATTTTGAATATTAAATCTTGAATCCTGAATTTTTTGTGTAACAAATGTATTTTCCATTCGTCTTATTAGTACCTTGCAAAACATATTACTCCTACGCCGAGGCTTCGGAGTACGGGTGATTTGAAAAATTTGAAAATTTGAGGATTTGAAGATTTTTCAAGGAACCACAAACCACAAACCACAAACAATAAAACATGAGAGAAGACAGACAATTATTAATGCTCACGCACCTGAGTCAGTTGCTGGACCTGGTAACCGGGATAGGCGGGTTTATCGTTCCTTTAGTGATCTGGCTTACGCAAAAAGATAAGATACTTGGTATGGACGCCCACGGGAAAATGATCCTTAACTTCCAGATAAGCCTGTTCATTTATTCCATAGTGGCCATTCCGCTGATCCTGCTGTTCGGACTGGGGATCTTTATCCTGATAGGGATAGCCATCATTGCCATAATTTTCCCGATCATCAATGCGATCAAGGTGAATAATGGGGAAATTCCTTCCTATCCGCTGACGATACAGATCTTGAAGTAAAATGTAGTGGACAGTGGATTGAGGGCAGTGGACAGTTTGAAGTTAGAGCTTAGAAGTTAGAGGTTGAAAAACTGTGGAGTCCTAAATAGGGTTGACCATTTTCGAAGTTGATTATGAATCCTATTTAATGGAAGTTTAAAGTTATTAATTCTTTTTTCTTTTTAATTTCATATTCTACCGGAGTAAAATGATTTATAGAGCTATGAGGTTTTTCATGGTTATACATATAGACAGCCTTACTTAATTTTCTATTTAGACTATTAAAATCAATGGGATTATAGCCTTTCAAGTAGCTATTTTTTATGGTCCCATTGATCCTTTCTGCATGTGGATTTTCATACACATTATCACACATACTATTTCGTAATAATCCTCTGGTAATGCTTA
>NZ_FNGG01000007.1 GCF_900102915.1 Salinimicrobium catena
ACGGTTCAAAAGAAATGGAAAAACTCCATGAACATTATTTAACCACTCCCAGTATGGGTGGAAAAGCCTGGGAAAATGCTCATGCGGAATCGTTGAATGGTATTCTCAAAAACGAATACATAGATTTTAGACATATGGATCTAACATTAACCGAGGCTCAGAGAATGATAAAAAAGGTGGTTTATTTATACAACAATGAGCGGCCACATGGTTCACTAAAGAATAAAAAACCACAAGAATTTGTAAACTTTGTTCAGCACTTAACTACTGAACAAAGACCAATATTAAAGATTAATTATTAACCTGAAAAAAGGCAACCATATTCAGGCAAGCTCAAACATTAAACCTTAATCCTTAAACATTAAACCTTTAAACTATAAACTATGAGTACACAAAACAATTTTTCGACCAATGCCCTTCATGCGGGCCACGACGTGAGTGCTAACGGAGGAACCAGGGCAGTCCCTATTTACCAGTCCTCTTCTTACGTCTTCAAAAATGCCGATCATGCGGCCGATCTGTTTTCCCTGGCCGAACCCGGATTCATCTACACCCGCATCAACAATCCCACAAATGACATCTTGGAACAACGCCTGGCTGCCCTGGAAGGCGGAATCGCGGCGGTGGTAACTGCTTCGGGCACCGCGGCCATCAATACCACCCTGCTAACACTTTTGAAAGCCGGGGATCACATCGTGGCCTCGAGCAGCCTTTACGGAGGAACCTATAACCTGCTGAGCGTGACCCTGCCGCGGCTGGGGATCAAGACCACTTTTGTTGATCCTTCCAATCCCGGGAATTTTTCAGAAGCCGCACAGGAAAACACCCGCGCATTTTTCCTGGAATCCCTTGGAAACCCCAAACTGGATGTACCCGATCTTGAGAAGATCTCACAGCAGGCAAAACAGCATAAAGTGCCGCTTATTGTTGACAATACAGTCGCTTCCCCGGCGCTGCTGAATCCCATTGCACACGGTGCCGATATCGTCATCCACTCCCTTACCAAGTACATCAACGGTAACGGAACAGCGCTTGGAGGTGCCATTATAGATGCCGGAAATTTTGATTGGGCAAACGGTAAATTCCCTGAATTCACAGAACCTTCTCCCGGGTACCACGGACTCATCTATCACGAGGTGCTTCAGGAAGCTGCCTTTATCGCCAAAGTGCGAATTGAAGGTCTGCGCGATCACGGTGCGGCGCTGAGTCCGTTCAATGCCTTCCAGATCTTGCAGGGGCTGGAAACCCTGGAGATCAGGATCAAAAAGCACAGCGAAAATGCCCTGGCCCTGGCTGAATGGTTGCAGCAGCAGGAAGAGGTGACCTGGGTTAATTATCCCGGCTTAAAAGACAGCAAGTATTACGAGCTTGCTCAGAAATACCTTCCAAAAGGTCAGAGCGGAGTGGTAACTTTTGGAGTCAAAGGAGGATATGAGGCCGCGAAGGTGATCGCCGATGAAACTAAGCTGTTCTCCCTGCTGGCCAATATAGGGGATACCAAATCACTGATCATCCACCCGGCCAGTACCACCCACCAGCAATTGAATGAGGGACAGCAGGCATCAACAGGCGTTACAAAAGACCTGGTGCGTTTGTCAGTGGGGCTGGAAGATCTGGAAGACCTGAAGGCGGATCTTAAAAATGCCTTTTTGAAGATCACACAAACAGCAGCTTTAAAAGAGGCTTAGGGGAAATCGATAAGGGATATTCGTGTCGAATAATGATTGTTCGTTTTTTTGCTTGTCCAAAAAAACGAACCAAAAAAAGGATGCTTTTTTGATAGGTGTTTCCAATTTCACTTCCGTAAAATTGGAACCGCGCTCACCCGGCTAAATTTTTTCCAAGGCTTCAAAAATTTTTAACGCCGGGAGAGCACTACACTCACAAAAAAGATCTTTTACAAGAAGGTTTTGTCGACGCCCATATTATCAGGTTCACCAAAATAAAGGTGAAGCACTTTTCAGAAAGTTTCTTTTAAATTTTTAATAATATGCTAAATACAGTTTTATTAACTCATTTCAATAACTCAGCAGGAACAGTTCAGGAGATCCCGGTGTATTTTGAAATTTTTGGTCCTTCTTTGGGAACGGCACCTGTGGTTTTGGTGAACCATTCCCTTACCGGGAACTCTGAGGTTACCGGAAGCCAAGGCTGGTGGAAAGAAATTGTGGGGCCGGGAAAAGGTATAGACACCAGCCTCTTCACAGTGCTTTCTATCAACGTTCCCGGAAATGGGGCGGGAGGAGAAAATGATCTCCTGAAAAATTATTCCGAATTCACTCTGGCGGATATAGCTAAAATATTTCTCGAGGTTCTAAAGGAGCTGAAAATTGAAAGACTTTACGCCATTATTGGCGGATCTATTGGCGGCGCCCTGGCCTGGGAAATGGCAGCTTTAAACCCCGCCCTGGCCCAAAATATAATTCCCATAGCAGCCCACTTAAGAACTTCTGATTGGGTGCGGGCACAGTGCAAGGTGCAGGAGCAAATTCTGAATAATTCGGCAGATCCCGTGCATGATGCCCGGCTTCATGCCATGACCCTGTACAGAACGCCACAGTCGTTTGCGGCAAAATTCCGAAGAAATAAGAATGAGGGAAACGGTCTTTTTGAGGTGGAAAACTGGCTTTTGCACCACGGGAAGAAACTGCGGGAGCGGTTTCATCTTTCTGCCTATAAGCTCATGAACCATCTGCTCACCACCATAGACATCAGCCGGGGGAGCGGGGACCAAATAGCGGCAGCAGCGAAGATCGAGGGAAAGATCCATATCATAGGAATAGATTCAGACCTCTTTTTTACTTCCGAAGAAAATCGGGCAACCTACAGGGAGCTCAAAAAGGTCAAAAAAGAGGTCTTTTATTCAGAGATGGTTTCCCCGCACGGGCACGATGCTTTTCTTATCGAATATGAGCAGCTTGAATGTATGCTCAGCCCAATTTTTAAAACAAATAATTCAGTCAAAAATGAAGAAGATACACATAGTGCTGTTTGGAACAGGTAATGTTGGCAGCAGTTTGATCCAACAGATACTAACAGCCGGGGAACACCTTAAGGAGCAGGAAGGCCTGGAGTTAAAGATTCCCGTGATCGCCAATTCCACGACCGCTTTCTTTCAAAAACATAACCAAAAACCATCCTGGGAAACCGATTTTAAGGTATTCGGTTTTCCTTACCAGTTACAAGATGTGCTGGATTACGTAAGGGAGCAGGAATATGAAAACCTTGTTGCCGTAGATGCCACGGCCAGTGAGGAGTTTGTAGATAATTATCTTACCCTTGTCAAGGAAGGTTTCCATATCGTGGCGGCGAACAAGGTGGCCAACACCAGGTCTTCGGCCTTTTATGAAGAACTGCGGAAAACTCTCAGGAAGAACAACAAATTTTTCCTGTATGAAACGAATGTAGGCGCGGGACTGCCTGTGATCGAGACCCTGCGGAATTTTCACCGTTCCCATGAAGAGGTGACCAGGATTCGGGGAGTATTTTCGGGTTCCCTGAGCTATATCTTTAATACCTTTTGTGAAGAGGAAAGAGCTTTTTCTGAAGTGCTTTCCGAAGCATCTGAAAAAGGCTTTACAGAACCCGATCCGCGGGTGGACCTTTCAGGAAAAGACGTGGGCAGAAAACTGTTGATCCTGGGCCGGGAACTCGGCCTGAAAAAGGAATTGCACGAGGTGGTCATTCAGGACCTGGTCCCAAGACATCTCAACGGGAGTTCCAGCCTTGAAAACTTTCAGAAGAAAAAGAAAGATCTGGACCTGGATTTTCTTCAGCTAAAGAATCAACTGAAGCAGGATGAGGTGATAAGACATGTGGGCGAACTGGATATGAAGACGGGGAAGCTGGAGGTGAAACTGTCACGGGAGAAGAAAACCTCAGCATTGGGCAGCCTTCAGCATGCCGACTCTTCTTTTGAGATCTTTACCAAATCCTACGGAGAGCAGCCGGTGGTGATCAAAGGTGCCGGAGCTGGTGCCGCGGTGACGGCGCGCGGTGTTCTTACAGATTTGATTAAATTAGCCGAAAAATTACCCTCATGAAGATCCAGCTTAAAAGACTGAACGATAATTACCATTTTGAAACCGTGAACGAGCGTGGCAATGTGATCCACCTCGACAACAAGAGCGAACCCAATCCGCAGGGGGCAAGCCCCATGGAGTTACTGCTTATGGGAATTGCCGGATGCAGTGGGATAGACATTGTGATGATCCTGAAAAAACAGCAGCTGGAGATCAAGGATCTTAGAATGGATGTGGAAGGCTTTAGGAAAGATGACGGCACCGTGCCCAACACCTTTACCCGCATTCACGTGAAGGTTTACCTGGAAGGCGATATCCCGGCGAACAAGGCCCAGCGTGCCGCGGCACTTTCTTTTGAAAAGTATTGTTCTGTAGCCATGATGCTTGAAAAAGCGGCTGAGATCACCTATGATGTTACCGTAAACGGAAAACCGGTGGAGTAATTTCCGGCACCACGCCCCATGAAAAAATTACTTGCCTGCCTGCTCTTCATTTCCGGAAACTGGCTCTTTGCCCAGGAAGACCGGCAATATTCCGTAGAGGCTAATTATTTCTACGGAAATATAGTAGAGCACAGTCCGGCGATCTCTCATCTCATAACGCATTACCCGGAAGGGGTGCTGCTTAGCTTCAGCAAAAAGACCTTTGGCGCCGAGGCCTGGGAGAGAAGGTATAACTATCCTGAGCTGGGAGTGACCTTCACTTACCAGGATCTTAAAAATCAATATTTAGGTGAGAATTACGGGCTATACGCTCATATGGGCTTCTATTTTCTGAAAAGGCACCTTTTGCTGAAGGTGGGGCAGGGGCTGGCCTACGCCACCAATCCTTATGATCCTGACACCAATTACCAGAACAACGCCTTTGGCTCGCCGGTACTGAGTACCACCTACCTGAGCGGAAATTTTCTATGGGAAGATATTTTTGAGGGCCTGGGATTTCAGGCCGGGATCTCCCTCATCCATTACTCCAACGCCGATTTCATCTCGCCCAACAGCAGTACCAATACCGCGGCGGTCAATATAGGCATGAACTATTTGCTGGGGCATGAAAAGGAAATAAAATATGTACCAAAAGAGAAGGAGGGAAAATATACAGAACCCGTTCATGTAAACATGGTGCTGCGCAGCGGGGTGAATTCGGCGCGCATCATTGGTACCGGTTCCTTGCCTTTTTTAACTCTTTCAGCCTATGCAGATAAGCGCCTAAGCAGAAAAAGCACACTACAGGCAGGTACTGAAATTTTCTTTTCCCGGGCAATGGAAGAATATATTAACTACCATGCGGCTGCCTTCCCCGAAGGTGGAACTACGGGTGAGGAAGACGCGAAAAGGGTGGGGATCTTTGCCGGGCATCAACTTACTTTCCACAAAACCTCGGTCCTAACACAATTAGGATATTACATCTACTATCCATACGAACGCTTTGTGGACCAGGTTTACAACAGGGTAGGCCTTCAAAGGGAGCTTTATAAAGATCTTTTTGCCTCGGTGACCGTGCGCTCGCACGGGGCTAATGCCGAGGCAGTTGAATTTTCAATCGGGTACAGGTTATGAAAAAGGCAAATTTCTTCAGATTTCTTTTGTTGATGTTGCTGTTTGCGGCCTGTGATTCCCCAGATGCCCCCGAATGTCTCACGGCTCCCGGAAAGATCATCCAAAAAGAGGTGAATGCAGCCCCTTTTTCGCAGGTGGTGGTTTACGGAAAGATCAAGCTGTTCATTGAGCAGGGACCCGGGCAAAAGGTCATTATCGAGGCAGGAGAGAATCTGTTTGAACAGGTGTCTGCGGAAGTAGTGGAAGGAAAACTGGTTTTGGAAGACCTGAGTTCCTGTACCTTTTTTCAAACCACCTATGAGCCGAAGGTGCATGTGACCATCCCTAATTTAACTTTTATAGAAAACGCGGGAAACCGAATGATCGAAGGTGTCGGCACCCTGGAATTTCCTTCGATAAGGTTGCGGTCAAATAATTACGACAAAAACCCGGAAGTCTACACAAACGGCGATTTCAGGTTCGATCTTATCTCCAAGAACATTTACGTGAGCGGCGACGACTTCTCCAATTTCTACCTCACCGGCAGTACCGACTATTTGGTGGCGCAGTTCTGGGCGGGAGACGGCAGGCTGGAAGCGCGCGAGCTGGTAGCCGACAGCATAAGGATCTTTCACCGGGGTACCAATAAGATGATCCTTAATCCGCAGCAGTCATTAAAAGGAGAGATCAGAAGCACGGGAGATGTGATCTCGGTCAACCGACCCCCGGTGGTGGAGGTGGAGTCCTTCTATACCGGGAAATTGATCTTTGAATAGCCTATTCTAAACCTAACAGGTTTTGGAAACCTGTTAGGTTTGGTGGATTCCACCCACGAGATATAACCCTTTCAGGGTTTCAAACCCTGAAAGGGTTGTGATCAAATAAAGTTTTAGTGTCAAACCTATTCTCTCTCCAGCGTCAATTCCGAAAACAAATTCTCTAAATTCTTGTTCTTCCTGTTAAGCTGCAGGGTTTTTAACCCGTGGTCGTGCGCGAAATCGAAAACCGCAGGACGCATGTCTTTTTGAGTTTCAAAAACCAGTTCATAGACGAAGCCGCCGGTGTTCATTATTTCTGTTAAATGAGGCAAACGCTTGAGGGCAACTTCCTCGATCCTGTAGTCAAATTCCACTTCAATGATCTGTACCTGCTCATCGCGAAGGGCGGCCAGCTTTTTATCGGCTACTATTTTTCCTTTGTTGATGATGATCACGCGTTCACACAAAGCTTCCACTTCACGCATGATGTGAGTGGAGAGGAAGATGGTCTTCTCCTTCCCGGTTTCCCTGATAAGGTCCCTGATCTCCACCAGCTGATTGGGATCGAGCCCAGTAGTTGGCTCATCCAGGATAAGCACTTCGGGGTCGTGCAGCAGCGCATTTGCCAGGCCCACTCTTTGGCGGTAACCTTTGGAAAGCTGTTCGATCTTCTTGTTGGCTTCGGGCAAAAGACCTGTCTGTTGGATCACCTCTTCGATACGTGATTTAGGAATCTTATAAATAGAGGCATTAAATTCGAGGTACTCCCGCACGTACATTTCAGGGTATAACGGATTGTGCTCGGGGAGGTAACCAATGCTCTGCTGTGCTTTAAGCAAATCTTTCTCGAGGGAAAATCCATTTACGGCGGCTTCACCTTCCGAAGCATCCAGGTATCCCGTGAGTATCTTCATTAAAGTAGATTTTCCCGCTCCGTTAGGTCCCAAAAATCCGACTATTTCCCCTTTTTCTATGGAAAAGGAAACCTCATCCAGCGCCTTCTGCTCCCCGTAATACTTCGTAATTCCCTTGACTGAAATGGACATGCGATTGCTTTTTTCAAAAGTAGTTTAAGTTTTCTAAAATCAGAAACAGGAATGCTGCAAACGTTATAGTTTAAATTTCAGCTAAAATGGTTTTGTACTTTCAGATTAAATTCTACTTTAGTCGTTCAGAAAAACAACAATGACAAAACGCATCTGGCAAACCTGGTTTTATTTTTATTTCTATTCAGGAGATAGGATCGGGAGTGTCGTATAATGATATCAATTTTTATAACTCAAATCCCGATGTTTTCATCGGGATTTTTTTTTGAAGAATATGAAAGAAAAAGTGGCCATACAGGGGATAGCAGGTTCTTTTCACCACCAGGTGGCGAGGGAATATTTTGGGAATGAAGTGCAGGTAGAGGAGTGCATGACCTTTCAGTCGGTTATCGACAGCTTGAGGTCGGGCACTTCAGAAAAAGCGGTAATGGCCATTGAGAATTCCATCGCAGGCTCTATTTTGCCCAATTACGCGCTCATCGATGACAATGAGATCAGCATCACCGGTGAACATTACATACCCATTCAAATGAACCTGATGGCGGTGCCGGGACAAAGCATTCAGGAAATAAAAAAAGTATATTCCCATCCCATGGCGCTGCTGCAGTGCAAGGAGTTCTTCAGGCATCATCCCCACATCAAGCTCATTGAGGATGCAGATACTGCCTCGGTTGCCAAAAGGATCTCAGAAAATGGCAAAAAAGGAGTCGCCGCTGTGGCAAGTTCGGCAGCTGCGGAACTTTTTAACCTGGAGATCATAGAAAGGAACATTCATACGGTAAAAAGCAATACCACGCGGTTCCTGATCCTTTCAGCAACAGCGAAGGAACAACAGAGCGATAAGGCTTCGATCAAGTTCGTGATGGAAAGCAGGCAGGGCAGCCTGGTAAGCGCTCTAAATATTCTGAGGGATTATGAGCTGGACATGACCAAGATCCAGAGTGTGCCGGTGATAGAAATGCCCTGGAAGTACGCTTTTTTCATAGATGTAATTTTTACAGAGCCTGATAATTTTAAAAAGGCGATGCAGATCCTGGAGCTGATGACAGAACAGCTGAAGGTGCTGGGGGCTTACAAGAATGGAAATGCAGCCGGAAAGAGAGATAGACGATTGGCATTGGTGGAACCTAGAGAATAAAGTGCTGTAAAAGCCGTATTTTTGCAGCCGGTAATGATGGGATAACTGAAGGCTGCTGTTCGTTAAATATTATCCCGCAGAATTAAATTTTTGACAGTAGAATAAAATGGAGAATAAAAAGGAATTAAGAAACTGGCTGGATGCTTTCGGGCTTACTCACCCACTTGTTATCGCCGGCCCATGTAGCGCCGAGACCGAGGAACAGGTGTTGAAGATCGCGCATGAGCTAAAGGATACGGATGCAACTGTATTGAGAGCAGGAATATGGAAACCCAGGACCAGACCGGGGAATTTTGAAGGAGTGGGAGCCCTGGGATTAAAATGGCTTCAGAAGGCCAAAGAAGAGACCGGTATGCTCACCACTACAGAGGTGGCCAATCCCACTCATGTTGATCTGGCGCTCAAACACGATATTGATATCCTATGGATAGGGGCGCGAACCACGGTTTCTCCTTTCATTGTACAGGAGATCGCCGACGCGCTGAAAGGAACAGAAAAGGTAGTGCTGGTGAAAAATCCGGTGAACCCGGACCTTTCTTTGTGGCTTGGAGCGGTGGAAAGATTGTACTCCAGCGACATCAAAAACCTGGGGGTGATCCATCGTGGGTTCTCGACATATGAAAAAACCCGCTACCGGAACAATCCCGAATGGCAAATTCCCATTGACCTGCAGACAAAGTTTCCTGATCTTCCCTTGATCCTGGATCCTTCCCATATTGCGGGGAACCGCACCTCTATTTTTGATCTTTGTCAGACCGCCCTTGACCTGAACTACGACGGACTCATGGTAGAGACCCATTACGATCCCGACAATGCCTGGAGCGACGCGCAGCAGCAGATCACGCCGGCTACATTGGTGCAGTACATGAAAGATCTTAAGATAAGAAAGGAGATCTCTGAAAGTCAGGAATTCCAAACAAAACTTCAAAATCTGAGGGCGATGATCGACATTGCCGATACCCAACTTCTGGATGTTTTGTCACGAAGAATGAAGATAGCTGACGAAATAGGAAAAGCGAAAAAAGATCAAAACGTGGCTATTTTGCAGAATCAGCGCTGGAACGAGATCCTGGGGAAAATGATCCTGGAAGGGGAGCAGAACGGCTTGAGTGAAGAGTTTATTTTGCGCATTTTCAAGGCGATCCATCAGGAATCCATCAACCATCAGAAAAAAGTAATTAGCGAATGACTTCAGGATTTCGCATTTTTGTAACATGACAGGAACAGTTTATAAATCCACCGGAAGCTGGTACCAGGTAAAGTCTGACGAAGGGAAATTCTACCAGTGTCGCATTAAGGGTAAGTTCAGGATAAAGGGCATAAAAAGCACCAATCCTGTTGCCGTAGGGGACCGGGTGGAATTTAAGCTGGAGGATAATCCTTCCGAAGAGGAAGAAACCGGCGTGATCACCGGCATAAAAGACCGGGAGAATTATATCATCCGCAGGTCTGTGAACCTGTCAAAACAGACTCACATCATTGCCTCCAATATTGACCAGGCCTTTTTGCTGGTCACCCTTAACAATCCGCCCACTTTTACCACCTTTATAGATCGGTTCCTGGTGACTGCGGAAGCATACGGCATAAAAGCCATTCTGCTTTTTAACAAGATCGATACTTATAAGGACGAGGAACTTGATGAGGTAAAATATCTCGCCGCCATGTATCGCAGCATTGGGTATGAATGCCTGGGGACATCTGCAAAGACCGGTAAGAACGTTGACAAGGTGAAGGAGATGATGAAAGACAAAACCAGCATGATCTCGGGCCATAGCGGTACGGGTAAATCTACCCTTATCAATACCATTGAGCCGAAGCTGGATCTCAAGACGATGCATATCTCGGAGCAGCATCGGCAGGGGCAACATACCACTACTTTTGCGGAAATGTTCGATCTTGACTTTGGTGCACGCATCATTGATACTCCCGGAATAAAAGGTTTTGGGGTGGTGGATATTGAAAAAGAGGAACTGGGAGATTATTTTCCGGAATTCTTTGAGCGGAAGCAGGATTGCAAATTCAACAACTGTCTGCATTTAGATGAACCGCAATGTGCAGTAAAAGAAGCTTTGGAGGCCGGGGAGATCCCCTGGTCGCGATATAAAAGTTACCTGCAGATCATCAAAGGCGAAGAAGATCAAAGTTACCGAATAGATAATTACGAACAGGAATGAGAGTAGTATTACAGCGGGTTTCAGAAGCATCGGTAACCATAGAAGGAAAAGTAAGATCAGAAATAGAAGAGGGACTTTTGATCCTCCTGGGAATAGAAGAAGAAGATTCGGAAGAAGATATCAAATGGCTCTGCGGAAAGATCGCGAAAATGCGAATTTTCAATGACGTTAATGGTGTAATGAACGATTGCCTGCTGGATGTAGACGGAGATGCCATAGTTGTGAGTCAGTTCACCCTGCATGCCGGTACAAAAAAAGGCAACAGGCCCAGCTATATAAAGGCTGCCAAACCTGAGGTAGCTATACCATTATACGAGAAATTCGTGAAGAGGCTGGAACAGGAATTAGGAAAATCCGTCGGCACAGGAGAATTTGGCGCCGATATGAAGGTGAGGCTGTTGAATGACGGGCCGGTAACCATCTTGGTGGATTCGAAGAACCGGGAATAAATTTGGGAGAAAAATATTTTCCTGATTCTCAGAAAAATATCGTTAAAATTTTCTAAATTTAGATCCTTAATCTTTTCATTTCGAACGATGCGGAAAATTTCCTTCCTCGTTCTCCTCGGGTTTTTTACTTCCCTACTTACCGCCCAGGAGAGATCTTATCCTGTTTCCACCATAGATAATTCTCTATTCGAAAATGCGAATGCAATTATTCGCAATGATGAAATTGAAATTGAGGTTACAGCAATTAATAAAATGTTCATTAGAACCGAACGAACAGTCACTGTTCTTAATGAACTTGGAGAAGAATTGATTTGGGCCGGGGAAGTGTATGATGATGACATCAAAATCAAAAAGCAGGAAGCATTAATTATCGATCAGGACGGAAATGAGATAAAAAAATTTAAAAAAAAGGATTTCCAGGACAGGAGTTTGGTCACAGGGGCAACACTTATCTCTGATGCCCGAATAAGTTACATTGATTACTCACCAAAGGTATATCCTTTTACTGTGCAGTATATAAGTGAAGTACAAGCCGAGAGTACTATCTTCATTAAAGACTGGTTTCCTGTTAACTCATATTCCCTGAGTGTTGAAAAATCTATTTACACACTGAGGAATCCGGCGAAAATTCCAATTCGATTTTTGGAAAAAAATCTTTCATCTCATAAAATTGAAAAATTCACTTCGGAGTTTGAACTTGAATACTTGGTCGAACACTTACCAGCCTATAAATTCGAAAAATTCAGTCCCGGCATAAAAGAATTTGCTCCTTTGGTAAAGGTTGCTTTAAATCAATTCTCCCTTGTTGGAGTTAAGGGACAGGCAGAAAACTGGACACAATTGGGAAAATGGCAGTACGATAATCTGTTAGATAAGAAAATGGAACTTTCTCCTGAGACCGTAAGGAAAGTGAAGGACCTTACTGAAAATGCTACTGATGTTCGTGAAAAAATCAAATTAATCTATAATTATGTGCAGGAAAACACTCGTTACGTAAGTGTGCAGCTTGGAATTGGAGGCTGGGAACCAATGAGTGCTGATGAGGTAGACCATCTTAAATATGGTGATTGTAAAGGACTGACTAATTATACCAAAGCATTACTGGCCAGTCAGAATATTCCTTCTTATTATGCTGTGGTCTATGGTGGAAGAGAACTGAAAGATATTGATGAAGAATTTGCTTCAATGGAAGGTAACCATGTTATTTTAAATGTTCCATATGAGCGTGAAAATATTTGGTTAGAGTGTACCAGTCAGACAAGCCCTTTTAATTATCTGGGAGGATTTACAGATAATAGAAAGGTATTATTAATTAAGTCCGATGGTGGTGAGATCATGGAAACTACAAAGTACACTCCCTCAGACAATCTAACAGAGACCAAAATCTCTGTTACTATTGATGAAACCGGGAACTTTAATGCTCAATTGCATAGGGAAAGTTTTGGGGTTCCGTATGGCCTTATTTATCCCGTTTCCGATCTCGATAGGTCCAGTAAAGAGTTGTACTATAAAAAAGAATTTGGACATCTAAAAAATCTTAAAATAAAAGAGATCAACCATACAAATGACTATTTACACCCTAAGTTTCTGGAAGATCTTAAAGTCTCAGGAAGTAAATATGGTTCTGTTTTGGGTAAACGTCTGTTACTTCCGCTAAACTTCACAAATCTTCCTGCTTTAAATTTGCCACGCTCTTCTAATCGGGAACGGCAGGTAGAAATTAATAGAGGCTTCTCCTATAAAGATCATTTCCAATTTATTCTGCCCGGCTCCTCAATTCTTGAGTTTATCCCCAATAACACTATCATCGAAAATGAATTTGGCTCTTTCAGGATCGAGATAGAATATGCACAAGTTGATGGACAGAACATGCTGATAGTGGAAAGAAGTTATGTTCTGCAGGATGGAAAATGGCCTGCTAAAAAATATGAAGAACTAAGAGACTTCATGCTTAATATAAATTCTTTAAGCAATCAAAAAGCTGTGATTGTATTAACCGATTAATTTGACTCTATGAAAAAAATCTACACATTACTCTTAATGGCTTTCATAACTTCTGGAATATGGGCTCAAGATTTTAAATTCGGTAAAGTTTCAAAAGAAGAACTGGAGGAAAAAAAGCATCCTCAAAACAAGGAAGCCCATGCCGCCGTTCTTTACAGAAGCCAAAAGGTCTATTACGACTTTGATGAAAGAAGCGGATTTACCGTGAATACTGAGGTGCACGAACGGATAAAGATCTATGATAAGGAAGGATTTGACTGGGCCACTAAAGAAATTTCCTACTATCGTAACAATAATGGAGAAGAAAAAATTTCGAATTTAAAAGCTTATACCTATAACTTAGTTGAGGGTGAGGTTATTGATGAAAAACTTCGCAACAATGGAATCTTTCAGGAAGAAGCATCCAATTATAAGCTGAAAACAAAATTTACCATGCCTGCTATTAAGGAGGGGAGTGTAATAGAGTTCAGATACACATTGAGATCTCCATTTATCACTACCATTGATGTAACCCCGCTGCAATACACAATTCCTTTAAATAAAATAGACTTTGAGATTAAAATCCCGGAATTCTTTGGTTTCAGATTCCATTTTAATCCCCGATCTTCTATTTATTTCAAAATAGACACAGCGTCCGAAAATTTCACCTATAAAATAACAAAACAGGTTAGAGAAGGTGGGACTCGTTGGAATCCTGTCAGGCATTCTACTAGAACTGCAAAGGTCGATTATCTACAAAATGTTTATTCTATCCAGGAAGAAAATATACCTGCTCTGAAGAAGGAAAGCTATGTTGATTATTTGGAGAATTATGCAGCATTTATTAAGTGGGAACTTCAATTTACCAAGTTTCCCAATTCTCCCCTTGAAAATTATGCGCAAACCTGGGAAGGAGTTACCAAAAGTATATATAATGATGCTGGACTCAATAAAGAACTACAGAAAACAGGATTTTTTGAAGATGATCTAGATGCTTTATTAGTAGGACTTGTTGATGAACCTTCAAAAGCCAGGGCAATTTTTGAGTATGTGAGAAAAAAAGTCAAGTGGAATGATTATTTGGGTTTTATAGCAGAAAACGGTGTGAAAAAGGCTTATAAAGAAGGACAGGGAAATGTGGGGGATATAAATCTTTTATTAGTGTCAATGCTCAGTTATGCAGGTATACAGGCAGATCCTGTACTAGTAAGTACCCGAAATAATGGTATCCCGCTTTTTCCTACTCGTACTGGTTACAACTACGTTATAGCAGGTATAAGTAGTGTAGAAGGTACCGTTCTTCTTGATGCTTCAGATCCTACAGTAGGATATGGAGAATTACCAGATAGAGCAAGAAATTGGCAGGGAAGGATCATTAGAAAAGATGGTAGTTCTGATTGGGTTAATCTAAGTCCAACCTACATCTCTGAAAATTCCCGAACTGTAAATGTCAAACTTTTAGAGGATTTAAATGTGGTAGGGAAATGTATTAAAAAGATGAGTGGATTAGAAGCAAAATCATACCGGGATAGTTTTGCTCCACTTGCCACGGATGAATATATAAAAATTCTTGAAAAGGATAGAGGTGATTTTATAGTTACTGAAGTCAGCAATGAAAACAAGGGTTCTGAACTAATAGAGAATTACTCATTTGAACTGAAAGATGCAGTAGAGAATATAAGTGATCAGATATATCTGAAGCCTTTGTTGTTTACTTCTTTGAGTGAAAATCCGTTTAAGGCAGAAGAAAGAATCTATCCCATATTTTTTAATTATCCAAAAGTGGAAAGTAACACAATAAACATGATGATTCCGGATGGGTATGAGGTAGAACATTTGCCAGAAAGCGGAATATTGAACTTTAAAGATGGGGCTATTACCTATAAATTTCTTGTGACCCAGAATGGTAAGTACCTGAGGATTGAATCTATACTGGATATTAACGAAATTGTTTTTAATCCAATTGATTACAAAAACTTAAAGGATTTCTATTCATTGATGGTAGAAAAACAGACAGAAGCTATAGTTTTGAAGAAAATTTAGAAATGAACATACAAGACGCGCAAAAAGCGGTAGACGACTGGATCAAAGAACACGGGGTGCGCTACTTTAACGAGTTGACCAATATGGCCCAGCTTACCGAAGAAGTTGGAGAGGTGGCCCGTATCATTGCCCGCCGCTATGGGGAGCAAAGCGAAAAGGAAAGCGATAAGGCCAAGGACCTGGGTGAGGAGCTGGCAGACGTGGTCTTCGTAGTGCTTTGCCTGGCAAACCAAACCGGCATCGACCTGCAGGAGGCTTTTGATAAGAAGCTTGACCTTAAGACCAAAAGAGATAAAGACAGGCACCATAACAATGAAAAACTTCAATAATGGGAATTTTCGACAATTTTAAAAACCCTGATTTTTGGAAGAAGACGCTTCAGCTGGCGCTGGTTTTCTTTCTTCTATTTGTAGGGATCTCCTTGATCATTTCCCATTTCAGGCAGATCGTGTCCGGAAATTTTGCGGCTATTTATGAAGAAGAATGGGCGAACGGGCAGTGGGTGAACTATTTTCTGATCAAAGCTGTTATTTCTCTGGTGTATGCCATTTACATGACCAGCCGCAGAAAGAACTTTAAAACCGAATAATAGCTATGGATGTGCAGCTTTCTTTTTCTTCTGAAAACCTTCTTGGAGACGTGCAGATCACCGGTTCCAAAAGTGAGTCAAACCGGCTGCTTATCCTGCAGGCACTTTTTCCGCAGATAAGCATCAGCAATTTGTCCAACAGCGATGACACCCGGGTGCTTGAAAAGGCGCTGAGGTCGCGAGAAGGAGAGATCGACGTACATCACGCGGGGACTGCAATGCGTTTTCTTACCGCATATTTTGCTTCAAAAGAAGGAAGAGAGGTGGTGCTCACCGGTAGCGACCGCATGCAGGAACGCCCAATTAAGGTGTTGGTGCATGCCCTTCGGCAATTAGGCGCAGATATCACCTATCTTAAAAAAGAAGGTTTTCCTCCCCTGAAAGTAGTCGGAAAAAAGCTTAGCCTCAATGAGGTGACAGTAGAGGCGAACATCAGCAGCCAGTATATATCGGCGTTGATGTTGATCGCGCCTTCGCTGCCAGGCGGACTAGTGATCAACCTGGACGGAAAGGTAACTTCTGAACCCTATATACAGATGAGCCTGAAATTGCTGGAAATCTGTGGCATTAAAGGAAAATACGAAGAAAACCAGATCACTATAGAAGCGGCAAATGATCTTCCTCCGGTAGAGGTTAATGTGGAATCGGACTGGAGTTCAGCTTCCTATTTTTACAGCATGGCAGCTTTGAGCAGGGAGGCCAAAATAAGCCTGTCCAGTTTCAGGGAGTTCAGTTACCAGGGAGACCGGGCGGTAGCCGGCATTTATCGACAGCTGGGAGTGGAAACCGAGTTTGAAGAGGGACGTATCATCCTTAGAAAAGTACCTTTTAAAAAGCCGCGTTCTTTTGAGCTTGACCTTGCTGACAGTCCTGATCTTGCCCAGACCATTGCCGTCACCTGTTTCGGGCTTGGATTGAGGTGTGACCTGACAGGCCTTCACACGCTACGCATCAAAGAAACAGACCGCTTACAGGCCTTAAAGAACGAGCTTACAAAACTGGGAGGTAAAGTGGAGATCACTGCAGATTCTTTTCATCTTCAGGCTTCGGAAGGAATAAAATCTGGTACAAAAATTGAAACATATAATGACCACCGCATGGCTCTCGCCTTTGCAGCACTCAGCGTAAAAACGCCAATGGAGATCGCAGATGCAGAAGTGGTATCAAAATCCTTTCCCGGCTTTTGGGAGGATCTGGAAAAGCTTGGTTTTTCTGTAAAGAATAGATGCTAATACTGAAATTCTTCAATTATTTTCCGCTGAGAGCACGCGTGGATTAACAGTTTTATTAAATAACTCTGCATTTACTTGACAACCCCTATCTGTGGGTCGTATATTTGCAGCTTTAAAAATCTATCTTACATATGGGAATGAAATTATCACACTTCAATTTTGATCTTCCGCCCGAACTGTTGGCAGAATATCCATCAGAACACCGCGACGAAGCTCGTTTAATGGTGTTGAACAGGAAAGATCAAACAATTGAGCACAGGCAGTTCAAAGATCTTATCGACTATTTTGAACCGCATGATGTGATGGTATTGAACAATACCAAGGTTTTTCCGGCGCGTCTCTTCGGAAACAAGGAAAAAACCGGCGCTCGTATTGAAGTGTTCTTGTTGAGGGAATTGAATGCCGAAACCCGTTTATGGGATGTGCTGGTTGATCCTGCCAGGAAGATCAGGATAGGGAACAAGTTGTATTTTGGAGAAGACGAATCTTTGGTAGCTGAAGTGATCGACAATACCACTTCACGAGGAAGAACCCTTAGATTCCTTTACGACGGTTCTTACGAAGAATTCAGAAACAAACTTACCGAGCTTGGGGAAACCCCACTTCCGAAATATATCAAAAGGGAAGTGCAGCCAGAAGACCAGGAAAGATATCAAACCATCTATGCCAAGCAGGAAGGTGCCGTAGCGGCTCCAACTGCCGGACTTCACTTCTCAAAGCACCTTTTGAAAAGGCTTGAGATCAAAGGAATTGATTTTGCCGAAGTTACTCTTCACGTTGGCTTGGGAACCTTTAGCCCGGTTGAAGTGGAGGATCTTTCCAAACACAAAATGGACAGCGAGGAGGCCTTTATTGAGAAGCCTGCTGTTGAGACCATCAACAAGGCGATCAACGAAAAACGCAAGGTTTGTGCAGTAGGTACAACCGTGATGAGATCGCTTGAAAGTTCGGTTTCTTCTAACAAGACGCTAAACGAATTCAGCGGATGGACGAACAAATTCATCTTTCCTCCGTACGACTTCAGCATCGCGAACTGTATGATCACCAACTTCCATACGCCAAAGTCAACTTTGTTGATGATGGTTTCCGCTTTTGCCGGTCATGATTTCATGAAAAAGGCTTATGAAGAAGCGGTTAAGGAAAAATACAAGTTCTATACTTACGGGGACGCCATGTTGATCCTTTAGAAACAGTGGCCAGTGCTCAGAGGGCAGTGGACAGTGAATAATTTTAAACCTGCAAGGTCTGTTTTGACCTTGTAGGTTTTTGCTTTTTTGAAAAGGAGGATATTTTCGTCTGGTCCAAATATAGAATCTTGAACTTTAAATCTTAAATCCTAAAAGCGGCTAACTTATTGATACTCAAAAATGACATTTTTGGAGATCATTAAAATCTAATTTAGTTTACTACTTTTGCAGCGTGAAAAACGGAAAGAAAGACATACGGGCATTGACCAAGGAACAATTGCAGCAATTCTTTGTTTCGCAGGGCGATAAGTCCTTCCGCGGAACCCAGGTATACGAATGGCTGTGGGGCAAAGGCGCCCATTCCTTCGACGATATGACCAATATCTCTAAAGAGACCCGTCAAATGCTGGATGATAACTTTGTGATTAATCACATTAGGGTTGACCAGATGCAGCGCAGCAGTGACGGTACCATCAAGAATGCGGTGAAATTACATGATGATCTTACCGTTGAATCTGTGCTCATTCCCACCCCCAGCAGGACGACTGCCTGTGTTTCCTCGCAGGTGGGCTGCAGTCTGGACTGTAAATTCTGCGCTACCGCCAAACTGAAGCGAATGCGTAACCTGAATCCGGACGAGATCTACGATCAGGTGGTGGCCATTGACAACGAGAGCAGACTGTATTTTGATAAACCGCTTTCAAATATCGTGTTCATGGGGATGGGAGAACCGCTCATGAACTACAACAATGTACTCAAAGCAATTGAAAAGATCACTTCACCTGAAGGCTTGGGTATGTCTCCAAAACGAATTACCGTTTCTACTTCGGGGGTGCCAAAAATGATCAAAAAAATGGCCGATGAGGAGGTGAAGTTTAAGCTTGCCGTTTCCCTGCATTCAGCAATAGACGAAGTGAGAACCTCAATAATGCCCTTCAATGCCACTTTTCCGCTGAATGATCTGCGTGAGGCCCTGGAATACTGGTATGCGAAGACCAAAAGCCGCATCACCTACGAATATGTAGTTTGGAAAGGCATCAATGATCGCCGTAAAGATGTAGAGGCACTGGTGAAATTCGCCAAATATGTTCCCTGTAAGGTTAATCTTATTGAATACAATCCTATAGGAGACGATCATTTTAAGCAGGCTCCTGATGAAACCACCGATATGTATGTACGCGAACTGGAAAGGAACGGGATCACCGTTACCGTAAGACGTTCGCGTGGAAAGGATATCGACGCGGCCTGCGGACAGTTGGCCAATAAATCCTGATACTTCTATTTCGGAAAAGGCGAAGTGTTAAATCCCACAGGATTTAATTATCTTAGCTGCCCGAATGAAGATAATTTCCAAAATAAAGCTTCCGGTTGAGCAAGAGATGGAACTTTTTGAAAAGAAGTTCACTCAATCCATGTCTTCACAGGTAGCCCTTCTTAACCGCATTACCCATTTCATTGTAAACCGCAAGGGGAAGCAAATGCGTCCCATGTTCGTTTTTCTGGTCGCCAAAATGGTTTCTGAAGGAAAGGTGAACGAACGTACCTATAGGGGAGCGTCGGTAATTGAGCTTATTCACACCGCCACGTTGGTTCATGATGATGTGGTGGACGATTCCAACCGCCGCCGCGGGTTTTTCTCCATAAACGCGCTCTGGAAGAACAAGATCGCCGTGTTGGTCGGAGATTACCTGCTTTCCAAAGGACTCCTGCTTTCCATTGATAACAATGACTTTGACCTGCTGAAGATCATTTCGGTCGCGGTACGGGAAATGAGCGAAGGCGAATTGCTGCAGATAGAAAAGGCCCGTCGCCTGGATATTACGGAAGAGGTTTACTACGAGATCATTCGGCAGAAAACCGCTACTTTGATCGCTGCCTGTTGCAGCTTGGGCGCAGCTTCGGTAAAACCCGATTCCGAAGAAGTGGAAAAAATGCGTCATTTTGGGGAGCTCATAGGAATGGCTTTCCAGATCAAGGATGATCTTTTCGACTACGGAAGTGAACGTATAGGGAAACCCACCGGGATCGATATCAAGGAGCAGAAAATGACTCTTCCCCTGATCTATACCCTCAACAACGTGACCGATAAAGAAAAAGCCTGGCTTATCAATTCGGTAAAAAATCATAATAAGGACAAGAAAAGGGTGAATGAGGTTATCGCTTTCGTAAAAGACAACGGCGGACTTGAATATGCGGTTGCAAAAATGAAGGAATTCCAGGAGCAGGCCCTTTCCATTCTAAATGATTATCCGGATTCTCCCTACAAAGAATCCCTGGAGCTTATGGTCAACTACGTAATCGAGAGGAAGAAGTAGGTCTATATTTCAAATTCTAAGCACCAAGCACCAAGCATTTACCCGCCGGAGCTTTAGCGTAGGAGGGCCAAATTCCAAATTTTGCGAGACTGATTTTCATGAGTTAATTGAAATTCCTGTATTCTAGGCTTATTTTTTATAAGAGACTTCGACCTTTCCTCCTTTCAGTCGGGCTCAGTCTGACATTCCGTTTCAAAAACATATTCGAAAAAAAATATTCCCCTCAGGCAACCTTTTGTAAATTAATTGCGTCTATGTTAATAGAAGGCCTTTTTAAAACTGACAGGTGAAAGTAATTCAACTTTTTAAGAACGAAGCTCAACTTATAAAGCGTGCTGCCAAAAATAACCGGGAAGCGCAGCAGAAGCTTTATGAACGGCATTCTCCTAAGATGCTGAGCGTTTGCCGGCAATACGTAAAGGACCTGCATGATGCTGAAGAAGTGATGCTGAATGGGTTTCTGAAAGGTTTTAATCATTTGTCAGATTTCAGGAATGACGGCAGTTTTGAAGGCTGGATGCGCAGGATCATGGTAAGGGAGGCGATCAGCTTTCTTCGGAAGCAGAAGAAGATAGAGTTTGCAACCGACTTTTCAGAAGAAGTTGCAGCCTTTTCAGATCCGATTACTTCAGGGTTCAATGCGGCTCACATTCAGGAGTTGATCGATAGTCTGCCGGAAGGCTACAGGATGGTCTTCGTAATGTACACTGTTGACGGGTATAAGCATTCAGAAATAGCAAAAATGCTGAAGATCTCTGAAGGTACTTCGAAATCGCAACTTTTTAAGGCCAGGAAGGTCCTGCAGGAGAAATTGGAACAGGAAAACAAGACAGGTTATGGAACCGAAAAGATTTGAAGAACAAATAAAGGAGCAGCTGCAAAAGCGTGAGATAAAACCTTCTGCTCGAAGCTGGGAAAAGCTTGAAGCCGGCCTGGAGCAGGAAAAGAAACCTTCCGGAGTTCGTTTTTGGTGGACAGGGGCAGCGGCGGCCATCGCCGGGGTGTTCTTCTTTTTAGGCACCTTGGTCAACGATCCCGGTACTCCGGCAGTAGTTGAAGAATCCCCGAAGGATGTGAGGCCGAAGGAAATGTTCGAAAAGCCTGAAGAAGGAATTATGGTCGCTTCGGAAGAACCGGAAAAAGAAGAGGTTTTGAAGACTGAGGTTCTTCCGCAGAAAAAACCGGCACAAAAGATTGATAGAATCGCAGAGGTGACCCAACCTGTGAAGCCGGCTGAAGTGGAGCCGATTTTGATTTCCGAAGTCCGGGCAGAAAAACTCATTGCTGAAGCGGTACCAAAACCTGCGCCGGTGAGCGATGCCGAGGTCGAGGCGCTTCTAAACACGGCCATGGCCGAACTGGAGCAGCAAGAGGCTGCTTATGCTGTACAGCCTGTCGATGCCCAGGAACTGCTGCAGGAAGTGGAGCGGGAACTCGACCGCAACTTCAGGCAAAAGGTGTTCGAAGTTTTAAAAGAAGGATTTTCCAAGGCCAGGACTGCCATGGCAAACAGAAATTATTAATAAACATCAATCATCAAAAATGCCTTTTTTGCCTCTCATTTTTGGAGAGGCAAAACAAAGGCCTAAACCATTCACATTATGAAAAGAATTACTTTTTACGCGCTAGTGTTCCTGATCAGCTTTTCCGTAAACCCGGTAGAGGCTCAGGAAAAGAATACCTCAGAAAAAATAGAGATCCTGGAAAAGAAACGGGAAGCGATCATTTCCGAAGAAAAGAAAGCTCTTAAAAAAGATGTGGAATTGATCAACCTTCGGTATGAAAAGAAGGAAATAGATTGGGAAGAAGCGGAGAAATTAAAGAGCGAGGCGGCTAAAAAGCACGCCAAAAATATTAAGGACAGGACAGCTGCACTTGACAGGCAACTGGCTGAACTAAAACAGGAAGATAGCGGCGGAACAAATTGGGAAGATGAACACGAAGATGAAGATGACGACTGGTACCATAAAAGCCGTTACAGTCGCACTACCACCCATCTCGTACTGGCGGCAGGTTTCAATAATGCGCTTCTGGACGGGCAGTCATTAAACGATTCAGACTTTAAAGCAGGTGGCAGCCGTTTCTTTGAAATTGGCCTGGCCTGGAGAACCCGAGTCTTTGAAAGATCGAACTGGTTGCGCTTTCGATATGGATTTTCATTTCAGTTCAATGGCCTGAAGCCAACCGACAACAGGTATTTTGTACAGACTGGAGAATTGGTTCAACTACAGGAATACCCGCTCGACCTGGAAAAGTCAAAATTCAGAATGGATAACCTGGTATTCCCGGTACACTTCGAATTTGGTCCTTCAGAAAAGATCGAATCAGAGAGGAGCGTGTGGTTCTCTACCCGCAACAAGATCAAAGTAGGGCTGGGCGGTTATGCCGGATTCAATCTGGGAGAGCGCCAAAAACTGAGGTTTGAAGAGGAAGGGGAGAATGTCAAGAAAAAACTGAAAGGAGATCACAACACCAATGACTTTATCTACGGACTTAGCGGTTACCTGGGCTGGGGTGCGGCCGCTTTGTATGTAAAATACGACTTGAATCCGATTTTTGACGATCCTAATCCTGAATTGAATAACGTATCTATTGGGTTGAGGTTTGACGTGAATTAGAGCTGAATTTGAATTAGTTAGGTAAGGGTTGTCACAAGTGTTGGCAACCTTTTTCTTTTATGCGTACATTTGACAAAATTCTAGCCCAAATTTTTTGATCTCAAAGAATACCATAGACCGCGTTTTTGAAGCTGCCCGAGTAGAAGAAGTGCTCGGCGATTTTGTGAACCTGAAGAAGTCGGGGAGCAATTTCAAAGGCCTTAGTCCCTTCAGCGATGAACGCACACCGAGTTTCATGGTGTCGCCGGTGAAGCAGATCTGGAAGGATTTTTCCAGCGGAAAAGGCGGAAATGTCGTCGCCTTTTTGATGGAGCATGAGCATTTCACCTACCCCGAAGCCATTAAATACCTGGCGAAGAAATACAATATTGAGGTCGAGGAAACCGAGCAGAGTCAGGAGCAGAAGGAGCAGGCCGATGAGCGGGAGAGCATGTACCTGGTTTCGGAATTTGCTGCTAAATATTTCCGGGATACGCTTCTAAGAACTGAACTGGGAAAAGCCATTGGACTTAGTTATTTCAAAGAGCGCGGCTTCACAGATGAAACCATTGAAAAATTTGGCTTGGGATATTGCCTTGACGAATGGGATGCCTTTACTTCAGAAGCCATTCGAAAAGGTTACAAACTTGAGTTTTTGGAAAAAACCGGGCTCAGCATTGTAAAAGGGGAGAAGCAGTTCGACCGATTTAAGGGGCGGGTAATGTTCCCTATTCAGTCTATGTCGGGACGGGTGCTCGGTTTTGGCGGGCGAATTCTTACCAGCGACAAGAAAGCTGCCAAATATCTCAATAGCCCGGAAAGTTCGATCTACCATAAGAGCAAGGTGCTTTACGGGATCTATCATGCCAAGCAGGCGATCGCGAAAGAAGATAACTGCTTTTTGGTAGAAGGGTATACAGATGTGATCCAGTTCAACCAGGCGGGGATCGAGAATGTGGTATCTTCTTCGGGTACGGCGCTCACCCCGGAACAGATAAGGCTGATCAACAGGCTTACGAAGAATATCACTGTTCTTTTCGACAGTGACGCTGCAGGACAGCGGGCTTCCCTTCGGGGAATTGATCTTATCCTGGAGCAGGGCATGAACGTGAAGGTATGTGCTTTTCCCGACGGGGAAGATCCCGATAGTTTCGCGAAAAAGCATTCAGAGGAAGACATCAGGCTGTACCTGAAAAACAATTCCAAAGATTTTATCGAGTACAAGGCTTCCCTTTTGATGGAGGAGGCGCAGAACGATCCCGTGAAGAAAGCTTCGTTGATTCGCGATATGGTGGGGAGTATCTCCAAGATCCCAGATCATATTCAGCAAGAAATATATGTGCAGGAGACTTCCCGTATCATGGACATTTCTGAAGAAGTGATCTTCAGCACCCTGGCCCAAATGGCCGGTGGTGCAGCTAAGAAGTCTGCGCCAAAGAAGACGAAGAGTTTTGAAGTGGTGCGGGAAGATGGTGCACCCAGGACAAAAGTTGATGAACTTTATGTGCTGGAAAGAAAGATCATAAGCTTGTTATTGCTGTACGGACCTATGGAGGATGAGTTCGAAGATATGGTTCTCAAGATCAATGATAAGGGAGAAATGGAGCTGGAGCCGGAGATCCAGAAGGCAAGGGTATTCGAAAAAGTATTTTTGGACCTGCAGGAAGATGAGGTGGCTTTCGCTAATGAGAATTTCAGAAAGATCTATCAGCAGGTGATCTCAAAATTCCAGGAAGAGGAGCAATTTTCCCTGGAGACCTTCATCAATGAAATGCCTGCGGAAAATTCTTCCGAAGTCACGAACATCCTCATGGAGGAAGAGCAATATGTGCTTCATGACTGGGAACGCATGGAGATCTTTGTAAAAGATAAAAAAGCCGGAATCGGCCGGTTGGTGAACGAAACCATCTTGTCCCTTCGCCGTTACCTGGTGAATCAGAAGATCAATGAGCTTAACCAGGAGGTGAAACAGGCCCCTGCCGAAAGAGCACAGGAGATCCTTCAGGATATCATGGATTATTTATCCCTCAAAAGAGTACTTTCCAATAAGCTGAACCGCGTTATGTAGTTCGCAGCTGCAACAACCTGCTTTGATTGATAAGATCGGCCAGGTTGTCAACCCGTAGTTTTTTGAGCAACCGCGTTTTGTAGGTGCTCACCGTCTTTTCATTGATGTCAAGAGCTTCGGCGATGTCTTTGTTCCTTTTTCCGGTAGAAAGCAGGTTGAGAACCTCGATCTCCCTTGTGGAGAGTTTCTTGTAGCGTGATACCAGGTTGTTGGATCTGGTGGTTCCCGAATTGATCTTGTCGCTGATCTCCTTGTTGAGGTAAATACCACCCCTTGCTACCTGGTAAACAGCTTCCTGAAGAGTTTCGGTAGAAGCGGTCTTGGAAAGATAAGCGGCAGCACCGGCCTTGATGGCGTTAAGCGCGTACATTTCTTCCGGGTGACAGCTAAGTATAAGGATCTTTGTTCCGGGATGTTCAGATTTTATGGTACGCAGGGCAGTGATTCCATTAATTTCGGGCAGATCGATTTCCATGATAAGCACATCCGGATTCTTGCTCCGCAGCGCCTTAAAAAGGTCTTTTCCATTCGTCACTTTCCCTACCACTTCATAAACCCCTTCTCTTTCTAAAAGAGAGGAAATTCCCATTCTTGTAATGGGATGATGGTCTGCTATTAATATTTTTGTCATTGTTTGAATTTTAGCACAAAGAATTTCATTGCGGGGGTACTGTAAAATTCTGATTTATAGTTTTAAATAAGCTAACAGGAGGATTATGAAAGTTAAAACCTTATTTTTTGATGAACCAATTTATTCGATAAAGGGCAATTATTTTAGATGAACAGGGATCTCGCAAACCGGGATCGGTACCATCTTATGCTTGTTGGCCCTGTTCCTCATCTTGTAGATCCTGAAGGCTTCCTGTTCTCTTCCTGTAAAATCCTCTTCTGTCTTTCCTTTTTCTTCCATTTCCATGGCCCATTCCAATTCGGCATAGGTCGCACCGATCTGTTCTTCATCGGTACGGCTGTCGCCAAACAGCCCGTCGGTAGGTTGGGCGTTCACGATCTCGTCAATAATGCCCATTTTTCCGGCCATTTCATAGACCTCACTTTTCATAAGATCGGCCAGCGGACTTAGGTCCACTCCGCCATCACCATATTTGGTAAAGAATCCAACGCCAAAATCTTCCACTTTATTGCCGGTGCCGGCCACCAAATAATTATGCAGTCCTGCATAATAGTAAAGCGTGGTCATCCTTAACCTGGCCCGGGTATTGGCAAGGGCAAGTTCCTGTTTGGGACTGGCTTCAATAGAAGGGACTGCTCTTTTAAAATCCTCAAAAACACTGGTGAGATTGGTTCTTACATCGCTCACATTGGCGAAATTTTTCTTCAGGTTCTCAATATGCAGTTTTCCTCTGGAGACTTGTTCAGGTGCCTGGTGTATAGGGAGTTCCACACATAGGGTGCGGAGTCCGGTACGGGCACACAGGGAAGAAACAACGGCAGAATCTATTCCGCCGCTGATGCCTACCACGAACCCGTTCATTTTGGCCGAGGTGGCGTATTCTTTTAACCAGTTCACTACATATTCTATAACTTTTTCGGTTTGCATTCGTTGGGCGATTTAAGCTGGAAATAATATCTTTGTTAACAAAAATAAACTTTAAGCTTAATTATTTAAAGCTTCCCCCGTTAAACCCTTCTTAATTCTGATTAATGCTGAAAAAACTCATTTTTTGCTCTGTTTTTTTAATCTTGATAAGTTGTGTCGAAGAGGATCAAACTGAGAAGGAAATAGCTCAAATTCCGGTCGAGCTTGAAGTGACGAGATTTGATGAACGGTTTGCTATGGCTACGGAAGACAGCCTGGAAAACCTGAAAAAAGAGTTTCCGTATCTTTTTCCTAAGCGATTCCCAGATTCTGTTTGGGTGGAGAAAATGACCGACACCATTCAGCTGGAACTGAATGAGGCAGTTGCTTCTGAATTTCCTGACCTGAAGGATACCCGGGAGGAACTGGAGAGGCTTTTTCAGCATATCAAATATTATTTTCCTGCAAGTGAGCTGCCCGAAGTAGTTACGCTGACCTCTGATGTGGATTACCGCAACCAGGTGATCTGGACCAATGAAGTGCTGCTTATCGCACTGGACACCTATCTGGGGGAAGATCATGAGCTGTACGTGGGAATAGAGCAGTACATCAGCAAAAACCTTAATAAAGGACAGATCGTGGTGGATGTGGCAGGCGCTTTTGCCGAAACGGAGCTCAAGAGACCTTCGTCCCGTTCTTTTTTGGCAAGCATGATCTACTATGGTAAGATCCTGTACCTCAAAGATAAATTAGTGCCGTTCAAGACAAAGGCCGAAAGGATGGGATACAGCGAGAAGGAACTGGAGTGGGCCCAGGCCAATGAAGACCAGATATGGCGCTATTTTGTGGAGAAAGAACTGCTGTATTCGTCAGATCAGCAGCTGGGACCGAGATTTCTTTTTCCGGCGCCATTTTCGAAGTTCTACCTGGAGCTGGATAATGAAGCACCGGCCAGACTGGGACAGTACATTGGCTGGCAGATCGTGAGACAATATATGAGCAAAAACGAGGTTTCTTTAAAAGAAATGCTGCATGCAGATGAAGAGACCATTTTTAAACAATCAAATTATAAACCGAGTAAGTGATGGCTAAATTCAAGGAATCAAATATCAATATCAAAGTGGCGCTGGATGAGAACCGGGTGCCCGAAGAACTACAGTGGAGCGCCGAAGACGGCGGAGTGGAAAACCAGGAGGCTAAGGCTATGTTACTCTCCATGTGGGACGCTAAACAAAAGGAAACGCTGAAGATCGACCTGTGGACCAAAGATATGCCGCTTGACGATATGAAGATGTTCTTTCACCAAACCCTGGTGACCATGAGCGATACTTTTTACCGCGCCACGCAAGATGAAAAGATGCGAGACACCATGAAAGATTTCTGCGACTTCTTCGCAGATAAGATGGACCTAAAGAAAAAGTAAAAGAGAGGCGGGAAGAAATTTCCGCCTTTTTTATTGTGCGAATTGAGAATTGATCCTGTCTATATAGTCCAGGACTTCATCTCTTCCCATTCCGCTGGAAGAAGAGGTAATAAAATACTGTGGCATCTCTGTCCAGGTCTGCAGCATTTCTGCCTGGTAATCATTGATGTTCCTCTCAAGCGCCTTCGGCTTTAATTTATCGGCCTTGGTATAGATGATGCAAAAGGGAACCTGATGTTCCCCCAGCCATTCCATGAATTCAAGGTCAATAGGCTGAGGTTTATGCCTGCTGTCAATAAGAACAAAGGCGCAGATCATTTGCTCCCGCTTCTCAAAATATGCGGTGATGAACTTCTGAAATGTCTTTTTAGCTGATTTTGATACCTGTGCGTAGCCATATCCCGGAAGATCCACAAGATGCCAGCTTTTGTTGATCAAAAAATGGTTGATGAGCTGAGTTTTCCCGGGGCGGCCCGAAGTCTTTGCCAGGTTCTTTCTTTCGGTTAGCATGTTGATGAGGGAGGATTTTCCCACATTACTTCTGCCAATAAAAGCGTACTCCGGCAGCCTGCTGTCGGGGCATTTAGCAACTTCAGAATTGCTGATAACGAACTCTGCAGATGTGATCTTCATAACCTTAGTAGTTACGGTCGCTCAACCACTTGTAGAGGATCTCGTTGAAAGCAGAAGGATGCTCCATCATGGCAGCGTGTCCGCATTTCTCGATCCAGAACAGGTCGGCATCAGGTAATAACCTGTAAAAATCTTCGGCAACTTCAGGCGGCGTTACGTTGTCATTTCGACCCCAGATGATACAGGTAGGTGTGGTCATTTTTGGGAGGTCCTTTGACATGTTGTGCCTAATTGCCGATTTTGCGATGGCCAGGGTCTTGATAAGCTTGTTGCGGTCATTCACCGTTTCAAAAACATCGTCAACGATCTCCTTGGTAGCCACTTTAGGGTCGTAAAATACGTTCTCGGCCTTTTTTCTGATGTATTCGTAATCTCCGCGTTTGGGGTAGCTTTCTCCCATTGCGCTTTCGTAAAGACCGGAACTTCCGGTAATGACAAGAGCCTTTACATATTCCGGGTACATTTTGGTGCCTAAAAGGGCAATGTGCCCCCCAAGGGAATTTCCGAGTAAAATGACCTCTTTAAAAGCTTTATGGTCAATGAATTCCTTTAAATATTTGGCAAAATTAGCAACGCTGGTTTTCAACAGCGACAGTTCGTAAAGCGGAAGTTTAAGGATGATGACCTTATATCCTTTCTTAGGGAAAAAATCCAGAACACCTTCAAAATTGCTCAGACCTCCCATTAACCCATGCAGGATAATTATCGGTGTGCCTTCTCCCTCCTCTACATAGCTGAATTTTCCTTCTTCCCTTAAATTATTTTTCATTGGTTGCCTTTGCTGTTAGCTTCGCAAATATAGCGAATTCGATACAAGTATAAAGATTTTAGCTTAGTCTCGTAATTTTTGAGAAACGATTTTGAAATTTTTATAAACACCGAAAATCTTCTGCTTTATAATTTTTTTAACAAAAAATCGCCACAACTGAAACGTCTTCAAGCAGTTGGTTTCTCTGAGACTTTCGCTTGCGGAATGGGAAAATTTATTAACAATGTGGTAAAAAGTGGTAAAAAGTGGTTTAAATTTCAATATATTTGACTCGTAAACTGATCTTGTGGTAAATCTCATCGGCACATACGAATGCAAGGTAGACGCGAAAGGGCGGCTCATGGTCCCTGCGGCTATGAAGAAGCAGCTCCTGCCGGTACTGCAGGATGGGTTTGTGCTCAAAAGATCGGTTTTTGAACCGTGTTTAGAGCTGTATCCCATGGAGCAGTGGAACAACGTGATGAAGCGGGTGGGAAAACTTAACCCGTTTAAAAGACAGAACAATAATTTCATTAGAAAGTTTACAGCCGGCGTGAAGGTCGTGGAGGTGGATTCTAATGGGAGGTTACTTATTCCTAAAGACCTTATCGGGTTCGCTGGAATTGAAAAAGAGATCGTTTTCTCTGCCTCGGTGAACAACATCATCGAGATCTGGGACAAACAAAAATATGAAAGTGCCATAGACGGGGGTGAGGATTTCGCTGAACTTACAGAGACCGTAATGGGAAATTTTGGTGAAGATGAACTATCATAATCCGGTATTGCTGAAGGAGACCGTAGACGGTCTCAACATACAGCCTAATGGGGTGTATGTTGATGTGACCTTTGGCGGCGGCGGTCATTCGCGCGAGATCCTGAAAAGGTTAGGGCCTGAAGGGAAACTGTACGCCTTTGACCAGGATAAGGATGCGCTTGAAAATGCCATTGATGATGACCGGTTCACGCTGATCAATGAAAACTTCAGGTTCATAAAAAGATTTTTGAGGTTTCACGGGGTGCGGAAGGTGGATGGGATCCTTGGGGACTTCGGGGTTTCCAGTCATCAATTCGATGTGGCCGAAAGAGGATTTTCCACTCGCTTCGAATCCAGGCTGGATATGCGAATGAACCAGCAGAGCAACCTGAGCGCGTTTGAAGTGGTGAATCAGTATGAGGAAAAGCAGCTGCGTGATGTGCTTTATAATTATGGAGAGCTTCGGAATGCTCCCAAGATCGCGAGGACTATTGTCTCTGCAAGAAAAGAAGGAGAGATCGCTACCAGTGAGCGGCTTAAAGAGGTGTTGCAGCCTTTTTTGCCTGCCGGCAGAGAGCACAAGGTCCTGGCGCAGGTGTATCAGGCAATTCGAATTGAGGTGAACCAGGAGATAGAGGTGTTGAAGGAATTCCTTTTGCAGACCGAAGATCTATTGAAACCAGGAGGCAGGCTGAGCCTGATCTCCTACCATTCGCTGGAAGATCGGTTGGTGAAAAGATATATTAGGAGCGGCATGTTTGAGGGGGAGCCTGAAAAGGATTTCTACGGAAATATTTCGGTGCCGTTCAAGAAAGTGGGGAAATTGATCGTACCTACTTCCGAAGAAATAAAACAGAACAACAGGGCGAGGAGTGCCAAACTCCGTGTCGCCGAAAGAATATAGCGGTAGCGGGAAAAATGAAGCAAGGGATCTACGATATATTAAAAGGTAAATTTTTAGTCAGTAACGACGCGTTCAATAACTGGCGTTTTATATTGTTCTGTACTGTGCTTGCCATTATCATGATAGGGAGTTCGCACAGTGCCGAAAGAAAAGTGCACGAGATAGCTCGGCTAAATGATGAAGTGAGGGAGCTGAGAAGTGAGTTCGTGGATATGCGGTCGAACCTGATGCGGCTTAAGATGGAATCTACCATCAGCCGAAGAATGGCAGGCAGAGGGATCAAACCTTCTGAAGTGCCGCCAACGAAAATTGTGATCAAAGAAAAAGAATAACCGCTGAATGGCTACCACTGAAAAGAACATATTGTACCGCATCTATTTCGTTGCAGCATGTATGCTCCTGCTGGCCATTGGCGTGGGGGTAAAACTGCTGGACATTCAGTTCCTGGAAGGGGATAAGTATGAGCAGATCGCCCAGCAGCGCACCTACAAGAATTTTGTCATTCCTGCCAACCGCGGGAACCTGTATGATGCCGGCGGAAACCTGCTGGCCACTTCTGTGCCTAAATATGACATCAGGTTTGACGCGGTTACAGTATCAGATAAAAATTTTGAGGAAAACCTTCTTCCTCTTTCCGAAGAATTGTCAAAGATGTTCGGAAAATCAAGCGCGCATTATGCGAAGACCTTGCGCACGGCCCGGGCCAACAAGCACCGTTATTTCCTAATCGCCCGCAACCTTGGATATTCAGAATACATCAGGATCAAGAATTTTCCAATGTTCAGATTGGGTTCTAACCGCGGAGGGATAATCGTGGAGCAGCGTACAGTGAGGGAGCATCCGTTAGGAAAAATGGGTGAGCGCACCGTAGGTTATGAGCGCCAGGATGACAGCGGATACTACACCCGGGTGGGACTGGAAGGCGCTTTTGGTCCTTACCTTAGAGGGAAGGAAGGCCGACGCCTTAAGCAAAAGATCGCCAAAGGCCAGTGGAAGCCTATTAGTGATAACAATGAGGTAGAGCCGAAAGATGGCTACGACCTTATTTCGACCATTGATGTTAAGATACAGGACATCGCTCATCACGCGTTGCTGCGGCAGCTTGAAAAATATGAGGCCGATCACGGATCTGTAGTGGTGATGGAAACCGAAACGGGCGAGATCAAGGCGATCTCTAACCTGGGGCGCACTTCTGAAGGCACTTATTTTGAAAAACTGAATTACGCCGTGGGTGAATCTCACGAGCCGGGATCTACCTTTAAACTTATGGCCATGATCGTGGCGCTTGAAGATAAAGTGATCGACACCAGCACCGTGGTAGATACAGATAACGGGATCATGACCATCTACGGCCGAAAGGTGCGGGATTCCCACCGGGGCGGCTACGGAAAGATCTCCGCAGCCAAGGCTTTCGAAGTTTCCTCTAACGTGGGGCTGGTAAAATTGATCTACGATAATTATAAGGACAAGCCGCAGCAGTTCGTTGACGGTTTAAAAGATATGCATTTGCATGAAGAACTGGGATTAGCCATCAAAGGAGAAGGGGAGCCCTATATTCCTGCTCCCGGAGATAAGACCTGGAGCGGTCTTTCATTGCCCTGGATGGCATACGGGTACGGAAGTATCCAGCTTACTCCCTTGCAGACCCTTACCTTCTACAACGCCATTGCCAATGGCGGGGAAATGGTAAAACCACGTTTCATAAAAGAAGTGAAGGAGTGGGATCGCACGGTGGAGAAATTCGAAAAGAAAGTGATCGATCCGGCTATTTGCAGCCCGGAGACCGTGGAGAAGGTAAAAGAAATGATGAAGAACGTGGTAGAGCGTGGTACAGGAAAAAGTCTCTACGAACCTCATTTTTCAATGGCGGGAAAAACGGGAACCGCGCAGACCGAATATTGGATGAAGGACTGGCCTAAAAATCCACGATACATTTCCTCTTTTGTAGGATTCTTTCCGGTAGAAAAGCCGAAATATTCCTGCATTGTGGTGATCCATAAACCCGATTATCGCACAGGCTATTACGGCGCCGATGTGAGCGGACCAGTTTTTAAAAGGATAGCCCAGAAGATCTTTACCGACACTCCCGTGCTGGATGAATTCAGCAAACTGGATACGGTGGTACCGGTGATCGAAAAAGATTATAATAAATATTTCTCTGTAGCTAGAAAATACAAGGAAATAATGCCGAACTTAAAGGGGATGCCGGCTATGGATGCCATTTCTGTTCTTGAGAACCTGGGACTGCGAGTGCAGTTTTCGGGAAGTGGGGAAGTAAAGCGGCAATCCATAAGCCCGGGAAGCAAAATTTCTAAGGACCAAATAGTAAAATTGATTTTAGGTTGAAGTTATTAAAAGACATATTATATAGAGTTTCCCTTGAAGCAGTGGTGGGCAATACGGCTGTGACCGTGAATGAGATCCATTTTGATTCCAGAAAGGTCTCTTTTAATGATGTTTTTGTTGCCATTAAAGGAACCCTTTCAGACGGGCACCGCTTTATAGAAAAGGCGATAGAACAGGGGGCTTTGGCTGTAATTTGTGAGGAGATGCCTAAAAATACCGTGAACGGGATCACTTATGTGCAGGTGAAAGATTCACAACAGGCCCTGGCTTATATGGCCGCCAATTTTTATGATGACCCCTCAAAAAACCTGAAACTGGTTGGGGTTACCGGTACCAATGGAAAGACCACTGTGGCTTCCCTTTTATACCAGTTATTTACAAAAGCCGGGTTCAAGGTGGGGCTGCTTTCTACTGTACAGATACGTGTGGGGGAGGAGACCTTCAAAGCCACTCACACTACCCCAGATTCAGTAACCATCAACAGTTATCTGAAAAAGATGAACGAAGCCGGGGTAGAATATTGTTTCATGGAAGTGAGCAGCCACGGGATCGCGCAGCATAGAACTACCGGACTTCATTTTGCCGGAGGGATCTTCACCAATCTTACGCACGAACATCTGGATTACCACAATACTTTTGCCGAATACAGGGATGTGAAAAAAGCCTTTTTTGACCAACTCCCTGCTTCGGCCTTTGCACTTACCAATGCAGATGACAAGAATGGGAAGGTGATGCTTCAAAATACAAAGGCTAAAAAATACACTTACGCCCTTAAGTCGGTTGCCGACTACAAGGCGCAGATCCTGGAAAATGATTTTGGCGGTTTGCTGCTGAAGGTGAACGATCACGAGGTGTGGACCAAGCTGATAGGAAACTTCAATGCCTATAACGTGCTGGCTATTTTCGCCGCTTCGGAATTACTCGGATTGCAAACCGTGGAAAGCCTGAGGCATATCAGTGAACTGGAAGCGGTAAGCGGAAGGTTTCAGTATTACATTTCCGAAGGAAAGATCACGGCCATCGTTGATTATGCCCACACGCCAGATGCCTTACAGAACGTACTGGAGACCATCAACAGCATACGGACGAAAAATGAGGAATTGATCACGGTGGTAGGATGCGGCGGAGATCGCGACCGCACCAAAAGGCCAAAAATGGGACATATCGCTTCGGCTCTGAGCACCAAAGTTATCTTTACCAGCGATAATCCCAGGACAGAAGATCCAGATAAGATCATTGAAGAGATCGAAGAAGGAGTGGAGCCGCAAAATTTCAAAAAGATCATGTCGGTCACCAATCGCAGACAGGCGATAAAGGCTGCATGCCAAATGGCAGAGAAAAAAGATATCATCCTCATCGCCGGAAAAGGGCATGAGACGTATCAGGAAATAAACGGGGAAAGAAAGGATTTTGACGACCTCAAGATCGTGACCGAATTTTTAAAAGAATTAAATAAATAGTTCTCTTCAGCGCGAGAGAAGAAGTATAAGAATATGTTGTACCACTTATTTGAATATCTGGAAAAAAACTACACCTTCCCCGGGGAGCTGCTCTACCAGTACATCTCCTTCAGGTCTGCGATGGCCATTATTTTTTCGCTAGGTATTTCTACCATCTATGGAAAAAGGATCATAAATTACCTTTCCAGGCAGCAAATAGGCGAGAGCGTTCGGGACCTTGGCCTGGAAGGGCAGACCGAAAAAGCGGGTACTCCGACTATGGGAGGTATTATTATTATCATCGCTACTTTGATCCCGGTGTTGCTGTTCGCTAAGCTCAACAATATTTATGTCATCCTGCTTATTGTTACCACTCTCTGGATGGGGGCTATCGGATTTCTGGATGACTATATCAAGACCTTTCGGAAGGATAAAGAAGGCCTGAAAGGTATATTTAAAGTATTTGGCCAGGTAGGTCTTGGAGTGATCGTGGGAGCTACGCTCTTCTTTCACCCGGACATTACCATAAAGGAGAATCCGCAGGTGCCGCTTTCGGCTACTGCGGTGGAGCTGATCTCTTCCGCAGAAAGTGAAAAAATCGAGGTCACGCCCGAAGAAAAATCAACCAAGACCACCATCCCGTTCGTGAAGAATAACGAGTTCGACTATGCGAGTCTCATCACCTGGATCAACCCGGAATGGTCAAAGTACGCGTGGCTGATCTTTATACCTATTGTGATCTTTATCGTGACCGCCGTGTCTAACGGGGCCAATCTTACCGATGGGATCGACGGACTCGCGGCAGGGACCTCGGCCATAATTGTGCTCACGCTTGGGCTTTTCGCCTGGGTTTCAGGTAACATCATTTTTTCAGATTACCTCAACGTGATGTACATCCCCAGAACGGGGGAAATGACCATATACATTTCGGCCTTTGCGGGGGCTTTGGTCGGATTCCTTTGGTACAACACCTTTCCTGCCCAGGTGTTTATGGGCGATACGGGAAGTCTTACCATTGGCGGGATCATCGCCGTGCTGGCGCTGGCCACCAGAAAAGAATTACTGATCCCCATTTTATGCGGAGTGTTCTTAATAGAGAATTTATCTGTGGTAATGCAGGTGGGCTGGTTCAAGTATACCCGAAAGAAGTATGGAGAAGGAAGACGGGTCTTTCTAATGTCGCCTTTGCACCATCATTTTCAGAAAGCAGGCTTTCATGAAAGCAAGATCGTGGTGAGGTTCTGGATCATTGGGATCTTCCTGGCCATTGTGACCATAGTAACGCTGAAGATAAGATAACATGAATAACGAACAAGGACATAACCGGCATCAGTTCCTCGCCATCCTTGGCGGAGGAGAAAGCGGTGTGGGTACGGCCATCCTCGGAAAGAAGGAAGGTTATACCGTCTTTGTTTCAGATAAAGGAAAGATCGCCGAGAATTACAGGCAGCTGCTGGACGAGCATGAGATAGAGTGGGAAGAGGAAAACCATTCCGAAGAGAGGATCCTAACAGCCGACCTGGTTATGAAAAGTCCGGGAATTCCCGAAGATGCACCACTGGTGAACCTGATAAGAGGAAAGGGAATCCCAGTTATTTCTGAAATCGAATTCGCTTCGAGATTCACCAATGCCAATATCATTGGGATCACCGGCAGCAACGGGAAGACCACCACCACCAAGTTCACCCATTTCATTTTGAAGAACGGGGGATTAAAAGTGGGCATGGCCGGTAATGTGGGGCAGAGTTTTGCACGACAAGTTGCCGAGACCGATGTGGATCATTACGTGCTGGAGCTAAGCAGTTTTCAGCTGGACGGTATAGAAGAGTTTTGTCCGCATATCGCGGTGCTCACCAACATCACGCCCGATCACCTGGACAGGTATCGGCACAACTTTGACAATTATATCGCTTCCAAGTTCAGGATCACCATGAACCAAACAGAAGAAGATTACTTTATATATGACGCCGATGATGAAATAATTACCAAATGGCTTCGGGAAAACCCGATAAGGTCTCAAAAACTGCCTTTTTCGCTTCAGAAGGAAGTGATTCCGGGCGCTTACATCAAAGATGAACAAATCATAATCAGCCTTGAAAATACCCAAATAACAATGCCAACATCAGATCTAACCCTTGAGGGAAAACACAATGCCAAGAACGCCATGGCAGCAGCTACCGTTGCACAATTACTGCGCATAAGGAAAGAGACAATTAGAGAAAGCCTTTCCAATTTCCAGGGCGTGGAGCACCGGCTTGAAAAAGTGCTTAAAATAAACAACGTTCAGTACATCAATGATTCCAAGGCTACGAACGTCAATGCCACCTACTATGCTCTTGAGAGTATGGACGCAGAAACCATCTGGATAGTAGGAGGTGTGGATAAAGGGAATAACTACGCGGAGCTTTTGCCGCTGGTAAATGAGAAAGTGAAAGCCATAGTATGTCTCGGGGTGAATAACGAGCCGATCCTTAGCGCCTTTGGCAACTGTGTGGATGTCATAGTAGAGACGCGCAGCATGGAAGACGCGGTGAAAGAAGCGTACAAGCTTGCCGAAAAAGGTGACAGCGTACTGCTTTCCCCTGCATGTGCCAGTTTCGACCTGTTCAAAAATTATGAAGACAGGGGCAGACAGTTCAAAGAGGCTGTACGTAATCTATAAGAAGTAAAAGTTTTAAAGAAGAACATTAATGAGCAACGTTTTTTCCAGGATAAAAGGTGACAAAGCTATTTGGGCGTCTGCCGGCCTGTTGGCAATATTTTCGTTTTTGCCGGTCTACAGCGCGAGTAGCAACCTTGCCTATTTATATGGAGACGGAAGCACTTTTCAATACCTGGTAAACCACTTCATCTATTTGTTCCTGGGCTTTGTGATCATGTTCTTTGTGCATAAAGTACCCTACCGATATTTCATCGGGATCTCGATCCTTATGTTACCTGTGCTGGTCCTGCTGCTGGTCTATACCGTTTCCCAGGGAATGGTGATAGACGGGGCTAATGCCAGTAGGTGGATCTCCATTCCCTTCATTAACAAGACCTTCCAGACCTCCACGCTGGCTTCGGTAGTATTATTGACCTACGTGGCGAGGTATATGGCGAAGATGAAAGATAAAACCTTTAGTTTCCAGGAGTCGATCCTGCCGTTATGGGTGCCTGTGGCGCTTGTGCTCGGCCTTATTCTTCCGGCTAACTTTTCTACCACCGCCATTCTCTTCTTTATGGTGCTGGTCTTGGTATTCATAGGAGGATATCCTTTGAAATATATTGGAATCGTGGTAGGAACTGGAGTGGTGGCGCTGGCTATGTTCATGTTGACCGCCAAAGCTTTTCCCGGACTTTTCCCTAACCGGGTGGATACCTGGATAAGCAGGGTAGAGAATTTTGCCAATGATGAAGATACCGAAGCCGATTATCAGATAGAAAAAGCGAAAATAGCCATCGCCAGTGGCGGGGTTGCAGGTGTGGGAATCGGGAAGAGCGTGCAGCGGAACTTCCTTCCGCAGTCCTCTTCAGATTTCATTTACGCGATCATAGTCGAAGAAATGGGCTTGATTGGCGCCTTCGGAGTGATGCTGGCCTACCTCATGTTGTTCTTCAGGATAATAATTGTGGCCACCAAGGCCGACACCATCTTCGGTAAGTTACTGGTGATAGGAGTAGGATTGCCTATTATTTTCCAGGCGCTGGTAAATATGGCGGTAGCTGTGGAACTTTTCCCGGTCACGGGACAGACATTGCCCTTAATCAGCAGCGGGGGATCCTCTATCTGGATGACTTGCCTGGCTTTAGGAATGGTGTTGAGCGTTAGTGCGAAACGTCAGGAAGAAATTCAGAAACAGGAAGAGGAATTGGAAGTGGATGACGAAAATCCGCTGGAAATTTTAAGCGAAGCAATATGAAAAAAGAGATTCGAGTCATCATATCGGGAGGAGGAACGGGAGGTCACATTTTTCCGGCCATTTCTATTGCTAACGAAATAAAGTTGCGGTATCCCGATGCGGATATCCTTTTTGTGGGAGCGCAAGACAGGATGGAAATGCAAAAAGTTCCCGAAGCCGGTTATCCTATAGAAGGATTATGGATAAGTGGGTTGCAGAGAAGATTAACCGTTAAAAACCTGCTTTTCCCGGTCAAGCTGGTGAAGAGCCTGTGGAAAGCAAGGGATATCATCAGGAAATTCAAGCCAGATGTGGTCATAGGTACCGGCGGTTTTGCCAGCGGACCGTTGCTGCAAATGGCCAACCGCGACAAGATCCCAACCCTCATTCAGGAGCAGAATTCCTATCCGGGAATTACCAATAAATTGCTGGCCAAAGATGCCAACGTGATCTGCACGGCGTATCCCGATATGCACCGGTTCTTTCCAATAGACAAGATCGTGCTGACAGGAAATCCGGTTAGGCAGGATCTTCTCGATGTTCAGAAAAAGAGGGAAGAGGCGGTAGCATTCTTCGGAATAGATCCCGCCAAAAAGACCGTGCTCGTTCTGGGAGGAAGCTTGGGCGCGAGAAGGATAAATGAATTGATAGACGATAACCTGAAGGAATTCAGAAAGAACGACCTGCAGGTGCTTTGGCAAACCGGCAGTCTTTATTTTGAGGAATACAAGCATCACGGGGAACTGGATTTTGTGCAGACATTTGATTTTCTGAAGAGAATAGACCTGGCCTACGCGGCTGCGGATATTATTATTTCCAGAGCCGGGGCGGGTACTGTTTCTGAACTATGCATTGTTGGAAAACCGGTGGTGTTCATTCCGTCACCGAATGTGGCAGAAGATCATCAGACAAAGAACGCCATGTCGGTCGCTGAAAAGGACGCGGCGGTGGTGCTTTCAGAAAGTCATTTGGAGCAGGGCTTCAGGTCCATATTTTTCCCTCTGGTGCAATCAGACGAGAAACTGGAAAGTCTCGGCAGGAACATAAAGAAACTTGAAAAACCTTTTGCCACGGCCAACATCGTGGATGAGATAGAAAAACTAGTCACCTGAAAAACATAAATGGGGCATTACGATAACATACGGAACATTTATTTTATAGGCATCGGCGGGATAGGAATGAGCGCCCTTGCCCGTTATTTCCATGCCCTGGATTATAATGTTTCGGGATATGACCGTTCCAGTTCAGACCTGGTCAACCAATTAAGGGCTGAAGGTATTGAGGTGATCAATTCCTCAAAAGTAGAAGACCTGCCCGAAGCCATTTTGGAAGACAAAGAATCCCTTATCGTTTACACTCCGGCCATTCCCAAAGAACATCCTCAATACCTGCATTTTGTAGCTGATAGTTACCAGATGGAGAAGAGGGCAGAGGTGCTGGGAAAACTCACCAAAGGACATTTTACTCTTGCGGTGGCCGGTACCCACGGAAAAACCACTACCAGTACCATGCTGGCGCACCTGCTGAAGGCGACCGGCGCAGAAGTGACAGCCTTCCTGGGAGGGATAAGCGAAAATTATGACTCCAATCTCATTATGTCGGGAGACAAGGTGATGGTAGTAGAGGCCGATGAATTCGACAGGTCCTTTTTACAGCTGGCGCCAAACATCGCTGCGATCACTTCTATGGATGCAGATCACCTTGACATCTACGGAGAAGACTCCCAAATAAAAGATTCTTTCAGGGCTTTTGCTGCTTTGGTTCCCGAAGACGGGAAGCTCTTTTTTGCAAACGGCCTTCCGCTTAAAGGTACTTCTGTGGGAGTAGAGGATGATTCAGATGTTATTGCTCAAAACGTACAGATTAAGAACGGCAGTTACCTTTTTGATCTAAAGACAAAAGAAAGAACATATCCCGGTTTCAGTTTGCAGCTGCCGGGAAGACATAATTTACAAAATGCGGTCACAGCCCTGGCAATGGCACTTGAATTCGGTGCCCCCCCCGAGTTACTCGCCGGGGCCCTGGCCTCATTTAAAGGAGTTCAAAGAAGGTTCTCGTACAGGATAAGAACCGAGGAACTGGCGCTGATCGATGATTATGCCCATCACCCGGCAGAGATCACTGCCGTGCACCAGGCCATTAAAGAAATGCATCCGGGGAAAAAGGTGCTGGCGGTGTTTCAGCCGCATCTTTTCAGCCGTACCCGCGACTTTGCCGAGGAGTTCGGCAGGAGCCTCAGCCTCTTTGACGAGGTGTTGTTGCTGGATATTTACCCGGCGAGAGAAGAGCCCATTGAAGGGGTGACTTCAGAATGGCTGCTTGAAAAAATCGAAAATAATAAGAAGCAACTGGTTCAAAAAGAGGAGCTTCCGCAGGCGATAAAAAACAGCGACGCCAGAGTGGTGGTCATTCTGGGAGCCGGCGATATTGGTGAAGAAGTGGAAAGAATAAAGAAAAAAATGGCAGGTGAAAATTAACTGGAATTACATAAAAACATTCTTGCTCATTGGCGTAGTGTTCTTTTTATTTGCATTCGCTGAAAAGCGCAATCACGGACGAGTACTTTCCGAAGTAAATCTGCATTTTACCAATAGCGAGAACCTTTACCTCACCGAGGAAGCGGTTAATAAGTTGTTGATACAAAATAAGGTGAAGGTCAGGAGCATAGAGAAAGAAACTTTAGATTTGAATAGGGTGGAGACTCTCCTGGAGGCTCATGACATGATAGAGAATGCAGAGGTTTTCATGACTGTGGATGGAAAATTAGGGGCTAAGATCACACAGAGGAAACCCATTGCCAGGGTAATGGCAGGGCTGCCGTATTATATGGACAGACAGGGCTTAAAAATGCCGCTATCTGAACATTATTCGGCACGAGTGCCGCTGGTAACGGGAGTTTCAGAAGATCAATTGCAGGAAATACATCCGCTGGTCACTTACATCAGGAATGATGAATTTTTGACCAAACATGTAACCGAGCTGAACCGCCTCAAGAACGGAAAATACAGACTTCGCCTAAGACAGCTCGATTTTGAGGTGCTCCTGGGAACCGTGGAAGATATAGATACGAAATTTCGAAATTTTAAGGCTTTTTATCTCAAAGCAATGAAAGATGAAAAGCTGAATGCCTATAAAAAAGTGGACCTACAATTTGGGGATCAGGTTGTATGCACTAAAAAGTAAATTATGGAACAGAACGACATCGCAGTAGGATTAGATATCGGGACTACCAAGATCGTTGCCATGATCGGCCGTAAGAATGAATACGGCAAAATGGAGATCATAGGGATCGGGAAAGCAAAAAGCCTGGGGGTACACAGGGGAGTGGTGAATAATATCACGCAAACCATTCAGTCTATCCAGCAGGCCATACAGGAAGCCGAAGCAGATTCGGGCCTCAAGATCAAAGATGTGGTAGTGGGTATCGCCGGGCAGCACATTCGCAGTCTGCAGCACAGCGACTACATCACCCGCCCGAATCCGGATGAGGTGATAGACGCTTCAGACATTGAGCAGTTGTGCAACCAGGTCCATAAGCTGGTGATGCTTCCTGGGGAAGAGATCATTCATGTGCTTCCGCAGGAATTCAAAGTAGACGGGCAGGCCGAGATCAAGGAGCCTATTGGGATGTACGGTGGCCGTTTAGAGGCTAATTTCCACGTGGTGGTAGGCCAGGTTTCTTCCATCAGGAACATTGGGCGCTGCGTGAAAAGTGCCGGACTGGAACTTTCAGCCGTTACTTTAGAGCCGCTGGCCTCTGCTAACGCGGTGCTGAGCCAGGAAGAAAAAGAAGCCGGGGTAGCCCTGGTAGATATTGGAGGAGGTACTACAGACCTTGCCATTTTTAAGGATGGAATCATTCGGCACACTGCCGTGATCCCATTCGGAGGAGGGGTGATCACCGAAGATATCAAGGAAGGCTGTTCCATTATTGAAAAACAGGCCGAGCTGCTGAAGGTGAAATTCGGATCTGCATGGCCGGGAGAGAACAAGGATAACGAGATAGTTTCCATTCCCGGATTGAGAGGAAGGGAGCCAAAAGAGATCACTTTGAAGAACCTTTCAAAGATCATTCATGCGAGAGTGGTGGAGATCATTGAGCAGGTTTTCCTGGAAATAAAGAATTACGGACACGAAGAGCAAAAGAAAAAATTAATCGCAGGGATCGTCTTGACAGGTGGTGGAGCGCAGCTGAAGCATATCAAGCAGCTGGTAGAATACATCACCGGAATGGATACCAGAATTGGATATCCTAACGAACATTTGGCAGGAGACAGTGATGTGGAAACGACCAGTCCTGTTTATGCCACGGCAGTAGGACTTGTGCTGAACAGCCTTGAGATCGTTAAGAAACAGCCGCAGGAAGAATTAATGGAAGAGGCAGCCGAAGAGGAGGCCAGGAGCGAAATGCACGACTATGAGGAGGAAGAAGAAAAGGATCCGCAGGAACACCAGACAATAAGCCAGCCGCGCAGAACAATATTTGAAAAATGGTTTGAAAAATTCAAGGATTTTTTAGACAACGCCGAATAAGCGGCAAATAAAATACTATGAAGAAAAGAAAAAGAAGTAAAGAACCAGTAAAACAGAATTTATGAGCAGCACAGAATTCGGAAACATTTCATTCGATCTCCCAAAGAATCAATCGAACGTAATCAAAGTTATTGGTGTTGGCGGAGGAGGTAGCAACGCGATCAATCACATGTTCCAACAGGGAATCAAAGGAGTTGATTTCGTGATCTGCAACACAGACGCCCAGGCCCTTGAGAACAGCCCGGTTCCCAACAAGATTCAGCTTGGTGTAAGTACCACCGAAGGTCTTGGCGCGGGAGCCGATCCGCAGGTAGGGGAAAAAGCTGCCGTGGAAAGCTTTGACGACATCAAGGGAATGCTGAATTCCAATACCAAAATGGTATTTGTGACTGCCGGAATGGGAGGTGGTACCGGTACCGGTGCGGCGCCTATCATCGCGAAGCAGGCCAAGGATATGGGAATCCTTACGGTAGGTATTGTGACCATTCCTTTCCAGTTCGAGGGAAGAACCCGAAACGAACAGGCACAGGTGGGAGTTGAAAACCTGAGAAACCATTGTGATTCACTTATCGTGATCAACAATAACAAGCTGCGCGAAGTTTATGGTAACCTTGGTTTCAAAGCGGGATTCTCAAAAGCCGATGAGGTGCTTGCTACTGCTTCTCGCGGAATTGCAGAAGTAATTACTCATCACTATACACAAAACATTGACTTGCGTGATGCCAAGACCGTATTGAGCAATAGCGGAACGGCCATTATGGGGTCTGCACAGGCTTCGGGAGCTAACCGTGCCACCGATGCCATCAGCAAAGCGCTGGATTCACCACTTCTTAATGACAACAAGATCACCGGAGCTAAAAATGTATTGCTGCTTATCATTTCTGGTTCCGAAGAGATCACCATTGATGAGATAGGAGAAATAAGTGATCACATTCAGGCAGAGGCCGGTCACAGTGCCAACATTATCATGGGGGTTGGAGAAGATGAGAGTCTTGATGAATCTATTTCGGTTACCATCATCGCCACGGGTTTTGATGTGGAGCAACAAAATGAGATCGTAAATACCGAAGCAAAGAAGATCATCCACACGCTGGAGGATGAGCAAAGGGCCGAACACGAGCTTTCTCCAAAAAAGACATCTTCAACTTACCAGCCTGCCCCTAAAAAGGAGGAGGAAAAGAAGATCGTTCACACGCTTTCTTTAGAGGAGGAAGAGGAAGATAAGGAGCCGGAGAGTAACCATACTTCGGAAGAAGTGCGAAATATGGCCGTAGATTACGAAGAAGTAGAACCTTCAGAAGACGAGTTCATTATCACCGATGCGGTGAATGACATTGAGGTGACCGATCCTGAAATGGTAGAGCCAGATAACCAGGAGCAGTTCATGTTCACCTTTGATTTTCCAAAGAACCAGGAAGAGCAACAGGAGCCTGAAGAAGAGCCACGCATGGAGACTCCTAAACAGCAGGAGCCAAAGAAAGTGGTGCACAGGCTTTTTGACGAGGAGTCAGACAGCAGAGAGCAAAATAAGCCGAAGGAACGTGCTGCACAGAGAGATCAGAACGGGGTGACCAGGTATTCTCTTAGCGACTATATGGAAGTAGAGGAGATGCTGAATTCCACTCCTAAGAACACTGCTCCTAAAAAAGAAGAGAAGCAACCGGAGCCCGAAATGAGCAAGCCTGCATACCAGGAACCTCAACCGGCAAAACCGGCACCTAAGCCCGAAAAGAAAGAGAATCAGGAGGAGGACGATGATCCTTTCAACAATCCTATCAACGAAACTTTGGTAAAAAGGGCCGCGGAAAGAAGGGCGAAAATGAAGGAGTTTAATTACAAGTTCAGGAACAACATTTCAAAGATCGATGAGATCGAAAAACAACCTGCTTATAAGCGTCAGGGAATCAATCTTGACAATTCCCGACCAGGGGAGGAAAAGATCTCCAGAACCAGCCTAAATACTGGTGATGATGACGAGATCAGGTTCAGGACCAACAATTCCTTTTTACACGATAATGTAGACTAATCTAACCAATATTAGTCCCCCCTTAAACCCGAATCCATCCCCAGGGATTCGGGTTTTATTTTTATCTTCGCACTAAATAAATCCAAGCTTAAAATGAGTTTACAGGAAAAAGTAATGACCGAGATGAAGGCTGCTATGCGGGCCAAAGACAGCAATAAACTGGAGGCTCTTAGAGCCGTGAAAAGTGCGATCCTGCTGGCGCAGACCAATGCCGCGGGTAAGGACGGCCTTAATGAGGACGAAGAGCTTAAGCTGTTACAGAAGCTGGTAAAACAGCGTAAGGAAAGCGCGGCCATTTACAAGGAGCAGGGGAGAGAAGACCTGGCCCAGCCCGAGCTTGACCAGGCAGCGGTGATAGAAAGCTTTCTTCCGGAGCAAATGAGCGAAGAAGAGATCGAAAAAGAGGTGGAGGCAATAATAGCCAAGACCGGCGCCACCGGCATGCAGGGCATGGGGAAAGTGATGGGAATCGCTTCCAAGGAGCTTGCTGGAAAAGCTGACGGCAAGACCATTTCTATGATCGTAAAGAAGAAGCTTGCTTAAATAAGAAAAAGAATAGATCGTAAAGAAACCCCTGCTTAGCAGGGTTTTTTTTTGCCTGAAGGTTTCCTACCAATTGGCGATAAACAGTTTGATACAATTCCAGGCCAGTATTATGTTTTTCGTGTTGATATTTTACTGTTTGTCAGCTTGTTAAGGTTTTTACCGGTATTGTTTAACAGAATTTTTCAATAATTCTGAGGTCCCTTTAGTAGCTTAGAAAGGCTTACAGGATCCCAATATTATGAACTTTTCTACCTATACCCCGGCGTTATGCCTGCTCTTGTTCTTCTTTGGGGTTACCTATTCCCAGAAGAAGAACCCTTCTGTCTATCCTGAAAACAAGGAGAGGCTTCAAAGATTTTATTTAATAGGAGATACCGGACATAATTCATCCAAAGATGGGTTACCGGCATTAAACGCCCTTGACACTTTTCTTCAAACCGAAGAAAATACAGGGAGTGAATATGTTCTCTTCCTGGGAGACAATTTTCCCGGTATCAAAGAACTTCCCTGGTCTACCTCCATGCCGGGGCTTGAAAAATTTAAGGACCGGCACCTCTACATACCCGGAGAACAGGAATGGCAAAGAAAGGGTATTGAGGGGCTGAAGGAGACCCAATCCTTTTTAGAGGAAAAATACCAGAGAGAGGATGTTTTTGTGCCAAAACCGGGATGCGCTTTTTCTTTCATTGATATTTCAGACGAGGTTCATTTGATAGTTTTGAATACCCAATGGTTTTTGGCCGACTGGAATGAACACCCTTTAATTAATGATGATTGCCCAGAGATAAAAACCAGGGAAGCCATGTTCCTTGAGATCGAAACAGAGCTAAAAAAGAACCAGAATAAGACTACCATTTTTGCGCTTCATCACCCATTAAGGTCCAACGGAGTTCATGGAGGTAAATTTAGCTGGTCTTCCAATATCTTAAAAGAGGAAGGTTCCCTTCCGATACCTGTGGTAGGCCAGCTAGTGAATTTCTTGAGAACTAGCGGGGGTATTTCCCGCCAGGATATGGGGAATCCTCAGTATCGCAGTTTGGTCAACCGGCTGCAAACCCTCGCCGGACTCTGGGGAAAGGTGGTATTTGTCTCAGGTCATGATCATTCTTTACAATACCTGGAAGACGAAAATATTAAGCAGGTCGTGGCGGGATCGGGATCTTCAAAAGCATATGTGCGCCAAGATGCAAATACTCTTTTTGCCTCAGAAAAAGAAGGTTTTGCGGTACTTGATGTTTTTAAGGACGGTTCCTCCCAAATCAGGTTTTTTCGCAGTGACAATGGAAATCCAAATTTGCTGTACCAGCATCAGGTGTTCGAAAAAGAAGCAAGTTTTGACGTGCAGGAGCTTTCGGAGAGTTTTCCTGCAACTGTGAAGGCTTCTATTTATTCCGAAGAAGAAACTGATAAATCAGATTTTTACAGGAAATTGTGGGGAGACAGGTACAGGAAACTTTATGAACAACCTGTAAACGTACCGGTAGCCATACTGGACACGTTGTATGGAGGGTTGAAGCCTATGAGGTCTGGAGGGGGGCATCAAACCACCTCTCTAAGGGTTCGGGACACCACAGGAAGAGAATATAACTTCAGAATGTTGCGGAAGGACCCTACACAGTTCCTGCAGGCTACCGCCTTTAAGAACAAACCAATTGAAGAAATGTTTGAGGAAACCTTCGCAGCTAAGATGATTCGCGACTTTTTCACTGCCTCCCATCCCTATGCTTTTCTGGCTGTGCCCGTTCTTGCTGATGCGGCCGGAGTCTACCATACCAATCCTGAGATCTACTACTTGCCCAGGCAAAAGAGCCTGCAAGACTATAATACCATTCATGGAGATGCCCTTTATATGATCGAGGAGCGGCCCGAGGAAAATTGGCTGGGATATGAAAGTTTTGGAGAACCCAACCACGATATCCAAAGCACAGATGGTATGTTTGATAGGTTGCGGCGCGATGAAAAATACAGCCTTGACGAGGCTGCTTATATAAGAGCCCGCATGTTTGACATGCTTATTGGAGATTGGGACCGGCACAATGACCAATGGCGATGGGCAGAAATAGAGCAGGAGAATGGAAACCGAATTTTTAAACCTATTCCCAGGGACAGGGACCAGGTCTTCTCAAATTTTGACGGGCTGGTGTTTGATAAATTAAGAAAGTTGATCGGCTTTATAAATCAGTTTGGTAAGTATGATACAGAGATAACCGATCTTGACTGGTTTAACCGCTCTGCTGCCAATTTGGATCGAGTTTTGGTGCAAAGCTGTGGAAGACAGGAGTGGATCAAGCAAGCCGAATTCCTGCAAAAAGCAATTACAGATGAGATCATTAAGGATGCTTTTTCTCGACTTCCCGAGGAGGCACAGGGAACTACCACTAATGAAATAATTGAGAACCTGAAGGGGAGAAAAGACAATCTGGTAAAAATCGCCACAGAGTATTATGATCTAATTAGCGAAATAGGAATCATGACCGGAACAGATAAGGATGATTTCATTGATGTGGAACGACTGGAAAATGGCGACACTCACGTGCGTATTTCCCGCAATAAGGACGGTAAGAGAGAAGAGATAGTGAGTGAGCGAACCTTCAGGAAAATGGAAACTGATGAAATCTGGGTCTACGGGCTGGACGATGAAGATCAGTTTTACGTAAAAGGAGAAAAGAAACCCGGCATCAAAGTGAGGCTTATTGGCGGACAAAATAACGATGTGTATACTCTATTTCAGGGTGCGGGAATCAGAGTTTATGATTACAAAACGAAAAAAAACAGGATAGAAGAGAACAGGGGCGGAAAGATCTTTCGCACAGATAATTATCAAATTAATGTTTTTGATAAGAATCATAAGATCGTTCACAAGAAAAACCTGCTCCCGTATGTGGGCTATAACCCTGATAACGGAGTCATTCTTGGCGTTCAAACGTCATTCACCAAAAACAGCCTGGTACGTAAGCCTTTTACTGCCAAATACAGGATTAGCGCCGGATACTTTTTTGCTACAGGGGGATTTGAAGCAGCTTATTCGGGAGAATTTGCCTATCCTGAATTTAAATATAATTTTCTGGCTGGCGCAGATTATTCAAGTGCGAAAAATACCATCAACTTCTTTGGTTTTGGAAACGAAACCCAAAATTTGGACAATGTGTATTCCAGAGATTATAACCGAATAAGGGTAGAATCCTTCGGTGCTGAGGCAGGTTTGGTTCGTCGTAATCTCTACGGAAGCACCTTCACCTATAAAGCCCTCTTTGAAGGGGTAGAAGTCGAGGCCACCCCGGATAGGTTCATTTCGGAAGCCTTTCCAGAAAATGAAAAGTTCTTTGACCAGATGTTTTATGCCGGACTGGAGGGAGCCTACAGCTATGAAAGTGTGAACAGCAGGATAAATCCTTCCCGCGGACTTATTTTTCACTTAACGGCCGGGGGTAAACTAAACCTTAAAGAGACGGGGCGACATTTTTATTATGTCAATCCTTTCCTGGAAGTATACACCCCTTTGACAGCAAACGAACGTTTGGTGCTCAACCCAAGATTGCAGTCACAACTAAATTTTAGAGAAGATTTTGAATTTTATCATGCCGCAACTTTAGGAGGCAAAACCGGCTTAAGGAGTTTTCGCCATGAGCGGTTTACCGGCACCCGTGCCTTTGCAGCCGGTACAGACCTTCGGTATAACTTTGAGACCATTAAAAATAATTTTTTACCGGTACAGGTTGGGGTGCTTGCCGGTTATGATCTTGGAAGGGTGTGGATGAATGAAAAAACCAGTGAAAAGTGGCATCATAGCTACGGGGGCGGATTTTGGTTAGCAATAGCTGAAGCTGCAGGAGAAGTGAATCTATTTCATGGAAAAGAAGGATTCCGTTTTTCATTTGGTTTTCAAATGGGCTTGTAAATCCAAAAAGGGCACTATTGCAGATGCCAGGGGGCATTATAAAAAGACGTTCTAATTTGTAGAATTTTCGGTTTTTAACTCCTGGTCCTTTCATAGGCCCCCGACAAATTAACACAGCAGCAGTTTTGGATATGTTTTCATTGGTTTTGCAAGAACTTTTTGTGTAAATTGCGCCACTTTTAAGGCAGTCTTGTCTGTCGCCAGGCAGGGTTCACAACCGAAAGTCTTTGAAAAATTTATTGGCCGCGTAGTTCAACTGGATAGAATATCAGATTTCGGCTCTGAGGGTTGGGGGTTCGAATCCTCCCGCGGTCACTTTTTTTTAACATTTTTCCTGCAAAACCCTTGATTTTCAAGGGTTTTCATTTTTAATGATATTATAATGTATTGTTAAAAATGGAAATAAAAGTTCACAATTCGGTCAACACTTTTTTGTATATTGTTGTTGCGATTTAGTTATGGATCTTTTTGAGTAGTTGATTTGACTTTCGTCTTATAAAGATGTTTCATTTTAAAAGACGACAACTATGAAAACCTCAAGTACCTTCTCCATCCTCTTCTGGATCAATTCCTCACGTCTTAGAAATAATCATGCTGGCCTATACGTCCGCATAACGTGCAATAGTAAACGGGTAAACATAAGTTTAAAAACTAAAGTCAAGAAAAATATTTGGGAAAGCAAAAAATCAAGAGCAAAAGGAAACTCTAAAGAAGCCAAACAAATAAATCAATTGCTCCAGATCACCCGCTCACAGCTTTATCAGTGTTACGTTGATCTAAAACAGGAAGGGAAAACTATTTCAGCTGAATCTATCAAAAAGCGCTTTTTGGGTGAAGACCAGAAAAATTACACGTTAAGAGACCTCATTAACTATCATAACGAAAAAAACCAGAAGGTATTGAATAAATTCACCCTTCGGCATTATGAGACCACTCAAAGGTACCTGATGGAGTATATTCGAAAAGAATACAAAACGAAAGATATAGCTCTAAAAGAAATGAACTACAGTTTTGTAGTGGGGCTGGAAAGTTTTCTAAGAAATTATACTCCCAGGCATTATCAAAAATGTATTGGCCATAACGCCATTATGAAGCACATCCAGAGGTTGCGTAAAATGATTACCCTTGCCTACCATATCGAATGGATAGAAAGAGATCCATTCGTCAAATTCAAACCCCGCATTTTGAAAAAGGAACGCGGCTTTTTAACTGAAAAGGAAATAACTGCAATCGAGCGACTCCGGTTTCCCACAGAAAGGCTAGAGGTAGTAAGAGATCTGTTTATTTTTAGTTGTTATACCGGAATTTCGTTTGGGGATATAATGCTTCTTTCTGCTGAAAATCTGATGAGCGGTGAAGATGGCAATGATTGGATTATCACCAAAAGAAAAAAAACATTAAATCCGGTTAAGATTCCCTTACTTTCTAAGGCCCAAAGGATAATTTTGAAATACAGAGATTCTCCCAGGACTGTGGTTTATGACAGTCTGCTTCCAAGAATTTCCAACCAAAAGGCAAATGCGTACCTCAAGGAAATCCAGGCCCAGGCAAAAATAAATAAGAAGCTTACCTTTCATTTAGCCCGTCATACGTTTGCAACTACTATTACTCTCTCCAATGGTGTTCCTCTTGAGACTATCTCAAAGTTACTCGGCCATTCGGAGCTGAGAACCACCCAGATTTATGCTAAGGTGGTTGAAAAAAAAGTTAGTGAAGATATGATGAAGCTGCGGCAGAAAATTGACAGGGAACCTGAGCCGGAAATAGAGGAAGAATTCAATAGCAATGGAGTGGATTTTTGTTATCACTACAGGGAAAAATAAATCAAATAACTCATGGAACTTACACTCTTGATGCATTAAATTACCCAAAAGAACCTTTGTTTCAGAGGGTTCGGAAAGGATATTACTAATATTCTTTTAAATATCTTATTCAATTACAGGCTAATCACCTGGCACACAGATGAATGGGCAATGCAACCGTGCGGAGCAGGTTGCCCTCTTGCTTTTCCTTATTCCTTCATCCAAGCATAAAAATTTTTAAAAGTAGACAAACCTGACCAGGAGATCAGGTAATCTGTTTAGAAACTTTTCTGACTTAGATTCGTTACTAAAAATACCTATTCTAATGATCTTCCTACCCTCGCCATAAGCTTCCCAGCCTTTATCGAAAAGGAGGTGTAAGGGAAAAAAAGAAAACGCTGCTTCCGACCATTTCTCCTTCACTAGCTTACTCTGTATCGCCATCCATTTTTTTACTGTTTATTAGAAGGATTTGAACTCAAAAATGATCTCAGCGACGGGGAAGAGGACAGACTATTATGAAAAATAGCGAAGGAGGTGATACAAAATTTAGTTCAGGAAATTTTTTCTTCGTATTAGGTCAGAATTTTATTGCACTCTCCTATACCTCTTATTTGACATGAATTCCTCTTAATAAAATGGTATATCCAAATTAGGGAGGGGAGATATTTCGAACTAGGTATTAAGAGAGAATAGTCAAAGATGGTATTACGGTAGAAGAATCAGGAGAAGGAGGAGCATTTCAGGATCAATTGTCCCTGTGGCTTTCTAGAACTTCAAGCCCTTCACGGGTAAGAGTAATTTCTTCTGCATTAATCTCTATCATTTTCAACTCCACCAAATCATTTAAGTGAAGATTTAAATCCTGTTCTTCCAAGATCTCCTCAACTTGACCCTTGTTCAGAAGTTCTAAAAGCTTTATAAGATGGGGGGACATAAAAATATACTATTTGTGTAAATTAAAGGTCGACGGACCATGTGATAATTCCGGAAGTGGAGCAGTTCAACTCACCAGCCGGTGAAAAACAGTTGGAGCATAGATCCAGGTATAGTCATACATAGCAGTAGATTCAACCATATTGTATACAAATTATAATTCAAATCTTATTAGAAAATTACTTTTTCTCAATTTTAGAGATCAAAGAAAGTAGTCCAAGGTATAGAGGATAAGAAAATTTACGCGAAAATCCTTTGTTGTTGTTTTAGCATAAGGGGATAAAAAATAAATAAAAACTGAAGTCAAAGACCAAATCGAATTTACGGGGCTGTGTCGTCTTCTAATTTTTCGAAAACCAGAGTTTCTAAGTCCCCTGCTAGTTCACTTTCTATTTCAAGTTCTAAATTATCAACTTCAATTTCAGTGACTTCCCATTTTTGGTTTAAAGCTTCAAAAGGGGCAGAAGTAGCAAAGTCTAGCACTAAAAACAGTTTATTTGTATCTCTACTTTCAATATTCCATTTTCCAGAGACGGTTGTTTCATCGTTACTGGCCTTGACATCCATATTGCTATTAAAGGAAAAAGTATAGCCGTTATACTCTTCTGTAAATTCACCATTCTCCGTGGTGTATTCTTCGATGGTCCAATTTCCCTGGGTTAGAAAATCAAGTAAGACATCTTCATCATCATCATCGTAATCAAAATCATCATCTTCATCACAAGTGTCAACATTGTTTTCTATAGCAGATTCTAAAGACTCCAGGCTGCTTATCATAAGTTCGTAACCATCAGAGAGAATTAGAACAATAGGAAGGTTGAGATGAACTGCAATATAATCTTCAAGATTATCAAGGAGAGCAAAAAATTCAGCATCATTGGATACTATTATGGTAGTTGGAATAGATGCATTAGACGCAAGAACTTCGAAGGTTAAAGGATATTTAAAGTTTATACATTCAATATCTTCATCCAACTCATCTTCATCAGAACTTTCAGAAATATACGTATTTAGTTCGGACTGGTTAAAAACAGTAACTTGTGTATAATCAGAAAAAATAATATCTATTGGAAATTTGATTTGGATTTCATCGTCATCATCCGAATAAGCTTCAATAGCATTCTCTATTAACTGATAATCACTTTCTGTTCTGACTTCAATTGTAATTCCATTCACAATCACAGTAACAGGCAACACTATAGTTATATTATTTGCTCCATCTAGGATGTTGTCTTTTGACCCATCTTTAAGAGTAGTACGACTTACTAATTCAAACAATCGGGTGTCCGACTGGATTTGAGACACTTCATATTCCTCAAAGGTTTCAGGTATGCTTTCCTGGCAAGATAGAATTAAAGCTAAAAAAGATATGGTAAACCAAGGGCAGAAGCATTTTTTCAAAACCCGCATAATAAATCGTTTATTATATAACATCTAATACTTATATATTTACCCTTGAAAACATAAACTTTTTTATTTTGCAAAAAAGCTAATTATCATTGGAAAAGAAATTGAACGACGATATCTGTGACGAAAATTTATTTTCAAGTATCTATAACAAATATATACAAGATTTAAATGATTTTTTATATTACAAATATGGTTCACTTTTAGGGCCAGAAGACAAAGCACAAGAAGCTTATATTCAGCTCTGGACCAATTGCGCAAAAGTATCTTCAGACAAAGCAAAAAGTTTTTTGTTTACCGTAGCAAATAATCTGATGCTAAACGAAGTGAAACATCAGAAAGTAGTTTTAAAATATCAAGAGATCAGGAATGGTGATTCTGATAATGAGAGTCCAGAATTCTTGCTTGAGCACGAACAATATCTTCAAAAATACAAAAAAGCTCTAGAGAATCTTTCAGAAGTTCAGCGTGTTGCTTTTTTGTTGAATCGTGTTGAGGGTAAAAAACATAGTGAAATTGCTGAAATGCTTGGTATAACATTAAGGGCAGCAAGAAAAAGGATCTACAGCGCAGTCGAAAATTTGAGAAAAGAAATAGATGGAATCTAAAACGGGTAAATTTTTAATGGACAGTTGTTATATATATAAATAGTGTGAAAGTGGATAAGGAATCTTTATTAATAAAATGGTTGGACGGTGAGTTGAGCGATAGTGAATTGGCACTATTTAAGCAACTTCCTGAATATCAATCGTACAAGAAATTAAATGAGAATGCAGCTTATTTCAAGTCTCCAATTATTAATAAAGAAAAGCAATATGCCATTCTCAAATCCCGATTGGAAAAAGAAAAGAGACTAGCTTCTAATGAAAATGCCTCTTTCAAAATACTTATGCGTATTGCAGCTATTTTTGTAGTTGGTTTGGGTTTATACGTCGCAACAATAAAAGAAGATTTGGTAAAGGTCAATACGTCGATTGCAGAACAAACCAACTTTAGCTTACCTGATAATTCTGAAATTATTCTTAATGCGGACTCAAAAATAAAATATAACGAAAAAGATTGGGAGAAAAAGAGAGAAGTAATTCTTAAGGGGGAAGCTTTTTTTAAAGTAGCTAAAGGGGAAAAATTCGAGGTAGAAACAGATCTCGGCACTGTTACCGTGTTGGGTACAAAATTTAATGTAAAGCAACGGGGAAAACTTTTAGAAGTCCATTGTTATGAAGGATTAGTAAAAGTCGAGGTAGGTGAATATAATTTCAAATTACCAGAAGGAACTTCTTTACGCTTGTTTGAAAACAAGTTAAAAAAAGGAAAAACAAACTTTACAAATCCATCTTGGATTTCAGGGAAAACTACTTTTGAGAGTGTGCCATATTACGTGGTCGTGGAAGAGTTTGAAAGACAGTATGGTGTCACTGTTGTGTTAAATAACTTTGATAGGCAAAAAATCTTTACAGGAAGCTTTATTCATGATAACATGGATTTAGCTTTAAAATCTATTACCCAGCCTTTTAAGCTAAGCTATAAGATTAATAAGGACCATATAAGAATATTCAAGAATGACTAAAAAAGGACTACTTATTTTTTGTACTTCCTTTTTTCTATGGTTCAATTTTCTTTCCTCTCAAACAATTCAGGAGAAACAATTACTAACAGAAGTTCTAAAAGAATTAGAGGCTAATTACATTGCAAGTTTTTCTTATTCTAATGAGGACATTCAAGGTATTAAAATCTTACCACCTTCAAAAGATTTTTCCTTTAATGAAGCTATTAATTATTTGAGGAATAAAACAGAACTTAATTTCAACGTTCTAGAAAATCGGATGGTGACTATTGTAGCACCTGAAGGTACCTTATTTGAAATATGCGGTATTTTATTGGATCAGGAAACCAAATATCCCATTGAAGGTGCTAAAATCAAAACAGGATTGAAATCTGCCATTAGTAAAGAAAATGGTTCATTTGAAATTCAAGCTATAAAAATAGGTGACACTTTAGAAATTAGACATGGTAGTTACGAAAATTTTTTCATAACAATCACAGATGTGCCATTTGATTGCTGGACTATAATCTTAAGACAAAAAGTTTATGAATTAAACGAAGTTATAGTATCTAATTTTATGACAAAAGGAATTAGAAAAACTTCAGATGGGGCTACCAAGATAAACTACAACCAGTTCGGAATATTGCCTGGTCTCATTGATACTGATGCACTTCAAACGGTTCAATCCTTACCAGGAGTAAATAGTATAGATGAAACAGTAACCAATATTAATATTAGAGGTGGATCCCACGATCAGAATCAGATAACATGGAATAATATCAAAATGTATCAGACAGGGCATTTTTTTAGCCTTATATCCGCATTTAATCCAAATATGACCAACAAGGTTACATTGTATAAAAATGGAACGCCTTCAGAATTTTCCGAAGGCGTCTCTGGAACAATTAGCATAGAAAGCACAGATAAAATAGCAGAAAATTTTAAGACTACATTAAGCGGTAATTTGATTGAAGTGAATGGAATGTTTGATATTCCCATAGGTAAAAAAGCATCTATACAAATCTCTGGAAGACGTTCCTATAGTGATTTCATTAATACCTATACATCGAAAAATTATTTTGAAAAGGCATTCCAAAATACCGAAGTAATCCAAAATGAAAGCAATGTCATTTCAGAAGACGATAGGTTTAAGTTTTTTGATATTGAAGCAGTTTTGAACTATAAAATGACGGAAAAGGATAAGCTTAAGGTTAGTTTCATTACTATGAAGAATCACTTGTCGTTTTTTGAAAGTGCCCTTATTCTGGAAGTAGAAGAGAAAAGGAAAAGTACATCTGAACAACAAAACATGGCTTTGGGAATTTCCTATGACCATATTTGGGACGATAGATTCAGAACGACCTTACAGATTTATGGACTTCAATATGATTTGAAAGCCAAGAATGTTGATATTCTGAATGAAAAACAATTGGTTCAAGAAAATAGTATTGGTGAGACAGAATTCAAAATCGCATCAAATTTTCGCCTCAATAATAATATAACACTCAGCGGGGGGTATAGTTTTCATGAAACGGGTATTTACAATCTAAACGAATCCAATAACCCACTGTTTAGGACCTATTCAAAGGACGTATTGAGAAAGCATGCCCTTTTTACAGGTGGACAGCTTGGGACCATTGATCAAAAAACAATTTTTAGAACCGGATTTCGAATCAATTATATTGGTTCTTTTAACCAGTTTATTTTAGAACCAAGACTTAGTTTTAACCAGAAGATTTCAGAGGCTCTAACCTGGAATATTCTTGGTGAATATAAACATCAAACTACTACACAGTCTGTGGATTTTCAAAACGATTTTCTCGGAGTAGAGAACCGGAGATGGATAGCATCGAACAACGAAGATATTCCTATTATCAAGAGTAGGCAGTTGTCTACAGGCTTAACGTATAAAGAAAATCATTGGTTGATAAATTTTGAGCTGTTTTACAAAGAAGTTGAAGGGATAGTTGCCCAAAGTCAGGGATTTCAAAATCAGTATGAATATAAAACAGATCGAGGAAGTTACTCCGGACAAGGCATTGATGCTTTTATTAGTAAAAAATTAGGCCTTTTAAGCTTTTGGGCAAGTTACTCGATTCAGGATTTGAAGTATGAATTTAAAACTTTGCAAGTATCAGAATTCCCCAACAATTTTAATGTAGATCATTCTGTGAAGTTAGGCACTTCCTACAGTTTTAGCAAATTGAAAATAGCAACAGGTTTAAAGTGGTACACAGGTAAAGCGATTACAAATCCAGTGCGGGGAAAGGAAGTAATGAATGGTGAAATAAATTTTGAACCCGCAAACGCCAGTAAATTGCCCGATTATTTTAGATGGGATGCATCCATGATATATGATTTTGAGGTCAAAAAATTTTTAGACATAGAAATGGGTATTTCTTTATGGAATATTACCAATAAGAATAACATCACCAACAAATTTTATAAATACAGCGAAGTACATTCGTATTTAGATATTAAAGAAAATTCGTTAGAATTTACACCAAACATCCTTTTAAAAATGATTTTTTAAATGATTTCCGAAAGTTGACTTAATATTGAAATGGCTGAATGACATGGTTGCTATTTTGGCTTTGTTTGTGAATTTATCCTGCCAGGACTTCTAGAAAATTTAAAACAGCCGATCCAAAGTTTCTTTCTTTCGTTCAGTGGCATAATTATGGTTTGCCATAGTTGATTTCTAGTAGTTCTAATTACCTTTTAAAGTCTAACAAAGATTTTTTTTTATGTGAATATTTCGTTCCTCCCCAGTCAATTTTTTCTATAAGCTTTTTTCAAATTTCTCAATTTAGTCAAATACATATTTTTTGTCAGACCATAGAATCGCCTTCAGCTTCTATTATTACCTTCAAAAGCCTTAGAGGAATGAATTCATGCAGTTTACAGAACTAGAACTTTAGAGGTTTATAAATAGATTGTTCCGGAGTGTACAGGAAAGTAAATTAACACGGCAAAGGGTGGAGCACGACATAATGTAAAATGGAGCGAAAGTAGTGAAATACAAATGACATTTGTGTCGGGAATACAAAAGTAAAATGGCATCCATTCTTAATGGATGCCACCTCCTTTAAATTCTATCTTTAGTTTTTACTCCTCGTCTTGATCATCCTCATCATCTTCCATTTCCACATCACTTGCTAAATCCAGTCCATCAGCAACGACATCAAAAATTTCAGTGTTCTCAGTTGAGCTAACAACTATAACACCTTCTTCGTTCTTAGTTGCATTGGCATACTGCTCATCAGTAACGGAAATAAACCATGCCACAGGATCGAAAGTGATTTGAGCAATAGCTACTTGAGCTTCTCCAAAGGAAATTAATCCTTCTCTCTCTACTTCAAAAGTTTCCTCAGAGTTAAATTCGAAACGAATGTTATGCTCTACTCCATCTGGAGCTACATAAGTTCCAAAAAGAAGAATAGCCGGTTGTTCTGATCCTTCACTTAATTCTATTTCCACCTCTACTTCTTCATAATTTCCTGCAGGAATTGATATGAAATTGATGTCAGGTGTAGTGGTTCCGGTAGCGAAATCAATTAACGTGTTTTGCTTTAGTTCGAATTCTATTTCTATAGAATCATTGTCTGTTTCTGCTTCGAATTCTAACCTGCTAATGGCAATATGTCCTGTAGAAAAGGAAAGGGTACCGGCGGCAGCTTGCTTTAGTGGAGTTTCCTTGCTAATGGCTTGAGTTGTTAAAGCCGATTTAACTGTGTTGAATTCTACTCCCACTTGTGCTTCTGGGGTAGATTCGGATTCTGTGCTACAAGAAAATAAAGCCACAGCTACGGTCATCATAAATGTTAAGGATAAGTTTTTCATTTTTAATAGATTTAGGTTTATGTTATATCTCTATAACAACAGTCGTATTTAATTTTACCCTTCCTATTCTGTTAATTTTTAAAAAGAAAGAATTTTGTCCTGATCTATATGTAGTAATTCACTGGCCCATAGGCTTATATAACTGTAAATAAGAGTAGATATTTTTGGGAGATTGCTGGAGGCCGTACAGAAAAAAAACCACTTTTATTTTTTCATCCTGAGTGTTTTCCATTTTGATTACCTGATCAAATGCAGTCGGCTGAACAGATGCGGCTGTTTTCCATTTACTTCCTTCAGAGCCCTCGCTGTTACCATTTTTGATGGCCTGCCATTTACGGGATTTAGAATTAGGATAGGTCGTACGGAAGCACCGGTTTAGAGGGAGAATGCTGATCCAGGCGGCTAACTTCTAAATCCCGTTCCTTTGCCTGCCAAAATGGTTACAGACGGGGAGGGCCTGAAAGTAAATGCCGTTGAAGCTGCACGGGTACTTTTATCTTGTGATATGGGTAGGACGAAGCAGGCGGACGCATTGCGCAAGGATTCCTGAAGCTGGACAAACCTGTGGAGCAGTAAGAGGACAGCGCAGGGAAACCTGGAGCAATGGGTGCAAGACTTTCACCCAAAGCTCTTTTCCCGAAACGCAGTGTAGGGGAATGTGCTTTGGGAGACATTTCCTTGTCTTCAGTTGTCGTAAAAAATCCAGTTGTGCCAGTCTCAACATAGGGTTTGAGCAAAAATAAGTTAGGTAAAAAGGATACAACTCGAGACACAACTGGTGTACACCATGAGGAACAACTTGTGCCGCGAAAATCGTTTTTCTAGGGAAAAACGATATAAAAACTATCTAAAACTTTTAAAAAAGCTAAAAGCTTATTTTTTATTTCTTTTTATATATAACCTTTACTTTATGTTTTCATTTTTTTCCGGCGGGTGAAAGAAAAAAGTGGAATGACTGCATCGATAAGCTGCAAACGAGAAGCTCCGTTATGGTACACAATATTCTGAGGGTGATCGTTGTATTTCAGGCATAGCTGCATGGGTCTTTTTTGAACTGCTCTTTTGGAATAATTCTTTTGTACTTCAAGGAGGTTTTCTCTTGCAGCTGCACATTTTAACCGAGAAGCCAGGGCCGGTGAAATATTAAATATTTTAGAAACTCCGTGCACAGAAACAGGTACAGCCAAATCCCGGTTCAGACGAAAATGCAGAAAATGATAGGTTCTCCCTTTTATCAGAACGCTCTTCTGTTTCTTCAATCTTCTCAGAAATGCTTTATAGAGATAGGCATAGATGCCTGCCCCCACAAATGCTTTCAGCTTCAACAGGTCGAGGGGTCGTAAAACCATGGCAGATCGGCTCCGCCAGTTATTTTCACTTCGGATCTTATCAAAGGATTTGATAATGTAATACCCTGTCCTGGTATTAAGCCTGATCCAGCCTTTCTGCTCAAAAAACTTCAGATAAGACCGGAGGGTTTTTTCTGATTTGATCCTTAGTACATGTTTTATGGCCATTAGCTCTCCACAGGATAGTTTTGTTTTTCCCTGTGGGTACAACATTTTCAAGAGCAAGAAGAACCTTAGCCTGGAAACATAATGTTCCTCCTGGGAGGAAATCAACAATTGTAAGGGGACAGTAATAGGGCGCATAAAAAGGTATCAGGAAAAATCACAGGAATAGAATATCAAAGCCGTTTTTTATTCTAAGGGGGTCGGGCAGTAAAGAGTCCTTTTCTAATCATGACAATAACAGATAAAAAAATCCCTCCGAAAATCATCTGACCTTCATAGGGATAATTGATTTGACTTTCGATAAGTCAAATGTGGGATGCGGAAAGCAATATGAACATCCCCTGAATCAACTTTAACCAAATTGAGGAGTATGAATTGAAGAATCTTTACTGCAAATACCATTTTTATTAATTTTCTTTCAAGAGCAACGAGAAATATCATTTTCTGTGATATGAGGAATTGAGGAGGCGAAATAAAGAAGGTTCTGTTAGTTTTGAATTTGTTTCAGGTTAATTAAGCACAAATGATTTCGTTCACCTTGAGACGAAAAAAATGCTCAAAAAGATTCACAATTCAGTCAACATCGCGAATTTTAAACCATGAAATTTCATTGTTTGCATGGTCTGCGGGATGGGTTCTAAAATTCCCGCCATAGTTTCGTTACTACCTCTATGCATTCGCGGGTGCGTTAGTAGTGGTTGTCAGGTTGATGGAACTCAATTCCGTACTTTTTGGGCTTCGGCTTTCCACCAGGATAGCACCATACCTCCTACTTCAGATAGAAATACTGAAGTAGTGTTGTGGAAAATTATGTGGACAACTTTCCAAGAGTGCAAAATATAGCTCTACCTTATTGCCTACTTTTACACCCGTAAACCTGTAACTGAAAAGTATTACCCACTCGTAATAAGAAAGGGGAATCATGTGAAAATCATGAACTGTTGCGCAACTGTAAGTAGCTAATAGCTACAAGTCAGAACACCTTCCTTTTCAGTTAGACTTTACTTTCGCATAAAAAGTAAATGTCCATCGATACTCCGTGAACCATCCTTCTTCACAGGATTCCTTGGCGATGTTTTTTTATGCTTTTGAATTGAACTAAAAACAAAAGTATTATGAGTATTTTCGACCCACGACTAAATTATAAGCCCTTTGAATATCCCGAAGTCTTACAATTCACAGAAGCATTAAACAGAACCTATTGGGTGCATTCTGAAGTGGATTTTACTGCCGATGTACAGGATTTCCACTCTCACCTCACTCCAAAGGAAAAACAGGTGATCAAACGGAGCCTTCTGGCCATAGCCCAGATAGAGGTTGCCGTCAAATCTTTTTGGGGGAATCTGTATGAGCATCTACCTAAACCCGAATTTAATGGCCTTGGTAGTACCTTTGCCGAATGTGAATTTCGACATTCTGAAGCTTATTCCAGATTGTTGGAAGTCTTGGGATACAATAACGAATTCCAGAACCTCGTTGAAACTCCTGTAATTAAAAAACGGATAAAATATCTTTCAAAAGCCCTTGCACATACTAGATCCAAGGATAAAAAGGAGTACGTAAGCTCCTTGATTCTTTTTTCCATTCTTATTGAAAATGTTTCTCTATTTAGCCAATTCGCGATCATCCTTTCCTTTTCCAGGTTTAAAGGGGTGATGAAAAATGTTAGCAACATTATAGCCTGGACCTCAGTGGACGAACAAATCCACGCCAATGCGGGAATCTATATCGTAAAAAAGATCCAAGAAGAGTATCCGGAATTTTTTAATCAACATTCGCTGGAGGAAATCAGGGCAATGGTTGATAATTCAATAGAAGTAGAAGCCGAAATACTCGACTGGATCTTTTCTGAAGGAGAAATTGAGCACCTCAGTAAACGGGATCTGCTAAATTTTATGAAATTTCGTGTAGACGAGAGCCTGGATAAAATTGGAATGGAAAAACTTTATCCTGTATCAAGCTCTGGAAATCAACCCCTCTTATGGTTTGAAGAAGAAATCTTTGCGAATAGCCTGGACGATTTTTTTGCCAAAAGACCCGTTGACTACACCAAGCATGACAAAAGTATTACCGCTAACGATTTATTTTAGAAAATTACGATATGAAGGAAAGACTATGGTGGCTTAATGAAGAAAGCCAGCAAATATTGAACCGCGGCTATTTGCTTAAAGGAGAAACCACAGAAGCGGCAATAGAAAGAATAGCCAATGCGGCAGCTAAAAGATTGTTTAAACCTGAAATGGCAGGGGCTTTTATTGAGATGATCGAAAGAGGCTGGATGAGCCTGAGTTCGCCCATTTGGGCCAATATGGGTACAGAAAGAGGCCTTCCCATTTCCTGCTTTAATGTTTACGTTCCTGATACCATTGAGGGCATCACACATAAACTTGGAGAGGTAATCATGCAGACAAAGATTGGCGGGGGAACCTCAGGTTATTTTGGGGAGCTTCGAGGCCGTGGAAGCGCTGTAACCGATAATGGCAAGAGCAGTGGGGCCACCAGTTTCATGAAGCTCTTTGACACAGCTATGGATACCATTTCCCAGGGCGGAGTAAGACGTGGCGCTTTTGCTGCATATCTTGATATAGACCATCCAGACATTGCAGAATTTCTGGAAATAAAAAATATTGGAAATCCCATTCAAAATCTCTTCAATGGGGTTTGTGTTCCAGATTACTGGATGCAAGAAATGATAGATGGAGATTACCAGAAACGGGAAATATGGGCAAAAGTACTGGAGAGCCGCCAACAGAAAGGGCTTCCTTACCTCTTTTTTACAGATAACATCAACAGGAATAAACCACAGGTATATAAAGACCAGGAATTAACTATCCATTCCAGTAACCTTTGTTCAGAAATCGCCCTTCCTTCCAGCAAAGAGGAATCTTTCATCTGTTGCTTATCTTCCATGAACTTGGAACTATATGATGAATGGAAAGATACAGAGGCTGTTAAATTAGCTATATATTTCCTGGATGCCGTATTACAGGAATTTATAGCTAAAACTGAAGACAATTACTATCTTTCATCAGCAAACAGATTTGCAAAGCGCCATCGGGCTCTTGGCTTGGGAGTAATGGGCTGGCACTCTTACCTTCAAAAGAATATGATCCCTTTTGAAGGACTTCAGGCCAAAGGTCTCACTAATAATATATTTAAAGAGATAAGTGAGAAAGCACTCAAAGCCTCTAAAGAGCTTGCGCACATTTATGGAGAGCCGGAAGTTTTAAAAGGATATAGACAACGAAACACTACTTTAATGGCTATCGCCCCCACCACTTCCTCCTCGGCAATTTTGGGGCAAACTTCCCCTGGTATTGAGCCTTTTAGCAGCAACTATTATAAGGCCGGTCTTGCAAAAGGTAATTTCATGCGGAAGAATAAATATTTGAAGCAATTGTTGATTGATAAAGGAATAGACAATGAAGATACGTGGCGTAGTATTATGCTTAATCATGGTAGCGTTCAGCACCTAAAAGAACTCTCTTCAGAGGAAAAGGCAGTTTTTAAGACCTTTAAGGAAATCAATCAGCTGGAAATAATACAACAAGCTTCGGTACGTCAGCGTTTTATTGATCAGGCACAAAGTTTAAACCTCAACATCCCTTCAGATTTGCCAGTAAAAGAAGTGAACAGACTCCTTATAGAGGCCTGGAAACTGGAAATAAAAACTTTATATTATCAAAGAAGTCAAAGTGTATCAAAAGAATTCATAGCAGAGATGGTGACCTGCGCCAGTTGTGAAGCATAAGGTTTTGAACTTGAACGATGAAATATCTCCTCTCTCCTCAGAAACTTTACCCGTAAACCATAAATGTTTGCGGGTTTTTAATTTTAGATAAAGGAATTTTTCCTTAGAAAATCTATATCCTTAGGGAGTTTTTTAGTAAGAGACTGTGAAATATTCCCATTTACTTTTTTCATCCGGAGCGTTTTCCATTTTGATTACCTGTCAGTATTTAGTCGGCTGAATAAGCTTGGGCTGTTTTTCATTTACTTCTTCCAGAGCCCTCGCCGTTACCATTTTTGATGGCTTTCCCAACACGGGATTTAGAATTAGGATAGGCCGTATTCAGACCTTCTGGGAGAATCCTATTGTTGATCCAGGCCGGCTAATTTCTAAATCCCATTCCTTTGCCTTTAAAAATTGGTACTTAAGGTGAGGGCCTGGAAGTAAGCGTCGGTAAAGCCGCACGGGTACTTTTTTGTTGTTATATGGTCAAGACGAATTAGGCGGACGCATTGCGCAAGGATTCCTGAAGCTGACTATTTTGTGAAGCAGTAAGAGGGCAGCGCAGGGAAACCTGGAGCAATGGGTCCAAGATTTTCACCCAAAGCTCTTTTCCCGAAATGCAGTGTAGGGGAATGTGCTTTGGGAGTAATAATTAATAAATAATTAGGTTAGGTAAAAATGACACAACAGGGAACAACTGGTGCCACCGTAATGTTGTTTATTTGGAAAAAAATGGTGTAAAAACATTTAAAACTTTTCAAAGATCAAAAAGTTACTTTTTTTTTCTTTATCTAAATTCCTGTTTCGACAAATATCCAGAAAATGATGGGCTCTCCCTTTTACCAGAACGCTTTTCTGTTTTCCCAGTCTTCTGAGGAAAATAACGTATAGATAGGCATAGAATCCTGCTCCCACGAAAGCTTTTAAGCGGAGAACATCCAGAGGAAACATAGTCATCGCATAGCGGTTTTTCCAATCATTTTCACTGCGAATTCGATCAAAAGCATTGATCAGGTGGAATCCTATTCTGGCGTTTCGTCTTATTCATCCTTTCTCTTCAAAGAAGCGCAGGTAGGACTTTAGGGTCTTATCTAATTTATTTTAAGCACGTGCTTATGACCTTCATCTCACCCCATGTGAGTCTTGTTTTCCCCTGCGGATAGAGCATTTTTAGCAACAGGAAAAACCGCGGCATGGACACATAATGTTCCTGCAGTGCTAGGGTCAACATTTGTAAGGGTGCAGAGATGGAAGAGCAAAAGAATTGAGGAACTGATCGAATTGATCAGAAATCTAGGGAGGCTTAAAAAAGAGCTTTGTGAGATTTTACCATCTTTGAAATAAATCCCTCCGAAAACCAGATAGACTTCAGGAGGGAGTAGCGATTTGACTTTCGTAACATCTAAATTGTTTAACTGCAAGGAATTTATCATAATTAAAGAGGGAGTTAACTCTCTCGAGGCTCAAAAAATTATTGAATGAAAAAAGATCCTAAAGATTTGAAGGATTTATTTTAATTCACAAATATGGAAAATCGGTAAGGCAGAGAGAGGGTTGGGTTTTACCAATTTGTCCTCAGGCGTCTGCCAAGTTTGGAATGATTTTATTTGATACTAAATCATTACTTTTACATTGAGACGAAAAAAATGCTCAAAAAGGTTCACAATTCGGTCAACATTGCGAATTTGAAACCATGAAAGTCCAGTGTTTGCAGGGTCTGCGGGATGGGTTCTAAAACTCCCGCGGTCACTTAAAGCAGAAAGTCCGCAGCGTAAGCTGCGGATTTTTTTGTTTTTTGGAAAAGCTGGGCTTGCTCAAAGCTTTGGAGAAAAACAAAAAAGCGCACCGACGATAGGCGGTGCAGACTTTCTATTTTCAGGCGGGAACGCAGTGAGGAACAGCGCAGCTGATCCTTTGAATCCCAAACTTTCCGAAAAGATGGACTTGCTCAAAGCTTTGGGATAAACATAAAAAAAGCATCGAGGAAACGTAGGTAATCTCTCACAGAAAAAAAGAAGTGAATGAACACAAACCGAATGACCTCAATTTTTAAAAACAAGACATTCATTGCCCTGCTCTTTTCTATTCTGGGTGGCGATCTGGTTTATTCACAAACTCCGGAATCGTATTTTCTTGAGAATGAAGTCGGAATTTCTTTTCGGGGAGAAGGCAAATTGTTCTATGATGTGGGAGTGGGAAGTAGGGCATTGCTTCAGGAAAGATTTGATGGAGAGAAAATTTCAGGTTATCAGCATGAACATCTGGAGCTGAACTTATTCATCAATTACCTGAAAAAAGAAATTCTCGTCCTTAGTCTTGGCTTAAGATACCGCTTCAGAGACCTTTTTGATGACTCTGAAACAGACGAATTCAGAGTTATTGAACAATTGTTAATTGATCCTGCCAATCTGCCCCTGTGTCACAGGTTTCGTCTGGAACAGCGGTTCAGGGAAAATATGATACATAGGTTTAGGTATGATCTATCGTATTCCACTCCAATAAGCCAAAACTCCTCCTTTAGTGCGGGCACAGAGGCTCTTTATGCTGTTTCTCCTCAGTTGAAACCGGAGGCAGAGCAAAGGTTTTCAATAGGTCTGGAAAACTCTTCTTTAAGACATATCAATCTGGAAATAGGACTTGAATACAGGATGGAAAATTATGCACGAAACCTGTCACACGAGTTTTTCATCACATCGGGGCTGCAGGTGAATCTCCAATGATCTGAAGCAGAGGTATTTTTAAAAAACCTTTAAGGTTTGTTTAAGATGCTCCGCCATTATGATTTTCTAACTTTAACCGTTGAATATCAATGTGTAACAATAAGTTGGAATATGGAACGAATCACCCTACAGGAGTTTTTAAGCCTCCCAGACCACGAGCAATTTGAGATCCTAGAAAATGAAGGAAAGTTCATTGAAGACCGTTCAGACGGGAATACCAAAACCGAAGTTTACGCCATTGACCGTTTTTTTGTAGAGGTTGAGGTGAATAAAACAGGATAATTTACATCTTCCAAGTTTAATGCAGAATTAAACCTGTTCAATAACAGATCGTTGGGGAAAGGGTGATCCTTTTTCCCTGCAGATTCTGTTGTTTTAAATTTCTGCGAGGCTAACTTACAAGCAAGCTTAAAGAGACCAGAAATATAAAAAATACCAGTACCATTAAATTTTCTTCCCAGGAGTGGTTTCCTTTTCTTCTGAGAAGCTTTCGGCAACAATGTGTCTTGTAGGTGCTCATCTTTTTGCGGATTTAATTCAACGACAGTTCCAGCTTCTTTAACGAGCAATTTTTTCCTAAAATAGTAATTTTCCCACACTTTTCAAAGCTAATTCCTTTAAAAAATGAGGGTTGGAGCGGTCAGGTCAGGATCCAATTTTATTAGCTGTCGCTGCCAAATTGAGTACACGACTTTCTTCGTAAAAGATTCGGTGAAAGTGCTTTATTCAACACAACCTTAACATTATTCAGAAATTCTTTGGGTAAATTAGAAGTAAGGAAGCATCTTCCTATTTTCTGATTCTGTATGTTTTGGGAAAAAGTGATTTTTTTGGTGATTCTTATTGAAGTTGATCATGTCGAAATTCTTTTTGGAAGTGCAGGATGTGAATGATAACGTCCCTAAACTCGCTTCCCTGTTCAAGATAGGTTTTAAAAAAAACCTTGCCGAATTCACCGTTCTAATACCTAACACGCTGGGGAAAGGGAAGGTTATGGGCATCAATTTCTCTAATGGCATCGGGCTTTATACCTACAAATGTTATTTTGAGGAGGATGTGGAGATCGTCCTGAAAAATTCGACGCTCAACCCTATTCGTATGGTGCACTGCCTAAAAGGGGAGATCACTAACTCCGGGGAGGAGATTTCAGAACCTGTCAGGATCGCGAAACATCAGCATTTCTTTATCGCGCCTAAGTCGGGCGCTTCTCACAGTATTTTTTTTCCGAAGAGAAAGCACATCGAACTCTGTTACCTGGAGATCGATCGGGCGAAGTTTAAGCAGAGTCTTCCGTTCGAACTGCAGGAAGTAGAACCAATTTTCTATTCTCTTTTCGGAGATGTTTTTGCCCTGCAGGGAAAATACCATTCGGGAATGTTCAGCCTAAAGGTTTCAGACATTATCAAGGAGGTGTACGATTGCAAGGAAACTGGATTTCCACGGATGAATTTCATGGAAGCCAAGGCCCTTGAGATCCTGTCTTTCATGCTTTCCAGATACCGGAAAGAAATAGGTGGTATGGCCGTTATTAATATTACCGGCAGGGAATTCAAGGCTGTAGAAGCCATTACCGAACATATCAATCAAAACCTCGCCAACCTGGAAACCATTCCAGAACTGGCCGGCATGATAGGCATCAACGTGAATAAACTGCAGTCCATCTTTCAATCGGTGTTTGGGAAAACGGTGAACGAATATATTCGTGACGCACGTTTGTCAAAAGCGCTCACCCTTTTAACCAAAAGAGACATCCCCATTGGAGTGATAGTGCAGGAGGTGGGGCTGAACAGCCGCAGCTATTTTTCAAAGATCTTTAAGGAAAAATACGGAGTTTTACCAAGGGAGATCCTTCAACATGAATCTGGTTTTATACCAGAGCATATTCGGGAAGAGAAGAGCGAGAACGGCAACAACTGGAAAAACGAGTAGGTTACGAGCTGCATGACAACATGGAGCATCCGGCTTTATTTGTGGCCCATTCCGGCCTTTTTTGCACCAGTTCGTCAAAACCTTCGGCCGCGTAAGGAACTTTCATGGCCTCCTGCAGGCGTAGAAAGCGCTTGTTGTCACCCTTTTCCAGATCTTCTATAGCCTGGTGTAGCAAATAGTTTCTAAGGATGATCCTGGGGTTGTTCCGGTTCATGATCTTTGCGGAAAGCTTCCGCGGAATTGAATTTTTGGTGATCCTTTTAATGTAATTTTCCATCAGGTCTTTGAGATCACCTCTTTCGGGAGTATTAAGCTCCCGGTAAAAAGAAGAAGAAAAATGATGCACAAAATCCTTTTCTTCCAGTGAGACTTCAGCCAGTAAACGGTAGAACAAAGTCATATCTGGCTGAAGGGAAGAGAGGATTTTTTCAAATTGAGTAATAAGCTCTTTATCTTCTAAAGTAACCTTGTCAAGACCAAGCTTTTTTTCCATCATTCCATAGTAGGCATTCCAGAAGATCTCTTCATAAGAATTCAGCGCCTCTTCAAGCGGTTCCAGATCGTCAAAGAGAATGGAAATTGCGTTCGCCAGTTTCCCCAGGTTCCAGTATGCAATAGAAGGCTGGTTTCCGAAAGCGTACCTGCGCCCGGGAAGATCGGTGGTATTGGGTGTGAAATTATGGTCGTAATTGTCCAGGAACGAAAATGGCCCGTAGTCAATGGTCAGTCCCAGGATAGACATGTTATCAGTGTTCATTACCCCATGAACAAAACCAACCCGCTGCCATTCAACCATCAAATTCGCGGTCTTTAAAACCACTTCTTTGAACCAGGTGAGGACGGGGTCTTCCCCTTTAATGTGCGGATAGAATTCAGCGATGGTCCAATCAACAAGTTTTTGCAATTTTTCCCGATCCTTTTGGGCTGCCAGGGCTTCAAAATTTCCGAAGCGAAGAAAACTGGGAGCGACCCTCGTGGTGATAGCACCGGGTTCATACTCGGCGTTACCATTGTAAAACATGTCCCGCAGTACCTTTTCTCCCGTAGAGACCAGGCTTAACGCACGCGTAGTAGGCACGCCTAAAAAATACATGGCCTCACTAATAAGGTATTCCCTTACCGAAGACCGCAGCACCGCACGACCGTCTGCCCGGCGGGAGTAAGCAGTGGGCCCGGCTCCTTTTAACTGAAGTTCAAAACGGCCTTTTTGAGAATGGATTTCACCTAAAGTGATCGCGCGGCCATCTCCCAATTGCCCGGCCCAGTTCCCGAATTGATGCCCGGCATAGCAGGCGGCATAAGGATACATGCTTTTGGTAAGCCTGTTCCCGGCCAGGATATCGATATCCTCTTTTTTCGGGTCAGCCAGTTCAAGATCGGCTGCCAACTCTTTTGACCAGGCAAGGAGTTTGGGTTCAGGTACGGGAGTGGGTTCGGCTTTGCTGTACAGCATGCCGGGGGTGTGGCGGGGAGTGCGGTCGCCGCTGTCGTCACCTTCAAATCGGGTCACAAAATCGTTCCTGAACTTCTTCTCACTAAGTCTTTCCATGTTTCGGGTTTTCTCTACTTATACTGGTCAAGTATGATACCAAAGTTACGCAATGAAGGGCTACCTGAAAAAGCTTCCGAAGAGCCTTTTTTAGCGGGATGAACTTCAGATAAATGGGATTTGATGCAGTTGGAGTTATTCGGTGGAGAGACTTTGTAGGGATTTTCTTTAGAAAATTAACACCTGCTTAATGAATTGATATTCTAAAAGTTAAAGCTGAACTAAATTGTTTTTTGACAAAGAAGAAGTACCCTACATTTAAATAAAAATTCAAAAAAACAATTGTTATGACTTCATATCAAAGCCGAAATCAAATCCACAGCGAGCTGCAAAGAATGCTGCCGCACCAGATCGAAGAATGTAAAGAATGTGATGAACTCCCGCCGGCGCTGGAAGAATTGATAAAGCATAATTTCCAGGCCACTTTTGTGTGTTATGATAAAAGAACCAATACTATTGAGGTTGGTATCGAAGAAGGGGAAGCCGTAAATTCTTACCCCGAGATCACCGTGCACAAGTTCAAACTTGAGGAAGCTGTGTCACAGGTAAAGAAGACCTTCAGGAATTCAGATCCAGATCTTCAGTTCTACGGAAAGCTGCTTGCCGGCCATGGCAGGGCAGGACAGGTTGATGTAGTACTGGTATAAAAAAGATCTTTCGGTAAATATATTCCAGCCTTCTGAAATTCTTCGGAAGGCTTTTTTTATGGAAAAATTTAGGCTAGATTCGGCTTTGAAAGCAGTTCATTTATCTTTGCCTTTCCTAAATCTTTCTCATGACCAAATCACAGTTCATCATTTCCCGAAGCGGAATAGCCTCAAAAAATGTAGAAAATACCCTGAAACTGCTGGAAGAAGATGCTACCATTCCCTTCATTGCCAGGTACCGCAAGGAGATGACGGGGAATCTTGACGAACTTCAGATTGGGGAGATCCTGAGCTTTAAACAGGAATACGAGGAACTGGAGAAGCGCAAAAAGAGCATTTTAAAAGCCATTTCTGAGCAGGATGCCCTCACTCCTGAGCTGGAGAAGAGCATTCTTGAAGCCGATGACCTTACCAGGTTGGAAGATCTTTACCTGCCTTACAAAAAGAAGCGGAAGACCCGTGCCGATGCTGCGAGGGAAGCCGGCCTGGAGGCTCTGGCAAAGATGTTAATGGCCCAGAATTCTGCTGATATCGAAGCTGCAGCCGAAAGATTCGTAGGCAAAGAAGTCGCTTCTGTTGAAGATGCACTTTCGGGAGCTAAAGATATCGCCGCGGAATGGATCAATGAGAATGAAGGCATTCGCGGCCGATTGAGAAAAATTTTTGAGCGCACCGCTGAAATTTCAGCAAAAGTGGTTAAAAAGAAAGAAAAGGAAGAGGCTGCACAAAAGTTCAGGAATTACTTTGATTGGCAGGAGCGGTTAAAGTTTATTCCTTCCCATCGCCTGCTGGCCATTTTAAGAGCTGAAAAAGAGGGTTATCTTAAAGTTAAGATAGAGGTTGATCCAGAAGAAGCGAAACAACTCACCGGCAGGTCTGTGCTAAAGAAGCAACCAAATTCCTGTACGCCTTATGTGGAAGAGGCCATGGAAGATGCTTTGAAAAGACTGCTTTTTCCTGCACTTTCTAACGAAGCTCTGACTGCGGCCAAAAAGAAGGCCGATGAGGAAGCCATCGCTGTTTTTTCTGAAAACCTGCGGCAGTTGCTGCTTGCCCCGCCTTTAGGTACCAAAAGAATCCTGGCCATAGATCCGGGGTTTAAGTCGGGTTGTAAAGTGGTGTGCCTTGATGAGCATGGCAGGCTGGAGCACAATGAGACAATTTATCCGCATCCGCCGCAAAAGGAGGTTTCCATGGCTTCGAAAAAGATAAAGTCGCTGGTCAATGCCCATAATATAGAAGCGATAGCCATTGGAAACGGAACTGCTTCAAGGGAAACCGAATTTTTCATCAGAAAAGTACCGTTTGATCGAGACGTGCAGGTGTTCGTGGTGAATGAAGCGGGCGCTTCGGTATATTCAGCTTCTAAGATCGCCCGTGCCGAATTTCCCAATTATGACGTGACGGTAAGAGGCGCGGTTTCCATTGGGAGAAGATTGGCAGACCCCTTAGCCGAACTGGTAAAGATCGACCCGAAAGCGATAGGGGTGGGGCAGTACCAGCATGATGTGGACCAGGTCAAACTTAAGACCGAACTGGACAGGGGAGTGGAAAGCTGCGTGAACGGAATTGGAGTGAACCTGAACTCGGCCAGTGAAGCCTTGTTGAGCTATGTTTCAGGAATTGGACCGGCTCTGGCCGCGAACATCGTTGCCTACCGAACTGAAAACACCGGGTTCTCTTCCCGTCAGGAACTGCTGAAGGTGCCACGACTGGGTGCCAAAGCTTTCGAACAGGCCGCCGGATTCCTGCGAATCCCGGATTCTGAAAATCCGCTGGACAATTCTTCGGTTCACCCAGAGAGTTATTCGGTCGTTGAAAAGATGGCTAAAGATCTAAAGGTCGAGGTGAAAGAGTTGATTGGAAACAAAAGCCTGCTCCAAAAGATAAAGCCGGAAAAGTACCTTTCCGAAAAGGTGGGGATGCCTACGCTGAAGGATATCCTTGGGGAGCTGGAAAAACCAGGAGTGGATCCGCGGAAAGCGGCTAAAGTCTTCGAATTTGATCCGAATGTTAAGAGTATTGCAGATCTAAAAACTGGAATGAAACTGCCGGGAATAGTGAACAACATCACCAATTTTGGTTGTTTTGTGGACATTGGTATCAAAGAAAGCGGACTGGTGCACATTTCGAAACTGGCAAATGAATTTGTGAGCGATGTGAATTCGGTAGTCAAGCTGCATCAGCATGTGCAGGTGACCGTACTGGAAGTAGACGAGGCACGCAAGAGAATCCAGCTGTCTATGATAGACTGAGGGAAGTTAGAGGTTGGAAGTGGGAAGTTAGACCTGGAAAATTTAAGCAACAAGCACCAATTTCCAAAGACGTGGAAGCAGAGATTCCTCAGTCGTCAAAAAGTTCCCCGCCCGTCCGGCAGGCGGGTTCGGGATGATACCTGTAACCGGCAACCGGCAACAGAAGATGGTTAACAGCTAAGAGCTGGCGATATCCTCCATGATCATCTTCGCGTGCACCCTCGAATTCTCGATGAACCACTTATGGGTTTCAACTCCCCCGCAGATCACCCCGGCCAGGTAAATGCCTTTTACATTGCTTTCCATAGTGTCCGGGTCGTATTGTGGGATCCTTTTTCCGTCCTCGGAAAGTTTAATACCCATGTCTTTCAGGAATTCAAAATTAGGACGGTAGCCGGTAAGCAAGAGTACCCAATCGTTCTCCAATACCTGTTCGCCATCTTTGGAGGTGATGACGACTTTATTTTCCCGGATCTCTTTGATCTCGGCATTGAAAATGGCCTTTATGCTGCCTTCGTCGATGCGATTGTCAATATCGGGCTTTACCCAGTATTTCACTCTCTCTCCAATGGCCGGCCCACGTACCACCATGGTCACATCTCCGCCTTTTCGGTAGATCTCAAGCGCGGCATCTACAGCCGAATTACTGGCTCCAACTACAATGGTCTTCTGGGTCGCGTAAAAATGTGGATCCCCATAATAATGTGCCACTTTCGGCAGGTCCTCTCCGGGTACATTCAGGTAGTTCGGGATATCGTAAAAACCGGTGGCGATTATGACATTTTTGGAACTATAGGTTCTTTTTGAAGTGGTTACCTTATGAAGGTCAGCCTCAGTGTCTATCTTTTCCACCTTTTCAAAAAGGTGAATATTGAGATGGTTCGAAGTGACTATTCTTCGATAATATTCCAAAGCTTCCTGTTTGTGCGGCTTCGGATTTGTACTGATAAAAGGTATCTCATCCAGTTCCAGCTTTTCAGAAGTTGAAAAGAAGGTCATGTTCGAAGGATAATTGTACAGCGAGTTAACCAGCGTCCCCTTCTCTAAAATGAGATAGGAGAGGCCTTTCTTCTTGGCTTCGAGGGCGCAGGCGATACCAATGGGTCCGCCGCCCACGATCAAAACGTCATATATTTTTTCTGTCTCAGGAATTGGCAAGGGCTTTTAGTTCTTTAATGGTTTTTGTAGGATCTTCTGCTTTGAAGACATAGCTTCCGGCCACCAGGGCATCAGCTCCGGCCTCTATAAGTTGAGCGGCATTCTTATCGGTCACCCCGCCGTCGACTTCTATGATAGTATCAGCATTGTTTTCGGTGATGATCTCCTTCAGTCTTCTCACCTTTTTATAGGTGTTCTCGATAAAGCTTTGACCGCCGAATCCGGGATTCACGCTCATGACGAGCACCAGATCAAGGTCGTTGATCACATCGGCCAGCAGCTCAACACTGGTATGCGGATTGATCGCTACTCCGGCTTTCATACCTTCAGCTTTTATCGCCTGAATGGTTCTGTGGAGATGGGTACAGGCCTCGTAATGAACTGTAAGTATATCTGAGCCAAGATCTGCAAAGGTTTTGATGTATCGATCTGGATCTACGATCATGAGGTGCACGTCAATGGTTTTGGTGGCATGTTTGGCAATGGCCTGCAAAACGGGCATTCCATAAGAAATATTGGGTACAAACACCCCATCCATGATATCGATGTGAAACCAGTCGGCATCGCTCTTATTGATCATTTCAATATCGCGCTGAAGGTTTCCGAAATCAGCAGCTAAAACAGAGGGGGCAATTACTTTTTTTGTCATGTGAGTTGTGTCGTGAGTGTGGGGCAAAAATAACAAGAATTATGCAAAACCCTGGTTTTTGCTTTTGTTTATCATTTCTGCGAAAGTTGGTGCTTAATTATTTTTGTATCTTAAAGAAACTAAACTTACCAATCTTAAAAACAGTTCCTATGGAAGTAGAAGAAAAAAGCAATAAAAGAAACTACGGAAGGATGGGGTGTTTCGTAGCGATTCTGATCTTGATTCTCATAATCATCCTGATAGCTACGGGGGTGATGAATTATCCATGGGAATATTAGACTGATCTTTACGGCTTTGCTTTAAGCTATTAAAAAGTGAACCCCGGTAATCAGCCGGGGTTCTTCATCAATCAATCAAAAAACGAACAGTTCATTTAAAAACTGTTTGTCATCTTTACCGGGTATTACCCCAGGTATGTCTTAAGGATCTTGCTTCTTGAAGTATGTTTCAGTCTTCTAATAGCTTTTTCCTTGATCTGTCTTACTCTTTCTCTTGTTAGGTCAAAAGTCTCGCCAATTTCTTCTAAGGTCATTGGATGTTGATCTCCGAGCCCGAAATATAACCTGATCACATCAGCTTCACGCGGGGTAAGGGTCTCAAGGGCTCTTTCGATCTCTGTACGCAGAGATTCATGAAGAAGTTCTTTGTCCGGATTAGGAGACTCCCCTGAACGCAATACATCATAAAGGTTAGAATCTTCCCCTTCAACCAGCGGAGCATCCATCGATACGTGACGCCCGGAATTCTTCATAGATTCCTTAACATCATTAATGGTCATGTCAAGCTCTTTCGCGATCTCTTCTGCGGAAGGTGGGCGTTCATGTGATTGCTCTAAAAAGGCAAATGTCTTGTTGATCTTGTTGATCGAACCGATCTTGTTAAGTGGAAGGCGCACAATACGGGATTGTTCTGCCAATGCCTGAAGAATAGATTGGCGAATCCACCATACGGCGTAGGATATGAATTTGAAACCTCGGGTCTCATCAAATCTTTTTGCCGCTTTTATTAATCCTAAATTTCCTTCGTTTATAAGGTCGGGAAGGGTCAATCCCTGGTTTTGATATTGTTTAGCCACAGAAACCACAAAACGAAGATTCGCTTTAGTCAGTTTCTCCAGGGCGCGGTCATCACCCGCTTTAATTCGCTGAGCCAGCTCCACCTCTTCATCGGCCGTAATCAGGTCAACTTTACCAATTTCTTGCAAATACTTATCCAGCGAAGCAGTTTCACGGTTTGTTACCTGCTTCGTAATCTTAAGTTGTCTCATCTATCGTTCTCCTTGGATTTAATTGTAAAATAACTCTTGTAATAAGTTATACGGGAAGAGGTGAGAAAATGTTACAAGAAATAAAGATAATCAAAAAATAATTTCTTCCGGGACTTTTTCTTGCTTTTTTCGAGCCTTGAGTCGCTTCTTTTTCTTGCGTTTTTTCCCCTGGCGCCAGATAATAAAACCTGATATTGAGAGGAATGGACCTGAAAGGCCAACCAGCGCGTAGAGCAGTTTTGACCAAATTCCTCCATACTGTCCAAAATGCAATGGGATCAGGGTATTTGACAATTGAGTAGAGAGATCGGCCTTGGTGATCTTTATTTCCCCGGTAATTTCTCCCGTTCGATGATCAACCAAAAAGTAATTTCCAAATTCACTGAAGTAGAATGGATCGCCTTCATAGATTCCATAAATGACGACGTAACCCTGTTCGTTCAGGGGCAGGCGGATATAAGTGGGTGTAAAATGAGGTTTTGTAACTTTTATTTCTTCCAGTGCAGTCTCTATGGGTGCGATAAAGGCGGGGGTTTGAGCCGCGGCCGGTGGATTAAATCCGGATTGAGTAACCGTCCAGGCTAGGACAGTACCTGTGATCACCAGCAGAAGATTGAGCAGTAATGCCCATACTCCCACGATGCGATGCAGGGAAGAATAAAAGCTGCGTTTGTTCTTCTTTTTAATCCTGGTGCGGAACAGGAGAGTGTCCATAATTGATTTCCTGTAGACAATAAGGCCGGTAAGCAGGGAAATGAAGAACAGAACCCCAACAATAAGCACCACTAATCTTCCCCATGGTCCAGATTGAAAAGAATAATGGAATTTTAGAAGCCATCGGGTAAAAGTAGTGAGTTCATTCACCTCCTTTATGATCTCTCCAGAAGTGGGATGAACAAAAACGAAAAGACGTTCTGTGGGTTTTCGAAGATTAAAGATCAGCGCCTCATTTTCTTCGAAGTGCATCAGCCTGATGTCCCACTGCCCGTATTCCTGCTGGATCTTTTGAAACCCCTGGTCAATATTAAGACCTTCAAAATTTTCCACCTGTATATAGTCTTTCCAGAGCACATCTTCAATATCGTGCTGGAAAACGAGGATAGTACCCGAAATCCCCATTAAAATGAGGAAGAGGCCTGCAATGAGGCCCGTCCAGGAATGATATTTTAAAAGGGTTTTATTTTTCATCTTTTAAAGTTGAAGGCCCGGTTGAACAGGCCTTCAACTTCAGAATTTAATTATAGTTCTATTTGCAGCGAAAGATTAAATCTTGCCCCGGTACCTTTGCGGTAGTTGGCTGCCCGTGCATCCCATTGTGAAATAGGTAGATAATAATCTTCATTTAACAGGTTTTCCACACCCAGTCCAATTCTTGTTTCCTCGGTTAGCTGATAACTACTGCTGAGGTTCACCAGGTGAAAATCATTTACAGGACCCATTCCATAGGTGTAAGAACCGTCTGCTTTAGGATCAAATTTTTCCCTGTTCCCGCTGTAAGTATGCGATAACCTTGCCGAAAATCTGTTAAGGAAAGCGTACTGCAGGTAAGTGACGGTTTTCAAAGGCGGAATTCTATCTCCGTTCATCCAGGTGTCATAATTTCCGTTATCCTGAGAATCCAGCTCTCCTTCGGTCCAGGAGATGGAGCTCCCCGCGCTCCAATTTGAAGTGAAGCGTGTGTCGAAGGCAGCTTCAAAACCATATACCTTTTCTGGTTGTCTTGCGATCTGGAAAACGCCATTCACTTCTTTATAAGTGGCTCCAAGTTCTGAGGTGCTAATGAAAGCAGCTCCGCTAAGTCTCGTATTGCCTAACCTGCTGTTGAATCCGGCTTCGTAGTTGTTCGCAATAACAGCTTCTGATGAGATCTGGGAAACCGTATTTTCAGTAGCTGAACGAAGCGTCCTGCCAAGATCGGCTATTGAAAAACTCTGGGAAAAGCTTACAAATGGCTTGAATGCTTCCCATTGGTTATACCTAAGCCCCACGTTAAATGTGGTTGCATCATATATAAGTGTACCCCCGTCTACATCAACGCCGCCATTTGGAGTATCTCCTCCGTATGGGAAAATGTAGATCGTGGTGTAATCTGGAATATCGATATTAATATTTTCAAAGCGGATTCCTGCTTTAAGTACAAAATCATTGTACAGGGTTTTCAGCTGGGCATATGGCGCAAAGTTCGTCATGTCTGTTTCAGGCACCCAGCTACGGCCGTCAACAAGTCCCTGCGCGGTCACATCATTAAGGATATCAATACCATATAAGATGTCTCCGTTAAGTTGCCCCAATTCGTAACCGGTCTTGAAGTTTGCACGAACTCCTTTTTTGGAGCTGGTGATCATGGATTGACCGCCTTCGTAACCTTCTTCGGCATTATAGAAGAAAGGGGAGTAGCCGTAAACGGTTTTGAAATCCTGGAAGTAAAGATTCAGTTTAAGATCGGTGTTCCCAAATATTCCGTAGGAATCATAGGTCAGCTGCCCGTTATGGTTATAGCGGTTTCCCTGGTCTACTCCAAGAACTTCACCAATCACTCCAATCGCAGGACGTTCCCCGTAAACACCGTTCTGGTTAATATACTCGGTATCCTGATTGCTGCTGAAGTAATTGTACATGAATTCCACAGCATTTGAAGAATTAAGTTGATAATTCAATTTTCCGAAAGCGCTGTACTGGTTGGTCTCTCCTTGTCCGTAAGTTGGTGACTGCACCTCGCCATTAGCATCTCTGAAGATACCGGTTTGGCGGAAGCTTCCGCTAACTACATATCCCAGTTTTTCACCGTAACCTGAGAAGCTCTGGTAAACTTTTGAACCTACAGTATGATCTATATCTACTAGTGATCCTTCGGTGCTTAATTCTGTAGTGCTGTTGAAAGGCTTGCCGATTTTTGGTTCTTTGGTGATGTAATTGATGATCCCGCCGTCGGCACCATTTCCGTAGATCGCGGTAGCCCCTTTGATAACCTCAATGCGTTCAATAGTGTTAGGGTCAATAGTGTTAATGTCTCGGCTTCCATCTCTTAAAGGAGTGGATTGAGGTATTCCATCTATCAAAACCAGCATATCTCGGCCACGCAGGGTTTGGCCGGTATTGCTGGTCATGCCGGTACTCATGGCGAGCCCGGGAACTTCATTAAGAATATCAGCTACAGAATTACTGGTTTGAGAGAGTGTCTGAATTTGTTCAGAAGTCAGTACAGAAACAGAAGAAGGAACCTCATCCAGGGTTTCTGTTCTTCGGTTTGAAGTGATCACAATCTCTCCCAGATCCTGAAACTCTTCTTTTAAAACGACTGTGATGTTTGTTTCAGTTCCTGAAGTGGGAGTAACAGTCTCAGTTTTTGATGCAAAACCCATGGCTGTAAACCGAAGATCCAAGGTTTTGGCGGGAACAGATTCAAAGCTGAAGTTTCCTTTTTCATCTGTGGCAGTTTGCTGCCCGGTCTCAACTACTGTGACCTGAACATAGGGAACTGGAAGGTCCTTTTCGTTTTTCACCTGTCCTGTGATCTGTGCCTGCTGAGCGCTGGCCCAGAAGCCGGTTAGAAATATGCTTAAGAATAATAAAGTGCGCATAATTTAGGGGGTTGTATTTATTTAGATTGTTTAAAAATAATGGCAAATGTAGAACGGTTCTAAATAATATACAAGGGCAGGATACATGATTTTGATCAGGAATGGGGTAAGTTGCTCAGCAACAGTTCAAAAAAAAACGCCCCGAAATTTCAGGGCGTTTTAATATCAAGGGTAATTCGCTATGTTAATCGCGTTTTTCTCTTCCTCTTCGGTCGTCACGACGACCGCGGTCTTTATTGCGATCTCCACCTTCGCGGTTTCCGCGTGGTGGACGGGATGCAAAACCTTCAGGTTTTGGCAGGATAGCCTTTCTGGAAACTTTTGGTTTCCTGGTCTTTGGGTCGATGCCAAAGTATTTCACTTCAAAAACATCTCCCATGTTCACCACATCGGTAACATTTTCGGTGCGTTCCCAAGCAAGTTCGGAAACATGTAGCAAGACCTCGTTGCCTTTAGCTTCGGTATATTCTACCACCGCGCCAAAATCAAGGATCTTCACCACTTTAACTTCGTATACCTGTCCAACTTCAGGCTTGAAAGTGATGGCTTTGATGCGCTTCTTCACTTCGTCAATACCGCTTTGGTCAACACCAAGGATCTCGATCACACCCATGTCCTCAACTTCTTCGATGACGATGGTTGTACCGGTCTCCTTCTGCATTTCCTGGATGACTTTTCCACCCGGTCCAATAACAGCTCCGATGAATTCTCCCGGAATTTCCACTTTCTCCATCTTTGGAGCGTGAGGTTTTACGTTAGAAGCCGGTGCGGCAATGGTTTCGGTGATCTTGTCCAGAATGTGCAGACGTCCTTCTCTTGCCTGTTTAAGGGCTTTGACAAGGATCTCGTAAGAAAGACCTTTGATCTTGATATCCATCTGGCAGGCAGTAATACCATCTGCAGTTCCGGTCACTTTAAAGTCCATATCTCCCAAAGCATCCTCGTCCCCGAGAATATCAGAAAGTACTGCATAGTCTTCTCCTTCAGAAATAAGACCCATTGCGATCCCCGAAACGGGTTTGGTCAACTGTACCCCGGCATCCATAAGAGCCATGGTTCCCGCACAAACGGTAGCCATAGAAGAGGAGCCGTTAGATTCCAATACTTCAGAAACAACCCTGATGGTATAAGGAGAATCATCTGGTACCATTCCTTTTAATGCACGCTGTGCCAGGTTTCCGTGTCCTATCTCACGTCTTGAGGTTCCCCTGATAGGGTAAGCTTCTCCGGTTGAGAAAGGAGGGAAGTTATAGTGTAAATAGAAGGTTTCTTCTCCCTGGTAGGTTGGAAGGTCTACCTGATTGGCCTCTCTTGAGGTTCCAAGGGTAACGGTAGCAAGAGCCTGGGTTTCCCCACGGGTAAAGATAGATGAGCCGTGTGTAGATGGAAGATAATCAACCTCACACCAGATTGGGCGGATCTCATTTGTCTTTCTTCCGTCAAGACGAATACCTTCTTTTAGTGTAAGGTCACGCACTGCTTTTTTATGTGCTTCCTTGAAATACTTAGAGATAAGGGCGCCATCTTCTTCCTGTTGTTCTTCGGAAAAAAGGGCTTTTACCTCTTCTTTTATTTCTGAAAAAGCATTGCTGCGCTCATGTTTTCCAAGAGCCTGCTTTGCAGTGTCATATATTTTTTGGTATGCCGCATCAAAGATCTTCGCTTTGATATCCTCATCTGTACGCGCCACTTCATACTCGCGAGTTGGTTTTTGACCAACTGCCTCGATCAAACGTCTTTGAGCCTGGCACTGGATCTTGATGGCTTCATGGGCGAACTTGATAGCATCTGCCATCTCCTCTTCAGAACACTCGTCCATTTCACCTTCTACCATCATCACAGACTCTTCAGAAGCACCAACCATCATGTCGATGTCAGCTTCACTTAGCTGGCTGCGGCTTGGGTTGATCACAAATTCTCCTTTGATCCTGGCAACTCTTACCTCAGAGATAGGAGCCTCAAAAGGAATGTCACTTAGCTGAATGGCTGTAGAAGCGGCCAGTCCTGCAAGGGCATCGGGCATTACTTCCTCGTCATGAGACATCAGCTGGATCATCACCTGGGTTTCGAACTTATAATCTGCAGGGAAAAGCGGTCTCAAAACGCGATCTACAAGACGCATTACCAGGATCTCCTCTGTACTTGGTCTGGCTTCCCTCTTGAAGAATCCGCCAGGATATCGTCCGGCGGCAGCAAATTTTTCACGGTAGTCTAAGGTCAACGGAAAGAAATCCATTGTGGTAGGAGTGTATGAAGATACCACGGTACATAGCAGTACGGCGTTCCCCATTCTTAGCTCAACAGAACCATGGGCCTGTTTTGCCAGTTTTCCGGTTTCGAGGGAAATGGTCCTGCCATCACCCAGCTCGATAACCTCTTTAAATGTTTTTGGAATCATAAATAAATTTTAGTTCTGCTCCTGCTTTATAGAAGGAGGTGTTAAACAATGGTCTCCCGGCTTACCGGCCGGGACGGTTGTGTTGTTGTTGTGGGTTGTTGTAAGACCAATGAAAAACTGCCTTTTGCTCTTCGGTAAAGCTTAAAAATTTCTGGTGAAAAGATCGAGCTTTGATTTGTCCGAAAAATTGAGGTTAAAAATTTACACAGAATTTTCTAAGGAAAGCAGAAAAAACCATTAAAATTTGCTAAAGCTCAGCTGTTTCAGAAGAAAAGCGATAAAAAAAAGGGGCGCGAAGCCCCTTAATGTTATTTTCTTAATCCTAATTCCTTAACGATGGCACGATATCTCAAGATATCCTTCTTCATTAAATAATCCAGCAGGCTTCTTCTTTTACCTACCAGTCTAACCAATGACCTCTCGGTGTTATAATCTTTACGATTGTTCTTAAGGTGCTGGGTTAAATGTTCAATGCGGTGAGTGAACAAAGCGATTTGCCCTTCGGCAGATCCTGTGTCATTCTTTCCTTTACCGTGTTTTGCAAACAGATCCTGTTTGGCTTCTTTTGTTAAATACATTCCAATATTAATTTTAATGATTTTTATGTATATGACAGCCTCTCTGCCAGGCGGCAAATATACTACTTTCTGTATAATTAACTATCCCGGCGCAAATTAAATTTTTGATCCTCAGTAAAAGAGGGTTTTAAGCCCTTAAAGGTTGATTCAGAATAAGGTCAATATATTGATTCACCTTGTTCTTCAATTCTGAACGCTTTGTAATGAAGTCCAAAAAGCCGTGTTCCTTAAGGAATTCTGCGGTTTGGAAATCTTCCGGAAGATCTTTTCCGGTGGTGTCCTTAACCACTCGAGGTCCCGCAAAACCGATCAAAGCTCCGGGTTCTGCAATGTTGATGTCTCCAAGCATGGCAAAAGAGGCGGTGGTGCCCCCGGTGGTTGGATCTGTACATAAGGAAATGTACGGGATCTTCGCATCGGCAAGCTGCGCCAGTTTAGCTGAAGTCTTTGCAAGCTGCATCAAAGAGTAGGCAGCTTCCATCATTCTTGCTCCTCCAGATTTTGAGATCACCATCAAAGGAATTTTGTGTTCTAAAGCATAATCTGCCGCACGGGAGATCTTCTCCCCAACAACAGCTCCCATTGAACCTCCAATGAATTTGAAATCCATACAGGCGATCACCAGGTCTTTTCCTTTTGATTTTCCAACTGCTGTGCGAACTGCATCTTTTAGGCCGGTTTTTTCCTGGGCTGATGCAAGACGATCTGTATACTTCTTGGTGTCCTCAAAATTGAGGGGGTCTTTTGAAGTGAGGTTCTTGTCCAGCTCTGTGTACTGGTTGTCATCGAAAAGGATCTGGAAGTATTCGTTACTTCCTATCCTTACATGATAACCGTCTTCTGGACTAACGTAGAAATTCTTCTCCAGTTGTTCTGCATCTACGATCTTGCCGGTGGGGGATTTGTACCATAAGCCCTTCGGAACATCTTTTTTGTCTTCGGTAGCTGTTTGTATCCCTTTTTGTGTTCTTCTAAACCAAGCCATTGACTGTTGGATTTAATGTTTCAAAAGCGAAACAAGTTATAATTTTTTGATTATAAAGTATTGACGTTATTAAGATCTTCAAAAGCCTTTTTTAGTCTGGCCTTAAAGGTTAATTCCCCTTCTCTTAACCATTTTCTTGGGTCGTAATATTTTTTGTTCGGAACTTCTGGTCCTTCAGGATTTCCTATCTGAGACTTCAGGTATTCCCCTTTTTCTCCCATATAATCCCTGATCCCTTCGGTATAGGCATACTGAAGGTCTGTATCTATATTCATTTTTATCACCCCGTATCCAATGGCTTCCCTGATCTCTTCTACGGTGGAACCGCTTCCGCCGTGGAAAACGAAGTCAATAGTGTTCTCACCAACTCCGAATTTTTCTGAAATATATTCCTGGGAATTTTTGAGGATCACCGGAGTAAGTTTTACGTTTCCGGGTTTGTATACCCCGTGAACGTTTCCGAAGGCAGCAGCAATGGTGAACTGGTCGCTCACTTTGCTTAGTTCTTCGTAAGCGTAAGCCACTTCTTCAGGCTGAGTGTATAATTTTGAAGAATCGATATCGGTGTTATCTACTCCGTCTTCTTCTCCGCCGGTTACCCCTAATTCGATCTCAAGGGTCATTCCCATCTTGCTCATTCTCTCAAGATATTCGCGGCAAACAGTGATGTTCTCTTCAAGTGGCTCTTCAGAAAGGTCTAACATATGAGAGCTGTAAAGCGGTTTTCCAAATTGCTCATAATGCTTTTCACTGGCATCCAGAAGTCCGTCAACCCACCCGGTGAGTTTTTTGGCGCAGTGGTCTGTGTGCAGGATCACGGTAGCACCGTAAAGTTCTGCCAGTTCATGCACATGTTTGGCCCCTGCTACTGCCCCGGCAATAGCCGCTTTTTCACCATCGTTAGAAAGGCCTTTTCCGGCATTGAACTGCGCACCACCGTTAGAGAACTGGATGATCACGGGAGCGTTAAGTTCTGCTGCTGTTTCAAGCACGGCGTTGATACTGCTGCTTCCTATCACATTCACCGCAGGCAAGGCGAAATTCTTGCTTTTTGCGTATTTAAAGATTTCCTGGACTTCTTTTCCGGTGGCTACTCCGGGTTTAATATTATGACTCATAGGTTTTTAATTTTAGGATAACAAAAATAAGAAAATTTACCGGCTTAAAAAGGATAATTGATCCCCACGTTATAGACGGCATTAGGAAGGTTGTAGTCTCTGAACCACCTGCTGCCTTCGGGCCTGGCCGGATCATAGGTTTTGAAACCAACATCAAAACGCAATACAAAGAAATCAAAATCATAGCGCAGCCCAACGCCCGTGCCTATTGCCAGTTCTTCCAGATCTTGTAAAGAGGTGAAGGTGGAAGCCTCTTCTTCTACCACATCTAGCGCGTTCCAGATGTTGCCGGCGTCCACAAAAACAGCGCTGTTGAGATCGCCAAAAAGATTGAAACGGTATTCTGCACTTAAGGCTATTTTCATGTTAGCTTCATTGAACTCGTTCCTGCCGCCGCTGCTTCCGGGTCCTAGTGAGTATGGCTGCCATGCACGGTTGTCGTTGGGCCCGCCGGCAAAGAAGCTGCGGATAAAAGGAATGCTGTTGGAGTTCCCATAAGGAATAGCGATCCCGCCAAAGGTGCGGATGGCAAAAATATTTTTCCTGCCAAGATCCCAATGCTTTATGTAATCTATTTCGGTTTTGGCGTATTGGGAGAAATTGACCCCAAAAAGATTGTATTTGCCATCTTCATTTTGATCAAGGTTAGCAACCTTAGAGACCATCGAAAGGAAGTTACCGGCAGTTTCCACTTTTACACGCAGGCGGGAAAAATCCTCGTCATAGATGTTCTCCTTTTTATTAAGGATGTAGGAGAAATTTGAAGCGAAAATTAAGTTATCCTCGGTCAGTCTGTTCTTTCTTTCCCTGATGTCGTTCAAGTTCTGCACTTGAGAATTTGTGAGATTTTCCACCTCCCCAATTCGGGCATCCCTTAAAAAAGCGTTGGCGCCCTCGGGAATAATAAGGTTCCTGCCTCCGTCTTCATTGATCACGAAGTAGCCTTCGTTGGTAACCACGTTCTCGGCAGTGGCAATGTCATTCAGTTCTTGATAGGAGTTTCGGTACACATTGAAATAGTTGGGAATATTAAGATTCCTTACATATTGAATATTGACCAGGTCAAGAAGGTGGGTAAGGGTTTCTGAAGGCAGCCAGCGGTAATTCATTACTGCTGTTAAGCTTTGTTTATCCAGACCAATGTTTGTCTGGGTGCTCGCTCCCAGGCTGAAGGTGGTGAAGGGGTACATGTACTTTGGAATGAAACTTTCCGTAGAAACCGGAAAGAATATTCGGGGCAGGGTAAGATCCATGTCGACTCCTACTTCAGTAATGTCAAAGAACCTGTCGGTATCATTGGCCGCATCTTTAGAGGAGCCAATGCTTCCGCGGGCCGAAATTTCCAGGATCTCTGCACCTCTAAAGACATTTCTTATAAGAAGCGAACCTCCAAATCCAATTCCGAACTTTTGAATGTTGCTTTGTGAAATGTCGAATTCAAAGCCTAAAGAATAGCGTTGCCTTGCTGTAAGGAACACATTGGCGATAAGATCGGTGCCGGTGCTGTCGGCAGGATCTTCCATATACTGTATATTCGGATATTTAAAGATCCTTAGCTGGTTAAGCCGGTTATAGGTGAGGCTGCGCTGCTCATCTGAATAGATGTTGTTGGGGGTGATGAAGATGGCATCTGTAAGAGCTCTGGGCCTGTACTTTAATTTACCAAAACTGTAAATGTGGTAACCTTCCCTGGAAGCGGTGTCGGTAACTGGATCGTTTCGGTTCTCAAAGGTATAATCGGGAAAAATGTTTACCCGGCTTATCTTGTGCACCTTGTAAGGGATCCTGGTAGCTGTTCCATTTACCGTGGCCTGCCGGTTCTGAATGATGACCGCGGTATTTACCTTGTGATCGGTGTTGATGGTATCGGCTTCAAAACTCAGGTTTTCCTGCTCAAAATAATAAAGTCCGTTATTCCTGAAAAGGCTGGTGAGGCGTTCCCTTTCTGTCCCGTAATCTTCGGTGCGGTATTGTTGCCCGGGTACAATTAAGGAATTCGCTTTATGTGCTTCATAAATGGAGTCGGCCACAATAGAGGCGATACGGGTGGTAATGGAGTCAACTATATAGGGTTCTTTAGGAGTGACAAAATAATTCACTTTTGCCCTTTTCTTTTTGGTAGGGATGATCTCGTAGCCGGTCTCGGTGTTGAACCAGCCGTTGTTCCAGTACCAGGCCTTCAGTCGGTCGGCCGAACGCTGAGCCAGGCTGCTGTCGATGACGGCAGGCGGTTCTCCTGTTTCCTTTATCCACTCGTTGATGTTCACGTAAATATTCCCCAGGCGCACTACCTGTTTTTCAGAAAGAAGATCTGCCAATCGTTCTTTTCTTTGCGGCTCTTTGGTCAGCCAGTGTTGAAAAAGGGAATCGGGACTGGGTTTAGCCAGATTGTAAAAATATAACTGTAAAGGGAGACCCAGAAAAGTAGTATTTGGCTCCTGGTACAGCTGATTGTAGATGCGTTTTTCCTTTATTTTCTCACCGTTAACCAGAATGGTGTTATCGGTGAGCAGGCGCTCATCATCCTCAACTCTTTTAACTGCATTACAGGAGGAAAGTAAAATGAAGGTTAAAAGAATTAATGATATTTTTGCCCCAAAGTGTTTCAAGTAGTGATTTTAAAGTGTTCAAAAATACAACTTTGGTATGTTTAGCAAAAGCCAAATTAAACTTATAAACAGTCTGGCCCAAAAAAAGTACAGGCGCAAGCACGGGCTGTTCACAGTAGAGGGTAAAAAAGGCATTTTTGAACTGCTCGACTCCTCGTTACAGTTGCATTCCCTGTTCACTACGGAAGATATTTTTGATGCCGAAAGGGCCAAAACGCATTTTATAGAGGAGGCCGAGCTTAAAAAGATCAGCAATCTCAGCACTCCGCAAACCGCGCTGGCGGTTTTCCATATTCCGCAGCCAACAGCGCCTGAAGCGGAAGGGCTGATCGTCGCGCTTGATAATGTGCAGGACCCGGGAAACCTGGGAACCATCATAAGGATGTGTGACTGGTTTGGGGTAAATGAGCTGGTTTGTTCTGAGGGAACGGTGGATTGTTATAACCCAAAAGTGGTCCAGGCAACCATGGGATCTATTGCAAGGGTAAACGTGAATTACCTGTCTCTGCCTGATTTCTTAAAAAAAATTCAGGGAAAAATGCCGGTCTACGGGGCATTTTTGGAAGGTGAAAATCTTTATTCTCGTGAGCTGGATGCAAGGGGAATCATTGTGATGGGTAATGAAGCGAACGGGATCTCTTCGGACGTTGAATCCTATGTGACTCAAAAACTGCTCATTCCGCAGCTGGGAGCCCTGCAAAAGACAGAAAGCCTTAACGTGGCCACAGCCACGGCTATTTTCTTAAGCGAATTCAGAAGAAGGGATCTTACTGGAAAGTAAAGTTGATAAAAATGGCTCTGGTGGACATTTTATCAATATTACTGGTATAATGACTGTTTGGAGTGTCGTCGCGAACTATTTCATCACTCAGCCCAAATACTCCTCTAATTGAAGGGGTGAATTTGAAATAATACATATAGAGATCTATCCCGAAGCCTATTTCATAATAGTAGGCGTTGGTTTTCATTCTGAACTGCCCGTTGTAGTTGTCATCGGGATTATTCTCGTTGCTGGAGAGGTTGATTGAGGTAGAAAGTCCGCCAACTACAAAAGGTTTAAAGTTGTTGATCCTGGTGGTGGAAAACTTTAGAAGCAGCGGAATGTGAACGTAGGTGTTATTGATCTCCCTGAAAGAATCAGGCTCTGCTTTGTAGAACTGGAAATTGATCCGGCTAAAAGCCACACCCGGCTCCAGGCGCAGGTCAAGATGTTCATTGATCCTCATGTTCCCGATCAAACCAACGTTGAACCCAATGGTCCTGTCCACTTCAAAATCCTTACCCGTAGCCTCACTCGGCACATACTTTATATAATCGAAATTGAGATCGTAGTTGTTGAAACCAAGAAAATAACCCCACGACCAGCGTTGTTTGTCAAAAGTGGGGTTGTTATCCACTTTATCATTAGGGGTAAATATCTGGGCATGCGCAGTGATTACGCCAAAAAGCACGAATGCAAATGTCAGATATAACCTCATAGATTTATTTTGACGCGGTATATATAGTTGCTACTCCCATGGTTTGGGGTTTGTCTTCTACATTAATAAACCCTGTTTTGCGCAAAATATTGTTGAAGTTCTCACCATAAGGAAAAGCTGCCGCGCTTTCACTAAGATAGGAATAGGCAACTTTATCTTTTGAGAACAGCTTGCCAATTACCGGCAAAAGGTTCTTTGTGTAGAAATGGTAACCTTGCTTGAATGGAAATTTAGTGGGTACAGAGGTTTCCAAAACAACGAAAATGCCACCCGGCTTCAGGATTCGGTGAATTTCAGATAAACCTTTCTCAAGATCTTCAAAATTCCTTACCCCAAAGGCCACGGTGATGGCATCAAAGCTGTTGTCTTCAAAAGGAAGCGCTTCAGAATCTCCCTGGACCATTTCTATTCTTTCAGAAAGGCCTTTTTCGGCGATCTTTTTTCGGCCTACCGCCAGCATGCCTTCAGAAAGATCAAGTCCTATCACCTGTGAAGCCCCCGTGCCTGCAAGACTTATCGCCAGGTCGCCCGTTCCGGTAGCGATGTCCAGTACAGAATTAGGATTTGTGCTGCCCACCAGTTTGACCACTTTTTTTCGCCATTTCACATCAATGCCAAAAGAAATTACACGGTTAAGACCGTCGTAATTCGTGGAAATAGTGTCGAACATTTGTTCTACCTGCTTTTTCTTGTTCAGGTCAGAATCTTTATAAGGAGTGATCTTTTTAGACATTTCGAGATTTTTGCCAAAGATACGAGATTATAGGGCATTTTCTCTACGGAAGCTAAATACTTGAGCCATACTTTCTTTTGGTTTAAGTAAATACCTTAACTTTGTATCTCTTTGAAAAATTCATCCCCCTTATGAAGATAATTATTGCCGGTGCCGGTGAAGTAGGATTCCATTTAGCGAAACTATTGTCTTACGAATCACAGGACATTACTTTAATTGATATCGACAGGGATAATCTTCTATACGCCGATACACACCTCGATATACGTACCATGCGTGGAGATGCGACCTCTATCGCTGTTCTTAAGGATGCGCAGGTTAAAAATGTAGATCTGGTGATAGGGGTGACCAGCAGCGAGACCACCAATATTACTGTCTGTGTGCTGGCAAAACAGTTGGGGGCTAAACGTACCATCGCGCGGATCGCCAATACCGAATTTTTAGAAAATAAGGATGAGATAGGCTTTGTGCAGTTTGGGATCGATGAACTTATTTCTCCTGAAGCCCTGGCGGCGCGGGAGATCGAATTGCTGCTAAACCAGTCTGCTTTTAATGACAGTTACGAATTCGAGAACGGAGCACTTACTATGGTTGGTCTTGGACTATCAGATTCGGCTGCATTCGTTGGAAAAACGGTTAAAGAAACGGCAAAGATATTCCCGGGCATACATTTTATGCCTATAGCCATGCAGCGCAAGGCGAGTCAGGATACTATCATTCCCCGAGGAAATACCTATTTTAGAGAAGGCGATCAGGTGTATTTTATCACCACCAAAGGTGGGGTGAACGACCTTTATAAACTTACCGGAAAGAAGAGGCACGACATTAAAAATGTCATGATACTGGGAGGAAGTAAAATTGGTCGTAAGACCAGCTATGACCTCTGCAAGAAAAAATTGAACATCAAGCTTATTGAAAGCGATAAAAAGACCGCTTTTGACCTGGCAGATGAACTGCCAAAGGCACTCATCATTCACGGTGACGGAAGGAATGTGGAACTGCTGGAGGAGGAAAGCATTCAGGATATGGATGCCTTTATCGCGGTTACGGGAAATTCTGAAACCAACATCATGACCTGTCTTGTGGCCAAGTCCAAGAACGTAAAACGTACCATTGCCCTGGTGGAGAACATGGATTACTTCCAGTTGAGCCATTCTATTGGTATTGATACGCTCATCAATAAAAAGCTTTTGGCAGCGAACAATATCTTCAGGTATATCAGAAAAGGGGAAGTTGTGGCCATGACCAGGCTCAACAATATGGATGCCGAGCTGCTGGAGTTCATTGTTAAGCCTTCTTCAAGGGTTGCCAATAAAAGGATCGTGGACCTGGATTTTCCACGATCGGCCATTATTGGCGGGATCATCAGGGAAGGAGTGGGGCAGATCGCCCTTGGGGACTTCAAGATAAGACCCGGAGACAGGGCCGTGATTTGCTGCCTGCCGCACTCGATTAGTAAGGTTGAAAAAATGTTCCTGTAATGCCACGACTCAATAAGCCCATCATAAGTCATATCATGGGGCTGCTGTTGGTGTGCAATGGCGGTTTTATGTTTACAGCTTCAGTAGTTAGCATGTATTACGAGGATGGGGTGGCTCTGGAGATCTTTACCGCTGCGTTAATAACGGTCATTACCGGGGTTTTACTGATGTTCTTTACCAAAGGACACAGACGGGAGATCAAGAAACGCGACGGATACCTGATCGTTACCTTTGGCTGGGTGCTTATGGCCCTTAGCGGGACACTACCCTACGTGCTGAGCGAAAGCATTCCTTTATTTACCAATGCTTTTTTTGAGACCATGTCTGGTTACACAACCACTGGTGCCACCATTCTCAATGATATAGAATCCATTCCAAAAGGTATCCTTTTTTGGCGAAGTCTTACCCACTGGATAGGCGGGATGGGGATCATCGTATTGGCAATTGCCATTCTGCCATTACTGGGAATTGGAGGAATGCAGTTATTTGCTGCGGAAGCTCCCGGCCCCAGCGCAGATAAATTAAAACCCCGAATTACAGATACTGCTAAACGACTTTGGTTCATTTATGTAGGACTTACTTTTGCTGAAACAGTACTTTTAAAACTGGCCGGAATGGGGCTCTTTGATGCTGCCAACCATGCGCTGAGCACTATGTCTACCGGAGGTTTTTCAACTAAAAATGCCAGCCTTGCCTATTGGAATGATAATCCGCTGATACAGTATATAGTCATACTTTTCATGTTCCTGGCAGGAACCAACTTCGTGATCAGTTATTTTGGTTTTAAAGGTAAATTTAGAAAGGTGATAGGGGATGAAGAGTTCAAGTGGTACAGCTATTTTATCATCGGGTTTACCATAGTGGCCACGTTGATCATCATCTTTAGGGCCGACCCTGGAGTGTCTTCAATTGACCATCCAATGGTTTACGGAGAATCTGAAAGTGCCTTGCGGCACGCTCTTTTCCAGGTGCTGGCGGTGGTGACCACAACCGGATTCGTTTCGGCTGATTATACCATGTGGACACCGTTTTTAACGGTCTTCTTTTTCGGGATGTTCTTCCTGGGAGGTTCTGCCGGGTCAACGGCAGGAGGTGTGAAAGTGATGCGTCACGTGATCATGATCAGGAACGGACTTATCGAGTTCAAGAGAACTCTGCACCCAAACGCGGTGCTGCCGGTGCATTACAATGGAAAAAGCATCAGCAAAAAGATCGTTTTCAACATCCTGGGATTCTTTATACTTTATATGCTCTCTTTTATCATTGGCGCCGTGGTGCTGGCCTCAATGGGGCTGGATTTTGAAACGGCCATTGGGGGAGCGGCTTCCTCCCTTGGGAATATTGGTCCTGCCTTTGGATTTTTAGGGCCGGTAAACAACTATGATGCCCTGCCTTTTGCCGGGAAGTGGTGGTGCGCTTTCCTAATGCTGATAGGAAGGCTTGAACTGTTCACCGTATTGATCCTACTAACGCCTTTCTTCTGGAGAAGAAGGTAGGTTTTTAGTAGATAGAGGACAGAGGGCAGAGAAAATGGAATTAATATCTAATCTTTTGAAAGAGGAGGTTCTAAAAGGCCTTTTTTTGATGTAATACTGAAAATTTATTAAAAAAAAATCCCCATTCGCGAGAATGGGGATTTCAGTTTTTATTCAAAAAAATTAGGCTTCAGAAACTGCATTTTTGATGCGCTTCATGGCTTCTTCAATTTCAGCTTCACTTGCTGCGTATGAGAGCCTGATGCAGTTAGGGCTTCCAAAAGCGTCACCGGTTACAGTAGCCACCAGGGCTTCTTCCAGCAGGAACATTGAAAAATCTGTAGCGTCATTTATTTTGTGACCTTTGATGGTCCTTCCGAAAAATTCAGATACATCTGGGAATACATAAAAGGCACCTTCCGGCTCGGTGATCACAAATCCGGGGATTTCACTAAGCAGGTCAATGATCAGTTTTCTTCGGCTTTTGAAACGATCTATCATATACTGAATCTCACTCACAGGAGCTTCCAGAGCAGTGATCACCGCTCTTTGTGCGATACAGTTTGCGCCACTGGTGATTTGCCCCTGCATTTTGTTGCAGGCACGGGCAATTTCCGCAGGCGCGCCAATATAACCAATCCTCCAACCGGTCATGGCAAAGGCCTTGCTCACCCCGTTCACGGTCACCACGCGATCATACATGTCTTCAAACTGGGCCATAGAGGCGTGCTCTCCCACAAAATTAATGTGCTCGTAGATCTCGTCGCTCACCACAACGATATCGGGATATTTTACCAGAACATCGGCCAAAGCACGTAGTTCTTCTTTGCTGTACACCATCCCGCTGGGGTTGCAGGGAGAACTGTACCAAAGCATTTTCGTTTTTGGAGTGATGGCTTTTTCAAGCTGCTCAGGAGTCATTTTGAAGTTGGTCTCTACGGTGGTAGGCACTTCAACAGGAACACCTTCTGCGAGTTTTACGATCTCTGCATAACTCACCCAGTATGGACATGGCAAAATGACCTCGTCACCCGGGTTGAGCATCACCATGGCTACATTGGCCAAAGATTGCTTGGCTCCCGTGGAAACCACTATTTGTGAGCGATCATAGGTTAGGCCATTATCTCTTTTGAACTTGGTGATGATGGCATCCTTTAGCTCCACATAACCGTCTACCGGCGTGTACGAATTATAATTCTCATTAATGGCTCTAATGGCGGCCTCCTTAATGAAATCCGGAGTATTGAAATCGGGTTCGCCCAGGCTCAGGCCGATAATATCTTTTCCTTCTGCCTTTAATTCCCTTGACTTTGCGGCCATGGCCAAAGTTTGGGAGGTAGACATGCTCTTGATGCGGTTGGATAGATTATACATGCAAGTGAATTTTTGATTTAGGTTAGGCTGAAACTGCCGGTTTTGCACCCATTTCCTTTAGGTGCCTGAAGTGTGCAGCAATAGCAGCCCTGGTAGTTTTATATTCGTTGTAAGGCAACTGGCATTCCTTTGCCGTTTCCTTCACTATTTTGGAGATATTACTATAATGTATGTGGCTAATATTCGGAAAAATATGGTGTTCCACCTGGTGATTCAGTCCTCCGGTGAACCAGTTAACGATCTTGTTCTTTGTAGAAAAATTGACCGTGGTAAATAGCTGATGGATAGCCCAGGTATTCTTCATGGAGCCGGTATCATCGGGTAAGGGCATTTCGGTCTTTTCCACTACATGGGCCAGCTGAAACACAATACTTAGGATCAATCCGGCAGTGTAGTGCATCACAAAAAATCCGATAAGGATCTTCCACCAGGCTACAGGCACGAAGAAAATTGGGATCACGATCCAAATAGAAACATAGATAAGTTTTGTGATGGCCAACAGGCTCCATTGTTTTACCGGACTTGGCATTTTTCCGTAGGAAAGCTGCCTGGCCAGGTAACGTTTGGTCTGGGTAAAATCTGTGGTCAGCGCCCAGTTAAAGGTGAGCAGTCCGTAAAGAAAAACCGAATAATACTGCTGAAAACGATGAAAACGGTACCACTTAGAATGTTCTGAAAATCGAATGATCCGTCCGGCTTCCAAATCTTCGTCATGCCCGTGAATGTTGGTATATGTGTGGTGCAGCACGTTATGCTGTACCTGCCAGTTGTAAACATTTCCCGCCAGGATGTAGATAGTGCCGCCCATGAATTTATTCACCCATTTGACAGAGGAGTAGGAGCCGTGGTTCCCGTCGTGCATGATGTTCATTCCAACACCGGCCATTCCCACGCCCATAACTACAGTTAATAATAACATCCACCACTGTGAAATGTCAAGACTAAGAATGAGGAAGTAAGGAGAAAGAAAAAGAGAGAACATGACCACGGCTTTTACATGAAGTCTCCAGTTGCCGGTTTTGGATAGATTATTCTCCTTAAAATATGAATTGACCCTTTTATTCAACGTTCTGAAAAATTTTGCTGAATCTGTTCGGGAAAAACGTACGCTGTTATTGTTCATTAAATTGTCTAAAAATTGAATACAAAGGTAAAGTATAAAAATCCTTTCCGCATATATAAGGTCATAATTAACTGCCTCAAATTAATTACTTTTGCTAAAAATTGTAAAAATTGGAATTAATTCAAAAGTATTTCCCCGAAATTACTCCAGATCAAAAGGAGAAATTCGCTGCGCTCCAGGATCTTTACAAGGACTGGAACAGCAAGATCAATGTGGTTTCTCGAAAGGATGTTGACGAATTGTACCTGCGGCATGTACTGCATTCTTTAGGGATCGCAAAGGTGCAGACTTTTAAAAAAGGAGCTTCTATTCTTGATGTGGGTACCGGCGGCGGTTTTCCGGGTATTCCCCTGGCGATACTTTTTCCTGAAGTAAATTTCAGGCTGGTAGACAGTATCGGGAAAAAGATCAAGGTAGTAAATGAGGTTTCTGAAGGTCTTGGCCTCCAAAATGTGGTTACGACAAATGCGAGAGTAGAGGAGATCGACGGAAAATTTGACTTCATAGTGAGTCGGGCAGTGGCTGCGATGCCAACCTTTGTTCACTGGGTACAGGGGAAGATAGCCAAGGAAAGCAAACATGAACTAAAGAATGGAATACTTTACCTTAAGGGTGGAGACCTTTCTGAAGAACTGCAGGACTACCCCAAAGCTACTATCTATGAGCTTCAGGATTATTTTGAAGAGGATTTTTTCGAAACCAAAAAAGTGGTGCATTTGCCCATGAAATACAAAAAATAAAGCCTGAGAAATCAGGCTTTATTTTTTTTAGAACTTATTAAAATGCACTAACTAACAATCACTCCACAATAAACTTTATAGACTTACTTTCGTTCTCCATTTGAAGTTTTAAGATGTAAACACCAGAGGCTCTTCTTTCCACTGGGAGTTCGATCAACTTTTCCAGAGGAATGTCATTGTATTCCTCAAGTTTTTGGCCGTTGATGTTATACATGGTCGCTCCCAGAATTGGGATGAGATACGGGTTTTCGATAGACACTTTACTTTCCTTGCTTGAGTAGTAAGAAGTAAGAGAGGTTTTCTCTAAGGAAGGAGTTTCTTCCGGATCTACAACGTTCGGGAAAACTAGTCTGAATCTTCCTTCTATTGACCCGGCCACTTCAGTCATCTTAAATGCAGATTTTCTCAGATCGTGTGTGGTCTTTGTGAGGGTATCCTTCAGATGGATCTGGAAGTCAGCAGGAATGTTCTCCAGCTTATCTATGGCAATAGTGAACTCTCCTTCTTTATGAAGTTTTACAGTAAGAGGCAGTTCCCTTTCATTTCCAAAATCGGGCACTCCCTGAATGACGAAACCTACATCATGTATTAACCAGTACATATCCTCATCGATATTTTCAATCAAAGGAGCATCATATCCCAGGTCAAAGCCCGAGGTGGTATTCTCATCCTGAGTGACCAGGATCTGCCTGTGGAAACCTTCAGGAGAGCTGTATCTCAAATAGATCTTTGATCTCTGGTCTGACTGTTGTTTTTGAGCCTGCTTTTCTTCTTTTGATTTGAAGATAGATTCGTCATCTACCTGATGCTCGGTCTCAAAAGCTCGCTGACTGTTTTTGAACATGATCTCTCCACCCGACACTTCGGCTATACCTGACAATGCCTGATCTACCTGAGTGCTTACATAAAATGCCTGCCCTACGGGAATATAACGTCTTGGATTCAGGGCCTTATCGGCATGTTCTCCGGTTGCATTTATTCGCTCATCGGTTGCAATAGCTTCGATGCCACCTGCTAGGTTCAGGGTGGCATAACCTCCAATGTATCGTTTTAAATAATGCGTTCTTCCGGAGAAATGATCCCAAAAATAAAGCGTTCCGTTGAACACATTCTCTGTTCGGTTACCACCGTCTTTGATATTATCCCGGATAAACTCCCAGCTGTCAATGGCTGAAGGGTATGGATTTCCAACCAGGTAATCATTGCCCGGTGAAACAACATGTGTAATGGTTCCGTTATTGGGTTTACCGGTAAAGGTATAATTCTGGCGATCCTTTATGGCAGCCGAACCTGAAGTGCCCTTCATGGTATACCCTTCTCCGGCCTTGATTTCACCATCCTTTCCAACATAATGCCATTCAGAGTAGGTGTTACTGGTAAAGTTAGTATAGGTATAAAGCCAGTAGGTACTTATTCTTTTGGCCCCGGTATAACTACCGTCTGCCCAATGATACTGATAGTTGAAGTTCAAAGCTCCCGGGTTGGCAGGATCTGTTCCATCCCTTAAAACCCCTTCTATGGTATATGGAGAATTATTTGCGCTGCCTCGAGGACTTACCGGCGATGACCAGTAATTGTAGTTAAAACTGCTCGCTGTACCCTGTTGATCGCGCTCCAAAAAACCGGTACTGCTTTCTTCCAGAATACTGCCTTCGTTCTGCAACAACTGTGATTCCCCCACCAGGTTAAGGAAACCGTTTAGTTTCAAATAGTGAGTAACCCTTAGAGCATGCCCCGGATTGTACTCATCCAACGGGTGGTTAGGGTCAAATACAGAAAGGCTGCTGGCTAACGTTCCATCAGTAGCAAGTCTTTCTTCTGAAAGGAGCCCCAGTACCGTAATATTTTTGTTTCCGGAAATGAGATTATGAGAGGTTCTCACAATATTCCAATCGATAGGTTGCTGATTTATCCCTAAACTGTTTGGAGCATCCCATTTTCCGCGGCCGTACAACCAGGGGGTGGTGGAAGCTTCGATATCTCTCCAGTTTCCGTCTCTTTTTGAAACGTATGGAAGTGGGGCTGTATTTTCCTGAAAGGTTGTGATGTTTTTCAGCACACCCGGTACCGGGGTGTCAGAAAGGTCTACAGTAGTACCGTTTCCATCGGCTGCCTCCAGGGCCAGCAACTGGTAATATCCGGCGAGATCGCTCCACTGTAAGGATCCCGGAACATCCATGGGCAGCTCGGTACCTTTGATCATTACCGTACCATCTGCAGCTGTATTCTTTTCCAGCCTTTGGTTCATCATGAACCGGAGCTGTTCAGCTGTGAGCGCTGTATTCCATAAACGAACCTCTTCGATCCAGCCATTAAAATGGGTGGTAGGTTTGGTAAGGCGTAAAGATGCGCTATCATAAGTGGCTCCCACTATGAAAGGAGCAGAAGACGGCGAGGGATTGGAGGTGGTAAGGCTATTCACCTGTATTCCGTCCACGTATAATTTTGCCGTAGTACCGTCATAGCTCACTGCAATATGGTACCAACGCTGAGTATTTAGTGGCACTGATGAATTAGGGAAAATGCTCACAGAGCCGGTCTTGAACGTAGGGACCCCGCCGGAGGTTATAACCAGTTCATAACCTGCCCCGGCAGCTCCTGAAAGGTCTTTTTTTGACAATATTGATCTTGTCCCGGCGGTGGTTTTAAGTTTTACCCAGGCTTCGATAGAAAAGGCTCCAGTGTTGAAATTATAGGATTCGGTTCCCATATCGACGTAATCATCGAGACCGTCAAAATCCAGGAAGTTGCAGTTCTCAATTATGTTGATCGTGACATTGTCTGTCGAGAAACAACTGCCATCAGCGTTAGAGATTGTCCAGGAAAGTTCATATTTTCCTTCGGTAGCCGTGAACTCGGAGTTAGGATCTGTTGGATCAGTGATAACAGGTAAGGTGCCGGTCGGTTGATAGATGATTTCCCATCTTCCGTTTCCTGGGAGCGCAGTGTTTGCTTCCAGGTTGGTAGAAGTGAACCCGCATTTGGTTTGATCTGGCCCGGCATTGGCTTTTGTCAAGGCTGGAGGTTGGGTGATGGTGATGGTTTCCATCGTGGTACAGCCCCAGGTATCGGTGATGGTCACGGTATATGTGCCGGGTCCCAGGTCTTTGGCCCTTGGTGTTTTCTGAAGTCCCGGGTCGTTCCAGAGATAGGTGTAGCCCGGAACGCCGCCGGTAACCGAAGTTACCTCGGCCCAGCCGTCCTGGTTCCCATAACAGGATACGTTGCCGCTATCTACTGTTGCTACAAGAGCTTCTTCCGGTTCTTCAATGATAACATCATAGATTACATAGCTGTTCTTCTCCTGCCCCAGTTCTTCAGCTACGTCCTTTTTATCGGTGACGGTAACAGTGTAATTTCCTGCAGGAAGGTCATTGAAAACATTTATTGTTGAAGTTATGGTGTCATTGGTAACAGTATTCACCGCTTGAAAATCAAATTCTCCGGTTCCTCCAAAGGCATACAGAATAATTGAACCCTCATCTACCCCGTAACAGGTATTGGTGGTTTCGGCGTATGCTCTAATAGGAGTGGCTACCGGGATGGTTTCATTGCTTGATGCACACATATTTCGCTCTGTATCACCACAAGCTTTACTGGTGTTGTTAGTCCATTTATAAGTGATATGGATCAAATTCAGGACCTCGTCACATTTCCAGTTGATCTGGTTTTCGCCGGGGCCAATTTCATTAAGGCGGACTTTATCTTCTGGTTTAAGCTGGATAGGAACACCGTTGCTATCTAAATTTGCAAAACAGTTAGTGGCTTTGTACTGTTTTGTAGAGGAAGCTGTTGAAACAGTATAAATGAATTCCGAATAAAGCCTGTAAACATTGGAACTCTTCTTTACTATGAACCAGATGTACATAGGAGTAGAGTCATCACATTCATCGGCACCCATTTTCACTCCATTAGCATCACCTATATAAAAACTGTCATTATAGGCCTCGAAGTTTTGAGATGAATCACAGGTCTCAAAACACTCTCCTACATAGTGTTGATATGTATGCACACTGGTTACGCCTCCTTCGTCTGTCACCGTAAGGGTGATGGTCTTATCTCCCGGTGAAAGGTAACTCACTTCAAAGGGTCCGATCCCTGTAGTTCCAGATGGCAAAGAAGCTCCCTCGCCAAAATCCCACGAATAGGTGAAGGCATAAGACTCTCCCTCACCTCCCATGGTCTGGTCTACGTCTACCTGAAAAGTTGAGGTGCGAATGGTGTCTTCGGTTTCCATACAAACTGAAATCGCACTGATCTCCGCTTTTACGGCATCAAAGATCTGGAAGGTCCTTACATCCTTACATCCTGCAGAATCACTTACAGTAACCTCATAAGTTCCTGCCTTTAATCCGGTGACGGTTTGGGAAGTCGCTACCAGGACTCCATTCGAATTTTTCCACTGATAGGTGTACAGTCCGTTTCCTCCTGTAGGTGAAGCAGTAGCAGATCCGGTTGCCGAGCCATAGGTTGTGGTCCTTGTGGTGGTAACATTTGCCAGGAGAATATCTGGTTCTGTAATAGTGACTGTTGCCAGGGTTCTGATACAATCACTGGCATCTTTCATATCTACAGTATATATTCCGGCCGTTAGTCCGCTGAAATCATACCCGGTAGGGGTAGAATTAGTTTGCCAGTTACCTCCGTTGATCCTGAAACTGTAAGGAGTACTGTTCCCGCCTGTAGGATTGGAAACTTTGATCCCGCCGGAATCGGCCTGATAACATTTCACGTCAATAACTTCAATATCGGCCTTTAATTCATCAGGGCCTTCTACAACAGCGGGAATCGCCTGTGGCAATCTACAACCATTGGTGTCCTGGACGAAAACCTCATATTCACCAGAATTGAGCCCGGTTATAGGGTTGCTGCTAAAGTTGATATTGTCAACTGAGTACTGATAATTGCCGTTACCCCCAGTAATAGTTCCGTTTAACTGAATTGAACCGTCCTGGGCTCCATAGCAACTTTCGGCGGTGGTTGTCGTGTAAATTCCATCAGCTGGAGGAGTATATGCCAAAGCATCAGGTTCGACGATCTCCACAGATTCCTGCCAGATACACCCCGTCTGGTCTTTGACCTTTACATTGTAAATTCCGGCGGTAAGATTAGTAAAAACAGAAGTATTGCTAAAACTGTCATTATTAAGTGCAAATGTATACGGGGGTTCCCCGCCTACCGCCTCAATTTCTATAGTTCCATCGTTACCCCCGTTACAAGTAACCTCAGAGGTAGTAAGAGTTGTGATAATGGGGTTGATGGTCAATTTTTGGTCTGCATAGGTCACATTACCCTTTTCATCTTCAAATCTCCAGGTGATAGTATGTTCAGTAATGTTGTTCTGCGGTTTATAGGTGAGCGGATCGGAAGTGGTAACCTTGATGTTTTCGCTTACCGTACAGTTATCTGTTCCTTTTGGGGGGGTAAGAGTGATCTCACAACTTGTTTCAATATCGGGAAGAGTAGGTGCGAGGGGTTTTTCGGCATCTACGATTGTGATCACCTGTTTTACAGTTTCTGCAGCAACTCCATGAATATCGGTCACATCCCAGGAGATGACGGTTGTTCCCACCGGATAGGTAGCCGATAGCGGACGACCGTCATTTCTTGTTCCGACAGGCTCACCTACTCCGCAATTGTCGGTTGCCTTGGGAGGATAGATCGCAACGGAGGCATAACACTCTCTGGGAGAATTATCTTTTGTGATAGAAGGTGCAAAATCTATGACCGGTTTTTCAGTATCGGTCACTGTGATGACTTGTTCAACAGAAATTTCATTGTTTGAAGAATCTCTTGCCGTCCAGGTAATGGTAGTGGGGCCAACGGGATATGTATCGGTGAGTGGCAGACCATCGCTGCGCACCCCCTGGAGATCTACACTGCCGCAGGTGTCATTGTCCTCTGCGGAAGCGGTCATGGCTACCGTGGCGTAGCATTGACCGGGATCTGTGGAAACGTTTACAGGTTCAGCGGTGATGACCGGGGCAAGATCATCGATCACGATCACTTCAACATCCACCTCACTGTCAGGATTAGTGTTGTCTGAAGCGATCAATTGAATAGTATTTGTACCTAAATGAGAACAATCAAAAGTTGACCGGCTAAGAGATAGCTGAAGAGAGGAAGGACAATTGTCCAGAGAACCATCATCAACATCTTCTGGTAGAAGCGTTGCCTGTCCCGAAGCATTCAGCGAAATTGTTATGGTAGTTACGGCAGTTGCAACAGGAGCCTGGTCATCGGTAACAGTTATTGTCTGGTCAACGGGATCGGCTGGATTTCCGTTTGCGTCGGTTACATTCCAGGTGATAATTGTCGTTCCTACCGGGTAGGAATCAGACAAAGCAAGACCATCGCTGCGCGAACCAGTGGGTGCACCAACGCTGCAGTTGTCAGATACAGAAATGGAATCCTGAAGGGTAGTAGATGTTATCGCCGCTGTGCACTCATCAAGATCTGCAGATTGAGTAATGGGTGTTACCGTAATTACGGGAGCCTCAATGTCACTTATTGTAATTTCAATGGGCTCTGAGGTTTCGGTCAAACCGCTTTCATCTGTAACCGTAACTGAATAAGAACCTGCGCCAAGCCCTGTAATATTGGGCTCGTTAACTGCATAGGTAGTGCCGTCATCTGTATGGGTCCAGGAATAGGTATAAATGCCTGTTCCGCCAGAAACGTTTACAGAAATTGCCCCAGTAGTGTCTCCAGGGCAGCTTACATTCTGAACATCATCAACGGTGATCGTCAATTCAGCCAGATCTGAGGTAGAAGCGGTTGAAAAAACGATGGTCGAAAAAATAAAAACCGAAACGAGAGTCCAGATCTTTCCGGGTAAAGTAATTTTTTCCATACGCAGATGCATTTTAACGACAAAAATACGCTTTTTAACGAGATTTTAGGGCTTTTAACGGAAAATTATTAGTCTAAATCTCTATAAAACAGTTATCAAGCAGGTCTAAAGTCAGGCAGAATAAATGATGAGAAGAATGCGAACCAAAAAAGTTTTGTAAGAAAAAACTGTATAAATTGATATTTTTGACAGAGAATTCTTTCAGGATTTTCTACTGCATTAGGGTCGCAAAAAAGGAAATTAAATAAACAAAAAGACCACCTGATCAAATTCCGGTGGTCTTTTAAAGGGATGAGTGTTATATTTTTAGTCTATAAGGAATTTTAAGGTTTTAATTCCCTGAGCTGTTTCAAGTCTTAAAATATACACTCCCAAAGTTTTTTGTGGTATGGCCAGTTGAACTGTTCTTTTCGCAGGTAGGTAGCCATAAGTTCGAAGATGCTGACCGTTCAGGTTGTAGAGAGCTGCCTGCACCAAAGGGATAAGGTCGGGATTGTGAATATTCACAGTTTTATCTTCTCGCGAGTAGAATAGCTCGACGGGAATTGTTTTTTCTTCCTCAAGAATTTCTTCTGGATCCTGCTTTTCATTCAGAAACACAATTGAAAATCTGCCATTAATGGTTCCGGGAGAGGCAGTGAAAGTAAAATTTGATCTTCTTAGATCATGATGCTCATTCCCCAGGGTGTCCTTTAAAAGTATGGCAAAATCATCTGGAATGTTTTCAAGCTTATCTATTCCAATAGTAAAGTCTCCTTCGTGTTTCACTTTAAGTCCCAGTGGGAGTTCTACCTCTTTATGAAAATCTGGCACTCCCTGAATGATAAGCTCCATTTGTTCCATATCCCAGTAAATGTCTTCATCAACTATGTCAAGTACAGGTGCGTCATATCCCGGGTCGAAATGGAGTGTAGCATTAATGTCTGCTCCCACTAACAACTGTCTGTGATAACCCATAGGAGACCGGGATTTTAACCAGATCTTTTTGCGGCTATCCTCCTCAACAGCTTCCACTTCAACATTTTTTGAGTCTGGTGTGTTCGGTTTTTCTTTGCTATGAAAGACGGCTTTTGCCGGATCTTCTTTTTGAAAAACTCTTTGATTATTGTTGAACTGGATTTCGCCTCCTACCATACCTACGGGAAGTGGAAGTTTATTAGACTCATTGGGAACCTGATCATCTTCTGCAGAATTTATAAAAAATGCCTGGCCTGGAGGGATGTATCTGCGTGGCTCCATACCTCCTGTTTCTCCGGTAGCATTAATACGAGCATCATTAGCAACAGCCCGGGCAGCCCCCAGAAGGTTATACATGGCGTATCCTCCTTCATATCGTGTCAAATAGTGGGTCTTTCCTTTAAAATGAGACCAAAAATATAAAGTGCCGTTAAAGACATATTCTTCATTTTTGTTCTTCAGGTTTTGCTGAATAAACATATCGGCATCAATAGCTGAAGGATATGGATTGCCGATCAACCTGTTCTCATTGGTGTCAATTGTAAACGAGATGGGGCCATTGTTTGGCATACCTGTAAAAACATAATTCTGCAGGTCAAGTATACCAAGGTGACCAGAGGAACCTTTCATAGTAAAGCCTTCTCCGGCTTGAAGATGGCCATCAGGTCCTATCCAATGCCACTGATTATATTCCCCTGCTACTCCATGAAATTTATACAGCCAATAGGAGCTTATCTTTAAAGGATCGCTCAAAGGGCCATCTGCATAATGGTACTGGTAATTAAAATTAATGTTGCCGGGATTGGCAGGGTCGCTACCCGATCGAAGAACGCTCCTTATGGTGTAACCCGAATTTGGTTCACCACCCGCAGTGCTTACGGGAGAAGAGAAATAATTATAATTATAACTGCTTCCGGTTCCCTGTTGATCCCTTTCCAAATATCCATTACCATCTAGAATACTGCCTTGCGGCTGTACCAGTTGGGATTCTCCATTGAGGTCAATGAATCCATCCAGATCAAGATATTTAGTAATAGTTAAGCCATTACCTGTTCCTGCCGTGCCCACACTGGATTGATTTACCCCCAACATATCCAGTTTTCCGTTTTTCAGGATAAGTCCCAGGAGTTTAATGTTTTGATTTCCAGAGTTGAGGTCATGTGCGACCCGGGCGATGTTCCAGTCTATTTTTTGGCCATTGATACCGTTGCTGTTAGGCGCATCCCAATAATCGGGATAAAGCCAGGAATTCACTTCCCACCAGTTGCCATCTTGAGCCGAAATATAAGGGAGAGGAGCTGAGTTCTCTTGTTCCTCTTCAATATTCCGAAGGTAACCCGCGGTAGGATTACTGGCAAAATCGGGCGTGGTACCGTTCACTGCATCAATCTCCAATACCTTCAATCTGTAGTACCCCGAAAGATTAGACCAAAGCAGGTCACCCGGAACAGCCATTGGTAGTACCTCTCCTTTTACAACTGTTTCTCCCAATGCATTTGTTGTAGATACCACTCTTTGATTCATCATGAACCGCAACTGTTCCACACTAAGAGCGGTTTTCCAGAGCCGAACTTCTTCAATCCAACCGTGGAATAGATTTTTTGGCCGTTCAGGACTATTCTGATAATAGGCACCTCCTATCATGAACGGATGATTAATAGCCTTTGGGTTTCCGGAAGCCGCTATATCCAATTGTAGAGGGATTGATATTCCATCCACAAAAATTTCGGGTATACCTTCACTAAAGATAACCGCTACATGGTACCAGCGATCAGTCCCTACCTGGGCAGTAGTATAAACCTTATTGTCATTCCATCGAAAGCTTACTGCACCATTAATTATATCCAGGTCATATCCCCCTGAAGCCATGTTGCCAGTATTTCTTTTAGACAGGATGGTCTTGGTTCCATTCACTGATTTCGGTCGCACCCATGCTTCCAGGGTAAAGTCTGTACTGGTAAACCCGTATTGATCTCCCATTACCACGTGATCATCTATGCCATCAAAATTCAGTGTGCTGCATTTTTCAGCAAAAGTAATGGAAACCCTATCGCTGTTCGGGCAGGTGCCGTCAGTTTTGGAAATCGTCCATTGCAACACGTAGGTTTGCCCAGATTCTCCGGTAAAAGGAGCATTCGGGTCATTCAGGTCTGTAGATGATAAGGCTCCTCCTGTTCCCGAGACAAGGGACCAGGTTCCTTTTTCACCTGTAGCTGGAAGATTTCCGGCCAGGGTTGTAGAAGTAATTCCGCAGCCAAAAGACTGATCGATTCCCGCATTCGCACGTGTCAATTGTGCGGGTTGGGTCAAAATTAACTCTTTGGTAATTTTACAGCTATTTGCATCTGTCACAGTAACAGTATAGGTAATGCCGGCCAAAAGGTTGTCTGCAGTAGCGGTGGTATGGCCAGAACTCCAGGAATAAGTATAAGGGCTCACTCCTCCAGAAGGGGTTACCGTAGCCGTTCCTGTGCCTCCATAGCAGGTAATTTCACTGCTAACGGCTAAAGTTGCACTTACTTTGGTTGCTGGCTCAGAAATAACGACTGTTCCGGTAGTTATAATTGTATCTGCATCTTTTGCGCTGAAGGTGTATTCCCCTGCAGGTAAATTGTAAAAATATTCTGAATCCTGGTAGGGGCGTGTCACAGGTCCAGATAAAAGACTATACTGGTAAGGCTTTAACCCACCTGCCGCATGAACCGTGATGCTTCCTGTACTTTCCTCCTTACAAAGAACGTCCTCTGGTGTGGCATCCACTACCAGCGGAGTCTTGACAATGACTTCAGTTTCCGGGCCGTAGCACATTGGTTTCGTTCCTTCATTACAACCCCTGGTGTCCTGATTTGTCCAGCGGATATTAATTCCTTCGACCTTGAAAGTACTACCACACTGCCAGGTGATCATATCTGTAGCTGTTCCGCTTTCCTGTACCTTAAACAAACGAAAAAGACCTGTCGGAATTTCGTTATAAACAGGATCCCCCTGGTTATCATAACCCACAACTTCTGAAAAACAACCTATAGCTTTACCAGTAATAGTTTCAGTTCCATTATTAACAGCATAGTTCATTTCAGCACTTAAGGAGTAACCATTTGCATTATTAATGATATCGATCCACATATATTTGTCGGTAACGGAATCGCAATTATCGCCGGTTAGAGGATTACCAAATTCATCTCCAATGAAAAAATTATTCGTATCCATTACAAAGTTCGACGTAGCCCCGCAGCCTTCAAAACATCCCCCTACATAATGAGGAATAGAAAAAGTCTGCTTATAATCGCTCTCATCTGTAATTGTTAGATAAACGATCTTGTCTCCCTGGGCCTCCCAGGTCACCGTATGCTCCTGTGGGCCTGTGGCAGTATTTGGACTGGCATCTAAACCGAAATTCCATTCATAAGTGAAATTCTGAGGATCTCCCACACCTCCGGCTACATTAGGAAGATCGATCTCAAAAGTAGAGGTACGTATATAATCGTGGACATCATAACAAGCTGAAGAAGCAACGTGTTCGGGTAATACAGCGCTGATAACTTCGACCTGCTCGATGGTCTTACATCCATTTACATCAATTACCGTTACTTCATATATTCCTGCTGCTAAATTGGTTGCCTCTTTTGCGGTTGAAACTATTGTCGGACTTCCTGTGAGTCGCCATTCATAGGTATACGGTGAAATTCCGCCTGAGAGATTAACAGTGGCTGTTCCGTCATTTTTACCATATACGGTGGTGCGTGTAGAGGAAACCGTAGCCGTCATAGGGTTGATATTAATGGTTTGCTCTGCAGTAGAGGAATTTCCTCGATCATCGGTAAATGTCCAAACAATGACTCCTGAAGAATCAAATGTGGTTGAACGATTCGCGGTCACTGTCAAAGTTTCATCGCAATTATCTGTAGCTGTTGGAGTGGGTACGGTGAAAGAGCAACCCCAGTTTATCGTATTAAGGTCATTGGGTATGGGATCTTCATCATCAATAACAGTAACCACCTGGTCTGATCTACTGGTAAGTCCACCGGCATCCCTGGCTATCCAGGTTACCGTGGTGGAGCCGACGGGAAATTCGTAAAGTTCCGGGTTTATCTCAGTACTTCCAATATACGCTTTGGTGCTTACGGTGTTACAGTTGTCTTTAATGGCCGGGAAGCCGATCATTGCAGTAGTTGAACAATTTCCAGTGCCATCCTCACTCGTATAGGCGGTAACCGGAGAAGGAGATTCAATAACGGGATTCTCATCATCTTGCACTGTTACTGTTTGAATCGTCGTAGCTTTATTGTTGCTTCCATCTGTTACTTCCCAGGTAATTGTCGTAGTACCTTTAGGAAAGAGATGGGTGGATGGATTTATGGGGTAGCCATTCACGTAAGCTTTCAACGTAGGGGTAGTACAATTGTCGGAAAAAGTAGGAGAACCCAGACTAACAGCCGTAAAACAATCTCCGGTGCCATCGGCGCTGGTAAAGGCTTCCGTCACGTC
>NZ_FNGG01000021.1:0-8419 GCF_900102915.1 Salinimicrobium catena
TTACCAGAGGATTATTACGAAATAGTATGTGTGATAATGTGTATGAAAATCCACATGCAGAAAGGATCAATGGGACCATAAAAAATAGCTACTTGAAAGGCTATAATCCCATTGATTTTAATAGTCTAAATAGAAAATTAAGTAAGGCTGTCTATATGTATAACCATGAAAAACCTCATAGCTCTATAAATCATTTTACTCCGGTAGAATATGAAGGTAAAAAGAGAAAAGAATTAATAACTTTAAACTTCCATTAAATAGGATTAATAACAACTTCGAAAATGGTCAACCCTATTTAGGACTCCACAAACCGACAACCGACAACTGAGAACTGAAAACTGAGAACTGAGAACCGACAATAATTCGTACTTTCGCCCTCATGCAGCATTCTAAGAACATTGCCGTAGTGGGATCGGGGCTTGTGGGGTCGCTTCTGGCCCTGCACCTGAAACAGAAAGGCCATAACGTTACTGTTTTTGACCGTCGGCCCGATGTGCGGATGGTAGAATTTTCGGGCCGTTCCATCAACCTGGCCATGTCAAACCGCGGCTGGAAGGCCTTAAGGCAGGCGGGTATAGAGGAAGAGGTGCGAAAACTCGCCATTCCGCTGTATCAAAGGGCGATGCACGTTAACAGCAGTCCGGTGTATTTTCAGAAATACGGAAAGGAAGGAGAGGCTATTTACTCCATTTCCCGCGGAGTGTTGAACCGTAAAATGATCGACCTGGCCGAGGCTGCCGGGGTGGAGTTCAGATTTGAAGAGAAGGTGTGGGATGTGGATCTTTCCGAAGCAAAACTTTTTACCGGCGACAGCGAAAAAGGGGAGTGGAAGGAGTACGACTTTGATCTGATCTTTGGTGCCGATGGCGCTTTTTCAAGAGTGCGGCATAAAATGCAGCGTCAAAGCCGGTTCAATTATTCCCAGCATTTTATAGATGTGGGATACAAGGAGCTGCGCATTCCTGCTAATGCCGATGGCAGCCATAAACTCGACAGGAATTCTTTTCACATCTGGCCCCGCGGAGAGTTCATGCTCATTGCCATGCCCAACCTGGATGGCAGTTTTACCTGTACGCTTTTTCTGCCGTTTGAAGGGGAGCATTCTTTTGAAAGACTGACCACTGAAGCTGAAGCGGAAAAATTCTTCAGTGAGCATTTTCCAGATATTAAGGACGAGATATCGAATCTGACCCGGGACTTTTTCCGGAATCCCACCAGCGCGCTGGTGACCGTAAAATGTTTTCCCTGGACCTATTATGACAAGATCGCTCTGGTTGGTGACGCCGCCCATGCCGTGGTGCCGTTTTACGGACAGGGAATGAATGCCGGCTTTGAGGATATATCTGAACTGGGTCGCCTGGAAGAGGAGCATGTTGATGACTGGGAAGCCATTTTCAGGGAATATCAGACCCTTCGAAAACCCAACGCCGATGCCATTGCCGAGCTCAGCTACCGCAATTTTCTCGAAATGAGCAGCAAAACCGCCGATCCTGATTTCCTCCTTCGGAAAAAGATCGAAAAGAAGTTCGCCGCCAAACATCCCGATCTGTGGAAGCCTTTGTATTCGCGGGTTACCTTTTCAGATAAGCCTTATGCCGAAGCTTTAAAAATAGGGGAAGAGCAGGCCGCTATTATGGATGAGGTCATGGCCCTGCCAAACATCGCTGAAAAATGGGATTCTGAAGAGGTGGAGCAGAAAATGATCTCGCTTTTGAAGGGGTAATGTCTGTTGCACGTTGCCGGTTTTACGGTACGGGCATTTTATCTAGTCATTTCGAAGGAGGTACGACTGAGAAATCTCACGAAATGAAGCAGAAATTAACTTTAACTGAATAAAGGTTGTATAATTTATCTTCTAAACTCAGCTTGTAATTGATTATTAAAATACATCTGAGTTCAAAAACTCCCAGTTTGGATTGAAATCCGAAATTAATTTATTCTTTTTCTCTCGTCGCCACTTTTTGATTTCTTTCTCTCTTTGAATAGCTTCAGAAGGAGTTGCGAATCCTTCATAGTAGACCAAATAATAACAATTGTATCTTCCAGCAAATGACCTTCGAAAATGTTCACTGTCGAAATAGTGCTGTGCAATCCGACGCTGGATATTATTGGTTACTCCAATGTATAATGTTGATTTATTCTTGTTAGTGACAATGTATAGGAAGTAATCGTACAGCATGATCTAATTTAGAGAAAACCTGCGCCATTTCATGAGATCTCTCAATCCCATCTCCCGATTACCATCGGCAGATGCTCATTTCGAGATGACTCATGTTTGAGACGAGAATGAAAAAAACAAACCTCAAACAATCCCTTCCGGCTCCTCCCGAAACGTCGGGATAGGGCCGGGGAAGAACGGAAAAAGAGATCTCTCAATCCCATCTCCCGATTACCATCGGCAGATGCTCATTTCGAGATGACTCATGTTTGAGACGAGAATGAAAAAAACAAACCTCAAACAATCCCTTCCGGCTCCTCCCGAAACGTCGGGATAGGGCCGGGGAAGAACGGAAAAAGAGATCTCTCAATCCCATCTCCCGGTTATCATCGGCAGATGCTCATTTCGAGATGACTCATGTTTGAGACGAGAATAAAAAAAACAAACCTCAAACAATCCCTTCCGGATCCTCCCGAAACGTCGGGATAGTCCCGATAGCTATCGGGAGGGGCAAAACGGAAAAAGAGATCTCTCAATCCCATCTTTCGATTATCATCGGCAGATGCTCATTTCGAGATGACTCAGTTCGGCACGGGTTGTCATTTCGAAGGAGGTACGACTGAGAAATCTCACTAATCGGCGACAAAAAGTGATTGCGATTGCAATAAGGTCATTTGGTGATGACTATTCTTTGATTTAGTAGAGTCCTCCACCAACAACAAACCACAAACCACAAACAAAATTCCACCGTCTACCGTCTACCGACTAATGACTAACCACCTACTCCTCATCCACCTCTGTTTCCATATCAAGCTGCAGACTGTCGTAAACGGCTTCCACACTTCTCTCGTCTTCCATGAGCACGATGAGGGTGTCTTCTTCTTCGATTCGGGTGGCGCCGTTGGGCGTGAGGAATTTGCCGTTGCGCGAGATCATGGCGATAATGGCCTTCCGCGGAAAATGCAGGTCTACGATCCTTTTTCCGACGGAAAAATTATCTGAAGGGATCGTTATTTCCCGGATAAGCGATTTGGCGCCATCAGATAGAAAAGTATCAACGGGCGACTTGGGTTTTACCTTCCCCGGCAGGGCCACGTGCAGCCATTTGGCCACGGTGGTAAGCGTGGTGCCCTGTACTAGTACCGAAGAAAGCGATACGAAGAAGACCACATTGAAGATCATTTCGGCTTTTTCAACCCCTGCTAGCAGCGGATAAGTTGCGAACACGATGGGTACGGCCCCTCTGAGTCCGACCCAGGAAACATACCAGCGCCGCCGCATTTTCATCCTAAAGAAGGAGAGGCTGAGCAGCACTCCCAGGGGCCGCGCCACCAGGATCAGAAATCCGGAAATAAGCATCCCTATTCCAAGTACTTCGATCACATGGCTTGGATAGACCAGTAAACCGAGCGTGAGGAAGAGCACGATCTGCATGAGCCAGGCCACCCCGTCATAAAAGCGCATGATGGTCTTCTTATGGATGAGGTCCTGGTTGCCAAGGTAAACTCCACTGAGGTAGACCGCTAAAAATCCATTTCCGCCAAGCGCGTCTGTCGCCGAAAAAATAATGAACATTAAGGCTATTGCCAATACGGGGTAGAGTCCTTCAAAATCAAGACTGATCTTGTTGATGATCATTTTGCTCAGCTTTCCGAAGAGAAATCCGAGGGCGAGACCTATCAATATCTGTTGCAGGAACAGTGGGATGATCGAGAGCAGGCTCTGGTCCTGATTGACCACCAGCCCCAGGAAGGCGATGGTGAGGAAATAGGCCATGGGGTCATTACTCCCGCTTTCCAGCTCCAGCACCGGCCGTAAATTCCTTTTTAAGGCCAGGTTTTTGGAACGCAGAATGGAAAATACTGCTGCCGCATCTGTAGAGGACACGATGGCTCCCAGGAGCAGTCCTTCATAAATGGTGAAATCGGTTAGCGCCCACACGAAGGTGCCTACAGCCAGGGATGTAAAAAGTACTCCCAGGGTGCTTAGAGAAATTCCCTGCCACAGTACGGGTTTAATGCTCTTCCAGCTGGTGTCAAGCCCTCCCGAGAACAGGATGAAATTGAGCGAGACAATGCCTATGAACTGTGCCAGCTGCGGATCGTCAAAGTGTATACCCCCAATGCCTTCAGAGCCCGCAAGCATTCCTACCGAAAGGAATAAGATCAGGATAGGCACCCCAAACCTGTAAGAAGTTTTTCCTGCCAAGATACTGATGAGGAGCAAAATTGATCCGATCAAAATGACATTTTCAATGGTAATGTTCATGGCAGGAAAGGCAGCTTTAGATTAGCAAAGAAAATGAATTTATTTTTTAATGCGCGTCTTCCTTTAACAGCTGCGGAAACTTTCTTTTGAACCTCTCTATGCGGGGAATCGAGACATTGCGGATGTATGGGTCATTGGGATTGTTCTTCTCGTAATTCTGATGGTAGGCTTCCGCTTTCCAGAATTTCTGAAAGGGAAGCACCTCTACCGCCAGGGACTTGCTGTAATCTTTGGCGATCTCTTCCATTTTTTGCTGAATGATCTTCTTTTCCGCCTCGTTCTGATAGAAGATGATGGAGCGGTATTGCGAACCGATATCCGGACCCTGCCCGTTCTTCTGGGTAGGATCCATGGAGCCGAAGTAGACTTCGGTCAGGGTCTCGAAGTCGATCACCTGCGGATCATAGATGACCTCCACGGCCTCTGCATGGCCTGTTCTGCCGGTGTTGCTCTCCTCGTAGGTCGGATTTTTAGTATGTCCGCCGGAATAGCCTGATACGGCTTCTTTCACGCCTTTTACGCTTTCAAATACGGCTTCCACGCACCAGAAACAGCCGCTGGCGAAGTAAGCCCGTTCCAGCCCGTCCTGTGCGCTGACTTCAACGGGGTCGGCATTGGCGATCTCGGGGCGGGTAGCTTTCTCTGCGGTATTGTCCTTACAGCCGGTAGTAAAGCTGAAGAGGAGCGATAAGGCGAAAATGAGTTTCATGGGCTATTCTTTCTTATAGGTTCCTTCGAGGGTTTTCTTGCCATAAATGGCATAATCTGTCGCGATCTTTCCATTGGTGGAAAAACCTTTCCAGTCCAGTTTCGCGCTTCCGTCGGGCTGAAATTCTATCGAAGCGATAGGCATATCAGTATCGAATTCATTCCACGGCATCTTTCTTTCAGGATCAATATCGCGTGAGGGGCCAACAAGATAAAGGTCCGCGGTATTTTCACCAGTTTTCTGGCATCGGGCGCTGATGTACACCTTGTCCTTCACGATACACCATTCCGTAGGCCCGTCAAAGGAAATGTCAATACAGTTGCAGTTACAATCCGTTGCCGGCTGGTCTTTGACCATTTTTCGATATTTTCCATTTAGAGTAGCCACTGTTTTTGGTTCTTCCTTTTCGGTTTGCACAGCGTCCCGTTCTTTCTGAATATTCCCCGGAGGAAGAGACTCTGTCGGTTGGTCGTTTTCTGAATAATCCTTGGTAGACTTCTTGTCTTCTTCACATGAGGCGAAAAGGACTAACAGAAATATTAAAAAATACTTTTTCATATCAGTAGGTTTTGCCCTATAAAGGTAGTTCTTCCTGAAATGTTTTATGTGAAAGGGATGTTAATCAGTTGACTGGGGGTTGGTTAATTGGGGAATGGTTGGTCTCGATACTAATTTGATCCTGTTACCACAGTCACAAATTCACTCGACCTGACGGGGATTGGTTAATTGGGGAATGGTTAATTGGGGAATGGTTGTTCACGATACTAATTTGATCCTGTTACCACAGTCACAAATTCACTCGACCTGACGGGGATTGGTTAATTGGGGAATGGTTGTTCTCGATCCAAATTTGATCTTTCCATCACTTCGAGCCTGCCCTGCCGCTTCTCGATACAATTTCTCCTTCTCTTTCGCTCAGGAGAAAACACTCGAAGTGACGGCAGGCCGAGCAAATCTGAATTCCCGAATTTCCAAGCTCCAAGCGTGAAAATTTAACCGGCCGAAGTTTTTGATTAGGCGGGCCAAACCACAAACCTCAAGCCATGAACAACAAACAACGAATCCTCCTCCTTCGCTCGTTCCAAACTTCAGAGGACAAGCAAACCATAAACAACGAACCACAAACCAGGAACAAAAAAACCCCTCACTCTCGTGAAGGGTCTGCTATTTCTCTGAATTATTCCCGCTTTAGAAGCTTGAGAAGAATTCGTTCATTTTTTCTTTCTCCTCTTTTGCAAGATCCTCGTCTACAAGGATACGTCCGCTGTGCTCATCGGTAATGATCTTTCTGCGGCCGGCGATCTCCATTTGCACCTGTGGCGGAATGGTGAAGAAAGAACCTCCCGAAGCACCTCTTTCAATAGGTACCACGGCCAATCCGTTCTTTACGTTTGATCTGATCCTTTTGTAGGCTTTTACAAGGCGCTCTTCGATCTGCTTTTCGAACTCCTTTGACTTCTCGATAAGGGCTTTTTCTTCCTTTTCGGTCTCGGAAAGGATCTCATTCAGTTCGCTTTTCTTATGGTTAAGGTGATTCTTACGTTCCTCAAGACGCTCCCTGGTCTGCTCGATCACCTCTTTCTTCTGTTCGATCTGAGCCTTATATTCTTTGATCTGCTTCTCGGCCAGTTCTATTTCAAGTTCCTGAAACTCTACTTCCTTAGAAAGGGCGTTGAATTCGCGGTTGTTGCGAACGTTCTTTTGTTGCTCTGTATATTTCTTGATCGAAGCCTTTGCATCTTCGATTAGGTTTTTCTTGGTATTGATGTCCTGATCGATCACTTCAAGATCGGCATCCAGTTTTTCCAAACGGGTATTTAAGCCGGCTACTTCATCTTCCAAATCTTCTACCTCCAGCGGAAGTTCACCTCGTACATTTCTTATCTCATCCACGCGGGAATCTATAAGTTGAAGATCGTACAACGCTCTTAACTTCTCTTCTACAGTAACATCGGTTTTTTTTGCCATAGTTAAAAATACTTGATAGGATTGGTATCTGTGTGTGTTAAAACGACTGCAAAATTAGCAAATTTTTTATTAAGATAAGAACCTAATAGATTTTTTGTATACTGCTCGCTTTCATAGTGCCCAATGTCTGCCAGCACCAGTTTTCCCTCGGCTTTATAGAAGTCGTGGTACTTCAGATCGGCGGTGAGGTATATATCTGCACCCGCGCTTTTGGCTTTTTCGATGGCAAAACTGCCGCTGCCGCCAAGCACGGCTACTTTTTTTATCTTTTTTCCGAGGAGTGCCGAATGCCTTATAGAACCCGGGCCGAATGTACCCTTTACAAGGTTCAGAAAAGCATTTTCCTCCATTTCCTGTTCCAGTTCACCTATCATTCCTATGCCTATGTGCTGGTTCACATTTTCAAGGCTGGTGACCTCGTAGGCCACTTCTTCGTAAGGATGACTTTCAAAAAGGGCTTTTAGGACCGCTTTTTCAAGATGCTTCGGAAAGGTAATACCTATCTGGGTTTCCTCTTCAAAATGGGTTTTTCCCCGTTCTCCTATGACCGGATTGGAATCCTCGTTTCCTTTAAAAGAGCCGCTGCCGTTAAGGCTGAAACTGCAATTGTCGTAGTTCCCGATGCTTCCCGCACCTGCTGCGAACAAGGCCTCTCTCACATTTTCTGCATCGGCCTTAGGCACGAAGGTGAGTAACTTTTTGATCGTCTTTTGTTGCGGAACCAGGATCTTTCGGTTTACCAGGTTCAGCTCCTCGCAGATCCTGTCATTCACCCCTCTAAAATGATTGTCCAGCGCGGTATGAATGGCATAGATGGCGATGTCGTTCTTAATGGCTTTAAGGACGGCTCTTTCCACGTAATTTCTGCCTGTAAGGCTTTTTAACCCCGAAAAGATGATGGGGTGAAAACTAACGATGAGGTTGCAATTCTTATCAATGGCCTCGTCTACCACTTCTTCAATGGTATCGAGCGTAACCAGGGCGCCGGTGGCTTCCCATTCAGGCGAGCCTGTCAACAGCCCCACATTGTCGAAATCTTCGGCGTAACTGAGTGGCGCGAGTTCTTCAAGGGCGGCAATAATTTCTTTTATCTGCATAGGTCGGATTTATTCGGAAGAATTCAAAGATAGGAAATAGTCGTTAGTCTGTAGTCAAGAGTTTTTTACTCCACAAACCACAAACCACAAGCAATCCTCCTTCGCTCCTCGGGAGCTTCGGAGGATAGGCAAGATCACTCCGTCACTCGGTCACAGCGTCACTCGAAGGAGGAGATCTCTCGTCGCTGTTTTTCCCTTTCGGTCAAATCAGCTCTGTCG
>NZ_FNGG01000021.1:8429-8740 GCF_900102915.1 Salinimicrobium catena
GAGATCTCTCGTCGCTGTTTTTCCCTTTCGGTCAAATCAGCTCTGTCGAGATGACAAAGAACAACGAACAACAAACCACAAACCACACTGTAGTCGTTAGTTTATTGCCAATAATTTTCTACCTACAAACCATAAGCAATCCTCCTTCGTTCCTCGGGAGCTTCGGAGGATAGGCAAGATTACTCCGTCATTCGGTCACAGCGTCACTCGAAGGAAGAGATCTCTCGTCGCTGTTTTTCCCTTTCGGTCAAATCAGCTCTGTCGAGATGACAAAGAACAACGAACAACAAACCACAAACCACACTGTAGTC
>NZ_FNGG01000020.1 GCF_900102915.1 Salinimicrobium catena
CTTAAGTTTGATTTCCTAACTTTTACCCACTAACCAGAAAGAACAAAAGAGAGGAGTAAGGTTAAATTAACCGTGGGAACTATAGATTCCGTCAACATTGATAATCCCCTCTCTTTTCTACTTCAATTTCGTTTAGTTCTATGAGACCTGGATCTCGTTTTTAAGTCGATGAAAATAAAGTAGGTGTCCTTTCCTAATCAATTTCTAATGAATAAATGTAACCAAATTTACGGAGTAGACATCAGCAAAGATGTGTTTGATGTTGCTGACTCTGCCGGAAAACATTACCAATTTTCTAATGACAGCAACGGCTTTAAAAGCTTTCTTAAGTCTCTTTCTGATCAAGATTTGGTGGTTATGGAAGCTACCGGTTACTATCATTACAGGCTGGCACAGTTCCTTTACGAACAGGGTGTAAAGGTGTCTGTAGTGAATCCCTTGTCAGTAAAGCGTTTTATCCAGATGAAACTCTCAAAGATTAAAACTGATAAATCTGATGCCCGGGCGATCTGTGAATACGCCACAGTTAATGAAGTTCCATTGTATACAGCCAAAGATGAGAACCAGGCTGAGTCACTTCAGTTGTTGCGTTTGATTGAGATCTACACCAAACAAAGTACCGCCCTAAAGAATAAATTGCATGGTGAAAAGGTTCTTGGAAAGCCTTCCAAAGCTGTTTATCATTCTTTGAACAGATCTCTTAAAGCAATTCAGAGAGAAATTAAGGTCCTGGAGGATCGACTCACTGTAATGGTAAAGGAGGAACAGCAAAACCAACTAAGCCTTCTTAAAAGCATTCCCGGAATGGGTAATAAAACAGCTATCATGTTATTGGTGCTGACAGATGGATTTTCCAATTTCGAAAACGCCAGGCAGCTGTGCTGTTATGCCGGTATTACACCCACTATCAGGGAATCTGGTGCCAGTGTAAGAGGCAGAAGCCGGATTAGTAAAATGGGCAATGCAAAGCTCCGAAACCTGCTGTTCATGTGTAGTTTTACTGCCTGTAAACATAACAAAGCCTGCAGAGAGATCTATGAGCGCATAATAGCCAAGGGCAAAAGCAAGAAGTTAGCTTTGATTGCAGTTTGTAATAAACTTCTTAAACAAGCCTTTGCTGTGGCAAAATCGGGATTGCCTTACGATGAAAATTACGTGTCGAAATTGGGGTGAAAATCCTTGGAAGTTAGCTTAGTTCTTTGTTGTGCTTAGTTGTTTTGTGTCTTTAGATAGCTTATTGTAGTAGAGAATCCTTTAGACTCCACACTTAAACTGGTACATTGATCCGTCGTGATTGTTTTATATCTAAGAATTTGATCGTTTAGAAGTTTCACCTCCTCCTTTTCGTGAGTATAAAGCTTTACCAATCCGTCGTTAACAGATGGTGGTGGAGGCGGTGGTGATAGTTCACCGGAGTGCGTTCTATCAATTTCAGCCTGAGTAAATTTTTCTATTTTTTCTCCAAAAATCAAATATTTTTCACCGATTTGAAATATCCGCGTGCAGCTGGTTTGAAACTGATAAACAAAAAGTTTTTCTTTTAGCTTCACATCTCCTTTTAGAACAGATTCTACCTGCAAGAGCACATTTGTTCCTTTATTTTTAGTGTTTAGGAATTTCTCGAACTGAGACTCAAACTCAGAGTTAATAATTGCAGTACCTATAATTATATAGTCAGATTTTTCAAATAATTCTTCTGTAGTTTCTTTATTTAACTCATCACAAACACAGGCTGATGCTGGATCAAGTGCTGCAAAAAAGAGAAGAATAGTAAAGAGTATTTTTTTCATCAGGTCCAATTAAGCACAACGTCACCGCTTAACGCAAGTTGCGGATTTGGAGACGCGAATTTGTCGGTTTAATTCTATTTTTAAAGGTAGTCAAAAATGTCATTTTTAGGTGATCTGCCGCAATTTGCTCGTTAAGCGATGTTAGCCACTGCCTTTTTTAATCTCCAATAAGACATTTTCTTTCAGATTTTCAGAAGTCAGTACTGCATCTTTATTCAGAGTCTCTGCAATTGCTTTTAAATATCCAATTATGTTCAGGTGATCTTTCTCTGTTTTAACTTCACGGGGTTCAAGGTCATTCTCAATTTCTTTCTCCGTAAAGAAATAGCACTTCACCTTCACATTTCCCAAGTTTATTGTAGCATTATTAGAGTCAGAGAATTTGTCTGGATCATTCCAAAAATCAAACACTCTTTCAATATTGATTTGAGTTGTCTTCTTTCTGGTCAATCCGTCATAAAATTCAACATCATACTTTTTATTGACTAGTTTACTCCAACTTTCCCAATCAGTTTTGTCAGTTTTGGAAATATAAATGTCCCTTAAAGATCCATCTTCGAAATAAATTTCTTCCTTAAGAATATTCCAGTTATTCATTTTTTTAGGTTGTGGCTAACGTCTCCGGTTAACGCAAGTAGCGGTCTTGGAAAACGATTAGTTGTCAGTTAAGTTATCATTTTAAAGGTAGTCAAAAATGTCATTTTTAGATGGTCTGCAGCTATTTGCTCGTTAACCGATGTTGTAGCACGTTTTTTTATTTTCATCCAGCTTTTATTTCTGTCAGACTTTGTGAGTGTAAATAAATTCCAAATAATAAATAAATTATCAGAAAAGGTATTCCGAAAAATGTAAATAACAGAGGTGGAAATGCCCAAGTCAATCCACTAATAATTAGTGAAATCAGATACCATTTCTTCAATTTCATTTTTGTTCCGTAATACACATTTAACCCAACATTTGCTATTCCAATTGCCCAGATTACGAAAATGTATGGAAATTCAGTTTTTTGTAATTCTTTTTCAAGAACAAACATTAGTATTAAGCTTAAATAGCTAAGAATTAAAAAGCACAAAGCAAGTATTCTGACTTTATTCATAATGTTTTTTCAAATGTGCTACAACGGCCGCGGTTATCGCAAGTTGCGGGAGTAGGGATGCGGACTTGTCGGCTTACCGTTTATGTTTCTTGGTTACTAAAATTACACTTTTTCTACAATTACCCGTAATTTGAGATGAACCGCTGTTATATGCAGTTTTTGTTAAGCACACCTTCCATTTCTCTATCTTTGGAATCTAGAATATGTTTTTTTGAAGTTATATTAATGATATTCCAATATTCATTTTCATCTAGAACGTCCCACATTAAATTATTACCCTCATAATCTTTTAATTTACCACTTCTCACAAATTCCAAAGTTTTTGGATGTTTTAAAAACATTTCTTGTTGTTCTTTGAACATTGCTTGAGTGGCTTCAATCATTTTCTTGAGAGATTCGTCCGTTCTCTTTGTTAGATAAATGCATTCATCAAAATCTTCATTTTTACCATACACTCCTTGAGCATCATAACTACGCCATTTATGAACTTTAATGGAAAAAATTTCTGAACCCATATTTTCAGGCACATTTGAATTTTGTGTTATTTCGAAAACTTCTTCTTTAAAGTATAAGTTTAAAATGAATAGAGCTGCTAGAATATCAAATAAGTATTTTAATGATCCAAAATGTAAAGATTCATATCTATTATGTTTTAAATTTTGATATGCATTATTCCAACTATAGGTTAACTTATTTCTAAAATTTTTCTCTGTTTTTATAAATGGTTTGATGATCTTTTGAGATTGGAAACAAGAAGAGGAACTTATAATAATTACTTTATCTTCTAATTTCCATATTTGATTTAAGTGCTTGATACAGTCTTTGTCAAATAATATGTTATTCTCTTTGACTCCTCCATTCTTTTTATAAAGTTCTTTGGCAATGGATTCTATTTCTGCTGCAGATCTTAAAATCAGATCTGAAATTTTAGAGGAATAAACATTTATTTGATTATCATCAATATGTATATCATATGTTAATTTAGTCAATTCTGACTCTATGTTCTTGTATACAGGCCAGTAAATATTTGTCATATTTTTCTAAAAAATTGCATATAACGGTCTTGGCTATGGTTTCGTTGCGTGAAAATCCGCGAGGATTTTCCGATGTAAACCGAAGATAGCAAATTTGCGAGGACTTTCCGAGAGGAAAGTCAGAAGCAATGAACTATAGCCGGTGTTGTAGCCAGTTATTTTTCTGTTATTATATCTTCGCTCAATTTTAGAATATACTTGGCAATTTTTTCTTGAAAGCCGTTTGAATAATATATTTCATCGCGTTTTGCATTCAGTTGTAAATAAAATCGATTAGTCGAAATTACATTTTCATTATCATAATGGTATTCATTAAATTCAGCGTAATATGCTTTCTCATTTTCATAGTAAATACTGATTTCTAATCTTTCCGTATTTGCGTTCAGAGAATCTTTCACGTCATATTTGTAATGAACAGTTTGATTATGTTTCGCTTTGATAATTTCATTCGTATTATCGTTTGTGTAAGTATATGTTGAGAATCCTCCCGAACCAATTTCCAATTTTAGACTATCAGTAAGTTCAATTGAACCTTCTGATATTCCAGTAGTGATATACTTTTCTCGATATTCCATTTTGTCAGATGCGATAATTATGCTATCCGTTCTTTTTGCTTTTTCAGTCATTTTATCAAATTCCGATTGAGTTCTGTAATAAGGGTGCTCTTTATTTTGTCCAAATAAATTTGAACTAATTAAAATCAATATTAGAATCGGTATTTTCATTCTGTGGTAATTGGCTACAACGTCTACGGTTAACAAAAGTGGCGTGTAGGGAAGGATCCACTGTCCGGCGTAACGTTTTTTCTTATGGAAATAAATGTAGGAAAATATCTCTCAAAAAAGCCATTTTTAGTTAACCGATGTTGTAAAAATGTGCCGCCCGTCCGAGTGAGCCTTTCTGCTTTTAAGTCAGCTACATTTTTGTTTTAAAGTTCTAATTTTCTTACCTCTCAAAAATGTCTTTTTTGCGACCTTTTATTTTGCCGTCCGAGTGAGAGAATCCGGTGTCATTTTCTTTTAAAATCAATTTATCTTACCTGTCAAAAATGGTATTTTAAGCATCTATTTTTTTATCCCGCTTGAGTGAGAAAGTCCGCTGCACTTTCTTTTGAAAATCAATCTTTCTTAAGTGTCAAAAATGATATTTTTTAGCTGCTTTTAATTATCCGTTTGAGTAAGCAGTCCGTCAAAATTTATATTTTAAACTCAGTTTTTCTTTCCTTCCAAAAATGGTATTTTAGAAATCCGTTTTATTTGAGTCAGTTTTTGTTTTTCCCCGCGTTCTGTTTGTCAGCGGCATTTTTTACAACGGTTGCGATTAACGCCAGTGTGCGGAATTTAGCACGCGGAGTAGTCGGCTTGTTGTTTTGTGGTTTGGAGTTCTAAGTTATTCTTTTTCCTGGAATACCGCATATTGGCCTCGTTAATCGCTGTTGTAAACTGGAGCGACTTCAGTGTTTTATCTTTGAAAACCAATTTTCTTTTATTTTTTGCCAAATATTGGTTTGGTCTTTTTTTAACTCAATTGGATGTTTTATTCTTAACTCAACACTTTTCTTTCTAGCTAAATCTTGAATTTTTTCAATCCAATTTAGTCCAATTTCCTTATTTATTCTATCGGTTTCCCCATTCCTATATTTCGATATCGCTTCGTTATATACTTTATTCAGAAAATTTACTGCCTCTTCTGTATTTCCGTATTTTTTTATTATTAAAAATTTGCTTAATGGATAGGTATATGGCTCGTTTTTCCATTCAAAAATTTCCAGCCAATTTTCTGGGTTTCTAAAATTTTCAAAAAATGGTATTACATATTTAGTTATGTCATTTTTAATTTTTGATTTGAGTTCCGGTAATTCAGTATTACTATTTAGTTTATACCATTCATTGGTAACATCTGTCAAATATCCTAGCCTAACTCTAATCTCGCAGTCAACTTCTTTTGGAAATTTTGTTACTTCTATTCCATTTACTTCTTTGTATATTGATTTATCTATTAAACCAAGATTAAAAACAAAGTCTTTTTCATCTTTAGAATTCCACTTTGATTTTTGAATATTAAATGCTTGACCGGTTTCCCCAAAATCACGATAGAAATTATTACCAATTTTTTTAAATCCAAAATTTTTAAAGATTGGAGTAATTACTTCTTTAATAATTGAATCATATTCTAAATTTAAATCACTCATTTTTTTAAGTAGAATTTATTTAGGATGTAAATTATTGTTCATCATTATATACGAAAATCGTTCAGGAGCTCTTGTTTACAACGTCCCGAATAACGCAAGTTGCGGCTTGAGAACTCGAATTTGTCAGTTAAAAGGTTAATTTTAAAGGTAGTCAAAAATTGCATTTTTGAGCGGTATTCCGCAATTTGGGTTATTCATTGTTGGCAACTGGGCTTTACAGTTCCTTTATTGTATTTTCAATATCCTCATAAGATAAGATGTATCCAAAAGTGTCTGATTTTCTTAATTTTTTCTGCCTTTTTATGCTCAATAGGCAGTATTGAATTATTCGCTTTTTAATCTTTTTAAACTCCTTCTCTTTTTTAGTAAATCTAAATCCTATAAATCTAAACATACTATCGTACTGCATATAAACGACCAAAAAATAAGTGAATGGAATGAATAAAATGGTCAAGATTATGGGCAGTACAAATGTTTTAAGATTTGTAATAGTTAGAAATGGTTTTGGGTCCGATATTAATTGAGATATAGAATATGAGAATATAAATAATCCAAATATTGCCAATATGCCATTCGTAAATTTTTTAGCTGTTTCTTCTTTCTGATATTGGAATTGAAAATTCGCAATTGCTATAATTAAAATGAACGGGAAGGTAATTATCTCCCATACTAGTGGAAGTGTATAGAAGTTAATTATAAATTCAAATAAGAATATAAATTTAAATGTGTCAATTAAGTTTTTTCGAAAGTAATCCTTAATGTCAATCGCTTTTATGGAGTTATAAATTGAAATACAAGCAGATCCTAAAAACCAAAGAATTGTATCTTTTAATAAATTTATTTCCCAGAAATCCAGAACTGTGAGTAACAATAGTGCTAACTCAACATAAATAATTGAAAGAAGAAATGTGTCAATAATTGTCTCTTGGAAAAAAGCCTTAATTACTCCCCAAAATTGAATTTTGATGGAACCGAGAATAATAAAAATCAATGACCAGAAAATAAAGGCAATTTCTCTGTTATTAAACAATTCGGTCATTTGAGCTAATTTTTTCTTTGCCTTGTTGCCAACGTTCCCGATTAACGAAAGTGGCGAGTAGGGAAGGAATTACTTTCAGGCGCAACGGGATCTTTGTTATGGAAATAAATGTAAGTAATTATCTTTCAAAAAAGCCATTTTGGTTAATCGTTGTTGCGGCAAGCTTAGAATCAGCCCGAACTTTTCCCGAACAGAGTTAATTTTGATTTTTCCCGAAAAGTCCGGCAAACACTGACCATTGCTCCTGCGTTTGAGTAAGAATCCGTTTCGTGATGGACGTGAACAGCGGCAGAATAAACCCGAAAATGGCTTTTAGGGACTGGTTTTTCGGACAGAAAATTACTGGTGAAAAGAGTCGCAGGCCTTTCCTCTCAAAAATGGCAAAATAGTAAGGAATTTTAGTTTGCTGCAACGGCCGCGATTAACGCCAGTGTGCTGGAATTAGCACGCGGAGTAGTCGGCTTATTGATTGGTTGTTTAGAGTTCTGAGTTATTCTTTTTCCCTGAATACCGCATATTGGCTTCGTTAATCGCTGTTGGCTATAGTTTTTTTATAAACCATTCGTAAATTATATACTTTTTATAATCAAAATTATTAAATAAATATACTTTCAAATTATCTTCATAATAATCCTTGGAATCTTGACTTCCTTTTAAAGTTATGGATTCAGAATTATTTTTTTCTTTGAAATAGCTATAAACAAGTTCTCTTAAATATTTGTTTTTAGGAAAGTTAGATACAATTATATCTTTCCAATATCTTCTATCTTTTCCAACAATTTTAGTTTCTCCATATTCTTCGGAAAATTTAATTTTATCTACTACATTAAAAACAAGTTCTTTATTAGGATTGTGATAAAATGTTTTTATAAAATAATGATCTGTTAGATCTAAGTCAGAAATACTAAAACCCATTTCTACATAATCAAATAGAAAATTAAAAAGCGTTGATAAACTTGTAATATCATATCCGAAGGAACTGTCTTTACTTAAATTAAGTTCCAATTCATTATACTTACCGTCAAAAACTATAATTTTCATTAGAAAATTACCTGAAAAACCTTTTGAAACAACTATTTCTTCAATAATTGTGTTCTTAATTTCTATTGGTGTTTGATAAAATTTATTTCCCCAATAAATTCCTGAGTGATATTCATAGTTTTCTGATGATTCTTCTACTTTGAAACATTTACTATAAATATTTTCATCTATTCCTTTAATGAATTCAAGATTAGAATTTTCTTCTTTTATTCCAATGTATTCTGTATTGTGCATTTTTGTGAAAAATTATAGCCAACGGCCCCGCGTAAAGTCAGTACGGTTAAACGCCAAGCCTCATTAGAACCCGAAATGTACTCGTTTTTGGTTTTCCATTCAAGCGAAGACGAAAACACCGTATTGGCTTTACGCATTGTTAGCGGCAGTTTTTTTATTTCTTGTCTCACTGTCTAGTCCGTAGTATTGGACGACCCTTTTAATAAACATGGAATAAACTCTATCATTCTCCAACTGCTTATCAAGTGGTCTGCCATGAACGTAGTTCTTGATCATTACGTATCCTAAATACCAATGGTAAAGTCCTGAAATCGAAACTATGGTCAGGAAAATGCAAATGAATAAGACTAAAAACTGTGTCAGATCAAGGTTGTATAACAGATAACCCAGTCCAAAGACGGGTAAGGCAAATAACGTAGTCAGGGTCAGTCCAACAACTATTAGTGTCGGGAAAGAAATTATGGCGGTCAGCAAAATCACTTTTCCTTGAGGTCTGGATTGTCTAAAAAGTAACATTGGCCCACCAATAACTCCTGATAGCCCAAGAAGAGTGAGGTATGCAATAAAACCGAGGAATATTGGAAATGTGGGTGGCATTGTCTTATTGGTTTTCAGTTTTTGTCATCAAATTGCCGCTAACGTTCTCGATTAACGAAAGTGGCGGGTTCTGAAAACTTCATTTTCCGGCACACCATATTTTTCTATTGGAAATAAATCTAAGTATTTCCTGTCAAAAAAGCCATTTTTGTTAATCGTTGTTGCCAATCCGTAGCGACACAGTCGAGTGAGCAACCAAAGATTTGCGGTTTCGTGTTTCAATTGATGTTCTAAATTTATTCTTTGTCAGTCTGTATTTTTTGAATTTCTAATCCGCAAGAGTTAGGAATGATATAAAGAGTGGAAAATTTATTTTTTTTGAATCTTTAATTAGACTTGAATCTTTCAATCAATGGATTATATTTTAATTTTTAGAATTTCAGAAACCCTAATTTTAAATTTTTAGCGGCTGAGTGAGTGTCCGTTTTCCTTCTTCCAGGACGACAAAAATTATTTTATGGGTAAATTTATATTTCAATCCGGAGCTATGGTTGGCAACGTCTCGAATAACGCAAGTTGCGGCTTGGGAACTCGAATTTTTCCGTTAAAGAATTATTTTAAAGGTAGTCAAAAATGTCATTTTTGGAAGGGTTCCGCAATTTGTGTTATTCATTGTTGTAGCACGTTTTATTTTTTCTCCCAGCCATTCGACTCAGCGAGAGATTGGAGTTCATTTAGTTTGAGAGATAATACTTTTTCAAATTCTATCAGTTGCTCCTCTGTTGCCGAGAAATTATCAAACCAATCGAACATTTCAAAAAGAGTGTGAATAGAGACGAATTTAGAAATTTGCCTAACTAAATCATCGCATTTTTTGTTGTACACATCCAAATTATATATTAAGATGTCAGTTAGTGGATGATCCGCTGGTCCCCCTGCTGCCATAATCTAAGTTTTAAAGCTTTTTTATTTAGCGAATTTTATTCTGATGCTATTGAGATATAGGTCAGGACTAATAAAATTACAATTGAAGTAAGAATATTTCTTTCCCAATTTTCTCTAGATTGTTCACTCTCCAAGTCAGTCCGTCCAAGTTTAAGTATAACCCAAATAAACCCTCCTAAATCTCTAAAAGTCCGCCACATATTAATATGATTTTTTCTTCATAAAGTAGTCGAAATACTCATTCATCAACTTTTACTGTTTTCTACAAATGTGCTACAAC
>NZ_FNGG01000004.1 GCF_900102915.1 Salinimicrobium catena
ACAACTGAGAACTCACAACTGAGAACTCACAACTGAGAACTCACAACTGAGAACTCACAACTGAGAACTCACAACTGAGAACTCACAACTGAGAATCCAAAACCTTCCTCCACTCCTCCCGGACGATCTTCCAATCGAAACTTTCTACCTTCTCACGAGCTGCCTGTGCGATCTCAGCTGCTTTCTCCTGATCTTCCAATAGCTCTTCCAAGGCAAGCAGCATATCATCGGCGTTTTGTTGCGGCACCAGGTAGCCATCTTTCATGTGGTCAATGAGATAAGGCATACCACCCACATCTGTAGAGATCACCGGAAGGCCCAGGGCCATGGCTTCGATCACACTGATGGGGGTATTGTCAACATCGGTGGAATTAATAAAGAAATCATAGTTTACTGAAAGAGCAGCCCATTCCTTCTTTTTCATTTTTCCGGGAAAACTTATCGGGAGCTCCTTTTCTTTTGCATACACCATGCATTTTCTAAGGGAACCGTCCTTTTCAGGACCAACCATACAGAGTTCCGCATCAGGATATTTCTTCAGGAGCTTTTCATATACCTTCACCGTGAGCATAGGATTGTACCGCTCCTGGAAACGGCGTACCCAAAGCAGTTTTGGAGCGAACTCCGTCCGCTTTTTATAGGGGTAATCCTCAAGAATTATGGAATTTGGAACGATCTTTACATTCTCTATACCTGCTTCTTTAAAGGCCCTGAATAAGAATTGGGAGGGAGCAATATTCACCAGGGCTTTCCCAAAGAGTTCCCTGCTAAGGTCTTTAGAATTCCTAAGGCGGTGTGGCAGATTTCCCCCGTGTAAAATAGGAATATAAGGCAGGTTCAATTTTTGACACAGCTTTCCGGTGCTATAGGCATAGTAGAAGTTCTGGGCTCCATAGGTATCGATCAAAACAAGGTCGGTGGTTTTACGGTTGCGCCAGATGAGCTTAAGCATATCGGTGAGGCGCAGGATCTTGTTGTCTTTTGCCGATGCAGTTTTTACATCATAGCCCTCCTGCTTCAACACCTCGCTAAAAAAAGAAATATAGGTAGCGGTGAAGGTGGGATTCGTAAGATTGTTACCTATATAGAGTATTCTTTTTTTCATCAACTATGTATAAAAGCGCCAGTCCGTAAACAAAGGCCGGCAGGGCGATCCTCATGGCCGAATGGTTAATGGTAAGGAACCAAAAGGCAAGGAAAGCGAGAAAATAGTAATTATTTTTGAACTTGGTCCAGAAAACTATGGGAACAAATATAAGAATTAGGACGGCTACCACTCCTAAAATGCCATGTTCTGATAATAATCGGCTGATTTCATTGTGTGTGTTGATCTCAATTCCTAAATTTTCCTCGCGGTATTCCCGACCTTTTCCTACACCTATCCCTACGATAGGATGCTCATAAAACCCTTGTAACTCTGTTACCACCAATTCCACCCTACCTGTAGTAATATCCTTTTTTAAATTTCCGGCCGCATCCCGACCTTCATATCTATTTTCTAATAACCCAAACGTTTGAAGTGATGAAAAACTCCAAATACCTATCATTGTAAATAAAAGAACAAAAAGCTTGAACCTTATTTTCACTTGCTCCTGTATATCCTGTTTATAATAGAAAAGCATAATAAAAGCTACCATACAGATTACAGCGGTTATTACACCTCCCCTAGAAAAGGTAATTAGAGCTCTGTATCCCATCATACCTAACAGTATAAAGTCTATTAAATTGATAGTCTTATTTTTCACAGTAAAAAGACGAGTCACAAGCAGAAAAGCACCCAACCCAAAAACTGTAGAGATCTGGTTTGGCCCATAACCACCGGTTGCGGCATAATTTCCCGACAAACTAATGATACCTTCGTGTAACGATGGAGTATACAAGTACAAGTAAAGCATTTGTGAAAGCAATGGCAACAACAACATCAGGATCACCTTTTGGAAATGACTTTTTTTGATTTTTTTATAGTAACAATAAAGTGCGGCGATTCCTAAAGTCACAGGACCTGTAAGATTAAAAGCAACAAGTCTTCTAAAATCTGCTTCATAGCTTACTGTTACAGATGCCACAACAATACCAGGAATTAGAATTAATAAATAGGTCCAAAAAGGAACTGTTCGTGAAGAAGTTCCTTTGAAGAACATTCCAACTAATAAGAAAAGAATAACCCCATATTTTCCAGTTTCATAAAATAAAAGTGCTCCTGTCATCCGCCAATAAACCTCAGCCCCCGCAATATAGGCCGCGGCCATAAGGGCTTCATTGTTACGGTTCTCGTTCTGGATGGTAATGAACAGGAAGTAGCCAAATATTCCAAGGAAGTAAAAAAAGGAAATACCCTCATACAGGTAGATCGCGAAGGCGATCCCAAAATGCAGCAACAGCAGCCGCACATACTCGATCTTCCCCAGTTTTTCCAGGAGAGCTCTTTGTCGGCTAATATTTATACTTGCGGCATTCACAGGTTACAATATTAAGCAAAACTTATTGTTCGCTATTCTCCAAAAGGATTTCAGAAAAAAAGCCGATCACCTCCGGGAGCACCCCCTCCCGGGAATATTGCTCCATTACTGTCTTTTTCAGTCGGGCACTGTCATGCAGGCGTTTTTCTGAATCCTGCATATAGGATCGTATGGCAGTTGCCAGGGCTTCGGGATCACCGGGGGGCACCAGGACTGCGTCTTCCCCAACCACCTTCGGGATCTCTCCCACCCGGGTGGCTACCACAGGTAATCCTGCCCTCGCATATTCCAGCAGTGCCACCGGAAGGCCTTCCGAGGCTGATGACAGTACTCCCAGATCAGCTTGTCTCAACAGATCTGCAACATCCTCCTGCTCCCCGTAAACGAACACCTTTGGTCGTAGCTCGTTTTCTTGGATGAAGTGCTCGATGCTTTTTGAATAGGAGTCTTCTAATACCTTTCCTACCAGGTGGAGGCTAAGATGCTTATTATCTTTGAGTAAGGTCTCAAAAGCCCGTAACAAATTCAGGTGATCCTTCTGGGGTCGAAAGTTGGCCACACAGATGATCCGAAAATCATCAGCCTCTCCCTTGAGTTCTAAACGAGAAACAATTGCCTCCTCAGGAAGGAAATTCCTGAAATATCTTACCTGCTTCACCTGCAATTCCTGCAGAACCCAATTCCGTAGGTCTGAATTGACGGTTATCACCCCGTCAAATAAGGAAGAAAAACTTCTTAGCAGCCCGGCTTTCCTCTGTTTCAGGTCCTTCCCGTAATGATCGTGCCATACCACCTTTATCCCGGGTAGCGATAGTTTCAACATAACTGCCAGGAACCAGGAAGTACCGTGTGCCTGCACAAGACCGATCCTATTCTGTTTCACGAACTTTCTAAGCTTCCAAAGAGCTGGCAGATCTAAAGAATGCTTTCTGTTCAGATAAAGATAACCTACGTCACCCGACAATCTTTTCTTCAACAGTCCCTCTTTTCGGGTACAGCACAAAAAAGAACCATCGATCTCTTTCGCAAGGGCATTGGCGTAAGATACGGCCATTTGCTCGGCGCCACCGGATCGTAAGGTGTCGATTAGCTGTAATACTCGCATATTGCTTTGCGGGGAAGCTTCTTTTTTTCTACTCACGTAGGTTTTGTTTACCGTTCAATGTTTAACGTTCAAAGGAGCTTTCTAGTTTCAGACTATTGCCCTTGATCCTTTTTAAATTTTGAGCCTTTAAGGTTAGATCTATTTAAAAAAGCAATAAATGCCGTGATCTTGGCTATTTCCCTTTCACATTTGCTCGCCAGCCTTTGAAACTCATCTTCTGAGATCAGATTTTTATCTCTAGCTCGATAAAGTTGCGACTTTAATTCGGTACAGGACCCACGTGAGAAGCTGAGAAAATTGCGGAACTCCAGGTTTCCACCTCTACCAAAGCCTTCTGCTATATTATCCATGATAGAACCGGAACTTCTGTCCATTTGATTCATAAGAGAATATCTTTTACCCAGTGGTGTAGATTCAAAAAGCTCCTCCAGATCGCTACATATCTCCCTTGCCAGGACCCAAACCTCCAGATCCTCGAATTTCTCAACCTTACTCATAATTTTAATATTGGTTCAAAAGCACCTTGAACATTGAACGTTAAACGATGAACCTTTTCCCAAGAACTTCCTTTATCCCCCCCTCAAACCTTTCCAGGGTATACTGCTGACTCCATTTTTTAGCTTCATCAGACATTCTTTTCATTTCCTCCTGGTCACTTAACAAGCTCAGAATTTTCAGAACATTCTCTCCTTTATCCATTGTACATTCTCCTGTCCTGCCTTGAATCCTGAATTTTGAATTCTGAATGTCTGCCCTCTGTCCTCTGACTACTTCCTTTTCTTCCCCCGTCACTAGAGAAAAGCCTGTTCTCGATACATTCTTCAAACCTGCTGCTGCAGGCTCTGAAGAATACTCGAACTGACAGATTTTCTGAAGAAATGGGTCCGATAACAATATTCCCCTGCTCCCGTAATCAAGCATCCACGGCACGCAACTCACAGGAGTGGCAATGGGAATACATCCATAGAACATACCTTCTGCAATGGCTTTTGGCCAGCCTTCAGACCGGGAAGGGAGAATTACAAAATGTGCTTTTTGATAGGCTATTTTCAAATCCTGCAAAGGCCTGCTGCCATGAAAGATCACCTGCTCACCCAGACCGTGTTCTTTGCAGTAATTTTCCAGGCGGTCCCACTCGGGCCCGTCTCCGTAGACCTCCAGGCGGGCCCCGATCTCCTCATCTGTGCCTGCTGTATGTATGGCTTCCACCAGCTTCACGGCCTCCAGTGGCTGTTTTCCCGGTACAAGATTCCCTACAAAAAGAAAGGTCAGCGGACCTGAAAAACGTTTTTCTTCAACTTCCGGGATCTCTTTTTCAGAAAAGGATGCCGTAAAGAACGGCACCACATTTTTAGATCCCTTGTCCCATTCCCCGTAGACCAGTGCTTGCATATTCCGGGTTAAAAAAGGGTTTTTCAGGATCCACTTTTGCAACCTGTAGGTCCATGGCTGTTTAGCCGCCGGATCCCAGTTTCCCGCGTATTTAGCAGTCTTGGATTTCTTCGGAAAAAAGATCTGGCAGATGCAGGCAATAAGGCCAATGTTTCCCGGGCAGCGTAGATGCAGATGATCCGCCCGATGCATGGCGGCAAGAGTTCTGGCAAAGATCACCGGGAACTTCAGAATTGCTACCAGAGCGTTTTTAGGGCTAAGCAGATCAAAAGCGGGAATAGAGGTAAAGATTAGACGGTCATGCCGATAAGCTTCGGCATTGAATCTCAGTTCTTTTCTAAGTGGAGCAACGACCTCAACTTCCTTTACCAATTGCAACCACAAATTCATTTCCTTTATGTAGGGGGCATAGGCGAAATAGGAGCTGCCTTTCGGTACATGTTCTACATGAGTAAAAATCACGAATCTCATGAAAGAGATTTTTTTTGCAAGAATAAACTCAGGTGCATGCAGCGGAACATATACTCATCAGATTCTGCAGATTTTTCCCAATCTTCCCGGTGCCAGCTTTTGGCTCTATCCAGTTTTTTTTCCTCAGATACCGGCAGGACATTCAGAAGGAAAGTCCATTTGGTTTTTCCCAAAACCGCCCTCCGTTCCTTGATCTGAAATGCTTTTTCAAATTGGTAATATGTTTTTCTGGAAAACGGCCACTCCCAATCCTTGTCACTTTGGAAAGGACGGTAAACAGAACGAATGGTTTTTATAGGAAGGCTGGTCTCTAAGGGATCATGACTAACGATCATACCACCCGGTTTCAACTTTTCATTTAATCGCTGGATAAGTTCTTGCACATCTCTGAAGTGATGCAATACGCCATATGCGTAAATAAGATCAAAATCCTTTTCGGTAAATTCCTCCGAAAGAAAATCCATCACCTCGGCTCTTGCACCCTCCACATTTTTGAGACGTCTGCTTAAGTGCTCTATGCCCTTTCCGCTGAGATCAATGCCCAAATAACTTTTTGAATTTTCTGCCAGGTACATACTCAGGCTGTTACCCATATAACATCCCAGATCCAGTACTTTTTTATTTGAAAGATTCCCAAACCAGGTTTTATGGAGGTCATAAATATCCCTTTCAACGCCGATCCCTTTTTTGATTCGGTTCAGTAGCCCGTTCCTGAAATAGGACCAGATACGGGTAGGCAGGTTCTTGTTCTTCCTGTTATAGAATTCCTCCTGGCGTTTATTGATGGCTATCCTTTCTTCAGGCTTCATGTGAGGGTTTGTTAAAAATGAGACTCCACCAACCCGCGATCCTGCCAAGGCTTTCGGTAAAGGCTGCTTTCCTTTCCCTGGTGGTAAAGATATTTCCCATCCGCACCAAAGTTAGCAATAATGCAATGGCATTCCACTTCAGCCTGACCTTTAGTCCGGGGGAGGGATATTTGACCCGCCATACATACCAGCCGTTCCTGATCACCATTTTTCCATAATTATAGCGATTAGGCCTTCCCAACTCCTCGTGATAATGGTATAATTGAGCTGCAGTATTCAGATACAGCTGCCCGAACTCGGAAGCCCGTAAGCAAAAATCCATATCCTCATATAAGCCATAGCCTTCAAAATATGAGGAAAATTTTATTTTTTCAAAAAGTTCCTTTCGGTAAGAAGCCACGCCCCCCATAAAAAATTCCACCGGATAGGTCTTTCCTGTAGGAGGATAAAAACCTGTGGAAAACCCATTGGAAAAAGCGGGCATAATTCCCGGGGGCTGATCGCTCAGCAAGCCGAATTTCTTTCGAAGTACATTTCTGCTTCCCAGTTTCCTTGAAAAGCCTTCGATCCCGAATTCATCATAAAATGGTTCTCGTTTTTCCCATTTCACATCACTTAGTATATACCCGGCGACGCCTATTGCATCCGAATGGATATCGTAAGTAGCAATAAGCTGCTCAAAATAGACCTTTTTAAGAACGGTATCGTCATCCAGGAAACAAATGACCTCAGAGTCTGGAGAGACTTTTGAAATCCCGAAATTTCGCTGTCGGGTCAATCCGCGATCTTTCTCCTCTACCTGGAAATATTTTAAATTTTCAAACAGGTTCTGTTCCAGCATTTTTTTGGTCAGATCATCAGGGGAACCATCTACAACCAGGATCTCACTGGGAGCCAAAGTTTGCTCCTCCACCGACCTCAACAGCTTCAGCAGCGGTTCCGGCCTTTTATAGGTGCAGATTATCAGACTGAAATTCATCAGGTATTTTCCCCGGTTTTAAGGGTTTGCAGTGTTTCCTTTCTACCCGTTTTTATCAGATCTATTTCAGTGTTCAGACTCGAAACATTAATGATGTTCCAGTTGGCGAACGGCCATTGCTTCAGTTCTTTTCTTTGAACGGCCTGCTGAAAGAGGTTTTGATAAATAGCTGTGCCCAGGTGATTTCGTTTAAAGTATCCCTTGAGGTGTTCCTCCATTTGAGGCACCCTGTAGACCATCGCCCAGTTTATAGAAGGAAACCACCGGTAGCGTCTGCTGATGTCTTTTGTATTCATCAATCGTTTGATAAAATACTGGTCCATGAAAGAGCGAAATCCCCACATCCCGAACTTTACCAGGTCAGGAAAGGTTTGAGGGATCAAGGGCGCCTGGTTGGTAGGGACCTTATAGAATTTCTTGAGGTCGTTATTCTCTTTGAACAGCCTTTTGATAAACCTGTAATTCAATCTTTGGTTAGGGTGTATGCTACTGCTCATTCGCAGCATTTGAAGGGACATGGCAGGGGAATAAGCATCGAATTTAGCATTTGCCGTCAGTAACTGTTTGGAAAGCCGCATCCGGGTATAGGTGTACCAGGAAAACATTTCGTCATATAGCTCGGCATAAGGTAGTTCATGAGCCTCTATTCGCAAGAATATCTCATCCAGGTCATTTTTCAGGGCCTCTGTCAGTTCAGCCTGATCTAGCTTAAGGTCGAACTTTGAAAGATTCTTTTCGTGATAGTAGATCTTAAACCTTCTGAACACCGCCTGCTTCCAGGATCCGAAATTTTCAGAAGTGGCCGGCGTAAACCGGTAATCTTTATCTAAGATATAGTGTTTGATAAAATTCTTCTTCCTGAATTCTTTTGAAGAAAATGCAGAGATCTTTCTCGCGGGCAGGGCCTCGCACAGCTCCCCCAGGATCAAAGGCTCTTTTTTTTTATTATTAACCGATTCTGTTATTTCCAGCCAGGAACACAGTTCCAAACCTTCCGTTTCAAAAGTGTATTTTCTGAGTAACCCGGAAGATGGAAAATAAAGTTCGGGTTTATAGCAGGAAACAAAATCAGCTTTTTTCAGGTTTGCTAACCTGGCTGCTATGCGGGATTCATAATTTTGAGGATTTCCGAAGGTATAACAGGTTAGTTTTTTATGTTGGGGAATGGCCCCAAAAGCGATCCTGCTGTCCATTCCCCCGCTTAGTGCCATATTTGCTTTTTCAGAAGCATTAAGACAATATTCCACTTCCTTTTTGAAAGCTTTCCAGTATTCTTCGGGAGTTGGGTCCTCTTCAGAAATATTCTTAAAAAGCCTATTGTCGTATTGCACAGAAATTAACTCCCCTTCAAATGTATACCGCCTGCATTCCCCCGGCAATAACCTCTTGCATCCCTCCAGGATCGTTCGGGACCCTATATTTGAATATTCGCGACCAAGAGTTCGTTGGACGATACCGGCTTTATCAAATTCCAGATCTCGAAAAATTCCTGCCAGGATCACACTGTTGGTAATAAGAAAATCTTCCCCGGTTTGAACATAGTAAAGCGGGTATAAATTAACATGATCTGTACAAATGCTGATCTGCTCAGATCTTTCGTCAATCAGTAAGGCAGAAAAGGACCCTGTAATATTTTCGGGCAAGGGCCAGTCTCCTTTCAGGGCATCCAGAACCCCTTTTAGTTGTCCTTCCCTGTCATTAACGGGCTGATCCAGATCCCGCATATAGCCGTCGTTTAAAAGATAGCACCCATTGGTCTTTTCCGGAAGTTGGCCATTCTCAAGATACAGGTGCAAAGAATTTATACTGTGAAATTCCCCTCCTTCCTGTAACTTACCTGGATCTATTAATTCCTTATTGCTTAGAACGAACTTCATACGTTTACCGGCCTTCTCTTATTTTCTTCAAGGTGTTTTGACCATTTTTCACTTTCCTGCCAGCGTCTTCTCATAGTTTTGATATAAGTGAGGGGATTTTTGATCTCCTGTTTTAGGTAATACCTTAAGAACAGCTCCACTTTAAATCCCAGTAACTGCTCCCTGGAATAATATTTTTTCGCGTAGGCCATTAAGGTAGGAGAAGGTTTTGGTTCAACAGAACCTTTTTCCCAGGGCTTTTTTTCCTTATTCCTGAATCCACCCACCGGCGCCTTCAAATGTGTGAACTCCAGCCCCGGATGATAGATGATATCGCAGCCTTTTTTCCTTAATTGCATTCCATAATCCACATCTTCCCCATACCCATTTTCAAAAACTGCAGAAAACCTGGTGTTCCCCGCATACCTGCTGTTTACTAAACAGGTTCCGGCACCAAAACTCCCCCACTGTTTGATCTTATGAAAAATGGTTTTTTGCCCCGGTTGCTTACAGTTGATATTGAGACAGTCAACTCCTAGTCTTTTTAATTCTGCAAGACTCTCTTTAAGTAAGCCGGGAGGAATCCTTATGTCATCATCTGCAAAAAAGACCCAGGCTGAAGTGACTTCATTTAATGCCAGATTACGGGCATTACAGGCTCCTGCAAAATGTATAAAATGGTGAACGATCTCGAACGGATAGTTTTCTTGTAAATCTTTTAATTCTGAGCTTGAATCAGGATCCGGATTTTGTTCTACCACTATCACTCTCTTCGGAAGATGGGACTGGGCTTTTAGATCGTTTAACACCTGCTTTAAATGCTCAGGCCTTCCCAAAGTTGGAATTACCACATCCACCGAATTATTTTCCTGATCCTTATTTTTACCGGAAATCACCTCACCTGTTAAAAGTTGGAAATTCTTTCCAAAATATCGGGCATTAAAAAAACACATAATAAAACTGCCAAGGGGAAGTTTGGATTCGTATCTCCATAGACAGAAGATCAGGATAAACACCCACTGCCATTTATAATGCTGCCAGACAAATCGAAATAATTCAGTGAAACCGGCAGTAATATTCAGTTTTTCTTCCTTGTGTTGATCGAGCAACAGCCGGGGTTCTGAGTAACAAAACAACCCGTTCTGCTGTCCCAGCTTCGCGATGGAATTCAGATTGTACCCAAGATCATTATTTATTCTGACCACAGATTCAAAAACGAGTAATGTCTTACCCTTTACCCCCCCAATATCAGTACTCATTCGCCAGGTAGGATAGGTCACCTTGTAATCCGGGTTAACGAAAGGCCACTGGTCGACATAGCCAAGCCTTTCAGGCAAATACTGGTTCTTTATGGGAAAAGAACACATGATGAGATCTTGATGAAAAATTTCACCTAGAGCTGAAAGATTAAGCCTGTTCTCAAATGCTTCCTCACACCACAGGATAAGTTCTTCCGGGTATTTCTTTGCAAGACGTATTATTTCAGAATTCAGATCTTTCCCCACCGTAGCGATCTCCTCCTCATTCTGAAGAATTCGAATTACTCTTTCCGCGTTTTCATGGACAAGCAGAATCATGAACAGGTTGAAATTTTGTTACTTACCTGATCCAGAATACCCGTTACTTTCTTTCCGGGATGAAGATGACGGGTGTAATATTCCATGTTAATCTTCTGAAGCTTTTTCCGAAGATCCTCGTTCTTGACAAGTTCACTTGCCAACTCTACACATTCTTCTGGATTTTTATAAGTAAGGTAATTTTTTCCTTCTTCGAATCCCGGAATTTCATACTGATCTACAGGCGTGGTCAAAATGGCCAGCCCATTGGCAACATATTCCCCTACCTTTGCCCCTACACTACTCTCAAGACCTGGGGTCGCAATCCCTATGGTAGAAATTCTCATATTCTGAAGGTATATTTTTCTATGAAAATCTTTCATTGGAAGGCTAAGATCAGGACATTTTTTTTGTGAAAACTCATCCCTTCGAAAGCCTCCGGTAAAATTTTGACCGAATTTTTCCTTTAATAATCTATTGATCTGAATCCGCTCATCATTTAAAATCTTTCTTTTTTCTCTTTTCCATTGGGGATGATTCAAACCTTCATCCCATAATCTCGATCGAAATATAATTTGTTTTCCTTCTGCCGGATCCGACTCCATATATTCTAATTCATTCACAGAGATCCCATCCTTCAGATCAAGCAGCGCCGCAACACTTTTCCAGTACTTCAGTGAATATTTAAAAAATGAAAGATCTTTCAAGAACAGGTATTTCAGGCTTGGGCTTCTGAAATATACAGGGTAATACAAGCCATAGGGAATTAATTTCTCTGATCTCTGAAAGTCGGACTTCAGCAACATCCTTTTCGCATAAAGATCAGCTTCCTCATAAACTACCGGCTTAATGTCACTGCTATCTGCGAGGTCAAAGAATACTTTTGCTCCGTTTACTTCCACCAGGAAAATATTTTCCGGATACCTCCCAAGATCAAGCTTATATTTCAGGCGGATCTCATTTTTACTATTCAGAAATTCCAATCCTGCCAGTAACTGGCTGAAATGATGAAGAGTCGAATTTATGTGTACTACAACTTTATGCATATGGAATTTACTCCAGGTCTGAACTTTGTAAAAAGTCCCATTTTTTCAGATCCTTTTTCAGTCTTCTGCCCAGTATCTTTTCAAATTCGGAAGCGTCCACTCCATGACCTTTTGGTTTTTTAGCTTCGAGGTTCTCGAATGTCAATATATGCCCTTCTGCCAGATCTTTATTTACCGCCAGGGATTTTTCAAAAATATTCTTTAGTTCCCTGAATGAAGAATTATCACTTTTATCGATCGGATTTTTAAAAGCAGTTTCCAGATCGCGAACGGCTGTCACCAACTGAGTGATCTCATCCATTTCGAGAGAAGAGGAAGCATCGGGTCCCGGACTGTCGCGATCGAAGACCGCATGAAATTCCAGGATCTCAGCTCCCAGCGCGGTCGCCGCTATGCAGGTTTCTATTTTCGCGGAATGATCTGAATACCCCACCTTCACCCCGTATCGCTCTTTTAATTCAGGGATCACGTTCAAACCGTAATTCTCCGGCTGGGTGGGATAGGCCGTGGTACACTGGAGAATCGAAAATTCCACTTTTTTTGATCTTAAAAAATATACAGAGGCATCCAGCTCTTCAAAAGAACTCATCCCCGAGGACAGGATGACCGGTTTGCCGGTACGGGTGATCTTTTCCAGGAGCAGGAAATTATTCACCTCTCCCGACCCAATTTTATATCGCTTCACTCCTACCCTCTCTAAAAGATCTACCGCTGCATTGCTGAAGGGGGAAGCCATGAATTCTATTCCTTTTTCTTCACACCTCGCTTTAAGTTGTACCCATTCCTCCAAACTAAATTCCATGTGTTTCCAGTAATCGAACCGGGTTTTATAACGATCAGAAAACTTTATCCGGAAAGGTTCATAAATGCTGCTTTCCGCATCGGCTATATGCACCTGGAATTTAACCGCATCCACTCCTGTTTCAGATAGGGCATCAATATATGATAAAGCCTTTTCAAAGGAGCCTTCGTGGGCTTGAGCAATTTCAGCTATGATGAAAGACATGAGTTATTTATTTTTAAAATTGAAACAGCCTTCATCTCATCAGGAGGTATTTTAGCTTTGTCTTAACCTTTTCTTTTCTTCTCCACAGATCTTGTTTCAGGTTTGGTTCTGAAAAAATGATTTTTATTCCTCCCTGCCAGTTGTCTGAAGGAAATGGACTGTACTCAGGATTTTTTTTTGTGCTTATACAATGGACATACTTATGTTTTGGAAACAGGTTTCGCAACTTTTGCTCCTGCGGCATTCTATCCCCTTCTATGGAGATAATCCCCCTTTTATTGAGCAGCTTTTTGACTACCTCAAGTTCCCGATCCTTGCCGTCAATTATGATCAGATCAAATTTTCCTCTTTCAGGAACCTCTGCAAGAGACGAAAAAATTTTGAGTCGCTCATTCTTATTACCGAGATTCCCAGGAAGCGCCTGCAGGCAAAATTCGTTGGCCTCAGTTCCAGTATAATCCAGATCAGGATTTAGGTCCAACAAAGTCCCCGCTATACTTCCGATGCCCAAGCCAACTTCCAAAACTTTCCCCGGCCGAAAATATTCGATTAATTCCTGCAGTTTGATCACAGCATATTCGCTGGCCATATGCTGATTACCCTCAGCTGAGGAGAATCTTTGATAGCATTTCGAAATGGCTGCTTTAGTGGACATATTTAGAATTAAAGTTGAATGCGAAATTGAATCGATTTCAGATCTTCAGAGATCTGCAGGGAGTAATTGTGGTCCCTGTAACAAAACAGGATCTGCTTTAACAACATGTCGTTGACCTCCTTCATCGAGATGTATGGCTGGGATTGCCTGCCCAGTATTTTCTTGACTTTGTGCTTGAGGGAACCAAAATAAGCATCTTCCACAAAATCAACTTTTATAACCTCTCCTTTGCACGAGGGAAGTTCTTCCCGCAGGAAATGTTCCATTTGAGCTAAGATATTCGGGATCCTGAAGCAAAGTGTAGGTTTTTTTAATAGTTCCCTTTCCTGTTTCGGGATAATCTCCCCCATCCCCGTCTGCCTTTTGGGTTTAATAATCTTCCTTTCCCTGTTTCTTAGAAAATGTCGCTGATTGAGTCTCGTAATATTCTTTACCCGTGGATTCCCCGTGAGCAGTTCATCCTCAGATCCTGAAAAGCTCTGATGCCAGTTGTGATAGAAAAAGGCTGCTGTACTTTCCTCCCTTTGGTAACCTGCGATTTCCAGGCGAGCAAAAAGATCTTCATCCTCAGCGCCGTAAAAGTGAAAGAATTCATCCAGACCGTTCACCTCCAGCAAGGCCTTCCTGGGTGCCAATACCATGCCGTTAACTTTTCCATGCCTGGCTGGATGCAATTCTTCAAACCGGTAAGTGTGAGATAACTTCTTAGATTCCTTCTGCCCTAAATATCCCAGTTGAAAAAGAAAAAATTTTCGGGGATTCGCCAGCTTTCCGAACAGCTTAATCGACTCCGGATGAAATATCAGGTCCACATCAGCAATGAAGACCGATGCACGGGAAGCTTTATTTATGCCATAGTTAAGCGCCCTGCTCTTGTTCCACAACAAACCGGAAACTTCCAAAGGAAAGAACCGGGCAAAGTCATAAGCTGCCAGTAATTCCCGGTAGTTATCCACCAAAATATTGCCGCTGCCGTAATCCACAAAAACTACTTCAAAGTCAGTCGAGCTTTGCCGTCTTAGGGACTCCAAAGAATTTCGAATACGTTTTACATCCCGATCACGATTGGCGTAAATAATAGAAACCATTTAGTCTTTATTTGGATTCTTTTTAATTACTTTTCTAATCCTCTTTTTAAGCTTTTTATATTTGTAACTGGAATAATATCCATAATGTATCAGGGAAATTTTCCTTTTCTTCAATAATAACCGCAACAGATCCTTATTGAAAATATTTTCCTTCTTAGTTCCCAGGACCTTACCGATATACCGATTTTTATTGTTTTGATAAATGTCCAAATCAAATACATTTTTATATAAATGCAGCTTACCTAAAAGTTCCAGTGTTAAAGCAGTTCTCATACACTTATCACATGTAGAGCAGTTCTTACTGTTAAATTCATCCCTGAGATTGGTGCAGACATCTAAAAAATCATAGGTTTCAGGAAACTGACTTATAAAACTAGTTTTATCGATCCGGGTCCAGTATATATCACTGGAAAAGAAATTAATCGACTCTGTAGATAACATACTTAGGTTCAACAGATCGTAATATGAAGTATCTACAGAGTTAAGATTGAATTGGTCCAGGGGAAAAGAAGAAGCATAATAATAATTCTTAAATAACTTCTGAAGGTTAAGTATGCAGGAAGCACTTCTATAAGTATTGGTTTTCTGAAAATTTAATTTTAGAATTTCAGATAGGTTTGAATCAATACTGATAACTTTTTTACCTGCTTTTTCGGCGAATGTATTTACTGATCTCAATCTCTTCTGGTAAACCTTTCTCGCCTTTTCACCACCAAAATCTCCGTGAGAGCCAACATTGAAAAAAGTAAGATACTTAATATCGAAAGGAGAATGCTCTCCGCTATGGGAAAAGTAGGTTGCGAAGGAATCCACCCCACAGGAAAAGCCAGTTCCAGCAGTACTTCCAAGATTCATATCTTCATGATTTAGACTGTCTGCAATAATTTTAATTTCTTTAAATTCATTGTTAGCAAGACATAGGGCTTTTATCAGATAATGATTAATTGTATATAATAATCGTGCAGATACTGGCCCGTTCAACTTAATATCATTCCCGGTCTTTAATCCCAGAAACAAAAGCCCCACGAGGGAAGCATCAAGGGACTCAGTAACCAGATAATCTTCAAATTTACTTGAAAACCTGTACCATAGAATATTGTGCTCCCCTTCAACCTGAAATCTGGTCGAAAGAAGAACCTCCTTGCCATCCTTTTGCAATTCCGGCTTCTCTATTATTATCATAATTCTTTTTCAATCTGGTTGTATTTCTCTAGAACCTTTTTCCTGATAAATCCTCTTTCCAACGCAGGTTTAATTGTTTCAAGATTATAGCGAATTGCTTGTTCCATATTTCGCCTGTTCTGTAAGGCCTCTAAAATATGATTTTTGATTTCTTCAGGGTCCTCTGGATTTTCTATTAAACAACCATTTTTCTCTTGATTGATCAATTCTGCTGTGGCCCCACCGGGATTTGACTGTATGGGAAAGGCACCCATAATAACTGCTTCCAGCAAGGTATTTGGCATACCGTCAGACAAACTGTTTCCAATGTACATAAGACTTTGCCCCATTAATTCTAACACCTCCGCTCTTGGAATTCTCCCTTTGACCTTTAGGTTCTCCCAGGACCGAAACTCAGATTTGGCCAGAAATTTCTTTACCTCTTCCCCGGCTCCAAAGATGACCATGTTATACTTCTTTAATTCTTTTTGCAACCCCATCAATGCCTGTAAAACAGTTATACACCTTCCGTGTTTCCCCTGGTAACCCTTTATTAAAATAGTCTTGCGTTCAGCCGTCTGCTTTATTAATGAATCTGTCTCCTTAAGGTCAAATCCTCCGCCACCAGGGAAAACACCCAAGAACTTTCCCCGGAATCCAAGACCTTCAGCGATTTGATAGTCCCGGTGACAATCGGTAAACATATAATCCAAGCCAGGTAGGATCTGTTTCATCTTTTCAGATTCTTCCTTTTTATCCTGATAATAGTACAGATCACTACCCCAGGAGGAGTAAATCCATTTGATCTGCGGGTTTCTTTTCATCACTTCATAGATAGGAAAACAGGATAAGTGCATCACGAAGGAATGCACCACATCGGGGTTTATTTCTGCGAGTTTTTGCTCAAAAACCTTCTCCAGGTCCCTTTCATTAATATGATTTATTACAACATTAAGACCGGGCAGCTTGTTTTTAACAAAGTACCTTCCGGGATAATCCGTTTTATATCTCCAGCCCGTGATCTGCTGAACGAAATCAATTTTTTTTACCCTGGTTTTGGAATCAAAGACATCCAGCCAGTAAACCTCATGACCTGAATACTTCAACTGCTCGGTCCAGTTAAAAAAATGAGGGGCGAATATGGAGACCATCAGGATCTTCAACTATGCTCCAGTTTTAAAACTTCTTGTAAATATTCTTCTGACATATATCGTTGTAGATCCGGTCTATTGAGCACAAAAGTGTTTGGGGATTTTTTCCATTTGGAGTAAAGATTTTCAATTAAACCCGAAATTTTTTCCTCCTCATCTATTTCTGCCCAATACGGATAATTATAACCTAATAATCGTCTCGCCTCACTTTTGGCAGGACCCAGCAACAGGATCGGCTTTTCAGCTCCCACACAGTGAGGAAATTTTCCAGGGAGGAAAGGACTGATATCGGCTTTAGCTTCGAGAATAATATTGACAGCTGCAGCTTGCTGCATTTGGTACACCTGCTTGAAACTGATGTAACTCCTGCTGGAATATACATTCTCATTTTCTCTTGCAATTTTTTCCACGCGTTTATTGTGTCCACCCAAAAAAAGCAATTTTGCCACTCCCTTCGCTCCCGGGTTTTTCTTTAGAAATTCCTCAAAAGCTTTTACTAATCCCTTTGGATTTCTTGCTCCCAGCAAATTTCCTGCATGAAGAAGATTGAAATGAGCAGGGTTAAAATATTCAGGAAAATTTATTTCCTTTTCCGGGACAGGATCGATCTGATGGGGAATGATTATACCGGTCTTTGAAAAATTGGGGTAAAAGCGGGTCATCCATTCTTTCAGTAACAAACTAGGAAAGGCACTGAATTCTGCCCTTTCGGAAATTTGTTTTACAAAATTTTCTTTTTTAGCATAGCCGGGCTCATACCAGGTAAAAGGTTTTGGATAATGGTGCATAGGATACGGATCATGCATATAAGCTATCCATTTGTGATGCCACTCAGGGATCTTCAACAAGGCGTGGTGAGGTCTGAATCGGCCTCCCTGGCTTAGGGTAAGAATAAGGTCCGGATTAAACTCTTTACTTGATCGTAAAGTATCTAATATGCTATTACGGTCGTTAAAAAGGGTAAAGGAAAAACCAAATCTCTCTTCCAGAGGTTTGTGAAGATCCACGTTCAGTTTATGCCTCAATTGCCGCTCCAATCTGCTCAGAAAAAACATCAGACTTTTCCGGTTTTCCCGTATAGCGATACATCTTATCCCTTCTAAATGAATATCCTTTTGGCTATAATGATAAACCACCAGCTCATAACCCGCTCGTTGAAGATTTTTTATAAGTGCCACTCTTCCTTTGGCTCCACTGCTATCATCCACATTAATGGATTCCACAACAACTAATACTTTTTTGGGAACGCTCCGGCTCAATTGGCTTTGATGATTTGTTTCATGACGAAAATAGAAATTAAAAACGGTTTTTCAATTGGCGACCAGCAATGAGCAGAGGCTAATCTGAATTTAACAATAACCAGTTATCGGTTTGCCAGATGCTACTTGTCGAAAAAACTGTAGCTTTGTTCATATCTCACTATTTAAATGAAAATAGATCTCATTGCGGGAGCCCGGCCCAACTTCGTTAAAATAGCCGCCCTTATTCATGCCAACCTGGAAATGGGAGAGCCTGTTAATTTTCGGCTCATCCACACCGGGCAACATTATGATGAGGGTCTTAGCGGCAGTTTTTTCCGGCAGCTCGAAATACCTGCACCTGATATCAACCTGCACAGCGGCAGCGGGACTCAGGCTGAACAAACTGCTTCCCTTTTGATTAGTTATGAGAAGGTCCTACTCAAAGAGAAACCTGATCTATGTCTTGTAGTTGGCGATGTTACTTCCAGTATGGCTTGTGCGATTACAGCTAAAAAAATGCAGATAAAGGTGGCGCATGTGGAAGCCGGTATTCGTTCCTATGACTGGTGCATGCCGGAAGAAGTGAACCGTGTCCTGATCGACAGTATAGCCGACTATTTTTTTACTACCACTCTTCAAGCATCCAAACAACTTTTGACAACTGGAAAAAATGAAACTCAGATCCATTTCGTAGGGAACACTATGATCGATACCTTATTGAGATTTCTTCCAAAATTTAAAAAACCTACGATTTGGGAGGAGTTGAAACTTCAGAAAAAGAACTATCTGATACTTACCCTTCACCGACCTGGGAATGTAGATGAAAAAGTGCGATTAAAAAATGCCCTTACTCAGATAACAGGCAACTCTCGAGGACTTCCCGTCATTTTTCCGGCACACCCCCGGACCGCTTTAGTCTTGAAAAAATTGAACGTTTCTGCTAACAACCTCCACATTATTCCTCCTTTAAGTTACCTGGAGTTCAATTATCTGGTTCAGCAGTCCAAAGCTGTACTTACAGATTCAGGAGGAATTACAGAAGAAACAACTGTTATGGGTATCCCCTGCATCACTCTCAGGGAAAATACAGAAAGACCTGAGACAATTGAGCTCGGAACTAATGAATTAATAGGTACAAACCCCGCTGCGATTGGCCCCACCTTAGACAGGCTATTTCAGAAACAATGGAAAAAAGGCAGAATCCCTGAATTATGGGACGGTAAAGCTTCAATTAGAATTTTAGAAATCATCTCTAATCTCAAAAACGCCTAAGGCTACCTTTTAACTTCAAGAACGGCCTCACAATAGGGTACAACCTATACCCCCATATATACTTCATCTTTTTAAAACATCCTGAGTTCGCTTGCCGAAGTGTATAATCAATTATGGATAAATCTTTTAGGAAAAATCCTGTCTGCAGAAAATATTTCACCAGGGATGGAGACAAGAGATCCTTCTGTTTTAAATGGTCTATGACCAGCTTGACTGCTTTTATTTTAGACCTCCTCCTTACCGGATCCTGATTCCAAAACTCATATGTAGTAGAGTTAGCATGTTTCCTTCCAAAAAAAAGTATGTTCTCAATAGAAACTCCTTCTAGTCCCTGAGCCAAAAGCCTTGGATAATATTCCCATTCATCCCCATATACGATATTCTCGTTAAATCGCTGATCACCTATAGATGACCTTCGCCAGATCACATTACAGGTATTAAAAGGCAGTTCGTTTTTTAACAGTTTCTCAATAGCGGTTTGATCAATTTTTTTAACCGCCGAAACCTCCTGCCTCAAAAACTTGTATTCAAAATTTCCTTTAAAAGTGGCTCGTGAAAACCTGCAAAAATCAACATCATAAGTTTTCAGAAGATTTAAAGAAACTTCGAGATACTTCGGATGGGCTATATCATCACTATCAAACCAATGAATATACTCGCCTTTTGATTTTGCCAAACCATAATTCCTACAGGAATTTGCTCCTTTTTTCCTACTGGGAGGTCTTTTATAGAATTTAAACCTACTGTCTTTTGCAGTATACTCTTTAACTAATTCAACAGTATTATCTGTAGAGTGGTCATCTACAATTATACATTGCCAATAAGGAAATGATTGACTCACAATTGAGTCCAAACTTTCACATATTAAATGAGCCCTGTTGAATACAGGCATTATAATGGAAAAAGCAGGATCATGTATGGAGTAAGTCATTTTTCGAAACTGAATCTTCCCCTTCTCAGGTTCTTGGTTAATCTCAATAAATTTCTACTGACTGCAAAACGAACAATCATTCTATAAATATTCAGTTTTAGATCTGAAGGTTCTTCTTCTGGGATTGAACCAAAAAATTCCTTGTTTTGTTCAATTAATTTCGCATCTCCCCTGTATTTAATAAAGATTCGGCGTTTTGCCTCCTGCACAAAATTCAGATCCAAAATTTCAAATCTGCTCTCCAGATTCTTCTCAATCCTTGTCCAGCTATTAATTAACCTCGTGAATTGTTCGCGATCAATATTGCTTGTGGATTCAGAAGAATCTCTTCTATAAAGGACAAAACCTTCTCCGGAAAAATAAACCTTGTTTATGTGACAAAATATTCGAGAAATAAACTCTCCATCCTGATTAATTTCTAATCCTTCCAACCACAAACCAGCTTTATCAATCAATGTTCTCTTCATTAAATATGCATGGATTGGAAAATATCCTTGTGAATAAGTTAAAGTATTCAAAAATTCGGGAGGAGATTGAAAATTCTTATAGGACTGTAAGTTTTCAAAAATGAATGATTTACCAGTTTCTAATATTTTTCCCCATTTACAAGTCGCCAAAGATCCATCATGGGAATCCAAAAGATCTACCTGCGCTTTTATTTTTTTTGATGAGATCAGATCATCAGAATCAAGCCACTGAATATATTTACCTCTACTCAAATCGAACCCAAAATTCCTGCAGGAGTTTGCTCCTTTAGGTTTCATAGCTGGCCTGAAGTAATATTTTATTCTTTTATCGCGTTGGGTATAAAAATCCATAAGCTCTACTGTCCTGTCTGTCGAGCCATCGTCTATTACAAGGCATTCCCAATCTTCTATCTCTTGTAACAGAACAGAGTCCAAAGTTTCACCCAACAGATGAGAGCGGTTAAAGGTGGGAATTATTATGGAAACTAAAGGCTTCAATAGTTATGGTAGTTACAGAGTGGGAAAAGGCTCGCTACTGAACAATATCTTTTTTAAGCAACTTACCTGTGGGTGGAAATAAAAGAAAATCAGTTTCTGTAAATTGATCACCAGAATGAAACTTTTTTACCTGCACCAAATTTCGAACACTTTCGTTCGTTTTATTTATTAGGTATATGTCGTAATTCAATTTAATGATCATCTGTTCGAGCTCCCGTTGTCGATTTTTTTTCTTCAAGTTATTCCCTGGAGCAAGGACCTCCAACAGGATGAAGGGATGTTCTCTCAGTATAATATTTTTAAAAGACTTCATCACTTCTAATTCCGAGCCCTCCACATCTATTTTAATAATTGAGACAAAACTTAAATCATATTGCTTTGCAATTGTTTCCAGATTTAAAACAGGTACCAGCATCTTTTCTTTAACCGGCCTATGACTGAATCCGTCGATCATACTTGCGCTACTATCCAGTGGGCCACTGTACATGTTAAGTTCTACCAAGGCATTTGAATTGGAAATTCCTACCGGTATAATAGAAGCTTCCCGAAATTCATTAATCTTGATTAGCTGATGCAGGTAAGACACACAATCTGGATTGGGTTCGAAACCCAAATACTCCATGGAAGTCACAGCTCTTACTTTAAGTAATGTCTGGCCCACATTAGCCCCAACGTCTATAAAAACCCCAGAATCAAGGAAAAGATAATTTTTTAATAAATCGATCATCCATAATTCGCTCATCTTTTGATTAAAAAATTCTCCAGTACTAAACCGGGGTAAATAAAAATGCCTATTGTTTAGCACAAGAGATTGCGGTTGCAAATATTTTCTTTTAAAAATACCCTTTAAAAAGGAAATGAATTTTTTGTTCATTTGATTAGGCTCTTCTCCTTCTTTCTAAAAAATTAAGTATAACCCTTCTGTTGAATTTAATAACCTGAACAAAGGCTTTCTCTTTCAGATATATCCATACCATCTTTGTAAAGAATTTAAAATCGATTCGGCCTTCATCATAGATAAACCTCTCGAAGTAATGTAGTAAATCCAATCGTTGTGATTGATCAAAACTCTTCAGGTATTTAAAAATGATCAATTCGAGATAGGCTACCTTAGCTTCAAGTTTGAAACTTTGACCAAATGATTGTCTTGAAATATTCTCATTTGACATAGTAACGTAGGCTATGGCATCATTAATACAATAAATATTTCCAAAGTTTGAGAAATCAAGCCAGGCAAAATTATCAGCTCCCCATCCCAGAGGGAAATTCCTGAAACCTTTCTTTTGGTAAGCTGACCTTTTAAAGATATGTTCTGAAAGGGAAGCTCTTGTAGCTTTTTGAATGAATTTCCTGTGGAAAAAATCTGTTGACTTTTCAATCTCTGGGTGTGTAAAGATCTGAGAAAGCTTGCCGGTTTCTGAGAAAAAAATTTGACTCGCAAACCGCACTACTTTTATTTGTCGTTTTTCTACTTCCAATAAGTGATCATAAAAACTTTGGACATAATTTTCACTTAAAAAATCATCATCTCCAAGGACCATTAACCAATCTTCTTCTCCTGTAAGAGCTATACATCGATCCCATTGAGCTGTAAGAGAACTCTTCCCGACATTTTTTTCAAATCTGGTATATTCAATATTTATTTGGTCTTTAAATTTCCGGATGAGACAAGAAGGATCTTCCGGAGACGCATCATTTCCGATATATACCTTGAATTTTTTATTAGTTTGCCGGGCAAGGGAAACTAATGTTTTTTCAAAATGACCTATTTTAAAATAGGGAATTACAATGGCTAATCTCACCTGGCAACAAACATCTTTAAAATTCTCCAATGAGTTTTGGTAGAAGGTCTTAATTTCAAAATTTGACCCCACCAATAAAAAGCTTTTCTTCTCAGACCAAATCTAAGCAGGTGATGAATGCATTTTACTCCATTGTCAATTTCAAGTTTTTTGAATAAAGAAGAGTTTACCTCCCCAACTAGATGTGGTCCACAGTTATACAATTCATGTAATTTTATAGAAGACCTTATCCAGGATTCATCCAATTTTCCTGGAGACAAATGTTCCAGTAAAATCTGCTTTGTTACTACTATTCTTTTTTCTTTTTGGAAATGCTCAAAAGATATATTCAGATCATAATTATGGTATCCCTTTATTTTTGTGTTAAACCGAATAAAATCATTTTTCTTCATCGCCATAAAAACACCATCAATGGCCACCACATCAGTTTCCTTCTCTTCATTAAAACCTGTAAATCTTCTTTTCTTCGCTTGATCTTTGTGTTGAATGATATTGATAGCCTTAAAAGCTTCTGGACAATCCCACCAGGCTGAAGGCATTTTGGTTTTGATCTTAGTACCTGCAATCCCCATCAATCCAATATTTTCATCAGCAAAAATCTTCAAAAGAATTTCTCCCCATCTGGCAGTATGAAATATCACATCCTCATGAACAAAAAGAAGGTTAGAAAAAGTGGCCCTGTCAATGCCCATATTATATGCCGTGGTAATATTGTAGTTGTTCGTTTCATTATTAATCCTGATCATTTCATATTGAATGTCTCCTATGGTAAGAGCGATATTTTCACTCAAAGCAGAATAAGCTTCCTTATCAACAGAACAGACAATTACTGACAGCATTCTACAGAATTTGAGTGCTCTCCTTCACAAAGAAACTTATAAATTTCAGGAGCGAGATTTTCAACAGTAAAAGAGGAAAAAAGTTGTTTTGCCCGTTCACCGTCTGCATTTAATTTCTGCCTGTCATTATAGTAGTCCACGACCTTCTCAGCCATTTTCTCTATGTTCAGGTATGGCACCACTGCCCCTCCTCCCTTAGTTAATATTTCAGCTGTACCCGTAGCTTTTTCAAAACATATTATTGGTTTCCCCATCATACCTAACTCAATGCAGACCAAGGGAAAAGGATCTTCCCTTGAGGTCAATAGAAAAATATCAAAATGAGAAAATTCTTCTTGGGGATCTGCCTTTTCTCCTGAAAAATTGAATATTCCTTTAAGCCCCGCCTTCTCTATTTCGGCTTCATACATCAATCTTTGCGCAGGTTTTATTTTTCCAACCCATATGAACTTGATCTGAAGTCCCGGGTATTTTCTTTTAACGTATGCGGCCACCTGAATGAAAAGGTCAGTACCTTTCCTCCATTCTCCCGTGCCACTCCCCCCCACTACAAAGGAGGAAGATTTTTTCATGTTGGCAGGAGACATCTTTTTCGAAAATTCATAGATTATGCGAACCTTCTCACTCGGAATATTGTAATTACTAATTAAATTGTCTCTCACAAGTTCTGAAACGGCAATAAAACCGTCTACCCCAGAAACATATACCTTAAAATCAGGAAGATTCGTCTTAATGACTGTTTTTAGTTCATGTACGTGGACCACTAAGCGAGAATTGCGGTTTAACGACTTCAATTTAAAAGCTACAGGTAAAGAAACAATCGTATTTGCATAAATAAGATCAAAAGATTTGGCTGACAACAATTTGATGGTATCTCTTCCTGCTTTTTTCCCTTTCTTTTGAAATATACGATCCATAAGAGTGGGAGCAGCTTCAGGGCCGGACAACTGATAATAGCTGTCAGCAACAGCCTCGAAGTCTGTCCTTAGAGGACCCTCCCTGAGTGACAGAACCGATATTATACACTCCGAATTCCGTTGTTTTAACCATTGCAAAAACTGTAAGAGAACAAAAGGGGCTCCAGTTCTGCTTTCCTCATGATTTATAAAAAGTAGATTCTTCAATTCTTAATATTTATTGGCTCTTTTGACCGGGGATTGTTTTATCGCCAATTAAATTTTTTTAAGGATCCGAAAGGAAAGTTTGCCCAACCAATTCTTCTTGATGTTTTGAAGAAATCGAAAGGTTCGGGAATTTTCATAATCATTTATCTTCCGTTGCAGCCTTTTTAGTTCAATGTTTCTCTCCTGCATTTCTTTGAAGCTATAGTAAATATATTCTTTTTCAGATGCTATCTTTTTTATATGGGGAATTGCTTTACGCAGGTTCTCATCCATGAAAGAAAAATTTCCTGTCATACTATCGCCATGCCTTCTGTAGAGTGCTAATGGCAGATCAATAAATGAAACAGATGGATTGGACTTTAATAAATGTAGCCACATAATCCAGTCTTCAAAAGCTTTTAGATCTTCGGGAAACCGAAATTGGTCAAAAAGCCGAATGTCGAAAAGTCCGCAGTGGATGGGTATGCTCAAAACAGGCCATTTTACCAAAAGATCCTGGTAATTAAAATACTCTTGGGCTAATGTGCAATAGGGATCTGAAGTCTCTTCTTTGGTTTTGGAAAATATGCGGAAATTGGATATCGCTATAGAACTACCTTCTTTACCTGGCCCAGAAACAAGTGCAATAGCTGTTTCCAATTTCTTCGGGAAAATAATATCATCCGAATCCAAAAATTGGATAAAACTACCTTTAGCCCTATCCAACCCGTAATTCCTCGCACTGGAAAGCCCACCATTCCTTTTAAAAAAATATTTAAAGCGTTGGTCTCTTTCGCTCCACCTTTTTCCAACCTGTTTTGTTTCATCTGTGCTGCCGTCATCGACTATTATACATTCCCAATTCTTGTAAGTTTGCTGAATGACTGATTTCAGTGCATCATCTAAAAACGACGCCTGGTTGAAACAGGGCACTATGACAGACACTTTTTCAGCTTTCATTCTACTAAGCTTTTTTCTATACTTTTTTTTGCCTTGTTAGAAAAAGGTCCAAACTTGGAGAAAAACAAATAGGTCATCACCATTTTCATAAATTCGGATGGAAATAACACTCTATTACTAGAAGAAATTAAGAGTAATTTCAAATTCACTCCTCTCCTGTTAAAGAACGAATGGTTAATAAAATAATCCTTAAGATATCCTCTAAGCAGACGCTTATATCCAAACTTGTTACTTTCCGTTAACATCTGAGCCACACTGGGAATGAAAAGGATTAAGGAACTCAAATAGGCTTGCGCAAATTCTTTTTTATCTTTTTTTTCAAGAGCATATCGAAAAACACTATCTGGGAGCATACGGTTCATTACTAAATACTTTACTTTTGGCCTTAACATTGCCCTTATATGGATTTCCGGATCATTAAGTCTGGGTAACAGGGGGTCAAAGCCGCTTAATGATTTAACAAATTCTGTTTTCCAGAAAGTGCACATGGTTTGCCAGTGAATTTGGTAGGAAAGAAAATCACTGAGATACGATTTTCTTTTCGGAATTTCGAGGGGTTCCCTCTGACCATTTTTGTGCTCCAAAAGCATGGGGAAAATCCAGAAATCATGATCAGGATGAGAATTAGCGATCCTCATCCTCGAGGCTAGACAGAAATCGAGTAACAGATCATCTGAATCTAAAAATATGCAGAAATCACCTTTGGCTTGGTTTAATCCAATGTTCCGGCAGTGAGAAGCCCCTTTTGGCAGAGTTGTTCTTTTCAGGTATTTATACCGATTGTCTTTTTTAATATAATCTTGAATTACCTTTTCACTCTGGTCTGTACTACCGTCATCTACGATAATACATTCCCAATTGACAAAATGTTGGCTTTTCACCGAATCAAGAACGTCATTTAACAAATGAGCACGATTGAAGTTAGGGATTATTATTGAAATTAGAGCTGCCAATTATATCATGTTATAACAAATCACAGTAAATACTTTCCAATCTTTCTCCCAGTAAGGATGAATTATAATTATCAACCACAAAGTTTCTACCGTTTGCACCTATCTGCCTTTTTATAGAAGGATTCTTCACCAGAAACTCGATTTTATCTGCAAAACCCTTTAAATCGTTTTCCTTAATCACGAAACCTGTTTCTCCATCCATTATACCATATTTCATCCCTCCAACGTCTGAGATCAAGACCGGAAGCTCCATGGCCTGAGCTTCCTGAATGACCAACCCTTGCGTCTCTGCACGTCTATCTTTATCATATATTCCAGGTAAAAGAAATATATCTGATTCGTTCATTATCTGAACAATGCGTTCCTGAGGCAATGCTCCCAATAGGTTCACCTGACCTCCAAGGTCGTGTTTATCAATAAGAACTAAAAGACTTTCCTTCATTTCACCGTCTCCTGCAATCTTTAATTGGACATTCTTATATCCTCTACCGCACAAAATATTCAAAATTTCTACCGCCAAATGAGGACCTTTTAATTCTATAAGTCGACCAACAAAGAGAATATTAAAATGACCATCTCCAGATGTGCTTTCTTTTCTTCTAAAAAGGTCTGTATCCAATCCCATAGGGAGTACTTCGATTTCTTTTCTCCTGGTCATCCTTTTCAACAAATCCCGGGCGTAAGGAGTGTTCACTGTCATTAAATCCACCTCCTGAAAAAGTTTGAGATATTTTCTTTCCAATTGTGGAAGAAGAGCAGGATTAAGGTCATAACCATGAAAAGTTGTAACAAATCTTGAACGGGAAAAGAACCCCAAGGATAACAAATCTGCCATATAAACTCCAGTAAAACCAAAATGAGCATGGATTATATCGAAACTCTGATCTTCCAAAATCCAACTGTGCTTACGGAAAAAGTTAAAATCAAAGGATTTTGACTGATAAGAAAACAATTTAATTTTTTTAAAAAATCGTTTGAAATTGATGCATTCATGATTTCTAATTAAACAGCCCAAAAGCTCTAAATGTTTATTGCTCTTAGAAATAGTTTTAAAAGAAGTTATTTTCAACAAATTGTAACAAATAACCTTACTGTGGAGCAGAGGAGCATCAATTTCTTCTAAAGCGAACACCTTTACTTCGTGTCCTTTGTCTATCAGATCTGCAATTTGGTTTATAATAAAGGTCTGGCTAATTACCGGAAATTCACCTACTACAAAAGCAATTTTCATACTTCTTTTTCGCAAAATGTTGGAATCAGGCTCTTAATTCTTTTTTATAAAAAAGCTTCTTAGAAACCTTTTTGTAATGATATTCTTGAAAACAATACAAATTATCGTGATTTGGTAAATCTTCTAATCCTTTTACTTTAATTAACGGCGTTAAACTATCCTTTCCGTTTTTTTGCTTATAGATATCATATCGAAACTTCTCTTTGAGAATGTAATAGAGCATATCTGCATTATAATCGCTTTTAACTTCTCTGCTAAACTCTATGCAGATTATCGGTTTCTTAGGAGTCGTAAAATATTGCATCGATCCTTTCAACATAGGAATTTCAGATCCTTCTATATCAACTTTAAGAAAATCAATATTTTCAATATCGAAATTCTTAATAAAATTGTCAAGTTTTTCCTTTTTCACTTCTTTCCCAGCAGTTTTGGAATTTTTTATGAGAGATGCCGCTCCACGGTTTATGTGTAAATTTTCAAATATAAATCCTACACCATCATCATCACTTAAGGCAGAGTTGATGGGTATAACATTTTTTACATTGTTATGCTTAAGATTTTCCAATAAGAGATCATACGTTGATACCAGTGGCTCAAATGCAAAAACTTTTCCGTTCCTACCAGTTAATCTACTGGCATGAATAGCTGTTAGCCCTATATTTGCTCCTACATCAAATACGACATCGTTTCGATTGATTATATGATTAAAGCACCATAAGGTACCTTCTTCGTAAACACCGAATTCATAAATTTTTCTTTCAATTCCTTTGTCAGTCAAAGGATTTATTTTAAAAATATATCCATGTTTAGTCTTAACTGTCAAGTCATCGGCGAAATCTGGGATTAATTTTTTCAAAATTTTTTTAACCACTCTTTTGCCTCTGAACTGTTTCTTTTTAAGGAGTGCTTCAAATTTTCTTATTGAATATAAATTCCACAAAATTTTATTCCTCATTCTCTATAATCTCTGACAACCAGTTAAATATTATGTTCATTTGTTAATCTCTCCATTGATGCTTTCATATTCGGAATTCAAAAGAAAAGATGGCCATAGGTCTGTCTCGTGTAAAATTTGAAATACAAGAACATTGTTTATCCTTAAAAGGGGAGCCTCTATTCTTCCTTGAGATACATATAAGTTTAAGTAATAAAAACCTTTCGATAATTGTATTTCTTTATGTTTTAAGATAAATTCAATTCTATTATTTCTTATTTCAATTTGAGTGTTTTCTTGGTTTTCTTCTAAAAGTGCAACGGGGCGCTGTTCCTTATCAAAAATAAATATGCTGAATTTTGGAATTTCATTAAGGTTGATATTTTTAAATATGAAATGAATTTTAAATTCATCCCTCCATTTCAGCTGAGGTATATTTCGTTCGTAGCCCTCCACGTTGAGTAATTCCACTTTTTCAAGTTGTATGCTCTCATCATCAAATAAAACATTAGAATTATCACTACTAAAACTGGAATAATATAAATCTATAGCCTTTGAAACATTAGTTCCCTGAAAAATGGCTTCCCCTTGGTTGAGAAGTAAAATTTGATTACATATTCTGGAAACCATTGGCATACTATGGGAGACAAAAAGGATCGCTGTATTAGGTAAAATTCTATCTATGGTTTTAATACATTTTAAAGCAAAACCTAAATCACCCACTGCCAACACTTCATCAATAATTAGCACGTCCGGTTCCATCTGAGCGGCTACAGCAAAACCCAGCCGCACCTTCATCCCGCTGCTATAGTTCTGCACAGGCATATCTATAAATTCCCGTATCTCGGCAAAATCAATGATCTCCTCCAGTTTCTTATTGATCTCTTGCCTGCTAAAGCCCAAAACCGCCCCATTGTTATAGATATTTTCCCTGCCGGTTAGGATAGGATTAAAGCCGGCCCCCAATTCAATGAGTGCTCCAACCTTGCCCTTAATAGTAACCTTCCCCGCGTCAGGTTTGATAAGCCCGTTTAGGATCTTCAGTAAAGTGGATTTTCCGGCTCCGTTGTGACCGATCAACCCCAGGCACTCTCCCCGGCGAAGTTCAAAAGATACATCCTTTACCGCCCAGAACTCCTTTTCCCGTAACAAACGTTCTGATGTGTTACCTCGAAAATTTGAAAAAAGATCCTTCAATCCATACCATAAACTTAATTTCAAATCCTTACAGAACTTTTTGGAAAGCCCTTCAACCTTTACCAAGACTTCCTTTTCTTCCTTCATAATCAAGCGCTTCGTTCTACTATTATGGGAATTGAGATCCTGTAAGATAACAGGGCTACTACAAAAAGTGGCACAGTCAGAGCCAGGATAATCAAATAATACGTTAAATACTCAGGACTGGCACCGGTGATCAGGTCCCTACTGGTTAATATAATGGGTGTAAATGGGTTGATCTCCATGATCGTTCGCATGATTCCCTGTTCCGGCACCGAATAGACCACAGGAGTGATATACATTAAAAAACTGAAACCCATACCAATTATTTTTGAGACATCATTGTATAGCATCCCAATTGGCGTAAGGAATAATCCTATAGTCACCCCAAATAAAACCGCTCCTAAAATTACAATAGGAAGTAAAAGTAGACTCCAGTGGAAACCTATACCAAAGAGGAAAACAAAAGCCACCAACAAAAGGATCTTGATGGATGAATTGAAGAGGAGTTTATATATCCCTGAGACGATCAGCGCCTCCTTAGGAAAGTTGATCTTGCTAAGAAGCCCCCGTGCTGATTTCGTACTTCCCGATGGGGAATTAATTGCTTCTGTAATTATAGACCATAAGAGAGTCCCTGTAAAGGCATATACAGGATAGGGTATCCCTGTCTCAGTGATTTTAATTGTTCCTGATAGATTTAAAAATACCCACACCGCTGCAGTGGCAAGAGGGGTAAGGAAAGCCCATATGATCCCAAGATAGGACTGCCGGTACTGAGCTTTGATATCCCGCTCCGCAAGTTGTCGAGCGAGAAAACGGGAATTATAGATGTCTCTGAAACTTTCTTTAAAAAGTTTTCCCGGCCTAACATTGCTTTCTTTCTGATATATGCGCGTCTCTAAAGCCAATTTCTTTTAGGTTTTTGCTAAACAATAATTTCGCGACAGTCAGCAACTTTAAATTCTTCACGAAGAACTTTCCTGAATTCATTTGCAGCATTTTTTTTATCCATCCTTAAAAACTGCTCTGTCTCTTTCAGAGTTATAGAACTAATACCATTTTCCATTATACTCTCCATCTTTTCTACTAGCTCCCTGGTTGAAAACTCAGAGGTAACCTGTCGTAATTTATCGGGAACAGCTTCGAGGACCCCACCACAGGGAAAGCTTATTACCGGGATATTAAAAGAGGCTGCTTCCATTGCCGAAAGAGAAAAAGACTCGCTAAAAGACGTAAGGAGGTAACCATTTAATATATTCAAATATTCAAAATAATCGTCCTCACGTTTTTCAATAAACTGAACTTTTTCCTGAAGTCCTTTTTTCTTTACACTTTTTATTAAGTACTCTTCATAAATATCATTCCCTCTTGTTCCAATCCACAAAAATTTCACATTTTCAAACCTTTGGAGTAAAATTTCTGCAGCTGCTATGAACATCGCCGGATTTTTATTTAAGGTTAAGGCTCCGGACATTCCCCAAACAAAGTCTTTTTCTCCGAAACCTAATTCCTTTCTAATTGACCTCTGGGCTAGAGGTAAAGAAAACTTCTCAAAGTTTACAGCCGGATACAAAACTTTGATCTTTTCTTGCCTTCCCAGTAAATTCAAATATTGCTTTACATGATTAGAAGAACAGAAAACAAGATCTGCTTCTGCTAGTATCTTATTGAATTTCTGAGAATCTATTCCGGACAACATCTGCTCTGTTTCATGAACGTATAAAATAACTTTCGTTCCTCCTGAGCGAAACAGATCAAAATATTTAAAAGACAAGAATGTATTTAAAATAATGTAATCAAACTTTTTATTACCAAGACGCTTCTCAAAGTCCGTCGTTGGATTTAAGGCCTTCTTCAATTTGCCGATAAAACTCTTTCTTTTTGATCTTTTTCCAGAATGATAAACTTTAATCTTATCCGATACATCCTGTTTCAGATCAGGGTCTAATTGAGGAGTATAAATACTAATGTCAAAAACTTGATTTAAACCTTCACAAAGGTTGAACAGGGCAATTTCTGAACCCGATCTTCCGAAAAATGGAGTAATTGCTAAAATGCTTTCCATTATAAGTTGAAAAAGGGGCAGGTTCTAATTAGATTCATTTGCACCTTTTGTAAGGTAGGTAAATGTGGAAGGGAACGATCATTACTAAAAGAACGACTCATCAAGTCCTCTGTAAAATCAAATGGTTTGTACAACCTAATTCCAACAGACATGAAATAGTCATTAAATTTTATATCATCCCCGTCGAGGCGCTCTGAAAACTGTACCCAAATTGCCTTTATTCCGTAAGCATGTGCAACAATAAGTCCATGAAGCGAGGAAGAAAAAACTATTTTTGAAGTAGCGATCTTATCAATAATTAATTCCACATCGGTAACTTTTAAATCCAGGATCTCGTAACCCTTTTGATCCTTAAACTTTTTCTTTACATCACCATAATCCATATAATGTGGAATTATGGTGATAATATCCCTTTGTTTTTTTTTAGGCGCAGGATAAACCATTGGACATAGTAGGGCGGGATCACCCCAAATCGGCTCCATTTTTTCCCCACTAGCCAATACTCTACTATAGGAAATTGGTCCTCTAACTGCCAAAAAGTTAGACGGCTTAATTCTACTGTGAGAATTTATCACTCCCGCCCCCCAAACGATACAGTTTTTGTGAGCTTGTTCAAGTATACTCCCAATTACGAAGAAAATCTTAGTTTTTTTTAGAGTTTTTTTTGAATTCCATTCCACTCCTTTTCCAGAAATCTTCTTCACCAGCCAGGGTACCAGTGCATCCCCAAAATTCTCCCAATCCTTCCCCGCTATGTATTTATTGGAAGACCAAAATACCTTAATTGACTTTTCCTCGTTTCTCTTTTGAAAAATATATTTATACAGTCTCTTCAAATATCTATGTTTATAATAAAAAAAGGCTTCTTTTCAATGAATAAAGGTAAGATTTGAAAGGTCCAAGAGAATTAGATTTTTTCATAGCCTTCTGAAGCAAAGTAAAGGAATCCTGAAATTTTTTTTCTTTGTTGTAACTTGCCATTAATCCAAGTGTTCTTTTCTGAATTTCTTGCTCCACTATCTCTCTTCTATTATAGAATAAAGTATCTTCCTTGATCCTTTCAAGAATAGCGATAATTACTTCACCCATTTTGCTTTTACTTTTTCGCAAAGCTGTAGAGGTTCCATAATCCTTTCTGTAAACTGCTGTGATCTCATCCATGAATTTTATTTTCCCTCCCTCTTTAAGAATCCACAAGTAGGTAGGCCAATCTCCAAAGGGAAGATCTTTCATCCAGCCTTTCATGTTTTTGGAAAGAGGAATTTTCTGGAACATTGCCGTTACAGAAGTAATATAATTCCCTTTTAGCAGATCTTCAAAAGAAGATATTTCCCGCAGTTTAGAGACATCTCTAACATCTGCCTTTCCCGAGGGATAAATATTTCGGTTATTGGTAAAAACAATTTTAAATTCTGGGTTATCCTCTAAAAACTCGACTTGCTTCTGAAGTTTAAGAGGATCTATCCAATAATCGTCACCATCACATATTGCAACATATTTTCCGGTGCATGCTTCATAAGTTTTCACATAGTTAGCCCCTATACCCAAGTTGTTTTCATTCAGGAGAAGTTTTATATTGCTCGGATATTTTCGCTCATAAAGTTTACAAATCTCACGAGTGCCATCCGTACTGAAATCATCTCCAATAACCAATTGTAAAGTGAAATCGGTCTGCTGCATCAGCACTCCCTCAATCGCTTGTGCCACGTATTGCTCTTGATTATAGGTAAGCATAAATACGCTGACCATTGGTTGCATATTTTCTTTCTGTTGAGCTTTCATAGAGGCAATTTAATAAACCAGAAACGAGGACATTCAAAGATAAAAGAGGAAAAATGTTTTTAAGTAACTATTTTTATCTCCAAACAGGCGGAAATGGAATTAAAAGATTCAATCATCATACATGGGCCGGGAAAAAGCGGCACTACACTGCTGAACGATATCCTTGCTCTTCATCCCGACCTCTATTGGATCTCAACTTATTTAAACCGTTATCCTGATCTGCCTATTCTATCTGTTTTGAACAACCTCCAGGCGACTCGAATAGTTGAAAAGTACTCCAGAGATAAAAAAAAATTTCCCCGACCGGCCGAAGCATTTAATTTCTATTCTCATTACATACCTGATTTTCGTCTAAATAAGTCTTCTTTTGATCCCAAAGAGATCAAAAGTCTCCAACAGGCTTTACACAGAATTGGAAACTTTCAAAAAGGAGGGAGACTGATCACCAAGATCACCGGTCCATCCAGAGCTGATTTCCTGGAGCAGGTTTTTGAGAATCCTTACGTCATCTGGATAGACAGAGAACCAAAGTCCATTATCACCTCTTATTTCAAGTACAAATGGCGTTACAAAGACCGGGAGGAGCAATTTGCTGCTAAACCGAAAAAAGAACTTATCAAAGAATACACTGAATACTATAACTGGATCAATAAAGAAAAGGAGAGGCTTAGACACTTCCGGTTTAAAAAAGTTTCTTACGAAGCTTTTGTTGAGGATCCTACGGGTTTTTTCGAGGATCTGTGCCTGTTTCTCGATCTTGACTATTCACCTTCCTTTCAAAAAACGGTTTTGAGCTGGAATATTCGGAAAAACACTAATGAGCAATACAAGAAATTCTTCAATGAAGAAGAACTGGAGTATTTAAATGATCTGCTAACTCTTTAGATTATCCAAAGGCCTTCGATAAGCTATCAATTGGCTTCGAGTGAAAGGCCGATTAATAAAGTCGGGGAAATCTATTTCTTTCTCTAATGCCCATTTTTTAAAACGATTCCTTTTTTCTCCCCATTTAAAAATTTTACTGAACCTTTCGAGGGTTCCCACAGGTAGTACCTTCACGTCTTGGAAAATTTCTTTTCCTACGGTCTCGAAATGTCTGGAGCTTAGGGAACGCTCTGGATGCGGATCTGCTTCCTTCCATTTCCTGAAAGCCTTTTTATCGAATTTTGAAGGCCTCTTACCAACCGGAACATGCCATCTTATTTTATCTAATAGCATCGAGTTCACCGCAGGTTCAAAAAAACGGGCTTCTCCATCCGGCTTTAGCAGCCTTGCCGTTTCTTTTAAAAATTGTCTTTCAACCGGCAAAGTAAGATGGTGTAAAAAAGCTTTTCCCACCACAAAATCAAAACTGGCCGAAGGAAGATCATTCTTCAGAAAATCTCCTTCCACGAAGACAATTGGGTATCTGAAATTAAAATTTTCATTGAGCCTTTTAACAATCTCCCTGCTGGAAAAAGCAATATCATTGGCGTAGACCTCAGCTCCCAGGGCCGCCATCACCGCTGCGTTGATGCAATTGCCGCAACCCATTTCCAGTACTTTCTTGCCTTTCAGCTTTTCACGAAAATTACCCTGATACAAAGCGAACCAGCTGGTTTCGGTAGTAGTGGCCGAATCCAGGAATTCATCCAGGTGATTGATCCAGTACAGAATGTTCTTTATGTCATAATTGGCATAAAGTTTCTCATAATGGTCTTTATTCTTTTCCTGGTTATTTTTCATTGACTGTTAGCAATTGGCCTTTAGCTGTTGGCTTCTTGTCCTAAGTAGCGCCACTTGTCTCCGTAGCTAAGGGAAGGAGGTTTGGATATTGGAATTTGGAATTTGGTCTTTGGTTTTTAATTACGGCTTCGCCGCTGCCGGTCCCATTATGGACGGCACGGCTGTTGGTCAAATATATATAGTTTCAGGGGGTTTTCTTAAAAATTTTGTGTCTTTCATCGAGAAAACACACACTTTCATCCTCTAGGAGGAAACGGACAGCTTTTTAACAAACTATGCTGCAACAGCTTAAGGTTTTCGGCCTTAGGGGAAGCCGGAAATCGTTCGGTCAATTTAATAAATTCTTCAGTAGAAAAAGCACGGTTAAGAAATTCCGGTTCATAAACCGGAAGCCCTACCGACTCCAGGTAATCTGCGAATTTGACCCCGTCCCCAAAGAGCTTGTCTGAAAATTCTACCCATACCGAAGGGATCCCATAAGCATGGGAAACGATCAGGCCATGCAGGGAGGAAGAGATCGTGTTCTCACACTCCAGGATTTGCAGGGTCACCGCCTCCACATCCAGGGTCATCATGTCGATCACCCTTATTTCCTTATTATCTTTATAGGTTTCGGAAACTTCTTTAAAATCATGATAGTGCGGAATGATCCCGACCTTATATTTCTTCTCTACCTGCGGATCGTAATAAAGCGGCAGCAACAAGGCGGGGTCGCCATAGACTTCAGGACAATCATAGCCTAATCTGAGCAGGAACTCCCGTGTTCTCGGGCCGCGGACTGCACGAAATTCGGCCGGGGCGACCTGTTGTTTCCGATCAATGATCCCGCTCCCCCACACGATACTGTCTTCGGTAGCGTGGTGAATGATGCTCCCAATCGCCAGGTAATTCCTCTTATTTAGTTTATACCAGGGCTGCTTCTTGGGATGGACCCACTTCACCAGTCTGCCAGAGACCTTTTCCACCAGGTATTTGGAAAGCAGGTCGCCGTAATTCTCTTTGTCCTTGAAAATGAATTTGCGTTCGCTCCAGTAGAACAACGGGATCGTTTTTCCGTTTTCCGTTTTCTGTTTACCGTAATTCAGTTGTGGATTGCGGGTTCCGGGGTGTCGGTTTTTAGTCTGGGCCATAATTGAAGTAATCGATTGGTCTGATCCTGTAAAATTTGAACCGGAATTTAAATCTTTGGAGCAAAGTACAACAGAAAACTGAGAACAGTAAACAGAAAACGGTTTTTCCATATATTTGATCCCACCCATCTATTTCAATGGAAAAAATCAAAAAGAAAAAGATCCTTATCCTCCTCCCCGACGGTGTTGGATTGCGCAATTTCGCCTTTACCTCTTTCGTGGAGATCGGGGAGAAAATGGGTTGGGAAGTGATCTTCTGGAATCACACTCCCTTCGATCTGACCGAGATAGGATATTCAGAAATAAAGCTTGAGGGAAAACCTCGGGCAAAGACCGACCTGCTGAAGCGGGCGAAGATCGAAGCGGAACTGGATCATTTCAGCGAACAATTCAAGGATCAGGTATACCAGACCTATAAATTCCCGCCTTCTAACAAAGGACTGAAAAAAAAGGTGAAAAATATCCTGGTTTCTAATCTGGTCAAAACCCACAGGGGGGAATCCGGCCTGCGGGAGTTGAGGGACAAGATGAGAAAGTCCGAAAGAAAAGGCGATCTCTACAGGCATTGCAAGTCTGTGCTGGATGAGGAAAAACCCGACCTGGTCTTTTGCACCAATCAGCGGCCGGTAACGGCTATCGCGCCATTGACCGCGGCAGCAGACCTGGGCATTCCCACAGCCACCTTTATCTTTTCCTGGGACAACCTGCCCAAGGCCACCATGGTAGTGGAAACCGATCATTACTTTGTGTGGAGCGAATATATGAAGCAGGAGCTGCTCACCTATTACCCTTTCATTTCACCCGCACAGATCCATATCACCGGGAGTCCGCAGTTCGAGCCGCATTTTGATGAGAGCCTTAGAAGATCGCGGGAAGAATTCTTCCGGGAACACGATCTGGACCCCAACAAAGAATACCTGTGTTTTAGCGGGGATGACGTGACCACCTGCCCCGATGATCAGCATTACCTGGCAGATATAGCTGAAGCAGTGCAGGGGCTGAATAGGAAGGGGCATAACCTGGGGATCCTCTTCAGAAGGTGCCCGGTTGATCTTTCTTCTCGTTACGAAGAGGTATTAAGTAAGTACAATAACCTCATCATACCCGTAGTCCCAAAATGGAAAAAAGCGGGGAAAAACTGGAACAGCGTCCTGCCCACTAAAGAAGATCTGGAACTGCAGGTAAATACCCTTCTGCACACCAAAGCTGTGATTAACCTGGCCTCTTCAATGGTCTTTGATTATGCTGTTTTTGAAAAGCCCTGCCTGTACCTGAACTATGAAGTGGACAACAAAGAAGATGAAAATTGGAGTCCTGAAAAGGTGTATAATTTTGTACATTTTAGAAGCATGCCTTCGCAGGACGCTGTGGTCTGGCTGGATTCTAGAGAGGAGATCACAAAGAAACTCAAGGTGTTGTTGAACGGTTCATCAGAAATTGTCAAGAAAGCGCAGCAGTGGTTTGAAATAATTAATCAACATCCTCCACAAGAGGCTTCGAAAAAAATATGGAAGGAGATAGAGAACATAATATAAAAACTGTAGATCAAGAGATCATTTTTTTTAATTCCTATCTACCCAGAACAGGTCATAATTTCGCTGCAGAAGTAATAAAAATTTTTAGCGAGCATGAAGTGCTTGCCCATAACCGGAGTGAAACAAGGATCTCTACAATATTAGATTCTTATTACGAGATCAGGGCGCGGAATTTCTATGAATCGGACAGAAAATTCCTGGACACTCTTTTCATTAATGACCTTCGAAAAAAAATTCTTGATCAGTCACCAAGGAAGTATATTATGATCAAGGACACTTCCTTTAAAGGTGTAGAGCTGATGCCGGAAATTTTTCCGGATGACCTGCATTTTATCCTCATCAGAGATCCAAAAAGCGTATTTCTCTCACTACTAAAGGGAATGAATTTGAAAAAGCGATCTTTGAGAAATAAGGTAAAGCGATTTGGTATTCCGGCAGGTCTGTACCCTTATTTTTACAGTAAAAAGATCAGCTCTCAAGTCCTAAAGAAATTTCCGGATCTACGTGCACATACGATCATAAGGTATGAAGACCTCGTAAGGAAAGACGAAAAGACCCTGTTGTTATTAAAAGAAAAGTTTGCCACTAAGAAGAACCTGGAACAGATCAAAAAAGAAATTGATGATATTCAGGTGATAAACACTTCTTTTTTTGAAGAAACGGGAGCAAAAAACATTTGGGACAGAAAACCGAAAACTTCAACTTTTAACCCTTTAAAGCGAAAAAAATTCAGTTTCACAATTGTAAAGGCGGTTGAATTGGGGAGCAGGGAATTACGCAGAAAACTGAACTACATTTAATATGCATCTTGCCTTTCTCACATCTGAATACCCTCACCCCCGCACCGGACCGGCCGCGGGCATAGGTACCAGCATTAAGAACATGGCCGAAGCCATGGCGGAAAAAGATATTCGGATCTCTGTTTTTATCTACGGGCAACATGAGAATGACATTTTCACGGAGGGCGGCATAAAGTTCCACCTCATCAGACAACAAAAATTCAGGTTCCTGGGCTGGTACCTGCACCGGAAATTCCTTCAGAACTACCTCAACAAATACATAGCCGTGGATTGCATCGATGCTCTTGAAGCCCCCGACTGGACCGGGATCACCGCCTTCATGAGCCTGAGGTGCCCCCTGGTGATCAGGATGAACGGCAGCGACACCTACTTTTGTCACCTGGAGAAAAGGCCTCAAAAGAAGAAGAATTTCTGGTTCGAGAAAATGGCCCTTCACGGGGCAGAACATTTATTGTCAGTAAGCCGGTTCACCGCGGAAGAAACAAAGAGGCTGTTCGGAGTAAGGCGGGAGATAAACATAATACCAAATTCGATAGATGCAAAAACTTTTCAATCCAAAACCCAGGAGTATACTCCAAACAGGATCCTGTACTTTGGAAGCATCATCCGCAAAAAAGGCGTCCTGGAGCTGCCCGGCATCTTCCAGGAGGTGCTTAAGAAGGCGCCGGAGGCAGAACTTGTGCTGGTCGGGAAAGACGTGAAGGACAGGAACACAGGAAGGTCCACAAAAGAGCTGATGGAGAAGGAATTCTCTCCTGAAGCCCTGAAAAGAGTAAAATGGAGGGGCCCCATGCCTTACGATCGGGTGCTGAAGGAGATCGCCCAAGCCCATGTAGTGGTTCTCCCCTCCTTCGCCGAAGCCCTGCCCATGACTTGGATAGAGGCTATGGCCATGGAAAAAGCCCTGGTCACTTCAGATATAGGCTGGGCAAAAGAAGTGATGATCGACGGAGAAACAGGTTTTACTGTAGACCCCAAAGAGCATGAGCAATATGCTGCAAAGATCCTCCGGTTGCTAAAAGATCCAAGCCTGACAAAGAAGATGGGAAAGGCCGCGAGGGAAAGGGTTTTGGAGAAGTTCTCCACCGAGGTGGTGGTGGAGAAGAACATCACGTTCTATGAAGGAGTGGTCAGTGGGCAGAGGACAGAGGATGGTATTTGATTTGTTTGTGATTTGTGGTTTGTGGTTTGTGGTGCTAATTCGCGGGTCGTCATTGCGAGACGGCCGGAGGCCGGCGTGGCAATCTGTTGTGATTTTCTCTGAACATGATTGTGACTATGCTACATGAGATTGCTTCGGTCGTGCCTCCCTCGCAAAGACGGTTTCATATGAGGCTTTGAGCGAATCCGCAGGACGAGCGTGGCAATCTGCCGTGGCTTACTCTGCACATGATCGTGACTATGCTACATGAGATTGCTTCGGTCGTTCCTCCCTCGCAAAGACGGTTCCATTGAAAAAGAAGACCAGTCCTCACAAAGACGTTCCACAATGACATTTTTATTACTTTAGCTACCATGAACAAACGAAAGATCTGCGTCGTGGTTACGGCCCGTCCATCCTACAGCAGGATCAAAACGGCTTTGACCGCAATCCATAATCATCCTCAGCTGGAACTGCAGCTGGTCATCGCGGGCTCTGCCCTGCTCGACCGCTACGGAAACGCGGTGGATTTTATTGAAAAAGACGGTTTTCCCATTGCGGCAAAGGTTTTCATGGTGCTGGAGGGAGAGAATCCAACCACCATGGCAAAGACGACCGGACTGGGTGTGATGGAACTCACCAATGTATTCTATAATCTCAAGCCTGACGCGGTGATCACCATTGCCGATCGATTTGAGACGATCGCCACTTCTATCGCTGCGGCTTACCAGAACATTCCCCTGGTGCATGTACAGGGAGGGGAGGTAACCGGCAGCATAGATGAAAAGGTACGGCATTCAAACACCAAACTCGCCGATCTGCACCTGGTAGCTTCGGAAGACGCGCGGGAACGGGTGATCAAACTCGGGGAAGATCCCGAAAAGGTGCTCAACACCGGCTGTCCCTCCATTGATCTGGCAAAAACCATCGCGGAGAGTCCGAACCTGGATTTTGATCCGGTCGAAAAGTATGGCGGCGTGGGTGCCGATCTCGACTGGAAAAACGGATACATCGTGGTCATGCAGCATCCCGTAACCACGGAATACAAAGAATCCAAAAAACACGTTACCGAGACCTTAAAGGCTATTAAAGCTCTTGGATATCCAACCTTCTGGTTTTGGCCGAACGTGGACGCGGGATCTGACGGAACCTCAAATGCCATTAGAACATTTCGCGAGCTTGAAAAACCCCAGAACATTCACTTTTTTAAGAACATGGACCCCCTGGATTTTTTAAAACTGTTGAAGAACGCAAAGGCCCTGGTCGGGAATTCCAGCGCCGGCCTTCGGGAGTGCGCCTACCTTGGCATCCCCGTGGTGAACATCGGCAACCGGCAGCACCGTAGATGTCGGGCAGATAATGTCACCGATGTAGGTTACCATGAACAGGAGATCCTGGAAGCGACCCAAAATGCCATTAACCGGGAGCATTTTCCGGTCTCGCACTTATACGGCAACGGGAATTCCGGAAAAAGGATCGCAGAGATCCTGGCAAGCGTGGAGTTGACATTCAGTAAATATATTACTTACTAATAGAGGGCAAGGCGACAAACAAGCGCGGAACGTCTTTGCGAGGCTGGGAACCCAGCCGTGGCAATCTGCCGTGGCTTACACTGAACATAATCGTGACATTGCGACTTGAGATTGCTTCGGTCGTACCTCCCTCGCAAAGACGCTTATATATGTTATTCCCTTATTGAAAAAAGAACAACCAATCAGCTGCCAGATCATGCCACTCCGGGTTTAAACTGGCAATTAGCTTTTCCTTAGCCTTGCGACTGCCGGCCTTTATTTTTTTCTCATACTCTATAGCTTGTGAAATGTTGGGGAATTCCTGATAATAAACAAGTTGATCACAGTTATATCGCGCTGTAAATCCTTTGTAGGCCTTTATTTTGTGTTGATATATTCTTTTAATGAGGTTTGAAGTCACACCGATATATAGTACCGTGTGATTTTTATTAGTGAGAATATAGACATAGGAAAAGTGCATCTTCAAATTTACTTGATTACTACTACTAACTTATTAAAAGAAGTTAAATTCTAGTATTGCAGGTGAGATTGCTTCGGTAGTACCTCCCTAGGAAAAACGTCTTACAATGCGGATCGTCTTTGCGAGAACGCCAGAGGCGGGTGAAGCAATCTTCCATGGTTGACTCCAATTATGTTTGGGACTGTGCGACATGAGATTGCTTCGGTCGTACCTCCCTCGCAAAGACGTCTTACAATGCGGATCGTCTTTGCGAATACACCGCAGGCGGGTGAAGCAATTTGCCGTGGTTGACTCCAATTATGATTGTGACTGTACGACTTGAGAATGCTTCGGTCGTACCTCCCTCGCAAAGACATCTTACAATGCGGATCGTCTTGGCGAATACACCGCAGGCGGGTGAAGCAATTTGCCGTGGTTGACTCCAATTATGTTTGGGACTGTACGACTTGAGATTGCTTCGGTCGTACCTCCCTCGCAAAGACGTCTTACAATGCGGATCGTCTTTGCGAGCACGCTGCAAGCGGGCGAAGCAATCTGCCGTGGTTTACTGCAATTATGTATGATCGTGACTGTGCGACGTGAGATTGCTTCGGTCGTGCCTCCCTCGCAAAGACGTATCATAGAAATAGTGACTTTGGCAACTTATAAAATGTGAGGCAGGTTTAGGCTTTGCCTCGCAATGACGTTCGCCAAGGACATTTTTACTACTTTAGCTCAAACAGTAAACGGTAAACTGCAAACAGAACCAGAATGCTCATCATCTCCAACTACCATTACATCCGCGACGATTTTAGCGCAAGGTATCCGAGCGTTTTCGGGCTTACCCCTGCACAATTCCGGAAGCAGCTGGAGGAGCTTTCCAGGCATGGAGAATTCATCTCTCTTGAGAAATTACTGGAGTTTCAGCATAGACCGCTGGACAGGAATTACATACTCATCTCTTTTGATGACGGCCTCAAAGAACAGTATGAGCTGGCAAAACCCATTCTGGATGAGATGGGGGTACCGGCGGCGTTCTTTATAAATACTTCCAATTTTAAAGAGAAAATCGTGTCGCTGGTGCACAAGATCCATTTATTGCGATCTGAGATATCTTCTCACGAAATCCTTTCAGAACTGCAGAAAAAAGGAACAGCGCCTCTTTCGGAAAAGGAAAAAACGCTGGCAATTACCCACTACAATTATGATGAGGCGGAAACGGCCCTTTTGAAATACCTGCTTAATTTCAAGATGGTCCTGCCAGAGCAACAGGCTTTCATCGATCCGTTATTTGAGCAGATCTTTGACGAGCACCAGGTGAATTCAGCCTTATACATGGACAAAGAAATGCTGCAGGCCCTGCACGGTCAGGGATATCTTGGCTCGCACTCCCATCGGCACCTTCCGCTTGGACAGGTAGATCCTGAAGTACTTCAGGAAGAACTGAAAAATACCCAGGATTTCTTCCGCAGTAACTTCGGAAAACCTTCCGCAGCCATCAGCTATCCTTACGGCTCATTTGAGGCGAGTACGGGTATTTCCGAAGCAATAGAAAAAGCCGAATTCAGCCTTGGCTTTACTATGGAGAGGGCTGCCAATAAAGACCTGCAGGAAGATTCCCTGCTCCTCTCCCGTTTTGACTGCAATGACCTGCCGGGGGGCAAAAATGACCTTTTTAAAGGACAGCATATTTTTAAAAACCCTGAGCTAAGAAAATGGCACAAGAATGAAAGTAGTATTCCTCACAAGCGATAGTCTGCGGCACAAATACATTGCGGCCTCCATTGCACAGGAAATGGAGCTGGGCCTCATCATTAGTGAAAAAAAGTCACCAAAGATCCAGGATACCGCTGCCTATGGAAAAAAGGACGCCGAATTCCTGGCAGAACATTTTCAACAGAGAGCAAAAACCGAAGAAGAACTTTTTGGAACCTATACAGATTTCCCCCCCGAGGTGCCACGGATCGACCTGCCCCACGGGAACATAAATTCTGAAGAAGTTTTCGAGATCATCACTAAAACCAATCCCGATCTGATCCTGCTTTTTGGCACTTCCATAATTAAAGATCCTTTGCTGGGAGCGTACCAGGGAAAGATCATCAACCTGCACCTGGGCCTCTCTCCTTACTACAGAGGGTCGGCCACCAACCTCTACCCCTATCTCTTTGACGAACCTGAATGCATCGGAGCCACCATTCACCTGGCTACGGAAAAGGTGGATGAGGGAGGGATCCTGTACCAGCTGAGACCAGATATTGAAGAAGGAGATTCCATGCACATGACAGGAAACAAGGTGATCCTGAAGGCCGGAAAAATACTTCCTACAGTAATGCAGGATTATTTTGAAGGAAAATTAATACCCGTTCCCCAAACAGGCCACGGCCGACTTTGCCGGAATAAAGATGTGACTCCGTACGTGCTGCGGCAGATCTACAAGAATTTTGAAGAAGGGATGATCGGGAGGTATTTGAAGAACAAGGGGAAGAGGGATGCTAAACGACCAATTGTTGAGTAAGTGAGATGATTTTCAGTGGTCAGTGAGCAGAGGACAGAGGAAAGAGGACAATTGTAAAGGAACGTCATTGCGAGGCAGAGCCGAAGCAATCTGTCGTAGCTTTGCTTTAAACAAGTTAAGAAGTAAGCTACAACAGATTGCCACGCTCGTCCTGCGGCCTCACTCGCAATGACGGTCATCGACCGCATTTTTTACTACCTTAGCCTACCCACCCTCCTATGCTTAAGATTCGGCGGGCGGGCAACCGACAACTGATAACGGAAAACTCACAACTGACGACCATGAAAATCCTAGGACTCATACCCGCTCGTGGGGGCAGCAAAGGCATACCCGGTAAGAACATTAAGCCTCTAAGAGGAAAGCCGCTGTTGCAGTACACCATTGAAGCGGCGAAAAGATCTAATTTGCTTTCCCGCATCGTGCTGAGTTCAGACGATGAGGAGATCATGGCGACCGCCAGAAAATTAGGATTGGAAGCCCCTTTTCAAAGACCGGCAAACCTGGCGGGTGACAGCAGCAGCAGCCTGGAAGTTGTAAAGCACGCGCTGCGATTCTTTCTTGAAAATGGAGAGAAATTCGATGCGGTCTGCCTGTTGCAACCCACCAGTCCGCTAAGGAGAGAGAGGCTCATAGATGAAGCTATTGAGAAGTTCAGCAGTGGAAATTTTGATTCCCTGGTGACGGTGCGTGAAGTACCTGATGATTATAATCCGCACTGGATTTTTGAAGAGAAGAACGGCGGTCTGAAGATCGCTACAGGAGAGACCGAGATCATTACCCGCCGGCAGGACCTCCCAAAAGCCTACCACCGTGACGGCGCCATCTACCTTACCAAGACAGAAGTGCTGTTGGAACAGGATTCGCTCTATGGAAAAAATATCGGGTTTGTCGACACGACGGGAGATCCTTACGTAAACATCGATACACCCCGGGATTGGGAAGAAGCGGAGCGAATTTTGTCAATTAACAATCAACAATTAGCAGATTAAATTGTTTGTAGTTTATGGTTTGTGGTTTGTAGCTTGTCGTCGAAATTGAAGTGAAATCTCCGTAAAATTTTAGGCTGTTTGAGCGAACAAAATTCTTCTAACGCGCACCTAGATTTCCCGCGAGTTCCTAAAATTTAGGAGTTGAACGAAAATTTCAGGCATGTTTTCGTAAGCCTAGACTTTTTTGGTTCTTTTTTGGGCGATGCAAAAAAGAACAGATACATTTACCATATGTGCGGAATAGCAGGTATAATTGGACCAAATGCAAGCGAAGAAGACCTGGACAAAATGCTTCAGGTCCAAAAACATCGTGGACCCGATCACATGGGAGCCTATGTTGATGTAGGCTTCGCAACTATTGGCCATAACCGCCTATCGATCATAGACCTTTCAGCAGCAGCGAATGAACCTTTTAATGATAATTCCGGAAGGTATTTCCTGACCTTTAATGGAGAGATCTACAATTATAAGGAACTAAGAAAGGAGCTAAAGGATTCCTATGACTTCCGAACCGCTTCAGACACCGAAGTACTTTTGGCCGCTTATATTAAATGGGGCAAAGCCTGCCTGGATAAATTCAACGGCATGTTCGCCTTCGCTATCTGGGATTCTGAAGACAAAAAGCTTTTTGCAGCCAGAGATCGCTTTGGAGTGAAGCCTTTTTACTATACCCTACAAAAAGGTCATTTCTATTTCAGCAGTGAGATCAAAGCCCTGCAGGCGGCTACGGAAAGCAAGACTCCTAACCAAAAAGTATGGGCAAATTATTTCACCTGGGGTTCCTACGGAATGCCTTCAGAAACTTTCTTTTACGAAATACTACAATTGCCGGGAGGTCATTTTCTTGAACTTTCTGAGGGAAATCTGAATATCCAAAGATGGTATGACTTTGAGACCAGGGTCATGGACAACCAAAAACAATTGACTTTTGAGGAAGCAAAAGAGGCTTATCTCGAGCTCCTCAAAGACAGCATTAAACTCCGGTTTCGAGCTGATGTTCCGGTAGGATTTAACCTGAGTGGCGGGGTGGACAGTTCCCTCCTGCTCGCACTGGTCAACCTGTTCGAGGAGAAGAAAAGAATTCAGGCGTACACCTTTTACACCGGAGACTCACGATATGACGAACTTCGCTGGGTGGAACAGATGATCGCCACTACCGAAAATCCGCTGAAAAAGAACTATTTTTCAGCTTCTGAAGTTCGCGATACCGCTAAAAAAATTGCCAGACTCCAGGATGAGCCTTTCGGCGGAATTCCGACGCTGGCCTATTCAAGGATCTTTCGGCAGGCACACCAGGACGGAGTGAAAGTTCTGCTTGACGGACAGGGAATGGACGAACAATGGGCCGGCTATGATTATTATCAAACTGAAAATGCGGGAACCATTCAGGGCACGGGCCAAAAAAATCCTTTTCGGCCCAACGTTCTGGCTCCGGAATTTGCCGCTTTGGCAGAAAAACCCGAATACCCGGCACCATTTGACAACCGGCTGCAGAATCTGCAGTACCGCGATCTTTTTTACACCAAGATCCCAAGGGCGCTGCGGTTCAACGATCGGGTCTCCATGGTCCACAGCACCGAACTTAGAGAACCGTTTCTCGATCACCGCCTGGTGGAATTCGCTTTTTCACAACCTGCAGAATATAAGATAAAGAACGGCACCGGTAAATATCTGCTGCGGGAGTTGCTCAAACCGATGGTTCCAAAAGACATCTCTTATGCCCCAAAACGGCCGTTACAAACTCCACAGCGAGAATGGCTGGCAGAAGAACTTCGGCCTTTGGTGGAATCAAGCCTTGAAAATCTTAAAAACTCTTCTTTTTCAGAATGGTTTGATTTTCCAAAACTTGAAAAGGAATGGAAGAAGTATTTAGACGGAGACCGGGAAAGCAGTTTTCATGTGTGGCAGTGGGTGAACCTATCATTTCTCAGCGAGAAATGATAGGTTCACTGTTCGTAGTTCGTTGTTTTTTGTTCTTTAATCTCTCTTAAATTTAATCCCTTTAAGATCTGATTTTCTAAGGTATGCCATAAAAGCTCCTATACGATTATCAGCTTCTATACAGTGGGAAGAAACCTCATGAAATTGTTCTTCAGAGATCAACTTTTTATCCAGAGCCCGATACAACTGGGATTTGAATTCAGTTGCGGAGCCCTTTGAATAACTGAGAAAATTGATAAATTCCTGATTCCCTCCTCTACCATACCCTTCAGCTATATTATCCATTATAGAACCGGAACTTTTTTCCATCTGATTTCTTAGAACGTAGTTTTTTCCTAAATCAGTTTCCTGAAAGAGAATTTCAACCTTTTGACAAATTATACGGGCTAATTTCCACACTTCAAGATCTTCAAACTTCTCTATTTTCCCTATATCTCGATTTTTCAACAACAAACCACAAACAACAAACAAAAAACTACTCAAAATTCCTCATCCATTCCCGCCATTTCTTTTTGAGTCGGCTGGTGGTTGGGTTTTGCTCATGGTAAGCCTTACCATACTGGCCATAGCCATAGCCATAGCCATAACCGTAGCCATAACCATAGCCGTAACCATATTTGGCGCTGTGTACAAAGTGATTAAGCACGAAGCTGATGTTCTTGACCTCGCCCTTGTTGTACTTCTCGTTGATCACTTCAAGCATTCCGCGCTTGGTGTAATCCTGACGAATGAGGTACAGGGTGGCATCCGCATATTTGATGAGGTTGAGGGCATCTGCAACTACTCCTACCGGCGGAGTATCCAGAATGATGTAATCGTATCGCTCTCTTAATTCCTCCATCATCGCGTCCATTTGTTCGGTCATCAACAATTCGGAAGGGTTTGGAGGAATAGGTCCCGAAGTGATCACATCCAGGTGCGGGATCATACTGGGCTGGATGATACTGTCAAGGGTTTCCTGACCAATAAGGTAATTTACGATCCCATGGTCGTTATTGATCTTGAAATCATCAAAGATCTTCGGTTTTCTAAGGTCGGTTCCGATCAATACGGTTTTCTTTTCACTCAAGGCGAAAATGGTCGCCAGGTTCATGGAGCAGAAGGTCTTCCCTTCCCCCGAAACCGAGGAAGTTACAAGTAATGTTTTGGACCCGGTCACCCCAGCCTTTTTATACATGAATTGAAGGCTCGATCTCAGCCCCCTGAAGCTTTCAGCAATGGCCGATTTAGGTTTCGTAAATACAGCAAGATTCGTATTCAAACGGCTCTTCCCTATCATTCCAAGAATAGGAATAGGTGAAAGTCTTGTCACCTCCTGGGCGTTATGCACGTTGGTGTTTAGAAAGACCAGTAAAAATACGAAGGTGAGCGGGATCATTCCGCCGACCATTAAGGCCATCACATAGTTCAACTGAGTATTGGGTCCTATCTGTCCGCCGCCGGTATCCTTGGCGGTATCGATCACCATTACATCGCTTACGTTCGCCGCCTTGATAAGTCCGGCTTCACTCCTTTTTTCAAGGAAGAGGTTATAGGTCTTCTCGCTAAGTGAATATTTACGCTGGATCTTGAGCAGGTCCTGTTCTTCCTGCGGAAGTTTCCTGATCTCGGCTTCGGCATTGGCGATATCCTGATTGATGTCCCTCAGCTCCTGCCTCAGCAGCCTCTGGGAAGAATCCATGTTCTCCAGCAAAACTGCCTTAACGGCATTGATCTGCCGGTCGATATTGTCAAATACCGGGGAGTTCTCCTGAAGGGAATACTGGTATTTACGTCTTTCTTCGGCCAGGGAAAGGATACGCCCTACCCCGCTCACGATGCTACCTTCATTGATACCCGCCACAGAAGGGGCCGGCACATCAGAATAATCCTGCCGGGTCTGCAAATAGTCCTGCAGGGTCTGGTAATAAGCTAACTGCCTATTGATCTCTTCCTTCCGCATATCAAGGGAGGTAAGTTTGCTGTTCAGCTTGCTGGTTTCCGCGGAAAGGTCAATAATGGCATTCTTATTCCTGAAGTTATTCAGCTCATCTTCCACGTTCTGCAGCTCCATGGATTTAACTGCAAGACTGCTGTCAATAAAACGGATGGTCTTGGTAGCGAAAAGGTTCTTGCGCTCCAGCATATTCTCGCTCAAAACCCGAACGGTACCATTTAGATAATCTACGATCTCCGGTTTATTGTTACCCGTAAGCGATAAGTTAAGTACTGAGGATCCCTGGGCCTGCGGACTCACCGCAATTCCCTTGAACCTGCCCACCGTGCCGTCAAAATGGTTGAACCGCACATAAAATGGTTTGCCTATTGCAGGAGCCACCTCGGTAGGCACAAGCCTTCCGCTAAAGAACGGCAGATCGATATGCTCATTAATCTGATATTCCTTCTTAAATTCCCCCGGCTCTACCACAACCGAAGAATAATCCTTGGTACGATAATTAAAGACAGAAGCCGTGTTTCCCGAGAAATTGGTTTTCAGGGTGAAAGTTTCCGGGTCTGAAAATGTGATCGTAAAGGTATTTCCCTGCGCCTGATAGGCAGTGCTGTCTGCGACCAACTTAAAAGGAGTGAATCCATAGGCATTGACCCTTTGGTACTCCCCGTCCTGCTGATAGGAAATATAATACTGAAGCCGCTCTACCACCTCCTCGTTATGAGAACGCGATTTCAAAATGGTAATGGCCGTATTTACCTTGTCTGAAGTACCTCCCCAGTTAAAGGTGAGGCTGGTATTACTGGTAAAAAAGGGGTTCTGATCGTCTTTAATGCTGATGGAATTGCCCAGCCTGTAAACCGGCAGCTTCCTCACATTATTATAATAAGCCACGGCAAGGCTGATCCCGATGGACACCAGGATAAGCTGCCAGTAACTAAATATCTTAAGCACAAAACCTTTAAAATCAAAGGTGGAGCCTACGTCGGATATGTGATCATCTTCATTTGCCATACATCATCGGGTAAATAACAAGATACTTGACGTTAAAATAGCCAATACACTGGCTACCGTCCTAAAAACCTCCAGCCCAGTTGTGCCCAACCCAATGGTCTTCTGCGGAAGCGGGTTCACAATGATCAGGTCATTAGGCTGAATATAATAATAAGGGGAGCGCATGGCATCCATGCTGGTAAGGTCAATATGATGCCTTTTTTCGCCGCCCGGGTATTGCCGCACTATGATGACATCTGTACGGTCACCAAATTCGTTGATGTCCCCGGCGTTGGCAATGGCTTCCATGATGGTCACCTGTTCCTTATAGATCACCTGACTGCCCGAACCTATTTCTCCAATTGTCGTATAACGTATCCCGGCCAGCTTGACGGTGACGAATATGTTTGCTTCTTCTTTAAAATATTTTTCTAAAAGGGCTTTTTCTATCTTTTCCCTTACCTCATCCACCGTGTAGCCCAGCACGTTCACTTCTCCCAGGGTAGGAACCCGTATATTGCCGTGTTCATCAACTAAAAACCCGTCCCAGTACATGCGTTCCTCCCCGGTAGCATTGGAGTTTCCTTCGCCTATAGGGTTGAACATGCCCACCAGCTCCTGGTCCATCGCCTTTACCCTTATGCTGAGAAGATCATTGGTCTGAATGCGGTAAGGCTTCTGAATCCTTTCTACAGCGATGATGCTGTCAACAGCAGTCTCGTCCTCCTGCAGGTATTTCAGCCTCTTTGTTGGCACACAAGAGGAGACGAAAAGTAAAACACTAAGAATACCAATTATTTGCCTAACGCTCATTCGGGACTGATAAGGTTAAGACAAATATAATCTTTGAAGCCTAATAATAAAATATTTCGTTAAATACTTTGACTCGAGCCGCAAGCTGCAGTGCTTGCTCTATCTGTTGAATTTAATTGTTCACTGATAATTGTTAATTGCTAATTGACCATCGATTTAGCTACTTTTGCAAAAAACAACTGTGTGAATTACTTATCTGTAGAAAATATAGCCAAGGCGTACGGGGAAAGGGAATTGTTCTCAAAGCTTTCCTTCGGGATCAATGAAGGACAAAAAGTGGGTTTTGTGGCCAAGAACGGAACCGGAAAGACCTCGCTTTTGAACATACTGTCTGGAGCCGATACTCCCGATGAAGGCCGGGTAGTTTACCGCAAAGACATTACAACCGCCTTCCTTCCGCAGGAGCCCAACCTCGACCCTAACCTCACTGTAGAGCAGACCATATTCGCTTCTGAAAATGAGATCCTGAAGGTTATCGAGCGCTATGAAAAAGCTCTTGAAAATCCGGAAGACACCGAAGCTTATCAGAAAGCTTTCGAGCAGATGGAAGCGCACCAGGCGTGGGATTTTGAAACTACCTATAAGCAGATCCTTTTCAAACTGAAGCTGGAAGACCTGCACGCAAAGGTGGGCGGATTAAGCGGCGGACAAAAGAAAAGGCTGGCTTTGGCCGCCATGATCCTCAACAAGCCCGACCTTATCATCATGGATGAGCCCACCAACCACCTGGACCTGGACATGATAGAGTGGCTGGAAGAATTCTTCAGAAAGGAGAATTTCACCATCTTTATGGTCACCCATGACAGGTATTTCCTGGAGCGGGTGTGCAATGAGATCGTGGAGCTGGAAGATGGGCAGCTGTACACCTATAAAGGCAATTACTCCTATTACCTGGATAAAAAAGAAGACCGCATAGCCCTGGAGCAGACAAATACAGATAAGGCGAAGCAGCTTTTCAAAAAAGAACTGGAATGGATGCGCCGGCAGCCAAAAGCCCGTACCACAAAATCCAAATCCCGGATTGATGATTTCCACGACATCAAAGAAAGAGCTTCCAAAAGAAGAAAGGACCACCAGGTGCAGCTGGAGATCAACATGGAGCGACTGGGGAACAAGATCATTGAGCTGCATAACATCTCCAAGAGCTATGGCAACAAAGAACTGCTGCACAAGTTCAATTATAACTTTCAGCCGGGAGACCGACTTGGAATCATCGGGAAGAACGGAACCGGAAAATCCACTTTTCTGAACATCCTTACCGGGGCGGTGCGGCCCGACTCCGGAAAGATCGTGATCGGAGAGACCATCAAATTTGGATACTATACTCAACGAGGTATAGAAGTCAAAGAGGGTCAGAAGGTGATCGACGTGATAAGGGAGTTCGGCGATTACATTCCACTGAAAAAGGGGCGGCAGATATCTGCCCAACAATTGCTGGAGCGCTTTCTTTTTGACAGGAAGAAGCAGTATGATTATGTAGAAAAACTGAGCGGGGGTGAAAGAAAAAGGCTGTACCTGTGTACCGTGCTGATCCAGAACCCGAATTTCCTGATCCTGGATGAGCCTACCAACGACCTTGACATCGTGACCCTGAACGTGCTGGAGAATTTCCTGCTCGACTTTCCCGGCTGCCTTATAGTCGTTTCCCACGACCGGTATTTCATGGACAAGATCGTGAATCACCTGTTCGTATTCAAGGGCGATGCGGAGATCGAAGATTTCCCCGGAAATTACACAGATTACCGGGAGTACGAATCCAGCAAAGAACCTGAGCCGGCAGAAAAACCTGAAGCGTCTACCGAGAAAAAGGAATGGAAAAAAGAAAAGACCTCCACCGGCCTTAGCTACAATGAGCAGAAGGAATACCAGAAGCTGGAGCGGGAGATCCACAACCTGGAAAAGAAAAAGGAAGAGTTCCAGCAAAAATTCCTGCAGGAGCTGAGTCCCGATGAGATCGCGAAAGCTTCAATGGAATTGAAAAAAATTGAAGACGAAATAGAAGAAAAGACCGAAAGGTGGTTTGAACTGGGAGATAAGATGGAAGGATAACTTACAACCCTTTCAGGGTTCGGCACCCTGAAAGGGTTATTTTTTTATAACGTTTTTACAGAGGAAATAGAATGAAAATCGACAATTTAGCTCCCGGAAATTACTATCATATTTATAATCGGGGAAATAACGGTTCTACCATTTTCTTTGAAAAGGAAAATTATTCCTATTTCTTGCGCCTTTACGATAAATACATTCAACCGGTTTCCCACACTTATGCATGGTGTCTTCTAAAAAATCATTTTCATTTCCTCCTGTACTTAAAAGAAAAAGAAGAGATCAACCTTTCTGATCTTTCCTATTCCACAAAAAAACAAGTCACTAAAGCAGATCCTTCCCGCCAATTCTCTCATTTTTTTAATGCTTATACCCAGGCGATAAATAAGAAGTACGGCAGAACTGGAAGTCTTTTGGAGAAACCATTTGAAAGAAAAAGAATTGACTCTGAAGACTACTTGAGAAAGCTTATTTTCTATATTCATAATAATCCTGTCCATCATGGCCTTACCACCAACATGGAATCCTATCCCTGGTCATCTTACACCTCATTGCTTTCTTCACAGCCCACCACTTTGAAACGTGATGAGGTAATAAGCTGGTTTGATTCAGCTGAAAATTTCAGAGCTTTCCACAAAAAAGAATACTTTAAAAACGAAGAACCCTTTCAGGGTTTGGAACCCTGAAAGGGTCAGATCAAAGAACGATGTATATTTTTATTTCCTACATAAAGTTCCTCCTCCGCTCCACCAATCAGCATGGGGTGCATTCGCCATTCGTGTACAGCCTTGTGACGAAATGCTTATATGATCACGAGAAATATCCTTCTTATCAGAAGATCAAGAAGCATCGCAAGTCATTAATGAAAGACAAAAGAAGCATCCGCGTAAACGATTTTGGCGCCGGTAGCAGGGTGTTCAAATCAGATGAACGAAAGATTTCAGAAATAGCAAAAAATGTCGGGATCACACCAAAACGAGCTCGGCTGCTCAACCGCCTGGTGAACTATCTGAATGTAAAAAATGCCTTGGAACTGGGAACTTCTGTGGGACTGGGAAGCGCCGCCATGGCTGCAGATAATAAGGTGAAGGTGTTCACTATTGAAGGCTGCCCGGAAACATCAAAGATCGCTGCGGAAAAATTCAGGGAGTTCGGTTTGAATAACATTGAACTGAAAGTGGGGAAATTTATGGAAGTTTTAGAGGACAAAGGTCAGTGGACAGAGGACACGGAGAAAAATTCCAAATTCCAAATTCCAAATTCAAAATCTGTTTCCTTTAACCCAAAACAACCGACAACTGACAACTCACAACCGACAACAACCCACTACGACCTCATCTACATCGACGGCAATCACCGCAAAGAGGCCACGCTAAGTTATTTTGAACTTTTGCTTTCAAACGTGCACAATGACAGCGTCATGATCTTCGACGATATCCACTGGTCGCAGGAAATGGAGGAAGCCTGGGAAACGATCAAAGAACACCCGGCTGTAAAGGTCACCATAGACACCTTCTTCTGGGGATTTGTCTTCTTCCGAAGAGAACAGGAAAAAGAACATTTCGTCATCCGGGTCTGAAGAGAGAAATTTCGGCCACGAATGCACGGATTTCTTTTTTAAAATTCTGAAGGTCTTGATTCTTGACTCCAGATTCTTTTTTCTTTGAAAGACATACACTGTATTTGAAAAGCTTTGGCCACGAATTCACGAATATATTTTTGAAATAGTCGGACCTACAAAACAGAACCTTGGTTGATACTGAAATGTCACACTGAGCCAGCGACCGGAGGGAGCGGCGGTCGAAGTGCTTAGGTGCGCATATCATCATTCTTCCTGTATATGATCCATTCCTGAACTGCATCGGCGGGAAAATATTAGGATTTAATATTTTTGGCCACGAATGCACGAATATATTTTTGAAATAGTCGGTCGTACAAAACAGAACCTTGGTTGATACTGAAAAGTCACACTACCCAGCGACCAGAGGGAGCGGCGGTCGAAGTGCTTAGGCGCACATATCATCATTCTTCTTGCATATGATCCATTCCTGAACTGCATCGGCGGGAGAATGTTAGGGTTTAATATTTTTGGCCACGAATGCACGAATTTCTTTTTTAAAATCCTGAAGGTCTTGATTCTTGACTCCAGATTATTTTTTCTTTGAAAGACACACACTGTATTTGAAAAGCTTTGGCCACGAATTCACGAATATATTTTTGAAATAGTCGGACCTACAAAACAGAACCTTGGTTGATACTGAAAAGTCACACTGAGCCAGCGACCGGAGGGAGCGACGGTCGAAGTGCTTAGGTAGTTTTTGGCCACGAATGCACGAATATATTAGCCCCGGCTCTCGATCCTGAAATTGGAATTTGGAATTTGGTACTTGGAATTTGGAAGTTGGTGCTTGGAATTTGACCCTCCTTCGCAAATGCTCCGGCGGGTATATGCTTGAAATTCCCACTCATAATTCTTTTTCTGATAATTGATAATTGTCCATTGTTAATTGCATTGTAACATTATCCCTTACCTTGCGTCTTACCTTCAGAATCTATTCAGCATATGAGCAGCGTTATTAGGATACGGCAGATCACCCGCGATTTTTACCTGGGACAGGAAGTGGTAAAAGTTTTAAAAGGAATCGATCTGGATATTGAAAAAGGGGAATATGTAGCCTTTATGGGCCCTTCAGGCTCGGGAAAATCTACTTTAATGAACATCCTGGGTTGTTTGGATACCCCCACCTCCGGACAATACATCCTCAACGGCAACGACGTGAGCAAGATGAGCGATAATGAACTGGCCGAGATCAGGAACAAGGAGATCGGTTTTGTTTTCCAGACCTTTAACCTGCTGCCGCGCACCACAGCATTGGACAATGTGGCGCTGCCCATGATCTACGCCGGGGCTACCAAGGCCGAGCGCAAGGAACGGGCAGAAAAAGTACTTTCAGACGTGGGCCTGGCAGACCGCATGGACCATAAGCCCAATCAGCTTTCAGGAGGGCAACGCCAAAGAGTGGCTGTAGGTCGGGCGCTGGTCAATAAACCCTCTATCATCCTGGCTGATGAGCCTACCGGAAACCTGGACTCCAAAACTTCGGTAGAGATCATGAATCTTTTTGACGAAATCCACGCCGCCGGAAACACGGTGATCCTGGTCACACACGAGGAAGATATCGCCATGCACGCCCGCCGCATCATCAGGCTGCGCGACGGGATGGTAGAAAGCGACGAAAGAAAGGAAGTGGAGATCGGCAGCCGTTAGAGCCAAAATCTGAAATTCCCTAACTTCGCATTATCATAAAATCACATCTAAATGTCTTTTTTCGACAACGACCTGCTGCTGTACATCGTGATCATCGTGATCTTCCTGGGATTTTTCCTTTGGAACAAGCGGCAGACCAAAAAGAACAGGCAGGAGCAAAAAGACAGGAACTTCAGAAAACGCTACCACGAAAAGAAGAAGCGCAGAAACCGCTAAATTTACGTTAACTTCTTGCCTCCTACAATAGGAAGGAAAAAACTTTTTTGCTATCTTTAGAAGAGTCAAAATCACTGGCAATGAACGAGTTCCTCACAAACGAGATCTTCCTTTACCTCGCACTGGCGTGTGTAGCGGTAAGCTTTTTCCTGTGGCTTAGAAGCCGAAAAAGAAGAAAGAAGGAACTTGAAAGAAGGCGGTCGATTAGTCAGCGATTTCTTCAGAAAATGAAAAAAGAAAAACAGCGTATCGTCTAAGGTCAAAGGATCTTCAATTCCCGCATCTTACTTCAGAAACAACAGGAGAGTCCGCTCCTCTTTTCCCTAGCTGATATTTTCTTACCTTAGATTCCTTTAAAAAAAGGACCATGAAAATATACACCAAGACAGGAGATAAAGGTACGACTGCCCTTTTTGGCGGTACCAGGGTACCCAAACACCATATTCGCATAGAAAGTTACGGCACCATTGACGAGCTCAACTCTCATTTGGGAATGTTACGAGACCAGGAAGTGGATGAGCACAGCCATGAGCTCATCCTCAAGATACAGGAGCGGCTGTTCACCATTGGTTCCATCCTGGCCACAGATCCTGCAAAGGCTACTTTAAAAAGCGGAAAACAAAGGCTGGAGATCCCGCGGATCGCTGCTGGAGATATCGAGCTACTGGAACAGGAAATGGACAAAATGAATGAAGAGCTGCCGCCCATGACACATTTTGTGCTTCCCGGCGGTCACCAAACCGTGTCAGTTTGTCACATCGCACGCTGTGTCTGCCGTAGGGCAGAGCGTTTGGCCAGTGCCTTACATGACCTGGAGCCCTTTGAAAAGGAAGTTTTGCAGTATCTGAACCGCCTTAGTGACTACCTCTTTGTGCTGGCACGAAAGTTGTCTCATGATTTGCAAGCTGAAGAGATCCAATGGATCCCGAAGAAAGGATCTTAGAAAATACCTGCCAAAAAACCTTTTAAAACTTCAAATTTTCAAGGATTTATAGTTTCAGAAAACGTTCTTTTAAATTATTGATAAATAATAGATTTTTTTCTTGACTATCTCGTCAAAAAAATTATTTTTGCAAAAAACAAAAACCGATTAACCGATGTATTGGACATTAGAATTAGCATCCTACCTGAGCGATGCGCCATGGCCCGCAACAAAAGATGAGTTAATTGATTACGCCATCAGGACGGGCGCTCCATTGGAGGTTGTTGAAAACCTGCAGGCCATTGAGGATGAAGGAGATTCCTATGATTCGATCGAGGAGATCTGGCCAGATTATCCCACCGATGAGGATTACCTCTGGAATGAAGATGAATATTAAAAGCATTACACGATAAATAGAAGAAAAAAGTCTCAGAATTGAGGCTTTTTTTTTATGTACATTTGACATATTAAAACAATAAAAACTATGAGTTTTTTAAATTCAGTATTGAAAGTTTTTGTTGGCGACAAGTCCAAAAAGGACATTAAGGAGATCCAGCCTATCGTTGACAAGATAAAGGAGCTGGAAAAGGAGTTTGAATCCCTATCTTTAGATGAGCTCCGCGCCAGAACCACAACTTTCAAAAATAAGATACAGGAGGCCCTGAAAGAAGTGAATGAACAGATAGAAAGCCTCAATGCCGAAGCAGACGCCTCTGAAGACATTACCCGTAAAGAAGATATCTACGCCGAAATAGACAGCCTTAAAGACAGGGCTTACGAGATCTCTGAAGACGTACTAAACGAAATACTTCCGGAAGCTTTTGCTAACCTTAAAGAAACAGCCAAGCGCTTTGCCAATAACGAGCAGCTGAAGGTAACGGCATCATCTTACGACCGTGAACTTTCCGCAGAAAAAGATTACGTGAACCTTGACGGAGACCATGCCGTATGGAACAACTCCTGGGACGCAGCCGGGAAACCAGTGACCTGGGATATGGTGCACTATGACGTGCAGCTTATTGGAGGTGTTGCCATGCACCAGGGAAAGATCGCAGAGATGCAAACCGGGGAAGGTAAAACCCTTGTGGCCACTTTACCCATGTACCTCAACGCCCTTACCGGAAACGGGGTGCACCTGGTAACGGTGAACGACTACCTGGCAAAAAGGGACAGCGCCTGGATGGCACCTCTTTTTGAGTTCCATGGGCTTAGCGTGGACTGTATCGACTACCACAGACCAAACTCTGCAGCCCGAAGAAAAGCATATAATGCAGACATCACCTACGGAACCAACAACGAATTTGGTTTTGATTACCTGCGTGACAACATGTCCCACTCGCCCGATGACCTGGTACAGCGGCCGCACAATTTTGCGATCGTGGATGAGGTGGATTCGGTGTTGATCGATGACGCGCGTACGCCGTTGATCATTTCAGGCCCGATCCCAAAAGGAGATGTGCACGAATTCGATCAATTAAAGCCGGCTGTAGCCAACGTGGTAGAAGCTCAGCGAAAATATCTTACCGGAGTACTGGCCGAAGCCAAGAAACTAATAGCTGCCGGAGACAACAAAGAAGGTGGGTTCCAATTGCTGCGTGTTTACCGCGGACTTCCGAAAAATAAAGCTCTGATCAAATTTTTGAGTGAGGAAGGAATTAAGGCCCTGCTTCAAAAAACAGAGAATTATTACATGCAGGACAACAACCGTGAAATGCCTAAGGTTGATGCCGAACTGTATTTTACCATAGATGAAAAGACCAACCAGATAGATCTTACCGATAAGGGGATCGACTATCTCTCCGGAAAAGATGAACCCGATTTCTTCGTGATGCCCGAAATTGGAATGGAGATCGCCAAGATCGAGAAAGAAGGTCTTTCCAAAGAAGAAGAAGCAGAGAAAAAAGAGGAGCTTTTCCGTGATTACAGCGTGAAGAGCGAACGAATTCACACCCTAAGACAGCTCCTAAAAGCTTACACCCTTTTTGAAAAGGACACTGAGTATGTGGTGATGGACAATAAGGTGAAAATCGTTGATGAACAGACAGGGCGTATCATGGAAGGCCGCCGATATTCTGACGGGCTGCACCAGGCTATTGAAGCCAAGGAGAGCGTGAAGATCGAGGATGCCACGCAAACCTTCGCTACGGTAACCCTGCAGAACTACTTCAGGATGTACAGCAAGCTATCGGGTATGACCGGTACTGCTGTGACCGAAGCCGGCGAATTCTGGGAGATCTACAAACTCGATGTGGTGGAAATTCCTACCAACCGTCCTATCGCCAGAAAAGACAAAGAAGATCTCGTTTTCAAGACCAAACGGGAAAAATATAACGCGGTCATCGATCACGTGACCGAACTTTCCAAAGCCGGAAGACCGGTCCTTATTGGTACCACTTCCGTGGAAATTTCAGAATTGCTCAGCCGAATGCTGAAACTGCGCAATGTGCCTCACAACGTTCTGAACGCGAAACTTCATAAGAAGGAGGCCGATATCGTTGCCGAAGCCGGTAAAGGAGGAATCGTGACCATTGCCACCAACATGGCGGGTCGTGGTACAGATATTAAATTAAGCCCCGAAGTTAAAGAAGCCGGCGGACTGGCTATTATAGGTACAGAGCGACATGACTCGAGACGGGTTGACCGACAGTTAAGAGGTCGTGCCGGACGTCAGGGAGATCCAGGATCTTCTCAGTTCTACGTGTCGCTTGAAGATAACCTGATGCGTTTGTTCGGGTCTGAAAAGATCGCCAAACTTATGGACCGTATGGGGCTTGAAGAAGGCGAGGTGATCCAGCACTCCATGATCTCAAAGTCAATTGAGCGGGCCCAGAAAAAAGTGGAAGAGAACAACTTTGGGGTACGTAAGCGTCTGCTGGAGTATGATGATGTGATGAACGCCCAGCGTGAGGTGGTGTACAAACGCCGTTACCATGCCCTTTTTGGGGATAGGTTGAGAGTGGACATCGCCAACATGATCTATGATACTTCGGAAAATATCGCCGAGACCAATAAGCTAGCGAACGATTATAAGAACTTTGAATTCGAACTGATCCGTTATTTCTCCATGAGCTCCCCTATTTCTGCGGAAGAGTTCGAGAAAATGGATTTCCAGAAGATCGCAGCTATTATCTACAAGGCCGCTTACGAGCATTACCAGGCCAAGATGAAGAGCAGTGCCGATGCCGCTTATCCCGTGATCAAACAGGTTTGGGAAGACAAAGGCAATAATTTTGAGCGTATCTCTGTTCCGTTCACAGATGGAGTAAAAACTCTTTCGGTAGTTACTAACCTGGAGAAAGCTTATGAGTCTGAAGGTAAGCAGCTGATCACCGATTTTGAAAAAAACATAAGTTTAGCCATTATTGACGATGCGTGGAAAACACATCTTCGCAAGATGGATGAATTAAAACAAAGTGTACAGCTAGCCGTGCACGAGCAGAAAGATCCGTTACTTATCTACAAGTTCGAAGCCTTTGAACTGTTCAAGGTAATGCTGGACCAGGTGAACAAGGATGTGATCTCCTTCCTTTTCAAAGGAGAACTTCCGGCGCCGAGTCCGAGCCAGATCCATGAGGCGCGTCAGCAAAAACGCGAAAAAGTGGAGACCAGCAAAGAAGAGATCCCAAATATGGATGAACGTGCCGCGCAAAGCCGGGCTGCCGGAAACACCCAGCGCCGTCCGCAGGTTACCGAGACCATCACGCGCGAACGTCCAAAAATTGGAAGGAATGATAAGGTTACCATCAAGAACGTGATGACCGGAGAGAACAAAAGCATGAAATTCAAACAAGCCATACCGTTGCTTGATAAGGGAGACTGGGTGCTTGTTGATGAATAGAACCTGAAATATTTTAAATGGAAACCCCGAAGTTTGAGCTTCGGGGTTTTATTTTTGAGGAATTTTCAGCATACGGTAAAGTTTTTTCCTAATTTTATAGAACCCTGCCAAATTTAAACCAATGGAAAAACGTTCTATCGAGATCAAATGGAGCATTCTCTTTACCCTCGCCATGCTTCTGTGGATGTACGCTGAAAGATTGTTCGGTCTTCACGATGAATGGATCGAAAAACACGCTTTTTACTCCGGATTTTTCGCCATAGTGGCTATCGCCATTTACCTTTTCGCGCTATATGACAAAAGAAAGAACTATTACAATGGCTTTATGGACTGGAGAGAAGGCTTTATTTCGGGCCTTTTCATTACCTTGTTCGTGGTCATTCTCTCTCCTCTCACACAGTATATCATCAGCAGGTTTATTTCTCCGGAATTTTTTCCGAACATCATTCGCTACTCGGTCGAAACCGGTGAAATGACCCGTGACCAGGCTCAGGATTACTTTAGCCTGAAAAATTATATTATCACCAGCGCGGTATTTGCCGTGATCTCCGGGGTGATCACCTCTGCCATCGCAGCTTTATTGATGCGAAAAAGAAAAAAAAGAGCCTGATCTGCAGAAGCTGCTGATTTAACAGGCCTTTTGCATAAAAAGACTTGCAACTCCTTATCTTTAGTAGAGAAACCAACAAAATCTCGATCATGAAGATAGAAGACAATGAAAGAAAGACAGAACTGGCAGAACAACAGGGAAAAGCTTTTTCTGAAGCGTTGGACTATATGAAGAACATGGATAACCATGCGGAAAAGTCGGTTGAAGACTACATCATTAGCCTGGCTTCTGAAGAGGCAGAAGGAACATACCGGCTCAAGAACGGGAAGCTGGAATGGCAGGTGCCGGATAAAAATTTCAATACCCATCTTGAGATCGTGGTGCGCGATAAAAAAGACAAGCGCTTCATTCCGGGATTAAAGATAAAAGCGAAAATTTATAATGATAAGGACGAACTGGTGGTGGAAAAAGATTGTCCGTTCCTGTGGCATCCATTTTTGTACCATTACGGAGCCATGTTCGAGATCCCGGAAGAGGGAAAATATACTGTGGAAGTGAGTTTCCCGGCACCCGAATTTCACCGGCACGATGAGATCAAGGGAAAGAGATACGAAAAAGGGGTACAGGTAAAGATCCCTATTGAAATGGAAACCGGGAGAGAACCCCACGGCCCCGAATAGAACAACAACAACCAACTACCGTTTATAATGAAGGAAGCCCAACTTCATTCCCGGGAAAAGATCCTCTTCTTTAATAAAGAATACATCGCCGAATTCGTTTACGGCGGGATCGATGGTGCCATCACCACATTCGCGGTGGTAGCCGGTGCCGAAGGGGCCAGCCTGGGAATTTCGGTAGTGATCATTTTAGGGATCGCGAATCTCATTGCCGACGGATTTTCCATGTCTGTCGGTAATTTCTTTTCCACCAAGGCAGAGAGGGATTCCTTTGAAAAACATCGGCAGGTAGAATACTGGGAGATCGAAAACCTGAGGGAGCGGGAAGTCGAGGAGATCAGGGAGATCTATGCAGCTAAAGGCTTTAAAGGAGAGCTCCTGGAACAAGTGGTGGATGTGATCACGGCCGATAAGGAAGTGTGGGTAGATACCATGATGAAAGAAGAACTCGAAATGGTCAAAGGTGATAAAACTCCTTACAAGACAGCAGGGGCAACTTTTATCAGTTTCATCCTGGTAGGCTCTGTTCCCCTGCTTTCCTACTTTTTCGCCGGAGAAGATCTTTCTGTCAAAGACCCCCAACTTTTTCTATACTCCTGTATTCTCACCGGGGTGGCCCTGGCTATTGTGGGTAGCTTAAAAAGTATTGTTAACGAAAAGAACATTATTTGGGGTATTTTGGAAACTACACTTTTAGGCGGTCTTGCCGCCTTCCTCGCTTATTTCGTGGGCGATCTTCTTGAAAATCTCTTTCTCTGAAAGCTGCAGCAGGTAAGAATTTTCCATATAATTTAATTCTTAATTTTTTCTGACTATTCTTAAAAATACCTGAATATATTATTAAAAATCAGGGTTTTAACAATTGATTAGCAATACAATTCCTTCCTCCGTTCTTATATTGCCATACAATTTAAAAAGGTATCATATGGAAGATCGTTACTCTAAATTTAAGAAGTTAAACTGGCTCCTGGCAGAAAGCTTTGAGGCTGAACGGGTGTACTATAACGCCAGTGAAGACGTTCAGCAGGTTGAACTAAAACGGTTTTTCAATCATGAGAGTGTGAACCGCAACCGGTTTAGCTATGAGATCTCTGAACAGCTTGTACAGGCAGGAGTAGAACCCAAAAAAGACTGGGTGCAAAAAGGTAACCTGCATCGCGACTGGAGACAGGAAAGAAAAGCTCTTGTTCAGCAAAGGCCTCTAAAACTGCTGAAAAAGTGTAGGGAAAGAGATGAAAAGAACCTAAAACTCTATGACGAGATCCTCAAGGAAAAAAGATTACCCAAAGAAGTATTGAAGATGCTTAAAAGGCATCGCCGCACTATCCTTGAAAGTCTGAACAAAGCAGAGAAATTCAGGACAGGTGAAAAAACGCTTGACCCGAACAACAAGCCTACTAAGGTAAGAACGCTAAAAGCTATGTAAAAGAAAAAGATTGCCCCAATTCAAAAAATCCATCATCCTCAAAAGGTGATGGATTTTTTTTCGGCCCGGATTTTGTAAATTTCCTGCTATGAAAAAGGCGATCAAAAGAACATTTTTGGGTATGTTCATCCTGGGCGGGGTGATCATGTTGTCTTATTTCATATTTAAGACCAACACAAAATCTTTCAGTCCCGAAGATACGGTCACTTTTCAGCAGGATGAACTTATCCTGGAGGTCTTCTACAACCGGCCGTACAAAAAAGAGAGGCAGATCTTTGGCGGACTCGTTCCTTACGGGGAAGTATGGCGTACCGGCGCCAATGAGGCTACCACTTTTACCACTAATAAAGATATTTATGTAGACGGCTCATTGCTGCCGGCGGGGAAATATACCCTTTGGACCATTCCTATGGAAGAGTCCTGGAAGGTGATCTTTAATTCCGAAATGTATCCCTGGGGCATCACTGCCGACGAAAAACCTTCACGGGTACCTCAATATGATGTGCTTACGGTAGAAGTTCCCAGCAAGCGAATCGACGAACCTGTTGAGCAGTTCACCATCGATTTCACCACGGCCTATGACTTCATCCAGATGAACTTCGTCTGGGACCGCACTTTGGTAAGAGTTCCCATAAAGGATGTCGAAAAAGTGGAGAAATTCTCCTGATCTTTTTTACCCCGGAATTTTAAGAAGCAGGTTGGGGTCGGGACAGTCCTGAAGGTATTCTGCCAGAAATCTCCTGGAAGTCACCCCCGGAAAATCCCCTTTTTGCCCCTGCAGGTCTCTGATAAGCTGAAAATGCAGATGAGGGGCATAATCTCCATTTTCTGAAGCCGCACCTAACTCTCCAATTTTTTCACCCTTTACTACCTGGTCTCTCTCTTTTAAACCGGCCAGCGAACTTCGGCTTAAATGTCCGTACAAAGAATAGAATTTTTGGTTTTTTATTTCATGTTTCAGGATAATGGTGGGGCCATAATCCCCGAAATTATCATTATCCCTAAAACTGTGCACAGTACCGTCGAGAACCGCCAGCACATCTGTTCCTGCCGCGGCCCAGACATCAATACCCAGGTGGATGTTCCTCTTCAGTTCAGGGTCTTCTTCTGCGGAAAATAATCCGCTGCGCTGGTAGAGCTCCCGAAGCTCATTATAGCCGCGCCAGGCCACCTTTTTTCCCTTTTTCTGAAGGTATTTGGAAAGGTATTCTGAAAAAGCTTCGGCAGAGGACAGTTCCTTTTCAGAAAGATCTTTGTTCTTCACCGAAAGATCGATAGGTGTATAATCTGAAACAGAAAAACCGGCATCAACTACCGGAGTGAAATCCGAAGTGAGGCCGGTTAAAAGTTCAGAAAAGGTTTTTTCCTGCATTGGTTTTTCACCAAAGATAATCCTATTTCAATAACACGTCACTAAAGTTGGCGGTGATAGAGATGGTTGCATTTGCATTCTTATTGCCGTTAAACCCGTTCAACTTTTCAGTATCATAAGACTTGCTCGACTTCAACTTAAGACTCTCTGGAAACTTCACCTGACTTTTGGTGCCCGTATACTGAATGTTATAAGCAACATCAGGAAGGTCCAGTTTTAGATCACTGTTCTCAAGCATGATATCAATGCTTTTAAAATTATTTCCCAGCTTATCGATCACCAGTTCTCCAAAACTACCTCTTAAGATTCCCTGTTCTGCAAGTTCTTTGATGACCACATCACTGGAATTGGAAGTAAGCTTGATGCTTACGGCTTTATCAATACTTAGGTCCTGAACATAAGAAGCTTTCAACATGCCATAATCCCACTGCTTAACCTTGATCGGAGTATAGGCGATATTAAGATCGGTCTTTTCACCCGAGATGGTTCCGGCTGACAGATTACTGTGAGATAGCTGACCTCTCAGGTTCTTTACGTGTCCGTTCAGTTTCACATCTCCATGACGTACGTTCAACTTGAGTTGACCGTCTTTGGGCATTTTGATCTTTAGGGTCTTTTGTGCCTTGGCGCCCTTATTGATAATGATCACCTTATTATCGGCATTCCCGTACTTTGCTTCCACCTCTTTCTCCAGGTTTGCTGCCCAGGCTTCCATATCTTTCCCGAACTGTTCGCCCCAGGCTTCCATGCTTTTCCCGAAATCTTCACCCCAGGCTTCCATATCTTTTTCGAGTTTTTTGGTCATTTTTTCATGGTCCTTTTCAAAGTTGGCGGCCCATTCTTCCATAGACTTTTCAAAGTCCTTCCCAAAGTTCTTTTCCATCTTTTTTTCAAATTCGCTCAGGTATGCGTCTCCTTCTTTCCTGTAAGCCTGGTAGTCAAATTTTACATTATCCATCTTTTCATAGAATTCAGGCGGCAGGGGATTGCCGGAGATGCTTTCAAGTAGTGGCCCGATCATTTCCTGAAGCGGCGCCATCATTTCTGGTAATTTTGAAAGAGGTTCATCAAGCGAGGCCATATCAATTCTTTTAATGCCTACTACCGCGCCGGTAGATCTTATGGTGACTTCACCGGCACTGCCGGACAGGTCCAGTTTCCAGTCTTTCAGTGCCTTGTTCAGTTCCTCCTTTTCTGCTTTAGGCATATCGAGAAAAGCCTCCACCAGCACCTCATTTCTATCCCAGGGCTCCACCACCACATTGGTGTGGGTGGCATCAATGTTCAAAGTCACATTGGAATTTGTCTTAAAGGTCTTGTCAAGTTTTTTGGTCTGGGCCATGCTCAGCACGCTGCACAACAGGGCTGCGATCAGAAATTTATATTTGATAGTTTTCATAGTTCTTATTTTTAGATTGATTGAGGTCTTTTAATTTATTTTTCAGTTTAAGCAACAGTTCCAGTCTCAGTTGCAGGTTGGCGATAAGGGCTTCTACGCCGCTTTCATTAAGGCCGGTCTCACTTATCTCTGCGTTCAAGCGTTGGTATTCTTCATCAAGTTCTGCGAGCTGGGTCATAAAGGAATCAACCAGCGCCCTGTTTTCATCGTTCACCTCCAGTTTTGCCAGCTCAATATTGAGAGAGGCCAGGTAGTAGTTCTCGATCTTTTTGAACTCGGGCGAAACATCGCTTAGCTGGTACTCTTTCTTAACCGGCACTGTTTCCTCTTTTTCTACAGGAACTACAGTCTCTGTATCCACTACCTGCTCTCCGTTGAAAAGATCATTATTATTGAAAAAGATGAATCCAACTCCAAAGACCACCACCAAAATGGCTGCGATCTTTAAGAACATATACTTGTTCGAGGACTGTTTTTCCTGCGGAAAAGCCTTCTCCAGTTTGGCCTCAAATCTGTTTTGATGGCCTTTCTGCAATTTATCGGCAGGAAGACTCTTATCTTCCTGAAACATTTTTCTAATATCCTGTGCCATGACTTAGGTCTTTTAATTCTTCCTGTAATTTTTTCTTTCCCCTGTGCACCAGCGTCCGTGATGCCACTTTAGTGATATTCAATATCTCTGCGATCTCTTCATGATCATATCCTTCCAGCAGATACAACATGAGGGGATATCTGTATTTTTCCGGCAGCTGTTCCATTTTCTGCTTTACCTGTTCGATTCCCACGCCGTCATCAACGCTCCAGTTCTCCTCTTCTTCCACCGTTCCCAGTACCTGTTCATTAATGGCGACCAGTTCCAGTTTTTTGGCCTTGAGCTTATCAAGACACTTGTTGATCACGATCCTTTTCAACCAGGCCCCAAAGGTTACCTCCCCGTTGAATTGATGCAGTTTTTCAAATGCCTTTATAAAGGCCTCGTGCATGGCATCTTCAGCTTCAAATGAATCCTGAATGAACCGCTTCGCCACGTAATACATGCCCTCACAGTACTTGTTGTACAGTTTTAGCTGGGCCCGGCGGTCATTTTGCCTGCAAGCTTCTATTAACTGATGTTGTATCACTAATATTTTTTTTGGTTGCTGTTCACTTTAAAGACGATAGCTTTTCTTCCGCGTTGCAAAAAGCAGAAAAAATTTTGTCATTTTTTGAAAATAAAAATATGAACTTTCCTAAAACCTTTGGCAGATTGTCTTTTTCAGCTTTTTCTTCGAAATAAAAAAAGGAGCACCTTTCAGCGCTCCTCAGAAAAAATATTAATTTGCCTATCCCTGTTATTCTTCATCCAGAAGAAGGTTAAGGGTAACATCCATATTGTCCATAGTGGCGCGGGAAAAAGGGCAAAGCTCATAAGCCTCATCTACCAGTTCTTCCCCGGTCTCCACATCGACCCCCGGCAGATAGGAATCCAGTGTAAGGGACAGCTGCTGCTCCCCTTCTTCATTGGTTCCCAGCTCTACTGAAGCCGTTACGGTAAAATCTCCAAGATCGATATTTTGATTTCCCGCAGCTGCCTTAAGGGCACTACCGTAGCTGGCCGCATAGGCCGCCGCGAAAAGCTGCTCCGGATTGGTCTTGTCTTCTCCCGACCCGGGTTTGCCAAGATCCAGATCCAGAATTCCGTCGTCACTGCTAACGTGGCCTTCACGCCCGTCATGATTTGTGGCCGTTGCCATATACAAAGTCTTCATATTGATCTTTATTTTATTAATTTAGTACTTCAATATACAAATAAGATTTCCAGTTTGACCAAAGAATCGGCTTTAAATAAATCTGAAGGTACCCGGCCTTCTTCCGGAGTGAACGCCGACCTCGCTAAAAAGATAAGGGCACGGAGGAAACAGGAAATTTCCACAGAAACCCTTTTTCAAAAGATAAAGGCGGGAGACAAGACCGCCCTTAGCCAGGGGATCACCCTAATCGAGAGTCATACTGCCCAGGCACAGCAAAAAGCAGCCGAACTTATTGAAAAATGCCTGCCTTTTGCCAACAGATCTTTCCGGATTGGAATAACCGGGGTGCCGGGCGTGGGAAAAAGCACTTTTATTGAAGCTTTTGGAGGTCACCTGGCCGATGCAGGGAAAAAAGTGGCCGTTCTGGCCGTGGATCCCACCAGCACCGTTTCCCGCGGAAGCATCCTGGGAGACAAGACCCGCATGGAAACTTTGGTCAACCATGAAAATGCCTTTATACGGCCTTCGCCTTCGGGAGATTCTTTAGGCGGAGTCGCGAAAAAGACACGGGAAACGATCATCTTGTGCGAGGCTGCAGGCTTCGACACACTACTTATCGAAACTGTGGGCGTGGGACAAAGTGAGACCACCGTTCACAGCATGACCGATTTTTTCCTGCTGCTAAAACTGGCAGGAGCCGGCGATGAACTGCAGGGGATCAAGCGAGGGATCATGGAAATGGCAGATGCCATTGTCATTAACAAGGCAGATGGGGAAAACCTGAAGCCGGCCAGACAGGCCCGCTCAGAGTTCAGAAGGGCTCTACACTTGTATCCTGCAAAAGACAGCCAATGGCAGCCAAAAGTGCTTCTATGCAGCGCCCTTAAAAAGACCGGGATCGAGGAAGTCTGGGACCTGATGAAGGAATTTGAAGAACTGGTAAAGGAGAACGGGTACTTCAACAGCAACAGGCAGGCCCAGAACAAATTCTGGATGCTGCAGACCATTGATGAACATCTTAGGAATCGTTTTTACCGGCATCCCGAGATCAAGAAGCTGCTCCCCGAACAGTTGAAAGCCCTGGAGAAGAACGAAACCACTCCCTTTGAGGCGGCCGCTCACCTGCTCGAAAAATACCGCTCTTTATAGAAAATTTTCCATGTACCAGGTAATCTGCTTTTGCAGCCCTTCCCTAAAAGAAGTTTTAGGTTCATAGCCCAGGATCTTTTTGGCTTTCTGAATATTCGCAAGAGTTCTGTACTGATCGCCTGCCCTTCTTGGCACCACTTCCAGTTGGATCTTTTTACCCAGCAACTCTTCCACGAGAGCGATCCCCTCTCCGGTCTTATGTTCTTCTTCGGCTCCAAGGTTGATGATCTCCCCGTCGAGATCCTGGTATCTCTCAACCGCCTTATAGATTCCGTCTACTATATCCCATACATAGGTAAAGCTTCTAAGGTGTTTTTCACTGCCTTTGAAGATCGGGAATTTTTCATCTTTAAAAGCACAGGCGATCAGCTTGGTATAAAGCTTTTCGGGTCGTTCCCTGGGCCCATAGACCGAGAACAGTCTCAAGGATGAGGCCTTCAACTTGCCCGATCGGCTTTCTGCTAAAACAAGCTGTTCTCCGGTTAATTTGGTCACTCCATACCAGGAAGCCGGTTTGGGCGCGATGGTTTCCGGAAAAGTGGCTTCAAGTCCGTAGATGGAGGAAGTGGCGATATTGAAAAAATGCTTCAGGTCCTTATTCTTTCTGGCGAATTCCAGGAGGTTTTGCGTGGCCAGCACATTATTGCTGAAATAATCCTGAAAGGAACTGGAGGCCGAAATACCCGGCTGTGCCGCGAAATGTATGATAAAGTCAAAATCTGGTTCCAAAGCCTCATACTCCTGCACCTCTCGTAAGTCGATCTTATGGACAGGTATTCCTTTATCTCGCAGAACTTCGGCATTCCGCTCCTTCAGGGCAACATCGTAATATCCGGAAAAATTGTCTGCTCCTATCACTTCGAGGCCTTCTTGATGTAATTTTTCCGCAGCATGAGAACCAATAAACCCTGCTGCCCCGGTCACCAGTATTTTCATATTTCTATATTTAGCCGAAGATCCTCTCCGGGATATTCCTTCTGCAAATTAACAATCCTTTTGGATTCTTCCGAAATAAGCGCATTCTCTTTCATTTAAATTTATTGATACATTTGTAAGGCAAGCTTTTACGTATGGATCACCAGTTCACTATTTTGATCCCCCTATACAATGAAGAAGATAACCTGCTGCGCGTGGAGCAGGAGCTGTCTTCCTATATCAAAAAAGCACCTCTTCCCTCTCGGGTGCTCTTCATCAATGACGGTTCTACAGACAACAGCCTGAAACTTCTCGAGGAGATCTGCAAAAGAGAAAAAGACTTCAAATTTATCTCTTTTGAGGAAAACCGCGGTCTCAGCGCCGCGATCAAGGCCGGTTTTGATGAGGTGCAGACTCCGCTGACCGGTTACATTGACGCCGACCTGCAAACCCACCCAGAGGATTTTGACCTCCTCCTGGAACATATTCCGGAGTACGACCTGGTGACAGGAGTGCGTACAGACCGAAAAGATTCTTTTAAAAAGAACATGTCTTCGCTGATCGCGAACGGCATTCGCCGGAGCTTTACCCATGACGGTATGGACGATACCGGCTGCCCGTTAAAAGTGATCAAAACCGAGTACGCCAAAAGAATCCCCATGTTCAATGGCTTACACCGATTTTTACCCGCCATGGTGCTGCTTCAAAAAGGCAGGATCAAACAGGTGCCGGTGAGGCACTATCCCAGGATAGCCGGGAAGGCAAAATACCATTTGATGAACCGCCTGGTTGGGCCGTTGGTAGACTGCTTCGCTTACCTTTGGATGAAAAGAAAATATATAGACTACAAAATCGCCAGGCGTAATGAGTAGCTGGGAAGTCTACACCCTTGGTTTTATCGCCCAGATCCTTTTCTCTGCAAGGCTCCTCTTCCAGTGGATCGCTTCGGAAAAGCAAAAAAAGGTGCTCACTCCAGCAAGTTTTTGGAAGATCTCGCTGTTCGCCTCCTTCCTTCTATTTGTTTACGGTTACCTGCGCGATGATTTCGCCATTATGCTGGGCCAGGCGCTTACTTACTTTATCTATATAAGAAACCTGCAGCTGCAGGGGGAGTGGAAGAAACTCCACAGCGTCATGAAATGGTTCCTGTACCTGCTCCCGGTGATCCTTTTCATTTATTCGTACAACAATAACACCTACGATGTACACAAGCTGTTCTTCAACGAAGCGATCCCTTTCTGGCTGCTGTTCCTGGGCTCTGGGGCGCAGGTGATCTTTACTTTCAGGTTCGTTTACCAGTGGTATTTTTCTGAAAGGGTTCGGGAATCTGTCCTCCCAATGGGTTTTTGGCTGCTTAGCCTTACCGGTGCCAGTTTGATCCTTATATATGCCGTGCTTCGGAAGGATCCCGTGCTGCTGATAGGTCACCTGGGCGGAAGCATAATCTATATTAGAAACATAATTTTAAGCAGAAAGCAGTATGCCTGAAGTTTCCAAAAAGTACCTGTACATTCTAGTACTGGTAGGCGTGATCATTTTTATGAGCAATCTTGACGTGATGTATGTAAACATCATGGAAGCCCGAAATTTTATCACCGCCCGCGAAATGGTGAACATGGACAACTGGCTGCTCACCACCATGAACGCCGAACCCCGGTATGAAAAACCTCCCCTGCCTACCTGGTTTACAGCCTTAAGCGCCATGCTCTTTGGGTTCAACAGTCTTTTCGCCCTTCGACTACCGGCCGCTTTGCTGGCCCTGTTCCTGCTTTTCTACTTTTTCAGACTGATACCCCGCCTGAAAATAGGACAAAAACAGGCCTTTTTGGCTTCACTAATCCTTGCCTCTTCTTTCTACATCATTTTTGCCGGCCGCAACGGCCAGTGGGACATTTTCACGCATGGCTTCATGATGGCCGCAATCTATTACCTCTGGAAATTCTTCGGTCAAACCCATGGTTTGTACAAAAACGCCCTTTTGGCAGCCCTTTTCTTCGGATTCTCATTTATGAGCAAAGGTCCTGTCTCCTTATACGCCCTGCTGCTCCCGTTCCTGATCGCCTATGGCGTCGTTTACGGTTTAAAAGGGTTCAGCAGGAAGAAAAAACCCTTCCTGCTCTTTCTTTTTACTGCCATTATTATAAGCGGCTGGTGGTTTCTTTATGTGAGGCTGGTAGATCCCGTCGCTTTTACCCGCATCACCACCGTGGAAACCACGCGCTGGGCCAATTATAATGTCAAGCCTTTTTATTATTACTGGAGCTTTTTCACCCAAAGCGGCATTTGGACCATTCCGGCGTTTGTGGGACTGCTTTACCCTTACCTTAAACGGAGAGTGTGCAACCATAAAGCCTACGTTTTTTCCCTTTTATGGACCTTAAGCGCGGTAATTTTACTTTCTATTATTCCGGAGAAAAAAGCGCGCTACCTGTTGCCCGTCATGATCCCGCTTGCCCTCAACACCAGTTTTTACATAGAATACCTCTTTAGAAAGTTCAGGGAGATGCCGCTAAAGGAAAAATGGGTAGTCTATTTTAATCATGGATTGATCGCCGCAATAGGGATCGTTTTTCCCGTGGGCGCCTATTTTGTGCTGGACCTGGAAGGCTACTGGTTTTGGTATGTCATGACCTCTATTATTCTCTTCGGAATTGGCGCAGCTATAATTTATTTTCTGAAAAAACAGAAATACCCGAAGGTTTTCTACCTCACCGTGGTTTTCATATGCGGAATAATGCTTACCGGCTTTCCCCTCACCTATGCCCTTTTGGAAAACCCGAAATTCCGGAACATTTCTGAACTTCAGAATAAATACGAATTCAACATCTACGAGCTTCGCAACACCACGCCAGAACTTATCTGGGAGTACGGGGAACCCATTTCCAATCTTTCCGAAGAAGAAGTACTTCAGTTAGATGATGAAAAGATGGGACTGCTTCTTATGGAAAAAGACAGTGTTTTTGTGCAACAGCAGGATCGCTTCAGGATCATTTCTTCAGAAAGATATGACCTCAACTATGTGCACCCCGAAAAATCGGGTTATAAAGACAGGCTTATCAGGAGGTTTTATGTTCTGGAGAAGAAGGAATAGTGAAATACTTTTTTAGAATAACTTTCCAGCCTTTGTAAAATAACAGTCCCAAAATAATTCCGAAGAACCAGCCCACCAGGATATCTCCTGGATAATGCACGCCCACATAGATGCGGCTGTAGGAAACCAGGGCCGCCCAAACTGCAAGTACGATGAGGCTGCCTTTCCAGTAACGACGAAGGATAAGCCCTAAGAAAACGATAAGCCCGGCTGAACTTGCCGCGTGGGCAGAAAAGAATCCGAACCTTCCGCAGCGCACCGCCACGAAACGGGCCATCTCCATCACCCCTTCCTGTCGGCAGGGTCTTGGACGTTCTATCCAGTGCTTAAAAACATTTGCCAGCTGGTCTGTGCAGGTTATAAGACCGGCAACCAGAAGCAGGGTCACGAAGGTTTTTTTAAGCCCGATACTCCTGTACAAAAGGTACAGCAGCAGCCCATAAAAAGGGATTGAGGTAAACTTGTTTGTCACCAGGTTCCAGAAGGCGTCAAAGGCCGGATTACCGAGATTGTTCAAAAAGAGAAAGATCTCCTGATCTGTTTCTACCAGCTGCTCCATGAAATTTATTCTTCGTAACGGGAAACTTCCCTGTCATAAAAATCGGTAGCCTGCTGGATCAGCCCCTCGGCTTCAGAAGCGAGTTCCTTTTCATCGGAAGCGTCAAAATCTTCAAGCCACTCCACTTCATCATTCTCAAGGTTGAGAATGAACCGCGGAAATTCGGTATGAACGATGAAAATGGCATCGGGAAAATCGGTATTGTCACCGAGGAGAAATTTTGGAAATTCCATATTCAGAAATATATTTTTAAACTGTCATTTTTGGCTGCATTTCGGCCTGTACCAGCAGCTTCCTGCTGAGATAGTTGAACCGAATATACAACATTAATGCCGAAGCGGTCAATCCTGCCAGCAGCCCGAACCAGATTCCCATAGATCCCATTGCTTCCTCTTTTCCGAGGAAAAAGGAAACGGGAAATCCAATGATCCAGTAGGCTATGAAGCAGATCAAGGTGGGGAATTTTACATCCTGCAACCCGCGAAGCGCACCGAGGATGACCACCTGCAGCCCGTCGCTTAGCTGAAACAGTGCAGCGACGATCAACAGCTGGGCAGATAAAATGATCACTTCGACGTTCTCTATATATAAGGTTGGTAACCAATCTTTGAGGAGGATGAAACCTACGGCAAAGACCGCCTCAATTAAGAAGACCAGCAAAAAGGTGGAAAAAGCGATGCGGCGCAGATCTGCGAAATTGGCTTTCCCCTTTTGGTTTCCTACTCTTATTGTGGCTGTCACTCCCAATCCCACTGCGATCATGAAGGTCATGGAAGCCAGGTTAAGCGCGATCTGGTTCGCCGCCTGCGGGTTGGTTCCCAGCGTACCCGCCAGGAAAACCGTAGCTGTAAAAATGGCCACTTCAAAAAGCATTTGCAGCGCTGTTGGAAAACCCAGGGCAAATAACCTTTTAAAAATGTTCATTTTCAACAACTCTTTTCGGGACCAGACAAAGTACTGCCGAAACTTCTTCTTTCTTCGCAGGATCTCCCATACAAACCACAACATAAAGAACCGCGAAATAAGCGTACCCACTGCCGCGCCTTCCACCTCCAGCCTCGGAAAGATCCAGATCCCATAGATGAGCAGGTAATTGAAAAGCACATTCACCACGTTGGAAATAAGTGTGGCATACATGGCATATTTTGTCTGCGACAGGCCATCGGCAAATTGCTTGTAAGCCTGGAACAGCATAAGCGGGATCATGGAGAAGGCCACGATCTCCAGGTAAGGAATGGCCAAAGCCACCACTTCGGGCGGTTGGTCGAGATGATATAAAATGGGTTTTGCCAGCAGGAGTAACAGGAACAAAATTATTCCATTGATCCCGCACATGATGATGCCGTGGTGAAAATAGCTTTTTCCGGTCTCCACATCTTCAGCCCCGTCAGCTTCAGCGATCAAAGGGGTGATGGCAAAAGAAAATCCTATTCCAAGGGAGAGCGCGATGAATACCAGGCTGTTGCCCAGGGAGACCGCCGCCAGAGGCGCAGCTCCCAACCTACCTACCATGATATTATCAGCAAGGCCCACCAGGACATGACCCAGCTGCCCCAGCATCACCGGATAGGCGATGTGCAGGTTCTTTCGGAATTCTTTGGTGTAGGCAGTAATGTGCAAACTGGAAGGATTTTTAGAGCCGCAAAGATAATAAGTTTCTATGCCTGCCTATGCTAAAACCCCTTCTTTTTACTTCAGGATCTCGTCTTTCTGCTGAATCTTCTCAAATCCGTATTTGTCAACAAGATATACCAGGGAAGCCATAGTGGCTGCACCCAATTCGAGCTCCCTCTTGTTCACGGCATCAAAGGTATCTGTCGCCGCGTGGTGGTGATCAAAATAACGTTGAGAATCTGGTCTTAATCCGGCAAGGACGATATTTCCGCCTTTTAGCGGACCAATGTCTGCACCGCTGCCACCCTGCTCAAAATAGTGTATCAAATAAGGTTTGAAAAGGGGTTCCCAGCTCTGGATCTTTTTGAACTGTGCATCTGAAGCATCAAAAGAGAATCCTCTGGGGGTAAATCCGCCGGCGTCACTTTCAAGGGCGAAAATGTGATTTTCATTCTTTTCTCTCGCGACTTCAGCATATTTGTTTCCTCCCCTAAGTCCGTTCTCTTCGTTCATGAACAGCACTACTCTGATGGTCCTTTTTGGCCGAAGTCCGCTTTCTTTGAAAAGACGCAGCACCTCCATAGACTGCACTACTCCGGCGCCGTCATCATGAGAGCCGTCACCCAGGTCCCAGGAATCAAGATGGCCGCCCACTACGATGATCTCCTCGGGAAATTCACTTCCGGTTATCTCTCCAATGACATTGTATGATTCTACATCGGCAAAATTGCGGCAGTTCATCTTGTAGTAAAAATCCATTTCAGGATCAAGTTTAAGAAGGCTGCTCAGGTATTCGGCATCTTTGGTACTGATAGCCGCTGCCGGAATGCGCTTCTCATTCGGAAGTTCTCCATAGCTCATGGAACCGGTGTGCGGATTGTCATCTATCTTATGGCTAAGAGAACGCACGATCACTCCTTTGGCTCCATATTTAGCAGCCTCTTTTGCACCGGCATAACGCTGGTCCACACATCCACCATATGCTTCAAAAGTGTGAATAAGATCGGGGCGCATTGGCCTGTTGTAAAACACGATCTTACCTTCAATCTGTTCTTTTCCGTATCGTGTCAGGTCATCAATTCCCTGGACTTCGATCACCTTTCCTCGCAAGCCTGTTTCGGGCGTGGCCACAGAACCTCCCAAAGCAGTGATGTTCACTGTGGTGGTTGGGCCTTGAGAAGGCTGCACGTATGCATACTCCTGCACTCCACGAGTCCATTTAGGCACCATGACAGGCTGAAGCCAAACTTTGTCGAGGCCGAGCTTTTCCAGTTCGGCTTTGGTATACTCCACGGCACGCTGCGCATTCACAGAACCCGAAAGACGACCACCGATCTGGTTTGATAAATGGTCGAGCCATTCATAGCTCTGTCCGTTAAGCAGGGACATGTCATAAAGTTTCCGCAGGTTCAGGGAATCCTGTTCCTGCATTGACATTTGTGCCTGTATGGTATGACCTATGGCCAGAACTAATATTAAAGAAAGGATCTTTTTCATATCGTTTTTGTAGAAATTCGATTTTTTCAGAAAAACAAAAATAAAAAACCATTCCAAACAGGTCCTGATTTTCAGGGAAGATTGTCTTTTTTTAACCTTCTGTGAAGACTCGGGACATATACGGGGCAAGATTGGTCCTATTTTTTTATCTTTCGGCAAAATTTGAGACCCTTGAACAAAGAGCAGATCATAGAGAATGTTTCCACCTTACTCCAGGAGATCCCTACCTCAATGGAGATCGTAAAAGACGACCATAAGCGGGAGAAAAGGTTTCGATATCTCGCCAAATACATGGTGGAAAAGGCCATAGAAAAAGACGCCCTTATTGTTTCTGAAAACGGAAAAGGAATCGCCATCCTTTTTCAGACCAACAGCAAGGATAAAAATTTCTGGAAAGACACCATAATGGACATCAAGCTCGCGCTGAACGTGACTGGGATCAAAAAAGGCCTGAAGGCGATGAAGGTGCAGAGCTATGTGAAGAATCAGCGCCCTAAAGAAGGAGATTATCTTTACTGCTGGTTCTGGGGAGTGCTTTCTGACGCCCGCGGAAAAAGCGATGAGGCAAGGATAGCTTATGACATGAAAGACCAGTTCTTTGAGATAGCAAAAGAAAAGCAGCTCCCAATATATGCCGAAACCCGCATTCGCCGGATAAGCCTGGCATACCAACGTTACGGGTTTAAATTATTCAATGAGTGGGATCATCCTAGCGGCGATAAAATGTACTTTTTAAAGTACCTTCCGCCGGCAAAAGACGAATAGATCATTTGCTGGCAAACAGCCGCACATCTTCTTCGGTCACTTCACTTCCGCCAAGGATGATTAGCCGTTCTACCACGTTGCGAAGTTCACGGATATTTCCGGTCCAGTTGTATTCCTGCAACAGCTTAAGAGCGTCATCAGTAAAGGTTTTAGGGTTCACCCCCTGCTCTTCGGATATTTTTTCGGCAAAGAAATTTACCAGTAACGGGATATCTTCCCGTCTGTCATTTAACGCAGGAACCTTGATAAGGATCACGGCCAGGCGGTGATAAAGGTCTTCCCTGAACTTTTTCTCCTCGATCTCCTTTTTGAGGTCTTTATTAGTGGCCGCGATCACTCTTACATCTACCTTGATATCCTTGTCGCTTCCCACACGGGAGATCTTGCTTTCCTGCAGGGCTCTTAAAACCTTGGCCTGGGCCGAAAGGCTCATGTCACCCACCTCATCTAAAAAAATGGTACCTCCGTTCGCGGCCTCAAATTTACCGGCACGGTCTTTATTGGCCGAGGTAAAGGCTCCCTTCACATGTCCAAAAAGCTCGCTCTCTATCAATTCTGAAGGAATGGCGGCGCAGTTCACCTCTATCATGGGCCCTGCGGAGCGGTCGCTCTTTTGATGCAGCCAGTGGGCCACCAGCTCTTTCCCGGTACCATTAGGTCCCGTGATCAACACGCGGGCATCTGTAGGCGCCACCTTTTCAATGATATCCTTAATGCGGGAAATAGCGTCTGACTCCCCGATCATCTCAATGTTCTTCCCTACCTTCTTTTTTAGCCGGGTATTTTCAACCACCAGTTCCTTACGATCAAGAGCATTACGCACGGTATTCAAAAGTCGGTTAAGATCGGGTGGTTTGGAAATGTAATCAAAGGCGCCCATTCTCATTGTGTTCACCGCGGTATCCAGGTCTCCGTGTCCCGAGATCATCACCACGGGCACTTCAGGCTTGACCTTTTTGACAGCTTCAAGCACCTCGACGCCGTCCATTTTTGGCATTTTGATATCACACAGAATTAGATCGTAATCCTGATCCTTTATTTTTTCGATTCCTTCAAGTCCGTCAGCAGCTTCCTCCACTTCATAAGAATTATTCTCTTCGGTAAGGATCTTTATCAAAACCCTTCTAATCGCTGCTTCGTCCTCGATCAATAAAATTTTTGGCATGTTATATCTTGAATTTTAATCCGCTTCGGGCGTAAAAAGTATTAGTGTCATTGATGATATACACATCGTCCTTATTACCGTCCCTAAGACGAATATCGTTCATAATGGTATATCCCGTGTACAGGTAATATACTAAATGTTTGGTAAATTTGTATTCATATCCAATGCCGCCTAAAATGATGGTCATGGAAATACTTTCGGCAACCGCCCTGCTTGGCTGCAGCACCCTGTTCTCCTGAACATTGGCGAAAAAACCATCCAAAGTAGCAAAAGCCTGCAAATGGTGTTTCGCGTTAAAGGAATATTTCAGATTGGTTTTAGGCACCCCCAGTGAAAAAGACCAGTCGGGGAGGAATTCCCGGTAGTAGTTGACCACCGGCAGCGGAAAAGGAAATCCCGAAGTGGTGGAATAATGCAGGCCGGCTATTAGCCTCCAGGGCTTGGGCGCGGCATCTTCGCCGGTACGGTCCTTTATGAAAAAAACTCCTCCGGTGTAAATAAGGTCATCTTTTATGGCTTTTCCGGTCTCGAAATTGGAGGCGAACAACGCTCCTCCCCTTGCAGCAAAGCGCCAGTCCTCACCCAAGAGAAAGGTATATCCAAGGTTTAGGCTGAAGGACTGGTAAGGATCCAGCTCTCCCCGCTTGTCAAAAGGAGTATCGTCCAGGAATTTGAAATTGATGTTCTCATATTCCACTCCCGGAACAAGATAACTGTCATTGCCGAGTTCTATAGGAATATTGAGGAAGGTTTTAAATCTTCTGAAGGAGTTATCCGAATCGCTCTGCGGAAAATAGGTGAATTCCACCCGGCCAAGATCTGTAGACTGTGCCCGAAGCGAGGGCAACGAAACCAGAATAAGCCCAATGCAAAAAATTATTCTTAAACTATTCTTCATGGTCTTCTTCTTTACTACTGCGGTTAAAGAAATGTACATCTCTCTGCGGAAATGGAATAGTGATATTGTGCTCTCTGAACTTCTGATCGATATTATACCTTACCTGACTCTTGATCTTGGGATCCACGAAACTATCGGTCACAAAGAAATTGACCGAAAAGATCAGCGCCGAATCCCCAAAATCTTCAAAAAGCACAAAAGGGCTCGGCTTTTTGGTGATACCCGCCTGTTCGTGTACGCTTTCCAGCAGTAGTTTTTTCACTTTTTCGGTATCACTGCCATAGGCCACCCCTACCCTTACCAGTTCACGGGTGGTCCGGTGATTTTGGGTGAAGTTGAGGATGATCTCACTGGTGAATTTGTGATTGGGAATGATCATTACCTTATCATCGCGGGTGAGCAGGCGCGTAGTACGCAGTTTTATGTCAATGACCCGACCTACCCGGCCGTCCATTTCCACTACATCGCCTACCAGCAGCGATTTGTCTATTATGATAAATAAACCTCCTATTATATCCTGAAACAGCTCCTGCAAGGCAAGACCCAAACCTACGAACAGGGCAGCCGAGGCTGTAAGAAGAATGGTAATATCAATTCCTGCCGAACTCAGCGTTACTATGATCACCACCACATAAACGAGGTAGCGAATGAACTTGAAAACGCTGATGAATTTAAGCTTATCAGGCTCTTCCATTTTGCGGGTAAAGAAGATCCTTATTCCCCGCATCACAATGTTGGTGAGCAGAAAGGCCACTATTACTAACAGAATTACCCAGACGGTGATGCGAATTGGATTTTCTTCACTGCCTACGTTGATCAGCGAATAATTGAGAAAATCCTGTATGGTTCCCCAGATATCCTCTTCAATCACTTCTTTTACCTGATCTACTCCCTGCTGCATCTTTAATATTTAAGCCATTTGTAAAGTTCCTTGTAGCCTGGTTTTTTTCCGTACATCAAGATACCAACCCTGTAGATCTTGGCTGCAATCCACACGGTTCCCGCAATGCTCAGCAACAGTAGAGCTATGGATAAGGCCAGTTCCCACCAGGCCACTCCAAAAGGTATCCGCATCAGCATCACGATGGGCGAGGTTAACGGGATCATGGAAAATACTGTTGAGACCACTCCATGTGGGTTTTCTATTACTGAAAAGAATCCCACGTAAATCCCAAGCATCAATGGCAGGATCAAGGGAAACATGAACTGCTGGGTATCGGTCTCATTGTCTACCGCAGCGCCAATAGCCGCGTAGATCGAGCTGTATAAAAAATATCCTCCAATAAAATAAACCAGAAAGCTCACCAGCAGCGTCAACATTGGGAGCTTAGCAATGTCTATAACCAGTTGCTGCAGGTCATTTTCAGAAAGTTGTTCCAGTGCCTGCTGCTGCGGACTGTGGATCTGGGTAACATCCAAACCGGCAAAATAGGAAACTCCTGTGAGCATAATGCCTCCAAGGATCACCCAAATGATGAACTGGGTAATTCCGGCGAAGCTTGTTCCCAGGATCTTGCCCAGCATCAGGTGAATGGGTTTTACAGAGGAAATTATGATCTCAATGATGCGGTTGGTCTTTTCCTCGATCACACTGCGCATCACCATATTTCCATAGATGATAATGAACATCATCAACAGGTAACCTGCTGCCCCGCCAAAGAACATCTTGACGTAAGTCGACATTTTTGAGGTGCGTTCCCCGGCAAAGTTTTGGATCTGGATCACGACCCGGGCTTGTGACTCTTCAATAAGGTCAATATCTATACCTCTTGCCTGCAGCTGTCGGTTGGTCAGCTTTCCTCCAATGATCTTCTCTATCTGTGTAAGGAAGCCAAAAGCAGGAGCCTCCTGGGCGTAGAACTGGATATCGGGTGAAACATTGTTCTCTATTTCCGGAATGTGCAGCAAGCCATAATACTCCTTCTCTTTCACCAAATCCTTTGCCTCCTCCACGTTGACTTCAGAAAGGTCGATAAATTTTATCTCTTCGGAACTTCTGAATTCCCCGGCAAAAAGTCCGGTCTCGTCATTTATGCCCACTATCCGCTGTTCTTCGCTGTTGAGGCTGGCCAGGTAAGCTATGAGCATGATCATGGCCACCAGGATGAGCGGACTTAAAAAAGTCATCACCATGAAGGTTCTGTTCCTAACCCTTGCAAGATATTCCCTTTTTATGATCAACTTCAGGTTACGCATGGGTGGTGACGGTTTTGATGAATATGTCATTTACAGAAGGGATCACCTCCACGAAGTGGTTCACGGTGGCCCTGGAAGTGAGGAAGGTCAAAAGATCGTTTGGTGAAGCTGCTTCAGCTATTTGTATCTGCAGCTTCAGGTCATGATGTATACTTTTAAAATTGGTATCGGTAACAGCGAATCTTTCCTGCAGTTCCTTCCGAAGTGTTTCAGGGTCTGAAGTTCCCAGCCCTACCTCAAAAGTGTTCGATTTGTACTGTTGCTTGATCTCGGAAACCCTTCCGTCAAGCAGCTTATTCCCTTTATGGATCAAAGCCATGTATTCACACAGCTCTTCTACACTTTCCATGCGGTGAGTAGAAAATAGTATGGTAGCGCCATCTTCTCTCAACTGCAGGATCTCGTCCTTGATAAGATTGGCGTTCACGGGATCGAATCCGCTGAAAGGCTCATCAAAAATGAGCAATTTGGGGCGGTGCAGCACGGTGACCACAAATTGTACTTTCTGGGCCATACCCTTGGAAAGTTCCTGTATCTTTTTGTCCCACCAGTCTTCTATCTTCAGCCTTTCGAACCAGTACTTAAGCCTCTTTTTGGCTTCGGCCTTGGAAAGGCCTTTTAGCTGGGCCAGGTAAAGCGCCTGCTCCCCCACTTTCATGGATTTATAAAGGCCGCGCTCCTCGGGCAGGTAACCGATGTTCTGGATATCTGACGGCTGTAATGCATGCCCGTCTAACAGGATGCTCCCCCGGCTTGGTAAAATGATCTGGTTAATAATACGTATAAAGGTAGTTTTCCCGGCACCGTTGGGGCCTAATAAACCAAAAATGCTGCCTCTGGGGATCTCGAGGGAAATATTGTTGAGTGCAGTAAATTCCCCAAACGTCTTTGAGACATTTTCTGCAACCAAAAGATTATCCATAAAAAGGGTTTGACGTAAATATATTGAAATGCTGAAAAGGGTTTTTTAAAATTGGGAAGATTTTAATAAATCTTAACCCTCTTCCTGCCTCACAGGTAAAAGTCCCTTTAAAAAACAAAACCCACCCTTAATCGCTTAAGGGTGGGAAAAAAATTGCTATGAAAAAGAAAAATTATCACTAATTGAGCTTAGTGATGCTCAAATATATGTAAAATTTCTTTAACATTATTAAATTATGTAAACATATCTTTAACTTTTTCAAAAAACGATTTATCGCTTTTTTCCGGTTTCGGCTGGAAATGCTCGTCTGTAGCCATTCTTTCAAAGAATTCCCGTTGCTCACGGCTCAGGGTTTTTGGCGTCCAGACATTTACATGCACCAGCAGGTCTCCCTTACCGTATCCGTTGATGTTCGGAATTCCTTTTCCCCTAAGACGAAGGATCTTTCCGGACTGCACTCCTTCATCTATCTTTATCCTCACCTTTCCGGTAACCGTATCGATCTCTCTTGAGGTACCCAAAGTAGCTTCAGAAAAACTTACGTAAAGGTCGTAGTGCAGGTTATCACCTTCCCTTTGCAGCATTGGATGCTCTTTTTCTTCGATGGCCACCAGCAGGTCACCAGGGACGCCGTTGCCCGGAGCATCATTACCTTTACCGGTAACCTTAAGCTGCATGCCTTCCACTACCCCCGCAGGGATCTTGATAGACACGGTCTCTTCTTTCATGATAAGCCCATGTGCATCTGCATCGGCGGGTTTATGCTCAATGACCTGACCGCTACCTCCACAGGAAGTACAGGGAGAAGCGGTTTGCATTCTTCCCAAAATGGTATTGGTGATCCTGGTTACCTGGCCGGTACCATTACAGGTAGGACAGGTCTTATAGGTAGTATCTTTAGCCTGGATCTTACGTTTTACCTTGATCTTCTTCTCGACTCCGTTCGCGATCTCTTCAAGGCTAAGCGAAACTCTTATACGCAGGTTACTTCCTTTGACCCTGCGCTGGCCACCGCCACCGCCAAAGCCGCCAAATCCGCCGAAACCTCCTCCGCCGCCAAATGCGCCGCCAAAGATATCGCCGAACTGGCTGAAGATATCATCCATATTCATTCCGCCACCGCCGCCAAAGCCGCCGCCTTCAAATGCCTGGTGACCAAAACGGTCATAACGGGCCCGCTTATCCTCGTTGCTTAGAACCTCATAGGCCTCGGCAGCTTTCTTGAACATCTCTTCTGCCTTGGTATCACCCGGATTCTTATCTGGGTGATATTCTATAGCCTTCTTACGATAAGCCTTCTTGATCTCGGCTGTGGTCGCGTTCTTGCTAATTCCTAGTATTTCGTAATAATCCTGTTTCATTATAAACTCCTATTCTATATTTTTTGATATAAACTACTTGCCGGTCACCACCTTTGGATAGCGGATGATCTTGTCGCCAAGTTTATAACCTTTCTCTACCACGTCAACAATCTTGCCTTTTAATTTATCTGAAGGAGCAGGGATCTGGGTGATCGCTTCATGAAGGTCTGCGTCAAAACTGTCGCCTTCTTTCACTTCCATCAACTCCAGCCCTTTGGCGCGAAGCGTTTCCCTGAATTTGGTGTGGATAAGCTCCACCCCTTTCAGCAGGTTCTTGTCCTTGGCTTTTGCTATTTCGTTCAAAGCCCTGTCAAAATCGTCAAGCACAGGCAACATGGCAATGATCACGTCCTGGCTGGCAGTTTTGAACATCTCGATTCGCTCCTTGCTGGTGCGTCTCTTGTAGTTTTCGAACTCTGCAAAAAGCCTCAGGAATTTATCCTTTTCCTTCTCCAGGTCGGCTTTCAATTGATCTTTTTCTGAAAGCTGCTCCCCTTCGGCCTCTGCAGACTTTTCATCGGCCTCTTCTATGGCATCGTCCAGAATTTCTTCAACCTGATCTTTTATGTTCTCTTCTTCTGAAATATTTTCTTCGTTGCGTTCTTTTTCACTCATTTCAATAGGTATTTATTTCCGTGTTTCAACAGACAAAAGTGCTGCCAATAAATGGGAAATGTCAAAATGTCACCAGAAAGTTTTAGTAATATTTTAAGATTCTTTGCACCTCAAAAATCTAATTTTACTCTTTAATCCTAAAATAAACATTCAGGAAATGAAGAAAACAATAATGAACTTATTCCTTTTCACAGGAATTGCCGCAAGTACTATTGCCTGCAAAAATGAGGCAAAGAACAAAGTTGAACCGGGTGAGGCCAAAGAAGCTGCCACTCCAACCGAAGAAGCTGCCACTTATGAAATAGATACAACAGCGTCTACCATAGAATGGCGGGGAACAAAACCTACCGGGGAGCACAAGGGAACCATCAACATTGAAAGCGGAAATATCATGGCTACCCAGGAAGCGATCACCGGCGGAAAAGTCACTATTGACATGAACTCCATCAAGGTTACTGATGAGGGTATGGACGAAAAGGACCGTACCAGCCTTGAAAATCATCTGAAAGGAACCGTTGAAGGAAAAGAAACCGACTTTTTCAACGTGAAGAAATATCCTACCGCGACCTTTGAGATCACAGGGATAACGGAAAAAGACGGACAAAAAATGCTTGAAGGAAATCTTACCCTGAAGGATGAAACCAAGAACATCCAGTTCCCTATAGACTCAGACATAGATGAGGAGGAACTTAGTCTTGAAAGCGAAACATTTACCATAGACCGAACCAACTGGAAGGTGAACTATGGTTCAAAATCTGTTTTTGACAACCTGGGAGATAACTTCATCAGCGATGACATGGAACTTACCATCAAGGTAAAGGCCAAAAGATCTTGATTTTTAATTGAGTGAATTTTCGAAAAAGAAGCCGGCTTTTTAGCCGGTTTTTTTATGCAAGAGATCTTCCAGGGCTCTTGTAAGGCTTACGTAGTAAAAGGTAAATCCGGTTTCCTCAATTTTCTTACTGCTCACCAACTGACTGCCCAACACCACAGAAGACATATCTCCCATCACTACCTTCAAGATCCCTGCGGGCACATTAGGCAACCAGGTTTTCTTTCCCATCACCCCCGCTAATCTCTCTGTAAGTTCCTTGTTGGTTACCGGTTTTGGCGCTACCCCATTATAGACTCCCGTGAGGCCGTTTTCCAGGATATGAAGAAAGATCCTGGCAAGATCTTCAATATGTATCCAGGACTGCCATTGATCTCCGCTACCCAGAGGAGCTCCCACATTATATTTTACAGGCCTTTTCATCTGCGCCAGCGCTCCTCCTTTTTCAGAAAGCACCAGCCCAATTCTCACTTTGGCAACCCTCAGGTTGAGATCGGTAAACCTGTCAGCCGCCTTTTCCCATTTATCTGCCACCTCGGCAAGAAAAGAATCGTCTATTTCTGTTTCGTCCTCATAATGCATTTTTCGAAGAGAGCTTGGGTAAATTCCTATGGCACTGGCCGAGATCAACTGCCCTACCTCATGCTCCTGTTCGCTGAGCAATTTGTGCAAAACATTAAGAGAATTGATACGACTGCGAAGTATCCTGTTCCTGGCGCTTTTTGTCCAGGGCTGGAAAACATTTTCACCTGCCAGATTGATTATTGCCCCCACTCCGTCAAGACAGGCAGCATCTATTTCGCCTGTAGAAGGGTTCCAGTAATATCCTTTGTAATTTTCTTTTTGTTCCAGTTTGTCCTTACTCGTTGTGAGGTAGTTGACGTGAATGCCTTTTTCATGACATAACTGAGTGATCCTGGAACCTATTAAGCCTGTAGCACCGGTGATTAAGACCCGCATTTTATTTTATAAGTTAGAAAATTCAGCATTGATTGGGCAGTAATTATTAAAGGTTTAACAGCTAATTTCTAGCGTTCGCCTTTTTTAGTAGCCCGTAACATTTCACGCTTTCCGGGAGGTCCAGGCAGCCGTTCCACCAAAAACCCCACTGCCTGCATGGCACGCCTCACGCTGCCTTTTGCCGAATAGGTGACCAGCACCCCGTCCTGTCTTAAAGAATTGCACATCCTCATAAAGATCTCCTCTGTCCATAATTCGGGCTGTACCCGCGGACCAAAAGCATCAAAGAAGATGAGATCAAAATAATCCTGCGCCTTTATGTCCTTAAAGAACATTTGCTGCTTCTGTAGGCAAAAAAGCGGGGAGATCTCTGTTTTTCGACCCCACGGATTCTGGTGGAGTTTTGCAAAGACCTCTGCAGCGTCATCTTCCGGAAATAGTCCGGCATAATCAAGGGACTCCAGTTCTTCAACAGAAACAGGGTAGGCCTCTACGCCAGTATAGTCAAGGATCACTTCTCCTTTTTGCGCCTCGTAATAACTAAGGAGGGCATTAAGCCCGGTTCCGAAGCCGATTTCCAGAATATTCAAACGCTCTGGAGCCTTCTTTTCCAGGTAATGCCTTAGCCCGCTCTCAATAAAAACATGCTGCGCTTCCTGCAGGGCACCGTGTTTGGAATGATAGTGCTCATTCCACTCGGGCAGGTAAATGGTGGCAGAACCGTCTCCGGTCTTGATAATTTCTCTTTTCAAATCTATTTTTTAATATTGACCCCATCTGCCAGGAACAGGAGGGTCTTTTTGGGTTCTTTAATAGCTGCTATCTCTTCGGGAGAAAGGCCTGCATCTTCGGCATAATGTTTTTGCTCCTCAACCGGCATTTCCTCTACATAGGCCAAACCGTTAATAAAAACAGTGTGAGATTCAATGTCTTTAGGCACAAAAAAGGCGTAATCCTTGAACTTTATCATCACTTCCTCTCCAGCCGGCAACGCAATCTTCATCCAGCAGCCTTTATTTTTGCAAACCGAGGTTACTTCTGCAGTAAAAGCTACCTGCAGGCTGTCTCCGGGTTTTAGATCCCCATATTTTAACTCCATTTGGTAGGGTGATAATATGTTCTGAATATCGAATTTTTCTCCCAATGAAATACCGCCATTTTCATGAGCAGGATCTTCTGCGGAAACATTCTGGGCAAAAATGAAGTTTCCCGCTGCAAGCAATATCGCCAAAGTTAATAATGTTTTGAAATTAGGCATACCTGAAAGGATTGAGGATCACGAAATTGAAATTAAGATAAAATTAGTCAATTGCCGTCTTTAATTACCGCATTTATTTCGGTAAATTTGCACAAATATCTAAGAAAAAATGAGAAATGGTATATCCCACGCAATCGATGTAGTTGAAGCTCCGGCTTCAAAGATCGATTCGGTAGACTTTGATAATCTTGTATTTGGAAATGTTTTTACTGACCATATGATGGAGTGCGATTATGTAGACGGACAGTGGCAAAACCCAACCATAAAACCTTACGGTCCCATTCAGCTTGAGCCTTCAGCAAAAGTCTTCCACTACGGGCAGGCCATTTTTGAGGGAATGAAAGCCTTTAAGGACGATGAAGATCAGGTGTGGCTTTTCAGGCCCGAAGCGAACATTGACCGCTTCAATAAATCTTCTGTACGTCTTGCCATTCCTGAATTTCCAAAAGAAATGTTCCTGGAAGGGCTGGAAACCCTGTTAAACCTTGACAGGGATTGGATCAAAAAAGGCCTTGGAAATTCCCTTTACATAAGACCATTCGTGATCGCTACAGAACCGGGAGTCTCGGCTTCCCCCTCGAAAAGCTATAAATTCATGATCATTTGTTCTCCTGCAAAAGCTTACTACAGCGGAGAGGTGAGAGTGGTATTTGCAGAAAAGTTCAGCCGTGCGGCTAACGGAGGTGTTGGATATGCCAAAGCAGCAGGTAATTACGGGGCGCAATTCTACCCTACCAACCTGGCCAAGGAAGAAGGTTACCAGCAGATAATCTGGACAGATGCCAATACCCACGAATACCTTGAAGAAGCCGGTACCATGAACATCTTCTTTAGAGTGGGAGATAAATTACTTACTGCGCCTATCAGTGATCGAATCCTTGACGGGGTGACCAGAAAAAGCGTTATTGCCCTTGCCGAAGAGAACAATATTCCTATTGAGGTGAGAAGGGTAACGGTAAAAGAGATCGTGGAAGCCGCCAAAAAAGGTGAACTAAAAGAGATCTTTGGAGCAGGAACTGCTGCTACCATTAACCCTATCAAAGGTTTTGGCCACATGGGCGAAAAATATGAACTGCCAGAGCAGGCCGAATCTTACGCCAAATTCTTTAAGTCAAAATTGATGGATATCCAATACAACAGGGCCGAAGACAAATTTGACTGGAGATACCTGGTAGAGAAAAAATAATTCTAATTAGAAGAAAACCTCACCGGAACGCGATAAACTCTGTCGTGTTCCGGTTTTCCTGATGCATTGGAGCGGCTAAAGACAAGAAATCCGTGGTTAGCATCGGGTGCATCAAAAGAGATCTCGGCCTCAAAAGGCACGAAATCTTCGGTCATCCACTCCCCTTGTGCCCGCATAGATCCCGTAGCCAAAGTCCGGTGTTCCTCATCAACCAGCTTATAAGGCGCTTCAGCTTCAAAGAACCAGTATCCACGCGCTTTTCCTTTGATCTGCAGCGGACTTGTTATAACCTGATTTGGCTTAGGCTGCTCAACCCTGATGAGCTCTGAAATCACCTTTTTTGGAGTATTTTCTGCGGAAAAGTTCAGGCTTTCCAGAACCGAATTCAATGCTTCCATGCTTTCCGACGAAACTTCTCCGGAATATTCCACCCTGTCGCCACCTAAAGGATCGCATTGGTTCATGGGCTTTTTATCTCCCGAAGCTTCAGAAAAGCATTGGGCTTTAAAATCATTTACGGCATAGTGCACAAAGATGCTCCCATACTCATCCCACCCCGGCGGAGGAGAATAGAACCTGAGGCTAAGCGCCCACGGGCGCCCGTTCTCCAAAAGATACACCATAGATTCATTGGGGTTGATCTCAAATTGCAACGGAAAACCTTTGCCCCACTCTTTGAGGCTCTTTCTTTTCCCTGAAGGTGCGTCTACTCCAAAACCATTTGGCAGAAAGGCAATATAAGAAGCTGATGCATTCTCATGAATGGCGTAAGGAGGAGCCTTATCATTTTGAGGATGGTATATGTTGACTACCGGAGCCTTAGCCGGTAGCTCTCCTGAATAGACCTCATAAGCTGTAGGAACTTGCAGCGAAAAATACCATTTTTCACTGACGTAATCCTGAGAAGCTTGCAGTTCCTCTTCGGGTTCTACAGAAATACTGTCCTGTTGAATTTTCTTTTCTGTTTTTTTCTCTGCGTTTTGATCTTTGCAGGCGATCATCAGGAAAAAGGTGATGAAGGCTAAAATAAAACTCCGCATTTTTTCTTTTAAGGTAAAAAATGCGAATCAGAGTCCTTTTAAAAAAGTGCTAAAGTCTAATCTGCTTTAAGGATCCCGGCAAGTTCAGGAGGAAAATAATCAGGGCCTTTTAGCACTTTCCCGTCCTCGCGGTAAACAGGGTTTCCGTCGGCACCCAGCTTGCTCATATTGGATCTCTGGATCTCTTCAAAAACCTCTTCTATTTTGTGCTGCATGCCGTGTTCCAGAATGGTTCCGCAGAGAATGTACAGCATATCGCCCAGCGCATCGGCCACCTCCACAAGATCATTATTATCGGCAGCCTGCAGGTATTCTTCATTTTCCTCCTTCATCAGCTCAAAACGCAGCCTGTTCTTTTCCTTCCCCAGGTCGGCGGTTGGTTCATCCTTTATTCCCAGGCCAAAGGCGGTATGAAATGCCTTAACGGCTTCCAATCTTTTTTTCATCCTAAAGCTTTAACTTCGCATAAAAATAAATAAATGTTTACAACCGGACAGTTAATCTTTGCCATCCTCTTTTTCATAGCCTTTGTGGTGGTGATCTTTTACAGCTATCGTAAGGACTTAAAGCTGCACAGGAAATATTATAAGGGTACTTTATATGTCCTTGCCGGCTTCCTTTTGTTCGTGGCACTTTTGTTCGTCATCAAAACCTATCTGAAGCAATAAAAAAAGCCGCCATTCCGGGGAATGGCGGCTTTAGGATCTGAAATATTTTCAGTCTAGTTTTCCATAGGAAGAATGTCGTACTTCTGAGAGTAGTCTAACATCTGTTCTTCAAAAGATACCGGTTGCTCTACTTTGATCGCAGTGATCTCACCCTCTTCGTTCATTTCAGGTACCAACACAGGATTTACGAATCCGCTGTATGGAGCCGACTTGAACTGCTCGTTTCTTTTAAGCACCTCTCTGTGGATATCCTGGTCTACCTTCACTCCGTAATTTTCAACAAGGTTCTTAGCTGCTTCGTAGTCTCCTTCAGACTTGATTCGCTGAGTTTCCTTCAGCAATTGCCCGAAAAGATCGCGTAATGCAGCGTAATCCTTAATATCGAAATAGGTCTTCCCGTCTTTGGTCACCTTCTCAATAACTCCGTTTTCCTGACCTTTTTCAAAAACCCAGGCACTTACCCACTGGCGGTTACGCATGTGAGCTTCTTCAACATCTGCTCCCTGCTCTAACCTGATAAGTTGGGTCATTAATCCGTTTCTGATGTATCCGTCATAAGCAGCTTTCCCAACTTTCGTATGGTCATCTACAAGTCCCAGCTCTTCCAGTTTTGGATCCATTAAATAATAAAGACCAACAAGATCTGCTCTCCCTTCTTCCAAAGTAGAAGCATAACTCTTTAGCGTTTCTTTGGTCTCACCTACTCCGGGATTCAATTGACCCGACGCATGACCCACAACTTCATGAAGGGCAGTGTGCAGTTTATCGGCCAGTTGCCCGTACTCTTTTTCTAGAGCTACCTCTTCCTCATCATGTGCAAATTCTTCCAGCCTGCCGGTAGTACCTGCATTGTTGTAAGAATTGATAATGTTTCCAAGAGAAACAGATTTACTTCCATGAGCTTTCCTGATCCAGTTAGAGTTTGGCAGGTTCACCCCGATAGGAGTACTTGGAGAAGCATCTCCCGCCTCCCCGGCAACGATCACTGTCTTATAGGTAACACCCACTACAGAATCCTTTTTGTGCTCTTCCATCAACGGGGCGTTATCTTCGAACCATTGCACGTTGTCTTCAAGCACTTTCATCTTCTGGCTCATGTCAAAATCCTTGATCTGCACAATGGTCTCGTAAGAACCTCTGTACCCCAGCGGATCGTTGTACACTTCGATAAAACTGTTGATATAGTCAATGTTTCCTTCAGTAGCTTTTACCCATGCGATGTTGTATTCATCCCAGGTTTGAAGATCTCCGGTATTGTAGTAATCAATAAGAAGCCCAAGAGCTTTTGCCTGCTGCTCATTTTCGGCAACACCTTTAGCTTTTTCAAGCCAGAAAACGATCTTGTCAATGGCTTCCCCGTACATTCCGCCGCTTTTCCAAACCTTTTCAACCAGCTCTCCGTTCTCTTTTACCAGTTTGGAGTTCAATCCAAAAGCAAGAGGCTTGGCCGGGTTTGGAGATTGTTTTTTAGCGTAGAAAGCAGCAACATCATCGGCAGTCACATTTTCTCCGTAAAAGTTAACGGCAGACCCCTGTAACAGGCCTTTGCTCTCATCAAGGTTCACTTTCTTGCTGTCTTCATTGTTGAAGATCACTTCATAAGCCTCTCCGGTAAGTTCGGTGTCAGTTTCTGAAAGCAGGGTGTCAAAATATTCCTTGCTGAAAGCCGGCTTCAACTTGTCCATAGAATAGTGGTGGTGGATCCCATTAGAGAACCATACTCTTTTCAGATAAGTCTCAAAATTCTTCCAGTCCTCGGTAGATTTGTCACCTTCATAGTTGGCGTAGATGTTCTCAAGAGCCTCACGAATCTTCAGGTTGTGCCGGTAATTCTGGTCCCAGATGATATCACGCCCGCTTAAGCCGGCCTGGGTAAGGTAGTAAACCAGTTTTTGTTCCTTCAGGCTAAGGTTTTCCCATCCGGGGATCTGGTAGCGCAACACCTTGATATCGGCAAATTCGTCTACCTGGTAATCAAAATCATTTGTTTGGGCGATTTCCGCAGGAGCCGGTTTTTCAGCAACCGATTCAGCACACGAAAACAGCATCGTTGATGCCAAAAGCAGCATCAAATAGAACTTAATTTTCATTTGTTAGGGTTTTAATAATAAACTGAATTTAGATCCCGGTTTTTTTACTGCGACCGGGGGATTGACCTCTTGGATCAACTCGTAACAAATGTAAGAATAAGCTTCAAGCAAAATAACTATATTAGCGTAATAATCTAACAAACCAGCCATACAACCATGAAAATCATAAAATACCTGCTTTTTTTGATCCTGATCCTGTTCATTGCAGGTTCTATCTATGTAGCCACTAAAGAAGGTGATTTTAAAGTGCAATCAAGCAGGACCATCAATGCGCCCGCCTCACTTTTGTACAAAGAGATTGCAGACCTTTCCAACTGGAAAACCTGGGATGGCTGGAGACAACAGGATGAGATCAACTTTGACCTCAGCGAGGATACTTCGGGTGAAGGGGCAATGATAAGCTGGGAAGCCGATAATATGAGAGACGGCAGCATCACGACCACCTCGGCAATTCCTAACAGAAAACTGGAACAACAGTTGACCATGGAAACCAGCATTGGGGAAACCTCCGGAAATATTATTTGGGACCTGGAACCGGCCGAAAACGGAACGACGGTGACCTGGACACTCACCGGTTCTCAATCTTTTAAGGAGAAACTGGCATTCACCTTACAGGATAGGGACCTGCCTGAGATCTTCCAGCCTATATTCGAAGAGAGCCTGCAGGACCTGGAAGAGAACGTGATAAGGAAAATGGAAGAATATTCCATAAATGTGGACGGGGTAACCCAACATGGCGGAGGCTATTATATGTACACCACCACAGCCGCAAAACTGGGAGAAGTCAATTCAAGAGCTTCAGAAATGATAGACCAGGTAGGCATTTTCATGGAAAAGAACAATATCCCGATCAGCGGTAAACCTTTGGTTATCTACAACCAGCGAGACGACAGGAACGGCACTTCCATATTCTCTGCCGCGGTACCCACGCCCAGCCAAGTGATCACACCCACCGGCAGCGATGTGCTTAACGGATATCTTGAACCTCAAAAAGTGGTGAAAACAACTTTAAAAGGGAACCGGAAAAATGCGCCGCAGGCCTGGGAAGAAACCTACCGTTATATAGAGAAAAATGAACTGAAAGTAAATCCCCAAGGACAGCCTTTCGAGATCTACCTCACCAATCCTGCCGATATTGAAAATCCTGCCATGTGGATCACAGAGATCTATATTCCTATTGAATAAATTAACATGAAACAAATTTTACTGGTCTTTATTGGAGGCGGCACGGGCAGCATTCTTCGTTATCTCATTTCAAAAAGTCTGAATAACGCGACCGTTCTCCCCCTCGGCACGCTGGTAGTAAATGTTCTGGGAAGTCTACTCATAGGATTCATCCTTGGATTGGGATACCGGCAGCAAATGCTCTCAGCCAACGGCATGTTGCTGTTGGCTACAGGATTTTGCGGTGGTTTCACAACATTTTCGGCTTTCTCTTATGAAAACCATATATTCCTGAAGGCCGGCGACTTCATGAGCGTGGGAATCTACACCATTTCCAGCCTGGTGCTGGGTATCGCGGCTACTTTTGCCGGATTGTACGCTTCACGATTTATATAGAAGTTTATTTCTGATAGGCCTTCACCCCTGCCGGAATTTCTACGGCAAGATGATTTTCCTGCGGAACAAGCGGACAGGAATAATCCCCGCTGTAAGCGCAGTACGGATTGTAAGCCTTGTTGAAATCAAGAAGAACTTCGCTGCTTTTCGGAAGCATCATGTCCAGATATCTCCCGCCTGAATAGGTGGTTTCACCATTGGTGAGATCTGTAAAAGGCAAAAAAAGATAATCTTCATATCCTTTTTTTGGATCCTGGTTCTGGTACACGTTCAGTTTGAACTCTTTGCCTTTAAGGCTGAAGAAAAGTTCGCCGTATTTCACATACACCGGTTTACGGTCTGTGGTAGTCGGCATCTCAAATGGGGATTCATACGGAGTACGCACAAATTCGGCTACGACGGTAAAGGCAGTATCAATGCTGAAAAAATCCAGAGCGGTAAACTTTTTCCGCTCCTTCGGCGGTAAGGGTGAAGTTTCGGGATCTTTGAAATCCCGGTTCATTTGCTTCTGAAAATCCTTTACAGACCGAATTTTTTCGCTGTTCTGAGCATTTCCGAAGCCGGCTGCAAACAAAAGCAGCAACAAGATATATTTCTTCATGGCCAGGGGGCTATTGATCAATTGTCATAAAACCGGGAGGAACCCAGGTATTTCTCGATTAGCTGATTGTATTCGGGAGTAAGCTTAAGGCCTAGCGTTCCTTCAATATTGTAAAGGCCGTCTTTATTTTTATAACCGTGCTTAAGCATTTCTTCCAGGTAAAATAAAGCCGTTCCAAAATCGTCGTCCTGGGCGCTAAGAGTAATGATCTCCTTATAAGCCGCGTAATTCTTGGGATCAAAAATGGTCTGGATCATATTGGCCAGCAACTTCTTCTCCAAAGAAGCGCGGGTTTCCTTCAATTCATCGCGATAGGCGCGGGAAAGTTCGCCGATCAAACCTTCAAGCCGTTTTGCCATTTTTGCCTGCTCTCCCCCTTTTCGAACTAAGGAATCCAGCTGAATCTTCTGATAATTCCACCAGCCGAGATTTTCAAAATTCGCGGTGCGGATATCTTCCCCCAGGTAGTAAATGAAATCATCTATAAGCCGCAGTTCCTTTTCGTTCACTTCGGCTCTTTCCCGCTCCTGCAGATCATAATTGCGTGATCGCTTCAGCTGCTTTTGTTTTTCTTCGATCTCATTAAGATCCTTAAAGCCATCATACTTTTCTTCCAGAAGTTCTAAAAAGAGCATTGCACCAACAAGATCCTGATTGCTGATCATTTTATTTGCCAGGGCCAAGTCCAGAGAATACAGATCATCCACCAGCTGAGGATCGATGGGCCGCAGCTTATTTTTCATGGCATCCAGGGTAAGGGAACCCACGGCACTCGCGATCAACCTCATCTCGGGCCACTCATCATTTCCCTCATAAGTGTACACCCGGCTGGGAAATTTAAGATGGCTCAAGATCTGCGCCGTGTAATTCATTCCTGCGGAAGTGAACTGCTCATCACCCACTATACCTATAAAAGAAAAATCCCGTTTCTCATCCAGCAGGTCCAGGTTGATCCAGTGATTGCCTACTGCGATCACCCCATGAATATCTTTGTACAACAAAGGAATGGCGCTGGCTACTTTTCCGCCTTCATTGGACCCGGCCGAAGAGATCATTTTCATGTTTATAGGAAATCTCGGAACTGTTGCCTGCAACAGCCTGTCGGCAATTTCTAAGTTCGTCTTCAGGTCATTCTCTGAAGAAATATTGTTGGAAGAGATGAGGATGTATCCCTGTTCTTCGGCTGCAGCCCGAAACAAATGCGTTGCCGATTTCCCCCTGCCTTCCCCATCAAAAATGAACAGCACCGGCCAGGTTCTGGAGCTCTGAAAAGTAGTTGGCAGATATATGGAATAGCTCTCCTGAAGAGAATCTGAAACTTTCAGGGAATCAGTCACTATTCCTTTTTTTATCGCTATTTCCTGTGCAGAAACAGGCAAAGCCAATAACAGTATTGCAAGTAGAATTCTTCTCATGCAATTAAATTAGTTAATTTTCCAAAAACCGCAGACAAAAAGTGAAAGGGATCATATCTGAGAGAACAAAAAAAAAAGCCTTACTTTTCAGTAAGGCTAAATTTATAAATAAGAACCTGAAACTATGCTTGTTTCACGTTTACTGCATTTACACCTTTTCTACCTTCTTCAAGGTCAAAAGTCACTTCGTCGTCTTGTCTAATTTCATCAACCAGACCATTAGCGTGTACGAAGTACTCTTCGTTTAATTCTTCATCCTTAATAAATCCATAACCTTTTGATTCATTAAAAAATTTTACTGTTCCTTTATTCATTATAAAAATTTAAATTGGAGGCGAAGGTACAGTTTAATTTTCCCGCAATCTACTAAAAATCAATAAATTATTTTTTTAATTCAATTACCTAGATATCAAAGGCGATGTGGATCCCCTGTATGAGCATGTTCACACCTATAATTGCGATGATCAATCCCATGATCTTTTCGATCACCACGATCTTGTTAGCCCCTATATACCTCACCAGGTATTCGCTTGACAGGAAAGCCAGGTGGTTGAGCCACATCACCAGGGCGAACATGACCAGGATAATACCCAATTGCAGGTAGGTAGCGTTTGTGGTGAAGTTCATCGCGGTAACGATGGTACCCGGTCCTGCCAGGATAGGAATTCCCAATGGGGAAATGGATATCCCTTCGTTAAAGTTGACCTCCTCCTGGTTATCAATACTGGAAACCTGCGCCCTTATCATTTCAAAACCCACGAAGAAGACCAAAATTCCCCCCGTGATCTTAAAGGCAGGAATGGTCAATCCGAAGAAATCAAAAATGTATTTCCCCAGGATGATAAAGCCCGAGACGATCACAAAGGCCGTAAAAGTTGCTTTTTTGGAGATTACCTTTCGGGTGGGTCTGTCAGCCTGTCTGGTAAGGCTTAAAAAGACAGGAACATTCCCCACCGGGTTGTTAATGGCAATGAATCCGGTGAAGACCGCGATGGCAAATACTCCTATGCTTTCCATTTACAGGTTTTAAGGGGATAAAAGTATCTAAAATAAATTTTCTGCAAAAACCGATGGCAAAAGTTTAATTTTTGAGAGCTTTTCTGCGGAAGGAACTTCCTATTTTCAGACTTCTTTAACGCAGCTGCCCTTCCATTTTTCGTACTTTTTATTCCGAAGATCCAGAAGCAACCTTGTATGAAAAGCTATAATGAGAAAAGAGATTTCAGCAAAACCAAAGAGCCTCGCGATGAGCCTTCAAAAAAGAAGAACGAGACTCCCATTTTCGTGATCCAGAAACATGAGGCGACCAATCTGCATTACGACTTTAGGTTAGAAATTGATGGAACCTTGAAATCCTGGTCGGTGCCCAAAGGGCCCAGTACAGACCCTTCGGTAAAAAGAATGGCCATTCCCACCGAAGATCACCCTATAGCCTACGCCGATTTTGAAGGCACCATACCCAAAGAGGAATATGGCGGCGGCACGGTCATGATCTGGGACAAAGGTACCATTGAAAGCAACAAGCACGATGACAAAGGGAACCTTATCTCGCTGGAGGAAAGCTTCAAAGCCGGAAGTATTGAGATCATTCTCCACGGAAAAAAGCTAAAAGGCGGCTACAACCTCGTAGAAATGAAAGGCGGCAAGATGAAAGGAAACTGGCTGCTGATAAAACAGGATGACGAGGAAGCAGATGCGAGACGGAATCCTGTAAGCACCCAGGACAAAAGTGTGGTTACCGGCCGCAGCATGAAACAAATAGCCAAGGAAGACCAAAATCAAGAATGATTGAATTATGGAAATAGCACAGGTAGAAATAACCCATCCCGATAAGGTCATTTTTCCGAAGAAAAATATTACCAAAGGAGATATGGCAGAATATTACGACAAGATCGCAGACCAAATGCTGCCCTATCTAAAAGACCGGCCGCTAACCTTACACAGGTTTCCGAACGGCATTGGAGAAGCAGGGTTCTACCAAAAAAATATTTCAGATTACTTTCCCGATTATATTAAGACCGTAGAAATTGAAACTGAAGACGGTACCAATACCCAGATAATCTGTAATGACAAAAGAACCCTGCTGTACCTGGTAAACCAGGGCACGGTGGAGTTTCACATCTGGCTTAGCCGTAAGGACAAAATACGGGAACCAGATAAGGTGATCTTCGACCTGGATCCTCCCGAAAATGCTTTCGAAAAGGTAAAAGAAGCAGCCAAAGTGGTGAGAAATTACCTAAGAAAGCAGAAAAAAGATCCGCAGTTAATGACCACCGGGCAAAGCGGACTGCACCTGTATTATTCCATTCGCCGGGGTAAAGATTTTGATGAAATTAAAAAAGAAGCAAGAAAGGTGGCCGAGGAAGTCACCCGGTTACGACCTGATCTTTTGACAACAAAAATCAGAAAAGACCAGCGGGAAGGAAAGATTTTTGTAGATTACCTTCGCAACGCATATGCGCAAACAGCAGTTTGTCCTTATTCGTTAAGGGCGAACCAGGAAGCAGGTGTCGCCACTCCGCTGGAGTGGGAAGAGCTGTCAAAGCTGGAAAGCGCGTCTTTTTATACGTTAGAGAACATTTTTAAGAGACTGGGACAGATCCAAAAATAAAACTTCAAAAACAGTAAAATGAAGCACATTAGCCCCGAACAAGCAGATCACGCTTTAAATCAACAAGCTGAAAAGGTAAAAGAAAAAGACCTTGAAAAGGTCCTGAAAAAGCAGGAAAAGATCGAGAATAAATTCCGGAACAATGATTCCATAAGCGGGTATATAACCAAGGCTAAAAGCATGTTCGGCCTTATAAGGGATTACTGGAGCGGGGAATACACCGGGGTGCCATGGAAGACCATTGCGGCCGTGGCAGGAGCTTTACTGTATGTGCTTATGCCCCTTGACCTCATCCCCGATTTCATTCCGCTGGTAGGATTACTGGACGACGCCGGAGTCATCGCCGCCTGCCTCACCCTGGTCAATGATGATTTGGTAGCTTACGAAAAATGGAAGGTACTGCAGGAGCAGGAAGAAGAGGTAGAAGGATAAATTATGAGAAGCGAAGAGCTGGAAAAAATGCCTTTGTATCAAAAGGCAATGGAGATCCTCAAGATCGTTGAAAGGATAACCAGCCTTGTACCCGAAGATGACAGCCCACTTTCCTTTCTTGCCCGCGACATGCAGGCGGACGCTTTACAGATTCCCGCGAAAATTGCCGGGGCCTCGGGTGTTGATCTCTATGACATTAAAATGGAAAATGCCGCGGTGATTAGAAAATGCGCCAGGCAGATCTACGTGGGCTGCAACGGGTTCAGGATCTGGGATTTTAAGGAAACAGAATATCTCGAACTGTTAAGAGCTCAAATTGAAGATTTCCGTGTTCTTTTCGCGGAATGGGTCAAAACCTTTGACCAATGGAACTATGTCATCGACCGCTGGGGTTTGTTCAATCCTCCGGGAGTGAATTATGACGACAAGGATCCTGATGAAGATATTCCTTTTGACAATCCATTCGATGACCCGGAGGATTAAATTTTTTGTTCCGTTTTCAACCTTTTCCCGGATATTCTAATATTTCAGAGGGTAAGATAACGGTCCAGAGACCATTTTCCACCGCCTTTGATAATGAGAAAGAGCGACCCAAGCCACATTGCAAAATCGGTTCTCATTTCATGAGCCATGCTCCAAAAGCCATAGGTTTTTAGATCGCGTAGAACAAAAGGACCAAAACTTTCTCCCAAACCTATAGGTATTTTCGTCACTACAATAGCTACACTCATAATTATAAGAGTGACAACGGCTGCACCCCGGGTGTATAGGCCAAGCAGGAGAAGTATTCCCGCCAGCACCTCAAAAAATCCGACAAAATTTCCAAAAAAGTCAGCTTCCGGAAAACCCATTTTTTCGAACCTGCCCACACCCCTCATCGAAGGATAGAGAAATTTTTGAATTCCTTCTACCAGGAAAACAGCCCCCACCATTAGCCTGATAAGAATGGTTGTTCTTTGAGCGTCTGTACGCATAAAGCTGCGAATAGTCATGATCTAATTCTTTGGATGGATTTTAAAAATACGAAAAAGAGCAGCAGGAAAGAAAAACTGTGGAGTTTCTAAACCAGACCAAATCAAAAGGTAACAAAACAAAAAACCTAACAGGTCTCAAAGTCCTGTTAGGTTTGATCATTTAAAGAAGTCTTGGAAAGGAAAATCGGCTGCGCCTCTCGGATAAAGCCTGCAACTTTTCTAAGAATTTTTTTCAGTTCAAAAGATCCCGATACCGCTGCCGCTCATCGGGATAAGCGATTCGCACGGCTTTTACAAAAGTAAAAGCCGGCTCTCTGCTTACATATTTCTCCTGTACTGCCCTCCTACTTCAAAGAGAGCAGTAGTGATCTGTCCTAAAGAACAGACTTTGGTGGCTTCCATCAGCACCTCAAAGATGTTCTCATTTTGAACCGCCGCCTGCTGCACTTTTTCAAGCGTTTCCTTCTCCAGTTCTTTTTTGGCCTTGTGAAGGTTCTCCAAAGTTTTGATCTGGTTCTGTTTTTCCTCTTCGGTAGCCCTGATCACCTCTCCCGGAGTCACGGTTGGGGAGCCGGTAGAGCTAAGGAAAGTATTCACCCCGATAATTGGATAATCACCGCTGTGCTTTAAAGTCTCGTAGTAAAGACTTTCCTCCTGGATCTTGCTGCGCTGGTACATGGTCTCCATCGCTCCAAGCACTCCTCCCCTTTCAGTGATTCGGTCGAATTCCTGCAGTACCGCTTCCTCCACAAGATCGGTCAATTCTTCAATAATGAAAGATCCCTGGATAGGGTTCTCATTCTTGGCCAAGCCTAATTCCTTGTTGATGATCAACTGGATGGCCATCGCCCTTCTTACAGAAGCTTCGGTAGGCGTAGTGATCGCCTCGTCATACGCATTGGTATGCAGCGAATTACAGTTATCATAAATAGCGTAAAGCGCCTGCAGGGTGGTCCTGATATCATTGAAATCGATCTCCTGCGCATGCAGGGATCTCCCTGAAGTCTGGATGTGATATTTCAACATCTGCGCCCTTGGGTTCGCACCATATTTATGCTTCATGGCCTTAGACCAGATCTTCCTGGCTACACGGCCAATAACCGCATATTCTGGATCGATCCCGTTCGAGAAGAAAAATGACAGGTTAGGCCCGAATTTGTTGATGTCCATTCCCCTGCTCAAATAGTACTCCACGTAGGTAAATCCATTAGCAAGAGTAAGGGCTAATTGAGTAATTGGGTTTGCACCTGCTTCCGCAATGTGGTATCCGGAAATGGAAACCGAATAGAAGTTGCGTACATTTTCTTTGATAAAATATTCCTGCACGTCTCCCATTAACCTTAATGCGAATTCCGTAGAAAAGATACAGGTATTCTGTGCCTGGTCCTCTTTCAGAATATCTGCCTGCACGGTACCACGTACCTGACTTAAAGTTCGTTTTTTGATATCGGCGTAAACATCGGCCGGTAAAACCTGATCTCCGGTCACCCCAAGCAGCATCAGGCCGAGTCCGTTATTTCCTTCGGGTAATTCTCCCCTGTATTTTGGCTGGTCGACATCTTTTTCGGCATAGATCTCTTTGATCTTTTCCTGAACCTCACCCTCCAGGCCGTGCTCTTTGATGTATTTCTCACATTGCTGATCTATGGCCGCATTCATGAAGAATCCAAGTAACATAGGTGCCGGACCGTTAATGGTCATACTTACCGAGGTCATAGGATCGGCCAGATCAAAGCCTGAATATAATTTCTTGGCATCGTCAAGACAACAGATGGAAACTCCCGCGTTTCCGATCTTTCCGTAGATATCGGGGCGGTGGTCGGGATCATTTCCATAAAGCGTAACAGAATCAAAGGCTGTAGAAAGCCTTTTTGCAGGCATTCCAAGACTTACGTAATGGAAACGACGGTTGGTCCTTTCGGGAGAACCTTCCCCAGCGAACATCCTGGTAGGATCTTCACCCTGCCTCTTGAACGGGTATAGTCCCGCGGTATAAGGGAATTCTCCAGGTACATTTTCCTGCAGGCACCATCTCAAAATATCGCCCCAGGCCTGATATTTAGGCAAAGCTACCTTCGGGATCTGGGTGTGGGAAAGTGACTCTGTATGCGTTTTGATCTTGATCTCCTTATCACGAACCTTAAAGCTGTAGATAGGATCTTGGTACTTGTTCACTTTGTCATCCCAACCGATAATGATCTCCCAGTTGTATGGGTCAAGGTCCATTTTTACCTTATCGAATTCCTTTTTCAACAGGTCTATCAGATCCTTGTTTTCTTCGGAAGTAGCATTCTGCAGGCTCTCCTCCTCAAAACCGTACTGGTTCAGTTCCACTTTCACACCGGTAACCGACTCCACAGTCTTGTAAATTCCGTAGAGCTTTTGGGCCACCTCAGCCTGAGCTGTGGCCTTTTCGTCATAAGAGCGGTTGTTTTCAGAAATTTCGGAAAGATAGCGCGTTCTGCTTGGCGGGATCACAAATACCTTTTCGCTCATTTCTTCTGAAATGTGGAAAGTAGATTTGAATTTCGCGCCGGTCTTATCATCGATCCTGTCCATGATCTGCTTGTACAGCGTGTTCATTCCGGGATCGTTGAACTGCGAAGCGATGGTGCCAAACACCGGAAGCTTCTCAGGGTCTGAATGCCAAAGTCCGTGATTGCGCTGGTACTGCTTTTTAACATCGCGAAGGGCATCCAGGGCTCCGCGTTTATCGAACTTATTGATCGCCACAAGGTCTGCAAAGTCAAGCATGTCGATCTTTTCCAGCTGGGTAGCCGCACCAAATTCAGGAGTCATCACATATAGCGAAACATCAGAATGCTCCAGGATCTCTGTATCTGACTGCCCGATCCCTGAAGTTTCAAGGATAATAAGATCATAACCTGCTGCCTTTAGTACCTCAATAGCTTCAGCAACATATTTTGAAAGCGCCAGGTTTGACTGACGGGTAGCCAGGGAACGCATGTAAACTCGCGGATTGTTGATCGCGTTCATACGTATGCGGTCTCCCAAAAGGGCACCGCCGGTCTTCCTTTTTGAAGGGTCAACCGAGATGATCCCTATGGTCTTTTCAGGAAAATCTATCAGGAACCTGCGCACAAGTTCATCAACCAAAGATGACTTTCCGGCACCCCCGGTTCCGGTAATTCCCAGCACAGGAATGCTCCTCTCTTTATTTTCTTCATGTATCTTCTGAAGGGTGTCTTTTGCAACCTCCGGGAAATTTTCCGCAGCAGAGATCACCCTGGCGATCGCGCCGGGCTTTTTCTCTGAAAGCAGATCCACTTCCCCGTTCAGGTTTTCTCCTATGGCAAAATCAGATTTTTCAACAAGGTCGTTGATCATTCCCTGCAGCCCAAGATCTCTGCCGTCATCGGGAGAATAGATACGGGTAATGCCGTATTCTTCCAGTTCTTTGATCTCTTCGGGAAGGATCACTCCGCCTCCGCCTCCAAAGATCTTGATATGACCGGCGCCTTTTTCCTGTAGCAGGTCATACATGTATTTGAAATATTCGGTATGCCCGCCCTGGTAGGAGGTCATGGCTATGGCATTGGCATCTTCCTGTATCGCGCAGTTCACTACTTCCTCAACACTGCGGTCATGTCCCAGGTGGATCACTTCCACCCCGGTGGATTGAATGATGCGGCGCATGATGTTGATAGCGGCATCGTGGCCGTCAAAAAGCGAGGCTGCCGTTACTATTCTTACTTTATTCTTGGGTTTATAAGGAGCTTGTTGTTCCATCTTCTATCCTGAAATTTTAAGTGGCCGCAATTTACGAATTTAGGAAGGAACTTGCCATTTTTCGGGCTTTTTAAAAACTGAAGCTAAAAAAACTGAAAAAGCTAAAAATCGCTATCGTTTGAGGATAACTTTTTATTATGACTATCTTCCTGCTCAAAACAATAACTTTGAAAAAAATCCATCATGAAGAAATACCTGCTTGTTTTCATCGTTCCTCTTTTTCTTGGCTGTGCCGAATTACAACAAATAGCTGATAATTTACCCACCGAAGGCGGATATGTTTCCAATGCTGAAGTCGCAGCAGGTTTGAGGCAAGCCCTGAACTTTGGGATTGAGAAGCAAGTGAGTAAACTCACAGAAGAAGATGGTTTCTTTAGAAATGAACTGGTGCGCATCACCCTCCCGCCTGAACTGCAAAAGGTAGACCGAACTTTAAGGGATGTGGGCCTTGATGCCCTTGCAGATGAAGGTCTGAAAGTACTGAACCGTGCTGCCGAAGACGCGGTAAAAGAAGCTACTCCCATTTTTGTCAATGCTGTTAAGGAGATCACCTTTACCGATGCCCGCAACATACTTACCGGAAGTGATAAAGCAGCGACCACATACCTGGAAAACAAGACTACAGCCCAACTTTACAGCAAATTCAATCCTGTGATCTCCAACTCTCTTGATGAAGTGGGCGCCACACAGGTCTGGGCGAACATAATCGACAGATATAACGCACTGCCTCTGACTTCCAGCGTCAATCCAGACCTGCCGGATTATGTGACCAATGAAGCTTTGGAAGGCGTTTTCACCATGATCGCCATAGAGGAAAAAGAGATCAGGAATAATTTTAGCGCCAGGACCACCGAACTGCTAAAGAGGGTGTTTGCCCTCCAGGACCAATAGCCAATTACGTAGGAATTTTTCCACAAATGTAGGAGTTTATCTACAAATGTAAATTTCGCTAAAGGTGCATCAGCTCTGAAAATCACAGCCTTAAGTCAAAAGTTATTAACAATGTGAGATGGAAGAATTCCAACTTTTACCATAACGTTAACTTTAAGTTAGGAAATGTTCATAGCTCTGCTGAATATCTTTGTAACATAAACCTAACGTATGTTTAGACTTTTTGAACCAAGATCAACTTTGGAGAGGCTGCAGGAAAAGTATGCTTTTCTGATGCGCCGTTCTTTTGAGCTCGCTCTGTTCGATAAGACCCGAAGCGACATGCTCAACCAGAAGGCATGCACCATCCTCCAGGAGATCAAACGCATGGAGAGAAATCATGATGAGGAAGAATAGATCTTATCGTGAAGATTTCTAAAGTAGCTGAAAGCAGCTACCAGGCGTGATCCATACCAGCTAAAATATTCTCCATCCACAATGTGGATGCCATCCCTCCTCACCACTTTTTCGAACGCTTCTTTATCTTCTTCCTTGAACGGAAATGGCTCTGTTGATAAGAAAACAAGGTCAGGATTTTTATTGGCCACATCTTTCATTTCCACCTCGGGATATCGAGATTTTTCACCGAAAAAAATATTTTCAAAGTTGTTGAGTTTTAGCAGGTGATCTATGAAGGTATCTTTACCCACAACCATCATGGGTCGTTTCCAGATGAAATAAGCCACTCTCTTTACCGGCTTTTCCATTATGAATTTTCTGAAGTCATTGCGCTGATCCAGGATCTTTCCTGCGATCTCAAAGGCTTTTTCTCGCTTACCAAAGACCTCCCCGTATTCCCTTATCAATTCTATCGCGTCATCAATGCTCTTTACATCTGAAACATGAACCGGCGCCAGCTCTTCCAGCTCCTCCACCATTTTTGGGGTATTCTCTTCTTTGTTGCATAAAATAATATCTGGAGCCAACCTTCTTACCTTATCAATATCGACCTGTTTAGTGCCTCCAACCACTTCCTTTTTTTTCCTGAGATCTTCCGGGTGCACACAGAATTTCGTTACACCCACCACATTATCTTCGAGACCGAGATCCACCAGAAGTTCGGTCTGACTCGGCACCAGGGAAACGATCCTTTTTGGGATCTCCTCAAGCTCCACTTTTCTGTTCAACTGATCATAAAACACATTCATCTTGTTCATTTTTAAACAGTTGAATAAGTTAACAAGAAAAGCCCGGTTTTGAAAGTTCGGGTAAAGAAATAAACTTAGAGAAAAGCAGCCATTTGCTCCTGCAGTTCTTTGGCCTTGGCAGCAGCGGCTTCAGCGAAATCTACTCCCCCAGAAGCGTAGATGATCCCTCTTGCAGAATTGACCAGGAGTCCCACATTACGGTTCATCCCGAATTTGCAAACTTCCTCCAGGCTGCCCCCCTGGGCGCCAACACCCGGAACCAGAAGAAAACTTTCGGGTACAATATTCCTGATGTCAGCTAAAAACTCTGCTTTGGTGGCACCCACCACATACATAAGGTTTTGCCCGTTCACCCAGGATTTGGAAACTTTCAGTACCTTTTTATACAATTCTTCCCCGTCGATCTTTTCAGTTTGAAAATCGAAGGCACCGGCGTTAGAGGTGAGGGCCAGCAAGATAGTATGCTTGTCCTCATAGGCCAGAAAAGGCTCTACGGAATCTTTTCCCATATAAGGCGCCACTGTCACCGAATCGAAATTGAGGTCTTCAAAAAAGGCTTTCGCGTACATACCCGAAGTGTTACCTATATCTCCCCTTTTAGCATCGGCTATGGTGAAAATTTCCGGATGGTTCTTATTCAGGTAATCAATGGTTTTACCTAAAGCCTTCAGACCTTTTATCCCATAGGCTTCGTAGAAAGCGAGGTTGGGTTTGTAAGCCACCGCCAGGTGATGAGTGGCGTCAATAATAGTTTTATTGAAGGCGAAGATAGGGTCCTCTTCCTCGAGCAGGTGCTGCGGAATCTTGTTTAGATCCACATCAAGCCCTATGCACAAAAATGATCTTTTGCGCTTTATTTCCTGTACAAGTTGCTGGGTGGTCATTTGGTGTTGATTAGAAAGAAAAAAAGCTGCCGGATAGTCCGTGGCAGCTTTTGAATTTATGATCGATTAAAAAACATCCGAATTTTCCTTGAGTTTTTCGGTGTTCTCTACCAGTTGCAGTTCATCGATGATCTTCTGGATATCCCCATTGATAATGTTGGAAAGATCATAAAGAGTAAGCCCTATCCTGTGATCGGTAACCCTGCCCTGGGCGTAGTTATAGGTACGGATCTTGGCACTCCTGTCTCCGCTGGAAACCATGGAGTTCCTTTTGGCCGCATCGGCTTCCATCTTCTTGGCCAGTTCCTGCTCATATAACCTGGAACGAAGTACTCTAAAGGCTTTTTCCTTGTTCTTGTGCTGTGATTTCTGGTCCTGGCACTGCGCCACCAATCCGGTAGGAATATGCGTTAATCGCACGGCGGAATAGGTCGTGTTCACCGACTGACCTCCCGGCCCCGAAGAACAGAAGTAGTCGATACGCACATCTTTAGGGTCTATCTGCACGTCGAATTCCTCGGCTTCCGGAAGCACCATCACGGTAGCCGCCGAAGTATGCACCCTTCCCTGTGTTTCCGTTTGTGGCACACGCTGCACACGGTGCACTCCGGCCTCGAATTTCAAAGTTCCGTAGACATCCTCACCGGTCACATCAAAGATGATCTCTTTGAATCCGCCGCTGGTTCCTTCGCTAAAGTCAACGATATTGTGTTTCCAGCCTTTGCTTTCAATGTATTTGGTATACATACGGTACAGGTCACCAGCAAAGATACTGGCCTCGTCCCCACCGGTACCGGCACGAATCTCCATCACCACGTTCTTCGCGTCTTCAGGATCTTTTGGCACCAGCATCATTCTTATCTTCTCTTCCAGCGCCGGCAGCTCCTCTTTCGCTTCTTCCAGCTGCAATTTGGCCATTTCGGTCATTTCAGCATCACTGCCGTCGGCAATGATCTCTTCGGCCTCAGAAATATTTTGAGTAAGGGTCATGTACTTTTCCCGCTCTTCCATCAACGCCTTCAGGTCCTTGTATTCCTTGTTCAGCTCTATATAACGCTTTTGATCGGCAATCACATCGGGTTGAATGATCAGGTCATTCACCTCGTCAAAACGTTGCTTCACAATATTCAATTTATCGATCATAACATCTGCTTGTAAGGACACAAATTTACGATAATTCCACGGATTTAAAGAATGGATTTTTTCTGCGGAAGAATTTTGATTCCTCCTGGAAAAATTGGTGTTACTACAGAATTTCTCTTAACTTCAGAAGAATGAAAATTACAACAAAGATCGGATTAGGAGGGGGATGCCACTGGTGCACCGAAGCGGTTTTCCAGGCGGTAAAAGGTGTTGAAAACGTAGAGCAGGGATATATCGCTTCAGAAGGCGACGCGAGAGAATTCTCTGAAGCCGTCATCGTACATTTTCACCCTGAAATTGTTTCTTCAGAAGATCTTATCAGGATACATCTTCACACTCACAATTCTACCTCAGATCATTCTTTCCGGAAGAAATACAGAAGTGCGGTGTATTATTTCTCTTCTGAAGATGAAAAAGTAGTAAAGAAGATCCTGGAAAAACTGCAGCCTGAATTTGAGAAGAAAATAATCACTGAGGTACTGCCCTTCAAGGAGTTTAAACCTTCCCGGGAATCGCTTCAGAATTACTACAGGAAGAACCCTGATGCACCTTTTTGTAAAAGGTTTATTGAACCGAAGCTGAAGAAAGTAAAAAATTACTTTTAAAATCTCTCACGCAGAGAGCGCAAAGGTCCCGCGAAGTTCGCAAAGAATCACTATCTTAAAGAGATGGAAGAAAATGAAATTTCTTATAAGGTAATTGGTGTGCCATGGAACTTCACCGTAAAATAGGTCCAGGACTTCTAGAATCTGTTTATGAAAATGCTTTAGCCTACGAATTAATCAATACAGGTCTTCTTGTACAAAAACAGCTGCCTATGCCTTTTATCTATAAAGAAATCAAAATGGATATCGGGTACAGGCTAGACCTCCTTATAGAGAACAAAGTCATTGTTGAAGTGAAATCAATCGAAACTCTTGCACCCGTTCATTTTTCCCAACTTCTGACTTACCTGAAGCTTTCAGAAAAGAAGCTGGGACTTCTAATAAACTTCAACTGCAAAACTCTCAAAGAAGGAGTTCACAGAATTGTCAATGATCTATAGGATCTCTGCGGCCTCTGCAAATTCTTTGCGCTCTCTGCGTGAAATCTAATGATACTCAAACTCCCCAAACTCACTCTTAATCGTCAGTTTCTTTTCTTCGGAAGCCTCTACCCTTCCCACGATCCTGGCATCGACATTAAATGACTTTGAAATAGCGATAAGATCTTCAGCTATGGCTTCGTCGATATATAATTCCATACGATGCCCCATGTTGAACACCTGGTACATCTCTTTCCAATCAGTTCCGCTTTCTTCCTGAATAAGCCTGAACAATGGCGGCACCTCGAACATATTGTCTTTGATCACGTGCACGTTCTCCACAAAATGAAGCACTTTGGTCTGCGCCCCACCGCTGCAGTGAACCATCCCGGAAATATCTTTATTGGAGTACTTTTCCAGGATCTTTTTTATGACGGGAGCATAAGTGCGGGTTGGAGAAAGCACCAGTTTCCCCGCGTCAAGCGGACTGCCCTCAACCTTATCGGTCAGATTCTTTGAGCCTCCGTAAATAAGTTCGTTGGGAATGGAAGGATCAAAACTTTCAGGATATTTCATCGCCAGATAATTACTGAACACATCATGTCTTGCAGAGGTAAGTCCATTGCTGCCCATTCCGCCGTTGTATTCCTTCTCATACGTAGCCTGTCCAAAAGAAGACAGCCCCACGATCACATTTCCGGGTTTTATGTTGGCATTGTCGATCACCTCGCTGCGCTTCATACGTGCAGTTACGGTGGAATCGACTATTATGGTGCGAACAAGGTCACCTACGTCGGCAGTTTCGCCGCCGGTCGAATGAATGTTTATTCCGAAGTTCTTAAGATCAGAAAGTAATTCTTCTGTTCCGTTTATAATGGCCGAGATCACCTCTCCCGGCACCAGGTTCTTGTTGCGCCCAATGGTGGATGAAAGCATAATGTTATCAACTGCTCCCACGCACAGCAGATCATCAATGTTCATGATAAGCGCATCCTGGGCGATGCCTTTCCAGACAGAAATATCCCCGGTCTCTTTCCAGTAAAGGTAAGCAAGGGAAGATTTGGTACCCGCGCCATCGGCATGCATGATGAGACAGTGATTTTCATCTCCTGTGAGATGATCGGGCACGATCTTGCAGAACCCCTTCGGGAAAAGGCCTTTATCAACGTTCTTTATGGCATTGTGCACGTCTTCTTTTCCTGCCGAAACTCCTCTGCCGGCATACCTCTTACTAATTTCCTTACTCATGGTTGTGTGTTTGTGGCTCAAAGATAAACAGATTTACACTTTTAGTCCTGTTTAGCTTCAGAATTAAAAAAGCCACATCGCGAGGGATGTGGCTCTCAAAAATTGATTTTAGATTATCTTGTAAATAATAGTTCTCTGTACTTGGTTAGCGGCCAGATCTCATCATCGATCAACAGCTCCAACTTGTCACAATGATATCTTATCGATTCAAAGTAAGGCTTCACTTTATTACAATATGAAAATGCTTTTTCTTCGGCATCTTCCAGCTTGTTCGCCTTTTTACGGGCTTCGATCATCTCGGTTATCTCGGAATTTATCTTTTCTATATGGGCAGATATTTCCTGAATGATCTCTAATTGCTCTTTTGAATGCTTCTTGAAATCATTATCAAAGATCTCTTTTAAGCCGCGAACGTTCTTGATCAAGATGTTCTGATAACGAATTGCAGTAGGGATCACGTGGTTACGGGCAATGTCTCCCAAAATTCGGCTTTCTATCTGGATACGCATGATGTACTCTTCCAGCTCGATCTCATGACGGGCCTCGATCTCGACGCGGTTCATCACATTAAGCTCTTCGAAGAGCTTGATGTTATCCTCAGTGATCATCGCTTTAAGGGCTTCGGGAGTATTTCGATTATTGCTTAAGCCTCTTTTTTCTGCTTCTTTCTCCCATTCTTCGGAATAACCGTCCCCTTCAAAACGGATGTTCTTGGAATCTTTGATATACTCTCTCAAAACATTGAAAATAGCATCGTCCTTCTTCATCTTCTTACCTTTGGTAAGCCCATCCACTTCTTTTTTGAATTCCTTCAGCTGCTTGGCCACGATGGTGTTGAGCACTGTCATTGGCTGCGCACAGTTCGCAGTAGATCCTACCGCACGGAATTCAAATTTATTTCCTGTAAAGGCGAAGGAAGAAGTTCTGTTCCTGTCTGTGTTATCCAAAAGGATCTCAGGGATCTTGCCTACAACGTTCAGTTTTAATTCGGTTTTCTCCTGCGGAGAAAGTTTCCCGTCGGTCACTTTTTCAAGCTCATCAAGTACCTCGGTCAGTTGAGAACCGATAAAGGTTGATATGATTGCCGGTGGCGCTTCATTGGCACCAAGCCTGTGATCGTTAGACGCGCTGGCAATGGTGGCTCGCAGCAATTCTTCGTGATCGTGCACGGCTTTAATAGTGTTGATAAAGAAGGTTAGGAACTGCAGGTTCTTCATTGGAGTCGAACCAGGTCCTAATAAGTTTACTCCGGTATCTGTACTAAGAGACCAGTTATTGTGCTTCCCGCTTCCGTTAATACCGGCGAAAGGTTTTTCATGGAACAAGACCATGAAATTGTGACGCTCGGCGATACGCTGCATGATATCCATTAACAGCGAGTTGTGGTCTACCGCCAGGTTGGCCTCCTCAAAAATAGGAGCCAGCTCAAACTGGTTTGGCGCCACCTCATTGTGCCTGGTCTTCACCGGCACTCCCAGGATCATACATTCTTTTTCAAGCTCTCTCATGAAAGAAAGCACCCTTGGAGGAATTGAACCAAAATAGTGATCGTCCAATTGCTGACCTTTAGCAGGGGAATGCCCTAAAAGCGTACGGCCTGAAAGCTGAATATCGGGCCTGGATGCAGCAAGGGCAGAATCGATTAGGAAATATTCCTGTTCCCATCCTAAGGTAGCCTGTACTTTATTTACATTCTTATCAAAATATTTAGCAACATCTGTAGCAGCTTCATCTATGGCATGCAAAGCTCTTAAAAGCGGTGTTTTGAAATCCAGGGCATCTCCTGTATAGGATACAAAGACACTGGGAATACAAAGTGTGGTTCCGTAGATAAAAGCAGGAGAAGTCGGGTCCCATGCGGTGTATCCTCTGGCTTCAAATGTATTTCTGATCCCCCCGTGCGGAAAACTGGACGCATCCGGCTCCTGCTGCACAAGCTGTCCGCCTCCGAATTTTTCGATCGCAAGACCGTCTCCGATGGTCTCAAAAAAGGCATCGTGCTTTTCGGCTGTGGTTCCTGTTAATGGCTGGAACCAGTGAGTGTAATGGGTAGCTCCTTTAGAGATCGCCCATTCTTTCATCCCGGTAGAAATATGATCGGCGATGGTGCGATCGATCTTTTTACCGGTGGCATTGGCTTCCATGACGCTTTGATAAGCTTCCTTAGTAAGGAACTGGCGCATAACGCTCTCGGTAAAGACATTTTTCCCGAACAATTCTGAACGGCGTTCTTTTTCCTCTACTTCAACGGGTTTTCGGTTAAGGGTTTCTTTTAAGGCATTAAATCTCAATGTTGCCATAATAGATATGTGTGTTTGTGGTTTGAAGCCACAAATGTATTATTTTTTTATACACCCCCGTCAAAAATAGGGGTCTTTGTATAAATTTTAATACTTTTTAAGTTTTACCCCTAAAAATTACCTACCCTATGAAAGCAAGACCAACAAAAACAGCATAGCCAACAAAGAGAACCAGTCCCTTTACGCGCCCCATGGAAAATTTTCGCGGAAGAAAGGCCAGGGGAATAAGAATGAAGGCAATACCCATCATCCAAAAGATATCATTGGAGAGTATGGCGGCAGATTTCACGGCAATTGGCTGAATGACCGCCGTTATTCCCAGGACCGAAGCGATATTGAAAATATTGGAACCGATCAAATTTCCCAGGGAAATGGCTTTTTCCTGTTTCAAAGCGGCGATCACCGAGGCAGCGAGTTCAGGAACACTGGTCCCCACGGCTATCATGGTGACCGAGATCACCCGTTCACTCACCCCAAGGGCAGTAGCCAGGTCAACAGCACCGGTTACCAACAGTTCAGACCCGCCCCATAAAGCCGCACCGCCTATTGCCAGCCACAGGATCATTTTAAAGGTAGAGGTAGCCTGCAAGGCAGGATCTACCTCATCTGCCTGCAGTTCGGGTTTTCTTCTGGCCCGTCTTATCAAAAGAATAAGGTAAAGCGCTATTCCTGCCAATAATAGCACCCCCTCAATGCGAGATAGGGTCAATTCCGAAGAAAGAAAGAAATACAACAGAAATGAGAAGACCATCATTACCGGCCAGTTGAACCGGTAGAAATCGCGGTCTATGAGCAATGGGGAAATTATAGCGGTTATTCCAAGCACCAGGCCAATGTTAGCGATGTTAGACCCTATGACGTTGCCAAGGGAAATATCTGAAAAACCATTGAGCGCTGCCTGCAGGCTCACCAGAAGTTCTGGAGCCGAAGTGGCAAAAGAGACCACTGTGAGACCTATTACCATGCGGGAAAGGTTAAGGCGAAATGAGATGGCCACCGATGACCTTACAAGGAACTCCCCTCCTATTACCAGTAAAACAAACCCCAGGAAAATAAATAAAACGCTCATCAATTTTTTTTTGCGAAGATAAAAGATTCCTGACGAACCTTTAATAAAAGCGCCTTTAAGTAAAATTTCTCAACTTGTCCTATCTTTGAAAAAACCAACCGAACATGAAAAAGCGATTTTTCAAAACTCTAGCGCGGCTCAATAAAAAGTTGTTACCCAGCTACAGCAAGAAGAGACTGGACCTGGCAAAAGCCAGCACCTTCCAAAAAGCCATTATTGGCTGGAAACTATGGGTGACCAAGAGGGCGCTTGATTAAATGGAAAGCAGGGAAACTACCTGGTAAGAATCCAGTTTGTCTTTTCCGTTAAGGAAACCCAGCTCCATTAAAAAATTGCACTGTACGATCTCTCCGCCCATTTTCTCGACCAGCTTACAGGCTGCGGCAGCCGTACCACCGGTTGCCAGGACGTCGTCATGTATCAGTACCTTTTCACCCGGCTTGATGGCATCGCTGTGGATCTCAAGCACATCCTCGCCATATTCCAGGGAATAACTTTCCTGCAAAGTATCGTAAGGCAGCTTTCCCGGCTTGCGAATTGGAATAAAACCGGCATTTAGCCTTTCGGCCAGTAAGGTCGCAAAAAAGAATCCGCGGGACTCGATCCCAACCACCTTGTCTACCTTTAGACCTCCTATTTTTTCCATAAGAGCATCGGTAGTCTTTCTGGCCGCTTCAGGGTCCTGAAGCAATGGAGTAATGTCTTTATAAACAATTCCCGGTTTTGGGAAGTCCTTGATGTCACGAATATAATCCTGTATCTTGAACATGCGAGAAATTTTAAAGCTACGAAGATAGAATTTTTCCGCAGCAAAAACCACCTGCAGCCCGCATTATTGCCACATTTTCTTACACAGGTTTGGCAAAATATCAACAAAGAATTATTACCTGTTTAACTGCGCAATGCCTCTTCATTGGTTATTTTAGACTGAACCAAAAAATTGTGAGAGATGAAAGATTTAAAAGATTTATTTGAACACGAATTAAAGGATCTATACAGTGCCGAAAATCAGCTTTTGAGGGCGCTTCCAAAATTAAAAGATCACGCGAATGACGATAAGCTCAAAAAAGCTTTTGAGAACCACCTTAAAGAAACTGAAGGTCATGTAGAACGCTTAAAGGAGATCTGTGATGAGTTAGGCATTAAGCCTACTGGGGAAACCTGCAAGGCCATGCAGGGACTGGTGAAGGAAGCAGAATCCTTCCTTGAGGAAAAAGCCGATAAAGAAGTGATGGATGCCGGCCTTATTGCGGAAGCGCAGCGGGTAGAACACTACGAGATCTCGGGCTACGGAACTGCTGTACGTTTTGCCAAAGAACTGGGCTATGATGACATTGCAGCCAAACTGCAAAAGACCCTTGATGAAGAGTATAAAGCCGATGATCTTTTGACCGATATGGCCGAAGACAGGCTCAATCGAAAAGCCAAAGCACACTAGATTTTTGCACAAGCAAATTTCAGTTTCCGGGATCGCCTGAAAAAGCATTTTTTCAGGCGATCTTTTTGTAGGAATACACAGCTTTTTCACCAAATTTTTGACAGTATCTTCTACATCTACTAAAATCCAGTTAATCAACTGAACAACAGTTGGTTGGCAGGCTAATTTTGAGTATATTACCAAACATAAAAGTCCGAATTTTCAAGCATACAAAATGAACTCCCATAACCTAAAAACAAAGCAGCTTCAACTGCTCATTGAAGATAACTTTCTGGTAGCCAAACACTGCCGAAAAACCATGGAAACCATAGCGGAAGTTTCCCTGAGATATTATTTTCAAAAGTTGGCAGCAAAAAGATCTCAATTCGCTATGGAACTGGGCACCCAACTAAATGCTTTGGGAGGCAAAAATCCCTATGTACCTACTTCGACCTTTGAAAAAAGATGGTCCGATATTTCTGAAGAGAACAAATTAAAGAATGTGAGGAAAAGCTTAAAGCTGTACAAGCAAAGTACCAGGAACTACAAAAGAGCGTTGTCGTATATCAATGACGGGTGTTGCCGCGAGATCTTAATCAGGCATAAAGCCCACTTTGCCCGTACTGTTCCAGAGCTTAAGGCTTTAAAGAACCTGATCAAGGAAAAACAGGAAAAAGCCAAAGGACAGGGTTCTCATGCCGAGATAGAGTAAATGCTTCTGAAGAAAATAAATTTTAAAAAAAGGATCTGACGCTGCTCGCGCCAGATCCTTTTTAAGTTATTCAAATTCCGTTATTTTTCCTACATTTAAGAAACTAAACTTTCTTACAAATGAAAAATATCCTGGTCGCCATCAACTTTGAAAAAAATGCCGAACACCTCATTAGTAAAGCAGAAGAAATGGCGGTGGCCTTTAATTCAAAGATCTGGATCCTTCACGTAACCGAACCCGACCCGGATGATTACCTGGGCTTGGAAGCCGGTCCCCAGTTTGCCCAGGACCGCCGAGTCGCAAAAAGAAAAAAAGAACAGGCGCTGGTAGAGGATTTGACCCAGAAGTTAAAAGACAAAGGATTTGATGCAGAAGGCCTGCTCATCTCTGGCCCTACTGCGAAAACCATCAAAAAGGAAGTGAAACGACTGGATATCGACATGGTGATCGCAGGTCATCATAAAAGGAATTTCTTTTACCAAATGTTCGTGGGCAATGTGGAACAGGACATTATTGAAGATCTCAAAGTTCCGGTTTTACTGATCCCCTTGAACTAAAAACCTTTCCCATAATATTAATTTATTATTAGTAATTTTTTTCCTACTTTTCCAACTCTTCCATTTCGATAAAAAACTCTTTAATTCGCCTTAAAAGCTGATAAAGAAGAGTTTAATTTGGAAAGATGTGGTTTTATTTTATCTTTACCTTCTTGGAAAATTAACAAAATATTAAGGTTGTTCTTCATCCCTGCTAAAGGAACACTTAAGTAGAAAGAAGAAAGAGCCGTCTTGTAGGAAGCCTATGAACACGTGCAATTGGGAAGAAATATTCAAAGCTGTTCCACTACCCTGTCTTTTACTCAAGCCACAAAACGATGGTTGTTTCCTTATCCTGGCAGCTAACGAATCATATCTGGAGCTTACAGGTACCACTCCGCAAGACTTACTTGGAAAGAAGAGTAATGAAGCCTTTCCGCAGAACCCTGATGGACCTTCACACGGCAATATCCTGTTGGAACAGACTTTACAAGAAGTTAAAAATACAGGGGGAAAAAGAAGTATAGAGAAACTGCGTTTTGACATTCCGGTGAGAGGAACCAGTCGCTTCGAAGAACGATATTGGAGTAACCAGAACATCCCCTTAACAAATACATCGGGCGAGGTGGAATTCATCTTGCACACTGTTCAGGATATATCCAAAGAAATAGCCCATGAGGAACGGGAAAAAGAACTGCAGGCACAGATAGAAGTCAACCGTCAGCAGTACAGGAACTTCATTAGGAGTAATCCGGATGGACTCTTTAGGCTTGATCTTTCAGGCAATTTCCTTCACGCCAATCAAGGTTTGGCCAAAATGGCAGAAATGCCCCTGGAGGATATCCTCAAAATGAACTTCCAGCCCTTTTGCGCGCCTCACCATAAAGATTTTATTCTTGAAAAATTTGAGCAGGCTATAGAAGGAAAGACCATTTCTTTTGAAGCAGATTACATTTCAGCAAAAGGTAACCCCCTCATCCTGAAAGTGCTTCTCATGCCTATGTACATTGATGGTAAGGTAGCTGAAGTGCACGGGATCACCAAGGATATTTCAGGTCTTAGGGAATCAGAAAAAATTGTGGTCGAGAAAAGCAGGTTCCTGGAAGTTAACGCAGCCTTTATCAGTTCCCTCCTTGAGCATGAACTGGATGACAAGGCTCTTTATGACACCTTTGAGGTCATAGCTACCACTGTCAAGGCAGACAGGATGTACTATTTTGGGGCTGACAAAGATCCGGAATCAGGAGAGATCCTCATTAGCCAAAAGGTGGAATGGTGCAGCGACAAAGCCAGTGTACAACTGGACAATCCGGAAATGCAGAACATGCCGATCAAAAAGGTGGAAGAGATCATCGCGCCGCTCACCAAGAATGAGACCTTTACCGCTACGCTTTCTCAGCTCTCAGAAGGAGATCTTAAAGATATATTTATAGAGCAGGACATACAGTCCATGTTGCTCCTGCCCATAATCGTGAGGGGACAACTTTTTGGATTTGTTGGCTTTGACGACTGCACTTCAGAAAGAACCTGGAAGGAAGAAGAAATTTCCTTTTTAAGAAGTCTCACCCAGAATCTTACCAATGCCTTCGAAAAAAGAATAGCCCTTGATCACGTAAAAAGACAGGAGGAGGAGCTTAGAAAGAGTGAACGCAAATTCAAGGCTTTGGTCCAGGAGGGATCAGACATGATAGCGATCGTTGACATGGAAGGAAAGGCAAGATTCGTGAGCGAGACCTCCAAAGCCATTTTGGGAGTAGAATCAGAAAAGCTGCTCGGGAAGAACCTTTTTGAAATGGTGCATCCCGAAGACAAGGAAAGGCTGAGAAGTGAATTCCTTCAGCTGCAGGAAAAAAAGCAGAAGAAATCCACCCCTTACAGGATCCTGAACAAAGATGGAAAATGGAGATGGATACAATCTGTAGGCACCAACCTTTGTGATGATCCTGCAGTAGAAGGCATTGTTCTCAATTCAAGGGACATTACCACGGTCATTGAGCAGGCAAGGGAGATAGAACACATCAACGAACGCTACCAGCTGGCTGCTACAGCCACCGAGGATCTTATATATGATTGGGACCTGGTAACCCGTGAAGTAACCCGTTTTCACCGAAGCATGAAAGAGCTCTTTGGCTACCCGGCCGAAGTGGTGAATAAAAGAAATTTCTGGAGAGAACATATTCATCCGGACGATTATCCTGAAGAACAACGGAAACTGGATCAGGTACTCCAGGATCCAACCCGCAACTACATCAAGACCGAGTATAGATTCAGACGTGCAGATGGCACTTACGCGCGGGTTAGCGATAAAGGATACATTCTTAGGGACAGCGAAGGCAAAGCCCTGCGCCTTATAGGTGCTACCAGCGATATCTCTGAGATCGTGGCTAAAAAAGAAGCTCTTAAGATCGCCAACAAGCGTTTCCAGATCGCCATGAAAGCGACCAATGAAATGATCTGGGACTGGGATATTGCGACAGATTCGGTTACCCGAAGCAAGGGCTATAAGAACATTTTTGGCTACGACACCAACGACGCTACCTCTGTACACTCCTTCTGGCTCACGAAGGTAGCACCCGAGGATCAGCTAAAGATAAGGGCTTCCCTCAATCGCGCTTTAGTAGACCCGAAACAGGAAAAATGGAAACTGGAATACCGCCTCATCAAGGCAGACGGTTCTATCGCCTATGTAAGCGACCGCGGATACATCATAAGGGACAGTGAAGGCAAGGCCACAAGAATGGTAGGCGCTGTACTTGATGTGACCAATTCCAGGAGGCTCATAAGGCGGATCAAGCGACAAAATACCGTACTTAAGGAGATCGCCTGGGAACAGTCTCACGTGGTACGGGCACCACTTGCCAGGATCAAGGGCTTATTGCACATCTTAGAAAATGAAGATTATGGGGAGATGTCGCGGGAGCAGGTGTTATTCCACATTCGCACCTCGGCAGACGAGCTGGATGGCATCATCAGAAACATAGTAGGCAAGACCGAGGAAATACACGTGCAGGCCTAGCCGTAAATTTTTTCAGTGATACTTCAGCTGAAAGAAGATCCTAAGGAACATTTTTTGAGCCACCGGACAGCTTCCGAAGAAATTTAGTATCTTCAAAAGAAAAATGAAAAAGATCAAAACCGCTTTGGCCGGATTTGGATCGGGAGGAAAGGTATATAATGCCCCTATCATTTCCAGCGTTCCCGGCTTCTCCATAAATAAGATACTGACTTCAAGTCCTGAAAATATAAAGGCTGCCAAAGAGGATTTTCCCAATGCCGCTATTGTCAGCGATTATTCCGAGATCATTGAAGACCCTGAGATAGAGCTGGTGATCATTTTACTGCCGAACCACCTTCACTGCGAACATGCTCAAAAAGCCCTTTTAAAAGGCAAACATGTGGTGGTGGAAAAACCTTTTACTTCCACCGTCAAGGAAGCCGAAGAACTCATCCAGTTAGCCCGACAGAACAACCTCCTGCTAAGTGTGAATCACAACCGAAGGTATGACAGCGATATCCAGACCATAAAAAAGCTGATTGAAGAGAAGAGGCTGGGAGATGTTGTGGAATATGAAGCGCATTTTGACCGCTTTAGAGACAAGGTCAAGGACAGCTGGAAAGAAAATCCGGAGCTGCCCGGGAGCGGCATTTTGTACGATCTTGGCAGTCATTTGATCGACCAGGCGCTGATGCTCTTTGGAAATCCTTCGGAAGTCTTTGCCGACATAAGAACGCAACGCGAGGGCGCAAAGGTTCCCGACAAGTTCGAGATCCTTTTGTTCTATCCTGATCTTAAGGTAAGCCTGAACGCCGGAATGCTGGTAAAGGAAAAAGGTCCGACTTACAGCATTTTTGGCACCCGCGGAACTTTTCTGAAATACGGAGCCGATGTACAGGAAGAAGCTTTAAAGAATGGAGAAAGACCACAGGACGATCCGAAATGGGGAGAAGAGCCTGAAGCCATCTGGGGAAAACTGAGTACTATGGACAGGGAGGAAAAGATCAAAAGCGAACCCGGTGATTACCGAAAGATCTACGAGAACATCTATAAGGCTATTACCGGAAAGGAGGAGTTACAGGTCACTGCAGAGCAGGCCCGGGATGTTATCAAGGTCATTGAACTCGCCTGTCAAAGCCATTCAGCCAGGAGGGCCCTGGAATTCAATGTGAGCTAGATCTTGAGCTTGGCGAAATATTTCTTCGCCTCCTTCAGTACCCTTGGCGCCATGATCAAAGTGGCCGTCATGGTAGGAATAGCCATTAAGGCAAAAAACCCATCTATCAGGTTGATCATCATGCTCAGGGAAGTCGTCGCCCCTACTAAAATACTCAGCACATAAAAATAGTTATAATAATGCTTTTTTTCAGCCCCGATCAAAAATGATAAACATTTTGTTCCGTAGTAAGAGTAAGAGAAAAGGGAAGAGATACTAAAGATGGCGATACACAGCAACAGCAGGTAATTACCATAGACAGGCATGGAAGCATTGAAAGCAGCCGCCGTAAGACTTACCCCATTGACATCTGTTGTCTGCCACACACCCGTAACAAGGATGGCCATCCCGGTAAGAGAACAAACCACAAGCGTATCAATGGCCGGTCCTAACATGGCAACCAGGCCTTCACGAACAGGCTCTGTGGTCTTTGCAGCCCCGTGAGCCATAGGTGCGGTTCCAATTCCCGCTTCATTGGAGAATGCCCCTCTGCGGATCCCCAGAATAATGATCCCGCCAAGCACACCTCCCAAAAAGGGTTCGCCGCTGTAATTTTTGGCGGCAAAGGCATCGGTGAAGATCATGGCGAAATAGTGCGGTACCATATCATAGTTCACAACGAGAATGATGAGCACAGACAGGAAATAAAGCGCCACCATGGCTGGCACCAGTCTGGACACTGTATTACTGATGCGCTGCAGTCCGCCGAAGATCACGATCGCGGTAATACCTGCCAGGATGATCCCGACTATAAGATTGGAAGTAAAGTTAACCTCTACCCCGTTCGGGCTTAACAGAATATAGTTTATCGCCTGTGTAAGTTGATTCACATTAAAAACCGGAAGGGCCCCTATCAATCCGGCAAGACTGAAGAAAGCGGCCATTGCCCACCATTTCTTCCCAAGGCCTTCGGTAATGAAATACATAGGGCCACCCTGCAACTCACCCTTGGTATCCCTGCCTCGGTACATCACCGCGAGCGTGTTGGTAAAGAATTTGGTTGCCATCCCAATCACTGCGCTCACCCATAGCCAGAACATGGCTCCCGGGCCGCCAATTGCAATTGCTACCGCTACTCCGGCAATATTCCCCATTCCAATGGTGGAAGCCAAAGCAGTGGAAAGCGCTTTGAAGTGATTTATTTCCCCCGGATCGTCGGGGTTATCGTACTTCCCCCTCAGTACTTCAATGGAATGTCTAAGGTATCTGTAGGGTAAGAATTTTGAATAGATCAGCAGATATAATCCGCCACCGGTAAGCAATATTAAAAGCGGAAGTCCCCACACAAAGGAGGCAAATTCAGCTATAAACTCGTCTAGTTTAGCCATGAAACAAATATAGCAGAAGCGTTAAGAAAACCTAAATTTTTTTCTGAAGAACCAGGAGGTTCGAAAATGGCATTTTTAACGGGATTCCTTCCGAAGCACTTCCAGTGGCGGACTTTTAATGATGCCCAGACTATTACCCAAACCGACTGCCAAAACCAGTAAAGTAATGGCCGGAAAGATGATCAAGAACGGGATGATTGACGGCAGAAAACTGGCGTCAAACAGCAGCCAGGCCAGCAGCTGACTGGCAATAAGGGACAGCAAGATCCCGGAAAGACTGCCCAGCGCACCTAAATAAAGATATTCCAAAGCGGTGATCTTCAGGATCTGCCTGCTGCGGGCGCCGATGGTCCTTAGCAAAACACTTTCCCTTATCCTTTGATATTTACTGGTCCTCACCGCGCCCAGCAGAACAATGACCCCGGTGAAGATACTAAAGAAGGCCATGAAATTGATGAGCAGGGAGATCTTATCAAGGATATCCCCTATTACGGTGAGTACCTGCCTAAGATCTATGATGGAAACATTGGGAAATTGACGGACCAGTTCCCGCTGCAGGTGGGCTGAGGATCGTTCATCAGGAACGCGAGTTGTAAGCACTTTGAATTGTGGCGCGTTTTCCAGGACGCCTGCAGGAAAGACCAGGGAAAAATTCAGCTGCATTCTTGCCCAATCCACTTTTCTAATGCTCTTTACAACAGTTGGCATCACCACTCCCTGAACATTGAAATCCACGGTGTCTCCCACGCCAACCATTGCGCTTTGGGCAAAGCCATCGCTTACCGAGATGGGAATTATTTCCTGCTCTTTATATTCAGGCACCCACTGCCCTTCCTGGAGGGTTTCCGAAGCAATGATAGAATCGCGGTAAGTCACCCTAAACTCATGATTCAGGATCCAGGTATTGACTTCGGAAGCAGTATCCTTCCGAAGCTCATTCACAGGAATCCCTCTAAGGTTCTGTACCCGCATGGTCACGATGGGAATGGTGTTTATGACCGGAAAGCCCTGTTGCCTTATAGTGGCAACAACTTTATCCCGCTGCTCTGTCTGCACATCGAGCAGGATCAAATTAGGGCTGTCTGCATCCCCCTCGATAGAAGCCTGTGCCAGTAACAGATCCCGGGTAAAATATAAAGTGCTGATGAGAAAAGCTCCTACTCCAATTGTAAGAACCAAAGTAAGCGTTTGGTTCTGCGGCCGAAAGAGATTTCGCAGGCTCTGCCTTGGAACGAAACCCCAGGATGCGGGAAAATATTTTCTTATCAGGTTCATAAAGAGACTTGCTACTCCTGCCAGAATAGCAAATGTCAGCATCATGCCTCCCACGAATCCGGCAGCATACAACCAGTCATTCAAGAGCCAAAAGGAAAAGAGATAAATAAAAAGAAATATTGCCAGAGACACCCATATTGCTGATCTTTTGGATCGCCCGGTTCCTTTTTCCCTAACCCGCAATGTCTCCAAAGGGGAAACATAAAGCGTTCCCATCAACGGGTATAAGGCAAACAATACAGAAATGATCACTCCCAGCAACAGCCCCATAAATACCGGTTGCCATGAAAAGCTAAGCTCTACCTGAAAAGGAAGCAGATCACCAAGAACCACTGGGAAGGATCGCTGCAGCAATAGGCCGAGCAAAGTCCCCATTAAGCCTCCCAGGAAACCCATAACAGCAATTTGGATAAGGTAGATCAAAAAGGTCTGTTTGCGGGTAGCGCCAAGGCACTTGAGCAAAGCCACAGCCTTTAGTTTGCCTTTTATGTAGATGTGAATGGCACTGGCTATCCCCACGCAGCCGAGCAGCAAGGCTATGAAGGCGACCAGGTTCAGGAATTTCGAGAAATTTTCATACCTGCGGCCAAGGCGTTCACTGGTGGAAGAATGTGTGTCAAGATCGGCGTCATTTTGATCTAGTACAGGATCAAGTTTTTCCTCCAGCTCCTCCATGTCAGTTCCCAGAGAGGATCTAAAGTAGAACTCGTAATCTATGCGGCTGCCCTTTTGAACCAGACCCGATTCATCAATATATTTATATGGAATGATCACCGGGGGAGCCATGGAACTGAAGAGGGAGGAGCTTCCCGGCACTGAAATAAGCTCTCCTGCAACAGGCAATTTCACCGCACCTATCTTGATGCTGTCGCCAATCTCCACTCCCAGCTGCGCCATGGCCGTAGCATCTACCAGGGCCGCATCACGTGTTCTGAAATCATTCGCTGCAGATGACGGTTTGGTTTCCAGTTCTCCATAGAACGGAAAATCCCCTTCTATTCCTCTCACCTGCACCAGTTTGGTCGCGTCAGTTCGTGAAAAAGCAGCCATTGAAGCAAATCTTATTTCCCGCGCATCGGCACCACCCAGGGAATCGATTATTTGCTGTACTCTCTCGTTTGGCGGATCTTCACTGTCTATAGTAAAATCTGCACCCATCAAGGATTTCGACTGGCTTGCGATGTTATCTTTTAAATTCTCACCAAAAGACTGGATGCCCACAACTGCTGCTATACCCAGCACAATGGACGCCATGAACAGCGTAAGTTTTCTGCTGCTCGCTTTCCCGTCCCTCCCGGCCATTTTTAAGAGCCAGGAGAAAGAACTTCGGAAAGATCCAAACTTTCTCTGCTCTTTCATGTTGCCGAAATATCTTTTGCTATTATTTTCCCACCTTTTAACCTCAGGATCTTCTGAGTTTTTTGCGCAAGTTCCATGTCGTGGGTCACGATCACCAAAGTGGTACCCAGCTCCCGGTTCAACTCGAAAAGAAGCTGTTCTACTTTTTCCCCTGTCTCGGCATCCAGGTTGCCCGTGGGTTCATCGGCAAAAAGGATCGAAGGCCGGTTAGAAAATGCCCTTGCCACAGCAACTCTTTGTTGCTCTCCTCCTGAAAGCTGCGACGGATAATGATGTAACCTGTCTCCCAGACCGACTTTTTCAAGCAACGCCTTTGCGGCTCCCGAAGCATTTCGTTCACCCTGCAGCTCCAGGGGAACGCTTACGTTCTCTAATGCGGTAAGGGTTGGCAACAACTGGAAATCCTGGAAAACAAAACCCACTTTTCGGTTCCGCAGCACAGCTCGTTCGTCCTCATCAAGAGGATTCAAATGGGTTCCGCAGATGGAGATCTCTCCGGAATCGGGCCTGTCCAGCCCGGCGCATAGCCCCAGGAGCGTGGTCTTTCCGCTTCCGGAAGGACCAACGATGGCAAAGGTTTCCTTTTCCTCCACATTGAAACTGATGTCCTGAAGCACCTTCAGCTGTTTTGAGCCACTGGAGTAGCTTTTCTCCAAATTGTCCACGGTTAATATCTTTGCCATCCTCTTTTGCCTATATTAGAACAAGAAAAATAAGGATTTGATTTTGAAAAAGAAGCTTTCACCCATGAGAAACTTAAACCCAAAACTGCTGTTGATCATTATGACCCTTTTCCTATCCTGCGGAGAGCAAAAGCAGGAACAGGAAAAACCGGCCGAAGAAAAGGAAACCAGGGAAGAGAAAAAAACCGCAAAGAACATCCTATTCTTCGGAGACAGCCTTACTGCAGGAATGGGCCTTGACCCCAATGAAGCTTTTCCAGCCGTGATCCAGGAGAAGCTTGATTCGCTGGGGTTAAATTATAATGTCATCAATGCCGGGCTTAGCGGGGAGACCACCGCAAGCGGCAAGAACCGGATAGACTGGGTCCTGAACCAGGAGGTGGATATTTTTGTGCTGGAACTTGGGGCCAATGACGGCCTTCGTGGTATCCCGCCCCGAGAGACCCGAAAGAACCTGCAGGAGATCATCAAAATTGTAAGGAAGAAAAATCCAGATACCCGAATCATCCTCGCCGGGATGCAGATCCCTCCTAACATGGGGCCTGAGTACACAGCGGAATTCAGAAAGATCTTTCCTGAACTTGCTAAGAAGAACAATGTGGAACTCATTCCCTTCTTGCTCGAAGACGTGGCCGGGAATCCGGAGCTAAACCAGGCTGACGGCATCCATCCCACAGAAGAAGGTCACCAGATCGTGGCCGAAAATGTATGGGAGGTATTGAAGCCGATGCTTAAAAACTAAATCCCACAGCCCCTTCGAAGTTCGAATTTCAGGAATAAAAAAAGGTCTGCACTTTCATGCAGACCTTTCATTTTTAGTGACCTCGCCAGGATTCAAACCTGGAACCTTCTGAGCCGTAATCAGATGCGCTATTCAGTTGCGCCACGAGGCCTTTTTGCGGGTGCAAATATAGATTTTCTTTTCAATAAACGAAAAGAAAATTCGAGAAAAAAATATCCTTTTTTTCCAAAACCCTCTATTTCTCACAGACACCAAAAAAGGATATTTATTCGAGGTCAAAAGCTGTTCAACATTTTCCTACTCATAGGAAAACATTAAAAAGAACTTTTGAGAAACATGTTTGTCCAACTAATCCAAAATTGGTTCTGTTATAATTGCTCTTTCGGCTAACCTCCTCTCCTTCATAGCAACCTGGTAAGTCTTATTTCCTCCGTCAAGGTTTTTTACTTTTAGACCATTCTCCTCGAGGATACGCGTAGCCAGGTAGCCTCTAAGACCGGCGTGACAGTATAAGTAAATGGTTTCAGAAGCAGGAAGTTCGCTGATGCGGTCTCGTAAAGTATCCAGTGGGAAGTGCACGGCACCTTCTATGTGACCGGCCTCCCACTCCTTTTCTTCTCTGACATCCAGAATAAAAGCTCCGGATTCCTGTAGTTCTGCCACGTCATACCATTGAAAAGTTTCAAGCCTACCGTCCAGCATGTTCTGGGCGACATAACCCAACATGTTCACCGGATCTTTGGCCGATGAGAATGGCGGCGCATAAGCCAGTTCCAGCTCAGGAAGATCATAAATGGTGAGGCCTCCCCTTATGGCTGTTGCCAGCACATCAATGCGTTTGTCTGCCCCTTTGGCTCCCACCGCCTGTGCGCCAAGAATAGTTCCATCTTCAGGTGAAAAAAGCATTTTTAAGGCTAGTGGCGCCGCTCCGGGATAATACCCGGCGTGGGAACTGGGGTGTATGTGCACAATCCTGTAAGCTACCCCCATTCTTTGCAGCATCTTTTCGTTATTGCCCGTGGTAGCCGCAGTAAGATCAAAAACCTTGGCAATTGAGGTTCCCAGAGTTCCTTTGTATGCAGTGGGTTTCCCGGAAATAGTATCTGCCACAATGCGCCCCTGCCGGTTCGCAGGCCACGCCAGGGGCACAAAACTGCTTTCCCCGCTTATGTAATCTTTCACCTCGATCGCATCCCCAACCGCGTAAATTGAAGGATCTGAAGTCTGCAGGTATTCATTCACCTTGATGCTCTTTCGGCTTCCCAGTTCCAGGCCGGCCTCTTCTGCCAGCTTGCTCTCCGGCTGTACTCCTGCTGCCATGATGATCATATCGGCATACAGTTCTTTACCGTTCTTCAGGATCACTTTTTTCCCTTCAGCTTCAATGCGCTCCATTCCATTATTCAGAAAAAGCTGTACTCCTTTAGCGCGCAAATGCTGCTGCACAATCGCAGCCATTTCAAAATCCAGGACCGGCATCACCTGTTCAGACCGTTGTACCAGGCTCACGTTTATACCCAAATCATTAAGGTTTTCGGCCATTTCCAGGCCAATGAATCCGCCACCCACTATCACCGCGGTTTTTGGCTGGTATTTCTCCACGTAAGATTTGATCCTGTCGGTATCGGGAATATTGCGTAGGCTGAAAAGGTTTTGGGCCTCTGCTATTCCTTCCACGGAAGGCAAAAACGGTTTTGCCCCGGGAGAAAGCAGCAGCACGTTGTAAGATTCTTCATATTCTTTTCCGGTTCTAAGATCCATGATCCTGACCGCTTTTTTGGCCCGATCAATGGAAAGTACCTCGCTCAAGTTTCGGATATCCAATTTGAACCTCCTGGACATACCTTCTACTGTTTGAACCAGCAGCTTCTCCCTCTTTTCTATGGAACCACCAATATAGTAAGGCAGGCCGCAGTTAGCGAAAGAAATATGCTCGCCCCTCTCTAAAAGGACGATATGGGAATTTTCATTTCTACGTCTTAACCTGGCGGCAGCTGTTGCCCCGCCGGCAACCCCACCTACTATCACTATTTTTTGTTTTTCCATAGGTTTACAGCACGAATTTGTTTTCAAGGCACAAAATTCAGGTGTTTTGTAGGAAAAATTTATGACTCAGGTCAGGAGGCGGGAAGTTTTGAACTGAACCCCTTCTCATTTATAGCTTACGAATGTTTGGGTAATTAATCTTATCTAATCAAACTAAAACTGCCTTTTTTAACATCAAATCCCTCTATTTTGATTTGATACCAGTAATCATCTGCCGGAAGCTCCTTACCAGCCGATGTGCCATCCCATCTAAAAGTATCCCCGTTGCCGACTTTTAGCAATTTACCATACCTGTCAAAAATTTTAATTTCGGAAGCACCAAAAAACGAAACCCCATTTAATTCAAAATAATCATTAAATCCATCATTATTGGGTGTTATGAATTCAGGTATGACCAGATGTGCAAACTTTTGGGAAACTGTTGCACATCCAAAAACATCTCTCATATAAGCAATATAAATTCCCCCATTGACCGAATCAAAAACATTGGATCTTTGAAAGGTTCGACCATTCAGTGAAAACTCAAATTCTCCTTCCTGTTCCACTTCAACGGTAACCGTTCTCTCCCTGGAGGTAATCCCTTTTATTTTTGGGAGGTCCACCTCATCAACCTTAAATTTCTGGACTACTTTGCAGCCGTAAGAATTATATATTTCTACGGAAAAATCGCCGGCACTGGACACTTCTATACTGCGGGTAGTTTGACCTGTTGACCATAGGTAAGTCATTCCTGCAGGTCCTGCCTTAAGAGAAATAGTAGAACCTTCACATAAAAACCTGTTTTCATCAGGCGAAATTTCCGGAGCAGGCAATACCTTAAAAATAACCGCGGTACGCTGTCCCGGTTGGCATAAAAACCCTTCCTTAACAGCTTCAGCATAAAAAGTGCCTTCCTTTTCAGGATAAAAAGAAGAACTTTTCTCTGCTAATAGCTGCCCGCCGAAAGGTTGGTCATACCAATTAATCCACTCCCCGGGTTCGGGAGTGACCACTAATGGCGGATATGGTTCATTGCCACAAATTATCTTATCCCCGTTATTTATTGGCGCTTGTGGTGTCTCCACTATATTCACATTGAACGGAGACGAGGCAGAACTGCAATAATTCCCTGATAAGTTATTTGGATCCTCTGCTACTTTTACTCTAAAGTAGGTATTGGTCATAATTCCATCCGTGATCAATGTTTCAGAATTTTCTCCAGGGATGTCGATCCATGTTTTCAGGTCACTACTGCTTTGCCACTGATAAAAATGGCTGGAATATACCGAAAGGTCCGGATTGGCATTTAGCTCTATTGTTCCTGGCAGATCTTCTTCACATATATCTAATTTTTCTGAAGAACCTTCTGTAGAAGAAATGGTAGTGAGATCACCACAAGACCTGAAAATGATATCATCAATAGCAAGATCATTTCCGCAGCCCCCTTCACCGTTATTATACATTTTAAGAATAATGGCATCCTGGCCCGCCTGAGAGTGAAAAGTAAGACCGAAATTTTCCCACTCCGGGGCAGTGGTTGAAATGACATTACCGGTACTCATCGTTTTCAACAGAATAGTTTCGGTAATGTCCCAGATCTCGAAACGTACATTTACGGGTATCCCTCCTTCTTCACAAGCCTCACTGCTGCGATCGTATACATTCATAAGAAAAGCCGAGAACTCATAGGTGGTATTCTGGCACAGTCCTGATATTGAGGTTTGAAAAAATTGACCCGAGTCATATGAGGCATTTACGATTAGAGCTTTACCTCCAGAAATTGCAGTTTCCGGGAAGTAAGGGTGCCAAGTTCCATTATTCTGCCCTAACTGGTCTGAAACGGTAAATTGACCATCATTGGGGTCTCCCGTAACATAGTCATATGTAGTGAAACCTGAAGGCAAAGCCGTATTCCCACCCTCAAAATCTTGATGATAGATAGGATCTCCCTTACTTCCGGCACAAAATTCATACTGTCCTAATAAAGGGCTGGTAACAAAGATTACAAACAAAACTAGCAGGGGGCGCATTTGGCAAATGTAGCCATTACGAATTCAAAAATTTAATTTCTCAAGCTGCTTCAGCTCCAAACTGGTCAAAAACTGATGAAGCTCAGCAAAATGACTTTTCTATCTGGTTCAAGGTCAGAAACTCTTCCGCTGGTTAACACCGGGACAATAACAATCGTACCGAGCACGGTTCTTTCCAAAGTTATAGCCAAGGGTAAGCTGATGAAACCCACTATTGCTTATGACATGTGAGTTAAACTGCTGACTATAGGTATAGGCAAAAAGGAATCTTTTGTACTCGAATCCAACGAAGGGAGTAAGGTATTGAAGTTGGTCATTTTTTAGATTTTCGCCATTTGAAGTATATTCCGAAGCGTCAAAACTCCTTCGGTAAGACAGGCCACCAAAAAGGGAGCCTAAACTCAGGTCACGGTAGATCTTGAAATTCAGATCAACCGTTTTTTCTGAAGTGGCTTCCTTCAGCTGAAAAAGGATAGAAGGTTCATAACTCCAATAACGGCTACGCGTTTCGATAACATAGCCGGTTGAAAAAAGATATTTCCGCTGATTATTGGGAATAGCCTCAGAGAAAAACAGTTCTCTGTTTATCGAGAGTAGGTTCTTAGCAGTAAGGTGTGCGAAAAAATTAAAATAGTAATAAGACGCCCCCACATCCATATTCGTATAAATATCTGAGTTATTCCCATTGCCTATGAGCGGATCATTACCCAAAAAACGACGCTCATCCAGAATGTGCTGGATCAAACCAGCACTAACCCCAAAAGAAAGCTGATTAAGGTCCAATTCACTCCTGGAAAACATGAGGTGATAGGCAAAACTGCCGTAGATCCCCCTGCGGGCATAATTCCCATTTTGATCATTGAAGATTATTCCCCCCACTCCGACCTTTTGGTTGAGCCTACCGTGTACACTTAAGGTCTGCAGTGAAGGAGCATCCTTGACCTCAAACCACTGCTGCCGTGCAGTTAACCTGAGCTTATTAAGGTTAGAGGCTCCAGCCATGGATGGGTGAAGTAAATACAGGTTATCTGTTAAATAATCTGAATAAGTAGGTAAAACCTCTTGTGCTTCCAATCTACTTTGTAACAAAATAAGAGGCAAAAGAATGACTATCGCAACTTGGGAAAACTTCATCTAATGGGGCTGAAAAAAGACGCGCTAAACTTCATTGTAACTTTTCTATGCGGAGTAAAAACACTGAAAAATCACCAACAAGAACTGACTCTCCAGTGTTATGCGAAGCTAATCAAATTAAATTCTCCATTCCAATTAAAAAACCCGCAACAAACGTTACGGGTTTTCCTTTCTACTTTTTATTTTTTCTGTTTCTACACGATCTCTGCTGTCAATCCTTCTTCCAGAAGCTTGCCACAGCGCGGCTCCAGGTCTTTGTAGGTGCCTGTCTTTACAGAGCATTTACCCTTGTAGTGAACGAGCAAAGCGCACTGCTCGGCCTGCTCGGGAACATGATCACATGCTACTATAAGGGTTTCGATCACATGGTCAAAAGTATTGTAATCATCGTTGTATAAAATGATCTCATGTAACTTTGACTCCTTGGTCTTAACCTCCTTCTTCTCTAAAACTTTCTCCTTCGTACTCATAATCCTTCTTTTTCAATCACAGCAATTCTAGAACTCAAAGTTAAAAAATTCTCTGCAATGTTTAGCTTTTCAGAAACCTCAGCGCTACCCATTCATCCCTCTCAAGTTGTTCATCAAACTGCATTCCAAGCCTTTCACACTCCTCCTGAATCACAGGAATATCATTGGCGTAAAAACCGCTCAAATAGAGTTCTCCGCCAGTGTTCAGTGACTTTTCATAGGTCGCCAGATCTTCCAGCAGAATGTTCCTGTTGATATTGGCAATGATGCTATTATATTTCCTACCCTCCAGCAGCTCGGCGGCCCCTTCAAATGCTGTAATTTTATTGCAGTTGTTGCGTTCAACATTCTCAATGGTGTTCAAATAACACCAATTATCAATATCAATCGCGTCAATTTCCTTAGCTCCTCTTTTTTCGGCCACTATAGCCAAAACTCCGGTGCCGCAGCCCATATCCAGGACCTTCTTCCCTCAAGTTCGTGCTTCAGTAAAAACTGTATCATCATGTGAGTAGTGGCGTGGTGACCCGTTCCAAATGACATCTTTGGCTCGATCACAATATCGTATCTCACATCAGGTTCAGGATGAAAAGGCGCACGCACACTGCAGGTCTCATTCACCATTATGGGATGAAAGTTCTTTTCCCATTCCTCGTTCCAATTCACCTGCTCTATCTCCTTTTGCGTATAGGAGATATCAAATTCAGGCGATTGCAAAATATGGATCCCGGCCATTGCTTCCGCGTCAAATTCCTCTTTGGGTATATACGCAGTGATCCCGTCTTCATTCTCCACAAAACTTTCAAAGCCTGCCAGGCCCAGTTCGGCGATCAGGATCTCTGAGGCCGGTTGCGGGGGATCAATAATAAATTTAAACTCTAAATAATTCATTCGTTCCTTTTAAAACGCGCGTACAATGGCCAGGAAATCTTCGGCCTTCAAACTGGCGCCACCAACAAGTCCGCCATCCACATCCTCTTTCGCGAAGATCTCCTCTGCATTGGCCGGCTTTACGCTTCCGCCGTACAGGATAGAAACTTCGTTAGCGATCTCTTCTCCGAATTTTTCTGAAATGGTTTTTCTTATGAATGAATGCATTTCCTGCGCCTGCTCTGGAGAAGCGGTCTCCCCTGTACCTATTGCCCATACAGGCTCATAGGCTATGACCACACTCTTCCAGGCTTCAGGAGCAATATGAAACAATCCTCTTTCCAGTTGCTGTTTTACAACATCAAAATGGTTTCCGTTCTTCCTTTCCTCCAACTCCTCTCCGCAGCAAAAGATCACTTCCATATCGTTTTTTAGTGCCGCATCTACTTTTTTGGCAAGTACCTCATCGGTTTCTTTAAAGATGGCCCTACGCTCGCTATGTCCCAGGATCACAGTTTTCACTCCCACGCTGGTAAGCATGGCAGCCGAAACTTCGCCGGTGTAGGCGCCGCTCTCATTCTCGTTCATATTCTGCGCAGCCACCTCTACCTCTGTTTCCCTTAGCGAATCAAAGGCATGATAAAGATTAGTGAAGGCAGGGGCCACTATCACCCGAACTCCCGGGTTGTTTTCCCATTGTTTTTTGATCCCTTTCAACAACTCTTCAGTCTGCGCAAGATCATTGTTCATTTTCCAGTTTCCGGCTACTATTTTTTCTCTCATTTTCAAGTATTTATGGTTGATAAGATAAAATTCATTTTTTGAAGCTTACGCTAAAACTTTACTAAAAAATGAATCAGATTCTGCCGGTATGCGCCTGTAGGTGTACAGGTACAACGCCAGCGGTACAAATATACCTATATGCCACGACAATGCCTGAGCATTTTAAGAATATGCCAGGTTGAAAAAAGAGGAAATGGAACTGCTTTTTAGAGGTCGAGCTTTTCTGAATCGTTCCAGTGTAATTTCTGAAGAATGGTGCCCTCACTCAGCTTTACGATCCCCGGATTACTGCGGATGATGGTCTTTAGGGCCGTTTCATCACTGAAGAACCATTCCAGGTCAAGATCGTATTTTTCGCTTACCTGCGATTTAAGCTCTTCGCCCGAAGCCGACAGACCAATCACCCGGTAGCCTTTGCTTTTGGCTTCCTCAATCACGGCATTCAGTTTTCTCAGACCGTCAGCCTCACTTCTTCTAAGGCTATAGGCAACGATCATGAGCAATTTATCTTCCTGTAAGAATTCTGCGGTAAAATCTTCTCCGTTCTTTTCCATCGAGAAATCGTGGATAGGCGGCACATAACCCTCCTGCACCAGTTCGGTTTCCACCTCAATGAAGTCGCCGCTTACCTGTGGATAGGACCCCTTAGTGGTCACGATCTTTTCCTCGCCATTATCCATGAATTTCCAGTGGTAGTCATAGATTGCCTCGGGCGCTCCTTCCGGAATGCTCATTCCCTGCTGAATGTTGGTGCCTTCCTTATAGGCCCTAAAGTCTATCAGCGGCAAATGCATCAGCACATAATAGGCAAAGGTGAAGCATAACATGAACGCCAGGAAAACGATCCAGCGGTGAGAGGCCGGGGCGAGATACGGGGTGAGGTATTTCCGGTTAAAGAACAGCACCAGGATCAAAATGAACAGGATCACATCTTTATAGAAGCTCTCCCAGGGTGTTAATGGAATGGCATCCCCAAAACATCCGCAATCGGTTACTTTATTAAAGTACGCCGAATAAAAGGTCAAAAAGGTGAAAAATATGATCATGAGCAGCAAGGCCCAGGTGGTGAACTTTGGCAGATAACCTATCAGGAGCATAATACCTAGCACCAGTTCAAAAACCACCAGCAGGATGGCGATCACCAGCGCAAAAGGTGCCAAAAATTCAAGATCAAGAACAGAAGGGCTAAAGTATTCTTCCAGTTTAAAGGAAAATCCTATGGGATCGTTCAGTTTTACAAACCCCGAAAAAATAAACAATAAACCTACTACCCATCGGGCAATACTTACTACTATTCTCATACTGTTCCTTTTATTTTCAGCTCACTTTACCGGTCTCATTAATATGTATGAGGGCAAAAACGGCATAATTGATCATGTCTTCGTAGTTCGCGCTTATCCCCTCGCTTACCAGGGTTTTGCCCTGGTTGTCTTCTATTTGCTTGATGCGCAATAACTTCTGAAGGATAAGATCGGTAAGAGAGCTCACCCTCATATCACGCCAGGCCTCGCCGTAATCGTGATTTTTATCCTCCATTAATTTTTTGGTCTTTTTGATGACCTTGTCATACAATTCGGAAACTTCTTCTGTGGAAAGATCAGGTTGGGCGGCCACTCCTTTTTCAAGCTGAATAAGCGCCATGACCGAGTAATTGATGATCCCAACGAATTCGGGCACTTCCCCTTCGTCTACTTTTCTCACCTCGTTCTCCTGAAGTCCGCGAATGCGCTGCGCCTTGATAAAGATCTGGTCTGTAAGGGACGGAAGCCGTAAGATGCGCCAGGCGCATCCGTAATCTTTCATTTTTTTAATAAACAAGCTGCGGCACTCCTCTACCACCGCATCATATTGAGCTGAAGTATCCTTCATAAAAACGGGTTAATTGCGTAAATTTCGCTGATTTATTTCGAATTGTCAAAGTTAATTTTTTCATCAGGAAAACAGCGCTCAAAAATGTATATCAACTGTAAAGGCCAACTGGTCGATCTTTCCACCCCAAAAGTCATGGGCATTCTCAACATCACGCCCGACTCTTTTTATGACGGCGGAAAGCGGAAAACCAAGAGGGAATTTCTTCTTCATGCCGAAAAAATGCTGAAAGAAGGAGCCACTTTTATAGACGTGGGAGCCTACAGCAGCCGGCCGGGCGCTACAGATATTCCTGAAGGAGAGGAGCTTCAAAGGATCCTTCCGGTAGTGAAATCGCTGCTCGAAGAATTTCCGGATATCCTTTTATCCATCGACACCTTCCGAAGCAAAGTGGCAGAAGAATGTGTAGCCGCGGGCGCCGCGATGGTCAATGATATTTCTGCCGGCAACCTGGACTCAAAGATGATGGAGACCATAGGTCGTTTACAAGTGCCTTACATCATCATGCATATGCGTGGTACTCCGCAAACAATGAAAGACCTCAACGAATACGAGGATCTTACAGAGGATCTTCTGAAGTACTTTTCCAAAAAGATCGCTGAAGCCAGAGATCAGGGCATTAACGATCTTATAGTGGATCCCGGCTTCGGGTTTTCGAAGAACATTGCGCAAAATTTTGAACTGCTTTCACAGCTTGAACTCCTGAAAAACCTGGAACTGCCGGTACTTTCAGCACTTTCCCGAAAATCACTTATCTACAAGACCTTCAACACCACCCCCGAAGAAGCACTTAACGGCACCACAGTTCTCAACACCATTTCCCTTTTAAAAGGCGCAAATATCCTTAGGGTACATGACGTCAAGGAAGCCATGGAATGCGTGAAATTAGTGGGACGACTGAGAAACTAGCCTAATATTTTTTACATTTACCAAAAAGCAAATCTACTTTGGAGTTTTTAGACCTGCGCATCCTGGACGTTGTTGATATAGTGCTTATCGCCGCCCTCCTCTATTATTTATACAAGCTGGTAAAAGGCACGGTGGCCGTCAACATCTTCATTGGGATAGTGATCATTTACTTTGTGTGGAAGCTTACCCAGTTGCTGCAAATGGAAATGCTGAGCAACGTGCTGGGAGAGTTCATTGGCGTGGGAATGTTCGCGTTGATCGTGGTCTTTCAGCAGGAAATAAGGAAATTCCTGCTCATGATAGGCTCCACCAATTTTGCCCGAAGAAGAAGATTCCTCCAAACCCTCAAACTTATCAAAGACGACCTGGAAACGCCGAATGACATTGAAGCCATTGTACGGGCCTGTGAGAACATGGGGAGGACAAATACAGGTGCCCTGATCGTAATTCAAAGGAGCACCAGCCTGGATTTCGTGAAGAATTCAGGAGACAGCATGAAGATCCTGGTCAACCAGCCCATTATCGAATCCATTTTCTATAAAAACAGCATTTTGCACGATGGGGCAATGATCATCGAGGATAACTACATTACCGCTACCCGGGTGGTACTTCCGGTTTCAAACGACAGGACGATTCCGCTAAGATTCGGACTTCGCCACAGAGCGGCTGTAGGCATCACCGAAAAAACCGATGCCATCGCCCTTGTTGTAAGTGAGGAAACAGGACAGACCTCTTATATAAAAGACGGGGAATTTGTGATGTATGAAGACCGGGAAGACCTGCTTCAGAAGTTAAAAGAAGACCTGGTGTAATTAAAGGGTCTCTTCTTCCTGCATGAACTGCACCTCGTATAATTTCTTGTAGTAACCGTTCTCTTTCTGCAACAGCTCCTGGTGATTACCCATTTCCACTATCTTTCCGGCATCCATAACAAGGATCTTATCCGCTTTTTTCACAGTGGCCAGGCGGTGCGCGATAACAATTGAGGTACGGCCCTGGGTGATCTTGTCGGTCGCTTTCTGTATCAATTGTTCGCTATAGGAGTCTACGGAAGAAGTAGCCTCGTCAAGCACCAGAATACTCGGGTCACTTACATAGGCTCTTAAAAATGCAATTAATTGGCGTTGCCCTGAAGATAACATGACCCCGCGCTCCTTGACGTTATAATCGTACCCTCCCGGAAGGCTGGAAATGAACTCGTGCACTCCAATATCCTTAGCCGCCTGTATCACCGACTCGCGGGTGATCTCGGGATGGTTCAAGGTAATGTTGTTCATAATGGTATCGGCAAAAAGGAAAACATCCTGCAGCACAATTGCGATCTGCGAACGCAAAGACTTCAGCGTGATATCGCGGGAATCTATACCGTCTACATAGATCGTCCCGTCCCAGATCTCGTAAGATCTGTTCAAAAGGTTAATAATAGTAGATTTTCCGGCGCCTGTCGCTCCCACAATAGCTACGGTTTCCCCGGCATTGGCTTTAAAAGAGATCCCTTTCAGCACCTCCTCTTTATCTACATATCCAAAATGGATATTTTCAAAGGCGATATCACCTTTAAGGTGATCGATCTCCAGGGTCCCTTCATCGGCAATGGAGGATTTGGTGTCGAGCACGCCAAAAACACGATTTGCCGCCACCATTCCCATTTGCAGGGTATTGAACTTATCGGCGATCTGTCTTAACGGCCTGAACAACATCTGGCTCAATTCGATAAAAGCGACAATGACCCCCAGAGTGATCGCCTCACTTCCGGCCATCACACGAAGTCCGCCGTACCAAACAATAAGACCAATGGTAATGGAAGTGGACATTTCGGCAATGGGAAAGAAAATGGAGTTGTACCATACGGTTTTGATCCAGCCTTTTCTGTGCTTGTCATTGATCTCTTTGAACTTCTCGTACTCCTTTTCTTCCCGGGTGAAAAGCTGCACGATCTTCATCCCCGTGATACGTTCCTGCACAAAGGTGTTAAGGTTGGCCACCTGAGTACGTACTTCTTCAAAAGCCAGTTTCATTTTCTTCTGAAAAACCCGGGTAGCGTACAAAATGAACGGCAGGACCAGCAATACCAGAAGTGTAAGCCTCCAGCTTTGATAAACCATAAAACCAAGTACCACCAGCATTTTCAAGAGATCACTTATGATCATGAACAAGCCCTGGCTAAAGATACTGGCGATGGTTTCGATATCGCTCACCGCCCGGGTCACCAAACGCCCTACAGCCGAGTTGTCAAAATATTTCATTTTAAACTGCAGCATATGCTCAAACAGGTTAACCCTAAGGTCTCTTATCACCTCCTGGCCCAACCAGTTGGCAAAGTATATGAAGCAGAATTGAAAGATCACTTCCAGGAACAACACTCCTGCCATAAGCGAGATGTAGAACAACAACTGGTCATTGTCCTGCGGCACGATTGACTCATCTATGGTCACCTGTAAAAGGTAAGGCCTTAATACTGCGAAAAAAGACAGCAGAATAGCCGCGATCGCCACAAAATAGAAGGTCCATTTATAGACCTGGGTGTATTCAAGAAGCCTCCTGAACAATTTAAAATCAAACGCGTTTCCCGATGATGCAGCCATTAACCTTTTATACTTTTTGGGTATTCAACTTTTGTCAAGAACAAGCCATGAGCCGGCACAGATGCGCCTGCTTCACTCCTGTTCTCACTGTTTATTATCTCGTGCATTGCCTGCACTTCTATTTTTCCGAGGCCTACTTGCAGCAGGGTGCCTACTATGGCCCTTACCATGTTCCGCAAAAACCTGTCGGCGGTAATATGAAAAACCAGACCGTGATCCTGCTTCTCCCAGTAAGCGGTTTCAATGTTACAGTTGTAAGTCCTCACATCTGTGCGTGACCTGGAAAAGCATTTAAAATTCCTATATTCCAGAAGGATCTTCGCCGCCTCGTTCATTTTCTCTACATCCAGTTCCTTCTTGACCCAGTAAGCCATATCGGTCGTGAAAACATCCTTTCTCTGCACCAGGTGATACTCATAGCTTCTTGCCACGGCATCAAATCTTGCATGAGCTTCAGGCTTTACAGGGAAAAGATCGAGAATAGCGATATCTTTGGGAAGCAGGGAATTGAGCCGGAAAACCATTTCAGCTGGCATTTCCATTTCGACATCAAAATGAGCAAAAAGCTGTTTAGCATGTACCCCGGCATCGGTCCTTCCGGCACCTACAATTTCAATGTTTTCCTGAAGCAGGGTAGAAAGCGCTTTTTCGATCACCTCCTGAACAGTTGAAGCCTCAGGTTGTCTTTGCCACCCATGATAGGCTTTTCCGAAGTATGCCAGCTCCAAAAAATATCTCAATCTAAATCTTTACTTTTACATTCAAAGACACAAAGATAAGCCATTATAAGCAACTGCACGTCTCGCGGCTGTGATAGATTTCTAATCTCTTTATAAAAAATTTCAATGAAAAAGATCCTTCTTTTAAGCGATACCCATGGACACCTTGACGACCGCATAAAAAGCTACGCCCAGGATGCCGATGAGATTTGGCATGCGGGAGATATAGGCACTACCACAATAACAGACGAGCTGAAAAAAATAAGACCGGTGCAAGCCGTTTTCGGGAATATAGATGGAGCCGAGATAAGAAAAGAATTTCCTCTAAATAACCGCTTCATGTGCGAAGGGATTGATGTGTGGATCACGCACATTGGAGGTTACCCTGGAAAATATTCCCCTGCCGTAAAAGAGGAAATAAAAGCCGACCCGCCCAAACTGTTCATCACCGGTCACTCTCATATCCTGAAGGTGATGCATGACAAGAAGCTGAACCTGCTGCACATGAATCCGGGTGCGGCAGGAAAACAGGGTTTTCACCAGGTAAGAACCATGCTGCGGTTCAAGATAGACCGAAGTGAGATCAAGGACCTGGAGGTTATTGAACTGGGGAAGAAATAGAAATTAGATTTTAGAAGTGAGAAGTGAGAATCTTTGACGATTCACTTCAGGAACACGGGATCAAAAAGAGCTTTCAAAAATGGCTTTTTTAATTACCTTTAGAAAAAAGCGTTTACCAGCCCCGTTAATGCGATACCCTACCTAAACCCAAAACCTTGAACCTTGAACCAAAAAAACCCGAAGCTTTCACTCCGGGTTTTTACGCACTAATACTACTAAGATGAAAGGTTTATCGCAGTCGGTCCACAGATTTTACAAGATCCTCATCCTTTTTGATGGCCTTATTGGCCAGCACTAAAAAAACGATAGAAATGATAGGAATCAGCATCCCAATACCTTTCTCTGAGATTTGACTCTCTCCAGATATGTTTAGGGACCAATAGACAAATAATCCTAGTAAAATTAAGTTTAATATAATATTAAGTCGCCCCAGCACGAACTGCAGCTTCCTGTTCTTGAACAAAAATATAGTAATGAACGAGATCAATGCAGAAACCAGGAACAAGGAAAATACCATAATACGGTCTTCAGCATAAACGGTTTCTCCTGCGCTGTTTTCCCAAAGAGAAAAAACAAAGATCAATCCTGCGCTTACCAGGGCAGCCAGAAAAAGATAAATGGTTTGTATTCTTTGCAGCATATCTCGTCAATGAAGGCACAAAAATAAAAGATTCTTTTTGAAAACCATATCTAAAATATTAAAATAAAATTGTATAATTGCAGTATCATTACGTAACCAATTCAACGAGGGTTACTTAGACTCCAATAATTTTTTCGGTTCTTCCTCGAGAAGGTTAATTAAACCAAAGACAAATTTTATTCAACAACATTCATGTTTGAAATTTCAGAATTAAAGGCTAAAAAGTTGCCTGAACTTCAGGAAATAGCCAAAACCCTACGCGTACCAAAATACCGCACTCAAAAGAAACTGGATTTGGTATATCAAATTCTTGATTATCAGGCTGCGAACCCAAAAAAGGTACAGGAAGCCCTGACCGATGATGAGCAATCTCAGCCGGCACAGGAAGAACAAAGCACTGCCAAAAAACAGCGCAAACCGCGTATCAAAAAAAATACAGAAGCCGAAACCAAAGAGGATACTTCAGATAAATCTGATAAAAAAGAAAGGTCAGCATCCAAAGACCAGGGAAAACAGCATTCTCCAAGACAAAAAGAGACTTCAGGAAAAGGAAAAGACCAGTCAAGAAGAGAGGATTCCAAAAAACCGGCTCAAACCAAAGACAACAGAGGTCAGCAAAAGGACACTCGAAAAGACAACCGTCAAAAAGACCAGCGTCAGCAAAAAGACAGCGGAAACAGAGACAGCGGGAACAGAGATAGTGGCAACCGCGACAACGGAAACCGTGACAACCGCAACCGTTATAAAGAACCCGATTACGAATTTGACGCGATCATTGAAAGCGAAGGGGTTCTTGACATCATGCAGGATGGATATGGCTTTTTAAGATCTTCAGATTACATGTATTTGTCATCTCCTGATGATATCTATGTATCACAATCTCAAATAAGATTATTCGGATTGAAGACCGGGGACACTGTTCTTGGGCAGGTTCGCCCGCCCAAAGAAGGTGAAAAATATTTCCCGCTTATCAAGATCAACAAGATCAACGGACTGGATCCCCAGGTGGTAAGAGACAGGGTTTCTTTTGAACACCTTACTCCTCTTTTCCCACAGGAAAAATTCAATGTAGCCGAGCGCCAGAGCACGGTTTCTACCCGCATCATTGACCTTTTCTCACCTATAGGAAAAGGACAGAGGGGTATGATCGTTGCCCAGCCTAAAACCGGTAAAACCATGCTTCTTAAGGATATCGCCAATGCTATCGCCGCGAACCATCCTGAAGTATACCAGATCATCCTCCTAATAGATGAGAGACCTGAAGAGGTTACCGATATGCAGCGTAACGTAAAAGGAGAAGTGGTAGCTTCTACTTTTGACAAAGAAGCTCACGAACACGTAAGAGTTGCAAATATCGTACTGGAAAAAGCGAAGAGAATGGTAGAATGCGGACACGATGTGGTGATCCTTCTGGATTCCATCACCCGTCTTGCGAGAGCATACAACACCGTACAACCTGCCAGTGGAAAAGTTCTGAGTGGTGGTGTTGATGCCAATGCCCTTCACAAGCCAAAAAGATTCTTTGGTGCAGCCAGGAACATTGAGAACGGAGGCTCTCTTTCTATCATCGCTACCGCGCTTACAGAAACAGGTTCAAAAATGGATGAAGTGATCTTTGAGGAATTCAAGGGTACCGGTAACATGGAACTTCAACTGGATAGAAAGATCGCCAACAGACGCATCTTCCCTGCCATTGATCTTACGTCTTCCAGCACAAGACGTGATGATATTCTACTGGAAGAAAACGTACTTCAAAGAATGTGGGTGATGCGCAAGTATCTTGCAGACATGAATCCTGTAGAAGCCATGGAATTCATCAACGACCGCATCAAGCAAACCAGAAATAACGAAGAATTCTTACTTTCCATGAACGGATAAGAAGAATTTAAGAAACATAAAAATCCGGTTTCCTCCCTGAAACCGGATTTTTTTTTCATTTTCCTGCACGAAGCATTTGCTCATCAATTGGAAGCGCAACACCATCCTGAAGATAAACAAACCAAATATATCCACTTCCATAATCATCCACCCAAAGATCAGAAGTAGATACCTCCGGCGCATATAATCTCTTCTCTATAGGAAAAGAGTAAAGCAACTGATTTTTTTGTAGAAGCTGAAAATCGATTAAAAGCTTACCCTCATCCTCTCCATAGACATAACTAAAGGTATACCAACCTGCTTCAGAAACTTCAAAGTCATTAATATAAAGCGAGCCCGCATCCTTTACAACATCAAACGCAAAATAGATAAAAGCCATTTCTCCTTGCAATTTCAAGGAGTTAGAATAAGTGAAAGCAACCCCATTATCAAACATAGCCGGATCTAAATAAATATCGAGGTTTTGAATAAATCCGCTTGACGGCCAGGTAGCACTCCACAAGTCAGGGTCCTGAGTAGCAGGGGCTCCATACTGGAACGTAGGAAGACCTTCCTCATCAGCTTCCTCACTCCAAAAGGTATTACACTCACCCCACATCACAGTGGCATAGCCATTTCCCTTAGATGGCATCACTTCACCTGTTTTCTTTGTCCAAAGCTCAATAGTTCCACACCATCCCAGCACCCCCTCAACATACTGGTCTGCCCAGGCATCTGTATTGTTATTGAAGCTTTGGTGAAAAGATTGAAAATCATCATCACTACCCTCCTTCTCATTGTTTTGTGCTTTTGCATCAAGAATATTATCCTCCAGTACAGAAAGGCTTTCTTTCTCACAAGAGCTAAAGAGAATTAGAAGAAATAAGCTGCAGAGTGCAGCTACAAAATTAAAATTCGAATTAGATAAAAAAGTTCTCATAATTAAAAGGTTTATGGTTATTAAAAATCACCATAACCAAACAGGTAAAGCTAATTGCTTCGGGACAAGCTGCGGGAGGAAAAAATGTAGGGTAAAAAGATTGAAAAAGAGGATCTTTTTCAGAAGGTATAGTGAAGTTACAAAAAACTTAAGAAAAATAAAATAAATAACTAGTTTTCAACCTATTATAATATCTACTAAAAAACATTATCAAATAAAAAAATGCCTTTCGCAGAACGAAAGGCATTCTTGTATAAATTGAACACTATTATATTAAAGCGCAGCTACGTGCTTTGCTAAACTTGATTTAAGGTTAGCGGCTTTGTTATCATGAATAATGTTGCGTTTCGCTAGTTTGTCAATCATCGAAACTACTGTAGGATACAAAGTCTCAGCCTCCTGCTTATCTGCCTCACGTAACTTCTTGATCGCGTTCCTTGTAGTTTTATGCTGGTAGCGATTTCTAAGACGCTTGGTCTCATTGCTACGTATTCTCTTCAACGCTGACTTATGATTTGCCATTACACTAATATTAAATTAATTCTTTTTCGTAGTCCGTAGGGGAATCGAACCCCTGTTACCAGGATGAAAACCTGGCGTCCTAACCCCTAGACGAACGGACCATTTTTATTATTTCAAAGATGGTTTACACGACTTGCAAACCTTTTGTAGTCCGTAGGGGAATCGAACCCCTGTTACCAGGATGAAAACCTGGCGTCCTAACCCCTAGACGAACGGACCATTTGTTTCTTAAATGCGGATGCAAAAATACAACTATTTTTCAATGCCGCAAATCTTGAACAAATTTTTTTAAAATTTTAATAAGCCTTTGCAAACAGTACCCTCTGCGAAGATGGTTTTCCCGTAAGTACACATTTTCCCTCCTCTTTTTCTACATCAAAGGGAATCAATCTAATAGTCGCTTTTGTAAGCTCCTTGATCCTCTCTTCGGTCTCTGCGGTACCATCCCAATGGGCAGAAATGAAGCCTCCTTTTTCTTTCAGGACTTTTTTGAATTCCTCGAAATCCTCTACCGGGGTAGTATGTTCTTTGCGGAAGTCCTTGGCTTTTTCAAAAAGGCTCTCCTGGATCTCGGTCATTAAGTCCTTCACCTTCTCCACTACTTCTCCCTGCGGCAAAAATTCCTTTTTCAGGGTATCTCTCCTGGCTAGCTCTACCGTTCCCTTCTCAAGATCTTTTGGACCGATAGCGATCCTCACCGGCACTCCCTGTAACTCGTACTGGGCAAATTTCCAACCGGGCTTCTGCGTATCCCTGTCATCATATTTAACCGAAATTCCCTGCGCTCTGAGATCGGCAGCCATTTTATTCGCAACTTCAGAGATCTGGTCAAGCTGCTCTGCCCCTTTGTATATAGGCACGATCACCACCTGTATTGGCGCGAGGTTTGGAGGCAACACCAGTCCGTTATCATCACTATGGGTCATGATCAGGGCACCCATAAGTCGAGTGGAAACCCCCCATGATGTAGCCCAAACATGCTCCAATCCTCCATCTTTAGAAGCAAATTTCACATCAAAAGCCTTGGCAAAGTTCTGCCCAAGAAAATGGGAAGTTCCCGCCTGGAGAGCTTTCCCATCTTGCATTAGCGCTTCAATACAATAAGTATCTTCGGCCCCTGCAAAACGTTCAGATTCGGTTTTGCGACCTTTAACCACCGGCATGGCCATAAAATTTTCGGCAAATTCAGCATAGATATTATTCATCTGCTCGGTTTCTGCCAGGGCCTCCTCTCTTGTAGCGTGAGCAGTATGACCTTCCTGCCATAAAAATTCCGCAGTACGCAGGAACAAGCGAGTCCTCATCTCCCAGCGCACTACATTGGCCCACTGGTTTACAAGAATAGGCAGGTCGCGATAAGACTGGATCCAGCCTTTATAGGTGTTCCAGATAATAGCTTCAGAAGTTGGTCTTACCACCAGTTCTTCCTCTAGTTTAGCATCCGGATCTACGATGAGCTTGCTCTTATCCTCAGGATCGGTCTTTAGCCTGTAATGCGTCACTACTGCGCATTCCTTGGCAAATCCTTCGGCATTCTTTTCTTCGGCTTCAAAAAGGCTTTTGGGAACAAACAACGGAAAATATGCATTTTCATGCCCCGTTTCCTTAAACATCTTATCCAATTGAGCTTGCATTTTCTCCCAGATCGCATAGCCATAAGGCTTGATCACCATACAGCCGCGTACGGCAGAATTTTCAGCCAGTCCTGCTTTGACAACCAGTTCGTTATACCATTTGGAATAATCCTCTTTGCGCGTTGTTATGTTCTTTGCCATCTCCTTTGTTTTGGCACAAATCTTGCACCTTATTAATTACTTTACTGTTAGCGCAAAACTAACTATTTTTATACTTTGTTCAATAATAAAAAAGAAGCCATGAAACGATATTACAAGCTTTTTAGTGTAAAAGCTCTTTTTTTCGGATTCAGTGCTCTTTTATTAGCTTCCTGTAGCTCATACCAGTATGCCGGGTACGACAATGACGGGATATATACCTCTGATCAAACCGAGGCCTATACTGCTAATGAATACGAGGAGTCTTACGAAAACGCTTTATACTACCAACAACTATTTGCTGAAAAAGCAGACCAGTTTGCCGCTGTACCCGAAGAAGGTGCAATTTTTACCGATATTGAAAGTTACAGTTCCGGGTATGGTGACGACTACATGCAGGAAGAACTGGACTACCAGGTAGGACAGGCAGCCTGGGGAACTGACCCTGACGAGATCGCGATCAATATTTATAATGATCCTTTCTATCGGCCATACTACTATCCCTATTATGCCGGATTCTATGATCCTTTCTGGGGGCCTTACCCTTATTACAGATATAGTCACTACGGATATCCTTATGGATATTACAGCGGCTGGAGCATAGGCATAGGATTTGGATGGAGCAGCTGGAGATACGGGTATTCCCCTTACTACTCACCTTACTGGGGAGGATACTACCCCTATTATAGACCTCATTATTACCCCTACCATCATTATAATTACAGGGATGTGGCTTATACCTCTACCAGGAGAAATTCCTACGGGGACTACAGGGATTATAATCGCACCAATATTGATGCCCGATCTTCCAGAATTCAGAGATATTCCAATCCTCGAGATGTAAGAGCTGTTCGAAGCAACTCAGACAGGAGAACCTATCAAACCAGGTCCACCAGAGTGAGATCCAACGACACACCCTACAGGACCAACAGGTCGAGGTCTACAGATTACAGAACAAGAAGATCTTCAGACAACTCTGTTAGAGCGGTGAGAAGTAACAGGACACGAAGCAACAATACCACCCGAGTGAGGTCTACCAGATCTTCAGGAAACAATAACGCGGTGCGTTCATCCTCAAGCACAAGATCTTCTAGCACCAGGTCTTCTTCAGGATCAAGCAGATCAAATCGGGGACGCGGAAACTAATATTTTCTAAACCACATTTTGCATGAAAAAGATACTTTTTGCCTTCATAGCCATTGCATCAATGACTATGGAGGCTCAAACAATATCAGATGCTGTTCGCTATTCAGGTGATGACCTGTACGGCACAGCACGATACCGGGCAATGAGCGGCGCTTTCGGCGCCCTGGGAGGAGATCTTTCCTCAATCAATGTTAACCCTGCGGGTTCTGCCGTTTTTTTAAACAGTATTGTGAGCCTTAGCCTGGATATTGAAAATGCCGACAACGAGGTCACTTATATGGACGGCGCTACCGGCAACTCCAATTCAGACTTTGACCTGGGACAGGGCGGAATTGCCATGGTGTTCAATAATACTGATGAAAGCAGTGACTGGAAAAAGTTCACTATCGCTTTCAATTATTCCAAAACAGCGAATTTCGAGGACGATTTTTTGGCAGCCGGTACAAATTCAAGTTCAATAGATCAATATTTCCTGGGATACGCTCAAGGAATACCCCTTGACCTGCTTGTGCCTTTAGAAGACGAATCCCCTTCAGACCTTTACTCCTATTTAGGGGAAAGGGAAGGATTTGGCGCGCAACAGGCATTTTTGGGTTATCAGTCCTTTATCCTCCGCGCAGTTGATGAAGAAGATTTCGACAACACCGAATATTACTCCACTGTGGCCCCGGGAACTTTCGATCAGGAATATTCTTATGCAGCCACGGGCTTAAATGGAAAATTCTCGTTCAATTTCGCGACCCAGTATCAGGAATTCCTTTACATGGGAATCAACCTTAACACGCACTTCATCAATTATGATCGTGTAGTTGGTTTTTACGAGAACAACAACAATGCAGGAAGCGAGATCAACAGCATATACTTCGAAGACCGATTAAGTACTCTGGGAAGCGGGTTCAGTCTGCAAATTGGGGCTTTAACTAAATTAGGTGAAAATGTCAGAGCAGGTTTTAGTTATGAATCTCCTACCTGGTACGAGATCTCAGAAGAAACCACACAATACCTGGAAACCAACAGCAATGAATTCGGCCGTGCTGTAGTAGATCCTAATGTTATTAATGTTTATCCCGATTATAAACTGCAAACTCCTGCAAATTATACAGGAAGTCTTGCGTATCTTTTTGGAGGCAGGGCTTTGTTAAGCTTCGACTACTCTTATAAAGACTACAGCAGTATGAAGTTCAAACCAAAATCTGATCCTGATTTTGCACTTCAGAATGAACTATTGGAAACCGAATTAAAAGGCGCTTCCACTTATAGGCTGGGTGGCGAGTACCGCCTGGAAGGCTGGAGCCTTAGAGGTGGATACCGTTTTGAAGAAAGTCCTTTTGAGGATGAAACCACTATTGATGACCTACAGGGATATTCCCTGGGGCTGGGATATAACTTCGGAAACATCAAACTTGATGTAGCTTATGAGACCTTTGAGCAGGACCGGAATCCGCGATTGTTCGAGACAGGCCTTACAGACCGGGCGCACATCAACAGGAAGAATAATAATGTAGTTCTTACCCTGAGCTTCGGAATCTAAGCCCAAAAAAGACATTTTTAAAGAGCGGCTTTTCAGCTGCTCTTTTTTTATCTTATAAAGAAAATGAAACTGCAAAACCTCTGCTCTGGTTGGTTATCAAAAAAGCCTCAGAATATGTATCTTTGCAAGCCTAAACAAAAAGTCCTTTGACTGTTGATTAAAAACGAGTATGAAAAAAAATAATATTGACGAGGCCATAGATGAAATGGGCGATGCTTTTGTGAGTCCTAACACAGACACTCCCATGCGCAAGGACGCCTTTGACAAAACTGATGCAGAAAAGGTAGAGATCATCCAGGAGAACGTGAAGAACATCATGGATGCACTGGGACTTGACCTGAATGATGACAGCCTTAAAGGCACTCCAAAAAGAGTGGCTAAAATGTTCGTGCACGAGATCTTTGGAGGTTTGAACCCAAAATACAAACCCAAAGCCTCAACTTTTCAGAATAAATACAAGTACGGGGAAATGCTGGTTGAAAAAGACATTACCCTCTACTCCACCTGTGAACACCACTTGCTACCCATAGTGGGTAAAGCCCACGTAGGGTACATCTCTAACGGTACAGTTGTGGGATTATCTAAAATGAACCGTATCGTTGATTTTTATGCCAAGAGACCACAGGTACAGGAAAGACTTACCATGCAGATCGTAAAAGAACTTCAGGAAGTACTGGGAACCGAAGATGTAGCCTGCGTTATTGACGCCAAGCACCTTTGTGTGAACAGCCGCGGAATTCGCGATGTGGCCAGCAGCACCGTAACCAGTGAATACGGTGGCCGCTTCAAGGATCCTGAAGCCAGAAGGGATTTTCTGGATTATATCAACCTGGAAACCGACTTTTAAAAAACCTCAATCAGCATATATGGCACTTTATAACGAGCAGGAACTAAAGATCTACAATTCCATTTCAGGAGAAAAAGAAGTCTTTAAACCCATTAATGAAGGGAATATTGGAATGTATGTATGCGGACCTACAGTGTACAGCAATGTACACCTTGGAAACTGCCGCACCTTCATTTCCTTTGACCTGGTCTTTCGTTACCTGAAACATCTTGGCTATAAAGTGCGATACGTGAGAAACATTACCGATGCCGGTCACCTGGAAAACGATGCAGATTCAGGGGAAGACAGGATCGCGAAAAAAGCCCGCCTGGAGCAGATCGAACCTATGGAGGTGGTACAGAAGTACACCGTGGATTTCCACAATATCCTTCAGAAGTTCAATAACCTGCCGCCAAGTATTGAGCCTACCGCTACCGGACACATAGTGGAACAGATCGAGATCATTAAAGAGATCATTGAGAAAGGTTACGCCTACGTGGAAAACGGATCAGTATACTTTGATGTTCTTAAGTTCAATGAATCTCATGACTACGGAAAATTGAGCGGAAGAAAGCTGGAGGATATGATCCCGAATACCCGCGAACTTACCGCCCAGAGTGACAAGAAGAATCCGCAGGATTTTGCCCTATGGAAAAAAGCCGAACCCCAGCACATTATGCGCTGGCCTTCCCCGTGGAGCGACGGTTTCCCGGGCTGGCACCTGGAGTGTACAGTGATGAGCTCGAAATATTTGGGAGAGGAATTTGATATTCACGGAGGTGGAATGGATCTGAAATTCCCGCATCACGAATGCGAGATCGCACAGGGAGAGGCGGCTACGGGAAAAAATCCGGTGCATTACTGGATGCATGCCAACATGCTCACCCTTAACGGTAAGAAAATGGCGAAAAGCACAGGTAATAATATCCTTCCAAACGAGATCTTTACAGGGGATAATCCAAACCTCGAGAAAGGATTTGCTCCTACAGTAGCAAGATTCTTTATGCTGCAGGCGCATTACCGAAGCATTCTTGACTTTTCCAATGAAGCTTTGCTGGCCAGCGAGAAAGGTTTCAACAGGCTCATGGATGCGTACCACCTGCTGGATGAACTTAAAACTTCTGAAAAGTCCTCTTTTGAAGTGGCAGCCTGGAAGCAGAAGTGCTATGATGCCATGAACGATGATTTCAACAGCCCAATCCTTATCGCACAGCTTTTTGAAGCCGTGAAACAGATAAACGTGATCAATGAAGGCAAGGCCGGGATCACTGCCAGCGATCTTGAGGAGCTGAAAAAAACCTTCCACGACTTCATTTTTGAGGTCTTAGGGCTGGTAGATACCGCCGAGGCGGCAGACAACGATACAGGAACCAAATTGGCCGGCACCGTAGAACTTTTGATAAAACTTAGAGCCGAGGCTCGTGCCAATAAAGATTTTGCCACCAGTGATAAGATCCGTGACCAACTCTTAGAACTGGGCATTCAGCTGAAAGACGGCAAGGAAGGCACCAGCTTTTCCCTAAATTAAAACCAGTGAAAACATGTCGGCAAAAAAATGGCTTTCATATCCATTGATCGGGATGGTGAAATTCTACCAGAATTTCATCTCCCCTCTTACGCCGGCCACCTGTCGCTACACTCCCACCTGCTCACAATATACCCTGGAAGCATTAAAGAGACATGGAGCCTTTAAAGGCGGCTGGCTCGGCCTAAAACGAATTGCCAGCTGCAACCCCTGGGGAGGCTCAGGTTATGACCCAGTTCCGGAGAAACTTCAAAAGAAAAAGTAAGCAGGAAAATCCTGCAAATATGTATATTTACCAACCAACCTTAAATCAACTGCATGTTCTTCAATAAGATCTACTGGAATCCTTCAGAAGGATTTGACCTGGGCTTTTTCACGCTTCATTATTACAGCCTGATGTTCGTTGTGGCTTTTACCATTGGATGGTATCTCATGAAAAGCATTTATCAGCGGGAAGGCGTTTCCCTGGAAAAGCTGGATTCATTATTCATTTATACCGTTTTGGCCACCCTTATTGGTGCAAGGCTGGGACACGTGATCTTTTATGACTGGGATTATTTCCAGAATCACTTACTGGAGATCTTTTTACCGGTGAGGTTTGAACCCGAATTCGAATTTACCGGCTTCAGAGGATTGGCGAGTCATGGGGCCGCGATAGGGATCATCACCGCGATGTACCTTTATTGCCGAAATGTGCTGCACAAGCCAGTGCTTTGGATCCTGGACCGTATTGTAATTCCTGTGGCTTGCGGAGGGATCTTTGTAAGGATAGGGAATTTCATGAATTCTGAGATCATTGGAAAGCCGACCAACAGCGACTTTGGAGTAGTTTTCGTAAAGCTGGGAGAGGATTTCGCCAGGCATCCGGCCCAATTGTATGAATCAGCAGGATACGTGCTGGTCTTCATCATTTTATGGCTCACTTACTGGAAAACCGAAAAACGTAAAGAACTGGGCTATATCTTCGGATTGTTCCTCGTATTGCTATGGACAGTAAGGTTCTTCGTGGAATTCATGAAGGAACCACAGGTTGGCGAACGAGTGAACTGGGTGCTCAATACCGGACAATGGTTAAGCCTTCCTTTTATCCTCGCCGGATTCTACTTCATGTTCAGACCCAAATCAAAGGACAGGGTAAAATAATCACGAGTTTAGAAAGCATTTTTAAGCCTCCGGTATTCCGGGGGCTTTTTTTATGCGCAGAAAGTTTCCGCACCACTAAGGCTTCGGAAGAAAACGAACAGCGAGCACTTCTCTCTTCAGAAGAAAAAAATAGCGTCCCAATAGAGGCTTTTTGAGTCGGTATCCTGCCGCAAAAGAAAAAGACTTAAAAATCACTCCTTCCGAAGACCAAACAGCGAAAGATCAGCTCTTCGGAAGAATTGCATAAACCCTTCCCTGGTCAATAGTAAGTCAAAGACTCTTTTCGAAGCACCGAATTATCACTTCAGATAAAGTACTTATAGCTTCCGAAGAGCTTCAAAAAAGTCCGATTACAGGAAAGGGTGTCTGCTCTATTCATTTAAAATAAGACAAAAAAAAAGCCCCCTTTTCAGGAGGCTTTCTTCATTTGAAATATATTCTTAAGCTACCGCTTCTTTTTTTCTTTTAAGTTTCTTTCTTTCTTCCTGCTTGTTGAAGGTGTCGTAAGTCACCGGAGTTGCAACGAAGATAGAAGAGTAAGTACCTACAAGCACACCCACAATAAGGGCAAACATGAATCCTCTGATGCTCTCCCCTCCAAAGATGAAAATGGCAAGCAGTACCACAAGAGTGGTCATCGAGGTGTTCAACGTACGGCTGATGGTACTGTTGATCGCGGCGTTGATAGCGTCTTTCTGAGTCCATCCCGGGTGCTCGTTAAAGAACTCCCTGATGCGGTCAAAGATCACCACGGTATCGTTAAGCGAATAACCAACTACTGTAAGGATAGCCGCAATGAAGGCCTGGTCTATCTCCATGTTGAAAGGCATGAACTTGTAAGTTAGTGAGAACACACCGAGTACAATTAGCACGTCATGGATAACCGCCACTACAGCCCCTAAACTGAACTGGTATTTTCTAAACCTCAACAGGATATAAAGGAAGATTACCAATAGCGAACCAAGGACAGCCCAGATAGAAGCCTGCTTGATATCATCGGCAATAGATGGTCCTACTTTGATAGACTGCATGATCCCGATCTCCCTGTCTCCTTCTCCAACCGCGAAGTCATCATAAGTAACATCTTCAGGAAGATAAGACTGAAGAGCTGAAAATAATTTCTGCTGGATCTCATTATCGATCTCAGTTCCTTCTTCGTCAACTTTGTACTTAGTCGTCACCTTGATCTGGTTGGCAGCTCCAAATGTTTTGGCATCTGCACTTCCAAATTCAGCAACAAGATTCTGTTCGATCTCGGTTGGGTTTACAGGATGATCAAACCTCACCGTATAGCTTCTTCCTCCAACAAAGTCAACACCCTGGTTCAATCCCTGAGTGAAAAGAGATCCTAAACTAATAAGAATAAAAGCTCCGGAAATGATATAGAAAGTCTTTCTCTTTCCAAGGAAATTAATATTTAGGTTACCAAACAAACCTTTGGTCATGGACGTTGAGAAATCCAGGTTCTTTCCTTTCTTACCATAACCGTCAATGAACAACCTGGTAATGAAAATAGCCGTGAACAAAGAGGTTGCGATACCAATTAATAATGTGGTAGCGAATCCTTTGATAGGACCGGTTCCAAGTACAAGAAGGATAAGACCGGTAAGACCTGTGGTGATGTTGGCATCAAGAATAGAAGACAACGCATTGTTGAAACCATCTTTAATGGCGTCTTTCTGGATCTTTCCTTTAGCATATTCTTCACGAATACGCTCAAAGATAAGAACGTTAGCATCCACCGAAATACCGATGGTTAACACGATACCCGCGATACCGGGAAGGGTTAATACCGCACCAAGTCCTGCCAAAATTCCGAAGATGAAAAGAATGTTCACTACGAGCGCGATATCCGCAAAGATCCCGGCTTTACCGTAGTAGAAGATCATCCATATCAACACAAGTACAAGGGCGATGGCAAAAGACATAACTCCGCTGTCAATAGCTTCCTGACCAAGGGATGGCCCAACCACTTCACTCTGAATAATATCTGCGGAAGCAGGAAGCTTACCTGCACGCAGTACGTTCGCAAGATCCTGACCTTCTGTAATGGTAAAATCTCCCGTGATCTCACTTCTTCCACCTGAAATAGGACCACTGGAAACACCAGGTGCAGAATACACAATGTTATCAAGTACGATAGCGATCTGGCTCTGGTTCTCTGAAGCGTAACCGGTCATCTCTTCCCAGATCCTTGCTCCTTTTCCGTTCATCTGCATGCTTACAGCCACACGACCTACCTGGTCGTAGCTCTGCATTGCATCTGTGATCACACTTCCTGAAAGAGGTGGTTCATTTTGCCTGTTTCCTTTAAGGGCATAAAGCGCAGCAACTTCGCTGTCTTCATCTGTCTTACCCCAAACGAATTTGGCATATCGTTGTTCTGCAGGAAGCAAAGAGCGCACCTGAGACATGTTCAAATATTCATTGACCTGAGCGGTATCCTCTACAGGAAAGGTAGCAAGAACAGGACCTCCCTGGAATCCAGGAGAAACCATTAGGTCGAACAACGGGTTCTTTTGTTGAGCCACTTCTGTAGTATCATCGGCAGCCTGTAAAAGAGCGTCGATCTCATCTTCTGCAGCATCGGTAGTATCTACAGTCTCTTCTTCCTGAGCCACAAGATCTTTTAGCACATTGTTAGCCTGTACAAAGAATCCCTGAAGTTCATTGCTCTTATATACATGCCAGAACTCAAGCTGAGCAGTACTTTGTAAAAGCCCTTTTACACGATCGATCTCTTTTGCTCCTGGAAGCTCAACCAGGATCCTACCTGAATTTCCAAGACGCTGAATGTTCGGCTGAGTAACTCCAAATTTATCGATCCTTTTTCTCAATACTTCAAAAGCTGAAGTAATGGACTCGTCAATTTTACGGCGAATGATAGGCTTCACCTCATCATTGCTCATTTCAAAATTGATCTCGTCACTTAAATTCTTATTTGCAAAAATGTCGGGAGAAGCAAGCTGTGCGTCAGGAATTTCTTCGAAGGCCTCAAAGAAAAGGTCTACATAATTTTCCTGGCTCTTCTTCTGCTCTTCATCGGCTTTGGCCAACGCCTGGTTAAAGGCCGGGTCTTTTGAGTTGTTGGCAAGCTCTCTAAGAATGTCTCTTACAGAGATCTGAAGGATCACGTTGATCCCGCCTTTAAGGTCAAGCCCTTTGTTAAGCTCCTTGTCTTTAGCGGTGTTGTAAGTAATACCGGCTATGATCTCTTCATTCCCAATGGAATCAAGGTATCTTTGCTCAGCCCTTTCCCGAAGCGCAACGTAGCCTTCTTCGTTATTACTGATCTTTTGCTCCGCAAATGCTTCGGCATCTTTCTCAACGTTGTTGGCGATAAATGTGAAAGACAGCTGGTAGATACATACCAGGCCAAACAAAATCGCGAACACCTTGATTATTCCCTTGTTCTGCATTATTCTTTAATTTATGTTCAATTTTTAAAAACGGACAAATATAGGTTTTCAAGAAAGAAATCCCAATTATTTTTTTTTGAAAAGATTAACTTTTAGACTAATAGAAAAAGCTGCCTGAAAATAGTGCTGAAACCTTTGTTTGTAGCATCTTTTCGGAAATTCTCACTCCCGAAAAACAAGAGTTATTTAAATCAGATCCTTTTACTAAAGAAGATCCTAAATTGCCAAGGTACTTCAGTTATTTTCAAGCAGCTTTTCCACTAAAAGCTTTAGATATAATTACTTCTTAAGGTCCAAAAGGCCATTGGTCTTGGAAACCCCTTCAGAGCTTTCCTTTAACTTGGCTTTTTCGGCCTCATCAAGTTCTAATTCCACGATCTCCTCGATCCCGTTCTTCCCAAGGATCACAGGAACTCCTATACAAAGATCATTTAGCCCATACTCCCCTTCTAAAAGGGCAGAACAGGGGAACATTTTTTTCTGATCGTTAGCGATGGCCTGTACCAGCGAAGAAACCGCTGCACCAGGCGCATACCAGGCACTTGTACCCAACATCTTGGTAAGGGTTGCCCCTCCTACTTTGGTGTCTTCTGAGATCTGGTTGATCCTTTCTTCGGAAAGGAAAGCAGAAACCGGCACCGAATTCCTTGTTGCCAAGCGGGTCAAAGGCACCATACCAGTGTCGCTGTGACCTCCAATTACCATTCCTTCAACATCTGAAGCCGGGCAATCCAGAGCTTCGCTAATGCGGTACTTGAAACGGGCGCTATCCAAAGCTCCACCCATTCCTATGATCCTGTTCTTTGGAAGGTTCGTGGTCTTGTGCACCAGGTAGGTCATGGTATCCATAGGATTACTCACTACTATGATGGTTACATCTGGAGACTGCTCGATTAGACTGGAAGCAACAGATTTTACGATATCGGCATTGATCCCGATCAATTCTTCACGGGTCATTCCCGGTTTTCTTGGAATTCCGCTGGTGATCACAGCAATGTCAGATCCTGCTGTTTTTGAATAATCGTTTGTAGCTCCGGTGATCTTGGTGTCGAATCCCAACAGGGAAGCAGTCTGCATTAGATCCATCGCTTTACCTTCAGCATAGTCCTCTTTGATATCTACCAAAACAACTTCTGAAGCAAAATTCTTGATGGCGATGTATTCTGCGCAACTGGCTCCAACAGCTCCCGCACCAACTATAGTAACTTTCATAATTTATATTGTTTGATTAATAGTGTTGCGAAAATACAAATAATACCTAAGTTTTAATAGGATTACGGGGCAAAAGAAGCGCTTTTAAATACGGACATGAAGGCCCAGATTGGCATTGAAAAATTTCCCTGCGGTTCCCATGGCGCTTAACCTGAATCTACCGAGGTGAATGTTGAAGCCGAGATCTGTTTTGAAGTAAGCCTCCACATCGCCCAACTCCTGCAATTGGGTGTTCACCGTGATCAAGGCAGGACCATCGCCTCCCATCACATAATCAAAAGAAGAACTGGCCGCGCCAAGAGCTCCAAAAAGTTCAAATGCCCCCCATTGTTTAGAGGCTATAGCTTCAGCCATCCAAAGGTGGGCATCTACTTTAATCAGGTTCATCATTACCAGATCTTCCACCTCTATGGCATCAAAAGCGTATTCCACATCAAATTTGCTGTAAGTCAGCGCCGCGGCTAACTGAAATCCCTCCGGAGAATAATTGCGGAAATACTGACTGAAATTATGCTTAAGTCCCAACCCAAAAGTGCTGGCAGTCACATCATCTATGGTCACCTGAGGCATGGCCCTCACGGTCACCTCAGTGCCTGCAGGCAAGCCGATCGCCACCTGAAGAAAAGCGTGAGGCACATAGTCCCTGTCGATCCCGTCAAAGCCTTTAAACCTCACCGCCCTGGTCTCTGTATTTCCTGAAACCGGGTTTTCAAAAGTAACTTCCCCGCTAAAGAAAGTGGCGGTTTGAGTTCCGAAGGCGGTCGGGAGCCGAACGTTTTGAGATCCTTCGATCTCCAAAAGCTGAAGATCTGCATTGGAAAGAGGAAAGGTTTTCCTGTCGTCAGGAATAAAAAGGGCGTTACCATGAACTGAAAGCCTGAAATCCCACTTTTCAAGAGTGGCAGCCGAACTGTACCACCCGGCACTGGCCTGATAGGCAGCACCTTCAGATGCAGGTTTTGCAAAATTATCGGCCAGGGTAAGCATATCTGCTATGAACAATTCGGAATTATCCTGGGCCCGGACAGCACCTGTACCTAGCAAAAAAGCAACTAACAAAGGAAAGATTATCTTTTTCAAAATGATCGGTTTTCAGTAAAAATAGCAAAAAATCTTCAGCTTCTTCAGCAACAAAAAAACCCGCAATAAATGCGGGTTTTGAATAATATTGTAGGTAAGAACCTACTAAAAGCCCAGGTGAAGCCCTACAGATAAAGCATCGTATTCCTGGAAACTGTAATCTCCCGTGATCTTGAAAAAACCTAATTTCAAGGCCATCCCCAGGTTTGCTTTTATCCCATTGATATCATCTACTATAGTGAACGGATCTTCGATCTCGTCGATCACGATCCCTGTGTTTTCGTCTTTGATAATATAAGTACCCAACATGGCAGAATCTGAAGAACCGGTCATATAGCCCAAACCTCCGTAAAAATTGATAACAGGCAGATTGGTAGACACTATCCCTGAAAACAACCAGGAATCCATATTGGTCTTGATCCTTTGGTTCTCACCATCTAAATAGTTCTGCTCGGTAAAATCATAAGAACCGTTCATCCTGGTGTATCCAACAAGGCCCGACACTGCAACCGGAAGCTCTGTAGGGAACCAGCTGGTGATCTCATGCTGAAGAGCTGCTCCATAAAGTTCTGCCTGCACATTATCATAATTCACCTTCGGGAAGTAACGCGCCTTCACTTCTGTTCCTTTAAACACCCCTAAACGTGCCTGAAGGAAAGCCGCCGGCACCATTTCAACACCTGCTGCAGCCAGTCCGTCAGGAAGGGTAATTTCAGCTTGTTGTTTCCCCAAAGGAGTATCATACTCCAGATATACGTTTACCGGCTCAGGATTATGACCTAAAAGTGTAGAAACATTTTTTTCCGAAGAACCGTCCACAAACTGAATGTTTTGATAATCTACAGTTCTCATATTAAAGGACTGGTGATCCCCCAGATTAACCGCCGCATTTCCGATAATCGAAAATTCAAACCCAAGTTTATCCTTAACTTCAGCAGACTGATACCAGCCGTTCGAAAGGTTAAAGACCGTCGCCTGAGTTCCGGGGCGCAGATATTCGGTAGCAAAGGTCTTGGTGTCCTCAATTCCCGCAGCCAAAAGTCGGCCCAGGTTGTCTTGCGCCCAGGACTGGACACTGCACAGCATTACTGCTGAAAGAAGTAAAATCTTTTTCATAAGTAGGTTTTTAAAATGTTTTTTGTGGAGGCACAAATATAAAGGAAATAAAAAACCCGGAGCAGAACTCCGGGCTTTTAACCTTTTACGCGTCTATGTTCGCATAGACCGCGTTCTTTTCAATGAACTCCCTTCGAGGCGGCACCTCGTCACCCATTAACATGGAGAAGATCCTGTCGGCCTCTCCGCTATTGTCAATGGTTACCTGGCGCAGGGTCCTGAACTCAGGGTTCATGGTGGTATCCCATAACTGCTCGGCATTCATCTCTCCAAGACCCTTATATCGCTGAACACTCACTCCACCACTGTATGATGCGGCGATCTCATCCCGCTCACGGTCATTCCAAGCGTAACGCTTTTTGCTTCCTTTTTTGATAAGGTAAAGAGGCGGGGTCGCAATATAAACGTGACCGGCTTCGATCAATTCTTTCATATACCTAAAGAAGAAGGTAAGAATAAGGGTGGCAATGTGAGACCCATCTACATCGGCATCACACATGATCACGATCTTATGGTACCTCAGCTTACTAAGGTTAAGCGCCTTGCTGTCTTCCTCGGTACCAATGGTCACCCCAAGAGCGGTATAAATATTCTTTATTTCTTCATTTTCAAAGACCTTGTGACTCATAGCCTTTTCCACATTAAGGATCTTACCTCTTAAAGGAAGGATAGCCTGGAAATGACGGTCACGGCCTTGCTTTGCAGTTCCACCTGCCGAGTCTCCCTCTACAAGGAACACTTCACTCTCATGCGGATCTTGCGAAGCACAGTCTGATAATTTCCCCGGAAGGCCTCCCCCGCTCATCACTGTCTTACGCTGCACCATTTCACGCGCCTTTTTGGCCGCATGACGTGCCTGCGCGGCAAGGATCACCTTCTGAACGATTGTCTTCGCATCATTGGGATTCTCTTCAAGATAGATCTCCAGCATTTCGGAAACTGCCTGGGAAACCGCAGAAGTAACTTCCCTGTTCCCAAGTTTGGTCTTGGTCTGCCCCTCGAACTGAGGTTCAGAAACCTTTACCGAAACAATAGCTGTAAGCCCTTCCCGGAAATCATCTCCGGAGATCTCGAACTTCAGCTTATCGAGCATTCCCGAAGCATCTGCGTATTTTTTCAAAGTAGTGGTCAAACCACGACGGAATCCCGCCAGGTGTGTCCCCCCTTCGTGAGTATTAATATTGTTTACGTAAGAGTGCAGGTTTTCATTAAAAGAGGTATTGTAAACCATGGCAACCTCAACAGGAATGTCATTTTTCTCTCCTTCGATCGAGATCACATCATTAATGATAGGCTCTCTTGTTCCGTCCAAAAAGCGGATGAATTCCTTCAACCCTTCTTCTGAATGAAAAACTTCAGAAACGAATTCGCCTTTATCATCTTTTTGCCTTTTGTCCGTTAGAGTTATAGAAATCCCTTTGTTCAAAAAGGCAAGTTCCCGCATACGGCTGGCAAGCGTTTCATAGCTGTACTCAGTTGTTTGCTGAAAGATGGTAGCATCTGGCTTGAATGTAACGATAGTTCCGTTAAGAGAGGTCTCTCCAACAGACTTTACAGGATAAAGCGGTTTTCCTCTTTCATATTCCTGTTCCCAAATAGTACCGTCACGGTAAACCGTAGCCTTAAGATGATCTGAAAGTGCGTTCACACAACTCACCCCAACTCCGTGAAGACCTCCGGAAACTTTATAGGAATCCTTATCAAATTTACCACCTGCCCCGATCTTGGTCATTACCACTTCAAGAGCAGAAACACCTTCTTTTTTATGCAGGTCAACCGGGATACCTCTTCCGTTATCCTCGGTAGTGATGGAATTGTCTTCGTTTATGGTTACTTTGATGTTGTCGCAATGCCCGGCAAGAGCCTCATCAATAGAGTTGTCTACCACCTCATAGACCAGATGGTGCAATCCTCTTACTCCAGTATCCCCAATATACATCGATGGTCGCATGCGCACATGCTCCATCCCCTCCAGCGCCTGAATACTGTCAGCCGAATAATTGCTTCTTTTAACCTCTTCGCTCATACTTAAATTCGTTAAAATTTTGTCAAATCCTATAACGAACAAATATACTAAAAAGCATGCTTTAAAACCACTTTTTGCAGTAATAACCACTCCAAGTTATCAACAATTCTATGTGAAAAAATAAGCTATAACCCACTAATTCATCTTTCCTCCTTTTCCAGAGTGTGATCTGATTTTGAAAAGGTTATTTCTTGAAAAACTCATTTTTTAGAGTCTTCGGAAAATCTGATTTATTCACAACTTAAGAAGCTGAAAATGACAATTAGAAAAGCTTCATTTTAGACATCCAATCCCTATTTATTTTATTTAGTTTTATTTAACTAATATTAAATAGATATTTAACGGGAATTCCCCTGCCATAAAACTATATTTAGACACTAACTTAAAAAACCTTAGAAATGAAAAAATTAATAACTGTTGTTTTCTTTTTCCTGGGAGTAATAGCTATTCCACAGATGAATGCCCAGGACACTACTGAAACTTTAAAAGATAATGACGGACCCAATTTTTCCAAACTTGATGTAAGTCCGCTCGATGTGATCCTCTTTAGAGGAGAGAACAACGAGCCTTTCGCAAGGGTACTTTATAGCCGACCCCAGACCCGCGACAGGGAAATATTTGGTAAACTTGTTCCTTATGGGGAAGTATGGAGAACGGGCGCCAATGAAGCCACTGAAATCACTCTATATCAAGATATGATGGTCTCAGGGAAGAAGATCAAAAAAGGAACTTACACTTTGTTCACCATTCCAAAAGAAAATGAATGGACCATTATTCTTAACAACAGTACCAACATTTGGGGGGCCTACGATTACCAGGTGGAAAAAGACGTGGCAAGGATCACTGTACCGGTAAAAAAAGCTAAAGCACCCATTGAAGCTTTGTCTATGTCATTTGAACCTATTGACAACGGCGCAAAATTATACATAGGCTGGGATGACCGCTATGTTGAAGTTCCTTTTAAAAAGGCAAATTAGAAGAACCGGAATTATTAATATAAAAAAGCCCCTTTTCAGGGGCTTTTTCAGTTTATGGGATATTCAGATATTTATGAGTTTGTAAGGATACCTTCCACTTAGGGTTCTGCATCACATAATCTACAATAAGCGGGATCATTTTTTCCCTGTTGCTCCATTCTGGCTGCAGATATAGGATGCAGTCTTCATTTACTCTGGCCGCCTGTTCTTCAGCGAATTTGAAGTCATGTTTGTTAAATATGATCACCTTTAATTCATTGGCCTTTTTGTAGACCGTCTCTGTAGGCAGCTTTATCTTTTTAGGAGAAAGACAGATCCAATCCCAGATTCCTGTAAGAGGATATGCTCCTGAAGTCTCTATGTGTATCTTTGCCCCTTTGGCCTTTAATCCGGAAGTAAGTTTGGTCATATCCCATGTCAGGGGCTCCCCTCCTGTCACCACAACTGTTTTGCTGTACTTTACCGCATTTTCTACGATCCTATCAACCTCTGTTGGCGGGTGAAGTTTGGCATTCCAGCTTTCTTTCACGTCACACCAGTGGCAGCCTACATCGCATCCTCCTATCCTAACAAAGTATGCCGCAGTTCCCTTGTGGTAACCCTCCCCCTGAATAGTATAGAATTCCTCCATCAAAGGCAGCATTTCTCCGGCAGCGACAAGCTCGTTTATTTCATTCTCTTTCATAGGCCGCAAAGGTAATTAAAAACAGCATCAATTAAACTGAAGGGAAACGGAAATAGTCAGTATACAGATACCTATCTTCAGAAGAAAATTGGCAGATCTGCAGTTTTCCCGATCAAATTTTTACTTTTACAACTGTTAGCTTTTTCCAGATCACAAGAAACATGAACCTAAAGCCCCACCCAATTCCTCTTTTAAAAAATACCCTTCAGGCTTTTTTTGTGTTATTACTTACAATTCTATTCTCCTCCTGCTCCGGTAGCAAAAGCACTTTCAGATCTGTAGAAAAACAGTTGGAAAGATCCCCGGTTTTTGAAAAAGGCTTTCCCGGACTCATGGTCTATGATCCTGAAAACAGGAAGGTACTTTATGAATACAATTCTGACAAATATTTCACACCGGCCTCAAACACAAAACTTTTCACCTTCTACACAGGCTTGAAGATGTTGGGAGACTCCGTCCCTGCACTGCGGTACACTGTGAAGAATGACTCTCTTATCTTCAAAGGCACCGGAGATCCCTCTTTATTAAATCCATACCTTCCGGAATCGCGGGTAATCCCATTTTTAAAACAAGCCGAAGCCGAATTGTTCTACCTGCCGCCGGTCGTACAGGAAACTTTCTTTGGCCCGGGCTGGGCGTGGGATGATTACAACGACTATTATTCGGTGGAAAGATCGGCATTCCCTGTCTACGGAAATGAGGTCACTTTCACACCTTCCGAACTTCAGGAAAAACCGGAAGCTTTTCCTGCCCTTTTCCGGGAAGCCTTAACGGCTGATACCTTGCTTCAAAAAAGGATCAGAAGAGATCTTTTCACAAACCAATTTCGCTACCCAAAAAATTTCAGCAAGGAACAAACTGTTCCGTTAAAGACTTCCGCAGAGACAGCAATAAGATTACTAAGCGACACTCTGGTGCGACCGGTTCAGATCCTTAGCATTAATCCTAATATCACTTTTCAGAAAACACTCTACAGCATTCCTACAGACAGCCTGTACAAAAGAATGCTGCAGGAAAGCGATAACTTCATCGCCGAGCAGACCCTGTTGCTTGCAGCCAATGAAATTTCAGATAGCCTAAGAACCGGAATCGCTATAAAGCACATGAAGGAACACTTTTTAAAAGACCTCCCTGACGAACTTAAATGGGTAGACGGATCTGGCCTGTCCCGGTATAATCTGACCACTCCCCGAAATATGGTACGGCTGCTTGAAAAGATCAAAAAGGAAGTCTCTCAAAAAAGGCTTTTTCACCTCCTTCCTGCCGGCGGAAGATCGGGCACTATAGAGAAACAATTCAAAGCAGATGAGCCATGGATATTTGCAAAAACCGGCTCACTTAGCAACAATTACAGCCTTAGCGGCTATATGATCACGAAAAAAGGAGAGCTCCTGATATTTAGTTTTATGAACAGCAATTATGTAGTGCCTTCTGCCGAACTCAAGGAGCAAATAGAGGTCATTTTGCGGGCCATCAGGAACAACAACTAACAAGTATGGAAAGAAGGAAATTCATTCAGAACCTCGGAATTGGCAGCCTCGCCTTGCCACTGAACTTTTTTGGCACCACTGCAGATCCGGAGGACATCAGTGCCAGAACTATTGTTCCGAAGAAATTACAACCGGGCGACACCATTGGGATAATAAGTCCCGCAAGTGCCATTTTCGAGACAGAACCTTATGAGATCGCCAAAGAAACCTTTGAAGCGATGGGGCTAATAGTTAAATTTGGAAACTTTACCAAAAGCAGGTATGGACACCTCGCCGGTACCGATGATGAAAGGGCTAATGAGCTGATGGACATGTTCAAGGATGAAGAAGTGAAGGCCATCATTGCTCTTCGGGGAGGCGCAGGTTCGGCGCGGTTACTTGAAAAGCTCGATTACCGGGTAATAAAAAGGAATCCAAAGATCTTTATTGGCTATTCAGACATCACAGCCCTGCACCTGGCCATTCATAAAAAAACGGGCCTGGTCACCTTCCACGGGCCGGTGGCGGTTTCAACATGGAATGAGTTTGCTTATTCCCACCTCAAAAAACTGCTTTTTGAAGGAGAAGCCATGTTGTATGAGAATCCTTCAGACAAAGGCGATCAACTGGCTCAAACCAAGAACCGGATAAGAACCATTACACCCGGGACCGCAAAAGGGGAATTACTGGGCGGAAATCTTTCGGTACTTACAGGAATTATGGGATCTGAATATTTTCCGAAGAACTGGAAAGGAAAGATCCTTTACCTCGAAGACATAGGAGAAAAGATCTATGCGGTTGACCGAATGATGTCTCAGCTGCAGCTGGGAGGAGTCTTGAGCGAAATAGCGGGCTTTGTTTTTGGAAAATGCAGTGATTGTGACCCCGGCGGAAGCGGTTACGGCTCCCTCACTCTTGAAGAAGTCATTGACCACTACATTAAACCGCTGGGAATTCCGGCATTTTTTGGAGCCATGATAGGCCATATTGACGATAATGCGACCATTCCCAATGGGATCGAAGCAGAAATCGATGCCAAAAAAGGGACCATCAAATTATTAGAGCCTGCTGTAAAATAAGTTAACAACTTCAGGAGTTTTGAACTTCATATCGGCCACATTACGCCGACAATTCTTACTTTTATAAAAAATTAAAAAGCTCCCCTTTCCTTTACAGGCAGGAGAGACATTTCAGTAAAATTTAAATTCGATCATGAAAAAAAGTCTTCTTCTATTGTTAATTTCCGCAGGCCTGTTCACCTCCTGTGATAAAGAACAAGATCCATTCCTCATCAGCGCTAACAGCATTGGACATTTGACCAAAGAGGTACAGATAAGAGAACTGGATTCGGTCTTTGCTCAGGATTCCATTGTAAGGCAGGTAAGCGAAGGGGAATTATACAGAAGCAATAATGAAATAGAAGTTTACGATAAGAAAGGAAAAAAGATGTTGTTGCTGGAACCGGTACAGGCATTCGACTCTACCAGCACAATAGGGTTTGTACAGGTTCTTGACCCAAGGTTCAAGACCGCAAAAGGCCTAAACACCCAGAGCACCTTTAAAGACATCGTAGAAAACTACAATATTTCCAGAATTGAGAATACCCTGAGTGCGGCTGTGATCTTTATTGATGACCTCAACATCTATGTGACCATTGATAAAAAGCAGTTGCCAGCCGACCTGCGCTATGACACTCAAAAAAGGATAACGGCTGCACAGATCCCGGATGAGGCGAAGATCAAATATTTCATGATCGACTGGGACTAAAGGAAAATTGAAAGAAAGATCTATGGCAGAGGAAAATCTTACCCGTCTCAATAAATATCTAAGTGAAGTGGGCTATTGTTCCCGCAGAAAAGCCGATGCGCTTATTGAACAGGGCCGGGTAACGATCAACGGCGCAGTACCCCAAATGGGAACCAAAGTAGCTCCGGGAGATGAGGTAAGAGTAAATGGAGAGCTTATAGTCCCTCCAAAGAAGGACAATGTTTACCTGGCGTTCAACAAGCCTATTGGTATTGTTTGCACCACTAATCCCAAAGAAAAAAAGAACATAGTTGATTACATAAATTTCCCTACCCGCATCTTCCCAATAGGCCGATTAGACAAACCCAGTGAAGGCCTTATCCTCATGACAGATGATGGAGACATAGTGAACAAGATCCTGAGAGCCAGGAACAATCACGAAAAAGAGTATATAGTTACCGTTGATCGTAATATCACCCAGGACTTCATAGAGAGAATGAGCAACGGTATTCCCATTTTGGATACCGTCACCAGGAAGTGTGAGGTAGAGCAGCTCACCCGGAATACCTTCAGGATCGTACTTACCCAGGGACTCAACCGCCAAATCCGCAGAATGTGTGAGTATTTAGGATATGAGGTGGTCAAACTGAAAAGGATAAGGATCATGAACATTCCGCTGGATGTGCCCGTGAGCAAGTACCGGCATTTAACTGAAAAAGAACTGGCAGACCTCAACAGCCTTTTGGGAGAATCAACAAAGACCGAAGAAGGTTCGCTGCCGGGACCAAATAAACCTGAAAAGGCTCCAAAAACCTCTGCTCCCAGATCTCGAAAGCCGGAAAGGTCTTTAAAGAAAAAAGAAGGCTTTAGAAAAAACCGCCGGCAAAAAGGAGAATCTTAACAGAGAATTAAGCCGATTTCTTGGCATATCTGCTTATTTTTAAGAAAAAAGTTATGCCAGACAATCGCATCAAGAACGAAGATCAATACGAAGCTCTTAGAGACAAAGGAGCAAGTAAAGAAAAAGCGGCACGAATAGCCAACACTTCCAATTCGGGTAAAAAAGGAGGCAGTTCCAACAAATATGAAGGCCGCAGCAAAGATGAGCTGTATAAAAAGGCCAAGGAAGTGGGGATCGAGGGCCGTTCAAAAATGAGCAAAAAAGAACTTATCAACGCACTAAGGAATCATTAATACATGGGAAACATCAACCCCTTTCACCTGGCTATCCCGGTGAACGATCTTGAAAAAGCCAGAACTTTTTACCGCGATGTGCTGGGCTGTGAAGAAGGCCGAAGCAGTGAGCATTGGGTGGATTTCAACTTCTTTGGCCATCAACTGGTCATTCATTACAAGGAAGCTTCAGAAACAAAACCTGCAGCGACCAATCCAGTAGACGGGAAAGATGTTCCTATTCCTCATTTTGGAGTAGTACTGGACTGGAATGTTTTTCAGAAGTTCTCAGACGAACTCGAAAGCAAGCAGGTTTCCTTTGTCATTGAACCCTATATTCGATTTGAAGGACAGGCGGGGGAACAGGCAACCATGTTCTTTAAGGACCCAAGCGGAAATGCCTTGGAATTCAAATCTTTTAAGAATATGGATCAGCTGTTTGCAAAATAAACCAATTAAATGAACAGATTAAAACCGTCTTTAGTACGTCAGCTTTTCGTATTACTCCTGATCCTGTTCTTACTGGTTTTAATTTTTAAGGAGATCGTTCCTTATTTATCGGGTGTCTTGGGGGCCATCACCTTGCATGTCATCCTCAGGAAAAGTATGGGCAAACTGGTTAACAAGGGCTGGAAGCCCGTGGTCGCTGCCTCCTTTCTCATTTTCCTATCTTTTGTGGGTATTCTGGTCCCTATTAGTCTCACCGTGATCATGCTTACCTCTAAAATAGGTAAAGCAGTAGCCAATTCCGAAAAAGTACTACAAGCAGTAAAGAACCAGATCAATGAAGCCGAAACATACGTGGGCTATGATCTGAGTAAAGGGATAGACTCTGCCAGGGTGGCAAACTGGCTGTCAAATAACCTGCAGTCGCTGGGAGCCGGAACCTTTAATGCCTTTATCGCCATTGGGATCATGTATTTCATGCTTTATTATATGCTTATTCACAGGGACGAATTGAAAAAACTGGTCATTTCCTATATTCCTTTAGGTGAAGATAATTTAAGAACGATTGGGGTTGAAGGTGACGAGCTGGTACGATCTAATGCACTTGGTATTCCGCTAGTGGCATTCTTCCAGGGAATTGTAGCCTTGATAGGTTACCTGATCGTGAGCGTACCCGATCCGCTCTTTTGGTTCGTGATCACGGCAATAGGCGCCATGATCCCGTTCATTGGAACAGCCGTTGGTGTTGTGCCGGTGGCCATTCTCTTGTTTTCGCAGGGAATGGACTGGCAGGCCATTTTTATTCTCATTTATGGCTTTGTCATTGTGGGGATCACAGATAATATTTTAAGGCTCTACATCCTGAACCGGCTGGCCAGTGTACATCCTCTTATCACGCTATTCGGGGTGGTTGTAGGAGTACCGCTGTTCGGATTCATAGGTTTAATATTTGGTCCCCTGTTAATCTCCCTGTTTTTGCTTATCTTAAAGATATATAAACACGAATACGGAAAAACTGAAGACAAAATTTAAAAAATCAATGCTATGTTGGAAAATATGAAAAAGAAGATCGATGAGGAATATGTTAATTCTGAAGTTTCCAGGATCGAAGACGGAGACCTGGATATGGTCATGAAGAACAAGGAAGAGATCGATAAGAAGTTCGCCGGCACCGGATTAAAGAAGTACGCCGAAATGGGCAAGATCATGTTCGGAATGCTGAAGGACTATAAAAAAGGGGAATTCAAGCAGGTACCCTGGTTCTCTATAGCCGCAGTCGTTTTCGCCATGCTATACATTTTCAATCCGCTAGACATAGTTCCCGATTTTATTCCCGGACTGGGATATGTAGATGATTTCGCCATCTTCACTATCGTGCTGCGGTTCATCGAAACCGATCTGCACGCTTACCTGGACTGGAAAATAGACGAAGCTAAATCTTAAAGCTTAAAGCGCATCCTTCTTCGCCTTGTGCATTTCACGGGCAAGAAGGGTATTTTTTAAGAGCATGGCAATTGTCATGGGCCCCACTCCTCCGGGAACAGGGGTTATAAAGGACGCCTTTTTACTCACGTTCTCAAAGTCCACATCCCCTTCGAGCCTGTAGCCTCTAGGACGGCTCTCATCTTCTACACGGGTAATTCCCACGTCGATTATGACCGCGTCATCCTTGACCATTTCAGCTTTTAGGAAACCGGGATTTCCAAGAGCGGTAATGATAATATCTGCCTGTGAGGTGATCTGGGTGATGTTTTTGGTATGACTGTGGGTAAGAGTTACGGTTGAATTTCCGGGGAAACCTTTTCTTCCCATCAGGATACTCATCGGCCTTCCTACAATATGGCTTCTTCCAATCACCACCGTATGTTTCCCTTCGGTTTCCACATTATAACGCTCCAGAAGCTCCAGGATCCCGAAAGGGGTCGCAGGAATAAAACTGGTCATATCAAGGGCCATTTTTCCGAAGTTGGTCGGGTGAAATCCGTCTACATCCTTATCGGGATCTACTGTTAAAAGTACTTTTTGAGTATCAATTTGCTTTGGCAGCGGAAGCTGCACAATAAACCCGTCAATATCGTCATTCTCGTTAAGTTCCTTGATCTTTTTGAGCAGTTCCAACTCACTGGTGGTGCCGGGCAATCTGATCAAAGTCGATTCAAACCCCACGCGCTCACAGGCTTTCACTTTACTGGCAACATATGTGAGACTCGCACCATCATTCCCCACAATTATGGCGGCAAGGTGAGGCACCTTTTCCCCGCGGTCTTTGATCTTCTGCACTTCGGCAGTGATCTCGTCTTTGATCTGGTTACTTACTTTCTTACCGTCGAGGATCGTCATAATCTTATAATTTAAAGGGGGTTAAAAATGCGGTTTTATAAACCGATACTTTATCTCATGTTCTTCATCATCTGCATCATCTTGCGGCCACCGCCTCCCTGCATCATCTTCATCATTTTGCTCATTTGGTTGAACTGCTTCAACAACTGGTTGACCTGTTGTACAGAAGTTCCAGAACCTTTTCCTATACGTTTCTTTCTGCTGGCATTTATCATGGATGGCTTAGACCTTTCAGCAGGGGTCATGGAGTGAATGATGGCTTCAATGTGCTTAAATGCGTCATCATCAATATCTACATCTTTTAGCATCTTCCCAGCTCCCGGGATCATGCCCATAAGATCTTTCATAGATCCCATTTTCTTGATCTGTTGTAGCTGATTCAAGAAATCATCAAAACCGAATTCGTTCTTGGCGATCTTCTTCTGAAGTTTCCTTGCTTCCTCCTCATCATATTGCTCCTGCGCTCTCTCCACAAGAGATACCACGTCTCCCATCCCAAGGATACGGTCGGCCATACGAGAAGGATAGAACACATCAATAGCATCCATCTTCTCACCGGTACCGATGAACTTGATAGGCTTATTGACCACAGATTTGATCGAAATAGCAGCACCCCCGCGGGTATCACCATCCAATTTTGTCAGGATCACCCCGTCAAAGTTCAGTCTTTCATTAAAGGCTTTTGCAGTGTTAACCGCATCCTGACCCGTCATGGAGTCAACCACGAAAAGAGTTTCCTGAGGTTCGATAGCCTGGTGAATGTTCGCGATCTCGGTCATCATGGCCTCATCTATTGCCAAACGACCGGCGGTATCAATGATCACGACATTGTTCCCGTTAGACTTGGCATGAGCGATGGCCGCTTTTGAAATAGCAACAGGATCCTGATTTCCTTCATCGCTATATACCTCAACACCTATCTGCTCTCCCACCACGTGCAGCTGATTGATCGCCGCAGGTCGGTACACGTCACAAGCTACCAGTAAAGGATTCTTTGATTTCTTAGTCTTTAGATAGTTAGCGAGTTTCCCCGAGAAAGTGGTCTTACCACTACCCTGCAATCCAGACATCAGGATCACAGAAGGATTTCCCGAGAGATTGATCCCTTCGGCTTCCCCACCCATAAGTTGGGTAAGTTCATCCTTCACGAGCTTCACCATCATCTGTCCCGGCTTAAGGGCTGTAAGCACGTTCTGCCCCAGGGCCTTTTCCTTTACGGTATTGGTGAACTCCTTGGCAATTTTATAGTTAACATCGGCATCAACCAATGCGCGTCTCACCTCCTTAAGGGTTTCGGCAACGTTCACTTCGGTGATCTGGCCGTGCCCCTTCAGGACGTGTAAGGCACTATCTAACTTATCGCTTAAACTATCAAACATAATCTCTCTGTTTATTAAGTACTGTCACGTATGACAGTTGCAAATTTAATGATTTGAGGCTGAAGTGAAAAGTTTTTCCTCACCACTTCATTCCTCCTTTTTTCTTCGGAAAAGAACTGCAAAGAACTATTTTAAAGGTTCCTGAAAGATGGCATTTTGGGCACTTCTTTTTTAGAACTTTTCCTGCTTTCTTCTCGATACGAATTTGTCCCTGCTCCCCGCAGATCCAAATTCACTCGAAGTGACGGCAGCCCCGTCTTTAAACATCTAACTTTGTACTTCGAATTACATTCTTTCCGGCACCTGAATTCCCAGCAGTCCAAAAGATGACTTGATCACCTCACCCACTGCCTTAGACAACTGCACCCTGAATTTCTTTTCCGTCTCATCCTCGGTTCCCAGAATGGTCACATTCTGGTAGAAACTGTTGAATTCCTTCACCAGCTCATAGGTGTAGTTGGCGATCAACGCCGGACTGTGATTTTCGGCAGCCAGCACCACTGTTTCAGGATATAACTGAAGCTGCTTGATAAGCTGTCTTTCCTTATCGTTCAAAGTATAGTCGCTCACCGGCTGACTGTACTCAAAATCGGCTCTTCTAAGGATGGATTGTATCCTCGCGTAGGTATACTGAATGAAAGGCCCGGTATTCCCCTGGAAATCCACAGAATCTTCAGGATTGAAAAGGATCCTCTTTCTCGGGTCAACCTTCAGGATATAATATTTTAAAGCTCCCAAGCCAATGATGCGGTACAGTTCCTTTTTCTCCTCATCAGAATATCCTTCGAGTTTTCCAAGTTCTTCCGAAATTTCTTTGGCAGTAGCCACCATTTCTTCAATAAGATCATCTGCATCTACCACCGTACCTTCACGGCTTTTCATTTTTCCCGAAGGCAGGTCCACCATTCCGTAGCTCAAATGATAAAGGTTTTCTGCCCAATCGTATCCCAGTTTCTTCAGGATCAAAAAGAGTACTTTGAAGTGGTAGTCCTGCTCGTTCCCCACGGTATACACCATCCCGTCAATGTGAAAATCCTTCACCCGCTGAATGGCCGTACCAATGTCCTGGGTCATGTAGACCGCGGTACCGTCGCTCCTAAGAACGATCTTTTCATCAAGGCCTTCATCGGTGAGGTCTATCCAAACACTGCCATCCTCTTTTCGGTAAAAAACACCTTTTTCAAGCCCCTCGGCCACGACATCCTTTCCTAAAAGGTAAGTATCACTTTCAAAGTAATTCTTGTCAAAATCAACTCCCAGCTTATCATAAGTCTCCTCGAAACCGTCATACACCCACTGGTTCATGGTCTTCCAAAGCTCAACCACTTCTTCATCTCCGGCTTCCCATTTGCGCAGCATTTCCTTGGCATCCTGCAGAATGGGTGCTTCTGCCTTGGCTTCCTCTTCAGTTTTTCCCTGGGCAACGAGATAAGAAACCTCTTCTTTATAGGCCTTGTCGAATTTCACGTAGAAATTCCCGACCAGTTTATCACCTTTTAGTCCGGAAGATTCCGGAGTTTCTCCATGCCCAAACCGTTGCCAGGCAAGCATGGATTTACAAATATGTATCCCCCTGTCATTGATGATCTGGGTCTTATAAACCTTATTTCCGGCCGCCTTCAAAATTTCAGAAACCGAATATCCCAAAAGATTATTTCTAATATGCCCCAGGTGAAGCGGTTTATTGGTATTTGGCGAAGAATACTCGACCATAATGGCATGTTCCCCTTCAGCCACCCGTCCAAAATCTGGCTCATCCTTTATGCTTCGGAAGAAATCCAGGAAATATTTATCTGCGAGAACTATATTCAAAAATCCCTGAACGACATTATATTTTTCGATCTCCGGATTGTTCTGAACCAGGTATTCCCCGATGGATTCGCCCAGTTTCACCGGATTGGTCTTTACCTGCCGCAGCATGGGGAAGGTCACCAGGGTGATATCCCCTTCAAAATCTTTTCGGGTAGCCTGAAATTCCACATTTTCAAGCTCCACATTATAAATGTTCTTTACTGCTTCTTTTACCTGATCTGAAAGTACCTTTTGAACGCTCATTCTTAAAATTAAATTTGTAGCCTGCCCAATTGCGCAGAAAAACGCAAAGATAACAGAAAAATAAGCTTCCTTAAAGGGTTTGAGCGCAAATGCTTATCTTTATAAAAAAAGAAAATGCTACTGAATCTATCACATGACCTGTCCAAAAAACAAGAACTCATTTCCACTCATGTGGGGAAGCCCTTTGACCTGGAAGAGCGCAAGAAGCTTGACGGCACAAGCCTAACCGAAATCCCGGTCACTGCTGCGAGCATTGATCTTTACAACCTGATGGTATTAAACGAATCGCAGGTCTTTTGCAGCATTGAGATGCGGCCCAACGGAGTGATCATTAGCTTTAAAGCCAATACCGATCTATACTCACTGGTGATCCCTTTTTATAAACTGAAGATCTACAAAGGCCGGGCACAGGAATATTCTTTTTATAAAGACCATTATTTCATCAAAGTATGGGCAGGAGAAGAAAACCCGCAGACCCATAGATTTATAAGGAAAATAAAGAATTACCAGGCAGACAGCGCCCATCCTCGAATTGAAGATATGCTTTAAAATAGAGCATTAAAAAAGCCCTTTTTGAAAGGGCTTTTTCTTTTTATTTTTTCGGAAGGAAAACTTCAGCAAGCATGCATCTCGCGCTCCCTCCTCCGCAGGTCTCAATGGTGGTAAGATCACTGCTCAAGATCTCACAGTGTTTTTCTATGGCCGCCACCTGTAATGGCAGTAAGCTTTTACGAGCAGATTCGCTCATTACCAGATATTTTTTTCCATCGGCTCCCATCACCTGCAGCATATTACCTGCATAGTGATGCATTTGCGCTTCGGTGATCTCAATGATCTCCTTGCCGTCAGCTTTCAGGTGCTTTACCACATTCTTACGTTCCTTGGGATCATCAATGGAATCCAGGCAGATCACCGCGAAATTCTCTGCCAGGCACATCATCACATTAGTATGATAAATAGGCATTCTTTTGCCTCCAACATCCTGGTAGGCGGTAAAGATCACAGGAGTAAACTCCAGGTCTTCACAAAATTCTATCAATAATTCTTCATGGGCCCTGGGCGACAATGCGCAATAAGCTTTTTCATGCACCCTGTCCAGAATAAGACTTCCGGTAGATTCCAGGAAAAGGTCTTCTTCCTCTGCACTGGTATAATCGATCACATTATCAATTCGGAATCCTTCTTCTTCGATCTTTTCAAAGATCTCTGCACGACGCTCCCTTCTTCGGTTCACCGCAAAGAGAGGATAAAGCACCGCCGTGGCGTCTTCATGGAAAGTTACCCAGTTATTGGGAAAAATGGAATCGGGTGTATCAAGCTTCTCGTCATCGCTCACAACGATCACTTTGACTCCCACACTCCGCAGCTTTTCCACGAAAGCGTCAAATTCTTCCTGGGCTTTCTTGTTGATCTTTTCATTTTCCAGTTGAAGCCCTTCCTGAAAATAGTTGTTCACAGCGGTTTGCTCATTCATTCGAAAGGCGACCGGGCGAACCATTAATAAAGTATCTGTAATTTGTCTCATGTATCGTTTTTTCAATCCCTTATTAGGGGTAGGGTTGAACATCTCAACAAACCTTCTTGTTTTGCTATTTCGGCATAGGGAACTTCTTCAACGGTCATTCCATTTTCGCGCAGCCAGGCATTGAGACGTGTAAAATTCTTTTCAGAGATCACCACATCTTCAGAAATAGAGAAGACATTTGAATTCATGTTGTACATTTCTTCACGGGTGATCTCAAAAACGTTCTCTTCACCAAAAAAGTTTTTCAGCCAATTGTATTCCTCTTCATCCAAAAATCCGCCTTTGTAGATAATGGCTTTTCCTTTTCCTACCGGCTGAAAGCAGCAATCAAGATGAAGGGCGTTATCACGAGGCTCGGTATTGGATTTACGAAGATTAAAAGATTTCACCTTTTTATTCGGGAACAACTTCTGTAAATGCTCTACCGCCTTTAGGTTAGTGCGAGCCGTAATATATTCAGGATAGTCCTCTCCATAATACGTGCCAACAAACAAATAATCATTGTGCGGCATCACATCTCCGCCTTCCACATGTGCATCTTCGGGCAATTCAAGCACATTTTCGGCACCTATCTTTTCCAGAACATGGGAGATGGCTTCGATTTCCTGCTCCCTGTCGGGCAGAATATTTGCCTTGACGAATTTATCATCTATGACAAAACCGATATCCCTGGTGAAGATCTGGTTGTAATTCTTTATGACTTTTGGCCTGAACACTTCCACTCCATATTTCTCCAGTACTTTTTTAACCGCATCCATTTCCGCGATCATATCCTCATCTTTGGGATAAGTTCCGGCTTTTATGTGCTCTACAGATTTTGGATCGTAGGCATCAGAAAGATCGGGCACACCTCCTGTACTTTCAGCCGTTCCCAGCACCACCGCCCTTAGGCGTGAAGTTTCGTTTTTAACATTTAATTTCATTTCTGCCAAAATTTCCTGCAAATATAGTAAATGCCTTCTATCTGACTATGAGCAGACAAGGAAAGTAGGCGCTTTCTGCCAGGAATTTTTTACTGCAAACTTGCCGTTAAAAAGATCCTATTCACCGACTCCCGGGCCTGCCGTTCTTACCGTATTTTATAATTTCCCTAACTTATTTCAACCTGTTTCTTTTCATATATTAGCAATAGCCTCAAAGGTCTCTTAATTTTGGTATACCTGAAGTTTTTCAAATTCATATTTCTAACCGGAATTTTTCTTACATGCACCCTTGCATGTACAAATGCCGTTCCTATAACCAATAGTTCGGCTAAAGTGTATGTGCAAAAAACGGAAGGCGGGTTCATGCTGATCAGAAATGATAAGCCTTTTGAGGTAAAAGGAGCCGCAGGTAATTCTCATCTTCAAGAACTCAAGGAGGCAGGCGGCAATACCATAAGGCTGTACGACACTATAGACCTGAGAAAAAATTTAGATGCCGCCCACGAGCTGGGCCTGGCAGCCATAGTTGATATTCCTTTACCAAAACATGGTGACGGCTCCTATTTTTACGAGAAAGATCTTACTGCTGCAAAAAGGAAAATTTCAGCTGTAGTCCTAAGACATAAAGATCATCCTGCTTTGCTCTACTGGAATGTGGGCAACGAGCTCTACTACCCCACCTTTTACCAGACAACCAAATTTTTTGACAGCTTCAATTCCCTTGTAGACCTGGTCAAGAAAACAGATCCTGACCATCCTGTGAGCACGGCGATCATTGGAGGAAACAGACGAAGGCTGGCCAGTGTAGCCTTGAAAAGTCCTAATCTGGATCTTATTTCCATCAATTCCTTCGGAAATCTAACGGAGCTGAAAGAAAGGATGGAACCCATTAAGCTCCTCTGGGACGGTCCATACGTAATCACCGAATGGGGCGTGAACGGGCCATGGGAGGAAGCTAGAACTATGTGGGGAGCACCAATAGAACAGAATAGTGTGGAAAAAGCACGAATTTTGGGAGACCGTTATAATACAGCTGCAATACAAAGCCCTAATTGTTTAGGAAGTGTGGTCTTCTTTTGGGGAACCAAACAAGAAAGAACTCACACCTGGTTTAGTTTCTTTTGGAACAACAATAAAAGTGAGACTTATAATAAAATAAAATCCCTCTGGAATAAAGATCCTTTGGCGTATAATGGTCCCAGAATGGGTCCTATAAAAATTGAAAAATTAGATGCGAGATCGAACGTAATATTATCTACAGGAGTGAAAACAAATGCAACCGTTTCCTTGGAAAAGTCTATTCCTGATTCATTAAAATTTACCTGGGAGATTAGAAAAGAGGCCTGGTCCAAAATTGAAGAACAGCAACCTATTGAAAAAGATCTTATTTTAGAAAATTCAGGTGAAAACGTGGTTTTTAAGGCACCACAAGAAGAAGGCCCCTACCGACTTTTCGTATACGTAACCGATGATGAGAACAATTTTTCTACCACCAATATTCCGTTCTACGTTCTAAATCCGGAAAATGGGGAATAACATCAAAGCACCTACCAGAAATGAATCCCGAAAGATCAAGTTCATGATCCTCCTGGGTATTTTCAGCATTCTCAATTTCCTGTTCTTCTTTTTTAAACAGGAGCACAGGGTGAATTCCTTCCTTTTTGGCATTTTGGCCATAGTGATCTTTTACGGAGTATTGAAAAAATTGTACATGTGGTACAACTACTCCAACATTTCTGTTCCCAAACCTCCTGAGGTCACTCCAGAATTCACCGTTGATGTGCTTACTACTTACTTTCCGGGTGAACCATACGAAATGATCACCACCACGCTAAAGGCGATCAAGAACATACATTACCCACACACCACCTATTTGTGTGACGAAGCTAACGACCCCTTCCTGAAGGAATTCTGTGAACAACATGAAATAGTTCATGTTACGAGAGATAATAGAAAAGATGCCAAGGCAGGAAATATCAATAATGCATTAAGGAAACATGCCACAGGCGATATCTGCGTGATCCTGGATCCCGACCATATTCCTCAGCCCGATTTTCTGGACCCGATCCTGCCGCATTTTACCAACCCGAAGATCGGATTTGTACAGATCGTGCAATCTTATTACAACATCGAGGAGAGCCTGGTAGCCAGAGGTGCAGCCGAACAAACCTTCCAGTTCTACGGCCCCATGATGATGACCTTGAACTCCTATGGAGCGGTTAACGCCATTGGTGCCAATTGCGTTTTCCGCAGGTCGGCTCTTGACAGCATTGGCGGTCACGCCCCAGGGTTGTGTGAAGATATGCATACTGCCATGCTGCTGTATGCCGAGGGGTGGGAAGCCGTGTATGTGCCGCAGGTCCTGGCAAAGGGATTGGCTCCTTCAAATCTGACCAATTTTTTCAAACAACAGCTCAAGTGGTCAAGAGGCTCATTCGATCTATGGCTGAAGGTATACCCGAAGATCTTCAGGAAACTAACCAACCGTCAGAAGATACACTACGGTATTTTACCCATGCATTACCTAAGCGGGTTGATCATTTTGTTCACTTTCCTGATCCCAATTCTTTCGCTGCTATTTTCCACCTATCCCTGGAGAGGGAACATCATCGATTTTTTCCTGGTCTTGTTACCGGTAGCTGCCAGCGCGGTGCTTATCCGCACTTACATTCAGAAATGGGTGATCGAGAAAAAAGAGCGGGGGTTCCATATTGTGGGAGGACTTTTGCACATAAATACCTGGTGGATCTATCTGTTGGGTCTGATCTACACCATCCTCAATAAAAAAGTACCCTATTTACCTACTCCCAAGGAAGATGATTTTAAAGCCAATCTCAAGATAGTGCTTCCAAACGCCATTATTGCGGGGCTATCGATCTTCGCCGTCGTTTATGGTCTTTACCGGGATTTCACCCCCTTCTCTATTATCATGTCCTTTTTTGCCCTTTTCAATGCAGGTATTATGATGTTTGGGATTTATGTCACTATGCGGCTGACGAATCAAAACAGGATCCTGCGTACTCACCTTAAAAAGGAACACCTGTTGAGCCTGAGCAGGGCAAAAAAGGGATTTTACAGGTTAGCCAATTCTGTTTTTGTGGCAACGCGAACTGTGGCGCTCCCGGTCTTACTCGTAATACTAATTATTGCTATGAGCTTTAAAGAACAAAACGACGAATCTAAATGGGAAGAAGTCCTTGTGCCGCTATCCAAAAGTTTGAAAAATGATTACCTGGGCATCTTTTTACCTTCGGAAGGAAACGGTTTGACCGATATTGAGGCGGTCAATGAGCTTGAGCAGGATCATAATGTAGATTTTGACATCATCTCGCTATACCTGCCATGGACGGATGAGAGCATAAAGGAATTCCCTCATCAACTGATGCAGTCTGTTTATGCCAGGAATAAAATTCCTATGATCACCTGGGAACCCTGGGCCTCCACTCTTGCGGCCAACGACAGTGTTCAGGAATTGCAAAATGAGAAGAAGATCTTCAAACACATTTTAGACGGAAAGTTTGACAACTACATCAGGGAATTCGCGCAAATTCTGAAATCACAGGAAAAGCCGGTTTTCCTGAGATTCGCTCATGAATTTGATAACCCGCAGTACCCCTGGTCCTCAGCTGGAGGCAACACCCCTGAAGAATTCAAGGCTGCCTGGAAACATGTATACCGGTTGATCAAAGAAGAAGAGGCGCATAAGGTTATTCTGGTGTGGAACCCGTGGAAGCCCGACACCATGCAAAAATATTATCCCGGGGATGAATATGTGGACTGGATAGGTATTACCCTGCTCGACTACTCCCCCTTAGGAAATATTAAAAACCTTAATTTTAATGAGCTATACCTGCCATTCAAGGAAAAACTTTACTGGTTCACCAGGAAACCTGTAATGCTAGCTGAATTCGGATCTCTAAAATCAGGTGCCTCTCAACAAAAATGGCTTCAGGCGGCAGTAGACACCATTAACCAACAGCATGAAGAAATCTCTGCCCTGGTATTTTTTAACAGTGCCCTCGACAAAAATATTCCTTCAGGCACTTCAGCAGGGCAGAAAAACCTGGACTGGAGCATCGAATCCTGGGAGTTCCTGGATAATAAGTATGGTAAAGCGGTGAAAAATGACCTTTCAGAACCTCTTTCCGAAATAGAAGTGAGCAAAAAGACTCCCATAACTTCCTTTGATATAAAGGGCGTCAGGTATAAAAAAGGAACCAGCTGGAAGAACAACTATTACACACTAACCAAAGTGGTGCTGGAAAAGGATTTTCGGCAGATAAAAGCAGCAGGAATAAATACCATTCAGGCTACGGGCGGAAATATCTACGATCACAACCTGCTTCTATACTCTGCCGAAGCCGACCTGCAGTTGATCTACCAGTTCAACATCGATCAAACCTTAGACTTTATCAATGAAAGAGATAAACTGAAAGAGTTGGAAAAAGACATCCTTGATAAAGTAGATGATCTAAGAGATAAGGAAAATATCATTGGTTATTCCTTTGACCTTAACCTTCAGGAACACTATACGAAACCAGCACTGTTTGACCAGAGAACTGCTTACCTAAAATGGCTTCAGTCCCTCACACAGAAGATCAAGAGGATCGATCCAGAGACGCCTATAACTTTAGATCTCCAGCTGGATTCAGAAACCGGTCATCTGCTAGAATTCCTTTCCAATCGTCTGCCTGTGGATTCTTACGGACTTGTCGCGAAGGATCCAGAATATATTCAGCAGGTATTAAAAAGGACAAAAGAGCAGGGAATTTCTGTTTTCATCAGCAGCCTTAAGCCAGAGCTGCTGACCTCGGGAAAAGCGAACCTTGAAAGTACTGATTTTATCCTGGAGAACTGGCAGGATGAAAGACAAAGTAACTGGATGACCTTTGACGGATTGGTCGACTTTAGAGGAAGGAGAAAGGAAGTGCTGAGAGATGTTGCTAATTACCTGCATCAAAAAAATGTAGAAAAAACAGCATTTTCAAGCAGGATCATAAGACCGGCCGAGCCTCTTTACCCGGGGCAGATCTACTCCTACCATGCAGCCGTCTTTAACGGGGAGAGCTGGAGTTTGCACGGATTGGAGGATGAGCATAAATTCGAGTGGAACTTGGTGAAGACCGATGCTTTTGGAAATCCACTCGCTGTCAAAAAACTGGGCACAAAACCTAATGTAGATGTGATCATTCCACAATCCTATGAAAATTATGAGATCATGCTGACCACCAGAAAGAAAGACAGTGAATACGTGACCACCACAAGAACCTCCCTTCACACCCCCGAGGAGATCAGATAGAATGCTAAACTAAAAAAGCTCCATGGTGATCATGGAGCTTTTTTGCTTATTTCTCAGGCTGCTAATTATCTGTTAGCGATGTCCTTGAATTTTCTGTGAGTTTCCCCAATGTAAACCTGTCTTGGTCGTCCAATCGGTTCTTTGCGCAGACGCATTTCTCTCCATTGAGCGATCCATCCTGGTAAGCGTCCTACCGCGAACATCACGGTAAACATTTCTGTTGGGATACCCATCGCACGGTAAATGATTCCGGAGTAGAAATCTACGTTAGGATATAATTTTCTGTCAATGAAATATTGATCTTCCAAAGCAGCTTTTTCAAGACCTTTGGCGATCTCAAGGATTGGATCTTCCACTCCGAGCTGCCCCAGAACTTCATCGGCTGCTTTTTTGATGATCTTGGCACGAGGGTCAAAGTTCTTATACACTCTGTGTCCAAAGCCCATTAGCCTGAATGGATCATCTTTGTCTTTAGCTTTCGCTATAAACTTGGAAGTATCTCCTCCGTCAGCTTTGATCTCTTCAAGCATTTCGATCACTGCCTGGTTGGCACCACCGTGTAGCGGCCCCCAAAGTGCAGAAACCCCTGCAGAAATAGAAGCGAACAGCCCGGCATGAGAAGAACCTACGATCCTTACGGTAGAAGTAGAACAGTTCTGCTCATGGTCTGCATGCAAAATAAGGAGCTTATCCAAAGCATTCACCACAGTTTTGTTCAGCTTGTAATTCTTTTTATTATCCTCCTGGAACATCATTTTAAGCAAACTCTCTACATATCCAATGTTAGTGTCTTTGTTGTAAAGATTCTGGTTGTTCTTTTTACGAAGCGTCCAGGCAGCAAGAACAGGAAATTTGGCAAGGATCTTCACGATAGCCTTGTACATATCCTCTTCTGAATCTACGTTCACAGACTTAGGGTTGAAAGCGGTCAAAGCACTGGTTAGAGATGAAAGCACTCCCATTGGGTGAGCAGATTCCGGAAAACCTTTTAGCACGGTTTTCATATCTTCGTTTACGATGCTTTGATCCAGGATATCTGTATTGAACTTCTGAAGCTGAGTTTCTGTAGGAAGTTCACCAAAGATCAACAAGTAAGCTACTTCGAGAAAATCAGCTTTTTCAGCCAACTCTTCAATAGAGTACCCTCTGTACCTAAGAATCCCTTTCTCTCCGTCAAGAAAGGTAATGGCACTCTCACAAGAACCTGTGTTCTTATACCCGGGATCAAGGGTAATGGCCCCGGTTTCTCCTCTTAACTTGGTGATATCAAGAGCAATTTCATTTTCAGTTCCGACCACTAAGGGCAGGTCGATCTTTTTTCCCTCTATTTCTACTGTAGCTACTTTTGACATATTGTTTATGAATTTGCGTGATTTTTATTTTAAGGATTGCTAAATTACAAAATTCTCAGCTATTTTCGGTCTGCTCAGGCCGATTCCTTTATGGAATCCATCCTCTTTATAGACGCTTTTTTCGGGTGCGGTTTTATTTCTGAAAAGAAATATTCAGATCCCACTTTATACTGAAAAAACTTAAACCGAAATTTCTTAAAATTAGGAACTAAGATCTACCTAAAATATGATGCTCATCAGGTTTAAAACGCAAAAAACCTTTCCGGGCAGGGAAAGGTTTTAATGAATTTTTATTTCTTCGGAAATTATTTCTTCACCTTGAAAGCTTTTTCCTGCGGAAAGTAAGCCACAGTACCAAGTTCCTCCTCAATTCGTAATAACTGATTGTACTTGGCCATACGGTCACTTCTGGATGCAGATCCTGTTTTGATCTGTCCGGTGTTAAGAGCTACTGCAAGATCTGCAATGGTATTATCTTCTGTCTCTCCCGAACGGTGAGACATTACCGAAGTATAACCTGCATTATGCGCCATGTTCACAGCCGAAATAGTTTCGGTAAGGGTACCTATCTGATTCACCTTTATAAGAATGGAATTCGCGATCTTATTTTCTATACCTTTTGAAAGACGCTCCACATTGGTCACGAAGAGATCATCTCCCACAAGTTGCACTTTATCACCGATCTTGTCGGTAAGGGCTTTCCACCCGTCCCAGTCGTTCTCATCCATTCCGTCCTCGATAGAGATGATCGGGTATTTTTCAGCTAAAGAAGCAAGGTATTCAGCCTGCTCTTCACTGCTTCTTATTTCACCACTTTCACCTTCGAACTTTGTGTAATCGTATTTTCCATTTTCATAGAATTCGGCAGCAGCACAATCGAGCGCGATCATCACTTCCTCTCCGGGTTTATAACCAGCATTTTTGATAGACTCTAAAATGGTATCCAGAGCATCTTCTGTTCCGTCAAGAGTTGGTGCGAACCCACCTTCATCTCCCACGGCTGTGCTCAGACTGCGTTTATGAAGCACTTTTTTAAGGTTATGGAAGATCTCTGTACCCATTTTTAAGGCTTCGGAAAAATTCTTCGCCTTTACCGGCATCACCATGAATTCCTGGAAAGCGATAGGCGCGTCTGAGTGTGAACCTCCGTTGATGATATTCATCATAGGCACAGGAAGGGTATTGGCACTCACCCCTCCCACATACCTGTAAAGCGGCATGTTCAGTTCGGCAGCGGCGGCCTTGGCCACGGCAAGGGAAACCCCTAAAATTGCGTTGGCTCCTAATTTCGATTTATTGGGAGTCCCGTCTATCTCGATCATTGCCTGGTCGATCAAATTCTGGTCAAAAACTGAATATCCCAATAATTCTTCGGCAATTACTTCATTTACGTTCTTAACGGCCTGGGAAACTCCTTTCCCCATATAATCCTTGCCGCCGTCACGCAACTCGACAGCTTCATGCTCCCCGGTAGAGGCCCCAGAAGGTACTGCAGCCCTTCCAACGAATCCGTTTTCGGTTTCAACATCTACTTCAACGGTTGGATTTCCGCGGGAATCAAAGATCTGACGGGCATGTATATTGATTATAATACTCATAGCTTTATATTTTCTTGATTAGCCACTGCAAGATACGAATACTTAGAAAAAAAGGTAAAAGCCATTGCGCTTACTTCAATGGCTTTCACATAATTTTATCAACGAATACGATTTAGTTCTTAAAAAAGAAAAATCCCCGCTTTAGACGGGGATCTTTTTTAGGCTTTTTCTTTGATCATGTTGTGTATGAACTCATCAAAAAGATAGTACGCATCATTGGGCCCCGGACTAGCTTCGGGATGGTACTGCACAGAGAAACAATTCTTGTTCTTCATCCTTATTCCCGCAATGGTGTTATCATTAAGATGTTTATGAGTGATCTTCACATCTGGATGTGCAGCTGTCTCCTCTTCACTAACAGTGAAGCCGTGGTTCTGAGAAGTGATCTCTCCCTTACCTGTCTCCAGGTTCATCACAGGATGATTGATACCCCTGTGGCCATGGTGCATCTTATACGTGGAAATGCCATTTGCCAGTGCAATGATCTGGTGCCCCAGACAAATTCCGAAGAGAGGTTTATCCTCTTCCATGATATCTTTAGCAACCTGTATCACCCCCTCAAGCGGTCTTGGATCACCGGGACCGTTAGAAAGCAGGTAACCATGAGCCCCCCATTCCTTCATTTCCGCGTAGCTCGTATTGTAAGGAAATACTTTACAGTAAACATCCCGTCTTTCAAGATGTCTTAAAATGTTCCTTTTCACCCCTACATCCAGCACAGCCACTTTATATTTAGCATCTTCAGATCCGAAGAAATACGGCTCTTTAGTAGAGACCTTTGACGCGAGTTCCAGTCCGTCCATATTAGGCACCTCAGAAAGTTCCTTTTTAAGGGCATCCATATCTTCAAAATCGGTCGTGATCACCGCGTTCATAGCCCCGTTTTCCCGGATATAAGTTACCAACGCCCTGGTATCAACATCTGAAATGGCAAAAAGGTTGCTCTTACCAAGAAAATCCTGAAGAGACATATCTGCCGCGGGACGCGAATGATAGTAACTGAAGTTCTTACAGATCAAACCGGAGATCTGTGCCGTATCTGCTTCTTCTTCAAGCTCATTGGTACCGTAGTTCCCAATATGGGCATTGGTGGTCACCATGATCTGCCCAAAGTAAGAAGGATCTGTAAATATTTCCTGATAGCCGGTCATCCCGGTATTAAAGCAAACTTCCCCAAAAGCTTTTCCATCCTGGTCGCCCACAGCCTTTCCGTGGAAAACAGTTCCGTCTTCCAACAACACTATCGCTTTTTTTCTTGTTTGATATTTCATAGAATAAACGGGTTTAAGATTTTTACCCTTTTTCAGCTTTTAAACACCAGCCGAAAAATGTGATTAGACAATATAAAAAAAGGATAAGCTTTTAATCGCTTATCCTTTTAAAAATTTATGAAGTAAGAATCATTTTATTCCTCTTTTCCTTCGTTGCTTTTATTCTCAGTAGCCTCTGGAGCCTTCTGTGAAGTATCGGCAGATTTCTTAGACCTACCAGCCCTACGAGTAGATTTCTTCTTCTCTGGCTTGTTCACATTATAAGTCTCGTTGTAGTCAACCAGTTCGATAAGCGCCATATCAGCGTTATCTCCCAAACGGTTCCCTAACTTGATGATCCTGGTATATCCTCCCGGACGATCACCAACTTTAGGCGCTACTTCGCGGAACAATTCAGAAATTGCGTTCTTGTCACGCAATTTGCTCATAACGATCCTTCTGTTGTGAGTAGTATCTTCTTTAGACTTGGTCACTAAAGGTTCCACGAACTGCTTTAAAGCTTTCGCCTTGGCAACAGTGGTGTTGATGCGCTTATGTTCGATAAGTGAACAAGCCATGTTGGCCAACATCGCCTTGCGATGCGCAGTTTTTCTACCTAAGTGGTTTATTTTTTTTCCGTGTCTCATGACATTTTTTGTTTCATCATCTTGCTGCGACCCATTTTGAGGAGCAAATTATGATGGTTAAAATTATAATTTTTGACAGTTGCGTATTAAACCGCGACTAGTCTTTATCAAGTTTATATTTTGAAAGATCCATTCCGAAATTCAATCCTTTGTTGTTTACAAGCTCTTCAAGCTCGGTCAAAGATTTCTTTCCAAAGTTACGGAACTTCATCAAGTCGTTTTTGTTGTATGATACAAGATCCCCAAGTGTATCCACTTCAGCAGCCTTAAGGCAGTTAAGTGCTCTCACTGAAAGATCCATATCAACCAACTTGGTTTTCAACAACTGACGCATATGAAGAGATTCCTCATCATAAGTTTCAGTTTGTGCAATTTCATCGGCCTCCAGCGTAATGCGCTCATCAGAGAACAGCATAAAGTGGTGGATCAAAGTCTTGGCAGCTTCTGTCAAGGCATCTTTTGGATGAATTGAACCATCTGTGATGATCTCAAAAACCAGCTTTTCATAGTCGGTCTTTTGCTCTACACGATAGTTCTCGATGCTATACTTCACATTTTTCACCGGAGTGTAAATAGAGTCGGTATAGATAGTACCCAAAGGCGCATTGGCTTTCTTGTTCTCTTCAGCAGGAACATATCCTCTACCTTTTTCTACGGTCACCTCCATGTTAAGGTTTACCTTTTTATCCATATTACAGATCACAAGATCTGGGTTTAGGATCTGGAAACCAGAGATAAACTTTTGGAAGTGTCCTGCGGTAAGCTGCTCCTGACCTGATACAGAAATTGTAACGGCTTCATTGTCTATTTCATCAATTTGCCTCTTGAACCTGATTTGTTTCAGGTTTAGAATAATTTCGGTTACATCTTCCACTACCCCGGGGATAGTAGAGAATTCGTGATCTACTCCTTCCATACGGACTGAAGTGATCGCAAACCCTTCAAGTGAAGATAACAGTACTCTCCTTAAAGCGTTACCAACGGTCAATCCATAACCGGGTTCCAAAGGGCGGAATTCAAATTTCCCTTCGAAATCGGTTGAATCAATCATTATAACTTTATCGGGCTTCTGAAAATTTAATATTGCCATATTACGACTTCTGTGAATTATTATTTCGAATATAATTCGACGATGAATTGTTCATTTATATTTTCCGGAATTTGGACTCTTGCCGGAACAGAAACATAAGTTCCTTCTTTTGTTTCGTTGTTGAATGTGATCCATTCGTAAACATTGCTGGTATTAGCCAATGAATCCTGGATGGCGGTTAAGGATTTAGATTTCTCTCTTACTCCAACAATATCTCCGGCCTTAAGCTGGTAAGAAGGAATGTTAACTAATTCACCATTTACAGTAATGTGTCTGTGAGAAACTAATTGTCTTGCACCACGTCTAGATGGAGCAATACCCATTCTGTAAACAACGTTATCTAAACGAGACTCACAAAGTTGTAAAAGCACCTCACCGGTAATTCCCTGTGCACGGGTAGCTTTTTCAAACATGTTTCTGAATTGACGCTCAAGGATCCCGTAGGTATACTTGGCTTTTTGCTTCTCCATCAACTGGACAGCGTATTCAGATTTTTTACCACGACGACGGTTGTTACCGTGTTGCCCCGGAGGGTAATTTCTTTTTTCGAAAGACTTATCGTCTCCAAAAATAGCTTCCCCGAATTTACGGGCGATTTTAGTCTTTGGACCAGTATATCTTGCCATTGAAAATTTGATTTAAAGCAAGCGATCAGGAATTAAGGTCACTGTCCTTCGCTGATCTCTTTGCTTACTTTTATTATACTTATTAATTAAACTCTACGTCTTTTAGGAGGACGACATCCGTTGTGTGGAAGCGGAGTAATATCGATGATCTCGGTTACTTCGATTCCTGCATTGTGAAGGGAACGAATGGCAGATTCTCTACCGTTTCCTGGTCCTTTCACAAATACTTTCACTTTGCGCAAACCGGCTTCGTGAGCCACTTTAGACGCATCTTCAGCAGCTAGCTGAGCTGCATAAGGAGTGTTCTTCTTAGATCCTCTAAAGCCCATTTTACCGGCTGAAGACCAAGAGATCACATCTCCTTTTTTATTGGTTAAGGAAATAATAATGTTGTTGAAAGAAGCAGTAACATGCGCTTCTCCAATAGACTCAACATTTACCTTACGTTTCTTTTGAGTTACTTTAGCTTTTGCCATCCTACTTATTATTTAGTTGCTTTCTTCTTGTTGGCAACTGTTTTTCTTCTTCCTTTTCTTGTTCTGGAGTTGTTCTTGGTTCTTTGTCCTCTTAACGGTAATCCCGCTCTGTGACGAATTCCTCTGTAACTTCCAATATCCATCAAGCGCTTGATGCTCAATTGAACTTCTGAACGTAATTCTCCTTCGATCTTATACTCACCAACAGTTTCACGAATTCTTCCGATCTCGTCGTCATTCCAGTCTGAAACTTTCTTATCTTCTTCTACGTTGGCAGCCTTAAGGATCTCCTGAGCTCTGCTCTTTCCAATTCCGAAGATATAGGTCAATGCTATAACGCCTCGCTTTTGTTTTGGTATATCAACACCTGCAATTCTAGCCATAACTACCCTTGTCTTTGTTTAAATTTTGGATTCTTTTTGTTAATTACGTACAGTCTGCCTTTTCTACGCACAATCTTGCACTCGGCACTTCTTTTTTTAATTGATGCTCTAACTTTCATAGTTATTAGTATCTGTAAGTTATTCGAGCCTTAGATAAATCATACGGGCTCATTTCTAATTTCACTTTGTCCCCAGGCAATAACTTAATATAATGCATGCGCATTTTACCTGAAATATGTGCGGTCACAACGTGACCATTTTCTAATTCCACCCGGATCATGGCATTTGACAATGCCTCAATGATCGTTCCGTCTTGTTCTATCGCCGGTTGTTTTGCCATATTATGCTACTGCTTTTCTGTTTTTCCCGGTTTTCATTAACCCATCATAGTGTCTATTCAACAGGTAAGAATTCACCTGCTGCATAGTGTCAATTGCAACTCCAACCATGATCAATAACGAAGTACCGCCAAAGAACAATGCCCAGCCTGCCTGCACACCAAGCAGGGAAACGATAATTGCAGGGAACACTGCGATGATCGCCAGAAATATAGAACCCGGTAGGGTAATTTGTGACATAATCCTGTCTAAAAATTCGGCAGTTTCAGTACCGGGACGGATCCCAGGAATGAAACCTCCACTTCGCTTCAAATCATCAGCCATTTTATTGGTAGGCACTGTAATCGCGGTGTAAAAGTACGTAAAAATAATGATTAACAACGCGAACACTAAATTGTACCAAAATCCGAAGATATCACTAAAGGCGGCAGTTACTCCCTGCGCGGTCTCAGACTGTGACAGTCCGGCTACCGCCGCCGGGATGAACATGATCGCCTGCGCGAATATGATCGGCATTACCCCAGAAGCGTTAAGCTTAAGAGGAATATATTGTCTTGATCCAAAAACGTTCTTCTCGTACCCGCCTGTAGCCGTTCTTCTGGCATATTGTACAGGTATCTGTCGAACAGCCATCACCAACATTACACTTCCAAGGATGATCGCGAACCAGATCACCAGTTCGATCAGGATCATAATAAGACCTCCGTTGGATTCGAATACTCTGGAAACAAACTCCTGAATAAATGCCTGCGGCAAGGTTGCGATGATACCCACCATAATCAATAGTGAGATACCATTTCCAATACCTTTATCAGTGATCTTCTCACCCAGCCACATCGCAAAGATGGTTCCTGTAGCAAGTATGATCACAGAAGACACTACGAAAGTCACGTTATTTCCAAGTAGAAAAGCGCTAGATGGCAGGGTTGCAAACAGGTTATAGATATACCCGGGTCCCTGCACCAGTGTAATGGCAATGGTCAACCATCTTGTGATCTGGTTGATCCTTCTTCTCCCGCTTTCTCCTTCCTTTTGAAGTTTTTGAAGGTAAGGAACCGCGATTCCCATCAACTGAACTACAATAGAGGCAGAAATATAAGGCATGATCCCCAGTGCAAATACAGAGGCATTAGAAAATGCACCCCCGGTAAAGGCGTTCAACAATCCCAGCAATCCACCTTCTGTCTGGGTAGACAAGTTAGCTAGTTGAGAGGCATCTATTCCCGGTAGTACTACCTGTGCACCAAAGCGATACACCAACAACAGACCGAGGGTCACTAAAATTCTATTTTTTAGCTCCTCGATCTTCCAGATATTCTTTAATGTATTGATGAATTTCATGTGCTTATCTATTATAAAGTAACAGCTTCACCACCAGCCGCTTCAATAGCTTGCTTTGCTGAGGCAGTAAATTTATGAACAGATATTTTCAACTTAGCTTTCAATTCTCCTCTACCTAATATCTTTACCAATTCGTTCTTGGTTGCCAAACCATTCTCAATAAGAACGTTCATGTCAACCGTATCCTTCACTTTACCATTATCAACTAAAGTTTGAAGGGTATCAAGGTTGATTCCCTGGTATTCTTTACGGTTGATATTGTTAAATCCGAATTTTGGCACACGTCTTTGAAGTGGCATTTGCCCACCTTCAAATCCTATCTTTCTGGAGTAACCAGAACGTGACTTGGCCCCTTTGTGACCACGGGTTGCGGTTCCACCTTTACCCGATCCTTCACCACGACCAACACGCTTATTGTTACTTTGAACTGAACCTTTTGCAGGTTTTAAGTTACTTAAATCCATGTGAGTTTCTTATTTCGTTTCCTCAGTGGAAACCAAGTGTTTTACTTTACTTACCATACCAAGGATGTTTGGCGTATTCTCGTGCTCCACAACCTGACCAATCTTCTTAAGACCAAGTGCTTCCAAAGTACGTTTTTGGTTCTGAGTGCGTTTGATGGCACTTTTTACCTGAGTTACTTTTATCTTTCCCATTTTTCCTTGTTATTATCCTTTAAAAACCTTTTCAAGCGAGATTCCGCGTTGCTTGGCAACAGTCTCAGCACTTCTTAATTGCAATAAAGCATCAAAAGTAGCTTTTACCACGTTGTGTGGGTTGGAAGATCCCTGGTTCTTTGAAAGTACATCATGCACTCCAACAGACTCCAGTACCGCACGAATCGCACCACCGGCGATAACCCCTGTACCAGGCGCTGCCGGAAGAAGCATTACACGTGCTCCACCGTATTTTCCTTTTTGCTCGTGTGGTAGCGTACCCTTGTTCAATGGGATACGCACCAGGTTTTTCTTTGCGTCTTCTACTGCTTTAGAAATAGCGTCTGCTACCTCTTTAGATTTTCCTAACCCGTGGCCTACAACCCCGTTTTCGTCACCTACAACTACAATAGCAGAAAAACCAAAAGCTCTACCACCTTTTGTAACTTTAGTAACACGTTGCACACCAACCAATCGGTCTTTTAATTCAAGACCTCCCGGCTTTACAAGTTCTACGTTTTTATAATCCTGATACATATCTTCTAGAATTTAAGTCCTCCTTCGCGAGCACCTTCTGCTAATGATTTTACTCTTCCGTGGTACAAATAACCGCTTCTGTCAAAAGAAATGGTATCAATACCTGCTTTCAAGGCCTTTTCAGCAATAGCTTTACCTACTAAAGCTGCCTGTTCTCTCTTGTTACCTTCCGAAGAAGCAACATCTTTGTCTCTTGAAGAAGCGGCAACAATGGTAGTTCCATCCTCGTCATTCACTATCTGAGCATAAATTTCTTTATTGCTTCTGAATACTGACAATCTTGGACGCGCTCCAGTACCGACGATATCCTTACGGATTCTCTTCTTAATTTTATTTCTTCTATCTTGTTTTGACACTGCCATAACTAAACTTATTAAGCTGATTTACCTGCTTTTCTTCTCAATTGCTCTCCAACGAATTTAATACCTTTTCCTTTGTAAGGTTCAGGTTTTCTGAAAGAACGAATTTTCGCAGCTACCTGGCCTACCAATTGCTTGTCATAAGAGGTCAATTTCACGATAGGGTTCTTCCCTTTCTCAGAAATTGTCTCCACCTTAATTTCAGGGGCCAAATCTAAGATAATGTTATGAGAGTACCCAATGGCAAGATCTAATTTCTGACCTTGATTGGATGCCCTGTATCCAACACCTACTAATTCCAGCTCTTTTGTAAAGCCGTTAGAAACCCCTTCGATCATGTTCATGATCAAAGCACGGTATAATCCGTGTTTGGCTTTCTGATCTTTTTTCTCTGAAGGGCGCTCAAAAGTGATCACGTTATCCTCGATCTTAACATCGATATCCTGAACCTCCTGAGTAAGCTCTCCTAATTTTCCTTTTACCGTAACAACTCCGTCCTTAAGGTCTACAGTAACACCTTCGGGAATTGTGATCGGGCTTTTACCTATTCTTGACATTTCTTTTCGTCTTTAAAATTAGTAAACGTAGCACAATACCTCACCACCAACTTTCTCTTGCTGAGCCTGCTTCCCGGTCATTACACCGTGAGAAGTAGAAACGATAGCAATACCCAAACCATTCAAGATTCGAGGCAGTTCATTGGCACCGGCATACTTACGCAAACCAGGTTTACTTATTCGCTGAATTTTCTTGATCACAGGCTCTTTAGTTATCTTGTCGTACTTAAGAGCGATCTTGATGCTCCCCTGAGCGGTAGAGTCATCAAACTTGTAACTAAGAATATATCCCTGGTCGAATAATATCTTGGTAATTTCCTTTTTAAGATTAGAAGCCGGGATCTCTACCACTCTATGGTTGGCAGCGACCGCATTTCTAATTCTTGTTAAATAATCTGCAATAGGATCTGTATTCATCTATCTTAATTTGCGAATGTGGTTTTCTACAGGTACATCCCGAAGAACCTTCATTCAATTTATAATTCTTACCAACTAGCCTTTTTAACTCCTGGAATTAATCCGTTGTTCGCCATTTCGCGGAAAGTTACCCTTGAAATACCAAACTGCCTCATGTACCCTCTAGGCCTTCCGGTCAATTTGCAACGATTGTGCAAACGAACAGGAGATGAGTTTTTTGGAAGTTTCTGTAGTGCTTCGTAGTCACCAGCCTCTTTAAGAGCCTTGCGCTTTTCAGCATACTTCTCTACCAGTTTTTGTCTCTTCACCTCACGGGCTTTCATTGATTCTTTAGCCATAATTAATTCTTTTTAAAAGGTAATCCTAGTTCGGTTAACAATGATTTTGCTTCTTTATCGGTATTGGCAGAAGTCACAAAGGTAATATCCATACCATTGATCCTATTTACCTTATCGATATCGATCTCTGGGAAGATGATCTGCTCGGTGATCCCGAGGTTGTAGTTTCCTCTTCCGTCAAAACCAGTAGCCTTGATACCGTTGAAATCACGCACACGTGGAAGTGCAGAAGTGATCAAACGATCTAAAAATTCATACATTCTCTCTCCACGTAAAGTAACTTTTGCACCAATAGGCATTCCTTTACGAAGTTTGAAAGAAGCAACGTCTTTTTTAGAAATGGTCGCAACCGCTTTTTGACCGGTAATAGCTGTTAATTCATCAACAGCATGGTCAATAAGTTTCTTGTCTGCAACAGCAGCTCCAACTCCGCGGCTCACTACGATCTTCTGTAGTTTAGGAACCTCCATTACGTTGGAGTAGCTGAATTCTTCTGTAAGAGAAGAGATCACTCTCTCTTTATACTCTTGCTTAAGTCTTGGTACGTATGCCATAACTAAATTACTTCATTAGATTTTTTGGAAAACCTTACTTTCTTCCCATCCTCTTCTCTATATCCAACTCTGGTGGCATCACCATTCTTGTCGATCAATGACAAGTTGGAGATATGAATAGGAGCTTCCTTCTTCTTGATTCCTCCCTGTGGATTGGCAGCACTTGGCTTCTCATGTTTGGATACCATGTTCACGCCTTCCACGATTGCTTTATTCTTATCCAGGAAAACCTGCTGTACTTTACCTTCCTGACCTTTGTGGTCTCCGGCAGTTACCCGCACAGTATCTCCTGTTTTTATTTTAAGCTTTTTCATTTTATTTAATGTATTAAAGCACTTCTGGTGCCAATGATACAATCTTCATGAATTGCTTATCACGAAGTTCACGTGCTACAGGACCAAATACACGAGTTCCTCTCATCTCCCCTGTTGGGTTAAGCAGAACACATGCGTTATCGTCAAAACGGATGTAAGATCCGTCTGGTCTACGCACTTCTTTTTTGGTACGAACAACAACTGCTGTTGAAACTGCACCTTTTTTTACGTTTCCATTAGGTGTAGCTTCTTTTACACTGACAACGATCTTGTCTCCAACAGAAGCGTATCTCTTCTTTGTACCACCCAATACACGAATCACTAAAACTTCTTTAGCCCCGGTATTGTCAGCAACTCTTAATCTAGACTCTTGTTGTACCATAATTACTTCGCTCTTTCAATTATTTCTACTAATCTCCAGCATTTAGATTTACTCAAAGGACGAGTTTCCATGATCCTTACTGTATCTCCAATGTTGCAGTCGTTTGTTTCGTCGTGTGCCACGTATTTTTTCGTTTTCAAAACGAATTTTCCATACATGGGGTGCTTTACTTTTTTAGTTTCAGAAACCACGATTGATTTCATCATCTTATTACTGGTAACAACACCTATACGCTCTTTTCTTAAGTTTCTTTTTTCCATTTTCAGCAGAATAACACTTATTGTTGTTCTCTTTTAGTTAACTCTGTAGCAATACGCGCTATAGATCTTCTTACAGTTCTTAACTGTATCGGGTTCTCTAATGGCGATACTGCGTGAGCCATTTTTAGATCGGAATATGATTTCCTTGCCTTACCAAGTTCTTCCTGTAATTCTGCTACAGACAATTCTCTTACTTCTGATTGTTTCATAACGATTCTAATTAAGCTTGATAATCTCTAGCTACGATGAACTTAGTTTTAACAGGTAATTTTTGAGCTGCAAGGCGCAGTGCTTCCTTAGCTACATCAAAAGGAACACCTCCGATTTCGAAAAGTATTCTTCCTGGCTTTACAACTGCTGCCCAGTATTCAACAGCACCTTTACCTTTACCCATACGTACTTCAAGAGGCTTTTTAGTGATAGGCTTATCTGGAAAAATCTTGATCCAAAGTGAACCTTCCCTCTTCATATAACGGGTAGCAGCAATACGAGCCGCTTCTATTTGTCTTGCAGTCACAAAATTTGCATCAAGGGATTTGATCCCGAAAGTACCGTTAGAAAGTCTATGCCCTCTTTGAGCATTTCCTTTCATGCGGCCCTTCTGCATTTTGCGGTATTTTGTTCTTTTAGGCTGTAACATTTTTCTTTACTTTAAAAAATTACTTTCTACGACGTGATTTGTTAGCACCACCTCGTCCGGCACCGGATTTTCCTCCTTGTTTTTTGGACATGCCAACAAGTGGAGAAAGCTCTCTTTTACCGTATACCTCACCTTTCATGATCCATACTTTAACACCCAGTCTACCGTAAGTAGTGTGTGCTTCAACTAAAGCATAATCAATATCGGCTCTAAATGTTGACAATGGAATACGACCATCTTTGTATGATTCTGAACGCGCCATCTCAGCACCGTTCAAACGGCCTGAAATTTCGATCTTGATACCTTCAGCGTTCATTCTCATTGCAGCCGCAATAGCCATTTTGATCGCACGACGGTAAGAGATACGATTCTCTATCTGTCTTGCAACACTTGATGCCACTAAATGAGCGTCAAGTTCTGGCCTCTTAATTTCAAAGATGTTGATCTGAACTTCCTTGTCGGTGATCTTCTTAAGCTCTTCCTTCAGCTTGTCTACCTCCTGGCCGCCTTTCCCGATAATGATACCAGGACGTGCAGTGGTGATAGTAACGGTTACAAGCTTAAGGGTACGCTCAATGATCACTCTTGATACACTCGCTTTTGAAAGACGAGCATGGATGTACTTTCTAATCTTATCGTCTTCGGCTAATTTGTCGCCGTAGTCATTTCCTCCGTACCAGTTGGATTCCCAACCTCTAATGATACCAAGGCGATTCCCGATTGGATTTGTCTTCTGTCCCATACTCTTACTTAGCTTTGTGTATTATTGTTAGCTCCAAGCACCAAAGTAACGTGGTTGGAACGTTTTCTAATTCTGTGTGCGCGACCTTGTGGGGCAGGACGAAGTCTCTTCAACATACTTCCACCATCCACACGGATCTCTTTTACGAACAACTCAGCATCTTCGATACTTGCGTCTTCGTTCTTAGCCTGCCAGTTGGCAATGGCCGAAAGCAAAAGCTTCTCTAAACGGTTAGACGCCTCTTTCTGGCTGAATTTCAAAATTTGAAGCGCTCTTTCTACTTTTTCACCACGAACAAGATCTGCAACCAGACGCATTTTTCTTGGCGAAGTAGGGCAGTTATTCAACTTGGCAAAAGCTATTTGCTTATTAGCTTCTTTTATTTGCTCTGCTCTTTCTCTTTTACGAACTCCCATAGCTTCAATTATTTTTTACCTTTATTTTTAGCACCAGCATGACCTCTAAAAGATCTTGTTGGTGAAAATTCACCTAATTTGTGACCTACCATGTTCTCGGTAATGTAAACCGGTACAAATTGACGTCCGTTATGAACAGCAATTGTTTGCCCAACAAAATCAGGAGTGATCATAGAAGCCCTTGACCAGGTCTTAATAACCGCTTTCTTCCCAGATTCTGTGTTCTGAGCAACTTTCTGCTCCAGTTTATAGTGAACGTAAGGTCCTTTTTTTAATGAACGTGCCATATCTTATTATTTCTTTCTACGTTCTACAATATATTTATTACTCGCCTTCGTCTTAGAACGGGTTCTGAATCCTTTAGCAGGAAGTCCCTTTCTAGATCTTGGGTGACCACCAGATGCACGGCCTTCCCCACCACCCATTGGGTGATCTACTGGGTTCATCACAACCGGTCTAGTTCTTGGTCTTCTACCCAACCATCTCTTTCTACCAGCTTTACCTGATACTAACAACTGGTGGTCACTGTTAGACACAGCACCAATAGTTGCCACACAGCTCGCCAATACCCTTCTGATCTCTCCTGAAGGTAATTTGATGGTAGCGTATTTTCCCTCTCTTGCCATTAACTGAGCAAAAGCCCCTGCAGAACGAGCCATAACAGCTCCCTGACCTGGTCTCAACTCGATACAAGAGATGATAGTACCTAATGGAATATTTGCCAATGGCATAGCGTTCCCTATTTCAGGAGCACCTGCCTCGGCAGTAGATACTACATTTTGCCCAACCTGAAGTCCATTCTGAGCAATAATATATCGTTTCTCGCCATCCTGATAATTCAATAGCGCGATAAAAGCAGTTCTGTTTGGATCGTACTCAATAGAAGCGACAGTTGCAGGAATACCCTGCTTGTCTCTTTTAAAATCGATGATCCTGTAACGCTTTTTATGACCCCCACCAATATAGCGCATGGTCATTTTTCCTTGACTGTTTCTACCACCTGATCTTTTGTTCGGAGCTAATAAACTCTTCTCCGGCTTATCAGTAGTAATCGCGTCAAATCCGTTTACTACTCTAAATCGCTGACCAGGAGTGATTGGTTTTAATTTTCTAACTGACATTTTTTAATCTTAAAGATTACTATACAAATCAATAGTTTCACCTTCCGCCACCTGTACTAGTGCTTTTTTGTAAGCACTGGTTTTACCAGTAACGACTCCCGTTTTTGTGTAACGGGTTTTTCTGTCTGGGCGGACATTTATAGTACGAACTTTAGTAACTGAAACACCATAAGCAGACTCAACTGCGTCTTTAATTTCAATCTTATTCGCCTTATTATCAACTACAAAAGCGTACTTATTGTTAAGTTCGCTATCGGCTGTAGCTTTCTCTGTAATAATAGGTTTTATTAAGATACTCATAATGCTTATTTACTTAGATTCGACTCAATTCCTTCTAGAGACCCCTCTAAAAACACAATGTTATTTGCGTTTAATATTTTGTAAGTGCTTAATTCTGAGGCACTTACAACTTCAGAGGCCTTTAAATTGCGTGACGACAAATATACGTTTTTATTCGAGTCACCCAACACTATCAAAGATTTTTTCCCGTCTAACCCCAAGGCTTTCAATACTTCAATGAAATTTTTGGTCTTAGGAGTGTCGAAAGAAAAATCTTCTACAACAACAATAGAGTTGTCATTTGCCTTCATAGAAAGGGCAGATTTTCTGGCCAATCTTTTCAGGTTCTTATTCAATTTGAAAGAGTAGTTTCTTGGTCTTGGACCGAACACTCTTCCTCCTCCTTTGAAAATAGGAGATTTGATACTTCCCGCACGGGCAGTACCAGTACCTTTTTGTTTCTTGATCTTACGGGTAGAACCTGCGATCTCAGCACGTTCTTTTGCCTTGTGCGTTCCCTGACGCTGGTTGGCCAGGTATTGCTTTACATCAAGATAAACAGCATGGTTATTAGGCTCTATTGCAAAAACAGCATCAGAAAGGTTTGCCTTTCTCCCTGTTTCTTTTCCTTTAATATCTAAAACTGCTACTTCCATTACTTCTGAATGATTACGTAAGAGTTCTTGTGACCTGGAACTGCTCCTTTAACTACAAGCAGGTTCTTATCGGCTACCACTTTCAAAACTCTTAGGTTTTCTACTTTTACTTTATCGCCACCCATTCTTCCGGCCATACGCATTCCTTTGAATACTCTCGCAGGATAAGACGCAGCACCAATAGAACCAGGAGCTCTTAATCTGTTGTGCTGACCGTGAGTTGACTGTCCAACCCCACCAAAGCCGTGACGCTTTACAACACCTTGAAAACCTTTACCTTTTGAAACACCGGAAACGTCAACGAATTCGCCTTCAGTAAAATGCTCAACGGTAATGGTATCACCTAATTTGTGCTCTCCTTCAAATCCCTTGAATTCAACGACTTTGCGCATTGCTGCGGCTCCGGCTTTTTTAGCGTGCCCTTCGGCAGCCTTATTAGCAGTCTTTTTGTCATCGAAACCAAGCTGAAGAGCTTCGTACCCGTCAACCTCTTTGGTTCTGACTTGGGTAATCACACATGGACCTGCTTCAATAACGGTACAAGGAATGTTCTTTCCGTTCTCGTCAAAAATGCTGGTCATGCCAATCTTTTTTCCTATTAACCCAGACATAATTAATTATTAGTTATTAAAAATTTATTTATTTAAAAATATTCAGGATTGAAAAACACTTCCAATCCTGAATGTATTTTTCGCCGTTTTTCCCTTGCCAACTGCTCGGGACATGTTAGTGGCCACGAAACCTGTTCGGGGCCAGGTGCATCATCACACTTTGATCTCCACCTCTACTCCACTTGGCAATTCAAGCTTCATAAGAGCATCGATCGTTTTTGAAGATGAACTGTAGATATCCAGCAATCTCTTGTAAGAGCTAAGCTGAAATTGTTCTCTCGACTTTTTGTTCACGTGAGGAGAACGCAATACAGTAAAGATCTTTTTGTGTGTTGGCAACGGAATTGGTCCGGTTACTACAGCACCCGTACTTTTTACGGTTTTTACGATCTTTTCGGCAGATTTGTCTACCAGGTTATGATCGTAAGATTTTAGTTTTATTCTGATTTTTTGACTCATGTTCCTGATAATTAATCGTTAGCTCCTTTTGCTGCTTTAATTACTTCTTCTGAAACGTTAGAAGGAGTTTCAGCATAGTGAGAGAATTCCATAGTAGAAGTTGCACGTCCGGAAGAAAGGGTACGCAAGGTAGTCACGTAACCAAACATTTCAGAAAGCGGCACTTCAGCTTTGATAACTTTTGCTCCAGATCTGTCGCTCATGTTGTTCACCTGTCCACGACGTCTGTTCAAGTCACCTACTATATCACCCATGTTCTCTTCAGGAGTAACTACTTCTACTTTCATGATTGGCTCAAGGATCACAGCACCGGCTTTTTTAGCCGCTTCTTTGTATCCAAGTTTTGCTGCCAATTCGAATGAAAGCTGATCAGAATCCACAGGGTGGAAAGATCCGTCAGTAAGTACAACTTTCAAAGTATCCATCTGGAAACCTGCAAGAGGTCCGTTCTTCATAGCTTCTTTGAAACCTTTTTCAACTGAAGGAATGAATTCTTTAGGAATACGACCACCTTTGATCTCATCCACGAACTGAAGTCCGGGTCCTTTGAAATCTTCGTCGGCTGGTCCTAAAGTGAAGACGATATCACCAAATTTACCACGACCACCAGATTGTTTCTTGTAAACCTCTCTGTGATCTGCAGACCTGGTAACAGCTTCCTTGTACTCAACCTGAGGTTGCCCCTGGTTAACTTCAACTTTAAATTCTCTTTTCAAACGATCAACAAGGATCTCCAGGTGAAGCTCTCCCATTCCTGAGATGATAGTTTGTCCTGAAGCCTCATCTGTCTTAACCTGGAAAGTTGGATCCTCTTCGGCAAGTTTTGCCAAAGCCATACCCATTTTATCAACGTCAGCCTTAGTTTTAGGCTCAACAGAGATACCGATTACCGGGTCAGGGAAAGACATTGATTCAAGAATGATAGGGTGCTTCTCATCTGTAAGAGTATCCCCTGTCTTAATATCTTTAAATCCAACAGCTGCACCAATATCTCCAGCCTCGATCTTGTCGATTGGCTGCTGCTTGTTAGCGTGCATCTGGTAGATACGTGAAATACGCTCTTTTTTACCGGAACGGTTGTTCAACACATAAGAACCTGCGTCAAGTGTTCCGGAGTAAACTCTAAAGAAAGCCAAACGACCTACGAATGGATCGGTAGCGATCTTAAATGCTAAAGCTGAGAACGGAGAATCCACGTTCGGCTTACGCTTTTCTTCAGCACCGGTATCTGGATTAGTTCCTTCAATAGCTTCAACATCAATTGGAGATGGAAGATATCTCATCACAGCATCCAACATTGCCTGAACACCTTTGTTTTTAAAGGCAGATCCACACATCATTGGAATAATAGACATATCTATTGTAGCAGCCCTAAGAGCAGCGATGATCTCATCTTCAGTTATAGAGTTCTCATCCTCAAAGAACTTCTCCATAAGAGCCTCATCGTATTCAGCAACTGCCTCTACCAACTTAGCTCTGTACTCATTTACATCATCTTCAAGTTCCGCAGGAATGTCGATGGTCTCATAGGTCATCCCATAATCCTCTTCATTCCAAACGATCGCCTTCTTAGAGATAAGATCAACAACTCCTTTGAAGTCGATCTCTTCCCCGATAGGGATCTGCAATGGCACAGGATTACCTCCAAGCATTTCTTTAACCTGGTTACACACGTTAAAGAAGTCAGCACCCTGACGGTCCATTTTATTTACGAACCCAAGTCTTGGAACACGGTATTTATCCGCTTGTCTCCAAACAGTTTCAGATTGAGGCTCAACACCATCAACCGCACTAAATAGCGCAACCATACCATCAAGTACACGCAAAGAACGCTCCACCTCTACGGTGAAGTCAACGTGACCCGGGGTATCGATAATATTTACTGTGAATTCCTGATCGCGGTAGTTCCACTTACAGTGCGTAGCAGCAGAAGTAATGGTAATACCACGCTCCTGCTCCTGCTCCATCCAGTCCATGGTTGCAGCACCATCGTGAACCTCACCAATCTTGTGGCTGATCCCGGTGTAGAATAAAATTCGTTCTGTCGTCGTCGTTTTACCGGCATCAATATGCGCGGCAATTCCTATATTTCTTGTAAATTTTAAATCTCTTTGTGCCATGTCTTAGAATCTAAAGTGTGAGAATGCTTTGTTCGCCTCAGCCATTTTGTGAGTATCAACTCTTTTCTTCACAGCCGCACCTTCTTCTTTAGCTGCAGCTAAAACCTCAGCAGCCAACTTCTGCGCCATTGATTTCTCATTACGCTTTCTCGCATAGCTAATCAACCACTTCATTGCAGTTGAAACTTTACGATCTGGTCTTATTTGCATTGGGATCTGAAAAGTAGCACCCCCTACTCTACGGCTACGCACTTCTACGTGAGGCATAACATTAGAAAGGGCATCTTTCCACAATTCCAGGGCAGTTTTTTCTTCGTCTTGCTTTTTCTCCTCTACGATAGCGATCGCATCATAGAATACTTTAAAGGCAACAGATTTTTTACCATCCCACATCATCATGTTAACAAAACGCGTTACTAACTGATCGTTAAATTTTGGATCTGGTAAAAGTGGCCTTTTTTTCGCCTGTCTTTTTCTCATTTCTTTACATTAAAGTTTTTTAATTACTTCTTAGGGCGTTTTGCACCATACTTGGATCTACGCTGTGTTCTACCCTCAACACCAGCTGTGTCAAGCGCCCCACGAACGATATGATACCTAACTCCAGGCAAATCTTTAACTCTTCCGCCTCTAACCAATACTATCGAGTGCTCTTGAAGGTTGTGACCCTCACCAGGGATGTATGCGTTCACTTCTTTTCCATTGGTCAACCTCACCCTTGCAACTTTACGCATTGCAGAGTTTGGTTTCTTAGGAGTAGTTGTGTAAACACGCGTACAAACACCTCGTCTTTGAGGGCACGAATCCAAAGCAGCCGATTTACTCTTCTTGGTAATCTTGGCTCTTCCTTTTCGTACTAATTGTGAAATTGTTGGCATAATTTCTTTTACACTAATTATTGTTTTATAAAATTCCCTTTTTTCAAAAGGTCTGCAAAGGTAAAAATAAAACTTAATTATTCAAATCTTAAATAATTAATTTTCAGAAGGGTTTAATTTCCCCAAACAATTCTATGTTTTTTATTGATGTTTCCCCTTTAAGATTTTTTTCAAGAAAAAGGAAAAACTGATCCTTATCATATAAAATATCCCTCAAACTCCTAAAAGCGATGCGATTAGAAGTTTTACGCGATATTAAAATCCCAATCAACAACCTAAAAAGTTAACGAAAAGCTAAATTTCCACGCATAAGTCAGCTGAAACGAAAGTTTTCGGGGAAAAAAGTTGCTTGGTTAACATTTAATTATCATTTTTGGCACTGGCTAATTCAAACAAATCTTTAAAAATGAAAGCAAAGTTTAGTGGAATTCTAACGCTATTACTGGCGTTAGTAGTGCAAATTACGTTTGCACAAGAACAACGGACAATTTCCGGGACGGTGACCGACGACAGCGGTATGCCTTTACCCGGGGTTAATGTACTCGTCCAGGGGACTACCCGAGGGGTGCAAACAGATTTTGATGGAAACTACTCCATCCAGGCAAGTGCCGGAGAGGTGCTTGTTTTTTCTTTCCTTGGTATGCAGACCAGAGAATACACGGTAGCGAACGTGGATACTATAGATGTGGTTTTAGAGCCCGATACCGCACAACTTGAAGAGGTGGTGGTAACAGCTCTGGGTATCTCAAGGGAAAAACGCTCGATTGGTTATGCGACTCAGGAAGTTGCCGGAGAAGAAGTTTCTACGGTTAAGACTGACAACGTGATCAACAACCTATCCGGTAAAGTAAGTGGGGTACAGATCAAAGCAAACAACAACTTTGGTGGATCTGCCAACTTCCTTATCCGTGGAGTAAGCTCCCTTACCGGGAACAACCAGCCGTTATTTGTAATTGACGGTATTCCAATTTCCAACGCAATCAACAACACAGATGCTCAGAGAGGTGGTAGTACCGGTTATGACTATGGTAACGCTGCTTCTGACATTAACCCTGAGGATGTTGCCTCTATCAACGTACTTAAAGGTGCTGCCGCTTCTGCAATCTACGGTTCACGAGGAGCAAACGGGGTGGTGATCATTACCACCAAATCAGGTCAAAGAGGTGTAGCAAAAGTAACTGTAAGCTCTGGTGTAACAGTTGGAGAAATAGACAGATCAACTTTCCTTGAATATCAGGATGGTTATGGTGCAGGATATGGTCCCTATTATGGAGCGCCAAATTTTGATGGCTACTTTGAGAGGTTTGATGTAAATGGAGACGGAACTATTGATGATGTTGTACCTACTTATGATGACGCCTCTTATGGTGCGCCACTTGATGGTAGAATGGTTTATCAATGGGATGCCTTTGTTCCTGATCATGCTAATTACCTTCAGGCCACTCCTTATCTTCCGGGAGAAACTACTCCTGCTGACTTTTTTGAAACTTCCTATCAGTTCAACAATTCAGTTGCTGTTTCCGGAGGTTCCGAAAAAATGACTTACAGGTTAGGATATACTAATTTTGACCAAACCGGTATGCTTCCTAACTCCAACCTGAATAAAAACTCCTTTAACTTAAACGGTGATATCCAGGTTACTGATAATTTAAAAGCAGGGGCTTCGGCTAACTTTATCGTTCAAAGAACTAAAGGTAGAAACTCTACAGGTTATAGCGACAACCTAATGTCTCAATTTAGACAATGGTGGCAGGTAAATGTGGACATGGATTCTCAGAGAGAGATCTTTGAACAAACCGGTCAAAACGTTTCCTGGAACCACGAAGGTGGTATGGGAGGTTCTTACCTTCAGCCACATTACTGGGACAACCCTTACTGGACCCGATATAAGAACTTCCAGACAGATAGGAGAAATCGTTTCTACGGAAACCTTTTTGCTACATACACTGTAACAGATTGGTTAGATGTTACTGCTAAAGGTGCAGTTGACACATATAAAGAATTGAGAGAAGAAAGAAGAGCTATCGGTTCTGTAGGTGCTCCATTCGGAGTCCTTAGAGACACAGAATCTTCTGGGTACGACCGTAAAGATGTAGATTTCACTGAATACAACTATGACCTTATGGCCAATATCGATAAGGATTTTGGAGAAGACGTAAGCTTAGCAGGTGTTGCAGGTATTAACTTAAGAAGAGAGACCTACAGTTACTATCACCAGTCTACAGCTGGAGGATTAATTGCTCCAGGAATTTTTGCTCTGAGCAACTCTGTAAACACGAATCCAAAACCGGTAGAAGTACTTCAGGAAAAAGAGGTAGTTGGTTATTATGGTCAAGCTTCTTTGGGTTATCAAAACACTGCCTATCTTGATGGAACTTATAGATATGATGTTTCTTCAGCTTTACCTCCAGATGAGAACGGTTATGGATATTTCGCGGTTAGTTCAAGTTTGATATTCTCAAATCTATTCGATTCAAACTGGTTCAGTTTTGGTAAATTGAGAGCTGGTTATGCAGAGGTAGGTAATGACCTTCCTGCTAATAACGTTTATGACACCTACAACATCCTTAATAACTTTGGTTCATCTGCATTATTTTCATTCCCAGGAACAAAACAGAATCAAGATCTTGTTCCTGAAAGAACAAAAGAGATCGAAGTTGGTTTAGAGACAAGAATGTGGAATAACAGAGTAGGACTTGATCTAACCTGGTACAAGAAAAACACAGAAAACCAGTTAATGCCCGTTTCCCTTTCTACCGCAACAGGTTTCTCTAGGCGTTGGGTAAATGCCGGTGAACTTCAAAACAAAGGGGTTGAAGCGAGATTACACTTAGTACCTGTAACTAACGATGATTTCACCTGGACTGTTGATTTCAACTGGTCTAAAAACGAGAACCTTGTTGTTGACCTTTACGGAGACCAGGAAAACCTGGTTTTAGCAAGTTACCAGGGTGGAGTTTCATTGAACGCTACGGTAGGTCAACCATATAATACCTTAAGAGGTACTGGTTATGAGTACTTAAACGGCCAAAGAGTTGTTAACTCAAGCGGTTACTATAAAGCAGTTTCAGATCAGGTAATTGGAGATGCCAACCCAGATTGGAACGGTGGTATTTCTAACAAATTAGCTTATAAAAACCTGGCTTTAAGTTTCCTTATTGATGTGCAGCAAGGTGGTGATGTATTCTCTCTTGACTTACATTACGGACAAGGAACTGGTTTACCAGATTATACCGGAGGACTTAACGAATTAGGAAACCCTGTTAGGGATCCAGTTTCTGAAGGTGGAGGAATCTTAAATGAAGGTGTTACTGAAGATGGGCAACCAAACACTACCAGAGCCAGAGCAGATTTCTACGGTGGTGCTTACTACTGGGGTAACTCAAGCAGAAACCCTAACCAGATCAACGTATATGACGCCTCTTACGTAAAATTAAGAGAACTTGCATTAACCTATAAGATGCCAGTTAAGCAGTGGTTTGGAGATATGATTACAGCAGGTAATGTTTCCTTGATAGGAAGAAACCTTTGGATCATTGATAAGAATGTACCTTTCGCCGATCCAGAATCTGGATTAGGTGCAGGTAATGCTCAGGGATATCTATCAGGTTCTTACCCAACTCTGAAGACTATTGGTCTTAACGTACAATTCGAATTTTAATTTTAAACAAAATGAAAAAGACATTCTTAACTATATTTTGTTTTAGCATTCTCCTCACCTCGTGTGAAGTTGATGAAGGCTTGAACATTGACCAGAAAAATCCTACGGAAGTACCGGCGAGTGGACTTTTCACGAATGCGACTAGAAATTTCTTTGACCTGATGCAATCAGCGAGTGTAAATTTCAACGTTTTCCGTCTCTACTCTCAGTATTGGGCTCAAACAACTTATCCTGATGAGAGCCAGTACAACCAGGTCACCAGAAATATTGGTGGTAACATTTGGAACACAATTTATCGTGATGTTCTACAGGACCTAAAAGGTGCAAGAGAAAGCCTTGAAGCTGCCGAAAATCCTGAGAACCTTCAGAATAAGCTCGCCATTATAGAATTCATGGAAGTTTATGCTTATTCTGTATTGGTAGATACTTTTGGAGATGTTCCTTATACTGAGGCATTAGATCCAACAAACCCATCTCCTGCTTACGATGATGCTGCGACTATATATGCAGATCTTCTTAGCCGTTTAGATGCTGCGATCACGCAAATGAACCCTGGACAGGGTGGTTTTGAAGCTTCACAGGATCCTGTTTATGATGGAAATGTTGCTTTGTGGCAAAAAGCAGCCAATTCTTTAAGATTAAGATTGGCTATGCGCCTTGTAGATGTAAACCCATCTGTGGCTCAAGCTACTGCAGAAGAAGCTGCCAATGCACCATTAATAACTGACAATTCTGAGAACTTTGGTATTCAATACCTGGGAGGTGCTCCAAACACCAACCCTGTATGGGTTTCGTTGGTACAAAGTGGACGTACAGATTTTGTTGGTGCCAATACTTTAGTAGATGAACTACAAGCACTTGATGATCCAAGACTGGAAGCCTATTTCCAACCTGTAGATGGTCAATATATTGGAGGTGTTTATGGAACCGCCAATTCACCTTCCAGCTTCTCTCTACCAGGAGAAATGCTATATGATCCTACCTTACCCGGAAACATCATTACAGCTGCCGAAATTCACTTCTTGCTTGCAGAAGCTGCAGCCAGAGGTTACGCCGTAGGAGGAACTGCTCAAGAATTTTTCGAAGAAGGTGTTGAACTTTCCATTTTGGAATGGGGAGGTGATCCAGCAGAAGCAGCAGCTTATGCAGCAACTGCATGGAGTGAAACTCCAGGAGCTACTGAACTTGAAAAAATAGCTTATCAAAAATGGATAGCTCTTTACAACAATGGTTTTGAAGGATGGACCGTTTGGAGACTTTTCGAATCACTTCCATTCAATGCTCCTGAGGATATGACCTTAGAAGATGTTCCTAACAGATTCCTTTATCCAGTTTCAGAAGCTACATTGAATCCAGAAGGATATGAAGCAGCCGCTTCTGCAATTGGGGGAGATACTAAATCAAACACAATCTTTTGGGATGTTAACTAATTAGTCTATATCTCATTCATTGGGAAAAAGCTACCGATTATTCGGTAGCTTTTTTTTATCCGAGTTCTATATTATGATTAAGAGAAAGATTCTGATCCGCATGCCAACCATATTCGGCGAAAAATTATGTAAGCAGGATAAATTCAAAAGAAGAGATTTTCCCTTTCACCATACTTTGAAGTTACTACATGCTCATTGAAGAATTCTAAAGGAAGAGTTATGTAAATAACTATCCCCACCAAGAGCCGAGTATCACAAGACATTTGTCTTATTTTGACTAAAAGGTTAATAGAGAAGAAAAATCTCGAAATGCAAAATATAATCTCTCATAATCATCAACCCCGATAGTATTAGAAAAAATATAAAGGATAATAAAAGATGCTATGAAATATTTATGACCTTATCATTAATTTACAGTATTTTCACTATATTACGTTTCGCTTAGTAAAAAATCCCTACATCCAATTTAATTTTTAACTTATTTAATAGAAAGATGAAAAAAAACTTTTTAACCCTGATGCTATTGCTTCCGTTTACACTTATAGCACAAAACCGGAATTTAGGACCTAAGAGTAATATGTTTATGAACAATCTCGAAGATTTCGCTTTGCAGAAGATCGATAAAGTCTTCACCAGCGAGTACTCCAATAATGTCAGTGGCAAAATGTACCTTTTTGATGAATGGCAAAATTGTGTAGTCAGGACTAACTTAAAGGAAGAGGGTCTTAATTTTACAGTACCTTGTAATTACAACCTTTATACCGACAAATTCGAAATGAAAATTGACGGTGAAAAATATTTCCTAAAAAAAGAAGCAGTAGTAGAAATTATCAAAGGTAACAGAATCTTTGTTCCTATTGATGATGAGATAAAAGGGGAAGCAAGAAACTATATGGAAATCCTGGGAACCGGTGAAAAATATGATCTTGTTAATGTATACGAGCTTAAAATAAAAGATGTACAATCAAAAAGGTCTTTAGGACTTTATGAGAAAAAGATCTCAACCACAGATAAGATGTTTTTTCTGGATCAGAAAAATCAAGCGCTAATTGAAGTTCCACGAAGAAAAAAGAAAATTTACAAATTGTTGGATCTTAGTGCTCAAGAGAAAGAGGAGATAGACGGAAATATTAAACGTACAAAAAACCTCATCAAGGCGGTTGAACTAGCAGGTTAAAAGCTTCAAAGATCATTGGCAGTCATTTAAGGCGTCACAATTCACAAAACTTTAAAGACAATCAGATGAAAAATATCAGCTTAATAGCATTCCTTCTCTTCACTAATTTCATTTTCGCCCAAACAGCAATAGGTGCCTTTAGCACCAGGGAATATCATAATGTTGAAAATCTATACTACAGTGAATATACCAATGAAGTAACAGGAGATCTGTACCTTTTTGAAGACTGGAAAAAATGTGTTGTCAACACTAATCTGAAGGAAGATGGTCTAACCTTAAATTTGGTTTGCAATTACAACCTGTTTACAGATCAGTTTGAAATGAAAATTGATAATGAAATCCATTATTTGAAAAAGGAAAACATCGTAAGTATTTGGAATGGCCAAAATTTTTTTAAACCGGTCAGTAATGGTGAAGAGGAAGAGACAAGAAACTATCTAGAACTATTAGCGACTGGAAATAAATTTGATCTTGCAACTGTTCACTATTTGAAAATTAAAGATGTACCCAACAAAAAAGCTTTAGGAATTTTCAAAAAAAGAATTTCAAAACATAATAAGTTGTTCTTGGTGGACAAAACAACTGGTGAATTAATGGAAATTCCAAAATCACAAAGAAAGATCTATAAACTCCTGGATCTCAATAAAGATGAGATAAAGAAAATTCCAGGAAATATTAAAAGAACAGAGAACTTGATCGAAGCCGTAGAGTTGGCGGGAATCTAACAAACACCAAAATCAGAAAACCACCTCTCGGGGTGGTTTTTTTATGCCCTGTTATTAAAGAGCAATAATAACTCTATCTTTGCAGCATGACAGATACTACTACCATCTTCGGAATAAGAGCTGTAATTGAGGCCATCCAGAACAACAAGACCATCGATAAGATCTTTATTCAAAAAGGGCTTAGCGGACATCTTTTTCAGGAGCTCCAACGACATCTTCACGGTGGGGAATACAATATCTCCTATGTACCCATAGAAAAGCTTAACAGGCTGGCTAAAGGAAACCACCAGGGCGTGGTTGCAAAGATCTCTCCTGTTGCCTTTGCAGACCTGGAAGAGGTGGTATTAAAGGCGCAGGAACAAGAAACTGCTCCTTTGTTTTTATTGCTGGACCAGATCGATGATGTTCGAAATTTTGGAGCTATAATAAGGACCGCAGAATGCTGTGGCGTGAACGGGATCGTGGTACAGAAAAAAGGGGGTGCGCCAATAACAGCCGATACAGTAAAAACCTCAGCCGGAGCTATTTTTAATGTGCCCATCATAAAGGTGGATCATATCAAGGATGCTATCTATTATATGCAGGCTTCCGGAATTAAAGTGGTTGCCGCTACCGAAAAAACAGAAGACCTGATCTACTCAAAAGACCTGTCAGAACCAGTGGCATTAGTAATGGGCAATGAAGGCAAAGGCATCTCCCCTTCCGTGTTAAAAATAGTGGATGAAAAAGCCAAATTACCTTTGCAGGGAAGCATAGGTTCATTGAATGTTTCTGTAGCTTGCGGAGCTTTTCTATATGAAGCGGTAAGGCAACGGCTGTAGACGAAGAAAAAATAGAAAACTAAGAAAGGAGGATCAGGTAGGATCTTCCTTTCTTGTTTCTTTAAAGTGATAAATATATTCGCTCTCCTCCTCTGCTTCGGGGTGTTCTATGAAGTTTCCATTCTCATCAAAGTGTTTCATGAACGGATCATTTTCAGCATTATATGATTCCCTCTCCCATTCATACTTTGGAGGGCGGGCAATGTCTTTCTTATAGATCACGGCAAAAAGCAGCCCGGTAACAAGACCCGATAAATGCCCTTCCCACGAAATTTCAGGATCAATTGGAGCGACATACCATAACAGGCCACCGTAAAGAAAAACCACAATAAGGGAGAGAGCCACCAGTCGATAATGCTTTGAAAAGATCCCTTTGAAGAAGAGAAATCCCGCAAGCATATAAATGATCCCGCTGGCGCCAATATGAAACGCCGGCCTGCCGATCACCCAGGTGAGTAATCCGGTCAAAAGGAGTCCGTAGCCCAGTATTTTCCAGCTAAGCTTTCTATAGAAATAAAAAAGAGAAAGAGAAAGCACAAAAAGGGGAATGGTATTATGAAAAAGGTGCTTGATATCGCTATGAACAAAAGGTGAAATGAAGATTCCTCTCAACCCCTCAACAGTTCTTGGATAGACCCCGTAATCATTAAAATCCCACCCGAACCTTATCTCTGCCCAAAAGACGATCCAAATGATCAATACAAAGGCTAACGGATATCCCAGCACGCCGGGGGTAAATATAAATGGATCTCTTTGCTTCACTCTATGAACCTGTTTTCAATTATTTATTTTCAAAAATTCAGCCATTTACTTCCATGTTGAGAACTGCAGTACATCATGACCGAATTCTCATAAAAATACTCATTTTAATGACAGGAAGTCAGCCGGTTTTACACCACGAGCTATTTCCTTCTCCAGAGCAAATTAGTATTTTTACGACATGAACAAACCATTGGCAGAACGACTGCGCCCCCGCAGTTTAGATGATTATTTAAGTCAGCAGCACCTGGTGGGACCCGATGCTGCTCTAAGAAAGCAGATCAAGAATGACATTATTCCCAGCATGATTTTTTGGGGGCCACCCGGAGTGGGAAAAACCACCCTCGCTAATATTATCGCCAATGAATCGGGGCGGCCGTTCTTTACCCTTAGCGCCATTAGCAGCGGGGTAAAAGATGTTCGGGAGGTGATCGAAAAAGCCAAACAAAGTGAAGGTTTGTTCACTACCAAGAATCCTATCCTGTTCATTGATGAGATCCACCGCTTCAGCAAAAGTCAGCAGGATTCACTTTTAGGAGCCGTAGAAAAAGGATGGGTGACCCTGATAGGTGCCACTACCGAAAATCCGAGTTTCGAAGTTATTCCCGCATTGCTTTCCCGAAGCCAGGTATATGTCCTCAATTCTTTCTCAAAGGACGATCTGATAGCACTTCTTGAGCGGGCGATGAAGGAAGACGAGCTCCTTCAGAAGAAAAAAATAAAGTTATCCGAGATAGAAGCATTACTGAGGCTTAGTGGCGGTGACGCCAGGAAAATGCTGAACATTTTCGAGCTTCTGGTCACCTCCGAAGAAACCGATTCCGTAGAGATCACCAATGAGATGGTTCTCAAAAAAGTGCAGCAAAACACGGTTTTGTACGACAAGACCGGGGAGCAGCATTATGACATCATTTCGGCATTTATAAAATCAATTCGCGGAAGCGATCCCAACGCGGCGGTCTATTGGCTGGCTCGCATGATAGAGGGAGGGGAAGATGTTAAGTTCATCGCACGGCGGTTGCTTATCCTGGCCAGTGAAGATATAGGCAACGCCAATCCCACCGCGCTTATCATGGCCAACAACACCTTTCAGGCGGTTTCTACGATTGGTTATCCTGAATCGAAGATCATTTTGAGCCAGTGCTGCATCTATCTGGCTACTTCGCCTAAAAGCAATGCCTCCTATATGGCCATTAATGAGGCACAGGCTCTGGTCAAAAAAACAGGTAACCTTCCGGTGCCCTTATCCATTCGAAATGCACCCACAAAGCTCATGAAAGATCTGGGCTATGGCGAAGATTACAAATACGCCCATAGTCATGAGGGAAATTTTGCGGAAGCTGAATTTCTTCCCAAAGAGATCTCCAACACAACTCTTTTCAAGCCCGGAAATAACCAGCGCGAATTGGCACAAAGAGAATTTCTGAAGAAACGCTGGAAGAACAAATACGGTTATTGATCTTTCCTGTAAGTAACCGTAATCACCTGACCGCTGTTTGCGTCAAAGTATTCGGCAACGAGATTTCCTTGTGCATCAAAATAGGCATTTCCATTCCCCGAAGCTGAAGAATAGAGGTAATTTTCCCCACTGCCAGAATTGATAAGTTTAGCAAAGACTTCTGTCTCTCCCTTTTTAAATAGGTCAAATCCCACTGCAGTCTTTTTCAACTCATAGGACACCGCTCCGTTCATATAGGTTCCGGCAACGGTTTTCCTATTCCGTGTTTTAGCGGGCTTTTTTAGCTCTTCCCTTTCTTCGGAAGTAACCACAGGATCTACAATGACTTCGGCAGGAAGTGAATCTACTTCAGAAGCTTCTTCGTAAGCTTCTTTTTCTTCCACGGAAACTACAGGGTCTATCACAACTTCTCCCGAAAAACTATGCTGCAACTCCTCAATGGATTTAAAGGCATCCCTAAGTGCTTCGTGATAAGAATCTTTATAATCTTTTTCTCTACTGGTCCCGGTTCTTGAGGTGAATACCACTTCCTTTTTACAGTCTCTCAAAGTCACATAGACTTTAGAACTAAAAATACTGCTCTCATCATGCACATTGGCATCAAGGATTTCACAAGGCTGCACCCCTTCTGGAGTAGGTTCTTCGTAAAGGGCCGTAAATCCGAATTTTTCAAATAGAAAGGCTGTCAACGCGTTCAACTGGTATTGATTGTCCTCGTTAAGGAAATCGAATTTTTCAGGCACCCGTACATACTGGTATTGATCCAGCTCCTGCCCTGCTGCACCTATAGAAATATTTACAAATAAAACGGCCGTAAAAATCAACTTTTTCATCCTTTATCAAATATGAACTGGAAGCCCAACTGCACCGAAGCGTTTCGCGCTTTGGCAAGATTGGAATAATCCAGCAGGTTGTCTGCAGCAAGATAAAGATTAAAATTTGAAAATCTTCCCGAAACCAGTAGTCCCACGTTAGAATATGAGAAAGAATCTACCGTGTAAGTAACTTTTCCGAAGAAATTTTGAGAAAATTTCCTGTCGAAATAGACAGTGGCAGCATTTACCAAACCCCGCGGCCGCTTCATGCTAAAGAGCTGCAAGCCCACATGGTTCCTGTAACGTCTCCTTGGCCTTCTCTCCCGGTAATCACACGCTGCCAGATAAAGGTCTTCTTCAAAACCGTAATCAAATGAAGCATTAAGCTTTACCGGTCTAGTACTTATATACGGATCGCTGAGCTCTTCCTCATGAAAATACTCCCCCAGCTCACCGCTATCCGGATGATCTGGATCCAGAGTACTTTCCTGGTTCGAATCATAATCCCCATAATACCTGAAAGTACGAACGTCTTCAGTATGTTTGAGCATTCCAATATCAAGAAGGCTTCCGGTAAGACGATATTGATCGGTCAGGAAATAAGTAAAACCTATATCAACGCCCACTCCCAAATTTCCGCCTAAAAAAGCCTGACTTCGAAAGTGGTTAAAAAGCTCTTTATTGGTCATCTTATTTTCATTCAGGAAAGGACCCAGCCCGGCAGTACGCAGTAACACATCTACCTTACGAAGATTGGGGCGGGACACCCCGTTTTCTGAACTTCCGTAGGTAAAGAAATCTCCATTGTTATCAATGCTACGAACATTGATAATTCCTGAGTACAACTTTCCCCTGATCCCTATACTGAGATCGCGGTTCCAGTAATGGCTTACTCCAAAATGGAAAACATTCAACACTTCGCCGGTAAAGGCCAGGTCGCTGAGATGAAAATTTTTCTGATTCTCATTTCCTTCCCAGGCCAGCACCGCCAGATCTTTCGGAAAATAGGCAAAGACATCGGATTCCTGATAAATGCCTGCCGAAAAATAGTTGCGCTTCTTGTCACGCCAGCCCAGGAACAAAAGCTCCAGCTGATTCCTCACCGTGAAAAAATCTCTGTCACTTATCCTGGAAAGGGAACGGTCGATATTTTCATTCACCGTACCATTTCCTTCCCCAAAAATGTCATAAAGACTCACTCCTGAAGAGCCGGCCGAAAAAGAAATCTGTGAAAAAAAAGGCACACCGGCATGCATATCAAACCTAACTTCACCCCCGGGATTGGCCATAAGGTTTTGAGGAAGGGAATTAACATTGTACAGCAACTGCTTATTTTGAGCATAAACAAGCTGGCCGGTAAACCAAACGAGCAACACAAAAAATAATCTCATCCCTAAAATTCAAACTGGTAGGTAGCGGTTGACAATAATTTTATCTCCCCTTCTGTAGCACCGGGACCGGGCTGCATGGTGAACTTGGCTTTCACCTGAGTGGATTCACTTAGCAATTCAAGTTCTTTCGCTGTGGTAAATGAAAAAATTAGTTGATTATCGGCTGGAAAATTTTTACTACCGGGAGGAATTTCAAATTTCCGGGTCTGCTTAACACGATTTCTATCATCAAGAAAATTGATTTCCACGTTGAAAGTCCGGGGAAGAGAATTATAATATTCGAAACCCAGATCGATCCCTACTACGCTTTCTTCAAGATCGTCTGTAATAACATTAAAAGGAATAATTTCTTCAGTGGTAAATGGATTCCCAAGATCCAAAGTTGGAATAAGATCGGCATTCAATTCAAAATTGATAAGATCTACCACAGCTTTGGGCTGCAGTTTAATCTCCTCGATTTGATCCAGATCGACATCTTTCACGCAGGAAACAGAGATGAAAAAAATAGAAATCGTAAGCAGGGGGATCTTTAACAGATCTTTAAGATTTTTCATGGGGGCAAATTTACAATCTTAAACGAAAGTAAACTGCATATATTGCTAAAAAAATTTAGCTAATTCTTTCATTTCCAATACCTGATGATACTCAGGAGAGAATTCCTGTTTATAATAATTATAAAGAATAGCAGGCATTCCGAAGCTATGGGCTCCCAGGATATCAGCTTCAAAATTATCACCTATCATGATACTTTCTTCAATTTTTGCCGAAGCATTTTTGAGAGCTGCTTCAAATATCAACCTGTCCGGTTTTTTTACGCCTACATCTTCTGAAGTGGTCACAGTGTTAAAATACTTTAAAATTCCCGAGCTTGCCATTTTTTTATGCTGCACTTCTTTGAAGCCATTAGTAATAATATGCAGCTTATACTTTGGGTGAAGATATTCCAGCATTTCAACAGTACCTTCCAGCAAATGGTTATGATTGGGGAGATGGTCTATGTAGTCAACAGACAATTGATCGATTTGCTCATCGGTCACGTTGACCTTAAGCACATCAAAAGTATCCTTTAACCTGCCGTACCTTAGATCCTCCTTGGAAACCCGGTTTTCCCGGTACTTCTTCCAATAATCCATGTTAATGGGAGAATAAGCTTCCAGGAATTCTTCCAACTCTACGGCTATTCTATTTTTCTTGAAGATAGAATTAAAGGCGAGGCCCGAATTCCTGTCAAAATCCCACAGGGTATGGTCAAGGTCGAAAAATATGTGTTGTAAGTTATGAAATGTCATTGACTGTCTTTAAAATGTTCCTGTTCCTTTTAGCGTTAGCGTATTCTGAAAAGTCCTTATTGGTAAAGACCGAAATAAATTTTCCGTCTACCAGTTTGATCTGTCGTTTTAATTCCAGAACCTTATACTCGATCTCAGTTTCTTTCATCTTCTGAGTGGCCTGAATGTTTACCACGTATGGATGAATGAGCAAGGGCGTGGTGATCTCAAAATTGATATCGTAGAACAGGAACGGCGTGCAGGTCCCGGCCCTAAATCCCATAGCCTCGGGATAGCCCATAGAATAATCATTTTTAAATTCCAGCTCCACCATATTGTTATACGTATCGGGCAGCAAAAGATTGTACTTATTGTTCAAGGCGCTAACCACCGGCCTTTTCAAAATGCCCTCCAATCTTGTCTTTTCTTCCTTTAATGCCCTAAATTTTTGGTTAGCGAAATAGCCTGGTTGAAGACCTACCTCTGCATAATCGGCTACAGATTTGATAAGGCTTTGGAATTCTAGCCGGTTGTGATTGATATTCCTGTCATGGGTTGAAAAATCGCTCACCTGGAACATGAATTTTATTGGTACATGATACTTTTTAAAGATCCTTATGATCCTGTCATAAACATCATAAGGATCCCGTTTTAACTTTACCAGAACCTGAACCCGGTGCAAAAGATATTTTGGTTTAAGATGCAATAGATCTTCTGTAAAACCAAGTAATGATCGCACTATTCCCTTCTTCTTATAGCAGTAGGCTTCAGTTACCGCGATTACGTTTTCGGTTGCGTAGGGTCGCTTCGGAAAGTTAAAATCTGGAAATTTCTGCTGAAGCACTTCTCTGAACTTGTAAGCCCAGATATCGATCACCGGTTTATCCAGAAACCCTTCCTGAAATGCCAGACTTTCCGAGGCCGGAAACCTTCCCTCCTCATCCTTCACATGCGGCAGGTATTCTTCATACCTGCTTAAAAGGTAAAAAGTCGCGGCAAAAATATCGAACGGCAAAGAGCTGTTTTCTGAAACCCCAAAAAAACACGGCACCTCATCCCACTCCTGTACTTTCACCTCCATGTCGGTCATTCCCTGTTCCAGTAAAAGATCTACATTCTGAATAAAGATCTCGTTGCCCAGACTTTGTTTTCCGTAAGATAATTTCATGCCTTCGTGAGCCACGAACTCCTCGATCTTTGAAGTAAATGCCACCTGCACTCCAAGTATGCGGGTACAAATATGCTTGAATGAGTAAGTGATCCTGGGCGTGATCTTTTGGGTATAGACTAAAAGCATAGAGGTAGAAAATTACAACAATCCTTCATCGGCGAAGCTAAAATAGGATTTATCGGTCACAATTACATGATCAAGCACTTTAATGTCAAGGCTTTCTCCCGCTGTCTTTAATTTTTGGGTGAGTTGTTTGTCAGAATTACTGGGGTTGAGATTTCCCGAAGGATGGTTATGAGCCAGGATAATGGAGGTCGCCCCCAGCTCTAAAGCCATCTTTAGCGCCAAGCGAACATCTACCAGAGTTCCTGTAATTCCTCCTTTGCTTAGCTGGTACCGATCTATCACTTTGTTGGAATTGTTTAGATAGACGATCCAGAATTCCTCATGCGGCAGGTCACCAATAATGGGCTGCATAAGTTCAAAAACCGAAGCGCTGGAGGTGATCTTCTTTTTCTCCATGGCTTCTTCTGTGCGCCTTCTCCTGCCAAGTTCCAGAGCAGCGACTATGGTCACGGCCTTGGCCTCTCCAATCCCCTTGAACTCCATAAGCTGCTTTACAGAAAGTCTTCCCAGTTCATTAAGACTGTTACCGGTCTTTGCCAGTACCTTTTTACAAAGATCTACTGCGCTTTGATTTCTGCTTCCGGTGCCAATCAAAATCGCCAGTAGTTCGGCATCACTTAGTGAGGTACGGCCTTTTTGAAGCAGTTTTTCTCGCGGACGATCGTCCTGCGCCCAGTTCTTAATAGTGAATGATGTTTGTTCCCCTTCGGCCATTGATCCATTTTACTTAAAGATAAGAAAATGAACATTACCACCTTAGGCTATTTGATCCACTCCTTTACTTCTTCAAAATCCAGACCTCCATAGTTCCCGCTACTCATCAGGAGCAGCACGCTCTGGCTGAAGTTCTGAGACTTCAGGAATTCCTGAAAATCTTCAGAATTAGTATAAATTTCCAGGTCCTGCCGCCCAAAGGCTTTGAAAATCTGTTCAGCAGAAATAGATTCCAGACGTTTATTTTGCACTGCTTCGGGAGAAAAATAAACCATGGCAACATCGGCATTATCAAGAGCGCTCTTGTACTCTGTCAAAAACTCCGAATTAAGGCTGCTGTAGGTATGCAGTTCGAGGCAGGCTACCAATTTTTTATCAGCATACTGCTCTTTTACTGCCCTGGTAGTAGCCGCCACTTTAGAAGGGCTGTGAGCAAAATCCTTAAAGACCACCGTGTTTCCAGTTTCTGCTATTTTTTCAAGACGCTTTGAGGCACCTTTGAAAGAAGCTATTGCCTCGTAAAAATCCTCTTCGTCTATACCCATGTGCTGGCAGATCCATTTTGCGCCCGCGAGGTTCTGCAGGTTATGTCTTCCAAAGATCTCTACCGGCATATCGCCTTCAGGTGTCTCCAGCAAGGTCACCTCATTTTCCACATGGTAGGCAGGCACGTGATAAGGATGCTTTCTGATGGTATTTGTGGTCTCCTCTACCAGTTTCTTGAGTTGCTCATCCTCCTCATTATAGACCAGGATCCCTCCTTTTACTATAGAATCAATGAATATTCTAAACTGGTCCAGGTAGTTCTCAAATGTGGGAAAAACATTGATATGATCCCAGGCTATCCCACTAAGCAGAGTGATATTGGGCTGGTAAAGATGAAATTTTGGTCGACGGTCTATAGGCGAGGAAAGATATTCATCCCCTTCCAGAACTATAAAATCATTCTCTTCAGTAAGGTGTACCATGGTATCAAAACCCTCCAGCTGGGCCCCTACCATGTAATCCACCTCTTTGTTATGGTAATTAAGCACGTGCAGGATCATGGAAGTTATCGTGGTCTTACCATGCGAACCTCCTATGACCACTCTGGTTTTTTCTTTAGATTGCTCAAAGAGAAACTCGGGATAAGAGAATACCTGCACCCCTATTTCTTTAGCTTTTTTTAATTCGGGATTATCTTCCCTGGCATGCATTCCCAGAATGACCGCATCAAGTTCCCGAGTGATCTTTTCAGGAAACCAGCCGTAAGTTTCGGGCAGCAGACCAAATTTTTCAAGTCTTGACCGGGAAGGTTCGTAGATCATATCGTCACTCCCGGTGATCTGGTGGCCTTTTTGGTGCAAAGCCAAAGCCAGGTTGTGCATGGCACTGCCTCCAATTGCAATAAAATGTATGCGCATAAAAAATTTTGGTGTAAAGATAACTAAAGCGGCGGGAAGGAAAAGAGCGTTTGACTTAATATGAAAAAGATCGAATTAGTACTGTTTTAGAACAAAAAATTTTAACGAATATTTTGTAAAACATTTCTTCCCAATATTTTATTAATGAAAAAATTGTATTTTTAACCCACCCTACCTCAGTCAAGTAGAGCAATTAGAAGTAACCAGCCTGTAATTCCTGACTTAACAGGAGTTTAAGCTTTTTTTTTCATCTTTGCCATATATTTGAACCCAATTCTAAAAACAGAACAAATTAACATCTAGAGCCTATGCAAAATTTTACTTTAAGGAGAAATGGAATTTCCTTATTCCTTTTTGCCTTTATTCTTTTTAGCGGAACCTACTCTTATGGACAGACCTGTCCCACGGTAGAAGACCAAAATACCACTGCCTCTGGCAATCAGCAGTATTTTTGTGATTCCCAGATCCCGGAAGTACAGCATCTAGTTGCTACTGGTGATGTGGTATGGTATGCAGATCAAAATTCCACGACTCCCATAGCCTCTACCCAACTCTTGGCTGATGGAATCACGTATTTTGCCGGCAACAGTGACGCAACTTGCGCCGGAAGCAGGGAATCAGTGACTGTTACCATTTATAGTCAGCCTGACATACTGGGAATTAAAGAATCGACGAACAAGCAATCCTTACCTACACTATCTTTTTGTGTTGCCGATGTTAATAATCCGGATATCTATTTAAGCAATATCCGGACCAGTGCTGATGAGACAGGTAGCATCCAATGGTATGACAGCCAAACAGGTGGCAACGTGCTACCGGCCGATACAGAATTGGTGAATGGCGCTACTTACTGGGTTGATCAGGCTAATCCTTTTGGGACCTGTCGTACTAACCGAAGAAGTGTAAAGATCGAACTCAATAGCGAACCCGCACCTGAAGGTGAACCTGCACAAACCTTTTGTGCTGCAAACAATCCTACTCTGGCAGACATAGTAGCCAGCGGAGACCTTCGGTATTTTGTTTCTGAAACATCTTTGACTGAACTAAGTTCGGCAACTCCACTTGAAGACGGAAAAACCTACTACCTTGCTTCAGTTGGAGAAATTTGTGTGAGTGTTGACAGACTTGCTGTAACTGTAACCGTGAATGAACTTACTATCCTTGATGAAACACAGGGATTCTGTGAAACAGAAAGTGCAACTGTAGATGACCTTCTACCTGCTGATGGCGTATGGTACACAGATGAAACTTTTAGTACTCCAATAGACGCGGGCACTGCCCTTGTACATGGAAATAGCTATTTCCTGGGAATAGAGGAAGGTACCTGTACCACTACCGAAGTAACTGCCGACATTTACCCGGCACCCGATGCAGGTACTCCAACTGAATTAACGTATTGCTCCAATGATCCTGCAGTCGACCTGTTCACTCAAATTGAAGGAACTCCAGACCAGGCAGGAACTTTTGAACCGGCACTTACCAACAATATGTTTAACCCTGCCGATTATGAAGCCGGTGTACAAGAATTTACTTACACCGTAGAAGGCAATGAATTTTGTGAGGATGCTGTAAACACTATCACCATTAATATCATTGCCGCGCCCGAAGCCGGAGCTGATGTGAACGAGGCTTATTGTACTGCAGACTTTGCAGATGGTGACGCCCTGATGACGCAGTTCAACACCTACCTTGAGGGAAGAGATCAAACCGGAACTTTTAATCCTACTTTAGAAAGCCTTCGTGACGATTACAACACCAATGGAGCAGGTGTATATACAACCGTCTACACAATAAATGATGGCGACACAGGATGTTCTGACTCTGCAACCTTTGAAATCACTGTGAACCAGACCCCTGATGCCGGGGAAGATGCTACCGTGCAATTAGTAGAAGGAGACAATACGGTAATTGACCTGTTCAGCGAACTTGGTGGCACTCCAGTTACCGGAGGAACCTGGGACATTGGAAATGGCACTTTTGATCCGGCTGTTGATACCGCACCGGCATCTTACACTTATACCGTGACTGCGAACGGATGTTCTTCTTCAGCAACCATTTTTGTGGCTGAAGCTTGTCCTATCGTAGCCGACACCACTCCTGAATTTTGTGAAACAGTAGATGATGGAACCGGAGCGGACTTCCCACGAGTGAGCGATCTTTTACCTGCTCATGCGGTATGGTACACCACAGCAGATCCGTCTGACGACACCACTATTGACCCCAATACTCAACTTGAAGATCAGGCTGTATATTATGCCGGAAATCAAAGTGGGACATGTACTGCCAGAACTCCGGTAACGGTTACCATCCTCGATTCTCCAAATGCAGGAATTGACACTGAAATTACTGTATGTGCAAATGATGCACCATTTGATCTTACTACCATGATAGATCCATCTATCCTTGGTAATGCCGATGCAACAGGAAACTTCTCCCCGGCTTTAGCCAGTGGCGGAAACATGTTTGATCCTGCAGTAGATGTTGCCGGCACTTACACATATACAGTTGCTTCCACTACCTCTTGTCCAGATGCAAGCGCAGACATCATTGTGAACGTTGAAGCAGTTCCGGCTGCTCCGGCTACAACAGCAGTTACAGACTGCGCCGCAACCGGACTTACTGTTGCTGATCTTGTTGCTACTCCGGATACCGGAAACAGTATTCAGTGGTATACAGATGCTGCATTGACTACTCCTGCTGCCGGAACAGACGTACTGGTTACAGGAACTTATTACGCTACCCAAACCAGCCCTGCAGGTTGCGAATCTGCCGCAACTCCTGCCGAGGTAGTGATCAACGATGCTCCTACACCTACTCTTGTAGCAGGTGGAAACCAATTTTGTATGATCGACAGGCCTACCGTTGGCAACATCGCCATGAACGAAGCCAATATTACTTGGTATGATTCAGCTACAGGCGGAAGTGTTGTGAGCCCCGAAACCAGCCTTCTGGATGGAACTGTTTATTACGCTTCCTTAACAGATGCTGCTTCAGGCTGTGAAAGCTCGCAAAGGCTGGCAGTGACCGCAGAGGTGGAAAAATGCCCTTTACCAATACCTGAAGCTTTCAGCCCGAATGGTGACAACATCAACGATCTTTTTATGGTGGAATTCATTGGAGAGCAATATCCACAGTTCACCATTGAGATCTTCAACAGGTGGGGTCAAAAAGTATTTAAAGGAAACGCTTCTAATGCTACCTGGAACGGCGAATCTACAGAAGGTTCCCTGGGTAGTGATGTAGTTCCTGTAGGAGTTTACTTCTATGTGATTGAATATAATGACGGAGAAACTACACCAACCCAAGGAAGATTGTACCTAAGCAGATAATTTGAAAACATTGAACTATATGAGAAATTCCATTATAAAACTTTTATTCATTGTTAGCATTGCCCTTCTTTCAACAGAGGGTAATGCTCAACAAGACCCCCATTTCACTCAGTACATGTATAACATGGGAGTGATCAACCCTGCTTATGCTCTAGACGAGGAGGGGCTTTTCAGAACCGGAGCCATTTACCGTAACCAATGGGTTGGAATGGAAGGCGGTCCTGAAACGGCAACAGTTTTTGCACAAACTGCCCTTGCCAGAAGAGTGGAACTAGGAATCAATATTATGCACGACCAGGTTGGTGACATCGTTAAGGAAAGTCATCTTTCTGCCAACTTTGCCTATGTATTCCCGGTTTCTGACAACTCGAAGCTTTCCCTCGGATTAAAAGGAGGAGTGAACTTTTTTGATGCAGACCTTGCCGGCTTGAGAACTCCTGAACAGGGAGTAGATCCAGCCATGGAAAACATCAGCGAGACCTTTCCTAACTTTGGAGTGGGCGCTTATTGGTTTGGTAAGAACTATTATGTAGGATTATCTGCTCCAAACCTTATTACCTCCAAGCATATTGAAAATGCTGATGGAAGAGCCGGTTTAGGAGAAGAAAACATTCACTACTTCCTTACAGGTGGATACGTGTTCGACCTCAATGACGATCTTAAACTAAAACCTGCCTTTATGGTGAGAGGAGTGCAGGATGCTCCACTGTCAGTTGACATTACTGCCAATGCCCTTCTTTACGATCGTCTTGAAGCAGGAATTGGATACCGACTTGGCGACGCTCTTAGCGGTTTAGTGAACTTTCGCGTTACTCCAGACCTTCGCATAGGTTATGCATATGATTACACCCTTTCAAACCTGGGTGATTACAATGACGGAACTCATGAGATCATGATCCTGTTTGACATGGATGTGTTCTCAAGAGGATTTGATAAATCTCCACGATTCTTCTAAAAAAAGATATATGAGAAAATTATACACTACACTTTTAGCTACAGTTATAGGTCTTACTGCTTTCGCTCAGAATGTGAGCGTAGGCAAGGCCGACCAACTGTTCAAAGAGAGAGCTTATATGGATGCTGCAGAAATGTACAGGCTTATATCCAATAAAGATCAGCACGTGCTTCAAAATCTTGCAGATTCCTATTTCTACACCCACAGGATGATGAGCGCCGAAGGTAATTACAGGGAACTCTTCAACCGCTTTGACGGGAACATTGCTCCTGAATATCGCTTCAGATATGGCCATGCCCTTAGAGCCATGGGTAAGAACCGGGAAGCCGACGAGGTGCTCAGCGAATATTATAACCAGGAGATCAATCTGCGTAAGCTGGCACAGGAGCTGGATACCATCGCCCCACACACTTTCAAGGTGCGTCAGCTTGCCAGCAACAGCTCCAGTTCAGATTTTGGGATCACCTACATGGGAGATCGGGTAGTATTTGCATCAACTCGCAATGAGAACCGTCCTTTGTACCTGTGGAACAAGAAGCCGTACCTTGATCTTTACTCAGGCGAAATGTCTGCAGATGGAGAAATAAGCGATGTACAGCTTTTCCCAGGAGAGATCAATACAGATACCCATGAAAGTTCTGCCACTTTCAACGCAGATCAGACGGTAATGTTCTTTAACAGAACAAACTCCGAAAGAGTCAAAGCCGAGGATGAGAATATCAGGGTAGCACACATCAGTATTTACCGGGCTGAAAAGGTGAATGGGGAATGGACCAATATAGAAAGAGTTCCTTTTGCAAGCGACAGCTATTCTACAGAGCATCCTGCGCTGAGCCCTGACGGTTCAAAACTTTACTTTGCGAGCGACATGCCGGGATCTTTAGGATCTTTCGACATCTATGTTGTAGACATCAATGCAGACGGGTCTTACGGGGAACCAAGAAACCTTGGGCCAGCCATCAATTCGGAGCATAGGGAACAATTCCCATTCATTAGCAGTGAAGATGTACTTTATTATAGTTCCAATGGAAAAACAGGTTTTGGAAACCTGGATATTTTTCGTGCGGAATTGAAAAACGGCAGTTTTGAAGAGGCTCAGAATTTGGGCGGAACGGTTAACAGCGGAAGCGATGACTTCGCCTTCGTAATCAAACCGGGAGAAGATAAAGGTCATTTCACTTCTGTGAACAATGGAACTGAAAACCTCTATTCCTTTGTAAGAGAAGAGAACAAACGCCCAGAACCGGTGGTTGCTGTTGAATTAACCGAAGAGAACGAAGTCACTGGCGCCCAACAGCTAAGAGATGTTTCCAATATCTACTTTGATTTCGATAAATCAGAAATTCTACCCCAGGCAGAAGTTGTATTAGACCGTGTGGTGAAGATCATGAAAGATTACCCGAGGCTTGAACTTGAGATCGGTTCTCATTCTGATGCTCGCGGATCTGATAAATATAATATGGACCTCTCGGAAAGACGCGCGGCAGCTACCCTAGAATACATTGTTAGTCAGGGAATTGATCGCAGCAGGCTTAGCTCAAAAGGTTATGGAGAGTCAATGCCTTTAAATGATTGTACCGAACCTGATATGTGTACTGAAGAACAGTACGCTAAAAACAGAAGAAGTGAGTTCAAGGTTATGAACTAGTTTCTATCTGACCAACCAAAGAAAAGCCCTGAGAGATCGGGGCTTTTTTATTTTCTGAAAACAGGATGTTTTGTCACCTTTTTGGAGGATAACCGGCCAAAGCTTTTTGCACGATCTGGTCAAATCTCTTCTGCCGTTCTGTAGGACTGGCGTTAAGATCAAATGAACTTTCCACCACCGCCTGCCATACTAAGGCATCGGTTTTGGCATCTATAAGATCAAAGGTGAGCCTAAGGTAAGTTTCAGGACCTCCCAAAGGAATGCCGCCGCTTACTCCTACTCCAACATTTCTGCTACCGCCTCCTACACCTATTCCTAATCGGCTGTCACTTTGCTGACGGTATTCTTCGGAATAAATATTCAGATAAAGATCGGGGTTGGTAGAATGCGATAGAGATTTATTTTGCAGTTGATGCCTGGCACTCTTGATAAGCCTCTCTTCATCCAACTGACTCAAGCCGGTTCGCAGATCTGGATAAATATCAAAGGTCTGATACTGGGAAAAGTTAATTTGTTGATCGTAATCATATACTGCCTGCGGTGCATTGCAAGATGTGAGAATGAGAAAAAACAGAAGGAAGGGAATGAACTTCATAACGAGAGTTTTACTTAAAAATAAGAAAAACTATCCTGAAAATGAAGCGATTAACAATCCCTAAACAGGCTCCCTGTTCAGCATTTCCCAAAGCTTGTCTTTGAGTTCCTGCAGCCCCAGTTGTGCGACAGAGGAAATGAAGAGATAAGGAACATCAAAAGAATTGTCCAGTTCTTTCTTCATTTCGGCTTTTAACTCCTCATCAAGCATATCGCTTTTGGAGATGGCGATCAACCTGTCCTTGTCCAGCATTTCAGGATTATACCTTCGTAATTCATCTACAAGGATCTCGTATTGCTTCGGAATATCCGGAGCGTCTGCCGGAATGAGGAATAACAGAGTAGAATTGCGTTCTATGTGACGCAGGAAACGATGACCTATCCCCCTGCCTTCAGCAGCACCTTCAATGATCCCGGGAATATCGGCAACCACAAAAGTTTTAAAATCCCGGTATTTTACTATCCCGAGATTCGGTTTTAGAGTGGTGAATTCGTAATCGGCGATCTTTGGCTTGGCCGCGGTAATGACCGAAAGTAAAGTGGATTTTCCGGCGTTTGGAAATCCAACCAGACCTACATCGGCCAGCACTTTAAGCTCCAGAGTAATGTCCTTTTCCTCCCCGGAAATTCCCGGTTGGGCATATCTCGGGGTCTGATTGGTAGAGGATTTAAAATGCCAGTTACCCAGGCCACCTTTTCCACCTTCAGCAATGATGATCTCCTGCCCATCTTCTGTGATCTCGTCAAGCGGCTTTTGAGTTTCGGTATCCCGTATCACGGTACCCAGCGGCACCTCAATATATTGATTCTCGCCATCGGCCCCGGTGCTGCGTTGCTTTCCGCCGTGCTCCCCGTGGCCGGCCTTGATATGCCTTTTAAACTTTAAATGGAATAAGGTCCAGAGGTTCTTGTTCCCCTTGATGATCACATGCCCGCCGTGACCTCCGTCACCACCATCGGGCCCGCCTTTTGCAATGTATTTTTCACGGTGCAAATGGGCTGAGCCTTTCCCTCCGTTTCCGGAAGTTACATGGATCTTTACATAGTCAACAAAATTTCCTTCAGTCATTATTCCTTTTCCTTAAAAATTGAATGGAGTCTTTCCTATTACAGGTTGTCGATAACATCCTTAAGTCGCTGGGTGATCTCAGAAATACTGCCTACCCCGTTTACGCCGAAATATTTATTCTGCTTTAGGTAAAACTGCTTTAGGATTGCAGTCTCTTCATAGTAGACCTTGATCCTTTTCCTGATCACCTCTTCATTGGCATCATCTGGCCTGCCAGAAGTCTTTCCTCTTTCCAAAAGTCTTTCTACAAGCAGGTCGTCCTCCACTTCAAGCGCGATCATGGCACTTACAGAAGTACCTTCATTGTGAAGCAATTCTTCCAAAGCCTCGGCCTGTGCCACAGTCCTTGGAAAACCGTCAAAAATGAAGCCTTTACCGCCTTTTGCCTGTCTTACCTCAGCCTTCAGCATGTCAATGGTCACCTCATCGGGTACCAGCTGCCCCTGGTCCATATAAGACTTGGCCATAAGCCCCAGCTCAGTTTCATTTTTAATGTTATACCTAAACACATCTCCGGTAGAGATATGCTTAAGGTGGTAAGTGTCTTTTAAAATAGTTGCCTGTGTTCCCTTGCCGGCTCCCGGAGGGCCAAACAGCACAATATTTGTCATTTTGCTTTCTTTAAGTTTGTATACCTGTGTAAGATTTCGGCCCAGACCATCATAATCAAGTCCGTAACCAACAATAAAATCATTTGGGATCTCCATTCCCACGTAGTCTATATGCAGGGATTTCTTATAAGCTTCGGGTTTGTAAAAAAGAGTGGCGATCTTGAATTCCTTAACTTTCTCTGCCTCCAAAATGCTGTTGAGGCTTTCAAGCGTATTTCCGGTATCCACGATATCTTCGATAACCACCACATGTCTGCCCTCCAAAGGCTGAGTTAGGCCCATTAGGGAATTAACTTCTCCTGAAGTCTCAGTGCCCTGGTAGGAGCTCAATTTCACAAAATTAACTTCACAATCTCCTTTAAACCTCTTGATCACTTCGGAAGCAAATAAAAAAGCACCGTTCAAAACGCCGAGAAAAACAGGGGTTTTCCCCTCAAAATCTTCATTGATCTTCGCTGCCACTTTCTCGATCGCATCATTGATCTCGGCTTCAGAAATAAAAGGTGTGAATTTTAAATCGTGTAGTTGTATCAAACCAAATAATTTTTGGGAAGCAAAGATACATATTCCAAACAACTCCTAATACCAAATTAAAAGGCATTTGTGCCTGAATCTTTCGGCAATTCAGATTTTTAAAATTATTTTTGCTGAAACACCACCCTAATGACGAATTACTTTTCTTCAGATTTCAAACTCGGAATTCTTGGCGGAGGGCAGTTGGGAAAAATGCTGCTCTATGAAACCCGAAAATACGATATCCAGACATTAGTTCTTGATCCCAGCGCCGAAGCACCTTCGCGCATTGCCTGTGACTCTTTTACACAAGGTGACTTAATGGATTATGAAACGGTTCTGGAATTTGGAAGAAAAGCCGATGTTTTGACCTTTGAGATCGAAACCGTCAACGTGGAAGCCCTGGAGAAACTGGAACAGGAAGGCATAAAGGTCTACCCTTCGCCCAAGACCCTTAAAAAGATCCAGGACAAAGGTGTTCAAAAAAGCTTTTATGCAGACCATGCCATTCCCACGGCTCCTTTTTCAAAATTCGCTTCAAAAGACGCGCTTTTGAGGTGCTTTCAAAAAGGGGATTTTCAGTTCCCTTTTGTTTGGAAAAGCACAACAGGCGGGTATGACGGCAAAGGAGTAGCTGTGGTGAGAGACCAGGCCGCTCTTGAAGCTCTGGAAGATACTCCCTGCATAGCCGAAGATCTTATCCCGTTCAAGAATGAGCTGGCGGTGATCGTTGCCCGCAGCCCTTCGGGAGAAGTAAAGACTTTTCCGGTGGTAGAAATGGAGTTCCATCCAGAGGCCAATCAGGTGGAATATGTGATCTGTCCGGCAAGGATAGAGCCTTCCGTAGCAGAAAAAGCAAGAAAACTGGCAGAAAAGGTTTCCGAAAGATTTGAACATGTAGGCCTGCTGGCGGTAGAAATGTTTCAGACCGAAGATGACCGGGTATTGGTGAACGAGGTGGCGCCCCGCCCGCACAACAGCGGGCATTACAGCATAGAGGCCGGCTTTACCAACCAGTTCGAGCAGCACCTGCGTGCCATATTAGACCTGCCGCTTGGCAATACCGACAGCAAAGTGGGCGGAGTAATGGTCAACCTGGTGGGAGATGAAGGCTACACCGGCAACGTGATCTATGAGAACATTGAGGAGATCATGAAATTTAAGGGAGTTACACCTCACATCTACGGAAAAAAGATAACCCGCCCTTTCAGGAAAATGGGTCATGTGACCATTGTCGCCGAAGATCTTTCTGAGGCCCGAAGAACGGCCGAGAAAGTAAAGAAGACAATTCGGGTGATAGGTTCAGAAAAAATAAACAGCTAAACAGAACAAGATGAGAAAAGTGGGAATTATAATGGGCAGTACCAGCGACCTGCCGGTAATGCAGGAAGCCATAGACATCCTGAAGAAATTTGGAGTGGAAACAGAGGTGGATATCGTTTCTGCCCACCGCACCCCCGAAAAACTTTTTGATTACGGTAAGAACGCCCACTCCCGCGGAATTGGCGTCATTATAGCCGGAGCCGGCGGCGCGGCCCACCTTCCGGGAATGATAGCCTCCCTTTCACCTCTTCCGGTCATTGGAGTGCCTGTAAAATCGAGCAATTCCATTGACGGCTGGGACTCAATACTTTCTATTTTGCAAATGCCCGGCGGTGTACCTGTGGCTACCGTTGCTCTTAACGGCGCCAAAAATGCAGGCATACTTGCCGCGCAGATCCTTGGCAGCGCCGATTCGGAAATACTTGATAAGGTAATAGCCTACAAAAATGGCCTAAAGGAGAAGGTCATTGAAGGAGCGAAAGGTCTTAAAAAATAAAAGCCACGCTTTCGCGTGGCTTAAAGTAGCATTTGTCGTTTAATAGTATTTATTAACCATTCTAAATATATTAATCAAAAACCTAAAAGCTACTATATTTAAATTCTTATCGGTTTCTTAAGAATAGTTAAAGTAAAGAAAAGATTCTTTAAAATCACAAAAAAAGCACAATTTTTCGTTAAAAATGCCTTTTTAGCGGATAAAAATTAACAGAATATGGCACAGAAAAATCCACTATTACAGACTTTTGAACATGCTCCCTTTTCCAAAATAAAGACCGAGCATTTTAAGCCCGCAATAGAAGAAGCGATTCACCTGGCCAAAAATGAGATACAGGAGATCGTTTCATCTTCGGAAGCTCCAAGTTTTTCAAACACCATTGAAGCCCTGGAATTTGCCGGTAGTCAGCTGGACAGGATCACGAGCATTTTTTTCAATCTTAACTCTGCCGAAACCAATGATGAGATCCAGAAACTGGCCCAGGAAATTTCACCTGTACTTACAGATTTTAAAAATGACATCATTCAAAACGCCGACTTATTCGAAAGGGTAAAAAAGGTATATGATCAAAAAGATGAGCTTGAGCTGACTGTAGAGCAGAACACCCTTCTTGATAAGAAATACAAGATGTTCACCCGTAATGGGGCGAACCTCAACGATGAAGACAAGAAGCAACTGAGAGATCTGGATAAAAAACTCGCGGCTTTGAGCCTGAGTTTCGGGGAAAATGTCCTGGCCGAGACGAATAGATACGAGCTTCATATCACTGATGAAAAAGATCTCGAAGGTCTTCCAAAAGGAGCTCGAAGCGCGGCCAAAATGCTAGCCAAAGAAAAGAACAAAGAAGGCTGGATCTTTAATTTACATTATCCCAGCTATCTCCCGTTCATGAAATACGCCAAGAACAGAAGCTTACGAAAGGAAATGGCCATTGCCTTTGGCGCTAAAGGATTTCATAATGACCAGTATGACAATCGCGAAAATGTTTTGCAGATCGTCAAACTGCGTCATCAAAAAGCAAAATTGCTAGGATATCCTACCTATGCTCATTTCAAGCTGGAGGAGAGAATGGCAGAAACCCCCGAAAAGGTGAATTCTTTCATGCAGGAGCTGCTTGAGAAAGCAAAACCCGCGGCAAAAGAAGAATTTGGGGAGCTTGAAAAATTTGCCATAGAACTTGAAGGCATAGATCGACTTCAAAAATGGGATGCCGCTTACTTCGGTGAAAAACTAAAACAGAAATTATTCGACCTTGATGACGAGCAGCTGAAACCTTATTTCGAGATCAATAACGTGATTCATGGAGTATTCGCAGTTTCAGAAAGGTTATATGGGTTAAAATTCAAGGAGGTGTTCGATGTCGACACCTATCATCCGGAAGTAAAAACTTATGAAGTATCAGATGAGAACGGGAAAGAAATAGCCCTGTTCTACGCGGATTTCCACCCACGGGAAGGAAAACGCGGCGGAGCCTGGATGACCTCTTATAAATCTCAGTATTTTAAGGACGAAAAGAATGAACGGCCGCACATCTCGATCGTCTGCAATTTCACCAAACCAACAGAAGACGAGCCTTCACTGTTAACTTTCAATGAGGTTACCACGCTTTTTCATGAATTTGGACATGCCCTTCACGGCATGCTGGCCAATACCATTTATCCAAGTATTTCGGGTACTAACGTATTCTGGGATTTTGTAGAACTGCCTAGCCAGGTACTGGAGAACTGGTGTTATGAAAAAGAGGCCCTGGAGCTGTTTGCCAGGCACTATGAAACCGGTGAGATCATTCCAGATGAACTTGTCAAGAAGATCAAAGAATCAGCCACCTTTCATGAGGGAATGGCTACCCTGCGACAGCTTAGCTTTGGCATGCTGGATATGAGCTGGCACAGCATAGATCCTTCAGAAATAGAGAACGTGAAAGAGCATGAAGAAAAAGCCTTCGCTCCTACCCGACTCTTCCCCGAGGTGGAAGAAAACTGCATGAGCACCTCTTTCGCCCATATCTTCCAGGGCGGATACGCCGCAGGATATTATTCCTACAAATGGGCTGAAGTTTTGGATGCTGATGCTTTTGAACATTTTTCCGAAAAAGGGATCTTTGACAGGGAAACCGCGCAGAAGTTCAGGGATACTATTCTGTCTCAGGGAGGAACAGAGCATCCGCTTACCCTTTATAAGCGTTTCAGGGGAAAAGAAGCTGCTCCGGAAGCCCTGTTGAGGCGGGCAGGATTACTTCCGAAGAAATCATAGTAAGAAGAGGCGTTAAAGCCCTTCCCAATTGCTAAATTATTAACGAAATCTTTGTTATTTTTATAGGATACACTCCTTGAAAAATGGCAAAAACCAGGTTAGATCCCGATAAATGGGTGGACAGGTACGCAGATTACCTGTTCAACTATACCATTGTGCGGGTAAATGACCGGGAGATCGCCAATGACATAGTAGCCGAAACTTTTCTTGCGGGGCTTAATTCCATGAAGAACTTCAAAGGGGAAGCCAGCGAACGCACCTGGTTGATTTCCATTTTAAAACGCAAGATCATAGATCATTACCGCAGGATCAATTCAAATAAGGGAAAAGCCGAAGTGAAGGTCAATCTACCTGATGGCGAGATGGAAGGAGACTGGCTGGAAGAAAAAGTCCCAGACCTTACTGACAGGACCGCGGAAGACGACATGGAAAACCGGGAATTAGGTTTAGCCATCTTAGATTGTCTCGATCAATTACCTGAAAAACAAGCCGAAATCTTTAAAAAGAAAACGATCGAAGGCATAGACACCGAAGCAATTTGTAATGAATACAAAATTAGTCCGTCTAATTTATGGGTGATCATTCACCGCGCCAGAACTTCTCTGGCTAAATGTCTTGAAAAAAACTGGTTTTAATTATGGGTATAAGAAGCTTTTTTGGACTTGATTGTGAAGCAGCGGCAAACGCCTGCGATAGGGCCGCATATAACGAGGCCGGACTGGCTGACAAGCTTAGATTGAGATTCCATCTTTTTCTTTGCCCTCCCTGTAAAGACTATACCCGAAAAAGCGAAAAGCTTAGTTACCTTATCAAAAAAGCCGATCTTAAATCCTGCACCGACGAAGAAAAAGCCGTCCTTAGACAGCGCATGGATGAGAAAAATTCAGAAAGCCTTAATTAGGAACAGGATGAGCAGCCATAAGATCGGAATACTTTCCACCCAGAAAGAAGCATAATATTTCGACTGTCTTTCGCGCGCCTGCCAAACAAATATGGCCGAGATAAGTGCCGTTATACTTAGCGCAGCAAAAGAGTTACCTGAAAATTCAGGTTTTAGGAGCTCCAAAATAAGAATAGATACCAGCAGGACCGTTCCCAGGATTTTGGTCCTCGTCACTCCTACCTGCTGCGGAATGGTGCCCAACTGCTCAAGATCATATTTTAGATCCCTTATCTCAAAAGGCAGGATCAACACCAGGACCAGCAGGAACCTTTGAAAAAATTCAACCCAAACGCTAAATTCGAGCGCAAAATCCGTGCTTACTACAGGCAGGATAACAGTTACCCCTGCCCACACAAAAGAAATAATGAACACTTTTAGCCCAGAAACACTTCTTAGATTCCTCCTTTTCAAGACCGGAAGCGCATAGAGCACCGTGAAGAGCCCAAAAAAGCCCGTCCAAAGCAGAACTTCAAAAGCTATTTTAAAGGAAAACCAGATCAATAAAAGGAAAGAAAACAGGGAAAAAACCTGGATAAGCTTGAGCCTTTTTTCAAGGCTTCGGTGATGAAGCCGGGCCACGGGAGCGTATTTCACAAAATTGTAACCTGTGATGGTTCCGAAAAAGACAAAGAACAAGAGGTCTTCTTCGACAGAAATATCAAAGTTCAAAAAGGTCATCCCACAAAGGGAAACCACCGCCAAAGCCACGTGAATGCTGCTGTTGATATAAAATTCAAAAATGCTTCTGAACTTTTTCATCCTGTATTTTTTCCGCAGAAGATCTGCCTGAAATTCTCTTGTAAAAGTTAACAATACTTCGGGGTCAAATCATTAAAAAATAGGTTTAAAATGCGTAATTTCGCAGCTCAAAACACAACTTTTACTTAATGAATACTTTTTCTTTTGCCTCACGTCATATAGGTCCCAGGGAAAATGACCTTCAGGAAATGTTGAACACAGTTGGTGTAGACTCAATGGACCAGCTTATCTATGAAACTCTTCCTGATGATATTCGCCTGAAAAAAGACCTGGATCTTGCCCCTGCAATGAGTGAACATGAATACCTTGCTCACATTACAGCATTGGCAGCCAAAAATAAAGTTTTTAGAACTTATATAGGATTGGGATACCACCAATCTATTACCCCGGCAGTTATTCAGCGTAATATTCTTGAGAACCCGGGATGGTATACGGCCTACACTCCTTACCAGGCCGAAATTGCCCAGGGAAGGCTGGAAGCTCTTCTTAATTTCCAGACCGTGATCGCAGATCTTACCGGAATGGAACTGGCCAACGCCTCCCTTCTGGATGAATCTACCGCGGCCGCGGAAGCCATGTCCCTGTTATTCGAGATAAGAGATCGCGACCAGAAGAAAAAAGGCGTGAACAAATTCTTTGTTTCTGAAGAAGTCCTTCCCCAAACCATAGATGTACTCAAGACCCGTGCTATCCCTCTGGATATCGAGCTGGTAATAGGAGATCATGAAAATTTTGATTTTTCGGCAGAATTCTTTGGAGCATTTCTTCAATACCCCGGAAAACTGGGGCAGGTATTTGATTATGCCGATTTTGTTGCGAAAGCGAAAGAGAACAACATCAAAACTGCGGTTGCCGCAGATATTTTAAGTCTTGTAAAACTTCGTGCTCCGGGTGAATTCGGAGTTGACGTGGTTGTAGGAACCTCACAGCGGTTCGGAATTCCGTTAGGATACGGCGGACCTCACGCTGCTTTCTTTGCTACCCGCGAAGAATACAAAAGAAATATTCCCGGAAGGATCATTGGCGTCACCAAAGACACCGATGGTAACTTCGCCTTAAGAATGGCGCTACAGACCAGGGAACAACATATCAAGAGGGACAAAGCAACCTCTAACATCTGTACCGCCCAGGTACTTCTTGCCGTAATGGCAGGGATGTACGCCGTTTACCACGGTCCAAAAGGTCTAAAGTATATTGCCAACAGAGTTCACAGCCTTGCGGTAACAGCTGCCGAAAACATTGAGAAACTTGGCTTCTCACAATTGAACTCCTCTTACTTTGATACTATTTTGATCAAGGCGAATGCAGCCCAGATCAAAGATATCGCAGAGAGAAACGAAGTGAATTTCTACTATCCGTCTACAGATGCGGTGGCCATTTCTTTGAACGAAGCCACGAACATTGACGACCTTAATACCATCATCGCGATCTTCGCCGAAGCTGCGGAAAAAGAAGCATTTAAAATTCCACAGCTTTCCGAAGCAAATCATATTCCTTCATCGGTAGAGAGAAAGACCGAATTCCTTAAAAACGAGGTTTTCAACTCTTACCACTCAGAGACCGATATGATGCGGTACATCAAGAAACTGGAGCGCAAAGACCTTTCTTTGAATCACTCCATGATCTCTCTTGGATCGTGTACCATGAAACTGAACGCGGCTTCAGAAATGCTGCCGTTAAGCTATCCGCAATGGGGAAATATTCACCCGTTCGTACCGCTTGATCAGGCCGAAGGTTACCAGATCGTTCTGAAAAGACTTGAAAAACAACTAACCGAGATCACCGGATTTTCGGGCACTTCTCTGCAACCCAACTCGGGAGCACAGGGAGAGTATGCCGGACTCATGGTGATCAGGGCTTACCATGAATCAAGAGGTGATGGTCACAGAAACATCTGTTTGATCCCTTCTTCTGCTCACGGCACCAATCCGGCATCAGCAGTGATGGCAGGAATGAAAGTAGTGGTAACGAAGTCGACAGAAACCGGAAACATTGATGTTGAAGACCTTCGTGAAAAAGCTATAAAACACAAGGATAACCTGGCTGCATTGATGGTGACTTACCCGTCTACTCACGGAGTATTTGAATCAGCGATCAAGGAGATCATCAAGATCACCCATGACAATGGCGGGCAGGTGTATATGGACGGAGCAAACATGAACGCACAGGTTGGGCTCACCAGCCCGGGAGTAATTGGCGCCGATGTTTGTCACCTCAACCTGCACAAGACCTTCGCGATCCCTCACGGAGGAGGTGGACCAGGAGTTGGCCCAATTTGCGTGGCCGAGCAGCTTGTTCCATTCCTACCGGGTAACCCGGTGATCCCAACCGGAGGAGATTCAGCAATTACAGCCATTTCTGCAGCTCCATGGGGTTCTGCACTGGTTTGTTTGATATCTTATGGATATATCACCATGCTGGGAAGTGAAGGGCTTAAAAAGGCAACACAATATGCCATTTTGAACGCGAACTACATCAAAGCCCGCATTGACGAACACTACAAGACCCTTTACAGCGGAGAAAGAGGCCGTGCAGCCCACGAGATGATCGTAGACTGCCGCCCATTCAAAGCCAAGGGAATTGAAGTTACCGATATCGCAAAAAGGCTTATCGACTATGGTTTTCATGCGCCAACGGTTTCTTTCCCTGTTGCAGGTACCCTTATGATAGAACCTACAGAAAGTGAAAGCAAGGCAGAACTGGACCGTTTCTGCGATGCGATGATCTCAATCAGAAAAGAGATCAATGAAGCTTCAGCTGAAGAACCTAATAACGTGCTGAAAAATTCTCCGCACACCCTTGCCATGCTTACGGCCGATGAATGGAATTTCCCATACACCCGTCAAAAAGCGGCTTTCCCGCTGGAGTATCTCTCAGACAATAAATTCTGGCCTTCCATCAGGCGTGTAGATGAAGCATTTGGGGACCGCAACCTTATGTGTACCTGCCCGGCTGTTGAGGAGTATATGGAAGAATAGTAATAATCCATAAGTTAAAAACCGAAGGCACACCACCTTCGGTTTTTTTGTATCTAATCCAATTATATCATTTTCAACAAATAGGGCTCTTTATTAACGAGTTATGATTTTTAATAGCTTCTTCCTCTCCTTCAGTAAAGATTCCCTAATTCGGAAATTTTATTTCAAAAAAACGACTTAGCCTGTAGATGTATTTATTAATTTTGAAGTTGTTACCCCCAGAAAAATAAGTAATGAGCATTAAAATAACAGGGGTTGGGAGCTACATTCCCAACAAAGTGGAAAAGAATTCAGACTTTCAAAAGCATGAATTCTTGTATGAAGATGGTACTGCCTTCAGCCAATCGAACACGGTAATTATCGAGAAGTTCAAATCGATCACCGGGATCCATGAGAGGCGATATATACACCAGGAGCTAAACAATTCGGATATCGCTTTCCTGGCTGCCAACAAGGCTATCGAGGATGCCAAGATCAACCCTGAAGAGTTTGATTATATTATTGTAGCCCATAATTATGGAGATGTTCTACACAATGATCTCCAAAGTGACACGGTGCCCAGTCTTGCTACACGTGTAAAGCACAAATTGAGAATTAAGAACCCAAAATGTGTGGCTTATGACATTCTTTTTGGCTGCCCGGGGTGGGTGGAAGCCGTGATACAGGCCAATGCTTTTATCAAGAGTGGGCTGGCAAAGAAATGTCTCGTAATTGGTTCGGAAACCCTTTCAAGAGTAGTAGACAAACACGACCGAGATTCCATGATCTATTCAGATGGGGCGGGCGCAACAGTCATAGAGGCTTCAAACGAAGAAGGCGGAATTTTGGCTCACGAAAGCGCCACGTATTCCTTTGAGGAAGCGAATTTTATTTTCTTCGGAAAATCCAATAAACTTGATGCAGCCGATGAACGTAAATACATTAAGATGCATGGGCGTAAGATCTATGAATTCGCTTTAAGTCACGTACCCAATGCAATGAAATCCTGCCTTGAAAAAAGCGGAAGGTCTATTGGAGAGCTTAAAAAGATCCTTATTCACCAGGCCAATGAAAAAATGGATGAAGCCATTGTGAAAAGGTTCTATAAACTTTATGGCACCACTCCGCCTGAAGGGATCATGCCTATGAGCATCAATAAGCTTGGCAACAGCAGTGTGGCAACGGTTCCTACCCTGCTGGACCTTGTGCTCAAAGGGAAAATGGAGGGGCAAAAACTGGAAAAAGGAGATGTGGTCATTCTGGCAAGTGTTGGCGCAGGCATGAACATCAATGCAATCGTTTACCAGTTCTAGAATGTACGAAAACAGTTTCCCGAACAAGAGATACAAAGAAACCCTTGAATTTTTAGAAGAAGTAGTTCCCTCTCCCGCCAATATTTTAGACCTGGGAGTAAGAAACCCTTTTTCTGAACTCATGGAAAAGAACGGCTATAAAGTAACCAATACCACCGGAGAAGATCTTGACCTGAACACCCAGGTAGTGAAGAACAGCTCTGCAGAAGTCGTCACCGCTTTTGAGATCTTTGAACACCTTATTGCCCCCTTCAATGTCTTACGAGATATCCGGGCAGATAAGCTGGTGGCCAGTGTGCCTCTTCGGCTTTGGTTCTCCCCTGCCTACAGGAGCAAGACAGATATGTGGGACAGACACTACCATGAATTTGAGGACTGGCAGTTCGACTGGCTGCTGGAAAAGGCAGGCTGGGAGATCAAAAAACGGCATAAATGGACCAATCCTGTTAACAAGATCGGGATACGTCCGTTTCTCAGGTATTTCACTCCCCGGTACTACGCTGTTTATGCGGAAAGAAAGTAATTCTCTTCGGAAGTGGCACATGATCCAGGAAATACAGTCCTGCTGTAAAAATCGTATTTTAGCCGAAAGTCCTGCATACCTTGAACATTTACATAGTTATTCCGGCTCATAATGAAGAAGCCTTTCTTGCAGATACGCTGCAATCGTTGGTTGATCAAACGCTGCAACCCAAAAAATTAGTTGTTGTAGATGATCAATCTTCAGATAATACAGCTGGCATTGCAAAGTCTTTTGCTGAAAATTTCCCTTTTATAGAGCTAATCCGTACAACCTCTTCGGATGTACACCTTCCGGGAAGCAAAATTGTGAACGCTTTTCAGAAGGGCCTTAAGGAGCTGGATAAGGAGTACGATGTTATTTGTAAATTTGATGCAGATCTTATATTTCCAAAGGATTATCTTGAAGATCTGAGCCGGCACTTTTCTGAAAATCCAAAGGCCGGGATGGTGGGCGGATTTTGCTACATAAAAGAAGGAGACGATTGGAAACTGGAAAGCCTGACGAATAAGGACCACATACGCGGAGCCTTAAAAGCTTACCGAAAAGAATGTTTTGAAGACATTGGCGGCCTAAAACCTTCAATGGGCTGGGACACAGCAGATGAACTTCTCGCTCAGTACCATGGCTGGGAAATAGTGACAGATCTTGCACTCAAGGTTAAACACCTTAGGCCTACCGGCTTCACCTATAACAAAAAGGCAAAATGGAAACAGGGAGAAGCTTTCTATAAACTTCGGTACGGTTTCATCATTACCAGTATTGCCTCGCTAAAACTCGCTTTGAAAAAGAAAAGACCGGTGCTTTTTACAGATTACCTGGGCGGTTATTTTAGAGCACTCCTTAAAAAGTCTCCATTCCTGGTGACCAAAAAAGAAGGAGCCTTCATAAGAAGGCTCCGCTATAAAAAGATGTTCAAAAAGCTTTTTTAAGCTATTCTTCAAAAGCCACATAAAGAGGCCTTCCTGTAGATCCATTTGGAAAAGATATTCCCAACAAAGCAGAAATGGTTGGCGCAATATCCACGATCTCTGTACGCTCGAGTGTATTCCCGCTCTTGATCCCTTTTCCGTAGAAGATCAAAGGCGCATGAGTGTCATAATTTTGTCCGCTGCCGTGAGTGGAGCCTGTTCTGGAATAAGAGATGACCGAAGGCTCCAGCACCAGCACCACATCTCCACTTCTTTTTTGGTGATACCCATGATCTACACTTGAGGCAAGTCCTTCGGTATAACTGGTACCTTCCAATTGAGAACGGGTAAACACTTTATTTACCATATCATATTGTAATGCGAAATGGGCCATCTCATTTTGAAGTTCATCCCGGGAGATCTTATTTTCTAATACTTCTTCATAATTGAAAAAGATCTGGTTGTTCGAAACATTCAAAATGAGGTTTTCCACACCAAATCTTTCAGCTAAAAACGCATTTAACGAGTCCTGGAATTTTCCGTAGTCAAAATATCCCGCCGGGATCTTAACCGACTGCAGGTAAGCAGGCACGTGTACACCGCCATGGTCTGAAGTAAGGAACAGGGTATAATTACCTTCACCAACCTTTTGATCAAGGGCCTTTAAAAGCCTGGCAAGGTCCTGGTCCAGGCGCAGAAAAGTATCCTGAATTTCTCTTGAATTCACCCCAAAGTTATGCCCCACATAGTCTGTAGAAGAAAAGCTAACGGTAAGGAAGTCGGTGATATCATCCTGACCCAGGTCTTCTCCGTCAAGAGACGCAATGGCAAAATCAGCAGTCAGGCTGTTGCCATAAGGAGTAGCCTTCAGCAGATCATAACCTCCGTTCTTATCCTTCAGATTTGGCAGATCGTAAGGAAAACCTGTATCTTCTTTTCCTTCAAAACCGCCCTCGTAAAGGTTAACATCTGTTCCACTTTCCGCATAGTCCGAAGCTTTGTATAAAGTTTCCCATGGCTTCATATATTCGGCTGCCTTTCCGGAAGCATTGAATTTCTTCACCCATCCCGGCAAAGCTTCAGCATAAAAAGAACTGGTGATCCATTTCCCTTCATCCTGCCCATGGAACCAGTAAGCAGCATTAGCCGTGTGACCTGCAGGAAGGATGGCACCGCGATCTTTTAAGGCAATCCCGATGGTTTTTCCCCGCATTTGAGTGTGCAGCCTGTTCTCATCGGCCACGCTGGTGGTGATCATCCTGTGAGGGGACATTTTCCCCGCATCTGAACTTGTTCCGATAGATTCCACGGAAGGATCTGAAACGCAATAAACCGATTGCTTCTCGAACTTATCATACCAGCTATTAGAAATGATCCCGTGAGATTCGGGTGCCCCGCCTGAATAGACCGAAGCATGACCTGGCCCTGTATAAGTAGGAATGTAGTTGAAATGGGTGTTTCTGAAATTAAAACCCTCAGAAACCAGTTTTTTGAAACCTTCATCTCCAAACTTATCCCAAAAACGGGTAAGATAATCGTAACGCATCTGGTCTACCACGACCCCAACCACTAATTTGGGCTTGGCTCTAAGGTCTTGATCGGGATTAAAAGTAGCCTGTTGCGCCTGTTGTCCAAAACTATTTTGAACTAAAGAAAGAGTGAGGATTAATTGAAAAAAGTACTTCATTTTAAAACATTTTATCTCCCCAAAAATACAATTATCCTGAAGTTAAAGATTAAGTCAAGCTTAATACTTTGCTTGAAAAAATTAGTATTTTAGCGGTTACAAAAATTTCAAATGAGTTACCTGCAATCAACCGGCGAGTATTTTTTAATGATAAAAGGCGTTTTCGGCCGAATGACAAAGAGGTCGGTGTTAACCAACCTGGTATTCAAAGAAATTGATGATCTTATCATCGGCTCCCTGGGAATTGTTTCCTTCATATCCTTCTTTATTGGAGGGGTAGTTGCCATACAGACCGCCCTAAACCTCAACAATCCTTTAATTCCACGAACCCTGATCGCCTTTGCCGCAAGACAATCGGTCATATTGGAATTCGCCCCCACCTTTATCTCCATTATTATGGCAGGAAAAGTAGGGTCCTACATTACTTCCAGTATTGGAACTATGAGAGTAACTCAACAGATAGATGCGTTAGAGGTAATGGGTATTAACTCTCTTAATTACCTGGTCCTTCCAAAGATAATCGCCATGCTAACCTATCCGTTTGTGATCGCGATCTCCATGTTCCTTGGGATCTTTGGAGCCTACAGCGCAGGTGTCCTGGGAGGTTTTGTAAGCTCGCAGGATTTCATTCGCGGGTTGCAGGAAGATTTTATCGCCTTTCACCTGGTTTACGCTTTTGTAAAGACCTTTTTATTCGCGCTGCTTTTGGCAACCATCCCTTCCTATCACGGATATTATATGAAAGGTGGAGCCCTTGAGGTAGGACAGGCGAGTACGACCTCTTTTGTGTGGACAAGTGTGGTGATCATCATCACCAATTACATTGTAACCCAATTACTTTTAAGCTAATGATCGAAGTACAGGATATAAGAAAGTCGTTTGATGGGGAAGAGATCCTTAAGGGTATTTCCACGGTTTTTCCGAAGGGACAAACCAACCTGATCATTGGGCAATCTGGTGCGGGAAAAACAGTTTTTCTGAAGTGTCTGCTAGGACTATTTCGTCCCGATACGGGAAAGATATTATACGACGGGGAACCTTATTCTTCTTTTTCAGATGAAGAACAAAGGGAGCTCAGACGCCAAATGGGAATGGTATTCCAGGGAGGCGCGCTGTTCGATTCCATGACCGTGGAAGAGAACGTGATGTTTCCGCTGCGGATGTTTACCAAACAAAGCCGCCCGACCATGATGAAGCGAGTAAAAGAAGTGCTGGACAGGGTTAATCTGGCCGAAGGTCAGCATAAAAAATACCCGGTAGAGATAAGTGGAGGGATGCAGAAAAGGGTAGCCATTGCCCGGGCCATCGTGAACAGGCCGAAATATCTTTTTTGCGATGAGCCAAACTCCGGACTTGATCCACAAACGGCAACCGTGATTGACAACCTGATCCTGGAGATCACGCGAGAATATGATATCACAACTGTGATCAATACTCACGATATGAACTCTGTGCTGGAGATCGGGGAAAAGATCGTATTTCTTCAGAACGGCCGCCTGGAATGGGAAGGTGACAAAAAGGTCATTTTCAAGACCGAAAATGAAGCCGTAACCGAATTTGTTTATTCTTCAGACCTTTTCAGAAAAGTAAGGAAAGCCCAGCTCCAGGGTCTCTAACCTAATTCACTGCCTGCACTGACAGGGTATCCAGCGACAAACGCACCTGCAGCCACTGCTTGAGCTTATTCATTTCAGCTTCGCGGGAATTCCTGGAAAGGGATTTGTTCCAGCGCACATTAAAAGTAGGCACTGTATCAATTTCAGAAAAATTGGTCACAAGATTATTAGCATAGCTCATTTGCTCTATGTTGCGGTAATTGATCTTTGCCTCCTTCGTAATGGACTCAAAAGGGATCCCGGAACTTCTGTAGCGCATTAGCTCCTGCTCCAGTAACCTTATCCTGGCATCCTTATCTTCTACCACCTGTTGGTTCTTGAGATAAAGATCTTCCAGAATTCCGGCTTTTACTTCAGTAGAGAGACGTTCGGCCATTTCTGAACTTTGATCACTACCCTGGTGTACCCTAAGTACGGTATGCTCCAGTTCCTTTTCGGCCCTTATCTGGGCTTTCCACTGCTCGATCTCTTCCTGCGGAACCGGCTTCCCAATAAGATAGATATCCACGATCTTGGTCTTATAATCCTGACTGAATTTTACCACTTCGGCTCCCGGATATTGGATCACCTGCTGAACAAAATCTTTGGTCTTGCTTAAGAAAACCTGTTCGCTCAAAAGATTAACGAACAGGATGATACTGGGGATCATCACTAAAATAGCAATAAGGGAAGCCAGGCGTGCGGTATTTTTACGGCGTTTGCTGTTCGCGTACTTTACTAAAGGAAACCTCAATAATTTAGAAACCACAAAGGTAGAAAGAGCTATAAAAACCGAATTAATGGAAAACAAATAGAGCGCTCCACCCGCATATTCCCAGTTGCCAATAGCCAGGCCATAGCCCACTGTACACAACGGAGGCATAAGGGCGGTGGCAATGGCAACACCCATGATCACACTTGCGATCGCTCCTTTTTTTGTCTTGGCAATGATAAGGGCCGTACCCCCAAAGATCGCCACCAGTACATCCAGGATAGTAGGATAGGTTCGCGCAACAAGTTCTGGGGTTTCTTCTTTGATCGGAGAGACCAGGAAGTAGAGATAGGCTGTGAGCACACTCAGCCCCACCATAACTCCAAGGTTCACAAGGGATCGCTTTAAAGTGTCTACATCATTGATCGCTACAGAAAAGCCAACTCCCACAATAGGTCCCATGAGCGGCGAAATTAACATGGCACCAATCACCACTGCCGTACTGCTCACGTTAAGCCCTATGGACGCAACAAATATGGAAAACACAAGGATCCAGGCATTGTGCCCCTTGAAAGAGATGTCGCGCTTGACGATCTCCATGGTCGTATCCCGATCTGTATCTTCATGGATATCCAGCAGTTCCTTAAGGAAACTGGCTATTTCTCTTAAAACCGATCTTCCGGTGGCGGTTTCTTCCTGCTGAACCTGGGGGGCGTTATTGTTTTCCATTATCTATCCTAAGCTATCGCCAAATTTCTTTTGTACTTTATTTCTGATCTCTTTTATATCCTGCTCCTTTTCCTTGGGAACAAGAAGCAAAACCTCCTCTTCATCAACAATGATAAAATCTTGTAGACCTTCTACTACCACCACCTTGTTCTTATTGGAGCTAATGATATTTCCCGAAGCATCCTTTGCTAGGACCCGTGCGTTCAAAACAGCATTTTCTTCCATATCCTTTTCCACTTCGTTGTAAAGGGAGCCCCAGGTGCCAAGATCGTTCCAGTCAAAAGTGGCCGGGATCACGTAGATGTTTTCCTCTTTCTCCAGAATGGCATAATCGATCGAAATATCCGTTGCCAGCTCATAATTAGCTGCTATAAAGTCGCTTTCTTCTGAAGTATTGAATACAGAATTCCCTTTTTCAAAAAGGCTGAATAGTTCCGGTTGATTTCTGCTGAAAGACCTGATGATGAAATCAGCGTTCCATATGAATATTCCGGCATTCCATAAGTGGTCACCCTTCCGAAGAAATTCTCTTGCCTTCTCCAAAGAGGGTTTCTCAGTAAATTTTTTAACCGGCCTTACTTTCTCTTCACTATTATTCTCAAATTGAATATACCCATACCCGGTATTCGGAAAAGTAGGTTTTATTCCAAGAGTAACGATCTTATCTTCCCTGCGGCAGGTCTCGAAAGCCAGCTGCACGTCATTTTTAAAAGCGCTTTCATCTTCTATCCAGTGGTCACTGGGCGCCATGATCATCACCGCGTTCTCGTTGCGTTTCCTTATCTTGAGAGCGGCTAAAAGTACGGCAGGCGCTGTATTGCGCATCACTGGCTCCAGCACGATCTGCTCGTCATTCACCTCCTTGAGCTGTTCCTGCACAAGGTCGTGGTACTCTTCATTAGTGAGTATATATATATTTTCGGCAGGCACAAATGAGGTGAGCCTTCGAAAAGTGGTCTGGATAAGCGTTTCCCCGGCACCCAAGAGATCCCGAAACTGCTTGGGATGTTTCTGAGTACTTACCGGCCAAAACCTTGAGCCTACCCCTCCTGCCATTAAAATGGCAAAATTATCCTTGTTCATTTTCTTCATTTAATTGGCCGTTTTTAAGAGTTCCACTTCAGCATTAGGCTGAAAAAGGTAAATTCGCCCTGTTTTGACCTCTACACATTCATATCGTTTAATACGCCGCTCTCCTTTTTTAAAGATCTTTCCGTTGTAGATCCTGAAAATGCTTCCGTGAGGCACCTCATAAACATAATTACGGTCATTGGCAGGATCGTAGCTTTTCAGCGATACAGACAACTGTGCATCTGTATCACTGCTGGCCGTGGGATTCTTGAAATGCCGTGCGAGAATGGGCAAAAGTTCTGCCGGAAAGATCTCCGGCCGAATAAAGGGCAACATAAGCCTCTGAAAGGTCATTTTCCACTCCCTTCCATGAGGCTTTATTTGCCTGCCAAACCTTTCAAAAGCCAGCAAATGTGCGATTTCGTGGATAAGGGTGATCAAAAAACGGTATTTATTAAGGCTGGCATTTACAGTGATCTGGTGCACGCCCTCGGGCAACCTGCGGTAATCCCCGTGACGCGTTTTGCGCTCATTGACGATCTTCAGGTGAATGTGATTGGCTTCTATCAATCCAAAGACCGGTTCTACAGCATGTGTGGGAATATATTTCTCAAGAATGTTCTTCATTCAATCAGGGGGTGCTGTTTGATACCTGCAAAAGTTTTCCGTTGAAATATTTGTTTCCGGTAAGAGCGAAATCTGCAATATACTGAGCCATTTCAGCCGGCTTTACGGGTGCTTCATATCCCGGAAAAGCTTCTGCCAGCATTTCTGTTTGTACGGCTCCAAGAGCAAGTACGTTGAACGAAGGGCCATTTTCCTTGTATTCTTCCGCCAGAAGCTCTGTAAGAGTAATGACCGCTCCTTTACTCGAACTGTAAGCCGAAAGCCCCGGAAACTTCATACTGCCCTGCACACCGCCCATGCTGCTCACCGTCACCACGTGTCCTTCCTTCTTCATGAACGGAAGCATCTTTTGAGTGAGAGCCGCAACACCAAAAACGTTGGTTTTATAGACCTCTTCAAATTCTTTGGAAGTGATCTCTTCAAAAGGCTTATTTACAATTGCCCCGGCATTGTGGATCAAAATATCAACCTCTTCCCATTCTTTGGCCACAAATTCTGAAGCCTTTTCAAGATCATTTTCAACTCCCAGATCACAAGACAAGGACTGAACTTTTTCTAGCTTTAGTGTTTTTACGGGTTCATCATTTCTAGACAGTGCCAGCACACTATGTCCTGCACCTGCAAGGATCTTCACCAGTTCGAGACCTATTCCTCTGCTTGTTCCCGTAATTACTATTTTTTTCATTGATTCAGCTTTATATGATTTTCTTCGGAATTTGCCATTTCTCGCAACCCCGGCACAAGAGCCTCGATCATCCTGTCCATATGCTCTACATCCAACTCTTCAAATTCATCATTTACATGATGGTAGTAATCGTAATTGCTGAAGTCAAAACTGGAAACTGTATGCGCCGGAATATTGAATTGTTCAAAAAATGGATAATTATCGCTTCTTTTGAAGAGCTGGAATTCCGCAGCTTTGGGAAGATACCCCACAACAGGATATTCAGAATAATCATTGAAAATCTCTGCCATATTGGACCTGTCGAATCCTGTTAGGTAGACCAGGTAATCTTTGTCGGTCATTGGCACTCCGATCATTTCGATGTTGAACATCACGTAAGGCTGCAGCTCCTCGTCCTTCAGAGTTGAGGCCAGTTTATCTGAACCTACCAAACCAAGTTCTTCAGCAGAGAACAGGGTAAACAGAATGCTTCTTTTTGTGTCTATTCGGGAAAAATACTTTGCCAGTTCGAGCACCGCAGTGGTTCCTGAAGCATTATCGTTAGCACCATTTGCCAGCTCATCACCACCCACAGGATCTATTTTTCCAACATGATCGTAATGAGCCCCAACGATGATCACTTCATCTTTGAGCAGAGGATCTGTTCCTTCCTTTAAGCCTACAATGTTGTAGCCCGTAACACCATTTTCCTCAAAGGAATTTCTATAGGTTTCAAAAAAGGGCTTTATTCCTGCATCTTCAAAAATATTTTCAATATAAACAGCTGCCTTTTCTATACCCTCACTTCCGGTTTTACGCCCCTGAAGTTCATCAGATGACAGATATTTTAAAGTCTGTGCCACATCATCTTGAGAAATGACATTTTCGTTCGGCACTTCTTCCGAAGATCCTTCTTCAGAATCGATGGAATTCTCGATTACTCCCTTTGCATCTCCGCAGGAAATTAAAAGCATAAGAAACAAAGCTATAGCACTAAAAAAGGGAATTTTTCTCATAGGGCTTAAAGATAAAAAAATCCCGCGATTCGCGGGATTTCTCTTATTTATTATGACTGCTGATCTAAGCGAGCATGGTCACCGGATTCTCAAGGTATTTCTTCAGTGTTTCCAGGAATGCAGCTCCTGTAGCACCGTCAACCGTTCTGTGGTCACAGGCCAGGGTAAGTTTCATGGTATTACCCACCACGATCTGCCCGTTCCTTACCACCGGTTTTTCCACAATAGCTCCTACTGAAAGGATGGCGGAATTCGGTTGGTTAATGATACTGGTAAACTCAGTAATACCATACATCCCCAGGTTAGAAACAGTGAACGTACTGCCTTCCATTTCCTGAGGCTGCAGTTTCTTATTTCTAGCCTTACCCGCAAGATCCTTCACATTTGCCCCTATCTGGGTCATGCTCATTTGATCTGCAAATCTCAATACCGGAACCACAAGACCTTCCTCAACCGCAACTGCAACTCCCATGTGAATATGCTTTGCGATCTTTGTAGTATCACCTGTCCATTGAGAATTCACCTGAGGGTGCTTTCTTAAGGCCATTGCTGTAGCTTTGATGACTATATCATTAAAGGAAACCTTCACATCTGGCAGTTCATTTATCTGCTTACGGTTTGCCATGGCGTTGGCCATATCAACTTCGATTGTGAGATAATAATGAGGCGCACTGTATTTTGATTCTGCCAGTCTTCTTGCAATGGTCTTACGCATCTGCGAATTCTTGGTTTCCTCAAAACTCTCTTCACCCGCAGGAACGTAAGCCTGGGCTGCCGGCGCTTCTTTAGCCTCAGTCACCGCCTCTTGCTTAGTGGCTGCTGGTTTTTCTGAAGGTTTGTAAGCTTCGATATCTTTTTTGACGATCCTGTTGTTCTCTCCGGAACCTTTTACATCGTTAAGATCGATCCCCAAATCTTCGGCCATTTTCTTGGCAAGAGGAGAAGCGAACACACGCCCGCCTTCCTTAGAAGGTTTTGTAGCTTCTGAAGATCCTTGCTCTGCAGCTTGCGGTTCTTCTTCTTTCTTTTCAGCCTTTTTGGCCGGAGCAGGTGCAGCACCGCCTTTGGCAAGAGCCGAAACATCTGTTCCTTCAGGGCCGATGATCGCCAGAACACTGTCTACAGGTGCAGTCTCACCTTCCTGGATCCCAACATGTAAAAGTGTACCTTCATAGAAAGATTCGAACTCCATGGTAGCCTTGTCAGTCTCGATCTCGGCCAGGATATCTCCTTCCTCAACCTTGTCACCTACCTGTTTCAGCCAGGAGGCAACAGTTCCTTCTTCCATAGTGTCACTAAGGCGTGGCATTTTCACCACTTCTACACCTTCAGGAATTTCAGCTTCTTCAGAAGAAGGCTCCTCTTTTGCAGGTTCTTCCTGCTTAGGCTCTTCTTTTGATTCGGCAACAGGTTTCTCTTCCGCAGCACCTCCGTCAAGAAGATCAGAAATATCCTCCCCCTCTTCACCAATAATGGCTAAAAGGGTATCTACAGGCGCAGTTTCACCTTCTTCGATTCCAATATGCAGCAGGGTACCTTCATAAAAGGATTCGAATTCCATCGTAGCCTTGTCTGTTTCGATCTCGGCCAGGATATCTCCCTCTTCTACTTTATCTCCTTTATGTTTAAGCCATTTTGCAACCACACCTTCTTCCATGGTGTCGCTCAAACGTGGCATTTTAATTACTTCTGCCATAACTGTTATAATTTATGGGGTAAAAACGGATAGTCTTTTTGTTCGTAAACCACATCATACATGGTCTGGATATCCGGGAATTCTGACTCTTCAGCAAATTTCTCACACTCAGACACCAGGTCTTTTACGCGCTTATCGATAGCCTTTATCTCCTTGTCTGAAGCGTACTTGTTCTCCTTAAGGATGTCTTTCACCTGTGTGATAGGATCTATCTTTTGATACTCGGCCACCTCTTCTTTGGTGCGGTATTTTTGAGCGTCACTCATAGAATGCCCACGGTAACGATATGTCTTTAGTTCTAAAAATGTAGGTCCTTCCCCTTTTCTTGCACGGGTAATGGCTTCATCCAAAGCTTCAGCTACTTTTTCAGGATTCATGGCATCAACTGGCCCACAAGGCATGTCATAACCTAATCCTAGCTTCCATATCTCGGTGCTTTTTGAGGTACGCGCCACAGAAGTTCCCATAGCATACCCATTGTTTTCCACACAGAAAACAACCGGAAGATTCCATTTCACAGCCATGGTAAAGGTCTCGTGAAGCGACCCCTGGCGAGCTGCCCCGTCACCTAAAAAGGTAAGGGTTACCGCATCTCTTTTGAAATATTTGTCTGCAAAAGCAAGACCGGCACCCAGAGGAATTTGTCCTCCTACGATCCCGTGACCTCCGTAAAAACGGTGTTCTTTAGAGAATATGTGCATAGAACCTCCCATTCCCTGAGAAGTTCCGGTTTTCTTTCCATACAATTCTGCCATCACTCTGCGCGGGTCAACACCCATCCCAATTGGCTGCACGTGATTTCGATAAGCGGTGATCATGCGGTCCTTTTCCAGGTCCATCACATGTAACGCGCCTGCAAGAATAGCCTCCTGGCCGTTATACAGGTGCAAAAATCCTCTCACTTTCTGCTGAATATACACCTGTGCAAGTTTGTCTTCAAACTTACGCCAGAACAGCATGTCCTCGTACCACTTCAGGTAAGTGGCTTTTGTAATTTTCTTCATTAACAACTAATTTTTAATGCAGACCTCTGCCTGCGCCAAGAGAAACACAAAAATACTATTTTCAAAAGGAATGAAAAATACTTTCTGCGCTAAAAATCCTCTGAAAGATCTAGAGGTAAGAATTATCAAAAATGAGCGGCAAAAGATCTGATATTGAATTGGCTTTTACCACCTTTCCCTTTTCTCCCATAAAGTATATCTCAATAGGCAATTCCTGCTTCACTTCATACTCGGCAATGGCCTGCCTGCAGGAACCGCAAGGCGGGGTCGGGGTCTCAACGGAATGATTTAAAGACCGGGCCGAAAGGGCCATTCTCTGCATCTTCACTCCCGGGTATTTTGCCCCGGCATAAAAGATCGCAGTCCTTTCTGCGCAGAGACCGGCAGGATATGAAGCGTTTTCCTGGTTACTTCCTGTTACCACTTCACCATTCTCAAGCTGAATGGCCGCTCCTACTCTGAATTTGGAATATGGGGAATATGAATTTTCACGTGCTTCGATCGCCTTCTGCATCAATCCTTTTGCTTCCACAGGTAATTCTTCTACAGAATCAAAAATCTCAAGATCTGCACTTATGGTTACTTTTTTCATTATTTGGTTTCTACAGATAAAAGCTCCCGTAACTTAAGAAGCCCGGGAGTAAAGTTTTTTGCTTTGGGAGAGCAAAGTTAACTAATATTGAAGGAATTATACCTCAGTTTTTTTCGAGGAATTAATATTCATTGTATTCTCTTCCAAAATTAAAGGTAAGGCCAAACCTGAGCGTACCTTCAAGGGGACTAACCACTTCGGAAGTAGAGAATAAATAAGAGATATCAATGTTCACTACCGTGTATCGGAATCCAGCTCCAAAAGAAATAAATTCGCGGGAGCCTTTTTCGGGACTTTCATGGAAATACCCTGTTCTAAAAGAGAAAATATCTTCATATACATACTCCGCTCCCAGAGCATAAGTAATTTCCTTCAGTTCTTCGCTAAATCCATCAGGCGCATCACCAAAAGATTTGAAAATTCCTTCTACGGCTCCTATAGAATTGTATTCCTGGTTATCTTCGGAATCAATATCACCGTCATTGTCGAAATCTTGCGGAGTTGGAACCAAAAGTTTATTGAATTCAAGATAAGTACCAATGGTATTAGATTGGTCAAGGATAAAATCAAAACCTCCGCCTAACTTCAGGTTTGTAGGTATAAAGTTTTCCTGGCCACCTTCATCGTATTTGATCTTTGGTCCGATATTGGAAAAATTTATTCCTGCTCTCCACCTTCCATCAAACTTGGTGAAGTCTATAGGCCTACTGCGATAGAATGCCGCCACATCAACCCCGAAGGTACTGGCCGCAGTAGCATCGGGATCCACGGGAGCCAATTTCAAGTCTGACCGCAAATAACGTCCGGCGACCGACATGGAAAAGGTTTCACTCAGTTTAAGAGCGTAAGATAGATCTAGCGTGAACTCATTCGGACTTAAGATCAAAGGCAGATCTTCGGGCGTATCCCGAGCTTCAATATTCCCTAAACTGAAATATTTAAAACTGGCACCAAAAGCACTTCTTTCATTGATCCTGTTGTAATATGTAATGTTGCCGAGAAATATATCACTTACCAACTCACTTAAATAAGGAGTGTAGGTTACTCCAAATCCCTGCTGACTTTCAGCAAAAACATATTTGGCCGGATTCCACTGCTGAGAAAATGCATCAACTCTGGTTGCCACTCCCTGGTCCCCCATTCCTGCCGCACGAGCATCGGCCGCGATCAAAAGAAAAGGTACCGCGGTCGTTATCACCCTGTCCTGCTCCTCCTGGGCAAATGATTTCGCATTGGAAAGTAAAACTACACTTATTAAAAAGAGTGATAAATTTCTCATAGGTCTCATTAATAATTAACAAATATACCTGAAAACAACTACAAATTAAGGATTAACCGCAATTTATCCATTTGTTTGATGATAACGCAGAATTTAACCATTACTTATAAATTGAGCTTCTTTTTCTTCAAAAGCTGAACTAAAATCGATAAAATCCCTCATTTTCAAATTCCTACAAAAATTTCCTATATCAAACATTTCTGCTGAAGCACCGGGAGGTTTCCTGGATCATTTCCGGTTTTTTCTGGTTTACCTTCCGTTTTTCAGGTTTTATACCTAAGTTAGAAAAAACAATTACTTTTGTTTTGCTGAAGAAAGGCAGATGGAGGCTAAAAATCGCTTAAAATACAGCTCTTCTTCCGCGAAGAAATCGACACCAGAAAAAGCAAAGCGACCAGGACTAACCTGCTGCTAGTCTATTGACCAACAGTTAAAATAATCTTGAAAGTTTTACGTTAATTACTATATTGCAAAGCCAGATTTGCTACCAAAGAAATTGTGAATATGAGAAATACTGTTGCTGTAAAAGCATTTTTCGCCCTGGCGGTAAGTATTGGATTGTTGAGTTGCAACAAGTCTGATAACTACAAGAACAATTCCCGGGCAACCGGTTGGGACATTGATTCCAAGGAGGGCGGTTTTAATTACAACTCAGATTTTGACGAGCAGGATACCGGTCCGGGTCTTGTTTTCGTTGAAGGCGGAACCTTTACCATGGGAAGGGTTCAGGACGATGTGATGCATGACTGGAACAACACTCCTACCCAGCAGCACGTGCAGTCTTTTTACATGGATGAGACTGAGGTGACCAATTTAATGTACCTGGAATACCTTGATTACCTGAAAAGAGTATACCCTCCAACCGAAGAGCGTTACCGAAATATTTATACCGGTGCCCTTCCTGATACCCTTGTGTGGCGAAACCGACTAGGTTATAATGAGGTGATGGTAAAAAATTACCTTAGGCACCCGGCGTATGCGAACTACCCTGTAGTTGGAGTGAGCTGGATCCAGGCAGTGGAATTCTCCAAGTGGAGAACCGACAGGGTGAATGAAGCCCGACTGGAAGAACAGGGGTTCACCTTAAAAGGAGCCCGTTATTCCGCCACACCTGAGCAAACTTTCAGCACTGAAGCTTATTTGAACGCACCAAGTAAAGTTTATGGAGGAAAAGACAGTTTACTTCGTGGAGGCAACAAAGCAGATCGCTTTATGACCGAAGACAGCACCAATCTTTATGTGCAGCGTAAACACGGAGTGCTTTTGCCAGAATATCGCCTGCCTACCGAAGCAGAATGGGAATACGCCGCACTTGCCCTGGTAGAGCTTAGAAGTTACAATGCTTACAGAGGACGAAAGAAATATCCTTGGGACAGTCAGTATACAAGATCTGCTGATGCCCGTGCCCGTGGAGACCAGATGGCCAACTTCAAACAGGGAGATGGAGATTATGGTGGTATCGCCGGATGGAGCGATGATGGCGCCGATATTACAGCTGAAGTCAAATCTTATGCTCCAAATGATTTTGGACTTTACGATATGGCCGGAAACGTGGCCGAATGGGTTGCTGATGTCTATCGCCCGATTGTTGACGACGAATTCAATGATCTTAATTATTATAGAGGAAATGTTTATACCAAAAATGCCATTACCGAAGACGGTACAGTAAAAGTTTTGGGAGTAGACGAAATTCAGTACGACACTTTAAGCAACGGTAAAGTGGTTGCCAGAAATCTTCCTGGTGAGATCGCTACGGTACCACTTACTGAAGAGGATACTTACTTGAGAAGCAACTTTTCCGAAAGCGACAACCGCAATTACCGCGATGGAGACAGAAGCTCCACTCGCTACTACAGCCAGTTTGGAGAAGAAGAACTTGAGCCGGAAAAAAGAATGTACAACTCTCCAATTCATACTGCGACTATAGACAGCACCGGCGAAGAAAATCTGAAATATGATGCTTCGACTGGAAGAACAACTCTTGTAGACGACAATGTAAGAGTATATAAAGGAGGGTCATGGAGAGATCGTGCTTATTGGTTAGATCCAGCACAGAGAAGATACTTCCCTCAGGATATGGCTACAGACTATATTGGATTCAGGAACGCCATGTCTCGTGTAGGGTCGAAATCCTTAAGCAAAAACAAAACTGCCGGAAATTAATTTCTCCGGAAATTATAAAAGAAAAGCCCTAATTCAATTAGGGCTTTTTTTATAGCTTTAAGCAATGAAAATAGAAGATCTACATAAGCTATTCCTGGAGAGTAAAGGTGTAAGCACAGATACCCGAAAAATTAAAGAGGGGAGCATGTTTTTTGCCTTAAAAGGCGAAAACTTCAATGCCAATGAATTTGCCGAACAGGCCCTCCAAAAAGGGGCGATATATGCCATTATTGATGAGGAGAAATATTCAAGAGGTGAAAATTTTATCCTGGTAAAAAATGTCCTCAAAGCCCTGCAGGAGCTGGCAAGTTTTCACAGGAACTATTTAGGTATTCCCATCATTGGCCTTACCGGAAGTAACGGAAAAACCACAACAAAGGAACTGATCAATGCCGCGCTCTCTAAAAAATATAATACCATGGCCACTTTAGGTAACCTCAATAATCATATTGGTGTTCCCCTAACACTTCTTGCAATGAACAAGGAGACTGAAATAGGGATCGTGGAGATGGGCGCCAATCATCGGAAGGAAATCGCTTTCCTAAGCCGAATGGCCCAACCTGATTATGGATACATCACCAACTTCGGAAAAGCTCATCTTGAAGGCTTTGGAGGCGTGGAGGGCGTGATCAAGGGTAAAAGCGAATTATATGAGTACCTGAAAGCCAATGAGAAGACTATATTCCTAAACCTGGATGATCCTATCCAAAAGAAACATTTGAGTTATCAGAAAATTTATTCCTTTGGCTCAGACGAAAAACCTGATGTTCCTGTTGAATACCTTCAAGCAGGAAATTTTGCCGCAATCCGTGTAGCGGGCTACGAAATCAACAGCAAATTGATAGGCAGCTACAACGGGAAAAACATGGCGGCAGCCTATACCATAGCCGATTATTTTGAGGTTGCTCCTGAAGAGATAAAAAAAGCTCTGGAGAATTACATTCCTGGAAATAACAGATCTCAGGTAATCAATAGAGAGAACCTCACTATTATTCTCGATGCCTACAACGCAAACCCAACGAGTATGGCAGCTGCAATTGAAAATCTTGAGGCGATGCCACAACGACCTAAGACAGCTATTTTAGGCGATATGTTCGAGATGGGAGAATCTTCTAAGGCAGAACACCAGGAACTCGCAGAAAGGCTTCAAAAAGGCTCCATTGACAGCGTGTATATAATTGGAGAAGCATTCTATGGAACGTCAACTGATTCCAGAATTAAAAAGTATAGAACTTTTGAAGATTTTAGCGCCGACTATTCCTCGGGAAGTATCGATAACGGCGTGGTCCTGATAAAGGGTTCCCGCGGGATGGCTTTGGAGCGAGCACTTGAATTCATATAGAAAGTACTTCAGAAAAGATATATAAAAACATCTGCTTCTTTGTAGAGGTTTTTTTGTTGGGAAACCAGATGCAAAAAAGTCATCTTTCTCTCCTGCTTATAAGGAAAAATTTGAGAAAGACGCCCCACCACGTCCTGCGGACTCCCCTCCCTGGAAGGGAGGCAAGCGGAGATCAGTTTCCAGAAAGTGATTTTTGAAGAGAAGCTCCACCCCGTCCAGCGGACGCCCCTCCTCAGGGAGGAGGGGAATATGATGTTTCCAGAACATAATATTACTCCATAAAAAAAGCCCCAACATTGCTGTTGAGGCTTTAAAAAAAAGGCGGCGACATACTCTCCCACAAGATAGCAGTACCATCTGCGCTAACGGGCTTAACTTCTCTGTTCGGAATGGGAAGAGGTGAGCCCCGTTGCTATAACCACCTTAAATCTTTGAGCAAGGCATCTAAATAAGATCCTACTCCTAATAAGTTGACATAGTTGGAAAATAAAAATTAAGAAGACATTTTGAGCAAGTAAATCGGAGCTTTAGGTT
>NZ_FNGG01000009.1 GCF_900102915.1 Salinimicrobium catena
ATTGTGGAATTGCTCCTTTTCCTCATCAATCTGGTACAAGTATTAGGGGAAAAACAAAAGTTAGTCGCTTAGCTCAAAAGGAAGGCAAGACTTTATTGAGTTTATGCGCAACAACAGCAATCCAATACAATCCGGAGATAAAGACTTTTTATGAGAGAAGAGTGCAAATGGGAAAAAATAAAATGAGTACAATTAACATCATCAGGAACAAGTTATTAGCGCGAGCCTTTGCTGTCATTAAGAGAGGAACTCCTTATGTCAATACAATGAAATTTGCCTCCTGAAAATAAAAAAAACTATAATAAATAATTTGCTTTAACCATAGGATACAGGCAGGCTCGAACTGACAACTCAAAGTATTATTCCAGTTGCTGCAGTTTTTCTGCAGCCAATTCATTCTCCGGTTCAAGCTCCTGTACCTTTCGGTAATTTTTTAATGCCATTTGATCATGGCCTGCATCTTCATGCGCTTTGGCCAATTCAAGATAAGCCCGTACAGAATTGGGAAATCTTGCTGCCGTGTACTCAAATATTTTCATTCCCTCTTCCTGCCTGTCCATCTGCAACAGCCATTCGCCGGTTTCAAGCAGTTCTTCTTCCTCCTGCTCAAAATTGAAAATATCAGACTGGTTTTTCCTGATCTCTTTCAGAAAATCGATTCCTGAATCATATCCTTCATGGAAGATCTTTGCCCGCAGACTGAGTTCTATGGACCTTTTAGGGATCTGGAATTCATTTCCTCTCAAAATGGCATCTATGGCATTGATGTGATCTCCCAGTTCGTTGCACCTGTTGTTGGTCAGCAAAATGATGGTATACCCGGGATCAGGGATCCAGGCCATCAGGGCTTCAAAATTATCGCTCTGCCCGTGGTGATAGCGAATCTGCAGGTTACCTTTATCATAAACACTATGTCCCAGAGGAGACTGTACAGAAGGATTTAAACTTTCCGAAAGTTCTGCCAGGCTTTCACTGCTTATGAGCTTTCCCGAATTAAGGCATTTCACCCATTTAAACAAGTCTTCAGTGGTCGTAGCTATCCATCCGCTCATGTAGGTATCCAGGTCATCCTGTACAAAGGCTTCATCAAAAGAGCGGGTGAAACGCGGAGTTTCTTCGGAAGGGTCAATGACTGTATTTCTCATTCCGCAGGGCCGCAGCATCCTTGTCTCAACAAAGGCCGCATAGCTCATTCCTGAAACTTTTTCTATGATCCGCTTCCGCAGAAAAACATTTGTATTATTGTAAACGTATTCACTTCCAGGATCAAATTTCAGCTCTCTCAGCCCTTTTAAATACTGCCAAACCTCTGCATCGGTACGTACATTATTATAATCAGGATTGGGGATCCCGCTGCTATATTGCAGCAAATTCTTCACGCTTATGGCATCTGCCCATTCCGGTAACTGCGGAAAAAAAGCGCTCAGCCGGTCATCAAGAGAAAGCCTCCCCTCCTCCTTGAGGATCATAATTCCGGTACCGTCAAATTCTTTTGAAACCGAACCTATGTTAAATCTCGCTTCCGTATTAAGAGGCTTGTTGCCGGAAGCATCTGCCTGACCGACTGCCCGGTGATAGATCACCTTCCCGTTTTCGGCCACCAAAGCATTGCCATTAAATATTCCGCGCCTGTGCGACTCCTGTAGTAAAGAATCAAGGAGCTCAGCTTTTGTGAGTGATGTTGAATGCTGGGCGATCAAAAAATTGCTGAATAAAAGAAGGATAAATGTGCTTAAAGTCTTCATAAGTTGTTGGTTATACTTTAAAGACGAACTACCCCAAAATCTGTTACAAAATGCGGAATAACAACTTGGATGTTTCGAAATCTGTAATCTAAGGTAAGTCTGCCTTCAATTCGCTACGGCAGGTAAAAAATTGGAATTTTCACCCTATGATCTTGAATTAAATCTTCAGCGAAGCTCTGAATCCTCTCGCCGCATAATAAGATTCTGCTCCGTTATGGTAAATGAACACCCTTCCGAAGCGCCGATCCCCGAAGATGGCCCCGCCCAGTTTTCTGATACCTGCAGGAGTTTCTAACCAGCTGGAAGTTTTTGTATCAAATTTACCAAGCTGCTGCAGTTGCTTGTATTGCTCCTCTGTCAGCAGCTCCACGCCCATTTCTTCAGCCATTTCTACAGCGCTGTGTTTTGGTTTGAACTTCTTTCTCGACTCCAGGGCCTTCCGGTCATAGCACAGGCTTCGCCGCCCCTTAGGACTTTCAGCAGCACAGTCAAAAAAGACCAGCTCCCCGGTCTTCTCATCCCACTTCACCACATCGGGTTCTCCGCCCGTCCTCTCCATCTCGTTGAGTGCCCACAGTTTTTCGGGTGCAGCCTCCAGTAGCCGGGCAGCGACCCGCTCCCATTCCAGGCTTTTGTGTCGGTCTTTGTTTTTCTCGAATCGTGTTTCTAACTTTTCAGATAGTTCGTCGAGCACTGAGGGAGAAAGCTTCTTTCTAGCAGATGTAGCCATAGGGAAGAATTTTGCTTCTTTAAAAATAGTGAAAAATGAGAAGTTTGCCTCTGTTCTCGATTCACCTTTTCACCTGCGGTGCGGGCTGAAAAGCCACCCGAACTGACGGCAGATCGGCTCTTTCGGCAGAAGACCTTTTCTTTTCAAGGAACAATCCCATCTGTTCGAGCCTGCCTGTAGATTCCGACAGGTCTACTCCTCCACTTCTTCCAGGATCTCCCGGGTTAGCTCTAGCACTTCTGTTAGGCTATTTGTGGAAACTATATGTTGATTGGTCTTAAGGCCTGTGACTCCGTTGAATTGAGCAGCCAATTCCTTTGGTTTAGAGTTCTGCCAGATATCCTTGCTTAGAGAACCCTTTTTTATAGTAGTAGTGGGAAGGTTCATGCTATAATTCATAGAATAAGCTCCAATATACGTCTGGTAAAGTTGAGACGCCCATTCCATGGTCTGGTTCGTCTCCTTTTGATATTTGTTCAGCTCATTCAGGGACTCGGTCAGCTCCCGGTCGAGTAGATCGATATCTCCTGTAGCTATTAGGGCAGTGTAGGTGCTGTTGCTGAAACTGAAATTGGGTTGGATATAAGGATCAAGTTCATAGCGGGCGATCTTGACCAGAGTATCTACCGTAGCATCTGGATGCGATAATCTTTTCTGAAAAGCTGTTAGCTCCGCCAGCTTTTCTTCCTCATAGTCCAGCCTGTGCCTTAGCGCAGAAACATCCTCCTTAAGATCGGTTACCAGGGCCTTCACGTAATTATCCCGAAGCCTTTCCTTCTTCCGGTTCTCGTTCCAGGTATTTATCTGCAAAGCCAGCAGGATCCCAACTACCACCAGGATGATCTCTCCTATAGCGTAGAAAAAATAATTTCTGATCCTTTTGTTCTTAAGTAAGTGCTTTCTAACTCTTCTGAAGATCTTCATAAGTGTCACATTATTAGCGATTTTCTCTACAGCTTTCTTAAAGATAAATAAAATCGTAGATCTTGCTAAAATGCACTTCCCCAAGCCAATAGATCGGTTTCACTATTATATTGGATAAGGTGAATGAAATCTATAGGGAACGACGGGCTTCTATTTTCGCCTCTGTTCTCGATACGATCCCTCCTACGCCGGGATCACTCGAACTGACGGCAAGGAGTTTTCGACCGGAAACATTTTTAAGCAGCATTGCTGTTAGTTCCTGGAATGTTTATCTGTTGTTTATTTTTCAGCACTCTTCAGCCTAAGAAAACGTGCGGCATTATTATAGAAGATATCCTGTTTTTGCTCTGCGGACAAAAACGGTGCCTGCTGAATGGCTTCTACTGCAGCACCGATCTTGTCGGGCCAGACCATTTGGTCTGAGCCAAACAAGATCCTTTTGCCGAGCCCGGCGCGTACAAATTTTTCCAGGTGATCATAAAAGGCTGCACGCGGGATCACCCAGGTGATGGTAGACACATCTGCATATAGCTGCGGATACTGATACATCATGGCGATCATTTCTTCAGCATAGGGATAGCCGGCATTTTCAACGAACAACCTCAGCTTCGGATATTTTTTAAGCACATCTTCCAGCAGTAAAGGATTACCGGCAGCCGACCTAAAATGAGGTGTGTAAGGCCCAATTCCCAAAGTGTGAATAAGTACCGGAAGGTCACGTTCTTCAGCCAGTTTAAAATAAGGATCCATCGCAGGATCATTGGGAGCAATCCCACTTAGCTGCACCCCAATTTCTCCCATTGCGGTAAATCTATCCTGTTCGTATTCCTGCTTCAGTTTCTTAAGGTGAGCCTCCCCCGGTTCCAGAATAAAAGGGGATGCAATAAAACGATCTGGAGCAGACCTCTTCCATTCCTGCACGGCTGCCCAATCAACCCCACTCAAAAAAGCTTTTTCAATATTAAGGCTGTCCATTTTTTCAATGGTACGGTTCAGGAGCTCACCTGAGTTTACGATTGCCCTACCGTCGCCTTCACAGGGTGCTGGTCGGCAAAGGGAAGGGATCCCCGGCGGTACCTCATGGGGAAGTCCGGTGTGCATGTGCATATCTATGATGGGGCCGGAATATTTTTCCGAAGTTTCAACCTGAGAGGTGTCCTGCCCTAGTACGTTTCCGGAATGAAGCGTAAAAATTGCCAGAAACCCCAGTAAGAAGAGATCGGTTTTCATAGCAAAAGGATTTTAAACACCTGTAAAGTTACTGAAAATCAATATTTTAAATATGAAATAAACAGAAAAAAGGCAGTGCTTTCCTAGAAACCTTTTTCCGGAGGGAATTAATCTTTTCCCCGATATGCCGGTTCTTTTTGAAGAAACTCCTTAACTTTTTCATTCAGATCGACCCTGGCCCCGCTGAAGACAAAGATGCGTGTTCTGTATTCCCTGGAAAAAGGATTCTCAATAGAATCGGCCAGTTCCGCGGAATCAAAAAAAGGACCAACAGTGTTCAATTCCTCCTCCTCTTCAGTATAGATTTTTACCCTGATAAGATTGAGATACGGCCGCTCAAGATCGAACCAGTTCACATAATCGGCATTAAAGGAAACCGCTTTCAGATCCTGTTCTGTATAAAAATTTATTGCCCCGGCCTGCCCGTAATTATCCGTAATGACCAGCGTCTGTTCAGGATTTGAAAGGCCATTGTAAACGGAATCGACTTTTTTAGCCAGTTCCTTCCACCCCAGCATGTCGGCAAAATCCTGGGGCAACCGGTGATCCTGTCCATCTTCCCAGCGAAGCAATCCCAGCTTTTCATATTTTTCAGGATGGGCGGCTATTTCCTGCGGATGCCTGTTCGGAAAAGCGACATCATATAAAGGAAGAAAAAGCAGCACCGGAAAAAGCAAAGCGGCCGGCCGCATATATCTTTTTTGACCTGATACCAGCAGCTGTTCCAGGTATACCGCACCAAAAGTTATGTAAACGGGGTATAGCCCCATGGCGTAATAATCTTTTGCCTTAAAGATCAAGAAGATGACCAGGGTAAAGACAAAAGCCCACAGGAATGCCCGGTACTTGTCAAATGCTTTCCAGGCGATCAAAGCGTAAAGACCTGCAATGATCACGAAAACTCCTCCGGCAAAGAATAGCAGTTGGGATCGTAGAAAATCCCATCTGTTGACATTGTTCAACTGATTTTCTGAAAGTTCCTTTAAATGATGCACTACCGGAAAGTCATTAGTATACTGCCATAAAAGATTGGAAAGAATGAGAACCGTGCCCAATAGAAGGGCCCAATAAAACTCTTTTCTCATAAACATTTTTCGGTGCGGGGTAAGCAGAATGGCGGGAAACAAACCCAGCAGTAAAAAAACAATATTGTACTTATTGAGAAAGCCCAGAGCAAAAACAGCGGCTGCTGCAAAAAGCCATTTTGGCCTTTTATCCTGGAAGTATTTAATAATGACAAAATAGAAAGATGCCCAGCACAACACGTCAAAAGAATTGGGCTGGTAGAGCGTATTCATCCTCAAAAGCGCCGAAAATAACACTGCGGCAGCACCAAGGCTGAGGGCGAAGAGGTTCCCTCCCAGTGCCCTGATCGTTTTCCATACCACCAGAATGGTGAGAGCTCCAAAGAGGGCCGGAAAGAACTTTACCCAGAAAACTGAATTTCCCAGCATATCGATCAAACTTGAGGTCCAGGAGATGAACGGCGGCACAGACTGATATCCCCAGGCCAGATGTTTTCCCAGGTCGAGATGGAGAAATTCGTCCCGGTGCAGTTCATATTCCGGAGCGATAAGTGAATACTGAAGTACAAACTTCAGGGCAAGGAACCCTGTCAGGACAAGCTTGTTGCGAATCGAGTTGCTCATTCCACAAAGGCAGTGCTTTCTGCTGCCCGTTTTTATAAGAAATAAAGATAGATGATTTTCTTCAACAATTTAAAGTCGTCATACAGAGTGACAAATTGTAGCCGTCAATTCGAGCCTGCCTGGCGGCAGACAGGTGATTTTGCGAAACCCGATTGTCATCCAGAGCGAACCGAAGGGAAGCAAAGATGCTGTTATAAGGTTGCAGCAGAGTTTCAGAGGCATCAGGAAAATCCCCCTTTAAAGGTATTGAACCGGAAAAGGGTTTAATATAGATTTGGTTGAACTAATTAACTAAAATTTAATTATTTATGAAAAAAAGAAATACTCTGCTAGTTACTGTTCTTTTCTTTATTACTGCGGCCACTTCATTCGCGCAGACGAATTGGAACAATTGGGCTCCACTAGACAGTAAAGACGGTATAGATCTTCAGTACAGATTCGGTTGGTATGAATCTTATGACGGGCAAAAGAACACCGAATTACAAATAAAGGCCTATAATACCCGAAACAAAAAGGTAATGGTCAACTTTGATAAAATCCGTTTTTCAAACGGCACGACAGATTACGGAGGTAATCTTCTTTATGCTCACCAGGACTCTTATACCTTCACGTTTAGAACCAAAGGATCGGTTGATAGGTTCACAGGGGACTGGACAGTCGAATACTACGAATGAACCAACCGGAGTTTAATAAGAACAATTTAATTTTGAGAATTTATGCGGGGAACTGAAGTAACAACTTCATTAGCCCCGCATTTTTCTATTTATACAAGCAAAAAAGCTCTCAAGAGTGAAGGTCTTTCAAATTCAGATTGCTGAAGCAGCCGCAAAGTCGGGTGACTTTGCCAAGCAGAGGATCTTTACGAAGGCATTTACTCCTTTTCGATCTCATACACTACGCACTTCTGCAGTTCGGGAGAATCCTGCAGTTTAGGATGGTCGAATTCGCTTGCCTTCTTCATCCCGATCTTTTGCATGACCAGTTCTGACCTGTGGTTTTGTTTTGGGCAGGTGGAGATCACCTTCTCCAGCTGCAGGTCTTCAAAAGCGAATTGCAGGCACCTTTTCGCGCCTTCGGTGGCATAGCCTTTTCCCCAGGCGCTTCTTTTAAGCCGCCAGCCAATATCTGTGGCGGGAGTGAAAGGAGCTGCATAGGACTGGAAAGCCAGGCCTATGAAGCCAATAAACTCTCTGCTTTCCAAAACCTCAGCAGCAAAGTAGCAGTAGCCGTGCTTCGCATAATGTTTGAACAAACGGTCAAGGAATTCTGCCGACTCTTCCCTGCTTAAGGGCTTCGGAAAATGTTTCATCACCTCTTCATCTGCGTTCATGGCAGCGAATTGGTCCAGGTCATCATGTGTCCAGGATCTGAAGCCAAGTCTTTGCGAGGTGAAAAGGTAGTTATGTTCAGGCATAAAATTTTAGATTTCTTAAATAGCCGCAAAGTCAGGGACTTTGCGGAGCGGGGAATATTTTACTTTTTCGCCACTGTAGAATGGAGCAGCTGCAGTTTCCATCCTTCTTCAGTAAGAAGGGCCGTGGCACTTTCCACCCAATTCATCTCCTTCATCACCTCTCCATCCTTTCTGAATTCTGCTTTATTGAAATAGGCTACCCAGGCCATGTTTCCTGAAATTTTCACCTCTATAAAGTCAAAGGAATTTATTCGTTTCACCTCTGTGTCTTGTTTCCCTGCACTTCTTAGATAATTCCGCATCTTTTCCATATCCCAAACCTCACCTGTCTCCAGAAGCAGGAAATCTTCGGTGCAGTAGACATCGAGCGCCCTGGCATCGAGATCTGAAAATATCTCCTGAAAAGAATTGCTGATAAGATCTTTAATCTGTTCTTCTTTGCTGCTTACTGTATCCTGGCCAAGCGCCACAGTTGTAAGAAACAGGACAAGAATTTGAAAGCTTCTTTTCATGGGAAATGTTTTGGGGTTAAAAAGTCGGAATTTCTAAAGTAGTAAAAAAATCTGATGCCTAATACTAACTCAAGCCGACAGTTCGAGTCTGTCTGCCGGAAGGCGGGTGCTTTTTTGTGAAACGGAGTGAGCAAAAAAATGTATGGAGAACAAAGGCTACTGGAAGCAGACGCAAAGTTAGGAGACTTTTCGGAGCGGGGATTAAAAACATGAGATGAGTTTAAAATTATAATTCTTAGGAGGGGTTCTATTTTTCAAACCATTTCTGGAACCTGTTGAAATCCTCTTCATTTTCAGCAAGCCAGGTTGCAGCCTCTTCCCCCTGCGAAGTGGATATATAGTAGCTGAAAGGCTCAACCAGGTCGGCCTCTGCGAAATCAGCGAACATAGGCACATAGAATTCCCACCAGAAACCTTTATTATCTCCTTTCATATCTCCTAAGATTCCAAATACCGATCTATTGGTTTCGGTAAATCGTTCCAGTTCACTTTTATCTTCGTTTTCCGGTATCGTGCTGGCAGCCTTATTCAGACTAAGCATCATTTCCGCAGCTCCAAAATCTGAATCTGCACTTAGGTCGAGTGATACATTTATGTTGGTTGGCGAGGTGCGTTCTACCCCAAGATCCATATAAGATTTTAACCTTTCATATTCAGTTACAGATCTTTCTGAATTCGGCTCTAACAGCAGAAAATAATACAACGGAAGCATGGCTTTGATCCTTTCGCCTTTAATATCCATAATCTCACTTAACAGCAGGTGACTGCTCCCATGAGAAGGATTATGATCGATGGCCTTTAAGATGGCTTCGTAAGCCTAATCGACCTTATCAACTTTCAGGCAGGTTAGCGCATAATTGTAACTAAGCAGGTAGTGATCAAACTCCTTCATCGCCTCTTCATAGACTTTAATAGCCTTTTTTCGTTTCCCTAGCATGTCTAAGGCATTGCCAAGCATGACGTAGTTCAGCAACTGGTTATCTGTTTCCAGGTCAATGGCCTTTTCGCTGTACTTGACCGCGCTTTTGTAATCTCCTTTTAAAAAATAGGAATAGGCGATCTCGTAATGGGCCGTGCCGGAATTTGGTTCGAGCTCCAGGGCTTTTTCATATTCTTTTATGGCGTTCTCGAAATTCCCGGCATCATGCAGGGCGATCCCTTTTTCTATGTACTGGTCGAAGCTGGTTTCCTGGGAAACACCCGGCAGGGCAAAACAACAGAATAGCAACAGAAGTAATGTTTTTTTCATGGGTTAAGTTTTGGTTTCAAGGTTCGAAAATGCAAAGTCAGGAGACTTTGCGGAGCCAGATTTTTAATTAGATTCCACCGCTTTTAAAATGCGACCGTCTTTAAGTTTCCACTCAGTCAAACCGTTGGCACTCCTTCCCATAACAATGGCAGCTGCTGCGGACGGGCTGGAAAACAAATGATCTTCTATTAAAACGAATTTATTATTTACCTCAACAATAATGTTATCGTCAATTAAGCTTTGCCTAAATTTTACCCAATTCTGAGGAAAAGAGTTGGTAATAGTACTTGCTATTTCTGAATCTTTTAAAACCACGAAACCTTCATTGGTCATTTGTCCTTTTGCGTTCGCTCCTCTTGCGGCGTTAATGTAAAAGGTGTTGTTAATTTGTTCTTCAACAGTTTGGTCTTTTCTCAGCTCTTCAAAAATTTTATATCCCAATGCGTTTACCAGCAGCCGAATATTCTCCAGAAATTCTTCCATCTCTGCCTGGTCAGATTCTGAAATTGTAGACCGTGGTGGAACATTGCCATTTTCCAGATCGTAACGATTTACTTTTACTGCAATTTCGTGCAACCTGCTTTCTAGATATTTAATATGGGCTTTGTTCAGGTTTTCATCTTTGCTCACAAAAACCAAAGCTTCATTCCAGAAGTCTTTTTGGGAAAGATGCTGGCAAGTTCTTTGTTCTCTGATTTATCAGACTTTCCAATGAGAATATAAATGCCGGTATTTTCCAGTTCCGACCGATCTGAAGACTCTTTGATTTTTTTCCGTGGAATCTTTAGTGCCTTTCCAGTCCAATTCGATAATTCACAGGTCATCCGGCCATTTGGCTCCCCGTCCACCAAAAATATTTTTATAGTCTTACCGAAGTTCTTCATATTTGTTTTTTAAATACAGGGAAATTTGTTAAAAATAACATAATTTTCCTACAAAACAGCTTCCTCAAAAAGAAACTTTTTAAACCCACCTCTTCCCTTACAGCTACTTAGCAAGAAACCTCAAAAATTCCCTATATTTAGCGCTCTTAAAATTTTAACATCTATGAGCTGTAGAAACCTGCTGGCATTAATGCTCTTAATGGCCACCTCTGCCCTGTTCGCGCAGGAAAAAGAAAAGAAAGACAAATGGGATGTTTCAGACCCCTATACCGATGACTGGAACATCAACGAAGTTCCCCTCAAGACCGATGAAGGTACCTGGATGAACCTGGACGTGAGCCCTGATGGGTCAAAGATCGTATTCGACCTTTTGGGAGACATCTACATCATGCCTGCAAAAGGCGGAAAAGCCACGGCGCTTCGCAGCGGGATGGCCTACGAGGTGCAGCCGCGCTTCAGCCCTGACGGTACAAAGATCTCCTTTACCAGCGACGCCGGCGGCGGCGACAACATCTGGGTGATGAACCCCGACGGCTCTGACGCCAAACAGATCACAGAAGAGAACTTCCGCCTGCTTAACAACGCCGAGTGGACGGCTGACGGGAATTCCATCATTGCCCGAAAGCACTTTACCAGCGGCCGCTCCCTTGGAGCCGGCGAGATGTGGCAGTACCACATAGCAGGAAAAGGCGGCTTGCAGCTTACCGAGAGAAAGAACGACCAGCAGGACGTGAACGAACCTGCTGTCTCTCCCGACGGGCGTTACCTGTACTACAGCGAAGACATGTACCCTGGCGGGTACTTCCAATACAACAAAGACCCTAACAAGCAGATCTACGTGATCAAGCGTTACGACCTGCAGACCGGAGAAAACCAAACCATCACCGGTGGTCCCGGCGGGGCGGCACGTCCGCAGATCTCTCCTGACGGAAAGAAATTAGCTTTCGTAAAAAGGATCAGGACCAAGTCGGTTCTGTACGTACACGACCTGGAGACCGGCGAGGAATGGCCGGTGTACGACCAGCTGAGCAAAGATCAGCAGGAAGCCTGGGCCATCTTCGGAGTATATCCCGGCTTCAGCTGGATGCCGAACAACAAGGACATCGTCATCTGGAGCGAAGGCAAGATCAGGAAGATCGATACCAAAGACTTCACTTCCGAAGTCATTCCTTTTTCCGTAGAGAACAACATTCAAATAGCCGAAACTCATCGTGCGAAGACCGAAGTATTTTCCGAAGAGTTCAATCCGAAAGTGATCCGTCACGCGGTGACTTCACCTGACGGGAAGACGCTTGTGTTCAACGCTGTTGGTTACCTCTACAAAAAGAGCCTTCCCAACGGGAAGCCTGAAAGGATCAGCAAAGACAAGAATTTCGAATTCGAACCTGCTTTTTCACCTGACGGGAAAGAGATCGTGTACGTGACCTGGGACGACCAGGACCTGGGAAGCATCAGGAAAGTGAGCCTGAACGGCAGGAATCCGCAGACGCTGACCTTTGAAAAAGGCATTTACAGGAATCCGGCTTTCTCTAACAGCGGCGACAAGATCGTGTATGTGAAGGAAAAAGGAAATTCAGACCAGGGACAGAGCTTTTCAAAGGAGCCGGGGATCTACACCATGAGCGCTTCGGGAGAGAATGTCAAGAAACTTACCAAAGAAGGCGACTTCCCCATGTTCAGCAAAAACGATGACCGCATCCTGTACCAGACCGGGGGGATGTTCTTCGGGAGCCTTACCAAAAACCTGAAAAGTGTTGACCTCAACGGGCACGATGAACGCACCCACATCAAGTCGAAACACGCGAACCGCCTGGTGCCGAGTCCGGACAATAAGTGGATCGCCTTCACCAACCTGCACCAGGGATATATCGCGCCTTTCGTGATGACGGGGCAGACCATTGATCTGGATGACAAGACCAAGGCTTTCCCGGTGACGCAGATCACCAAAGATGCAGGGATGAGCCTGCACTGGTCTAAAGACAGCAAAAACGTGCACTGGACCTTAGGGGAAGAATATTTCACCAATAAAGTGGCCGAGAAATTCACCTTTTTGAAGAACTCACCAGACTCCATCGCCCCTATCTCCGAAAAAGGGATCAAAGTGGGCTTGAAACTGGAGGCTGACAAACCTGAAGGAAGCATCGCCTTCACCAACGCCCGCCTTATCACCATGAACGGCGACGAGGTGATCGAGAACGGAACCGTGGTGGTGAAAGAGAACAGGATTGTTGCCGTGGGAGCAGCTAATGAAGTGGATGTTCCCAAAAACGCAAAAGTCATCGACGCTTCCGGAAAAACCATCATGCCGGGGATCGTGGATGCGCATGCGCACATTGGCGCTTTTAGATACGGACTCACTCCTCAGAAGCACTGGCCGGCGTATGCCAACCTGGCTTTTGGAGTAACTACCGCCCATGATCCTTCAGCTTTGAGCGAGACCGTCTTCGGAATGTCTGAACTCATCAAGAGCGGAGAAATGGTTGGTCCGAGATTGTTCTCTACCGGGATCATCCTGTACGGGGCCGAAGGGGATTTCAAGGCGGAAATAAACAGCCTGGAAGACGCGAAGTCGGCCTTGAGAAGAACCAAGGCTTTCGGAGCGAATTCCGTAAAGAGTTACAACCAGCCGCGCCGTGAGCAGCGTCAGCAGGTGATGCAGGCCGCCAAAGAACTAGACATGAACGTGGTACCCGAAGGCGGAAGTACCTTTTTCCATAACATGAGCATGATCGTGGACGGACATACAGGAATCGAGCACAATATTCCGGTGGCTCCTGTGTACAAGGATATCAAGACCCTGTGGAGCAACAGCTCTACCGGCTACACCCCTACCCTCATCGTAAACTACGGCGGGATCAACGGGGAATACTACTTTTATGAAAAGGACAAGGTTTGGGAGAACGAAAGGCTGCTGAACTTCACTCCGCGCGCCATAGTGGATTCCCGTTCAAGACACCGCACCATGCTGCCGGAAGAGGAGTATGATAACGGGCCTGTGCTGGTTTCGAGAACCGCGAAAGCCCTTACCGATGAAGGCGTGAAGGTGAACCTTGGCGCCCACGGACAGCTGCAGGGGCTTGGGGCTCACTGGGAGCTATGGTTGCTGCAAATGGGAGGCATGACCAACATGGAAGCCCTGCAGGCCGCGACCATCAACGGGGCTAACTACCTTGGAATGGAAACCGAGATAGGCTCCCTCGAAGAAGGAAAACTGGCCGATCTTTTAGTGCTGGAGGAGAATCCGCTGGAGGACATCCGCAATTCCGAAAGCATACAGTACACCATGATCAACGGCCGACTGTTCGACGCCGAGACCATGAACGAGGTAGGAAACCATCCTGAAGAAAGAGGTGAGTTCTACTGGGAAAATGCCAAATACAATGAAGCCTTTCCATGGCACGAGGAAACCCAAAGCTTTACCGCACCGGGATGCACCTGTCATGCGACGCATAATTAGTATTGAGTAGTTAGTATTGAGAATTGAGTAAAAGCCGGGATCCTGATGGGTCCCGGCTTTTGTTTTTAAAGGCACAAAGTCAGGAGACTTTGCGAAACTACTAGTAATTGCTCCGCGAAGTCTATTGCTCGGCGAAGTCTCCCGACTTCGCGGCTCCTGAAACTCCTGGTAAACGATATCTTAATGAAGTCTCCTGACTTTTAAATCCTCTTTATTTCGATCCTTCTTTTCTTTAACTTTAAGTAAAACATTTTCTTGTGAAAGAAGGTTACACCATCAAAGATCAAAGCAAAGCTCATTTCCTCACAGCCACAGTAGTAGATTGGATCGATATCTTCAGCAGACAAAATTATCGAGACTGTATTATTGATAGTCTTTCATATTGCATCAGTAATAAAGGAATGATATTGTACGGATATGTCATTATGTCCAACCATATCCACCTGATAATTCAATCTGAAAAGGGTGAGCTATCAAATCTTCTGCGGGATTTTAAAAAATTTACTGCAACCAAGATTCTGGATCTTATCAAAAATACTCCTGAAAGCAGAAGAGAATGGATTCTGGAGCGATTCCAAAAAGCTACTTTTACTCACAACAGAAATAAGAATTATCAGGTATGGCAGTACGGGAATCATGCAGAAGAGATCTACACTGAAAAATTTTTGTGGTCAAAATTGAATTACATTCACCTGAATCCTGTTCGTGCCGGACTTGTAGCTAGGGCATCAGATTATTTGTATTCCAGTGCATCCAACTATGTACATGGAAAAGGTATTTTGAAGTCTGTTCATTTAGCTGATAATCCTGTACAAGATGTTTTAAAAAGCTGGACAGTTATGAGATATCATAATTATTAAAATATCTAAAAAAACAAAGTCAAAGACTTTGAGAAGATTGAATTTCATTCTGAATACTAAAGCGCAAAGTCAGGAGACTTTGCGCAGCTTCCAGCAGCTTCGGAAGAAGTGCTCTGCGAAGTCTCCTGACTTCGCAAATCCTGCAAGGAGAAATCTCTGAATCAGAAAAATGTATCTTTGGCCAAAATTTTGAATAAGGAATTTTTAATCCTGAATTTTAACCTTTGCAGACTCTCGTCCATTACTCCCTCCACTTCCTCGCCATAGGATTGATCGCTTACCTGTATGACAGCAAGAACTGGAAAAGAAACTGGCTCATCCTGCTGGCGACCATGGCGGTGGACCTGGACCATTTGCTGGCAGACCCCATTTTTCATCCCGGGCGCTGCAGCATAGGTTTTCATTACCTGCATTCCTTTTATGTGATCCCTTTTTACTTTGTGGGCGCGGCATTTCTGAAAAGATCGATCTGGAAGCTGATCCTGATAGGCCTGGCCTTCCACATGTTCACCGATTTTGTGGATTGTCTGTGGATGTTCGGGGAATGTGGCGAATGTGAGATCCCGGAATTTTTCAGCTATTTTTCACGCTAAGAATATTCTTACTTATTAAAACTTAATCGGTTAAAAAAGAAGGTTTTAGTCTACCTGAAATTGATTTCATCCTGATTTTTCGGCAGAAATAAAACGAATTCGGTTTTCATATGATAGCCTAATTCCTGTATATTTACCTCGGTGAAAATTCACCCATTCCAAGTAAAGTCAGCCAAAAAATCAACAGAGTTATGCACGTAGCCATTGCGGGAAACATAGGTGCGGGAAAGACCACCCTTACCAAATTATTAGCCAAACATTTTGACTGGGAGGCGCAGTTCGAAGATGTACTGGAAAACCCGTATCTGGAAGATTTTTACAATAAAATGGAACGCTGGTCTTTCAACCTGCAGATCTACTTTTTGAACAGCAGATTTCGCCAGATCCTGGACATCAGGGAAAGCGGAAGGTCCATCATTCAAGACCGCACAATTTATGAGGATGCGCACATTTTCGCACCCAACCTTCACGCCATGGGGCTTATGACCAACCGCGACTACGAAAACTACAAATCCCTGTTCGATCTCATGGAAAGCGTGGTGAAAGGTCCGGACCTGCTCATCTACCTTAGAAGCAGCATCCCTAACCTGGTCTCACAGATCCACAAGCGCGGGCGTGATTACGAGAATTCAATTTCCATCGATTACCTCAGTCGCCTGAACGAAAGGTACGAAGCCTGGATCCATAACTACAACAAAGGAAACCTGCTCATCATTGACGTGGATAATATCAACTTTGTTGACAACCCAGAAGATCTTGGGAACATCATCACACGAGTGGATGGGGAACTGCACGGGCTGTTTAAGTAGATTTTAGAGGTTAAATCTTAGACGATAGATTTGAGATTTCCGGTTGCGCGTTGCCTGTTGCGGGCTACGGGTTGCGGGATTTCCCCCTACTTAGGAAAGCTTAGAAGTCAAAAACCTTGAATCTTGTATCCTGAATTTTGAATTGATCTCCGGTCGGAGCTCAGTCTGACAGTTGAGTGAAACTTTTGAATCTTAAATTAAGAATCTTGAATTCAACTAAGGTCGGAGCTCACTCTGACAATGCAGTAATTAGTGTGACTGATTTGTCAGCCCGACAGAGCCTGGAAGGCAACGAGGGATCTCTTCCGGTTGCCAGTTCCACGTTGCCTGTTGCCAAAGTTTTAGAGTCCACATTCCAAACCATATTTCTATTCCTTACACCCCCTCGACTCCCTGTCTGCGGCCGGCAGGCGCCCGGGGAGACAACGTGGATTTGCAGCCCACCTTGACTAAATCTTCGGCGGAAAAGACTTTAAATCTCGAATTTTGAATGGGGAATCACGAAGGACTTCGACCATCCTCCCTTCGGTCAGAGCTCAGTCTGACAGTAGAGTAAAAATTCTGTATCTTAAATCAAGAATCTTGAATTCATCTCAGCTCGGGGCTCTATCTGACAGTGGAGTAAAAATTTTAAATCTTGAACTTTGAATCCTGAATAAAATTACTCTATACTCTCTTTTCTTTCTTCTCTACTCTCTTCCAACTGATAGTTGCTAATATTTCATTAAAAAGAACTGTTAACTCAATTTTAAAGACATTTAGTGCTAAGTATGTTATTTTAGTAGGGATCAATCAGCTAAATACCATATTATGGAATCGCAAAAGCTAAAAAGGCCGCGGCACAAAGGTTCCCCAAAACTCTTTGAAAATCCGTGGCTCGAGAAGTTGACGCATACTCATATTTCACTCCCGCTGATCATTTTTGGCGGAATTGCGGCTGTTCTTATTTACTACGGCATCTTTGAAAAGGGATTTGAAGTGCCTTTCATGCTCCTTTTATTCGTGGCAGGATTGTTCTTCTTTACCCTAGTGGAATACCTGATGCATCGTTACCTGTATCACATTCCAGCCACTACCGAAAGAAGAAAGAAGATCTCCTACACCATGCACGGAGTACACCACGATTACCCAAAAGACAAATCCCGTCTGGCCATGCCGCCGGTGCTCAGTCTAATTATAGCTACAGTGCTTTTCATCATTTACAGAGCCGTTCTAGGTGACCTGGTCTTCGGATTCTTAGCCGGGTTTTTAGTCGGTTATGCGGGTTACCTGGCGATCCATTACTCGGTACACGCTTTCAAGGTTCCGAATAATTTCCTGAAGACGCTTTGGTACCATCACAGCATTCACCATTACCGCGAACCCGATCGCGCTTTTGGGGTTTCCTCTCCTCTTTGGGACCACATCTTCAGAACCATGCCCAGAAAAGCACCTGTGAAGCGGAAGAAGGGGTATATTGATTAGTTCGTAGTTCGTGGTTCGTGGTTCCTTATTTGTTGTTGATTGTCATCCCGACAGAGCCTGCAAGGGGACGAGGGATCTCTTTCCAGTTGCGAGTTGCGGGTTAAGATCTGAGATAATTAGCGGGATCTGCGGGAAATTTCTATGTGCGGGAATTTTTCTCGCAAAGTCCGCAAAGGTTTCGCAGAGGGCGCAAAACTTTCCCTTTGTTTCACACCAAGGACACAAAGTTTAAAATTGAGTTCACAGAGATATTCTGACATTAAACTTTGAGGCTTCTCCAAAAGGACTTCGGCCATCCTCGCTTCGCTCGGAGCTCAGTCTGACATCCCGGAATGAAATAGGGAGTCCATTGTCATCCAGACAGAGCCTGTAAAGGCGACGAGAGATCTCCTCCCGGTTACTTGCCTGTTGCAGATTTTGACTCAACTTCCCTAAAGCTTCGGCGATATAAATTTGGAATTTGGTGCTTGGAGATTGGAATTTCCATTCTACTTTCTCTGCTCTCTATTCTCTTCTCTTTTTTCTGTTCATTGATCATTGCCAATTGCTCATTGAATAAACCCATTTTCCCTCGCATGTTCCTCTGCTTCCTTTGAGGTCTTGACCATAAGCACCGGCACAGTTTCAAAGTTGTCCACGATACTCTGTACCCGCTCCATTCTTTTCTGGTGTTTGACGCTCCGCAGGTAGATAGCCAGGATGCGATCAGGGTATTGGGCGGCGATATCTGTATAGATAGCGGGATCGTGCTCTCCGCTGTCGCCTATCAGAATGAACTTCAGGTGGGGATAGGTTTTCAAAATGTTGATGATCTCCTTTTGCTTATGCGGTTTTTCAGGCTTTAAGGTACGGTCAAAGGGCGTCCGGAAATCCCTCAATAAAATAGGACCTTTTGGAAAGTTATTAACCTCCAGGAAAAGCTTCAGGTACTGATACAGATTCCACGGACTGTTACTTAAGTAAAAAACAGGATTTTGTTCGTTGCCTTTTTTTCCGCGGTGGAGGTCACGGTAGAATTTAGGCGACCCCTCAAGAGAAAGTCGGTCATGGGCGTTCTTGAAAAGAGAATTGTGAAGCACCCTCCACTTCAAAAAAGAGGTGACGCCGGTATGGAGAATGGTGTCGTCAATGTCACTTATTACTCCGAACCTGGCGGTAAGCGGGGGAATGAGCAACTGCGCTTCAAAGTCATTATCCTGCGTGATGATGCTGTTCTTTATCTCGTTCACAAAAGCCACCCTTAGCGGTACCCAGCCTTCATCGTTGGCATACTGTTTCAAATTCACCGAGGTGGTCTTGTCGAACAGGAAGTAGCCCTCTTTATTCGTCCTGGTACTAAGAATAGCATCGTTGGGTAATTTCAAAGCAACTTCGGCCCTGGGAATCTCATCGCTGTCAAACTGCTTGTAAGTGTTTCTCAGAGTCCTAAAAAGGGACTGATCCTCGAACATTTCGAGCCTGTCGTCATCAAGCGCCCGCCCCAGCAGGTACAGGTGGCTGGGAGTGCCGTAGCTGTAGTAAGTGGCCAGCTTGACCTGGGGTTTGGCAGTAAGGTGATCCTTCAGTCTTCGAAAGAGCTGTTTCATAATGCTTTTCGGGGTATTGCTCCATTCAAGATACGGGGAAAAAGAAAAATCCCCCGCAAAGGCAGGGGATTTTAAAATTATTTTAGGAAAAGCTGCTGTTATTCTTCTTCAGAAGAAGTAGCTTCAGAAGCAACTTTTTCAGCTGAAGCAGCCTCGGCCGCTTCGGCGATCTTTTCCGCAGTACTAAGGGCTTCGCTTTTGGTTTCTGAAAATTCAGCAACAGCCTCCTCATTTTGCTCTGCCTGAAGGATGGTCACCTCCTCAACTTCCGGAGTGGTAGCCATTGGCATGTGCTCTCCGAGAATAGGTGCGATCACCAGCCCTATCAAACAGGTAAGCTTGATAAGAATGTTCATTGATGGTCCTGAAGTATCCTTGAACGGATCTCCCACGGTATCTCCGGTCACAGCCGCTTTGTGAGCGTCAGACCCTTTGTAGGTCATCTCGCCGTTGATCATCACCCCGGCCTCGAAAGACTTCTTGGCGTTATCCCAGGCACCACCGGCATTGTTCTGGAAAATAGCCCAAAGCACCCCGCTTACGGTCACCCCGGCCATATATCCACCCAACATTTCGGCGATCAGCCTGTTCTCATAGCCCAGAGCCATTGGAACAAGCACTATAAGAATAGGAAATCCTATGGTAAGCAGTCCAGGAAGAAGCATTTCTCTAAGGGCAGCTTTTGTAGAGATCTCCACACATTTGTCGTATTGAGGTTTTCCGGTACCTTCCATAATTCCAGGGATATCCTTGAACTGACGACGCACCTCGTTGACCATATCCATGGCCGCTTTCCCTACAGACTGCATGGCAAGCGCAGAGAAAACCACGGGGATCATACCTCCCACGAAAAGCATGGCCAGTACTGGCGCCTTGAAAATGTTAATTCCGTCAATTCCGGTGAAGGTCACGTAAGCCGCGAAAAGGGCAAGAGAAGTAAGCGCCGCAGAAGCGATCGCGAATCCTTTTCCTGTCGCAGCGGTAGTGTTTCCTACTGAATCAAGAATATCTGTTCTTTCCCTTACTTCGGAAGGCAGTTCGCTCATTTCGGCAATACCACCGGCGTTGTCGGCGATAGGTCCGAAGGCATCAATAGCCAGCTGCATGGCGGTAGTAGCCATCATGGCTGAAGCCGCAAGCGCTACTCCGTAGAATCCGGCGAAGGCATAAGAAGCCCAGATGGCGATGGCGAATAAAAGCACAGATCCAAAAGTAGAGATCATCCCGGTTGCAAGGCCGGCGATGATGTTGGTTCCTGCTCCTGTGCTCGAATTCTGAACGATCTCCAGAACCGGCTTTTTACCCAGACCGGTATAGTATTCGGTCACCGCAGAGATAACCCCTCCAACTACAAGTCCTACCAGTGTGGCATAGAACACTCGCATGGAAGAGATCTGCTGCAGGCCTTCTCCAAAGAATTCCATCTGCATGGTTTCCGGAAGCATCCAGGTTACCAGGACGAAAGAAGAGATCGCCACAAGGATGATAGAGATCCAGTTCCCCCTGTTAAGGGCTGACTGTACTTCGGCTTCTTTGGCCGAGTTGCTTTTTATCTTTACCAACAGGGTCCCGATGATAGAGAAAATGATCCCAAAACCGGCGATCACTATAGGTAACAAGATCGGTCCGATTCCGCCGAAACCTTCAGCGGTAATATCGCCCTGCATGTCTTTGATCACATAATTTCCAAGAACCATGGCCGCCAATACCGTAGCCACATAACTTCCGAAGAGGTCAGCACCCATTCCGGCAACATCTCCCACGTTGTCCCCAACATTGTCTGCAATGGTCGCAGGGTTACGCGGATCATCTTCAGGAATTCCGGCTTCCACCTTTCCTACCAGGTCAGCACCCACATCGGCTGCCTTGGTGTAGATTCCTCCGCCCACACGGGCAAAAAGGGCGATAGATTCAGCCCCCAAAGAGAAACCGGCAAGAGTTTCCAGCACTATGGTCATTTGATTCACATCTGTCCATTCCCCGCCCATGAATACATGGAAGAAAATGATGAAGAAAGCGGTAAGTCCTAATACGGCCAGACCTGCAACGCCAAGTCCCATTACCGTACCACCGCCAAAAGAGACCTTAAGGGCCTGCGGCAGGCTGGTTCTTGCAGCCTGAGTGGTACGTACATTAGACTGGGTAGCGATCTTCATCCCCATGTTCCCGGCCAAAGCCGAAAAGATGGCGCCAAAAATAAAGGCAACTACAATTAAAATATGTGTGGTGGGAACTATAAAGGAGATCCCTGCAAGCAAAATACTTGCCCCAATCACAAAAATGGTAAGGAGTTTATACTCGGCCTTTAAAAAGGCAAGGGCTCCTTCGTAGATATGAGAGGAGATGTCTTTCATTTTTCCGTCTCCCGCGTCCTGCTTCATCACCCAGGCGCGTTTTGCCCACATAAAAATGAGGCCTATGATCGCCAGGATACCGGGCAACCAGATCATCAATGATTCCATAATTTTTTGTTAAAATTTTTAATGGCGCTAAAGTTAACAAAACGTTAGAAAACAAAAAAGCAATAACTTTTGATGTTATTGCTTAAATGATGATAATCACAAAAAGGAAAAATTCTTTATTTGATGCTGAAATTTCCTTTTTCTTCGTTGCTGTTCGCGTAGCGCTTCACGCATTCTTCAATGATGGTATTGGCTTCCTGAAGATCTCCCCAACCTTCAACATCTACTTTCTTTTGTTCAAGATCTTTGTATACCTGGAAGAAATGCTCGATCTCTTTAATAAGGTGCGCGTTCACATCATTAAGGTCATTGTGTTTGTTCCAGATAGGATCTGAAACCGGCACACAGATCACCTTTTCATCGGGTCCTTTTTCATCGGCCATGTGGAACACCCCGATTGGCTTCACCTCCATCACACATCCGGGGAAGGTAGGCTCGGTCACCAGCACCAGCACATCAAGAGGGTCTCCGTCTAAAGCCAAAGTTTCAGGAATAAATCCGTAATCTGCAGGATACATCATCGAGGAGAAGATCATCCTGTCATACCTCACTTTCTTCAGTTTAAAGTCATATTCATATTTATTCCTGCTTCCTTTCGGAATTTCTATAAGAACGTCAAAGGTCTTGGTCATTTTACTATTATTTTGGAAATCGTGTTTTTAGTTTTTAAGGGCGGCAAATATACTCATTTTGAACTTTTAAAAACCCGGTTCCCACAACGGAAAAGAAATTCTCACAAAATTTTTGGAAGAAGCTTCCGCTATTTAAGATTTCCTTCACAAGAAGACATAAAAAAAGCCCTTTTTAGAAAGGGCTTTTTAAAAGGTATTTTTACAGACCGATCTAGTCTTTGTACATCACTTTTTTGACCGCTTTGATCACATCGTTGTGATTTGGCAACCACTCTTCAAGCAAGACAGGAGAGTAAGGCGCCGGAGTATCAGCAGTGTTGATCTTCACGATAGGCGCATCAAGATAATCAAAAGCCTGAGACTGCACCTGGTAAGTGATCTCTGTAGCCACATTTCCGAAAGGCCATGCTTCCTCAAGGATCACCAGTCTGTTGGTCTTTTTAACCGACTTTAAGATGGTCTCGTGATCCATAGGACGGATGGTCCTTAGGTCAATGATCTCACAGGAGATTCCTTCTTTCTCAAGCTCTTCGGCTGCTTTGTAAGCGATCTTGATGATCTTTCCGAAGGAAACGATGGTCACATCCTTACCTTCTCTCTTGATATCGGCAACACCAATTGGCAGTACATATTCCTCTTCAGGCACTTCTCCCTTGTCTCCATACATCTGCTCACTTTCCATGAAAATAACCGGGTCGTCATCGCGAATGGCCGCTTTCAGTAAACCTTTTGCGTCGTAAGGATTGGAAGGAACGATCACTTTAAGTCCCGGAGTGTTGGCATACCAGCTCTCAAAAGCCTGCGAGTGAGTTGCACCCAACTGTCCGGCAGAAGCTGTAGGCCCGCGGAAGACGATAGGCACGTTGAACTGCCCGCCGCTCATTTGGCGCATCTTTGCCGCGTTATTGATGATCTGGTCGATCCCAACCAGTGAGAAGTTAAAGGTCATGAATTCAACTATCGGGCGGTTACCGTTCATGGCACTTCCCACTCCTATTCCTGAGAAACCGAGTTCTGAAATAGGGGTATCGATCACCCTGTCAGGGCCAAATTCGTCCAACATTCCTTTTGAAGCCTTGTAGGCTCCATTATATTCAGCAACCTCTTCTCCCATGAGATAGACCGCTTCATCCCTGCGCATTTCCTCGCTCATGGCTTCGGCAATTGCTTCCCTGAATTGGATAGTCTTCATTATGCGTTTTTATTTTAAAAAATTTCGAGGAACAAAAATAGTAATTCAAAAAAGGATAATCGACCAATTCCCGACAAAAATTTCTTATGCATGCATAGCATTTTTCCTCATAAATTATGTATCTTCGTGACCGTTACAACAAGTTTTATTTAAAAAATATCCATATATATGAAAATATTAGTGTGTATAAGTCACGTACCGGACACTACTTCAAAGATCAATTTTTCTGAAGGTGATACCAAGTTCGACACGAACGGGGTGCAATTCGTGATCAATCCTAACGACGAATTCGGCCTTACCCGCGCCATGTGGTTCAAGGAAAAACAAGGCGCCACTGTTGATGTGGTGAATGTGGGAGGTCCTGAAACAGAACCAACCCTGCGTAAGGCACTTGCCATTGGAGCAGACTCGGCCATTAGGGTGAACACTCCGGCTACAGACGGGATACAGGTTGCCAAGCAACTTGCCAAGGTAGTGCAGGATGGCGGTTACGACCTGGTGATCGCGGGACGTGAATCTATTGACTACAACGGCGGAATGGTTCCGGGAATGCTTGCCGGCCTTATCGGCGCTAATTTCATCAACACCTGTATAGGTCTGGAGATAGAAGGAAATGAAGCTACGGCCGTTCGCGAAATCGATGGAGGAAAAGAAACTTTAAAAGCCAGTCTTCCTTTAGTTGTAGGCGGACAAAAAGGGATCGTGGAAGAAAGCGACCTTCGCATCCCGAACATGCGCGGTATCATGCAGGCCCGTAAAAAACCACTTAATGTGGTAGAGCCTGTCGAAACCGGAACTCATACCGAGGCAGTGAAGTTCGAAAAACCTCAGCCTAAGGGAGACATCAAGATGATAGATCCTGAGAATTTAGATGAACTGGTGAATTTACTTCACAACGAGGCCAAAGTAATTTAAGATTCAAAATTTAAAATTCAAGATTTGAGTTTTGGAATTTGTTAATTGGAATTTAAAGAAAAAAATATGTCAGTTTTAGTATATACAGAATCAGAAGAAGGAAAATTTAAAAAGACAGCTTTAGAGGTGGCTTCCTACGCAAAGGGTGTTGCCGATATGCTTGGGACCGATGTTACCGCGGTAGCCTTCAATGCAGGTGACACTTCAGACTTAGGAAAATACGGAGTGAGCAAGGTGCTTAAGATCAACAGTGACAAGCTGGAGAAATTCAACGCCGAAGCTTATGCAGATGCCATCAAGCAGGCTGCTGAAAAAGAAGGTTCTAAGATCATCGTGGTTAGCCAGAGCGCCAATGCGAAGTATCTTGCGCCGCTGCTTGCCGTTAACCTCGAAGCAGGGTACGCTTCTAACGTGGTGAACCTGCCCGAAAGTACAGATCCGCTGCAGGTTAAAAGAACCGCTTTCACCAACAAGGCGTTCAACATCACAAAGATCGCTACAGATGTGAAGATCATCGGGCTTTCCAAAAATGCCTTTGGATTGAAAGAAAATCAGACAGAGATCAGCGAAGAGGAATTCTCTCCTTCCCTGAGCGAGGAAGATTTTTCAGTGAACGTGGTTTCCGTGGATAAAGCAGCCAATAAGGTGACCATCGCCGATGCCGAGATCGTGGTTTCCGGTGGCCGCGGACTTAAAGGACCTGAGAATTGGGGAATGTTGGAAGAACTTGCCAACACCCTTGGTGCCGCAACAGCCTGTTCCAAGCCGGTGAGCGACATGGGCTGGAGACCGCACAGCGAACACGTGGGACAAACCGGAAAACCGGTTGCCGCCAACCTGTACATTGCGGTAGGTATCTCTGGTGCCATACAGCATTTGGCGGGGGTGAGCGCCTCTAAAACCAAAGTGGTGATCAATAATGATCCTGAAGCGCCATTCTTCAAGGCTGCAGATTACGGGATCGTGGGAGACGCTTTTGAAGTGGTTCCCAAACTCACCGAAAAATTAAAGGAATTTAAAGCGAATAACGCATAATTTTTATAACTTGCGAGCCGATTTAAAGGGCTGTCTAAATTAGGTTTATCGCCCTATTTAGGCAGCTTTTTTTTGTATTTTTGCAGTATGAGTTTAGTGCGCCTTAACATCAAAGGAATATCTTACAGCCAGACACAGAACGGGGCCTACGCCCTTATCTTGAGCGAGGTGGATGGAGAACGCAAATTACCCATAGTGATTGGAGCTTTTGAAGCCCAATCTATTGCCATAGCCCTGGAAAAGGAGATCAAACCTCCGCGTCCGCTTACCCATGACCTTTTCAAGAATTTTGCCGACCGCTTTGAGATCGTGGTGAAGCAGGTCATTATTCATAAGCTGGTGGATGGGGTTTTCTATTCAAGCCTTATTTGCGAGCGCGACAGGATAGAAGAGATCATAGACGCCAGGACCAGTGACGCGATTGCCCTGGCACTGCGTTTTCAGGCACCTATTTTCACCTATAAGAACATACTCGATAAAGCAGGGATCTACCTAAAGGGAGACAAACAGGAAGAGGAAGAAGAGCAGGAGAAAGAAGATATCATTGTAGACGAGCTGTTCTCTAATGAGATCGAAATGAAATCCAACGATCCCGATTATAAGAAACTTTCCCTCAACGAACTCAATAACATGCTTGACCAGGCCGTAAAGAGCGAAGACTATGAAAAGGCGGCCCGCATAAGAGACGAGATCTCTAAAAGACAATAATCCCCCTTTTTTATGAACAAATTTTGGTGTTGCCTGTTCCTGATCTTCTTCGGAATATCCTCCACTTTTGCCCAAACTATTGATAAGACCTGGAATTTTGAAGCTGTAGAAGACAGCTCTAAGCAGGACCTTTTTGATGTAAATCCCGGCACCGATTTCCTGAAGCTGGAAAACGGAAACTTTGAATTCAGCCTTAAAGGCGAAGACATTAACAGGGCTTCGGGAAATTATGTTTTCCAGAATGATGTACTGGTATTGTTCTATGATTCGCCACACGACAGCATTCAAAACCTGCGGGTGGAACAACTTACCGACTCCACCTTGAGCCTTACCGGCAAGAACGTATATTATTCTTTGAGAGAACAGCCCCAGGAGGTTGCAGATGTACTGCCGGTAGAAACCAAAAAAGACATGATCCCCAATCAGGGGATCAGCTTTCAAAGCATTTGGCGGGGAGCGCTGGGAATGATCTCCCTGCTTGTAATCGCCTTCGTATTCAGCTCCAACCGAAAAGGGATCAACTGGAAAACAGTGGGCGCAGGATTAAGCGCGCAGTTACTCCTGGCAGTAGGGGTTCTAAAAATTGAATTCGTACAAAACCTTTTTGAGTTCGTGGGCAGCATCTTCGTGCTCATCCTTGATTTTACGGCGGCAGGAAGTGAATTCCTCCTTGGAGGAATGATGGATGTGGAAAGCTTCGGCTTTATCTTCCTTTTCCAGGTGCTGCCAACCATCATCTTCTTTTCAGCGCTCACCTCGGTATTATTCTACATAGGGGTAATTCAGATCGTGGTGAAAGGAATGGCGTGGGTACTCACAAAATTAATGGGTATTTCGGGCCCTGAAAGTTTAAGTGTGGCAGGGAATATTTTTCTTGGCCAAACCGAAGCGCCATTGATGATCAAAGCCTACTTGGAGAGAATGACCCGCTCTGAGATCCTGCTGGTAATGATCGGGGGAATGGCCACTGTGGCCGGCGGAGTTCTGGCTGCTTATATCGGATTTTTAGGCGGGGACGACCCGGCGCTGAGACTGGAATTCGCCAAGCACCTTTTGGCTGCTTCGGTAATGGCAGCTCCCGGTGCGATCGTAGTTTCCAAGATCCTTTATCCTCAAAAAGAAAAGATCAATACAGATGTGGAAGTATCTTCAGAAAAGATAGGCTCCAACATTCTTGACGCCATCGCCAACGGTACCACCGAAGGTTTAAAACTGGCCGCCAACGTGGCCGCCATGCTGCTGGTGTTTATCGCTTTTATTGCCATGATCAACTACTTCCTTGGCTGGATTGGCGACTGGACCACTTTGAACGCAATTTTAGCCGAACATACTCCGTATGGCAGATTATCCCTGGAATCTATCCTGGGAATGATCTTCGCGCCATTGATGTGGTTGATCGGGGTGGCTACCGAAGATATGATGCTCATGGGACAATTACTGGGTATCAAGCTCGCGGCAAGTGAATTTGTTGGGTACATTCAGCTTGCCGAGCTAAAGGACCCGGTGAATGCATTGAGCCTTACCTATGAAAAGTCGGTTATCATGGCCACTTATATGTTGTGCGGATTTGCCAATTTCGCCTCCATCGGTATACAGATAGGCGGGATAGGTTCCCTGGCGCCGGGACAAAGAAAAACCCTTTCAGAATTCGGAATGAAGGCATTGATAGGCGGTACTTTGGCCTCCCTGCTTTCAGCGACAATAGCGGGAATGATCATCGGATAATTCCGCGGCATTTAACTTTTTAATTCCGGGTAGTTTTCTATTTTAGCTGAAAATCATCCGGAATTTTCTTTTAAGTAGCCGGCAGATTTTCAGGCAAAAATGCCGTTTTTCAAGAACAATTTCTTCCGAAGAAAATGAAACAATACCACGACCTTATCAAGCATGTACTGGAACACGGGCATGAAAAAGGCGACCGCACGGGAACAGGCACCAAAAGCGTTTTTGGGTACCAGATGAGGTTCGACCTCAGCGAAGGATTCCCCATGGTCACCACCAAGAAGCTTCACCTGAAGTCGATCATTTATGAACTTTTGTGGTTCCTTAAGGGCGACACCAACATAAAGTACCTGCAGGAGCACGGGGTGCGCATCTGGAACGAATGGGCAGATGAAAATGGCGATCTTGGCCCCGTTTACGGCCACCAGTGGAGAAACTGGAACAGCGCGGATATTGACCAGATTAAAGAAGTGGTGGAAACCTTAAAGAAGAACCCCAACAGCCGAAGAATGCTGGTCACTGCCTGGAATCCTTCTGTCCTGCCCGATATTTCCAAACCCTTTTCTGAAAATGTGGCTAACGGCAAGGCTGCTTTACCGCCCTGTCACGCTTTTTTCCAGTTCTATGTGGCCGATGGAAAGCTCTCCTGCCAGCTTTACCAGAGAAGCGCCGACATCTTCCTGGGCGTGCCTTTCAACATAGCTTCCTATGCCCTGCTCACTATGATGATGGCCCAGGTGTGCGGCTATGAGCCGGGAGATTTTATTCACACCTTTGGAGACGCGCATATTTACAACAACCACCTGGAGCAGGTAAACCTGCAGCTCTCCAGGGATTTCAGGCCGCTCCCAACCATGAAGCTCAATTCTGACGTCAAAGATATTTTTGAATTTACCTATGAAGATTTTATATTGGAAAATTATGATCCTCATCCTGCCATAAAAGGCAAGGTGGCGGTCTAATTTTGTTTAATCCTAAAATCTTTTATTACCATGAAAAAGTTATTGATTATCACATGTCTCTTCTTTGGCGGGATCGCGGTTTCCCAGGCGCAGCAAACTTCCCCGGTTTGGCCCGGCTGTGAGGACAGCAAAGACGTATCGGCATGTTTTAATAAAAAACTTGCCCAACACGTTCGCGAAAATTACAAATACCCTATGGAGGGTAATGAATACATCCGCGGAAAAGTAACCATCTCCTTTGATGTTACCGAAGAAGGAAAGGTCGTGGTAAAATCTGTGGAAGGGCCCGAGCCTGCAGTAAACGATGCTGCCCGAAAAATGATCGAAGCCATTCCGGATATGAAACCGGGAACCCTCAACGGGAGACCCGACACCCGAAATTTTACAGTCCCATTTAATTTTTAAACCTACATTATGAAAAAATTCTTAGTCGTATTCATGCTCCTTATTGGAGGAACCGTTTTTGCCCAGACCGGGGTAAAGGCCGAAGGAAACACGCTTACCACAAGGGAGATCGCTCCCGTTTGGCCGGGCTGCGAAGGCAGTGAAGCCTCTAAAAAGACCTGTTTTAAGCAAAAACTGGTAGAACACCTTAAGGAGAACTACAAGTTTCCACGTGACGCCGCCGGAAAGATCATCAGGGGAAAAGCCGTGGTCTCTTTCAATATCGACGAAGAAGGAAAGGTTGATATCCTTAAGGTAGAAGGCCCAAAAAAGGAACTTAACGAAGAGGCCAAAAGGATCATTCTTGCCATTCCGCAAATGAAACCGGGAGAACGTGCAGGAAAACCGGTGCCCATCAGGTACACAGTTCCTTTCACCTTTTAAGCCTTGATTAGTATTATCTTAACTAAATCTCAGGGATAAAATCCTAAATTTGAAGGAAACCATAAAGGTTTCCTTTTTTTATGATCACTCCTGAAGCACTTCACGAACTCTTTACCGAAACCCGCTCCCGCAGCGAGGAGATATGTTCTTTCCTCAAGACCGAAGACTACGTGGTGCAGCCGGTAGTGGATGTCTCCCCTCCAAAATGGCATTTGGGGCACACTACCTGGTTCTTTGAGGAATTCGTGCTCAAGCCCAATGTCAAGGATTACCAGATCTTCAACGATCGGTTCGCTTATGTCTTTAACAGCTACTATGAAAGCGCAGGCGATAAGGTGGTGCGATCTGACCGTGGAAATCTTTCCAGGCCAACTGTGGCCCAGGTTTATGACTACCGCAGGTACGTAACAGAAAAACTGCTGAACTTTTTAAACAGCGAAGAACTTTCAGATCATCTAAAAAAGGTCATCGAGCTGGGCTGCCATCATGAAAAACAGCACCAGGAGCTGCTTTTGACAGATATCAAGTACATTCTTGGAAACAATCCGCTTCATCCGGAATATCACGAGGCTTTTGACGAAAATCCTATACAGGATTTTCCGCAGGAATGGATCTCGATGGACGAAGGCATTTACAAAATTGGCCATAACAAGAGAAACGAGTTTTGTTACGACAACGAACTGGGTTACCATAAAACTTTTCTGCAGGAATACCAGATTTCCAATAAGCTCGTCACGAACAGGGAATACCTGGAGTTCATGGAAGACGGCGGCTATGAACAGGTGCTGCTGTGGCATGCCGAAGGCTGGGACTGGGTGAACCAGAACGAGATCCGCTCTCCCTTTTACTGGTATAAAGTCGATGATGCCTGGCAGCAGTACACTTTGGCCGGACTAAAACCTTTAGATCCCGAAGCACCTGTCACCCACCTCTCCTATTACGAAGCCTTTGCCTACGCCCAATGGAAGGGACTGCGCCTGCCTACAGAATTTGAATGGGAGGCCGCACAGCAAAATTTTGACTGGGGCAACAGATGGGAATGGACAGAGAGCGCTTATTCCCCCTATCCCCACTACACCAAAGCTCCCGGCGCCCTGGGAGAATACAACGGAAAGTTCATGGTCAACCAGAAAGTCCTTAGAGGAGGATCTGTCGCCACGGCTCCCAATCACCTAAGGCCCACCTACAGGAATTTTTTTCACCCCCACCTGCGCTGGCAGTTCACAGGCCTGCGCTTAGCCAAATAAAATCAAATGATGAACAAGATAAAACCTCCGGAATTCGACACCCAATTTGCTGCCGATATCTTTCATGGCCTTACCACCTATCCAAAAAGCCTGAGTTCAAAATATTTCTACGACAAACGGGGAGACGAACTCTTTCAGCAGATCATGCACCTGCCCGAATATTACCTTACAGGAAAAGAATTTTCGATCCTGCAGGAGTACAAAGAACAGATAGGCCTTGCGTTTACTTCAGATAAAGGTTTTGACCTGATCGAGCTGGGTGCGGGAGACGGAAAAAAGACAAAGATCCTGTTACGGCATTTCCTTGAAGAAAAGTTCTCTTTCAGGTACCTGCCGGTAGATATAAGCGATAATGTCCTGCTTCAGCTTTCGGCCAGCCTCAAAGAGGAACTCCCGGGGATAGCTGTAGAGCCTCAACAAGGTATGTACCGCGAAGTGCTGGACAGGCTTACAGATTACAAGGAAAGAAAAAAGGTGATCCTGTTCCTGGGTTCTAATATAGGGAACCTCTCCCAGGAAGAGGCGGTGAGCTTTCTGAAGAAGATAAGCTCCTCCATGAGCAGCGAGGACCTGTTCTTTATGGGAGCCGATCAGAAAAAAAATCCGCAGAAAGTACTGGATGCCTATAACGATAAGACCGGGGTCACGGCAGCTTTCAATAAGAATCTTTTGACCAGGATCAACCGCGAACTAGACGCCAATTTTGATCTTGATGCATTTTTGCACTGGCCTGTTTATGATCCGGAAACCGGAATGGCAAAAAGTTTTCTGGTGAGCAAAAAGGCACAGACCGTACAGATAAATTCCTTAAATTTAGAAGTGGAATTCGCTGCCTGGGAAAGTATCCACACGGAGATCTCTCAGAAGTACGATGATACCTCCATCGCCTGGCTGGCAGAGGAATCGGGACTGAAAATGATCCGCAGCTTTAGCGACAGTGAAAACAACTTTAAGAACTACATCTTTCAAAAATCCTGAATTATGAAAGCTATCTGGAACAACACCATCCTGGCCGAGAGCAACAACACCAAATACCTGGAGGACAATCATTACTTCCCGCCCGACTCGCTGAATTCTGAATTCTTTCAGCTAAGCGACACTCACAGCACCGCGCCGGGAAAAGGAAAAGCTTCATACTTCCACATACAGGTGGGGGATCATAAAAATGCCGATGCCGCCTGGTTCTATCCGCATCCCGAAGAAGTGGCTAAGGAGATCAAGAATTACGTGGCGTTTGGGAAAGATGTGGAAATCAGGAATTAACATGGTCAAACGAAAAATTATTGTAAGTTTGCCAAAATCAAATGCACAGGAAATGAACCTGAACACCAATAATAATCCTTTTAATAACAACCTGAATAATTTCAGGCTGCGGAAGGCTTATATTGTGTAAACCCAGGTTCACTCAACCATATTCAAAGCCTTTCCAGTCCCGGAAAGGCTTTTTTATTTCACACCTATGACAACAACAAGAAAAAATAATCAGAATAATAATGATCCGCCACCCGGGGGAGAAGGTTCCTGTGCTTTAAAGCCTGCCTTTTCTGAGGGCAGGCTTTTTTTATTCCCACTTTTTTAATCCAAAAACTAAATATTATGATCGAATCAAAAATCCGTATTTCAGAAAAATTAGAGACAGAGCAAACCCTTCACTTTGCAAAAATGTGTTTTGAAGAACAGCTCAAGAAACACCTGCCGCTCACCAAAGTTTCGGCACCGGCCGTAGTGCTGCAGGGAACCGGCATCAACGACGACCTCAACGGCATTGAACGCCCCGTTTCCTTTCCTATCAAAGCCATGCAGGAACAACCCGCAGAAGTGGTGCAGTCGCTGGCAAAATGGAAAAGGCTGCGCCTTAAGGAGTACGAACTTCCTGCCGGGACCGGCATCTATACCGATATGAAAGCGTTGAGGCCCGATGAAGACCTGGGAAAAATTCATTCGCTTTATGTGGACCAATGGGACTGGGAAATGGTGATACACCCCGAAGACCGACAGCTCTCTTTCCTGAAACAACAGGTTGAACAGATCTACCGGGCAGTTAAGGACACAGAAATGGAGCTTTTCAAAAAGTATCCTGAGCTTAACCCTTTCCTTCCTTCAGAAATAACTTTTCTACATACAGAAGATCTCCTGGAAAAATACCCGCATCTTTCTCCAAAAGAAAGGGAAAACAAAGCTGCCAAGGAATTCGGTGCAGTCTTCCTGATCGGCATCGGGGGTGAACTTGTCCACGGCAAACCTCATGATGGCCGCGCTCCCGACTATGATGACTGGTCTACTCCTACCTCAGCTTCTACCAAAGGCCTCAACGGAGATATCCTCTTCTGGAACCCGGTTTTAGAACAGGCTTTTGAGATCTCTTCTATGGGAATAAGAGTGGATCCGGAGGTGCTGGCAAGTCAGCTTGAGATCCGTAACGCCGGGGCTCGTGCCGAATTGGTTTACCACCGGCAATTGCTACAGGGGGAATTGCCTCAAACCATTGGCGGCGGCATTGGCCAGTCAAGGCTGTGCATGTTCCTGCTAAAAAAACGACATATCGGGGAAGTGCAGGCCGGCATTTGGCCTTCCGAAATGAGGGTAGAATGTCTCCGGGAAGGAATACAGTTATTGTAAAGGAAAAAAGGGTGATCAAAAATGGCATTTTGATCACCCTTTATTTTAACGCTTTCAGCAGTTTCTCAAGATCATCTTCTGAGTTAAAATAGTGGAAACTCACTCTTATCCCCTCTCCTCTTTGGGAGCAAAGAATATTGTTGCTCCGTAGTTTTCGGAACACAGCCTCATCCCCCCTGATGTTGAAAATGGAAGAATGAAGATCTCTTTTGACCACTGAGGGTTCCAGCAATCCCTTCTTTTCAAAGGCTTTTTTAGCTTCGGAAGCCAGGAAATTTACCTGTTTTTCAATATTTTCAATGCCTGTCTTCTCAATAAGTTCTATCGCCACCTTCAGACTTCCGAAGTTGAGCGTATCCTGATGGCCTGGTTCGAACTTCCCGATAAGGCTGCCCTCGTGCGCCTTATACTTCCCCTGTAGCGAATTGAAGCCAAGAGACCTGGGAGAGATCTTGTCCTCCATATGCTGTTTGAACAGGAAAAAAGCGTTGCCGTAGCCGGCGTTCATCCATTTGTACGTGCTGGCGCCCAAAACATCTAAAGCTGAATCTTCAAAATCGAAGTTTTCGGTTCCGCAGTACTGAGTGCCGTCCCCAAACAGCAGCAGATCGGGAAAGTTTTGCTTCAGCTCTTTCAGAAAATCGAGATCGATCTTTATCCCGTTGATCCACTGCACCAGGCTGAAGGCAAAGATATCGGGCTGCACCCTTTCCGCGACCTCAAGAATATTTTGCTCCAGGTTTTCGTCAATTTCGGCATAACAGGTTTCAAAATCCCTGGATTCCACCGCCCAGTTCACTGAGGGGTAATCGTTCTTTAACAACATTACCTTTTTGCCCTTTTCAACCCCTTCCATGAGCGTATTGAATCCGTAGGAAAAATTAGGGGTAAGGGCGACACGATTTGGGGCACAATTGAAGAAACGGCCAACGGCCTCTCTGACCCCCGTAAGCACCTCACCCTGCTTTTCCTTCAAAATACTTCCGGAGATGAGCAGATCAAGGTCATGATCCTGTCGCCATTCCATCACCGCTTCAGGCAACAATCCTGAAGCAGCCGTATTTAAATAGGTATACTGGTTGAGGACCGGGAACTGTTTTCTAAAATTCTTCATGTACGCTGAATTTCCGAAGTAAAATCAATAAATTTGAGTAACTAGCTAAAAATAACTTTTATTATGCCAACCAAAAAACATAGTTCTTCTAAAATAGATCCCGAGCAGCGGGAACTCATTGAAAGGGCCCAGGAGCGCGCGCGTCAAAAAAGGCGTTTGTACCAGCATTTTATCGTCTTTCTAATAGGATCTGTCGTCCTTATCCTGGTGAACGTGCTATTCAATATTGGGCAGGACATAAGACCGTTTGGGATCGACTGGTTTGTATGGGCAATTATTTTCTGGTTCCTCATCGTTCTCATTCACGTTTTCAATGTGTTTGTCACCAACAGGTTCTTTGGAAAGGACTGGGAGAACCGACAGGTAGAAAAACTGGTGGCCAGACAACGTGAAAAGATCGAGGAACTGCAGCGTAAGGTGGAGAGGGATCACCCGCTTCCAAAAAAGGACGAGCCCTATATTCCGCCGGTGAAGAACAAACCCATTGACCCAAATGCCAAATTCAACTCATAGTGCCATGGCCGAACTTACAATGATCGCAGCCGCTGCCGAAAACAATGCTTTGGGAAAAGACAATGACCTGGTGTGGCATTTGCCCGATGATTTTAAAAGATTTAAAAAGCTAACCACCGGCCACCATATCATCATGGGCAGGAAGACCTTTGAAACTTTCCCAAAGCCCTTGCCTAACCGCACCCACATCGTCATTACCCGGAAAAAGAACTACCAAAAAGAGGGCGCCATAGTGGTGCATTCGCTGAAGGAGGCCCTGGACCTGGCAAAAGACGACCCGCAACCCTTCATTATTGGCGGCGGGGAGATCTATGAACTGGCATTGCCAGAGGCCGACAAGATAGAACTCACCCGTGTACACGGCACTTTTGAAGCCGACGCTTTCTTTCCGGAGTTCGATGAGAACAACTGGGAACTGGTGGAATCTTCTTTTCACCCTACCGACGAAAATCATAACTACTCCTTTACTTATCTAACCTACCGGCGTGCCAAATGACCAGGAAGCCATACAGGAAATAGCCCGAAAAGAGGGTTTTAACCTCTCGGGTGCAGACATGCTTGCCGGCGGAAGCATTAACAAGGTGTACAGGCTGGACTCTTCGGAAGGAAAAAAGGTGCTGAAAATGAACAGGTCCGGAAAGTATCCGGAAATGTTCAAGGCAGAGGAAGAAGGCCTGAAGGAACTGAAAAACAGCAACACAGTAGACGTTCCGGAAGTATTGGGACGGGGAGAAACGGCAAGTCACGATTACCTTTTGCTGGAGTACAGGGAAGCGACCCCTCAAAAACCCGACTTTTGGAGCCGGTTTGCGCAAGACCTTGCCGCCTTACATAGCACCAGCCGGGAGCAATTTGGTTTTCACGGCCCCAACTACATCGGTAGTCTGCCGCAATACAACCACCACCGGCCTTCAGCCGCGGAATTCTACATTCTGGAGCGGCTGGAACCCCAGTTCAAAATGGCACTTGACGCCGGGTACTCCTTCCACGGACTGGAGAAATTCTTTAGTACCATTTCTAAAATCATTCCTGAGGAAACCCCTGCCCTTCTCCATGGGGATCTTTGGAACGGGAATTATATCGTCAATGAACGGGGACTGCCCTGCCTTATCGACCCTGCCGTTTCCTACGGACCCAGGGAAATGGACCTGGCCATGATGAAACTTTTCGGCGGATTTCCGGAAGAGGTCTTTTCGGTTTATAATGAGCTGTTTCCGCTGCAACCGAATTTTGAAGAGCGCGTTGCTCTATGGCAGCTGTATTACCTCCTGGTACACCTGAACATTTTTGGAAGCAGTTACCTTCCGCAGGTAAAGGAGATCTTGCGGCAATACCGGTAAAACTTAACAGCCTCCCTGTATCTTTTAGCAGTTCTTTAGTGAACCTTCAAGGCTAATTCATTTATATTTAATGAATTACCAAAAAAATTATTATGAGCACAGAAAAACTGAATAAAGAAGAATCACGTAAGAAACTAAGGGAACTGGTCGACGATATTAAGATCGCCATGATGATCACCGGCTTTAACCGGAAACCGGTGAGTGCGGTGCCCATGACCTCAAAAAAAGTGGACAAGGAAGGAAATATCTGGTTTTTGAGCCTGCGAAACAGCGACCATAATAACGACCTTTTGAAGAACAATGACGTGCAGCTGCTTTACAGCCAACCGTCTGACATGGAATACCTGAGCGTGTACGGAGAAGCCGAGATCACCACTCAAAAAAGCATTTTGGAAGACCTTTATAATAAAGCCGATGAGAACTACTTCAGTGGTTTGGATGACCCTAATCTTACGGCGATAAAGGTAAAACCACAGGAGGCATATTACTGGGACACAAAAATGAACAAGTACGTGACCCTCCTAAAAATGGGAGTCGGGGCTATTACCGGCAACGAACAGGACATTGGCGAAAAAGGAAAACTCGACCTGTAATTCCCAAGATTGAAGATACTTAACCTGGTAACCGACAATGTTATTAGGTTTTTTTTATTTTACTAATTTTGCTCCCTAAAATATTACAAAATGAAGGCATATATTTTTCCCGGACAGGGCGCGCAATTCAAAGGAATGGGACAGGACCTGTATGAGAAATCTCCCCTTGCAAAAGAACTTTTTGAAAGGGCAAACGAGATCCTGGGATTTTCCATCACCGATGTCATGTTCAACGGAACAGCTGATGACCTTAAAAGAACCAAGGTTACCCAGCCGGCTATATTTTTACACTCAGTTATCTTAAGCAAGGTCTTGGGTGACTCGTTCAAACCCGATATGGTTGCCGGTCATTCGCTGGGTGAATTCTCTGCCCTGGTAGCTAACAAGGTGCTGGATTTTGAGGACGGTTTAAAACTGGTCTCCAAAAGGGCTTTAGCCATGCAGCACGCTTGTGAACTTGAGGAATCTACCATGGCTGCCGTGCTTGGCCTGGAAGACTCTACGGTAGAAGCCATCTGTGCAGATACGAAGGGGATCGTGGTAGCGGCGAATTATAACTGTCCCGGCCAGTTGGTTATTTCGGGGGAACAGCTTGCGGTGGAGAAAGCCTGTGAGGAACTAAAGGAAAGAGGTGCCCGCAGGGCGATGATCCTTCCGGTAGGAGGGGCCTTTCATTCCCCGTTGATGGAGCCGGCAAGGGAAGAACTGGCAGCTGCCATAGAAGAAACTACCTTTAGCACTCCAATTTGCCCGATCTATCAGAACGTGACCACTTTTGCGGTGACTAACGCTGAAGAGATCAAGAAGAACCTGATTTTCCAGCTTACCGCTCCGGTAAAATGGACCCAGAGCGTTCAAAACATGATCAAGGACGGCGCAACCGAATTCATTGAGGTTGGCCCCGGAAAGGTATTACAGGGACTTGTAAAAAAGATCGACAGAAATGCAGAAGTGAGCTCCGCGGAATTCTAGCGCTGTCACTAAATGATAAAAAAGCCGGATGAGAGATCATCCGGCTTTTATTTTACTGCTGGGTTCTATAACTATGAGTTCACAAACTCTTTGACCGTCTTTGTAATGAAATCGATCTGTTCCTCATCCAGCTCGGTATGCATTGGCAGGGAGATCACTTCTTGCACCAGCTGATTGGTCACCGGAAAATCCTCTTCCCGGTAGCGTTCATCTTTATAGGCCTTCTGGCTGTGCAGCGGGATAGGATAGTAAATTCCGCATGGGATCCCGTGGTCGTTCAGGTGCTTCACCAGCGCATCCCTTTTCCCATTAAGGATCTTTAGCGTGTATTGATGATAAACATGGGTGTCTTCTGAACTTTCGGTGTACGGCACCTCAATATTCTCTTCATTTTTAAATGCTTCGGAATATTTTTTCGCCGCTGCCTGCCTGGCTGAATTATAAGAATCCAGGTTAGGAAGTTTTGCGCGCAAAACCACTGCCTGCAGGCTGTCCAGTCGGGAATTCACCCCCACCACATCGTGGTGGTACCGCTCATACATTCCGTGGTTGACGATCCCCCTGATGGTGTGCGCCAGGTCATCGTCATTGGTAAAAATGGCACCGCCGTCTCCATAGCACCCAAGATTCTTTGACGGGAAAAATGAAGTGGAAGCCACGTGACCAATGGCGCCGGCTTTTTTGGTTTCCCCGTTCTTAAAATGGTAATTCGCTCCTATTGCCTGGGCATTGTCCTCGATCACATAAAGATTGTGCTCCTTGGCTATCTGCATGATCTCCTCCATGTTGGCCGTCTGTCCAAAAAGGTGTACGGGAACTATGGCTTTGGTCTTTGGAGTGATGGCTTTCCTGATGGCTTCGGGGTCTATGTTAAAGGTATCCTTATCCACATCTACCAGTACAGGGGTAAGTTGTAATAAAGCAATAACCTCAACGGTAGCCGCGAAGGTAAAGTCGGCAGTGATCACCTCATCACCCGGTTTGAGCCCCAGCCCCATCATCGCGATCTGCAGGGCATCTGTACCGTTGGCACAGGGAATTACATGTTTTACGTTAAGGTAATCCTCAAGTTCCTTTTGGAAAGCATGAACTTCGGGCCCGTTTATGAAGGCCGTGGTATCCAAAACTTCCAGCATGGAAGAATTAACCTGCTCTTTTATTTTATCGTATTGACCCTTAAGGTCAACCATTTGAATTTTTTTCATAGTGTTTTGTTCAAGAGGTACGAAAATACAAAGAAAGCCCCTTATCCCAAGGCTAATTTCTTATTTTAGCACCCAAACCAACTACTTTGCAATTTCTCTACGATATCCTGGTCAATACTGCCGAAAAGCTGCTTCCGGTAAGCGGAATTTTCAGCGAAAAGATGAAGCTTTCCGTAGAAGGCAGAAAGAAGACTTTTTCGCACCTGGAAGAGCAGGTATCTGCTTCAGATAAAACCATCTGGTTCCACACCGCGTCATTGGGAGAATATGAGCAGGCCGTACCGGTGATAGAGGCCGTCAGGGAACGATTTCCCAAACATAAGATCGTGGTTTCATTCTTTTCCCCCTCGGGGTATGAGATAAAGAAGAACTCCGCACTTGCCGATGTGGTGGTATATTTGCCTATCGACACCCGCAAAAACGCTAAAAAGTTCCTGGAGCTGGTACATCCCGAGTGGGCGCTGTTCGTTAAATACGAGTTTTGGCCCAATTTTCTCAGGGAGCTTTCCAGGCAAAAGATCCCGACAGTTTTGGTCTCGGGGGCTTTCAGAAAAGACCAGTCATTTTTCAAGAGCTATGGCGGCTGGATGCGGAAGTCGCTGAATACTTTCAGACACTTTTTTGTACAAAACGAGCATTCGAAGGAATTGCTGAATTCTATAGGGTTTGAAAATGTCTCGGTGAGCGGCGACACCAGGTTTGATCGTGTTTCTGATCAATTAAGCCAGAACAATGAACTGGACTTTGCTGAAGAGTTCAAAAATAACGAATTGTGTGTGGTAGCCGGAAGCACCTGGCCAGAGGATGAGGCCCTGCTTGTGGATTATTTCAATTCGGCTCCCGAAAAGGTGAAGTTCATGATCGCCCCGCATACCCTTAAACCTGAAAAGATCAGGTCGCTCCGGGAAAAACTGGAGGTGAGCACCGTATTATTCTCAGAAAAAGAGGGAAAGAACCTTGAGGAATACCGCGTGATGATCGTGGATACCATTGGGCTGCTCACAAAACTCTACAACTATGCTGACATTGCCTACGTGGGCGGGGCGGCAGGAAATACCGGGTTACACAATATTTTGGAGCCGGCAACTTTCGGGGTACCTGTGATCATTGGAAAGAACTTTTCCAAATTCCCCGAAGCCATCAAACTTCAGCAGCTGGCAGGGTTGTTCTCTGTTGCAGATAAAGAAGAACTTTCTGCCATACTTGGCAAACTGGCAAAAGATGAAAACTTCAGAAAGAGCACAGGGATGATCTGCGGACATTATGTGAACAGCAACACAGGAGCCACCGGGATCATAATCAATTATTTAGAGACTGCTTCCGTGGAAAATGGCAACAGGACAAAACGCTCCTAAATACAGTTTCTTCAAAGACTTCTTTGGAAATTTAAAAATTAGTTTAAATTTGTCTTAACTAATTAAACATACTACCATGAAAAAATTATTTTTAAGCTTACTTGTAGCCGCATTCACTTTATCTATTTACTCTTGTAGAGAAACTACCGAAGAAAAAACCGAAGAAGCTGTAGAAGCTGTTGGTGAAGACATGGAAGCCACAGGAGAAGAAATGGAAGAAGAAATGGAAGAAACCGGTGAAGAAATGGAACAAGCCGGAGAAGAAATGGAAGGTGAGATCGAAGAAGAAGTACACGAAGAAGCTCATGAAACTGATGATATGCAGTAATCGCATTTTTCATTAAATTTAAAGCCATAAGGAATTCTTATGGCTTTTTTTTACCTTAAAACCTACACATCATGAAAAAGTTGTTTTTAAGCCTTGTCCTGGCGGGATTTGCTTTCTCCACCTACTCTTGCAGGGAAACCACCGAAGAAAAGACCGAGGATGCCCTTGAAGCCATTGGAGAGGATATTGAAGAAGGTACCGAACGCGCGGCTGAAAAGATAGAAGAGGGTGCCGAAGAGGTAGAACGGGAGATCGATGAAGAGATCCACGAAACCGATGACCAGATACAGCAGTAAGAATAAACTGCTGCATATTTTTTCCTGAAAAGGAAGACCGAATAAGATAACCCCCCAATCTTATGAAACTTTACTTAACTTCATTGCTTATCCTTACGGGGATAACGCTGGGCAACGCCCAAAACTTTACCTACGGCTTAAAGGCCGGCACGAACTTTTCGAACGGTGGACAAATTCGCGGCGAATCTTTTAAAGAGAACGGCGAATATGTCTACTGGACAGGCACCTCTCAGGGTCAGACCAAAACCGGATACCACGGCGGCGGTTTCCTGGAAGTTGGATTCGGAGATTTTTTCTTACGTCCAGAAGTAGTGTATACCTCGATTCAGTCTGAATTCATTTTCCCAAACAAAAGCTCGGTCTATTCCATAAAGAAACTGGACCTGCCCTTTTTGATCGGCTACAACATTCGCAATGTTGCCGGTCTGTATGCCGGGCCGGTATATTCCCCAATGTTCAGCAATGAACTTCAATATAAGGAAGCCACCATCATTAAAAAGGAGGAGAACATATGGATCAAAGGGAGCAGTCTTAATGAACCTTCGGTTCCTGTTAACCTGCAAATAGGCTTGAAAAGTGAATTCAACCAGTTAGGCCTTGATCTGCGTTACGAATACAGTCTGGCGGGTTCTGACCCCGAAAGAGTGGATATGTTGAATTCTACCATAGGACGAGAGGAAGGCGGCATAAACGTGGCTACCGTAGAAGAAGCAGGGCTAAGCCAGATCATCCTGAGCCTTACCTACAAGTTCAACACTGGTGAAGACACAGGCCGAAGAAGAGGCGGCTACAGTTACAGCAGGCGACGCAGAACACGTTAAGAGGAGGTTAAGAGTAGGATTTTTCTTTAAGTTTACAGGAAAAGTAGTATCTTTTTTCACTGAAATATAGCTGCTTCTAAAATTATTTGGACTTTAGACCGTTATAAGTAGTGAAATTCTTTTTTATTTGTAACAAGCACCACAGAACTACAAACCAACTATGAAGAAAATACTTTTTAGCCTGCTTTTCATCCTGGGAATTTCTTTTGCAGGGGTTGCACAAACCTACAGTTATGGCCTAAAAGGCGGAGTGAACTACTCCATGGGAGGAGTGATTCGCGGAGAACGATCGGGTACCACCAACGGCCAGCCAGACGGTCCTCCAAATTACTGGAACGGAACAGCCGAAGGGTCAGGAGAAATGGGTTTCCAATTCGGAGCATATGGACAGGTGAATTTCGGAAAGTTTTTCGTACGCCCTGAAGTGGTATACAACAGCATTGAAAGGACCATCGATTTTCCCAATTTTCCTACACAATATCATGAACCTTTCAAGGCTGCTTCACACTCGGTACAAAAACTCGATATTCCTTTGTTAGCCGGATATAATATCTGGGGACCATTGGATATTTATGCAGGTCCTGTGTATTCGAGTATCATGGATTCTACGCTTGAAGGAGAAGAAGATCTGGATCAGGTCGTGGTACAGAACAGCCCGGTCAATGCGCAGGTAGGAATAAAGGCTGAGTTTGGTCGTTTTGGAGTCGATTTACGTTATGAACATTCCTTGTCCACCCCAGAAGTTCAAAGCCTTAATTTTGTCCATGGTGATTATGGAGTCAATCGCGCCTACTACGAAGATTCTGCCATAGACCTGGTAAAGGTGAACGTCACCTTCAAAATTGGCGGATCTGACATGCAGAACCGCAGAAGAAGAGGCGGAAATTGCTACTAAGAAAAAATTGAAACAAATACAGAAGCCATTCGATAGAATGGCTTTTTTTTATTTCTTAAATTAAAGGAAAGAACCGCAATGCATGAAACTCCTTCATTTACTGGCACTGGGTATATTTGCCGGGAGCTTTTCCTGCTCTCTGTCCAATAACACCCATGTGAAACAGGAAGTAATGGTCATAGGGCACCGGGGAGATGCCGGGAACTTTCCCGAGAACAGCATCCCGGGATTCCTAAGCGCGGTAGAAAAAGGCGCAGGCGCCCTGGAAATGGATGTGGTCATTTCAGCCGACAAAAAAGTAGTGGTCTCCCATGAGCCTTATATGGCCTCACATTACATGCTCGACCCACAGGGGAATCCTATTCCCAAAAAGAAACAGCTGGAATATAATTTTTACGAGATGGACTATGAAACCATCAAAAGATTTGAAGCCGGCCTTAAGAAGAACAAAGACTTTCCGAAGCAAAAAAAGATAAGCTCCTACAAACCTCTTTTAGAGGAGGTAATTGACAGCGTTGAAGCCTTCACTTCCAAAACAGGAAAGGAGCCTGTAGAATACTGGGTAGAGGTCAAATCAGGTCCTAAAAATTACCACAAGTTTCAGCCGGGACCTGCCGAATTCGCCAGGCTGGTCATGAACGTGATACAAGACAAAGGCGTTGAGGAACGCACCGTCATCAAGTCCTTTGACCCAAACTTCCTCAATCAGCTGCATAAAGATCATCCGCAGGTAAGGATCTCCTACCTGGTCTCAAAGGGAGGTATTGACAGGAACCTCTCGCTCCTCGATTTCAAGCCAGATTACTACAGCCCCCGGCATAAGCTGATCAAGAGCGTCAAATTTGTAGACAGCGTAAAGACCGGGAACATGAAGCTTGTCCCCTGGACCGTGAACAGGAAAAGAAAGATCAGAAAAATGCTTAAAAAGGGGGTTGACGGGATCATTACCGATTATCCCGAAAGAGCCCTGGAAATCCTCAGGCAGGAAACTGCAACTGCCAAAAAATAATTTAAGCTGTTTGACTCTCTTCCAGGATCTTATTGATCCTGGAGATGAGATCGTCCATCTCAAAAGGCTTGGCAATGAAATCATTTGCCCCGGCATTTTTACATTTCACTCCCGCGTCGTGCAGGGCAGACATCATCAATACCGGAATATCCCTGGTCTCCTCATTTTGTCGCAATCGGGCGCAAACATCAGTACCGTTCACTCCAGAGATGAGCATGTCCAGCATTACCAGGTCAATGTCGTGCTGAGCGATCAATTCTTCGGTCTCATCGGGTTGTTCGGTTACCGTCACGTTAAAATCGTAGAATTCCAGGAGGGTCTTGAGCATTTCCCCAATACCTGAATCGTCATCTACAACCAGTATTCTCGCGTTTTTTTTCATTATTCTTCCGTATCTTTTTGAGTAGCCGTATCCAGGATAAAACTGAATTCAGACCCCTTCCCTTTTTCACTTATAACTTCTACCACGCCACCGTGACGCTCTATTATTTCATTGGTAAGATAGAGCCCTATTCCAAACCCGGAATAGGTATCCTCATCCTCTTCACTTATTCTAAAGAACCTTTTGAAGATCTTAACGTGATTTTCCTTATCAATTCCTATTCCATGATCTATGATGCTCACCCTCACCTTGCCTGCCGGTTTTTCCTGAATGGTAATTTCCACATCCTGACTTTCGGGAGAGTATTTAATGGCGTTGGTAACTAGATTGATCAACACCTGACCAATCCTGTCCTTATCGGCGTTTACCAGACAGTGGGAGTAATGGGTCACCTCTATCTTGTGCTGGGTGTTCGTATATTTGATATCCTGAACAGTTTCGGTCACCAGTTCGTTAATGCTGAAGATCTCCTTCTGCATTTCCAGCTTGTTTTCTTCGATCCGCGATATGTCAAGCATTTCAGAAATAAGCCGGGTAAGCCGACCCACCTGGTGGTCTATCCTTTCAAGCGAGGGCTGCAAAGGAAGTGCGCTCACCTTCTTATCCTGTGCCGACTTCAGCATGGCGAGCAGCAGTTGGATGTAACCCTTTATAGAGGTAACAGGAGTTTTGAGCTCATGGCTTACTACCTTTAAAAAGTCTTCTTTTCGCTTCTCCTCCTCTTTCAAACGATGAATATCAGTATTGGTAGAGATCCACATTTTTATGGCGCCGGTCTTATCCTTTATGGCCTCTGCCCTGCTTAGATGCCACTTGTACTCACCCTCTTTGTCTTTCAGCCTTATTTCCATGTCCAGGTTCTCCCCAGATTTTAAAGCCCGCTCCCATTGTTCCTGGTAAGCGGCAATATCCTCGGGGTGAATGGTTGAAGTCCAGCCTTTTTCGGTGAGTTCTTCACTGCTCAAACCGGTATATCCCAGCCAGTGCTGATTAAAGAACAGGACTCTGCCCTCGACATCGGTATTGATCACTTTCTCAGGCATCAGGTCGGCCATTTGCCTAAAGTGGCTTTCGCTTTCTTTGATCTTTTGGTTAAGGATCGCCTGCGGGGTCACTTCGGTAGCAATATCTACTATCCCCGTAATCTTGCCGTTGATATCCCTTTGGGGGTAGTAAACGAAATTGTAGTACAGGGTTTCCTTTTTCCCATACCTCACGAGGTCTACCGGCATTTCATGAACACTGAAAGGTTCCCCGCTTTCATAGACATGTGCTATAATATCCTCGAACCCCTGTTCTACCAGTTCGGGGAGCACAGCGAAGAAAGGTTTTCCTATTACATCCTTTCCTTTACCCCAGGCCTCTAAAATGGCGTCATTTGCTATCTTTATTATATTATCGGGTCCCTCAAAGGTGGCGATCAAAGCCGGAGAGGAATGAATGATCTCCTGGTATCGCCGTTCGCTCTCCTCGATCTTTTTCCTGGCCAGTCTTTGCTCTGTCACATCCATGGCCATATTGAGGATGCCATAGATCTCCCCCTGCTCATTCCGCAAAGGCTTATAGGTGAAATTAAAATATCCCGTCTGCATCTCCCCGTCTATCATGAGGTCAACCCGGTCTTCTTTCCCGTAGTAGGTCTTGCCGGAAGTATAAACATCATGAAGCAGCTGGAAAAAAGGCTGGCCTTCAAGCTCGGGAAGGGATTCCCGTAAGGTCTTGCCTATCACAGAACGGTCTTTACCCCAAAGATTGATCATGGCTTCGTTAGCCAGCTCTATCTTCATTTCAAGACCTGTATAGATGGCGGTGGCCACCGTGGCCTCTTCCACGATTGATCTGGTTCTGTGTTCGTTTTCCCTTACCAGCTGCCCTTTGGTGACTTCTTCATGTACATCGACCACAGCGCCAACCATTCCGCAGAAATTACCTTCCCTGTCCCATTTTGGGCTTCCCTGGTTGAACATCCACCTATATTCGTCTACCGCAGTGCGCAACCTGTAGAAGTTCTCATAAGAGGTCCTTTCTTTTATAGCCTGCACAAATCGGCTTTCGGCCTCCAGCTTATCCTCAGGATGAACGGCCTCCACCCAACCCATCCCAAAGGATTCCTCTTTGGTTTGGCCGGTAAATTCATACCATTTTCGGTTTAGATAAACATTTTGATTATTTTCATCGCTTATCCAGATGATCACCGGGGCGGTATCCATTATATTGCGCAGTTCACTTTCGCTCTCTTCGATCTTTTTCCTGGCCAGCACTTTTTCGGTCACATCTACTGCATGTACGAAAATGCCGGTAATCTCATCTTTCTCGTTCTTTAAAGGCTGATAAACAAAATCGAGGAAAGACGTAACCTGCCCGTTTTCACTTTCCAGAGAAACAGGCTTTTCATGCCCAATGTAAATCTCTCCCGTGCGAAACACTTCATCAAGAATATCGATGAACCCCTGTCCTTCTATCTCGGGCAGCACTTCTTTTATGGGCTTACCCAGGATATCTACCTGACCGATAAGTTCACAGTATTTTTTATTGGCGATCTCAAAAATATGGGTAGGACCCTTAAGGCTGCAAATTATGGCAGGCGCCTTCATCAACACATCCCTCACGGTTTTCAGGTATTCGAGTTCCTGGCTGATGCTACTGTGTCCTGCTATCTGCGGCTTAAAAGTAAGCATTGAAAAAACCTCTCCTCCTGTTTCGAGCAGGGTGGCATTCACAAGACATGTCAATTTTCCGAAGTACTCCAGGTCATAGACCACTTCCAGATCCTGCACCTGCTTTTTCTGCGGAAGTTCCTCCTCAAGCAACTCCTTTAAGACTGAAAGGTGCCAGGCATGGTCATTAAGAGAATAAACGGACAGACCTAAGACCTCATCCTTTTCAAACCCGAAAAGACTGTTGAAATTCTGGTTGGCTGCAATAATTTTCTGGTCTTGATCTACTATCAGCACGGGCTCCCTTACGCTATTGGCAAGTGCCGCGGCCTGTAGCTCACCTGCAGATAATTCTTGCCCCTCTTTTTCGCGGGAAAAGTTCCCCATTGTATCGCTTTCTATAATTCTGTGAAATTTAAAATGAAAATCTCTAAAGTAGGTAATTTTACCGAGCTAACCTGATGCTTTGAGCAAAGACTCAGTTGGAATATTGGTTTGTTTTATTTGTGATGAGCAAAGACTAGCCTGCTACTTTTCTTCTTTTGCCTTCACCTTCCTGTTGATCCTTTTGATGGCCCGGTGAATGGCCATGTCTGAAACCTTCATGTCCCGGGCTATGGAAGCGATGGATTCTCCACGGTATTGATTACGCTCAAAGGCCTCGTAGGTCTGGTCTTTGGTAAGCCGGCTCAGCTTCAGGTCCCGCTCAAAAAGATCCTCCTTATTCATGAGCTGGGTACCCCAATAAAGGTTTTTAGGATACAGGTTTTCCTTATTGCCGTCCCTGTACATGGCAAAATACTGCCGCCCGTCTTCAGGTTTCGGCGGGCCCCAGGTTTCCAGGATGAGTTTTGGAACAGAATAGTAGGTCCTGTTGATCATCACCACTTTAAGGATCTTGCCGTTCTTGATCTTGTGATCCCTTATTCTGAGCAACTTATCGTTCAGCAGAAAATCTGACCCGTCACTGCTGATGCGTAGATCTCTGAACTTTGGATGCCGTTTCCATTTTTTGCTCTCTGCCATACCTGAAATAATATAAGCCAAAAATAGAATTTCTAAACAGAGCAAAGGGGTCAAATACCCGCCAACCCTGTTAAAAATTCTTTAAATGTTAAGAGAACAAGCCCTTCCGCAGCAGAGAAAGAAAAGACTTAAGAGGTATATTTTAGCACGATGTAAACCGCCAATACCACGCTGAACACCAGAACAAGCGACTTCCACACCCGGCTATAGTCATTGATCATGAGAAAAAGATTTTAATGATTAGACTTCGAGGGGAAAAGTGGAATTAAATTACCAAAGCAATGAACCGCTATCAATGGGGGTTTTCCCCCAGTTTTTAAAACCAGCTTTACTAAGAACTGTAACAAGTGACCTTTTTCTTTGTCCTTAAAAAAACCATCTAAAAAAATCAATCATGAAGATCCTTGTCACTGCAGTACTGCTATTGGTAACCCATTTCTCAACCTGTCAACACAAACCTATCCTGGATGAGCCGGGAGTGGATAAAAGAATAGAGTTATTGAGCATCGTCTTCAGGCTGGCCGGGAACAGTGAATACAGTTCAGAGAATTTCAAGCTCTACACCAGCAGGATCGAAGAATATTATGCCCCTTATGAAGACCACGCACTAATTGAATTTGCGCAGGAGCTAAGGGAGAAGCACGGGGTGGGTTATGACGCGGTGATGAGCATGGCCATCCATCTTGATGATTCTCTCAACCCAAAAGTGGCTTTTACTGAAACTGTTCCCGATGAACGCTGGGGGAAAGAGAACGCACTGAAATTCGCAGGCCTTTTAAAAAGGTTTTATTCGGAGACCGATTCTGAAAGGTTTTTTACAGAAAACCAGAAATTATATAAAGAGATCAGCAACCGATTTCTGCCGGTCTATGAACACCTGGACCTGGGCTGGTACAAAAAATTCTACGGAAAAGAACCCAACGAGAAGTTTGGGATCGTCATTGCCCCGGGAAATGGCGGGGGAAATTATGGGCGGTCGGTTGATCTGCCGAACGGGGAAAGGGAGGTATATGCCATTATGGGTACCTGGAAGACCGATACTACAGGAATGGCGGCCTACACCCTCGAAAGTCATTTTCCTACCCTGCTCCACGAGTTCAACCATTCCTTTGTCAATTACCTTCTGAACAATGACCCGGCACCCTTCAGAAAAAATGGAGAGATCATCTATGAAACCGTCAAAGAGAAAATGAGACGCGGAGGCTATGGGAACTGGCAAACCGTGCTGAACGAGGCCCTGGTAAGGGCAGCCGTCATCCAATACATGAAAGATCATGGGTATGCCGAAGAGGAGATCCAAAAGGAGATAACCGAACAGCTGAACCGGGGCTTTATCTGGATAAGGGAGTTAGTAACCGAACTTGAAAAATACGACCGGCAGCGGCAAAAGTACCCTACTCTGGAAAGCTATTACCCGCAACTTGCAAAGGCTTATGATCACTGGGCCGGGAACATCGACAGTTGGGCTGAAGCAGCTGACCGGGAAAAAGCCCGCTTCCAATCCCTTGGGGAATTCAGGAACGGAGATACCGCGGTGGATCCCGCTCTTGCGAGCATTAGCATCCACTTTGACAAACCCTTTGCAGGCGCGGACTTCATAAGGCCCGGAGAAGACGGGAAAGAATTTCCCGATTTCCGAAATATGGAATACAGTGAAGACCGAAAGACGGTGATCCTGGATTGGGTTTTAAAAGAAGATACCGAGTACCAGTTCATCCTGATAGGCCTTTCACCACAAACCTCAGCCGAATCTCCAAACCAGGATGTAGAGATCAATTTTAAAACGAAATAGCCTTTTCAAATAAACGGCATTCGATCTTTTTAATGCACTGAATTTCTACTTGCTTCAGACCGTCACCGTTATGGTTGACGGGTTTTATTTTTACCATGCATTGCACCGAAACATCAAAACACTTTTTTTAATTAGCTGATTTTTAGTATTTTATATTATGCGCTGATTCCCTTCCCTCCCGTTTTGCTGTTCCCTCCTCCCCTGTTTTAATAAATGTTTCATTTTCAAAAACTAACCGATCATGAAGTGTTTCCTGTTGTTCTTTTTCCTGACCACTAACTGCATGGGACAAGTCTTAACTTCTAAAGCCGAAAAACTGCAAAAGAAGAACCTGCAGCAATACCATGCCATTGAAACTTTTGCTTTTAAGAAATGGCGCTCAAACGACCTAAAACGGGTAAAGGAGATCAATGATCAGGTAGAGGCATTTCTGGAAGTCCGCAGATTGGTATTTCGGAATTTCGCTCTGGACCCGGCCTGCCTTGCAGCTGTAAATAAGCACTCAGCAAAAAGTAAAAGAAAAAATCCCTTTCACAACCCAACTGTAGATTGGAAGAAGGTCCTTTTCGACTTGCAAAGCATCTTAGCTAATAAGAGAAACTGAGTTTAAAAAACTTCAGAAAACACTAAATTAGAGCAATAAACTATTGCCATGTGCTACAGGACCAAACTTAATTCCCGTATAAAGGAGATCGAAAAGACCTTCAATGCGCCCTTTATTGAGCCTGAAGCCTACACTCCGCAGGAAGAGATCAATGCCTTTGACTTTTCGACCACCCCGGTCATAACAGATGTGAACCCGGGGGAGATCGAGCTGTTCCACTGGGGCCTCATCCCACATTGGGCGAAGGATGACAAGATCAGAAAAATGACCCTCAACGCGAAGATCGAAACGGCCGAAAAAAAACCCGCTTTTCGCAATGCTGTTACTAACCGCTGCCTTATCATCGCAGACGGTTATTACGAATGGCAGTGGCTGGACCCGAAGGGAAAAAGCAAACAAAAACACCTTTTGGAAGTCCAGGACCAGGAAATATTCACCTTTGCAGGCATCTATTCCTCCTGGAGAAATCCGGATACTGATGAGCTTATCAACTCCTACTCTATTTTAACCACCGAAGCGAATGAGCTGATGAGCGAGATCCACAACAATAAAAAAAGAATGCCGGTGATCTTACATAAGCAGGATCAGGCAAAATGGATAAGCGGAACTGAGATCTCCCGATTTTCCTTTCCGTACGAGGTGCCGTTAAAAGCGACTAAGATCTGACTTTTTATAAACCAAAACGGTACAATACCTTCCATGATTAGAGTACCATACTTCCCTCTAAGATCCTATTCAGAATTTTGTCCGGATGCCGGGGAAGCCCTTTGAAAAGCAGTGGTAGAAATAATTTTACCTATAAAATTAAGGCAGGGAAGTTTTAATTTGATCAAAAATGGGTAATTTCCCACAAATTGCGATCTATGAAATTATCACATTTTATTCAGGAAAATAAGGATGAAATAACCCAGGAGTGGATCAGGTACGCTCAAAATAATATCAGCCGTACTTTCGAGATGGACCTGGAAGAGGTGACCGATCATGTAAAGGAAATTCTTGACAGGATCTCAAATGACATGGAATCTTCACAAACAGCTGATGAGCAGGAAAAAAAATCCATGGGCAATAAGGAAATGTCGTTCCAGGACACAGAAGCGGCTACTGCTCATGGAGAACAGCGACTGGATTTCGGATTTGATTTTATGCAGCTGAGTTCGGAGTTCCGCGCACTGCGGGCAAGTGTTCTTCGCCTGTGGGCCCAAAAGAGCAGAAAAGAGAACTGGGAAGCAGATTTTTACGACATGATCAGGTTCAATGAAGCCATAGATGAGATCTGGATGATTTCCCTCGAACGTTTCCAGACTAAACTTGATGAAAGCAAAAATCTGTTTTTGGGAATATTGGGCCATGACCTCCGTAATCCCATTGCTGCCGTCAAGGGAGCCAATGCCATTCTGAGCCTCACAGATGACAAAACCAAAAAAGAAAAGGCCCTTAATTTATCCCGGTCAAGCATAAAACGCATGACGGAATTAATTGACAATCTTCTCGAGTTGACCGAACTGAGGTTAGGAACCAGGATGAACATAAAAAGATCGAATTCAGACCTTCAGGAACGACTTGAAGAAATAGTGCATGAAGTTCAATTGGGCTATCCTGAAGCTAATATCATTCTTGATGCGCCTCAACCGGTAGAAGGAGAATGGGATATCCTGCGAATAGAGCAGATGGTGAGCAATCTCATTATAAATGCGATAGGAGACGGGGAGCCGGGAGGCAAGGTATATGTCAAACTTTCAAAAGAAGAAGATCAGGCGCTTTTAACCGTTCACAATCATGATTCGCCCATTTCTGAGGAAGTTCAGAAGAAGATCTTTAACACAGGATTTTCAGCTAGTGACGAAAGAACGGGCAATGGAAGGAACTATGGGCTCGGTTTACTGATTGTTAAGGAAATCGTCGAAGGACACGGCGGTACAATAAATGTACGAAGCAACAGGAAAGAAGGAACAACTTTTACGGTAAAACTCCCGCTTAAGCCAGGCAATTAAGTTTAGGAGCGGGTCTGTTAGCTCAATGGTCTTCTACGGCTAATGCTGAAATTTTCGTTGATCTGTAAAACGAACCATGAACAAACTTTACCCGGATCTTCAGCCGTAAAAAGAAAAAATCTTTATTTTCAGGAAAAGTCCTTATTCCGCGTGAAAAAAGCGAAGAAAAAATACCTCAAATATTTTCCTATTCTGGGTTGCATTTCCACCGGCTTCATCTATACGGCCATTGGGATCATCGCAATCCTTTCCCTACTAAGGCTGAAGGATGGTGGCGCTTCCAAAAACAGTCTTCTTGCTTATGTGAACGACCTGCCGGGAGGCGAAATTGTCATCTGGTCCATCCTGCTGGGAATGCTCTGTTATATCGTTTGGCGACTATATGAATCCTTTCGTGATCCCTATAAGTATGGAAATGGCTGGAAAGGACTGGCCCGTCGTACCGGGATCGGCCTCAGCTCACTTGCCGATGCCTTTATCGCTTACTCTGCACTGGTTGTTTTAATAGGTTCTGCAAGTTATTCTGAAGACGGCAGCCCTGAACAAAAAAGGGAAATGACGGCTAACATGCTCGATTACGACTGGGGCAAATGGCTGGTTGTTAGCCTGGGCGTGCTGATAGCTCTTATTGCCGCAGTGCAATTGTTCTACGGAATTACCCGGGGATACAGGGAGCGTCTTGATATCGTACAGTTCAACGGGAAAAAGAAAGCTGCCATTTTTTTCCTGGGTTTTACCGGGTATGTGGCCCGCGGAATCATCCTGGGCATCATCGGCTTCTTCTTTATGAAATCGGGCATTCTTAATGATTCGGAATATGTGGTCAACACTGATAAGGCCTTCAACTTTATTGGGGACCACATCGGCAAGATCCCTTTTGCGATAGTCGCCGTTGGCATTATCTGCTACGGTTTATTCATGTTTGCCCTGGGTATTACCTATGACCTGGATAACGATCCTTCAGATCCCAATTTTCATCCGCAGAAAGGCTGAAGATAGTCTAGCCTCCCGGTTTGCGCATTCATCAATTCTTATACAAGGTTGTTACCAAAACCCCTTTAAACCCGGGAGATGGAACGGTTAGTAGTCTTTTTTCTTCTTTGGCCCTGAAGTTAAAAGGTGAGGCTGAAAGATCCACACCACTTTGTTTTTTCAACCTGATCCCCTGCCCCGAAACAATATCCTTATTGGGTTCAAAATCACCTTCCGGCAAATGCTCGGTCAGAATAACATACTTGAAATCGTATAATTTTTCTACCACGCTTTTTATTTCCGGATTAGATAAATGCTGAAAAACCTGTCGCAGGATCGCGCAGTCTCCCGAAGGCAACTCCTCCTTTGCAATATCCAAAGCCCGGAATTCCAGATCATCTGCCATGAATTCTTTCTGATTACGCGCTATAAGCTCCGGCACTATGTCTACAGCGATATACTTTTTGGAGAACTTTACCAGTTCTTTACCAACATTAAAATCCCCGCAACCCAGGTCGCAAAGAACGGGCGGAGTCTCAAGACCATTTAAAAAAGCCGACACTGCCTCTAAATATGGATCAACTGTTTCAGGATGATGCGAGCCCAACCCGGAGTAGAATTCCGATTTATTGCCACCCCACAGGTTCTTTTCATAGATCTGCGCCATGGCATCTTTTGTGGGCCAGGGCTTTTTTATTTTTTCTTCCTTTTTTGACACTGACCTTCGAATTACAAATTTTCCTGCCGGAGTATCATTGCGCTATCCGCAGTTTCCTCTTTATAGTTCGTCAACCGATCTGTATTTCAGCTGGATCACCGAAACTTCTCCGGCATTTAGGTCGCCGAGGGCATTATCATAATCTGCAGCAGTACCTATCACCACGCCGTCCCGGTGTTCCTTGAGGGTGGAGAAAAACTTTACCTCGAACCAAACCCTGTCAAGTTTTTCCTGTTCCTCCGGAGTAAGGCCGGTGCTGCCGCTGATCAATGCCGACAGCTGTTTGCGGGCAATATTCCTGATCTCCCCGGCCACAGCTTCATCTGTAGGCAGGTTCCGAAGCGCCCCGATCACAAAAAAGATCTTCCCGTAACCGATCTTTTCAATGTACTCATTTCCATATTTCAGCTTGTACAGGGCGGGATCTTCATCATAAACTTTGGCCAGGGAATCCCTTACCGCCCAACTGTCAGAAAAGGCTTCGTACCCGTCCTCGTACTTTCCTCCACCTATCAACACTCCTCTTTCGGTTACAGGATACTGCTCAATGACCGACTGGTACAGTTCGGTACTTACGGCAAACCTGGTGGCAAAATAATTTCCGGGATTGTAGAATTCATCGAACAGACGATAAGGGAACATGAATCCTATGGGATCGGAATCGTATTCCCAGGAAGGAGATTGCGAAAATGACTGATTAAGTTTGAAGTAGGAGGTTTCGGTATATCCAAAAGGATTGGCTACCGGCACATGGGTATGCGTATAAATTCCCGCCCCTACCTGCTCCCGGTATGCATGGTTTTCATCAAGAACAGTTTCTCCGTTACGGGTAACGATTACCTCACGGCTTCCCTCGGCTTTGTTGTAAGAGGTGATGGCGCTGCTGTTACCATCGGCCGCTGTAAATTCAACCCGGCTCAGCTCTCCGTCGGTATAGGTGTGAACAGCCGTACCTGCCTCGCTGTACACTTTTTTAACCGAGGGAAGCCCGTTCTTATATTCGGTTTCAAACCATAACTCCCCGTCGGGATGGTAATATTTTGACCAGAGGGGTTTATTCTCCTCACTACGGCTCACTTCCATGTACAGGTGGTGCTGCGGATAGCTGGCGTACACCTTCGCCGATTTAATATACCCATTCTCATAATATTCGAACTCTTCGGAAGTAGCTTCAGAAGACTGATACCGGCCTTGCTTTATCCATCCGTTCGGGTATTGCTCTATAAGCTCAAAGGATGGAGTAGATCCTATGGAATAGTCGGGTTGAGGAACAGGATCTTCTTTTTCACAGGAAGGTAAAAGTACCGTAAATGCAAGAAGGAGAGGCAGGTAATAGTTTTTGAACACGGGATCGGTTTTAAAAGTTAGTATGATCAAAGGCCGACAAATCATTCAGTTCATTATTATGGCGCCCGCCATGATAATGATTTTTACTGGTTATGAAAACCATTTTGAACGGGAAACTTTATTAATATGTAGGAGTTTTACCTGTTTTGTTACAGAAACCAATAAAACCGTGACACATTTCCCCCCTGAGGAAATGAGGTTTGAATAAAATATGAATGGACGTGAGGTGCAGAACAACAGCCATATTTTACGGGACTTAATTTATTTGGCAAATGTTTATCTAATAAAAGGGGACTGAAACAAAAAACCCTCTAAATCAATAAGATAAAGAGGGTTTTTGTACTCGGAGCGGGACTTGAAACATAACTCTTAATGTATACTCATTATACATTAAAAATCCGCTCATCTCTTTATTAGCCCATGTTCATTGACCTAAAACAATATCTGTATATCTTATGCATAATTAACAGATAATAAAATTGCGGGGAATATGCGGGGAAAGTGCGGGGAAAGATATATCTTTGAAAAGATCTCAATTATAAATTATGGCAACCGTAAATTTCTTGGTCAAAGGAAAAGATAATCCTGCTACCATACATGTCCGGTTCAAAGAAGGTAATAGCACCCATGACATAACTAAAAATACTGGAAAAGTAATTAATCCAAAATATTGGAGCAAGTCCAAAAAGGCACCTTTACCGAAAAGCGAGCACCTCAAAAACTTGGCAAGTGATTTAAGGAAGCTTAAAGAGAAAATAATCGATTCATTTTCAGAGACACCATCTTCCTCCATAAATGGAGCCTGGCTTCAAAAACAAATCGATATACATAATAAAGTTTATATAGCTGAAGAAAGGGAAATTGTAAGCGAATATTTGACAGACGCCATTCAACATATTATTGACACCTCACACCTTCGAGAGAATTCCAAAGGAAGCTTAGGCTTATCAAAAAGTAGACGTAACTCCTACAAAAACCTGTTAAACATAATTGAAGCATACCAAGGAAGAAAAAAAATAAAAGTCAAGGATGTTGACATTAGCTTCGGGAAACGGTTTCTTGACTGGATGCTTAATAACCGGAAATATTCGGAGGGTTACTCTAAGAAAAAAATAGATGATCTAAAAACTGTTTGTGCAGATGCCGCAATAAACGGTTTAGAAGTGAACCATCAATTGAAAAAAGTAAAAGGAGGTAAAACCAAAAACGATCATGTCATTTACCTTTCGCCGGAAGAATTGAATCAAATAAAAAATACCTCCCTGAGTAAACCTTCCTTAGAAAACACTAGAAAATGGCTTCTATTGGGGTGTAATTTAGGTCAACGAGGGCAAGATCTACTCAACATATCTGAAGAAAATTTTGTGACCCGAAAAGGATTAGATCTAATTGAACTGACCCAACAAAAGGGAGGTAAAATTGTAACCATTCCAGTTCTTCCCGCCACTAAAGAAATATTAGCGGAAGGCCTCCCGGACCCAATTTCTCTTCAAAAATTTAATGACCAACTTAAGGTTTTGTGTGAGGAAGCAAATTTAAAGAAACCAACATATGGCGGTAAAGTTACCATGGTGGACAAGGAAGGAAAGGAAATTCCCAAGGATGAGGATGGGAAGTATAAAGAAAAAGGTGAAAAGCGAAAAATATTTGGGACCTTTCCTAAGTACCAGTTAATATCCTCTCATGTTTGTAGACGGTCCTTTGCAACTAATCATTACGGTATTTTACCCACTCCCCTTATTATGCAAATAACGGCTCATGGAACCGAAAAAATGTTTTTGCAGTACATTGGAAAGTCCTCAATGGATTATGCACAACAAATAGCAGATTTCTATAATAATCATTCGAATGAAAAATAATTCCTTTACAGCCCGCGACTTTTTTCAAAATTATTATAAAGAACTTTCCGAGAGCAGGTATCCACTTGACCCCACTTTTTTAAAAGAAAATTATAGGAAGTTCATAAGAGATTATGAGTTTTTTCTCACTGAATTTGTTGGCGACCAATTGACTATGAATCCAGATCAAAAGGATTTTATAGAAATTGAAAAGGCCTTCATACTAATACTTCTTGAAGAACTAAAAAAACGTCACCTAGAAATAGAAAACATAAAAGAGGAAATTATCGAAGAATATCTTCAATTAAACAACATTCCTAAATCCGAGGTGCCATGGTTTAAAAATGAAGATCCTCATGCCTTAGAGTGGGACTCCTATATGCAACATAAAGAGGAAATTGAAGTCTATGAAATGAATCATGAAAAAATTGGAAAAGAAACTTGGCTCGAGTTTTATTCATATAGAGGCAAAGTTTTATTCCTAAGAATAAAAGCAAATCGCTTAGGATACGAATTCTCAAATGAAGAAAATATTGCCTTCCAAAAAATAGAAAAAGAGGTAGAAGTTCCAAGTCCCGAATACCACAACACTACAGGAACCCAAAAATTACTCTTTTTGCAGGAACTTGGATTAATTGATTATCTAAAGCAGATAAACCCTTCTCTTTCTACAAACAAACTGGCTAAAGTATTGGGCGCCATTACAGGAGAACGGTACTTACAACCAGCCTTAAATGCAATGCAAGGGGAACAAAAATTCAAGGATAAAAAAAGCCCATATTACTCTAAAAAGAACCTGCCCCGAGTAAAAGATCAATTGATCCAGTGGGGCTTTACTGTTACTTCTGGAAAAGACTAATAAGTATCAACTGATCAAAATAAATAATACTTAAGAAATACTTAAGATTGATTTGTGTCATAACTAATAAAAACTACGTTATGTCACTACAAATTATTCAAGACTCGGAAGAATTCGAAAGAAAAATTGACTTAAAATTAAATCAATTAGAAACGAATCTAATCTCCCAACTCAAACAAGAGTTCCAACCCAAAACACCAGAAGAATATCTAAGCAGGTCAGAGGTCGCAAAGCTATTAAAAGTAACAACCGCCACCCTTGACCGATGGACTGACCAAGGCAAACTAAAACGTTATGGCCTTGGAGCAAGAGTATTTTACAAACGCTCAGAAGTAGAAGAAAGTCTTATACAGCTTAAATAAGGCCTTGAAACCAACAGGATTCAAAGCCATTTAAGCCTCATCTGGTTTGCAACTCAAATATAGGCATTTTGGCTTGTTTCCTAAACATTGATTTGGGAGTAGTATCAACTACTTCCACTAACCCAAAAGAAACAAGAAAAATGAATTACATTAAAAAAGAAAACATAGAAAAAATTACAGAAAGTTCAGACTTATTAGAAATCATCTCTGAATTCGTTGATTTAAAAAAACAGGGCGCAAATTATGTAGGACTTAGCCCTTTCACTAATGAAAAAACTCCAAGTTTTACAGTCTCTCCTTCCAAGGGAATTTGGAAGGATTATTCCTCTGATAAAGGTGGTAACAATCCAGTGAGCTTTTTGATGGAGATGAAAAACCTTTCATATCCAGAGGCTATTGAATGGTTAGCACGAAAATCAGGTATTCCGTTAGAATATGACACCGAAAATGTAAGGGAGGAGATTATCCAGGAGAAACATAAATTACAAGAATTATATTCCTTATTAGAGTCCGTTATAAAGGAGTATGAAAAAGCCTTCTGGAACCTTCCTGAGGATCATCCGGCAAAATTAGAAATCTTTGACAAAAGAAAGTATTCACCCGAAGTGGTAAGAAAATATAGGATTGGCTATGCTCCGGGAGGAAAATATATCTATGACAAGTGCGTAAGTTCTGGGAGAAAACATGACGGCATAGAGCTAGGAATTATCAATGAAAACTATGATAAATACAGTAATCGAGTTATATTCCCTCTACTCGATAGCAAAGGCTTTAATGCGTTTCCAATTGGTCTTGCTGGACGCAAACTCGATGATCATTCGAAATACCCTAAATGGATAAACTCTAAAGAAAGTGCAGTTTATAAGAAAAATTCCTTCTGGTATGGTTTATCAACAGCACGAGAATCAATAACTAAGAGTGGTGAAGTATGGTTAGTCGAAGGCTATAATGATGTAATAGCCTGGCAGGAGAATGGTATCCGAAATACCATAGCGTCCTGTGGAACATCTATTAGTGCAAGACAAATCGCTGTCCTAAAGAAACTCTGCGAAAAAATAGTTTTTTGCTTTGATCCGGATTCCGCAGGCAGAAAAGCAATGCTAAAATATGTACCTGAATTTATCCAAAACGGATTTCGGGTTCAGGTTGTTTTTTTATCTCCCGCTCTCGACCCCGATGAATTTGTTCGTTTTTGGTCTTCTTCAGTTAAAAAATACGGATTGAAGGAATTAGGAGTAAATTCCCAGTATAGAGATGACGGTTTCAAATTTTTGATGGAAGAATGTTTTAAAGGTAAGGACTCCGTTGACGTAGCAAAAGAAACAAAAGTTTTAGCTGAAATTATTGCCAAGATTGAAGATGACGCAATGCGAGAAATTTACACCGATTGGCTTTCCAAAGAAAGTGGTGTGAAATTACCACAAGTCAGAGGGTTTATAAAAAATCACGAAGCGAAAAATAAAACCACTTTACTAACAAAAGATGAAGGATTATACCGATTACCTTCCGTTGTAAGTGCTCCCTTAGAGGAACTCCTCCCCACAATAGAAAAGTACCAACTTTTTACCGCCAATAAGCAAGTTTGGATTCAACAGAAAGGAGAACCTCCTTATAGTTTTCGATCAGTTAGTAATTTCCACATTGAGATAATCCAGCACATGCAGGATGAAAAGTTCCCCATGAAACTAGTTCGTTTAAAAAATGTCCATGGATTAGAGCGCATTTTTGATATGCAGTCTTCAGACATAAATTCACTTACTACTTTTGAAAACGCTGTTACTGCTCATGGTAATTTTAGGTGGAAAGGAAATCGGGCCGACCATGAATTACTGAAAACTTACCTATTTGATAATATGGGCACTGGCCGCAAAATAGAAGTTCTAGGCTGGCAACCAGAAGGTTTTTGGGTATGGAACAATTTAGTTTCTTGTCCTTCGCAGTCGAGTATCACCATCGATGAGAATGGAGTATTTGAAAAAGAGAATGTTTCATTTTACGTTCCTTCAGCAAATAATATCTACAGGTCGAATCTGTATAAGTATGAGGCACAAAAAAAAGTGTTGAGTTTAAAGGCTCCTGTAACGTTCCAGAACTTTACATCTCAAGTTATAAAAGTACATAGAGAACATGGGATGATGGGCATCCTTTTTTCAATTGCCAGCATTTTCCAAGACATAGTAGTTGCCGAGTTAAATATGTTTCCAATGCTCTTTTTATATGGTCCTGCTTCTTCTGGAAAGGACCAACTAGCAGATGTCTGTCAAAGTTTTTTTGGACATCCACAAACAGCCATTAACTTAGAAGGAGGTGTTAGTACTATAAAAGCCCAAGTCCGTGAATTCGCTCAATTCTCAAATACAATCTCACATTTATCAGAATATAAAAATGGAGATGCAAAATTAGATGGTGTCCTAAAAGGTCTATGGGACCGGAGGGGGTATAAGCGAGGAAACATTGATAGCCATGTTGGAACTGATAGCATTCCAATTCTTTCGTCGGTTTTAATGACTGGAAATTACGCACCTGACCAGGAAGCTTTAATAACCAGATTCATATGGGAATTTATGGAAAAAACAGTTTTTTCTAATGAAGAAACTGAGGAGTATGAAAAGCTTAATGACATGACGAAGAGTGGAATAAGCTCCTTTACAGATCACTTTCTACAACATCGACTTCTTGTAGAGAAGAGCTTTAAGCAAAATTTCCGGCTGTTCCATATGTCCCTTAAAGAAATTAAGCCAGAAGCAAATTCACGTATGTTATCGAATCTCTCTGTTTTAGGTGCTTTTTATCAAATTTTCAAAGACCTCATTCCCTTTACTTTTAGTCATGAGGAGATGATGACACATTTCGGTAAGACCATTGATAAACAGATGAACAAAATGGATAGTGCAAGTATTATCAATCGATGGTGGGACTGCTTTCTCGCCTCAATGCGTGGATCCCATTCTGATCAGCTAAAGGAGGGTCAAGATTTTAAGCTTACCGGAAACCAATTATACTTCAACTTTACGAATTGTTACAACAGAGTTTCTCGTCAATGGTTTATTCAGTATAGAGATAACGCTCCTGCTAAAGGTGTTATGATAGATAGTCTAAAAAAGGATAAAGCTTGGATAGACGCAATATCATCGGTCAGGTTGGCTCCTGGTCGGGAATCAAGAAACACAAGTGCTTATCTCGTAGATATTAATGCTATATCAGTAAAGGATGAAATCAAATTTGCTATAGATCACCAAAGAAAAGAAAACAATTTGTTTGGAAATCCGTTTAGCGATGAAGAACCTCGAGAAAATAAAAAAGACGACGAAGAACTTGATGACTTACCATTTTAACTTCCAACACTCCAACACCTCTATTAAATGATTGAATATGAAAAAAATAACTTCTTTTATAGGTGTGGAAAAAGTGTAGAAAGTGTTGGAAATGGTTGGTAAGAAAAATCCGTTTCAAACCACTTCCACACGACTTTCGTATTAAAAAACTGAAAACCAAGCGTGTAGATGTGTGGAACTATTTCTTCTAATTATCTCTTTTATTTTTTCCAAGTAAATTTTTAGCCGCTATAGAATCTATAGCGGCTTTTATTTTTCTCATTCTCATGAGCAAAAAAGAACTCCTCACAATTCAACTTTGAACATAAGGCTAAGAATAATGTAATCTAATCAAGCCGTTGAAATACGGAAATCAGAATTCAAGACTTATACTAAGAGGAGCTAGAAAAAGAACTTTATTTACCGTTGAACTCTTTACAAAGTCGAAAAAAAGACAAAGAAATATAAATTTAATGCAACTCAAGCCGTTGAAATAAACATCCTAAACTCCAAGGTATGAACTTAAAGAAGTAAGATGCATATCTTTAAATACCGTTGAATCCTCTTACAAAGAAGTTGATAAAAATTAGGAGCAAAGAGAGTTTAGGTATTTTGAGCCGTTGAAGTATGGAACTTAGATTTCGTTCTTTTACTTTACCAAAATCAAAAAAAGCATCTTAATTACCGTTGAACCATCTTAGAAAAAAGCAGAGGACATAAAGACGTTGATCCAAGGTAGTGTTGGCAAAATTCGTATATTATTCTAATCAAATAGTTGTATGTGTTATAGGACAAAGCTTAATTCCAAGATAAAGGAAATTGAAAAAACTTTCAGTGCCGGCTTTATTGATCCAGAAAGTTACAGCCCACAGGAAGAAATAAATGGATTTAACTTTTCACCTACTCCTGTTATTACAGATGAAAACCCGGGAGAAATTGACTTATTTCACTGGGGCCTGATACCATTCTGGGCAAAAGATGATAGTATCAGGAAAATGACTCTAAATGCAAAGATCGAAACCGTCGAAGAGAAACCTGCATTCCGAAATTCTGTTAATAACCGCTGCCTTATAATCGCAGACGGATATTACGAATGGCAGTGGCTAGATTCAAAAGGGAAAAGCAAGCAGAAGCACCTTTTAGAGGTGCAGGATCAGGAAATATTTGCATTTGCAGGTATCTATTCTTCCTGGAGAAACCCGAATACTGATCAGCTTATTAACTCCTACTCCATTTTAACCACAGAAGCCAATGAACTAATGAGCAAGATCCATAATAATAAAAAAAGAATGCCGGTGGTCTTAAATAAGCCGGACCGGGAAAAGTGGATAAGTGGTGCTCAAATCTCCCAATTTTCCTTTCCTTATGAGGTGCAGCTAAAAGCTAGTAAAATCTAATGGTTTTCCTTCAACCGTCTTCAACGGCTAAATTCGTATTTACCGTTGAACAATAAAAAATATTAGAGTTCTCAAAGTACTTTGTCGCTATTTTTATGAGTGAAAAATGAACTGGAAATTAAAGGTGATTAGGATTTAACCATGAAATACAGATCAGTAGGAGAAGTCATAGATAGTCCGAAAAAACAATGGATCCCAGAAGCTCACCTCGGGGTTGAATTCGATTACAGTTTCATGGGGAAAGGAATGGGACAAACAGGTGTTCATCTCTTTATTAAAACTATTATAGTGGATTCCTTTGAGAACCAATTCACCAGGAAGACTGAACATATATTGCAAAGAAGAGAGGTTAAGGACTGCATTCGATGGAGAATTCAGGAGCACTTAAAATCTGTAGGAGTTGATATGGTACAAATTCGTGGTTTACTGCGGGATTTCGAGGTAGACATGGAAAAAGTTATACCATACGACCCGGCAAACTTCAAGAGATGATTTATTTTATTACCTTAAGAGGATGAAGCTGGTTATGATCCCCTTCTTTTTCCTTTCAACCCTTACCTGGGGACAGGAAACTTATACTTCTCCACTAACCCAATACTGGCCAACCTTATTTACAACCGAATTCAAAGAGGTCAACCGTAAAATTTTCTTTGATCCCAATTCTATTACTATTATTTCCGAAACAGCTGAGGGAAAGGAAATTGAAATTTTTCATATCCAGGAAGTAAAAATAATTGAAGATACCTTTACCTATTTCTGCCTTACAAAAAACAAACGTAAAGTGACAATTGCTGTACCACAGCAGGAGAGAGTTGAAATTATTGATCTATACCGCCTTTCTTTAGAATCCGGGGAAGAGGTGCAATTTAGGTTTCATGTGGATTAACTTTAACAATCCATTTCAACCTTGTCTAAATTGTTCAGTACTAATGGGAGAATTTGAAGTGGGCAAATCCTTCTGGTCTGCTTTGGTTTTAAGGTTGGAGCCAATTATGTACATGAAAAACATGAAAAGGATGACCACAAGAGTGAGAAGGTAATTGTTCTTAATCCATTTCCATGTTGATTTTATTCTGAATGGATGATAGATTTCTTGAAAAAAATCTCCTTTTAAAGACATTAAATCCTTTTCAAGTTTTTCGAATTTCCTCAAAGAGTAATCCCCCTCATCTAAAAAAGAAATACATTTATCATGTAAATCATTTACGAATTTCGTTAGATTATTAGCCGTATCTGGATAAGGTTTAGATACAAGAAGAATAAAGTTAAACTCAACTCTACGCTTATCATTCGCGAATACCTCAAAAAGAAGCATTTTATTTTCAATACTGCTATTTTTTGTTAATTCATCTCCAAAATTTTTGGTTTGATCAATAGAATTTTGAAAATATTCATGGATCAATTTGGTATGTGGTTCTAACACCATTTTCATATACCATTCCTGAGTATTCCTTTTCCTTTCTACCAGCGAATCTAAAAACCTTCCGATGACGAATAAAGCTATTAAAACAGTAGAGCTTAATATGGTTGGCAGTAATATACTCTGGTCGAAATCAATAATGAATTGGGGGAAAATCATTAATATGATATTACTCACTCTTATTTGATTTTTTTCTGTTTAGAAAAACGGAAAAACTATTTTTTTTAGAGAGGGTATTACTCGCATTTCGAAGAGCATCTTCTATATGACCTCTAAGAATAGTTCTAACCGTTGAATTTTCATCTTCAAAAGCAAAAGAATACTTCTCTTCGAATTTTTTTAACCCCAAATATTTTATGCTTGGAAAAAATAAACCAAGAAAAAAAGAAGGATTTATAGAACTTGTACCAGCTGGAATTTTGACAACAACTAGTTGATCTTGTTTATCAAGATCATCCAAATTCATTTCCTTTCTAGCAGCTTCACCTTGTGGCCTTCCTGTGAATAAGCTACTTTTGAAACTTTTATATTTGCCTAGATCTATTATCATGATTCCATTTTACTTTGCAAATGTCGCTTATTTAAATAAATTTTAGCCACTAAAAAGGTACCTGGGAACGATTTGTCCAATTTTTTCAAGTTACTTTTAGACGGTAATTCACTTAAATCATTCTTTTCATTAAGACCTAATACATCTATTCCATCGTAACTCGATGGCCTATGTTTATGGTCACATTTCAAAAAGACATTACCGGAATAAATTAGAAAACTCGGCTCAAGTTTCCTTTTTTCATCTACATAGTCTCCTAAATTTATAAAAGATTTTAGGATTTTCATAGTACCCGTCCCTCTATCTTCAGTAGTATAATTTAGCCGACTAACTCCTTCCTGCAAAGCATATAATGTAAACATTTCTTCTTTAGAAAATTCCAAAGATGTAGTCATTTTCTTCTTTACTTCCTCATACATTTCATTCATACTTTCATAGGTTTCTACATTCTGATTTTTGTTTTGCTCAAAACCATCATAGATTGAATATCCAAAATTAAGGAAAGCCAAATTTACTTCACTTACCTCTTCCTCACCACTATCTTCTGGAGCCCCTGATTTAAAAATATTTCCACTTACGTACCAGGTGTTAAATTTTGAATGATCTTCCGCATTGTTTAGCACTTCAGAAATTATTCCATCTAGATAAGAGGCATTTAATTCATCCAACATGAAACCGTGTTGCAGCAGATTTTCATTGATATATTTTCGTATAGTTGTTGCGGCCGGACCTTTCATATTCTCAACATAACTTTTTCTTGATTTTTGACCTCTAATGAAGTTCAAGGATGAGAATGGTTTAAGAAAAGACTGTGTGACATTTGCCTCAGGTATTAAATAGCCAGCCATTAATCTTGCATTTACTTCATCGTTCTTAGACGGTGCAATCATTATATCCGGACGTGCCTTCCTTATTTTAAGCCCTTCATCAATCTTTTCTAAGTGATCAGTGTATTCTACTAAAACAACTAACAATAAAAAAATACAGGAGTAGTCTATGTCTTTGCATTTAGAGAAATCAATGTGGATGACTTCACCTTTATATTCCATTATCGCCCTCCTAATATGAGTTATGGTGTTGAAGGATGAAGTGTGGTGTTTTTCAAGTACAAATTGTTCTGGGATTATTATTTTCTTACTAATTGGCCCTACAAATTTGTAGCCCTCAAGGTTCAAAAAGTGGTCAAGCGGAAATGGTTTTGATGAAATAACCCTCTCTTCGTGTTGCAGAAGACCATATTTTTTATTGTTCTCATTAGAAAACCCAAAGAAGTCAACATAATCTTTGTTTCTCCGACCTTTTTTGTACTCTCTTTTTTCATTTCTCCCCTGGTTCCTTCGATACTTTACTTTTTTATTTATTTTCTTCACCTTTCAGATAAATTTATATGGAATCTCTCCTTGCACTTTTTTAATTTCTGCTATAAAAGATTATTGGTCTACTCTTCTCTTCTGTAAGCCGTTTATTAAATAACAATTGATTCTCCTTTGGAAGGGCTTAGAAATTCATGGGGAATAAAAAATTGAGCAGTGTTTTCCTTCTCGAGCTTGACATATCCATTTTTATATCCTTTCCGAAATAGAGAACGAACTATATCTTCGTTTGCATTCGGATCCTGATATATTACTTTTTTATAACCACTGCCTTTTTCAAATTCCTTAATCAAAGCCTGATCTATTGCCCGGTTAAATGCAGGGAAAGAATATCCAATTATAACCAGAATGTCAGTTTTTTCCATTAATAATTTTGCTCTTTCCAGACTATCAGATTCCATTTCCCAGGCATATTTAATGCTGTTTTGGAAATTGTTCTTAGTAGTATCCAATTCATCTCTTTTTCGAAGAATTTCTTTGAGATAAGATTCAACTGATGAAAATTTCATCTTATCGACTATTTCAAATTCTTCTGTCCCATTAGTATACACTCCCCTGTAACCATTTAAATGAATTATATTTTCTTCAGCGGTTGGGTAATTAATTTTGGAAATAATGCTTTTAAGTGATTTTTCTTTCTCTGGCAAAAAGGTCTCATAGGCTTTTTCGAATTGCAGGTCATAATTCCAAGTTATGAAGGAAACATTTGAATTAAGCCGTGGAGATTCTTCATTTTGTTCTAATAATACTGAAAGTAAGCTCAAATATCGCTTATCGAGAATTGCAAATTTCTCCTTACTGCAATTAAGAAGCCCTGATTCCCATAAGTCAAAATATATGCTTACACATTTTTTCAGGTTATTTAATTCTTCTGTGTTATTGAGCAAGTATAAACGTTTGGCGTAAATATCAATTGAACCGAAAATTTCCGCCTGCCTGCCCAAATATTTCAACTGATTGGCAAATTTCATTAAGTACGCATGGTCCTCATTCGGCCCCGGAACATTCCTCCTTTTGAATTTTAACTCAGCTTCCCTTACCAATTCTTCCCCTACTTGTATCATTGAGCTCCCTTGGTGCCTCCAGATAGGCACAGCTTTATAACTTGCTCCGGCTCCCAAAAGATAGGTTACCTTTAAATTTGTGGTATCATTGTACTTTGAATGGGTCATTCACCAATGCCTTTTTATCACTCAAGTCGTCCATCAGAAAAAATTTCCGTATCCTACTTGTATGGGTTTAACTCTAAACTAGGTTTTAATAATCCTCTGAAACTTCTGTTTACCAGTTGATGTGCTCCCGTCACTATTAAGACCGTAATTTCTTGATGTTCTATTCCACCAGGCACAAGCCGGATGCGGCACACTTTCGACTTGAGGTAATTTTCGCCTAAGATCATCACTGGCATTTCGATTAAAATTTTTAAATGCTTTAGAACTGGTAAAAATGATAAGGTCAGGTTTTAAAATTTCATTTAAACCTACGAGATTTTCCAAGGCTTTTTCTGAATCCAGTTTATGAATATTTATAGAACCACCTTGAATTTCGGCTGGGCGTTGGAAGTAATTAAAATACACGGTATTTTCAAACACTCTTATCCCCTTAAAGGTTTCAGCAAATGCATTCTCCAAATTTTGGAAAATACGGTGGCCACGGGCGAGTTTATCAGGTCCTGAATAGAAATTAATTACTCCACGAGTATTTATCCACTCTACCGAATCTCGGCTAATTAAATCATAGATACTTTGTGGGTTATTATACCAGTTTTCAGCTGTTATTTGACCGTCATATTTGCTGGGCAAATAATGACTCTCTCCTATAATAAAAATCTTCTTTCCCTTCCCGTAATCTTTTGGGATATGAGGTAAAAAAGTTTTGTGATTTCTATAATGAGGTACCTGCCTTATTATCTGTTCATCGTACATATCTACTTCATCTTAATTTTACCCGCACTAATTATTGTTACTGCTATGGGTGCTACTGCCATTGCAATTTTACCTCCTGTTTTTAAACCTCTACCTACTTTGTTCCAAAAGGCTAGGTTCTTCTTCTCTGTCTTTTTGTATTTCATTTGTACTAATTTTGAGTTTTAATTCTGATTTCTTAGATGATGTATTCAACCACTGCCGGTTTATACTGTTGTAGGTTGTAGAAATACTCTGGAACATCCGTTCTGCTTCTTCATCTTTTCCACTCCATTCTACGAGTAAATCTTTTGATTCTTGTGTAAAATTCTTTAAAACATCTTTTAATGTTAAAACAGCCTGCATCATAGACCATTTCTCGTCCATCTCCTGGTACACAATCGCCAATAACTGAGTACTTCTAATGATAAATCTCAATGACTGTTGAATTTCTTCAAATTTCTCCCGGTTGGATTTTACCAGATTTTCCCCTTTAAAGATACCGGCTGCAAAAGCCTGACCCTTTTTCTTTTTATTTGAAATCTGTTGAAGGTCATGTTTTAGAGAGTAAATCAGTTGTTCTCTTCCTAAATTTAGCTGACTAATTATGTGCGGATAAAGCGATTCCTTAAATTTTTCATTTACCCGCGTTTGCAAATACATATTATAGGCACTCTGGATATGTGCCAAACGGTCAAACTGAGCTCCAATTAAAACAGAATTCAGCTTAGAATCCAAAGCTTCAATTTGGGAAGAAATATTATTTAAAGATTGCTGAATGGCCATCATCTGACCTGCAGAAAGAAGATTGTCAACTTGAATCTTAGAAAGATCTGTTGATCTTATTCTTACCTGGTGCTTAATTCCTCTTCCACCTTTTTCTTTTAGGCTTGGTAAGAATTCATCAATATTAGAACTGGACTGCAGAAATTTTAATTCCCCTTTTTTTAATTTTTCTAAAACGCCTTTTGGGAAGACCAATTCATAGTTGTTAGACCGGTCTAAATTATTAAGAATCCGTTTTATGCCAGGAGCCTGGCTCAATATTTTGGAAATAATAGAGACATTTTCCTGGAAACCCGATTTTATATAATGGTTATTGTATTGTAAAAAGGAGGTACTAAATAATGAATCATTTCCTGGAACGGCATCAATATCTCCAGAAGTATATAGGCTCAGTCCACCTTCAACCTTTATTAACTTAGCACTACTGTCTTCCATACTTTCTTAATTTACTACTTGTACAACTTGTTTTTTTTCCTGAAAAGCTTCCTTCAACACCGCCTGCATCAACATTTGAGCGTGCTGCTCGCTTTGGGTGACTTGCTGTTCCAGGACGCTACATTTTTCCATTAGGCCTTCGACTTTGGCCACTATAGCTTTTTGTTCTTCTAACGGAGGAAAAGGTATCTTAAACTTTGAAACGGCACCTAAACTTAAGTTGCCTCTCCCGGTATCAAATTGACCGTCCATCATTAATGCAATTCCAAAATCAGAGTTCAAGGTATTTACCAATAAATCTTTACGATAATAATGATCAGGATATCTAATTAAGCAAACAGCTTGATTAATGTTGGCGGTGAAATCTTTATCCCAAACGGCTGTTCGGCCAATGGAAGCTCCTACAATGTTAGTTAATACATCTCCTTTTTCAAGAATAGATCTTGGTTCTATCTTATTAAATTTCTCTTCTACAAATTTTTTCTTTTTTAATAAAATTTGGTTAGTGCCTACGTTTTCACTAGTAATAAATAAGATACCTTTATCAACATATTGCACACCTTGCCATTTTGGCGAGGATCCTTTTGTTATGGTATGAGCTAAATCCCCCAACCTACACCATACCCAACCTTCCGGTAATTCGAAGGGAATTTCTTCCTTGAGGATGGGGGGCAGGGGTTTTTCTTTTTTGATCTTTTTCTCTTTTACCAGGCTTGCTTTTTCAGCTTTGATGTTTTCTAGTCGGGCCGCGGCAGAGTTAGACCCTGAAACAAGTTCAGGGTGACGCCCTCTCCAATCGCGCGTTAACTTGCCTTGGATAGCTTCCTGTAAAATGGATTGTTTGAGTTTTTTACAATATGAAATTGTTCCTGATAGCTCATTTAATAAAGTTTGATATTCCTTTTCAATAAATTCAATCTTAGATAAAATTGCTTCTTGAGTTTTTAAGTCCGGTAAGTCAATTTGAAGTGGTAATAATCTTTTAGGCTTTAATTCTGTTTTAATTCCCCCTCTCGTTTGGTCCTTTAATATTTTTAAGAATGTTTTACTTTTCAAGAACCATTTGAAATAATTTATATTAATCTGGTTGGAATCAAAAGTGTATGAAGAATAATGAATGGTTGCCATTACATCTTCTTTTTCTTGGTAGATACTGATTGCTCCTTTATCTGCATTTATTCCAGAAATGACCAAATCTCCTTTTTTTACCAAGATCATACTTGTTTTGGTTGGTTTATTCTCAGCTAAATGAATATTACCGGTAAAATCAATTTTTTCAATCCTTTTTAATTGCTTTTGATTAGCTTCATCAGGTTTAAATCGCCCTTTTCTTTCTGTTAAAAAGGAGGAAATTTGTACTGTTTTCCAACTCATAATAATTCAGAATTTAAGTGAGAAAGAAGCTTTTTTGAGGCATTAAGCTTTTCCCCAATTATTTCCAGTAATTCAGCTGAAGTATACTCCTTTTCTGTTTCGGGGATTGTTGGATTCTTAATGTCCAAATCCCAGTCCTTTAAATCTTCAACCTTTACTTTCCAGGCCTGCTCATTTTTCTCACGATTATTCCACCAATTAATTAAAGATTCAAACTCCTTAAACTGTATAGGTTTCTTTTTAGAGTAACTTTTCTGGCCTTCGGGGAGTTTATGTTCCCAGTACCAGATTTCCTTAGTTGGTTTACCTTTTTCAAAAAACAATAAATTAGTGCTTACAGTAGCCGGAAAGAAAGTGCTTTGCGGCAGGCGCACTATGGTGTGTAAGTTGGCATCGGTGAGCAGCTTTTCGCGAATTCTGGCTTTTACGCCATCACCGGTTATGGAACCATCGGGTAAAACTATGGCACAGCGTCCCCGGGCTTTAAGTAATTTTAGCATTAAAATCACAAACAAGTCGGCAGATTCCTTACAACGGAAAGTGGCTGGGAAGTTGGTTTCCACACCATCGGCAATACTGGCCCCAAAAGGAGGATTTGCTAGAATAACATCTACCTGGTCTTTTAGGCCAATACCGTTATATTCTACTTTCAGGCTATCGATATAATGATAATCGGGAACATCCATCTCGTGTAGGATAAGGTTAGTAAGCCCTAATACATAAGCCACCGGTTTTAGTTCCCAGCCGGTAATGCTATTTTGTAGCACCTGTTCTTCATCTACCGTATTCACATAATTTTCCCGAATATGGTCTATGGCCGCGGTAAGGAAGCCTCCGGTTCCGGCGGCAGGATCCATTACTTTTTCGCCAAGTTTAGGGTCGGTCATTTGGGTCATCAGCTGCGTTACCGCTCTTGGAGTATAGAATTCTCCTTTATTTCCTGCATCCCGCAATTCCTGGAGAATGCTTTCGTAGATGTTTCCGAAGATGTGTTTGTCATCGGAATTATTAAAGTCGATCTCATTGAGCTTGTTGATGACTTTACGCATCTCATAGCCGCTCTTAATATAATTATTAGAGCCGTCAAAAACCTCTTTTACCAATGCAGCACGCTTTGGATATTTGACACTGGTAAGATTGCGTAGACTGGAGAAAAGTCCGCGGTTGCTTTGCGCGTTGGAATCGATAAATTCCAAGAGTTCATCACCGGTTAGACCTTCGGCATCGGCCGCCCAGTTGCGCCACTGGAATTTTTCGGGAATCACCGAGGTATAATCGTCTTTAAGAAGTTCCAGTTCCTGGTCTTTATCGTCCAGAATCTTAAGGAAAAGCATCCATCCCAATTGTTCCAGTCGTTGAGCATCACCAGAGATCCCACGATCCTGGCGCATTATATTTCTAATATTGCTGATTACAGCACTTACGTTTGCCATTTAGTAATTATTTCTAGTTCTTATAATAGTACCACTGATAATATCAATACTACCGAATATTTCGTTTAGGATTAATTTTAAAACTGCTATTGTTTTTCCCTGTGCATAAACATCGTCAACAATTAGAATCCTTTTGATTCCTTTAAGCTCAGGGATATCTTCGGAAACTTCTATGTATTCTCTTAGTTTCTCAATCGACATTTCAGAATAAGGTGGAGTTCCAAAACTAACTCCCTCTGGTTTCGAAAAATGATCTGAAAGATCAACAGAATTTTGGAAGCTTTCCTTCAAAGAAAGAACTAGAGGTTCGGTGAAAAATTTTCTATCTGTAGGAGGGACTATTAATCCATATTTTTCTTCATTTTCAAAATGTTCTTTAACCCGTTTTAAAAATTCATTTTGCACTTTAGACCTATTAGAAATCCAAAGTTTCCTCATTGCACTCTCATCTTCTTCCGGAAGATTATTTAAAAGCTGGGTGTTTTTTAACTTGTGAACAACACTATACCGATTTACGCCTGAATCAGCACCAATATTATCCTTAAGTGTAAATGTCAAACTCATTAAGCCGGCGTATATAATTCTTGTTCTAATTGAATGATTGCCTCTTCATATTGTTTAACCCCTCCAAAGGCATTAATAATTTCCCTGGGAGTACCTAATTTATTAAGCGGGTCCAAACGCAGTACTTCTTTACTTTCAATAGTTCTCAGTCCATCATCAGCATACTTTTCCAAAAGTTTCTGAAGCACTTCCTGAGCCTGGTCACCATATTTAGTGAAGTAGTTTCTTTTGGTTACATTTTCAGCACGTTCTTTCCGGGTTAGCGGCTTAGCTTCAAAAGCTACGTGACAGATCAGGTCGAAAGGATCGTAGTCCTTACCAACTTCTTCTTTAAGGTGCTCAAAGAAAACTCCTTCTTCTTCCAGTTCTTCAATAATTACCTTCTTTCTCTCAGCAGAATTCCAGGAATTTAAAAAATCCTCCAGATCACGGAATCTTTTGGTAATATTAGACCTAGTATAATCTTTAAGGCTTTCCGTGATTATTTTTCCATCAGAACCGAGGTATTGCACCCGCTCGTTAAGAATCTTAACCTGTACTCCGTTGACCCTTATTTTGGCTTTGGGGCCTTCAATAATTTTACCTCCACCTTCAACCGTGGGATAATCCGGTTCATCTTCCTCAGAAAAATATATCGGAGTGCCATCAATATCAGTGATTTCATCATCTGTAATTTCCTCATCGGTATCAGAGAGATCATCATTTTCACCTGATTCTTTCACCATTACCGGATAACCGTCAAAGCCTGGATCAGCAAAATGGTCAGTGACATTCCTAAAATCCATAATAGTGAAATATGTTTTACCGAATTCTTCATTGATTCGGGTGCCACGGCCAATAATCTGTTTGAATTCTGTTGGTGAACCTATATTACTATCAAGGACAATAAGTTTGCAAGTTTGTGCATCAACACCGGTGGTCATTAATTTCGAAGTGGTGGCAATTACAGGATAGGTTTCAGAAGGATTTATAAAATTATCGAGCTCCCTTTTTCCTTCCTCATTATCGCCGGTAATCTGCATCACGTATTTATGATTTTCAGAAACCAAGTCTGCATTAGCATTGGCCAGGGCTCGCCGCATGGCTTCGGCATGTTCAATATCTACGCAAAACAAAATGGTCTTAGCGTAGCGATCATTCCCTTTGAGAAATTCGGTAACTTTTTTTGCCACTAGCTCCCGACGGTCATCAACTACAATATTCCTATCAAAATCAGTACGGTTATAAATACGATCCTCTACAGGATTCCCATCTTTATCCAGGAAACCTTTTGGCGGACGCCAGCCATCAGCATCAATATCCAGAGTTACTTTTACTACTTTGTAGGGAGCGAGGAATCCGTCCTCAATACCTTCCTTTAAAGAATAAGTATAGATAGGTTCTCCGAAGTAATCTATATTGGAAACTTCAGTGGTTTCTTTTGGAGTAGCAGTCAAGCCTATGTGGGTAGCATTATTAAAATATGCCAGGATCTCCCTCCATTTACTGTCATCTTTCGCACTTCCTCGGTGGCACTCATCAATAATCACGAGGTCAAAAAAATCGGGACTAAACTGTTTATAGGCATCCTCAGATTTGCTATCAGAAAGACCTTGATACAAAGCGAGATAAACATTATACGCAGTATCAATCTTTTTATGTTTTATAATAGTCATCGCATCCTTGAAATGCTTGAAATCACCTCTAAAGGTTTGATCAATAAGGGCGGTGCGATCTGCCAGGAAAAGAATACGTTTTTTGGCCCCACTTTTCCATAAGCGATACACAATCTGAAATGCAGTATAAGTTTTCCCCGTACCGGTAGCCATGACCAACAGAATGCGATCCAGTCCTTTACTTACGGCTTCGATAGTTCGGTTAATTGCTATTTGCTGATAATACCTAGGTGATTTTCCCGAAGCATCTTGATAATAGTCCTGTGATGCAATTGCTTCCTGCTCCGGGGTTTCAATGCCTTTGTACTTTTGATATTTTCTCCAAAGCTCCTCAGGGGAAGGAAATTCGTCCAGTGTTAATTCCTTTTCGATTTGGCCGTCCTCCGCGGTTTTATCATGAAAGAGAAAGCCGTCACCATTACTACTAAAAACACAGGGAATATCAAGAGTATTGGCATATCCTAAGGCTTGTTGAATTCCGCTACTTATATTATGTTTATTGTCCTTAGCTTCAATAATAGCTACAGGGACATTGGGTTTATAATAAAGGATATAATCGGCGAATTTTCGTTTCCCACGTGCCGTCAGTTTACCCTTAACGTAGATGCGGCCATCTGTAAAGAAAATCTCCCTTCCTAATTGGGTTATTTCATCCCATCCTGACTGAAGAATAGCAGGGGTAATAAATTTGGCTTTAATATCTGATTCAGATAAATCCTTTTTGTTCATACCGGTCGATTAGGTTCAGGTACAGCTTAAGGTTTTCTTTTACCATAGAAAGAAAAACTGCAAACAATGTAGGGAGTTGTAGGCGAGACTAATTTAGTAAAAATTAGACGACATTAAGATAAATTTAAGGTTTGAAAAAGAAAAGCGGGGAAGATGCGGGGAAAACTACAGACTTTAAAACTAAAAAGCCTTGAAAATCAGGCGATTAACAAGGCTTTAAGTACTCGGAGCGGGACTTGAACCCGCACGACCGTTGCTGGTCATTGGATTTTAAGTCCAACGTGTCTACCAATTCCACCATCCGAGCGTGGAAGGTAAGATGAGCGAAAAACGGGATTCGAACCCGCGACCTCCACCTTGGCAAGGTGGCGCTCTACCAACTGAGCTATTTTCGCATATTTTGGAAAATAGAGAGTACCAAGGTGGCGCTCTACTCCCGATAGCTATCGGGAAGCTATTTTCGCGATTTTAAAGAACTTTCCGCTCTAACAGCGGACTCACCTTCAGGTAAGCAGGTGCAAATTTAATACAATTCTTATAATGGCAAAGATTTTTTTCAAAAAATAAGAACGCAACAAAAAGCGAAATATTTCATTTAAAACTAAGCCTTATTCGATCGAATTCGTCCCTGCCTCATTTACACCATTATACATTATACACTATACATTAGACATTTTAAACTTTCGCCTGACTTTTATTGCCCAGCATTCTCTTGATCTCGTTAAGCTTCATCAAAGCTTCTACCGGAGTTAAGGTGTCGATGTCCAGGTGCAGGATCTCCTCCCTGAGGTCTTCCAAAATGGGATCATCGAGGTTGAAGAAACTCAGCTGCATCTCCTCTTCGGCCGACTTCTTCAAAATGCTGCCGTTCTCCTGCATGCCGTGCAACTTTTCCAGCTTCTTCAGGATCTTGTTTGCCCTGTGCAGCACCTGCTGGGGCATCCCGGCCATCCTGGCCACATGTATCCCAAAACTGTGCTCGCTGCCACCCGGCACCAGCTTCCGAAGAAATAAGACATTATCCTTCAGCTCCTTCACCGAAACATTGTAATTCTTGATACGGTTGAAAGTCTCCCCCATGTCATTCAGCTCGTGGTAATGGGTAGCGAACAGGGTCTTTACTTTAGCCGGATGTTCGTGCAGGTATTCGGTGATGGCCCAGGCGATGGAGATCCCGTCATAGGTACTGGTGCCCCGGCCTATCTCGTCCAGCAGCACCAGGCTCCTTTCCGAAAGGTTGTTCAGGATGCTGGCCGTCTCGTTCATCTCGACCATGAAAGTGGATTCGCCCATTGAGATATTGTCGCTGGCACCCACCCGGGTAAAGATCTTGTCTACCAGCCCTACTTTCACCTCTTCTGCGGGCACGAAACTTCCCATCTGGGCCATCAGCACGATCAGGGCGGTCTGTCTTAAAATAGCCGACTTACCACTCATGTTAGGTCCGGTGATCATAATGATCTGCTGCTCCTCCCTGTCCAGGAAGACGTCGTTGGCCACATAGGTCTCAGCCAGCGGCAGCTGCTTCTCGATCACCGGGTGGCGCCCATTGTGGATGTCCAGTTCATGGGAATCATCGATCTGCGGCCTGCAGTAATTTTCGGCCATGGCCTGCCGGGCGAAAGAGCACAGGCAGTCCAGCTGGCCAATGAGGTTCGCGTTCTGCTGCACCGGCTGAATATAATCGCCTATCCAGATGATGAGTTTCTGAAAGATCTCCTGTTCCAGCTGCATGATCTTCTCTTCGGCGCCAAGGATCTTGGCTTCATATTCCTTGAGTTCCTGGGTAATGTACCTTTCGGCGTTCACCAGGGTCTGTTTGCGTATCCAGCTTTCCGGCACCTTGTCCTTGTGCGAGTTGCGCACCTCTATATAATAGCCGAACACGTTGTTGCTGGCGATCTTCAGGGAAGTGATGCCCGTCTCCTCGATCTCCCGCTGCAGCATATTGTCGAGGTAATCCTTACCCGAAAAGGCTAGTTTTCTCAGTTCGTCCAGTTCTTCGGAAAACCCGTCGGCAATGCTTTTCCCCTTCAGGATGTTCACCGGCGCGTCCTCGAACAGGGTCTCCTTGATCTTGCTCCTCAGCAGGTCGCAGCTTTGCAGGTTCTCTCCCAGCACTTTCAGGGCTTCATCCTCAGAATTTGCCGCCAGGGCCTTGACCGGCACCACCGCTTCCAAAGAATTCTTCAGCTGAATGACCTCCCGTGGATTCACCTTGCCCGTGGCCACTTTGGAAATAAGTCTTTCCAGGTCACTGATCTGCTTGATATGCTGCCGGATCTTCTCCAGGACCTCGGGATGGGCAATAAGGTATTCCACCACCTGGTGACGTTTCCTGATCTTCTCGGCATTCTTTAATGGCAATGCCAGCCAGCGCTTCAGCATTCTTCCCCCCATGGGAGAGATGGTCTTATCGATCACATCGAGCAGGGTCACCGCGTGCTGGGCGGTGGAATGGTACAATTCCAGGTTGCGGATGGTAAACCGGTCCATCCATACATATTCCTCCTCGGCTATACGGGTGATCCCGGTAATATGCTGCAGCTTATGGTGCTGGGTCTCCCCGAGATAATACAATACCGCACCCGCCGCGATCACCCCTTCTTCCAGCTGCTCCACCCCAAAGCCTTTCAAAGACTTGGTGTTGAAGTGCGCGTTCAGGGTCTCGTAGGCGTAATCCTGCTTAAAGGTCCAGTCTTCCAGGTAGAAAGTATGGTGGTCTTCGCCAAAGGCCTTCAGGAAATCCTTCTTTTTGTTCTTGGCCACCAGCACTTCGCTGGGGCTGAAATTCTGAAGCAGCTTGTCAATATATTCAGAGCTGCCCTGTGCGGTCAAAAATTCCCCTGTAGAGACATCGAGGAAGGAGACCCCCATTTCCCTTTTTCCGAAGTGAACCGCGCAGAGAAAATTATTCGACTTGCTTTGCAGCACCTCATCGTTCATGGACACCCCCGGAGTCACAAGCTCGGTCACCCCCCGCTTCACGATAGATTTGGTCATCTTGGGGTCTTCCAGCTGATCGCAGATGGCCACCCGCTCGCCGGCCTTGACCAGCTTGGGCAGGTAAGTATTGAGGGAGTGGTGCGGAAAACCGGCCAGTTCTGTACGCTCGCTGCCGTTGTTACGGTTAGTGAGCACGATGTTGAGGATGCGCGCGGCCTTTACCGCGTCTTCCCCAAAGGTTTCGTAAAAATCGCCCACCCTGAAAAGCAACATGGCATCAGGATATTTCTTCTTGATGGTATTGTACTGCTGCATTAAAGGGGTGACTTTCTTACTCGATTTTGCTGACACTTTTTCTGAATTTTGGTGAGGGCTAAAATACTTATTCCGCTATGTTATTTAAAATTTAAGTTCAGGAGTTTATCCCAGATTTATCCACAGCAAAGGCCCGGCTGAAATTTGTGGAACATCATAATTCAATCCCTGATCTCCAGGCCCACAATTTTGATCAGCGTGTCATAATCCTGCCTTTTCTGCCGGTAAAGATCATTCAGGTCTTGAGAAGTGTTATACATCCTCACCAGCTTGTTTCGCAAAACAACATCTTCCAAAAATGCCTTCCGCATTTCGGTGGTATATGGAGTGTTATTTTTCAGGATACGAGTGAGGTCGAGGTATTGCTCGTTCACTTTATAGAAATCGGTGTAGCTGTCCTTGAACAGGATCTCATACTGCCTGATCATTTCCAGGTTGGTCTCCCACAGGGCGATCTCAGACCTTAATTGATCATTCCTGATAAGCGCCAGCTGGCCGGAACCCACCAGGTCTTTTATTACTCCTTCACTGGGCATGAACACGGTGAATCCAAACCCGCTCAGGGTGAGGTCTGCAAATGTAGTATCGGCAACAGGCCTGGGGTTCACAATAAAGCGAATAAGCGAATCGGCCTTTCTCGATACCCTCGCGGTTTTCTGTATCACCCGGCCCAGCTCTTGCTGCGTGAGCTGCAGATCCCGGTGGAACTCCTTCAGATAGATCTGCTCCCTTTCAAAAGCCTTTCTCCTCTCATTGGCATTATTGATCTGCAAGGCAATAAGTATCCCGGCCACCAGCAGCACTAATTCGCCAATGGCATACAACAGGTATTTGCGAAAGCGGTTTTTACCCAACAGCTTTCGCCTGATCTTTCTGAAGAAATTGACCATTTTGCATCAGTATCATGATGTTAGCTACACCTTTCAATAAAGCATATTGTTCAATATTTTTTCCAGGTTCTGCTCCATGGGGCGGTATTTCTCATCTGCAAAAAAGATCGCGTTCATCTCTTTTCGCAGCCTTTCCAGTTCCCTGTGCGAATATTGATGATTGGCGATGTTCTCACGTATCTTCTCCAGGCAATTCTCCTGCGTTTCTTCGGAAAAATCCCGGTAAACCTTGTCAAACACGTCTTGATCTACCTTTGATTTGATGAGATCGATCTCCGCTTCCCGCTCTACCTTATCGGCATTGGCACACAAGAGCAAAATGTAGATCTCCAGTTCGGTTTTGGTCCATTGGGTTCTGCCATTTTTCATATTGATCCATTTTAAATTTAAACTGAAAATATCCGGGCCGCAGTTAACATGGCCGGAAAAATTAAAGGGGGATCGGAATAAGTCAGGGGGAATACACTCACCAATATACTCATTTTTACCGAGTTAACCCAATAACAAAACTATATTAAGCACCGATCGGCTCTATTTAAAAACGTGCCAAAAATCCCTATTTTTGCCGCTATGGAAAACCGAAAGCTCAAGAACAGCGAACTCATCCGTAAAAGCCCTGAAGAATTCAAGGCCGCCGAAAAGACTCCGGTGATCGTCGTTTTAGATAACGTGCGAAGCCTGAACAACATCGGCTCTATTTTTCGCACAGCCGACGCCTTCCTCATCGAGAAGATCTGGTTGTGCGGAATTACCGCCACTCCCCCACATAAGGACATCCAAAAGACCGCTTTGGGAGCCACAGAGACGGTAGCCTGGGAACATGCCGAAGATGTGGTGCAAGTGGTAAGAGACCTGCAGGCAGAAGGAATAAAGGTCTACGCGGTAGAACAGGCCGAAAATGCCGTTATGCTCAACGACTTCCATCCCGAAAAAGGGGAAAAATACGCTCTTGTTTTTGGCAATGAGGTAAAAGGGGTGAAGCAAAAAGTGGTTTCAGCAAGCGATGGCGTGCTCGAGATCCCGCAGCTGGGCAGCAAGCATTCCCTGAATATCTCGGTAAGCGCAGGGGTGGTGCTGTGGGACGTATTCAGTAAAATGAAATTTGGAAGCTAGAGGGTAGAAGCTGGAAACTGGAAGTTAGAAGCTGGAAGCTGGAAGTTGGAAGCTGGAATTGGAACAAACCCGCAACGCGCAAGCCGTAACCCGCAACTGACTAAGACTGAAATAGGTTGCCCTTTTTCTCAAACTTTTCAACTATGAAAAATGGCACAGTAAGAAGAACTTTTAGTCAAGAAGTAAAATTAGATTTAGTAAGGAAGATTGAACAAGGAGATCTTCGAGTACTCGATGTAGTTGGGACTTACGGAGTAAGTAAAACAGCGGTTTACAAGTGGCTCAGAAAATATTCCGATCTTTATAAAAAAGAAACGCGAGTCGTAGTGGAGCACAAGAGTATAAGTAAGAAAAACCGGGAACTTCAAGACCATATTAAGAAGCTTGAACAAGCCCTCGGCCAAAAACAGATGCGGATTGATTACCTGGAAAAGATAGTAGAGTTTGCTTCAGAA
>NZ_FNGG01000014.1 GCF_900102915.1 Salinimicrobium catena
CTGACCCACCAGTTGTTCCAATTCCCGGATCTTAGCCTTCAAGTCCTGAATTTTACGGGTATCACTCATAAGTTCTACAACTTGTTTTACACCTCTTTTGCGATTACGGGAGTATTTGTCCAGCCATTTATAAACTGCCGTTGTAGACACTTCATACTCTTTGCTAACCTCTGAAACTGTGGTGAGGTTCCTTTCAATTTCCCGAACTTTTTTACGCTTAAAGCTATCACTAAAATAACGATTTACCCGCTGAGAAACTTCTTTAGAAAAATCTTGTGGTTTTGCCATAATACTGAGTTGTTTTAAACTCCGTAAAACGGTCAACCTATTTCAGTACCCGACACCTGGAAATTTCTCGAGATTATGAACCTAACTTCAAAGCATTCCGTCAGTTCGAATGATCTTCAAAACCTGTTCTCGATACTTTTTCTGCCCTGCTTTCGCACTGCAGAAAAAACTCGAACTGACGGTTTTGAAAATCGTATCGAGAACAAGGCGATTGAAGTTCCACCCGGGCGTCCCCCTTTAGGAAGATTTAGGGTGTAATAAAGATGAGATTGCTTCGGTCCTTCAAAAACTCCCTCGCAAAGACGGTTATGAAGATATTTACCCTGTACTCTTCAGGGGGATTTAGGGAGTAGGGGTAAAACAAAAACCTCCGGAAAACATTTTTTCCCGGAGGTTTTTTATCTAAAGCCACCGCAGGTGGCGATCAAATATCTAAAGTCTAGCAGCGCAGCGGTCAACAACTAAAGCGGAGCTTTAGTTGTTAAGCATTACCGGCATTACCAGCATGGTCACCTTTTCTCCTTCGTCGAGTCCGTCAACAGGAGTAAGGATTCCGGCGCGATTTGGCAGGCTCATTTCAAGCTGCACTTCGTTCGCATTCAGGTTGGTCAGCATCTCGGTAAGGAAACGCGAGTTGAACCCTATCTGCATATCGTCTCCCTGGTAAGAACAGGTAAGACGTTCCTCGGCCTTGTTGCTGTAATCCACATCTTCCGCAGAAATGTTCAGTTCTGCCCCGGCGATCTTCAAACGCACCTGATGGGTGGTCTTGTTCGAAAAGATCGATACCCTTTTTACAGAGCTCAGGAATTGTCCGCGATCGATCACCAGCTTGTTTGGATTTTCCTTCGGAATTACCGCCTCGTAGTTCGGGTATTTTCCGTCGATAAGCCTACACACTAAAGTAGTATCTTCAAAAGTGAAGCGGGCATTGGATTCGTTATATTCGATCAACACCTCGCTGTCAGATCCGGATAGGATTCCCTTCAGCAGGTTAAGCGGCTTCTTAGGCATGATGAATTCCGCATTTTCTGAAGCAGAAATGTCATCTCTTGAATATTTTACAAGTTTATGAGCGTCTGTAGCAACGAAGGTTAGGTTCTGTGGTGTGAACTGGAAGAAAACTCCGCTCATCACCGGCCTAAGATCATCGTTACCGGAAGCGAAAATGGTCTTGCTGATCGCGGTAGCCAGTACATCTCCCTGTATCTTCGTGCTGCTTGGCTCCTCCAGGCTCACGGCCTTTGGGAATTCCTCTCCGCCGGCATAGGCCAAAGCGTATTTTCCGTGATTGGAGCTAAGCTCAATGGTGTTATTGTCTTCAACTACAAAGGTCAAAGGCTGCTCCGGAAAGGTCTTCAAAGTGTCCAGCAAAAGCCTTGCAGGAACGGCGATCTTCCCTTCAGAATCTGATTCTACCTGCAGTTTTGCAGACATGGTAGTCTCCAGGTCTGATGCAGAAACCGTCAGTTCATCGTTGTTAAGTTCAAAAAGGAAGTTATCCAGGATGGGAAGGGTGTTGTTGTTGTTGATCACTCCCCCGAGTATTTGTAGCTGTTTCAGCAAATATGTGCTTGATACAATAAATTTCATTGGCTTCGAAATAAGTTAATCTTGATACAAATATATCTTAATCGTGGAACAATAGTAGAATGGGTACGTGTTTTTTATTAACAGGGAAACTGAAGTTTTGTCATTCAATGTACTCAAATACAGTATTTTAGAAATGATATTACAGAATGATTGTTAATAAATGAAGAAAAGCTGCTGAAGATTTAGGATTTGGTGTTCAAAATTCAAGATTCAATATTCTAAGTTTTTAGCCACGGATGCACGGATTTTCTTTTATTTTTCTGCGAAATCTGCGGAATCTGCGGGACATGATTTTCGGATTCAAAATTTAAAATTCAAGAGTTTTTTGCCACGAATTCACTAATATCTTTTTTGTAGGACGAGCTTTCTAAATGTTCCTTCTGCGGTCTCTGCGAAAACTTTGCGCTCTCTGCGTGAAACTTTAAATCCGAATTTAATATTTAAAATTCAAGAATTTCTGCCACGAATACACGAATTATTTTTCTTGTGGGCTATGTCGTTTGATTCCTACCCTTCAAAACATCTTTTTTCTTTGCTCTTTTTTCTCTTTTCTGAAGCGAAATTTCTTCGTGCTCTTCTTTGAAACTATGTACGCTTGTGTGAAACAAATATGTTTGGCCACTGATGCACAGATGTTCTTCTATTTTTCTGCGGGCTCTGCGTAATCTCTGCGGGCTCTGCGTGAAATCCTGAAGTGACGGAGTGATGTTGTAAAGCTGTGATGGAGTTTCTGTTGACAAATAATTAAAAACCTCTTTTCTCTTTGTTCTTTTTTCTCTTTTCTGAAGAAAAATTTCTCTGTGCTCTTTTTTTAGTCTTTGTGGGCTTTGTGTGAAACAAATATTTCGGATTCATTATTCAAGATTCAAAATTTTTGGCCACTGATGCACGGATGATTTTTCTTGTGGGACGGACTTCTAAAAGAGGCTTTTTTGCGGTCTTAGCGTGAAACTTTAATTCCGAATTTAATATTTAAGATCCAAGAATTTCTGCCACGAATACACGAATTATTTTTCTTGTGGGCTATGTCGTTTGATTGTTACCCTTCAAAACATTTTTTTTCTTTGCTCTTTCTTCTCTTTTCTGAAGAAAAATTTCTCTGTGCTCTTTTTTTATTTAACATATTTTCTCCTGCGCCAGAAGATGAAAACCGCTCCGAAGATCCCCAGCAGTGCAAGGGGCAACCCGAGGTTGATCAGCTGCCAGAAGGTTCTTGTTTCTTCCACTTCCCGAAGGTCGAGGAAGGCAATGGAAACCTCTTTGGACCGGATGTTGATGAGTCCGGTGTCGTCAAGCAGGTAATTTACCGAGTTGAGCAGGAATTCCTTGTTGCCGTAAGTGGTGCCGGTGTAGCGGTCAAAGCCGAGCTCCATGGGTTCTCCTCTTTGCAGCTGATTCTTGACCACATCTCCGTCTGAGATCACCAGGAGTTGGGTTAGGTGGCTTTTCTCCAGGGGCTGCGGAAGCTCGAAAGGCTTTATACGGTTTTCGTAAACCGAAGTAAATTCACCCTCCACAAGGACGGCAAGAGGCTGTTCCCCGGCATTGTATTCTGTAGGGTCGGGTCTTTTGTTTATCAGGTCAAGGCTGATCTCCTTTGGCAAGCCCTCCAGTTGCGAATTAGGGGAAGAGGATAAGAGTACCGTCTTGTTCAGTTCGTTGGCTAAAGTGTCGATAGGGCTGGCATATTCAAATTTCACCGCCTCCAGGTTATTGACCACAGGGTGATCAAGGGGAGAGGTGGTAAGCGGGAAATACAGCCAGGGGTAAGGATTGAACTGGGTGTTATTGCCGCTTCCCGAAGCCAGGACTATGGGGGCAGAATAAATGTCCTTCACGAGCAACGGGTTGATCCGCAGTCCGTATTTGAAAAAGTAGTCTCCCAGGTTCAGGTCACGAGGCAGGGCAAAGGCGCTGCCGGTAGAAGAGAAGAGGCTGTCAGTTTCCATGGCTACGTGTTCCACCATCCACAGCTGTTTTCCGCCGCTCATCAGGTACTGGTCCAACACATATTTCTCTTCTTCGGTATATGGCTCGGTAGGCTTGGCTTCGATAACCAGGTCGTATTCCTTAAGCTGTTCCAGAGTCTTTTGTGGTTTGGCAGCCACCGAATCGAGCGTAAAAGGCGCGATAAAATAATATTCCTGTATGCTTTTTACGAAATCGGCAATATAGGGATCGGCCAGTTCACCATTGCCGCGCATCACCGCGATCTTTTTCCTCTTTGGTTCCACCAGCTTGCTCAGGGCATCGGCAAAGGCATATTCCAGTTGCTGCACCGAGCTTTCCACCCGATCTTTGGTAGTGGCTCCCAGCTGGTTCTTTAGAAGCTGGATTTTAACGGTCTTGTTTCCGTAGTTGGCAATGGCCCACGGAAAGATGATGGCTTCACTGCTTCGGCCATTCTCCACCACGTTGATGCGCGCAGGGGTCATCCCCATCTCGTAGAACTGCGTGGCCACCGTGTTGGCATCCGATCCGTCTTCCAGCGGATCTACAAAATTGTATTTGATATTTGCATTTTCCGCAGCGAACTCCTCCAGCAGCTGTCGGGTTTCCTGTTGTAAACGTCGGAATTCCGGAGGGAAATCCCCTTCCAGGAACACATCCACTATTACAGGCTTTTCAGCTTTTTCCGCGATCTCCTTTGCTGCTGAAGAAAGGGTGTAGCGATCATCGGCAGTAAGATCAAAACGCTCATACAGGTAATAGGAGACCACATTGATCGTCACGAGGATAGCGAGCAGAATAATGATATGTGAGCCGGAATTTTTCAAGATCAGTTCGATTTAAGTCTGAAGTTGGTCAGCGCCAGGAAAAAAACGATAAAGCTGAAGAAATACACCAGGTCGCGGGTGTCTATGATCCCCCGACTGATGCTTTTATAATGTTCTTTTAGTCCCAGGTCTTCAATTCCAAAAGCCCCGATGCTAAAGCTGCCCATGTTCGCCAGGGCTTCAAAGGCAAAAAAGAAAAGGAAGCAAAGGAAGACCGCCAGCACGAAAGATACGATCTGGTTTGGCGAAAGTATGGAGGCGAAGACGCCTATGGCAGCATAGCAGCCACCCAGGAACAGCAATCCAAAATACGAACCCAAAATGACTCCCAGGTCCACATTTCCTTCGGGCTTACCCAAAGCATAAATCGTGACCACATATAGCAGGGTAGGCAAGAGTGCCAGAAGGATCAAAACCATGGCGCCAAGATATTTCCCCAGGACCAGGTGGATGGGCTTCAAAGGTTTTGTTAGCAGTAGCTCCAATGTACCCTGACGGATCTCTTCAGAAAAACTCTTCATGGTTATTGCCGGAACAAGCAGCAGGAAGATCCAGGGCGACAGGGTGAAAAATGACTCCAGATTGGCAAAACCGCTGTCCAGGATGTTGTATTCTCCCCTGAACACCCACAGGAACAAACCACTCACTACCAGGAACAAGCCAATGACCAGGTACCCGATGGGGGAGGCAAAAAATGAATTTATTTCTTTCTTTAAAACTGCAAACACCTGTTTAATGTATAATGTCTATTGTATAAGGTATAAATTATAACCTGCAAAGAGATTCCTCGTCACAACTTCATTCTGGCGAATGAAATTGTTCTGTCGGAATGACATGGGCAAATCCCAAAAATCCTAAATTCCAAGCACCAATTAACCAATCCCCAATCACCAATCCAAACTCACAACCCATAACTGAGAACCGACAACTGAGAACTACAAACTATGAACCTTGTCCACACTCCAGGCTTCGGGTTTGCCTGAGAACATCTTTTTGGTGTCGCTCCATACCTCTTTAAAAAGGTCGGAATGCCGGTAATTTTCCAGTGCATCCTCGCTTTCCCAGTAGCTGTAGGTGAAAAAGATATTATCCCTATTCTTATCCCTATAGAGTTCGAGGAAGTTGCATCCTTCAAAACCTCTTATCTTTTCTTTATTTCTTTCAAATAACTCCTGGAACGCTTCAGTTTCCGAAGGTTCAAATGTCATTTTTACTATTCGTACTAACATCTATTTAATTTCCAAATTCCAAATTCTAAATTCCAATAAAAATTTTCGGCTCCCTTTAGGGCAGGGGCAAAACGAAATTTTTTGAACCACAAACCACAAACCCTAAACTACAAACCACAAAACACAAATATCTCACGTCTCCAATCTCACGTCTAAGATCTCAGAACTGTTATTCAAAATTTATCGTCACGGTATCCCGCCATTCCAGTCCGAATAGGGTGGAAGCACTCCCCACCGTGCTGGGGTTGCTTTTGTAAATGGCCAACTCGATATATCCTCCGGAATTAAAAATGGCCAGTTTCTTCCCGTCCTCTCTGTTCAACTGATCGGTATTAAAATTTATTGCATCACTGTAGGTATGGTATATTTCGGTAAAAGTAGCTGTTCTGGCCCGCATCATGAACTTTCGGCCTTTCCCGATCTTGTCGAACAGCTTTTTGGAAATATTGGTCACCACATTTCCGTAGTTGTCAATATACAGCACGTTGCCTTTTATCTGGTTCTGCTCAGAATTAAAATAAGGCTCTACTTCCTTCAGCTGTTTGATCTCCTGGATGGGTTTTCCTATTACTTCTAAAGTTCCTCCCCGCGCCAGGTGTCCGGCTACCTTCACAAATACATCAAGCACCGGAAAATTGCTTTCTACCTTGGCGTGAATATTGATCTCCACGATCTTTTCGGGCACATATTCCGACGCGATAAGAGAAAGGATCCCGTTATTGGCACAGATGAAAAAATGCCCGTCCAACTTCAGGGCTATATGTTTATTTTCGGGCGTAAGTTCAGAATCTACCCCAATAATGTGAATGCTGCCTTCGGGAAAACTTTTGTAGGCATTCTTGATGATGTAGGAAGCTTCTGTAATATGAAAAGGCGCGATGGAGTGAGAGATGTCCACTATTTTGGCCGTTGGTAATTCGGTATAAATAGCTCCTTTAACTGCCCCTGCAAAATGATCTTTTTCCCCAAAATCGGTCGTTAAGGTAATTATAGCCATGGGCAATTCTTAGAATATTTTTTAGTAACTTAAACCTTTAATTTGCTAAGTTTGTACTGCAAATCTAAAGATAATTAAGTCAATTTTTAAATTAAATCACAGCCGCTTTTGAACGAACTCATTATTGAACTTTCAGAGATCAATCCCCGCGATTTTTTTGGTGAACAAAACGCGCACATTGAACTTCTCAAGAAATATTTTCCGAAGCTAAAAATAGTAGCCCGAGGGAATAAATTACGAATATACGGGGATGAAGAGATGCTGGAGGAATTCGATAAACGCTTTAACATGCTTATTGATCACTACGGAAAGTTCAACAAACTGGATGAGAACAGTATGGAGCGGGTGCTTACCAGTGAAAGCCGTGATGACTACGATACCTCAAGTGAAAGCGGAGAGGTGCTGGTACATGGCGTAAGCGGAAGGCTCATCAAGGCCCAGACGGCCAATCAACGCAGACTGGTGGAGCTGATGAAGAAAAATGACATGGTCTTTGCCATAGGCCCTGCAGGTACCGGGAAGACCTACACCGGAGTGGCGCTGGCGGTAAAAGCCCTTAAAGAAAAGCAGGTAAGAAGGATCATTTTGACCAGGCCGGCGGTAGAGGCAGGGGAGAACCTTGGATTTTTACCCGGGGACCTGAAGGAAAAACTCGATCCTTACATGCAGCCCTTGTATGATGCGCTGCGGGATATGATCCCTCATGAAAAACTGGAGAGTTTTATCGAAAAAGGTACTATACAGATCGCGCCTCTTGCTTTTATGAGGGGACGAACGCTGGATAATGCATTTGTGATCCTTGATGAGGCCCAGAACACCACCCACGCCCAGATGAAGATGTTCCTTACCCGTATGGGGAAGAACGCCAAGTTCATGGTGACGGGAGACCCGGGCCAGATCGATCTGCCGCAGCGCATAGTTTCAGGTTTAAAAGAAGCCATCCTGGTGCTTCAGGATGTGCCGGGAGTAGGAATCATTCACCTGGATGACAAGGATGTGATTCGCCACAAGCTGGTGAAACAGATCATCGCCGCCTATAAGCGAATAGAGACTCCCGACTAATCATATGATCCCACCCCAGGAATGCGGTGGGTTTTTTAATTGCTAAAAAAGACATTTCAGAAGATGAACACTATAACGACAACAAATTTCAATTTTCCGGGACAGAAGTCAGTTTACAAAGGCAAGGTCCGCGAGGTATATACTCTTGAAAATGACAAGCTGGTCATGATCGTGACCGACAGGCTTTCGGCCTTTGACGTGGTGATGCCCAAAGGGATCCCTTATAAAGGGCAGATCCTGAATCAGCTGGCCACGAAAATGATGAAAGCTACGGAAGATATAGTCCCCAACTGGCTGGAGGCTACTCCAGATCCTAACGTGGCAGTAGGAGAAAAGTGTGAGCCTTTTAAGGTGGAAATGGTGATCCGCGGATACCTGGTAGGACATGCGGCCCGTGAATATGCCAACGGAAAAAGGGAATTGTGCGGAGTGAAATTACCTGAAGGGATGAAGGAAAACGAGGCTTTCAAAGTTCCTATCATCACGCCTACCACTAAGGCAGAATCGGGAGAGCACGATATGGATATCTCCAGGGAAGAGATCCTTCAAAAAGGCATTGTTTCCGAAGAAGATTACAATACCCTGGAATCTTATACCCGGCAGCTTTTTCTTCGCGGAAGTGAAATGGCAAAAAATAACGGACTTATCCTTGTGGATACCAAATATGAGTTCGGAAAGACCAAAGACGGTGAGATCGTTTTGATCGACGAGATCCATACGCCCGATTCTTCGCGCTACTTTTACGCGGAAGGATACCTGGAAAGGCTGGCAAACGGAGAGCCCCAGAAGCAGTTAAGCAAGGAATTTGTAAGACAGTGGCTGATAGAAAATGGCTTCCAGGGCAAGGAAGGACAGCAAATTCCTGAAATGAGCGATGAATACATCAATTCCGTTTCAGAGAGATATATTGAGCTTTACGAGCAGATAACTGGTGAAACATTTATAAAGGCAAATGTTTCTAATATTGAGAAGAGAATCGAGGAGAATGTGACTCAGTATCTGGATAGTCTTTAGATACTATACGTTAGATACCAGACGTTAGATATTAGAGGAATTGTCATCTCGACAGACCTGCTGGACCAATAGGGAAGGCAGCGACGAGAGATCTTGGTTGAAGTGACGAAGTGATGAAGTGACGAAGTGATGCTGTGAGGATGGTGAAGTCAAAATTCCAATTTCCAACCTCCAGCTTCCAGTTTCTGCATTATCTGACAAAATAACGTTGTTACGCGTTGCAGGTTGCCTTTTACAGGATTTTTAGAGAATCTCAGAACTATAAACCATAAACAACAAACTACCGCTTTGTCATCTCGACAGAGCTGCGTGTCCCATAGGGAAAATAGTGACGAGAGATGTGACGTTGTGATGAAGTGAAGCTGTGATCCTGTGACGCTGTGATGCTGCGTGGAATTTAATTTTAATTTCCAACTTCCAACTTCCAACTTCAACGGAATAGAGTCTATATTCTCTACTCTTTTTTCTCTTTTCTACTTACTCCGTTCTCCAATCCCCATTCCCAAATCACTGATTCACCACCTCCAAAACCAACAAATACTCCGGCCCGCCTTCTAAAGGATATCCCTCGATCTTTTTGGCAATGATAGTGACTTCCTGGTCTAAAAAATTATCCAGGTTCACTGCTTCGCTTCTAAGGGCGTAGAAAGTTTCGTCATTTGTAAGGGTGTGGGTGCCATATTGATAAGAAGTGATCCCTTGTTGCTGAATGGTACCGGTGACCTCCATATTTTCGATATTAGTTTGGGTATTTTCTGTTGCATTATTGCAGGTTGCCGTAAAGATGATAAGGGCTAGCGTAGCAAACAGGTTAAGTACAAGTTTCATAAAGGTATTGGTTTTATTGCTTATTCATAACGTTCAAGGCGGTTGCGAAGATATCTAATTTCCTCCTGCAGGTCCTTCACTTTTTTGAGCAGGTGCGTAATGGCATCTATTCCCTGCATGTTGATCTCCAGGTCGTAATGCAGTCTCATGATCTTTTCCAGTTCACGAACCTGCTCGGGGTGAATGAACTCGTCTTCTTCGATCACGGTCAATTCCAGCAGGCCGTATTCGTTCAATGAATTGATGAAGGAATACTGAATGTGGTGACTGCTGCAAAATTCGGTTACCGATATATATTCTTTAGGCTCCATGTTTTCTCAATTTTTGAAGTTCCTGAAGCAGTTCCTTTTCCCGGGTGCTAAGATTTGTGGGGATCTTGATCTTATAGGTAATGTAAAGATCTCCGAACTGTCCTTCTTTCTTATACACAGGAAATCCTTTTCCCTTTAACTTCACTGTAGTGTCATTTTGTGTCTCGGGCTTGACCTTAAGTTTCACCTTCGAATCAAAGGTGCTAACAGTGATCTCACCGCCCAGGGCTGCCGTAAACATATCCAGTTCCACTTCTTTGTAGAGATTGCTGCCTTCCCGTTTGAAGTCGGTATTGTTGGCAATGGCAAAGGTGATGAAAAGATCCCCTTTAGGACCGTTGTTCACGCCCTCGCCGCCATAGCCTTTGATCTTGATGGTTTGCCCGTTCTCGACTCCCGCCGGTATGGTCAATCTTATGTTCTTCCCGTTTATGGTCAGGGTTTGTTTCTGGGTTTTATAGACATCGGTCAGGTTCAAATGCAGTTCAGCGTTGTAATCCTGTCCGCGGAAACGGGTGGTTCTGCGTCCGCCTCTTGTAGCGCCGCCGAACATGGATTCAAAAAAGTCTGAAAAATCTCCCTGCCCAAAACCTTCGGCGCCTTCAAACCCGCCGGAGAATCCACCGGCCGATCTGCCGCCAAAGCCTCCTGAATACTGCCGCTGGTACTGTTCCTGCTGCGCCCGGGCCTTTTCAAATTCTTCGGCATGTTGCCAGTCCTTGCCGTACTGGTCGTATTTCTTTTTCTTTTCGGGATCTATCAGCACCTCGTGCGCCTCGTTGATCTGCTGGAACTTCTTTTGTGCCGCCGTGTCGTTAGGATTAAGATCTGGGTGATACTTTCGGGCCAGTTTTCTATAAGCCTTTTTAATGTCACTCTTTGTGGCACTTTTATCTAATCCTAAAACCTTGTAATAGTCTATGAATTCCATAAAAAGCTTTGATATTTACCTTTCAGCTTACCTCTTAAATATACATAATTCAGCAGTGATTGAAGAAAATTCCGCAGGATTTAATCTTAAAATTCAGCAAAAGCCGCAGTCGGTTATAATATTTAGAATTTCTTAAAAATTGCTAATCATCTGATAATCAGGATAATCTCTGAATTTGATTTTGAAGCTGGTTTTTCTAAATTTAGAAGATGGAAAACTTACAGATCAAAACCTTCGCGCAGTACAAGAAAGCCTACAAGAAGAGCGTCAAAGATCCTGAAACTTTTTGGGAAGAAATAGCCAATACCTTTACCTGGCATAAGAAATGGGATAGGACCCTGGAATGGGATTTCAGGAAACCTGAAGTAAAATGGTTCGAGGGAGGAAAGCTCAACATTACCGAAAACTGCCTGGACAGGCACCTGGAAAAATTGGGAAATAAGACCGCTATTATTTGGGAACCCAATGATCCTGATGAAGAATCAAGGTATATCTCTTACCGGCAGTTATTCGTAAAGGTCTCTCACTTTGCCAATGTGTTGAAGAACAATGGTATCAAAAAAGGAGATAAAGTATGCATCTATATGCCCATGATCCCTGAACTGGCCATTGCCATGCTGGCCTGTGCCCGCATTGGTGCCGTACATTCCATTGTTTTTGCAGGTTTCTCAAGCGCGGCCATTGCCCGTAGGATCAATGATTCTGAATGTAAAATGCTCATCACGGCCAACGAGGTGTACCGCGGATCCAAAAAAGTGAATTTAAAGGAGATCTGTGACAAAGCCCTGGAAGATACACCTTCGGTTGAAAGCGTGATCGTGTATCGCAGAACGGTTGAACCAACCCCGATGAAAGAAGGCAGGGACAGGTTCTGGTTTGACGAGCTTCAGAAGGTAGACAAAGACTGTCCCGCAGAAGTGATGGATGCAGAAGATATGCTGTTCATCCTGTATACCTCAGGTTCTACGGGGAAACCCAAAGGCATGGTTCATACCACCGGCGGATATATGGTGGGTACAACTTATACTTTTCAGAACGTTTTTCAACTTGAAAAGAACGATGTCTACTGGTGTACGGCCGATATTGGCTGGATCACCGGCCACTCCTATATAATATACGGCCCGTTAGCTGCCGGTGCCACAACGGTAATGTTCGAAGGTATTCCCAGCTATCCCGACTACGGAAGGTTCTGGGAGATCTGTGAAAAACTCAAGGTCACCCACTTTTATACTGCGCCTACAGCGATCCGGTCTTTGGCCAAACAACCCCTGAAGTTCGTCGAAAAACACGACCTATCTTCGCTGAAGGTACTTGGCAGTGTAGGGGAGCCAATTAATGAGGAAGCCTGGCACTGGTATAATGATAATATTGGAAAAGGAAATTGTCCCGTGGTGGATACCTGGTGGCAGACAGAGACCGGGGCGATCATGATCTCGCCTCTTGCCGGGATCACCCCGACCCGTCCCACTTTTGCAACCCTTCCTTTACCCGGAGTGCAGCCTGCGCTGATGGATGATAACGGGGAGGAGATCACCAATCTCAATGAAAAGGCCGAAGGTCGCCTGGCCATCAAATTTCCCTGGCCGTCTATCGCAAGGACCATCTATGGAGACCATCAGCGGTACAAAGAAGTCTATTTTTCAACTTACGAGAATAAGTATTTCACGGGAGACGGTTCTTACCGCGATGCTACCGGCAACTACAGGATCACCGGGAGGGTAGATGACATCGTGATCGTTTCGGGGCATAACCTGGGTACCGCCACAATTGAGAACGCTATTGACGAGCATGAAGGAGTAGTGGAGAGCGCTGTGGTCGGTTATCCGCATGATGTGAAGGGGAATGCCTTGTACGCTTTCGTTATTCTCTATGACCAAACCGAACCTTCAGACCAGCTGCGGAAGGAGATACGTGACCTGGTTTCCTCCACGGTAGGCCCTATTGCAAAACCTGAAAAAATTCAGTTCGTAAAAAGCCTTCCGAAGACCAGGAGCGGTAAGATCATGAGAAGGATCCTGAGAAAGATCGCTTCCAACGACACTTCTAACCTGGGAGATACTTCAACATTGCTGAACCCTGAAGTGGTAGACGATATAATAGGAGGGGCAGTAATAACAAAATAAGTATAACGGAATGAAAAAAATACTTTTTTTAACGGCACTAATATTTTCCTTGACAAGGACCAGTGCACAGCTAATAATTGAAGAAGGTCTCAATGGGGTTCTTGTTGAAACAAAATCAAATCCTGTACTCAACGAAATAGAAGGCTCTCCCTATTTGGAAAAAGATTTTCAACCCGGAGAATTAGTAATAGAAGGAAAAAAAGCTTTACCGGTCTTTTTGAGATATGATGTGAGCAGTGAACTAATGGAGATCAAAACAAGCCATGATGACAGTCATGTCTATAAACTATCTCCAACCCTTAAAGGATATTATATAATAAACGGAGCTCACTTTATTTTTGATCAGATCTCTCATGCTGGCAAACGATATTCAGGATATTTTATACTTCATCACCAGAGTAAGAACTATTCCCTGCTCGAGAAGCCAATCATAGATATTAAAGAGGCACAAAAAGCCAAATCGGGATATGAAGAAGATAAACCCGCTCAACTCTCTATAGATTCAGAGTTCTTTGTTTTAAAAGATGGTGACGTGCATGATTTGAAGATAAAGCACAGAGATGTAAAAAAACTTTTTGGATCAGATAAAGCAAAAGCTTATTTGGATGAAAACAAGATCAGATCCCTGGATGATCTTATAAAGTTTTTGAGATACCTCGATCAATGATCTTTAGGATCACTTGGATGTAAATCAAGATCAAAATCTTTCAGAAGTTCCAGCAACACTTCTTCGGTCTGCGAAAATTGGGGTTTGGAAGTTCTTTTTCGCTCCACCTTTTTGAAATACGGTACAATCCTGCCACTTTCATACAGGCGTACTACATGAGGGTGAACATAGTAGCTCCTGCAAACGCTTCGGGTGTTGCCCAAAGCTTCGGCAGTGACATCATATGCCTGCAGAATGATTTTTTTATTCTCCTTTTCTTCCTCTACATAACCGGTTTCCCGCAGGTGTTCAAAAAAGATCTTGGTGGCGCTCCAGGTCCTGAAATCTTTTGCAGAGAACAATTCCCCGCTTATCTCCTGAATGTATTCGTTGACCATGCCGCTGTCGATGCGCTGCTTTTTCCCTGATTCATTGTAATATTTAAAGACTTCCCATCCCGGGATCTCCTCGCACTGATTGACCAGCTTCACCAGTTTTTTATCCTCAATAGAAACCGAATGCTCAATTCCCCTTTTTCCCAGGAAGTTGAATTTCATCTTTCCGCTCGAAATGTCAACGTGCCTGCTTCTCAGGGTTGAGAGCCCGTAGGACTTGTTTTCCCGGGCATAGGCTTCATTCCCGATCCTAATGTGTGTTTCCTCCATTAGCCTTATCACCAGGGCGAGCACCTTTTGCCGTGGCATGCCTTTTAGCTTCAGGTCTTTTTCCACCTGTGCCCGTACTTTGGGCAGCACTTTTCCAAAGGCTGCCATTTTATAGAATTTCGTTTGATTCCGTATCCGCGTCCAGTCTGGATGATACATATATTGTTTCCTGCCCTTGGTGTCCAGGCCCACCACCTGCAAGTGGCCGGTGTTATGGGGACAGATCTTCACCTTTTCCCAGGCCGGCGGAATGACCAGGGACTTGATCCTTTTGATGTCTTCTTCAGAATCCAGAGGCTCCCCTTCCTTTAAATACTGAAATCCTCTTCCTCTTTTTTTGCGCTCTATACATAGATCCTCTTCAGAAATGTATACCAGGTTGGCTTTTTCTGCGGCCAGGTCTGGGTTGGATATGAGTTTTACAATTTCTTCAGAAGAAAGGGTCATAGCTTCTTTTTTCTAAAGATAACTTCCGCAGCGCTCTTTGGTTTTAAAAATTTGTGAAAGTTAGGACATAAAAAAACCTCCTTATAAAAAGGAGGTTCAGAAAAAGTGTTTCCTGCATACTATTTTTCGAAGTAGCTGAAGGTTTCCCCTTCTTTAAGCTGCAGCAGACTTTCGTAAATAAGTCTTATCACATTTTCAACATCTTCGCGGTGCACCATTTCTACCGTGGTATGCATATAACGAAGAGGCAGAGAGATAAGGGCAGAAGCCACCCCACCGTTGCTATAGGCAAAGGCATCGGTATCTGTACCGGTCATCCTGGAAGAAGCCATACGTTGGAATGGGATCTTTTTATCTTCGGCAGTTTCAATAAGCAGGTTACGCAGCCTGTTTTGAACAGCCGGCGCATAAGAGATCACTGGTCCGTCACCTATCTTTGTAAGTCCGTTGGTCTTCTTTTCGATCATTGGAGTAGTGGTGTCATGGGTAACGTCGGTCACAATGGCCACGTTCGGCTTGATGCGCTGAGTGATCATTTCGGCACCACGCAGACCAATTTCTTCCTGCACCGAATTGGTAACGTAAAGTCCGAAAGGCAATTTCTTTTTATTCTCTTTTAATAGCCTCGCTACTTCAGCGATCATAAATCCGCCGATCCTGTTGTCCAGGGCGCGGCAAACGAATTTGTCTTTGTTCAGAATAAAGAACTCATCAGGATAAGTGATCACACACCCCACATGCACGCCAAGCGCTTCCACCTCTTCTTTGCTGGAGCAGCCTACATCAATAGAGATATTGTCCAGTTTTGGAGCCTGTTCCTTTTCCTTGTCGCGGGTGTGAATGGCAGGCCATCCAAAAACCCCTTTTACAATGCCGTTTTTGGTGTGGATGTTTACCCTTTTGGATGCGGCGATCTGGTGGTCGCTGCCCCCGTTTCTGATCACGTAGATAAGTCCGTCGTCGGTGATGTAGTTAACATACCAGGAGATCTCATCTGCATGTCCTTCGATAACGACTTTATATTTTGCTTTTGGATTGATCACTCCCACCGCGGTACCATAAGTGTCGGTGATGAATTCATCCACATAGGGTTTCATATAATCCATCCACAGCTTTTGTCCTTCCCATTCATATCCGGTTGGGGCTGCGTTGTTCAGGTATTTTTCCAGAAATTCTATCGACTTCTCGTTCAGTAAACTGTCTTTTCCCATTTAATAAAGATTTTGCACGAATTTAATAAGAATAATACAGCTGACAATCTATAGATAATGTAATTTTGGAATGGTTTTAGCGACATCAACCCAAACGAAAATGTCAGTTTTGAAAAAGTTTTATACGCTTCTTACTCTCTTGTTTTCGGCGGCTGCGCTTGCGCAAACCAGCGCGCCTGTAGAGGATACGCTTCAAAAGGAGTATATGTACATTGAGGGCGATTCCATTGCTCGCGAGCATATCGACCTTGATGAAGTACTGATCCTGGGAAGGTTGTCCTTTGATTCAGATCTCGAACGCAGAAAATACCTTATTCTTCGCCGCAAGACCATTAAGGTGTATCCTTATGCCAAGCTGGCTTCCGAGAGGCTGGTGGAGCTCAACAGCAGGCTTGACCATATAAAGAGCAGGAGGGACAGGAAACGTTATACGAAGATCGTTCAGAATTATATAGAAGAACAGTTTTCTGCAGAACTTAAAAAACTTACCCGTACTGAGGGGCAGATCCTGGTGAAGCTCATTCACCGGCAAACCGGTACCACGGCCTTTGATCTTGTCAAAGATCTTAAAAGCGGATGGCGTGCCTTTTGGTACAATACCACGGCCAGCTTTTTTGACATTTCTCTCAAGGAGGAGTTCCAGCCAGAGAGTAATCAGGAAGACTATTTAATAGAAGACATTCTTCAAAGAGCTTTCCAGGACAAGAAGCTGCAGAAACAACCCTCTGCGCTCGACTTCAATTTTTTGGAGCTTACCAATAAGTGGTCCTCATCTTCAAAAGACCGTAAACCCGGTAAGGCTATTTAGGGCGTTCCCCACCTTCGCAAAGGCTTCGGTGGGGTCGCGTGTTCCGCTGTAGCCCTGCCCACTGTAATATCGGGCTTGCCTGCCGAAGCTTTTGCGCAGGCAGGGGCTGTCGCTTCACCCGCTAACGCAAAATGATTTCGGATTTAAAATTTAAAATTCAAAATTGATGCTGATATTCGATCCTGTCAGCGGTTTCAAACCCCTGTCAGGGTTAAAGTGATAGCAAGAGAAAAATATTTTATTTTGAAAATGCCACATTTTCAAGCTCTTATTTCTGAAGCTTAAAAAAACCTTAAAAAAGTTGCGTTTGGAACTTGCGGGATTGAAAAGAGGGCGTATATTTGCACCCGCTTTGAGAAACAACAAAAGCTCTTGTAGCAACGTTGTGAGGCCAGTAATAACGGGCGATCGAAGCGAAACGTTCTCTGAAAAATTTTTGAATTTTATTTTGGAAGCTAAATAAAAAAGGTTGTAGGTTTGCAGCCGCTTTGAGAAACAACAAAAATATCTTTAGATCTTGAGTTGCGAGCCCAGTAGGGCAGGAGTCTTAAAGCAAAAAAGTTCTCTGAAAAAAGTTTGAAATTTTGTTTGTTTTGAATGGGGAAAAGGTTGTAAGTTTGCATCCCATTTCACGACGGAATAAGATG
>NZ_FNGG01000006.1 GCF_900102915.1 Salinimicrobium catena
ATAACAGGAAATCAAACTCTTACCTGTGATGTGACTTCAGTGACCCTGGATGCTTCCGCTTCAACTGCAGATGGAAACTTCACTTACCTGTGGAGCGATGGATCTACTGATCCTACCATAACGGTAACTCAGCCAAATACCTATTTCGTAATTATAACAGGTGAAAACGGCTGTTCTGCTGAAACAAGTGTAACTGTTGAAGCTTTCCAGGAAAGCCCGGCTGCTCCCGAACTTTCAGGCACCCCGGTGCAGCCTACCTGTACTGAGCCAACCGGATCTTTTGAGATCATAGCCACAGAAGGTTTGACTTATAGTATTAACGGCGGAGAGTTTACAACCGCTACTGGCTTTAGCAACCTTGCTCCGGATACTTATTCTGTAGTCGCCAAAAATGAATACGGTTGCACCTCTCAACCTCTAAACGTTAGCATAGAGGCACAGCCCGATGCACCGGCAGCTCCGATCATTCATGTAACCGTTCATCCCTCTTGCGGAGAAACAACCGGATCTTTTGGGATTTGCTGTGATAATGGATTAGAATACAGTATTGACGGTGAAAACTTCCAACGTGATCCGATATTCATGGATCTTGCGCCCGGATATTATGAAGTTGTGGCAAGAAATGCAGAGGGTTGTCTTTCTGTACCAACTCCCGTAACTATTAATGAGGCACCTGAAACTCCGGCCGCTCCCGAAGTGGCTTCTGTTGTCCAGCCTACCTGCGAAGTTCCAACCGGTTCTTTCACAGTGACCACTGAAACCGGATTGGAATACAGTATCGACGGAACAACCTGGCAAACTGAGGGAACTTTCGAAGACCTGACCGCAGAGACCGTTTACGAAGTAGTGGCAAGAAACCCTGACGGATGTATTTCCGAAGCAACTCAAGTGACCATTGACGCGCAGCCAGAAACTCCTGCAGCTCCTGCAGTAGCTTCTGTTGTCCAGCCTACCTGCGAAGTTCCAACCGGTTCTTTCACAGTGACCACTGAAACCGGATTGGAATACAGTATCGACGGAACAACCTGGCAAACTGATGGATCTTTTGAAGACCTTACCGCCGATACGGTTTACGAAGTGGTTGCCAGGAATGCTGACGGATGTATTTCCGAAGCAACTCAAGTGACCATTGACGCACAGCCAAATACTCCGGCAGCTCCTGCAATAGCTTCTGTTGAACAGCCTTCTTGTGAGGTTCCTTCAGGATTTTTCACAGTGACTACCGAAACAGGATTGGAATACAGCATCGACGGAACCAACTGGCAAACTGACGGTTCTTTTGAAGATCTGACTGCAGATGCCATTTATGAAGTGGTTGCAAGAAATTCCGAGGGATGTATTTCCGAAGCAACTCAGGTGAGCATTGAGGCACAACCTGAAACTCCTGCAGCTCCTGCAGTAGCTTCTACAGTACAACCTTCTTGTGAGGATCCTTCAGGATCGTTCACAGTAACTACCGAGACCGGATTGGAATACAGTATTAATGGTACAGATTTCTATACTTCTGGAGAGTTCAATGATCTGGCTCCTGATAGTTATGAAGTAATTGCGAGAAATACTGACGGATGTATTTCCGCAGCCACTACCGTAACCATAAATCCGCAGCCTGAAACTCCGGCAGCTCCGGTGGTAGAAGATATCATGCAACCAAGCTGTGTAGAACCTTCAGGTATGGTTGTCCTTACTTATATCGAAGGAATCACCTACAGCCTAACCGACGAAGCCGGCAACACCACCGCCGATACAGATGAGGATGGAATATTTGGCGGATTAGCTCCCGGAACCTATAGCATTACCGCGGAAAATGCGGAAGGATGTCTTTCTGAAGGCACTCAGGTTTCCATCGACGAACAACCCGAAGCTCCAATAGCACCGGAAGTAAGCTTTACGCAACCAAGCTGTGAAACTCCGACCGGATCTATTACCATCACTGCTGAGGAAGGAATGCTATATCGCATAAATGATGGGGAAATATCAGCTGAAACCTCATTTACTCAGCTCAGCCCTGGCACCTACACCGTCATAGCTGTAAATGCGGAAGGTTGTGAATCTCAACCTGTGACCGTAACCTTAAACCAGCCTGAGGCTGCTGTTATAGAAACCGCAGATCCAATGAGCCTGTGTATCGAAGATGCTGCTTATAACCTACAGAATATGCTGCTTGGAGAATATGACCAATCCGGAACCTGGGAAGATCCTGCAAACACTGGAGCCCTGGAAAATGGCTCTATTGATCCTTCCCTTCTTGCCCTGGGCACCTACACCTTCAATTATGTGATAGAAGGAACTTGTCCCTCTACTACCAGTGTTGAGATAAGCATTAACGACGATTGTGTGGTTTTGGCTTGTGAACTTGAAGATGTGAAAGAAAGCATATCTAAAGTAGTAACACCTAACGGGGACGGGATCAATGAATTCTTTACTGTAGGTTTAGATCTTGACTGCGGCTTCATTTACCACGTGCAGATCTTTAATAGATGGGGTAACAAGGTTTACGAATCAAACAATTACCAGAATAACTGGGACGGCACTGCCAGATCTTCTTTCACAGGAGATCAGTTACCTGCCGGAACCTACTACTACATAGTACAAATTGAAGGCCTCGAACCTATACAGGGATATATCTATTTAGGAACAAAATAAAATGATAAACATGAAAAAAATCTACCCAATAATAATCATCCTGTTTATTAGTGTTAGTACCCAAGCGCAACAAATGCCCCAGTTTACGCAGTACATGTACAACACGATCTCAATAAACCCGGCTTATGCCGGTAACCGGGATGCGCTATCTGTGGTGGGGCTGCACAGGAGTCAGTGGTCAGGAGTAAATGGAGCTCCTGAAACGCAAACATTGTCTATTCACTCTCCTTTGCGAAATGAAAAAGTTGGGGTTGGTCTTTCAATCATTAACGACCAACTTGGATATGAAGATTATACCTATGTGTATGGTGATTTTTCCTATACCATTAACGTAGCCGATTCCACCACCCTTTCCTTCGGGATCAAAGGAGGAATGAGCTATTATAATCTAGACGAAGAACTGTTGGGAGCTGTGGATGATCCTTATTTGAACGGAGACACCTTTAACCGCTGGACTCCCAACGTAGGAGCGGGTTTATATTTATCTGCTCAAAAATGGTACATGGGACTTTCAGCCCCCAGGCTTATCAACAATGACAACAATGAAAAGAGTGAATTTGTTGCCCTGGAACAGGTGCACTACTATTTGACCGGAGGGTATGTTTTCGACCTGAGCGACATGTGGAAACTCAGGCCCACCGCATTGGCAAAAGTGACCAATGGAGCACCACTTTCGGTTGATGTTTCAGCCGCCGCCATCTATAATGAGAAATTATATTTAGGAGCTACTTATCGCATAGATGATGCCTTTGGAGGTTTTGTCGACTTCCAGGTGCTGCCAAGTTTGAGGGTGGGTTATGCTTATGAATATACACTTTCAGACCTTCAGGATTACAGCAATGGATCGCACGAGATCCTGCTCATCTATGAATTAAGGCTTAATAACACGAAATACAAATCCCCAAGATTCTTCTAATAAAATTAAGGCATTATGAACAAAAAATACTTTCTACTTCTGTTGCTGCTGTGTTCTGCTTTTGCCCTGACTGCTCAGTCGGGTAAGCAGAAAAAGGCAGACCGCCTGTATGATGACTTTGCTTATGTTAAGGCCATAGAGGTTTATAAAGATCTCGTAGAACGCGATTATAACACCACTTATAATCAACAAAGGATAGCTGACAGTTATTACAAGTTAAGAGATCCGCAGAACGCAGTGCAATATTACGCGCAGGTGGTGAACAAGCCGGATGTTTCGCCGGAAGCTTACTACAAGTATGCCCAAATGTTGCGCGGAATGAGAGAATATGACAAGTCACGGGAATGGCTGAAAAAATACCAGGAGGAGGCAAAAAACCCTAAAGAGGTTGAAGAACTCTTGGATCCTGAATCCATTACTACCTATGAAGGACTTGAAAGTTTCAGGGTACAGCCCGGTGGAATGAACTCTCAGTACAGTGATTTTGGAACTTTCGTTTCCGACGGTACCGTATATTTCGTATCGGCCCGTGGTGAAGCAGATACCCGCACTAAGATCTATGACTGGACCGGAGAACCTTTTCTCGATATTTATAAGACTTCAGAAAACGGATCTGTGAACGCAGTTTCAGGAGAAGTGAATACCGTGCGTCATGAAGGTCCGCTAACCATTTCGGCTGACGGAAAGACCATGTACTTTACCCGTAACAACTATATGGACAACCGCAATGGTAAAAAAGATGAGCAGGGAGTTAATCACCTCAAGATCTATAAGGCCAAACTGGTAGACGGAAAATGGGATGATATCGAGGAACTGCCATTCAGCAGCGACACCTATTCTGTTGGCCACCCCAGCTTATCGGCCGATGGAAAGACACTTTACTTTGCCTCAGATGCGCCGGGAGGACTTGGCGGATCTGATATCTATAAAGTAAGCATTGACGGTGACAGCTACGGAACTCCTGAAAATCTTGGCGCTCCTGTAAACACTCCCGGAAACGAAGTTTTTCCGTACGCAGCCAAAAATGGCAATTTCTACTTCTCTTCAGACGGTCATAAGGGCTATGGCCTTCTGGATATTTTCGTGATGACCGAAGAAGCTCCGGAGAAAATTCAGAATTTGGGAGAGCCAATTAACAGCAGCCTGGATGATTTCGGTTTTTCCTTTTCTTCGGAAGACGATACCAAAGGCTACATTTCCTCCAATCGTGAAGGCGGAATGGGAAATGATGACATCTATGAAATGACCATTTTAGCGCCGCTTGTACTGAAAGGCCAGGTGACCGATTCCATTAACGGAAAACCTATCGCCAACGCTACAGTTCGCCTGATGGATGAAAATGACGAGCAGATCGCGTTTTTGGAAACCGATGAGGACGGAAACTACAGTACCGAAATTGCACGCGACCGGACGTACCCTCTTGAAGCCAAGCATATCAAGTACAACACTAAAACCGATGAGATCAACACTGCTAATATGGACGAACGGGAAGAACTGGTCTATGACATAGAACTTGCTCCTATCCGCGATGTGGAATACCTGGCAGAGATCAACAAGATCTATTTTGATTTCGATAAATCGAATATTCGTCCGGATGCAGCTAAAGAACTCGATAAACTGGTTGACCTCATGAAGAATGATTATCCCGAGCTTGTCATTGAGATCGGCTCTCATACAGACAAAAGAGGATCTGTGGAATACAACCGTAAGTTAGCGGAAAGAAGAGCACAATCTACTTATGATTATCTTGTAGAACACGGAATCGCGCCGGAAAGGATCGTGACCTACAAAGGTTACGGAGAAATGAAGCCAGATGTGGATTGTATGACCTGTAATGAAGAACAGCACCAGCTGAACAGAAGGTCTGTTTTCAAGGTAGTTAAAATGGAATAACCAAAACCCCTGCCTAATCTAACCAACCAGAAAAGGAGGCTCATGCGAGCCTCCTTTTCTATTATATATCAATAATCTTCTTCTCTGCCCTACTCTTCAGATCAGGAGGATCTTGAGGTATCGAAACCAAACTTCCTTCATGCTGGTTGTGTAATTTTACCCGACCTGGCCTGGGCATTTAATCAAGACAGTTTTTCAAATTTAATTCTTTTCCGGTCTTGGCTCACCCGTTGGGTATTTAAACTTATAGAATAGAAAAAGAGGCTTATAAAGCCTCTTTTCAGGTATCATATAATGCAAATCAGTGGAATTTCTCTTTATTTTCTAACGAAGATATTGGTATAATATAACTTCCCATCTGTTCCTTCTTTGATAGAGATCCCAAAATGTGTATGGTCACCTATCATGTTATCACGATGTCCTTCGCTCTTGATCCATGCGTTTACTACCCCTTCTGCAGTACTGAATCCGTAGGCTACATTTTCACTTACCGCTTTAGCCGCTTCGGTATTTACCAATGCTGTATACCTGTTGGCGAAATTATCATGACACACCTCGTCATTTTCTATCATATGAGAATTATGGGTGGCTGCCTGTCTAGAACCCTCGTCTAATAATAGCAATTCAGTTTGCCCCTCCTGGGTACGATATGCATTTACCAGATCAAGAACTTCCATTTCTAAAGTGGTATAACTTACTGGAGCAACTTTTACCGTAAGGTTAGCAGATTCTATTTCCTCAAGATTATCCTTAGAGCAGGATGTAAGAGTCAGAACCGAAAAAGCAAGAAGCCAAAAAGAGTAGGTTAAATTCTTCATAATCTCAAAATCAGTAGGTTTGGGATTATAAAAGTAGGAGATATTTCCGATTAACAAACAATTTAATCGACGAAATACACAAAATTAGCAAAATTTAACACTTTTGCGCGTAAAATCTTACAGTAACCACCTACAAGCTGCTCAAGATGAGAGGTTTATAACATCGGTGAAATGCACAATAATTGAAAGAAATTTGAAGGAAATACTATTAATAAAAACTAAAATTCTTACCGTCCTCGGCAAGTTCCACTTCAGGAAAGATCTCTTTAGCTTCTTCTTTGAAAGGTAAAATGGAATCGTATCGGGTAGAAAAATGGCCAAGAATTAATTTTGAAACTGAAGCTGAACGGGCAATGGCTGCCGCTTCTTTGGCGGTAGAATGTTTGGTAGGAGCGGCCAGGTAAGCGTGTTCTTCCAAAAAAGTAGCTTCATGATAAAGCACAGAAACGTTCTTCAGCTGAGATGCGATCTCGGGTTTATAAGCGGTATCGCTGCAAAAGGCATAGCTCAGCGGCGGTTCAGGATCGGCGGTAAGCAATTCGTTGGGAATTACGGTGCCGTCATCAAGAACGGCATCTTTTCCTTTTTTTATGCCCCTGTAATACGCAACATCAATAGGATACTTTTCCACCTCCTCCATCAGTAACTTCCGGTCGCCGGGTTTTTCCCTGAACAAAAATCCGTTGGTGTATACCCGGTGATCCAGCGGAATGGTCTCCACCGTAACCTTTTTAGTTTCAAGGATCACTTCGGGCTCCCTGCCGGTCAATTCATGGAAATACAGCGGATAACTGGTCCAGGATTTCGACATCTTCAGCTGCAGGGTAATGATCTCTTTGATGCCTTTGGGTCCGTAGATGTGTAGTTCGGTCTCCCGACCCAGCAGCATAAAGGTGGAGATCAAACCTATTAATCCGAAGAAATGGTCCCCGTGAAGATGGGAGATGAAAACGTGCTTGATCTTACTGAACTTTACCTTGTTTCTGCGAAGCTCTACCTGTGTGCCTTCTCCGCAATCTATCAGGAACAGCTCGTTGTTAAGCTCCAGTACCTGAGAAGTGGGATTGGTAAGTGTTCGAGGGGTAGCAGCATAACATCCGAGTATCGTAAGCTTCATAGCGCAATTTTTCCGCAGAAAAGGACTGCTAAGATCAGAATCCCAAATCCCTTTCTATCTCCTCCATTTGAATAATATCTTCGGCTTCCTGTAAAGTGGGAACTACCATGAGCTCCTCGGGAACCCGGTCAATATTTATAGTATCGTTTACAATGACGAAAGATCTTTTATTCTTTCTGTGGTTATTGGAAAGCTGCAAAAATGCCAGTAATTCATCCAGTTCCAGGTTACCATACTTCAGGATATCCACCACCACATTATCATCGCGGTAATCGTCATGCACTCTCTCAAGATACGAGGCAAAATCCTTCACGTCATCTTTCTCGTCCCTAAAGATCTTATAGTTATCCTTTTCTGTTATTTTCATAGCTGTTTAATTTTTGAAGCAAGCAGATAGATCACCGCCATGCGAACCGCAACTCCATTCTGCACCTGGTCAAGAATAATGGCCTGATCAGAATCGGCCACGTCACTGGTGATCTCTACTCCCCTGTTGATCGGGCCCGGGTGCATCACCACAATTTCTTTGTCAAGCGAGTCTAGTATTGCTTTATTCACCCCGAAAAGCTGCACGTATTCGCGGGTGCTTGGAAAATAGCTAATGTCCATCCTTTCATGCTGCACCCTTAGCATATTGGCTACATCACACCATTCCAGCGCTTTTCTAAGGTTGGTTTCAACCTCAACTCCCAGGGAAGTGATATATTTTGGAATAAGCGTAGTTGGCCCGCACACTTTCACCTCTGCTCCCTGGAGCTTCAGGGCAAAAATATTTGACAGCGCCACCCGGCTGTGTAAAATGTCTCCCACTATCACCACTTTTTTGCCGGCTACTTCTCCCAGTTTTTCCCTTATGGAATAGGAATCAAGAAGAGCCTGAGTAGGATGTTCGTGTGCCCCGTCTCCGGCATTGATGATACTCGCGTTCACATGTTTTGACAGAAAAATTCCTGCACCTGGATTTGGGTGGCGCATTACCACCATATCCACCTTCATGGAAAGGATATTATTGACGGTATCAATAAGGGTCTCCCCTTTTTTTACCGAAGAAGATGCGGCAGAGAAATTCACCACGTCTGCACTTAGGCGTTTTTCAGCGAGCTCAAAGGAAAGTCGGGTGCGGGTACTGTTCTCAAAGAACAGGTTTGCGATGGTCACATCTCTTAGGGAAGGTACTTTTTTAATTGGTCGGTTTATGACCTCTTTAAAATGGTCGGCGGTTTGAAAAATGAGTTCTATATCCTCCTTTTTGAGGTATTTGATCCCTAACAAATGGTCGACACTTAACTCACTCATAATGGTTATTTACTTATAAGATAAACGGCATCTTCGCCTTCGTTTTCCTGCCAGTTCACTTTTACTTTTTCTTCATTGATCGCATCTACCTGTCTACCGTTATAATCGGGCTGGATGGGCAGATGACGGCTAAACCTCCTGTCTATAAGCGTAAGAAGCTCTATCTCTTTTGGCCTTCCGAAGGATTGAATAGCCGTAAGGGCAGCCCTGATGCTCCTGCCGGTATACAGCACATCATCAATAAAGATCACTCGTTTGTCTTCAACCACAAAATCTATCCTGGTCTTATTGGCTTCCAACGGCTTATCGCTTCTTCGGAAGTCATCCCGGTAAAAGGTAATATCAAGATGCCCCAGTTTTATTCCGGTGAGACCATATTCCTCTTCGAGGATCTTTTCGATCCTGTGAGCCAGGTAAACACCTCTAGGCTGAATGCCGATAAGCACCGAATTTTCTAAATTATTGTGATTTTCAACTAATTGACAGGCCAGGCGATGTAAGATAATGTTCATCTCTTTGGAAGTAAGCAGCACTTTCTGGCTCATTTTCTGTACAAATAGAAGAAGTTAGTGAAACAAAAGTAATCTTTTTTTCGTGAGTGTGCAGAAATGAGGATTTCAATTTTTAGCTGATTTGAATCTGTCCTGTCTGAATTCTTCAGCCGTTTTTATAATCCTGGAAAACTTAAAGAATGACTAAAGCTTTTTCAGCAGCATCATAAATTCCCTATCTTTCAGTAAAAATAGGCAGAATGCTCTACCTCTTCCATCCGCCTGCTGATCTTAAAATAGTACAAAAAGAAATCATTCCCCTGCTTGGAAACAGGGAATTTGAGCTCGTTTCATTTCCTTATACAGAACAATTCGAACCGCAGCCGGACAGTATCCTGATGCTGTACCTTACCGACCAGGACCTGCGGGAATTTCTTACTGTTGCTTCACAAAACCAATGGCCGGTGGGCATTTTACCGCACCCGGATAATCAGTACGCAGCTAAAGGCCTGGGTATTTCGGGAGAAATGGAGGAGGCGGTGAACAACATCCTGCAGTCTGTAGATGCCGAACCGCTGGACATGCTTTATTGTAATGGGAAACCAATGTTCCAGTCGGTCAATATTGGTTCTATATTTCTGCTCAAAAAAGAGGAACACAAGAACAACTTCTTTTCAGAGATCTATAATATCTTTAAAAATGTTCGCCGGGCTTATTTTCTGAAACATTCAGAATTTAAGATAAGTTCAGATGAGGAAAAGGTGATCCATACCTCGGCCATGGGCATTATCGTTGTAGAACATTCACTGAATTCTCTTATTTCCAAAAGGCTGATACAGGATACCTCGATCAATGACGGCACATTTTACGCATTCATCCTGGCACCTCAGAATGTATTGATCCTGTTCCTATTCCTTATAAGAAGCCTTTGGCCCAAGAGAAAACCTATTTCCAGATTACCATCATTTATAGGTAGTATCAAAGCTCCCAATCTCACCATTACTAGCGCAACAGAGTTTAAATATGTGGTTGACGGGGAAGAAGGGACAGCCCGGGAGTTATTAATAGAGGTAAAAAGCAAGGCACTCATGCTGCACCAAACATCCAGCTACAGCGGGGAAAAAGGTGGGAAAAGTGGCAAGAAAAGCCTGAACGTAGAGGGGTTGCCAACCGGGCAAAAAAGGGATGAGCTGGTAAAACACCGTCTGCCGTTGCTACCCAGGGCCACTACCGAAGAATTTGAAGAACTATTCAAGGTTCTGCGGGAGAATGCCAGGATCAAAACAGCCTATATGGTTATGATGATCCTCTCTACCCTAATTGCCTCCTTTGGTCTTTTCGCCGACTCCTCCCCGGTAATTATAGGGGCCATGATCCTCGCTCCCATTATCGCACCCATAGTTTCGTTCTCAATGGGGATTGTTCGCTACGATGTATCTATGTTGAAAACCGGGTTTAAGACTATACTTTTAGGTACCATTGTTTCCCTCGCCTTTGCAGCAGCAGTGAGCCTGGTCATACCCTTAGAGATCCTCACCTCACAAATTCAGGCCAGGCTGTCTCCCACCCTGCTGGATATGGGAATTGCAGTAGCCTCGGGCATTGCCGCCGCATATGCCCATGCCGAAGAAGGAATCGCAAAAAGCCTCGCCGGTGTAGCCATCGCGGTAGCCCTGGTACCACCGCTCTCTGTCGCAGGGATCGGGATTGGATGGTGGGACTGGCAGGTATTTTCAGGGGCCTTCCTGCTCTACCTTACAAACCTGGCAGGGATCATCCTGTTCGCCGGACTTACTTTTCTGCTCCTGGGCTTTGCTCCCTTTAAAAGGGCAAAAATGGGCCTTGTCTACACTTTTATCATCGTAGTGCTGGTGGCGGTACCGCTTTCCCTTTCTTTCAACCGCATCATGAAAGAAGCAAAGATCACCAGGGCCCTTGAAGGCACTACCATAGATAAAGTAGTGCTGCGTGACGTAAAACTGCGATTTGGAAAGACAATGATCGTTTCTCTCAAGCTCGTAGGGACAGAACCCATGAAACCGGAGCAGATACAGGCCATCAAGAAAAAGATCGAAGAAAAGATAGAACAGCCGGTGATCCTGGAAGTGGTCTCGGCAATTGAATTTTAAAAAACATTATCCCCTCTAATGAAAAGATTCCTCTTACTCTTGCTCGCATTGTTCCTGATCTTCCTGGTATTGACCTACTGGTCAGTTTCTATTGGTCCCGAAAAAGTTAAACTTTCCGAAGTAGTAGAAAGAGATGGAGATTCGGTAACCGTTATCGCAACCAATGTATATGAATCTAATGTGATCAAAAGGTTCATGCAGGGCCGTAATTATCGCGAGGCGTGGGAAGCCCGGGTCAAAGTGCCTGTTCTTAACCTGGACTCGATGAAGGTAGTAGAAGAAGGCGGCGGGCAGCAGACACATTCCCTGGATCTGATGTCATCATCGGGAGTTCTTTACAGCCTTAGGAGCATTAACAAAGACCCCGATCCTCTGATTCCCGGCATCGCGAGGACTTTGGGACTCGAAAATATTGTTGTCGACGGGGTTTCTGCCCAGCATCCTTACGGAGCAATCCTCTCTGCAGCCCTTGCAGATGCTGCGGGCATTCTGCACACTCATCCCAGGGCTGTGTATGTTCCTAAGCAAAAGAATCTGGATAAATGGAATGACTCTTTTGGAAACCGGCTGTACCTGTTGGAGTATGAAACCGAAGGAAAGGTAAACTGGACCCGCTTTCCCAACGTAAGCGAGATTATGGATACAGATGACCTTCAGGAATTAAAATTAAAACACCAGGAAAAGGTGAGCATAGATAAACGGGCATTCATCCGGGCACGGCTTTTTGATATTTGGATAGGCGACTGGGATCGACATGCCAAGCAATGGGGCTGGGTGGTGATTGAGAAGAATGGCAATTTTAAAGCCGTTCCCCTTGGAGGCGATCGCGATAATGCCTTTTTCAAGATTGACGGTGTCATCCCTACCCTACTCACAAACGAGCTTGTGCAGCCCATGGTACGGCCTTTTGAAAAAGATGTAGATCATCTGCCGGGCTATGTCTACCCTGTTGATATGTATTTTCTTCGGAATGTTCCTGAAAAAGTCTTTATTGAAGAAGCGAGAAGCCTTCAGAAGATCTTTACTGATGAAAAGATCAATGAGGCTTTTAAAGCCTGGCCCGAGGTGGTAAATGCTTTGAATTTTGCGGATATCTCTGAAAAACTTAAAACCAGAAGGAATAATCTCACCAAATATGCGGCAGCATTCAGGGAAGAGATCCAGGAAAGGGAACTTCTCAGTACACCTCTCAAAGGTTCTGAAGACAAGGAGTTGCCGGAAGATCTCATAAAATGCTTTGACTGTTTATAAAGTTCAAAAATGCTGCAGATCTTAATTTTTTCCGCCGTAAATTGAGGCTATCGATGAACGGCAATGAAAAAATTTATTTTCGCCATAGCGACGGCTTTCCTGGCATTTGGATGCACGGTGGTAAGGTATGAAACACCACAGCCGGCAGATGTAGCTTCTTTGTCACAATTTCCTGAAAAGATGCAGGGGCTTTTCATTTCTGAAGATCAGGACACCCTGGAGGTGACCCAATTTAAATTCCATTTCAGGAACGGCGATGAGATCCAGGTGAAGGGCGATCTTTGCGGAAATGAAACTGTTCTGAAGGAATTCAGGAATTATTACATTCTTAACCTCAAGGATGAAGAGGTGTGGGATGTGTTTCCAGTAAGGCTCAAAAATGACGATCTCCAGGTATTTTTTTCAGCTACAGCTTCAAGAGCCGAAGAACTGATGGAAGAGCTGAAGGAAACCTCGGCGGTAAAGGAGATCCCTGATGAAGACGGCGACCTGGAATATTACCTCATTGCCCCCACTTCTGAAGAATTCCGAAGGCTCATGAGGAAAGGCCTTTTTGATGAACGCCTCTTGTTCAAAAGAATAAAATGAAAATTATTCCATTTTTTTACTTTCCGTAGACATCCATTTATCCCAGAAGGTAAAGTACAGCCCGTAATTAGTGAGGTATTCCTTATGATGATAATGATGGTGCGTGGCGCCAATGAACAACTTTCCGAATTTGGTTTTCTGAAAACCCGGCGGATAGATCTCGATATCCAGGTGGTTCACCACGCTGCTCACGGTCATGATGACCAGGTACAGGCCTAATACATAAACAGAGACCGGAATGAAAAGAAGAAGCACGGGCAAAATAATGGCCTCCAGTAAACTTTCCCACGGGTGAAAGGAAAAAGCCGTCCATGGCGTGGGCGTATGACTGTCGTGATGTACTTTGTGCACCTTTCTAAAGATCCCGGGAAAATGCATCCAGCGATGTATCCAGTAATAGTAGGTTTCATGCAGCAGCAGAATGATCACCAGGCTTACCGGCAGGTACCACAGCGGATATTTGGTAATATCCAGGTAAATGGCGGTGAGATCCCTTTGCCATAACCAGTATAAAACTGCACCGAAAAAAGCGAAGATCACGGATGATTTGATGCTCCAGATGACCTCTTTTTTCAGCTGAGCCTTTTTTGGCGGTCTGCGACTAAGCCGCCTTTCCCTGAATTCTTCCTTTTTTAAAACATAATAGTAATAATAGAAGAACCCTGCCGCGACAAAGTACCTGAACAGGATCGCCACAAAGAAGATCAGCACGTAAGCAAAGAAAAAAACGGGAGTATCGGCTTCCATCATATTATTGCGTAAATATTAAAGTTAGAGAATAAATTCCATTTTGAAAAACCCTTCGCCCTTGCCGTAATGGCCTTAAAAAAAGCTTCGGAATTTCACTTTTTTAACTACTTTGGCCTCCCCTCAGAAAAAGCGCGCATGAACAAAAGACAGAGCCAGGCCAGAACCATTAGAATTTTCAGGAAAATTCACCGCTTGACCGGAATTTCCCTCTTTGCCTTTTTCTTTGTGGTTTCGATCTCGGCCCTCTTGTTAGGATGGAAGAAAGACAGCGGAGGCATCCTTCTGCCTGAGACGATGCAGGGCACTTCGACCGACCTTCAACAGTGGCTCCCTCTTGATAGTCTGAACTCAATTGCCGAACAAGCAATTATGGATACGCTGAACACAAACGAGGTACAGCAAATAGATCGCATTGATGTGAGAAAAGAGGACGGGATCGTAAAATTCGATTTTAAGCACAATTATCTCGGTCTGCAACTGGATGGCGCTACCGGAAAAGTGCTGCAGTTTGGCCCCAGGAGATCTGATCTTATAGAGAACATACATGACGGTTCTATCCTGGACGATCTTTTTGGGACGGACGGCGTCTGGAAGCTTATCTACACAAGCATTATGAGTATTGCACTGTTTATCTTTACAGTTACGGGATTCTGGTTGTGGTATGGGCCGAAACGGATGAAAAGGAATAAGAAAAGGTGATTTTTAATACCTGGAGCTTAACAATTATTTCCTCCAAAAATGCAGCAATTTTAAAGGCATTGCGTAAGAAATGAGTTAATTTTATTCCGGAAAATAACCTTGATCAAGAATGAAAAATACCATTGCCCTTATCGCTCATAACAGCCGTAAAAATGATCTTCTTAACTGGGCCAAAGTACATCGTGAGACACTTGTTAATTACAACCTTATAGGTACAACTAATACTTCCAAGCTCATTAATGACATGCTGGAGCTTGATGTTGCCGGGTTCGGCCACGGCCCCAGCGGAGGAGACATCATTCTTGCCGCTAAGATCCTGGGCGGGGAAGTTCAAAAAGTGATCTTTTTTATTGATGCTGAAACTCCTCACGGACACGAACACGACATCCAGACCTTAATAAGAACCGCGGTGATCAATAATATTCCCATTGCACTTAACCGCGCCTCGGCCGACCTTATCATCTTGGAAGAAGATTAAGTAAATTGATAGTAACTTCTGGAAGTTTGGCCGCTAATTCCTAAATTAGGGATAGACTTAACTTTCTCTCTATGAAGATCCTTCTCACCGGCGCCACCGGTTATATAGGTAAAAGATTGCTTCCGGTTTTATTGGAACAGGGCCATGAGGTGGTGTGTTGCGTGAGAAACAAAGACCGCTTTCCAAAAGAGGGTGTCTATACAGATCCTAAGATCAGTCTGTTCCAGGTAGACTTTCTTCAAGAGCCGCCTTCTTCCGAAGCAATTAAAGATTGCGACGCGGCTTACTATCTTATCCATTCCATGAGTTCTGGCAGTGATGATTTTGAAGTGCTCGAAGAACGTGCCGCCAAAAATTTCATCAGCCTGGTCAAACCCACCTCTATTCAACAGATCATCTACCTCACGGGCATCACCAATGAAAAGAAACTATCGAAACACCTTGCCTCCCGCAAAAACGTAGAGGAGATCCTGGACAGGAGCGGGATCCCGGTAACTGCCATAAGGGCGGGTATCATAGTAGGCTCGGGCAGCGCATCATTCGAGATCATTAGGGACCTGGTGGAGAAACTGCCGGTAATGATCACTCCAAAGTGGGTGAACACCCGCAGCCAGCCTATCGCCATCAGGAATATCCTGGAGTTTCTCTCAGGGGTATTGCTCAAAAAGGAGACTTTTGGAAAAGGTTTTGACGTGGGAGGCCCAGATGTGCTGACATACAAAGAAATGTTGCTGCAATTCGCCGAAGTAAGGAACCTGAAAAGATATATTTTCACAGTGCCTGTCATGACCCCGCGGCTTTCCTCCTACTGGCTGTACTTCGTTACCTCTACCTCCTATAAGCTCGCCGTAAACCTGGTGAACAGCATGAAAGTGGAAGTGATCGCGAAAGATAATGAGCTTGAAAAGATGCTGGGCATCAAACCAATTTCTTATAAAAAGGCTGTAGACCTTGCTTTTCAGAAAATAGAGCAGAACAACGTCATTTCCAGCTGGAAAGACTCGCTGGCCTCCAGTTACCAGGACAATTCCCTGCTTGACCATATCAATGTGCCTACCGATGGATGTTTCTTTGACAAAAGAGAAAAACTGATCAAGGGAGATCCCAATAAAGTGCTTCAAAACATCTGGTCTATAGGCGGCAAAAACGGCTGGTACTACGGCAACTGGATGTGGAAGATAAGAGGGATCATGGATAAGATGGTAGGCGGTGTTGGCTTAAGGCGCGGCAGAACGCACCCTCACAGGATCAACACAGGTGACACACTCGACTTCTGGAGAGTTCTTGCCGCCGATAAAAAGAACAGGCGCCTGCTGTTGTATGCCGAAATGAAGTTACCCGGGGAGGCCTGGCTGGAGTTCAACATCTGTGAAAAGGATGGCAAACATTACCTTAGGCAGACAGCAACTTTCCGGCCTAAAGGCGTAGCGGGGAGGTTATATTGGTACTCTGTACTACCCTTTCATTTTTTTGTTTTTGACGGAATGGCAGAAAACCTTTTAGAAACAGATCGCACTATTGAAAAAGCTGATGCCTGAGCTGTTCTTCGAATCATAAAATCGTCTATTTTCGGCCTTTCTTCAAACCGATGAATATGAGCACCTCAATCCAATTGTCCGGCACAGGATCAACCCCCTTTGAAAGATTAATAGGACATAATCCTGCTGTTCTCGAGAAGTGGAATGATCTCGAAATTTCCCTTTTTACCCAAACTTCTCTTGATCCAGACCTGCTGGAACAGGTTCGAAGAACGTTGGCTTTTGGAAATGGCTGCGAATATTGCATGGTCAAAGCAGGAAAGCCCGATTTTGATCCCAAAGATCAAAAGATCTCTCTGGTAACTGCCTTTGCCGAATTGTTTGCTCTTGATCATAAATCCATACAGGAAGCCCATTTTAATATGCTGCGAGAGGCTTTTACAGAAAAAGAGATCGCAGAGCTGTGCACTTTTATCACCTTTATTACAGCTTCCCAAAGGTTTGGGAAGATCATGAACCTTACAGAAGACCTTCAGAAAAATAAAGTAAAGTCTCTTGCTGGAATGCAAGGTTCTTAAGCCATTTTCAGCTTTCAGAAACCAGGTTTTTTTCTTAACTTAATGGAAGATCAAAAACCTGAAAAACTATGAAAGAGAATGTTGGCAAAAAAGATAGAATCATCCGCAGTCTTGCCGGCCCGGCGCTCATCACTTTTGGATATGCGGGCTTAGGCGGAAATAAAGGCCACATTGCCGGCCTGTTGTCTATCGTGGCAGGCACCCTTATTACCGAAAGCGCGATCACCGAAGTTTGTCCTGTAAATGAATTTTTCGGGATAGATACAAGGCATAAAAAACAAAGTCCGTTCTCCAAGATAAAAAAGGCTTTGGTTTAAAATAGATCCCCCTCTCGCTCAGCTAGCCGGAGGTGTTCCCTACGGGGAAAATTCTTTCTTCGGTTATTAACTTAATGGATTTATTGGTATATTTAGTAGAACCACAGACATCCCCTCCTCTTCTGTTTTTTTACTAACCAATACCTGTACCTATGAAAAGAGCGATTTTTCTAATGCTATTAGTATGCTTTCCCGTCCTTGCACAACAGGACACCTCATCTGTTAAAAATTACACCATTGAAGAATTCTACGGAAATACCCGAATTGCCGGAGGGGAATTTTCAAATGATGAGACCAAATTGCTCATGAGCAGCGATGAATCGGGCATTTTTAATGTTTACGAGATCAACATCAGTGACGGCACCAAAACCCAGGTCACTAATTCAACCGAAGACTCCTTCTTTGCTGAAGATTACGTGCCCGGTACCGGGGAGATCATCTATTCCGCAGATAAGGGCGGCAATGAAATAAGCCATCTTTACCTGCTTCAAAAGAACGGAGAGGCAAAAGAACTTACTCCTGCCGAAAATGAAAAAGCCAACTTTGGTGGTTGGAGTGATGATGACCAATATCTCTACTATATTTCAAACAAGCGGGACCCTAAGTTCTTTGATATCTATAAAATGGATAAGGACACCTGGGAACCCGAAATGCTCTATGAAAATGATGAAGGCTACCAGCTGGAAGGCCTGTCGCATAATGAGAATTTGGTCGCACTTTCCCAACCCATCACCACCAGTGAAAGCAAACTTTTTATCTATGACCGGGAAAAGGACAAAATGACCGAGATCTCCCGGGAAAAAGGAAACTATTCGGCTTCGGGCTTCAGTAAGAACGATCAAAAATTCTATTACATCACAGATGTAGGCAAGGAATATGCTTATCTCGTGGAATACGATCTTGAAAGCGGGGAGAGCTCTACTGTTTACGAAACCAACTGGGATGTGATGTACAGTTACCTCAGCGAAAATGACAAGTATCGCGTGATCGCCATCAATGAGGACGGTAAGAACAGGCTTATAGTTCAGAACAACGAAACGGGAGAAAAGGTAGACCTGCCCGAAGTGCCGGACGGCGATATCAAAGCCGTCAATATCTCTGACAGCGAGAACCTCATGAGGCTCACGATCGGCACCTCAAAAACCCCCAATAACCTTTATGTTTATAACTTCAGGACCAATAAGATCAAAAAACTGACCAACACCCTCAATTCCAAAATAGATCCTGAAGACCTGGTGGCTTCAGAAGTGGTTCGATACGAATCTTTTGACGGCCTGGAGATACCTGCCATTTATTACAAGCCGCAGCAGGCATCTGAAAATAATAAGGTTCCCGCCCTGGTATGGGTACATGGTGGTCCTGGTGGGCAGTCCAGAATAGGATATTCTGCACTTATTCAATACCTGGTCAATCACGGTTATGCTGTCCTGGCAGTAAATAACCGCGGAAGCAGCGGCTACGGAAAATCCTTTTACAAAATGGATGATAAAAAACACGGCGAAGAAGATCTTAAAGATGTGATATGGGGCAAAAAGTGGCTGCAGGAACAGGATTATATTGATGATGAAAATATCGGGATCATTGGCGGAAGTTACGGAGGCTATATGACCATGGCCGCCATGACCTTTAATCCCGAAGAATTTGACGTTGGGGTGAACCTCTTTGGAGTGACCAATTGGCTGCGAACCCTAAAGTCAATTCCTCCCTATTGGGAAGCCTATAAAAAAGCATTATATGATGAGATGGGCGATCCTACAACTAAAGATTCTATTGCCCTGTACAACAAGTCGCCGCTGTTTCATGCCGACAAGGTGAAGAACCCGGTGATGGTGTTGCAGGGCGCCAATGATCCACGGGTACTGCAGGTGGAATCTGATGAGATCGTGGAAGAACTAAAGAAGAACAACGTACCGGTAGAGTATGTGGTCTTTGAAGATGAAGGCCATGGTTTCATCAAAAAAGAAAATGAGATAAAAGGGTATAAGCAGATCCTCGCGTTCCTTGACAAGTACCTCAAGGATGAAGAAATGTAAGCGTGAAATCAAAGCCCTGATCATTGTTTTGTAAACAAGCGATCAGGGCTTTAAAAAAATGTGAGCGTGGGCGATTTTTTTCAGGAACTCAGAAGGCGTAACGTCTACAAGGTAGCCACCGTATATGCTATCACGGCCTGGCTTGTAGCGCAGATCATCAAACTGGCGGCTGACTCCTTTAGTGCTCCTGCCTGGGTGATGCAGATGGTGATCGTATTATTGATCGCCGGTTTTCCTATTGCACTTATCCTGGCCTGGGCTTTTGAAATGACTCCCGAGGGTCTTAAGAGAACTAAACATTTAGAACGGGAGGAAACGGTAGCAGCAAGAAGCAGCTCCCGGTCCCGATTTAATTTCTGGATAATAGGACTGCTGGTCATAGCTCTTCTTTTTCTGGGATTGGAACGCATTTTCTTTGCTGAATCATCCCTTTGGGGAAATGATCCCGAGGCCCAGAATGCTTCCATAGCCGTGTTGCCTTTTGCCGATTTTAGCGCTGAAGGGGACCAGGAATATTTCGCCGACGGAATTTCTGAAGAGCTACTGAATTCCCTCGCGCAGATCAATGGCTTACATGTGGCAGGCAGAACCTCTTCCTTCCAGTTCAAGGATGAGAATCACGACCTGAAGGAGATCGGGGAAAAACTGGGCGTAGATCATATTTTGGAAGGCAGCGTTAGAAAAGCGGGAAACCAGCTCAGAATTACGGCGCAGCTCATAAAAATAGATGACGGCTTTCACGTCTGGTCTCAGACCTATGACCGCCCCTATTCGACCGAGAACATATTTGACATTCAGGATGAGATCTCCCAGGCAGTGCTGGAAGAATTGAAGGTCAGACTGCTTCCCGCTGAGCAGGAAAATGTCAAAAATCCCCGGCCTACTAAAAATGTGGAGGCTTACAATCTTTACCTGAAAGGACTTTCCAAAGCCGCCACGTTGAACCCATCAGATCTTGAAGAGGCAGAAGGGTTTTTCGAACAGGCCATAGCCCTTGATCCGGAATTTGCGCTCGCCTACGCAAAAAAAGCTGAAACCGTAATTTTTCAGCACATTTTGGGCAACGCTGAATATGAAAAGGCTATAAAAGAATCGGGGGAGGATATTGACGTAGCGCTACTTTTAAAAGATGATCTTGCTGAAGCATATGTCGCCCTGGGCCTCAACCACATGGTAAAAAATCAGCGAAAAACCTCCTTGCTAGCCTTTAAAAAAGCTAAGGAACTTAAACCGGGAGATGCAGAAGTCAGCGCCAGTTACGGCATTGGGTTGTGGCAAAATCAACAGCGAAAGGAAGCCCAGGAAGAACTGGAGTATGCCTACGAACTTGATCCGCTCTCCCCGCTTGTCAACCTTTACCTGGGGGAGATCTATCAAATGAACGGATCTTTAGAAAAAGCAGAAGAACATTTGCAGACAGCCATTAAGATCCGGCCCGATTACCTGGTAGCCTATGAATCGCTGGCGAATTTATATGGAGCAATGTTAGGACAACATGACAAAGCCATTATAACCATGCACAAAGCCTATAAAAAGACCGCTGAAAAAACGAAGTCCATAAGCCTGATATTCTACCCGGCAGTAGATCTGGATCTTTTAGGAGTTGCAAATGAGGTACTTGAAATCTTAAAAACAGAATTTCCGAACAACGAAACCACTTTAAATACCCAGCTTTACTGGCTAAGCCGCCAAGATAAATATGCAGAAGTTCTGGAGCTCATGAAGAAGTCAGATTCCATAAAGGGCAGAATGCCTGATCATTACTTTCTTAATCACATTCAAAAACCCGCACTTATAACCGGGAATTTCAACTATTTTCTTGATGAAGTAAAGAAAAGAAAACCTGAAAACCTTAGAACCGACACCATTAATTTCAAGGAACGATCCTACTCCACTATGTTAGGGGCCATTGTAGCCCTTACCAAAGCCGGTGAGGAGAAGAAAGCCCATACCATTCTTCGGAATCTAAAGGAACATCTTGAAAATTTACCTAAAAAAGAAACCCGGGATTTTCACGGCCGTTACTTTTGGCATTACACCGTATGCAAAGGCCTGATGAACGACAAGGAAGCGGTCAAAAATTCTCTGCAAACCCGATTGGAAACCGGAAATATCATTGGGCACCATTTTATCTATGGCATCGAAAATGAACTATTCTTTCATTTAAGTCCTGAGGAAATGCGCCCTTTTAAAGAAGCCGAAGAAAAGATCATTAAGGAACAGCGTCAAAACGTGATCGCCTATCTAAAAGAAGAAGGCGAATGGAAGGATGAATGGGAGACAACAGCATTAAAAAAATAATTTTTTCAGTGCCTTCTGAATAAAAGATTTCAACCTTTTTCGGAAAAAGCGTAGTTTTAACACACTTCATGAATTACGACTACGATTACATCATTATTGGCAGCGGCTTTGGCGGTTCTGTAAGCGCGTTGCGGCTTTCAGGAAAAGGTTATAAGGTCCTGGTGATCGAAAAAGGAAAGTGGTTCAGGGCTGAAGATTTTCCCAAAACCAACTGGAACCTGCGCAAATGGCTATGGATGCCTGCACTACGTTTTTACGGGATCATGAAGCTAAGCATCTTCAGGCATATCGCTGTGATCTCGGGTACCGGCGTTGGCGGCGGTTCCCTGGTCTACGCCAATACCTTACCCGTTCCCAAAAAAGCCTTTTATGCCTCCGGCAGCTGGAAAGACCTGGCCGACTGGGAAACCGAATTGAAACCTCATTACGAAAAAGCCCTGCAAATGCTGGGAGCAACTCCCAATCCACACTTATTTGATGGCGATCTTGCCCTACACCAAATGGCCAAAGAAATGGGCCGGGAAAAGCATTTTGAAAATCCCAATGTGGCGGTGTATTTTGGTAAAGAAGGAAAAACAGTTAGGGATCCCTATTTTGGTGGAAAAGGGCCGGACAGGACCGGTTGTAACTTTTGCGGCGGCTGTATGACAGGCTGCCGGCATAACGCCAAGAACACCCTCGACAAGAATTACCTGTGGCTGGCACAAAATTATGGCGCAGAAATACTTGCCGAAAATGAGGTTTTTGACGTACGTCCTTCCGAAGAAGGATATGAAGTCTTTACAAGATCGAGCACCGCATTTTTTCCGAAGAAAAAAAGCTTCAGGGCCAAAAATGTGATCTTTTCGGGTGGAGTTTTGGGAACAGTAAAACTGCTCCTGAAATTGAAAAAAAGTTCTCTTCCCCATCTTTCAGACAAGGTAGGTGACGACATTCGGACAAACAATGAAACCCTCATCAGCGTCTCCAGCAGCAGAAAAGACAAAGATTTTTCAAAAGGGGTGGCCATAGGCAGCCTTTTGCATACAGATGAGCACAGCCACCTGGAGATCGTGCGCTATTCGGAAGGTTCGGGTTTCTGGAAACTGTTGCACCTGCCCATGGCCTCGGGCAGCAATCCCATCAGTCGGCTACTTCATATTTTCGGGCAGCTGTTTTCCTCTCCTCTTTCCTGGTTCAACACCTATTTCATCAACAGCTGGTCAAGAAGCACCACCGTTCTGCTTTTCATGCAAAGTGTAGACAGCACGCTCAAATTAAAAAGAGGTTCCTTCGGAAACCTTGCCACCGGAGTTTCTTCGGGTAAAAGACCCACAGCCGATATTCCGGAGTCTAAAGAATTAACCGCCAGGTACAGCAGGATCGTGAACGGAAAGGCCACCTCTTTCACCCTGGAAAGCCTGGCAGGAATTCCCACTACCGCACATATTTTAGGCGGGGCAGTGATGGGAAGAACTGCTGAGGAAGGCGTGGTCAATAGCCGCAATGAGGTATTTAACTACAAGGGTCTGTATGTTATTGACGGTTCCATGATCTCAAGTAACCCGGGCGTGAATCCCAGTCTGTCCATCACCGCGATAGCCGAACATGCCATGGCGGGAATTCCCTCAAAAAAAGAAGCATCCCAACAGTCATTTTTAAAGGAAAGCAGTTGAACACCTGCAGATTTGGCGCAACCGGTGAAAAGGGTTTGAAGTTTGCTTTCAGTATAACCAAAAATTAAAAAATGATGACAGTAGATATATGGTCAGACATTCGCTGCCCTTTTTGTTATATAGGAAAACGCAATTTTGAAACAGCCTTGGAGAAATTTCCGGAAAAAGAAAAAATTGAGGTGAACTGGCACAGCTTTCAGCTGGACCCCAACCTTGAAACACGACCAGACCTGAGCACCCTGGATTATTTTGTGCAGGTGAAGAACGTTACAAAAGAACAGGCGCAGGAAATGTTCAGTAATGTGAAACAAATGGCAGCCGACACAGGGGTGCAGATAGATCCTAACTCCTCTGTGCTGGCCAATTCCTATAGAGCCCATTTACTGCTGCAGCTGGCCATTCAAAAGGGAAAGGCCAATCAGCTGAAGGAAAAGCTTTTCCAGGCTCATTTTTCCGAAGCAAAAAATATCGATGACGAGCAGACATTGGTAGACATTGCTGTTGCTGCAGGTTTAGACCAGCAAGAAGCCGAAAATGCCCTGACTTCTGAGGAATTGGGATATGCCGTGAAGCAGGATGAAATGCAGGCACAACAAATAGGTGTGCGCGGTGTTCCACTTTTTGTTTTCAATGATAAATATGCAGTTTCCGGTGCACAACCTGCCGAAACTTTCCTGGAGGTACTGCAAAAGGCCTGGCAGGAAAAGAACCCGGAATAGGTCTTCGTAACAAGTGTTACTGAAAAGCTTTTTTAAAAAGACATTTTTGTAGTAACTTAAGTATCAAACTAAAAGACCGAAAAAAATGAGCTATTATTTCACCAAAACCGTAAATGACAATTTCGATCAGGCTATTGAAAAGGTGACCGAAGAACTGAAGAAAGAGGACTTCGGCATTCTTACCGAAATAGATGTAAAAGAGACTTTTAAGAAGAAACTGGATAAAAATTTCAGGAAGTACCGAATATTAGGAGCCTGCAACCCCAATATGGCTTTTGAAGCCATACAGGCAGAGAGCCGCATTGGGACGATGCTCCCCTGTAACGTGATCGTACAGGAAACGGAAGACGGGAAAGTTGAAGTTTCGGCGGTTGATCCGGTGGCTTCGATGCAGGCCGTAAAGAACGATTCCCTTGCCGCTACAGCCAAACAGGTACGGGAAAAACTTCAGAAGGTGATCGAAAACCTAAATTAGTCAAACCTACATTTCAGATATAAATCCGGGATGATAAAATTCCGGATTTTTTATTTTAAGGCGGCTTTTGTGTAACAAAAGTAACTGTGGGCAAGGCACTTCCGCAGTAATTTTGCGCCTATTAATCCAGAAACTTTGATTATGGAAATTGAAAAACTGATAAAAGAAAATAAAGGAACCATTGTAGATGTACGCACCCGCGCCGAATATAGCGGTGGCCACGTGGCAGGTTCTGTCAATATTCCCCTAAATGAAATTCCTCTACGCATGGATGAGTTGGAAGCAATGGATGAGCCGCTGATCTTATGTTGCGCCTCAGGAATGCGCAGCGGGCAGGCGGCGAATTTCCTTGACCGCCAAGGCATGGAATGTCTCAACGGGGGTTCCTGGCTTGAAGTAAATCACCTGCAATCAAAATCTGCTTAACCTATGTTTGAACTAATAAAAAGACTTTTTAATCCCGGCCCAAAGGCTGATTATTCAGAAATGGTAAAGAACGGAGGAATTATCCTTGACGTTCGCACTCCCGGAGAATTCAAGGGAGGACACATCAAAGGATCCAAAAACATTCCTTTGAACAGCCTGCCGGCGAATCTAAAAAAACTGAAGAATAAGGAACAACCCATCATTACCTGTTGCGCATCGGGCATGAGAAGCGCTTCTGCCAAAAGCATCCTGCGCTCCAACGGTTATACCAATGTCCATAACGGCGGGGGTTGGAGAAACCTAAGAAACAAATTATCATGATAAAAGACAGGCTTCTTACCGGCTGGACCTTCACCAGAATAGCATACCTAATCATTGGGATCATGGTGATCATTCAGGCTGCGGTGAACGACCAATGGCTGGGGATCCTTTTGGGTGCTTATGTCACCTCCATGGGGCTATTCGCTTTTGGTTGCGCCTCAGGTAGTTGTTTCGATGGAGATTGCCGTGTGAAACATGACCCTGATCAGGAAAAATGAGCCGGTAAAAACCTAACTTCAGATAAAATTAAATACTATGGAAGATCATCTATACCAGGTGGGCCTGGAATGGAAACAAGACAGGAAAGGAGAAATATCCTCTCCGGTTCTAAACGATAAAATAGAAGTGGCCACTCCGCCTGAATTTCCGGGAGGAATGGAAGGCATCTGGTCTCCGGAACATTTATTCACGGCGGCTGTAAACTCTTGCTTCATGACCACTTTTTTGGCGATCGCTAAAAATTTTGACCTTAAGTTCAAGGATTTCAGCTGTCCTGCGGAAGGAAAACTGAGCAAGGCTGACGGCAAGTTCGCCATGACCGAAGTTCTGTTGCAGCCTGTGCTTACCATTCTTGACGAGAAGGATCTTGAAAAAGCGGAAAAGGTGATCCATAAGACCGAAAAGGCCTGCCTTATCACAAATTCCATTAAAGCTGAGGTGATCCTCAAACCTACAATAAAACTGGAAAGCAGCTATTCTTTAAGCTGAAAGATATCCCTGCACTCCTATCCCGTATGGCATTTTAAAAGCTATGCGGGATTTTTTTTGCCTATATTTTGCGTCTTTTTTAAACTTTTACAGTCTTGAGGATATAACAAAAATTCAAATAAGATGAAACCCTTCCATGTGCAAGGAATTTTTGGAAAAATGGACCGGCAATGATAATAAAAAGACCGATCACCTTTCTTCCGGAAAATAATTGGAAAAGGGCTGTAACAAAACCTTTGTTGAAAAGTCTGTAGAAAAATGCCTTGAAAAAGTTCAGATACTTCTGAAGGCTCATTTTAATCATCTAACAAATCTGAAAATGAAAAATCTCTTCCTTTTGTTCGCACTGTTGCTGATAAATTATTCGGCCCAATCAGAAGTAGTTAAGGTAACAACCACAGATGGCGTTGATCTCTACGTGAAAGTAGAAGGAAAAGGTACTCCCCTGCTTTACATTCATGGCGGGCCGGGATCTGGAAGCTATTGGTTCGAGAAATTCTTTGGAGAATTCATGGAAGAACATTTTACCGTAGTTTATCTGGATCAGCGAGGAGTGGGAAGATCGGGAAGCGCTAAAGACGGAAATTACTCCATGGATCGTATGGTGCAGGATTTTGAGGAGATAAGGCAGCAACTGGGCTTTGACAGCTGGCTTACCCTTGGCCACTCTTTTGGAGGAATTCTGCAAATGGGCTACGCCGAAAGATTTCCGAAGGCCCAGAAAGGCATGCTGATGATCAACTGCACTCTTGACATTACCCAAACCTGCTGTGAAAGCTGGTTTCCCAAAGCTGCCGAATTTTTAGAGGAAAAGTATACTTCCTGTGAAACAGACAGTATTCCGGTAGTAGAAAGAATGGGATATTTTGGAAACAAGCTTCGCGAGAAAAAGCTGTTCTGGAAAATGGCTTATGAAGATCAGGCTAATGAAGCAGTTATGGACAGTACTTTATATGCAATTCCTCACTTTAATTATGACTTTGGTAACGCGGCCATGAACAATCCTGAATTCTGGAACAATTTCAAATCGCTTACCCAGAAAATGGAAATGCCGGTGCTTTTCTTCTACGGAAGAAGGGATTGGATGATAGGGCCTGAGCATTACAAAGGTGTGAACTTTCCGCAGTTGATGCTATGGGAAAGCGAAGTAGGACATATCCCGTTCCTGGAGGCTAAAGAAGATCTTAAAAATGCTATTCTGGCTTATTTGGAGAAATATGACCTTTAAAGAATCTCATCGATCAATCAACAAAAAAGCCCCGTCTGGGGCTTTTTTATTGTATGGTCTCTATCTCGGTTCCCAGAGGAAGGGCAATTTCTCCCGCAGGAGGTTCGGGTTTGGCAAAATTCCGTTCATCCTTAAAATACTTTGCCACATAATTTTTCAGAGTGTCCCTTTCAGCAGGAGTTAGAAAATTGTTTTTTGGATCCTCTGCCATTTTCAGCCATGGGAAAGGGTTCTCATAATCGTATTTTCCAAATACCATAAAAGGAGTTCCATTTCTTTCAATTACCTGTCCTCTTTTATCCAGTTTCCACTGCTGCGCCCAATCGTAAACGTAAGTAGCATCTTCCTTCCGCAGCCTTACACAGGCATGGCTGGCAGGATAACCAGGCATGGAATATTCATGCACCCCTACCCCTTCAAAGTTCATGAAGTTAAAGTAGTATGGCATCAGCCAGTCGGGATTTATGGTACTTACCTTCTTACGGGCTTTGTAGTTTCCGTAGAACAAGCCATTTGGAGTTGGTGTAGATCTTTTACCTGAACTCACCGGCCCCCAGCGCACCAGTTTAGCTCCTTCGTAGAGTGCTATCCCTTGTATTCTTTGGTTTATGAGAACGGTTTTGGGAATGGAATCAAGTATTTCCAGTTGCTTCGGAAAAGGAGAATAATCCATCAGATCACCTGTAAGAGTGTCGGGAATGACAAGCTTGTCCCCGGCATCAAGTCGCCAGGCGTCCATGCGATTAAGCGCGAAAATAAGGTGCTGTTCCTCCCTGGAAAATCTGTTTTTAAAACTATCTACCACAGCCCGGGTAGGCAGGCTGTCCACTTTGTAAGTCATTATGATTTCCGGCTCCTTCTTCTTTACAGGACTTGCATTTAATACAGTGTCTTTAACTTCTTCTTTTGAAGGGTGTTCCTGCTGCTTCATTTCGGTTGCCCCGGTGTCGCAGGAAAAGATCACAAACGTGACCACAGCCAGGATAATCAAAGCATTAAAGAACCTGTATGTCAGATCTTTATCCACGGTGTAGATTTTAATTAGGTTGATCAATTTATATACCGAAAGATTGTAAGAATTGATTCGATTGACGGTTAAGGAAGCGCCAAAGCTTTGATAAAAAATCCTAATGTTTTTCACGGGGAACAGCTGAATTTACAGGATATTTGGCGAAATTTTGAGGGTAAGCATCTTCAGAAGGCAGGAATTTTCTTTGAAAAACAGCTGTTCAGGCTGGGCTAATTAACAAGAAATTAATATCTTGTGGCTTTACAACCAGATGCTATGAAAAACCTCGTTCTACTTTTAATGATGCTGATAGGCACAGGCCTTTATGCCCAGGACACTCCTGAAATCTTTAAAGGAGCCGGTGTCGTTTTTTCGGGAGACAATAGCAACTTCAGCAAGAACAGGCAGGTTGTGGAATTTACCGGAAATGTGCATTTCACCACAGATATAGTGGAAATAGAAAAGGCCGACAAGATTGTTTACGACAAGAAAACAAAAACATTTACCATTAGCGGCTTCAAAGAAATGCGTCTGCATGGGAAAAAGAAAATGGCTTCAGATTACGGCTCTACCACACTCAAAGTAGATCTTGGGGACTGTGTAGCTTACCTCATCCCCGACAGTAGCGCCTGTCCCGACGGCAAAGGCAATTGCTAAACTACCTGTTTTATTTAACGGCCCGGTTTTTGACTCATCACATGAGGCAAGGATAAAAAGTTTATCTTTGGCACCTTCTTAACATCCAAACGGCAGGTTGTAAGCCGGTCAAGAACAAAAAATCCATCGCTGTTTCAGAAAATGCAACGTCTTTTCCAGCATTTCAGATATACATAATTAATGTCATTCAAGAATTTAGAATTATCACAGCCTCTCCTGAAGGCCATAAAAGATCAGGGCTATACCACTCCCACTCCTATTCAGCAACAAGCCATTCCTTTAGTATTACAGGGAAAAGATCTTTTGGGGATAGCCCAGACAGGAACGGGAAAAACAGCTGCCTTTGGAATTCCGCTTTTACAGAGACTGGAAGAAAGTAACATTTCCGGAAGAGGAATAAAGGCCCTCATCCTTACTCCCACCAGGGAACTGGCCATACAAATAGACGAGAGCCTTACCGCCTACGGAAAATACACCAGATTAAAGCATACCGTCATTTTTGGCGGAGTTTCTCAAAACAAGCAGGTGCAGAAATTAAAAAATGGAGTGGATATCCTGGTGGCGACACCGGGGAGATTGCTCGACCTTATGAACCAGGGCTTTATAAGCCTGAAGCACTTACAGATCTTCGTACTTGATGAAGCTGACAGAATGCTGGATATGGGCTTTATACATGACGTAAAAAAGGTGATCAAGGTACTGCCTTCAAAGCGGCAGACGCTTTTCTTTTCGGCTACCATGCCCGAAGAGATCCAGAGTTTATCGAATATGATGCTGAAGAACCCTGCGAAAGTGGAAGTCACGCCTGCATCATCTACTGTAGATAAGATCCAACAGCGCATCTATTTCACCAATAAACCCGATAAGCGAAAATTACTTCTGCATTTGCTGGAATCTAACGGCATCTCCAGTGCGCTGGTCTTCACCCGCACCAAACATGGCGCCGATAAGGTGGCAAGATTCCTTGGTAAGGCAAAGATAAATTCCGCCGCCATTCACGGAAATAAAAGTCAGAATTCCCGCCAAAATGCTCTGAAGAACTTTAAGAGCGGAGAACTCAGTGTCCTGGTGGCTACCGATATTGCCGCCCGGGGAATCGACATCGATGAACTAAAGCACGTATTCAATTTTGATCTTCCTAATGTTCCGGAAACATACGTACACCGTATTGGCCGAACCGGCCGTGCCGGGAATGATGGTATGGCCATCTCCTTTTGCACTTCCGAAGAGAAAAAGGACCTGAAAGGAATAGAAAAACTAGCCGCAATTAAGATCCCGGTGGTAGAGGAGCATCCCTTCCCACTCGATCCAAACGCGCAACCTGCGCCGGCTGCTTCTCCAAAGAGAAACAGAAACAACAGGCAAAGAAGAAGGCGTTAAACACTTCAAACTTTCCGAATTATATAAATAAGTAAGAAACCTTTTCCCTCAGGAAAAGGTTTTTTTACTTTTTCCAACTTCTAACTTCGAACATCTAACTTCAAGGATCATCTTGCCAGATATCCTCCATCGATCGGGTAATAAGCTCCCGTGGCAAAAGAAGCTTTGTCACTGCCCAGCCAAAGAATGAGTTCGGCTACTTCTTTACCTTTTCCAAAGCGGCCTATAGGATGCATAGCTACCAGCTGTTGTTTCAGATCATCATCAAGTTGATCCAGAAGCGGGGTGTCGATAAATGCCGGCCCCACGGCATTGACACGTATATTTTCTGAGGAATACTCCAAAGCGGCTGTTTTAGTGATTCCCAAAGCAGCGTGTTTGGCAGCCACATAACCGGCTGAACCCATAAAACCAACACTTCCTAAAATGGAGGAAATATTCACAATGCTTCCGCCTCCATTTTTCTGCATGGCCGGGATCTGGTATTTCATACCGTAAAACAGGCTGTCCAGATTTACTGATATCACCTTATGCCAGCCTTCCAGGCTCATATCGGCAATTTTATTGGCCTCTCCGCCTATTCCGGCATTGTTCACTGCAATATCCAGTTTTCCGTAGGTTTCAATGGCAAAATTTACCAGGGCCTCATTTTCTTCGGCTACAGAAACATCGGCTTTGAAAAACGCCGCATTCCCGCCGTTTTTTTTGATTCTTTCGACCACAGCCTTGCCTTTCTCTTCCTGAATATCGGAGACCACCACACGGGCGCCTTCCGCAGCAAAAAGAGCAGCTGTGGCCTCGCCAATGCCAGAAGCTCCGCCGGTGATTATTACAACTTTATTCTTCATTTTTAATGATCTTTAGATTTCTCCGGAAGTTACCAAAATTCACCCCTCGTGAAGAATGACTTTTATCACCACCTGATTTTCCTTAACTTTAGATAAGAAGAAAAAGCTATGGAAAAAGAATTTTCAGGAATAAGCATAGAATGTCGACAAGGAGATATAGTTAACCAGGAAGACTGTGAGGCCGTGGTCAATGCGGCCAATGCGCAACTGGAAACCGGAGGCGGCGTTGCCGGGGCCATTCACAGGGCTGCGGGTCCTGAACTGGCTAAGGAAGCCAGACCTTTGGCACCCATAAAACCCGGGGAAGCCGTGATCACCAGCGGACAAAAGTTGCCCAATAAGTACGTGATCCACTGTCTTGGACCTGTCTACGGTCGTGATAAACCAGAAAATGAAATTCTGGCAGCCTGTTACCGGAATGCATTGAAACTGGCAGAAGAAAAGGGAATAAAATCAATAGCTTTTCCGGCAATTTCAACCGGCATCTTTGGCTACCCTGTAGAAGAAGCTGCAAAAGTGGCTTTTTCCACTATAATTAAAGAAGGGCCTTCACTGAAACAAGTCAAAAAGATCAGGTTTGTGCTTCACAGCATTCAAGACCTGGAGGTGCATGAACGGATTCTGGAACAGATGTAAATCCTGAGGCGACCTGCCTCTTTTCACTTACAACGATTAATTGAATTTGGGAGATTGCTCAACTCTCATTGCTCATTGTTCATTGCTCATTGCTCATTGCTCATTGAACTTTCACCACCATTTTCCCAATGTTCTTACCTTCAAAAAGGCCTATGAAAGCTTCGGGCAATTTATCAAACCCTTCAATAATGGTTTCCTCATAAACCAGTTCTCCTTCCTCTAGCCATTCGGAAAGTTGCCTGAAGGCAGGTCCAAAATCTTTTACATGATCCCTTACCAGGAATCCCTGCATTAAAGCTGTTTTTTTGATCAGGATCCCTTCGGGTCGAGGGCCTGTGGGCATTTCTTTTTCGTTGTATAATGAAATAGCGCCGCAGTTGATGATTCTTGCATCCTTATTAATGTTGGCCAGCACTGCATCCAGGATCTCGCCACCCACGTTGTCGAAGTAAACATCCACCCCGTCTGTACAACATTCAGAAATGGCCTTTTTCATATCGCCTGCAGTATTGTAATTGATTCCCTTGTCAAAACCCAGATCCTCTTCCATATATTTCACCTTTTCGTCACTGCCGGCAATTCCAACCACCATACAGCCTTTGATCTTACCAATCTGCCCGGCAATACTGCCAACCGCACCGGCTCCTCCGGAAACCACCAGAGTATCTCCCGCCTTGAGATCACCGATCTTTTCAAGTCCCAGGTAAGCGGTAAGGCCTGTTAACCCCAGAATTCCCAGGTAAGCAGAAAGAGGTGCTATTTCCTTATGAACCCGGTTAAGACCATTTCCCTTGGCCGTTTGAAGTTCCTTCCACTGCAACATTCCGCTTACATGATCTCCCTTGCTGAAAGCCGAATTTTTGGACTCTACCACTTCAGCCACCACCATGGATTCCAGTGGTTCGTTCAGCTTAAAAGGTTCAATGTAAGATTCCTCATCGCGCATCCTTCCGCGGAGATAAGGATCAACAGAAATATAAAGTGCCTTTAAAAGGATCTCCCCTTCTCCCGGCTCCGGCTGGCCTTCCTGAATGATCTCGAAATCTGAAGTAGAGGGCTTACCCTGAGGGCGATTCTTAAAAAGGATAGTTCTGCTCATATTTTTTGGTTTGGTTTCCCTGAAGTTACCTTTATTTATGCACATGAACAAGAGGCCAGGGCAGATTTCCCGAAGGATAACTTCATTTTAAGAATTCATATTTCGCAAAGATCAGGAACAAAAAAACCTCCTTAGTTGCCTAAGGAGGTTTTCATTATTTAAAAATGTTCAGGAATTACTTCTTCCCTTCCATTTTATCTTTCAACGCTTGAAGTTCTGCGTTCACATCACCAATAGTGGTGTTGTTCTGAGCCTGTTGCGCAGCGGCTTTCTTCTGAGCCTGCTTCACGATCTGAGCTTCTTCTTCCTTGTGGATAGCAGTGTGTGATGCTACCACTCTCTTGAATTCTTTGTTGAACTCAATGATCTGGAATTCTGCAGATTCTCCCTGCTTCAGTTTGCTTCCGTCTTCTTTTTCAAGGTGACGTTGCGGAACGAATGCAGTGATATCTTCATTAAAGTCAACTGTCGCACCTTTGTCAACGATCTCTGAGATCTCTGCAGTGTGAGTAGTACCTACAGCGAATTCAGTTTCGTATTTATCCCAAGGGTTTGATTCAGTTTGCTTGTGACCAAGGCTTAATTTACGTCCTTCAACATCAAGCTCAAGAACTACCACGTCAAGTTTGTCACCTACGTTAGTGAATTCTGATGGATGCTTGATCTTCTTAGTCCATGAAAGGTCAGAGATGTAAATAAGTCCGTCGATCCCTTCTTCCAACTCTACGAATACTCCGAAGTTAGTGAAGTTACGAACGATACCTGTGTGTCTTGAACCTACAGGGTACTTAGAAGTGATGTCAGTCCATGGGTCTGGAGTCAATTGCTTGATACCAAGAGACATTTTTCTGTCTTCACGGTCTAAAGTAAGGATCTGTGCCTCTACCTCATCTCCAACGTTCACGAAGTCCTGAGCTGAGCGCAGGTGAGTACTCCATGACATTTCAGAAACGTGGATAAGACCTTCAACACCTTCAGCAACTTCGATAAACGCACCGTAATCTGCGATCACAACTACTTTACCTTTTACTTTGTCACCAACTTTAAGGTTCTCATCAAGAGCTTCCCATGGGTGTTTGCTAAGCTGCTTAAGACCCAACTGGATTCTTGTTTTAGCCTCATCAAAGTCAAGGATAACAACGTTCAGTTTTTGATCAAGCTCAACGATCTCATTTGGATGGTTGATTCTTGACCAGCTAAGATCAGTGATGTGGATAAGTCCGTCAACACCTCCAAGGTCAACGAATACACCGTAAGAAGTGATGTTCTTAACAGTACCTTCAAGTACCTGACCTTTTTCAAGCTGCCCAATGATCTCTTTTTTCTGCTCTTCGATATCGGCTTCGATAAGCGCTTTGTGAGAAACAACAACGTTCTTGAATTCGTGGTTGATCTTCACCACTTTGAATTCCATTGTTTTTCCAACATATGCATCGTAATCCCTGATCGGCTTCACATCGATCTGTGAACCAGGAAGGAAAGCTTCAATTCCAAATACATCTACGATCATACCACCTTTGGTACGACATTTTACGTATCCGTTCACGATAAGACCTTCGTCGTGCGCTTTGTTCACACGATCCCATGCTTTGATCACACGAGCCTTACGGTGAGAAAGGATCAATTGTCCTGTAGCGTCTTCACGAACATCGATCAATACTTCTACCTCATCACCAACTTTAAGATCTGGGTTGTAACGGAACTCGTTAAGAGAAATTACACCTTCACTTTTCGCGTTAATGTCGATGATCGCGTCACGATCTGTAATGTTGATCACTTTTCCGGTTACAACTTCGTCATCTAAAGTGTCAACGAAATTCTCGGCTACAAGCTTCTCGAATTCTTCCAGCTTGTTATCGTCGATAGGATCAATTCCTTCTTCGTAATTGTGCCAGTTGAATTCCTTTAAGAATTGCTCAGGATTTTGCTGTTGTGCAGCAGTATCAGGTTGAGATGCAGTATCCATTCCTGCTACTTCCTGAACTTCTTTGTTTTTGTTTTCTTCAGCCATTGCTGATAATTAATTTGTATCCTGTATTCTTCGGAAGAAATTCTGCAATAAAAGAACACAGAAGTGTTTATAATATTGATTTTCAACCCTTTTACTCTTCCGGGTATTGCTAAAAGGAGTGCAAAAATACGATTAATTATTACAATTAACAATTGTCAAGAAACAATTATCAAAATTTTGGTTTTCAGGCGGTTGTCTTTTACAGTAAATGTTTAGTTGGCATTTTTTGCCACGAATCCACTAATCATTTTCTTTTCTGCGGAAATCTTTGTGGCCGTGGAAGTGTTTAGCCACGGATGCACTGATGTACCACATTTATCCGGAATTCTCAGTGAACTGCGGAAGAAATCATTTAAAAAAGGAAGAGTTAAGAAATTGACATTTTTGAGAGGTTTTGAATTCTACCGCTAATATCCCACTAACGTCCATCTTCAAATTTTCAAATTCACCAAATCTTCAAATCTTTATCTTGAAATTTGACGTAAATTACTTCGACTTTTCCTCCCTTCGGTCGGGCTCTGTCTGACAATTTTTGTTAATTGTTAATTGCTAATTGCAGCATTGTACAACTCAAGGATCTTCTCAAACTGCCCCGTCAAAGCAAGATGTGAATTATCAATCTCCTTGGCATCTGATGCCTTGACCAGCGGAGAGTCTTCCCTGGTAGTGTCCAGGTGATCTCTCTCCTGTACGTTTCTCAAAACCTCTTTATAAGTCACCTCTTCTCCCCTTTCAGAGAGTTCCTTAAATCTTCTTTGGGCCCGTTCTTCGGCCGAAGCAGTCATGAAGATCTTTAGTTCAGCATCAGGAAAGACTACCGTTCCGATATCTCTTCCATCCATGACAATGCCTTTCTCTTTACCCATTTGCTGCTGCTGGGCTACCAGCATTTCCCTTACTTCCGGAATTGCAGCGATCTTGCTCACATATTCTGAAACCTCCATTTGCCTGATCTCTTTCTCTACGTTCTCGCCATTCAGGTACATTTCTCCAAAACCTACTTCCGGATTAAAGATGAACTTCAGCTTTATCAGAGATAATTCCTTCACTAAAGCATCCCGGTCTAAATTATTTTCAGAAATGTAATTTTTCCGCAGGGCATAAAGGGTCACCGCACGGTACATGGCCCCGGTATCCACATACACGTAGCCCAGTTCTTTTGCCAGCTGCTTGGCTACTGTACTTTTACCTGTTGAGGAGAATCCGTCTATCGCGATGGTGATCTTTTTGGTCATGAAGAAATCAGGGTTTGCTTATGGTTTTGCAAAAATAGCAAATAGGATGGGATACTATAGGTTTTCCTGTCATCTATTCCTGATATAGGAAAAGAAAAACCCGGCCTTAGCCGGATTTTTCATTTATAGTTCTTTAGGATTTTTCACCTTCTCGTCAAGTATCGCCAGATCGATGACCTCCTTCATTTCCTTCACGTAATGAAAGGTAAGTCCTTTTAGATATTCATCCTTGATCTCTTCGATATCCCTGCGGTTCTCTTCACACAAAATGATCTCCTTGATGTGGGCCCGCTTGGCAGCCAGGATCTTTTCCTTGATCCCGCCTACAGGCAACACTTTTCCTCTCAGGGTGATCTCTCCTGTCATGGCAATGCTCTTCTTTACTTTTTTCTGAGTGAAAAGAGATACCAGTGAAGTCAGCATGGTGATTCCGGCACTTGGGCCGTCTTTTGGTGTAGCTCCCTCCGGTACGTGGATATGCACATTGTATTTCTCAATAACCTCGGGATCTATTCCAAACTCTTTTGCATTTCCTTTGATATATTCCAGGGCAATGGTCGCCGATTCCTTCATCACTTTCCCCAGGTTACCCGTAATGTTCAGGGCTCCTTTTCCTTTGGAAAGTATAGACTCGATAAACAGAATATCTCCTCCCACCTGGGTCCAGGCAAGGCCGGTGACCACTCCTGCAGTCTCATTGTCCTCGTACTTGTCGCGTTCCATTTTAGGGCTACCCAGCACTTCTTCAATATCGGCATCTGTGATCTTGACATTGTACTCCTGTTCCATCGCGATGTTCTTGGCAGCGAAACGCACCATCTTGGCCAGTTGTTTCTCCAGGCTACGTACTCCGGACTCACGGGTATAGCCTTCCACGATCTTCTCAAGCTGCTTCTTCCCTATCTTCAGGTTTTCTTTTGAAAGACCATGCTCTTTAATCTGCTTCGGAAGCAAATGCTGTTTGGCAATTTCCACCTTTTCTTCGATGGTATATCCTGTTACATTGATCATTTCCATACGGTCTCTCAAGGCCGGTTGGATATTGGCAATATTGTTTGCCGTCGCAATGAACATCACTTTAGAAAGGTCAAAAGGCATCTCCAGGAAGTTATCATGGAATTCGCTGTTCTGCTCGGGATCCAACACCTCCAGTAAAGCCGAAGAAGGATCTCCGCTGTGGCCGATGCTCAGTTTATCCACCTCATCAAGTACAAAAACCGGATTGCTTGTTCCGGCTTTTTTCAAAGACTGGATAATACGTCCGGGCATTGCCCCAATGTAAGTCTTACGGTGTCCTCTTATCTCTGCTTCATCCCGCAGTCCTCCAAGGGAGACCCTCACATACTCTCTGCCCAATGCTTCTGCAATAGAACGTCCCAGGCTGGTCTTACCCACTCCAGGAGGCCCAAAGAGGCACAGAATAGGAGATTTCATGTCATTCCTGATCTTAAGAACTGCGAGGTATTCTATGATTCGCTCTTTTACATCCTCAAGTCCGTAGTGGTCACGGTCCAGGATCTTTTGAGCTCTTTTAAGATCGAATTTATCTTTACTGAACTCGTTCCACGGAAGTTCCAAAAACAGGTCCAGGTAATTTCTTTGTATCGAATACTCCGCTACCTGCGGATTCATTCGTTGCATCTTGGACAATTCCTTATCAAAATGCTTTTTAATGTTCTCAGGCCATTTCTTCTTCTTGGCGCGGGCACGCATCTCCTCTACTTCCCCTTCATGTGAAACCCCTCCAAGTTCTTCCTGTATGGTCTTCATTTGCTGGTGAAGGAAATATTCCCGCTGTTGCTGACTCATGTCGCTTTGAACCTTTGACTGGATGTCATTCTTAAGCTCCAGCTTATGGTACTCCATATTCATGTACTTCAGGGTAGCCAGCGCCCGGTCCTTAAGATCATTAGTCTCCAGCAATTTTTGTTTTTCCTCAACAGAAAGATTCATGTTCGAAGACACAAAATTGATAAGGAAAGAAGGACTTTCAATATTTTGAATCGCAAAGGAAGCTTCCGAAGGTATGTTTGGACTGTTCTTTATGATCTGTAGAGCAAGATCTTTTATAGAATCAATGATCGCGCTGAATTCTTCATTGTCCACCGCGGGCCTGGCCTCGGGCACCTCCTTGATCCGGGCTGTCATATAGGGTTTCTCGGTGATCACCTCGGCCACTTCAAAACGTTTTTTACCCTGAATGATCACGGTAGTGTTCCCGTCAGGCATCTTCAAAACCCTTAAGATGCGTGCCACGACCCCCACCTTATTGATATCCTTAACGGTAGGATTCTCTACTTTTTCATCTTTTTGCGAGACCACCCCAATAACCTTACTATCGCCATTGGCCTCATTTATCAATTTAATAGAGGTATCACGGCCGGCGGTGATGGGAATCACAACACCGGGAAACAACACGGTATTCCTTAATGGAAGTATTGGCAGGATCTCCGGGAGGTTTTCTTTATTTATTTCTTCTTCATCTTCGGGGGTCATTAGGGGAATCAACTCAGCGTCTTCATCTATTCCCTGTAATGACAGACTGTCAAGATCTGTAAATTTTGTTCTGCCCATATCTATTTTTAAGTCAAACTGTCACTGCAGTTATTTATACAATATCAAAAAACTGCTATTTCTTTTCAGAAATCACCTATAAAACAAGGCTTTAAAGCAGTATACATCAGCAGTATTTCAATTGTTGTGCCAACGTACCCGAAATTTTTTAAAAGAAATTTTTCCAAAAGTGTAACAAATGAGACCTTCACCTATCTTTATAGTAAAGCATTGATATTTTGCCACTAACCACCACACATATTGATGAACTTATAGAAAAATGCCGTCGGGGAGACGAAAGGGCCCAGATGATGGTGTACAACAAATACAGTAAAGCCATGTACAACACAGCTTTTCGTATTGTCAAACACTCTGCGGAAGCGGAAGACATCATGCAGGAATGTTTTCTGAAGGCTTTTTCAAAGCTCGATTCTTTCCAGGGAACCTCAACATTCGGGGCGTGGCTGAAGAAGATCGTGGTCAATGAGAGCATCAATATCTATAACAGGAATATTAAATATCAGGAAGTCTCTTATAATGACCAGTTCAAAAATGCTGCAGAAGACGGAATTTCTACGGAAGAATCTGAAGAAAACCCGAAAGTGAAAATGATCCTGAAGTGCCTTAATTCACTTAAAGAGAGTTATCGCGTAAGCCTTACTCTCCACCTGATCGAAGGGTATGATTATGAAGAGATCTGCGAAATACTGAATATTTCATACGCCAACTGCAGAACAACCATCTCAAGGGCTAAAGAAAGCCTACGAAAAAAACTTACGAGCTATGAAAACTGATGATCTAAAAGACATTTTTGACGAGCTTGATTTTGACATCGCCCAACCGGCACAGGATCATGAAGAGCGGTTTCGTCATAAGCTAAGGAAAAGCAGGAAAAAGAAGACCAGTAGATCTGGAGTGATCTCCCTGTGGGGGCCGGTAATGGCCGTAGCAGCTAGCTTCCTTTTGGCTTTCCTCATCTTCCAGGGTGCATTTAACCCACTCTCCCAGGAACAGGATCTCGCCAGTGTTTCTCCAGAGATGAAACAAACCCAGGATTTCTATGCTTCAGTGATAAAAACCGAACTGGAAAACCTGGAAGAGCAGAAAACCCCGGAGACAGAGGCTGTTATTGAAGACGCGCTCAAGCAACTGGCCATCCTGGAAAAAGATTACCAGAACCTTAAAAAAGATCTGGGCAAAAGCGGCCAAGACAACCGTGTGATCTACGCCATGATCTCCAATTTTCAGAAAAGAATAGACCTATTGAACACAGTTCTTCAAAAAGTAGAAACTATAAACACCCTAAAAAACAATAGCCATGAAAACAACATTATATAATCTCCTTTTCGCGCTCCTGCTGCTACCGGCAGTCGCATGCGCCAATGATGTCTATAAAGGAAAGTATAACAAGCAAAAGACCATTAAAAAAGAGTTCAAGGTCTCTGCCAACGATCTTTTGAAACTGGATAACAGCTATGGTAATATCGACATCGTCACCTGGGACCAGAACCGTGTGGAGATTGAAGTGACCGTCAAGACCAATGGCAATGACGAAGAAAAAGTTCAACAACGCCTGGATGAGATCAAAGTAAATTTCAGCCAGACGGGTGGCGAGGTAAGCGCCGAAACCATTTTTCCCAACACCAGCAATTCCTGGTTAGGCAGCCTCTTTGGAAGCAGCAGCAACGTCAATATGGAGGTGAATTACAGAGTTAAAGCGCCGGTCACTAATAACATGAACATTTCTAATGACTACGGAAGCATCAACCTGGATGAGCTCGAGGGAGACCTGAAACTTTCCTGTGACTACGGAAAGTTCATGATAAGAGAGCTTAGGGGAAACAATAATTACCTCAACTTTGACTACACCCGAAAAAGCTCTATTGGCTTTGTCAAAAAGGCCAAAATTCAGGCTGATTATTCTGAGTTCAGAATAGAGGAAGCCGGTACGGTTGACCTTTCCGCAGATTATACCGACGCGTATTTCGAAAAAGTGGAAAACATCAGCTTTAACAATGATTATGGATCATTGAGCATTGACAAGCTAAGAAACATCAAGGGCCAGGGAGATTACCTGGGCGTGAAGCTGGGAATGGTGTACAGCAGGGCCGATCTTAATATGGATTATGGTTCCCTAAGCATAGACAAATTGATGCCCGCCATCAAAACAGTAGAAATTGACAGCGACTACACTTCCTTAAAAATAGGTTATGACCCCGAAGCCGCTTTTGGGTTTGAAGTTAACACTTCTTACGGGGGAGTAAAAGGTCTGGAAGGCAACAACTTCAATGTAAATAAAAGGCACCAGTCCGGCAGCGATAATTATTTCCAGGGATACTACGGAAATAGTTCCGGAGGACAGGTAAAGATCAACTCCAGCTACGGCAGTGTCAATTTCAACAGCAAGAACTAATCATCAATCCATAAAATAAATTCAAAATGAAAAAAGCATTTTTTATCCTGGCGATTATAGCCTTTAGCTTCCAATCCACCCACGCCCAGTGGTGGTCAGGTTCAAAAGAAATTGAAGGTAACGGAAATATGGTAACCAAAACCCGAACAGTTTCTAATTATGACCAAGTGGCGCTGTTAGGTTCAATGGACGTGGAACTGGTGGCAGGCAAAGAAGGGAAGATCAGGGTAGAGGCCGAAGAGAACCTTCAGGAATACATCCTAACCGAAACTGAGGGTGATCGCCTGAAGATCTCAGTTAAAAAAGGTTATAATCTGGATCCTTCAAACAATAAGCCTATCAGGATAACTGTTCCTTTTGAAACTTTAGACGGTATTTACCTAACGGGATCGGGAGACATATTTACTTCAGACGAAATAAAATCCGAAAATTTTGAGGTCAGGATGACGGGATCCGGAGATATCAGGCTGGTTTTGGCAGCAAAGAATACTTCCGCAGGCATTACCGGATCAGGTGACATAAGCCTTCGAGGCACTACCCAGGATTTCGATTGCAAGGTTACCGGTTCCGGTGACATCAGCGCCTTCGATTTCAAAGCCAAAAGAGTGGATGCTACCGTTACAGGATCGGGAGACATTCAGGTCTATGCTTCCGAAGAAATTAAAGCGGTTGTGCCCGGTTCAGGAGACATTGAGTACAAAGGCAATCCTAAAAAAGAGGATTTCAGGACAATGGGTTCCGGCAGTGTCACTAAAAAATAAGATCACAAAAACAAACTTTTTGAGGCGGTTTGATTTCTATCATACCGTCTCTTTTTTTGGCTGCAGGTGCTCCCTTGGAACCCTTAACAGCAGGATCACTCCTATAAAAAAGAAGGCTGTGAGAAACAGTACCGAATACCGGATACTTCCGAAAACCTGAGCTACCATTCCATACAGCAGCATGCCAATAACGATCCCTATTTTTTCAGAAACATCATAAAAACTGAAAAAACTGGCGGTATCAAGAGTGCCTTCAGGGATCATTTTTGAATAAGTGGAACGCGAAAGTGTCTGAATTCCTCCCATCACCAAACCTACCAGCCCTGCTGCGATGTAGAACTGCATGGGCGTCCTTACGAAAAAAGCGTAAATGCATATGCCTATCCACACTAAATTTACGGCAATGAGGATGTTGATGTTCCCGAACTTTTCAGAAAGTCTTGAGGTTATGGTCGCCCCGGCTATGGCCACGAGCTGGATGAGCAAAATGCTCACGATCAACCCTATGGTGGAATCATCTCCCGCCCAGTTGACCTCTTCTATTCCGAAGTAGGTAGCGATCAGCATTACCGTCTGCACCGCCATACTATAAACAAAGAAAGCCCGCAGATACTTTTTTAACTGCGGATTGTGCTGAAGCGAATTCCAGATCTTTTTTAACTCCTTAAAGCCGTTGAAAAGCACCTCGTTTGAAAGCGTTTGCTTTTTGTTGCCCTTTGGAAGATAATAATAGGTGATCTGGCTAAAACCTATCCACCACACTCCGGTAAGGACAAACGACAAACGGGTAGGAAATGCCGAATCTTCAAAGCCGAACAGTTCAAAGTTCAGGATCATGAAAAGGCAAATGACCAGCAAGATCACGCTGCCTATGTAACCCATTGAAAAGCCTTTGGCGCTTACCTTGTCCTGTTGCTCTGGAAAGGCTATATCGGGCAAATAAGAATTATAGAAGACCAGGCTGGCCCAAAACCCTACCAGGGCCAGGAAATAACAAAGAAGCCCGAACCAAAGGTTTTCAAGATCGAACCAAAAGAGACCGATACAGGAAAGGGCGCCCATATAACAGAAGAACTTTAAAAAGTTCTTTTTGTTCCCAACATAATCTGCGATACCCGAAAGAAAGGGGCTCATGACCGCCACCACCAAAAAAGCGAGGGCAGTAACATAGCTAATAAGGGAATCATTGTTGAAGTCAAATCCTAATAACTGCACGCTATCGTCAACTATTTCACCCTGCTCGTTCTTCACAATGGTAAGGGCCGCATAAAAAATAGGGAAAACCGTAGAGGCGATGACCAGGCTATAAACAGAGTTGGCCCAATCATAAAATGCCCAGGCATTGAGCAGTTTTTTACTTCCTTTTGGGAGGTTCTTCATACAGGGGGAAATTAAAAGAGCTGCCAAAATTGGCAGCTCCTAAAATACTATTTTTAAAATTTATCCCTGGAAGGAGGTCACTCCATACTTTCGGGCTTCGGCTTTAGCCTCGGGCGCCCATCTTTCAATGTTCCTTATCCTGGTGTCTGAAGAAGGGTGAGTGCTCAGAAATTCCGGCGGAGCCTGTCCCCCAGATTGTGCCTGCATTCTTCTCCAAAGGTCGGCCGCTGCCATTGGGTCGTAACCTGCCATAGCCATTAAGGTCAAACCTATACGGTCTGCTTCAGATTCGTGGCTTCTGCTAAAAGGCAGCATAACTCCTACAGTAGAACCAAGACCATAAGCGGTATTGAAGATCTGACGGGTTTCATCGCTCTTTCCGCTAAGAGCAACATTTCCGGCAACTGCACCAAGCTGCTGCAACTGCGCCGCGCTCATCCTTTGCGCTCCGTGATCGGCCAGGGCGTGGGCCACCTCGTGGGCCATGATCGCAGCCACGCCGGTTTCATTCTTTGCTATAGGCATAATACCGGTGTAAAAGGCGATCTTACCGCCGGGCATGGCCCAGGCGTTCACCTGGTCATCTTTGATCAGGCTGAATTCCCATTTGTAGTCATCAAGATATCCCTGGTACCCGTTGGCATCAAGAAATCTTTTAGAGGCAGTGGCAATTTTCTGGCCTACATTTTTTATCATTCGAGATTCAGCAGTTCCGGTCACCACCTCATTTTCGGCTAATACCTGGTTGTACTGCTGAAAAGAGGCCGGGAAGATCTGGGAGTTTGGATAAAAGTTCAGGTTCTTTTCTCCGGTAAAAGGATTGGTTTTACAAGCCGCCACCATGAAAAAGAAACTTAGGACTATTGCTATTTGTTTAAATTTCATAATTATTGATTTTTGTTAAAGTTACTAAATCAAGTGTTGTTGATTTATGGCTTTAAACTAGGTTTAACAAAATACCTGCCAAATTGATAATGGCCCCTTTATATATTCTTTTTCGATCTCAAAATAATTAACTTGCAGGCTTATCTCTAAGCATGACCGCAAAAACAAAAGACAATACTCCAGTACAAAGGCTCCTGGTGCCTTCTTACATATTGGCTATCTCCAAACTGCTTACCATCGTTTCTCCATTCCTGGCCAGCAGGTTTGCAGCGAAACTTTTCCTCACCCCTTTTAGATACAAACTACCCGAGCGGGAAAGAGAAATGGATGAGAACAGCAGGCAAACAAAGCTTACAGTACCCTCAATAAACAGGGAGGTTGTGGTCTATGAATATGGTGATTCTTCCAGAAAAATACTTCTTGCACACGGCTGGAGCGGCAGGGGCACACAGCTTTCTGTAATGGCGAAAACACTGTTACAGCAAGGCTATAGCGTGGTGAGTTTTGATGCCCCCGCCCACGGCAAAGCCCCCGGTAAATGGAGCATGATGCCCTTTTTCATTGAAACAATTCATTACCTGGAACAGGAATACGGACCGTTCGAAGCAGCCATTGGCCATTCCCTGGGAGGCATGTCCTGTTTAAAGGCTGTAAAAGATGGCCTGGACATCGAGAAACTGGTGATAATTGGAACTGCGAACAGCGTAACCCATATTACTCGTGAATTTGCCCATAACATGAAGATGAACGAGAAGGTGGCCAAGAAGATGAAAAAATACTTCGACAGGAAGTTTGGGGAGGATATGGATAACTATTCAGGTGCGGTCTCTGCGAAAAACGTACATATACCTACTCTGGTGATCCACGATGAGCATGATGTCGATGTTCATATCAGCTCAGCTCATGAGATCACAGAGAACCTTGAGAACGGGGAACTATATATTACGGAAGAATTGGGTCACCGGCGCATTTTAGGAGATCAAAAAGTAATTAACAAAATCATTGAATTCCTTTCGGTATAGTTCTTGCATCTTTCCCCAGAAAGAGCCGCAAAATGAAAAATTACCTCCTTTTAATATTGCTTGTTCTTGCTGTAAGCTGTAACGGAAACGCGCAGCGTGACCAGGAAGAGAAATATCCTTTAACAAAGTCTGAAGCTGAATGGAAAGCGGAACTAAGTCCGCAGGAATTCCAGGTGCTTCGGAAAAAAGGAACCGAACCTGCTTTTTCCAGCGAACTGAATGACATTGAAGAGCCGGGAACCTTTGTATGCGCTGCCTGCGGAAATGCCCTGTACAGAACTGAAAACAAGTTTGACAGCGGCACCGGATGGCCAAGTTTCGACAGACCTATTGATGAAGATAGTGTGGATTACCGGCCAGACAAGATCAATGGATATTCTGCTACCGAAGTGGTCTGCGCCAATTGCGGTGGCCATTTGGGACACGTCTTTAATGACGGGCCAAAAGAAACTACAGGAAAAAGGCATTGCATCAATGGGGTAGCAATGGATTTTATCCCCGATAATGAATAGCTAAAGTTTACAAATAGTTTAAGAGGCTTTAACCGGCGCATTCCTTATTTTTAAAAGAAACACCTTATGAAAAAGCGATATCCAGTAGAACATTCCGAAGCAGAGTGGCGGGAAAGACTTACCGAAGAACAGTACAGGGTACTGCGCCAAAAAGGAACAGAGGCGCCTCATTCAGGAAAATACAACCTCCACTTTCAGGATGGGGAATACCATTGTGCCGCCTGTGGCGCCAAGTTGTTTGAAAGCCCCCACAAATTTGAAAGCAACTGCGGCTGGCCAAGTTTTGACGATGCCATTGAAGGCAGCGTAGAATATGTGCAGGACAGGAGCCACGGCATGGTAAGAACAGAGATCCTTTGCGCCAACTGCGGAAGCCATCTTGGCCACGTCTTTGACGATGGCCCCACACAAACCGGTCAGCGTTACTGCGTAAACTCGGCCAGTATAGATTTTGAAACTAAAACCGAATAATATGAAACCAATTTATTTTTTACTGAGCTTTGTGCTCATCGCCTTCACCTCCTGTTCAGATGACGGGGAGATTGGCCCGCAGGGACCACAAGGACCCCAGGGAGAACCCGGAGTTAACATCGCAGGAACTGTTTTTGACGTTCAGGGTGATTTCACAGATGCCAACGAGTACACTTTATTCGTAGATTTTGCAGAATTCACTGATGTCGAGGTATTAGAATCTGATGTTGTTCTGGTATATCTACGAGTAGGAACTGATGGAGAAGCAGGCGGGGAACCTGTGTATGTATGGAGGCTGCTGCCTCAAACCTATTACTTAGAAGGCGGAGAAACCATGCAGTATAATTATGATTATACATTTTTTGACGCCACCGTTTTTCTTGATGCGAGCGTAGACTTGGCCACTCTTGGCCCTGAATTCACAGATGACCAGGTATTCCGGATCGCCATCCTTCCGGCTGATTTTGCCCAGGATACCGGTGTAGACGTATCAAACTACGAAGCGGTCATGTCTGCCCTGGATATTCAGGAAAGTGAAATTCCGCAGCTGGAACTTCAGTAATTCCACAAAAAGATTTTTAAAAGCTCCTTTTACAGGAGCTTTTTTTATGGCTTCCATACGAGCTTTTTACATTATGGTTTTCCTAAAGGTCAATTTCTTTAGGTTTATAGTTTAATTCCGTAAATTCGCTGTCTTAAATTCAGTTACAAAAATTTCCAGATATGAGTAAATACGATATCATTGTTTTAGGAAGTGGCCCGGGTGGATACGTTACCGCCATCAGAGCTTCACAATTAGGTTTCAAAACCGCTATTATCGAAAAAGAAAACCTGGGTGGAGTTTGCCTTAACTGGGGTTGTATTCCTACTAAAGCACTTTTGAAGAGTGCACAGGTATTTGACTATTTAAATCACGCCGAAGACTACGGACTTAAAGTAGACAAAGTTGAAAAGGATTTTGGCGCCGTTATAAAAAGAAGCCGAAATGTGGCCGATGGAATGAGCAAAGGTGTTCAGTTCCTAATGAAGAAGAACAAAATCGACGTGATCGAAGGCTTCGGAAAATTAAAGCAAGGAAAAAAAGTCGCAGTAACCGGAAAAGACAATAAAACTACAGAATATTCTGCAGACCATATCATTATTGCTACCGGTGCTCGCTCCAGAGAACTTCCAAACCTTCCGCAGGACGGGAAGAAAGTGATCGGGTACCGTGAAGCGATGACCCTGGAGAAACAACCAAAATCCATGATCGTGGTTGGTTCCGGAGCTATTGGAGTTGAGTTCGCTCATTTCTACAAAAGCATGGGAACAGAAGTTACCATAGTAGAATTCCTACCAAACCTTGTACCTCTTGAAGATGAAGAAGTTTCAAAACAATTTGAACGCAGCTTCAAAAAGGCCGGAATTAAGGTAATGACCAGTTCTTCGGTGGAGAGCGTGGACACTTCAGGTAAAACTGTAAAAGCAAAAGTTAAGACCAAAAAAGGAGAAGAAACTCTTGAGGCAGACGTGGTGCTTTCAGCAGTGGGTATCAAAACCAACATCGAAAATATCGGTCTTGAGGAGCTAGGCATTAAAACCGATAAGGACAAGATCCTTGTAAATGACTTCTACCAGACTAATGTTCAGGGGATCTACGCCATTGGGGATGCCGTACCCGGACCTGCTCTTGCACACGTTGCTTCTGCGGAAGGAATTACCTGTGTTGAGAAGATCAAAGGAATGAACGTAGAGCCTATCGACTACGGAAATATCCCCGGATGTACCTATGCTACTCCTGAGATCGCTTCTGTTGGTATGACCGAAAAACAAGCCAAAGAAGCCGGATACGAACTGAAGATCGGGAAGTTCCCGTTCTCAGCTTCCGGGAAAGCAAAAGCTGCCGGCACTCCTGACGGATTTGTAAAAGTGATCTTTGATGCGAAATACGGCGAATGGTTAGGCTGCCACATGATAGGCGCCGGCGTAACCGACATGATCGCAGAAGCCGTTCTTGGCCGTAAACTGGAAACTACAGGTCATGAAGTATTGAAAGCTATCCACCCTCACCCAACTATGAGTGAAGCGGTTATGGAAGCCGTGGCCGATGCTTACGATGAAGTAATTCATTTGTAGTATTGAGTATTCAGTACTGAGTATTAAGAATTCAGTTTGGTAAATAGTAAACCCTCCAAAAATGAACTTTTCGGAGGGTTTTTTATGGAACATATTTTAACCGTCATGCTGAACTTGTTTCAGCATCTTTAAGTATCAAAGTGAAAAAACCTTGGAATAAATTAAGGTGACGTGGGGAACTTCCGAAACCTCATACTCTCTCTAACCGTCATGCTGAACTCGTTTCAGCATTATTATGATCGGAAGTAAAAGACCTTGAAATAAATTGAGGGCCACGGGTATAACTCATCAAAAAGATCTTTAAGTTCAGGGTTATTTGATTTTATTAAATTCCATTTCCACTCCTTATGCCAGTTTTTTAACTGTTTTTCCCTTGCTATGGCTTGATCTATCGCTGTATATTCTTCAAAGTATAATAAAACCTGTAACCCATACTTTCTTGTAAAATTAGATCCTGTACCATTTTTATGTTGAGTAATTCTTGAAATGAGATCAGCAGTCACACCTATGTAGAGCATGGTTCTCGACTTGTTCGAGAGAAGATATGTATAGCTCTTTTTCATGGCCCGAAGAAAGCGTTAACCAATTTTCTATAGGTCCTTCATGTTAGTAGACCCTGAAACAAGTTCAGGGTGACGTCTTCCAGCCTTTTCATCGTCACGCTGAACTTGTTTCAGCACTTTCGAAGCCGAAGAACAGATTTCACAAGGAAATCAAGGGTAAACATTAAACCTTAAACTTTAAACTTTTTAAAGTCCGCTTATATAGCTTCCGTAAATATCCTTAAACTGCACCCCTTCAGCAAAGCGGTGCTTGTTGAGCTTTTTGTACTCCACCAGGCCCCAAAGAATGAACTCCTTCAGGAAGTATCGGTCTTCTTTTGAAGTTTCAGGTTGGTATTTATCGATGAGTTTTTCCAGTGCGGGAATGGAATCCAGCGCTTTTTTATATTCCTTATCTGAAGTCTCATCCAGCAACTCGAAACCGTTTTCAGAAAAGAACCATTCCACCACTTCAGCATAAGGATCCTCATCATCAGGTTTGCTAAGTTTTTCTATCTTCGGAAATAGCCTCGGAAACAAGGTTCTTACAGCATCTCCTATCAGCTGCAACGCAACCTCGGCACTTCCCTCCTGCTCTCCTTCATACACCAGCTCTATCTTTCCGGTAATGGAAGGAATGACTCCCAGAAAATCCCCAAACCTCAGCAGGGTTTGCGACTCTCCGTTCTTCAATGCTCTCCTTTCTGCAGTACTCAACAGGTTCTCATAAGCTGTAATGCTCAACCGGGCGCTGATCCCGCTGCGAACATCTATATATTCGTGTTCACGAGCTTCAAAACTTATCTGCTCCAGCAGATCTTTGGCGAGATCGGGCACATGCACCATTTTTATTTGCTCCTCATCCAGTTTAGCCTCCTGGGCCGTGATCTTTTTGGCGGTTTCAAGGTTGAGAGGATAATGCGTAAGGATCTGTGAACCGATTCTGTCTTTTAGAGGAGTAACAATGCTACCGCGGTTGGTGTAATCTTCGGGATTAGCGGTGAACACGAATTGCATGTCCAGCGGCAATCTTAATTTGAAACCGCGTATTTGAATATCGCCTTCCTGTAAAATATTGAAAAGGGCCACCTGTATCCTTGCCTGAAGATCTGGCAGCTCGTTGATCACAAAAATGCTGCGGTTTGCCCGCGGGATCATTCCGAAGTGGATCACCCGGTCATCGGCATAGCTGAGCTTTAAATTGGCCGCCTTGATGGGGTCCACATCTCCAATGATATCGGCAACAGTAACATCGGGAGTGGCCAGTTTTTCAAAGAATCGGTCGTTTCTGTGCACCCAGGCGATGGGAGTATCATCTCCCTTCTCTTCCAGCAGCTGTTTAGCGTACCGGGAAATTGGATGAAAAGGATCATCATTGATCTCTGAACCTTCTACAATGGGCATCCACTCGTCCAGCAGGTTCACCATCATCCTGGCGAGCCTTGTCTTTGCCTGTCCTCTAAGGCCCAGGAGGTTGATATTATGTTTGGAGAGTATTGCCCGCTCCAGTTCCGGGATCACGGTATGCTCATATCCGTGAATTCCTTCAAAAGCAGGTTCATTCCTGCGGATCTTCTCCAACAGATTTTGCCTTAACTCCTCTTTTATGCTCCTGCTTTTATATCCCGATCTCTTGAGATCTCCAAATGTTTTGATGTTCTCCTTCTCCATATTCTGTTTTTATTCTTTTCAAAATGTATTCTATGCTATCCCTTTATCCTCTTCTTCCTGTTTGTTTCATAGTCTTCGAAGATCATTTCGCCGAGGCCTTTCAACCCGGTGAAAAAGGCTTTTCCCTGATTGGCCTGGGTAAACTCTCTCACAAAACGTTCGAGGTACGGATCTTTGGCTATCATAAAAGTGGTAATGGGAATGTGCAGTTTCCTCGCCTGTCGGGCGGCATTGTAACACTGCTCTACTATGTAAGGATCCAGCCCCACGGGATTTTTATAGTAGTTCCCATCCCTCTCGCGAATGCAGCTGGGTTTCCCATCGGTGATCATGAAGATCTGCTTATTGGTGTTTCTTTTTCTTCGCAGAAGGTCCATGGCTAGCTGCAAGCCCGCAACCGTGTTGGTGTGGTAAGGTCCTACCTTTAAATAGGGCAGATCGGCGATCGATACCGTCCAGGCATCATTCCCGAAAACCAGTACATCCAAAGTGTCTTTGGGATATCGGGTGGTGATCAGCTCTGCCAGGGCCATGGCCACTTTTTTGGCGGGAGTGATTCGGTCTTCGCCGTACAGGATCATACTGTGACTGATGTCGATCATCAGGACCGTGCTCATCTGACTTTTATGGTGGGTTTCCTCCACCACGAGATCATCCTCGGTCATTCTAAAATCATCGGCACCGTGATGGATCTGTGCATTCCGAAGAGACTCTGTCATTGAGATCTTATCCAAAGAATCTCCGTAGTTATAGCTTCTGAACTCCCCCGTATGCTCATCTCCCAGCCCCTGATGCTTGGTGGTGTGAGAACCTGAACGGCTTTTTCGCAGCCTGCCGAAGATCTGGTTTAAGGCCTGTTGTCTTATGGCCCGTTCGGTCTTGGCCGTAATAGACATTCCGCCTTTGCCGTCGGGATCGATCTCTTCACGGATGTACCCTTTTTTCTTCAGGTCTTCAATAAAGTCATCTATGCCGTAATCCTCATCGGTAAGTTTATATTCCTGGTCCAGCTGCCGAAGCCAGTCAATAGCCTCATCAAAATCTCCCGAAGTATGGGTGATCAATTCTTTGAAGATCTCGAAAAGCTTGTCAAACGGTGACTGCGCCTCATCCTCATATTTTTGGAACACAAATCCTCTCCGCATTGTCTCTTTCTTTTCCATAGCTTAAAGTTAAGGGATTCCTTTTGCATTCTGAAAAGCGGCAACTGCGAAACCGGATAAAGTTATGTTAAGAATTGCTTTTTTCGGGCAGCAGGTCACAATACCAGAAACGGGTATCCCAGCTTTGCTGTTCTTCGGCAAAGCAGTCATCATCCTTGCTTTTTGAAGGCTGGTAAGATCGCTCCACTATTTCTCCTTTTTGGAAAGGAACCGGAAACTTAAAGTTCGGCCCGTCATACACGAAGCTGTGAAACTCCCCGTTCTCGCCGGCAGGATCAACTTCAGGAGGAAGTTCGGCTAAAAATTCTTGGTCTATCACCCTTCCGCAGAAAGATTCATCTAAAACTTTGGCATTGACGCAAAGGGTGATCGCCCTGAAGCCGGCTTTCAGAAAATCTTTCATGAGCTGTGAAGTATCTTTCTTCCAGAGCGGAAAAACCGCCTGCAAACCTGCTTTTTGAAGCTGCTGCTCCCTGTACTCCCGCAGATCTTCCAGGAAGATATCGCCGAAAACACTGTGGGTAAATCCTTGCGACCGCAGGTAGTCGGTGGCTTGTTGCATGATGTCATTATACACCGGCATAGAGACATTCCCCGGCAGCTCAATGATCTCCAAAGGAATTCCCAGGCTTTTTGCCTGCTGCTGTAAAAGTTCCTTTCTCAATCCGTGCATGGAAATACGATTGGTCTCAGTATTGACCGAGGTGACCAGCTTTTCAACCGAATATTCTTTTCCCTGTTGCAAAAGATGTAAAGCATGGGCCGCATCTTTCCCGCTGCTCCAGTTCAAAAAGGCTTTCTTCATAGGGTGTTTTTGTAAAGGTAAAAGATTTCAAAAAAGAAACGCCCCATAATGGAGCGTTATAAAAAGATTACATTATTCTGATATAAAGAATCTCGTTCACCTTGCAGGCTGCAGTTCAGTTTCGGTTTTCTCCAGGCGGATACGTACATCTACAGCGATAAGATCATTTTCAGTGGCCATGAGCGGATTGAGGTCTAATTCTGCAATTTCGGGAACTGTCATCAAAAGATCTGAGAGCTTCACAATAGCGTCAGCAAACGCCGGGATATTTATCCCTTTTTGGCCCCTTACACCTTTTAATATTGGATAGGCCTTCAAGTCATTGATCATTTTTAAAGCCTCTTCTTCTGAAACAGGGATCATGGATGTGCTGATGTCTTTCAATACTTCCACAAAAATTCCTCCCAGGCCGCACAAGATAACGTGCGGATAATTACCTTCTTTTTTTGCTCCTATGAACAATTCCTTTCCGTTGATCATTGGCTGGATCATAACCGAAACTGCTCCTTCGATCTGCATTAGCTTATGGAAGCTATCGAATAATTCAGTTTGACTGGAGACATTTAATATTACCCCTCCAACATCCGATTTGTGCAGTGGGCCTTCCACTTTAAGAACTACCGGAAAAGTGATGGACTTCATAATTTTATTTAGGCCGGCTTCAGAAGTAACCTGATGCGGGGTCGCAAATTTTATTCCCGCAAGCTTCAGCAGGCGAACAGCTGCTTCGGTTGGCATGTATCCTTCGGGATGGCTATTTATCAGTTCTCTTATTTCTTCGGAAGGTCCAATATCGAAATCCCCGGTTTTTTGACTCAGCAAAGTATGGTTGTAAACTTTAGCCAAAGCACTTCCGAAGAGAACCTCATCAGGAAACGCGATATTTCCCTTTTTTATAAAATTGTCGATTTCACCCTTCACGTTCACCACCGATGGTAAAACGGCATAGATCGGTTTTTTTGAAATCCTGATCTTTTGATCGAGCACTTCATAAACATCTTCCACAGTCGTCAGGCCCGGACTACCAAAAATGACGGTCATCGCATCAATTTCGGGGCTATTTTCACAAAACTCGATAATGGCTTCTAACTGCTGAGCGTTCCCCGTAGCTAAAAAATCGATTGGGTTTGAAACCGACGAGCCATCGAACAACTGGCTCAACAGAATTTCACTTTCTTTTCCTTTTAATTGCGGAATTTTTAATCCGTTCTTTGACAGGACATCGGTCAGCATAACTGCCGGTCCGCCCGCATGGGTGATGATCGCAATATTCTTCCCTTCAGATTCTTTTTGCTGAAGTATTCCGGCAACCGTGATCAATTCATTTCTGCCATAACAGCGGATGATTCCCGCTTTTTTGAACAGGGTATCTACAAAAACATCCGAATTCGCTATAGCTCCCGTATGCGAAGAAGCCGCGCGGTTTCCCTCTTCCGAACTTCCCGCCTTTATAGCCGCTATTTTACAGCCTTTCCTGATCAAGGAAGAGGTGTGCTTTAAAAACTTAAGCGGATCCTTGATACTCTCTATATAAAGCAGTTTAACTTTGGAACTTTTTTGGAGATCAAAAGAGTGATCCAAAAATTCCAGGATCTCCTCCACTCCTATTTGGGCACTGTTCCCTACGGTATAGATACTCGAAAAAGTCAGTCCCATGCTTTTTGCCGCTTCGATTATAAAAACGGCGGTCGCACCAGAACCCGATATAAAATCAACTCCTTTTTCATCGAGTCTGGGGATTGGAGTGGTGAAAACTCCGGTGTAATGTTTATTGATCAACCCAATGTTATTAGGGCCTAAAAGGCTTCCCCCTGCTTCCCTGATCATTCCCGCGACCTCCTTTTCCAACCTGGCGCCACTTTCATCCTTTTCACTGAACCCGGCCGAAAAAATGATGAAGCCTTTAGTATTCTTGCTTTGGGTAAGGACCTTTACAGCTTCAGGAACATACTTTGCCGCAATGGCAATTATGGCCAGGTCTGTTTCGGGAATGTCATTGATATCTCTGTAAGAGGTGATCCCCTGCACAACATCTTTCTTGGGGTTGATCACCAACAATTTTCCCTGAAAATGATGATCTATCAGGTTTTTCAGAACTCTGCCGCCGGGGCTGTGTATATTATCTGAACCCCCAACAACAACAATGCTTTCGGGACGAATCAATTTTGAATGAAGCATAAAACACAAGAATTTTAATAACTGTAAAGGAAGCCAATAAAAATAGGTTTTAAACTGACCTTTATCAGCATCTGTTTGATTGCATCTTTGTTAATTTGATAAGACAGTCAAATACTTCAGCCTATGTACGCATTTTCAAAGGCAGTTAATTCCATTCATTCAGAAGACGTTAAAAAATTGATGAAACAGGCTTCAGGAAAGAACCTGATCTCATTTGCCGGCGGTATGCCGAACAATGATCTGTTTCCGGTAGAACAGATCGATGAGATCTATAATTCTTTGCCAGAAGACATCAAAAAGTTATGTTTTCAATACGGCCCCACCTCCGGTTATCCGCCTCTTGTCAATTCTCTACAGAGCTACCTGGAAAACAAAGGTGTGGCTGTTGGTGATAATAAAATTCTGATCACCACCGGTTCGCTGCAGGCCATATCCATCATAACCCAGGAATTCGTCAACGAAGGAGATATCATACTTACTGAAAATCCCTGTTTTGTTGGAGCTTTGACGGTTTTTGAGACTGCCGGCGCTGAGATCCACAGCATCCCGATCGATAAAGATGGGATCGATATAAAAGCTTTAAAGAATAAGATTGCTTCCTTAGACCGAAAGCCTAAATTCTTATATGTCACCCCTAATTATCATAATCCGGCCGGGATCATTTACACCCCCGAAAGAAAAAGGGAACTCCTAGAGGTGTTATCAGGTACAGGGATAATCCTAGTGGAAGATGATGCTTACAGCGACCTGTATTTCGATCAGGCTGAAAAACACCTTACCAGATCTATGAAATCATTCGGGGTGCAAGATGTGGAGATCATATACACAGGTTCATTTTCAAAGATACTTGGCCCCGGCTTTAGGTTAGGCTTTATGCTTTCTTCGGAAGAGATCTTCGATAAAGCGGAGACCGTAAAACAGGCGCTGGATGCCTGCACTTCCAATTTCATGCAGATCATTGCCAATGAATTTTTGACCCGGAACAAGCTGGAACCTTACCTGAAGTTTTTGAGAAACGAATATTCTGACCGGAAGAATTTGCTCCAAAAACACCTGAAAACCTATATGCCGCCAGAGATCACCTGGAACGAACCAAAGGGAGGATTTTACACCTGGCTCAAATTACCTTCTCATGTTAGGTCAACAGACATCTTTAAGGAAAGTGTTGCCAGGGGCGTTGTTTTTGTAACGGGCAGGACCTTTGATCCTGCAAGTAAAAAGGATGACAGGCTGCGGCTTTCTTTTTCAAATATGCCGAAAGATCAAATTGAAAAGGGAGTTAAGATCTTGTCTGAAGCAATAAAACATGTACTTCAGAATTCTAAAATGGTGATTTCATAATGAATCCTATACCAGGATTTTTCTTGGGAAGGATCTTTTTTGTAAGTGTAGTGCTCCACCGGCGTTAAAAATTTTTGAAGCCTTGGAGAAGATTTAGTCGGGGGAGCACGGTCCTAATTTTGCAGGAGCAAAATTGGAAACACCTATCAAAAAAGTGTCCTTTTTTTGGTTCGTTTTGCCTGCATCCGACGACCGAAGGGAGAGGAATGCACAACAAAAAAATGAACAATCATGAAAAGACCGACTTTTACAATACAGGAATTGCTATAGCTTCTTCTGTAATCGAATTACTTGCTAGCAGCCAAATCAGTAATTCCTTCAGCTACTTTTTTCCCTTCCGCAAAAGCTTCCAGGTTCAGCTTAATGATCCTTTCACTCTTGTGCTGAAACAACTCCTTAATAGCTTTGACCAGGCTGTCTTCAGATAAAGGGATAATGGCAGAAGCCGCTCCCAGCAGTACCATATTGGCAGCTTTTGAATTACCGATCTTTTTAGCGATCTCAGTTGCATCTACGATCACATGGTTAGGATGTTTTTTGATCTGGTTAAAAAGCTCCTTTTTATCCGGGTAATTGGAAGTATTGATAAAGGATTCTGAATCGGTCACCAGCCACCCGTCTTTCTTTAAAAAGGGCATATATCTCAACAATTCCATGGGTTCTACCGATAAGATGAGATCGGCCTGCCCTTCCGGGATGAGATCGGAAAAAATTTCCTTGTCAGATATTCTCACGTGGGACTGAACGGCCCCGCCGCGCTGGCTCATTCCGTGAACTTCCGATTGCTTGATAAATAAATCTTCACTTAAAGCTGCAGTATCCAGAACCGCAGCAATGGTCAGGATACCCTGCCCCCCGACCCCGGATAATATTATGTTCGTTTTCATCTGTTTCTGTTGATTTATAAAACTTTAGTTCAATGCCGCGATCTTGGCTTTGATCACTTCTTTTTGATCCCTGGACAATCTCACGCAGGGCCTTTCAGAAATAATGACCGAAACCCCTTTGTACTTCAATTCATTCCGAAGTACTTCTACGTTTTCATCGTGATTCTTTTTCAGCGGCACAATTGTCTTCAGGTGATCCGGATGAACTCCAAGACCCAAACAGATCTTGTGCAACCTGCCTACCGCTGTCGATTCCTGGGCTCCTGTCATCGCAACAGCCGAGTTGTCTGAAATGATCACCGTAATGGGAGAGTTCTCATAAACGGCATCTAAAAGCCCGGTCATCCCCGAATGCGTAAAAGTGGAATCGCCAATTACAGCAATGGCATTGTCCATTCCCGCATCCGCAGCTCCTTTTGCCATGGTTATGGAGGCTCCCATGTCGATCAAAGTATTGACGGTATTCATTGGCGGCAAGGCCCCGAGAGCGTAACAGCCAATATCCCCAAACACATTCTTGTCCCCTATTTCTCGGATCACTTCGTTGATGGTGTTGAAAAGGTCTGTATGTCCACAACCATCACAAAGCTGCGGTGGCCTGGGTGTGACCACCGAAGGAACGGGTTCAGTGCTGTTTTGGAAAAGCCCTAAAGCCCTCCCGACAATATTTGGGTTAAGCTCTCCTGTCCTGGGGAGATCACCAGATAACCTTCCTTTAATTTTATCATTTTCATCAAAATAATTGTGCAACAGCTCTTCTACAATAGGGTAACCCTCTTCCATGACGATGATTTTGTCACAGTGCCGGTACAAGGCTTGTATCTTTTCTTTAGGTAAAGGATACTGTGATATCTTAAGAATGGAATAAAAAGATAGATCTTCTCCAATATTTTCCATTAAATAATTGTAGGCCAGCCCACAGGCAATGATCCCTGTGTTCCTGTTCTCACTCAACCTCAGGCTATTTAAATTGGAGGTTTCAGAACAATGAACAAGTGTGTCTTTCTTACTAACAAGCAGGTCAAACTGTTTCCGGGCATTGCTGGGAAGTAAGGCAAATCGTGAGGTGTCTCGCGGTAAATCTATTTCGTTTTGATCTCTTCTTTGCTTTACTTTTATTCCCGCGCGGGAATGCGACAGGCGGGTAACCATTCTTAGCAAGACCGGTAGTTTTACATCTTCGGAAAGGTCAAAGGCATAAGACATAACATCATAAGCTTCCTGCTGGCTAGAAGGTTCCAGAATGGGGATCATCGCGAATTTTCCATAAAAACGGGAATCCTGTTCATTCTGTGAGGAGTGCATGGAGGGATCATCGGCTACCACCACCACCAGGCCGCCGTTAATTCCGGAGACCGCCATGTTCATGAAAACATCTGAAGCTACGTTCAAGCCCACATGCTTCATCACCACCATCGACCTTTTGCCGACATAGGACATACCTAAAGCAGCTTCCATGGCCGTTTTTTCGTTGACCGACCAGGTGGTGTGGATCTTTAACTCCTGCGCAAGTTTTGACTTTTGAATGTATTCTGTTATTTCAGTTGAAGGTGTGCCGGGATAAGCATAAACACCAGATAACCCGGCATCTATACTGCCCTGAGCCAGTGCCTCGTTACCTAATAGAAGACTTTTCATCTGTAAAAAATTATTGGTTTTATAGGTCAGATGGAATGCCTTTTAATCGTAGGCATTCACAAAAACGCTGTTCATTGTGCTGCCTAATTTAAAAGTATCAGGGCTCTTAGAGTATGACCTGTGTCATACCTTGCTATTATTTAAGATCATTAGTTATTTCCTTCGGAAAGTGAGGACAAAATAAAATTTGTTCATTTCTGAAGAGGATTCAGAAATGGCTTTTTTAAAAGATATTTAGGCTAAAATCTTTTTATAAAGGAAGGTTTTATTTCACCCGTAATGAGTGCATGATCTCTTTGGCTGCAGGACTCCACTCATTCATGCTATCAATGGTGCAGTTAAATGTGCATAAAAGCAGCTTTCCATCCAAATCGGTAAAAAATATCAGATTGTAGATCTCTGTGTCTATTGCAGGAGTCACTAATTCCAGGTACCCGACTTTCCTCCCATTAATTGTGGTAACTCCACTGCTTTTCCATTCTGCCGAGGGATAAACACTTTCGAAAGTTTGGACCAAGTAATCTTTATAAGAGTCGATTTGGCTTTGGGAGGCCTGGCTTTCCGTCAGGTTCAAAGCCACATTAATTCCTCCCGTTTTATTCGTGTAGACCAGTTTTGGCCTATTTGCTGAAGGGTACTTTGTATTCAGCATTTCTTCAGACATGATCTGAAAATTCTTAGGGATCTTTAGCTCTAACCGGTTGTTGAGCAATGATCTCTTTTCCAGTTCGATGTTCACTGTTGCCGAAACGAGAACCAGCGTTAAAAGTACAAGCCCGAAGTATTTCATTGTGATCACTTTTTTATCAAATATCATCCAAAAGTTGATATGAAATTAAAACAACTACCTGTTTGTTAATAACTTTCCAATTTAAGGCAATAAAAAAACGCTCCTTTTCGGGAGCGTTTTTTGTCCTTTTTGAGATCCTAGGATTAAGCGATCTCGATCATTCGTTTTGGCTGCACTTTGGCCTCTTCTTTCTTTGGAAGAGTGATCTCAAGCACTCCGCTGTTATAAGCCGCAGAGATCTTTTCGCTGTCCACAGTTTCAGGCAGGCTAAAAGCCCTTTTGAAGTTGGTGTAGCTGAACTCTTTTCTTGTAAACCTTCCGTTCTTTTCTGAAGTTTCATTTTCTTTTTTCTCTTCAGAAGAAATGGTCAATACATCATTGTCCAGCTCGATATTGAAATCTTCCTTGGTCTTTCCGGGAGCGGCCACTGCAACCATGAAGTTGTCATCGCTCTCAAAGATGTTTACCGCAGGAATGCTGGTTCCAATGCTGTTCACGTTAGTTGTTCCTCCTAACCAATCAGTCTTAAACATATCGTCGAACACTGATGGCAGCCAGTTGGCCTCGTTTCTCTTTATTAAGCTCATATCATTTAGTTTTTTAGGTTTCACATTTACTCCTTAGCAAACCGAATACCACTCCTTTTTAACCGACATTATGTCCTATTAACCACAACTTAATATGTCTTTTTGTCATTTAAGATGTTAAACTCTTTAATTTTTGCCTACTTTGCTTAAGAAGGATTTCAGTGGCTGGGGAAACTTGATTACTTTTGCAGGCATCTAATATTCCGCGCTTCTATGGCTTTATCAAATAACGACATCTTCAAAAAACTTCGAGTCGCCCTGAAACTGAGAGATGATGACATTGTACACATTTGCTCCCTGGTAGACTTCAAGGTGACCAAAAGTGAGATCGGAGCCATTTTTAGAAGTGAAGACCACCCTAAATACATGGAATGCGGGGATCAATTTCTTCGGAATTTTCTCAATGGCCTGGTGATCTATAAACGCGGCCCAATGCCTAAAAAGGAAAGTAAGGACGTAAAGAAAAAAAGCTAATGCCCCCTATGGAAATGATCGCAGAAAAAAGAGAAATTTCGGCAGAGGAGATCAAATTATTGAATGAAAAATACCAGAGCCTCTCTCTTCTGGAAAGGGTTGCAGAGCTCTACAATGATTTCTCTGCCAATGAGATCATGCTCACCAGTTCCTTTGCAGCTACTTCAGCATTTCTTCTGAAACTCTTTTCTGATGTTAACCGCGACCAGTTAGTTCATTTTATAGACACGGGATATCACTTTGAAGAAACTTTAAAATATAAGGAGAGACTTAGTGAAAAATACGGCCTAAAGGTGAGATCGATCAGCGCCTTAAAGGAAGAACATGCCTTCACTACTGCCGACGAGACCTGGAAAAAGAATCCCGATTTTTGCTGTTACATCAATAAAGTGAAGCCCCTTGATCTTATTAAAACCAAATATACCGTTTGGGTTAGCGGACTTATGGAATGGCAAAGCGACCACAGGGCATCTCTAGATATTTTTGAGAACCGCGGAGACATTCTCAAGTTCTATCCTTTACTGGACGTTACACAGGAAGAAAGGGACGCATTCATAGAAGAACATAAGCTCCCCTTCCATCCGTTGGTTTCCAAAGGCTATCATTCTATTGGTTGCTCCCACTGCACTGTGGCCGGAGAAGCCCGCAACGGCAGGTGGAACAACAACCCCAAAACAGAGTGCGGCCTGCACCTGTAAAAAGAAGAACCCGACCAAAGGCCGGGCTCATCCTAACTCAAACATTGAAACAATTTTTGGCTTATCTCACAGTTACAGTAAGCTCATAAACTTTTCCTTTTAGCCACTGCTCGCCCGTAAGTTCTTTTCCGTTCAACTCTTTCAAAAGGACCTGATTGATCTCCTCATTGGAAGAAGCTACAGAAAGGCTCTGGATCCTGTCTTCTTCAGAAATGGAAAAGAAGATGGTAACTTCAAGAGCGCCTTCAGAAACATATGTTTCTGACTTAACCAGTTTTTCGATCTCTTCGGTAACTGAAGCAGGATCGGTGAATTTCTCAGCCTTAGCAAAAGCAGTAGTACTAAGGACAATAGCAAAAATGACAAATAACGTTTTTAAATTTTTCATGACGGTTCGTTTTGATTGATTGATATTGATTGATCGATTTACTATAATGACTGTTGAAAATTTGGATCGTTACAATTCTGAAACATTTTTATATTTCTTTTAACAAATTACGTTTTCCCTACCGGCTCACCTCCAACTTTACAGGAACAGCATAAACCTCTCCTTTTTCCCAATAACTGCCATGAAGTTTACGGTTTTGTAGTCTTGTTTCAATAAAACACTTCACAGCAGTATCTCTTACTATTATTGAGCGGATCGATATCTTCTTTTCAGGAGTGACATTGAATATCAATACCGCCTTTGTCTCCTCCTCTATTACCAGCTCAGACTCCCGTAGCATCCTTTGAATTTCCCGGGATAGCTCATCCTTTACCAAAGGAGCGATTTCAACATTTTCACTGAAAATACCAGGTGCCTCAGCCGAATAACTTAAAGGGCTTAGGGTCATGAGAAGTAATACGATTGGTAATTTAAAAGCTGTCATAATTAATGGTTTTAGATTTTTAATTCATTTATTTTCATACAAGACTTTCAACCATAAAAAAAGACGCAAAGTTTTTTGGAAAAATTTTCTCCTCTTCAATTAATGAACCACCTACGACAAAAAAACCCGGCGTAAAAGCCGGGTTTTCCATAAAATTACAAATTTTTCTATCTCATAGCTCGCACCCTTACAGGCAGTTCATATAGCTTTTCTGCAAACCAGTCATCACCATGAAGTTTCCTGTTCTTTAGTCTTTTTTCCAGAAAAGCGTTCACTGCTTCATTTGAGGATTCAATAGACTTTAATTCAATTCTCTTTTCAGAATTGACCTTGAAGACAACCGTAATCAAAAAATCATTTTCAATGATCAGGTTGGAATCGGCTAACATCTTTTCGATCTCATAAGAAATTGGAGAGTTAGATCTATCCTCTTCAGAGGGAATTTCGGCAGCAAATATAGTACTGCTAAAAACTAAAGCCAGGGCAACGAATAATAATTTGAAGGTTTTCATAAACAAATGATTTAAAATGATTGATTGATGATTTACCTTAGAGACCTTTCAACCCCTTCATTTGTTACACCGCCATTTTCAGCTTAACAAATCTTTAACATTTCAAAAGCAGACATAAAAAAAGCCCCGAATCCCGGGGCTTCAAACTTCTGTATGTTTTTGTGCTTAAGCCAGCACCTCGTGTACTTTATCAGCTGCTTCCTGGAATTCCACAGCACTGTGTACATCAAGTCCGCTGTTATCGATAAGTTCTTTAGCGATATCGGCATTTGTTCCCTGTAAACGAACAATGATCGGCACTTTAATGGCGTCTCCCATGTTCTTGTAAGCATCAACGATACCCTGTGCCACACGGTCACAACGAACAATACCTCCAAAAATGTTGATCAAAATAGCTTTTACTTTCTCATCTTTTAAGATCAAACGGAATGCCTCTTCTACTCTTTTTGCATCGGCAGTACCACCAACATCAAGGAAGTTAGCAGGTTCTCCTCCCGCTTGCTTGATAAGGTCCATGGTTGCCATTGCAAGTCCGGCACCGTTCACCATACACCCTACGTTTCCGTCAAGGTCAACATAGTTAAGACCTACGGCTTTAGCTTCCACTTCTACAGGATTTTCCTCCCGGGTATCACGCATTTCAGCGTAATCTTTATGACGGAAAAGCGCGTTATCATCTAAAGTCACCTTGGCATCAACCGCCATGATCTTGTCATCGCTTGTCTTTAGAACAGGGTTGATCTCGAAAAGAGAGGAATCAGATTTTGTGTACGCCTCATAAAGAGCCATCACGAATTTTGTCATTTCTTTGAAGGCAGCACCGCTCAATCCAAGGTTGAAGGCGATCCTTCTTGCCTGGAACGGCATCAATCCAACTGCAGGATCTATCTCTTCGTTGAAGATAAGGTGTGGAGTCTGCTCGGCTACGGTCTCGATGTCCATTCCTCCTTCAGTAGAGTACATGATCATGTTCTTTCCAGTAGCGCGGTTAAGAAGAACCGACATGTAATATTCTTCCGGCTCGCTGTCTCCCGGATAGTATACATCTTCGGCCACCAACACCTGGTGAACTTTCTTACCTTCCGCAGAAGTTTGTGGAGTCACCAGGTTCATCCCGATGATCTGTCCTGCGATCTCTTCTACCTCCTGAAGATTCTTTGCAAGTTTCACTCCCCCGCCTTTTCCACGACCACCTGCGTGAACCTGGGCTTTGATCACATGCCACCCGGTTCCGGTTTGTTCAGTAAGTTTTTTTGCAGCATCTACTGCCTCTTTAGCATCTTGTGCAACGATACCTCTTTGTACGCGTACGCCAAAGCTGCTCAATATCTCTTTTCCTTGATATTCGTGTATGTTCATAATGAGGTGTTTCTTCTGTGTTTATTATGGTTCACAAAAGTAACAAACATTATAGGATTCTGCCAATCTTTTTTAAAAGGGGAAACTGCCGAAAGAACGGATATAATTTCATCTTTGACGCAAACGGAACTCCCTGAAATCCAGCGGGTCAAAATTCCGGAAATGGCCGTTTAGTTCGATCACATATTTGGCCCTGTTCATTTCCTGCACGATGGGAATGGTGATCAACAAATGATTAATGAGGTAAGAAAGCCGTTCTTTTTCAGATCTCTGCTTTAAAAGGGTATATTCCTGCTGAAGTGACAATCCTATTTTGTGCGCCAGGGTAAAGCTGCGGAAGGTTTCCCGGTCAATGTTTGGCGGCGGCACTTCGAGATGAACATAAAGCTCGGTAATGAGATCCATCAACTGACTTATCTGCTCCTCTTCGGGGTTGTCAATATCTTCCAGAAATTCAACATCTCCGCCGGCATAGATCTTTCCCTTCTCGTGGTGATCGAATTCTTTGATCCTGAATACCCTTAGTCCTCTGCAGATCACATCCTTGGCTCCTGAAGGATAACTTTTTGCCACAGAGGCAAGTTCTACTTCTGTCCCATACTCCAACCGATTGTTCAGGTAAACCGGAATGCCAAAGGTAATACCTGTATCCTCGCAGTCTTTAATCAACTGCTTGTAGCGCTCTTCAAAAATGTGCAGGGGGAGCTTTTCTCCGGGGAAGACCACGTTCTGTAAAGGAAAAAGCGCTAATCTTGTCGTCATAACTACCTGATTTACAATTCTCAATTTACGAATTTTCCGGGTTTTATTCCGGCACTCCATCACATATTAGGAAATATTAATTATCACTTGCTCAGTTTAAAAATAACAATTTGTTAGAATTGGTTAATTTTACAATAGTTGTGCAGTAACCTTATAATTCTGCTTTACTTTTGCACCTTTAATTTTTCCGAAGATGAACAACAGTGACCTTTTAGCCATTACCCGCGAATTTGGAGACCCGGTTTATGTTTACGATGCCGAGAAGATCATTTCTCAATACAGGCGCCTGACCAGTGCATTTAAGCCGGTTAAGCAGCTAAAGATAAATTATGCCGTAAAGGCTCTTTCAAACCTCAGCATTCTTAAGTTGTTCAATAAACTGGGGGCAGGGTTAGACACTGTTTCTATCCAGGAAGTGCAGTTAGGGCTTGAAGCCGGGGTTGAACCCTCAAAGATCATCTACACTCCCAACGGGGTGTCTCTGGAAGAGATCGAACAGGTGGCCAAGCTCGGGGTGCAGATCAATATCGACAACCTTTCCATCCTTGAGCAATTTGGCTCCCGCCACCCGAAAGTTCCGGTATGCATCAGGATCAATCCGCATGTGATGGCCGGGGGAAACACTAATATTTCGGTTGGGCATATAGATTCCAAGTTCGGCATCTCCATTCACCAGATCCCGCATTTGATGCGCATAGTGGAAAATACCGGGATGAACATCAACGGAATTCACATGCACACCGGGAGTGACATCCTGGACATAGAGGTTTTTCTTTATGCTTCGGAAATTCTATTTGAGACCGCCAAGAACTTCAAGAACCTTGAGTTCATTGACTTCGGAAGTGGTTTTAAAGTACCTTACAAAGAAGGTGACATAGAAACCAATATCGAAGAGCTGGGAGAAAAACTTTCAAGCCGATTCAACGAGTTCTGCAAGGAATATGGAAAAGATCTTACTCTTGCTTTTGAACCCGGAAAGTTCCTGGTAAGTGAAGCCGGAAAATTCCTGGTAAAGGTGAACGTGATCAAGCAGACCACTTCTACCGTCTTCGCACAGGTAGACAGTGGCTTCAACCACTTAATTCGTCCCATGTTCTACGGTTCGCGTCATGAGATCCATAACATCTCGCATCCCGATGGAAGGGAACGCTTCTACTCGGTGGTAGGCTACATTTGCGAGACCGACACTTTTGCCAGCAACCGCAGGATCTCAGAGATCAAGGAAGGTGATATCCTGGCCTTCGACAATGCGGGTGCTTACTGTTTCTCTATGGCCAGCAACTACAACTCCAGGTTTCGTCCGCCAGAAGTATTATGGTATAACGGGAAAGCCCATCTTATTCGAAAAAGAGAAGAATTCGAGGATCTTACCCGCGGACAACTTCCGGTTGAGCTGGAGCTTTCGGAGAAAGTTGAAAAGAAGAGCCTTAAAAGTTAATCTTTCAGAAAACTTTCGGAAAAAGCCGCCAATTCTTTTGCGCTCCAACTCATAAATTTTAGGTTTGTCGTTTAACCTAAAAATAGATTTATGACTTTTAGAACAAAGAAATTTGCCGGATTCTTCCTGTTCTTCGCTTTGACCGCCACTACCCTTTTTGCTCAGGCAGATCAGGCTAAGGTGACCGATGCTGAACTGAACAAGTTCGCCGCTGTTTTTCAACAGATGCGCATGATGAACCAGGAAGTTCAGCAAAAAATGGCGCAGGTAGTCGCAGAAGAAGAAATGGAAATTCAGCGGTTCAATCAGATCCATAAAGCGCAACTTGATCCTGCGGTTGAGGTTGAGACCACCGAGGAGGAAGAAGAAGCTTACGAAGAGATCGTAGCCGAAATAGAAGAAGTTCAGCTTGAGTTTCAAGAAAACATCCAGGAAAACGTGGAAAAAAGCGGATTGACCATGGAAAGATACAAGCAGATCGCCACCCGGCTACAAACCGATGCGGAACTGCAGCAACGATTAAAGGATACTTTTCAGAAATAAAAAATCTGAAACATTTTAAAAGGCGGCCGATGGCTGCCTTTTTTTATACCTGTTCTTTATCTTTTATAGCTGTTCTTTCATCTTATAGACCTCTTTCCAGCTCCAGCCGGCGTAATAGAGGCTGGAAGTAAACCTACGATCCATCTCTGTACTCTTTTTAAAAGTATGCCCGTATTTCTGCCAAAAACTTCGCAAAGTATCCAGCTTTTCCTGGTTATGAAGATCTTTATCGGGACCTTCCAGCCCAAGGTCCAGGTACTTTTCAATGGCATTGATAAGAGTACACAGTTTTGCATGCTGAATGCTTCCCTCCTTCCAGTCCATTCGCAGGACCATCAATACTTCAGACAGGATAGCCAATTGCACGATCAAAGCAGAATTGCGCTTCTTGGTCAGGAAGTAATTGGTCATGGGAAAAGCGAGGTAACTACTGGCATTTTGAAGGATCTGCTTCCGCAGGTCATTGGCATCAGATAATAACCCGTCAAGATTTTGGTCTTTTTTAAAGAATTGATAGATCTCTTCCACATCCCCTCCCAGGGTAGAGATGAAGAAAGCCAGTTCTTTTTTGCTCAGTACGGCCTGCACTACGCTGAGTAAGTAAGTCAAACCTGTGGTGATGAGGATGAATCCGGTAAAGGAAAGAATTCCGGTGAGGATCCTGCTGGTTTCACTGCCGGGAACAAAATCGCCAATTCCCAGGGTGGAAAGCACATACGATGTGTAATAGAATCTTTCATCTTCTGTGGCCGGTAAAAAAGTGCTTCCGTTGACCACCATTTCTTCTTTTGCGGTAAAAATCAGGAATGCACCGCAGAACAGGAGCCCCAACCAGACCGAGGTGGTGATCAATAAATGGGCAAGTCCGGAATAACGATAAATGGATCTGCTCCGGTTCCTTATAATGAGGCGGTTCAAAAGACGATTCAATTCCCGCGAAATAAATCCGAAACCATTACCCGATAAGGTAGTATGAAAAAAATCAAGAAACGTAAGGGCAATCACAACCAGACCCCCGATTATTTGAAGTGAATCCATAGCATTCAATTTAATTAAAACCTCCTTAAAATTTGAAAAGAAGGACTTAAACTTTTCTAAAGCCACTGCTGCTTCGGGCATTGCCCTCTAAATAATTCGTACCTTATTTATTGTAAATCAACCGAATAAATCATTAAAGCATAGAACCATGGCAAACTGGATATCAAACTTCACTTCAGAAACAGATCTTTCAGCAAAACATATTCGTCCTCTTGAAAATGCCGAAGACCTGGATCCTTTGATGCACAGGATAGGAGATGCAAAATACGTGCTGCTGGGGGAGGCTTCTCACGGCACGCACGAATATTACACCTGGCGGGCAGAGATCTCAAAAAGGCTTATTGAAGAAAAAGGTTTTTCGTTTGTGGCTGTAGAAGGTGACTGGCCAGATTGCTACAAGATCAATCGCTGGGTCAAAGACCTTCCAGATTCAGGGTCCTCAATAGAGGAAGTTTTAAAGACCTTTAAACGCTGGCCCACCTGGATGTGGGCAAACTGGGAAGTCGCGGCCTTTGCCGAATGGATGAAGAGCTACAACTCAAATCTTGATCCTGCTGAAAAAGTGGGCTTTTACGGGCTTGATGTCTACAGCTTATGGGAGTCTATGGAAATAATTGTCAATTACCTGGAAAAAGAAGACCCCGAAACCGCAACTTTAGCCCGGCGTGTGGCTGAATGTTTTGAACCTTACCGCAAGAACGATTCTTACGCCACGGCTTACCGTGGCATGAACCAGAGGTGCCGTAATGAAGTTGTACAGCTGCTTACTGAAGTAAGGCAGAACATCAAAAAGTACAACGATGAGCGGGAGGCCGACCTCAACGCAGAGCTGAACACCCTGGTGATGAAAAATGCCGAGAAATACTATGAAGCCATGGCCTCATTTGACAGCTCTTCCTGGAACGTGCGAGACTCGCACATGGTAGAAACCTTGAACCATCTCATGAACTACCATGATGATCATGCCAAGGTGATCATTTGGGAACACAACACCCACATTGGCGACGCCCGCGCTACAGACATGGCCGCTCATGGCATGCACAACGTGGGGCAGCTGGTCCGCCAGCAGCACCAGGATGACGGGGTGGTGCTCGTTGGCTTCGGATCATATCAGGGGTCTGTAATGGCAGGTGAATTTTGGGGAGGAAAAATGAAGAAAATGGAACTTCCCAAGGCCATAGAAGGCAGTGTGGAACGATTGCTTCACCAGCACCACAGCAAGAACCAGCTCCTCATTTTTGATGACGATTCTCCGCTCAAGGAGATCTTCCAGGAAAGGCTGGGTCATCGCGCAGTTGGGGTGGTTTACGATCCTCATCATGAAAGGGGAAATTACGTTCCTTCCAGGCTGTCTGACCGTTATGACGCTTTCTTATACATTGACAAGACGAAAGCCTTACATCCGCTGCACCTGAAACCCGACGGTCATTTAGTCCCTGAAACTTATCCCTTCGGAATTTAAAGCTGCAGCATGAAAGTTAAGATCCTGGGCACCCGCGGCAAGATCCCGCAATCGGCGCCACGACATAAGAAATACAGCGGAATTCTCATCGATGACAAGATCCTGATAGATGTGGGGGAAGAGAAATACATGGAAAATGATCCTGAAGCCATTGTTTTTACCCATTTTCATCCGGACCATGCTTTTTTTGTTTTCAACGAGGAAGAATTTTCTCCTGAAATCCCCCTTTTCGGACCCGAACCCCAGGAATTGGTCCCAACCCTGAAGGTGATCACAAAACCCTTCAGCATTGGCGATTATCATTTTACTCCCGTTCCAGTGATCCATGCCCTACGCCTGAAATCTTTAGGTTACGTGATTCAAAAAGGGGAAAAAATCATCTTTATCACAGGAGACGTAGCCTGGATAGAAAAAGCGAATCTCAAGGATCTTCCAAAGGTTGACCTGGTCATAACTGAAGCTTCTTTTATACGCAAAAGAGGCATGATAAGAAGAAAGAACGATCAGATCTTCGGACACACCGGCATTCCTGACTTGCTAAGACTGCTGGAGCCGCTTACCTCAAAGATCGCCCTTACCCATTTTGGGGGATGGTTCTTTAAGGATATCAGTGAATCACGTAAAAAATTAAAAGCTCTGGAAACCAAAGATCTGCAGATCATTCCCGGCTATGACGGAATGGAAATAGAAATTTAACTAAAAAGCTGTTTCAGTTGTTCGGCATTTTTGGGCGCATTAGCGTGAATGTCATTATTGAAATAAATATAGATCTCCTCCAGATCCTCTTTCATGATCTTTTCATGCCACTCTTTCAACTCTTTTTCAGAATAAAGATAGTCATACCAGTTTTTCCCTTTTCCGTGGAACCGCAGATAGCCGATTTTGCCGGTAGTGATCATATCTTCTGGAAAATCGGGACTGGAAATACTGCAGTAAATTACTTTGTGTTCCCTCAAGATTTCATAAACCTCCTCATGAAACCAGGATTCATGCCTAAACTCGATCACATTTTTGCGCCTGCCGTCGAGAGTTTTACAGAAATTAGTTAGCTTTTCATCGTTCCGGTGCAGGTTACCGGGTAACTGCCATAGGAGGCAACCCATTTTTCGTTTCAGGAACCTGGTCAGGTCTTCAAAGTCTGACACGCTTCGCTCCACCTCTTTTAATTTTTTACGATGGGTAATGTATCTGTGACCTTTCAGCGTAAACTTAAAATCTGAAGGTACCAGATCATGCCAGTTTTTGAGGGCTTCTTCCCGCGGAAATTTGTAAAAAGTGTTGTTGATCTCTACCGTGTCAAAAACAGTAGCATAGTATTCCAGCCAGTTCTTTTGCGGCATTTTTTGAGGATAGAACTTACCCCTCCAGTCCTTGTAATTATAACCCGAACACCCTATATGGACCTTCATTTTTGCTCTTTTTGACAGGAAGGGCAGAAATAAGTGCTCCTTCCGGAAACCTTGATCTGTTTGGTCTTTCCGGAACATTTGGGACAGTCTTCCCCGTCCTTGCGATGGTTGATGAGATAGTCTGAAGGAAATTCAGACCGCTCCCCTTCCTTATCTATGGCCATTTTAAGCACCTTTTTCATCTGCTTGTAAAGTTGCTTTTTCTCAGCTTCGGAAAGCTTATCTACTTTTGACTTCGGATGGATCCCACATTGATACAGCATCTCGTCTGAATAAACATTCCCGATACCGGATAGAAGATGCTGGTCTGTGAGTGCTCCCTTGATGCTGCCGCTTTTATCTGTGAGTAAATTCAGGAACTGCTTTTCTGAAAGTTCCAGGGCATCGTCACCCAACTCATGTTCTTTTTTGAATTCCTCAAAGCCTTCAGCCAGGTAGATCTTTCCGAGTTTTCTCCGGCAGCTGTAGGCAAGATGGTAATCGTTGTCAAAGCTCAGCAGCATTTTAGTGTATTTGGGAGTTTCCCGGTTCTGGTAGTATTCCAGTTTTCCGGTCATTCCGAAGTGGAAGACCAGCCATTTCCCGCTGCTTATCTTTATCAGAAGATATTTCCCCAGCCTGGTGGTTTCTTCCAACTCCTCTCCTTTTAAGGCCTTCTCAAAATGTGATTTTGGAGCCTGCAGCAAACTGGCATCGGGAAATGACAGCTGGGTGATCTTTTTGTGAAGCGCGGTGGCATCCATATACTTTTTATTAAGAGCGATCTCGGGTAGTTCTGGCATAGTCGTTGAATTAAGTTAGCAGCATTAATTTACTTAAAAACAAGCTACTACCCAATTGAATACCTACAGTTTTCTTTGTATAACAAAAAGAATCTGTTATTTTAAAAGGGAGGAACGGCATGTTTCCTAAGTTCAAAAACCCATTGTCTTGCGCAGAGTTTCAGTCATTTTATTAATAATACCACTATTTATTGCAGTTGTGGGCTGCGGAGCAAATAAATCTATGAGCGAAAAAGTAGTTTACCAGGATAATAAGATCATTCCCCAATCTATTCTTGAAGAAGCCAAAACCGCGCTGTCTTACTATCCCGAACTAAAAGACGTTAAGATCGAGTTCAGGTATAAAGAAGACATCAAGAAATCTTTTATGCAGGCGCAGCCTGAATTTAGCAACCTGTTCAAAGGCAAGGACGACCGCAGTTATAATGTTTTCATCAGCAGCCGATTTCTTATTGAGGAAGAGGAGTTCTCTATGGCCGATGTTCCTTCGGAAGTGCTTATCGGCTGGCTGGGGCACGAACTTGGTCACATCATGGACTACCGGGATAAGTCGGCCGCGGGATTGATCATTTTCGGCCTGCGTTACGTTACTTCCAAAAATTACATCAAAGAGGCCGAGCGTGCCGCGGATACTTACGCAGTAAACGCCGGAATGAGTGATTATATTCTGGCGACAAAAGATTTTATTCTTAACCACTCCCACCTATCCGACTCTTATAAAGAAAGGATCGCCCGCCTGTATCTTTCCCCGGAAGAGATCATCGTGCTGGTAAACAAACTCGAGGAAGACCTGGAAAAAGCAGAACAGGAAGGAAGCTGAGGAAATGTTTATTGTATAATGGTTAATGTATAATAGCTTCGTGTATTGAAATTTCTTTAAAACATTAATACAAATAACTCATAAGCATTGGCATAATGGTTGATTCTCCTTGCATATCCTAATTGGATCGGCTTAAGGTTCATTTTCCATGAATTTCAGAACCGCCACGCCTCAAAACTCATGTGCAATGAAGAAAATTTTTGTTCTGGTTTTAATCTTCTCGTTTCTTGCAGGAAATTGTAGTTGTGCTACCAAAAGAAATTTTAAGGAAGAAAAGATCCTTCACCAGGGCAACAAGATCATACCGGTAAATATCGTGAATGAAGCCAAAATTGCTCTCTCCCATTACCCCCAACTTGAAAACGTAGAGATCGAGTTCAAATATAAGAACAACATTAAAAAGTCTTTTATGCAGGCACAGCCCAAATTTGCCAACCTGTGGAAAGGAAAAGAGCACCGTAGCTACTATGTTTTTATGAGCAGTAAATTCCTTATTGAAAACCAAGAATTCTCTATAGCCGATATTCCTTCGGAAGTCCTTATTGGATGGCTGAGCCATGAGTTAGGGCACATTGTTGATTACCGCGAAAAATCGACCTTGGAACTGGTGCGCTTTGGTGCAAGCTATATTGCCTCAGAAAAATTCATCAAAAAAGCGGAACGAACAGCAGACACACATGCTATAAGCCACGGATTAGGAAATTATATTTTTGCAACCAAGGATTTTATCCTCAATCACTCCAGTTTGTCAGATTCATACAAAAGGAGAAAGGCACGGCTTTACCTCTCTCCCGCAGAGATAATGGCATTGGTGAACAACCAGGAGGAAAACCTGGAACAAGTAGAACAGGAAGGAAGCTGAGGGAATGTCTAATGTATAATGATTAATGTATAATGCCCATCAAGCAGCTTATAGAAATTTAAGATAATCTCTTTGATGATCTATTTTCATCTGATCATTGTTCATTGTTTATTGCTCATTGCTAATTTGTCATTGACCTTACGAATTTTTCCCATTCGGCGAATTTGTCTTCTTTCATCACTTTTTCCATTTTGACCTGTCCGCCTTTCTTTTTGTTTTTCGCGCTCCATTCATGGAAGACAGTAGGTGAAATCGTCACAACTTCCACTCCCTTTAGCGCCTTTTGACGGGCAACTCCGTAATTCTTGTTGGCTTCTTTCAGGTGATTATCCAGGGCTTCAGCCAGCTTTTCAGCTTTGGCTTCGCCTTCCACTCCCATGTACCATTTGTGGATGTATTCCCCATCTTTTTGCACCGCGGCCACGGTAAATTCCGGAATAGTGATCCCAAATTCCTTTTCCAGCTCTTTCACCGCATCCTGCATTTTATTGACAGATAATTGAGAACCCACCACGTTCAAAAAGAACTTCGTACGGCCGGTAATCTTGATCTCCATCTTCTCTACATCGGTGAACTTTATAGTGTCGCCAATAAGATATCGCCAGGCCCCTGAAACAGTACTGATCACCAGGACGTAGTCTTCTTCCTCTTTTACATCCTTCAGCCCCACCACGGGCGCATCGGGTATAAGCGAGCCGTCTTCGTTGATAAATTCAGGTTTAAAAGGCACAAATTCAAAATAGATGCCGTTGTCCAGCACCAGCTTCATGGCCAATGTACCGGGCCGTGCCTGGAACGCCAAAAAACCTTCCGAAGCCAGATAGGTATCTATTACAATTACAGGGTGGCCCAGGATCTTCTCAAAGGCCTTTTCATAAGGTTCAAAGGCCACTCCGCCGGTGGAATATACCTGCAGGTTGGGCCAGATCTCGTGGATATTCTGTACATTATGATACTCCAGGATCTTCTTGATCATGAGCTCCGTCCAGGAAGGGATTCCGGTAATGGCCCCAATGTCCCAGTTCTTTGCCTCTTTCGCGATCTGTAATACCCGCTCATCCCAATCGTTGATGGATGATATCTCCATGCCCGGTTTATAAAAATCCCTGAACCAGAATGGAATGTTGCTTGCGCTTATCCCGCTGATCTCACCTTCTTCGTGGTCGCCCTTTTTATCAAGATCTGTAGAGCTGCCCAGCATCATGATCTCCTTTTCGAAAAAATCAGACGGCAGGTCAAAATTGGTCAGCGTCCCCACCTGTTTGATGCCGGTCTGTCTTATGGCTTCCATCATGTCATCGGTTACCGGGATCCTTTTGCTGGACTTTCCGGTGGTGCCCGAACTCAATGCAAAATACGGCGGCCTGCCGGGCCAGGTGACATTTTCGGCTCCTTCGTGCATTTTGCTCCACCACTCTTCGTTGATCTTGTTGTAATCGAAAAAGGGCACTTTTTGTGCATATTTTTTTTGAATATTCTCACTTTTCAGGATCTCTTTAAAGCCATAGAATTTCCCGAATTCGGTATCCTTCGCCTTTTCCAGCAATCCGCGGAGCACCTTTTCCTGTGCCTCAAAAGGATCGGGTTCAGAAATAACCGCATCCCGGGCATGTAGCAAACCCTTTATAATTGAACCTATAACAGCCATAAAATCTCTTTTTTTTGAATATACTCAAAAGCTGAAACTCCTGTAAAACCCATTATCAAGAATTTAACTTTACTTCAGGCCAAAGGCAGATTAATTCTTTTAAAATGGCATTTACTGCCACTTTTTTCCTGAAATTCGCCGCATGGAAATTCAACCAAACCATAAAAGCCTGCTCGAGCTTGCCCATGCGAAAATGTACTTCGGAAAATACAAGGGCAGATATTTGTCTGAACTTCCGGAACATTACCTGGTCTGGTTCAGGCAGCAGGGATTTCCGAAGGGAAAATTAGGCGACCAGCTACAGCAGGTCTTTGAACTGAAGGTCAACGGAATGGAACATATCCTCAGGACCATTCGGCAGAAGTATCCACGGTAAAAAGGATGCCTCTAAAGCCTTAAAGTTTTCCTAAAGTATTCCGGCTTAGATGGTTTCTTTTTCTATTCTTCTTTGTAATTTAGCGCCCTGAATAAACAACGCACAAAACACCCTTTCAAAATGGCTGAAACCAAGTATATTTTTGTCACCGGCGGTGTATCCTCTTCTCTGGGAAAGGGTATTATTGCTGCGTCTTTGGCAAAATTACTGCAAGCGCGTGGTTACAAGACCACTATTCAGAAGCTGGACCCCTACATCAATGTTGATCCCGGCACCCTGAACCCTTACGAGCACGGCGAATGCTATGTGACCGAAGACGGGGCAGAGACCGACCTTGACCTGGGCCATTACGAACGATTTTTGAATGTAAATACCTCACAGGCCAATAATGTTACCACCGGCCGAATTTACCAAAGCGTGATCGAAAAAGAGCGCCGCGGGGAATTTTTGGGAAAAACCGTGCAGGTAGTTCCCCATATCACCAACGAGATCAAGGAACGCATTCAGCTGCTTGGAAAGAACCACGAATATGACATTGTGATCACAGAGATCGGTGGAACCGTAGGTGACATCGAATCCCTGCCATACATAGAAGCGGTAAGACAGCTAAAGTGGGAACTGGGAGACGACAATGCCCTGGTGATCCACCTTACCCTGGTGCCATTCCTTTCGGCAGCGGGAGAATTGAAGACCAAACCTACCCAGCACAGCGTAAAAACGCTGATGGAAAGCGGGATCAAAGCCGATATTCTGGTGTGCCGTACAGAGCACGAACTTTCAGACGACATAAGAAGAAAACTAGCCCTTTTCTGCAACGTGAAGCAGGAAGCGGTGATCCAGTCCATAGACGCCTCTACCATTTATGATGTTCCAAATATGATGCTGGAAGAAGGCCTGGATACCGTAACGCTGAAAAAGCTGGCCCTGCCCGATGATTCTTCACCCAACCTTACCCAATGGAACGAATTCCTTAAAAGGCATAAGAACCCGAAGCATGAAGTTACTATCGGCTTGATAGGGAAATATGTGGAATTGCAGGATTCCTATAAATCTATCCTGGAAGCCTTTATTCATGCGGGAGCAGCGAACGAGGTGAAGGTGAACATTGAGAGCATACATTCAGAGTTCATCAATGACACTACCATAAAGAACAAGATCTCTCACCTTGACGGAGTACTGGTAGCTCCCGGATTTGGGGAACGCGGAGTAGAAGGAAAGATCGATGCGGTACGTTTTGCCAGGGAGCAGAAAATACCATTTTTGGGCATCTGTCTTGGAATGCAAATGGCCGTGATCGAATTTGCGCGTAACGTGCTGAAATTGAAGAATGCCAATTCTACCGAAATGGATGCTTCAACTCCGCATCCGGTGATCGATCTTATGGAAGAGCAAAAAGAGATCACCCACCTGGGCGGAACCATGAGGCTTGGTTCCTGGAAATGCGAATTAAAAGAAGGTTCCATTGCCGAAGAAGTCTACGGCAACAAAACCATTAGTGAAAGACACCGTCATCGTTACGAGTACAACAACAAATACGCCGAACAACTGGAATCTCAGGGTATGCTGAGCACGGGGATAAACCCTGACACTAAACTGGTGGAGATCGTGGAAGTACCAGAACACCCATGGTTCGTGGGAGTACAATACCACCCCGAGTATAAGAGCACCGTAGCGAGCCCACACCCACTCTTCGTGGCATTTGTCAAAGCGGCAAAGGAATATTCAAAGCAACAAAAAAATGCCACCTTGGCACAATAACCTTAGTTGGTCACAAAATTGACTAACACAATAAAAGCGGAAATTACCGCACGTTTTATTTACACCGAATAATGGAAGAAAAAAAGTTAGATATCAACTCCCTCATAGGTTTCATCTTAATTGGTGGGATCCTGATATGGATGTTGTACATGAACCAAACTGCTCCCGAAACCATTGAGGAGGAAGCAGGAACCGAAGAAGTAGTAGTTACCCCCGAAGAAACTCCGGATAGCCAGGACCAGCCATCTGTGCAGGTCACTGATTCAGCCGCGGTTGCCCAGGCGCAGAGCCGCCTTGGAGCCTTCGGATATTCGGCTACCCTTCCTTCAGCACAGGAAAATACCACTACCATAGAAAATGATGTGCTGGAATTAAAGGTCGAGAACAAGGGGGGGTATATTTCCGAAGCAAGACTGAAAAATTTCAAGACCTACGACTCCATCCCGGTCTATCTTATAAAGGACGGCAATGCTTCCTTCAACATCAATTTCAGTACTACCGATGGCAGGGTTCTGGACACGCAAAACCTGTTCTTTGAACCTACTGTGACCAAGAACGGTGAAAACACGGTACTAAGCATGAAACTGAAAGTTTCTGATAACGAGTTCCTAGAATACCGATACGTCCTGAAGCCGGGTGAGTATATGATGGACTTCAGCATAAGATCGCAGGGGCTTGGCGATGTATTCAACACTGCGAACGCCGTGACCATGGACTGGAAGCTGAAGGGTTACCGTCACGCCAAAAGTATTTCCTATGAGAATAGATATACAGAACTTATTTATGAGTATGGCGGCGGAGATGACGACTACGTAACCGATGGCGAAGATGAAGATGAGGACATCACTTACGTGGCTTATAAACAGCACTTCTTCACCTCTATTTTACTGACCGACACTCCTTTTGAAACCGGAAGATTCAAGTCTGAAAATCTTGTTGAAGATGAAGAGATAGATACGGTTTATACTAAAGCCTTTGCTTCTACTTTCCCTCTGGAGCTAAAAGGCGGAGAGCTGAACTACAACATGAACTGGTATTACGGGCCAAGTGATTACCAGATCCTGAATAATTACGACCGCAATCTTGATGAGATCATGCCTCTTGGATGGGGGATCTTTGGATGGATCAACAAATACATCTTCATTCCGTTCTTTGCCTTCCTGAGTTCGTTCTTACCAAGCTACGGGATCGCTATTATCGTTATGACCATTGTGGTCCGTATCGTGCTGTCTCCGGTGACCTACAAATCTTACCTGAGCCAGGCTAAGATGAAGGTGTTGCGTCCTGAGATCAATGAACTTAACGAGAAGTACAAAGACAACCCAATGAAGAAGCAGCAGGAAACCATGAAGCTGTACAGCAAGGCAGGAGCCAGCCCAATGAGCGGGTGTTTGCCGGCCTTGATGCAGATCCCGGTTTTCTATGCGCTTTTCCAGTTCTTCCCGAGCGCCTTCCAGTTGCGTCAAAAAGGATTTTTGTGGGCAGATGACCTTTCCAGCTATGATACCATAGCCCAGCTGCCGTTCAACATTCCTTTTTATGGAGATCACATTAGTCTTTTCCCTATCCTCGCCTCTATTGCCATTTTCATTTATATGATGATGACAACCGGGCAGAACATGCAGAGTCCGCAACCGGGAATGCCGAACATGAAGTTCATCATGTACCTTTCTCCGCTGTTGATGTTGTTCTTCTTCAACAACTACGCGAGTGGTCTTTCATTGTACTATTTCACCTCAAACCTTATTACGATCGGGATCATGCTGGTGATCAAGCACGTGATCATTGACGAGGATAAGATACATGCCAAAATCCAGGAGAATAAGAAGAAACCGAGAAAGCAGGGTAAATTCGCGCGCAAGATGCAGGAAATGATGGAGCAGGCAGAACAACAACAAAAAGGAAAGAAATAATACTTTCTCATATTAAAAATGAAAAGCCCGGCAGTGACCGGGCTTTTCTCTTTTAACACAACAACCTAAAAGGGGGGATTAAAATTGGGGGAGCAACACAGTGTCTAAAACATGGATCACACCATTGGTAGCCTGCACATCTGTAGCGATAACGGTGGAGGTCCGTCCACTGGCATCTGTGATTACCACATTATCTCCCAGATTTACGGTAAAGGATTGGTCAATGAGGGTGTTGACTACCATAGCATCTGTGAGATCTGTAGACCGCACATTGGCTGAGGGTACAACGTGATAGCTTAGAGTGGTAGCGAGTATATCTGCAGGTACCTCATCAAGACTCGCAAAATTCATTTCTTCCAAGAAGGCTGCAAAGGCATCATTGGTGGGTGCAAAAACAGTGAATGGAGCAGGATCTTCAGAAGACATTAAAGTAGAAACGAAAGTATAATCCTCCTCACGAGTGAGGGCAGCTACAAGAATATCAAATGTAGGATCTGCTAAAGCAAAGGTCGTAATATCAGGTAATCCTATTACAGCATCCACAGCATGGATGATCCCGTTCGCCACCTCAATATCAGCATTCTCTACTGTAGAGACTCCGTTGATCATTACTCCATTGGAAGTATTAATGTACATGCTCAGATTTTCTTCGGAAGCTGCCCCGGTGGCCATACTTTCAATATAACCGGTACTAAGATCGGCAGCCCTGATCTCTCCTGACTGTACGTGGTTCAACAGGATTTGTGTAAGTATTTCCTCCGGTACTTCTTCAAGAGAAGAAAATCCATTGTCTGCGAGAAATGCAGCAAAAGCATCATTATCGGGTGCAAAGACAGTATAAGATGCAGTACCGTCTAAAGTTGCTGTCAACCCGGCCACTTCAAGGGCTGCAGCCAAAGAAGAGTAATTATCATTAGAAGCCACAAAATCGGCAACGGTCATTGGCTCTTCTACTGGCGGGGTATTCATATCGTCGTCATCGCTGCAGGAGTTCAAGCTAAATAATAGCATAGGGATCAAAAGGATCTGTAAAAAATTTGAATAGGTTTTCATAGCAATAAGTTTAAATAATTACTCAAATTTAATTCATAACTTTCAATAATAATGTTTAAGTTAAGTTAATTTTATTTTAACAAAATCTCTCCACCCAATTTTGTGGCTCAGAATAATTTTTAATTAAACTGTTTATAAATCAGCCTCTCACCTGGTTTTTATTCTACTTAATCATCTGACGCACAGACATTTTTATTATATTTAGTAGAAACACCACGTATTATGAAAAAAATTTTGATCCTTTTGATGATGACTGCTTTGGTGGGGTTCACCTCATGCAGTGATGATGACGAAGAAGGTGAACGAGTTCTGGGAACCTGGATCCTTCAAAGCGTTGAACCGAATACATTATTTGATCCACAGGAATGCGCGAACAATTCAACTGTAAGAGTTGAAGGTGACAATACCCTTACCGCGAACTTCTATTTTCAGCAGAACAACTGTGATCTCACATCTGGCGAAGGAACCTGGCAAAAAACCGGAGCCTCTTCCTATTCGTTTGATTTCCCTGAAGTAGGAGAAGTAAGTGGAACAGCAACTTTCCCTAGCAAAGACAGAATGATCTTTACTTCTGAAGAAGGCATTGTCTTCACATTTCAAAGACAACTATAAAGCCCCTATTGACTAAACATTTGAAAAAGCGGCCCTTAGAGCTGCTTTTTTTTATGATATTTTTATAAATTCAAATTAGGCGGTGTTAAAACTTATTTGGATTTTTCCGTCACCAATAAAACCTACTAAACCGTTTATTATGAAAAAACACCTGATCTTTCTACTGGTAGCCGGACTTTTCGCTTTTACTTCCTGTAGTGACGATGACGACGGAGCATCTACTAAAAACACTGTTATAGGAACATGGACTCTTGTACAGATCAACCCTCCCGTTTGGGATCTGGAAGCGTGTGATGACAAACCAGTCGTTACTTTCAATGAAGATGGCACAGCAGATATGACCTGGTATGATGAGGACACCTGCGAGGCCCAACCCAGTGAAGGGGAATGGAGCAAGGAATCTGCTACTCAATACACTATAAATGTATCGCCTTTTGGACTTTTAGCGGGAACGGTAACCTGGGAATCTGAGAACAGGTTCGATTTCTTAACCAATTATCAAGGTGTGGATTTTACGTTTACCTTCGAAAAGTAAATTCAATACATTTTAATTTAAAGCGGCCTTTCGGTCGCTTTTTTTGTTTAAGGCTTCTCGTAACCGCGTCCTCCCTACTTCTGAGAAATGGCATATTTTATGTATTTTTGCGGCAGCAATACAGCCCTCAAAAAAGAGGATTTTAAAGTTTTATGAAAAGAGTAGTTGTAGGATTATCGGGAGGAGTAGATTCAAGTGTCGCGGCATATTTGCTGAAGGAACAGGGATATGAAGTAATAGGCCTTTTCATGAAGAACTGGCACGATGACTCTGTGACCATTTCCAAAGAATGTCCCTGGCTTGACGATTCTAATGACGCGATGCTGGTAGCCGAGAAACTGGGCATTCCTTTTCAAACAGTTGATCTAAGCGAGGAGTACAAAAAACGTATAGTGGACTATATGTTCAACGAATACGAAAGAGGCCGTACCCCAAATCCTGATGTACTTTGCAACCGCGAGATCAAGTTCGATGTCTTCATGAAGATAGCTCTTTCGCTGGGTGCCGACTTTGTGGCGACCGGCCATTACTGCCGAAAAGGCACCACCACTACAGAAAATGGCGAGATGGTTTATCAATTGCTCGCTGGAAAAGATAAGAATAAAGACCAGTCTTATTTCCTTTGTCAGTTATCACAGGAGCAGTTGTCTCAAACCCTGTTTCCTATTGGAGAATTGCAAAAGAGCGAGGTTAGAAAGATCGCTGCGGAACAGGACCTGATCACTGCTGAAAAAAAAGATTCCCAGGGACTTTGTTTCATTGGGAAAGTAAGGCTTCCGGAATTCCTTCAGCAAAAACTCCAGCCAAAAGAAGGAAACATTGTAGAAATAGATGCTTCCGAAGAAAAATACCAGGCTGAAACCCCGGAATTCAGTGACAAAAAAGAGGAACTGGAATTCCTTTCCAGAAAGTACAGTTATTCCCCGGCCGAAGGAAAAGTAGTAGGGAAACACCAGGGGGCTCATTATTTCACCAAAGGTCAGCGCAAAGGGCTGGCCGTGGGCGGCACACCAGAACCTTTGTTCGTAATAGAGACCAGTGTGGAAGACAATGTGATCTACACCGGACAGGGAAAAGATCACCCGGGAATGTACCGCCGCGGACTTTTCGTGACTCCGGAAGAAACACACTGGGTAAGGGAAGACCTTAAACTTGAGCAGGGGGAAGAAATGAGGGTGAAGGCACGAATTCGCTACCGCCAACCTTTACAGGATGCTACTTTGCACCAAACTGCAGAAGGCTTGTACGTGGTCTTTGACGAGCCCCAGGCTTCGATCACCGAAGGACAGTTTGTTGCCTGGCACCTGGAAGAGGAATTGATAGGCTCGGGAGTAATTTCTTAAAATAAAAGAAACCCTTTCAGGGTTTGAAACCTTGAAAGGGTTAATTAGCATATACCTAACAAAGTTATGACCAACCCAATTACCGAACTCTTCAACATAAAATACCCCGTGATACAGGCGGGCATGATCTGGGCCAGTGGCTGGAAACTGGCAAGTGCCGTGAGCAACGAAGGCGGACTGGGAATTATTGGCGCCGGATCTATGTATCCTGAAGTTTTACGCGAACATATTCAAAAATGTAAAAAAGCTACTACCAAACCCTTCGCAGTGAATGTACCCATGCTCTACCCTAACCTGGAGGAGATCATGCAGATCATCATAGAAGAAGGGGTGGAGATCGTTTTTACTTCTGCCGGAAACCCAAAGACCTGGACAGGCTACTTACAGGAAAAAGGCATCAAAGTGGTTCACGTGGTAAGCAGTGTAAAGTTCGCCTTAAAAGCTGAACAAGCGGGAGTAGATGCCATCGTGGCTGAAGGCTTTGAGGCAGGAGGCCATAATGGGCGGGATGAAACCACCACTTTCACCCTTATTCCTATGGTAAAAGAGCAGATAAAGATCCCGCTTATCGCCGCCGGAGGTATTGCCACGGGACGTGGAATGCTGGCCGCCATGGTTTTGGGTGCCGATGCCGTGCAGGTGGGAAGCCGTTTTGTAGCCAGTCATGAAGCTTCCTCTCATCAGGCTTTTAAAGAAATGGTAGTAAAAGCTCAGGAAGGCGATACCATGCTCACCTTAAAAGAACTGGCCCCGGTAAGGCTGCTCAAAAATCACTTTTTTGAGGAGATACAGGAACTATACTCTAAAAACCCTTCAAAAGAAGACCTCATTACCTTGCTTGGAAGAGCCCGAGCTAAAAAAGGCATGTTTGAAGGAGATCTTGACGAAGGTGAACTTGAAATAGGACAGATAGCCGGGCTTATCCACGACATCAAACCTGCGGCAGAGATCCTGCACGATATGATCAGGGAATTTGAAGAGGCAAAAGCTGAAGTGGCTGCTCTTTAAGAAGAGTATTCCTCGTGTTCGGCCAATTTTGACCTTATAAAGATCTCCCACTTTTCCTGGGCTGCTTCATCCTGGCCGTGACGGGTTTCCCTATCGTACTTTTCCTGCATTTGGCGGCGGGCATTTTCGTTCTTCTCATAGATCCTTTCCAGCACTTCCTTAACATCGCTCTTTAGATCGGGTACATATCCGTCCATGATCTTTCTTAGTTTGCGGGCGTGGAGTTCAGAAATGTCAAAATGAAGTTGTTCATGCGCCAGCAATAGGGCGGAATCTTTTCCGGGTTTCACCCAGGAGAGATCGGGGTAAAAGTAAGATCGCACCTTGTAGAAAAGCTCTGCTTTTGTTTCAGAAGAACGCAGCGACCACGAATACGAAATTCCCGAATTAGTGCTGGCATCAAAATCGTTATGAAGATCGGGCACTCCCGAAAAATCATTCCAGGTCAAAGGAGTTTCCTGCCACTTCATTCTGTTTTCGGGTAGCTGCGCGAAAATTCCGGAAACCGAAAACAACAGGAAAAGCAGACTAAAAAAGGTCTTTTTCATAACCTTGAAAAACAAGAAGCAAGCCAGGTTTTATTCCGAATAGGAGAAATCGATATCAAGCTCAATATCCGGGTGAAGGCTGTACAATACCGGGCAGGTCTTTGCGGCACGCTCCAGGATCTTCCGCTCTTTATCGGCATAATTCGACGGAAAACTAAATGCTACCTTGATGCCGGTAATGCGTCGCGGATTAGAGCCCATTGTTTTTAGAACTTCCGCAGAAGCCCCTTCTATGCTAAACTCATGGTCTCTCGCCTTTATACCCATAATAGTGAACATGCAGCTGGCAAGCGCGGTTGCAACAGTATCTGTGGGCGAAAAAGCCTCGCCTTTCCCTTCATTATCAACGGGCGCATCTGTAATGAACTCATTGCTGCTGGCCAGATGTTCACATTCGGTTCGCAGATCGCCCAGGTAAATCACTCTTGAAGTCATGCTACTGTACTACTTTTAGATTAAGGTCTTTGTCATAGGCCATGATGTAAATGGCTTTATTGGCAAAACCACCTGTTGAACCGGCGTCATAATCAAACTTGTTCTCTACATATTGCGTAGTACCCTCCTCCTTTAATGAGCTGTAAAGATCTCCGCTGGAAGCCAGCCTCAACAGCACATCATAGGTAATATCGAACCCGCGCACCGCATAACGGTTTGGCACCACCCCGTATTTTTGAGAATACTTCTTGATGAATGCCCGGTTTGCTTCGGGAGAATAAACTTTGTCTACAGAAGGATAATGAAAATTAAGTTTGCTCAAATGCCTGTTGGAGATATTGTCGCTTTCAAAAGAATTGTTCCTGTCTGTTGTGAACAGGGTGATCTTGTACTTGTCGGCCAATGAATTCAGATAAGAAGTGGCATTGCTTATCACGCCAATTTTGTTTGCCTCCAGTATCACCCAGTTTGGCCGGCCTTCCACCAGTGCAGCTGTAAGTTCTTCCTGATCAATATAGCTGCCTTCCTTTGGGTTCACTATTCGGGCTGAAGGAAAAGCGCCCATAAGTTGTTGTTTTTTAGCTGAAGAAGAAGCATCGGCAATGATCACCAGGTTTTTCCCGTCAGCATTTTCAGAAATGTACGAGATCATAGTTTGAGACAGTATTTCGTCTGAAGGTCTTGCCTGCAGGAAATTGTCCAAAGAACCTCCCCCGTTCTTACTGAACGGAGAAACCACAGGAATACCCTGCCGCTCCAGTCCGGAGGCTGCCGCCTGGGCTGTAGATTCCACCAGGGGACCTATCACCGCATCAACATTGCTAAAATCATTGGTGTTGAGGATAGTGTGTACTTTCCCGGCATTTTGTTGGGTGTCATATACTTTAAGTCTTGTGGAAATACCCTTTGCTTTGGCAGAGTCTATCGCCATGAGCACCCCACTGTAAAAATCAAGAGAGATCTGCAGCACCCGGTCTTTTCGTATCCTTTCTGAAGTATTATCTGAAGTATCAGTTTTTACGATTTTATTCAAGTGAAAAGGCAGCATCACCACCAGGTTCTTTGTATCATAATTCATGATCCTGTTTTCCAGGTTCACGATGCTCTCTTCGGAATAAGAATCGTATTCCAAATCTTCTTTATTCGGGATCTTCAACACCATTCCAGATTTCAACCCATCAGCTAAAGCCGGATTCAGGGTAAGCAAGGAATCCCTGCTTATCCCAAAACGCCGGGTAAGACTAAAAAGAGTTTCCTGTGGCTGCACCTGGTAATATTTGAAAAGATCTCCTTCAACTTTGATCACTTTTTCAACATTCCCGTTCCTTACTTTCAGTACCATCCCCGGCTGCAGGGTATCCATGTTCGGATTAAGCCGCTGAAGATCGGCAATGGTAATATTGTATTTTCGGGAAATTCCGTAGAGGGTTTCCTGCGGAAGTACCACGTGTTCCTTAACGGTAAGGTCCAACGGGTTAACTCCGGAAGTTTCCCTCCTTGGCTCCTGTTCTTCCTTCGGCAGGTTTAACGGGATCCTGATCCTTTCTCCCCTGCGCAATTCTTCAGAATACAAATGCTTGTTGAAGCGCTTGATATCGTCAATGCTCACATTGTACTGCTGAGAAAGGCTGAAAAGGGTTTCCTTTCGCTGCACGCGATGTTCCCTGAACCTGATCTCACGATCTGTAAGTCTTTCTCCAGATAACGGCACTACTAGCTTGGTGTTGGGGCTAATGCCTTTGCGGGCATCGGGATTATATCTAAAAATTGTCTCTTCGGTCACATTATACATCCTGGCAATTTCTGCAGTAGTTTCCCCACGTTTAACAATGTGGTATTTGTACTGCTGCCCAAAGGCAGAAACTGCAAACAGTTGAAAAAACAGAAAAAGAACAATTATATGCTTCATAGATTTGGTTTTATTCCCACTCAATAGTGGCCGGTGGTTTGGAGCTTATATCATATACTACCCTGTTAACGCCTTTCACACGGTTAATTATTGTGTTTGACGTTTTTTGTAAGAAATCATACGGCAAATTCACCCAGTCGGCTGTCATTCCATCGGTAGATTCAACCGCTCGCAAGGCCACTACTTTTTCGTAGGTCCTTTCATCTCCCATCACTCCTACCGAGCTTACCGGTAACAGGATCGCGCCTGCCTGCCATACCTTGTCATACAGCATCCATTCCTTCAGTCCGTTGATAAAGATGGCGTCAACTTCCTGCAGCACTCTTACCTTTTCTGCAGTGATATCGCCCAGAATCCTTATGGCCAGACCAGGTCCCGGAAACGGGTGTCTTCCCAATAGTTCCTTGTCGATGCCCATTTCGGCACCTACTCTTCGCACCTCATCCTTGAACAGCATTCTTAAAGGCTCCACCACTTTCAGCTTCATGAAATCTGGCAGACCTCCCACGTTGTGGTGTGATTTTATGGTTGCTGAAGGCCCGTTCACAGAAATAGATTCGATCACATCTGGATAAATGGTTCCCTGCGCGAGGAATTTCACATCCTGGATCAAATGGGCTTCATCATCAAAAACTTCAATAAAGGTCTTCCCTATGGCTTTTCTTTTGCCTTCAGGATCTGAGATACCCGCCAGGGCATCCAAAAAACGTGCCGAAGCATCTACCCCTTTTACGTTCAACCCCATGTGTTTGTACTGGTCCAGCACACTTTCGAATTCGCCTTTTCTAAGCAAACCGTTATTGACGAAGATACAGTAAAGATTCTTTCCAATGGCTTTATGTAAAAGTACGGCGGCAACGGTAGAATCCACTCCCCCGCTTAGGCCAAGGACCACTTTGTCATCTCCCACCTTTTCTTTAAGCTCTGCGACCGTCATATCCACAAAGGCTTCGGGCGTCCACTCCTGCTCCACTCCGGCAATGTTGACCAGAAAGTTCTCAAGTAGTTGTTTCCCGTCTGTTGAGTGATATACTTCGGGATGAAACTGTATCGCGTAGGTCTCTTCCCCATCAATTCTGTAAGCTGCATTGAGTACATCAGGAGTACTGGCAAGTCTCACTCCGTTTTCAGGTAATTCCTTAATGGTATCACTGTGGCTCATCCACACCTGGGAATTCTCCCTGATGTTTTCAAAAAGAGCTTCTTCATCTTTGATCACTGAAAGATTCGCGCGGCCGTATTCCCTGATCTCTGAAGCCTCCACTTTTCCGCCGTTGAAATGCGCCAGGTACTGCGCCCCGTAACATACGGCCAGTAGAGGAACTCTTTTTCTTATCTGGGAAAGATCGGGGTGCGGGGCGTTTTCTCCCCTTACCGAGAACGGACTTCCCGAAAGGATCACCGCCTTGAATCCGCTAATGTCTTCTGGTGGGTTGTTGTAAGGATGAATTTCACAGTAAATATTGAGCTCTCTAACTCTTCTCGCAATTAATTGCGTGTACTGCGAACCGAAATCTAGAATGAGTACGTTATTTTGCATGTGCAAAAGTAAGAATTTGAGGCAAAAATCAATCCCCCGGCCATTTATTTTATGACTTTTAATAAATCTGGATAACGATAGCCGGACTTTCCACAAAAAAGACTTCAGGAAAGTTCTTCAGGAGAAAATGGCAATTTCTTTAGAATTTACCTAGCAGTTCTTATTATCCTTCATTTCCTGCGCGATCCAGGCTTCGTTCTCGCGATTGCTTTGCCTGGTCTTCACCAGAAGATAAACCGCTATGACACAGAGTATAAAAGAGATAATAAACAGTAGTAATTCCAAAAATTTTGCACGAATTGTTTCCTTACAAATATCGGTGATATCAGATTAAAAGCGAAATTTAATCGACGAAATACACAGTTAAATTCAGGTTAAAGAGCAATTTTATCTACATCCATCAAAGTATCAGGAATTTAGTAACTTAATTAGCCAAGAAATTTAATCCCATGAAGAACCTGTTGACCTGTGAGTGGAGGAAACTGGCTTTTGCCAATTACATTGTTCCTCCAGAGATCTTAGAGAAATATTTACCAGCACACACCCAACTTGATTATTTTAACGGAAACTGTATCGTGAGCCTGGTAGGCTTTCAGTTCAAAAATATTTCCGTAGCCGGAATAAAAGTTCCTTTTTATTCAGACTTTGAAGAGATCAACCTGCGGTTCTATGTCAAAAGATTTGACGGAGCAAAGTGGAGAAAAGGAATAGTCTTCATCTCAGAAATAGCGAATAAGAAAGCTCTGGGCCTGCTGGCGAACACTTTGGCCCGAGAGCATTACCAGATACTTCCCACCACCCAGGAAATCAGGGAAACCGAAGACCGGCTGGACGTAAACTATTCCTGGAAGTTTCGGAAAAAGGAACAGTTCTTAAGGGTGATAAGCAGCAAGCTGATCACCCCCTACGAACAACATTCTGAATCTGATTTTATCCTGGACCGCCTCTACGGCTATGGCCAAATTGACGAGGAAGTGTCAAATGAATACAGCATTTCGCATAATCGATGGCAAACCTATGAAGTAAGAGAGTACTCCATAGATGTTGATTTTATGAGGCAGTTCGGACCTGAATTTTCCATTCTCACCTCCATGACCCCACATTCTGTTATGCTGGCAGAAGGCTCAAAAGTGCAGGTTAACGGCATTCAGAAAATACATTCTTAAACTACTTCATCGTCTCCAGGATCACATCTATGTCCTCTTCGGTAGTTTCGGGATTGATAAAACAGAATCGCGAAATGGTTTCGTAACCCTGTTTGCCTTTCCATTTTGTAGGCGTGACAAGGGCAAGACCGCTTTTATGATTGCGGTAGGTCCAGTCGCGGTAATCTTCAGCGCTCCAGCCTTTTCTTCTAAAGAGCACCACAGAAAGACTGGCGGGACGTACCAATTCAAGTTCTTCGGCGACATCGATCTTTTTGGCCGCGATCTGGGCCAGCTCAATGCCCCTCTCAATAGAGGTGGTGTATTTTTCAGTTCCGTGCATGGCCAGGGAGAACCAAAGCGGCATACCTCTCAATCTTCGGGTTAACTGTATCTGGTAGTCAGCAGGATTAAAGCCCTGTGCGCCTTCGTCCTTAAAGATCTCCAGGTAAGAACCCTTTTGAGAATGTGCTTCCGCAGCAAGCTCCATGTTCTTATAGATCACTGCCCCGCAATCGTATGGTGAAAAAAGCCATTTATGAGGGTCAATGGTGATACTGTCTGCTCTCTCAATTCCGTTGAACAAATGGCGAACCGACGGCGCGGCCAACGCTCCCCCGCCATAAGCCGCATCTACATGAAACCACAGCTCTTCCTCTTCGCACACCTCAGCAATGGAGTCAAGTTCATCAATGATCCCGGCGTTGGTGGTACCCCCTGTAGCCACTACCGCAAAAAGCCTTTTCCGGTCCTTCTCACTTAGTTCATCTATAGCTGTACGCAGCGCATGGCCGCGCAGGTTTTCGTCAGGGCAATCTATCATCACCACATCGGCATCCATCACTTTTGCCATGGCCTGTATGGAAGAATGGGCGCCGTTAGAAGTGAGCAACAAGGCTCTGACCCCAATATTTCCGGAATCTTTCTTTCTCCACGCCTCCCGGGCCGCTACCATAGCCGAAAGGTTTGCCGCTGTACCCCCGCTGGTGAACACTCCAAAAGATTCCTTCGGAAGCCCGGTAAGGGAGACCAGCCATTTCATCGCCTGGTTTTCACAGAAGATACCGCCGGCCCCTTCCATCCAGTAAGCCCCGTGAATACTGGAAGCCGAAGTTACCAGGTCGAACAGGATAGCTGCGCGGGAAGGCGCTGCCGGCACGAACGCCAGGTGCCTGGGGTGGTCAATGGGCACGGTAGCCTTGACCAGCACATCCCTGAACATCTTAAAAGCGACTTCCCCGCCAATTCCTTCGGGGGTAATTGTTTCACCAATAAGTTCAAAAAGCTCTTCTTCTTTCTTAGGTGCGCCAAGCTCCGGAGTCACGTTAGAGATACGATCTATGGTATATTTCATCACATCCAGGGTCATCTCCACTAGATCGATGTCTATTTTATGCATTTTATTCATAGAGAGAGAATGTCAAATTTTAATTCAAGCGGTTTTAGATTTTTAAGGAGTAGTGGGATCAGGTTTTCCCCGTACTCCAGGTAGAATTCAGAAAAATTCTGATGCCGCTCCTGCAGGCCTTTATTCGGAAAAAGCTCATTTTGCAAGGCCGCGATACGGCTTACCTCATCTTCAAGTTTCTTTTTCTGTGCCTTGAGCAGTCTTTTTTCAAGATTTTCCAGCCCCTTCAGCTGTTTTACCTCCTGGGCTTTTACCGCCCCAAGAAAGGACTTATCGGTTTTTTCAGCAACTTCATAGAGTCCCTGAAATTGATTTACCAGATGCTCTTTTTGAGGGGAAAGGTCAATGTCTATATTCGATATCTGTCGTACCTTTCTGTTGATGAGTTCGTGGTTCTTCAGGAAAAGTTCGGGAATGGAAATATTGAGCTTTCGTCTTTTTTGGTCCTGCTTTTCGGTTTGAATTAAAACTGAATTCCGCAGCAATAGAATGGGAAAAGGCACTTTTTGCTGTTCAAAATATTCCTTCAGCTCGAACCAGTATGCCAGCTCGCCGCCACCGCCAATATAACAGAGGTTAGGCAGTACCACCTCCTGGTACAGAGGCCGCATCAATACATTGGGACTAAATTTTTTGGGCTCCCGCTCCAATAGTTCGAGAATTTCCTGCCTGCTCCAGGTGATATCCTGGTCATGCACGAAATAATTTCCATCCTTTTCAATAATACGTTCCCGAAGCCCTTTTTCAAGGTAGAACAGGTTGATCTCCCGCGGATTCACCTGTACCGAATAACCTTTTTTTTCCAAAGCTTCAGCACTGGAAACACTTGCTTTGCAGGAGGATTTCTCAAGCAGCTCCTGCTGCATGTGCGGTACGAACTGCTTTTTCAGCTTCCTGTTGTGCCCATCGAGGATCACCAGGCCGTATTTTCCGAAGAGTTCATTGGCCAAATACCGGGTAGCTGCCGCGAGATCATCATGCTCCAGGTAAGCTTTTTTAAACCACTCCTTCAGCTGCCTCGCATTTGCCGTATCGCCTATTTCGGCGCTGAAAAGTTTAAAAACATCCTCCAGCCCGGCGGTAGGCAGTTCTCCCACAGCCCCTCCTCGCTCTTCAACGGCAGGAAGATTCCACTGGAATTTCTTTCCGTGAACGTTGAAGAAATTGATCTCTTCAAAATCATGATCTTCCGTGGCCATCCAGTAAACAGGCACGAAATCATGATCTGGATATTTTTCCTTTAGTTCCTGAGCAAGATTTATGGTGGTGACGATCTTGTACAGAAAATAAAGCGGGCCGGTAAATAAGTTCAGCTGATGACCGGTAGTAACCGTAAAGGTGTTGTCTTTGCCCAGTAATTCTATATTCTTTAAGGTAGCTTCGGAAGCTGGGACCTTTTCATACTGCTCCTTTAAAACAGCAACCAGCGTTTCCCTTTTGCCGTTTTTATTGAAAAACTCCTTTTTTTCCTCCAGTTGCTGCCCGAAATTTCCGATCTCGGGAAAGCGGCTGTAAAAAGGCTTCAAAGTGCTTTTTTGGGCCAGGTAATCTGTTATGAGAGAGGAAAAATAATTAGTGTCGGAATAGGAAATGGTGTCAGTTGACATAGAATTATTTTGAGAAGGTAAAGATACCGATTATTATATTTTTTGAAGAGAATTTCAATTAATTCCCGCCCGTATGCTACCTTTACCTGCTTAATTCTGAATTTCGATTAGTTTATGAAAAGAACGGTCGGCTTTTTAGCAGGTATTCTGGCTTGTGCCAGTAGCATTTTTGCACAGCAATCTCCACAGGAGTTTTTAGGGTATGAAATAGGCACCCATTTTACCCGGCATCACAAAATAGTGGATTACTTTGAACATGTCGCTGAAGCCTCACCGCTTGTGGAATACCACACCTACGGGGAGACCTATGAAGGCAGGCCACTCACTTACGCGGTGATCTCTTCGGAAGAGAACCTGAACAACCTGGAAGCCATCAGGGCAAACCATCTTCAAAATGCCGGAGTAATTTCGGGAGCTTCGGGAAATTCAGATAAAAAAGCCATTGTCTGGCTGAGTTACAACGTTCACGGCAATGAAGCTTCGAGTTCAGAAGCCGCCATGCTTACCCTTTATGAATTGATAACTTCGAAAAAGGACTGGCTTGAAAATACGGTGATCATCATGGATCCAGTGGTGAATCCTGACGGAAGGGACCGGTATGTGAACTGGTACAAGCAGGTGAAAGCCACCCCTTACAACACCGCCCCCATGGCAAAAGAACATATGGAACCCTGGCCGGGAGGGCGTCCAAATCATTATCTTTTTGACCTTAACCGTGACTGGGCATGGGCCACACAGGTAGAGACCCGGGAAAGACTTGAGGTGTACAATCAATGGCTGCCGCATGTGCACGTAGATTTTCACGAACAGGGTATTGACGACCCTTACTATTTCGCCCCGGCCGCAGAACCTTTTCACGAGGTCATCACTCCTTTCCAGAGGGAGTTCCAGACAGAGATCGGGAAAAATCACGCCCGTTACTTTGATGAACAGGGCTGGTTATATTTTACAAAAGAAAGATTTGACCTGCTTTACCCCAGCTACGGGGACACCTATCCCACCTATATGGGCGCCATAGGAATGACCTACGAGCAGGCAGGTCATGGCCGTGCCGGGCTGGGGATAGAAACTTCTGAAGGTTATGTGCTTACCCTGGTAAATCGTGTAGCCCATCACCATACCGCAGGAATGTCTACTATTGAGATCGCTTCAGGAAATGTGGACAGGCTCAATACTGAATTCAAGAAATTCTATACGAACTCAAAATCCAGCCACAAGAATTACGCTTTGAAAGGAGAGCCATCAAAAATAAAGGCCGTAAAAGACCTTCTTGACAGGCATGAGATCTCCTACGGAATGGCTAAAAAAGGAAAAGTAAGAGGTTTTGACTACACCAAAGGCAAGAACGCCGAGTTCTCTGTAGATGAAAAGACGCTTATCGTGCCCACAGATCAGCCGAAAGGGAAGATGGTGAAAGTGCTTTTTGAGCCATCAACAAAGCTGGTGGATTCTCTTACATATGATATAACCGCCTGGAGCCTGCCTTATGCCTATGGTCTGGAGGCTGTGGCAACCAATCAAGAGATCGCTGGAAGCAACAGTATTTCCGAAGATAAGATCACGAATACTGCAACCCCTACTGGTGCGGGATATATTACTGTCTGGAACGGTATGAAAGATGCCCGGTTCCTTTCGGCCCTTTTACAGAACGGCTTCAAGGTAAGGTTCACCGAAAATGCCATCCGTACTGCAGAAAAGGAATTCAGCGCGGGCAGTTTGGTGATCACTAAGAGTGACAACCGCAGGAAAGAGGGATTTGACCAGCAACTTGTTGCACTTGCCGATCAATACGGGCAGCAACTCACTTCAGCAGCTACAGGATTTTCTATGGAAGGTCCCGATTTTGGTTCCTCTCAGGTAAGGATCATCAACAAACCAAGAATCGGTGTGGTGCGTGGAGAAGAGACTTCTTCTCTGAACTACGGGGAGATATGGTACTTTTTTGAACAGGAGTTGAATTATCCGATCACTTCAATTGGAAGCAGCTATTTTTCAGATATTGATCTGTCCAAACTCGATATTCTTATACTTCCCTCAGGAAACTACTCAGAAATCCTGAAAGAAGACAAGCTGGAAAGACTTTCCGGCTGGATCAAAAACGGCGGAAAGATCATCGCCCTTGGAAGTGCTTTGGACCTGTTTGCCGGCAAAGAAGGTTTTGACCTCAAGAAGAACGAGCAAGCTAAAAAAGACAGCCTGCAGCAGGGGAACCTTATACCTTACGCTCAAAGGGAACGGGAAAGTATAAAGGAATTGATCACCGGAAGTATTGTAAAGACAAAAGTTGACAATACTCACCCACTGGCCTTCGGCTATGATGACACCTACCTTAGCCTGAAATTGAGCAGTGACAGCTACGCTTACTTAAATGAAGGTTACAATGTGGCCTATTTGGGCGAAAAGCCAGAGATCGTTGCCGGTTTTGCGGGAAGCGATGCAAAATCAGGAATAGGATCATCTCTTGTTTTTGGAGAACATCCCATGGGCCAGGGCAGCATCATTTACATGGTAGACAATCCGCTGTTCCGCGGGTTCTGGGAAAATGGAAAGCTTTTCTTTGTCAATGCGATCTTCTTTGTTAATAACGACGACTACCGCCTGGAGTTGACGCATTAGGATCTCAAAAATCCAATTTTGGAAGTAATTACTAAATTGTAAATTAGGGAGTATTAAAATGCGCCCTAATTTTATATCCAACCTATGATACTAGACATACTACTTATACTTGCTGGTTTTGCCGCCCTTATCTACGGCGCGACAAAACTGGTGGACGCTGCGTCCAGCCTGGCGGCAAAAATGGGAGTTCCCAGCATCGTCATTGGATTGACCATAGTGGCTTTCGGAACCTCGGCGCCGGAGCTGGTGGTGAACGTCTTTGCCGCCGTTTCAGGAAGCACCCAAATGGTATTGGGAAATGTGCTGGGAAGTAATATTTTTAACGTTCTCGCTATTCTGGGAATTTCCTCTATAATCTATCCCCTCACCGTAAAGACCAACACCACCTGGATCGAGATCCCGCTCAGCCTTTTGGCTGCCATTTGTGTTTTTGTGATAGGAGCCGATTACTTGCTTGATGGGCAGGAAAATCTCATCTCCCGGTCTGATGCCATTACTTTACTATTGTTCTTCCTCATTTTCCTCGTGTATAACCTGTTCACTGCCAAAAGCGGTGCCGGCGAGGAGGAGATAGTGACTGAAGAATACAGTACAGGAAAAGCTGTTCTTTTTATCGTTTTTGGCCTGGCAGGATTGATCGTTGGAGGAAGGCTTATCGTAACCAGTGCGGTAAGCATTGCAGAAGTAATAGGGATCTCAGAACGAATTATAGGTCTTACCGTGGTTTCTATAGGAACTTCACTTCCCGAACTGGCCACCTCGATCATAGCAGTTAGAAAGAAGAACGTGGACATTGCCATAGGAAATGTGGTAGGTTCTAATATCTTCAACATCTTTTTCATCCTGGGAGTTTCCGGAACGGTGATGCCGCTGACCATAGACGAAAATGCCTTTTTTGACATTACTGTGAATATTGTTGCCGGACTCCTGTTGTTCCTTTTTGTCTTTACCGGCAAAGGAAGACAGCTGGAACGATGGGAGGGAATCGTTCTCCTGGGTTCATATATAGCTTATCTAATGTACCTGGTTATTTGATCGACCACATTTAAGGCAGGAATTTATATGAGCAGATGAATTATCCGCAGACAGTCCCCTGCGGATATATTTTTTGACCACAGGAAATCCTAACATTTTTTCCTTTTACCTTAGTCGATGATTGGCGGTGCAACACCCAGGCTCCTGAAAAGTTCTGCCCTGGCAACAAGGTATTTTGTTAGCAGCTCATTTTGTTTGAGCCTTGCCTCTATCAACTTGTTCTCCCTTGAATTTATCAGAAAAAGAGAGCTTTCACCAAAGCTGAATTTGCGTTCTTCAGCTCTAAGAAGTTCCCGGTAATTAGCGACCATCTGTTCACTAAGACTTATCTGTTCCATATAAGACTCCAACTCCTGCAGAAGACCATCTATCTTGTTTTCTATTTCCCTGCGACTCAGCTCCAGCTCAAGAGAAGCATCCTCCAGTTTAAATTTTGCCAGCTTTAACTCTCCGCGCTCCTTCCGCAGAAACAGCGGAAAACTGAACTTTAGACCAGCTTTATAATTTGAGGTGTCATAGTTATTAATAGATTCCGGCTCAGGAGTTATAAAATTGTATTCCAGATCAACCTTGGGAAGCAAATTGTTCATCTTGAGCCTTCTTTCTACTCTTAAAGCTTTTAACTTTGCTTCCATGGCCTGCATTTTAGGATGGTCTTCAAAGGAAAATTCCTGCATCCACTCCCCTGCTCCCATCTCATTTGGATATTCCTGTAAAAAATCCGCTTCAGGAACAGTGGTTGGCTGTAATTCGACAGGCACGTTGTTTTCCAGCCAAAGAAAATTTGAGACCTGCAGCTTCTGCTTTAGAAGCTTCACCCTTGTTTGTTCCAATTGTAGTAATCTGTCCTGCAAAGCTATTCCCGCTTCAACAGTATCTATCGCCGCGATCTCACCCGTAGCTGCACTGCGGCTAATTCCCTGAAAACGTTGCCTGGCGTTAGCCACAAAACCTTCATAGATCTCCAACTCCCTGTGCAGGCGAGCCCACTTCAGGTAAGCCTCTGAAGCTTCAAAAAGAACGTCGCTGACCATTAGATCCCTTTCCGCCTGAGTTTGCTCTCTCAAGGCTTTAGCTGATTTTAATACCGCCCTCCTCTTATCCATGATCAATCCTTGCGCTGCAGATAATGAAATTCCTGCACTAAAAAGTCCTTCTGGCGGAACTGTACGCTCCGGGTTTAAATATAGACCTTCGTTTTGCTCAAAACCTGCCTTAAGCTCCAGGCCGTACCAGGTGGGTATTTTAAAGGTGGAATTCAACAGATCATAATACTCTGTACCTTTAAATTCTTTACGGCTATAATCAACTTCCAGTTTAGGATCAAATGCGCCTCTTGCCCTTAGAAGTTCTGCCTCTCCCATTTCAAGCTGAAGATCGGCCTGACTCACCACAGGGTGGTATTTCTTAACATAGGCTAAGTACTCAGGATAGCTTAAAACCTGTTGGCCGGTTTCCTGCCCGGTAGTAATAAATGCCTGCAACAGTAAAATTAAAGATAGGTAAAACCTCATTTCTTCTGCTTTTCCTGGTTTTCAACAACGATCTCGGGCTGGTAAAAATCTGGTGGAAACCCGTTAAGATTTCTCCATATCTCATACCAAATAGGTACCTCGTCAAGCAATGCCAGAGTGGTTGCTCCAGAACCAATACGGACACCCTTTGGCCACGGTTCTTCCTCGGGATCGGGAGCCAGGAGCACCCGGTACTTCCCATTTTCACTAATGAAGTTGTCAACTGCTACGATTCTGGCTCCATAAGTCCCATAAGACAGATTTTCCCATCCGCTAAAGACAATAGAAGGCCAACCGTCAAATTGGACGCGAACCCTTTCGCCTTTATGCAAAAGGGGTACATCAATTGGCTTAACATATGTTTCTACAGCCAGTTCAAAATCTGCCGGCATGATCTCCACCAATTTTTCCCCTTCCTTAAAGGTCTCACCCAAACCGGCTTTTAAAGCCTTGTTTATATATCCTTTTTGTGGTGCCAGTATATAATACATCTGGTTGCGAATAGAGTAGTTGCTATAGTCATTCTGTAATTTGCTCACCTGGGCCGCAGCATCATATTGATTGGAGCGTGCTGTATGGAGGTCACTCTGTGCCTTTGAGACTTTGTCGCTGTATTCGGCTCCGATCCTATTGATCTCAAGTTCAGCATTAATAACCTCGTTTTTGCTGGCCAGCAACTTGTTTTCCTGGGAGATAAGTTTAGCACGGGCATCCTGGAGTTTTTGTCTTTTCTCTTCCACATCAGGTAAGGCTTTTAAACCTTCCTGCTGTAGTTGTTGAGTACGTTCAAACTGTGCCTGGGCAATATCAAGGTTTGACCTTGCAGCCTCCAGATCTATGCTATCACTCTCTACCTTGAGCTTTGCCTGCCTTAGTTTGTTCTGGGCCTGTTGAGCCTTTAAAGCTCTTTCTTCTCCCAAGGCCTGTATTTGAGCTGAAAGCGCCGTGATTTTTTCACTGTATGAATCAACTGAACCAGATTTAGCTTCCAGTTGCTCAGCAGTACGCTCCACCAACAAGGGATCAAAATACTCTCCTTTCACTTCAGAAATGTGTAGAATAGTATCCCCTTTCTGCACGTATTCCCCTTCCTGCACATACCACTTTTCAATCTTTCCTGGAATGGGAGATTGGATGGTTTGGGGCCTGTGTTCAGGCATTAATGTAGTGACGTACCCTTTTCCGCTAACGTTCTGGGTCCAGGGAAGGAAAAGGATGACCAACAGGAATAGGGATATTCCCAGTAAGAACCTGTTAAAATACTTATAGTGCCTTTTGTGGAGTGCCTTTTTACCAGCTTCAAAATTCTCAAGGTCTATCCTGTTCTCTAATGAATATTTTGAAATATTAAGCATGTTCTAATCCTATTGTTTCTTTTATCCTTCCGTTTTCAAGCACAATTCGTTTTGTGCACACCTTCTCCCAAATTTTATTTTGACTAGCCACCAAAATGGACCAGCTGTGCTTTTCTTCAGAAACGTAATCCACTATCCTCTCAGCTTCTTCTTTGTTGAATAGTTCAAGAGGTTCTTTTAACACTAATAGGTCAGGTTTCTTTAGTATCGCCCTTGCCAGGATAATTTTCTTCCTTTCCAGGTTTGAAATGAACTTTCCTTCAGGGTAGATCATGCTTTTGAGGCCATTGGACTGCTGCCTTAAGAACTGGGAAAGCCCCAGAACTTTTAAAACTTCGAGAACCTCTTTCTCAGTTATCCTCGCATCTCCAAAAGTCAAATTTTCCAGCAGGCTTCCTTCAAAGGGCACTTCTTCGGGAAAGAACACTCCTACACGACTTCGAAACTCGTTGATCTTGATATTTTTGATGGAGAGGTCATTGATGTAGATATTACCCGAAGAAGCTTCAGTTACACCGCTTATCAATTTTAAAAGACTGCTTCTTCCACTGCCATTACTGCCATCCAGAATGATCCTTTCTCCAGGCAAGATCTTGAGGTTGATATCCTTTAATACGGTTTTACCTGTATCTTCAGAGAGAAATCCGACATCAGACAATTCAATTTGAAGAGGTTCTCCTTCAGGAAGTTTGTTCTCTGACTCCTGTTTTTCTATTCTGAGGTCTAAAACCTGTCCCAGTTTTTCCAAAGAAGTGAGTGTATCATAGACAGAATTCAGACCTTTGGTCAATTTCTCTACAGAGCCCATGATCAAAAGGATAATGATCTCTGCAGCTACGAACTGTCCAATATTCATTTCCTGGTTAAGCACCAGCATTCCCCCCACAGCAAGAAGGCCACCGGTTACAAGGACCTTAAAGATTATCATTTTTATGTATTGGATCTTCAGGATGCCAAAATGCTCTTCACGTGCCGTCAAATATTTTGTGGTATACTTATCATTTTTATCCAAGGAGATGCTCGTATCTCCGGAAAGTTTAAAGCTTAGAAGTGACCTTGCTACCTCCTGCAGCCAATGTGCCACCTTATACTTACTTTTAGATTCATCAAGGCTGGTCTCCATACCCTTTTTGGCTGTAAACCTGAAGACCAGGTAGATCAAACCTACCAGGAGAAGGCCAAAAATGATAAAGACCGGATGGTACAGCGATAAAAGGATCAACCCGAATAAGATCTGAATCAAAGCAGCAGGGAAGTCCAGCAACAATTTAGCAACTCCCTTTTGAACCGAAAGAATGTCAAAAAATCGGTTAGCCTGCTCTGGCGGATAAGAATTTTTGAATTCATTCATTTTTATCTTCGGAAAACGAAAAGCAAAATCAAAGGAAGCCCGGGTAAAGATCTTTTGCTGAAGGTTCTCTACGATCCTTAGCTGCATCAGCTCCAGAATACCTACAAACCCCACTGCAATAGTCACCAGCACCACCAGGATGATCCAGGAGGTACTAACCCTTCCTCCCTGAATGAAGTTAATAATAGCTTGAATTCCCAGCGGAACAGACAGGTTAAGCAGTCCGGCAAATATTGCATAATAAAAGGTCTGTAGTATGTCTTTACGGTCAAGACTAAGAAGCCTGTATAAACGCTTTAAGGGTGAAATTGATTCTTTAGCCATTATTTTTCAGGTTTAGAACATTAAAGACCATATGAGTAAAGTATTCTGAGGGTAAAGTTTTTGTGCTGCATTCGGTTAGGGCCGGAAAATGCTCTTTCAGAAAATACTGGTGTAAAGAACCTTCCAGTATCGTACTGGCTAAAGAGGCAGGGTAAGGATATTCCTTATCAACTTCCTCGATCATTTCCTTTAGCCTAAAGACAAGACGGTTGTAAACCGCAAAAAAACCTTCCTTATTTTCCTTGTCCACCTCCTTTGTAAGATAAGATTTTGAAAATTCATTGACAACTACCCTGTTGAGGACCACCTCATCAATATGTGAAATAAAAGAATCTTTTTCTACTTGTCGCGTAAGCACCTGTACCGCCTTTTTCAGCTTTGCACTTTTATCATCCATGTTTGCTGTAGAAAAAACCAGTTGGTATTCCTTCCAGCCCCAATACCAGGAGGTAAGGTATAACAACAACTTATGCTTGTTTTCAAAATACCGGTAGACCGAACTCTCGTTAGACCCGATTTCTTTCCCCAGTTTCCTGAAAGTAAACTGCTCGAAACCGATTTTATCGATCAACAGAATACTGTGCTCCACGATCTTTTTCCCCAGATCTGATGATTCCGGATTTTTAATGTAGAGATTTTCATTCACCTCGATTTTGATCTGAGAAATTAAATGCTTCATTAGGTCGCTCTAATTATTTTGGACAAATTTAATAGTAATACTATTATAAATTAATAGTAAATATATTTAAATTTTGAGTAAGGCTTTCAATTACTTTGCCAAAGAAGCACGGAGAGAAAAAAGATTTCTACCTTTAAAGCAGCAATTTCCCCAGTCCTTATGAGGAAAGCGGAATAGAAAAGTAAAAAGGGATGATTAAGATCTTGTCTTAGAAAAGTCTTAGCCTCTTTAGTAGTAATTGGTTGAACAAAAAAAAAGCCCGGCACTGCCGGGCTTTTTCTATTCTTAAAGGCTGAAAACCTGTACCTCTTTAAAAGGGGATATTTCCACCTGTTCCATCTTTTGACGGTAAGGAGGCCATTCCTCCTTGTAGAAGGTATTCACCTTTTCAAGGGCTGACTTAAGTTCTTCTTCTGCCTGGGAGATTAATTGTTCCTCGGTCCCGGTAAGACCTGTAGGGCGACTGCCCACATATCCGCTGGCCAATCTCAACCTGTTCACCACATTCATTTCACGGCTGCGAACAATTCCCTGCCTGTCATCTTCCTCGCCAAGGAAAAGGGCGATCTTTTCATCTATCTTCTTGATGATCTCTTTAGAAGCTTTGATCTCCTCCTTGTATTTTTCCTTGTCTTCCTTCTTAAGTTTCGACTGGAATTCTTCAGCGGTGTTCTTGCTTTCTACAAGCTGCTTCACAGCATCGGCGGTTAGCTGCATCTTGTTCTCCAGTTCTTTCTCTGCCGCGTAGACCTCTTCAATATCTGCTGCGGAAAGATCCAGCCTCGGATCGCTTTTCACGGTGATATCGGCAGTAGATTCCATTCCGGCATATTCCATAACCAGTTTATAAGTTCCCGGCTTCACCGTAACTCCTCCCGGCTCATCTTTTCTTTCCCTGATCTTTCTCGAAGGCCTGTCTGCGCCTTTTTCGTTGAGGTACCAGCGAAGGGTATAGATCCCGGTAGAATCGGGTGCTTTTTCCTTAAGGGTCCTTATCAGTCTTTGCCCGTCATAGATCTTAAGGGTAACCGAATCTTTTTTGGCGCCATTTTCTTTCTTTTCAGAATTCTCTTCGGCTTCTTTCTTTTCTTCGGAAGCTTCTTTGCTTTCCTTTTTTACCGGCTTAAAGAAGTACCTGATCCCTGCACCCCTCCTGCGGTTTTCACCATTAAAGGTCGCATCGGCTCCAAACCTCGAACCCGTAGGCTGCTGAATGGCCGCAAGATATTCCGTAGAAGGCGACACCACGTGAAGTACAGCGCCATCTCCAATTTTTATCTTTTGCCCCACACCATTATTCCTTGCAAGTTCTCTTAACGGGCTAATATCATCAAGTATCCAGAACGAACGCCCGAAAGTACCTATCACCAGATCATCCTCTCTTGGATGGATCACCAGGTCTTTCACCGGCACCGTTGGAAAGCCATTGGTGTACTTCTCCCAGTTCTTCCCGGCATCAAGGGAAACATACAACCCGTCATCTGTTCCCATGAACATCAAGTTCGGCTCCTTTTTATCTTCTACTATAGCCAGAGAATAGCTTAAAGCGTCCTCTTCATCTGCTATTCTTTCCCAGCTCTTTCCGTAGTTCCTTGTTCTGTAAACGTAAGGCTTGTAATCAAATCTTCTGTAGTTGTTGGCCACGAGCAAAGCTTCTCCCTTGTTTTTAGCTGAAGCCTTGATCTGGGCGATCCAGCTTCCTTCGGGAAGACCTTTCAGGTTCTTTGAAACCTCGTTCCAGTTCTCTCCCCCGTCCCGAGTATAGAACACCTTTCCGTCATCAGACCCTGTCCACAGCATTCCTTTTTCCACCGGGCTAGGCTCGATCACCAGGATGGTGGTATGGTTCTCTGCCCCGGTGGCGTCTATGGTAAGTCCACCACTGTCCATCTGCTTCTGCTTTGAAGGATCATTGGTGGTAAGGTCCGGAGAAATTACTTCCCAGGTAAGCCCTTCATCGGTAGATTTATGAACGTACTGGCTTCCGAAGTAAATGGTGTTATTGTCAAAAGGATCGATGTTGATGGCAGAGTTCCAGTTGAACCTGAGCTCCACCTCTGGATCGGGATGAGTTGGACGTACCAGGTAATTGTTCCCGGTCTCCCAGTCATAACGGCTCACATAGCCTTGCTGGCTCATAGTCCATCCGTACTGGCTGTTCTCAGGATCGGGCACCACGTCGAAGCCGTCCCCAAAAGAGATCTCCTGCCAGTAAGCATTTCTTATTCCCTGGTCTTTTAAGACATAAGCGGGGCCTCTCCAGCTTCCGTTATCCTGCATTCCTCCATAAACGTTGTAAGGGAATTCATTGTCAACCGCCACGTGGTAGAATTGACCTACAGGAAGATTTTCCACGAACCGCCAGGTCTCTCCCCCGTCACGTGTAATATTGAGTCCGCCGTCATTCCCGTCCATCATGAAATCGGGATTGTCGGGATGAATGTACCAGGCGTGGTGATCTGGGTGCACCCCGTTGTCAACCCCGTAGGCCGGCATTAGCTCTTCGAAGCTCTTTCCGCCATCTTCAGAAACATTCACATAAGTGAAAATGCTGTAAAGCCTGTTCTCATTATCGGGTGCCACGTAGATCTCTGCATAATAGAAGGGACGGTTCCCGATCTCGTTCATGTCATCGTTCACCATTTTCCAGCTCTCGCCCCCATCTTCAGAGCGGTAAAGGGCATTCTTTTTCGCTTCCACATAGGCATAGACCCTGTTTGGATCACTTGGCGCGATAGCCAGTCCCATTCTTCCAAGATCACCTTCGGGAAGTCCGTTTTCAGAAGTGATCTCTTTCCAGTTATCTCCCCCGTCATAAGTTATATACATTCCAGAACCCGGACCTCCGGAATGGAAGAACCACGGATCTCTTTTGTGTTCCCACATGGCAGCGATGAGCTTGTTTGGATTGGTTGGGTCCATCACCAGCTCGGCTGCCCCGCTTCGGTTGTTCGTAAACAATATCTTTTCCCAGGATTTTCCCCCGTCCCTGGTTCTGTATACGCCTCTCTCAGGATGCTCTCCCCAGGGGGAACCAATGGCAGCTGCATAAACGGTGTTGGGATCTGTGGGGTCAATGATCACCCGGTGAATGTGACGGGTCTTTTCCAGCCCCATGTTCTTCCAGGTCTTTCCGCCGTCCAGTGATTTGTATATCCCAAAACCGCCATTAAGGCTGTTACGCGGATTTCCTTCACCGGTTCCCACCCATACTACGGAAGGGTTGGATTGCTGAATGGCCACCGCGCCTATAGAGGCAGTAGGCTGGTCATCAAAAACCGGTTTCCAGGTCACTCCTCCCGAGGTTGATTTCCAAAGCCCGCCTGAAGCCGAGCCCGCATAAATAATATCGGGATTGGAAGTGACCGCGTCAATGGCCGTGATCCTTCCGCTCATTCCTGCCGGACCGATGTTGCGAGGTTCCAGGTTTTCGACCAGGGAAAGATCCAGCTTTTGGCCGTTCACTAAAAAAGGTACTGCTAAAAACAGCATCAATAAAGTTCTTTTCATAATAAGAGATTAAGTTTAAGGTTGCCCAATTTAATAAATGCTCGGAACATTTCTGTTCCTTACCCACTTTCTGCTTCTGTTTTGCACGAAGCGAAATATGAAGCATTCAGGAGAAAATAATATCTCCCCGATCTATAGGACTCTTAACATTCCCATAAAGTTTAAATGATGATCAAATAATTATGAGGTAACCCTGAAGTTACATTGCGCGTCTTTCTTTGCGGCAAGAAACATGACAAAAATGACAAGAATTTTCACAACTGCCTTTCTGTTCTTAATGACACTCAGTTTACAGGCGCAAAATGGATCTACCGGAAGCATTGCCGGAAAGCTTACAGACAAAGAAATGAACGGGGAACCCCTGCCCTTTGCAAACGTACTTTTGAAAGGAACCACCAAAGGGGCCACTACAGACATGAACGGCTTATATGAATTCAAATCTCTGGAGCCGGGAAAATATACAATAGTCTTCAGTTTTGTGGGATATGAAACTATAGAAGTACCTAATGTAGATGTGGTAGCGGGAAAAGTTACCGAAGTAAATACTGAACTGGGTTCTAGCGCAGCTTCCCTGGACGAGGTGGTCATCACCACTGTTTCCAGAAGAGATTCTGAAGTAGCCCTGCTGCTTGACCAGAAAAAAGCCATAGAAATAAAAGAAAGCATAGGTGCCCGGGAATTAGCCAAATTGGGCGTTTCCGATGTTGCTACAGCCACTACCCGCATTTCGGGAGTAAGCAGTAGTGAAGCATCGGGTGACATTTTTGTACGCGGGTTGGGAGACCGTTACCTGTACACCACCTTGAACGGCCTCCCAATCCCATCTGATGATGTGGAGCGAAAGAACATTGACCTGGAACTCTTTCCTACCGGGGTGATCCGAAGTGTTGGGATCAGTAAAACCTATACCCCGTCCACTTCCGCAGACCAGGCTTCAGGAAACATTGACATTTCTACCCGCGAACTTGTAGGATCAGAGGAATTAAGTGCAGGCATAGGTGCGGGAGTCAATACCAATGTATTGAAAGATGGTGTTTTTAACAATTTTAAAGTTTCAGTAAACACAAAAAAGTCTGACTTCGGCTTCTATACCGGTGGAAAAGCTTCAGAATTCAAACTCATCTACCAGGACTGGACGCCGGGAACAGCAGATTTGCCCATGAACTATAAATATAGTCTTACTGCAGGAAAACGCTTCGGGGAAAAACTTGAAGTACTGGTCACCGGATCTCAGGATGTCTCATACGGATACACCAAGGGCGAGTTCAGGGAGTTCAGGGCAAACTTCATCAATGACTCCATCAGCGATGCCGAGATCTTCTCCAAGACTATCAACACCACTGGTCTTGCTACCGTAGCCTACGAATTCAGCAATGAGCACTATGTGAGGGGGAACAGCCTCTTCATCAACAAACTGGCAGATGAAGTTTACGAAGGCGGAAGGAATGGCGAAGGATACATTTATGAGGAAACGGATGAAAATGACAACTGGTCCCAATTCGTAAGAGACCAAAACACAAAACAGACACGGCTCTGGATCAACCAGCTGTTGGGAGAACATCAATTAGGAGAAAATAACAACCTTCACTGGGCTGCCGGGTTTAACCTGGTGAATGCAGATGAGCCGAACCGCATCAGGAACGAGGTCAATTTCAATGAAGATGAAGTGAACCTTGGAAATACCGGAGGATATCAACAACGTAAAAGTTACCAGGAGATCGATGACTATGAATTCAACGGGATGATCTCTGATAAACTTCAGATCACCAAAGGTGAAAACCGAAACCTTGATGTAAGCTTCGGCGGAAACTACAGGTTCAAGAAAAGAGATTTCATTTCAAGATTTCTGGGGCTGGAAGAATCTTCTACAGGAATCCTCACCCCCTCTTCCGTTGACAATATTTCCGAAGTATTTACAGAAGCAAACCTTGCCAACGGCACGCTGGACATCAACAACAGCCTGCAGGCAGACCGGTACCGGGCCAACCTGGAATCGGCTGCAGGGTTCACCATGTTCAATTTAGGATTAAATAAATGGAACCTCAATGCAGGGGCACGCTACCAGCAGGATGAACTGGATGTGGTATACAACGTGGGGAACATTCCCGGAAGAATTGGTTCTTCCAATATGAGCTACAACAATTTTTACCCCGCTCTTAATCTACGATATGCCCTAAATAAAAAGAACAACCTCAGGCTAGCCTCAAGTAAGACTCTCACGCTGCCGGAATTTAAAGAGGTGGCGCCCTTTGAATATGTTTCTCAAACCGGGCAGGTAACTCGTGGTAATCCGGATCTACAGGCATCCACTAACTACAATTTTGACCTGAAGTGGGAATATTTCCCTTCAACCGGAGAACTTATTTCCCTCACTGCCTTTTACAAGAAGATCGAAGATCCTATCAATAAAGTACAGGACAGAGGTTCCGCAGGGGTCTTTTCCTTTTTCAATGCAGGAAAGCAGGCCGAGATCTATGGACTTGAATTAGAATCGAAACTGGAACTCATCAGCATACAGAACGGGGCGGCATATGATCTCAATCTTGGGTTCAATGCTTCCAGGATGTGGCATTCGCAAGACCTGAAAGAGGTAAGGGACGCCGACGGAACATTTATAAGAACCTTCCAATATAAAGGACTTACCGAAACCGGCCTGCAGGGCGCATCTGACTGGATCTTTAATGGTTCACTCAACTTCCAGACAGGAAATGAAAATCCATTCATGGCCAGTTTGGTTGCCAATTATGCTTCAGATAAGATCTTTGCTTTAGGAGCGCCGGAAAGACAATCTGAAAGTGAAACTTTTTACAACGATGCCATTGTGGAAAAAGGTTTTGTGACATTAAATGCGGTACTAAGCCAGGATCTGGGAGAGCACTGGAGCCTGAAATTCACAGGAAAGAACCTTTTAAACCCTAAAATAGAAAGAATTCAGAAGATCAAACCTTCCACCACCGGTATAGAAACCACAGAAACCGTGCGCTCATATACCAGGGGAGCCGTTCTGAGCCTGGGAATCAACTATAGCTTTTAATCTTTAATCACTATAAACTCAACACAATTAACCTAAATTAAATTCAGAAAAATGAAAAAAATGAACAACAAATTAGCTGCTGTAATAATGGTCATCAGCGGATTTATCTTTACCGGGTGTAGTCAGGATACAGATCCTATCATCGACGTGCCTGTTGTTGAAGTAGACAATGAGCTTAACGGCCAGATCACCGAAGATGTCACTCTTGATCCTTCAGTTGAATATACCCTAACAGGATCTTACGAAGTATTGGCAGGAGCTACTCTTACCATTCCCGCAGGCACAAAGATCGTTGCCGAAAAAGGTACTGAAGTTTACATAGCTATTCACCAGGATGCGGATATCGTGATAAGCGGTACAGAAAGCAATCCGGTGATCATGACATCTGCCAGTAAAGCCACAGGTGACTGGGGCGGACTGGTGATCCTTGGAAAAGGTATCACTACCGAAGGTACAAACGTTACCGCCGAAGTCGGAGGATTCCAGTATGGAGGTACTGACAATGCCGACAGTTCCGGTTCTATCGAGTACCTGGTAATAGAAGGAGCGGGAGCCCAGATCAATGCAGATTCCCAGTACAACGGACTCACCCTTTACGCAGTTGGTTCAGGAACCAACATCAGCAATGTGGCTATTCAGAACGGAGCCGATGACGGAGTGGAATTCTTTGGCGGGGCTGTTTCAGTGACCGGGCTTTATCTTGAAAACAACGAGGACGATGCCGTGGATTGGACCGAAGGCTGGAACGGCACCATTACAAACGTATATGTACTGCATACCATTGAAGGTTTCTCAACAGCTATTGAAGCTGATGGGGTGAACAACAACCCAACTATAGTGAACTTTACTGCGGTTTCCACAACCGGGGGTACTGCTTTACAGTTCAAGAAAGAATCGGGTGCTACTTTTGAAGGCCTTTCTCTAACAGGTTATGACACTTCAATAGACATGAAGGATAATGGGCCTTTAGCCAATGTTTATATTGAACAAAAGATCGCAGATCCGGAGTCTAACTATACTACTCCTTCCTCAACCTCTCAATCCTCCTTTGACTGGATCAACAACAGGTCAAGCGTGGAATCAAGCATTCTTCATGGTGCTGTTGAAGGACGTGTAGAACTGGACGCGTCGGTTACTTATTCCCTTAACTCTTCTTACATAGTTCAGGAAGGTGGTGAACTAGTTATCCCTGCTGGAACGAAGATAATTGCAAGAGACGGCGGAACAGATGTGTACATTGCAGTTCTAAAAGGCGGAAAGATCGACATCCAGGGAACTGAAGCCAATCCGGTAGTGATTTCTTCTACGGAAGCAAATCCAGGAGACTGGGGTGGCCTTACAATTGTCGGAAACGCTACTACCACCGAAGGTGTAGACGCGGTAGCTGAAGTTGGTGGATTCAAATATGGAGGCAATGAGGATGCTGATAATTCCGGAAGCATCAAAAACCTGGTGATCGCCGGAACCGGCGCGCAGATCAACTCAGAATCTCAGTACAATGGAATTTCTTTCTATGCCGTAGGCTCGGGAACTGTAGTAGAGAACATCGCGGTGATCAACGGAGCTGACGATGGAGTGGAATTCTTTGGAGGAAGCGTTTCTGCAACTAACCTTTACCTAGAGAACAATGAAGATGACGCTGTTGACTGGACCGAAGGCTGGAATGGAACCGTAACCAACGTGTATGTAAACCATTCTATTGACACCTTCTCTACCGCCGTGGAAGCCGATGGGGCCAACAACAATCCTCAATTGGTAAACTTCACCGCTGTATCAACCACAGGAGGTACTGCCCTGCAGTTCAAAAAAGAATCGGGTGCTACATTTTCAAACCTCTACCTGGAAGGCTACACCGACAATATTGATATGAGAGACGGAGGCGCTTTGAGCAATATACAAATAGACGGAGCTGATGCTACTACCGATGGAAATTACACTACAGGATCCAAAGTAGATATCTCTGCCTGGATCTGGATCGAGGCTTCTCTGTAAACCAGGGAATTACAAAATTTGAGTTTTAAAGGGCTGCCGATTGGCAGCCTTTTTTGTTTCCTGCCTATTTAATTGGTAGCATAAAAAAAGGCAGCTCAAAAGCTGCCTCTTCCACATACGATTGAAGAATTAGTCTTCGCTTCTTCTAACTTTTTTCTTCTTTTGGTGCTTTAAAACCTCTGCCTCCCTGTAAAAAATGATCTCCTCGGCAATGTTGGTAATAAGGTCACCTATCCTTTCCAGCTTCTTGATAACAGAGAACAACAACATGAACTGGTCAATAAGCTTTGGATCCTTTTTCACCTCTGCAGAAATGATCCCGAAGGACTGCATATTGATCTGGTTAAGAACCTTGTCTTTTTTAAAAACTTTACGGGCTACTTTTGTATCCACCTCGTTGTAAGCGTCGGTAATATCTTCCAGCATAGAAAGCGTTTCTTCAAACATCTCTTTTACCCTCATCTTTTCAAGCAGTCTTTCCTCTATTGGAGTATTGACCTCAATGATGTACTTGGAAATTCCGAAGGCGTGATCCCCTATCCTTTCCAGGTCGAAGTTGATCTTTCTAAGAGCCAGAACGAAACGAAGGTCACTGGCCACGGGATTGTGCAGAGCAATAAAACGCTCACAATCACGGTCGATCTTAAGGTCCAGCGCGTTAACCCTGTTCTCTGTATGAAGTACTTCCTCAGCCAGATCATTGTCATGGTTAAAGAAAGCTTCCCGGGCATTTTCCAGCTGCTTTGCACATAAATGCAGCATCTCCAGCCCTGTTTGATTTAATCCTTCTCTATGTTGGTCTAAACTTATCATAGGTACACTATTTTAACCGAATCTACCGGTGATGTAATTCTCTGTTTGTTGTTTCTCTGGGTTGGTGAAGAGTTTCTTTGATTTGTCATACTCTATCAATTCTCCAAGGTAGAAAAACGCAGTGTAATCGCTAACCCTACCTGCCTGTTGCATATTATGGGTGACGATCACGATGGTATATTTTTCTTTAAGCTCATAGATCAGCTCCTCGATCTTGGCTGTAGAAAGCGGGTCAAGAGCCGAAGTAGGCTCATCCATCAAAATGATCGATGGCTCCACAGCCAGGGCTCTGGCGATACAAAGTCTTTGCTGCTGTCCTCCTGAAAGTGCCAGCGCCGATTTATGAAGATCATCCTTTACCTCATCCCAAAGCGCTACCTGCTTTAAGGATGCCACCACTTTCTCCTGAAGGAATTTCTTATCCTTTATCCCCTGGATCTTTAGGCCATAGGCAACATTTTCAAAAATGGATTTCGGGAAAGGATTTGGTTTTTGAAAAACCATGCCGACCTGCTTCCGCAGCTGTTCCACGTTCACCTTTTTCTTGTAGATGTTCTCCCCGTCAATAAGGATCTCACCTTCCATTCTAAAACCGTCAACATAATCGTTCATTCTGTCAAAAAGCCTTAGAAAGGTCGACTTTCCGCAGCCAGAGGGCCCGATGAAAGCGGTCACCTTATTGGCCCTTATATTCATATCTATGCCCTTGATGGCCATAAAGTCATTATAGAAAACCTTCACGCCTTTCGCCTGAAGTTTATGTTTTCTTTTTATCGACTTATCTATAACAGTGTCTTTCTTTTCTTTGCTCATGAAAAGCTTTATTTAAATTTTTTCTGCCATTTATTTCTGAAATAAACAGCAATTCCATTCATAACAAATGTAATCAATAATAAAATGATGATCCCTGCAGCGGCATTGACCTCAAAGCCGTGTTGTGGACGCGAAATCCAGTTAAAGATCTGGATAGGTAACACAGAAAATTCATCCATGGGAGATGAGGGTGCGAACGGCACATATGCCAAAGCCCCGATAACGATCAATGGCGCGGTTTCTCCCACAGCCCTTGATAAGGCCAGGATGATCCCGGTCAGGATCCCACCCGAAGATGCAGGCAGCAACTGCCTGGAAACCGTTTGCCACTTGGAAGCCCCTAAAGCATATGAGGCATCCCTGATCGATTTAGGTACAGCCTTCAAAGCTTCCCGGGTAGACACGATCACAATGGGCAGGATAAGCAGGGCCAGAGTAAAACTACCGGCCAGCACGCTTGATCCCATTTGTATCACCCTTACAAAGATCTCCAGACCCAAAAGTCCGTAAATGATAGAAGGTACTCCTGCAAGATTGGATATATTGATCTCCAGCAATGAGGAAAGCTTGCTCTTATTGGCATATTCTTCCAGGTAAATAGCTGCGCCTATTCCCACAGGTAAGGCTATTATGGTTGTCAACACCAGGATCCAGACACTTCCCATCAGCGCGGTATAGATACCGGCTCTTTCCGCTTTTCTGGAAGGTAGGTTGGTAATAAAATCCCAGTCGATCCGCTGAATTCCGTCGACCAGGATGGATCCTATGAATATGGCCAGTAAGACGATTCCCAGCAGGGTACAAAATATTCCCCATGCTTTGAAGATCTGGTCTTTTAATCTGTTCTTCTTTATCCTATTCATACTTCTCCCTGAATTTTTTCCTTATCTGGTAACTTAACGTGTTCAGCAGGAAGGTGAAAATAAATAAGGTGATCCCTGCTGCAAAGATGGTCCTGTATTCCAGTGACCCGTGTTGCACATCACCCAGGCTCACCTGCACAATGTAAGCGGTTATGGTCTCTACCGGCACGGTTGGATCAAAAGTCAATCTTGGCTGCTGACCTGCAGCAATGGCAACGATCATGGTTTCCCCAATGGCCCTTGAAATGGCCAGGATCACAGAAACAATGATACCTGAGGAAGCCGCCGGAACTAAGATCCTGAACGAGTTCTGAAGTTTGGTAGATCCCATTCCATATCCTGCTTCCCGCAAAGAATTGGGAACCGCATGCAGCGCGTCTTCACTTAAGGAAGAGATAAAAGGAATGATCATGATCCCCATTACCAGCCCTGCGGAAAGGGAGTTGAACCCGGACAGTCCCGGAATAAAAGTTTGTAAAAACGGGGTTACAACAGTTAAGGCAAAGAACCCGTAAACTACTGTAGGTACGGCTGCCAGTAGCTCCAGTGCAGGTTTTATGGTCCTCCTGAAACTTTTTGGCGCATATTCGCTAATGTAAATGCTAATTGACAAACCAATAGGTACAGCAAAGGCTATTGCAATGATCGAAGTCAAGAGGGTTCCAGACAACAGTGGCAGGATCCCGAAATGCTTATCGGCAAACAGGGGGGTCCATTCTGTGTCGGTGAGAAAATCAAGTACCGAAACTTCACTGAAGAAGTTCACCGCCTCGATAGACAACACCAGAATGATCCCGGCAGTTACGGCAATAGTGACCAGAGCACTGGTAAGCAGTGTCTTTTCAATTATTGCCTCTTTTAATTTTCGCATATATAAAAACCCATTATACGGAAAAACCAGGGCCTTTCAAGGCCCTGGTAGCTTCCTCAAAAAGAAAGTGTTATTTACTTCTGATTATTCTGATGTTTCTCAACAAAAGATTTAAATTTCTCTTTTTGCTCCTTGTATTCTTCAGGGGTCAAAGGTACATAACCTACATCTTTTAATAAAGATGGAGCTTCATTTAAATAGAAATTCATAAAATCTACTACCTTAGGATTATTTTGAATTGAGGAACTGTTCACGTACACGAAAAGTGGTCTAGAAAGCGGCGCGTAGCTACCATCGCTAACGGTTTGAGTAGATGGCTCAACACAGCCTTCACCACCGTCAACGGCTACCATTCTCAATTTGTCCTCATTTTCTTCATAGTAAGCCAGTCCAAAGAAACCAAGCCCGTACTTATCTCCGGAAACACCCTGTACCAGTACGTTATCATCTTCACTGGCAGTATAATCTCCACGGCTGCTTCCGCTTTCTCCTACTATGGCTTCGGTGAAATAATCAAATGTACCTGAAGCCACTCCGGGGCCGAACAAATGGATCTCTTCATTTGGCCATTCAGGATTGATCTGGTTCCAGTGAGTAATGGTACCCTGTGCTCCAGGCTCCCAGATCTTTTTCAACTGCTCCACGGTGAAGCAATCTACCCAGTCATTTTCGGGATTTACCACAACGGCAAGACCGTCATAAGCCACTTCAAGTTCAATGAAATCGATGTTGTTCTGCTCGGCGATCTTTTTCTCATCCTCTTTAATTGGTCGTGAGGCATTTGAAATATCAGTTTCTCCTCTCCCGAATTTCTTGAATCCGCCTCCGGTTCCTGAAACCCCTATCGTCACATCCACATCCGGATCTTCAGATCTATATTCTTCAGCGATAGCCTCTGTAACAGGATAGACCGTGCTGGAACCATCTATATTAATAGATGAGGTCTCTTTATCTTTTTTATTGTTTCCGCAGGAAAGAACTGTAAGGGAAACCGCGGTAATCAAAAGTAATTTTCTCATAATTTATTATTTAAAATTGTAATTCAAATTGCAATCTGTACAGCAGTCCGTCATTAAAATTACGATTTAAATCGTTATAACTTAAATCTGTCTGGACTTTAAGCTTATGCTTAACAATATATTTAGAAAGTGCAAGGGTATATTGATTTTCAATAAGCTCAGAAACCACGTCATCATAATTTATACTGGTATATCTACCCACTACCTGAAAGTTGCTTGGAAAGAGGTATCCTGCCTGCAGGTTGAGACCCTCTCCAATACTCACAGCATCTCCTGTAAGGCTTCCGTCTGTATTTCTCGCGAAAGGATTGTCTGCGGTTCTATTGGCGTATTCACCCATCACTGAAATTCCACGGTATTTGAACATGGCATCTAAAAAGAAGGTAGAAATATCTGTGTTATAAAACCCTTCGTCATTAAGCATGTAAGATCCTGCGGTTGAACGGGTTTTTACGGCATCATTATTAAAGGAGTAGCTTGCTCCTACTGCCAGCTTTGGAGTTTCCTCACGGGCAAAGTCAGCTCCTGAATAGTCATCAAAGTCTCCGAATGGAAGCACTTCAACACGTCCAACATAATGGTGCCCGCCAAGGTTACCGGAAGTTACATTCCTTCCTTCCCCCTGGGATATGGAAACAGCTTCCCTTACTAGAAAATCATTCCCCAGGTCAAAATAATGGTGCAATTGCACTCCTGTCTCCCGGTCAATATTAAAACGGCTGTTAAGTAAAGACCTGTCTACAGTCTCCAGACTTCCCGAAGATATTACCCTTTCCCGGTTACCCGGTAATTTTGTCTGTCCTACCCAAAGTTCGAAGTTCTCATAAAAGTTCCACTTGGCCACCGCATCCAAAATATAACGCGGAGCCTCGCTGGTAAATTCAGAAGCACCCGAGATATCCCGGTTAGACAATCCCAATTCTATTTTATAAGTCAACCTTGGAGAATAAGCAAATCCTTTGAATTTAAGACGTGCTCTCCTAACCATCATGTTCGTTTCTGCATCGCTCCAGTCACCCTGCTCAGGAATATCCCATTCAGAAGTGAAAAGAGACTGCATTCTTACGGTGAAGTTCGCACTGTAAGAACTGTCTTTGGCAACCACGTTAAAAAGGCCCTTTCCGAATTTACTTTCGGTACTGTCCTGTGCCTGGGTTGCGAACGAAGCCATCAAGACTAGAGCAGCGATTAAGCTTTTTTGAAATTTCATAGTGTTCTTTGTTTTTGTCGATGCAAATAAACTACTCCAATGTTAACTTAATGTTACCTACAGGTTATTTATAAGTAAAAGGTTGCCTGGCCGGGGCAACCTTTGCTCATACATCTACATGACAAAAACTTAGAATATATGAAAATTTGCTTAAGCATTTCAAAGGTAATAAGAGACACAGGTTTTTTGTGTAACCTTAAAATTACCAAATCCTTAAATTATTGATTTTACAAAGACTTGAAAATGGGATTTTCAGAAAATATCAACAGGAGACGGAATTAATAATTCGTATTTTCGGGGGACAATGGCAAAATCCTTCTTTGAAAAATACATCGGATTTATACTTAGCGGCCTCGTGTTGGCAGGCCTGGTAGTGCTATATTTTGTTCACCCTGAATTCCAGGAACAGGTAAAAGAGGTCTGGAAGGTGTTAATGAGCGAAGACGAGGAATATATTCAGGAATACGTCGAGCGTTTTGGGATGTGGGGTCCTATCGCCATAATAGTGTTCATTGTAATGCAAATGTTCCTGATCATCTTTCCCTCCTGGCTGCCCATTATCGTGGGAGTAATGGCCTACGGCTTCTGGTGGGGCATTTTCATCAATCTTATTGGCGTGGGCATTGCCTCTACCATTGGATATTTCATCGGCGGAAAACTAAAAAGCATTTTCTTCAGCAAAAAGAAGCTCAAGAAAATGGATTTTTGGATCTCCAACTACGGATTCGGAACTGTGATACTTTTCAGAATCTCTCCGTTTTTCTCGAACGACGGGATAAGTTTTCTTGCGGGCATCTTCAGGATGAATTTCAAGAAGTTCATGCTGGCCACCTACTGCGGAATGATCCCCCTGTCGCTGGCTGTGGGTTATTTTTCCAAGGACCTTGACCGGTTGGAAAAAGGCCTTTACTGGATTGGCGGAATTGGCGCCGTACTCTATGCAGCTTATATTTACCTGGATCATAAAAAAAGAAAAAAGAAGAATTAGTATGAAACAACAGGAATTTCCTATTGAAGAGATAAGAAGCCTTTTTCCGGCACTTACCATAAAGGATCACGAACAGGTCTCTCCCATTTATTTTGATGGCCCGGGAGGCACCCAGATGGCACAACCCTGTATTGACCGAATGCTGGAATATATCACCACAGGTATGGCTAATCTGCACGGTACTTTTTCCACCAGCATCAAAACCGACCGTTTACTTGAAGAAGCGAGGGAGGCCGTGGCTAACCTGCTGAACTGCGCTCCTGAAGAAGTAGCATTCGGGCAGAACATGACCAGCCTTGCCTTCCAGGTGGCGCAAAGCCTGCGGACTTTCATTTCTGAAGGAGATGAGATCGTGGTAACCCAGCTGGACCATCGTGCGAATGTAGATCCCTGGCTTTACCTGGCAAAAGAAACCGGGGCAGTGGTGAAATTCCTACCGGTGGATAAAGAGACCCTGACGCACGATCTTTCAGAACTCGACAAGATCATTACCTCTAAAACAAAACTCGTAGCGATAGGACTCGCCTCCAATCTCACCGGCACTATTACTGATGCGGAAAGCATCTTTTCTAAGGCCAGAACTGTCGGCGCTTTTACTATTGCCGATGCGGTTCATGCCGTGCCTCATATTCCGGTAGACTTCAAAAAGATGAATTGTGATATCCTGTTTTGCTCGGCCTATAAGTTCTTTGGACCGCACCTGGGAATCGCCGTCATAAAATCGGAATTATTTGAAAAATTACCCGTACCCAAGCTGCAACCGGCACCTGATGAGATCCCGTACAGGCTCGAGACAGGAACGCAGAACCACGAGGGCATCGCCGGGTTGTGCGGTGCCATAGGATTCATTGAACAACTGGGCGATGGCGAAAATGCTGCGGAAAGGATACGTTCCGGAATGGAGCGCCTGGAGTCTTACGAGCAGGAACTTTCGGAAGAAATGGAAAGTTTTCTCAAAGCCATTCCCGAAGTGGAACTATTTAGAGCTTCCGAAAAAATCAGAAAAACACCCACTTTTGCCTTCAGAATAAAGAACATTAATTCCCGGGAGGCAACCCGATTCTTCGCTGAAAAATACAATCTCTGCATTGGGGACGGACATTTTTACGCCTCTACCATGGCTGAAGTTTTCCCGGTGATGGATACCGGCGGATGGATCAGGATAGGCTTCGCCCCCTACAACAGCCTGGATGAAATTGAGATCTTCAAAAAAGCATTAAAAGATCTTCTTTTGATGAAATCTTAAGGCAGATGCAGGAGTTGGTGATGAAAATATTGAAGTTTCTGGCAAAAGGACTGCTGTCCCTGCTCCTGCTCATGTTCCTGTACCTGGTGGCCGCCATTGTGGGTTCTGCTATTCCTGTCAATAAAGATCAGTCCGAAAGTGGCGAGGTCACAATCTACCTGCGCACCAACGGCGTGCATACCTCCTTTATTTTTCCGCTGAAAAACCAGGTAATTGATTGGAGCACCTACACAGACCCCAGACATACCCTCTCAGAAAGGACAGATTTCCAATACGTTTCCTTTGGTTGGGGAGATCTGGAATTCTACCGAAAAACCCCGGAATGGGATGATCTTCAGTTCCCGGTTGCCTTTCAGGCCGTATTCCTCTCCAAACCCTCGGCCCTGCACGTGGAATTCCTGGATGTGATCAGGTATCGGCAACCCACTTTGCCTGTACAGATCTCTCGCACGCAATACAGAGTCCTTTCAGAATATGTGCTCAACAGTTTTCAAACAGGTCCTTCCGGAGAGGTGCTACGGGTAAAAGAGCTTCATTACGACCGGCATGATACTTTTTACCGGGCAAAAAGATCGCTTCATTTCTTCTACACCTGCAACACGTGGGTGAATGAAGGTCTCAAAAAAGCCGGTCTGAGAGCCTGCCTCTGGACGCCATTTGATGAGGGCATCTTTTTCCAGTACCGCTGATTTTATATTTTCTTTAGTAATTCTCCTCTCTCAAATTACTTAACTTCAGGCTGATAGCCTGTCAGGCTATTACAGCCTAACCAAAACCCAATTTTTATGAGTTATATCAACAAGATCACCGAGACACTTGGTAAGGAAGCCGATTCCCTACTTCAACACAAAAGCACTAAAATTCCGAAAGAAAGACTCGAAATTCCGGGACCTCATACCGTGGATACTTTCAGGGACAGTGACCGTAATCCGCAGGTGTTAAGAAGCCTCGCCCAGCTGTACAACCACGGGAACCTGGGAGGCACCGGCTACCTCAGCATCCTGCCGGTAGACCAGGGAATAGAACACACCGCCGCGGTTTCCTTCTATAAAAACCCTGATTATTTTGATCCTGAGAATATCGTGAAGCTGGCAATGGAAGCCGGATGCAATGGCGTGGCTTCCACTTTTGGAGTTCTTGCCCGCCATGCCCGAAAATACGCTCACAAGATCCCGTTCATCGTAAAGATCAACCACAATGAGCTGATGACCTATCCCAATAAATACGACCAGATCCCCTTCGGAAGCGTGCTCGAAGCCTGGGATATGGGTGCTACGGCTATTGGTGCCACAATTTACTTCGGAAGCGAAGAAAGCACCCGACAGATCCAGGAGATAGCCGCTGCCTTTGAAGAAGCTCACCAATTAGGAATGGCTACCATCCTTTGGTGCTACACCCGAAATTCCGGCTTTAAAAAAGACGGAAAAGATTATCATTCGGCCGCCGACCTAACGGGACAGGCCAACCATATCGGGGTTACGATAAAGGCTGATATCATCAAGCAGAAGCTTCCGGAAACCAACTACGGCTTCCGAGATATTGGCTTCGGAAAACAGAACGAAGACATGTACAATACCCTCTCCACAGATCATCCCATTGACCTGTGCCGTTTCCAGGTGGCTAATTGTTACATGGGCAAGATCGGGCTGATCAATTCCGGCGGTGGTTCCCAGGGAGATTCAGACTTTGAGGCAGCCGTGAAGACCGCGGTGATCAACAAACGCGCCGGCGGCTGCGGACTCATCATGGGAAGAAAGGCATTTCAGCGGCCTATGAAAGACGGGGTGGAGATCATTAATAGCGTACAGGAGGTTTATCTCGAAGATAAGATCACTGTTGCTTAACAAACCTAACAGGTTTTAAAAACCTGTTAGGTTTAGATTGATTATTAAAAACATAAAACCCTGTCAGGGTTTGGAACCCTGACAGGGTTGTTCTTATTCCAGTCAGCACCCGGAAAATCGGTTTTTACACCGTTCTAATTTTAAGTTCTTTTCTCTTTGGCTTTTCGTCCTTCACATTCACGGGATCACCATACAGGTCAAAGTCGGCGGCATCTGTGATCTTTACCTCGTAATATTCTCCGGTCTTTAAGTATACCTTGGTGGCATCTATCAGTACTTCGTTATCCACATCGGGAGAATCGAATTCGGTACGACCTATATAATACTCGCCTTCTTTGCGGTCAATGACCACCTTAAAGATCTCCCCTATTTTCTGCTGATTCAGTTCCCAGGAGATCTGCGACTGAATTTCCATGATCTCGTTGGCGCGCTCCTGCTTCACTTCCTGCGGTACATCGTCCTCAAGATTGTAGGCATGAGTATTCTCTTCGTGCGAATAAGTGAAACAACCCAGGCGCTCAAACCTCATCTCCTTCACCCATTCCTTCAGTTCCTGGAAATGTTCTTCGGTCTCCCCAGGATAGCCCACAATAAGCGTGGTCCTTATCGCCATTTCGGGCACCCTGCTTCGAAATTCCTTCAATAGGTTCGTGGTCTTTTCATGAGTGGTTCCGCGACGCATGGACTTCAGCAGATCATCTGAAATATGCTGCAACGGAATATCTAAATAATTACACACTTTTGGCTCCCTTTTCATCACTTCCAGTACATCCATAGGGAAACCTGTGGGGAAAGCGTAATGTAAACGTATCCATTCAATGCCTTCCACTTTTACAAGGTTCTCAAGAAGCTCAGCCAGATTTCTCTTTTTGTAAAGATCAAGTCCGTAGTACGTAAGGTCCTGGGCGATGAGAATGAGTTCCTTCACTCCCTGGGCGACCAGGTTCTTTGCCTCGGTCACCAGGTCTTCTATTGGAGTGGATCTGTGCTTTCCGCGCATAAGCGGAATGGCACAAAACGAACAAGGACGGTCACAACCTTCGGCAATTTTTAAATAAGCGTAATTCTTCGGAGTTGTGGTTAACCGCTCCCCTACCAGTTCGTGCTTATAGTCGGCTTCAAGGGCTGCAAGAAGTTCCGGCAGCTCGGTAGTTCCAAAGTATTGATCCACATCGGGGATCTCTTTTTGAAGATCGGGTTTGTAGCGTTCGCTAAGACAACCGGTCACAAAAACCTTGTCCACCTCGCCTTGCTCTTTCTTTTCAACGAACTCTAAAATGGTATTTACAGATTGTTCCTTGGCATTGTCGATAAAACCGCAGGTATTGATCACCACGATATTCCCCTCCTGCTCATGCACCACGTCCTTCTCATTTGCCTTAAGCTGCCCCATCAGCACCTCGCTGTCATAGACGTTCTTGCTGCACCCAAGGGTTACCACGTTGATCCTGTTCTTCTTTAGCGACTTCGTTCTCATATATATATTTTTCCCGCCGATAAAACCTCACAGGTTTTGGAAACCAGTGAGGTTTCTTTTTCCTGGAGGTTTTGTTTTGGCGGGTGCAAAGATACGACCAAAAATGACAAATCTAGCATTCAGGCCGTTAAGCTTTAAAATACATCTTTAGCAGAAAACGCTTAAATTGAACTTCCTAACTATCACCAAATGAAAAACCTTCTTTTCAGCTGCTTTGCATTTTTCCTCTTTTCCCAAATTGGCTTTAGCCAGCAACGGCCCCGCGAGCTGGGAATCGAAATAGGTGTCATGGCACCGGGACCGCAGAATGCGATTACTGATGTGGCCGGCGTCAAGGTAGGCCATACTACCCTCATCAAAGGAGATTCGGTAAGAACGGGAGTCACCGCCATTCTCCCGCATGGCGAAAATATTTTTCAGCAGAAAGTTCCGGCCGCGGTCTATGTGGGCAATGGCTTCGGAAAACTTGCCGGCAGCACACAAATTAAAGAACTCGGAAACCTGGAGACGCCGATCGTTCTCACCAACACCCTTAGTGTCCCCACGGCGATGAACGCAGTGATAAGTTATGTGCTGGATCTAAAGGAAAATGAGGACGTGCGTTCGGTCAACGCAGTAGTGGGTGAGACGAATGATGGTTATCTGAATGATATCCGCGGAAGGCACGTCAGTGAAGAGGATGTGATCGCGGCAGTTGAAAATGCTTCGGAAGAACGCCCGAAAGAAGGCAATGTTGGCGCCGGCACCGGAACTATCGCTTTTGGCTACAAAGGCGGCATTGGAACGGCTTCCCGCCTCCTGCCCGAATCTTTGGGCGGTTATACCATTGGTGTCCTGGTACAATCCAATTTTGGCGGAATTCTGCAAATAGATGGAGTGCAGGTAGGCGAAAAGCTGAAGCAGTTCTCTTTCAGCAACGAATTGCTGAACAATGTTGACGGCTCCTGCATGATCATTGTGGCTACAGATGCTCCTCTTGACAACCGAAACCTGGAAAGACTGGCAAAAAGGGCATTTTTGGGCCTGGCCAAGACCGGGGGCATAGCGTCCAACGGCAGCGGAGATTACATCATCGCCTTCTCGACTGCCGAGTCCATGCGTATTCCCTATAAAATAGAAAACAAACTGCTTTCCCAGGAAGTTGTTCCCAATGACCTGATGAGTCCGCTGTTCATGGCTGCGATCGAAGCCACCGAAGAAGCCATTATCAATTCCCTTTTTATGGCAGAGACCATGACCGGGTATAAAGGAAGAAAGATAGACAAGTTGCCGGTGGAGGAAGTTCTTGAGTTGATGAATGATAGAAATTAGTTGCGGATTGCAGGGTGCGAGTTGAAAAGCTGTCGCCGGTTTCCCGTTGCCTGTTCCACCAATTTCTCCCCGAGCGGAGTCGAGGGGTTTCTTTGAGATGAAATGCCTGTAAATAATAAGGTCTCGACTTATCCTGTCCTTAGTGCAGACGAAGGGCTCGACCTACCATCAATTGTAATTTGGTTTTTGGTGCTTGGTGCTTGTCATTTGAGAGCTTTTAACCTCTGGTTCTCCTCAAGAATTCTTCCTGCAGCCGCGTGGTTATTTTCCCTTTTTGAGCAGAAAACAACCCCTTGCCATCAATGGTTACTGAGGACACCGGAGCGATCTGGGTAGTGGTGCCGGTGAGGAAGATCTCTTCAACTGAAGCTAAACCGTCTACCGGAAAGGCTTCTTCCTTTACCGGAATACTTAATTGCTGACAGAGATCGAGCACCACCTTTCGGGTGATGCCGGAGAGTATCTGTCGGCCTTCAGGATGAGTGTAGACTGTTCCTTCTACGACAAAAAAGATGGTGGTATGGGAACCTTCAGTAAAAAACCCGTTTCTAAATAGCAGGTTTTCATCATAACCTGCAGAAATCGCAGCCTCGTTGGCGAGGGTGTTTGCCAGCAACGCGGTAGATTTGATATCGCACCTGTGCCAGCGCAGATCTTCCGAAGCCATTACTTTCCAGTACCTGTTCTCAAAATTGGCCAGGTCTACCTTGAAAGCGTAAAGCAACAGGGAAGGTTGCACCTTTTCGGGAATGAAATGGGAACGCGGCGCGGTTCCCCGGGAGATCTGCAGGTAAACGGCAGCGTCTTCTTCAGAAAAAGAGGAGCGATTCACTGCTTCCAGCATGAGATCTTCCAAAATAGAAGTGTCAAAAACTATATTCATTTCCTGCAGGCAATATTTCACTCGTGCCACATGCTCCTTTAGCATAAAAGGCTTTCCTGCATAAAATGGCGTCACCTCATAAATGCCGTCGCCAAACATGAAGGACCGGTCAAAAACCGATACAAAAGCTTCTTCGGGTCTGACCCAGGTATCGTTCCAGTAAACCTCTTCGGGATAGGTCTTCGTTTTCTTCATAGTATTATAGAAAGGCCTTCGAAAGTTAGGAAAAAGGGATCGTTTTCTTATTCTTTTTGAAAAAGCTAATGCAGAAATATTCTCCACTTTCGGGTCGTGGGAATTGGTTCGCGCCCGCACATGTTCAAATTTCCGGACTTACTCGACCCAATCAAATAAATGCTCCTCCTTATGATCTACGCTGAATTGCCTTAGCAACTTCTGGTATTCCTCTTTGAAAGATAGCGTTTTATGATGTTCTTTTTGGTTCAGAATATATTCTATAACATCATTCAGGGAGGAATGAGAATAGGAAAAGGCACCAAATCCTTCCTGCCATTGAAACCTTGGCTCCAAAAGGTGCCTGGTATTTATATGATCGTTAGTGGCTTTTTTGATCTCCCGCACCAGATCCAATAAGCAGCACGAGGGTCGTATACCGAGAAAGATGTGTACATGATCGGTTTCACCGTTTATGGCCAGAGGTCTTTCGCCCATCTTGCTGATTATTCCTTTCATATATCTGAATAATTCAGCCTCCCATGAGGGCCTGATCAATGATCGTCGACCGTCGACAGCAAAAATTACCTGAATATAGATCTGCGAAAAGGTACCCGCCATGACAACTGATTTAAAATTATAAACTCAGCCTTTCTAATTTAATAAAAAGTTATATATAATTGTTTGATTATCAGTATATTAAAATTGATGTGCGTGATTTATGAATCAAGAAAACAAAAAAAAGACAACTTTGAAAGTATATTATGATCACCCCATCCTAAAAGGAAAAAGCCTCCCGAATCACGGAAGGCTTTTTAAAAAATGTTCAGTTTATTGATCATTTAAGTCAGATCTGTTCCACAAAAGCTCTGAACACCTTCTTATGACGTTCAAGGTCCAGGTCCGGAGAAACAGAAACCCGTGCGATGTAATCCTTGTCACTTTCTTTGGTAGTTCCCTGGGTAGAGGTCGCGGGGATGGTCCAGTAACATCCCTTCAGCTGACCGTAGCTCACGCAGTATTTGCTTTCCTCAGGGATCTGGGTGATCATCATGTTGATCAGCTTCTGGTTGAGTGCCCTTTTATAGGTTTCTTTTTCTTCAGCTGTCTCCCCTTTTGTTGGAAGGTCCAGGGAAAAAACCGAGGGAGTGAATCCCTGCTCTGCCAGGTCTTCCGAAACAAAATTGATCTTTGCTTCGGGTAAGGTTTCCTTGATAAAATTCACGAATTCCCGGGTGTTCCTGTAAGCATCCTTTATCCTCTGGTTCATGGAGGGCAATTGTTCTGCCAGGATCTCGACCTGCAGATCTGTAGCCTCATTGTCGCAAAGGATCAGGTGCTTTTCGATTTTTTCCATCAGGCCTGCGGCTTTTCTATTGGCCACACAATATCCGGCGGTACATTTTCCTCCGCTGGGGAATTTGGATCCGCTCACATAGGAAATGGTCTTAACAGATGAAAGAATTCCGTCCTCGCTTAGAAACTGTACGTTGGGACAGAAGGTCTGATCCAAAATAAAAACGGGTTCAATAGCCGCTTCCCCCTTCGCGGTTTGACGTCTTGCACTAAGAACAGACCTTAACTTTTCCAGATCAGGAACCTCAACTCTCGGATTTGTCGGAATTTCTGCAATGATATAAGGAACGGCATCTTCTTTTGCCGCCTGCTCCAAAACCTGGTCAATGCTCTCAACCATATCATTGTCCCTGTCCACCAGCAGGTCCATGATCTCCACATTGTCCACACAGGCTGCAACACGCCTTGCCTGATCGTTGGTTCCTCCATAGCAATTGGGAGGAACAATGATCCTGATATCCTTTCCTGAATGATTTTCAAGGGCATCATCAATGAGGCCCATCATGATCGCGTACTGCATGGAAAGCCCCGAAGAAGCTAGTAGCGCATCGGTATCTGCTGCGGTGACCTCTTTAATGGAATTCAGAACACTTGTCTTGTCTGCCTCCCTGTTGCTTATCTGATGATCACTTAATGATCCTCCGGTCATCTTTTTCAAGGCAGCGTAGCAGTTCGCCGGAGTCATCGCAATGGTCTCCCTTCTGCGTACGTGCTGAATTTCCTTTATGTAATCTTCATTTTGCTCTCCGTTTACCAGGAGAACACTTCCCAGCCTGTCATGGATACTGATGAAAAAGTCAATATTCTTATCAAGCTTCACTTTCCCGAAGTTCTCCCGATGTGAAATCAAAACAGTGCTGCCGTCAAATTCAGGAATTTCCTCTCCTTCTCGAACCTGTTGCAAATCGAAATCATAACCATAAACCCTTTTTACTGTTTCCGCATCAAAAGAATCGGGTAATTTATCTGTGTAAAAGATCCTGGTCTTTTTCCGGTCGAACAGGTTCTTTCTCAGCACAGCCAAAACAGGGGCCGTCTTTGAGGAAAAACTGATCACATTTTCCGCTTTCAGATCGTTGAGTTCAGCGAGGGCCCATTCCAATACGGTCGACAAAGGATGACCTAAACGAATGTAATCAAAAGCAGTGGGCAGAGCAGCAAGCGCTTCCCGGGTAGAATTATTAGCCTCATATAAGTTTTCGAATTGCTCCAGGAACTCTGTTTTAGCCAGTTCTTCATTATAAATATCCAACCGGTGAGTGGTAAGTTTTACCCAGTCGGCAGGCACATTTTCCAGTACATCTTTAATATAATCCAGCACTTTATTCTCTTTCATTTTTGTTCTTTTAGATAAGCCGTGAATATAACGCTCCCGCCTTTATTTTAAAAGGTTTTGGCGGAATTTGTTGTGAATTCGCCCCGTCAGTTCGAGTGATTTCACGACTGCGATAGCAGGGGTGAAATTGTATCGAGAACGACGGGAAGTGAAATGCCTCTGTTCTCCATACGATCTTTCCTAAGCTTTTCGCTTCAGGGAAAATCACCTGTCTGCCGACCTTTAGATTTGGCTAATCAATTTTTTCTATGGTTCTTATTGAAAATAAAAAGAACGGGGTGAACTTTCTGCCGGCCAGGTTGACGACCCATTGCCTGTATTAGTCCCCGTTCTTTAATTCGGTTGCCAGAACCATATAGGATATTAGCCTTGCTTTTAAAGGTCTTAGTTAAAGCAACCTTTCTTGAAAAATAAAATTATGGAAAAAATTAGAGAAGTTGTTGGTATCGACATTAGTAAATTGACTTTGGATGTGTGTCTCCACCGTAATGGAGGTAGTTTCAGAACTTCCAATGATTATTGTGGAATTGAGGATTTGATTAATCGGATAT
>NZ_FNGG01000015.1 GCF_900102915.1 Salinimicrobium catena
GAGGATTATTACGAAATAGTATGTGTGATAATGTGTATGAAAATCCACATGCAGAAAGGATCAATGGGACCATAAAAAATAGCTACCTGAAAGGCTATAATCCCATTGATTTTAATAGTCTAAATAGAAAATTAAGTAAGGCTGTCTATATGTATAACCATGAAAAACCTCATAGCTCTATAAATCATTTTACTCCGGTAGAATATGAAGGTAAAAAGAAAAAAGAATTAATAACTTTAAACTTCCATTAAATAGGATTCATAATCAACTTCGAAAATGGTCAACCCTATTTAGGACTCCACATTATTCCACTTTGAACTTTAAACTTTGAACCTTAAACCTCCAGCGCCTTCAAACTAGCCTCGATCGCTTCGATCTTAGCCTCGGCATCCTGTTTCTTCTGCTGTTCGATCTCTACCACTTTTGCAGGAGCATTGTTCACGAAACGCTCATTGGAAAGCTTCTTTTCGACAGATTTCAGGAAACCGCGGGTATAATTAAGTTCCTCCTCAAGTTTGGCCTTTTCAGCATCCAAATCTACAGCCCCGGCCATAGGAATGAAGTAATCATTTGATCTCACCCTGAAGGACAATGCGCCCTTCACCTGCTGTTCCACATATTCAAGATCGGAAATATTTCCCATTTTTCGGATGACCGGATCAAAGGTCTGCGGAAGGTTCTCGTTATTGAGCACCTGTAATTGAAGCTGCTCTTTATGGGCGATATTCTTTTCTTTTCTAATGCTCCTGATCCCGGAAATCACTTCAGCAGCCACGGCAAATTCTGAAATAACTTTTTCATCAAAATCGGTCATTTTTGGCCAGGAAGAAACGATCAAAGCCTCTTCTTCAGAACGTTCTTTTATCGCCTGCCAGATCTCTTCAGAAACAAAAGGCACAAAAGGATGCAGGATCTTCAGGTTATCTTCAAGGATCGCGATCACTTCATTGTAGGTTTTCTCATCCATGGCTTCCCCAAACGGAGGCTTCACCATTTCCAGCAACCAGGAACAGTAATCATCCCAAACCAATTTGTATGTAGCCATTAGAGCATCGCTCATGCGGTACTTCTTATAGTGATCCTCGATCTCCCTCAGCGTTTTTTGAAATCTCGCTTTGTACCATTCCAGTGCTATCCTGGAAGATTCAGGTTGCTCTTTTTCCGAAGAAACTTCCCAGGATTTAACCAGTTTAAAAGAGTTCCAGATCTTGTTCACAAAAGAACTTCCCTGCTTACAGAGATCTTCTTCGAACATGAGGTCGTTCCCGGCAGGAGAACTCAACAGCATTCCTACCCTCACCCCGTCGGCACCGTAATTCTGAATAAGCTCAAGAGGATCGGGTGAATTTCCAAGGGATTTGGACATCTTCCTGCGCTGTTTATCCCGAACAATTCCGGTCAAATAAACATTATTGAAAGGTTTTTTGCCCCTGTACTCATAGCCGGCAATGATCATTCTTGCCACCCAGAAGAAAAGGATCTCGGGCGCTGTCACCAGGTCATTGGTAGGATAATAGTAATTGATCTCCTTATTATCGGGCTCCAGAATACCGTTAAAGACACTTATCGGCCACAACCAGGAGGAGAACCAGGTATCAAGGGCGTCCTTGTCCTGAGTAAGTGATTCAGCGGTAAGATCTGCATTACCGGTCTTTTCTTTAGCTTTTTGAAGGGCCTCTTCTTTGGTTTCGGCAACAACAAAATCCTCTTTTCCATCGCCAAAATAGAAAGCGGGGATCTGGTGTCCCCAGATAAGCTGGCGGCTAATGTTCCAGTCCCGAACATTTTCCATCCAGTGACGGTAGGTGTTGATGAATTTTTCAGGCACCAGGTTCACTTCCTTCTGCAGTACAGCATCAAGGGCAGGTTGGGCAAGTTCTTTCATCTTAAGGAACCACTGATCACTCAGCTTTGGCTCAATTACCGCCCCGGTTCGCTCACTGGTTCCTACTTTATTCAGGTGATCTTCGGTCTTTACGAGGATCCCCTTCTCTTTAAGTTCTTTTACTATGGCCTTCCTGGCCTCGAAGCGATCCATGCCCTCATAATTCATTCCGAAGGAATTAAGAGTAGCATCATCATTAAAAATGTCGATCACTTCCAGATTGTGCTTATCACCCAACACCTTATCATTCTCATCATGGGCCGGGGTCACTTTAAGACATCCAGTTCCAAATTCCATGTCCACGTACTCATCTTCAATGATTGGCACCACGCGGTCACACAATGGCACAATGGCTTTTTTCCCTTTCAAATGGGAAAAACGCTCATCGTTAGGATTGATACAAATTCCTGTATCCCCGAGTATGGTTTCAGGACGGGTGGTGGCTATGGTAAGTATCTCATCGCTGCCTTCGATATTATATTCCAGGTAGTACAGATGTCCCTGGCGTTCCTGGTACACCACTTCCTCATCAGAAAGCGTGGTCTTTGCCTGCGGATCCCAGTTCACCATGCGGTAACCCCTGTAGATATGACCTTTATTATAGAGATCAACGAAGACCCTGGTCACCGAAGCTGACATGTCCTCATCCATGGTGAATTTGGTACGCTCCCAGTCACAGGAAGCTCCCAGTTTTTTAAGCTGCTCCAAAATTATACCGCCGTGTTTGTGGGTCCATTCCCAGGCGTGCTCCAGGAACTCCTCCCTTGAAAGGTCATTTTTGTCTATGCCTTCTGCCTTCAATTTGGCCACCACCTTGGCTTCTGTAGCGATAGAAGCATGATCTGTACCCGGCACCCAACAGGCGTTGTAGCCTTTAAGGCGAGCCCTGCGTATCAAAACATCCTGGATGGTGTTGTTCAGCATGTGCCCCATATGAAGTACGCCTGTCACGTTTGGCGGAGGAATGACGATGGTGTAAGGTTCCCTTTCATCAACTTCGGAATGGAAATAATTGTTTTCCATCCAGTATTTATACCATTTCTCCTCCACTTCGTGGGCTATGTATTTTGATGCTACAGACATACTTTGGTGCGGTTTTTGGAATATCAGGCAAAAGTAATTATAACTTCAGGATTATAAAAGGTAATGAAATGGAAAACATTTTTTTTACCTTTTATGACGTAGATATCTTATATTTACAATTCTGTTAAAACCAAAAACTATGAAAAAATTAGTAGCGATCGCTGTTTTCATTTTTGCCGGCTTTGCTGTACAAGCACAGGATGCGGCTAAAATTGAATTCAAGTCAGACGTAATTGACTATGGCGAAATAGAAAAAGGAAGTGATGGGATTCGCGTTTTTGAGTTCACCAATACAGGAAAAGCTCCTTTAGTGATCACCGATGTCACCTCAAGCTGCGGATGTACGATCCCCGAGAAACCTGAGGCACCGATAGCACCCGGAGAGACCGGGCAGATCACGGTGAAATATGACACCAATCGGGTAGGCCCTATCCGGAAATCCATAATGGTCTACTCCAACGCCGAATCAGCAACAACCAAGCTCACCATTAAAGGAAAGGTCCTTGAACCGAAGAGCTAAGGACCAAGAAACAAAGATACCGGATCCCCTCATTTTTGAGGGGATCTTTTTTTACAATACCTTTTTAAGCCGGAATTCGAATTTCAGGTTAGAGATTCCCCTGTTAACTTCCAGCCTGATCAATTTGCCTTCTTCAGAAGCAAAAAGTGAAACGATATCTTCCAGGTCATATCTAAAAACGTCACGCCCGTTGATCTTCACCAGTTCATCTCCTGCCTGCAAACCCGCTTCATAAGCCGGAGAATCCTTGCGGACACTTACTATTTTAAAAGCAGGTTTTAATTCGAATTTTTTACGGGTCTGGAGACCGGTCTCGAATATAATTTCATTGTCGTCCCGTGCGCTTTCCGGCCTGGAAACATTCACATAAGATTCCACGATCATAAAACCGCTATGTTCGAGGGTGATGCCGCTCATGTCGTAATTAAAAGGATCATTGAAAAACCTGTTTTTTCGCAGGTAGATCTTTTGATGGTCATAGTCAAAGATCACATTAAATCTTTTGAGCACCTCCCCTCCTATGCTGCCGTTCCTTTCGGCAAAAAGCTTCAACCCCTGCACAGAGACGCTGTCAGGAAAGGCGGCGGTGACATCCCGGAGCCTGTGGTCACCCAGTTCCAGGTAACCTATTCTGCTGCGTTTCCCGGTGACGTCACCCAGCAGCCCAAGACCCAGAAAATCATCAAACGAATTTTCAGGAACCTTTATATCTGCATTCTCGTTGAAGAGCCACACAGCATCGCCCAGGCCGTTATCTATCAGCAGAGTTACAGGCACCACCTTTCCTTCTATTTCCACATTGGCCCTTATGTAGGGTTTATTCTGAAAGAAGCGTATGGTCATTTCATTGTACCGGGACAATTTTTTACTGAAGCGATCGGGATCATGCAGCCTCAGGAATTTTCGGGAATAATTGATCTCCACCACGAAATCCTTGAAAAAGTCATAGCCAATGATCCCATGCACCGGAATGCCCAGCCGCGGCGAGAAATTCACATCGGCATCATAGATCAGAAATAAGGTGAGGTCCTTACAGCTCACTTTACCTAATCTTAACTCATTATCCACAGAACGATAGGCTTCGATCAACTCCTCCCCTCCCAGACCGCGAAGATTGATCTTTTCAGCATTTTTCAGTTCCAGGGAATCCCCCTCCTCAATATTTAGAAGCACAGAAGTATTGACTCCGGTGTCGAGCAAGAAGGAAAGTTCAACGCCATTCAGTTCCACCGGCAGGATGATCAAATTGTTCACAAGCTCAAATTTCACTTTAGTCGATCTCCTGTTCTTATCGATCAAAAAGCCCTCCTGGCAATATCCCGAAATGACACTGCTTAAAAAGAACAGGATAAGGAGGCTATTTTTCAGCATAACAGCAGATTGACCACAGATAAAAATTACGAAAAATAAGCATGTGTAATGTAATATTTTCGCAACTTTGTAAGCCAAAAATCAGCATCATGCCAAGTATTTCAAACAAAGGGCAGGCAATGCCCGAATCACCGATAAGAAAATTAGTTCCCTACGCCGAAGCAGCCATTAAAAAAGGCCGCAATATATATCAGCTCAACATTGGGCAGCCCGATATCAAGACTCCGGCGAAAGCGCTTGCCGCCGTTAAGGACAACGCTATTGAAGTGCTTTCCTACAGCCACTCGGCAGGTTTTGAAAGCTACAGGAACAAACTTTCCCAATATTACCGCAACCACAACATAGATGTAGCTCCAGACGAGCTCATCATCACCACAGGAGGTTCTGAAGCCTTACTTTTCACCATGGGAAGCATTTGCGATGCAGGTGACGAAGTGATCATTCCTGAGCCATTTTACGCGAACTACAATGGCTTCGCCACCTCTTCGGGAGTGAAAGTGGTGCCGGTAAAATCCAAAATAGAAGAAGGTTTCGCCCTTCCTCCAATTTCAGAATTTGAAAAACTTATCACAGAGAAGACCAAAGCTATTCTCATCTGCAACCCCGGAAACCCAACCGGATACCTCTACACCAAAGAAGAGATAGACCAGTTAGCCGAAATAGTGAAAAAACACGACCTGTTCATCGTGGCCGATGAAGTTTACCGCGAATTCGCCTATGACGGAGCAAAACATTACTCTATCATGAGCGTACCGGGAATCGAACAAAATGCTATTATGATCGACTCTGTTTCCAAGCGTTATTCCATGTGCGGCGCGAGGATAGGCTGTATGGCTTCCAAGAACAAGGAGGTGATGAGCACCGCAATGAAGTTCGCGCAGGCAAGGCTTAGTCCTCCAACCTTTGCCCAGATAGCCAGTGAAGCCGCTTTGGACACTCCGCAGGATTATTTTGAAGAAGTGATCCAAGAGTATACATCTAGAAGAAACCTGTTGGTTGAAGGTCTTGAGCAGATCCCGGGGGTAAAAGTGGCCAAACCCAAAGGCGCTTTTTACTGCATCGCAGAACTGCCGGTAAAAGATGCCGAAGATTTCGCGAAATGGTTGCTGGAAAGCTTCGAACTGAACAATGAGACCGTTATGGTAGCGCCGGCAGCAGGGTTCTATTCCACTCCAAATACCGGATTGAACCAGGTGCGCATCGCTTATGTTCTGAAAAAAGAAAATCTTGAAAAGGCCCTTGAAATCCTAAAAGCCGCGCTAAAGGAATATAAAGGCTAATGAAGACCTCCACGAACAAATCTCTTAAGAACTACAACACCTTCGGGATCGATGTGAAGGCCCGGAAGTTCGTTTCGGTGGAAAGCGTTGAGGAACTTAGAGTTCTTCTGAAGAATTCCTATGCTTCGGAACTTTTCATCCTTGGCGGCGGCAGCAACATGCTGCTCACAAAAGACGTGGAGAAGACCGTGGTACACATCAACCTGAAAGGGATAAAAATCATCGAGAAGACCGATGAAGAGGTACTGGTAGAGGCCATGGCCGGTGAGAACTGGCACCAATTCGTGCTTTTCTGCATAGACAACGGTTTTGGAGGCCTTGAAAACCTTTCCCTCATCCCGGGAAATGTTGGCACGGCACCCATTCAGAACATTGGGGCGTACGGTGTGGAAATAAAGGACACTTTTGAGAAATGCACCGCATTAGACGTGCAGACCCTTGAAATAAAGACCTTCAACCTGGCCGACTGTGAATTCGGGTATAGAGATTCCATTTTCAAAAATGCGGTAAAGGGGAAATATATCATCACCTCGGTAACCTTCAGGCTCACGCGGAAGGATCACCGTCTTAACACAGCTTACGGGTCCATAGATTCATTTTTAGAGGAAAAAGAGATCACCGAGCCGGGCATTAAAGATGTTTCCGATGCCGTGATCAGTATAAGGCGATCAAAACTCCCAGATCCCAAGAAGATCGGCAACAGCGGCAGCTTTTTTAAGAATCCGGTGATCACCAAAGAAAAACACCGCGAACTTCAGGAAATATATCCAGAAATGCCCTTCTACGAGATCGATGAAGATCACGTAAAAATTCCGGCGGGCTGGCTAATAGACCATGCCGGTCTAAAAGGGTATCGCACCGGTGATGCCGGGGTTCACAGCAAACAGGCGCTGGTACTGGTCAATTACGGCAATGCCTCGGGAGAAGAGATCCTTCGGCTTTCAAAAATGGTTCAGGAAAGGGTTTTTGACCTCTTCGGAATCCTACTACAACCCGAAGTAAATATTTTCTAGAAAATAAAGCTGCTCAAAAAACGTATTTTGAGCAGCTCTTTTTTACTTTAAATTTTCTTCTATTTTTCAGCAGTGATCTCCACTTCAAGATCTGAAGGCAGCAATACCTTGTCTATTATGTGGATCACTCCCTGTTCCGATGTTGAAGAACTTGTAATGTTCGCTTTATCACCGGTCGCTCCTTCAAGAACAAGTTTGTCTCCCTCGAGCCTAACAGTGAGCTCTTCACCAGCCAGGGTCTTGAGCTTATAGGTGCCGTTGGCATTCTGCACTTCCTGCCTTAGTTGCTCGGCAGTCATTTCACCTTTTACAATGTGATATTGCACTATAGCGTCATTATTGACCTGCAGCACCTCCTGTCCCTGATCCCGGTACAACGTACTGTACGCGTTATTATCGGGAGCAAAAATGGTAAAAGGCCCCTGTTCATCGTTCATTTCTTCCCCAAGGTTCCAGGCGTTAAGACCGGTCGCGAAAGTACTCAGCTCAGGATCGCTTTCCACCTGCACCACAATGCCGTCATCTCTCCGCACTTCTTCCAGGTCTTCCTCAAAAGCTTCTGCCTGTTCTTCGGGTTCGATCTCTTCTACTTCCCGCTCTTTATCCTTACAGGACATGAGGGTAAACATGCTTAGCATGACCAGGAAAATCAAATTTCTCCATTTCATAACATTCTGTTTTTGTTGGTTGACTATCAATATATTAAAAACCTGCATGAAAAAACAATCCTTTATTTTAAACCTTCGTTAAAGGCTTGGAAGCGGGGAATATTTTTTACCGTAACCTTCATATCCTGTGCATTAATTCTTATTTTTGCATAAAATTTTCAGCATGAAACTTTTATTGATAACCGTAGTATTATTAGCCCTTGCAGTAGCAGGCATCGCGATCAAGATCTGGGGAAAGAAAGATGGAAAATTCAGCGGTACCTGTGCCAGCCAGAGCCCTTTTTTGAATAAGGAGGGAGAGGCCTGTAGTTTCTGCGGAAAAATGCCCGATGAAGCCAAAGATTGTGACCAAACCCAACCGGTAAAATAAGCCTTTTCTTTGATGCTCCCCATATTCATTGCCTTCGCAGCGATAGGCCTAATCAACCTGTGTTATTACCTGGGCTTTTTTAGGTTCGCTTTTTCTACTCCCGAAGTTACTTCGGAAAAAGATTCGCTTCCGGTTACGGTCATAATCTGCGCGAAGAATGAAGCCGAAAACCTGCGGAATTTCCTGCCGCTGATCCTTTCCCAGGACCACCCCGATTTTGAAGTGGTGGTGATCAACGACGCCTCGGGTGATGAAACCCTGGAGGTGATCGAAGAATTTCAGCAAAAAGATGCGCGGGTCAGGGTGGTGAACGTGAAGAACAACGAAGCCTTCTGGGCCAATAAAAAGTACGCCCTTACCCTGGGGATCAAAAAAGCTAAAAATCCGTATCTTCTTTTCACCGATGCCGACTGCCGCCCGGAATCTGACCGGTGGCTGACCAACATGAGTTCCCAATTCACCGCTCAAAAAAGCATCGTATTAGGCTATGGCGGCTATTTCGTTGAAAACAGATCCCTGTTGAACAAGCTGATAAGATTTGAAACCCTTTTTACGGCTATTCAATATTTCTCGTACGCCAACTGGGGATTGCCATATATGGGTGTTGGCCGAAACCTCGCCTACACTTCAGACGAATTCTATAAACAAAACGGTTTCGCGAGCCACCTGCATGTTAGGTCGGGAGACGATGACCTTTTCGTGAACCAAGCCGCGACATCAGCAAATACAGCTTTGTGTCTGTCGCCACAGGGCATCACCCGCAGTATTCCGAAGAAAGATCTGCGATCGTGGATAGAACAAAAACGCAGGCATGTATCAGTTGCGGGACATTACAAGAAAAGACACCGCTTCCTGCTGGGGTTGTTCTATACCACACAATTGTTATTCTGGATATTATTCTTCGTGCTTATGTTCAGTTCTTTCTGGCAGCTTGCTTTGGCACTGCTGGCAGTAAGGTTCATCGTGCAGGGAATGGTATTCTACAATTCTGGGAAAAAATTCGGAGAAACCGATGTTTTTTGGCTGTTTCCGTTCCTGGAACTGTTTTTAATCTGGGTTCAATTGGGTATATTTATTGCTAATCTAATTGCAAAACCTACCCATTGGAAATAGATCAGGATCCACTTCAGCAACAAATAGCAAAGGCAAAAAAAGGAAGACAGGCAGCCTTTAATTATTTACTGGACCGTTTTTGGAACGAGGTGTACGGTTTTCAGCTAAAACGCACCCAGAACGAATATGATGCCGAAGATATTACCATACAGACCTTTTCCAGGGCATTTGACAAGATCGACACCTACGACCCAACTTACACTTTCAAAACCTGGCTGTTCACTATTTCCAAGAACATTCATGTAGATCTCATCCGCAAGAAAAAAGCTTCCATCAGGTCCCGCACAACAGACGAGGAAGATGACAAGGTGCACAAGATCGCCGATGACACCCCCACCATTGAAGACACCCTCATCACCGAGCAGAACCTGGCGCAGCTGCTGCGGGATATCAAAAAATTGAAACCCCATTACCAGGAAGTGATCAATCTGCGTTATTTTCAGGAAATGAGCTATAAGGAGATCTCTGCCGCCCTGCAGGAACCCATGAACAATGTGAAGGTGAAACTGTTGCGGGCAAAAAAGCTCCTGGCAGAGGTGATCGAAAACCGGAAGACTCGAAGTTAGAAGTCAGAAGTTAGAAGTTGGAATTTGACCCTCCTTTACTAAAGATTCGGTGGGTAGATTACTAATACCTGAAATTTAAAATTTTCGCCACGAATTCACGAATAGTTTTAGAAATTCCTAATACCTGTGAGAAGTGAAATTTCACACTGAGCCAGCGACCGAAGAGAGCGACGGTCGAAGTGGTTAAGGGTTCATATTCATCATATTTTCCGGGCACAAGCCATGCCTTTAACTGCGTTTCTAATATCTCTGAAATTTGAAGTTAAGCCACGAATTCACTAATATTTTTTGACCCTTCTCTGAAGTCGGACTTTGGAAGCTGGAGGTTAGAGGTTAGCTTCCTTCGCTAATTCTTTGGCGGGTAATTTCTGATATCTGGAATTGGTAGTTTTTCGCCACGAATTCACGAACATTTCAAGAAATTGCTCAGAACCTTGATTGAAAGTGAAATGTCACACTGAGCCAGCGACCGAAGGGAGCGACGGTCGAAGTGGTTAAGAGCTCATATCATCATATTTTTCCGGACACCAGCCATTCCTTTAACTGCGTTTATTATATTTCTTGGGCCACGAATTCCCTAATAATTTTTAACCCGTCTCGGAAGTCGGACTTTGGAAGCTGGAGGTTAGATGTTAGCTTCCTTCGCTAAATCTCTGGTGAGTAAATTTTTGATACCTGGAATTGGAAGGTTTTTCGCCGCGAAATCACGAATACATTTTAACCCATTTCTCCCTTGACCGGTTTGACCTTATCTTTTGGAGCATGACCCTGGAGAAATAATTTCTGGCAACAGGCAACTTGCAACCGGCACAACCGGCAACAGGTACCAGTTATCCGTTATGCGATTCAGGGATTTATTGTATCTTTGCGGCCATATGGAAACACAAGAAATCTCTACCCAAAGAACCCCTAAACCCAAGTGGTTACGGGTAAAACTCCCCACCGGTAAAAAGTATACCGAGTTGCGCGGGGTGGTAGACAAATATAACCTTCACACCATCTGTACTTCCGGAAGCTGCCCTAACATGGGAGAATGCTGGGGAGAAGGTACGGCGACTTTTATGATCCTGGGGAATATTTGCACACGTTCCTGCGGATTCTGTGGAGTGAAGACAGGAAGACCCGAAACCGTGGACTGGGATGAGCCTGAAAAAGTAGCTCGCTCCATCAAGCTTATGAAGATCAAGCACGCGGTGATCACCAGTGTTGATCGTGACGACCTCAAGGATATGGGATCCATCATCTGGGCCGAAACCGTTAAGGCTATCCGCAGAATGAGTCCTGAAACCACTCTTGAGACCCTTATCCCGGATTTCCAGGGAGTAGAAAGGAACATCAACCGCATCATTGAAGCCAATCCAGAGATCGTTTCCCACAACATGGAAACAGTAAGACGGCTTACCCGCGAAGTGAGGATACAGGCGAAATACGACCGAAGCCTCGCCGTTCTCAAATATCTGAAAGAACAAGGGATCAACAGGACCAAATCTGGGATCATGCTCGGATTGGGCGAAAAGGAAGAAGAAGTCATTCAAACCCTGAAGGACCTAAAGGAAGCCAAGCTTGATGTGGTGACCATAGGTCAATACCTGCAGCCAAGCAAGCAGCACCTTCCGGTGAAAGAATTCATCACTCCGGAGCAGTTCAAGAAATATGAGACCATAGGTCTTGAGCTCGGTTTTCGTCATGTAGAAAGCGGCGCCCTGGTAAGATCTTCTTATAAAGCCTGGAAACACCTTACTTAATGCCTCAGCTAGCCCCTACACACAGCATGAAGCAAAAGATACGTATAGGCATCAACGGCTTCGGTCGTATTGGCAGAAACCTTTTCAGGCTGCTGCTAGACCATCCGCAGATCGAGGTTGTGGCCATAAACGACCTTGCCCCTGCCGCTACCCTGGCACACTTGCTAAAATATGACAGCATTCACGGAGTGCTGAAAAAGGATGTTTCCGCAGAAGGTTCGGCGATCATTGTCGACGGCCTAAGATTTCCGGTGATCAATGAGCGGGAACCGAAAAACATCAGGTGGGATCCATTTGAAACAGAACTGGTGGTAGAAAGCACCGGAAAGTTCAAAACCCGTCAATCGCTGGAACCCCACTTGGGCAGCTGCGTGCAAAAGGTGATCCTCTCGGTTCCTCCTCAGGATGACTCGATCAAAATGGTGGTTCTTGGGGTAAATGAAAATATTCTGGACGGGAGTGAAGACATTATATCGAACGCTTCGTGCACCACGAATAACGCGGCGCCATTGCTTAAGATCCTCAATGACCTGTGCGGGGTGAACAACGCCTACATTACCACCGTCCACTCCTACACTACAGATCAAAGCCTGCATGATCAGCCTCACCAGGACCTGCGCCGGGCACGGGCAGCAGCCCAATCCATCGTACCCACCACAACGGGTGCGGCTAAGGCTCTTACCAGGGTCTTTCCCGAGCTTAGCGATGTAATTGGCGGATGCGGCATCAGGGTTCCCGTACCTAACGGCTCCCTAACCGATATGACCCTGCATGTAAAAAGAGACACAACTGCAGAAGAGATCAACTCGGCCTTTAAAAAGGCAGCGGAAACAGATTTTTCCAGATATCTCGAATACACCGAAGATCCTATCGTTTCTATTGATATTAACGGGAATACACACTCCTGCGTTTTTGACGCGCAAATGACCTCGGTAGTGGGCGGAAACCTGGTAAAAGTGATCGGGTGGTATGACAATGAGATTGGCTATTCCAGCCGACTTATTGATTTAATTTCCCTTGTTAGCAATAAATAATTATATTTAGCCACAGTTAGCTACGTCCCCAATGAATAAATTCATAATATGCGTAGTGGCCCTGCTTCTTTTTTCTTTTTCCTACGCAAATCAGGAAAAGACCTTACAGGAAAGAGAGGAGATAACCGCCACCATCGAACAGTTACTAAGTGATGCTGAGGAATCGATCAACAGCGTTGATTTTGACATGGCCCTGCAGCAGCTCAATACCGCACTCGAACTTTCCCGCTCCATAGACCATCCACGCCTCACTGCCCTTTCCAGCAGCATCATGTCGCAGTTGTATTACGTACGGCACGAGTATGACAAGGCAGCGACCGAGCTGCAACGAGCCATTTCCATTCAGCGGCGCATACAGGATGAGGAAGGCCTGGCCCCCAGTTATGTGAGCTACGGAAAGATCTTTATTCAAAAAAAGAATCCGGAGCGTGCCAGTGAGTATCTCAATCTTGCTGAAGGTCTTTATGAAAAACAGAACAATACCGAAGGTCTCGGCCTAATCGATCTTAACCGCGGAATCCTGCACCTGAACGTGCATCGGGAGCCGAAAAAAGCCCTGGCGTATTTTGCCAAGGCTGAAGAAAAATTGAAAGATGCCGATAACCCTTATGAAAAGGCACGCCTCTACTACTTCAGAAGCCGGGCCCACCAGCTGCTGGAAAATTACGGCATCGCGCTCGATAATGCAGAAAAAGCCTTAGCCATTTCTGAAGAAAGAGACTTTAAAAGCATGGTGCTTTACTCCCACGGCCTTATCAGTCAGTTGCTGGAGTCTACAGGAAAATTCCGGGAGTCTCTGGAGCACCTTCAGGCAAGCGCCACGCTGAAAGATTCCCTTTACAACCTTAGTGTGAAGGCCATCGCACTCGACGCCAACGCCCGTTACGGGGTAGATGCATTGAAAAACACGCTCAACAAGCTCAGCAAGCGTAATGAGGAACAGGAAAGAACCCTTAAGGTAAATAAACTGACCACTATTCTTAGTGTGGCGCTTATCACCATCCTTTCCCTGCTCACCCTTTCACTTTATAAGAACAATAATCTAAGGGCCAGGGCGAATGACCTGCTCCAGAAGAAGAATTCAGAATTGATCACCGCCAAGGAAAACGCCGAAAAAGCTTCTTTGGCCAAGGCACAGTTTCTGTCCACCATCACCCATGAACTCCGTACGCCGCTCTATGCCGTAACGGGGCTCACCCACCTGCTCCTGGAAGAAAGCCCTACAGAGAATCAGAAAGAACATCTCAATTCGCTGAAGTTTTCGGGGGAATACCTGTTATCCCTCATCAACAATATTCTTGACCTCAATAAGCTGGAGGCTAAAAAAGTGGAGATACTAGAGAGTTCCTTCAATCTTGAAAAGAGGATCTCTGATGTGCTTATCGCCCTTAAGAATTCAGCTGAAGACAAAAAGACCAAACTGCACCTGGAGTTCGACCAGGGCATTCCGCATAAATTGAAAGGTGATCCGCTGAAGATCTCCCAGATCCTCATCAATCTTATAGGGAATTCGATCAAATTCACCGAGAACGGTGACATTTGGGTGCGCGTGAAGAAACTTACCCATAAAGAGTCACGGATCCTGCTTAGGTTCGAGATCGAAGATACCGGCGAAGGGATCAGCAAGGAGAAGCAAAAGGCCATTTTCGAGAATTTTACCCAGGGCTCCCTGCAGATCAACAGGAAATTCGGGGGTACCGGTCTCGGGCTTTCGATTGTTAAGAACCTGCTAAGCCTTATGGGCAGCGAGATCCACCTGGAAAGCGAACTCGGCGAAGGCTCCCTGTTCTATTTCGACCTCAATTTCGAGGCCCTGGAAGCCGCGCCTGCAAATGCCAAGGAAACGAATAAGGAGATCCCTGATCTGTTGAGCAACGAGATCATGCACAACAAAAAGATCCTGGTGGTTGAAGACAACAAGATCAATCAAATGATCACTCGCAAGATCCTTGAAAAGCACAAAGTGATCATTGATGTGGCCGACAATGGAACCATAGCTGTGGACAAGGCCCAAAACAAGGAATTCGACCTTATCCTGATGGATATCCACATGCCGGGAATCAGCGGAATAGAAGCCACAAGGGAAATAAGGAAGTTTAATCCCACGATCCCAATAATTGCTCTTACAGCGGTGACTTTGGATGAAAATTTAGATGAATTTTACCTCAACGGGTTTACCGACATCATCCCGAAACCCTATAAAACAGAGGAGTTCTTCCAGAAGATCAACAAATACCTCAGCCAGCAGGAGGCCTCGGTCTAAAACATGGCATGCGGTTTGATGAATAGGTTATCTCAGATTATTGAAAGAAAAGATAGTTTGAATTAGCCACTATAAAAATGAGACTTTCCACGGTCTCATTTTTTTTGCGCGAAATCCAGGATCGCCTTCTCAAAGACTTTTTTGCCGTCCACTATTTGAGTGGTGATAGGCAGATAGAAAAGATCCTCTTCAGGAATGTCATTTTTAAGCCTCATGTAATCCTTTTCGGTTGTCAGCAACAAGCCCTTCGATCTTAATTCCTTAATTTCTGAAGCGGTGAAATTATGATGATCGGGAAAAGCTTTGTGATCAAACTTCAATGAATGCTGTTTAAGGTACCCGACAAGCGGCTGCGGATTAGCGATCCCGGTTACCAGCGTAAAATGCCTTTTTTGAAGTTCTTTCAGGGGAAGCACCTCCTTCCTGCCGAAGATCTCTTCACTATAGGAAATGCTGCTGAAGAAAAGCTCCTGCCCGGGCTGAAGCTTCAGGCGGGCTCTTATCTTTTGCTTTGCTTCGGAAGATATTTTCGCAGGGCATTTGGTCACAACAACCAGATCTGCCCGCTTTGCTCCCCATTTAGGTTCCCTAAGATTCCCTGCAGGCAAAACCAGGTCATCGCTATACAGGTTGCCGTAAGGCGTTAGCAGAATATAAAGGCCGGCAGTGACCTTGCGGTGCTGAAAAGCATCGTCCAGAATGATCACGTCGGGCGGAGCAGCCTGTATGAGCAGTTCCTGAATGCCGTGTTGCCGACTTTCATCTACCGCAACCATAATTTCGGGAAACTTGCTTTTGAACTGCAGGGGCTCATCCCCTGCTTCAGCAGCCGGTTCATTTCCGTTGAGCAACAGGAATCCGCTGCTGCTGCGTTTATATCCCCGGCTAAGAGTGGCCACACGATAATTATCCTTCAGCAGAGAGATAAGATATTCCACCATGGGCGACTTTCCCGTCCCGCCTACACTCAGATTCCCTACCGCAATGACCGGAACCTCATATTCTTTGGAAGAGAAAATCCCCCGGTCATACAATTCATTCCGAAGCTGCATGACTCCGCCGTACAAAAGCGAAAAAGGATAAAGAAGTTTTCGTGCTGAAGACATGCAGCGAAGTTAATGTTTTTTAGTCAGTAGTCTTTAAACGGTAGACGCTGGTTTTTAGTTTATGGTTCGTTGTTCTTGGTCATCTCGACTGTGGAGTCCTAAATAGGGTTGACCATTTTCGAAGTTGTTATTAATCCTATTTAATGGAAGTTTAAAGTTATTAATTCTTTTCTCTTTTTAACTTCATATTCTACCGGAGTAAAATGATTTATAGAGCTATGAGGTTTTTCATGGTTATACATATAGACAGCCTTACTTAATTTTCTATTTAGACTATTAAAATCAATGGGATTATAGCCTTTCAAGTAGCTATTTTTTATGGTCCCATTGATCCTTTCTGCATGTGGATTTTCATACACATTATCACACATACTATTTCGTAATAATCCTCTGGTAATGCTTAAAAATTCTTTGCTGTAG
>NZ_FNGG01000002.1:0-399046 GCF_900102915.1 Salinimicrobium catena
ACAGAAGCAGTATCCTCACATCCGTTCTCCCCTGTAATTGTAACCGAATAAGTGTCTGGTTCAGTTACTGTAATGGAAGGATCGGTAGATCCGTTACTCCACAGGTAAGTGAAGTTTCCATCTGCAGTTGAAGCGGAAGCATCCAGGGTCACTGAAGTCACATCACAGGTCAAAGTTTCATTTCCTGTTATGGTAGCCACCGCAGGAGTCATATTTTCTATTACTGTTACTGTAGCGGTATCACTACAGCCACTATTGGTATCGGTTACTGTTACAGAATAGTCACCGGCCGCTGTAACATTGATTGTCTGGGAAGTTGCTCCCGTACTCCAGGAGTAAGAAGCAGTACCCTGTACAGTTGATCCTCCTGCATCTAAAGTAATAGATGGATTTGCACAGGTCAGTAGTTCGTTACCTGAAATATTTGCTGTAACGGTTGCAAGTTTATCTACGATGACTTCGGCCTGAGTAGAGCAACCTGTGGCATCGTTTACCGATACCGTATATGAGCCTTCGGACAAATCACTAAAATTCCCGTTGTCCTGGAAGTTAACGCCATCAATGCTATACTCATAAGGAGGAGTTCCGCTTCCATTGATTCCGCTGGCTGTAGCGGTGAAAGAACCGCCGGTGCCGTCACAGGCTACCGGAGTTACGTTTGTGAATTGGACTTCAAGAGCTGTAACGGTAATATTAAAAGAGCAGGTTTTTTGTTTAACTTCCCCACTGGGTGAGGTATATGTGGCTACATACTGCAGGTCATGTGATCCTACAGGGTAGAATCCTTGTTGTGGTGCCGTAACTGTGAAATCTATACCGCCGGTACAGCCATCATCATAGAGCATCCCATTTACGGCAATAAGGGTGTCCCCTGTATTGGCATTAGAGGGTTTATCCTTTAACGGATCGTAGGTGAACACATATTTCAGTCTGTAAATACCACTAGTAGTGTTAGGAGTATTAAAAATATATCGTTTTTGGTTTTCTGTAACGGTAATCGCATCTCCTGCTGAAATTTCATTTCCGTTTAGGTCTACCAGAAACAGTTCAATTGTATAACTATAGTCTTCATTTCCTTTTGGCGCCTTATAATTTAAATCAAAAGAAGTTTGTGAACCGGGATTGAGCATTAAAAATGGAGTAACTACTTTAGATTTCTGGTCACCGTCAGTATCTACTCCTGAAAATAATTTAATATGTCCTCCATTTCCTCCTACCCTGGAAATGAAATTAAATTCCCAGCATTCTTCTGTTAATAGTTGCTCATTAAGTTCAAACAGCATTTGGAAATTTCCTTCACTCCCGTTGTTAGTACAGGTTTGGGTCACAACCGGGTTTTCCCAGGAAACATACGCACCCAAAACGCCATTTTCATCATAATTGTTGGCACAGACAATTTGATCTCCCGGGCAACTGTCAAAAGTGATACAGTCATCTCCTTCAATAGTACCTGAAGTCTGTGCGTTCACAGCAAAAGAAGCTGTAAATAAGAAGCTCATCAGGATGCCAAATCCTGATGGTTTTGAATTTTCCCAAAGCTTCCCCGGGTGAAAAGTTGTTTTCACGTTTTTAAGGGGGAGGAAAATTTTAGCTAGAGTAGTTTTCCAAATCATAGTCGAAAATGTTTTGAATTACAATGACCTTCCTCAATTTTAAAAGGGAAAAAACATCAAAAGGTGACTGCTCAATTTTTTGTTGGTTTTTTGGTTAAGTTCATATTATCCGCAGGGAAGGATAATCTGAAGACATTCTTTGTTTTCTTACAAAATCCACTAGATATTTGGGGGGTAGTGGGGCAATTCTGGCAAAGGTTTTTGAACCTTCTGCAAAGTAAAATTAGCGCTTAAATCTGTTAAAAAAAGAAAATTCAAATCTTTTAGATGTAGTGTGAGGTTTAACGGACAAAATACACATTAACAGTTCGTTAAGACTAGTATTTTGGCATAAAATTTTAGGTTTTTAACAATATTATAGACAGAAAATTTTGGGCTGTTTAGAAGGAATTCCTTACAGGATGTTGAGGGATCTTTAACTGATTCTTTACTGTTTTTTTGATGGGATACTGAGCCGAAATTGATTAACTGAAAAAATCAATTCTTACAAATATTTTCAGCTCCTTATAGAGGTAATAAATTTCAGAAATTGTAAGAATTCCTGTAAATTGGCAATATGAAAAACAAGCTTCACGACTACAGAAAATTGTACCAAAAGCACCAGTTGCTTGAGGACGAACTCCCCTCAGATCCGTTCGAACTTTTTCACTACTGGATAAGAGAAACTGAAACAAATAAAGAAGTAGAAGAGATCAACACCATGACTGTTTCCACAGTCGGTCTTGACGGATTTCCTAAATCAAGGGTGGTCCTTTTAAAGGAATATGATATGGAAGGCTTTGTCTTCTATACGAACTACCTTTCAGAAAAAGGAAAATCGATCTCTGAAAATCCTAAAGTTTGCCTTTCTTTCTTTTGGCCAACCTCAGAACGACAGGTGATCATAAAAGGAATAGCGCAAAAAACTTCCGAAGAAGAGGCTCAGGAATATTTTCAGTCCCGGCCCCGGGGCAGCCAGTTAGGAGCATGGGCTTCAGCTCAAAGCTCCATCATCCCATCCAGGGAATTCCTTAAAAAACGCCTGGAGAAATTGGAAGCTGAATATGAGGGAAAGGAGGTGCCCAAACCACCTTATTGGGGAGGTTACAAGGTAATTCCCCTGGAATTCGAGTACTGGCAGGGCAGGCCTAACAGGCTTCACGACAGGATCTACTACAGCAAAGAAAATGATAATTGGAAGATGGACCGCTTAGCACCTTGATCATGAAAAGACTTATTTTAGTAAGACATGGAAAATCCTCCTGGAAAGAAAACCTGCCCGATGACCAGCGGCCCCTTAAAAAAAGAGGTTTTAAAGATGCTGATCTTGTGACAAAGGCTTACGTGGCTACCAGGGATGAACCTCTTATCCTTTGGAGCAGTTACGCGGTAAGGGCGCTAACCACTGCGAAGATCTTTAAAGATAAGCTCAACATTAGCGATGGTGATTTCCATGTCAAGAAAGAGCTTTACACCTTCAACGGCTCCCAATTGTTAAAGACCATCCAAACCTGTGATGATTCTGTTGAAAACCTGATGGTCTTTGGTCATAATCCAGCCATGACCAGTGTGGTTAATCATTTGGGAGATCAGGAATTTGATAATATCCCTACCACAGGTCTTACTGTTCTTGAATTTGAAACCGACTCCTGGAAAAACCTCAAAGACGGAAAAACAATCTTATATTTATTTCCGAAGAACTTAAGGTAATCTATGGAAGAAAATCAGTATATCAACAGGGAACTAAGCTGGTTGCAATTTAATGCGCGTGTTTTACAGGAAGCTGCAGATAAGACCGTTCCGCTGATAGAGCGACTGCGCTTTCTCGGGATCTTTTCCAATAACCTTGATGAGTTCTTTAAAGTACGATATGCCACGATCAAACGCATAGATCTCGCCGGAAAGGGAGGTAAAAGCGTCTTGGGGGGGATCAAGGCCAACAAACTGCTGGAGGAGATCACCCAGATAGTGATCGATCAGCAAAGCGAAAGTCTCAGCATCCTGGATTCCATTCAGAATAAACTGAAGGATCACAATATTTACATCATCAATGAAAAGCAGGTGCCTAAATCGCAGCAGGCATTTTTGAAGAACTTCTTTCTACAAAAGGTGAGTCCGGCCCTGGTGACCATTATCCTTAATGATCTTCCCGAAATTCCGAGGTTGAAAGACAGTGCGGCTTACCTGGCGGTGAAGATGATCATGAAAGAACCGGCTCCCAAAAAAGGAAATTCTCCGCTGGTCAACAAACCCCTGAAAGAGAAGAAATATGTGCTTATTGAGATACCAAGGAGCATAGAACGCTTTGTGGTGTTGCCAAAGGAAGGTGAAAAACAATATGTAATACTTCTGGATGATTTAATAAGGTTTCACCTGCATTCCATTTTCAATATTTTCGAGTACGAGAGCATTACAGCCCATATGATCAAGATAACCAGGGATGCAGAACTGGATATTGACAGTGACCTGAGCAAATCTTTCATTGAAAAGATCTCGGCGAGCGTTAAGGAAAGGATAGAGGGTGAACCGGTGCGGTTCGTGTATGACATGAACATTGAGCAGGATACGCTGCAGTACCTGATGCGTAAAATGGAAATCGACGCAACAGACAGTATCATTCCGGGCGGGAGGTATCACAACCGCCGTGATTATATGAATTTTCCCAGTCTTGGGAGTGAAGAATTGCTGTACAAACCATACGAGCCCTTAGCGATGCCGGGGCTCGTACTACAGGGCAGCCTTTTCAAAGGCATAGCCGAAAAGGACTTTCTACTGCACACCCCTTACCAGTCCTTTTCCTATACCGTAAAATTTTTAAGGGAAGCAGCTCTTGATCCTGCAGTTAAGACTATAAAGATCACGATTTACCGTCTGGCCAAGATCTCCCACATAGCCAGCTCATTGATAAATGCTGTCAAAAACGGCAAAAAAGTTACGGTGCAGATCGAACTAAGGGCACGCTTTGATGAAGTGGCCAATATTAACTATGCCGAACAGATGCAGCAAGAAGGCGTAAACCTTATTTTTGGAGTAAAAGGCCTAAAGGTGCATTGTAAAGCCTGCGTGGTAGAGCGGCTGGAACAGGGCAAGATCAAAAGATACGGATTCATAAGCACCGGTAATTTCAATGAATCTACCGCCAGGGTGTATACAGATCTTACACTCTTTACCAGCGACCAGGAAATCCTAAAAGAGGTGAACAAGGTGTTTGACTTCTTTGAAGTTAACTACAAGGTTAGCAGGTATAAACATTTGATCGTTTCACCCCACTATACCCGAACCGCCTTGATCAAGCTCATTTCTACTGAAATTGAGAACGCCACAGCGGGAAAACCGGCAGGAATAAGATTGAAGCTGAACAGCCTTTCAGATTTTGCGCTTATTGATAAATTGTATGAAGCCAGCAGGGCAGGGGTGAAAATTAAGCTGATAGTTCGCGGAATATGTTGCCTTATACCGGGAGTGGAGGGCATGAGTGAAAATATCCAGATAATAAGTATCGTTGATAAATACCTGGAGCACCCCAGGATCTTTATTTTTGAAAATGCCGGGAAACCGAAGGTGTACATTTCTTCGGCAGACTGGATGACCCGTAATCTTGATTACCGGGTAGAAGTGAGTTGTCCTATTTACGACAGTGATATACAAAAAGAGATCATCGAGACCTTTGAGATCTGCTGGAGTGATAATGTAAAGGCCCGAGTATTGTCTATTAAACAGGACAATGCATACCGCAGGAACAACAAGCCTCAGTTAAGGTCCCAGTTCGCTCTATATGATTACTATTTAAAGAAACTTGAAAAAGAATAAGATTTGATCGTTCAGAAGAAATATGCCGCCATAGATATAGGTTCCAATGCCGTGAGACTGCTCATTTCTACTATTACGGAACAGGAAGGTAGAGACCCGATGTTCAAGAAAACTTCTCTTGTGCGGGTGCCAATCAGGCTTGGGGCTGATGTTTTCCTATCAAAGGCGATTTCTGAAGAGAATATCAGGAGGATGATCGATACGATGCAGGCTTTTAAACTGTTGATGCGCTCCCATAAGATCGAAAAATTCAGGGCCTGTGCGACCTCGGCTATGAGGGAATCTGAAAACGGGGAAGCTGTAGCTCAAAAGATCAAAGAATTGACCGGTATCGAGATCGATATCATTGACGGAAAGGATGAGGCGGCCATTATCGCCGCGACCGACCTTCATGCTCTTATTCAGACAGATAAGACCTATCTCTATGTCGATGTAGGTGGTGGTAGTACAGAATTTACCCTGTACTCTAACGGCAAAACCATCACATCACGATCTTTTAAGCTGGGAACAGTTCGGCTGTTAAACAAGATGGTTCCTGAAAGTGTGTGGAATGAAGTGGAAGACTGGATCAAAAAGGTAACTAAAGAATACACGAAAATTGACCTTATCGGGTCAGGTGGAAACATCAATAACATCTTTAAAAGCAGCGGAAAGGCAAATGGAAAACCTCTTAGCTTTCTGTACCTGAGTTCTTATTATCAGTTACTACAATCCTTGACATACGAGGAACGGATCACAGAGCTCAACCTTAATCAGGACCGGGCCGATGTTATCGTGCCGGCCGCTAAGATCTATCTCTCTGCCATGAAATGGACCAGGGCCCGCAGAATATACGTGCCAAAGATCGGACTGTCAGATGGTATCATCAGGTCACTTTACCAGGAAAGCAAGGAAGAGGCTAGCCGTGCATAGTCTCGGACTTCCCAAGGTCTTTCATGATCTCTGCTTCGAACTCCAGTAGGTCCTGCCATTTTTTATCCACCTCCTTACGGTCACCATATTTTCGGGCGAAGTTGAGGAACATGGTGTAATGGTTGGCTTCACTCACCATCAGGCTTCGGTAAAAATTGGCCAGTTCCTTATCCTCCAGATTTTCTGAAAGCAGCCTGAACCTTTCGCAGCTTCTGGCTTCAATTAGCGCGGCGTAAAGTAACCGGTGAATAAGATTGGTGATCCTGCTGCCTCCTTTTGGGAAAAAGGTCATCAGTTTTACCACATAATCATCGCGCCTGTCTCTTCCAAGAGTGTAGCCCCTTGCCAGGATCTTGTCGTGCACCATTTTGAAATGGCTCATTTCTTCTTTGGCGAGAGCGGTCATTGCCGTGACCAGTTCAGAATATTCAGGATGGGTTACGATCAGTGAGATCGCCGTTGATGCTGCCTTTTGTTCACAGTAGGCATGATCTGTAAGGATCTCCTCAATGTTCTTTTCTACAATGTTCACCCATCTTGGGTCTGTCGGTAATTTTAGTCCAAGCATGTCTTAAATATCTAGATCAAATGTGGCTCGTAGCTTTTCTAAAAGCGGATTTTTCTCCTGCAGTTTTTGAAATTTCTCAATGGGCGTAAAAGCGAATTTTTTCTCCGCCTTTTCATTTACCTTTACCTTAAGCTGAATGTGAGTGTTCTGAAGTTTGTCCTTTAAGAATCCCATTAAATAATACTGTACCCGCTCCAGTTCTAATTTCATGGTCTCGTTTGGCAGTTCGATGCAAATATCCTTTCCCTTCAGCACCGGGGTATCTGTCTGCATGATCGAAGCGAGGATCTTTTCCCCTTTTTCGATCTGCTGGGCAGCGAATTCCTGCCAGGCCTCCTGCATTTCCTTCTCGGTGAACTCGCCGTTCTTTTCGATCACCTGTTCTTTTTGAGCCTCCCTTTTCTGTGCTTCCAGCTCTTTTTTCTTCTGAATGCTTTTTAGAGAAAGCCCGGAAACTTTCTTCTTGGTGATCCTGTTTTCCGTTTCTGCGGAAGGTCCACTTGTTTGCGTTACTTCTGAAGTTGGAGAGGAAGCCGGCTCTTTTTCCGCTTCAGGAGAAGGGGAAGATATATCAGGTTCCGGTTCTTTTACTGCCGTTTCCGGGGCGCAATTTTCTGAGGTCGCGCTGCCTTTTTGGGGAAGCTGGGCTTCCTGCGGCGGGGCCGAGGCTCCTTTTCCGTATTCATTACTGGTGATCACCTCCTTCTCCTTGGGTGACAATTTCATAGCCGGGGTAGGTACCGGGGGCTGTGAAAAATGGGAGGGAGGGATTATGAACGAATTATCGTTTTTTTTTTCTCCGCCAAAAGTGACAGAGGCAAGCTGCATCAGGCATAGCTCCACCAATAGTCTTTGGTTGCGGCTGCTCTTGTACTGCAGGTCACATTCGTTGGCCAGCTCTATTCCCTTCAGTAGAAATTGGGCCGAAGCCTTTTGGGCCTGCTCGTAATATTGGGCTTTGGTATTATCTCCCACTTCCAGCAGGTTGATGGTCTTCGGATTCTGGCAAACCAGCAGGTTCCTGAAGTGCGAGGCAAGGCCGGCAATAAAATGATGTCCGTCAAAGCCAAGTGACAGGATCTCATTGTACTGCAAAAGCAGCTGGGGAATGTCATTTTGGAGGATAAGATCGGTCGCGGTCAAATAAGTATCATAATCCAGCACGTTCAGGTTTTCGGTCACTGCCTGCCGGGTGAGCTCTTTTCCGCTGAAGCTCACTACGCGGTCATAGATAGAGAGCGCGTCCCTCATCGCTCCATCGGCTTTCTGGGCTATGATATGCAGGGCGTCATCTTCTGCGCTCACACCTTCCTGTTGGGCGATATACGCAAGATATTCCTTTGCGTCTTGCACGGTGATCCTCTTGAAATCGAAGATCTGGCAACGACTCAAAATAGTAGGAATGATCTTGTGCTTCTCTGTAGTTGCAAGGATGAATATGGCATGTTTTGGCGGTTCCTCAAGGGTCTTTAAAAAAGCATTAAAGGCCGCCTGCGAGAGCATGTGCACCTCATCAATGATATACACCTTATATTTTCCAACCTGCGGGGGTATCCTTACCTGGTCTATAAGATTCCTTATGTCATCAACAGAGTTGTTGGACGCGGCATCGAGTTCAAAAATATTGAACGCGAAATCCTCATTTGGATCCTGACTCTCTTCCTGGTTGATCTTCTTCGCCAGGATCCTGGCGCAGGTGGTCTTTCCAACCCCTCGAGGACCGGTAAAAAGAAGGGCCTGGGCAAGGTGGTTGTGTTCAATGGCATTTAGCAGCGTGTTGGTTATAGCTTGTTGGCCCACCACATCCTTAAAAGTCTGGGGGCGATACTTTCTGGCCGATACTACAAAATGTTCCATTGAGAAAATTTAAAAGACAAATATAAAAATACAAAACCGAAAGGGGGAGGAATTCCTTCCTTTTTATCCACAGCTAAGTGTTCACATGTGGCATGGTTTTTAATCTGAATATTGATGAAAAAATAGAACAAAAGTACTTTTTCTAAGTACCTTTGTCGGTAAGCAGACCGCCTTATCGCTCTGAATTATTTTGGAGAGGAAAGTCCGGACACCACAGGGCAGCATAGTGGGTAACACCCATCACCTCCTTTTGGGAGGGAGGACAAGTGCAACAGAAAGAATGTACAGGTAATGCTGTAGTGAAATCAGGTAAACTCTATGCGGTGCAATGCCATGTATACCGGCTGTTAAGGATCGCCCGTCCGTTGCCGGAGGGTAGGCAGCTAAAGGTCTTTGGTAACAAAGGCTTCAGATAAATGATAAGGGCTCTGGTCTTTCGGGATCAGAGAACAGAATCCGGCTTACAGGTCTGCTTTTTATTTTTCTTCTTAAAATTCCGTATCTTAAATATCCCTATCTAAGGCCTTTACTTTAAAATAATGATGATCTTAAAAGGTGATTTTTAAGCCTTTATTTCCCGATATCCTCCTGGTTCTTATAAAATTGATATGGAAATGCGAAAAGTGGAGTGGCATACTGTTACACCCGATCTGGTCGCCAGGGAACTGGATACCGATCTTAAAAAAGGGCTTTCTGATGCGGAGGTTACAACCCGATTAGAACGTTACGGCGAAAATCGGATTTCTACCAAAAAGCGCCAGAGCAGCCTGGTACGCTTTCTGCTTCAGTTTCACCAGCCGCTTATTTACATTTTACTGGCTGCCACCGGAGTTACCCTGTTGTTGGGCGAATACCTTGATGCTGCTGTGATCTTTGCCGTGGTGCTGATTAATTCCATAATAGGCTATATACAGGAGACAAAAGCATTAAAAGCTATAGACGCCCTCTCGAAAAGCATGAGCACTAACTCTACCGTTATACGCAACGGAAAACAGATGATGATAAACAGTGTTAAGTTAGTTCCGGGGGACATTGTGATGGTACAATCAGGAGATAAAATGCCGGCCGATCTGCGATTAATAAAAATCAAAGACCTGCAGGTTGATGAATCGGCACTTACCGGAGAATCGGTGGCTGTTGAAAAAAGCACTGAACTCGTTGATGCTGAGGCCATCATCGGGGACCGTAAAAATCTTGGCTTTGCTACCACAATGGTTACCTATGGAACGGGAAAGGGTATTGTGGTAAGCACGGGAGATCGTACAGAGGTAGGAAAGATCAACCAGTCAATTGCCACTGCAGAGGAACTGGACACCCCGCTAACCTTAAAGATCAAAAATTTTAGCCGTGTACTGTTATGGGTGATCCTTAGCCTTGCCGGTTTGATCCTGGTCGTAGCCTATCTAAACGGAGAAAGTTTGGCCAATGCCTTTATGGTAGCCGTGGCTCTTATGGTAGGGGCCATACCCGAAGGTCTTCCGGCTGCTGTAACCATCATGCTTGCCATTGGAGTTGCCCAAATGGCTAAGAGACGGGCTATTATTCGTAAACTGGTGGCCGTGGAAACTCTAGGGAGCACCAACGTGATCTGTTCAGACAAAACGGGAACCCTTACTGAGAACCAAATGACTGTTCAAAAAATAATGGCCGGGGGAGAGTTGTTTGAAATTACAGGAATAGGTTACAAGCCTGAAGGCAAGGTGTTGTTTGAAGGGGAAGAGGTAAGAATGGACAATAAACCCGCTCTGCAGTCTGTTCTGCGAGGAGGAGTTCTTTGTAACGATAGCAGGATCAAAGAGGTGGAGGGTCGCTGGATTTCTGAAGGAGACCCTACAGAAGCTGCAATGATAAGTGCCGCAGAAAAGGCCGGTATAGAAGATCATTATATAGATCATTATTACCCCAGGATAGATGAGATTCCTTTTCAGTCAGAAAATCAGTACATGGCCACTCTTCATAAACACGAAAAGAATATCCTGTTTATGAAAGGGTCTCTTGAGGCCGTATTGAAGGCCTGTTCTTATATGGCAGACAACACGGGGCAATCTGCGTCAATAGATAAAATCAAGGTGGAAAAAGCCGCCGAAGATATGGCCTCAGGCGGCCTTCGGGTCCTGGCTTTTGCTGTTAAGGAATTCGATCCCTCCAAAACCAGGGTTAGTCATGATGATGTAAAAGAAGGTATGATCTTTATTGGTCTCCAGGCCATGATCGATCCACCCAGGAAAGAAGCTATTAATGCTGTCAAGCTTTGTCAACAGGCAGGAATAGGAGTGAAAATGATCACCGGCGATCACGCCCTTACGGCCGCTACCATAGCTGCACAACTGGGATTAAGGGGCAAAACTGAAAATGGAAGATTAAAATCTCTGACCGGTGTGGAACTACAAAAAATATCGGATGAGGAACTGCCCGGGGTAGCAGAAGAAGTGTCGGTTTTTGCTAGGGTGAGCCCTGATCAAAAACTTAGGTTGGTTAAGGCATTGCAGGCTAAGAATAAGGTAGTGGCAATGACCGGAGACGGGGTTAATGACGGGCCGGCACTTAAACAAGCCAACATTGGAATTGCTATGGGAATGGCAGGCACAGAAGTGGCTAAAGATGCGTCTGATATGATTCTTACCGATGATAATTTCGCTTCAATTGAAGCAGCTGTTGAGGAAGGGCGGGGAGTTTTGGATAATCTCACCAAGTTCATAGTCTGGACCCTGCCCACCAACCTGGGAGAGGCCCTGGTGATACTTGCCAGTATCATTTTTGCTACCCGGCTGCCTCTGGCTCCTGTACAAATCTTATGGATAAATATGACAACCGCAGTCCTGCTGGGACTCATGCTTACGTTTGAGCCTAAAGAACCAGGTATCATGGATAGACCACCTACCCCGGTCAATAAGCCCATCCTCACTATTCCTTTGATTTTTAGAACACTGTTGGTAGGTACCTTGATCATGTTAGCGGCTTTTATTTTATTTCGGTATGAAATCTCAATAGGAGCCGACCTTCCCAAAGCTCAAACCGTCGCGACCACTGTTTTTATTGTTATGGAGGCTTTCTATCTTTTTAACTGTCGCTCTTTAAGAAGGTCAATTAAAGAGATTGGGTGGTTCTCTAACATGTGGGTGTACTATGGAGCGTTTGCAATGCTGGTACTACAGCTGATTTTTATTCATACATCCTTTATGAACAATCTCTTTCACTCAGCCCCCATAGGACTCAGTTCCTGGGTGAGAATAATGCTGGCTGGCCTAGCTCTATTTCTCATAGTGTTTGTAGAAAAGATGATCAGAAGAAAATTTACAGGAACCGAAGAATTTTAAATCACTCTTTATTCAAAAACAACAAAGGGTTAAGAATCACTTCTGCTGTCAGCGTCTTTCCTTCAGCATTTGTTTTGCCCATTTTTGCGCCTCTTTCAGATCTAAAAACACTTCAAAAGGCACTTTAGCGAAGTTCTTTTCAAAGGCCGCCATATTGAGCGCTGATGTCTTCTGGCTTACAATGGCGATTCCGCAGAGATGCCTGGCCTCTTCGAGCTTGAGATAAATGGTTGGATTGACATTGTAATTATGAACTCTTTGGGAAATGTACACAAAATGCCGATCCTCGAAGTAATGATTGCAAACTTCCACCAGTTCTTTGACCTGCGGGCGATCAAATACCACATCTTCCCTTAGCCGTGAAACGACATAATAATCATAGAACTGAAGAACCGAGAAATCCAGTTCTACTGTGTGGTTTGGTTGGTCCATACCTTAAGTTACTCAAAAAAACTGAAAACTGAATTACCGTATTTGCGGACTTCTGAAAAATGATCTAGCGAGGAAAGATCTATTTTCTTGTGGTGCTCAATGATAAGCGAACCACCTTCAAGCAGCAGCTCTCTTGAGAAAACGGTTTCCACAATTTGCTGTAGGCTATCCTCTTCAAAATTGTAAGGCGGATCGGCAAAAATGATATGGGCCTTTTCTCCCGTAGCTTTAAGGTACTTAAAAACATCACTTTTGACCGTCCTTATGGGGAGATCTAGCTCCTGTGAGATCTTATTGATGAACTTTACGCATTCAAAATGTCCGTCCACGGCGATAATCTCTTCTGCCCCTCGGGAAGCGAACTCATAGGAAATGTTTCCGGTGCCGCTAAAAAGGTCGATCACCTTTAAAGCTGAAAAATGGTACTGGTTGTTCAGGATGTTGAAAAGGGCTTCCTTGGCAAAATCGGTTGTAGGGCGTACGGGTAATTTTTTTGGTGCGATTATTCTCTTTCCCTTCAGGGTTCCTGAAACTATCCTCATGAAAATGCTTTTAGTAGGGTGTAGTGCATATAGCCTTTAGGAGGCTCCTGGTCAACTGCAAAAATATAACCAAAGCTGGTCTTGAGAAAACTTATATTTCTGATATAGCGGTAGGCGATCTGGTAATAATCTGAATTTGCCGTGATCTTTCCCACCAGAATAAGCTCAAATTCATTAGGGTCCAGCTCAAGCTGTTCTGCAGTAAATAATAGGTAATATATGAAATCTTCTTTTGTGTGGCAGGTAAAGGAATTAGTGAGCAGCAGCTGTCCTTTTTTGACCACCACGATGTCGTATCCTCGGGGGTAGCAGTTTACGAACACTTTGGTTTTTTGGTTTTCGGAAGTGCTCTCCTTAATGAAATTTTCGGCCAGGGTGGTAATGCAGTGCCTGTACTCGAATTCCCCGTATTTCTCAAAAAAGAAATTATTGATATTGGTGTAGGGGATATACACATTAACTATCCCGGCAGGCTCTATAAGATCGTGTGCGACATAATCGGTTTCCAGTATGCGGGTATTGAACTTCAGATAGTCTGATGCGTTCTTTTCATCAAAGAATTTTTGTGGCACCAGGGTATAAAGTTCATTAGAATACTGAACGATGACGTCAAAATCCCCGTCCTTTAGAAACTCCTCTTCGTAGTACAACTTCTCTATTTGCTGTAATACTCCCGAAGGATTTAATTTTCTGGGGAAGCTGATCTCTTTGAAAAAGATGATCTTTTTTTCGGGAGATGATAAGGCACAAAAAGAAAGTCCATTCAGGCTAACCTGAATGGACAATTTTATTTTTTGTGTATTTGGTTCCTTATTCTGCGTCCCCATACTTTAGTGGCCAGTTCCCGCTTGTATTGACCTCTTCCATAGAGCCAACGCTGATGAACGCTCCGTTCACATTATCAACAGATACCATTTCATTTTCTTGCAAGATCAGATCTCTGTCCTGGTCATTAAGAACTACAGCTTTGGCAACCTTGGCTTCAAAAACAGGAATTTGTGTACCGTTTTTGTCAATGGTGCCCGCGTCAAGTTCAAACTTGGCATTCACGCCTTTGATTGGAACATTCATCATGGTCTTGTAGCGGTTGCTGTTTTTGAAAAGGGAATCCTTAACCGATCTGTACCCAAGGGTATCGGTGATCACGATCTCCTTGTACTTGTCAACCCCGTATGTCTTCACGTATTCTTCATCAAGAACGGTGGAGTCACGTCTTTGGGTTAGAGTGAACTGCGCTGTATCTATAAAAGCCACCAGGCTGTCCCAGTTTCCTTCAAATCTTCCTGTAATGGTACGGTGAGCCAACTCGGCATCTCTGATATCTTTAAGGTTCTCGATAACCTTGGCGTATCTCTTTTCTTTAACTTTATTAAATTGAATTGGTTCGTAGATCGAATTAAATACCAGGTATCCCAGGAAAACAATCACAATCCAAAGAACTAACTGAATGACAAGTTTCATGCGTTGCAGTTTAAGTTTATTAAGTGTTCCCCGCAAATCTACAATTTTTTTTTATTCGTAAAAGTTTCTTCCGAAAAAAACCTTGCTATCTTTGGGCTTTGAGGAATTTGGTATATGGAGAGAATGACCGTAAAGTCTTTTTACGACTTATTGCTTGAGGATCTGAAATTTGACGCAAAGTTGAAGCAGGATATCGCTTTGCAGCAACTTTCTTCCTTTGTGGTCGATGAAAAAAAAGATTCTATTTTTTTGCTGAAGGGATACGCCGGAACGGGAAAAACCACCATCATTAGTTCTCTTGTCAAGAACCTTTGGAAAGTGAAAAAAAGCGGGGTGCTAATGGCTCCTACCGGAAGGGCTGCAAAGGTGATCTCCAACTATTCGGGCAGGGAAGCCTTTACCATTCATAAAAAGATCTATTTTCCGAAGAAAAAAGGAGGCGCGGGCGTGCAGTTCGTGTTGCAGCCCAACAAGCATCGTAACAGCATCTTTATAGTTGATGAAGCCTCCATGATCCCTGATGTGAACAACGACGCTAAAATGTTCGAGAACGGCTCTTTACTCGATGATCTAATTCAATATGTATATTCCGGTCATAAATGCCAGTTGGTGCTCATTGGAGATACCGCCCAGTTGCCGCCGGTCAAACTGGAAGTAAGCCCCGCGCTTGAAGAGCAAAAACTTCAGAACTCCTATTTAAAGGAGGTAATGCACATTGAGCTGGATGAAGTGGTGCGGCAAAGCGAGGAAAGCGACATTCTGTTGAATGCCACGCTAATTCGGGAAGCCTTGCGGGAAGAATTCTATGATTCGTTCAAATTTCAGCTTACTCAAAAGAAGGATGTGGTGAGGCTAATAGACGGTTATGAGATCATGGAAGCTATTGAAGATTCCTACCGCAACCTGGGGCACGAGGATACCACTATAATCGTAAGGTCCAATAAAAGGGCGAATTTGTATAACCAGCAAATACGTTCGCGGATTCTTTTTCAGGAGGAGGAGATATCGGCAGGCGATTACCTTATGGTTGTCAAAAACAACTATTTTTGGATTAAACCTAACAGTGAGGCCGGCTTCATTGCAAATGGCGATATTATAAAGGTGCTGGAGATCTTCGCGATAAAGGAGCTCTACGGTTTCAGGTTTGCCGAGATCAAAGCTCAGATGGTAGATTACCCGAATATGAACCCGATTGAGACAGTGGTGATGCTCGACACGCTGGAAAGCAACAATCCTTCCCTGACCTATGAAGAGTCGAACCAGCTTTATCAGGAAGTGATGAAAGATTACGAAGAGGAAAGGTCCAAATACAAGAAATTCCTGAAGGTGAAGAACAATAAGTATTTCAACGCCCTTCAAATCAAATTCTCTTACGCCATGACCTGTCATAAATCACAGGGTGGCCAATGGAACACGGTTTTTGTGGAACAGCCTTACCTGCCCAACGGCATTGACAAAGATTACCTGCGGTGGTTGTATACCGCGGTGACCCGGGCAAAAGATAAATTGTACCTGATAGGGTTCAAAGATGATTTTTTCGCCACCTGATCTTTCCTATTTCTAAACATGACATTTATGAATACTACTCCTTTAAAGATAATCGCCATGATCCCGGCCCGATATGCCGCCACCCGTTTTCCCGCCAAGCTCATGCAGGACCTTAACGGAAAGACCGTTATTCTGCGCACCTATGAAGCGGCCAAAAACACCGGATTATTTGAAGAAGTTTACGTAGTGACCGATAGCGATATCATCTATTCTGAGATTACTGAGAACGGGGGCAAAGCGATCATGAGCAAGAAGGAGCACCAGTGCGGAAGTGACCGCATCGCCGAAGCAGTGGAAGACATGGATGTAGATATCGTGGTTAACGTGCAGGGCGATGAACCTATGATAGATATGGGAAGTCTTGAAAAAGTACTGGATGTTTTCCGCGGACAAGATGCCGAAAAGATCGACCTGGCCTCGCTGAAGGCGCCCATAAAAGAATGGAAGGACGTCGAAAACCCGAACCACGTAAAAGTGGTTACCAATAAAGAGGACTTTGCACTCTATTTTTCCCGTTCGCCTATACCTTATCCAAGAGAGAAGGAAGCCGGGGTGACCTGGTTTAAGCACATAGGTATCTACGCTTTCCGCAAGCAGGCTTTGCTAGATTTTCAGAGGCTGCCAATGCTGGGACTTGAAGCTGCTGAAAAGATCGAAGCCATCAGGTATCTCGAATACGGGAAGAACATCAAAATGGTCGAAACCAATGTAAAAGGAGTGGGGATAGATACTCCTGAAGATCTTGAGCGGGCAAGACAGTTGTTTTCTTGATTTTTGACTCAGTCCTTTAAGAATCTAAAAATCTTTTGAATAATTATCTATATTTGGTTAAAACCAACTATAGATATTATGAAAAACATTGCTTTCTTCTTTTTTGCAGCCCTCTTCTGTGTTACTGTTAGCGGGCAGATCCAAACTCCGGTGCCAAGCCCTGCTGCTACTGTTGAACAACAGGTTGGGTTAACCAACTTCACCCTTAAATATTCCCGCCCGGCAATGAGAGGCCGTACCATCTTTGGTGATCTTGTGCCTTATGGGCAAAAGTGGAGAACCGGGGCCAACAACAATACCACCATTGCCTTTGATACAAAGGTTACGATCGCAGGTAAGGAACTAACAAAAGGGACTTATGCCATTTACACCATTCCCGACGAAAATGAATGGGAAGTGATCTTTTACACCGATACCAACAACTGGGGGCTTCCTCAGAACTGGGATGAGACAAAGGTGGCTTTAAAAACCACGGCCAAAGTTCAGGAGGTGCCAATTGAAGTAGAGAACTTCACTATCCTGTTCGATGACCTGCAGAATGATTCTGCACAACTGATCTTCGCCTGGGGAAACACTGTCGCAAATCTCAAGATCGACCTGCCAACAGACGAGATAGCGATGAAAAGTATTGACAAGATAATGAAAGGTCCCTCGGCCGGCGATTATTTTGCTGCAGCTGTTTATTTTCATGATGAGGAAAAAGACCTGCAAAAGGCTTATGAATGGATCACCAAAGCTGTAGAGATGGGTGATCCCGCAGCTTACTGGGTATTAAGGAGAAAATCTCTTATTGAAGCAGAACTTGGGAAGAAGGAGGAAGCTATAGCGACGGCTAAGAAATCTCTTGCTGCTGCTGAAAAGGCCGGAAACCAGGATTACGTAAAAATGAACAAAGAGTCCATTGAGGAGTGGGAAGGAAATTGATCCTTCTAAAAACATTGAAAAAGCGGCTTTTTGGAGCCGCTTTTTTTATGGAGCTTTCCTTGTGGTCAGCAAATTATTTTCTGAAGACTGCAGGATAAGAGCGATAGCTATAACCAGGCTGCATCCGGTAACATTCAGCCACAGGTATGGCATGATCTCCATAAAATAGATCCCAATTATGATCGCTTGCGTAATCAAAGCTGCAATGAACACTGCATGGCCTTTTACGTATTTTATGAAGAAGGCCAGCAAAAATATTCCCAGCACGTTTCCGTAGAAAATGGAACCAATAATGTTGACCAGCTGTATAAGGTTGTCAAAAAGGTCGGCGATGCTGGCTACCGCAATGGCAATGATGCCCCAGCCTAAAGTGAACCATTTTGATGCTTTTACGAAATGTGCTTCGGTACGCGGCCCTACATTCCTTTTATATAGATCAATAACTGTGGTTGAAGCCAATGCGTTAAGTTCAGACGCGGTAGAGGACATGGCTGCTGAAAGGATCACTGCCAGTAACAGGCCTATCAATCCTCTTGGCAGGTTGTTCAGGATAAAGTGAATAAAAACGTAATCCTTATCGTTCGTTTCCACGGTCTCATCGGCTTTGGAAATGATCTCCACAGCTTTTTCCCTGGTCTGGATCTCGGCATCGTTAAGGTCCAGCATCTCTTTTTGGAATTCCTCCTGTTTTCCTGCTGAAAAATCTTCGGCCCGGGCATATAAGAGTGTTTTTTGCTGTTTTTCAGTCTGTATCTTTTCCAGGTCTGCTTCCAGTTCCCGGTAATCTGAAGCCAGTTCAGATTGTGATACGGCCCTGGTCGCTGCCGGATTAAAATTCAGCGGAGAGTCATTGAACTGGTAGAAAACAAAGACCATTACTCCTACCAGTAAAATAAAGAACTGCATGGGTACTTTTAGGAGTCCGTTGAAAATGAGCCCCAACTGACTTTGCTGTACAGACCTTCCGGAGAGATAGCGCTGCACCTGGCTCTGGTCTGTCCCGAAGTAGGAAAGCGCCAGGAAAGTCCCGCCAATGATCCCGCTCCAAAAGGTGTACCTGTTGTCAAGATCCAGAGAGAAATCCAGGATGTCAAGCTTTCCGCTGCTTCCGGCGATCTCCAGTGCTTTTGTAAAACTTATCTCTTCAGGCAGATATTGGATAATGAGAATAAAAGCCGTGATCATTCCGAAGAAGATCACTGCCATTTGCTGTTTTTGGGTGACGTTCACAGCCTTTGTTCCACCTGAGACCGTGTATATGATCACCAGCACCCCAATGATGATGTTGAGGGTGGTGAGGTCCCATCCAAGCACGGCCGAAAGGATGATTGCGGGGGCAAAAATCGTGATCCCGGCAGAGAGTCCGCGCTGGGTAAGGAACAACAGTGCGGTGAGAATGCGGGTTTTTCGGTCAAAACGGGATTCGAGGTATTCGTAGGCCGTATAAACATTCAGGCGGTAATAGATGGGAATGAACACCAGGCAAATGATGATCATGGCAATGGGCAGTCCAAAATAGAACTGCACGAAGCCCATCCCGCTGTGAAAAGCCTGTCCCGGGGTGGAAAGGAAGGTGATGGCGCTTGCCTGCGTAGCCATTACTGATAGGCCTACAGTCCACCATTTTGCCTCATTTCCACCGCGGATATAATCCTGCACATCTTTGCTGCCACGGGTCTTGTATGCGCCGTAAGCAACTATAAAAACGAGGGTGCCTATAAGGACGATCCAGTCAATTAGCAGCATATCAGGCGAAATAGGTCATTAGCAGGTAAAAAAGGAAAATATACCCCGCATTGGCAAGGAGCACTATGGTATAAGATTTTTTCCAATGGTATTTCTCCGGAAGGCTCATTACTTCGAAGGTTTGGTTTGAGTTGCATTTTTAAGCGAAAGCATATTGGCGAAAAGCCTGAATGCTCCCGGTACCCCGGCAGGAAATTCCCTGAAAAAACTAAGGCCGGTGTAGATATAATTTCCTTTTCCATAAGGCGCGATCAAAAGACTGCCCTGTTTTGGAGCTTCACCCGTATCGTGCATGGAAAGCACCGGAGTGAACTCATACGACCACTCATTTGGAAAATAAAGGCCACGCTCCTGTACCCAGCCTTCAAAATCTTCAGAAGTGATCTTATTCGGGAAATTCAGAACGGGGTGATCTTCATTCAAAAACTCCACTTTTGCATCTTCATTAGTGACCCTGTCGTGAGACAATTGTAGCGGATAAGGCGCCAGATCCTTGGTGACCAGTCCGCGGCTGGTGTTGTACTGTACGATCAGATTTCCGCCGTCATGGACGTATTTGAACAATTCCGCGTTTTTTTGCTGTAAGGCATCCACCACATTGAAGGCCCTTATTCCCAATACAACCGCATCATACTTTTTCAAGGCGCCAGAAGAGATGTCTTGAGGAGTCAATAGATCTACGGTATATCCCATTTGCTCCAGGGCGCGGGGAACCGCGTCGCCGGCACCTTCAAGATAGCCTATTAATTTCCCATTTTTTTGAACATCCAGTTTTACCAGTTTGATTTCCGCAGGAAGAACTATCGTCTGCATTGGGATATGCTCGTAATCCAGCCTAACCACCTCTTTGGAGAATTCTTCAGAATCAACAATTGCTACCGGCTGCAGCAGCGCAGAATTCTGAAAATCGGGCGCTGTGACCTCAAAAGTGAAAGTTATTTCTTCTCCTTTTTGCAGTGGCCCAAAAGAGTAGGAGACAGGCTCGATCTTCCAGGATCTTAGCTGTTTTATTTTGAGGGTGCCCGTAACAGAGTCTTTCATCGCTCGCAGTCTTACCGGGACCATCTTGGGAGCGTGGTTTGCGAAGATGAGGACATCATCTGCAGTGGAGACAGATATTGGCGGCACGATCTCAAAAGGCTGGTAGGTCTCCCCTTTAACAGGATCATTCTTCTTGTACACAACATTTCTCCGGAAAGGTATATTTTGTCCATCTATTTGTACCTGAAATTCCACCTGCACTTGGCGCGGCGTTTCAGGGTGGCCGATAAGTTCAGGGGCTTCAACATGGTACATGCCCAGGCTTCCTTTTTTCTGAAGCCAGTAAGGGCTGGTGTATTCTGTTTCTTCCGGAATAACTGCGGAAACCTTTTCCAGCCAGGGCTCATTGTTCTGCAGAGGGTTTTTCAGCGCAACAGACCTTCCTGCCGGCAGGATCTTTACTTCGGAAAGTTGCATGTTTAAATCGCTGCGGTTGATCGCTTCCAGGTTGAGGTTGATCTCTTCTCCAGGAGTGGCCAGGGATTCTTCGGAAACCGCTTCCAGGTATAGCCCTGCACAGGCAGCAATGATCTCCGTGATCTCTGCGGATTTTATTTTTTTCCAGTGGGCATCCTTCAGCTTTAAAATTAGCGAATACGCTTTTACTAATTGAGGAACGCTAGCCGAAGGATCTTTAAAGTCGTAGTTTTCTTCGACATTTTTCAGGATCTGCCCGATCTCCTCACCGCCTTCCACTCGGCTCCAGGTGGTGTTGATCCCGGCAAAAAGCGCTTCGGAACCTTCGGGATGCTGTCCGCCTATCAATTCTATATATTCGGGAGTTTCCCCTCTTGTGCCTGTACTTCCAAACCCCTGCGACTGGTGCTGACTGCGGCTAAGGGAAGCGATCTCTGTATTGGACATGCCCTTTAAAGGATAGTACACCCCGGTATCCATTTCAAGAAAGTTGGATTTATCGGCGGCTTCAAATGCCTCCTGAGAATCATAGAACCAGGGAGAGGTATTGAAAAACAGCTTTTTTGGTTGCCAGGTTCCAAGACTTTGCGCCAGTTGCGGAAAAGCTTCCGATTCCCCGGCCAGTTTGAAAGCGCGCTGACTCAAAATGGCTGAAGACGTGTGGTGGCCGTGAGTTTCTCCCGCAGAATTTGCCTTGAAACGGTTGATAACAATATCGGGTTTGAAACTTCTGATGGTCCTTACCACATCTTTCAGGATCTCCTCCTCGTTCCAGATCTGCAGCGTTTCTTCAGGATTTTTAGAATAGCCAAAATCGTTTGCCCGGGTAAAGAATTGTTCTCCGCCATCGATCTTTCGGGCGGCGAGCAGTTCCTGGGTACGAATAATGCCAAGCATTTCCCGAAGCTGCGGCCCTATTAGATTTTGTCCGCCATCACCTCGAGTGAGCGATAAATAGGCGGTGCGGGCGTTGAGTTCGTTACTAAGATAGGAGATGAGGCGGGTGTTCTCATCATCGGGATGTGCGGCCACATAAAGGACAGAACCCAGGAAGTTCAGCTTTTTGATCTCCTGGAAAATTTCAGAAGAATTCCATTTTTCAGGCTGTTGTGCCTGTAACTGTGAAAAAACAATAAAAAGAAGAAGGCTTAAAACCTTTCGCATGATCATGGTCTTTGAAATCTCTCAAATATATAAAGATTCCCAATTTGAGCAGCCTTTATAGCGCATCTTTGCCTTCATCGGCCGAAGTCTCTTTGGCGACAAGGGATACTGCCTTTTGTAAAATGAGGTTATTAGGATAGGTTATCAGCTCTCCGTCAAGTGTGCGCAGGTGCAGGTGAAACGCCCTAATATCTTCTATGACCGCTTCAATAGGCAGGTCTTTATCATGTATCTTTATCCTGCTGCCTATTTTATACGGAAAAGAGAAAAAGAGGATGATCCCGGCCGTGATATTGCTCAAAATAGACCAGATAGCAAACATGGCCACCCCTATGATGGCAAAGACCGATGAAAATATCAAGGCGAGATCCTCTGCGCCGTAGCCCCAGGTGAGGGCCAGCAGGAAAATGGCGATGATGGTCACCAGAATGTTAATGTATTTGAACATCAACCTTATCCGGGTCACGTGAATCTCACTTTGCTTCCCAATGCGGTGTGCGGCCTTTTTCATGATGCTTTGAATGATCAACAGCACCAGGATTACTACGGCGGTATAAATGATCTGGTTGAGATTTTCCAGGAAGAGCTCTTTCATTTTCTAAACTTTAGGCAAAGATATCAAAAGATGGTGCTATTCTGCGATCTCTAATAGGGTTTGATAGACCAGGTGGGTGGGCAGCCCAACAACATTAAAATAACTGCCTTCAATATGTTCTACTCCAATTAGCCCTATCCATTCCTGTATCCCGTAAGCGCCTGCTTTGTCAAACGGCCGGTAGCGGTCTATATAATGCCTTATTTCGTCCTCTTCCAGGTTGCTGAAGGTTACCTTCGTAACTGCATGAACCGTTCTGATCTTTTCGGGAGTTTTGAAACAAACTGAAGTAATGACTTCATGGGTCTTTCCGCAGAGGGCTTTGATCATCTCCAGCGCCTGCGCCGGATCCTTCGGTTTTTCCAGGGCTTTGTTCTCTTGCCATACAATCGTATCACTGGTGATGAGGATGTCACCCGTATTAAGTTCCCCCTCAAAAGGAGCGGCCTTTAATTCAGCTAAGTAGTTGGTGATCTCTATTCCTTTAAGCTCTGAAGGGTATACTTCCTCAACCGGCTTCAGCCTTATCTCAAAATCGATCTCCAGCTCTTTAAAGAATTGCTGGCGGCGCGGTGAGCCGGAAGCGAGGATGATATGATGGTCTTTCAGTTTTTCCTGTAACATATTATAAGAGTATAAAGCGGTACAAGCCTACGGATATGAGTCCGGCGGCGAGTACCAGTTTTAACAGCAGGCTTAAATGATGGTACTGTTTTTTGCTTTCAGCCGAGGTGATCTTCACCAGGAAGTACAGCAAAGGCCCCACCACAAAGAGCAGAGCATATAGCAACGCAAGCCTGTTGTCATTGAGATAATTGTAAATATAGTAAAGAGCCCCGGCAAGCGGAAGCAGGGCCACCAGAAATATGATCTTGTTGGTCCTTTCCCTTCCCAGGATCACCGGCAGGGTCTGGTATCCCGCATTGTAATCTCCCCTGATGTCTTCCTGGTCCTTGACCATTTCCCGGAGGAAGTTCAGGAGAAAGGCGAAAATGGCATAATCTATCAGGATCGAAAAAATGACCTTTTGGGTCAGCCTGTTTTCCGGAGTGATCGCCGGCACCAGGTCAAAAATGCCAACCATCACGATGATCATGGCGACCATGATGCTTACTACCAGGTTGCCCACCAGCACGGTACTCTTTATCTGGGTCGCGTAAAAATAAAGAAAGGCAGAAGGCAAAATGAAAAGCGCGACAAATGAAGGCCTTCCTACCAGGTTTGCCAGGTAAAAACCAATTCCAACGCCAATAATATTAAATAAAAAGAACAGGTTGTAAGCTGTTTTTTCAGAAAAATGGGTGCCGATCACCAGTTTGTGAGGTTTATTGATCTTATCTGCCCTGCGATCGTAAAGGTCATTGATGATGTTTCCGGCGGCTGCCAGGCAGATCATGGATAATACCAGCAGACCGAAATCAAGGTCGCTCAGCGTCACATCTATTCCGAAGGGTTCAAAAAGATGATATTTTACCAGAGCTTGAGTGAGAATGATCATTATAAGGTTGGGGAACCTTATAAGCTGAAAGAAGGGCCTCCACTTCATGCTCAGGAAGAAACGAATTTTAGCCCTATGATGGAAGCGATGAGCGTAAAAAGAAAGAACAGTCTCCAGAAATGAACCGGTTCTTTGAACACAAGGATCCCGATCAATACAGTACCAAAAGCCCCGATTCCCGTCCACACCGCGTAGGCTGTACCTATAGGCAGGGCTTGAGTTACCTTGTAAAGCAGGGTCATGCTAATGGCGAGGCAAATAAAGAACCCGCCCATCCAGAGTATTGCTGTTGTTCCCGAAGTTTCCCGGGCTTTACCCAGACAGGTCGCGAATCCTACTTCAAAAAGTCCGGCGATTATGAGGAAAACCCAGTTCATCTAGTCCTCAAGCCATTTACCCTGGACTTTCATCACTTGCTCGATCACTTCCCTTACACAGCCTTTTCCCCCTTTTTTATGGGAGACATAGCGGGAAATTTCCTTGATCTCGGCAGCGGCATCCTGCGGGCAGCAGGGCAGTCCAACTTTTTGCATGGCATAGTAATCTGGAATATCGTCACCCATGTACAATACCTGCTCGGGCTTGATGTCGTAGATATCCAAAAATTCCTCCATTTGTTCTACCTTATCGGGGCAGCCCAGATAGATGTCGGTAAGGCCAAGTCCTTTAAGGCGGTGGCGAACTCCTTCATTGTACCCGCCCGAGATCACGCAGACCGTAAAACCCTGTTGCATGGCATGTTTCATGGCGAAGCCATCCTTGATGTTCATGGTCCTTAAAAGGTCACCATTGGTGCTTATTTGCAGGGAGCCGTCGGTGAGCACCCCGTCAACGTCAAAGATGAAAGTGGTGATCTGGGAGAGGAATTCTTTATAATTTTTTTCCATAGAAATTTTGGATTGCATGGGTAAGGGTTTGGTATATTTCTTTTTGATCAGGATCATTTAGTAACTCCAGGTGGGCTTCTATCGTAGAACCATCATGTCTTATGGCAGGACCCGTTTGCACTTCGGAAGGGGAGGAAGTCTTCACTTTATTCGCGGTTTCCTGAATGAGCGGTTGCAGGATCTCGAACGGCATCTCATTTTCCCGGCAAATATTCTCTCCAATAGTGTATAAATGGTTCGCAAAGTTGCAGACAAAAACTGCAGATAAATGCAGCTTTTTTCGCTGTGCCGAAGAGATCTCGTAAGCCTTGCCTGAAATTTCCCCTGCCAGAATCTTCAGTAGATCAAGGTCTTTTTGATCTTTCGCCTCCAGGCAAAAAGGGATTTCGCAGTAGTTGAGCTCTTTTTGTTTGGAAAAAGTTTGCAGCGGATAAAACACTCCGGCCCTGGTACAGGCATCAAGAGCAGCTAAAGACACAGCCCCAGAGGTGTGGGCGATAAGCCCCTCACGGTCTTTTAAAGCCCGAGAGATCTGCGGAATGACATCATCCTTCAGGGCAAGCAGGTAAACATCGGCTTTAAAGATCTCATCAAGAGAAGTGGTCACCGGCGTTTCCTTTTCAAATTCCGCCAGGCCATTTTCTGAATGGTTATACACCTGTACCACCTGCACTTTTTCCGAAGCAGAAAAAGCTCTGTAGAGGTGTGTGGCCACGTTCCCTGATCCCAAAAGTACAAGGTTGATCATGCGGCAAAATTATTAAAAAAAACCGGCACTCCTTCTGCTGCACCTTGTTTCCTGAAATTCCGGTCCTAAAAAAAACTTAAATCCTTAAAAATGCTTACTTTTGCAAGCGTTTTTAAACACAACTTTTCATGCAAAAAAGAATTGCCTCCATTCTCTTTTCCACCCGCTTAATGGCTGTTTTATTTGTGGTTTTTGCCGTAGCGCTGGGATTGGGAACGTTCATAGAAAGCTGGTACAGTACAGAAACCGCGAAGGTGTGGATCTACAATGCGCTGTGGTTCGAGGTCATCATGGCCTTTTTCGTGATCAACTTTGCCGGAAACATTAAACGCTACCAGCTTTATAAAAGAGAAAAATGGTCATCTCTTCTGTTGCACCTTGCCTTCCTGTTGATCTTGATAGGGGCTTTTGTGACACGTTACATTAGTTATGAAGGAATGATGCCAATTAGGGAAGGCGCTACAGAGAATACCTTCCTTTCAGAAAAGACCTTTTTAACCACTTACATGGATGGAGAGATCAATGGCCAGCCTCGAAGAAGAGTGGTAGAGAATGAGGTTCTGCTCGCTCCCGGGGCTTCGAACGAATTTGAATTCAACACAGATTATAACGGACAACCGGTAAAACTCGAGATCCTGGACTATATCCACGGGGCCGAGGAAGGTCTTGTAGAGGACCCTGAAGGTGAAAACTACCTGAAGATCGTGGAAGCCGGCGGGGGTGACCGTCATGATCATTACATTAAGGAAGGAGAAGTAACCAGTATCCACAATGTACTGTTCGCACTGAACAAACCTACTGAAGGTGCCATTAATATTATTTACGAAGATGGCGAGTATTCCATCTCCTCTCCGTTCGAAGGAACTTATATGCGCATGGCCGATCAGTTACAAGGAGAGGTCAAAAAAGATACTACCCAAACCCTGATGCTGCGTTCTCTTTATAACATGGCCGGGATGCAGTTCGTATTGCCCGATCCTGTAGTTAAAGGAGTTTATGACATCATTCCAACCGAAGAAAAGACAGACGGGCAGCAGGATGCAGCCATAGTACGGGTGACGACCAAAGGTGAGTCTGAGACCGTTAAATTACTGGGCGGCCAGGGAAGGATCAATGATTTTGAAAAACTGGAACTCGGCGGACTCGAGCTCTACGTGCGTTACGGATCCAAAGCATATGAGCTTCCTTTTGCCATTAAGCTGAACGATTTCATCGCTGCAAAATATCCGGGAACAGAGAAAAGCTATTCTTCCTTCAAAAGTAAAGTTACGGTGATCGATGAGGCCAAGACCTTTGATTACGAGATCTTCATGAACCATGTGCTAGACCACAAAGGATATCGTTTTTTCCAGGCTTCTTTTGATCCCGATGAGAAAGGGACCGTGCTTTCGGTTAACCATGATTTCTGGGGAACCTGGATCACTTACATTGGTTACACCTTATTATACATTGGGCTGATCTGGATTCTTTTTGACCGCGGTTCGCGCTTTGGACAACTTGGAAAAATGCTTAAAAAAGTGAAGAAAAAGAAAGCAAAACTTGCTGCCCTTGTGGTGGTGTTCTTTATTTCTGCTTCAGGTTTTGCACAGTACGCACCGGCAGGACAGGAGCAAGAGACAGAAACTCATTCCCAGGACGACGGGCATGATCATGCTTCCGAAGAAGAAGCACATGAACATGAAAATGCTTCCTTCACCATTCCAAAGCAACGTATTGATTCCATCATTAAGGCCAATGTGGTCACTAAGGAGCATGCGGCCAAGTTCGGGGAACTGGTTGTACAGGATGCCGGAGGTAGAATGAAGCCTGTGAACACGTATTCATCGGAATTGCTTCGGAAGCTGAGCAAAAGTGCCGAATACGAAGGGCTGTCTCCAGACCAGGTCATCATTTCCATGACCGAGAATCCTACCATGTGGTACAACGTGCCGCTCATCAATGTGAAGCGTGGCAACGACAGTATCAGGCATATTGCGGGAGTGCCCGAAGATCAGAAATATATCGCGCTTACCAGCTTTTTTGATACCAGCGGGAACTACAAACTAAGTCCTTACCTGGAAAGCGCTTATCAGGCAGCTGTTCCAAACCAGTTTCAGAAGGACTTTATAGAGACAGATCGACGGGTAAACCTGTTGTACAATGCGCTGCAGGGGAAGATCTTGAGAATTTTCCCTATTCCGGAGCATGAGAACAATAAATGGGTTTCTTTCCCTGAAGCTGCCGAAGCCGGTTTCAAAGGAATGGATTCTGTATACACCAGGCAGATCCTGCCCATGTACTTTGGTGCGCTGCGTACGGCCAAGGAAACCGGAGATTATGCCCAGGCAAATGAGTTGCTGGAAAGCATCAAAGGTTTCCAGAGAAAGTTCGGGAGCGAAGTAATTCCGTCAAAACAAAAGATACGTACAGAGATCCTGTACAATAAATACGATATTTTCAGGAACCTGTTCTGGATGTACATGCTGGCAGGGGTGCTCATGCTCATCTTTGTGCTCTTCCAGATATTCAAGGACAACAAGATCATTGGTTCTTTAATAAAGGTGAGTAAAATAGCTATCATAGTTCTGTTCTTGCTTCATACCGCCGGTCTTATTGCCCGCTGGTATATTTCGGGACACGCCCCCTGGAGTGATGCCTATGAATCCATGATTTATGTGGCCTGGGCTACTATGCTGTTCGGGATCTTCTTCGGAAGAAAGAGTGATCTTACCCTGGCCTCGACAGCCTTTGTAACTTCAATGATCCTGATGATCTCCCACTGGAACTGGATGGATCCTTCTATTGCGAACCTGCAGCCTGTATTGGACTCCTACTGGCTGATGATCCACGTTTCCATCATTGTGGGAAGTTATGGGCCGTTCACCCTGGGAATGATCCTGGGAGCCGTGGCCTTGATCCTCATGATCCTTACCACCAAGAAGAACAAGAAGAAGATGGATCTTACCATCAAGGAGATCACCATCATTACCGAAATGGCATTGACAGTAGGATTGGTAATGCTTACCATCGGGAACTTCCTTGGAGGGCAGTGGGCCAATGAAAGCTGGGGACGTTACTGGGGCTGGGATCCTAAAGAAACCTGGGCTTTGGTAAGTATCATGGTTTACGCCTTCGTGATCCATATGAGGCTCGTACCCGGTTTGCGCAGCCGATGGTTGTTCAACTTCATGGCCGTAGTTTCTTTCGCGAGTATTATGATGACCTATTTTGGAGTGAATTTCTACCTTTCCGGATTGCATTCATACGCCAGCGGAGATAAGGTGATCACCCCGGACTTTGTTTACTATTCCGTGGCAATAGTGGCACTTTTAGGACTGATCTCTTATTTAAGATTTACCAAATATTACAAAAAGGGAAACCGAAACAGGCTTACCGATAAGTTTCTGCAGAAGAAACCCAAAAAGAAGAATAAAGTATAAAATAGAGATCCTGCCTTTTTAGGCAGGATTTTTTTAATGGTTAGGATCTCCCATCTTTCCCTGGTGGTAATCCTCGTATGCCTGATTGATCTCTTCCATGGTGTTCATCACAAAAGGCCCCTGGGCTACCACTGGTTCGTTGAAAGGTTCTGCGTGTCCGAAGAGTACCACGCTTTCTGAAAGTGCTTCTAAGCGAAGGTTTTTATCATCATTATTGAATTCTGCCAGGTGCAGGGCCTGTATGATCTCTCCGTTGACCTTGATCTCGCCCTTGATCACGTAACACAGAATATTGTGCGTAACCGGAACTTCAGTTTTAAAAACTCCTTCAGGTTTAAAAAAGAGCGTGCTTAGGTGAACTTCGGTTAGGGTGTTGAAGGCGCCTTTTGTGCCGTTCAATTCTCCCGAAATGACCTGAGCCTTTACCTTGTCATCATCTGTTGAGAGCTGAGGTATTTCCTCTTTTTTCAAGCCGCGGTATTCGGGTTTGGTCATTTTTAGCCTTGCCGGTAAATTCACCCATAACTGAAGGATCTCCAGCGGGCCTCCCTCTGTTTTGAATTTTTCTGAAGACACTTCAGAATGAATTAAGCCGCTGCCCGCGGTCATCCACTGTACGCCACCGCTTTCAATAACGCTGTCATTGCCACCCGAATCTTTATGGGCAATATCCCCTTCCAGAATAAAGGTGACGGTCTCCATTCCCCGGTGCGGGTGCGGCCCGAATGGCAATCCGTTGTTCCCGGGCTCGTATTTTTGAGGACCGTGATGGTTCAGGAACAAAAACGGGTCTATCCTCCTTACACTTCTGGTAGGCATGGGAGAGTAGGTGATAAGATCGGCGATTGGCCGATATTCAGCCTTGTGAATATTCTTTATAGTCCTCATAGTAAATTCCTTTAATCTTTATTCCTCACGTATATGAGCTTGTATTTTCCGCGTTGGTTTTCCCTTGACTCGATCTCGAACTTATCGATGGAATTGATCATGGGGGTAAGTTTCTGATACCCATAATTCCGGGAATCGAAATTCGGTTGTTTTTTCTGAAGCAAACTTCCCACATCTCCCAGAAATGCCCAGCCGTCATCATCGGCAACATCAGAGATGGTAGATGCTATCAGCTTAACCACCTTTGGAGTGATCTTGTCGTATTCGTTCTTTTTGGTCTCTTTTTCCTTACTGCTCTCTTTGGCCTGGTTCTTCAGGATCTCAATGTAAATGAACCTGTCGCAGGCCACGATGAATGGATCCGGAGTCTTTTTCTCGCCAATACCTATTACGTTCATGCCTGCTTCCCGTAGGCGGGTTGCCAGCCTGGTAAAATCACTGTCGCTGGAAACAAGGCAAAATCCGTTTACTTTTCCCGAGTAGAGTATGTCCATGGCATCGATGATCATGGCAGAATCTGTTGCGTTCTTTCCCTGAGTGTAGCCGTACTGCTGAATAGGGGTTACTGCATTTTCCAGCAGTACGTTCTTCCATTTTGCGAGATGCGGCTTGGTCCAGTCCCCATAAATTCGTTTTATGGTGGGGTTTCCATATTTTGCGATCTCTTCCATCATTTCCTTCACATAAGCTGAAGGAATATTATCTCCGTCGATTAGAACGGCTAATTTTACGTCCATTAAATTCTTATTCTTAATTCTTTTTAAAGATAGAAAATTGGCGCGGCCCTGGAGAAAAGCCCCTGCAGATTATCATTTTTTTATGAAATGGGGCTAGTCTTTCCTGGTCTCTTCCAGGTTGTGCGGTTCTACGTGGATCAGAATATCGGCGATATCAGGAAGTTCCTCCAGTAAGGTGTTCTTCAGGTCATGAGCAATCTCGTGGCCTTTGTTCACGGTAAGCTCCCCGTCCACTACCACGTGCAGGTCTACATGAAAAGTCATCCCGGTCTTGCGTACAAAACATTTTTCGGTTTCTATCACGCCGGGAACCCGTTTTGAGATCTCCCTGATTTCTTCAATTAGATCATCATATAAATGCTCGTCCATGATCTCTCCCAGGGCGGGCCGCATGATGAGGTAAGCGTTAAAAAGGATGAAGCCCGAAGCGAAAAGGGCTGCCCAGTCATCGGCTGTTTCATAGCCTTTACCCATTACCAGCGCTATTGAAATTCCAACGAAGGCCAAAAGTGAAGTAATGGCATCACTGCGATGGTGCCAGGCATCGGCTTTTAAAGAAGTGCTTTTTGTCTCGTCACTTTTTTTATTGATGAACCTATAGAAAACTTCCTTGATGATGATGATCGCTCCCAATACGAGTAAAGTGTAGGGCTTGGGAACTTTGTGTGGCGTCTGGATATTTTCTATGCTCTCTATAACAATTATTGTAGCCGAAACTACAAGAAATCCTACGACGGCAAAGGTGACCAGCGGCTCCACCCGGCCATGGCCGTATGGGTGGTTCTCATCTGCAGGCCGGGCAGAATATCTCAATCCCAGAAGCACCAGGAGGCTGGCAAAAACATCGGTGGTAGATTCAATGGCATCTGCGATAAGCGCATAAGAATTTCCGAAAAAACCCGTGACTCCCTTGACAATAGCCAGGGCGGCATTGCCAAAAATGCTGAAATAAGACGCCTTTATGGCACTTTGGTGTTTTTCGTTCTGCATTAGAAAATTAAAGGCCGGTTTTGCCGGCCTTTGTTGTTTTATTCTTCTGTTTCTTCCATGGTGTGATATACATTCTGTACATCATCGTCTTCTTCAAGTTTTTCCAGGAGCTTCTCCACATCGGCCGCATCCTCGGGAGATAGTTTTTTGGTCACCTGCGGAATACGCTCAAATCCTGAAGAGATGATCTCTATACCGCGGCTTTCCAGTTCTTTCTGAAGCGCTCCGAAAGCTTCGAATGGGGCATAGATCAAAATGCCATCTTCGTCCTCAAAAACCTCTTCGGCTCCAAAATCAATGAGTTCCAGTTCCAGTTCTTCGGCGTCAACGCCTTCTGAAGCTATTCTGAAATTACAGGTATGGTCAAACATGAATTCCACAGAGCCTGAAGTTCCCAGGTTTCCGTCACATTTGTTGAAGTAGGAACGAATGTTTGCCACGGTGCGGTTGTTATTATCTGTAGCTGTTTCTACCAGCACAGCGATCCCGTGCGGAGCGTATCCTTCAAACAGCACGACTTTGTACTCTCCCTGGCTTTTATCTGAAGCTCTTTTTATGGCCCGCTCGATATTATCTTTGGGCATGTTGACACTCTTGGCGTTTTGTATCACAGCCCGAAGCCTTGCATTGGTGTCGGGATCTGGTCCGCCTTCCTTGACGGCCATTACAATATCTTTTCCTATGCGGGTAAAAGCCTTGGCCATAGCCGACCAACGCTTCATTTTACGCGCTTTTCTGAATTCGAATGCTCTTCCCATTAGCTTGATTTAAATGTAGCGTAAAAATAGAAAAAACATCCATTCTCAAAAGCAGGAAAAACAGATTATTCTTCGTTTCCCACGATCTTCTCAATAGAATGGGCCAGGGTAAAATCTTTTTCGGTTACCCCACCGGCATCGTGGGTAGAAAGGGAAATTTGCAATTGATCGTAGACATTGAACCATTCCGGGTGATGTTGCTGGGCTTCAGCTTCAAAAGCGATGCGCGTCATAACAGAGAATGCTTCTTTGAAATCCTCGAACCTGAAGCTGGTGTGAATGGCCTCATCTTTAAATTCCCAGTCCTGCAGATCTTCCAGTTTTTTGTAGATCTCTTCTTCGGTTAGTTTTTTCATCTTCATAAGGTTTTCTACTTAAAGTTAAGAAAGCCAACTAAGAGAAGATCGGGGGTGATCGTTTTTAGTAGAAGATTAACATCAGCTCACCATGCTGCTGGTCACTACCTCATGTACAGAGATCTGCAGATTCTTGGGCAGGAGGTTATCCTTGGGAATGACCGCGAGAAAACGGTCAAAATTAGAATCATACACATTCATCAATAATGGTTTTTTCTCTCCCAGCGCCTCGCAGATCTCGGTTACCAGATCATTATGATGAATAAGGTCTTTGCTGCCCAGGTGAAAAACTCCCTGCCGGTTGCGATTTATGATATAATGCAACTGCTGGGTAAGTTTTGCTTCGGTGGTCGCGTTAACCACCACGTTAGAAAATACTTCAATGGCTTCCTTTTCCTGCAGTTGTTTTTTGATCTCCTGTACCCGTGGGGAATTGGCGCCGTAGACCATCGGGAGTCGGGCTATGACATACTTTGTATTGGGTAACCGAAGCAGGGCGTTCTCTATCTTGATCTTGAACCTTCCGTAGACGCTTTGAGAAAGTGTCTTGTCATATTCATATGAAGGATAATTGGTGAAAGCATCAAAAACGTTAGCTGAAGAAAGAAAAATGAGCTTGGTATTTTTATTTTGAAGCAGGTAATTTATGATCTCAAAATGGGCATGCACCTGCGCATCAAAATTTCCGCGCAAGGCAGAAATGATGATGTTGGGGCGCAGATTTTCCAACAGAACGCTAATACTTTCCCGCTCCACATCGTATTGATGGAACTTATGGTTCTTTTGGTAGAAAGCATTGTCTGTGAAATAGGTGCCGTGCGTGTCAAAATAAGGGTATAGCTCTTTATACAAGGCATTGCCGATAAAGCCGCTTGCTCCTAAGATCAATATTTTTTTCAAAAAACTTATCCTTTATAAAATGGTAACTTTACCACCGTCGCAGGAAGAGCTTTTTTACGTACCTGAATGTTTATCTTACTTCCCGGGGCGGCAACTTCTGTAGGAACATATCCTAAACCTATCCCTTTTTCAAGAGAAGGACTCATAGTTCCCGATGTTACCACGCCAATAACCTTGCCATTGTCGTCTACAATGTCATAGCCCTGGCGAGGAATTCCGCGTTCATCCAGTTCAAAACCAACCAGTTTCCTTTTAGGTCCCTGTTCTTTTTGCTCTTTGAGAGCTTCAGAGTTGATGAAGTCTTTTGTGAATTTCGTGATCCAGCCAAGGCCGGCTTCTATAGGAGAAGTAGTGTCATCTATGTCATTTCCGTAGAGACAATAGCCCATTTCCAGCCTTAATGTATCACGGGCTGCTAAACCTATTGGCTTTATCCCGAAGTCAGCACCTGCTTCAAAGACCTTATCCCAGATCTTTTGTGCATCTTCATTTTTGCAGTATATTTCAAAACCGCCGCTACCGGTATATCCGGTTGCTGAAATAATGACATTTTCCACTCCGGCGAAAGGCGCCACCTCAAAAGTGTAGAATTTAATGGCGGAAAGATCCACATCGGTAAGAGACTGCATGGCTTCCGCTGCCTTTGGTCCCTGAATGGCCAGGAGCGAATATTCATCAGAAAGATCGCGCATGGTGGCGTTCATCGTGTTGTGCTGAGAGATCCAATTCCAGTCCTTTTCGATATTTGACGCGTTCACCACCAGCAAATATTTTTCTTCATTGAACCTGTAGATGATAAGGTCATCTACGATCCCGCCGTTATTGTTGGGCATACAGCTGTATTGAGCTTTCCCGTCAACCAGTTTTGAGGCATCGTTAGAACTGATCTTCTGAATAAGTTCAAGAGCATGCTCTCCGGTGATAAGGAATTCTCCCATATGGGAAACATCAAATACTCCCACACTTTTGCGTACAGTTTCATGTTCGGCGTTTACGCCTTCGTAAGATACTGGCATATTGTATCCTGCAAAAGGAACCATTTTAGCATTAAGTGCAATATGGGTAGAAGAAAGGGCTGTATTTTTCATTTTTGAATTTAATTTGAGCAAATTTATTAAATTCAGGAGTGATAACGCCTTTTGAGAAGAATTTTTCGAAGAATTTCCTCAACCGGGAGCAGGGCATGAAGGAAATTCTATATTTGTAAAACTTTAAAAGGTTACCAGGAGCATGAAGATCTTTTCGGCCAATCAACTTCGAGAGGCAGACCGCCTAACCATTGAGAAACAGCAGATATCCTCTAATGATCTCATGGAAAGAGCGGCGACCCTGGTGTTCGAGGAGATCCATAAACGTTTGGAAGGTGCCGATATTCCCGTGAAGATATTCTGCGGAATAGGAAATAACGGAGGAGACGGCCTGGTCATAGGAAGGCTGCTGCTGGAGCAGGGTTACGATGTCACCATTTACATAGTGAACTACAGCGACCAGCGATCAAAGGATTTTCTGATCAATTACGACCGGGTCAAGAACATGACTAAAAAGTGGCCCGTGCTGCTGAAGTCTGAAGATGACTTTCCAGAGATCAACGTTGGAGATTTTGTCCTGGATGCCATTTTTGGAGTAGGCCTTAACCGGCCCCTGGTGGACTGGGTGGAAAACCTGGTACGGCACATTAACGATTCCGGCGCTTTCGTGCTGGCCGTTGATATGCCTTCGGGCTTAATGGCCGATGAACCTATGCCGTCCAAAAGTGTCATTATCAAGGCAAATTATACGATCAGCTTTCAGTCAGCCAAACTCTCTTTTTTTCTTCCCGATACTGCGGAAAATATAGGTGAGCTGCAGATCCTGGATATAGGTCTTGATAGGGAATACCTGCAAAAGACTGATGGGGTGGCCCAGCTTATAGGGAAACAGGAGGCAAAAGCTCTTTACAGACCCCGTAATAAATTCTCCCATAAAGGAACCTTCGGCCATGCATTAATGGTAGGAGGAAGTTATGGTAAAATAGGCAGCATTTGTCTCGCAAGTACAGCAGCTTTAAAAGCAGGTGCCGGAATGGTCACCATTTTTGCTCCTGCCTGCGGATATGAGATCTTGCAAACTGCACTGCCGGAAGCAATGGTGATCACAGATCCCGACGACAAAATCCTGACCGATATTCAGTATGAGCTGGAACCCGCCGCCACTGGATTTGGAGTAGGCGTGGGAACAGATCAGCAGACGGAGAAAGCGATGGAGCAATTGCTTCGGAAAAATAAGAAACCCATTGTCATTGATGCCGATGGCCTAAACATACTTTCGCGAAATAAAGAACTTTTTGAATTGTTGCCGGAAGGAAGCATACTCACGCCACACCCAAAAGAACTGGAACGTCTTATTGGGGAATGGTCCAATGATTTTGAAAAACTGGAGAGATCGCGACAGCTTTGCAAAAAGCACAATTTGATCCTGGTCATTAAAGGTGCTTACACCCTTACGCTTACTGCTGAAGAAACTTTCATCAACACCTCAGGGAATCCCGGGATGGCTACAGCAGGCAGCGGGGATGTGCTAACCGGAATTCTTACGGCCATGCTTTGCCAGGGCTACAGTCCGCTGAGCGCGGCTATTCTGGGAGTCTACCTTCACGGAAGATCGGGAGACCTGGCTGCCGAAAAATTTAGTTATGAAGGGGTAGTGGCCGGCGATATCGCCGCACGTACAGGAGCGGCCATACTCGACCTCTTTCAAACCCAAAAGAACAATAAAAATTAACCTACACCATAAATACCCAATTTACTAAATGAAAGATCATCATTACATAAGTTCTTCGGTCATAGACCTGGAGGAGATCAAAGACATTATCGATAATAAAAAGAAACTGGCTCTTAGCGACGAGGCGGTGCTGAACATTGAAAAAGCCCGAAAGTATCTCGATGATAAGATGAAAGAGAACAAAACCCCTATCTACGGGATCAACACCGGGTTCGGTTCTTTGTGCAATGTCAAAATCACTTCAGAAAACCTTACCCGTCTTCAGGAAAACCTTGTGAAATCTCATGCCTGCGGAACAGGGGAGAAGATCTCCAAACCGGTGATAAAGCTTATGCTCCTGCTGAAGATACAGTCCCTTAGTTACGGGCATTCGGGAGCTTCACTGGAAACGGTGCAAAGGCTTATTGACTTCTTCAACGAAGATGTGTTGCCAGTGGTTTATTCACAGGGATCTTTAGGAGCTTCGGGAGACCTGGCGCCACTCGCACATTTATCGCTTCCGCTTATAGGAAAAGGTGAAGTTTACTACGAGGACAAAATAGTTCCTTCCGAAGAAATTTTGAAGAAATTTAACTGGGAGCCGGTAAAACTCCAGTCTAAAGAAGGCCTGGCGCTGCTGAACGGTACCCAGTTCATGAGCGCACACGGAATTTACGCGCTTCTTCAGTCTTACCGTCTATCCATGTGGGCAGATGTCATAGGTGCATTGTCTGTAGACGCTTATGATTGTAACATGTCACCCTTTGATGAGCTGGTACACCTGGTAAGGCCTCACAGGGGACAGGTAAAAACAGCTGAAAGGTTCAGGAATTTGCTGGAGGGAAGTGAGATCGGCCGACAGAGCAAAAAAAATGTCCAGGACCCTTATTCTTTCAGGTGTATTCCGCAGGTACACGGAGCGACAAAAGATACCCTGAGCTTTGTACACAAATGCTTCAAGACCGAGATCAATTCGGTGACCGATAATCCAAATATCTTCGTGGATGCTGATAAGATCATTTCCGCGGGGAATTTCCATGGACAACCTCTGGCATTGTCACTGGATTACCTGGCGATCGCAATGGCGGAACTTGCCAACATTTCTGAAAGGAGGATCTATCAACTGGTTTCGGGATTAAGAGGACCGGCATTTTTGGTGGACGCTCCCGGACTTAACAGTGGGTTCATGATCCCGCAGTATACTGCTGCAAGTATTGTAAGCCAAAACAAGCAGCTTTGTTCTCCCGCAAGTGTGGATTCAATAGTGTCTTCGAACGGGCAGGAGGATCATGTGAGCATGGGTGCCAATGCGGCTACTAAATTGCTGAAGGTGCTTGATAACGTGTCTACCGTACTGGCTATTGAATTGTTCAATGCCTCACAGGCGCTTTCTTACCGCCAACCTCATAAAACTTCGGAATTCCTTGAGAAAATGGTGGCAGAGTTCAGAGCAGAAGTTCCCCTTGTGAGGGAGGATGTTGTCATGGCTCCCTTCATTAAAAAGTCAAAAGAATTTTTAGAGAACTACCAGTTGGCCGATTCCTTTTTGGATTGATGGGCCATGATCTCCCTTATCCAGATCTTAGCTTCTTCTAAGGAGCTAAAGATCTGGAAAGGATTCTTATTGGTGTAGAACTGCTTTTCCAGTTTGGCGCTGCTGCGTGCCAGTTCATTTTCAGAAACAACGGCTATTGCTTTAAGTTGAGGATGAGCAGCTGCTTCCCTGTATACCATGGGATCTACAGCATATGAATTGATGCGGTTGGAGATATATCCAAAAGCTTCATTGTTGAATACCTCGCCGGCGAGTTCCAGCACCTTGCGGTTCTTTGGTACGTCCAGGAGGACTCCTTCATTGCATTCGGTTACTATAAGGTTTTCGTAAATTCTGATAGTGGCGAATTCCAGCTCTATTGTGTTGATCATTGTTTGTAAGGGAATAGGTGGTGAAAATAGGAGAATTAATTTGAACCTGAAAAGGGAATCCAAAAAAATAACCCTCAAAAATTGTTTTTTCGAGGGTTATTTTTTTATAAAGATGATGTTATCTATCCTATTTGAGGCCTCCAACCATATCTTTTGGATTTACCCATTCGTCAAACTCTTCGGCAGTCACATAGCCAAGGTTAACTGCTTCTTCTTTTAAGGTCGTTCCGTTATTATGTGCCGTGTTGGCTATTTCGGCAGCTTTGTAGTAACCAATCTTCGTGTTCAATGCTGTTACCAGCATCAGGGAATTGTTTAGTAGCTCCTGGATCCTTGGGTGATTAGGTTCGATCCCCGCGGCACAGTGTTCTTCAAAAGATACGCAGGCATCTCCTAAAAGCTGGGCGCTCTGCAGAATGTTGGCAGCCATCACCGGTTTGAAAACATTCAGCTCAAATTGTCCCTGCATACCACCCACATTGATAGTCACATCGTTCCCAATCACCTGGGCACAAACCATAGTAAGCGCTTCCACCTGAGTAGGGTTTACTTTTCCGGGCATGATAGAAGAGCCCGGTTCGTTCGCAGGAATAATGATCTCTCCGATCCCGCTTCTTGGCCCCGAAGCCAACATCCTGATATCGTTCGCGATCTTGTTCAAAGATACGGCCAGGGTTTTAAGCGCTCCGTGGGTTTCAACAAAAGCATCATGCGCAGCAAGGGCCTCAAATTTATTAGGGGCAGAGATGAACGGAAGTTCGGTGAACTTCGCGATGAATTCTGCTACCCTTTTGGAATATCCTTTTGGAGTGTTCAACCCGGTTCCTACAGCTGTTCCTCCTAGTGCCAGTTCAGAAAGGTGCGGAAGGGTATTTTCCAGGGCGTTCAGTCCGTGGTCAAGCTGAGAAACATAACCGCTGAATTCCTGGCCAAGGGTGAGGGGAGTGGCATCCATGAAATGGGTACGCCCTATTTTTACCACATCCTTGTATTGGTCAGCCTTTTTCTTCAGGGTATTTCTTAGTTGTTTAATTCCCGGAATGGTCACTTCCACGATCTTCTTGTAAACCGCAATGTGCATCCCTGTTGGGAAGGTGTCATTTGAAGATTGCGATTTGTTCACATCATCATTGGGAGCCAGGGTCTTTTCGCCTTCCCCAATTTTTTTCCCGGCCAGTTGATGAGCACGGTTAGCGATCACCTCGTTCACATTCATATTGCTTTGAGTTCCGCTTCCTGTTTGCCAGATGACCAATGGGAACTGGTCGTCATGCTTGCCTTCAAGGATCTCATCGCAAACTTTAGCGATGTAGTCACGCTTGTCTACGGTAAGGGCTCCTAATTCACAGTTGGTAAAAGCCGCAGCTTTTTTAAGATAGGCAAACCCGTAAATGATCTCCAGCGGCATGCTTGCCGGGGCACCAATTTTAAAGTTATTCCTGGAGCGCTCGGTTTGTGCTCCCCAAAGTTTATCGGCAGGGACTTTGACTTCCCCCATGGTATCTTTTTCGATTCTGTAGTCCATAACGGTTAATTATTTGATACAAATTTACAGTTTCAGGAAAATTTCAGGGAGAAATTTGCCATAAAATTAATGGCTTTCAAGCTATTATTTTAAAAAGCTGAAGATCACGGGAGGCTTGTGAAAAATAAAATAAAAACTGTTGTGATAACTTGGCAGAGTTTCTATCTTTGGCAAAGATTCAAAAATCAAGGAAATCATGTTTGAATTTGATCAATATCTGGGGTTTTTAGCCTTCATCATCATCTTACTCATCGGGTTTTGGGTAATGTTGTTCCTAACTGCAATCATTCCTTACTGGATTGGAGGGGCGGTTAAAGAAATGATGGATGAGCGTAAAGAGAAGAAACGCCTGGAGAATGAAAAAGCATAAAGAAAAGGACTTGAAAAAGTCCTTTTTTTTTGTGCCCTGTTCAAAATCGAGAAAAAGAAAAAGCCGTCAATAACGACGGCTTTTTCAGAGCTAACCAACAACATTAACTAATTAAAATTCTCCTTCTCCTCCTTCCATATCTTCGTTTCCGTTCTCTCCTCTTCTTCTTTCCCTTTCGTTTCTTTGCTGATTGAACCTGTAGGTAAAAGAGAGGGTGATACTTCTTTGTCTCCACTGGAATTCGCTGTTCCTTTCAAAGCTTTTGGTAAGGGTATAAGCGTCTCTTTTTCTCGAATTCAACAGGTCTCGCACGTTAAGGGTCAAAGAGGCTTTGTCATTGAACAATTCCTTGCTCATGGCCATGTCTATCATGAAAATACCCTGTCTTTCGGTTTGTGCTCCTTCCGAAGCTCCGCGATAGAAAGCATTTGTTTGCCAGTCTATCTTTGCTGGCAGTGTTACTTTTGAACTGAATCTTCCATACCAGCTGGTATTTTTGGCACTATAGTCCACTCCATTGTATTCTCCTTCGGTATCGAACTGGAAGAAGTTCACGCTTCCGTTCAAACGCAGCCATTTCGCCGGGTTATAGAGTAAACCTGCTTCAGCCCCCACCCGCTGGTTGGTTGCCAGGTTAATTGGAATGGTCCTGATAACTTCATTGTTATTTCCTTCATCATCTTCAACAGTCGATATTTGTTCGACCCTTTCGAAGGAATCGGTTTCGTACTGGTAATAAACTGAAGAGGTCAAAGTGAGTTTTTTCCATCTCTTCAAATACCCCAGATCAAAGGCATCTGAATAAGCGGGTTGCAGATTTGGATTCCCCTGGAAAATGTTAGTTCTACTGGCTCTCGACGGAAATGGATTAATGAACCAGCCACGAGGCCTGTTGATCCTCCTGTTATACCCCAAAGTAACGTTTTCCTGCTCTCCCAATTCGTAGATAAGATTCACTGTAGGAAATAACCCTAGGTAGTTATTGTCAAAATCGGTATCAATAGGTATCCCGAATTCTTCCTGCAGTTCTTCTTCGGTAAGTTCAGATTCAATCTTTCCTTTCAGCTGAGTGTTTTCAAGTCTTAACCCCAAAAGGAATGAAAATTCTCCAAATTTATTTCCATATTGAGAATAAAGGGAATTCACGTTCTCGGTGTAAGTAAATATATTTGTCAGAGGGCTTAACTCAAGATCTCCAGTCTGTCTGTTTTCTAACAGCAGCTGGTAATCTGTAATCTCTTCTTCAAAGTTTCCGCGGTATCCGGCTTCAAACTGCGCGTCTTCCCCAATAGGTTTAACGTAGTCTGTTTGGATTAGGATCTCATTCTGAGATTCCTCCGTGTAAGTTCTTTCAAGAGGGTAGAAGGGGGCAGGCTCTGAAGTGGTGTTGGAAAGGATGACCTCATTGATGTTCGCATTTTGGGTTTCTTCGTCTCTTTCGTACTGAAGGTCGGCCGTAAGCTGGTGTCCGCTGTCATTGAATTTATTGATGTAATTCAGGGCGATCTGGTAACTGTTATCGTCTTCTATCTGGTTTTCCTTTCTCAGGGTCTCCAGCATACCGTCCTTAAATGCCAAACTGTTATTTGTAGTAAGGTCTTCGTCCTCGCCATACCTGTAGAAACCGGTCGCGGTAATAGAAGATCTGTCGGTGAGATAATACTCCATTCCCAGGCTGGTATAGAAATTTCTATTCAGCCTATCCATTTGCCTGTCCTCAATAAGCCGGTCAAAAGAAGGAGTGACCAGCTCTCCATCAGCATCGGTGTATTCAAAATAACGGGTATCGGAATATGCCATACCCGGGGCGTCGAAATAGCGGAATCCGGTAGTGTTGAAAAGGTTGAATTTATTGGTCCTGTAGTTGACATTTGCTGAAAGTCCAACCTGGTCTGGGTGTCCTACTCGTGCTGAAACTGAGCCGTTAAAGCCAAGGGTTTTCTCTTTTTTGAGGATAATGTTTAGTATACCGGCGGTACCTTCGGCGTCATATCTTGCTGAAGGGGAAGTGATCACCTCTACACGTTCAATAGCTTCGGCCGGAAGCTGTGACAGCACATCGGTATTACCGAAGCCTGCCATTGCCGAAGGTTTTCCATTGATAAGGATTCGAACGTTCTCATTTCCACGAAGGCTGATGCCTCCTTCTATATCTACAGAAACCGATGGTACGTTGTTCAGGGCGTCGGCCACGGTTCCCCCGGCTGTGGTGAGGTCTTTCCCAATGTTATATATTTTCTTGTCCAACCTGACCTCTACCTGAGTGGTTTCGGCTGTTACCACGACCTCATCCAGCTCCCCGGCGGCCATTCCTAAAACGATGGTGCCCATGTCCAGGTCAGAATTTATCTGACGGTTTGCGAAATTCTTGGGTTCAAAAGAAATGAATTCAATGTTGATGTTATAAGTGCCCCTGGGTACCTCTATTGCAAAATTTCCCTGCGGATCTGTAATCCCTCCGGTAAGTTGTTCCGGATTCCTGGTACTTTGAAATGAAATGGTCGCATATTCCAAAGGAATGCCGCCTTCATCTGTAACTTTTCCCGTTACCGTGTAGCGAGGCATTTCGGAAGTCTGCTGCGCAAGAAGATTAAAAGAAGAAAATAATAGAAAAATAAAGGCGCTACACCATAGCTGCCAGGGTCGATTCGTGATCATACTGGTTTTTTGTTCTTGGACAAGAAAAAGAACAAAGGGTTTAAACCGGGATCATGAAAATTCAACAAAAATTTAGTGTCTCCTGTTCTGTTTGCGGATGCGTTCTTTGGAAAGGGAGAGGTACCGCTCGTATTGAGGGCCGGTGAGAATGTCTCTCATGTCTTTGTACTCAAGCTCCTGCAGCCGGCGTAAACGTTTCGTTTTGGCCTCTTCCCGCATTTTAGACTGGATGAGCTTGTTCTTTTTAATGGCGAATTCAATGATCTTCTTTTCCATCAAATTGGCCTGTTTGGCAGTAAGGCTTAATTCTTTTTCCCAGTACTGCGTAGCTTCCCGGGCAGCTTCCCTTAGCTGTTTGTCAGGATCATGTTGAGTGATGTTCTGGGCTACCACAGCGGCAGTTGCCATAAAAGAAATGGTAAAGACGATCAATAACCGGTATTTCCTGTTCAATCTCATGTTAGATACTTTGGTTAAAAGTAAATAAGATAGGGAATTGAGCAGGTTAATCCAAGGTTAAATCTTCCTTTTTCTGTGTAAAAACTTGTTAACCAAGCAAATCTGAAATTTTAGTAGCCGGCCTGCCTACTACAGCCTTATTTTCCTTGACCACTATAGGCCGCTGGATCAATTTTGGATGTTGAACCATCACTCTAACCAGTTCGTCATCGCTGAGGTCTTTCCCTTTGTAGTTCTCTTTCCAGATCTTTTCATCGGTTCTCACCAGCTCTATGGGAGCCATTCCCAACTGCTCCAGAAGTTCTGAAAGTTCCTCTTCAGTGACAGGTTCTTTTAAATATTCACGTACTTCAAAATCTTGCCCTGATTCTTTTACCAGTTCAAAACCTTCTCTTGATTTTTTACAACGCGGATTGTGATAGATAGTTAGCATTTATCTCGTATTTATATTTTCAAAGGGCCGGAGAATTTCCGGCCCCTGAATTTACAATTATTCTTCAACTTTTTGACCCATCATCATGAGATAGGATTTAAGGAAACTGTCAATGTCACCGTCCATGACGCTGTCCACATTCCCGGTTTCTTCTCCCGTTCTCACATCTTTGACCAGTTTATATGGGTGCATTACGTAGTTCCTGATCTGGGAGCCCCATTCGATCTTCATTTTTGAATCTTCGATCTCTCTTCGCTGTGCCTGTTGCTTCTGAAGTTCGATCTCGTACAGCTGACTTTTCAACAACTGCATGGCTTTGGTCTTGTTGTCCAGCTGTGAGCGGGTCTCCGAATTTTCTATGACGATCCCTGAAGGGGCGTGCCTCAATCGTACGGCGGTTTCCACTTTATTGACGTTCTGACCTCCCGCACCCGATGAACGCATGGTCTCCCAGGAAATATCGGCAGGGTTGATCTCTATCTCTATGGATTCGTCGGCCAGCGGATATACATAGACCGAAGCAAAAGAAGTGTGTCGTTTAGCGTTGCTATCGAAAGGGGAGATGCGCACCAGTCGATGCACTCCGTTCTCGCCTTTGAGCCATCCAAAAGCATATTCCCCTTCTATTTCCAGGGTCACGGTTTTGACTCCGGCTACCTCACCTTCCTGGAAGTTCAGTTCCCGTACTTTAAAACCTCTTTTTTCGGCCCACCTTAAGTACATGCGCATCAGCATTTCGGCCCAGTCACAGCTTTCTGTTCCCCCGGCACCGGCGGTTACCTGTAGAACGGCGCTAAGGCTGTCTCCTTCTTCAGAAAGCATGTTCTTGAATTCCAGATCTTCGATGAGCTGCAACGACTTTTCATGGCGTTCATCAACATCTTCCTGGGTGGCTTCTCCTTCTTTGTAGAATTCATAAATGACTTCAAGGTCATCTACAAGCGTGACTGCCTTTTCATAATCATCGACCCACTTCTTTTCAGCGTTGAGCTCTTTAACAAGAATTTCGGCTTTTTTTGGGTCGTTCCAGAAATCGGGAGCAAGGGTCTTCTCCTGCAGGTTGGTTATCTCTATTTTTTTGGCATCAACGTCAAAGATACCTCCTTAACGCAACCAGGCGATCCTTGAGGTTCTTAATAGTGTCTGTATTGACCATAGGTAAGATTTTAAGCAAAAATAGAATTTCGGGGGTTTCCTGAAAACTATTTTACGAATATTTTATAGTTTTAGCTTTCCTTAAAATCCGTCCCATGAAGCTACATTTTTACCTTCTTTTTACTTTTTTCATTTCTTTTAGCCTCCACGCTCAAATCACAGATAAGGAGGATCTGGAAAAATATAAAGGTTTCTTCGATTTTTACTACGACGGTTCAGAAGACAAGATATATCTGGAAGTAAAAGACCTGAACGAGCCGTTCCTGTACACCCATTTTCTTACCACCGGCGTGGGCTCTAACGATGTCGGATTGGACAGGGGGCAGTTGGGCGACGGAGTGATTGTGGAATTCAGGAAAGCAGGCAACAAACTGCTTTTGGTGCAGCCCAATCAAAAATACAGGGCGCTAACAGATAATTTACAGGAGAAAAAAAGCGTGGAGGAAGCTTTCTCGTTTTCAGTGCTTTACGGATTTGAGATCAAGGAAAAGAAGGTTAATACCTATATTATTGATCTAACCCCCTTCCTGCTGCAGGATGCCCATGGGGTATCTCAAAAGATAAGCCGTGGCAAGCATGGAAACTTCAGCCTGGATAAAACCAGAAGCGCGCTTTCCCTGGAGCGCACAGAGGCTTTTCCCGAAAATGTTGAATTTGAAGCCCTGCTGACTTTTAGCGGGGAAGCCAAAAGTTCGACCTTAAGAGAAGTTTTGCCGGACCGCAGCAGCCTTTCTGTACTACAGCATCATTCCTTTGTGAAACTACCTGATGACAATTACCAAAAGAGGATCTTCGATCCTCGCAGCGGGGCTATTCCTATTGCGTATTACGATTATGCAGCTCCTGTTCACGAACCTATTTTAAAAAGGTTTGCCATTCGCCACAGGCTTGAGAAGAAAGATCCAGGTGCAGCTGTGAGCGAACCGGTAGAGCCTATTGTTTACTACCTTGATCCGGGAACCCCAGAACCGGTGCGATCGGCATTATTGGATGGAGCCCGCTGGTGGAATGAGGCCTTTGAGAATATTGGTTATAAAAATGCCTTCCAGGTGAAGATCTTGCCCAAAGACGCCGATCCGCTTGATGTTCGCTACAATGTCATCCAGTGGGTTCACCGTTCAACCAGGGGATGGAGTTATGGAGCAAGTGTGGTAGATCCGCGAACGGGCGAGATCATAAAAGGCCATGTAAGCCTGGGAAGTCTGCGCATTCGGCAGGATTTCTTGATCGCCCAGGCTCTCATAAACAAACCTTTTGAAGAAAATGATGAGAACCATGAAAAGATGCTGGAGATGGCCCTGGCCAGGATCAGGCAGCTTTCTGCCCACGAGGTAGGTCATACCCTTGGCTTTGCCCACAATTTCGCGGCCAGTGTGAATGCCCGTGCCTCAGTGATGGATTATCCTCACCCTCAGTTTAGATTGAAAGATGGAAAAATCGATATGACTGAAGCTTACGATACCGGCATTGGAGAGTGGGACAAGGTGACGGTGAAATACAGCTACGCTGATGTTCCTGAAAATATTTCGGAAAGGGCATTTTTGAACAAGGTTATTTCCGAAGCAACAGCGAATGGATTGCAATTCATTACAGATAGTGATGCCCGTGCTTCGGGAGGAGCGCATGTCAATGCCCATTTATGGGATAACGGAAAAAGCGCAGTTGAGGAGCTGGAAGATGTTTTGGAAGTGAGAAAAGTGGCTATTCAGAATTTTTCCGAAGATAATATTAGGACCAATGAGCCTTTCTCTGTGCTGGAAGATGTTTTTGTTCCATTGTATTTCCTGCACCGGTATCAAACTGAAGCGGCTGTTAAGTTAATTGGCGGGCTGGATTATAATTATGCCGTAAAAGGAGGGGAGGAAGATACTTTTCAGGTGCTGGAAAAGCGGCTTCAAAAAGAGGCTTTAGAGGAGGTGTTGCACACGCTTTCTGCGGAAGTGCTGGCCATTCCAAAAGAAAAACTTGATCTTTTCCCGCCGCGTGCCTACCGATACGCTAGAAGTAGGGAATCTTTTCAATCAAATACAGGAGTGGCCTTTGATGCCCTGGGCGCAGCGGCTACAGCCAGTGAATTTACCCTAAGTTTGCTTTTGCATCCCGAAAGGGCTGCCAGGCTGGTGCAGCAAAATGCGATCTATCCTGATCAACCCGGCCTGAGGGAAGTACTTGAAAAGCTGGTTTCAGGAACCATTCAGAAAACAAAAAAAGATGAATACCTTCAAAAAGTGCAGAACAGCATCAATTTTAATGTGCTGCAGCATTTGATGGCCCTGGCCGTCAATGATAATTCCATTCCGCAGGTAAAGGCTGAAACCAATAAGGTGATCAACGACCTGGAGGCTTGGCTTGAAAGAAATCCCAATGTGATCCACCAGCAGATGTTGCTGGAGATAGAGAACTTCCGCAGAGATCCTGCTGCCTATAAAGTACAACCCATAGCACCTAAAATTCCTGATGGTTCGCCGATTGGAAGCATTATGTGTGAGGGATAATTTAAATAAAATCAATATGAAAGAAATAGATCTAAGAAGTGATACGGTGACCAAACCTACCACTGGCATGCTGCAGGCCATTATGAGCGCAGAGGTGGGAGACGACGTATATAAAGAGGACCCGACGGTAAATGAACTGGAGCAGAAACTGGCAAAAATGTTCGGGATGGATGAGGCTCTGTTCTTCCCGACCGGAAGCATGGCTAACCAGGCCGCCATTAAGTTGCACACTCAGCCGGCAGAACAGCTTATCTGCGATAAATGGGCGCATGTGTTCAATTACGAAGGCGGCGGAGCCTCCTTCAACAGCGGGGTTTCCTGTAAACTTGTAGACGGGGACCGCGGAATGATCACTGCCGAACAGGTGGAGGAAAATATCAATCCACCCGATTTTTACCATAGCCCGCTGACGACTCTCGTTTGCCTGGAAAATACTACCAATAAAGGCGGGGGAGCCTGTTATGACCTGAAGGAGATCAAAAAGATCAAAAAGGTATGTGATAAGCATAACCTGGGATTGCACCTGGATGGGGCCCGACTTTTCAATGCTTTGGTGGCAAAGAAAGAAGATCCAAGAGATTACGGGAAGATATTCGATACCATCTCTGTGTGTTTGTCAAAAGGCCTGGGGACGCCCATGGGATCTGTGCTTATTGGGAATAAAAAGGTCATGAAAAATGCCATGCGGGTAAGAAAAGTTCTGGGTGGCGGTATGCGGCAGATAGGGTTTATGGCTGCGGCAGGGATCTATGCCCTGGATAATCACGTGGAGCGATTGGCACAGGACCACAAAAGAGCTTCAGAGATCGGAGAGGTCCTGCGGGGACAGGCTTACGTGAACGAAGTGGAGCCGGTAGAAACCAATATCGTAATATTTTACCTGCAGAATGCTTCAGATGAAGCTAAGTTCATGAAAAAGCTTCAGGAAGAAAAGATAAGGATCAGCAACATGGGGCAGGGTAAATTAAGGATCGTGACCCATTTAGACTATTCCGAAGAAATGCACCAGAGATTTCTTGAAGTGCTGCGATCGGTAAAGCTGTAACAGCAGAAAACAAAAAAAGGCCGGTCAAAAATGCAGTTTTTTGACCGACCTTTTTTTTTGGGCTGATAAATTACTTCAGCATATCGTTCATTCCCGGAATGTCGGGCATGCCTTCCTTTGCAACGGCAGCCAGTTCGGCTTCGTTCACTTCGGTGGCTTTCTTAACGGCTTTGTTAAGGGTAAGGATCAGGTAATCTTCCAGCTGCTCCTTGTCTTCCAACAGTTCGTCTGCAATGTTGATGCTCTTGATCTCCCTGTTGGCGGTGATGGTGACCTTTAGCAAACCGTCGCTGGACTGCTCGTCAAGAAGGACGGTATTTAATCGTTCTTTGGTTTCCTCAACTTTCTTTTGGGTCTCTTTGATCTTATTCATCATGCCCATCATATCTCCAAACATAGTATTCTTTTTAAATTGTAATACAACAAAAATACCAAAATAGACCTTACGCTTAACCGATGTGCCGTGTTTTAAGTTTTCTTTATTAGAAATCTTACCTTTGTCGCTGGTTAAAAATTGAGAAAATGAAAGTTGCCGAAAAAGAGATCATTCCCCCAAAAGCCAAAAAATCACCCGTAAAGCTTGAGAAGCATGGAGATGGAAGGATAGATAATTATTTCTGGCTAAGGGAAAGGGACAATCCTGAAGTGATCGATTACCTGAACCGGGAAAATTACTATAACGAAAAAATGACCGCCCATACAAAGGGCCTTCAGGAGAACCTTTTTGAGGAAATGAAAGGGCGCATCAAGGAAGATGATTCTTCTGTTCCTTATAAACTCAATGGTTACTGGTATATCACCCGCTATGAAACCGGGAAGGATTACCCGATATACTCCCGGAAAAAGGAAACTTTAGATGCCCCCGAAGAGATCCTTTTTGACGTAAACGAGATGGCAAAAGGTTATGATTATTACCGTCTTGGCGGCCTCAATGTTAGTCCCGACAACAAGCTCATTGCCTTTGCCGTGGATACCGTGAGCCGCAGAAAATATACCATACAGATCAAGAACCTCGAAACCGGGGAGATACTTCCGGTGAAGATCAAGACCACTACCGGCGGGTCTACCTGGGCAAATGACAATAAAACCCTTTTTTACGCCCGTAAAGATGAGGAAACGCTTAGGAGTGATAAGATCTATAAACACAGGCTTGGAACAGACCCAAAGCAGGATGAGCTGGTTTTCTTTGAGGAAGATGAGGCTTTTCATACGTATGTGTATAAATCAAAATCTGACAAATACCTCATTATAGGATCTGATAGTACGCTTACCTCTGAATACCGGTTCCTTGATGCCGATGATCCCGATGGAACCTTCAGGGTGGTACAGCCCAGGATAAGGGGAGTGGAATACAGTATCTCGCATTACCAGGATCATTTTTATATACTTACCAATAAAGACGGGGCTACAAACTTTAAGCTGATGAAAACTCCTGTGACGGCAACCGGCCAGGAGAATTGGGTTGATGTGATCGCCCAACGTGACGAAGTGCTGCTGGAGGACATAGACCTTTTTAAGGAATACCTGGTAGTGAGCGAAAGAAGTGATGGTCTTAACAAGATCTACATAAGCAGATGGGATGGTTCTGACGGCTATTTCCTTCCCTTTGATAACGAAACCTACACCGCCTATACCGGAACCAATCCTGATTTTGACACAGACATCCTTCGCTATACCTATAATTCCCTTACCACTCCCACGCAGGTTGTAGATTTCAACATGAAGACCCGGGAAAAGGAGGTGAAAAAGGAGCAGGAAGTGCTTGGAGGGAAATTCAGAAAAGAGAATTACGTTTCTGAACGCATCTGGGCTACAGCCCGTGATGGAGAGAAAATTCCAATGACCCTGGTGCACAGGAAAGGTCTGAAGAAGGATGGAACAAATCCGGTGTTGCAATATGCCTATGGTTCTTATGGTTCTACCATAGACCCTTATTTTTCCACGGCCAGATTAAGTCTTCTGGACAGGGGGTTCATCTTTGTGCTCGCCCACATTAGGGGAGGAGAGTACATGGGCAGGAACTGGTATGAGGAAGGAAAGCTGCTGAAAAAGAAAAACACCTTCACCGATTTTGTGGACTGCTCAAAACACTTGATCAGTGAAAAATATACTTCTCCAGAGCATCTTTATGCCAGCGGAGGTTCTGCAGGGGGGATGCTGATGGGCGTGGTTGCGAACATTGCCCCGCAACTTTATAACGGGATCATCGCTGCTGTGCCCTTTGTTGATGTGGTGACCACTATGCTTGATGAGACCATTCCTCTTACCACGGGCGAATATGACGAGTGGGGAAATCCAAATATTCCGGAATATTATGAATACATGAAATCCTACTCCCCATACGATAACGTGGTGGCGCAGGATTATCCCAACATGCTGGTCACTACCGGGCTTCATGATTCGCAGGTGCAATACTGGGAACCTGCCAAATGGGTGGCCAAGTTAAGAGAGCTTAAAACAGATGACAATAAGTTGCTGTTCCACACCAATATGGAGGCAGGACACGGAGGTGCATCCGGGCGTTTTGAGGCACTCAAAGAGGTCGCCGAAGAGTATGCTTTTCTGCTGGATTTGGAAGGAATTGACCAATAATTAAAATATTTGACTTAAATTTGCTGCGTTTTGTAATCGTGTTTGGTGATTTCCTAACAAGCAGGATTATTGTAGATAACTTCAATTTATGAGAGAGGATTTACAGGTATTCGATAACGTGTTGCAGTTAATAGGTAACACCCCCCTTATCAAGTTAAACAGGATCACTCAGGATTTCAAAGGTGATTTCTTCGCCAAAGTAGAAGCCTTTAATCCCGGACACTCCACCAAAGATAGAATTGCACTTTACATTATAGAAGAAGCCGAGAAAAAAGGCATTCTTAAACCCGGGGATACCATTATTGAAACCACTTCAGGTAATACTGGTTTTAGTATCGCAATGGTGAGCATCATAAAAGGTTATGACTGCATCCTTGCGGTAAGCTCCAAGTCCTCACAAGATAAGATAGATATGCTGCGCTCAATGGGAGCAAAGGTTTATGTTTGTCCGGCGCACGTGTCGGCAGATGATCCTCGTTCATATTATCAGGTTGCAAAGAGAATGCACGACGAGATAAAGGGTTCGGTATATATCAACCAATACTTCAATGAGCTTAATATCGAAGCTCATATCAAATCTACAGGACCTGAGATCTGGAAACAGACCGAAGGAAAGATCACTCACCTTGTAGCCTGTAGCGGAACCGGCGGAACCATTTCTGGAACTGCGAAATACCTGAAGGAACAGAATCCCGATATCCGAATTATTGGAATTGACGCTTATGGTTCTGTGCTGAAGAAATACCATGAAACCGGGGAGTTCGATTCTGCGGAGATCTATCCGTACAGGATAGAAGGCCTTGGAAAAAACCTTATCCCAACCGCCACAGATTTTGAAAGCATAGACAAATTCATCAAGGTGACCGATGAGGACAGTGCCCATACTGCACGGGAAATCGCCAAGACCGAAGGTCTTTTTGTAGGGTACACCAGCGGTGCTGCCGTACAGGGGGTGAAGCAACTTGCCGAAGAAGGAGAGTTTGACGAAAACAGTCGGGTGGTTGTTATCTTCCCAGACCATGGTTCGCGCTACATGAGCAAGGTCTACAGTGACGAGTGGATGAACGAACAGGGCTTCTTTGACAGCAAACACGAAAAGACCACCAACAGGATCGAATTCGTAAAATAGCTTTCTTCAGCTTACATTACCTCTCCAAGTTTTTTTGGCACTGCTTATGCGGGAATAGTTTCTTAAATTTTTCCCTTTTAAGTAGATCTTTCTGCCCTGATTTCTGAAAAAGGATTTAGTGTTAAATTATGTATGAAGAGGTGTTTTTCAGCGTTCTGAGGGAAAACAAATTATGAGGTTGTTATTAATTTATTACTTTTGCAGTAAGTTAAAAAAATTATAAAATGGCAGATTTATTTGACAAGATATACAAGGATAAAGGACCATTAGGAAAATGGGCAGAACAGGCCGAAGGCTACTTCGTTTTCCCAAAACTGGAAGGTCCTATTTCTAACCGAATGAAGTTTAGAGGTCAGGATGTCATTACCTGGAGTATCAATGACTACCTGGGATTGGCTAACCATCCGGAAGTGCGAAAGGTGGATGCCGAAGCTGCCGCAAAATACGGTTCAGCCTATCCAATGGGAGCCAGGATGATGAGCGGGCATACAGATCTGCACGAGAAACTTCAGGATGAATTGGCATCATTTGTAAGTAAAGAAGCTGCTTATTTGCTGAACTTTGGGTACCAGGGGATGGTTTCTACCATTGATGCCCTTGTTTCAAAGAAGGATGTTATTGTTTATGACGTAGATGCGCACGCTTGTATCATTGACGGGGTGCGTCTTCACCTGGGGCAAAGATTCACCTATAAGCATAATGACCTGGAGAGTATTGAAAAGAACCTGCAAAGAGCAGAGAAGATCGTAGAGCAGACCGGGGGAGGTATCCTGGTGATCTCTGAAGGGGTTTTCGGAATGCGTGGAGAGCAGGGGAAACTTAAAGAGATCGTAGCGCTTAAGGAAAAGTACGATTTCCGTCTGTTCGTTGATGACGCTCACGGATTTGGAACTCTTGGAGCTACCGGTGCTGGAGCAGGAGAGGAGCAGGGAGTTCAGGATGGAATAGATGTGTACTTTGCTACTTTTGCCAAATCTTTGGCGAGTACGGGAGCTTTTATTGCAGCCGATAAGGAGATCATTGACTACTTGAAATACAATTTGCGTTCCCAAATGTTTGCGAAATCCCTTCAAATGCAATTGGTTGTTGGAGCATTGAAACGTCTGGAGATGCTTCGTACCATGCCAGAGCTTAAAGAGAAGCTATGGGAGAACGTGAATGCCCTTCAAAGGGGACTTAAAGAAAGAGGTTTTGATATTGGAACTACCCAAAGTTGTGTGACTCCGGTTTACCTTAAAGGAAGTATTCCTGAAGCTATGGCTTTAGTAAAGGACCTAAGGGAAAATCACGGAATCTTCTGTTCAATCGTGGTGTACCCGGTAATTCCGAAGGGACTTATCTTGCTTAGATTGATCCCAACCGCAACTCACACCCTTGAAGACGTGGAGGAAACACTTAGAGCATTTGCCGCAATACGCGAGCGTCTTGAAAATGGTACTTACAAAAGACTTTCTGCAGGCGTAGCTGCTGCAATGGAAAAATAAGATCTGAAAATGATTTTAAAGAGTCCCCGAGAGATCGGGGATTTTTTTTGCTCTTTTCAGAAAGGAGGGTTATCCAGGTTTATAATAAGTTTAATAAAATTTACCTCAGTGAATCGTAATTTATAATAGCAGAAATCAGCATAAAATCAAACAGTTATGAAAGATGTAAAACTTGTAGTTATTTATTACAGTTCAACAGGAATCAATCATCAACTGGCTCAGTGGGCGGTTGAAGCAGCCAAGGAAGCCGGCGTAGGGGAGGTGCGGTTGCGAAAGGTCAAAGAGACCGCTCCCAAAGAAGCAATAGCGGAAAACGAAGATTGGAAAAAACATGTAGAAGAAACCAAAGACGTGGAGGAAGCCACTATGGATGACCTGGAGTGGGCAAATGCTTATATTTTCAGCGCACCTACTCGTTATGGAAATCTACCATCCCAGTTCAAACAATTCCTGGATATGACAGGAGGTTTGTGGTCGTCGGGCAAACTGGCTAATAAAGTGGTTTCAGGAATGACCAGTGCAGCCAATCTTCATGGTGGACAAGAGTCTACACTCCTTTCGTTATACAAGACAATGTTTCACTGGGGAGCTTTAGTCGTAACCCCGGGTTATACAGATGAAGTCATGTTCAAAGCCGGTGGTAATCCTTATGGAGTTAGTGTGACCGCAGGGAAAAATCACCTTAATGAACAGATCAAGGCGGCAGTCAATCATCAGGTAAAAAGAACCCTTCAGATCGCAGACCTTATTATCAAAAGGAAATAAAATTTTTTCCTGAAATTATTTGTGGAATTAAGTTTACAATAATATATTTGTACATACAAATGTTGTAATTACAGCAATGGGAGCGATGGAAAATAAAGATCAATCACTTTTAACGCGTACGGCGGTCATTGAAATGATCCTAAGCGGCACGTGGGTGCAGGACCATCTTTCTGAAGCTCTTAAGCCTTATAAGCTTTCAATAGCGCAATTCAACGTGTTGCGTATCCTGCGGGGGCAGAAGGGGAAGCCTGCTTCCTTGGCCTGTGTCAATGATAAGATGATACACAAGATGAGCAATACGACCAGGCTGGTAGACAAACTGCTGAAAAAAGGCCTGGTGGATAGGATCATTTGTCCCAACAACAGGAGAATGATCGAATTGACGATTACTTCGGAGGGATTGGAGCTGCTTAAGGAACTTGACGTGGTTATAGACAAAACAGAAGAACAATTGATGAGCAATCTGACCCCCAACGAAGTGAATGCTTTAGTAGAGCTTTTACAAAAATTGAAAGAATAAAAAATTTTACGATAACATTTGTCTATACAACTAATGTATAGACGAATACTAGATAGAAACCAAAATTAACTTTAAAATCAGAGAAAAATGAAAAACAGATTAATGAGCGCAGCAGCCCCGGTTCTTATTTTTACAACCCTTTCATTCACTACCATTAAAAAGCAGGTAGACGTAGAGGCAAGCACGATAGAGTGGACAGGTAAGAAGATCACCGGTGCGACGCACACAGGAAACATTCAGCTGAAGGAGGGATTCTTAAACCTTACAGAAGAAGGTCAGCTGGCGGGGGGAGAATTCGTAATGGATATGAACACTATCGTGGTGACCGATCTCACAGGAGAATACAAGACCAAGCTTGAAAATCACCTTAACGATGACGATTTCTTCGGAGTGAACAAATTCTCCACTTCAAAACTGGTGATCACTGAAGTTAAGCCGTTAGAGGGTGATGAGTATGAGGTGACAGGAGACCTTACCATTAAAGGAAAGACAGAGCCGGTGACTTTTAACATGCAGGTGGAAGAAGGTACTGCTACCGCAAAGGTGGTGATAGACAGGACCAAGTATGGTATCCGTTACGGTTCCGGAAGTTTCTTCTCAAATCTTGGGGACAACACCATTAATAACAACTTTGTATTAGATGTGAATCTCAAGTTTTAATAAAGAAAAATTGCTATGAATTAGAAAGGGCCGGAAATTTTCCGGCCCTTTCTATTTTAATAAAGTAAAAGTCATTTACCTGCAAGTATCCTGTTCAGGGTCTCGCTTGGTCTCATGGCTTTACTGGCCAGGCCATCTTCAGGTTTGTAATATCCGCCAATGTCTACCTTTGATCCCTGAGCATCGATCAGCTCCTGAAGGATCTTGTCCTCGTTCTTCTTCAGTTCTTCAGCTATTTTTGAAAAATGAGCTTTTAGCTCCTCGTCTTTATCCTGTTCGGCTAAGGCTTGTGCCCAGTACAAAGCAAGGTAAAAATGACTTCCGCGGTTATCCAGCTCATTCACCTTTCTGGATGGGGATTTGTCCTTCTCCAGGAATTCTTCAGTTGCCTTGTCTAATGCATCAGCAAGAACTAACGCTCTTTCATTTCCGTATTTTTCTCCTAAATGTTCAAGAGAAACGGCCAGGGCCAGGAATTCTCCCAGGGAATCCCATCTCAAATGCCCTTCTTCCACGAACTGTTGAACATGCTTAGGCGCAGAACCACCGGCTCCGGTCTCGAACAATCCTCCACCGTTCATAAGAGGAACGATAGAAAGCATTTTCGCGCTGGTTCCCAGTTCCAGGATAGGGAAAAGGTCTGTAAGGTAATCTCTCAACACATTTCCGGTAACCGAAATAGTGTCTTTTCCGGCTTTAAGGCGTTCAAGGGTGAATTGCGTAGCTGCTTCAGGAGAAAGAATTCTTATATCAAGCCCAGAAGTATCGTGCTGCGGCAAATACTCGTTAACTTTTTTGATCAGTTCGGCATCATGAGCCCTGTTCTTATCCAGCCAGAAAACGGTAGGGGTGTTAGTCGCTCTTGCGCGGTTCACGGCAAGTTTGACCCAATCCTGCACCGGCGCGTCCTTGGTCTGGCACATTCTCCAGATATCACCTTTTTCAACGGTATGCTCCATCAGCAGGTCTCCGTTGGCGGTGATCACCTGTACTTTTCCGTCTTCCGGAATTTCAAAGGTTTTGTCATGAGATCCATATTCTTCAGCCTTTTGGGCCATTAATCCCACGTTAGGCACAGTACCCATTGTGGTAGGATCAAAAGCGCCGTTCTTTTTACAGAATTCAATTGTAGTCTGGTAAACTCCGGCATAGCTGCTGTCCGGAATTACTGCTTTGGTGTCCTGGGTTTCGTTATTCTTATTCCACATCTGCCCAGAAGTACGGATCATCGCCGGCATAGAGGCGTCAATGATCACATCACTTGGTACATGCAGGTTGGTAATGCCTTTATCTGAATTCACCATAGCCAGGTCCGGACCTTCTTGAAGGTCATTTTCAATGGCCTTTTCGATCTCGTTCCGCTTATCTTCCGGAAGTTTGCTAATAGCGCTCAGCACATCTCCAAGTCCGCTGTTAGGATCAGCTCCGGCTTGATTCAATTCTTCAGAATACTTCTCAAAAACGTCTTTAAAGAATACCTTTACCGCATGGCCAAAGATGATAGGGTCTGATACCTTCATCATGGTAGCCTTCATATGAAGGGAGAAAAGAATGCCTTTGTCTTTAGCATCTTTTATCTGCTCACCCAGGAACTTTACCAAAGCTTTTTTGCTCATGAAGGTTCCGTCAATGATCTCACCTTTTAGTAGCTTAAGGTCATCCTTTAGAATTGTGGTTTCTCCGGAATTTCCAACCAGCTGAATCTTTACGGTTGTAGCATCTGGAAGAGTGACCGACCTTTCATTAGAACGAAAATCATTTTCTCCCATAGTAGCCACGTGGGTTTTGGAATCTGAACTCCATTCTCCCATGGAATGTGGGTGTTTCTTCGCGTAGTTCTTTACCGCCTTTGGTGCCCGGCGATCTGAATTTCCTTCCCTAAGCACAGGGTTCACCGCGCTACCCTTTACTTTATCATACTTGGCCTTTATCGCTTTTTCCTCGTCATTTTTCGGCTCATCGGGGTAATTTGGGAGGGAATATCCTTTTTTCTGAAGCTCTTCAATAGCCGCTTTCAACTGCGGAATGGAGGCACTAATGTTAGGAAGCTTAATGATGTTTGCTTCAGGGGTCTTGGCAAGATCTCCCAGTTCAGCAAGTGCATCTGAAACTTTCTGGTCTTCTGAAAGCCTTTCGGGAAACTGGGAAAGGATCCTTCCAGCAAGGGAGATGTCCTTGGTTTCCAGGTCTACGTTAGCCGCTTTTGTGAAAGACTGTACAATGGGAAGTAATGAATATGTTGCCAGGGCAGGAGCCTCATCGGTCTTGGTATAGATAATCTTGGTTTTCTGTGTCATATTATGGTGGGTATTATTTTATAATAAGGTCGTGCAATTTACCATTTTTAAAGCTTTTTTCATAGGTGCAAGGCCGAAGAAGCACCTAAAAACTACTGTTTCTGGCATAAAAAAAGCCATTTCACTATAACATTATAATGAAATGGCTTCCTAATGAAATAACAATGGTTGCTGAACTTTTTACATTCTGTTTGAGACTTTTCATCATCTCAAGGCAAGTTGTTATTTCATCTGAAACAATTTACATGTCCCAAAAGAGTGTGTGTAAATTGCTTCTAAACGTTTTTACCAATTAAACTTATGGTTCAAAAGATAAAAACCTATGTAAAGATCGTTACTCTACATGAACTTTAAAAGAGAATTCCTTGCGACATTCCTAATCTTTTAAAATTCACTTATAAATATACGAAGAAAGATTCGTTGACGCAAGTGCTTGGCGCTCAAGTAATTCCTAAATTTAAGCTAAAATTGTCCCGCAGAATGTTGAGCAATAAAAAAGCCCCATAACTGGGGCTTTTAAGGAATATCTTTGAAGGATATTATCTTCTTCTTTCTTTGATACGAGCTTTCTTACCGGTAAGTTCTCTAAAGTAGTAGATTCTTGCTCTACGAACTTTACCACGCTTGTTGATCTCGATCTTTTGAAGCGCCGGAAGGTTCAATGGGAAGATACGCTCAACTCCTACAGTACCGCTCATCTTACGAATGGTAAAGGTTTGGGAAGCTCCGGTTCCTCTCTTCTGAATTACAACTCCGCGGAAGAACTGAGTACGGGTCTTTGCGCCCTCAGTAATTTCGTAATAAACAGTGATGGTATCTCCGGCTGAAAATTCAGGGAAATCCTTTTTTGTTACAAATTCGTCCTGTACAAATTTAACTAACGATTCCATTTCTAATATGGTTTAAAAGTAAAGTCCAAAACAACATTCACGGTTTTCGCCAGAGGTTGGTTCGGAAACGAGTGCAAAATTATGAAAATATTTTTATCTGCCGATGCCTGGATCGGAATTTATTTTACTCATCCTTTAATAGATCGGGCCGTAGTTTCTTAGTACGTTCATAAGCCTGTTCTTCCCGCCATTCCTCGATCTTCGGAAAGTTACCGGATGTCAGGATTTCAGGAACTTTCCATCCTTTATAATCGGCAGGGCGGGTGTAAATGGGCGGAGCCAGTAAATTATCCTGAAAAGAATCGGTAAGGGCAGAGGTTTCATTCCCCAAAACTCCCGGCAGCAACCTTATGACCGCATCACACAACACCGCGGCTCCCAGTTCTCCTCCGGATAATACAAAATCTCCCACAGAGATCTCCCGGGTCACAAAATGCTCCCGTACTCGCTGGTCTACTCCTTTATAATGTCCGCAAAGGATAATGAGATTCTCTTTTAGTGACAGTTCGTTAGCCATTCCCTGCTTCAGGGTCTCCCCATCGGGCGTCATGTAGATCACTTCATCATAGTTTCTTTCGGCCTTTAGCGCAGAGATACATTTGTCAATGGGCTCAATCATCATTACCATCCCGGCGCCTCCGCCAAACTGGTAGTCATCGATCTGCTTATAATTGTCGGTCACGTAGTCCCTAAGATTGTGAAGGTGGATCTCCACCAATCCTTTTTCTATGGCCCGCTTTAGAATAGAGGCTTCAAAAGGGCTTTTCAGAATATCGGGAACAACAGTGATTATATCAATTCGCATGGCAAAGGAGGCTTTTGGCTAAAATGCAAAAATACGCAGAGCGGGAATTTCAATTACAGCTTTTTCCTAATTATTTTGCCAGTTTCATTTGTTTGTTCTTCTCATCCTGTAGCAAACGACCTAAACGCTGCTCTTTCTCAAGGGCTTTTGCGCGGTAAGAATCAAATTCTTTTTCCAGTTCAGCAAGGTTCTTTTTAGCCTCTTTAGTGTCTACATTGCTTTTTTTGAAGCGTACGATGAAAAGAGCCAGCGCAAGAATTAAGATCCCGACTATTCCCCACATAGTGCTTTTATATGAGGTCTTGCTAAAAGGGAAACCAAGAAAGGTGATCGCATCTTTTTCGGCAGTAACCTGGTTCAATTTTGCCTCAAGAGCTTCCATATCGGTATTTTGCTTCGCGATCTTCTGCTTATAAGCGAGACTGGCTTCTTTTGAAGCAGCGATCTCTTCTTTTAATTCGGCGATCCTTTTAGAGGTAAGGTTCTGTAAGGTGGTAAGTTCACCTGTGTCTACTACTTTGTATCCTTTAAAGTTGTTGGAATTCTCGATGAGTTCAGCGAATTTCTCATCAATGGTAGTTTCGGTCGAGACCTGGGCAGTTCCGTAAGCGGTCAGGAAGAGGGCACAAATGGAGGAGAATAATAGTTTTTTCATAGGGTTTGGGGTTTAATTTTTTATCACTATCAGAACGAGAGAGGTAAGGGCTTATTGTAGAAAAATTTCACTTTTTTTTCACACCTAACTGCCTGGCTTTCATCATGCGCTCGATCAAATTGTGGGTGCAAAACTAAGAAGAAAATGATCTTTTTGCACAGTTGAAAATCATAAAATTTTAAGAGAATTTAATCCCCTTCTTTTGATTCTTTGACGGCCTCTTGATAGTTGATGTCTTTATCAACGTCTGTAGTAAAGGCGCTGATCCAGGCATTCTTAAAAATGTTGAGTATAGTTGATAAAACTCCGGTGTCGATGTTGTTCAGATCTCCTTCTAATGGCGCTTTGGTGGCCAGGGTATCGGTCCCCTGGTTTTTGAAGAGAAACTTGAAAACCCCTACAAAGCCTTCCCAGATCTTTTCAAAGAACCCCTGGTCTTCTTCCCCTATCAATTCGGTGTTGATGAACATTGGTTTTAAATAGCCCTTTAGGTAACCATCGGCAATAGCCATTTCTGAATACAGTTCGAAAGTTCCGCTGGCAAAATCAACACCCACTGCGTTTATTGACATTTCATTAAGGGCTGTGACATCGGCCTTTTTAAGCGCAAATTCCACATCCATGTCGGGGATCTTCTTCATAACATTGATCCTTCCGTCAAGTGAGGCCTTTCCCCCTCCAAACGAAGTGGCTGTAGCATTGATGGTAGAAGGGAGGATGGTATCGGTGCGGCGCACGTTCTGAAGGTTAGTGGCATACAGGAATATGTTGTCGAATACCAGGTCGATATTGGGATCGGCAGAAAACTGCACAAAATTGATCTTTCCGTCGTGGGCTTCCAGGTGGTTTATCTTAATGGGAACCAGATCAGTAAGTGCATCGGTCCAGTCTCCTACATCTGGTTTGCCTTCGGGAGTGGTTTTTTTCTGATCTTCAAAGATGTAATTCATCTCGGGCGAATGCAGCACGATCTCGCTCACTATTCGCCCTTTGAACAGGGACTTCCATTCGATAGAAATATCAGATTTCGGAAAATTCAGAAGAGGAGCATCAAGGGTAGCATTTTCCTTGTCCAGCCAAAGATCTTCAATCACATAGGCACCGCGATAGAGGGCGACATCAATATCTGAAACTCCGCCTTCATAACCCGGAATATCGTTTAAGGTCTTATTGACGTACTTTTCCAGGAAGTAAGGCAGCAAAAGCCTTGCTATGATTAATAAAATAGCAATTCCAAGCAGGATTTTCCATTTCTTTTTCAAAACAGGCAGCTTTGGAATAATAAAAATCGCACTTTCTCCTGTCTCGGGGAGTTAAGGAAGTAATAAAAAACCCATCCGAATCGGGATGGGTTTTTAAGGTTTTAATAAGCGTGATATTAATAATAGGTGAACCTTCTCACTTTTGCGATATACTTTGCCAGCCTTATAACCTGGTGGCTGTACCCGTATTCATTGTCATACCATACATAAAGCACTACATTTTTCCCGTCTTCGGTTACAATGGTCGCATTGCTGTCATAAATAGACGGTTGCGCAGAACCTACAATGTCAGTAGAAACCAGTTCATTGTCCATTGAATATTTGATCTGTTCTACAAGGTCACCCTCTAAAGCATAATGTTTGATGATATCGTTGATACCTTCTTTTGAAGTAGGAGTTTCTACCGCGAGATTCAGGATCGCAAGAGAGCCGTTAGGAACCGGTACGCGTATGGCGTTGGAAGTCAGTTTGCCTTCAAAAACAGGTAGGGCCTTGGAAACCGCTTTTCCGGCGCCGGTTTCGGTAATTACCATGTTAAGGGCAGCCGCACGGCCTCTTCTGTATTTCTTATGCATGTTGTCAACCAGGTTCTGGTCATTGGTGTAGGCGTGAATGGTTTCCAAATGTCCGTGATCTACACCCAAAGAATCCTCAACGGCTTTAAGAACCGGAGTGATAGCGTTGGTAGTACAGGAAGCTGCCGAAAAGATGGAAACTTCATCAGGATTGTATTCTAGATGATTTACCCCGTGTACTATATTAGGCACTCCTTTTCCGGGAGCGGTAAGTAACACTTTACTTGCTCCTTTTGAAGTTAAATGCCTGCTAAGGGCTTCCTCATCTCTGAAAGCGCCGGTATTGTCGATGATCAAAGCATCCTGGATACCATATTCTGTATAATCGATCTCTTCAGGATTGTTGGCGCTGATCATGTGAACGGTGGTGCCATTGATCACCAGGCACTTCTTTTCAGCATTATAGGAAACCGTTCCTGAAAAATCTCCGTGAACTGAATCGTTCTTAAGTAAAGAGGCTCTTTTCTCAAGAACAGTATCGTCTATATTCCCACGGGTTACAATGGCACGAAGACGCAGCTGACTTCCTTTTCCGGTACGAGTCATGAGCTCTCTGGCCAATAGTCTCCCAATTCTTCCGAAGCCATAGAGCACCACATCTTTTGGCGTGATCTCTTCTGATTTTTTAGCATCCTTCAGTTTATCGGAAACAAAAGCAGTGGCGTTAGCATATTTTTGATCCTCTAAGTGATATTCATAGGTAAGCTTTCCAATGTCCAGCTTGGCAGATGGAAAATCAAGGGTCTTAATAGCCTCTGCGATCTCTACGGAATCAAAAATTGAAATTGGTTTCTGAACGAACTCTCCCGCATATTCGTGCAAATCAAGAATGTCACTGACGTTGCGGTCTATCAATTGATTTCTGAACAGTACCAGCTCAATTGATTTGTCGTACCACAGGTCACTAACAGTTTTGATGAACTGTACGGCTGCACGGCGACGATCTGCCTGAAAGGCCAATTCCTTTTCGTAAACTTCGATTGAATTCATTTTACAAGTTGTGTTGTATGTTAAAATCGCAGCAAAAATATATATTTCAAACGTTTTCGTAAAGGTATTTACATAAAAAAATCCCACCCAGTTCTGGGCGGGATCTTTTGCGTTTTTCCGAACGGAAATATTTATCTCCAAACGTATTTTTGCTTCTCCCCATTAGGCGCTACAAAGGTCACGCTAATTGGATCTGAAGAGTTTCTTCTGGCCATCACTTCCTTTACATCATCAATATCCTCTACAGGGATATTGTCAATGGCGGTTATGAGGGTGCCGGTGAGTCGCTCACTTTGCATTTGCGGAGTAAGACCACGGGTGATCTTAACCCCGTTCTTTACCTTGTTCCTGGCAAGATCTTCAGAAGACGCGTTGGTCACTTCGAGCCCAATGGCTTTGATCTGGTAAACCTCATATTTGGTAAGTTTTACCCGAAGGGTTTTTTCTTCCCCGTCGCGAAGCACCTTCACCTGCACTACATCATTCGGTCTTTTTGAACCTATATAACCTTTAAGATCTGAGAATTTCCTGATCTCAACATTGTCGATCTGGTTAATGATGTCGCCTTCTCTAATTCCACCTTTATCTGCACCGCTTCCTTGCTCTACCTCGGCAACATAGACCCCTTCGGTAGTGTTTACTTCTATTTCAGCCGGAAGTCTCGAAACCTGGCTTCCTCGTATTCCCAGGATTCCCTGCTGTACATCTCCAAATTCAAGGATGTCTTCCACGATCTTCCTGGCGTTGTTGGAAGGCACGGCAAAAGCGTACCCAACATAGCTTCCGGTTTGGGAAGTGATGGCGGTATTGATCCCGATCAATTCTCCGTGTACATTGACCAGGGCACCTCCGCTGTTTCCGGGATTAATGGCCGCGTCTGTCTGTATGAAGGAAGATACGTTGCTGTCCATCCCCAGGTCACGGGATTTCGCGCTGATGATCCCTGCCGTTACCGTAGAGGTAAGGTTGAACGGGTTTCCTACTGCCAGCACCCATTCCCCGATTCGAGCATTGTTGGAGTTCCCGAAAGGCAGGTAGTCCAGGTCTTCGGCCTCTATCTTGAGGAGGGCAATATCAGTAGTCGGGTCAGACCCTATTACCTGGGCCATGTAATTTTCGTTGTTGTTGAGAGTTACCTGCAGTTTGCTGGCATTCTGGATCACGTGATTATTCGTAACAATGTATCCGTCCGGTGAAATGATCACTCCGGAACCTGTACCCTGCAGGGCGGTACCGGCGCGACTTGAAAAGGGCGACCGGGTTTCGGTAATATTTTTAACGTGAACCACGGCATGCACAGATTTATCGGCTGCTTCGGTAAAATCGGCCATTGCAGAGCCGGGTACGGCTTCAAAATTAACGGGGGTGTAGGCGGGAATGCTCCCTTTGTCTTCTACATAAACGGGCTCCTCTTCAATGAATAGCAGGTAGCTGCCCAGGGTGAGAGCCCCTCCCATAATAGAAACCAATAATAAGCTGAAAAGTTTTCTCATGTTTTTCTATTATTTAATTGTATTTGTTAAACATTTTATCGATTCCAGAAGCAGGGTAAATCCAACTGATTTACCTTCCTAAAACCTTCTGATTTTCTCTTTTATTGTATCTTTGATCCCTCAAAATTCACCTGATGGAACTTTCATTTTATAAATACCAGGGAACGGGGAATGATTTTGTCATGGTTGATAACCGACAAAATATTATTTCCAAAAACAATACCAATTTAATAAAAACCCTCTGTGACCGAAAATTTGGCATAGGTGCCGACGGCCTTATTCTGCTTGAGGATGCCGATGAACCCCGAGTGGATTTTAAGATGGTATATTTCAATTCTGATGGACGGGAAAGTTCCATGTGCGGCAATGGCGGAAGGTGTATTGTTGCCTTTGCGCATTTCCTCGGAATCATTAAAGACAGAACTGTATTTACAGCCATTGATGGATTGCATGAAGCTACTATAGAAGGTGACCTGGTAAGCTTAAAAATGACTGAAGTGGAGAGGGTAGAGGAAAAGGAGGACGCAGTTTTTCTTAACACCGGCTCCCCGCATCACGTGGTTTTTCATAAAGACATTGCCTCGCTCAATATCAAAGAAGAGGGGGCAGCCATCAGGTATTCCGAAGCATATAAAAAGGCCGGTGGTACCAACGTAAACTTTTCTCAACCTTCAGAGGAAGCTGTTTTACGTGTCCGCACCTATGAAAGAGGAGTGGAAGATGAAACCCTTTCCTGTGGAACCGGGGTAACTGCGGTAGCACTTGCAGCTTTTGCGACCGGAAAGGTAAGCGCGAAAAAGATCAAACTTTTGACACCGGGGGGAGAACTTTTCGTTTCCTTCGAGCCAGAGGGAAAAGCTTTTAAAAATATCTGGCTTACCGGGCCCGCAAAACAGGTTTTTAAAGGAGAGATCTCATGTTGACGTTAAAGGGAGAAAAAGTTGACCTTAGAGCGCTGGAACCGGAAGACCTGGAATTTCTCTTTTCAGTAGAAAATGATGAGGAGTTTTGGGAGGTTAGTTCCACCAGTACCCCTTACTCACGCTACATCCTGAAACAATACCTGGAAAATTCCCATCGTGACATATATGAAGTACGTCAACTGCGGCTCATGATCTGCGAGAAGAACGGCTCTCCGGTCGGATTGATAGATATATTTGATTTCGACCCAAAGAACAGGCGTGCGGCCATAGGTATCATTATCAACTGCAGGAACAACCGACAAAAAGGTTTTGGTGCCGAAGCTCTTGCCATGGTCTGCAATTATTGTTTTACTCACCTGGAACTGCACCAGGTTTATGCCAATGTTGGTATGGAAAATGTTTCCAGCAAACTATTATTCGAGAAATCGGGTTTTAAGATTACCGCTCAAAAGAAGGATTGGATCCGGGTGAACGGTTCTTATAAAGATGAATTATTATACCAGTTGATCAACGAGAATGTACATTAAAAAAATATTATTAGCCATTGCCCTTTTAGGGCTAATCGTTTTAGGAGGATTCTCTTATTATGTCTATGACGTGATCTTTTCGCCTAATACCACCTTTTCTGAAGAACAGGTGGATGTATATATTCCTACCAATGCTACTTACGCCCAGGTGAGGGAGCAGTTAAAGCCTTTGCTGAAAGATCCTGCCGACTTTGACCTGGTGGCCGGTAAAAAAGGTTATACCCAGAATATCAAAGCCGGGCGTTTTATCCTGAAGAAGGGAATGAACAATAATGAAATGATCAATACCTTAAGAAGCCGAAATGTTCCGGTGTGGGTAACGTTCAACAATCAGGAAAGACTTGAAGATCTCGCCGGAAGGATCTCCTCGCAAATAGAGGCTGACAGTATCCAGATCCTCGAACAGCTGAAGGATTCGGCTTTTTTGGATTCCCACGGCTTTAACAGGCGAAATGCCCTGGGTATGTACATCCCGAATAAATATGAGTTTTTCTGGAATACTTCCGCAGAAGAATTTCGGGAGCGAATGCAAAAGGAATACCAACGATTCTGGACTCCGCAGCGGCTGGAAAAAGCCGAAGAGATAGGTTTGACCCCGCATGAGGTCATGGTGGTGGCTTCCATCGTTCAAAAGGAGACCGCCAAGGTTGATGAGCGAAAAAGAGTGGCCGGGGTATACATGAACCGCATTAATAATGGCTGGAAACTCGATGCTGATCCTACTGTAATTTATGCTCTGAAGGATAAATATCAGAATTTTGATACGATCATCAAAAGGGTGCTTTACAAGGACTTAACACTTGATTCTCCTTATAACACCTATAAATACAAAGAAATTCCTCCCGGGCCTATCGCCATGCCCGACATTTCTTCCATAGACGCCGTTCTCAACTATGAAGACCACGATTATTTCTATTTCGTAGCCGATGTTCAGAATTTTGGATATCATAAATTTTCTAAAACTTTGGCGCAGCATAATGCGAATAAAAGGGAATACGTGAGATGGATCAACAAACAAAAGATCAACCGGTAATTTTCTGACTCTCTGAGCTTTAAAATTTTATACTGAAAACAACTTTTCATTTTTTGGCACGTTTTATGTCTAAAAGGCTTTAAAACAGCAAAAATTGCTTTAAGAATTGTTTAACAGTCTGAGAATTAGGTTTTTAAAATTTAACCTATATTTGTCGGCCGAATTGGGATGGTTTCTTAACCATTTCCAAACAAAATAAATCAGGATGAAAAAGAAAATTGCAAAATTTTCGGTTTTACCAGTTTTAGGAGCATCGATCTTTTTTTACAGCTTCTCAACGAAAAAAGCCCTTGAGGCGGAAGAAAGGCTTGCAGCCGAATTTTCCACCGCGAATGAGGTGCTGGACTTCACCGTGCCCGAGGCGCCTCAATTTGACATCTTTGAGCCCACCGACCGCTATTATCCCGAATTAGGAAAATCTTATCTCGCTTTCAAGGAAGCCTTGGGATTCAAAGAATCCGGAGGGGATTACAAGATCATCAATGAGTTTGGATATATGGGTAAATACCAGTTCGGGAAAGGTACCTTAAGACTTATCGGTATAAGAGATGTGAATCTCTTCCTGGAACGACCAGATCTTCAGGAAGCGGCGTTCTACGCAAATGCTTCAAGAAACAAATGGATCTTAAGACGAGATATCGCGCGTTTTCAGGATAAAGTGATCAACGGGATTAAGATCACAGAGTCCGGTATCCTTGCTGCGGCTCACCTTGCGGGCCCCGGAAATGTGAAAAAATACCTGAGAAGCTGGGGAGCCAATGGTTTTAATGACGGCTTCGGAACTTCAATAAAATATTACATCAAAAGATTTGCAGGTTATGATACTTCTTTCGTTGTGCCGGACAGGAAGGCGAAAGCGAAGATCAAAACTCCTTCTGCAGTATAAAGATAGTGGGCCTTTTATGAAGGTCCACTTTTGTTTTAGCCCATTCAGAAATGGGTTTTGTCACAATGTATTCAGTGCTTAATGTAATGTCGCATGCCACGCAGACTCTTGTGGCAGGATGGAGATACTGTACCAGGTCTTCCAGCATTTTGTTGTTCCTGTAAGGGGTTTCAATGAAAAGTTGCGCCTGATCCTTTTCCTGTGAAAGCCTTTCCAGCGATTTGATCTCATTTTTTCGGGCTGCCTTATCTATGGGAAGATAGCCATTAAATGCGAAATTCTGCCCGTTCATCCCTGAAGCCATCATGGCCAGTAAAATAGAGGAGGGGCCTACCATGGGTACCACTTTTATCCCTTCGCGATGCGCGATCTTGACGATGTCTGCACCGGGATCGGCTACTCCGGGACAGCCGGCTTCACTCAAAAGCCCTACATCCACTCCTTCTTTACACGGTTTTAAAAATCCGGGAATATCTGCAGGATCGGTATGCTTGTTCAGCAGAAATAAATTTAAAGAAGGTTGAGACTTAGAAGGAACCAGTTTCTTTATGGCTCTTCTTGCTGTTTTTTCGTTTTCTACGATGAATGTGTTTATTCTTTCTACTTCCCTTTGCACCGAAGCAGGTAAAACCTCCAGAGGATCACTGTCACCAAGGGTGGTGGGGATGAGGTATAATTTTCCGGAAGCAGAGAAAGAATTATTCACTTTTTGAATCTAATTTTTTTGCGATCACCTCACAGGCTTCTTCGAGCATTTCGTAAACTCGATGGAAACCTTCGGGGCCTCCCTGGTAAGGATCGGGTACTTCTACGTTTTCGCCGGGAAAGATCTCATTCAGGATGAGAGAAACTTTTTGCCGGTGTTCTTCGTGCCGGGCCAATGACATCACATCTCTGTAATTGGAAATATCCATCACATAGATCCTGTCAAAAAGTTCAAAATCTTCGGCGGTGAATTGTCTTCCTCGTTGGTACGTAATATCGAGGTTGTTCTTTTGAGCAACGGCCACCGATCGTTCGTCTGGCGAGTCTCCAATATGATAGTTACTGGTGGCGGCAGAATCTACTTCTACCTTTTCAGGATCCACTTTTGAGCGCAAAATGCCTTCGGCCAGGGGTGACCTGCAAATGTTTCCAAGACACACCATCAAAACCCTGGTTTTCATAATCCTGTTTTAGAGAGTAAGTTTCTTGTTGATATCGTCAACAAATTTGTTGAACTGCTTGTCTGTTGAAGCCAGGTTATCCACAGTTTTACAGGCATGAAGCACGGTGGCGTGATCTCTCTTGCCTATCTGGGAGCCTATGCTGGCCAAAGATGCCTTTGTAAACTTCTTGGCAAAGAACATGGCCAGTTGACGCGCCTGTACGATATGTCTTTTTCTCGTTTTTGACTGCAAGGTATCCACATCCATCTGGAAATATTCGCTCACCACTTTCTGGATATAATCTATGGAAACCTCGCGCTTCGTGTTCTTCACGTAATTGTCCACGATCTTTTTGGCAAGATCTAAAGTGATATCCTTTTTATTGAAAGAGGAGTGGGCGATAAGTGAAATGATCGCGCCTTCCAATTCACGAATATTGGTTTTGATATTATTGGCCAGGAACTCCACGATCTCTTCGGGCATGTCAACCCCATCGCGGTACAGCTTGTTCTTAATGATCGAGATCCTTGTATCGGTATCCGGGTGTTGCAGTTCTGCGGAAAGCCCCCACTTAAAACGGGATAAAAGCCTTTGTTCTATATCCTGCATGTCTACCGGGGCCTTATCACTGGTAAGGATCACCTGTTTACGGTTCTGGTGGAGGTGATTGAAAATGTGGAAGAAAACATCCTGTGTTCCGGCCTTTCCCGAAAGCAGCTGAATGTCATCCACGATCAGCACATCAATGATCTGGTAAAAATGAATGAAATCGTTGCGATTGTTCTTTTTTACGGATTCAATGTATTGCTGTGTGAATTTTTCCGCGGAAATATAAAGAACGGTCTTCTCCGGGTACTTATCCTTGATCTCTATCCCTATGGAATGAGCCAGGTGTGTTTTTCCCAGTCCAACTCCACCGAAGATCAACAGCGGATTAAAAGAGGTTTCCCCCGGTTTGTTGGCCACAGCCAGACCTGCAGATCTTGCCAGCCTGTTGGAATCTCCTTCAAGGAAATTATCAAAGTTATAGCTGGGGTTAAGCTGCGATTCGATCTTCACATTCCTGATACCCGGAATGATGAATGGGTTCTTTAACTCAGGGTTCTTGTTCTTGATGGGAACATCAACTTCCTGCGAAGCCATGTTGGACCTGTTGGTACTTGGGATCTTTTCGGTGAAAGGCTGTTTGTTCCCGTAGGTATTCTCCATCCTTATCACGTACACCAGTTTTGCCTGGTCTCCCAAAACACGGTTCAAAGAAACTTTCAGAAGTTTTACATAATGCTCCTCCAGCCACTCATAAAAAAACTTGGAAGGTACCTGAATGCTCAGTGCTTTATCAGTTAGTTTAACTGCCTGTATAGGTTCAAACCAGGTTTTGTAGGCCTGGGGGGTAATGTTATCTTTGATGAAAGCTAGACAGCTGTTCCAAACTGATTGCGCAGTTTCTGACATTCCTGATTCTAAGTTTTTAAGATGCTTGTTAGTAGTGACTTCCATAAGAAAAAGAGAAAAGTTTCTTTCTCCCGGGTTAATTAGAGCAACAAATATGTGAACAAATTATGTAAAAAAAAAACGATCTGCCTCTTGAAAATTAACAAAATTTTTAGCATACTTCGTTCACTTGATGAAAGTACAAAACCCAATCAAATAATCCCATTAAAAAATCATGAAAAGCCATAATTCGTATGTTAAAGTTCGTTACGCCGAAACCGATCAAATGGGAGTTGTGTACCACGGCAACTATGCTCAATATCTTGAGATCGCCCGAATTGACTGGCTTGACGCAATTGGGATCTCCTATAAAAAAATGGAAGAAGAAGGGGTTATGTTACCGGTTTACGAATTGAAAACCCGATTTAAAAGATCGGCGAAATTTGATGACCTTCTTAAAATCGAGACTACTCTTCTTAAAAAACCGGGTGTAAGAATAGAGTTTTCTTATAAAATTTTTAACGAGAATAAGGAATTACTTACAGAAGCAGAAACCACCCTCATTTTTATGGACATGAAAAAAAATAAACCCATCAAATGTCCGCAGTATATTTTGGAAAAACTTGGTTATTGATCTTCTAGCTGAGTAATCTTTACCTTATAGGTAGCATCGAATTTTTCATAGATCCTGTCGGCTTCCTTTTTCCTTACCATAATGATGATCTTACAATCAAGCTCCAGGATCTGGTCAACCACATTTAAATTATTCTCTTTGATAACCCGCATTACCTTGTTCATCTCGGGATAGTCAAAGGAGATCTCGAATGTGAGATCGATGGTGCGCGTAACGATCTTAGAAGCCTCCAACGCCATTTGAGCGGCAGTCTTGTAGGCATTGATCAATCCACCCACCCCCAGTTTTACTCCTCCGAAATATCGTACCACCACGATCAGGATATTGGTGACATTAAAAGACTGTATCTGCCCGTAAATAGGCATGCCTGCAGAATTTGATGGTTCCCCGTCATCGTTGGCCCGGTACCGGTAGTCTTCCTTGCCTAATTGCCAGGCATAGCACCAGTGTCTGGCCGCGTGGTGCTTTTTCCTGAGATCTTCCAGGTGTTCTTTGATCTCTTCTTCGTTTATTACCGGGAACGCGTAGCCAAAGAATTTGCTGTTCTTGTCTTTAAAAAGCACTTCTTCTGAAGCTTTTGTGATGGTCCTGTAGGTGTCTTTTAGTTCATCCATTGCTCAGCGCTTGCGATCAAAATTATACTTACGATAGCGATCCCTATTCCCAGCCAGTTCTTAGGCAGCATTCTTTCCTTGAAAAGCAGGATTCCCAGCAGGGTAGAGGTCATTACGATGGCCACGTTATTAATGGGGAATACGTTTGAGCTTTCCATACCATTGGTCCTTAATGCCATCACCAGGAAATAAATAGATCCAAAATTAGGTACACCCAACGCTATTCCTCCTACAACATTTTTCCAGGACAATTTTAAGGTTTTTCGTATTCCCTGAAATATGAGAATGCTTGTTCCTATAATTCCGGCGATCGCAAAAATGGTCGAGGTGAAAAGCGCTACGTCTGCTTCGGCGACATAAGTGGTTTCCAGGAATTTTATGGTGGTGTCTATGATCCCGCTTCCGAAGAACACCAGCAGTGGAAAGATCAGGTTCCTTTTTCTGATGGTGATGCCTTCCTTCTTTTTGATGGAGGTAAGATACACAGCTGTTAGAGCCAGTAATATTCCGGAAACTTTGAGAAGACCGGTACTTTCATTGTACAGGAAAATTCCGAAAAGCACCGGAATGGCCACCGACATTTTTGTGGCCACCGAAACTACCGAAAGTCCGCTTCGCTGGGTGGTGAGCGCGGCCAGGTAAAAGACTGCGATGAACAAGAAGCCGAGAATTATGGTCCCGGGGAACCATGCTTCCGAAGGGATTTTTTCCAGGTTCAGCGGCTGGTTGTCTATCAGCAGGCCCGAGGAAAACGCGATGAAATAATTAAAAATGATAGCCTGCAGGGTGTTGATCTTAAAACGGTCAAATAATTTGAACACCACGAAGATCACACTCGAGGAAAGGACGCTGAGCAACAGAAAGATCAAAACAGCTCTTTTTTAACCTGAAAAAGGTGAACCACATCCTCTGTTGCCGGATCAATATTCCAGGTGTGAATGTTCATTTCTGCCGCCGCCGCGGTATTTTCAGGAGTGTCGTCAATGAAAAGTGTCTCTTCAGGTTTGAGGTCCTGCTCTTTCAGTACGTACTCAAAGATGGATTTGTCGGGTTTTCTTAAATTGATCTCCTGTGACAGGTAAAAGGCGTCAAAGCAATTTTTGAAATCTTCAAAAAAGCCGATATTCTCCTTTACCCAGTCAATATGAATATCGTTGGTGTTGCTTAACAGGATGAGCTTGTACTTTCCTTCTTTAGAAAGCTGCTGCAAGAAACGCAGGCGGTGCTCGGGAAATTTCAGCAAAATGGCATTCCAGGAATCTGTGAATTTTTGGGCCGACAACTGCGGAAAGGACTCGCAGTAGGCGGAGATGAACTCTTCTGAAGAGAGAAGCCCTTTTTCATACTGCAGGTTATTGATAAGCATTTCCTCTGAAAATTCAGAAATATTCAACCTTTCCAGCTCTCTTTTTGTAGCGGCTTTATCCAGGTCGAGAAAAACGTCCCCAAAGTCGAAAATTATATTCTTAATCATTGATGTAAATCCTTAAGGTGTCTGTAGCGATGTTTTCTTCTGAAATTTGCTTCCCTGAAAATTTCGGGCTGCCGGTACCTTCCTTGAACTGTACCGTTCCGGTGAAAACCCGGGCTTCATCCCATTTTTCGGCATCTATGAAGGTCTGCAGGGTTTGTCTTCCTCCTTCTATAATGACCGACTGGATTTTGTTTCTCCACAAGATCTCGCAGATTTGTGTGGTGAGATCCTTCTCAAAATCTACAGGCTCAAAAATGACATTTTCCGAAGATCTTTCCGAAGAAACCTTTTCGCACAGCACCAGAGTTTTTATGCTGTTGTCAAAAAGGAAAGATTCGGCAGGAACTCTAAGCTGCCTGTCCAGCACAATACGTACGGGATCACTGCCATGCCACAGCCGGGTATTCAGTTTTGGATTATCTTCTATTGCGGTTCGAGTGCCTACCATTATGGCTTCTTCTTCGGCACGCCATTTATGCACCAGCTGTTTGGAGTAGCGGTTAGTGATCCAGACGGGCTCCCGGTCTTTCCCGGTGGAAGGTAACGGACTCAAAAATCCGTCAGCCGACTGAGCCCATTTTAGTATGATGTAAGGTCTTTTTTTAGTGTGGAAGGTGAAGAACCTTTTGTTGAGTTCCCTGCATTTTTCTTCCAGTACTCCCACTACTACTTCGCAACCGGCATCCATCAGTTTTTTCACTCCTTTTCCTGCAACTTCCGAAAAAGGATCGATGGTGCCTATCACCACTCTTTTTATTCCCATGTCAATGATAAGATTGCTACAGGGCGGTGTTTTTCCGTAGTGGCTGCAGGGTTCCAGGCTTACATAAATGGTAGAGCTCTTTAGCAGGTTTTTATCTTTTACCGAGTTTACGGCATTCACTTCTGCATGTGGCTCTCCGGCCTTTTGGTGCCAGCCTTCCCCGATTATTCTGTCTTTGTGAACTATCACACTGCCCACCACAGGATTGGGGTAGGTGCGGCCCAGGCCGTTCCTGGCCAGTTGTATGCAGCGGTCCATATATTTTTCCTGCGTGGTCACTGCACAAAAATAGGTATAAATGAGGGAATGATGAAGAGATGCGTAATTCAAATACTATGAGGAAGTTGATCTTTTAAAAACGTAGTTCATCGATAAAAATGTTATTTTTGTCGGATAAAAATTATAAAAATGTAAGAAAATTCTTTATGTTTGTGAGAGATGAGAAACGATAAAACACTTTGGAGTTTTCTCCAAAAGGAGATCTTCTACTGGATGGATAAACTCTTCCTGATCGCCATAGCTTTTGCCTTTTTAGGCTTTTTATTATGGCTTGAGCTAAAGTATGACTTGATAAAGGCATTGTGGAGCGTCATTTTTAGCGTGGATTAGCCCCAAATTCTAATAACACTTTTCAGGAAGAGCTATTCACCCTCTTAAGTTTTGCCCGTACGCCTGTTGCCGGGTACGGGTGTAAATAGTACTTTTACGCTCATTGAAAATATTTTGATGAGCACATATACTATCCGTGAAATTAAGCCGCAGGATAACCCTGAGGTAAAGAAAGTTATTCAAAGCGTCCTGGTCGAGATGGGCGTTCCTAAAGTTGGAACTGCCTACGAGGACGTATCCCTAAATGATATGTATGCCACTTATGATGCGCCGCGCATGAGCTATTTTGTGGTCGAGGAAGAAGGGAAGATCATAGGCAGTGCAGGGATCGCGCCCTTACAGGGCGGGGAAGAAGAGATCTGTGAACTGCAAAAAATGTATTTTCTGCCGCAGGCACGCGGCCGTGGGGTAGGCGCAGAAATGATGAAAACCTGCCTTGATTTTGCCCGAAGCCAGGGATTTGAAAAATGTTACCTGGAAACCCTGCCTTACATGGAAAGCGCCAGGAAGCTTTACGCACGGACGGGCTTTAATTCCCTTGAAAAACCACTTGGAGATACCGGTCACTACAACTGTACCATGTGGATGATAAAGGATCTTTAAAAACGAAATCGCCCATTGTTCACATTTAAACAATGACAGTAAGCGAACTTAAAAAGCAGTTTTTTGACACTCTTCGGAATATATATCCGAAGGAGGAGGCAGGTTCCTTTTTCACTATTCTTGCTGAGGAGTTTCTTGATATGAGCAGGCTTGAAATAGCTCTATATCCTGAAAAGGTTTTAACTCCAGGTCAATTGCAGCAGTTTACTGATGCCCAGGAAAGACTTCAGCAGCATGAGCCGGTACAATACATCACAGGAAGAACTCATTTTTTCGGACTTGAATTTGGGGTGAACAAAAATGTTCTGATCCCGCGGCCCGAAACCGAGGAACTTGTAGAGTGGATCCTCAATGACCTTCAGGAGCAAAAAAATAAGGAGCTTGAGATCCTGGATCTTGGGACAGGAAGCGGTTGCATTGCCATTTCCCTGGCTAAGAATCTTCCCCATACAAAAGTTTCGGCTATGGACATTTCATCTGAAGCCTTGAAAGTGGCCCGTGAGAACGCGTTGAAAAATGAAGTTCAAGTGGATTTTTTGGAGCAGGATATTCTCAAAACTGAAAGGCTTCCGAAGAGATATGATGTCATCGTCTCCAATCCGCCTTACGTGCGGGAGCTTGAAAAAAAGGAGATGCAGAAGAACGTGCTCGATTTTGAACCGGCTTCGGCTTTATACGTCAAAGACGCTGATCCGCTGCTTTTTTATGAGAAAATAACCGCTTTGGCCGCCGGGGCTTTAAAACCTTCCGGAGCTTTATATTTTGAGATCAATCAGTACCTCGGGAAGGAAACCGAAGCCTTACTGCGAAAAAAAGATTTCCTTTCCTCTTTAAAAAAGGATATTTTCGGGGTCAACCGAATGTTAAAAGGAATAAAACATGAAAATTGAATTTCTAACCCTGTACACCTCCCGACTCAAAGAGCAACAGGATTTCTATGAAGACGTTCTTGGCCTGCCGGTCAAAAATGTGAAAGATGGTTCATTTCAGGTGGAAATTGGCTACAGTTTGCTTGAATTTCGGCAGCAGGATTCAGCTACACCTTATCATTTTGCTGTTCACATTCCGCCGAAACAAGTGGAACCTGCGCATGACTGGCTTAAGGAGCGGGTAGAGATCCTGAAGGACGAAGAAAATGAGATCGTTGAGTTCCCGGCCTGGAAGGCACGGTCGGTTTACTTTTATGATGCCGACAAGAACATAGTGGAACTGATTTCAAGGGAAGATCTTTTTTCTGCTGCGGAAGGTTTTTCCGAAGCAAATTTTCTTGGCATTAGTGAAATGGGACTGGCAACGGCCGAGGTGGAGGAAAAATTTCGGTTTCTGAACGACCGGTTCGGGCTTCAGAAATTTTCCGGCGATTACTCGCGATTTTGTGCCACCGGAGACGATGAGGGCCTTTTCATCATCATCAATAAAGAAATAAAAGACTGGATACCTACGGGAGACGCGGCTTTTGCTTCTCCTTTTGAAATAGAATTTTCTGTGAAAGGGGCTTCTTCGCGAATCGCCTTTTACAATGACCGACTTGAAAGCATATGAACCCAAAGGAAAAGATAAACAGGCTGCGCGAAGAGCTGCACCACCACAATTATTTGTATTACGTTCTGGACAAACCTGAAATTTCTGATTATGAATTCGATCAGAAACTCAAGGAGCTGCAAAAGCTGGAAGAACAACATCCGGAATTCTATGATGAAAATTCCCCGACCTTAAGAGTTGGAGGCGCCGTGACTAAGAACTTTGCGACCGTGGTGCATGAACACCGAATGTACTCCCTGGACAATTCCTATTCTAAGGAAGACCTGGAGAACTGGGAAAAGAGGATAAGGAAAATGGTTGATGGCAAAGTGAATTACACCTGTGAGCTGAAATATGACGGGGCATCGATCAGCCTTACCTATGAAAATGGAAAATTTAAGCAGGCTGTGACTCGTGGTGATGGTATTCAAGGAGATGATGTCACAAACAACGTTCGTACCATTAGGTCTGTGCCTCTTCAGCTACAGGGAGATTATCCCGAAAAATTTGAGATAGGCGGGGAGATCGTTTTGCCATATGAAGGTTTCGCGCACCTTAACGCAGCCAGGGTAGAGGCAGGGGAAGAACCTTATGCCAATCCGCGGAACACGGCTTCGGGCAGTCTTAAGCTGCAGGACAGTGCCGAAGTGGCTAAAAGGCCGCTTGATTGCCTGCTTTACGGGTTGAAAGGGAATAAACTCGGAATTAAAACACAATTCGAAAGCCTGGAGAAAGCGCGAAAATGGGGATTTAAAGTCCCTGATGAAGCTATTTTAGCAAAGGATCTTGATGAGGTGCTTAAGTATATCAACTACTGGGATGTTCACCGTCATGACCTGCCCTATGAAACAGACGGGGTGGTAGTAAAGGTGAATGACCTGCACCAGCAGGAAGAACTGGGCCATACCTCCAAATCACCTCGCTGGGCAATGGCCTATAAATTCCAGGCCGAGCAGGTTGCCACCAGGCTCAATAAGATCTCCTACCAGGTAGGGAGGACCGGGGCCATTACTCCGGTAGCCAATTTGGAGCCGGTACAACTGGGTGGTACGGTCGTAAAAAGGGCTTCCCTGCACAACGCCGACCAGATAGAAAAGCTCGATATTAGAGAGGGAGATGAGGTGTACGTGGAAAAAGGAGGGGAGATCATTCCTAAGATCGTGGGGGTGAACTTCAAAAAGAGGGATCCGCAATCTAACCCGACGAAATACATCATCAACTGCCCCGAATGCGGTACAGAGCTGGTGCGGAATGAAGGCGAGGCGCAGCATTATTGCCCAAATGCCAATGGATGTCCGCCACAGATCATTGGGCGGATTCAGCATTTCATTTCCCGGAAAGCCATGGATATTGAAGGGCTGGGAGGGGAAACCGTGGCTCTGCTTGTGAACGAAGGATTGATAGGAAATTATGCAGATCTATACGAACTGAAGAAGGAGCAGATCCTGCCATTGGAACGCATGGCCGAGAAATCTGCCGATAACCTGATCAAAGGAATTGAAAAATCAAAGGAGATCCCTTTTGAGCGGGTGCTTTTTGCCCTGGGAATTAGATATGTGGGGGAAACCGTAGGAAAAAAGCTCGCCGCGCATTTCAAGAACATTGATGCTCTTCGGAAAGCCACACAAACCGAACTGGAGAATATAGATGAGATAGGCAGCCGAATAGCTGAAAGCGTGGTGGAATTCTTTTCTTCCGAAGAAAACAATGAAACCGTAGAGCGCCTAAAAGAGTACGGACTTCAACTGGCCATCTCTGCGGAAAAACTGGCGAACCAGACAAATAAGCTTGAAGGACAGTCGTTCGTGGTATCGGGGGTTTTTTCTATGTCGCGGAATGACCTGAAGAAAATGATCGAAGATAATGGCGGAAAAGTTTCCGGATCCATTTCTTCCAAAACAGCTTATGTTGTGGCCGGTGAGAATATGGGGCCAAGCAAACATGCCAAGGCCGAAAGTTTAGGGATTCCCATAATCAGTGAAGAGGACTTCCTGAAAATGGTAGAATAAAATGCTTTTTCAGGTGTATTTCCTTATGAGCTGTAACAGGCGTTCCTTGTCAATGGGTTTGGTGATATAGTCATTGCATCCTGCTTCAAGGGCTTTTTCCTTGTCTCCTGAAGAAGTGTAGGCTGTTTGTACGATAATAGGTACGGTCTGGTTGAAGGTCCTGATCTCTTTTGTGGCTTCGATCCCGTTCATCACGGGCATCTTAATGTCCATGAGCACCAGGTCAATGTTCGGATTCTTCCGTAGTAGCTCAACGCATTCCTTTCCAGATCTTGCCCGGGTTATTTTTATTTCGGGACGTTTTAGGATCTGATTAATGAAAAGGAAACTAATATTGTCATCTTCAGCAATTAAAATGTCAAGAGGCTTGCTGGTAACTTCCTGGTCGTGATTATTGTTGTTTGACACCGCCTCTTTATCTACGGGCCTGTACGGTAAGGTAAAGAAAAAGGTAGTGCCCCGGTTTTCTTCAGATTCCAGCCAGATTTTACCCTGCAGAGCTTTCACGTAAGCTTTGACTATAGCAAGGCCGAGGCCGGACCCTTCATGCGGACGGGTAATGCTGAGGTTTGCCTGTACAAAACGTTTAAAAATGGCCTTTTGTCTCTCGGGAGGAATGCCTACTCCGGTATCTTTTATGTAAAAAACCAGGTCTTTGCCTTTTTTGTAATTCCCTATTTCAATGTAACCATGATCTGTAAACTTGATGGCATTGCCAATAAGATTTGTGAGAATGTTATCAAAAATGAACTTATCGGTCTCTATAATTCCATCGCTATCATCAAGGTTCTGAAAAAGCTTTAATTCTATATTTTTCTCCTTTGCCTGCGGAAGAAAGAAATTATAGTAAAATTCCATTACTTCGGGAATGTTGACCCTACCCGGATGCACTGTTAGCTGGTGTGTATCTATCTTGGAGATCTCGATAATATTGTTGATGGTGGTGAGCAACCTCTTGCCGCTTTTGATGACGATGTCAATATATTTCGTGCGGGTATCAGAATCCAGGTTAGGTTCTTTGAGCAGTTCCAGAAACCCGATGATCCCGTTCATGGGCGTTCGTATCTCGTGAGACATGTTTTGGAGAAATATTGTCTTGAGTCGCTCATGTTCTTCAGCCTTTTCCTTAGCCTGAGTGAGTTGCCTGTTCCTTTTCCAAAGAGCCTGTGTCTTGAGCTTTACCTGGTAACGGAGCAAGAACAGAAAACCTATGATGCTTAACAGCAGAAATAATACGATATATAGGATCCACCAAAAATACGATGGAAGGCTCTTATTTTCGGGAGGGTCAAACCAAAAATGTATTATCGAGTAGTATTCTGATCTTGGATCATTCTTTAGGGCCGAAAGTTGCCGGTCGATCTTGAAGACCACAGCGGGATCAAGGCTTCTGGAAAAGGCGAGATGCAATTCTGAAGGCCTGAAAATGATTCCGGTCGAGGTGATCTCTCCGTTGATGTGCTTTGTGAAGTAAAGGAAACGTGAGGCCACCAGTACGTCGATCTCCTTTTGATAAAGCCCTTCAATGGAAGAGGGGTAATCATCATAAGTGACCTTCTTAAAGTCAAGCTTGAGGTTCTTAATAGCGAATTCGTCAAAAAATTCTTCCTGTACGGAACCTTTTAGCACTCCTATCCTTCTGTTTTTAAAATCGGCCAGTGAACGGATTTCGGCATTCTTAAGGGTGTAGGCTTCAAGCCAGGAACTCAGCACAGGTACTGTGTTCAGGTTGTAAAGGGAATCCCGTTCCCGCGAATAGGCAACATCTGGCAACAGGTCAATTCGATCTTCAGACAGCATTTGCTTGAGCTCATTCCAGTCGCCGGTCGCATATTCCAGCTCAAAATCCTCTCTTTCGGCGATCACCTCCAGGAGATCGATAAAAATCCCGTCAGCCTTACCTTCTTCATTGACAAAGATCTTGGGAGGATTGTTGTAGACTCCTACTCGTAGGGAATGAGATTTTCCTTCTTCCTGCGCTCTTAAGTGTAAAGGCCCAAAAAACAGAAGAAGATATAACAGGAGAAAGCAATATCTCTTAAGATCACTGTTTTTCATTCGGTGTGGCTTTGCACGCATTCGGAATAAATTGAGTAAGTTAGCACAGACTGAGTTTGCCAAAGTTCCTGAAGAACTTTAGATCGGTCATGGGGGGATTTTGAGGGGACACAAGTAAAGCTATAAAATAATTTCCTCTTTGACCGAAAAGCTTTAAAAAAGGGTTAAAAGCGGCTTTTTAGATGCTAATGGAGCGGCCGTTGCCTGCTTTGTTACCGTTATCATCTAAGAAGAAATCGATCCTGCCAAGGTTAATTCCGGCCCAACCTACCTGGTTAACTATGGTGTCAATTCCTTCGCTGTTCTTGACTACAGTGGGTTCGGGTAAAAAAGTATGGGTGTGGCCGCCAATGATGAGGTCTATATCTTTTGTTCTGCGGGCAAGTTGCACATCGCTGATCTTTTCGTCTCTGTACTTATATCCCAGATGAGAAAGACAGATGACAAGCTCGCAATTTTCTTCATTTTTCAGCCTGGAAACAGTTTCCTGCGTGATCTCTACAGGATCAAGATATTTAGTTTCCTTGTAGAGCTTTTTGCTTACCAGCCCTTGCAGCTCAATGCCAATTCCGAAAACACCAATTTTTACTCCGTCTTTCTTAAATACCTTGTATGGCTTAACATTACCTTCAAGGATCGTATTTGAAAAATCATAATTGGCGCTCAAAAAAGGAAAGTTGGCATGTGGCATTTGTGCCAAAAGTCCGTCTATACCATTGTCAAAATCGTGGTTTCCAATAGTTGCGGCATCATAACCCATTTTTGACATGAGCTTGAATTCCACTTCCCCGCCGTAAAAGTTGAAATAAGGAGTGCCCTGGAAGATATCTCCGGCGTCAAGCAATAAAGTATTAGGATTTTCCTGTCTTATGCTGCTTATCAGGCTGTACCTTCTGGCGACTCCGCCCATATTAGGATATTGCGCATGATCAGCACTAAAAGGTTCTATATGACTATGGGTATCATTCGTATGAAGAATGGTGATGTGTTTCTTTCTTTCCTCCGAAGAAAAAGATAAAAGTCCAAAACTTCCGATCGAAGCAAGTGCTCCTACCGCAGCACTTTGTTTTAAAAAGGTTCTTCTCTTCATGCTAAAATAAGAGGTTATCTTCTGAAACAGAATGATAGTTATCAAGACAAAAATAAAGGTTTTGGCAAGGTGGCGGTAATAGATGTACATTAATTTTTAGAAGGCATGGTTTTAATGCAGGATTTTTATTCGGAAAACCTGATGTTTTTTGTCTTAATAAAAAGTTAATATAAATCTTTAAGTGCTATATTTACAGCCTGTTTTGTGTTGATGAACGATAAACCTCTACCTATTGTCGATTATGGAAAGGAATACAGAAGAAGTGAAGTTTCTTTACTTTACCTCCGGAATTATAGATGAGCTGGCTCTTTTTAACCAGGTTTTCGGTGACAAGGCGAAAATGTTGGAAACGCAGATCGTAACCAACATAGAAGATTTTGATGATGAACTTAGAAAAGATCCTGCAGATGTAATCTTGATTGACCATACCGCAAGTTTCAATCATTCAGAATTGGCTCTTATTATAATGCAGCGAAATGGATTGGACATTCCGTTGATTCTGCTTATAGATGAAGGATCTGAAGAAGAGGCTATCGGCTTTCTCTCAAAAGGGGTCGATGACTACATTTTTCTGGACCGGCCTTATCGACTGCCCATAAGTGTACGGAAGATCCGGAAAAAATATTTTTTTAAAGCTGAGAAAGAGGTGGTTCTGCAGCAACTTCGGGAGAAAAGCTCTAAACTTCAGACCGCCCAGCGCATTGCTAAACTTGGATATTGGGAGAAGGACATGGAAAGCCATGATCTGTTCTGGACAGATGAGGTCTACAGGATATGGGGGAGAAACAAGGATAGCTATACTCCAACTTTTGAATCCTTTGTACAATCCATACATCCTGGAGATAAGGAAAGATTTCTTTCTGAAAATGATGCCGCAGTGGCCGGTTTACGAAGCATGGATTTCGAATATCGTATCATTCTTCCAGATGGAAGGATAAAATGGGTGCACGAAAGAGGAGCTTTGTCTTTTACAGAATCTGGTAGAAGAGTATTTGAAGGAACCGTGCAGGATATTACTGAAGAGAAACTGAACAGTCAAAAATTAGTGACAAATGAAAGCAGGATCCTGGGGATCCTGAAATCCCAAACAAACTACCTTATAAGGGTTGATCTGGAAGGAAATTATTCTTATTGTAATGAAAAATTTACTCAGGATTTTAAATGGATCTTTTCTGATCAAAACCTCATAGGAAAACCGGCCTTAAGTTCTGTCAAAGAATCTTCTCATTCCCAACTTAAAGATATTTTTTACAAGTGCCTCTCCCAGCCTAATAATGTGGTGCAGGCGCAAATTGAAAAACTACAGGAAGAAGGGGGTGAAAAATTTACAATTTGGGATTTCGTATGTCTTACCGATGCTGAAGGAACCCCTGTGGAAATCCAGGGCGTAGGGATTGATATAATGGATAGGGTAGAAGTAGAGCAGAATTTAGTAGAAAGTAATAAGCGTTATGAGTTGGTGACAAAAGCAACATCAGACGCCATTTACGATTGGGATTGCCTTACCGGGGAAATTCTCTGGAGCAGCAATTACAGTAGGCTGTTTGGTTATTCAGAGGATTTAGCGCCGACAAATATTGATTCATGGTTTGCAAAGGTACATCCTGAAGATGCTCATGTTTACAGCGAACTGACAAAAATATTAGAGGGAACCACGAACTTTTGGCAGGTAGAATACCGGTACCGTAGATCAAACGGGAATTATGCGCATGTACTGGAGAAAGGTACTATAGTAAGAAATGAAGCCGGTCAAGCGGTGCGTATGGTTGGGGCTATCCAGGATATCACAGATCGCAAAGAAGCTATGCAAAAGCTGATGCGTAGCGAATCCCGACATAAAGGAATCATTCAGTCACAAACCAATTATGTGATTAGAATAGACTTGGAAGGGAAATACTCCTACTGTAATGAAAAATTCTTTCAAGATTATGCTTGGATCTATGGTGGAAATCTTATTGGTGAGAATAGTTTAGATTCAGTTATGAATTACCACCATGATCGTCTTGCAGAAGTTTCTAAAAAATGTCTTGCTAATCCGGGACAGGTATTCCAGGTAGAAGTAGATAAGCCAGGAATTAATAATACGGTAAAAACCACTTTATGGGACATGATATTTTTGGCTTACTCTTCCAGCCAAAAAGAGGAATTGCAATGTGTGGGAATAGATATTACCGATCGGGTGAAAGCTGAGAAGGACAATCTTTTTCAGGCCAATTTGTTAGACAAAATAGGACAGGCAGTCATCGCTACAGATAATGAGGGTTTGATCACTTACTGGAATAAGGCTGCTACTGAGATGTATGGCTGGAGTAGGAAAGAGGTTCTGGGTAGAAATATTCTCAGGTTTACCCTCTCTTCAAAAAGCCGTGAGAAGGGTAAGGAAATTCTGGATGCCATGAAACAGGGTAGATCCTGGTCTGGAGAGCTCTTCGTGCGACGTAAGGATGGTTCTGCATTTCCTGCTTTAATAACGGACTCTCCCTTTTTTGATGAAAGCGGAAAATTTGGAGGCTTTATAGGAGTGTCTTCAGATATTACCGAAAGGAAAAAAGCAAATGATAAAATGCTGGAATTGAACCAAAATCTAAGAAACTACACTAACGAACTGGTCACAGCCAATAAAGGTCTGGAACAGTTCTCTTATATAGTTTCTCACAATTTACGGGCCCCGGTTGCCAATATTTTGGGATTGGGTGAATTGATCAGTTCAGGAGATTATTCAGAAGATCTTAAGCAACAGCTACTTCAGGAAGTCATATCCAATGTTAAAAGGTTGGATTCTGTAATTACCGATCTGAATGATATCCTTCAGGTGAAAGTAGGTATGAGTGAAAAGAAAGAGAAAGTGAGTCTTGAGGGGTTAGTGGAAAGTATAACCTTAGGAATTTCTCGGGCTTTAGATCAGGATAAAATAGAGATTCGTACCAATTTTTCCGAAGTTCCTGAATTCAATGCGCCTAAATCTTATCTACACAGCATATTTTCAAACCTGATCTCTAATAGTATAAAATATAGGCGGCCTGGGGTTGAGTTGGTTTTAGAGGTAAATAGCAGAAAAGGTAATGATAAGACCATTTTCGAATTCTGCGATAATGGAATGGGTATTGATCTGGAGAAAAAAGGGAACCAAATTTTTGGCCTATATAAAAGGTTCCATAATCATGTTGAAGGCAAGGGGATGGGGCTTTTTATGGTCAAGACCCAGGTAGAGCTTCTGGGGGGAGTAATAAATGTATATAGTAGAGTGAATGAAGGAACCCGTTTTGTTCTGGAATTCAAAAATGAAGGGACTCAAATCATTGAAGATGAAAAAAGAACGGCAGTATTTCCTGGTTGATGATGATGCCACCAGCAACCTTATTTGCGAATTAAACATAAAGAGAATAGACCCACTGGCGGCGATTAGCTCTTTTAATGATCCTGAGGAAGCACTCTATTTCATAAAGAAAAATTGCCTTCCTGAAAACAGGGAGTGTGTCCTTTTTCTGGATATCAATATGCCTTCAATGACCGGCTGGGAATTTTTGGACGCTTTTGAAAATTTCTGTCCTGAAATAAAAAGGAAGATCAGGATTTATATTTTAACTTCTGCTATTGAAGAATTTTCAGGAGAGAAAAAGAAGTACCCCTATGTTTCCGGGTTTTTTAGCAAGCCTATAATGTCCAAGAATTTAATAAGGGTCCTGGAAGACATTGGAGCAACAGGCGTACAGGAAGAAAAGAAATTTTATCTTCGCTGACTTTGAGAAGAAGGGAAAAGATGTTTTTACTCCCTGTGATATTTATTTTAGTCTGATAAATCTTTGATCCTTGACCGGGGCTATAATATCATGTTTTGAAAAATAATCGATTAGCAGGTTCCTGATCTTGTAGTTCAAAGAGGTCACTTCATTAGCTTTGGAGAAGAAAACCATATTATCCCCGCCCTGCAGGAGGTAATCATTGGTCGCTACGAAATAGTCCTTTTCTTCCTGAACAGGTTCGCCCTGCACCAGTAGTTTTTCTATAGCGTTGTTGCTGTTCAAAACCAGTTGCAATCCTGCTATCGGGTGGGCTACTCCTGCATCTATCAGGTATCGTACCAGGTCTCTTACTGCAGAACCTTTCATTTTGGCGACCACCACTTCATTTTCAAAAGGCATCAGCTGAAAGGCTGTCCGGGTGGTAATATCTCCTTTTTCAACCGAAGAGCGTATGCCTCCATGGTTAAGGAGCACGATATCAATGGAATTTCCTGTGCGTTTCTTAAAAACCGGATTCGCCAGTTCCATAACAGCATCGGCCATCATGTTTCCCAAGGCCGTATTAAGCTCCCCGTCGGTTTTGACCAGATCTTTCGGTGAATAGGCCAGCACGGCATTCATTTCCCGGTCAATATATTCTTTATACGGCTGGATGAATTCAGAAATGGAATCATGCGCGGGAATAGAATCGCTTACGGGTATAGATCTTCCTGAAACCTGGCTAACCTCATATACCATGCTGTTTTTGCAGGAAACACTGAGGATCGCGCTAAGGAAAAGAAGAATCAGCTGCTTTTTCATAAGGTCTGAAATGGGTACTGCAGCAAAAATATGGTTTTTTATTTTTTAGGAATGCTCCTGCTCAATTTTCTCTTCCCAACGAAGGATTTTCCTACTTTTTTTAAGTCAGAAGTTAAATATGTATTAAAAAAATCATATTTTTCAGCAGAAATTAGAGGATCTAAACTGCATTAATTCAAACAGTTTTAATTTTTTAGGGGTGAGGACAAGCCAGAAAGTTTTCTTAGTGTTCATCTTGATCGCGGCGGTATTCATTATTGGATCCCTGTTCGATCTTCACTACTTTACTCTTGGAGCCAATTATCTTCTGGTGCCTATTTTAGTGTTGTACTATCGGTATAAAGCCAGGAACTGGTTCATTTTTTTGGTGCTGGCATTGTTCTTTTTCTACCTTAGAGATATTTTTCTTATTCACGGGATGTCCAGTTTTCATCCTTTGGCGCTCATGTCTTTTTTAATAGGAATATTGATCCTGTACGGTTTTGCTATAACCGGTTTCCCAAGGTCCAAAGTGCATTTCGTAGAATGGCTGTCTCTCTTAATCATGTATGGGTTCTTAGGATTCCTTTTCTATACCATGGCAGAATTAATGGCTGAGGTCCTTACTGTTTTTGAAAGCCGGGCTTATTTGTTCCTTTTTCTGCTGACTCTTTTATTGGCCATTACCTTTACCGCCTATCTCCTGAAATCGCATTACGCTTCACTTTGGCTGATGTTGGCATCGGCTTCTTTGCTGGTCTCTGAACTCTCCTTGTTTTTTAAGACGTACGTGGTTTCTGATATTAGTGTGAATGTATTCTATCCGCTGTTCCACGTGATCACTTATTATGCTCTTGTTGAGCACGGCTTACACAGAAGACGATCCTCAGAAGTCCCCTATTTTTGATTGCGCATTTTATCGATTTAATCACCCTTTAATCTAAAAAAATAAGGAATTCGGCAATGGCTGAACGAATTTCCTATCTTGCGGTAATTTCTGAAGCATGAAACAAAAATACTTTTTTGCTTTACTCGTGATAGGGGCTGTTACGGCGAGTGTTACTGGTATTTTTCAGGAGAAATTTTGGCTGGAAAAGACCGGCGAATTATTTTTTATCCTGCCATTGCTTGCCTATTACTATAAAAAACTTCCTTCAGGAAATTACAATCTCTATGCTTTTCTGTTCTTTCTGGTCACTGCCAATATTCTGAGCTTTTTTCATCCGGTTTGGTTCTTTAGTTACATAGGCATAGGACTTTGGATTGGGTGCTACATCTTTCTGGTGCGCGAAGCCATTAAACATACAGAATATGAAAAGGGCAGCAGGTTCATGACATTGTATTTTGTAGCAGTGGTCGCTATTTATGCTTATTTGCTTTCCCTTCATGTGCTGGAGTTGGAACGCAGCCTGTCTGACGGCTTCCTGTTCTCTTATTATATTATTTATTACCTGAACATTCTTATCCTGGCCATTACCGCCCTCATTTATTATCTCAATTCATTTTCGAAGAAATCTGTTTTCTTCATGTGTCTTACCATTTCTTTTATCTTCGCCGATGTCTTCAGGGATATGGAAGTGTTCTATTTTCCAGATCTTAGCGTGGAGATCGTGGGGACGCTCATCAGGTTTGCAGCTATTAAACTATCGCTGCTGTTCTTCGTAACCCCAGAGAAAAAATTGCGCCTTCTGCACCTGGTATAGAGAATTTCTTTTTCTTCTCTTCTGTTTGTGTTTTTTTAATACCTAATTTTGCAACCTATGCTTTCAAATCTAAAGATTGGAGTTGCCAGAAGAAGAATGGCGGCAGCTATTAAGAGATCCCTGGCCGGGGAAGAAAAACAGAGCCAGAGAATAGGTGTCATCCTTGACAGGGACGATGAAGACCTAAAGGAAAAATTCCTGAAGCTAAAGACGGACCTGGGCTTGCGTGATCCCGATTTTCAAATGGTGGTTTGCAAGGACGAAGGGCAGAAGGGAGATGTTTTTCAGGGGCTGGTATTTACCCGAAAGGATCTGGGCTGGAATGGCAAGATCCGTAACGGGGAGATCACCGGTTTTGCCCGGCAAAAAATGGATGTGCTTATCTCTTATACCGAAGCTGACAATAAACTGGCGGCCCTGCTCGTTTCAGTGGCCAATGCCGGTCTAAAGGTAGGAAGGGAAGAAGGTCTAAGTTCTGCCGGACTCTTTAATATGTTGATCTCTACAGGGTTTGAAGAAGTGGATGTTTTTATCGCGGAACTAAAAAGATATTTGAAAATTTTAAACAACTCAGAATAATGGAAAAATTTGTGGGAACCGGCGTCGCTTTGATCACGCCATTCACAGATGACTTGAAGGTGGATGTGAAAGCATTGCAAAACCTGGTGAATTTTCAGGTAGACAATGGTATAGATTATATGGTGGTGCTGGGCACGACCGGAGAAAGCGCTACTTTGACTCCTGAAGAGAAAAAACAGGTAATAGCTACCGTGGTGGAGGAGAATAATGGAAGGATTCCGCTGGTTCTTGGAGTAGGAGGTAACTGTACGTCTAAGGTTGTGGAAGAGTTAAAGAACACAGACCTTTCGGCTTTTGATGCTGTACTTTCAGTGTCTCCGTACTATAACAAACCTTCTCAGGAAGGCATCTATCAGCATTATAAAGCCGTGGCCGCTGCGTCTGCAAAACCTGTGATCTTGTATAACGTTCCGGGAAGAACGGCTTCTAACATACTTCCGGCTACGGTAAAACGCCTTGCTGAAGATGTGGATAATATCATTGGGATCAAAGAGGCCGCCGGTGATATGGTACAGGCAATGAATTTGATAAGCCAGGTACCGAAAGACTTCCTGGTGATCTCAGGAGATGACATGATCACCTTGCCTATGGTATTGGCCGGAGGGCACGGGGTGATATCGGTAATCGCACAGGGTTTTCCTGCGGAATTCTCCAAAATGGTGAGATTGGGACTGGATAGGGAAGTGGATGCTGCTTACAAACTGCATTACGACATAGCACCTTCTATAGATCTCATTTTTGCTGAAGGAAATCCGGTTGGGATCAAAGCGCTGCTTGCCAAGCACGGCATCTGCAAAAATAACCTAAGATTGCCGCTGGTAAAAGCAACTGAAGGATTGACCGGAAAGATCAATTCCTTTGTGGATAATTTTTGATTTTTTTTGTCTCGATTTTTCGGGATAAACGCTGAAAGGCCCTGAAAACCCTGCGGGAACTAAAGTTTTTATAATAAGGCAGAAAAGAGTATTTTTGCCAGATGTTAAATAATAGAATGAAGAAAATAATCCTCCTTTTAAGCATTGTTTTAGTGGCGACTTCCTGCAGCCAGTATCAAAAGGTCCTGAAAAGTGACGATACCGGTTTAAAATATTCCACTGCAGAGGAATTGTACAATGAAGCAAAGGCAGGAGAAGGAAACACCAGCAGAAAATTCAAGAAGGCGCTCCGTATTTTTGAACAGATCGTTCCTGAATACCGTGGAAAACCACAGGCTCAGAAATTGATGTTCATGTACGCCGATACTTATTACGAATTGGGTGACCATTATCTTGCCGGCTATCAGTTCGAACGTTTTGTGGAGACTTACCCGCAAAGCGAAAAACTTGAAGAAGCTGCTTTTAAAGGAGCAAAAAGTTATTATTTTCTTTCACCAAGGTATGACCTGGACCAGACAGAAACTCATAAGGCCATCGAAAAGCTACAGGCTTTCATCAACCGTTTTCCGGAGAGTGAAAAGCTGGAAGAAGCCAATGAGCTGGTTACAGAGCTTCGAGTAAAACTTGAGAAAAAATCCTACGAGATCGCTAAGCAGTACCACCATACCCGTAACTATAAAGCGGCTATTACCGCCCTGAACAATTTTATTTTGGAATATCCAGGCTCTCCTTTCAGAGAGCAGGCTTACTACTACAAGTTTGATTCGGCTTACCAGTATGCCATCAACAGTTATGCTTATGCCATGCCCGAAAGGCTTAAGGAAGCGCGTAAGTATTACCAGGATTACCTGCGGTACTACCCCGAAGGAAAATTTGTTTCTGAAGCCGAGGCTGCTTTTACAGATATTACAGAAAAAGAACAAAATTATAATCAAGAGAAGTAACAATGATAGATTTAAAGAAGACTGATGCGCCGGTGAACACCACTACTTTGGATAAGAATTCAATAGATGCGCCTACTAACAACATTTACGAAGCCATCTCAGTTATTTCCAAGAGGGCTACTCAGATCAACTCCGAGATCAAAAAGGAGTTGTTGGAGAAGTTAGATGAATTTGCTACTTACAACGACAGCCTTGACGAGATCTTTGAGAACAAGGAGCAGATCGAGGTTTCCAAGTTCTACGAAAAACTACCTAAGCCACATGCTTTAGCGGTACAGGAGTGGCTGGAAGACAAGATCTACTATCGCAACACCAAAAGCGAAGAATAAAAAATGTCTGTATTAAGCGGCAAAAAAATACTGCTTGGCGTTACCGCTGGTATTGCCGCTTATAAAACAGCTTTTTTGGTTCGATTGTTCGTGAAGGCCGGGGCAGAGGTGAAAGTGATCCTTACCCCAGCGGCCCGCGAATTCGTCACTCCTCTTACCTTATCCACACTATCTAAAAATCCGGTGATCTCCTCCTTTACGAGAGAAGAGGACGATAACGGGTTATGGAACAATCATGTTGACCTTGGCCTCTGGGCAGATCTCATGCTCATTGCGCCGGCCACTGCTAATTCCCTTTCAAAAATGGCTACCGGCAACAGCGATAATTTTCTGCTTGCCACCTATCTTTCGGCCAAATGTCCAGTGTATTTTGCACCTGCCATGGATCTCGACATGTATAAGCACCCTTCTACCAAACAAAGTTTCGAAACGCTTACTTCTTTTGGGAACATCATGATTCCCGCTACTTCAGGCGAACTGGCGAGCGGACTTGTGGGAGAGGGAAGAATGGCAGAACCCGAAGAGATCGTAAAGTTCATTGAAGACCATATTTCTGCAAATCTTCCGTTAAAGGGAAGAAAGGTGATGATCACTGCCGGACCCACATACGAAGCTATTGATCCTGTACGTTTTATAGGTAACCATTCCAGCGGAAAAATGGGTTATGAACTGGCAGCGGCGGCATACAGGTCTGGAGCAGAGGTGATCCTGATCTCAGGACCTACCCACCTTGAAAATCCGCACAAGGAGATTAAGCTTGTAAGGGTGCAGAGCGCACAGGAGATGTATGAAGCCGCCATTGCGCATTACGATGAGGTTGATGCGGCCATTGCAGCGGCAGCCGTCTCAGATTACAGACCAAAGAACATCGCCAGTCAAAAGATCAAAAAGGCAGATGAGAATCTGCAAATGGAACTGGAGCGCACGCCCGATATTTTAGCTTCTCTTGGAGCAAATAAGAAGCGACAGGCTTTGGTAGGTTTTGCTCTGGAGACTGAAAATGAACAGGAGAACGCCCTCGGAAAACTGGAAAGAAAGAACCTGGATTTCATTGTTCTAAATTCTTTGAATGATAAAGGCGCCGGGTTTAAGTCTGAAACCAATAAAATAAGTATCTTGTTCAAGGATGGCAGAAAAGCCGATTTTGGACTAAAGTCTAAGAAAGAGGTTGCCGAAGACATCATAAACGAACTAATCCTGTTGTTAAATGAATAAACTGTTCCTTCTCGCGGCATTTTTTTTATTCAGTAGCCTTGGCTTTGGGCAGGAACTTAACTGCCAGGTTGTAGTGAACGCCGAACAAACGGGAAGGACTAATGTAACGGTCTTTAAGACATTACAAAACTCACTTACAGAATTCATCAACCAGACCAAGTGGACAAACAGGCAGTTCCTGCCGCACGAACGTATTAACTGCAGCATGTTCATCAACATCTCCAGCTACGAGGCCGATTCTTTTACAGGAACCATTCAGGTGCAATCTTCGCGGCCGGTATTTGCTTCTACTATGGTAAGCCCGGTCTTTAATTTTAAAGATGAGCAGTTAGGCTTTACTTATTCAGAATATGCTCCCTTCAGTTTTAACCCCAATGAATATGAATCTAACCTGATCTCGGTAGTGACGTTCTACGTGTACACCATTCTTGGGCTGGATGCCGATACTTTTTCTGAACAGGGAGGAACTTCCTATTACGAAACTGCCAACCAGATCGTGAATACAGCCCAGCAGGGCGGCCGTGTTGGCTGGAAAGCCATGGATGGGAATGCTTCAAGATACAAGCTGATCACCGATCTGTTATCAAATTCTTATTCGGGTTACAGGAGCGCGATGTATAGCTATCATCGGGAAGGTTTGGACCGGATGCACATGGCGCCCTCAGAAGGAAAAAAAGCTATCGCAACTGCCATTCTTGACCTCGACAAAATGAACGACCGCAGACCGAATTCCTTGCTGGTACGTACCTTTTTTGATGCCAAGGCCGATGAGGTGCAGCAGGTATTTAGCGGTGGCCCGTCCGTTTCCATTAAAGAGGTGGTGGATGCGCTTAATTCTCTTGCGCCTACTTTTTCTCAAAAATGGAGCAACATCAGGTACTAAATTCCGCTTTGATTCGGAATGATTTCTCACGTATCTTTACCAAAATTTATTTCTCTTGCTAACAACGCTTTCGATAAAAAATTACGCCCTCATTGAAGACATTCAGATGAACCTTCAGTCGGGGTTTACCATTATTACGGGGGAAACCGGAGCCGGAAAATCCATCATGCTGGGTGCTCTTTCCCTGCTCCTGGGGAAAAGAGCCGATTTCAGCGCCATTCGCGATCCTGAAAAAAAATGCGTGATAGAAGGCACTTTTAACATTGCTGCCTACGATCTTAAGTCTCTTTTTGGTGAAGAAGATCTTGATTACGAAGACCAGACCATCATCAGGAGAGAGATCCTACCTTCGGGAAAATCAAGGGCTTTTATAAATGATACCCCGGCCAACCTGTCGTCGTTACAGGCACTGGGAGAGCGGCTGCTTGATATTCACAGTCAGCACGAAACCCTGAGCCTGGGAGACAATGATTACCAGTTCATGGTTATCGATTCTTTGGCCGGAAATTCTGAAAAAATTAAAACCTATCAGGCCTCCCTGAAAGAACTGAAGCATCGTGAAAGACAGTTGGGGGATTTAAAAGAGGAGCAGGCGCAGGCTTCAAAAGAATACGATTACAACCTTTTTCTGCTCATCGAGCTTCAGCAGGCTAAACTGCAGCCGGGAATGCAGGAAGAGCTGGAAGAACGTTACGAGGAGCTCAGTAATGTGGAGCAGCTTACCGAGCAACTGGGTAGTGCCGTCAACCTCATTCAGCAGGAAGAGATAGGAGCTGCGGCATCGTTACGGGAGGCTAAAAATAACCTGCAGAAGATCGCATCTATCTCGACAAACTACAGTCAGCTTTTTGAGCGGCTGCAAAGCGTGAACATTGAGCTGGATGATATCGCTACGGAATTGGAATCTTCCCTCGAAAAAGTGGAGGCTAACCCCGAAGAACTGTCACAGGTGAACGAGAAACTTCAGGTGTTGTACAATCTGCAGAAGAAACACATGGTGTCCACTGTGGCCGAACTTCAGGAGATACAGCAACAACTGGAGCAAAAGGTTTCAGTTTCAGAAAATGCTGAAGAAGCTATAAAGAAAGCTGAAAAAGCTATTTTTGCACAGAAAGAGGTGTTGAGGAAGCAGGCTTCAGAAATTAGTGCTTCAAGAAAGGCGATCATTCCGAAGTTCATTAAAGAGATAGGAGCGATCCTGGCCGATCTTGGCATGCCCAACGCTCAGCTGAAGATCGAACTGGAGCGGCAGGAGGAGTTCTTCCCGAACGGGCAGGACAGGCTTTCGTGGCTGCTTTCTGCCAACAAAGGCGGAAGTTTTAATGATATCAAAAAAGCGGCATCGGGCGGGGAACTATCGCGTATCATGTTAGCCGTAAAAAGTATCCTGGCCACCTACAGCAAATTGCCAACCATCATCTTTGACGAGATAGATACCGGAGTTTCGGGCGACATAGCCCAAAAAATGGCCGGTATCCTTCAGAACATGGGTAAGAACATGCAGGTGATCGCCATTACCCATCTTCCGCAGATCGCAGGAAAAGGAGATTCCCATTTCAAGATCTTCAAGGAAGACGCTGCGCACAGCACCATCACGAATATCGTGGAATTGAAGGGTGATGCCCGCGTGGAAGAGCTGGCTATGATGCTGGGCGGAAAGAACATCAGCGATTCTGCCGTGGCCCACGCAAAAGCGCTTCTCAATTAAAAGATGTTTACTATATTTACCCGCTTAACAGAAACCAAAAAATTATACCATGTCTTATAATCTATTAAAAGGAAAAAAAGGGATCATCTTTGGTGCCCTGGATGAAAACTCGATCGCATGGAAAACTGCTGAGCGCGTACACGAGGAAGGCGGACAGTTTGTGCTTACCAATGCGCCAATTGCCATGAGAATGGGAAACATCAAAGATCTTGCTGAAAAGACAGGGGCTGAGATCATTCCTGCCGATGCTACCAACCTGGAAGACCTTGAGAACCTTGTAGAAAAGGCAATGGAAATTCTTGGAGGAAAGCTGGATTTCGTGCTGCATTCCATCGGGATGTCGGTGAACGTGAGAAAGGGAAACCACTACACCAATCAGAACTACGATTTTACCACTAAAGGTTGGGACGTGTCTGCGGTATCTTTCCACAAGACCATGCAGACCCTTTACCAAAAAGACGCGATGAACGAGTGGGGAAGCATTATGGCGCTTTCTTATATCGCGGCTCAAAAGGTGTTTCCAGATTACAATGACATGGCCGACAATAAAGCATACCTGGAGTCTATTGCGCGTAGTTTCGGGTATTTCTTCGGAAAAGAAAAGAATGTGCGTGTAAATACCATTTCCCAGTCCCCAACTCCGACTACCGCGGGTACAGGAGTGAAAGGTTTCGACGGTTTTATCGCTTATGCAGATAAGATGTCGCCGCTTGGAAACGCTACCGGGATGGATTGCGCCAACTATATCATCACCCTGTTCTCTGACCTTACCAAAAGGGTGACCCTGCAAAATCTTTATAATGACGGTGGTTTCTCCAACATGGGAGTGAGCCAGCAGGTAATGGAAGCTTTTGTGAAATCACAGGAAGAGTAAGCTAATTCAAACTTCAAATACCTGGAGGCTGTGAAATGCAAATTTCACAGCCTCCTATTTTTTTGGCCCTGCACGGCATTTTTCTTAATACATTTGTGCTATGAACATTACCTACTCTTTCATTATCCCGGTCTACAACAGGCCAATTGAGATAAAGGAACTCCTGGAGAGCATGCAGGAACTCAGGTTTAATGACCCTTTTGAGGTGGTCATTGTAGAAGACGGTTCTAGCGACCCTTCAGAAGATATAGTAGAGCAGTTCACAGATGTGCTTAGCATTAGTTATTACAAAAAGCCGAATTCCGGTCCCGGCGATTCCAGGAACTTTGGAATGAAAAAGGCAAAAGGCAACTATTTTCTCATTTTGGACTCAGACGTCATTTTGCCTCCTTACTATCTTACTGAAGTAGATAAGGCCCTGAAACAGCATTTTGTACACTGTTTTGGAGGCCCCGATGCCGCGCATGGCGATTTTTCTCCCGTGCAGAAAGCCATCAATTACTCCATGACCTCTTTGCTTACTACCGGCGGAATCCGCGGGGGAAAGAACCAGGTGGGAAAGTTTCAGCCGCGCAGTTTTAATATGGGACTTTCAAAAGAAGCTTTTGAGGTTTCCGGAGGTTTTGGAAGAATTCACCCCGGTGAAGATCCAGATCTTGCCCTAAGGCTTCAAAAATGCGGATTTGACACGGCTCTTTTTCCGGAAGCTTATGTCTACCATAAAAGAAGAATAGACTGGAATAAGTTCTATCTACAGGTGTATAAATTCGGTCTGGTGCGGCCTATTCTCAACAAATGGCATCCGGATACGGCCAAGATCACTTTCTGGTTTCCCACGGTCTTTTCCGCAGGGGCAATCATAAGTGTATTATTACTGCTGCTGGGCTGGCCGCTTCTGTTCAATTTGTACCTGCTTTACCTGCTGGCGGTTTTCGTTCATTCCCTGGTGCTTAACACCAGTGTGAAGATCGCAGCCTATTCTGTGTGGGCCGTGCTGGTGCAATTTTTTGGCTACGGACTTGGTTTCTGCCGTTCTACCTGCTATCTTAGGTTTTTTAATGAAGCCCCCGAAAAGAGGTTTCCGAGCTTATTTTTTCAAAATGGTAAAAAGACTGAAGACCTTAACCAAGAACCGGTTTAGAAAAACTAATTTTAATTCCTTTTTCTTTTTCCTGTTTTTTGCCGTTGTGATCTGGATCTTCGTTCAGTTTTCCAAACAGTACAACGAGATCGTTGATATTCCGGTGAGCTATATCAACATCCCGCCGGACAAGCTGCTGTCTCCCGAAAATCCCAAAACTCTTAAGCTGCAGATGGAAGAGAATGGTTTCAAAATAGCCTGGTTCTCTCTGTTTCCGCCCACCTTATTTGTAGATGTTTCCAAAACAGTTCAGGAGGACGGAAGGCTTCTTTACTTCATTGATGAAAACCGAAAAGAGATCCTTTCGCAATTGTCTATAGACTTTGAAGACAGCAATTTTGTGAAGGATGTGCTTACCATTAACTACCAGCAAAAGAAAGAGATGAAACTACCAGTGGTGAGCAGGATAGGAGTGGAGTATGCCGCGGGATATTCGGCTACAGACGCCCTTCAGCTTACACCAGATTCGGTAAGGGTGACCGGGCCTGACGTACTTCTGGATACGCTTACCAGGCTTTATACCGAAAAGATCGAATTGAAAAAGGTCAAGGAAGACATTGCGGGCACGGTAAGGATCGATACCGCCGGTTATAAGAACCTAACTGTTTACAAACCGATACTGAACTATTCCGTAGACGTGGAGAAATTTACAGAAGGAAGTGTACAGATCCCGATCGAGCTTATCAACGTGCCCAATAACCTGAATGTGGTGATCTTTCCGAAAGAAACCCTGCTCTTCTATAAAGTCGCTCTCAAAGATTACAATAAGGTTAATGCATCAGATTTCAGGGTAATTGCCGATTTTTCCCAACTGGAAGAAAAACAGGATTTCCTTATTCCGCAGGTTGTCAAGAAACCCGCTTTTACCAGTAATCTTCGGGTAAATGAGAAAAGGATCCAGTTCATCATCAAAAAATGAAAGTGCTCGGGCTCACAGGCGGCATAGGAAGTGGGAAAACCACAGTGGCCAATATGTTTCGGGAACTGGGTGTGCCGGTGTATATCGCAGATGATGAAGCTAAAAAGTTGATGAATTCTGATCCAGAGGTACGTGAACAGATCACTTCACTCTTTGGGGAAGCAGCCTACAACAACGGCATGTTGAACAGAAAACTCCTCGCCAGCCGAGTTTTTTCCGATAAAGAACTTCTGGAAAAGCTGAATGCCATTGTACATCCTGCTGTAGGAAAACACTTTGAGGAGTGGAAGAAAATTCAGACAGGTGTATATGTGATTTACGAAGCTGCAATCCTTTTTGAAAAAGGGGGGTATAGGAAGTGTGATAAGAACCTCATGATCACTGCTCCACTCGAGGTAAAGATAGCGCGTATAATGGCCCGCGACGGAAGTACCCGGAAAGAGATCCAGGCGAGAATGAACAACCAGTGGCCCGATGAAAAGAAGGCTAAAATGGCCGACTTCATCCTTAGTAATATAGATCTCGCTGAAACCCGTCGGGAAGTGCGAAAAATTCATCAAATGATGCTGAATGGCGCATAGAATCTGGGTTTCTTTTGTTAACTTTTGGTTAAATGGTTAAAAGGCTAAATGTTAAAATCATACTTTTGGGGTATGAACAAAAAGATATTTTTTCTTTTGGTGGTTCTCATGAGCCTCTCCCTTATAGGAATCATATTTGTTCAGGGTTATTGGATAAAAAACACCGTTGAAAGTAAAGAAGAACAGTTTTCTTTTAACGCCAAACAAATATTACGCAGGGTAGCCAATGAAGTTGAGAATAACGAACTTGAAAACTACTATTTTGCGTTACAGGACGTTGTGGACAGTCTGGGTGTTCAACCCGACAGTTCAATAATGAGTGAGATCTTTCAGGTGCAGCGCGATGAATTCTCTAACGAGGTGTATGTTTATTCGCACGGCATCATTGAGGAAGATTATAAACTTTCAACGGCTTTTTTGGATGCTTCTATTGATACGATACATTTCAAAAAGTTGATCAATAAGAAGGTTTCCAAGCTGGTTAAAAATGATACTCTGAACGAAAATTCGCTATCGACCCCCGGCAGGATAAACCGCATCTTCAGGATGAAAGATGTGGAGAAGGAGTTTATTCGTTCTACGGTGAGTGAGTATACCAGCAAGATCCCCATCCACAAACGTATTTCCAAAGGCCACCTGGAAAGCCTTATTGAAAGGGAGCTGAAGAACAGAGGCCTCAACACCTCATTTGAGTACGGAGTTTACGGGAATGGACTGGCAACCAAGGTAAGGTCTGAAGATTTTCAGCTGGATGCGAAAACAACATACAGAGTACCTTTGTTCGCTAATGATAACGGTACTAACGATTACCAGTTATTTGTGAATTTCACCGAAAAGAAGCAGGTAGTATTGTCCTCCATTACATTGATGGCTGCACTTTCTATCATTTTTACCCTCATTATCGTGATCGCCTATTCCAGCGCGTTATCACAATTAATAAGACAACGACAGATCTCAGAAATAAAGACCGATTTTATAAATAACATGACCCACGAATTTAAAACTCCCATAGCTACTATAAACCTGGCTTTGGATGCGATAAAAAATCCGAAGGTCATGAACGATCCCGAAAAGGTTTCCCATTACCACAGAATGATACGGGACGAGAATAAAAGAATGCATGCGCAGGTAGAGAATGTGTTGAGGATCTCCAGGCTGGAAAAGAACGAACTGGACCTAAGAAAAGAGCGGCTGGACCTGCATGAGCTGATAGAAGAGGCCATTACGCATATCGAACTAATAGTTGAAGACCGGCAGGGTTATATTCAAACCCATTTTGGGGCGCTTAAATCCTCGATTTTGGCTAACCCTACCCATTTTACCAATGTGATAGTGAACATTCTGGATAACGCGGTGAAATATTCACCAGACGAACCCAAGATCGACATCTACACAGAGAACGTGAAGAATTATATCGTGATGAAGATAAGAGACCAGGGAAGCGGAATGAGCAGGATGGTTCAGAAAAAGGTCTTTGAGAAATTTTATCGCGAACATACCGGTGATATTCACAACGTAAAAGGTCATGGTCTCGGCCTGGCTTATGTGAAGCGCATCCTGGACGACCATTCAGGGAATATCAGCGTGGAAAGCGAAAAAGGAAAAGGAAGTACATTTATAATTAAATTACCACTAATATCTTAATTTATGGAAACTGAAAATAAGAAAATCTTACTTGTTGAAGACGATCCGAACTTCGGAACGGTTTTAAAAGATTACCTGGCCATGAATGACTACGAGGTCACTCATGCCAAGAACGGAATGGAAGGATTCGAAAAGTTCAAAAAAGACGATTTTGACCTTTGTATCCTTGACGTTATGATGCCGTACAAAGACGGATTCACCCTGGCCAAAGAGATCAGGGAAAAGAACGAAGAGATCCCGATCATTTTCCTTACCGCGAAAGCCATGAAAGAGGATGTGCTTAAAGGATACAAAGTAGGGGCTGATGATTACCTGAACAAGCCTTTTGACAGCGAAGTGCTGCTCATGAAGATCAAGGCGATCATGCAGCGTAAAGCGACAGACAGCGTTGCGGACAGCAAGCAGTTCGAGTTCCAGATCGGGGATTTCCACTTGAACTCAAAATTAAGGTTCTTAACTTATAAAGATGAAGAGCCATCAAAACTTTCCCCAAAAGAAAACGAATTGCTGCGTCTTCTTGCCCTTCACGAAAACGATCTTATGCCTCGTGAATTGGCTCTTACCAAGATTTGGAGAGACGATAACTACTTTACATCCCGAAGTATGGATGTTTATATTGCCAAGCTTAGAAAATATCTCAAGAAAGATGAGAACGTAGAGATCCTCAACATTCATGGGGAAGGATTCAGGTTGGTAATTAGAAATAAGGAAGAAGCTCAGAGCTAAAAACCTGATCTTTCAGTTTCTAGCAGAACATTGTCACGGCAGGTAATGTCGTGATAATGTTTTGTATAGCATTAACATTTCCTTCACCTGCTCTTTCTGGGCTTTAACTATATTTATGTGTAACGTACACATAATGAGCAGGTGGCCCGGAAATCATTACAATTTTTCGTGTTATTGTCAGGCTTTTCGGGTCGCGACGATCGCCTTGCTTATTAACCTCACCTTCACAGCTGTTTCGACGGCACAAACTTCTCCTGATTATACCTGGGTCCAAAAGGCCGACCTGCCTACCGTTTCCGGTAGCAGCCTTAACATTGAAGATCTTACCTTGGCTGTCGCTATTGACAGCGACCAGAACATTTATACCCTTTCTCTTGAAAACGGGATCGATAAAAGAGATCCTGACGGAAATCTGATTCAGGAAAACCTTATTTCAGGCGACCTTCTTGATAGTCCGCGGGATATCGCTGTAGATGAAGATGGGTTCATTTATGTTGCCGATTACATCGCCAGCGGTAGTACTTTTACCGATGACGGAAAGATCAGGGTTTTTGATGCTGCGGGGAATTACCTGCCAGAAAAGACCATTTTTACCTCCTTTTACAGGCCTCTGGGATTGGATGTATCTGGAGATAAGGTTTTTGTTGCGGAATATTATGACGGCGAGCAAGGTCCGGAGCAGGGCAGCACCTTCAGCAGGGTCCGCATCTATGATAAAAATTCCAAGGCGATACTGCGGGAGACAAAAAATGTGGACATTCCGCTTCGAATCGCGGTGAATTCCGAAGGAAAAATATATGTGAGTCAGGCAGGAAGCGGGAATACCGGAACTCTCATCTTTGATAAGGATTTGGTCGCTTTAGGCAGGTTGCCAGACATTATTTCTCCCGGAAGTGTGATCGTTGATGCGTTGGATTTTGTTCACGTCATAGAATATGGCAGCAGGGTCAATTTTAGTGAATTCATCAATTTTGACAACCTGGGGCTTGTCGAGATCTCAAGTCTGGCAAAAGACATTTCTGACGGGGTGAAAAATGAAGAATTCTTCGTGAAGATTTTTGATCCTAATGATTCTTTTACCGGTATCATCCTTGAGCAGCTCGATTTTCCAGTTGATCTTGCTCAGAAAGATTGTGGTCACTTATATATCAACAACTCCGAGATCTTTGACGGGTCCTTTTGGGGCATGTATGTTCCTTCAAAACTGGAGTTTGACCTGGAGATCTATGAACGTATTCCTTCCATAGATGCGGCAGAAGCGCCTCATGTGGCCTGCCCCGCACCTATTCTGGTAGATCTTCCACCGGGTGAAAATACTGCCATAGTTACTTTTGATGCTCCCATTGCAACCGATCTTTGCGGGGCACAACTAAGTCAAACTGCAGGACTGCCTTCGGGCAGCAATTTTTCTGTTGGAGAACATATTATTGAATTTACTGCGGAAGACGCCACGGGAAATACATCTATCTGCAGGTTTACCATAATCGTTCTTCAAAATGAGGATCTGGAGCCGCCTCAGATCCAATGTCCTGAGGATGTAAATTTAGCCGCAGGTCCAACTGAATGCACGGCCAATGCAGAATATGACTTGCCGAAAGCCACAGATGATTCTGGCCAGGTAGAATTAACTTTGATAAGCGGCCCGGCGATTGGTGAAGCAATTGGAGTGGGAGAGTTCCCTGTAATATATCAGGCTAAAGATGCTGCCGGAAATATTGCTACGTGTGAATTTGCTATTACGGTAGGGGATGCTACCGCACCGGCCATTGACAATTGTCCAGGAGATCAGCAGGAGGTATTGGCTTCTGAAGGTTTTCTTTTGACAGATTATACTCGGGATCTGGTAATAGAAGATTGTTCTGAAGTGAGGGTAGAGCAGAACCCCGCTCCCGGAACTATTTTAAACGAGTCTGCTGAAATTTCCATTATTGCTGAAGATGAATTCGGGAACAGGTCTACATGTACTTTTCAGGTGATCCTCACTCCCGAAGAAGTGTTAGAAATTACCACTTGCCCTGGTGCTGAAACTTTGGTTTTGGAGGAGAATTGTTCCGCTATACTTCCCGATCTGAGAAGTGGAGTTGAGACAAATATTTTTTCTGAGATCACCCAGGAACCTGCACCGGGAACAGTGATCTCTGAAGAAACAACAGTTCGATTCACTGCGACAGATGCTAATGCCGACACGGACTTTTGTGAGATCACTGTTGATGTGGTAGACAGGTTATATCCTGAAATTACCTGTCCGGCAGACAAACAGTTTTCATTTGATCCGCAAGAAGGTTTTGAGGTGCCCGACTTCAGGAGTGAAGCTGAAGCCACTGATAATTGCACATTTGAACTGATCCAGGATCCGGTGCCGGGAAGCACGATCTTTTCTGATAGGATGATCATCATAACCGCAGTAGATGCTTCCGGAAATGAGACTTCCTGCGAGTTTGCCCTGGATGTTACCGAGGAAACTCCGGATCCGGTGGAGATCACTTCCTGTCCGTCATCGCTGGTGCTGGAATTGAGTGCGGCTTGCACAGCTGTTTTACCTGATCTTACTGCAGAAATTTCCACAAGTATAGATGCTGAAGTTGTCCAGGCACCTGCACCGGGAACAGTGATCTCTGAAAAAACTACCGTCCGTTTTACCGCTACAGATGCAAATGGGAATACTGATCTTTGTGAGATCACTGTAAGTGTAGCCGATAAGCTTAATCCTGAAATTACCTGTCCGCCAGACAAGCGATTTTCATTTGATCCGGCAGAAGGTTTTGAGGTGCCCGACTTCAGGAGTGAAGCTGAAGCCACTGATAATTGCGCTTTTGAACTGATCCAGAATCCGGTGCCGGGAAGCACGATCTTTTCTGATAGGTTGATCATCATAACCGCAGTAGATGCTTCCGGAAATGAGACTTCCTGCGAGTTTTCACTTGATCTTACCGAGGAAACTGCTGATCCGGTGGAGATCACTTCCTGTCCGTCATCGCTGGTGCTGGAACTGAGTGCGGCTTGCACAGCTGTTTTACCTGATCTTACTGCAGAAATTTCCACAAGTATAGATGCTGAAGTTGTCCAGGAACCTGCACCGGGAACAGTGATCTCTGAAAAAACTACCGTCCGTTTTACCGCTACAGATGCAAATGGGAATACTGATCTTTGTGAGATCACTGTAAGTGTAGCCGATAAGCTTAGTCCTTATTTAACCTGTCCGGCAGACAAACAGTTTTCATTTGATCCGCAAGAAGGTTTTGAGGTGCCCGACTTCAGGAGTGAAGCTGAAGCCACTGATAATTGCGCTTTTGAGTTGATCCAGGATCCGGTGCCGGGGACCAGGATCTTTACAGATAAGGTGATCTTTATAACTGCTAAAGATGCCGCCGGAAATGAGACCTTCTGCGAGTTTGCTCTGGATCTTACCGAGGAGACTGCTAATCCGGTGGAGATCACTTCCTGCGCGTCATCCCAGGTGCTGGAACTGAGTGCGGCTTGCACAGCTGTTTTACCTGATCTTACTCCAGAGATCACTACAAACATAGACGCTGAAATTACCCAGGAACCCGCACCGGGAACAGTGATCTCTGAAGAAACTACCGTCCGTTTTACCGCTACAGATGCAAATTGGAATACTGATCTTTGTGAGATCACTGTAAGTGTAGCCGATAAGCTTAATCCTGATTTAACCTGTCCGGCAGACAAGCGATTTTCATTTGATCCGGCAGAAGGTTTTGAGGTGCCCGACTTCAGGAGTGAAGCTGAAGCCACTGATAATTGCGCTTTTGAACTAGTGCAGGATCCGGCGCCGGGGACCAGGATCTTTACAGATAAGGTGATCTTTATAACTGCTAAAGATGCCGCCGGAAATGAGACTTTCTGCGAGTTTGCTCTGGATCTTACCGAGCAGACTGCTGATCCGGTGGAGATCACTTCCTGCGCGTCATCCCAGGTGCTGGAACTGAGTGCGGCTTGCACAACCGTTTTACCTGATCTTACTGCAGAAATTTCCACAAGTATAGATGCTGAAGTTGTCCAGGAACCTGCACCGGGAACAGGGATCTCTGAAGAAACAACAGTTCGATTCACTGCGACAGATGCTAATGATAATACGGACTTTTGTGAGATCACTGTGAATGTCGAAGATAACCTGGCGCCTGAAATTACCTGTCCTGGAGACACCGTGATGACCTGGAATGCTGAAGAGGGTTATGTTCTTCCGGATCTTACCGGAAATATTTCTGTAAATGATTGCGGAGAAGTCAGTCTGCTGCAGGAACCTGCACCGGGTACACTACTTCTGGCGGAACAAACCATTACATTTTCAGCAACAGATGCCTCAGGAAATAGAGCTGAGTGTAGTTTCTGGCTACATCTATCCGCGGAGGAGATCCTTAGCCTTAGCTGTCCCGATGAACAGCTGAGGGAGATAGGGGAAAACTGTGGGTATGTGATGGAGGATTTTTCTTCCGTAGCAACAGTGAATATGGAGAATGCCGTGATAAGCCAGGAACCTGCACCCGGAACTTTGGTCTATGAGAAAACGGAAATCACCCTTAATGCTACTGCAAAAGGGCAAAACACAAGCTGTTCTTTTTCTTTGGACCTCATCGACTCTCAACCTCCGAAGGCTCAATGTGTGGGAACATTTACTCTAACTCTGAACGAGCAGGGAACAGCCACCCTTAGCCCAGAACAATTAGATAACGGCTCCAAAGACAACTGCGGAATTATTTCCAGATCTCTTTCTAAAACCTCTTTTTCAACTGCTGACGTGGGAACGCAGACGGTGACTTATACAGTCGTGGATACCGAGGGAAATGAAAGCTCTTGTGAAACAGAGATCACGATACAAGCTTATAAAGAGGCTGACATTATTTGCGTGGAAGAGATCACCCTGCAACTCAATGCCGAACGGCGTGCGGTAATTGATCCGCGGTCGCTTTTTTCAGGAGGTACAGGTACAGTGCAGTACAGTGTAAGTAAGGAGGAATTCACCTGCGCCGATATTGGTTCACAGGTGGTTCAGTTTTCCTATACCACTCCTTACGATCAGGGAAATTGTGAGATACGGGTAACTGTGGAAGATCCGGATAGAAACTGCGAATTGATCATTGATGAACCCGAAGATCCGGGCCATTTCGTAATCATTAGTCCAAACCCGGGAAATGGGCTGGTCGAGATCTATTCTTCTGCTGATATTGAAATTGAACAGGCTAATGTTTTTGATATGCGCGGGCGGTTTCTGCTGGCACGAAATTTCTCTGAAGGCTCACCCCGGGAAAAACCATATTCGATTGATCTGCGAAAATATCAGTCGGGAGTTTACACTGTAGAACTGGAAACGAACAGCGGAAAATTCATTAGGCGGGCGATCATCAAAAATGACTAATCTTTTATTTTTTCTTTCAGAAAAGCGACGATCTCTTCATGGGGAGTGGTATATTCGAACCAGTTGATCTCCTTGTTTTTCTTAAACCAGGTGAACTGGCGTTTGGCGAACCTGCGGGTGTTCTTCTTGATCTCTTCCACAGCTTTTTCCAGGCTCCATTCGCCGTCAAGGTACCTGAAGATCTCTTTATACCCTACAGTGTTCAGCGCATTTAGATCTCGCTGCTCAAATAATCTTTTTGCTTCTTCCAAAAGACCTTCTTCCATCATTAGGTCTACCCGGCGGTTGATTCGGTCATAAACTATTTCTCTATCAGCTGTCAGTCCGATATAGACAGGTTCAAAAAAGCGTTTTGCAGTGGTATTTTTTCTGAAGGCGGAGTATGGTTTTCCCGTGCCAATGCAAATTTCCAGCGCCCTGATCAACCGGTGCGGATTTTGGATGTCTGCTTCGGAATAATAGTCGGGATCAAGCTTTTTCAGTTGCTCCTGAAGGCTTTCGATGCCTACCTCTTTTAACTGGGTATTCAGATCTTTCCTGATCTGCGGATCAACTTCCGGAAAATGATCAAGACCTTTGGTCACGGCATCAACATAAAGTCCGCTGCCGCCAACCATCACAACTTCCCGGTGAGTCTGGAACAGCTCTTCCAGTTTCTCAAGGGCATCACGCTCAAAATCGCCTACCGAATATTCTTCTGTTATGGAACGATGGTGTATAAAATGATGGTTTGCTTCAGAAAGTTCTGCAGGAGTAGGGGCGGCGGTACCAATGTTCATTTCCCTGAAGAACTGCCTGGAATCGGCTGAGATGATCTCAGTTGAGAAACTTCGGGCAAGGCTGAGGCTTAAGGAGGTTTTTCCAATAGCCGTCGGTCCAACTACAACGATCAGGTATTTTTTATTCATTCAGTTTATTTCCGCAGTTATGGCAGTATTCAGAGCCATCGATGTGTTTGTCTTCGGCGCAATAAGGACAGACCTGGGTGTTCACCGGTACCGTCTTTTCCCCGGCCTTTGAATATTCTGCGCTTACGATTCCGGTAGGAACAGCTATGATCCCGTAACCGGTGATCATGATAAAAGAGGCGATAAACCTTCCCAGGGGCGTGACCGGCGCGATATCTCCAAATCCCACCGTGGTAAGGGTAACGATACACCAGTAAATACTCAACGGGATGTTAGAAAAGCCGCTTTCTTCTCCTTCTACCAGGTACATTACAGTGCCTGCAATAATGGTTATGATTATTACCGCGAACAGGAAGACCAGGATCTTTGGCCGGCTGTGCTTTAGTGCTATGGAGAGTTTATTGGCTTCTCCAATGTAACGGGCGATCTTCAGGATCCTAAAGATTCGCAGGAGTCTTAAAGCTCTCACGGCGAGCAGAACATTGTATCCTCCCATGAAAAGAGTAAGGTAGGTTGGGATGGTGGAGATGAAATCTATGATCCCATAGAAGCTGAAAATGTACTTTTTCGGCTTTTTTATCGTTATTATCCGCAGAATATATTCCACGGTGAAAATGATGGTAATGACCCATTCGGTGATGTAGAGGTACTCGAAATATTCGGCATTGATGCTTTTCACGCTTTCCAGCATGACCACTACAATGCTGAGAAGAATTACAAAAAGCAGGACCAGGTCAAATGCCTTTCCAGCAGTAGTGTCGGCTTCATAGATTATCTCATGAAGTTTACGTTGCCAGGGTGATGGTTCAGGATCTGTTGCCAAAAGGTTGATTCTATAGAGTAAAAATAGAGATTTTATAGAAACTCACCTTTTGAAGTGGGGAAATTTTATTCTACAGTATCCAGGGTAATGATCTTAAGCTTGTTGTTCTTTCGAAGATAGCTTTGAATAATGTGCTGGGCATCACGGTCGCTTTTCATTGGGGTGATAATAGATTTGATGATGTCCATGTTATTCAGCTGGTAGTTGAGATTGAAATAACCTATACCCTTGAATTGGCCTTCTTCCACTAGCAGCGCGCTTTTTTCATCAACATCCCTTCCGCGGTCTATTACCAGCATATTTTTATTGGTGTAGCTGTATTTATCAAGCATTTCCCTTACCCGCGCATTATATTCCTCTGCAGGTTCCTCGCCAATACAGGCACCATTACAGGCCTTCAAACTATGATTGAAACAGCTTCCGGTGCCCGTTTTTATACTGGTAAGACGCTGGCACAGGGAATACTCTTCGACGATGGATTGCATCATGGCCTTCGCCTGGTGCATATTGGTGAACGTGGTCACGTTCTTCTTACGGCCATCTGCCTTTCCTATCTTTAGATTGATGTAGCCATCTTCATCTGTGGATTGATAAAGGGCATAAGAGAAGATGGTTTTAGTAAGGGCCTTGTTATACTTTGGCTTGTTCCTTTTGATCTCTTCATTCTCCTTCAAAAGGGCGTTGAGCTCGTTTCCCGTAGCTTCAAAACTAACAGATGCCACCTCTTTCTGGAGCTCCCGGCTTTTCCTGTTTTCACTGGTAAAATGCTGGTTCACCCTTTTTTTGATGTTCTTGCTCTTACCAATGTAGATTATTTCGCCTTCAGGGTCGTGCAGGTAATAAACTCCCGTGATAGAGGGCAGTTCTTCTACTAACCTTATGAGCTTGGTGTCCATTTGGTTCTTTGGCGTATTGCGAACGGAGTTTTTCAGGATCTCTTTATCTGAATCTTTTGCCAAAAGCATCTTGAACAACTTGACCGTGGCCTGTGCATCGCCACTGGCCCGGTGACGGTCGCTTAACGGAATTCCCAATGCACGCACCAGTTTTCCCAAACTGTAAGAATTTTGTCCCGGAATAAGCTTTTTTGAAAGCTCTACTGTACAAAGACTTTCGCGTTCGAAATCAAATCCGAGCCGCCTGAACTCTGTTCTGAGAATACGATAATCGAATTTGGCATTATGAGCTACCAGAATGGTCCCGTCAGTGATCTCCACTATGCGTTTTGCCACCTCGTAGAACTTGGGCGCGTTGCGAAGCATTTCGTTGTTGATCCCGGTCAATCCCACCACGAACGGCTGAATAGGGATCTCGGGATTTACAAGGCTTATGAACTGGTCTACAACTTTTTGTCCGTCGAACTTATAGACAGCGATCTCGGTAATCCCTTCCTCATTATACTTTCCGCCGGTAGTTTCTATGTCTACAATCGAATACAAAAGTTGTCTTTAAATAATTAGTTATAATTACGTTCTCCAAAAATGGCACTTCCCACTCTTATCATATTGCTTCCGCAGTCAAGGGCGAGCTGATAATCACCGCTCATTCCCATGGACAAAATATGTAGAGAGGGGAAATCCTTTTTCAAATCTTCAAAGGTAGTCTTTAAAAAACGAAATTCCTTTCTGATTTTTTCTTGATTTTCTGTTAAAGTTGCCATTCCCATCAATCCAACCACCTTGACATGAGCCATTTGCTGCAATGTCTCTGAAGAAAGGATCTCTTTTGCTTTATCAACACTTATTCCAAATTTACTTTCTTCTTCGGCTATTTTTATCTGGAGCAAACACTCAATGCTCCGGTCGTTCTTTTTGGCTTCTTTTTCGATCTCCTTTAAAAGTTTCAGGCTGTCTACCGCATGAATGAGGCTCACGTAAGGAGCCATATATTTCACCTTGTTACGCTGAACATGACCTATCATGTGCCATTGGATATCTTTGGGTAGTTCTTCCCACTTTTCGGTCATTTCCTGGATCTTGTTCTCCCCAAAAACTCTATGCCCGGCTTCATATGCCTCTAAAATATCTTCTTTGGGCTTGGTTTTGGAAACAGCCACCAGCGTGGTATCTTCAGGAATTTCAGCCTTGAACTTTTTAATGTTTTCTGAAATGCTCATTTTCTGTCCTTTTCCTTCGGAAGGTTCTAAAATTCATAAATAGTGAGTCCGCTTCTTAATTTTGGCTCTATGTATGTGCTTTTCGGAGGCATGGTAAGGCCGGCATCGGCAATTTGTTTTACCTCTTCAATGGTAAGCGGAAGCATTCCGAAGCCTACTGCAAAATGCTCTTCGTCTACCGCTTTTTTAACCTCGAAAGATTCCTGCCTCCCCGGAAGATACGAAATCCTGAGATCATTCCTGGGATCTTCAATGCCCAGAAGCGGCTTCAGCACCTTTACGAAAAGAATGTACGGGTCCAGCGCGCTAAGCGGGTCTGTGAACTCATACATGGTCTTGCGAAGGTAGAGCGAATAGAACTCCCCGTCCAGGTACATCGAAAAATGATGTTTTTTAGAGGGTTTGTACAGCTCACTGCCGCGGTTCTCGATCCTGAACCACTCATCAAGCTGCATGAGAAATTCCTTTTTGCTCATGCCGTTTAGGTCGGTGATCAGCCTGTTGAACTCATAGAGCCTCAGATTGCTTTCGGCAATAAGGTAGCTCATGAAGTAGTTATATGGTTCTTCCCCCGTATGCTTCGGATTGTTCTCGCGGCTTTCTGCAGCCAGCAGCGAAGAGGAAGCCGATCTGTGATGCCCATCGGCAATGTAGACGCAGTCCATTTTTTCAAATTCTTCCCTTATTTGTTCTGTAAGTTTTGGATCGTTCACCACCCACAGGTAATGGGTGTCACGATTAAGAGATGAAAATTCGTATTCAGGCCTTTGCGACCGCACTTCATCGGTTATCTTGTTAATTACTTCACTGTCAGGATAAGTGAGCAGCACAGGTTCTGTATTAAAGCCTACCGTCTGCAAATAATCCTTAAAGAGATTTTCCCTCTGAGAAATAGTGTCTTCGTGACGTTTGATGACATTTTTGTCGTAGTCGTCTACACTGGTAGCGGCGATGATTCCGCAGTAAATCTGATCCCGGGAGATTGTTTTGTAAATGTAGTAGGAAGGCAGTTCATCCTGAATGAAAATGCCTTCTTCCCTAAATTCGAGGTAGCGGTTCTTTACCAGCTGAAATCGCTTGGTGCCCGAAATTTCCTTCTGAAATTTATAACCCGGATTGATGATATGCAGAAAGGAGAAGGGGTTGTGTTCCAGCTGAAATTTGAGTTCTTCTACCGAATAATCCTGGTAGGAACGGGAGGCAACAAGGCCCACCTTGTCACGGGAAGGCCTTACCGCCCTGAATGGAATTATCTTTGCCAAAATCTATGAAGAGAATTGACCGGAGACCTTTTCGGCCTTTTTGCTTTCTGAATAGTCATAAAATCCTTCTCCCGATTTTACCCCTAGTTTTCCTGCCTGCACCATGTTGACCAATAGCGGACAAGGCGCGTATTTTGGATTTTTGAAACCGCTGTACATCACTTCTAAGATTGAGAGGCACACGTCCAACCCGATAAAATCGGCTAATTGTAATGGCCCCATAGGGTGTGCCATTCCTAGTTTCATCACAGTGTCGATCTCCTGTACGCCGGCTACGCCGTTGTACAATGTTTCGATAGATTCGTTGATCATGGGCATAAGAATGCGGTTGGCCACGAATCCAGGATAATCGTTTACTTCAACAGGCTCCTTCTGTAATTTCTTTGACAGGTTCATGATAGACCTGGTCACTTTGTCGCTGGTGTTGTACCCTCGAATGATCTCTACCAGTTTCATTACCGGCACCGGGTTCATAAAATGCATCCCGATCACTCTCTCAGGGTTGGAAACCACAGAAGCGATCTTGGTGATCGAAATAGAGGAGGTGTTAGAGGCCAAAATGGTGTTCGCAGCACAAAGTTCGTCCAACTGTTCAAAAATGGAAAGTTTAAGCTCCACATTTTCTGTGGCGGCTTCCACCACCAGGTCAACACCTTTCACACCTTCAGAGATCTTGGTGAAAGTGCTGATGTTGTTGAGGGTATTAAGTTTGTCTTCTTCGGTTATCTTCTCCTTGGAAACCATTCTGTCCAGGTTTTTAGAAATGGTGTTCATCCCTTTTTCGAGAGAAGATTCAGAAATATCTATGAGTTTTGTTTTGTATCCGAATTGGGCAAAAGTGTGGGCAATTCCGTTACCCATGGTACCTGCACCAATAACTGCAATGTTCTTCATTTTGGTTTAGTTAAAAGAGTTGATTATTTGTTTGGCTACACGCAGGGCCTGTGTACCTTGCTCCAGGCTCACGACCGGTGTAGTATCATGTTCTATCGCGCTGGCGAAGGACTCGAGCTCGTCAAGAATGGCGTTGTTGAGGCTCACCTGCGGGTTGTCAAAATAGATCTGTTTTTTTACGCCCTCTGCATTCTGAAGGATCATGTCAAAATCTCCCGGCTGCTCAGGTGCGTCTTTCATCTTTACTACCTCGCATTTCTTTTCGAGAAAATCTACCGAGATGTAGGCATCCCGCTGAAAAAAGCGGGCTTTTCTCATGTTCTTCAGTGATATCCTGCTGGCGGTGAGATTGGCCACACAACCATTCTCGAATTCGATGCGGGCGTTGGCGATATCTGGCGTTTCGCTGATCACCGAAACTCCGCTGGCGGTCACACTCTTCACTTCAGATTTAACCACACTCAAGATGGCATCAATGTCATGGATCATGAGATCCAGAACCACAGGAACATCTGTCCCCCGCGGATTAAATTCCGCTAAACGGTGGGCTTCGATGAACATGGGGTTGTCAATTTTTGGAGCCACGGCCATGAAGGCAGGGTTAAACCGCTCCACATGACCAACCTGTCCTTTTACGCCGTATTCCTTAGCGAGAGCCACGAGATTTTCAGCTTCATCAACAGTATTGGTAATGGGTTTTTCTATGAAAAGATGTTTCCCGGCCGTGATCGCTTTTTTTCCGGTCTCAAAATGCGACAGGGTAGGAGTGACCACGTCTACAACATCTACCGCGGCGATTAGGTCATCAAGATTGTGGAAATAGGTGTATCCAAATTCGTCTTCGATCTTTCGGCCGTTGGTTTCATCCACGTCGTAGAACCCTACCAGTTCGAATTTCTTTGATTCCTGCAACAGGCGAAGATGGATCTTCCCCAAATGTCCTGCGCCTAACACGCCAGCTTTGAGCATACTTTTCACGTTTTGAACAAAAATAATATTTCTTGACCTAAAGCCAATGCCAATTTAGGGCTAATAAACGCAGAGCTGCTTTTTTTCTTTATCAAAACTGAATCTTTATGTAATTTTGGGCCTCATATTCTGGAGGCGTGCGAAAAGATACTATTAAACATCAGGGAAAGAGGCAGCAACTGGCAGCACTGGTTGCCGAAAAAGGAATTCGGGACGAGAAAGTCTTGGATGCCATAAAGGCCATTCCCCGGCATCTTTTCATGGACAGCAGCTTTGAGGATCATGCTTACCAGGACAAGGCTTTTCCAATTGCTGCCGACCAAACCATCTCACAACCCTATACCGTTGCATTCCAGACCGAAGTGCTGCAGGTCTCAAAAGGTGATATGGTTCTTGAAATAGGGACGGGAAGCGGTTATCAAACCGCTGTGCTGTGTGAGCTGGGAGCCAAGGTGTACAGCATCGAGCGGCAGCTGGAGCTCTTTAAAAAAACAAAGCTTTTCCTTTCAAAATTGGGTTACAGAGCACGTTACCTGGGTTTTGGTGACGGCTACAAAGGCCTTCCCGATTATGCTCCTTTTGACCGCATCATAGTCACTGCCGGCGCGCCCTTTATTCCAAAGCCATTGCTGAGCCAGTTAAAGGTTGGTGGCAGAATGGTTATTCCCGTTGGAAAAGATTCGCAGGTGATGACCTTGATAGAAAGAAAATCCAAAACAGAATTCCAGAAGACCGAGTTCGGGGAATTCAGGTTCGTGCCTCTTCTGGAAGACAAGAATTAGATCTATCTGTACTCTTTCTGAATACGGTCAAGGCGTCGTTTATTCTCCCTGTCCTTTAGCGTTTCACGCTTATCGTAAAGTTTTTTACCTCTGGCCAGAGCTATCTGCATCTTTGCAAGTCCGCGATCGTTAATGAAAAGCTTTAAGGGTACAATAGTTAACCCGGAATTCTTCACCTCCTTTTCCAGTTTTCTCAGTTCCCTCCGGTTGAGCAGCAGTTTGCGCGCGTGTTTAGGATCATGATTGAAGTAGGTGGCATGAGAATACTCCTGCACGGTCATGTTGATGACGAACAACTCGTTGTTTGAAAATTCGCAAAAACTTTCGGCGATGGAAGCTTTGCCTTCCCTGATGGATTTGATCTCGGTTCCTGCCAGTTTGATCCCCGCAACATAAGTGTCCAGGATCTCGTATTCGAACTTCGCCTTCCGGTTTTTGATATTGATGTTGTTCTTATTCTTCATATCAACAAAAGTAAAAAGCTTTCGGTAAACTACGAGGGTTTTAAGTAATTCTTCGGAATTTTCCGAAGTATAGGAATTATGTATTTTTACGCCGTTGAAAATAGATACCATGAAAAAATTTGCCTTACTACTTTTGCTGATCATCTTTTCTTCCTGTAACAATGAAGAGAAAGAGCTTACTGCCGATGCCATTATTGATAAAACCATTGAAAAAGCGGGAGGAGAACGCTATAAAAATGCGCATGTGGAATTTACCTTTAGAAACAGATCCTACACCAGTGACCGAAATGGCGGACTTTATGAATTTACCCGCAGTTTCAAGGATTCTTTGGGAGAGGTGAAAGATGTGCTCAATAATGAGGGACTAAAAAGGTACCGGGAAGGAGAGGAGGTGAAGATTTCTGATTCGCTTGCGACCCTGTATGCAAATAGTGTTAATTCTGTTCACTATTTCGTGCAGCTGCCATACGGTTTACATGACGCGGCAGTTCAAAAAGAACTGGTAGGGCAGGACACTATCTCGGGAAAACCCTATTACGAGATCAGAGTGACCTTTGCACAGGAAGGCGGAGGGGCCGACCATGAGGATGTATACATGTACTGGGTCAATAAAGAAGAATTCACTATAGATTATTTTGCTTACCGTTTCTATGTTAACGATGGCGGGATCCGTTTCAGGGTAGCCAAAGATCCAAGGAAAATAGAAGGGATCCGGTTTGTAAATTATGACAATTACAAAACCGACGATCTTTCCACACCTCTTGAGGATCTGGACGACCTTTATGAAGAAGGGAAACTCATGAAAATTTCAGAGATCAATAATGAGATCCTGAACGTGGAGGTGAAGTGATCTAGTTGATATAAAGTACTTCGCTGGCTTTTGCACCGTTCGGGAAAACGTGAACTATAAAAAGGCTGCCGCTTTCGGCTTCATCAATGTCCTTGTATCTGTTTTCCTCCAGGATGAGATTCACGAAATGCGGATTGGTGTTGCTGTGGCCTACCACCAGCACTTTTTTGCCCTTTGATCTTTTCTGAAATTCCGCGTCATTCAACTTTCGAGGGTCATAAATATCCACTTCTTTTTCCTTCGACTCTGCGATGATCTTGGCGGTAGTGCGAGTACGGTTAAAATCGGAAGAATAGATGAGGTCAAATTCCACTTCTTTGAACACTTCTGCCCATTTCTTTGCCCTTTCAAGACCGATTTCGGTTAGTTTTGGATCCTTGTCCTGAGGGTCGCTGGTGTCTTTTTCTGCATGACGAATAAAGTAGTAAGTGGTCATAGCTTCCTGGGTAGTTTCTCCTGAGGGTGTTCCCAAAGAAAATAGTGAAAAAACAAGGATCAGAAAAGTGGTCATATCGTTTATTTTTTAGGTTTGAATTCCATGAGGATCACCTGGTTGAGCTGTTCTCCAAGGGTATTGAAATTATTGTCTGAAATTAGAATAATGCTCCTGTTGCCGTTTGGCAGCTCAGGGCCAAAAGTGATGCCTTCAATGTTGTCAATGATCTCTTCGGAAAGATGCTTTTTCACCCACTTGAAATCAAAGACGAGTTTCTTTTTCGCCGGGTTATAAAAGGTCACTCCAAGATTATTCCGGTCAAGCGTATTAGTGCCCAGGCTGGCGTCCACATCAAAGATACGCACGGTATTTCCTTTGCTGCCATGGCCGCTGGCGTAACCGCGTTCCAGGATAAGGAACTTATTGGGAGCGTACTCCAGCAGATCGGTCACCCCGTTCACCGCGAAATAAAGCCAGGGGATCTTGGCTATAGGTTCAAGCCTGTAGGGAAATTGTCGAGTAGGTTTTCCTGTTTTGTTGTCAAAATAGGTGATCCTTACAGGAGATTCTGTCTTGATAAGTTTAGGTTTTGGCCCGTCCGTCTTTAGCGGCAGCTCCATGGCCATCCACACCCCCTTTCCGTCATAGGATGGGGCAAGGCCTTCAAAAGTGCCATTGCCGCGAGGTTTTTTGCTGCTTTTGGCTTTAAAATTATCCGGAATTTCAAAAGCCTCTTTAAAATTTCCTTCTGGAGTGGTTCTGAAGATCATGGGATCTTTTTGATTCTTTATAGAACCTTCGCTGCTCAGGATGAATTCCTGCTTTTCGGCGTCAAAAACTATCCCTTCCAGGTCAAGGTGCTCGTTTTTCAAAGCTTCAGCATCAGTATTGATTCGGGTTACCCCGGAAAAAGAAATGGAATCGATCTGTTCTCCTGAAATATGGATCTGGGCAGTGTAAAATCTTGGATTTCCAGGCTGGTCACTTACCAGGAAATAATTGCCGTCATGATAATCAATTCCGGAAAGTCCTCCTACAAGGGTTTTTCCGGCAGTATGATCGGCAGGGATCACGTGATCATCCAGATACCTGAGCTGGAGATTATCTGTAGCACCAATTTTTGAACTCTTACAACTTACTAGGGAACAGGCCATAAGGGCCAGGAAAATCATCTTTTTCATGCAGGTAAAAATAACAAATTCTTAAGACCAAAATGGGACATTTTTAGCAGCTATTGAAATAAAAATGAAGTAATTTTCTTTTTTAACCATAAAACCAAGAGTTATGAATGATGATCAATTAGAAGGAAAATGGAAACAGATCAAAGGCCAGTTCAAACAAAAGTATGGGCAGGTCACAGATGATGATATGACCTACTCTGAAGGCCGTTTTGATGAAATGCTGGGCCGTTTACAGGAAAGGACCGGCAGAGATAAAGAAGAACTCAAAAGAGAGATCGAAAGATGGTAGCTCTCTAAAAATAGAACGGCCGGGAAATTTTCCCGGCCGTTTTTGTTTTGCTCAATTTCTATCAGGCTATCTCTTCCTGGTTTCTAAAGACCAGTTCATCGTCAAAGGCGTCTAGCAGGATGATACTGTCTGTAGCGACATTTCCGCCCAGGATCTCTTTGGAAAGCTTATTAAGTACTTCCCGTTGAATCGTCCTTTTTACCGGCCTTGCTCCATACTGCGGATCAAATCCTTTCTGGGCCAGATTCGCAATAGCTTCTTCCGTCGCGTCTAAAGTGATTCCTTGTTTTGCCAACATCTTTTTCACTCCCTTCAGCTGAAGTCCCACGATCTGACGGATGTTCTTCTGTGTTAGCGGAGTGAACATCACGATATCATCTATCCTGTTGATGAATTCCGGCCTTACACTCTGTTTCAGCAATGCCAGCACTTCCACTTTTGCGCCTTCCATGGCAGTATCCAGGTCTTTTACGGTCTCGAACTTCTCCTGGATGAGGTGTGAACCAATGTTAGAGGTCATGATGATGATGGAGTTCCTGAAATCTGCCAGTCTTCCTTTGTTATCGGTCAACCTCCCTTCATCAAGCACCTGCAGTAAAATATTAAAGGTATCGGGGTGGGCCTTTTCGATCTCATCCAGTAACACTACCGAATAGGGTTTTCTACGCACAGCTTCAGTAAGCTGTCCGCCTTCCTCATAACCGATGTAACCCGGAGGCGCACCTACCAGTCGGCTCACCGCGTGACGCTCCTGGTATTCGCTCATGTCGATCCTGGTCATGGCGCTTTCATCGTCAAACAGGTATTCGGCAAGAGCCTTGGCCAATTCCGTTTTACCAACCCCGGTAGTACCCAGGAACAGGAAGCTACCGATAGGCTTTTTCTGATCCTGTAAGCCGGCACGGCTTCTTCTCACCGCGTCACTTACCGCCTGAATAGCCTCTTCCTGGCCAACCACCCGTTTGTGCAGCTCGTCTTCCAGCTTCAGCAATTTTTCACGTTCGCTCTGCAGCATCTTTTTCACTGGAATTCCGGTCCACTTGGCTACGATCTCAGCAATGTCTTCGTTTGTCACCTCTTCTTTGATAAGAGATTTTCCCTGCTGGTTTTCTTCTAACTGCTTTTGCAGTTCTGCCAACCTTTCTTGCTCTTCCTTGATCTTTCCGTAGCGCAATTCGGCTACACGTCCATAATTACCTTCTCTTTCCGCTTTTTCGGCTTCCAGTTTGTATTCTTCAATGTTTGACTTGGCTGTCTGGATATTGTCTACCACCTCTTTTTCGTTTTTCCATTGAGCATGCAGCTCATTGCGCTCATCCTTAAGGTTCGCGAGATCTGCTCTTAGCGATTTTAGTTTAGCCTCATCTTTTTCACGTTTAATGGCTTCCATTTCTATCTCCAGCTGCATGATCTTTCTGTCAAGCACGTCAAGGTCTTCAGGTTTGGAGTTGATCTCCATCCGCAGTCTTGATGCTGCTTCGTCCATTAGATCGATCGCCTTATCGGGTAGAAAACGGTTAGTGATATAGCGCTGTGAAAGCTCCACAGCGGCAATAATGGCCTCGTCTTTTATACGGACCTTGTGGTGGGTCTCATATTTTTCTTTGATCCCGCGTAAGATGGAAATTGCGCTCTCGGTATCTGGTTCATCTACCATTACCTTTTGAAAACGTCTTTCCAGCGCCTTGTCTTTCTCAAAATATTTCTGGTATTCATCAAGGGTGGTGGCACCAATGGCTCGGAGTTCTCCCCTGGCCAGTGCAGGTTTCAGGATGTTCGCGGCATCCATGGCTCCTTGTCCGCCGCCGGCGCCTACCAGAGTATGGATCTCGTCAATAAAGAGCACGATGCTCCCTTCGCTGGAAGTAACTTCTTTGATCACCGCCTTCAGACGTTCCTCGAATTCTCCTTTGTACTTAGCCCCGGCTATCAAAGCTCCCATATCCAGGGAATAGATCTGCTTGTCTTTCAGGTTTTCGGGCACGTCACCGGCCACGATTCTATGGGCCAGGCCTTCGGCGATAGCAGTTTTACCCACTCCCGGTTCACCCACCAACATAGGATTGTTCTTGGTTCTTCGGGAGAGGATCTGTAAAACTCGTCTAATCTCTTCATCCCTTCCTATCACCGGATCCAGCTTTCCGTCTTCGGCCAGCTTGTTGAGGTGATTGGCGTATTTGTTCAGGGAATTATAGGTTTCTTCGGCGCTTTGAGAGGTCACTTTTTCTCCTTTTCGCAGTTCCTGGATAGCGGCTTTCAGCCCTTTTTCGGTCGCTCCCTGATCTTTCAGGATCTGTCCTGCTTTTCCTGAAGAATTAAAAATGGCTAAAATGATATGTTCTATGGAAACGTATTCATCTCCCATCTTTTTTGCTGCGGAAGAAGCGTCGTTCAGCATACGTGAAGCTTCCCGGGAAAGCATAATATCGCCTCCGCTTACCTTCGGAAAACTCTCCAGGCTCTTGTCAAGTATCTGCTGAAAAAGTCCCACGTTGATGTTGAGCTTTTTCAGCAAAAATGGCGTCACATTCTCATCTACCATCATGATAGCCTTGAAAATATGCTCGTTCTCTATTTGCTGATGTCCCATTTCCTGTGCCAGCTGTTGTGCCTGCTGAATGGCTTCCTGGGACTTTATAGTAAAATTGTTCAAGTTCATAGTCTTAGTGTATTAGGATCTTTTTCTGAAGTTTAGCAATTCATGTACCAGCGGGGAGGGGCAGACAAAACGACCGATTGGCATCAGATTTTTCTGACTTTTTGTCTTATATAAAGTTAGCCATTTTTGAAGTAATGCTGATAGGTATTAGTTAAAAATTAGGAATAGAGAACAATGCTTTCCGCGAGATAAATGGTATTTTTGATGAAAAGAAGAAATCATGGGATTATTTGATAAAGTATTTAAAAGTCAGCGAGATATATCTAAAGATGAGATCAGGGAGGTGCCCTGGCATTCGCTTACTGATTCACAGCAGCTGGATAAAATCGAATCTGAATCAAAAGAGAAATGCGTTACCATCTTCAAACATTCTACCCGTTGCGGGATCAGCCGAATGGTGCTTAACAATTTTGAACGCAACTTTGATCTTCATGAAGAGGATCATAAAATGTATTTTTTGGACCTGCTTGCCAACCGGGAAATCTCCAACCAGGTTGCTGATCGTTTTGACGTGAGACACGAAAGTCCGCAGCTCATTATTCTAAGAGACGGGAAGGTAGTGCACCACGCTTCGCACCAGTCAATAGATGTGGAGGATCTCAAGAAACATCTCTGATTTTTCTGACGGAAATTCTTTATGTTAAACAGCTAAATTCGAGTTAATAAATTGACTTACAGGATTTTGAAGTGATTCTTTGTCTATCTTTAGAAGACAAATTAGTCTAATTTAAAAAACCGAATTATGGAAAAGAGAAGAGAAGAAGAAAAACGGCAACAGCAGAGCGAACAACAAAGAAAGCCACAGCAACAGGCTGCGGGTGATCGTGATAAGCAAAGAAAAGAAGACGCCGAAAGAGAACGCGATATGGAGCGGGAGCGTCATGAGCAGCGACGACATGAAGATCGCCGTTAATATTGAGTTTTAATGATATGAAAAGAGCCACAAGATTGTGGCTCTTTTTTATGGGAATAAAGTTGAAAACTTATTTCTTCTTTGGTTCAAAAACAGGAAGCAACTTGGTGCTTACCTCTCCAAAACCAATTCTGTAATCTCCCTTTTCACAATATCCGCGCATGATCACGGTATCGTTATCTTCAATGAACTTTCTTTCGCTGCCGTCTTTCAATTTGATCGGTTTTTCACCCTTCCAGGCAAGCTCAAGCATAGAACCGTAAGAATCGGGGGTAGGTCCAGAAATGGTTCCCGATCCCATCATGTCTCCGGAGATCACCGGGCAACCGTTTACCGTGTGGTGTGCGAGCTGCTGACTCATGTTCCAGTACATGTATTTGAAATTGGACTGGACGAGTTTGTTTTCCTCTCCGTTCTCAGGCTTGAGGAAAACTTCCAGGTTGATATCAAAACTTTTCTTGCCTTCGTACTGAAGGTAAGGCAATAATTTCTTCTCGGGCTTCGGGCTTTCGGTTCTGAACGGTTCCAGGGCATCAAGGGTAACGATCCATGGAGATATGGAAGAAGCGAAGTTTTTCGCTAAGAACGGGCCTAACGGTACATATTCCCAGGTCTGGATATCGCGGGCACTCCAGTCGTTGAAAAGTACCAGTCCAAAAATGTAATCCTCGGCTTCCTCAATTGGAATAGGCTCTCCCAAATGGTTGGCATCTGTAGTGATGAAAGCCATTTCCAGTTCAAAATCCACTCTTTGCGAAGGCCCAAAAGTTGGTTCGGTCGCGTCCTTTGCTTTTGTTTGTCCCTGTGGCCTGTGAATCGGAATTCCGCTTGGAATGATAGAAGAACTTCTTCCGTGGTAACCCACAGGAATGTGAAGCCAGTTTGGTAATAAGGCATTATCGGGATCCCGGAACATGGTCCCCACATTCGTTGCGTGTTCTTTACTGGAGTAAAAATCGGTATAATCGCCCACCTGTACCGGCATTTGCATCTCGATCTCATCAAGAGTAAAAAGAACCACTTTTCGATGTTCCTCGTTATCTCTTAATGAGGCGTTGTTGGCATCAAAAATATCGGCAATGCGGTTTCTTACCAGGCGCCAGGTCTTCTTTCCGTCAGAAATAAAATCGTTTAGAGTGTCTTGTAAAAATATATCATCGGTCAGCGGGATTCCTTCAAAATATCCTAATTGATGAAGTGCTCCCAGGTCAATGGCAGTATCCCCGATTCGGGTGCCAATGGTGATCACATCATCCCGGGTCAGAAATACGCCGAAGGGAATATTCTGAATAGGAAAATCAGAATTCGCAGGTACTTCCAGCCAGGTTTTTCGGTTAGGATCGTTAGCTGTAATAGACATAATAAATGTTGGTATTTTGTTAAAATCAATTCGAACCAAATATATTATTTTCTATTAAAGAACCGAATGTATTTGCTATTTTTGAGGATTATTTAACGTAAAAAAATCATATGCGACGGGATACAGAATTATTTGATTTAATTGCTGAAGAAAAGGAAAGACAACTTGATGGACTGGAATTGATTGCGAGCGAGAACTTTGTAAGTGATCAGGTGCTGGAGGCAGCGGGTTCGGTCCTTACCAACAAATACGCCGAGGGGTATCCCGGCAAAAGATATTACGGCGGGTGTGAGGTGGTTGATGAAGTGGAAAATCTGGCCATAGAACGCCTGAAGGAGCTTTTTAATGCTGAATACGCTAACGTGCAGCCACATTCAGGCTCACAGGCAAACACTGCTGTTTTCCAGGCCTGCATGAATCCCGGGGATAAATTTCTGGGCTTTGACCTTTCTCATGGAGGGCATCTTACTCATGGTTCACCGGTGAATTTCTCCGGAAAATTATACAATCCGGTTTTCTACGGAGTAGATGAAAAGACCGGCCTTATCGATTATGATGAAGTAGAGCGCATCGCCGAAAAGGAAAAGCCTAAAATGATCATCGCCGGAGCTTCGGCCTATTCACGAGAGATCGATTATAAACGTTTCCGGGAAATAGCCGATAAGGTAGGAGCTATTCTCTTTGCTGATATCGCGCATCCCGCAGGACTTATCGCAAAAGGGCTTCTGAGCGATCCGCTTCCGCACTGTCACGTGGTCTCTTCTACCACTCATAAAACATTACGAGGACCGCGTGGCGGGATCATCATGATGGGGAAAGATTTTGATAACCCATTCGGACAGAAACTGAAGAACGGGAACCTAAAAAAGATGTCCACGCTGCTCAACAGTGCCGTTTTCCCCGGAAACCAGGGAGGACCCTTGGAACACATTATCGCAGCCAAGGCTGTTGCCTTTGGAGAAGCGCTTACAGACGAGTTCCTTCACTACATGGTGCAGGTGAAAAAGAATGCCAAGGCCATGGCTGAGGCTTTTATAGCAAAAGATTATAAAGTGATCTCCGGCGGAACGGACAACCACATGATGCTGATCGATCTTCGCAACAAGAATATTTCAGGGAAAGAAGCTGAGGAAGCTCTGGTAAAAGCCGATATTACCGTAAACAAGAACATGGTGCCATTCGATGACAAATCTCCGTTTGTCACTTCAGGGATCAGGATAGGGACGCCGGCGGTAACTACCCGCGGACTGGTAGAGGAAGATATGGCTACTATTGTTGACCTTATCGACCGGGTGATCACCAACTTTGAAAATGAAGCCGAACTGGAAGCCATAGGCAAAGAAGTTTCAGAAATGATGCACGGAAAACCTCTTTTCAAGTTCTAAACTTCTAAAAAGATCTAAGGGAAAAAGGCGGTCAAAAAGCAATTTTGACCGCTTTTTCTATTTCTTCACCCATTCATAAGCCCCGAGATCAGGATCGGGAAGCCGACTCACGTTAAGAATGTCAAAGGGCACTTCATTGGCGGTAGGAAGGTTTCCGGAGTCAATTGCGGGAGAACCTTCCTGCAGGCGGAAATCATCATTATCCACATTCCAGAAGAACGGATTTTCATTCAGGATGATGGCGCTGTAGTGAGCTTCACTTGTGAAATCGTACAATGGGTCCTCTGTAAATTCTCCTGAAGGATCTTCGAACTTGATGAGGCAATTCCTGAACTCAAAATTAAAAGCAGCGTTCTCGTTGCGGTTGAAAAGCAGTTCCTGTCTCTCATTTCCGAAGATGATGCAGTTGGAAAAAAGGGCTTTTTCCAGGTTTATCGATCGCACGTTGGTCTCGGAAATGATCTCATTTTCAAGGAGCACCGCCGGGAACAGCCGGAAGCCTTCATTCCAGTAATTCAAAAGGGAACTGTGCTTGAACTCATAAGATCCGCCGATAAGGTGTACAGAGGCCTGTCCGCTGCTGTTGATCACCAGGTTCTCTGCTGAAATTCCCGCGCCCACTCCGAGTAAACCATTTACAGCCGAATTATAGATCTGCGTGTTTTTCAGCTGCAGCAGGGGAGCTGTCCTTTGCTGATCTCCTTCCGCGAGTATCCCGACCGTGGAATTACGGATGGTGGCATGATGAAAAGAGTTGTTGATACTGCCTCTTTTTAGCCAGATGGTGCCCCATTGTCCCGGAATGTTCTCAAATTCCTCACTTAAACGATCTCCCTGGAAGATCACCTCGTTAATTGGATTTTCCCGGTTTTCGCTTAAAGATCCCTTCACATTAAGGGTAGCGGCATCGGAAACAAGGATCCCGCTGTTCTCGTGAAAGTAAATCCTCGCACCGGCATTGATCGTAAGGGTCTTTCCTGAAGGCACCACAGCATAGCCATAGATCACATAAGCTTTTTCATTGGTGAAGTTGAGATGTTGCTCCCCAAGCAGAAAGCCTTTTGCCCTTATTTCTTCGCCCTGTTCGTCAACTCCCAGCGGGATGGTTTCGATACCACCTTCTTCATCTTTATCGGGAAAAAGGAAGATCGCGTCCTTAACCAGGGTAACCAGCGGTACTTCCTGCCGATGTCCGGAAGAAATGAATTCTATGGCATCGTTATACAGGAATTCCTTTTGATCTGTCTCCTGCAGGTCTACAGTGGTTTCAATGAAGATGTAAATGCTGTCTTTTGCCATGATCTCCACATTTGAAAATGACTTTCCCGGCAGGCCATCAACATTGAGTCGGTATGCAGAAGATTCGCCCCGGCCCAAAGCTATCTGCGGAATGTGGATATCTTCATTGCTGCGATTATAAACTTTTAAAGTGTGAGTCGAAGAGCTGAGGCCGGTGAAGACGGTATCCAGGTAAACAGTGTCCCTGGAAAATTCCAGATTTCCCATGCTTTCCACCGTTTCGAAATCAGATCTGCAGGAACTCCAAAGAACCAGGATAAGTAGAAGGAGAAGGGCAGAGGCAGTTCTCATTGCTTGTGAAAAACAGTTCTAAGTTCCTCTGTGATCTTCGTTGGACGTTTGGTGTCGGCATCAAGCAGGCACCACATGGATTTTGCCGCCACAAGAACCTCCCCGGTTTTTGCATTTTTGATGTTCACATACCTTTCTGAAGTGACAAAAGTTGTTTCCCCAACATAGGTTTCGATCAGGATCTCATCTCCCAAAAATGCCTGTTTCTTGTAGTCTATCTCATGCCTTATGACCACCCAAATAAACTTACTTTTGAGGTCATCAGATGCGCGCACTTCCCAGTGTTCTTTGGCGATATCCTGTATCCACTGCACATAGATCACATTGTTCACATGGTGGAGGTCGTCAAGGTCTTCTTTTGAGACCGTTCGCCTGTGCACATATATTTCGGCGGGAACTACCATTTAATTTTCCTTGATGATCACTTCAAACAACGTATCCCAGTCCTTACCGGTCACGTAAAGCTTTTTGGTTTCAGGATTGTAAGCGATCCCGTTCAGTACATCGTTCACAGGATCAAGATCTGCAGTATTGCCAAGTTTTTCCCTTAGGCCCTGGAAATTGATGATCCCTTCAATTGCCCCATTCTCAGGATTGATGATGGCCACCCCGTCCTTTTGATAGGTGTTGGCGTAGATCTTTCCTTCTACCCATTCCAGTTCGTTTAGCTGGGTAGAAATGGTTCTGTGGGTAAGGGTTTGGATAAAAGTTTCTTCTCTCAGGGTCTCGGGATCAAGGATCCAGATGTTTTCAGTACCATCGCTCTTATAGAGTTTTTGCCCGTCGTTCGCTAACCCCCATCCCTGTTCGCTTTGGTTGTATGCGAATTCTTCCAGTTTTTCAAAGGTCTCTACATCATAGATGAAACCAATGTCCTCCTTCCAGGTAAGCTGGTAGATCTTATCGTTCAAAATGGTAATACCTTCAGCGAAATAAGTGGCGGGGATATCGATCTTTTTCAGTACTTCTCCGGTTTCCAGGTCAACCTTTCTCAGCGAAGATTCGCCGTAGTGGCCGGTGCTTTCATAGAGTTCACCGTTGTAGAATTCCAGCCCCTGTGTATAGGCGTCTGTGGCGTGAGGGTAGGAGTTCACGATCTCATAAGTGTAGGCAATTGGTGGCGTGTCGTTATATAAGGTGATCACTCTTCTGAGTTCCCTGTTTTTTCCTTCGGAATAGATCTTAGCCACGAGATCCCATTTTCCGAGCTTTTCATTCTGAAAAGTATGGGTAAGGGAAGCCTGGCCCGTGGTTTTCTGAAGTCTTTGATTTCCCAAAAAGTAAACTACCGAGTCAATTCCGGCATTTCCTGCAGCCGTTACGCTGGCCTGAATGCTTTCTCCCAGCTGAAATTCGGACTTGTTTTCCAAAATTTCAAGGGAATAATCAGCGGTTTCATCTTCATGATCATTTCCGCAGGAAAAAAGGGCGAGGCCTAAAAATAAGAACAACAGGGAGTTAACAATTTTCATCTATAACAAGGATTTTTAAGCAAGGTAAATTATTTAATTCAGTTTAGAAAATGCTTGCAAAAAGAGTGAAAGGTTGTATATTTGCCCCGGCAAGTCCCACACAACCAGCTCCTGCTGAATCCCCCAGGGCGGGAACGCAGCAAGGGTAAGCGGTCGTAGCGGTGTGATGTGGGTCGCTTGCCATTTTTTGTTTCTGCTCGTGAAATTTTGTTGCATCTTTGCAGCATGAAAGAAAACAAAGTGGTTCTAATTACCGGTGCTTCTTCAGGAATAGGAGAAGCCATCGCGAACTTCCTTCAGCAAAAAGATTTTACCGTATTTGGCACCAGCAGGAATCCGGGTAACCGGAAGTCTGATTTTCCTCTTATAGCTCTTGATGTCACCCGCCCCGAAACCATTGAAAAAGCGGTTTCTGAAGTGATCTCCAGAGCAGGAAAGATCGATGTGCTAATCAACAATGCCGGCGTGGGCATTACCGGGCCCATTGAGGAAACTCCGAACGAAGAGATCAAAAAAGCCTTTGATACTAATTACTTCGGACCTCTTAACGTCATCAAGGCGGTGCTTCCGTCAATGCGAAAGAACAGGGGAGGCCTTATTATCAACGTGACTTCTATTGCGGGTTATATGGGTTTGCCTTACCGCGGAATTTATTCAGCTTCAAAAGGAGCCCTTGAGATCACTACCGAAGCCTTCAGGATGGAACTCAAGGATTTCAATATTAAAATGACCAATGTAGCGCCGGGGGATTTCGCGACAAATATAGCTGCCGGAAGATACCACGCTCCAATCATCGAGGGGTCGCCTTATGAGAAACAATACGGGAATACGCTGAAACTGATGGACCAGCATGTGGATGAAGGAAAAGATCCTTCTGAAATGGCGAAGGCTATTTACGAGATCATTGGGGAAGAGAATCCCCGTATACATTATAAGGTGGGGGAGCCGCTGCAGAAGTTTTCGGTGGCGCTAAAACGTATCCTGCCCGACAAAGTCTACGAGAGATTACTCTTGAAACATTATAAATTGTAGTTTTGCAGAGGTCTGAAAAATCAGCTTTTTCAGGAACATTAATTTTTATACACAACACACTATGAAATTTTTTATTGACACCGCCAATCTTGATCAGATAAGGGAAGCCCAGGAACTTGGGGTTCTTGACGGGGTAACTACCAACCCTTCTTTGATGGCCAAGGAAGGAATTACCGGAAAAGACAACATTTTTAAACACTACAAGAAGATCTGCGATATTGTAGATGGGGATGTGAGCGCTGAAGTTATTGCTACAGACTTTGACGGCATTGTGAGAGAAGGGGAAGAGCTTGCCGAACTTCATGAGCAGATCATCGTGAAGGTGCCAATGATCAAAGACGGGGTAAAGGCAATTAAATACTTCAGCGACAAAGGCATCAAGACCAACTGTACCCTGGTTTTTTCACCTGGACAGGCACTTTTGGCAGCTAAAGCGGGAGCTACTTATGTTTCTCCTTTCATAGGAAGACTTGATGATATTTCCACGGATGGGTTGAACCTGATTTCAGAGATCAGAATGATCTATGATAACTACGGATTTGAAACTGAGATCCTGGCTGCTTCAGTAAGACATACCATGCACGTGATCGACTGTGCTAAGATCGGTGCCGATGTGATGACCGGGCCGTTGTCTTCTATCGTGGGACTATTGAACCACCCATTGACCGATATTGGTTTGGAGAAGTTCCTTGCAGACCATAAGAAGGGAAACTAACTTTTTATTTAGGGCTAATTTAACTCAAGCCTTTATTCTTCGGAATAAAGGCTTTTTTTATCTGTTGAGAAATTCAAGGATCCGATTTTCGAAGTCGGGGGAATTGATAAAAGCATCACCAATGATCACCTTGCCTGAAGGATCCAGGAAAAGGAGTTTGTTGAGATAATATCTGAAGAACCTTTTTTCGATCCGGGTGGGGCCAAGTTGAAATTCCTGCTCCTGGTTGTAGTTGTATTTTTTCACCGCGATCCTCCAGGCCGGTACTTCGCCAACATCAAAGTTTATTCCCACAAAATTGATTTCCGGGTATTTCTTTCTAAGCTCCCTGATCAGCTTATGGTCTTCTTTGTGTTGATTGCTGTAGATAGACCAGAGAAAAATGATGGTGGGTTTTTCTATGATATCCTCAAAATTTACTGTGTTGCCCTGAGTATCTATGAGAGAAACCCGGTCAAGGGTGGTACCCGGTAGAAAGGCCAACTGGATGGAGCCAAGCTGCTTGAGATCATCTAAACCTTCCTGGGAATAGCCAATTTTTTCGACCAGGTCAATAATTTCCAGGATCTCCTCTCTTGATTTGGCCATGATGACTCCTAAAGATGCGAGTTTGGAAATAAAATGCTTCCGCAGCGCGGGTAATTGGATCAGGTCATCTACCATTCTTATTCTGCTTTTGATATTTTCGGCATCTGTAAGGCTGGAGCAGTCGTTGTAATCAAAAGCCTGTTTGGCGCACCATTTAAAAGAACGGTTAATAAGGTAATTATCTATAAATCTTTTGTAGCCCGGGCTGCATTGCAGTATCTCTTCATTGAACTTTACCTGTTTACGGTAATCGTCAAAGTCTGCAGGAAGCTTTTCTTTAGAACCTTTTTTGTACTTGTTGAACAGGTAGATATACCGCTCCTGCAGGTCAAAGGATTCGTAATTGATGATCTTTTCGGCCAGCTCAACGAAATCTTTGGAGAACTTGTGCTTCTGTTTCATCCTGTCCAGAGCATTCAGCCTATCTGACCTTATGGAATCTGTTTTTCTTTTGAATTCGGAAGGATCGGTCTCATAAAAAGAAAGCAGGAGTTCAGAATTGCTCTCATCGCTCAGATACATTTCTGCAAGAAAATTATTTTCTGCGTCACCGCTTCCGCTGAAGTGCAGGGATTCATCAAAAGCCAGTGTATTTACTCTAAGCAAGAGACTGTCTCCGGGAGTGAGATAGAAATTCTGCGTCTCCGGACGGTGTTGTAGAAGGTACAGGCCATTCTGGACACTATCCACCTGATATGAGAATCGATTCTGAGCATCCAGGTAAACCGTATCCAGGATTTCACCACCAGTTTGGAAGATCACGTAATTGGAGGTGGGATTTACTATCTCACCACTTACATAGGTCTTTGGGTTCTCCTTATTTGAAGAGCTTTCGCAACTTGAGAAAAGTAAAAAAAACACCTGTATTATAATTACAGGTAAGGCAGCAGAAGATATGTTCACTTTCAACTTTTCCAAAGGGTACGGAGGGCCAAAAAATTACGGGAAAGCAAAATTATGCTGAGAACGCAGAGTAAGCTGTTAACTCGGAGTTAAATATGAATTTAAAAAAGTTAATATTTTAAGGAATAAGCTTAAATGGCTACTTTTGCAAAAATTTCAGAAAATAGTCTATGTTAACAGTTTCAAATTTATCGGTCCAGTTTGGGAAGAGAGTGTTGTTTGATGAGGTAAATACCACCTTCACTCAAGGGAATTGCTATGGTGTGATTGGTGCCAACGGAGCCGGAAAATCAACTTTTTTAAAGATACTTAGTGGCAAGTCAGAGCCTACTTCGGGACATGTGCACCTGGAGCCTGGGAAAAGAATGTCTGTTTTGGAGCAGAACCACAATCTTTATGATGAATACCCTGTGCTGGAAACTGTCATTATGGGGAACAAGCCTTTGTATAACATCAAAAAGGAAATGGATGAGATCTATGCAAAGGAAGACTTCAGCGATGCCGACGGGGAAAGAGTAGGAGTGCTGCAGGTAGAATTTGAAGAGATGAACGGCTGGAATGCCGACAGTGAAGCTGCGGCTTTGCTTTCTAACCTGGGGATAAAGGAAGACAATCACTACACCTTAATGGGTGACCTTGACAATAAGCTTAAGGTGCGGGTGCTTTTGGCCCAGGCGCTTTTTGGAAATCCTGATGTGCTTATCATGGATGAGCCTACCAACGACCTGGATTACGAAACCATTAGCTGGTTAGAAAATTTCCTGGCCAACTATGAAAATACTGTGATCGTGGTGTCTCACGACCGTCACTTCCTTGACGCGGTGTGTACCCACATTTCAGATATCGACTTCGGAAAGATAAACCATTACAGCGGTAACTATACTTTCTGGTACGAGTCTTCGCAATTAGCGGCACGTCAGCGGGCACAGCAGAACAAGAAGGCTGAAGAGAAGAAGAAGGAGCTGCAGGAGTTCATACAGCGATTCAGCGCGAACGTGGCAAAATCAAAGCAGGCCACTTCACGTAAGAAGATGATAGAAAAGCTGAACATCGAAGATATCAAACCTTCAAGCAGAAGGTATCCTGCGATCATTTTTGAAAGAGAACGGGAAGCAGGAGACCAGATCCTCAACATCGAGAACCTTTCGGCTTCAATAGAAGGGGAGACGCTTTTCAAGGATGTAGATATCAACCTTGCAAAAGGAGATAAAGTTGTGGTCTATTCTAAAGATTCCCGTGCCACCACGGCTTTCTACGAGATCATCAACGGGAAACAGCAGCCGCTTTCTGGTAAATACAGCTGGGGTATCACTACCAATCAGTCTTACCTGCCGTTAGACAACTCAGAATATTTTGATAACGATCTTACTCTTGTGGACTGGCTTAGACAATGGGCCAAGACCGAAGAGGAGCGTGAGGAAGTATATATACGTGGTTTCCTTGGGAAAATGATCTTCAGTGGGGAAGAAGCCCTTAAGACAGCCAGAGTGCTTTCGGGAGGTGAAAAAGTGCGCTGTATGCTTAGCCGAATGATGATGATGAGAGCCAATGTGTTGATGCTCGATGAGCCTACGAACCACCTGGACCTGGAATCTATCACCGCTTTCAACAACTCTTTAAAGAACTTTAAAGGAACGGTTCTTTTCACCACTCATGATCATGAGTTCGCGCAAACCGTAGCTAACAGGGTGATCGAACTTACTCCAAACGGAGCGATAGATCGTTACCTGAGTTTCGATGAGTACATGAGCGATAAAAAGATCAAGGAGCAGCGTGAGAAAATGTACGCTAAATAATAATCGGAAAAAGATCAGATCTATAAAAGGCCTCTTTTGAGGCCTTTATTTTTTTCGGGAGATCTTGATAAACCTGTAAATGTCCCAGGCCCCCAGCAGCACCAGGATGATGTCAACAATAATTCTGAAAGTATTGTAATCGGCCCCAAGGTAAAAAGAAATGAGCCTGTAACTTCCATACCCCAAAAATGCAATTCCTATAAGAAGGGTGAAATATTTATTTCTGGGGGAACGGTTCATTTACGACTTATTTTCGGGAAACGTGGCCTGGGCGATCTTTAAAGCTTCTTCATAATGTGAGGAAATAGCGAACAGTTGAACCTGTCCCGGCAATCCGCCTCCAAACCCCGCTCTTAAGCCCGAATCAAAATCGTTTCTTACCCTGGTGTGGATGCCGGCCTTTTCCATTAGTTCCTGCAGATATTGCACGTTCACTTCAGAGCCTGTATAGACTCTTTTGTAATCTTCTTCTGAACTCATAATGTAAATGCTTTTGCTGTTAAAAATAACAAATTGTCATCGAACCCACAGGGGCTTTTAGTCTCAGTTTAACATTAAGCATTGTAGAACTTGCTGTTCCAGTTGCCGGAACTGAAGTTTTTTCCAAGACTAATTCCGTAGAAAAAGATCAGGGCAACAGTAGATTTAAAGGTGTACATAAAGAGGATAAGGAACTGCGAGGTTTCCTGAAATTTGCTGAAAAATACCTCCCGAATCCCGAAGGTGAGGAAAAAGCTAAGAAAAAAACTGAAAATGATCAAGGTCTCAAGGTTCCTCAGGGGCCACATGGCCAGCTTTCTGAATGGTTGAATATCCTTCCCCCATTTATGGACGAGGTAAAAATAGCCATTGCCTATTGGTGCAAAAAGCATGGGGTCATCTGCATTTTCCAGCCTGAAGTATTTGGCGGGAGCGATCATATGATAACCTTTAAGGGTAGTGCGATGCTTCTTCTCAAGTTCTTTGGCGGCCAGGACAGCTTCTGCCGGAAGTTCTCCTTTGAAGAACTTGCTGTTAAGGAAACGAAGTCTGTAATTGACACACAATTTTTTTATCTGGGAGATGTGGAAGATTCGGCCGCTCTCCAAAAGGTCAAAATCAAAGTCATTACCATCTGTTCCCGATGGTTCTCCCTCGCGAAGCCGTTTTAAAATGGCAGATTCATGATCTTTTTCCCGGTGCAGGATCTCCTTTACCTCCTCCAAAAGCTTTGCCTCAGAGATCTCTTTTTTCCGAAAACTTTCCAGTTTTCGTTGCAGGTTTATTCTTTCTAACAGCATATTCCTCCTCTTTAGAATTTCCTAAAATAAACAATAACATGAGAACATGCAAAATCCTGAATTTATGTGAGTTATGATGTATTAGGGATGTTAATTCTACCGAACTAAGGTTAAAAAACCATTAAACAGCTTAATTCGCAATTTAAGTTCCTTCTTTAATTCTTATCTTCAATTAGAACCAATAAAAATTGAGAAAAATGAAAATCTTTAAAGTGAAGACATATTCTATACTTTTTTTAATGCTCAGCATTGTTTTAGTGAGCTGTGGTCCTAAAGTAAATACGAATAAAAAGACCGCAAAAGACCTGGATTCTTTTTCCAGCTATGCTTTTCTACCTAACCAGGATACAATTAAGACCACTGCGTTTGATAACCGATATGTAAATGAGGTGGTAATTGATGAGATCAATGAAAATATGCAGGACCAGGATTACCGTCTTGACCGTAACCAGCCCGATCTTTTGGTTTATTATCACCTAATGATGGACGAAGAAGTGGCCGTGAACGCCACTCCGGTTTACACCAATTACAGCTATTATCGTCCCGGATATTACGTGGGTCCATATTACAGGAACTATGCGTATAATAACTATTTTACCATTCCGCGAATTGCTGGGACCGCAATTGAGCAGATACCGTACAAGGAAGGAACCATAGTCATTGACCTTATTGACCGCCGTACCAATGAGATCATTTGGCGTGGCAGGGCGAATGATGTGGTCACGCCCAACAATCTTGAAGAAGAATTAAGACAGTATGTAAATGCTATTTTTGAGGCGTTTCCGAAGTAAAAATCAGAAAATCCCCAAATGAAAAAAGCCATCTCTAAGATGGCTTTTTCTATTCTTGTTTGAAGGGTTTACCGAAGTTCGGCTCCCAATTGTTTTTCAAAGTTCTGCTGAAGTTTGTTCATGATCTTATCGATCTGCTTATCGGTAAGGGTTTTTTGTTCATCCTGAATGATGAAGCTTACTGCGTAACTCTTCTTTCCTTCCGGAAGGTTCTTGCCTTCATAAACATCGAAAAGATTTACATTTTTAAGCAGTTTCTGCTCTGTCCTATAAGCGATGTTGTAAATATCTTCAAAGGTTACAGAATTATCCAGTAACAATGCAAAATCCCTGCGAACAGGCATAAACTTGGAGATGTCCCTGAACTTGTTCTGCTGAGCTTTTGCGGTCTCTATCACTTCATCCCACTTGAAGTCGGCATAAAGCACTTCCTGGACAATGTCAAAATTCTTAAGGATCTTCTTTTTGATCACTCCAAATTCTACCAGCCTTGTTTTATTTGAGCTGAAGGTCATTCCTTCTGAAAAAATATCGTTTTTAACAGGAGAAGATTTAAGCTCACTTATTCCCAGTCTTTCCAGAACAGCGGTCACTACTCCTTTCAGATAGAAGAAATCTCCTTTTTGCAATGCCTGGCTCCAGCTTTCTGCAGCCCTGTTGCCCGAGATGAAAAGCGAAAGATGTTTGGCTTCCGTCTTTCCGCTCTCATACTGGTGATAAGTTTTTCCGAATTCGAAGAATTTCAGATCACTGCGCTTGCGGTTCAGGTTGTAGCTTACCGCCTCTAATCCGGAGAACAATAAGGACTGTCTCAATACCGAAAGATCCTGGCTAAGCGGGTTCAGCATTTTAACGTTATGTTCCTCCTTAAGCTGTTCGCTGAGTTCATTATGGGCAGGAGTGGTAAGAGAATTGGCCATGGTCTCATAGAAGCCCTGGCCGACAAGCTGACTGGCTATCAGGTTCTGAAGCTTGTAATCTTCAAAACGAGAGGAGTTAGCCACCGAAGCGTTGATCTTTTCCCCGAATTTAATGTTGTTGTAACCGTATACCCTAAGGATCTCTTCGATCACGTCGGCCTCGCGTTTTACATCTACGCGATATGGCGGAATGGTAAGCCCCATCCCGGTTTCGGTAACATTGTTCACCCGTATCTCTAAAGAAGTGAGTATGGATTTTATGGTTTCCTTCTCCAGGTTCTGTCCCACAAGGGTGTTGATCTTATCATAGGTAAGGAATACCGGGAAATCTTCAATTTTGTTAGGGTAGTGATCATCTATGTCACTGGTGATGTTTCCGCCTGCGAGCTCCTTTATCAAAAGCGCTGCGCGTTTGATAGCGTAATCTGTGATGTTTGGATCGATTCCTCTTTCATATCTAAAGGATGCATCGGTATTAAGCCCGTGACGTTTAGCTGTCTTTCTCACCGTTACCGGATTGAAATAGGCACTTTCAATAAAGATCTTGTTGGTGTTCTTTGTCACCCCACTGCCCAGACCTCCAAAAACTCCGGCGATGGCAAGAGGTTTTTCGGTATCACAGATCATCAAATCCTCTTCATGCAGTTCCCGTTCTACCTCATCAAGCGTGGTAAATTTTGTGCCGGCAGGCAGGGTTTTTACCTGTATCTCATTACCGGTGATCTTGTCTGCATCAAATGCGTGCAACGGCTGTCCCAACTCGTGCATCACGTAGTTTGTAACATCAACGACGTTGTTCTTGGGAGTGATCCCGATGGCCTTGAGCCTGTTTTGCAGCCACTTTGGAGAATCGGCAATCTTGATATCAGAAAGTGTGATCCCGCAGTACCTGGGAGTCAGTTCATAATTTTCGATCTTCACAGGGATGCGCAGGTTGCGGCTGTCCACATGAAAGCTGCTCACCGAAGGGGTGATCAATTCCTGAATGTCCCCCTGTTGTTGTAGTCCGGCCTTAAGGTCACGGGCCACACCCCAGTGGCTCATGGCATCGGCGCGGTTTGGAGTTAACCCGATCTCGAAAACGTGATCGTCTTCAATTTCAAATAACTCTGATGCTGGAGTACCCGGTTTAAGGTCATCCTCAAGCACCATGATGCCATCGTGGCTTTTTCCAAGCCCCAGCTCATCTTCGGCACAGATCATACCGTGGCTGCTTTCCCCGCGTATCTTGCTTTTTTTGATCTCCCAGGGGCTTCCTTTTTCATCATACAGGGTAGTCCCTACGGTTGCAACAGGTACTTTTTGTCCTGCAGCCACATTAGGCGCCCCGCAAACGATCTGCACAGGCTCACCGTTTCCAATATTGACAGTGGTAACTTTTAATCGGTCTGCATTGGTGTGCTGCTCGCAGGAAATAACTTCTCCCACTACCACACCTTTTAAACCTCCTTTTACGCTCTGGAAGTTTTGAATGCCTTCAACTTCAAGCCCAAGATCGGTAAGTAGTTCTCCTGTTTCCTCGGGGTTGCGATCAATTTTGATAAATTGTTTAAGCCAGTTATATGAAATTTTCATTGAATCAAATTTTCCAGCTGCAAAGATAGCATTACCAATGGTATTGGCATAATTTTAATGCGGCGCAAAAAAATAGTGGAAAGGACCTGGATCCTTTCCACTTTATATACCTACAGAATGCGCTTATTTTGTCATGTTCATAGCATAAACCTTTTGCCAGTCTCCTTGCTCTGATTTTTCAAAGATGACCCATTTGATCTCATTGTCAGAGATCCGTTCCATTTCATGTCTCATCATCATTTCCTTCCCGTTGCGGGTGGTATAATGGTCCATGAACTCGTACTTGTTCTCCCCAATGTTTTTCATCTTCATGCTCGACATCTGAATTCCCTGCAAGCTGGAAGGGCTCAAATAAGCTACATCAAACTCGTCATCCACGGCGTCATAAGCCAGGATCCTCATACCTTCTGACTGTTGCTGATCATCAAAATGGTGAAAAATTATCGCATTGGCATTCTCATCATAGACCACTTTATCCTTTCCCTTCATTTTGTTTGCTTCCTTTCCTTCCTGATAGCCGGTCGCATCGATGTTCCAGTCGCCCACCAGAAAATCAAGCTGTTTGTCCTTTTTTTCCAATCTGGCCAGTTTACCTTTTGAGGCAGAAAGGATACGGGTTTGCTCATCTTCGATATCCGATTTTTCGGCTATCGCGATAGATTTTTTAAGGTACTCCTTTGCTTTTTCTGTATCTCCTTTTTCCAGCAGGTAATCGGCATAAGAATCATACGGATTCGCAGCCTTGGGATACTCCTCAATATTAAGGCTGAAGATCTTTTCGGCGGCTTCAAGATCATTATCGTCATTCATGATCTGGTAGCCGATGTTGTTGAGTTCCCATTCATTCCAGGTGTAATCGTCTGCCTGATTGGCCTTAAGATCTTTGTATTTGCTGATAGCCTCATCAATTCCGTTTTCCTGATACTCTTCATAAACCACTTCGCCAATAGAAGTTTTTTCCTCGTCTTGTGCATAACCTGATGCAAAAAAGAACATGAGCATTAAACTCATGATCCACCTAATGTTGATTGTTGAATCCATAATGCTGATTTTTATTTGGTTGCCTACTTAAATTTACTGAATTATAGACATCAAATCCAGGGCTGATATTACCGATCAGACAATTGAAGGAAAATAAGTACAAAAATCATCTTAAAAAATATGATTTTGATAAAAATTGGGGGATTTCCCCCAGTTGAAAAATGGCTAAAATGCAAAAGAGGACCGAAGTCCTCTTTGAAATTTAATGCATTGCCTAATATTTATGGACAACTTTGCACAATATTGGAAAGGTCGCCTTTTTTGGAAACGTCATTCACCTTAAAGTCTGTCCATACATTATTGTTTGGAGTACTTCCATCACATTTCTTTTGTAGGGTTAATTTCCAGGTCAGCGGTACACAAGCTTCAAGCTCCACGTTGCTTTGCATAGTTTGACCGTGCCAGGTCCAATTCTCCGAAAAACCTTCAACTGAAACGGACTGTGCAAAAGTAAATGTTAGGTGAGCATCCTCCATATCTTCTGCGGGAGTATAAATGAAGGTATAAGTGTCTCCTGCACCTTCATAATTAAAGCTTTCTTCGCAGCCACAGTTTTCCACGGTCACCATAAGTTCTGTAAAGCCTCCTCCGCCGATCTGGTAGCGGATCGAATAATCTCCTGCTTCTTCAAAGGTATAGTAGAAATCTACAGGTCCGGATCCTTCAATTTGTTCATCAAAAATATTGTACCATTCCTCAATTTCCTCAGTTGTTGAAGGGTCATCTCCGTATAGTTGAACCTTTAAAGCTGTTTTTCCTGGTTTTTCAGGAAATTCAAAGACGAAAGTGCTTTCTTCGCCTTCACAAATGAGTTCGGGAACAATAAAATTCTCTTCTTCGCTATTCTGAGCTTTTGCTGAAGCATTTAGCGTACTAAAATCTTCAGTAGTTTCCATGCTGCAGCCATACATTAACACTATGGCTGATAAAAGTGTAATTCTTTTCATAAATTTTAAAGATTGGTTATGGAATCTAAATTATATATAAAACCTGCTCTTAAAACATATGAAAATGGTTTTTCGATGAGAGTGTAGGAAAAATCGACGTGTCGGGAACTAACTGATGTAGTTCCAAATATTTTTCTTCTTAACCAGCTGGGAATAAGTGAATCGCACTACCTTGTTCTTCTCCAGTTCCAGGTTGGGATCTTCTTTGAGTAGCTGCAAGGCATGATAGCGGGCGGTCTTTAAAATGTCATTGTCCTTGACAATATCTGCGATCTTCAGGTTGAGCACCCCGCTTTGCTGGGTGCCCATGAGATCTCCCGGTCCACGCAACTTTAGGTCTACCTCGGCGATCTCGAATCCATCGCCGGTACTCACCATTGTCTCGAGCCGCGTCTTGCTATCGGCTGACAGTTTGTGGCCGGTCATGAGGATGCAGTAGCTTTGTTCGGCGCCCCGGCCCACCCGTCCCCTCAACTGGTGCAGCTGAGAAAGCCCGAACCTTTCGGCGCTTTCAATGATCATTACACTGGCATTTGGTACGTTTACCCCAACTTCTATTACCGTGGTGGCTACCATGATCTGGGTTTCCCCTCTTACGAACCTGTCCATTTCATAATCCTTATCGGCAGGTTTCATTTGGCCGTGCACGATGGAAATCTGGTAGTTGGGCATGGGGAATTCGCGGGCAATGCTCTCGTAGCCGTCCATCAGATCTTTATAATCCATTTTTTCAGATTCCTGGATCAGCGGATAAACTATGTACACCTGGCGGCCCTTCTTGATCTCATCCTTTAAAAAGGCGAAAACCTTTAACCTGTTGGTGTCGTACCGGTGAACGGTCTTGATATCCTTTCGACCCGGTGGAAGTTCATCGATCACAGAAACATCCAGATCGCCGTACAGGCTCATGGCCAAAGTGCGGGGAATAGGGGTGGCGGTCATGACCAGCACGTGTGGCGGCAGGTGATTCTTTTTCCAGAGCCTTGCTCGTTGCGCTACACCAAAACGGTGCTGCTCATCAATTATGGCAAGCCCCAGGTTCTTGAATTGGACCTTATCTTCGAGCAGGGCATGGGTGCCTATCAGCAGATGCAGTTCTCCGTTTCTAAGTGCTTCATGGATCTCTTTTCTTTCTGCCGTTTTAGTGGAGCCGGTCAGTAGCCTAACGCTGATCCCAAGGTTTTCCACCAGTTCACAGATCCCGTTGTAATGCTGGGTGGCAAGAATTTCGGTAGGAGCCATGAGGCAGGCCTGGAAACCGTTATCGAGCGCCAGCAGTACGCTCATTAAGGCTACAATCGTCTTTCCCGAGCCCACATCTCCCTGCAGCAGCCGGTTCATCTGGGCACCGCTCCCCAGGTCCTGCCGTATTTCCTTTATCACCCGCTTCTGAGCGTTAGTTAACTCAAAAGGCAGATGTTTTTCATAGAATTCGGAGAAATTTTTTCCCACTTCGTCAAAAGGGAATCCTTTGATCTTTTTCTTCCGAAGCAGATTCTTCATTAGCAGCTGCAGCTGAATGTAAAACAGTTCCTCAAATTTCAGTCTGAACTGGGCTTTTGCCAGTAATTCCTGGTTCTTCGGAAAATGTGCGTTAAAAATGGCTTCTGCCCTTGGCAATAAATGCAGTTCTTCTCTGAGGTCTGCGGGTAGCGGATCGTAGAATTTACCGCCACTCTCAATAAAAAGCTGCTGCATGCATTTGCTGAAGACCCTGTTGGTGATGCCTGATTTTGCCAGTTTTTCCGTAGAAGGATATACCGGCTGCATGGCCGTTCTCAGGTTCTTTTTGTATTCTTCCACGAGCTCCATTTCCGGGTGGGGCATGCTAAAAATGCCGTTGTACCAGTTGGTTTTTCCGAATATGACGTAAGGGGTATTCACCTTTAGGTTCTCTCTTATCCATTTATGTCCCCTAAACCAGACCAGTTCCATCTTTCCGGTGTCATCAATAAAATCAGCCACCAGTCTTTTGCCCCTTTTTTGTTCCACCGTTCTAATGTTGACGATCTTGCCAACCACCTGCACTTCAGCACTATTGCGCTGCAACTGGTTGATCTTGTAAAATCGAGTCTTGTCAAGGTAGCGGTTGGGAAAGAAGTTTAATAGATCGCCATAGGTATGAACTCCTATTTCCTTCCGCAGAATATCGGCACGGTTGGGGCCAATACCCTTAAGGTAATCAATAGGGGTCTGCAGCAGGCTGGGATTCATGAAACGAAGATAAAAAAAATGCCTGAAGCAGCTTCAAAAATTCGATTTTAGGCCGAAGGCTCTGTTTTCCGGATGTAATGTATATTTGGAACATGAAGAAGCTGTTTTTAAACCATTTTTTGCTGTTTTTCGCCGGATTCGCCTTTGCCCAGGAAAAACCGGTAACAGATTTTAAGCACCTACAAGCTGAGATCTCGATAATGCCTGTAAAAGGTGAAGTTTCAGGAGATCTCACCTATACCTTTGATGTTTTGCAGCCAACAGATTCTGTTTTTGTAGATGCTCAGAAAATGGAATTTCAGAAGGTCTTATTGAATGGGAAAGAGGTGCCCTTCAAAAATGACGGAAAACGGCTTTGGATCACACGGCAAATGGAAAGATCTGAAGACAATGTGCTGGAGATAACCTACAGCGCAAACCCTACGCAGTCAATGTATTTCATTGAAAACAAACCCGAAGGGGAGGAGCAGGAATACCAGGTATGGACGCAGGGGCAGGGGAAGTACACGTCAAACTGGCTGCCCAGTTTTGATGATGTTAATGAGAAAGTGGAATTCGACCTGAGCTTTATCTATAAGAAGGGAAAAACTCTTACCGCTAACGGAGTTCTACAGTCTTCGGAAGCTGTTAACGACAGCCTTACCAGGTGGCATTTTGACATGGAACAGCCCATGAGCAGCTATTTGCTGGCTGTGGCAGCGGGAAATTACGAAGTAGAGGAGCGGGAGTCAGATAGTGGAGTTCCACTAAAGCTATTCTATCCTGAAGGCGAAGAGCAATATGTGGAGCCAACTTACCGGCACACCGAAATGATGATGGATTTCTTTGAAAAAGAGATTGGGGTGAAGTATCCGTGGCAAAATTACAAACAGATCCCCGTGCAGGATTTTTTGTATTCGGGAATGGAAAATACAGGAACCACCATTTTTTCAGATCTTTTCCTGGTCGATTCAATTGGCTTTCATGACCGCAATTACGTGATGGTGAATGCGCATGAGCTGGCCCACCAGTGGTTCGGGGATATGGTGACCGCGGTCTCGGGAGAACATCACTGGCTCCAGGAAGGTTTTGCTACTTACTACGCTTTGCTCGCGGAAAGGGAAATTTTTGGAGAGGATTATTACTATTGGAAATTATTTCAGAGTGCAGAAGAGCTGAAACAAATGAGCGACTCCGGAAAAGGGGAGGCCCTGCTGAACCCAAAAGCCGGCTCGCTTACTTTCTATCAAAAAGGGGCGTGGGCGCTTCACATTTTGAAAGAACTGGTAGGCAGAGAGGCTTTTGACGCGGGAGTCAAAAATTACCTGGAGAAACACGCTTATCAGAATGTCACCACCCAGGATTTTTTAGCTGAAGTTGAACAAGCTTCCGGAATGGATCTGGGCAATTTCAGAAAAAACTGGCTTGAGCAATCGGCTTTTCAGGGATCTGAAGCCCTGGAGTCGCTGAAGCGGTCTGAATTCATCCGAAATTATCTTGAGATCGCAGCCTTGAAACAACTTCCGCTGGAGTCTAAAAAAGAACTTTTGGAAAAGGCTCTTGATTTTCCGGTGAACGATTATATTGGGCAGGAAGTTGTTCACCAGCTGGCTTTGGAGGAAATTTCAGAAGTGCTGGACCTTTATAAAAAGTCTTTTGCTACCAACAATCTTTATGTGAGGCAGGCTATAGCTCTTTCCCTGAACGAAATTCCGCAGGAACTAAAATCCTCTTATGAATCCCTGCTTACTGATGATTCTTATTTGACCCGGGAAGCGGCCCTTTTCAATCTATGGATGAATTTTCCCGAAGATCGTGCAGTATACCTTTCGAAAATGCAAGGTCAGGAAGGTTTTTCAGACAAGAACCTGCGAACGTTATGGCTGGCTCTCAGTATCGCCACGCCCGATTTCCATACTTCTCAAAAAGAGGAATATTTGAAAGAATTAAGATCCTACACTGCGCCTTATTACCGATTTCAGCTGCGGAAGAATGCCTTTGGCTATCTTTTCCAGCTGAATGCCTTCAGCAGTGAAAACATCCGTGATCTCATGGAGGCAAGCGGACATCACGCCTACAGGTTCAGAGATTTTGCTAAAAATCTGCTGCAGCAGGTTTACCAGACCAGTGATCTGCTGCCTGAAGACAGGACTTTACTGGAAAAAGAGCTCGGTATAAATGCCGAAGTAGAAAATTAAACTTCTACCAAAGGGTTTTTATTTCACGCTTAATGTAAGACAAGCCGGTCTCACTGGGCGGCTGCTGTTCCAGAAGTGAATTTAAAATATGCTGCCTTAGTTGTGCCGCATCCTCGATTTCTTCCTTTTCTGAAGTTTTTCTGATGTTCGCGATAGTGGCATTTTTTGAAGCCTTGATTACATTCCAGCATTCATCGCTAATATAGATCTGCTGTGCCAGGTTGTGTTCAAATTCCTGTTCAATGGTTTTGATTAGTAGCGATGCGTAATCCCCTTTTGAGCTTTTTCCCGGCTTCACTCTTACCAGCAGGCTGGAGGGAGCTATGCGTTCCAGGAAAAGAGTCATACGCTCATAGGCCTGCAGGCGGAGGGGGAGAGCCTGTTTCTGATTCTCTTTGTGAAGCAGGAATCTTCGGCGTTTTTCCTCATTTTTAACATGGAGGTTGAAAAAATAGAAGGCAACAATGCCTATAACTACTGCCGGAAGCAAGTAGAACAACATCTGGAGGATCGTATTTTCTGACATAGGTTAGTTATTGTTCAGAAACTGAGGTGTCTTCGGTTTCGACCTCTTTCACATCGGTTTCCTGTCCTTTCCTGTATGAGCCGCCTAAGTTAGGACATCCTACCAAAGTAGCAACACTATCAAAGGGAACTTTTGTTTTATTGTAGGTAAAGGTTTCCGCAAGGGTTTTGGCAATGAACCTGTCTCCCAGGTTGATCTCCACATCATCCATGGTGAACTGGCACGGGTGTTCATAACCGCAGGCGTGAGTGATCTCCAAAAGCTCTTTTCTGAAGTTGTTAAAGTAGTAGTTCACCCTGTCTGCCTTGTTCTTTACATTGATCCCGGCCTGCAGCCACTTGTTCTGCGTAGCAACACCCGTAGGGCAGGTGTTGGTGTGGCAGCTCTGGGCCTGAATACAGCCAATGCTTAGCATGGCCTCTCTCGCCACATTGATCACATCGGCACCCATGGCAAAGGCCATCGCGGCTTTTGCGGGAAAGCCGAGTTTGGCACTTCCAATGAAAACGATCTGGTTGGTAAGATCTTCCTTCTGAAAGATCTTGTACACATCGGTAAAACCGTATACCCATGGCAGTGCGACATGGTCTGCGAAACTTGGCGGTGCGGCACCGGTTCCGCCTTCGCCCCCATCTATCTGGATGAAATCAGGTCCGCGGTTGGTCTCTTTCATGATAGAGGCTAGTTCCTTCCATTCATCAAGCTTGCCTATTGCGGCTTTGATCCCTACCGGCAGCCCTGTATTTTCAGCGATATCTTCAATAAAGTCAACCAGTTCTTCCATATTGCTGAAGGCGCTATGGTTAGGCGGGGAGAGCACATCCTTGCCCATGGGCACATGTCTTATCTCAGAGATCTCCCGGGTGATCTTGGAAGCAGGAAGAACACCACCTTTTCCGGGTTTTGCTCCCTGGGAAAGTTTGATCTCGATCGCACGGATCTGCGGAAATTCTTCACACATCTGCACCATCTTTTCCATGGAAAAAGTACCGTCAGGGTTTCTTACCCCGAAGTATCCCGTTCCAACCTGGAAGACGATGTCTGCCCCCGTTTTATGGTAAGGGGAGAGTCCGCCTTCGCCGGTGTTATGGTAAGCATAAGATAATTTACATCCGCGATTGAGCGATTCTATTGCTTTAGCCGAAAGTGACCCGAAACTCATCGCCGAGACATTGATCACCGAAGCCGGTCTAAAAGGCCTCCTGCGTTTGTGATGTTCTCCCATGACCTTGGCACAGGCTACAAAATAAGGGTCCTGTACGTTGTGGTGTTTTTCCGGAATCTTATATGGAATGACAGCATTGTTGATGAAAACATAATTTACTTCATAAATATCCTGGTCTGTCCCGAAGCCTTCGTAGTTGTTCTCATTTTTGGAAGAAGCATAGACCCAGCCGCGTTCAATACGGTTGAACGGCAGTTCCTCCCGGTTTCCCGCGACTATATATTGTCTTAGTTCGGGCCCGATGCTCTCCAGCAAATAGCGCAGGTGTCCTACAACCGGAAAGTTGTGCAGTATGGTGTGCTTCTTGTTTATAAAAACATCATACAGGGCAATAAGGACCAGGACGATCAACACCCACAGGTACCACGGAATATCTTTTATGAGCTCAACTACTTCATTCATACTACTGGTTTAGATAATCAATTGCTAATTGGGACATTGCTTTGACCCCCAGCAATAATCCGCTTTCATCAATGTAGAAATCGGGGGTGTGATGGGGGGCAGGGTCGGCGCTGTTCAGAGGCTGTCCGCCAAGAAAGAAATACAATCCGGGAACTTCTTCCTGAAAAAAGGAAAAATCCTCACCACCTGTAGTGGCCTTTTGCAGTTCAACTTTGTCGTTCCCCGCTACTTTTTTAAGGGTCGGCAGCATTTGCTGCGTCAGTTCTGGATCGTTATAGGTAATGGCGGTGTTGTTCTGGATCTCGATAGTAGCCGTCCCACCGTAAGCTTCGGCAATGGCAGGAACCATTTCGCGCATGCGGGTAATAATTAGTTCTTTCATTTGCGGGTCCAGGGTCCTGATGGTGCCAATCATTTCGGCACTTTCAGGAATGATATTGAATCGTACCCCGCTGGTAATTTTGCCTACCGTGATCACAGCAGCGCCATCGGTAAGCTTGGATTCCCTGCTGATGATGGTCTGTAGCCCGTCAATGATCTTGGCAGAAATGACGATAGGATCCACGCCGCTCCAGGGAGCAGAACCATGGGTTTGTTCTCCCTGCACATTGATCACAAATCGCTCAACGGCTGCCATTGTCCCTTCAGGTTTGTACCGAATGGTACCCACAGGTGTTCCTGAATTGATATGCAATCCGAAAATGGCATCCACATCAGGATTTTTGAGAACACCTTCCTTGATCATAAGAGCAGCACCACCTTCTTCTCCCGGTGGCGGCCCTTCTTCAGCAGGCTGAAAAATGAACTTTACAGTACCGTTGAGTTTGTCTTTGTTCTGGCTAAGAACTTCCGCAGCTCCCATCAAGATAGCGGTGTGGGTATCATGCCCGCAAGCATGCATCACTCCGGTGGTGGTTCCTAAAAATTCAGTTTCCACTTCCGACCTGAAAGGAAGCTCATTTCTTTCGGTGACCGGCAGAGCATCGATGTCGGCACGTAAGGCGACCACCTTGCCGTTTTCTTTTCCTTTCAAAATTCCTACTACGCCGGTTTTACCCACTCCGGTCTTCACTTCCATTCCAAGGCTTTCAAGATGGGCAGCGATCTTTTTAGCGGTTTCAAATTCCCGATTGGAAAGTTCGGGATTTTGATGAAAATCCCTGCGCCATTCAATAACCTCGTCTTCGATGTTTTCAAATTCCTTCTCGGGAATGGAGGTTTGCGCCAGCGCCATGCCGGTGAATAGAAGGTTTAGAAACAAGAAATATTTTTTCATGGTATATTTTTAAAATTTAATAAGTTGGTAATCATTATTTTGCAGCTGTACCAAAGCTGTCATGGCAGAAAGCGCAAATTTCACCTGATCGTGCACTTTTTCGGGGGTTACCTCATAATGCGCAGCACTTTGGCCGCAAAGAATTATTTCCACCCCATTTTTAGCCAGTGCATCAATGAGAGGTAAATTAGGGTTTTCTTTTACTTCGGAAAATTTTTTGTCGTAAAATTTATCTTTCAGGACATCCTGTACTGCCTTTCCATGGATTACCAGCGCCAGTTTCATATTTTCGGGATCTACCCCTTCTTTTTCATGCATGTTTAAAAACCTGGCTGCGGTTTCCATGAGATTATTTGGTTTCGAAGGATCAAAACTTCTGTTGACATCAAAAACCACCTTAAAGACTGAAGTCGTATCAGTCTTGAAATCAGGTGAAGGTACGTGGAAGGTTTTTCCGTATTCCGAAATGACATTTCCGGGTTCTTGTGAATAAACCGTTGTGGTTATTATAATGCTCAGGAGGCAAAGCAGATTTCTCATGATCTGTAAAAATTTGAGTACAGGATTTTAAAGATATTAAAATTATATACTACGGCTAATGCATGTTTAAAAAACCAGGGGAATCGGGTTTCCTTTTTAGGTCAATTTGGTTACCTTTCAGCCTTCAAAAATTATTGGAAATTGGAATCTTATTTAGCCGAATTAAATGATGCGCAAAGGGCCCCTGTATTGCAGAAAGACGGGGCGATGATAGTGATTGCCGGTGCAGGATCTGGGAAGACCAGGGTGCTTACCTACAGGATCGCCTACCTGATGAGCCAGGGGGTGGATGCCTTTAATATCCTCTCGCTTACGTTTACCAATAAGGCGGCGAGGGAAATGAAAAGCCGTATCGCCAAGATCGTTGGAAATAGCGAAGCCAAGAACCTGTGGATGGGAACTTTTCACTCCATTTTCGCTAAAATGCTTCGGTTTGAAGCCGACAAACTTGGCTATCCTTCCAATTTTACCATTTACGACACCCAGGATTCACAGCGGCTCATTTCAGCAATCATTAAAGAAATGGGGCTTGACAAGGATGTGTACAAATACAAGCAGGTGTACTCCCGCATATCCTCCTACAAGAACAGCCTGATCACGGTAAAAGCTTATTTTCAGAACCCTGAACTCATGGAGGCCGATGCCATGTCAAAAAAGCCAAGGCTGGGGGAGATATACAAGGAATATGTGGACAGATGTTTCAAGGCCGGCGCCATGGATTTTGATGACCTGCTGCTGAAGACCAACGAACTTCTCAACAGGTTTCCCGATGTGCTTCAGAAATACCAGAACCGCTTCAGGTATATTCTGGTAGATGAGTACCAGGATACCAACCACTCTCAGTACCTCATTGTAAAAGCTCTTTCAGATAAGTTTCAGAACATCTGTGTAGTAGGGGATGATGCCCAGAGTATCTATGCCTTCCGCGGAGCGAACATCAATAACATTTTGAACTTTCAGAAAGATTATGAGGATGTGAAGACCTATCGCCTGGAGCAGAACTACCGGTCAACAAAGAACATCGTCGAAGCGGCGAACTCAGTCATAGACAAGAACAAGACCAAGCTGGATAAGGTGGTGTGGACGGCAAATGATGAAGGGCCTAAGATCGTGGTGAACAGATTGCTCACCGACGGGGAGGAAGGAAGGTTCGTTGCCGGTTCCATTTTTGAGAACAAAATGGAAAAGCAGTTAAGGAATAACGATTTTGCCATCCTCTATCGCACCAATGCCCAGAGCCGGGCAATGGAAGACGCTCTTAGGAAAAAAGATATACCATACCGTATCTACGGAGGCCTTTCTTTTTACCAAAGGAAGGAGATCAAAGATGTGCTTTCTTACCTGCGACTCATCATTAACCCGAAGGATGAGGAGGCCCTGAAAAGGGTGATAAATTACCCTGCCAGGGGAATTGGCCAGACCACGGTGGACAGGCTTACCATTGCAGCGAACCATTATAAAAGATCCATATTTGAGATCATCGAGAACCTGGATAAGATAGACCTCAAGATCAACCGCGGCACCAAGAGCAAACTGGAAAATTTTGCCAACATGATCAAGCATTTTCAGATCCTTAACCAGGAAGCAGATGCCTTTATGGTGGCCGAAACAGTTGCTAAAAAGACCGGCCTTCTACAGGAACTGAAAAAGGACGGTACTCCTGAAGGCATTGCCCGAATTGAAAATATCGAGGAGTTGCTTAACGGGATCAGGGATTTTGTGGAAGGCCAAAAAGAACTGGCAGATGCTAGCGGTTCTCTAACGGAGTTTCTCGAAGATGTGGCTTTGGCAACAGATATGGATAAGGATACCGGCGATGAGGACAGAGTGGCGTTAATGACCATTCACCTTGCCAAAGGCCTGGAATTTCCGTACGTGTACATTGTGGGGATGGAGGAGGATCTTTTTCCTTCGGCTATGAGCATGAACACCCGTTCTGAACTGGAAGAAGAGCGCAGACTTTTTTATGTGGCCCTTACCCGGGCAGAAAAACAGGCTTACCTAACCTACACCCAATCGCGATACCGCTGGGGGAAACTGGTGGACGCCGAACCCAGTCGTTTTATCGAGGAGATCGATGATAAGTTCCTGGATTATATGATCCCTCAGGATGATTACCGATACAAACCCTTGATCGACACCGACATTTTCGGGGAGGTGGACAAGAGCAAATACCGACAAACCAAACCGGTTAATGGCACTCCGCCGCCATCGCATAAACCCACAGATGAACAGCTTCGGAAGCTAAGGAAGCTTCGTCCTGGAGAAAGTCGAACTCCGGTCGCAGATGCGGCACCGGCAATAAAACTGGAAGCGGGAGACGAGGTAGAGCACCTGCGTTTCGGAAAAGGAAAGGTGCTGAGCATAGACGGAGTAGGCCAGGACAAAAAAGCCGAGATCAACTTTGAGACCGGCGGCATTAAAAAGCTGCTGCTCAAATTCGCCAAACTCAAGGTTTTATCCTGATATTCAACTGAGTAAACCTTTTTCAAATAGCTCCTGGTTAACAGTTAAGTTTCTGTTATTCTTTAGGTTAGCTCCACTCTTGTCTTTAATTTTAAAAAAAGTTATGGGATATGATAAGAGAAGGTACTACTGTTACCTGGAAATGGGGAAAAGGAACTGCTACGGGAAAGGTCAAGGACACATTTGACCATGAAATCACACACACGATCAAAGGAACAAAAGTTACCCGGAAAGGAAAACCGGGCAATAAAGCTTTGTTCATTCAACAGGAAAATGGCGCTGAAGTGCTTAAGCTCGAAAGTGAAGTAGAGCGGGCAGATTAATAATTCCTCTTCAGGATTATTAAAAACGTCAATAAATTCTTATTTTTTCAATTCTATAAAAACCAAAGCATGGCAGAACTAATCAGAATTTACGAAGAAAATCCAAGTCCAAAACAGATCCAGAAAGTCGTTGACGCTCTTAGAGACGGAGCAGTCATTATTTACCCCACCGATACGGTTTACGGCCTGGGCTGTGATATTACCAACAATGCTGCGCTTGAAAAGATCGCGCAGCTAAGGGGGGTGAAACTCGAAAAAGCCAATTTTTCCTTTATCTGTGAGAACCTGAGTAATTTATCTGATTATGTTCGGCAGATAGACACTCAGACCTTCAAGATCCTGAAACGCTGCCTGCCCGGTCCTTACACTTTTGTGCTTCCGGGGAACAATAACCTTCCGACCGTCTTTAAAAAGAAGAAAACGGTAGGGATCAGAGTGCCCGATAATAACATCTCCCGTGCCCTGGTGGCCGGATTGGGAAATCCGATAATCTCAACTTCTATTCGCGATGATGATGAGGTTTTGGAATACACTACAGACCCAGAGCTCATTCATGAAAAATGGGATAAACTGGTGGATATCGTGATAGATGGCGGTTACGGAGATAATACGCCTTCCACGGTGATCGACCTTACCACTCCTGAGCCTGAGGTGATTCGTGAAGGAAAAGGAAGTGTCGACATTTTGTAGAAACTGAAATTAGAGCAATAAAAAACCCGGCCATTGGCCGGGTTTCTTTGTATTTAAAGAAAGTAGCTTATTTAGCTTCTTTCATTCCTTGCTCGATAAGGTTGTAGAACTGGTCAAGTTTTGGAAGGATCACGATACGTGTTCTTCTGTTCTTAGCTCTACCTTCAGCAGTTTCGTTAGTAGCAACCGGCATGTAGTAGCTTCTTCCTGCTGCAGTCATTCTTTGAGGCTCAACACCAAACTCTTCTTGTAACACACGTACTACAGAAGTAGCTCGTTTTACAGAAAGATCCCAGTTGTCCTGAAGAACCGCGTTACGGATAGGCTTGTCATCTGTGTGACCTTCAACCATAAATTCGATCTCAGGCTTGTTCTTCACTACAGTAGCAACTTTTCCAAGTACTTCTTTTGCACGCTCAGAAACATTGTATTTACCGCTTTCAAACAACAATTTGTCTGAAATAGAAACGTAAACAACACCTTTCTCAACATTGATCTGGATATCCTCATCATTAAGGTTTCCTAGTGCACCTTTAAGGCTGGTTACCAATGCAAGAGTTACAGAATCTTTTTTGGTGATAGCATCCTGCATGCGCTGGATCTTCATATCTTTTTCTTTGATGCTTTCTAAAGAACGCTCCAGGTTTTCTGCCTCTTTCTTAGACAGGGTAGCAAGATCTCCAACGTTGTTCAAAAGAGCAGAGTTTTGGTTGCTCAACTGGTTTATTTGCTGGTTCAATCTTTCTTTTTCATCGAGACAAGAGTTAAGCTTCACAGTAGCAGTGTTCAGCTGGTCCTGAGTCTCTTTTTGTTGGGCTTCAAGCTCGGCATATTTCTTCTGTGAAACACAAGAAGAAAGTAGGAGGGCTGCGGTGGCCGATAAAAGCATGATTTTCTTCATAATTCTTAATTGTTGTGATTAAATGTTAAACGTTTCAAAAATACAAAAACTTGGTTCTCCACGAAATTATATGTTGACTTTAATATAATCTTTCAAAGATCTCCAAATCTTCTCTTTCCTATCAAATAATAAGCCAATACAACGGACCTAATGTGGAAATATTTCTTTTTCTGCGGAATTTTCCTTCTTTTTTTCAGGATCTTTTTGAAATGCGAATAAAAACTGAAATGTCCCTGAATGATAGCTGCTGTGTGTGAGGGTTTTAGCTCTAAAAGGAACTTTGTTCCGGCCAACCCGTCCAGTACCATCCGAAGCAAAATAATCATTAAAAATTTTTTCCCGGGAGCATTTTTAAGCAGGTTGAAAAGACTGTTCCTGAAATTATAAAAGGTCTTTTTAGGGTTCATGGAGTGAAGGGTGCCGCCTCCCAGGTGATAAACCTTGGAAGAACCTACAGCTTTTACCTTTAGCCCCAGGTTGTTGATCCTCCAGCAAAGATCTATCTCTTCCTGGTGGGCAAAAAAATCTTCGTCAAACGCCCCTGCCCGGTAAAAAGCTTCCTTTCTTATGGCCATACAAGCCCCGCTGGCCCAGAACACTTCTTCAGTGTCATCGTATTGTCCATGGTCTTTTTCCAGGGTCTCAAAGATCCTTCCCCGGCAATAGGGATAGCCTAGGCTGTCCAGGAAGCCTCCGGCCGCCCCTGCATATTCAAAATATTCCCGCTTGCGGTAATCCAGGATCTTGGGTTGCAGAACAGCCGTTTGGGGATCTTTGTCAAATTCAGCTAAGAGCGGCGGGATCCAGCCGGGCGTTACTTCGACATCGCTGTTGAGGAGAATAAAGATGTCTTCATCTACATGCTTCAGCGCATCGTTATATCCTTTGGCAAAACCGCCGTTGACCTCGTTCTGGATGATCTTAACTTCAGGAAAGTGCGATCTAAGGTATTCTACGGAATCGTCTTCCGAAGCATTGTCGGCTACATAAATGACGGCTTCCGGGGAAAATTTGGTTACTGAAGGCAGGAACTGCTCGAGTAAAGCTCTTCCATTCCAATTAAGTATGACTACTGCGACTTTCACTGCTGCAAATTAACGGAAAAATTGCGGGTTCATTTCCACGAGGGAAGATCGGGCAAAAAATGATATTTTTCGGCCTCATAGTCCAGCTGACAAAAATAATGTTCCAGGCCGTTGGTGACCATGAGGTAGTTCGCTTTCAGAGCCAGATTGTATCGGGCTATCTGATCAAATGTTTCCTGGGTAATAGGCACAGAGGCCGCTTTGCATTCCACCACCAGGTGAATGGAACCATCGGGATTATAAGCCAAAACGTCATAACGCTTAATAAGGTCATGCACCTTTAGCTGTTTCTCAACATTGAGAAGGGTTTTAGGCAGCTTCTTCTCTCTGAGCAGGAAATGCACCACATGCTGTCGCACCCATTCTTCAGGGGTGAGAAGGACGAACTTTTTTCGAAGCACATCAAAAACGGCTATTTTATTTTCGCTATTTTTGAATCGGAAATTGTAATTCGGGAAATTGAGTGAATGCATGGCCAAAAATAGGATTTTTTCAATAAATTCTGCCCCGGATTTCCGCCCCACCAAAAAGACAGAAATTAATGGATGACGTAAAGAATATAATCACCACCATAAAAAAAGGAGAGCTTAAGCCTATCTATTTTTTAATGGGGGAGGAACCTTATTTTATTGACCAGATCTCAGGTTACATTGAAGAAAATGTGCTGCGGGAAGATGAAAAAGGTTTTAACCAGATGGTGCTTTATGGACGGGATGTATCTGTTGATGATATAGTAGGAAATGCAAAAAGATTTCCCATGATGGCCGAAAGGCAGGTGATCATTGTAAAAGAGGCGCAGGACCTATCAAGGACCATTGAACAGCTTACAGATTATGCTGAGAATCCGCAGCCTTCTACGGTGCTGGTCGTTTGTTATAAATACAAGAAGCTCGACAAGAGAAAGAAATTGCATAAAGCGATCGCCAAAAATGGGGTGATCTTTGAAAGTAAACGCCTGTATGAGAATCAGGTGTCGACCTGGATCCAAAGCACGCTGAAGGCAAAGAACTATCAGATCGCTCCCAAGGCCTCACAAATGCTGGTGGAATTCCTGGGAACTGACCTTGGCAAGATAGATAACGAACTTGAAAAGCTAAGGCTCATCTGCCCCGAAGGCACCAACATCAATCCCGAGATCATTGAGGAGAATATTGGGATAAGCAAGGATTTCAACAATTTTGAGTTGAGAAAGGCAATAGGCATGCGTGATGACCTGAAGGCGCACCGCATCATCAACTATTTTTCGCAGAACCCAAAAGACAATCCAATGGTGGTTACCGTATCTCTGTTGTACGGCTTCTTTTCTCAGCTGCAGCAGTACCATGCCCTTGGAGATAAATCAAAGATGAATGTGGCAAAAGTATTAAAGGTAAATCCTTATTTTGTGAGCGATTATACAACAGCAGCCAAGAACTATAACATGAAACATGTTAGCCGGGCCATCTCATACCTGCGTGAGGCGGATGTGCAAAGCAAGGGCGTAGGTGCGGCAAATGTGGCGCAGGGAGACCTGTTGAAAGAACTGCTGGTAAAAGTAATGCGATAAAAATGGCAAATTTTCAAACCTGGATCAGTGCAGCCCGACTAAGAACCCTACCTCTTTCCATTTCAGGGATACTGGTGGGGAGTTCCATAGCCGTGGCACAGGAAGAGTTTCACAGCGTGATCTTTAGTCTGGCACTGGCGACCACTCTTGGCTTTCAGATTCTCTCCAACTTCGCGAATGATTATGGTGATTTTGTAAAAGGCACCGATAATGATGAGCGGGTCGGCCCCCAACGTACCCTGCAAAGCGGACTCATCACCAAAGGAGAAATGTTCTGGGGAATGGTTGCTACGGCTATAATTACTTTTCTGTTTGCAGTAGCGCTCATCTACATTGCCTTTGGTTCAGAAAACCTTTCTTACATTTTGTTATTCCTGGTGCTGGGTATTGCAGCCATTGTGGCGGCGGTAAAATACACTGTAGGGGATTCTGCCTACGGCTATAAAGGCCTGGGAGACCTTTTTGTGTTCCTGTTTTTTGGAGTGGTGGGGGTTTACGGATGTTATTTTCTCTATTCCCTTGAGTGGAACTGGGAAGTGCTGCTCCCTTCCTTTACTATCGGACTTTTGAGTGCAGGAGTTCTAAATCTGAATAACATGCGGGACAGGGCAGCTGATGAAAGGGCTGGAAAGAATACCCTGGTGGTAAAAATGGGGGCAGAGAATGCCAAAAAGTACCATTATATACTCATCATTGCGGCTGTTTTCTCTATCGTGATGTTCTCAGCACTCACTTTCACAGGAATCAATGACCTGCTTTATTTCTTTGCGTTCATACCAATCTTAAAGCATTTAAAGAGGGTGATGGAAACAGTGGATCAGGAACAACTGGATCCGGAACTGAAAAAACTGGCCCTGAGCACCTTTTTGCTCGCTGTGCTTTTTGGTCTCGGACAGATACTGTAACTTGAAAAAGAACAGAATTTAAAAACCAACGAATATGAAAATTACTCACTACGGCCACAGTACCTTTCTTATTGAAATAAAAGGCATCAACATTTTGGTGGATCCCTTTATTACCGGCAACGAAAAATTAGAAGGAAAAGTAAATATTGATGAGCTAAAAGCCGATTATATCCTCCTTACCCATGCGCACCAGGACCATACCCTGGATGCGGAGGCGATCGCCAAGCGCACCGGTGCGGTAATAGTGAGCAATTTCGAGATTACCACGCATTATGAGAACAAGGGTCTGGAAGTGCACCCCATGAACCATGGCGGGAACTGGAGCTTTGAATTCGGAAATCTCAAATATGTGAACGCGATCCATACCAGCTCCTTTCCCGACGGAAGTTACGGAGGTCAGCCCGGAGGATTTGTCATAGAAGGGGAGCACAAGAACATCTATATCGCCGGGGATACCGCACTTACCATGGATATGAAGTTGATCCCGCTACAGACCAAACTCGATCTTGCTATCTTGCCCATTGGCGACAACTTTACCATGGGAGTCGAAGATGCTATTATAGCGAGTGATTTTGTGGAGTGTGACAAGGTGCTGGGCTGCCACTACGATACCTTTGGCTTCATTGAAATAGACCACGAGGAGGCCAAGAGAAAATTCTACGAAAAAGGAAAAGACCTGATGCTTCTCGAAATAGGGGAAAGCATCGAGCTTTAATTCATATGAAGGCGAGTTATCAAAAACACATTCTCAATTTTAAACGTCCCAGCGGTACGTCGCGGGGAGTCATGACCCAAAAGGAGACCTGGTTTCTCATCTTGGAGACCGAGGACAGCATAGGAATAGGGGAGTGCGGAATTCTGCGCTCCCTTAGTTTTGATGACCGCTCAGATTATGAAGACAGGCTGATGTGGGTCTGTGAAAACATCGAACTGGGGCCCGACAAGCTGTGGGAAAAGCTGAGGGAGTTCCCCAGCATTCAGTTTGGCGTGGAGATGGCTTTCAGGTCTTTGCATGCGCAGACATCCTTTTTGCTCTTTCCTTCGGAATTTACCGAGGGTAAAGCAGCTATCCCGATCAACGGACTGGTATGGATGGGGGAGGAGGCTTTTATGAAAGAGCAGATCGTTCAGAAGATCGAACAGGGCTTCAGGTGCATTAAGCTGAAGATAGGGGCCATAGACTTTGAAAAAGAGCTGGATCTGCTCCGCTACATCCGGAAGGAATTTCCTTCAGAAGAAATGGAGATAAGGGTAGATGCCAACGGCGCTTTTTCCCCTTCCGAAGCCATGGAAAAATTAAAAAGGCTCAGCGAACTGGAGCTGCACAGCATTGAACAGCCGGTGAAGCAGAGGCAGTGGGAAGTGATGGCTTCTCTTTGTGAAAAAACTCCCATACCCATTGCGCTTGATGAGGAATTGATAGGAATCACTTCTGTAACGAAAAAACGCGAACTGTTACAAACCATAAAACCACAGTACCTAATTTTTAAACCCAGTCTAATAGGCGGATTTAGAGGAACTACAGAGTGGATAGAGCTGGCAGATGAGCAGGGAACGGGCTGGTGGATCACCAGCGCCCTGGAAAGCAATGTAGGTCTAAATGCCATTGCGCAGTACACTTTTGAACAAAACAACCCCATGCCGCAGGGTCTTGGCACCGGCGGACTTTATACGAATAACTTTGATTCTCCCCTGGAGGTAAAAAAGGGAGAATTATGGTACAGACCTCAAATTGATTGGAACTTTAACCTATAGAAGAAACAATGTTTATAGAACAGGCTTTTAAAGCAAAAACAGACTGGTGGCGGTATTTGATCGGGATGATCATAGTATTCATCGCCTGGCAGATAATTGGGGGGCTTCCGCTTATGGCCGCTATTATCCTGGAAATGGGACCGGAGATATTCACCATGACAGAGTCTTCAGATATGATGAAGGTGTTACAAACCCTGGATTCTAATGTAGCTTTTTTCCTGTTACTGCTTATGTTCGCCGTAGGTTTGGGAGCGCTGCTCCTGGTCATAAGACTGCTGCACCAGCAACCGCTTGTGGAGGCCACTACTTCAAGAAAGAAGGTGGACTGGGGCAGGTTTTTCTTCGGCTTTGGGATCATTGCTGTTTTTACCATTGTAGCCACCATCATTGATTATAATCTAAGGCCCGAAGATTTTCTCTGGAACTTTGACCTGGTTCCTTTTCTTATCCTGGCAGCCATAGCAGTGATCATGGTACCTTTGCAAACCAGTTTTGAAGAATACCTTTTCCGCGGATATTTAATGCAGGGACTAGGCATCATGGCAGGGAACAAGTGGTTCCCCTTGATCGTCACTTCTGTGCTCTTTGGAAGTCTGCACCTGTGGAATCCGGAAGTGGAAAAGCTGGGCTACGTCATCATGATCTATTACATTGGTACCGGGCTGCTCCTGGGAATCATGACCCTGATGGATGAAGGCCTGGAACTGGCCCTGGGCTTCCATTTTGGGAACAACCTGATAGGGGCCCTACTGATCACTGCCGACTGGACCGCCTTCCAGACCCACTCTATTCTAAAAGATGTTTCTGAACCCACAGCCGGTTTTGATATTATTGTCCCGGTGTTGATCGTCTATCCGATCTTCCTTTTTCTAATGGCCAAGACCTACCGGTGGACGAACTGGAAAGAAAGACTTTTTGGGAGAGTTACCCGGCCTGAAAGCATAAATTATTCAGAAGAAATTTAGTTTTTGTAGGCATTTTGGTAACTTTAGTTTCTAAGAAGTTAAACTTCAACTAAAGTTATGCTAAAAAACATGAGGCTACCCGAGACCCATCCATCCTTTAGGCTTAATAAGTTGCACTACACCAATGAAGAACTTGCTTCGGTGGCATACAGCCTTATCAAGGAAGGGGAGCCGTATGAAGGGCAGGCTGGAAGTTTTCTGCTTGACTGGCTCAATGAGAAGGATTATGTTGAGGTAAAGACCTCCGGTTCTACCGGTACTCCTAAGAAGATCAGGATCAAAAAGCAGTTCATGATCAATAGTGCCAAAGCCACGGGGAGATTTTTTGATCTGCCTGCAGGCACGACAGCCTTACATTGTCTACCCACAAATTTCATTGCGGGCAAGATGATGCTGGTAAGAGCGATGGTTCTGGGGTGGCACCTGGACCTAGTCCTGCCTAAAGCCAATCCGCTGGACAGGGTTTTTAAGATCTATGATTTTTGCGCCATGACCCCTTTTCAGCTTGACAATTCCTTAAGCAGGCTGCACCTCATAAGAAAGCTGATCGTGGGCGGCGGTGCCGTTTCGGCTACCCAAAAAGACCTGGTACAGGGCATTGCCACGGAAGTTTATGAAACCTACGGAATGACCGAGACCGTTACCCATATTGCGGCGAGGAGGGTTAATCCGAAGAGAAAAAAAGAAGATCCCATTCCGTTTCAGGTCCTGCCGAACGTTTCCATTTCTACCGATGACCGGGAGTGCCTGGTGATCTCAGCGCCTCAATTGGCAGAGGAGCCGGTGGTGACCAACGATGTTGTGGAGATCCTTTCGCCAAAAACCTTTATTTGGAAAGGCCGTATAGATAATGTGATCAATTCCGGGGGAATAAAACTGCATCCCGAAGAAATAGAGGCCAAGCTGGCGCCCATCATCGCTCACAGGTTCTTCATCACTTCCTTACCAGACCCTGCCCTGGGCGAAAAACTGGTTTTGATGGTAGAAAGCGATTTTTCTGAAACGGCTTTAAAAAACCTCGAAAAGGAAATTAAAGCCAGTAATAAACTGGGGAAATACGAACTTCCCAAAAAGATCTATCTCGTTGAAAAGTTCGAAGAGACCCCAAACGGAAAGATCCACAGGACCAATACGCTGAAAAGCCGTATGGCCTGAAGAACCTTTTTAAGATCCCATTTTAAAATAATAATCCAGAGAGTGCTTTCCGGAGCCGTAGTAGATGAAGAAGGTAGTGACCAACAACACTACAATGGCCAGTATCAGGTTTCCAACATCCATTACTCCCATAAAATTGATCAGGATTGCACCAATTAGAATAGGCAGCTGTACAATGAGCGCCCAGCGGGTAAGCAGTCCTACCGCAATCAAGATCCCTCCAACTAAATGTACCGGTGCAATGTAATGTACGATCAGCATCACCCCTCCAAAGCCTTTTAGGGGTGCTATAAGTTCGGTCAGCATGTGGGTTTGAGAAATGAACTGCAGTCCTTTTATAAAAAAGAAGATCCCCAAAGCCACTCGCAGCAAGTCAAGCGGATAATAAGTGTGCGCATTGGCCCACTTGTTCAGTGATTTTATCGTCATCGTAACTCAAAGTTTTTATTACTATAAGTTACTGAAAATTACGGTTATATGTAATTTTTCTTTTTCTGAAAGGTCAGCTGTGGCTATAGTTTGGAAAAATCAATATAAAATTCCTTTTCATTGATCTTTACCTCGTCAAGGGAATCAATCTTTCCCGAATATTGCTGCCATTCATCGGTAGCCAACAAACGAACTTCCTTACCATTGATAAAAATATCAACGGGCATTTTAAAATCTTCCACATCGGCCTGCCAGCGATAGGCAAGTGAGTTGCCTTTTTTTCTGATCTGCAGCTCCGGAATCTTGGCGTAACGCAGGTACTGGTCAAAGACCGGAGAAAGGTCTGTAGAAATAGCTTTGTTGAAGAAATCTTCTGTGGTTTGCGTATCGATGATCTGGTGACGGTGGATTTCAGTGTAATCCTTTAAAGTTTTCCACCAGAGATCATCATCGTCATAAATGCTCCTTATGGTATTGAGCAGGTTTGCACCCTTGTAGTACATGTCACCCGAACCTTCACTGTTTACCCCGTATTCCCCGATAATGGAATTCTGGTTGCCAATATTGCTTCTGATGCCTTTCAGGTATTCCAAAGCTTCCTGTTTGCCCCAACGGCATTCTATGTATACTGCTTCAGAATAGGTGGTGAAACCTTCGTGGATCCACATATCGGCAATATCTGCCGCGGTAATGCTGTTTCCGAACCATTCGTGGCCCGACTCATGGATGGTAATGAAATCCCATTTTAACCCGATGCCGGTTCCGCTTAGGTCTTTCCCAAGGTAACCCATTTTAAATTCATTTCCGTAGGCGACCGCGCTCTGGTGCTCCATACCCAGGTAAGGAGTTTCCACGAGTTTGAACCCGTCCTTTTCAAAAGGATAAGCTCCGAACTTGTCATAAAAACAATCCATCATGATTTTCACCTCCTCAAATTGCTTTTTCGCTTTTTCAAGATGGTAGGGCAGTACGTAATAATCCAGGTCCAGGTCTTTATACTTATCGCTGAAGTGAACATAATTTCCAATGTTCACCACGATGTTGTAGTTGTTGATAGGTGATTCTACTTTCCAGTTCCACTGGGTATAACCGTCTTCAAGTACCTCTTTCCCCAGGAACCTGCCGTTGGAAACGTTCATCAGTCCATTAGGCACTGCTATCTCAATAAGGGCTTCTTCGGGCTCATCGCTCTGATGATCCTTGTTTGGATACCACAGGCTGGCACCTGTTCCCTGAACCGCCACAGCGATCCACGGATTGCCTTCCTCGTCTTTTTCGAAAACAAAGCCTCCGTCCCAAGGTGCATTTTTGGCCACTACAGGATTTCCGGAGTAAAAGAACTGAAGAGAATCGGTCGCATTTTTAGGAACTTGCGGAGCCATATCGATGAACACCGCATCGAACTTTCTTTCAAAATTCATTTTTTTGCCCCTGTACAGAATTGAATCCACCTGCATGTTTTCAAAAAGGTCCACCTGCATCACGGGCAGGTTTTTTTCGGCTTTAAAAGTAATGGTGTTGTAACCTGAAATGTATCTGTCTTCAGGATCCACTTTCACATTAAGGTGATACTTCAGCACATCATAATTCCTTTCCGGGCGCAGGGATCCACGTAGGGTGTCTGCTTCCGTAAAGGAATCCTTATGGGTTAGGACCTGTGCCTTGATTGGCAGAAAACCTAACAACAGAAGGCTAAAAAGGGGCAAAAAATATCTCATTCTAAAAATGCTTTTTAGGTTTGGATCACACCCAGGTTAAAATCTTTCTCAATGGGAGCGTGGTTGGCAGCTTCTATTCCGGTAGAGATCCATTTCCTGGTTTCCAGCGGATCGATCACCGCGTCTGTCCATAAGTGGGCAGCGGCATAGTAGGCTGAAGTCTGCTTGTCATAGCGGGCCTTGATCTCTTCGAACACCTCTTTTTCCTTTTCGGCGTCTACTTTTTCGCCTTTCTTCTCCAGCGAAGCGGTCTCTATTTGCGCCAGAACCTTCGCGGCCTGGGTGCCTCCCATTACGGCAAGTTCTGCACTTGGCCATGCGAAAATAAGCCGTGGATCATATGCCTTTCCGCACATCGCGTAATTTCCGGCACCGTAAGAATTACCTATGACCACGGTGAATTTTGGCACTACGGAATTGCTCACCGCATTTACCATTTTGGCGCCGTCTTTAATAATGCCGCCGTGTTCGCTTTTGCTGCCCACCATGAATCCTGTGACGTCCTGCAGGAATACCAGCGGGATCTTTTTCTGGTTACAGTTAGCGATGAAGCGTGTGGCTTTATCGGCAGAGTCTGAATAAATCACCCCACCAAACTGCATTTCTTTTTTAGCGGTTTTGACGATCTTGCGCTGGTTGGCCACGATGCCCACAGCCCAACCGTCTATGCGGGCGTAAGCACAGATGATGGTCTGTCCGTAACCTTCTTTATATTCCTGGAATTCCGAATTATCTACGAGCCTCGCGATGATCTCGTGCATGTCATACTGCTCGTTCCGAAGCTTGGGTAAAATTCCGTAGATCTCTTTCGGATCTTTAGCCGGCTTTTGAGGTTTCTTGCGGTTGTACCCGGCTTTGTCATAGTCACCAATCTTGTCCATAAGTCCGCGGATGGTATCCAGCGCATCCTTATCATCTTTGGCCTTATAATCGGTCACCCCGCTGATCTCGCTGTGCGTGGTAGCACCGCCCAGAGTTTCGTTATCAATAGACTCTCCAATGGCCGCCTTTACCAGGTAACTTCCGGCAAGGAAAATGCTTCCCGTTTTGTCCACGATAAGAGCCTCGTCGCTCATAATAGGAAGGTAAGCTCCCCCGGCCACACAGCTGCCCATAACCGCAGAGATCTGGGTGATGCCCATGCTGCTCATTACGGCATTGTTCCTGAAGATCCTTCCGAAGTGTTCTTTGTCTGGGAAGATCTCGTCCTGCATGGGCAGGTAAACCCCTGCCGAATCCACAAGGTAAATGATGGGGAGGCGGTTTTCCATGGCGATCTCCTGTGCCCTGAGGTTCTTTTTGGCCGTGATGGGAAACCATGCACCGGCCTTTACCGTAGCATCGTTGGCGACAATGATACATTGTTTGCCGGCCACTTTCCCTATCTTCACCACAACTCCGCCGCTGGGGCATCCGCCGTGTTCCTCGTACATGCCGTCACCGGCAAAAGCACCTATCTCGATGGCTTCGTTCGGGTCGTCCAGCAGGTAATCTGTACGTTCACGGGCGGTCATCTTTCCTTTGGAATGATGTTTCTCGATGCGTTTTTCGCCGCCGCCCAGCTTTACCTTCTTGAGACGTTTCTTGAGGTCAGAAACCAGTAATTTATTATGATCCTCGTTCTTATTAAATTGAATATCCATTTGGTTGATCAAGACTTTTTCTGAAAAAGACCTTTTAAAAAAGCACTTTTTCAGGAATTATTTTTTTGAATGGTTGCTAAAATACAAAAACCACTCGACTATCGCTCATTTCAAAAAATGATTAAAAAACCTGATATTTATTAGGAAAACAACGCAGGTGTAAGGGTAATTTTGCACCCGAAAAAACGAGGGGCCGGCTCCACAGTTTTTTGTAACTTATAATCAACTAACAAGGACCAAAAATGGGAATGAACAAGAATGGAATTTTTGCCTGGGCATCATTTTTCACCCTTTTAATAGGAATAGCCCTGGTTTTACTTGGGGTGCTGAAATATAGAGATTACGCAATAGGATTCTCCACCGTGGGAATAGGTTTTTTCGTGATGTCATGGGCGTTCAATGCATTAAAAGGAAGAGTTTAAAATGGATCCCTCTGTAGGTTTAAAACAACAGCTTGTAAGCCACCTCAAGGGAGGGGAGGCTTTTATGCCTATAGAGGAAATGCTGGAAAAGATCCCCTTTTCTGAAACAGGAAAGAGACCCGCAGACCTTCCTTATTCATTTTACGAGCTCTTCTGTCATATTAGATTCACACAAAAGGACATATTAGATTACTGTACCCAAAAGGATTATTCGGCTCCGGCCTGGCCTGAGGCTTACTGGCCAAAGGAACAGGCGCCAAATGATGAAGCTGAATGGGAAGAGGTGAAAACTAATTATTTTCAGGAAAGGGAGGAACTTGCGAATCTTATAATATCACCCGAAAAGAACCTTTTACAGCCGATACCTTCAGGAAAACATAACTTTTTTAGGGAGGTCCTGCTGGTCATTGAGCATACTTCTTATCACAGCGGACAGCTTTTGATCCTGTTAAGACACCTGGGACTGCATTCCTCTTAAATTTTCGACTTTCCGAAGCAAATATGAGTACTAAAATTGTGATATTTGCCTGATCCAAACTTCTGAAAGAAACACTTAATTGAGTGGCTTTCAGGTTAAATACTTTTTAAAAACACAATTTATGGCAGACGATAAAAAAGTGATCTTCTCCATGTCTGGTCTTACCAAGACCTATCAGGGAGCGAACACACCGGTTTTAAAGAACATATATTTAAGCTTTTTCTACGGAGCGAAGATCGGGATCCTGGGGCTTAACGGTTCTGGAAAATCCACTCTTTTGAGGATCATCGCGGGAGAGGAAAAGAACTACCAGGGTGATGTGGTTTTTGCCCCCGGATATTCTGTTGGATATTTGGAGCAGGAGCCAAAGCTTGATGATGAAAAGACGGTGCTTGAGGTAGTAAAGGAAGGCGCTGCCGAAACTGTGGCGATTCTGGAAGAATACAACAAGATCAATGACATGTTTGGCCTGCCCGAAGTCTATGAGGATCCTGACAAGATGCAGAAGCTTATGGACAAGCAGGCAGAACTGCAGGATAAGATAGACGCCAGCAATGCCTGGGAACTCGACACGAAACTGGAGATCGCCATGGATGCCCTGCGCACCCCTGAACCAGATAAGAAGATCGGAGTCCTTTCCGGAGGGGAAAGAAGAAGGGTAGCTCTTTGCCGCCTGCTGCTGCAGGAGCCCGACGTGCTGCTGCTCGATGAGCCTACCAACCACCTTGACGCCGAGTCTGTATTGTGGCTGGAACATCACCTTCAGCAATATAAGGGAACAGTGATCGCTGTGACGCACGACCGTTATTTCCTTGACAATGTAGCGGGATGGATCCTGGAACTTGATAGAGGAGAAGGAATCCCATGGAAAGGAAATTATTCTTCCTGGCTTGACCAAAAGGCAAAGCGCCTGGCACAGGAACAAAAGCAGGCCAGCAAACGCCAAAAGACCCTGGAGCGCGAGCTGGAATGGTCAAGAATGGCTCCCAAAGGACGTCATGCCAAGCAAAAGGCCCGTCTCAACAATTACGATAAGCTGATGAGCCAGGACCAGAAGAAAATGGATGAACAGCTGGAGATCTATATTCCAAACGGTCCGCGTTTGGGAACGAATGTGATCGAGGCTAAAGGTGTAAGCAAGGCTTTTGGAGACAAATTGCTGTATGATGATCTTAACTTCAAGCTGCCGCAGGCAGGGATCGTGGGGATCATTGGGCCGAACGGGGCCGGTAAGACCACCATTTTTAAAATGATCATGGGACAGGAGCAGCCAGATAAAGGAACTTTTGAAGTAGGAGAGACCGTCAAGATCGCTTATGTAGATCAGAGTCACGCGAACATAGATCCTGAAAAGACCATTTGGCAAAACTTCAGTGATGAGCAGGAACTCATCATGATGGGCGGCCGGCAGGTGAATTCAAGGGCATATTTGAGCCGATTCAACTTTAGCGGAAGCGAACAGAATAAAAAGGTCAGCAAGCTTTCCGGAGGAGAAAGGAACCGACTGCACCTTGCCATGACATTAAAAGAAGAAGGAAACGTACTGTTGCTGGATGAGCCAACCAACGACCTTGATGTGAACACCCTGCGTGCACTGGAAGAAGGTTTGGAGAACTTTGCAGGCTGTGCGGTGATCATCTCACACGACCGCTGGTTCATGGACAGGGTATGTACGCACATACTGGCTTTTGAAGGAAATTCTGAAGTGTATTTCTTTGAAGGCAGTTTCTCTGAATATGAGGAGAATAAGAAAAAGAGACTTGGCGGAGATATTACTCCAAAAAGGATTAAGTATAAGAAACTGGTAAGGTAATTAAGGCTTTTTAAAAGAAAGATCCCCTATCGATTTGATGCAAACTGGTAGGGGATCTTTTATTTTCTCAGGCGAGACGGTTTGCCAGAACAAACCTGATGAGCTCTCCTTTTTTATTGAGATTGAGCTTTTCCTTTATATTTTTCACATGGGTATCCACGGTATGCTTGGAAATGAAAAGTTCACTGCCAATAATCTTATTGGTTTTTCCTGTTGCCAAAAGTTGCAGGATCTCCACTTCCCGCCTGCTTAATTGCTCAGCCAGACTGGTATCTGTAGAAGATGGTGACAAGGTAAATTGATTCTTGATAGCGAGGTTAAGTGTTGTAAGTAATTGTTGATTGTTAAAAGGTTTTATTATGTAAGCATAGGGAGAAACTTCTTCTGCTTCTTCCATAACCTGCGGGTTTGAATAGGCAGTTAGGAAAATTACAGGTCCATGCCGGTTCAGATCATGGTAATTCTGAATGATTTCTATTCCATTTCTCTTCTCCTGAAGGTTGATGTCACAGATAACACCGCTGAAGTTTTCATTCTGTAAAGTTTCAATAGCTTTTGCACCATTTGTAGCTATTGTTGCCTCATAGTTGTTCTTTTTTAAGAAAAGCCGCAGGCTTTCTGCAATGATTATCTCATCTTCAATCATTAAAATCTTATTCATAACCAAAGGTGCTTAATTAATATTGACTAACATTCAAATTTAATAGTGATGCTTGTTCCCTGTTCCTCCTTGATCTTCATACTGCCTTTGAGCTGCAGCGCAAGATTTTCAATAAGGTTAAGACCCAGGGAATCCTCTGCCTTTTCTTGATTAGATTGAAAGCCTATGCCATTGTCGTGATATTTTAATGTGGCATAAGACCCCTCCTGTGACAGGGAAATGGTGATCTTTTTGTTTTCCTTATTATCTGGAAACGCGTGTTTGAGGGTATTGGTGACCAGTTCATTGATTATGATCCCCAGTGGGGTGATACATTTCTTATGTACCTCAAGAGGAACAAGATGAAATTCCAGGTTTACTGAGGCATCCATGAAATCTACCAGTTCATTGGCAAGGGTTGAAATGAACAGATCGAGCTTGAAGTTTTCTCCGGGTCTTTTGTCATTCAGAAGGTCGTGAATAGTGGCAATGGTGAATAGCCTGTTTTGAGCGGCCTCCAGATTATTCTTAGCAAGTTCATCGGTTATGCTTTCTTTCTGAATTTCCAGGAGACTTGCAATTAGCTGAAGGTTGTTCTTCACCCGGTGATTAAGCTCCTCCATTAAAAAGGCAATATTGTCTTTCTGCTCTTTTGCGAGATTCATTGCTTCCCCAAGATCTTGATTGGATTTTCTGAGTTCAGCGGTCCTGCCTTCAACCATTTTCTGCAGGCGCAAATTTTCTGCTTTTTTTCGGTTATATCTTATAAAGAAAACAGAAGTGATGAGCAGCAAGGTCCCCATCAGCAAAAGTATTTTGAAATAGGTGGTGGCATACCAGGGTGCCCTTATGGTAAGGAACAGTCTATCTGGATCTCCCCATAATAGATCACTGTTGCTGCCCTGGACCAGAAAGGTATAGGTGCCGGGATTCAGGTTAGTGTAAGTGGTAGTACGTTCTTTTGTTACAGGACGCCAGTCTTTGTCAAAGCCAAGCATTTTGAACCTGTACCTGTTTTTCTCCGGAAGCAAAAAATTCAGGGAAGCAAAGTTAAAAGTGATCACGTTTTCATCATAATCAAAAGAAAGCGTATCGGTATAGATCAGGTTCTGAGCTATGGGGTTTCCAAAAAGCTCCACGTTTTCAATTATGGTTTTTCCAACGTGCTGGTTCACGGGAATACTGTCTGCATGAAAAACATTGAACCCGTTCATGCCTCCAAAATACAGGTAGCCCAAACTGTCTTTATAGGCAGCCTTGCCATTGAATTCATTATTCTGAAGCCCGTCCTGCTCTGTAAAATTAGTGAAGGTTTCCGATTCGTGATCCAGCTTTGACAAGCCTCTATTGGTACTTACCCATACATCATCATTGTTATCGGTCAGCACGCCATAAATGAAATCGTTGGGAAGGCCCGGCTGTTCCAGGTAACGGGTGATCCTGTCTGTTTGAAGATCGAGTTTATTCAGCCCTTTGGCAGTACCTATCCACAGATTTTGATTTTTATCTTGGGTGATGCTGAAAACCCTGTTATTGCTTAAAGATTGGCTGTTAGAAGGATCGTGATCGTACTTTGTGGTCTTTCCTTTGCAAAGGCGGTAGAGCCCGTCATCTGCACCCAACCACAGAGTGCCGTCAGGACCTTTAAAAGAAGCACGTGACCTGTGCAGGTCCTTACCATTGATCTGAACGGGTTGGGATTCAAGTGTAGCAGGGTCTACGGAAAAAATGCCCGATGACCAGGTACTTACCCACATACTGTCCTTTGACAGCGGAATTATTTCGGCTACATCCCGGTCAGGAATGCCTGTTAGCGGAGTGACCTCTTCAAAAACATCTTTATTCCGGTTGTATTTTTCCAGCCCCTGATCAAATCCGCCGCCCCAGATCTGTTCTTGTTCGTCTTTCACCAGAGTGTAACCCAACCTGTCTGTACGGTACAGTTCATAAGTATCAGCATCCAGATTATGTTTTACATATCCAAAAGTGGTAGTCATCCACAGGTCGTTTCCTTCTCTTAAAAAGTTAAAGATGCTTATGTATTCCTTTTCAGGTTCATCTGGAAGAGTGATGCGCTTTGGAGTGAATTTTTGTCGTGCAGGATGATAATAGAACAAGCCTTTTCCTTGAGAGCCCATCCATATCCCACCCGAAGGATCCTTCTTTATCTGCAGAATCTCCACGGGAGAATGTTTTTGGTTATTAAGACCCGCAAGAAAAACCGGTTTGAATTCAAGTGAGCTTTTATTGAGAAACATCAATCCATTTGTAGCCCCGAGCAAGTAGAATTCTTCGTTCCAATCAAAGAAACATCTAACTCCAGCTTCAGAACCGAGTTGTTTATTTTCTTTCAGGTCTTCAGAGGAAAATGAATACATAAAAAGCCCTTTTTGAGTTCCGATCAAAATGCCATCTGTTTTTCTCTGCTGAAAGGCATGAACGGGATTATTGTCAAGAATATCAAAGTGTGGCAGGTTTGTGATTTTTTTGCTGTCCAGGTCCAGTTCTACAATTCCGTTGAAATAGGTGCCCAGCCATATTTTGTTTTCTGAATGTTTGAAGGTGCTTACTACATAATCATTCACTGAAGTATCAGGTAAGGAAACAGCGAAAATTTCTCCGGAACTTCTGTTTATTAACAGGCAATTTTTCAAGGTACTTACCAGTAGGAACTTCTGGTTGATCTCATAGACACCATGGGCGTAGCTAAGCGACGGATCTGCAGCAATAATGTCATCATCCTTGAAATGCAGAAATTTGTCCTGTGAAGGGATGTAAGCCTGGAGCGAGTGAGTATTGGTTCCCAACCAAAGCGTATCTTCAGAATAAAAAAGACCCCTAATGTGATCATCGGTCAGTCCATCTCCATCTAAATAATTCTGGGTAAAGGTAGTCATTTCGTACCCGTTGAACCTGTTTAATCCGTCCTCAGTTCCGGCCCATAAATAGCCGTTTTCATCAAAATCGAATTGTAACACGTTTAACTGGGAAAGTCCTTGTTTTTGAGCAATATTCGAAACTTTCAAAGTATCCGGAACAGGTAAGCTCAGATCCTGGGCCTGAACACCAAAAGAAAGAAAAATTAAGAAAATGAAAAGTAAAGGTTTTATCATGCTTTAGAACCTAGATGCGCCCTGATTATCTTATTTTTTAAGACGATTAGGTGATAAAACTAACTCTTTCAATGGAAGTTTTATAATAATTTTAAGATTTTATTCCGGAAAACAGCTTTGAATATCATGTGATTGACTGTTCCTTTAGAAGATCATTCCTTTCTTTGAGGTAACTGGAGTTTATGGGAAATATGGCTCAGGATCGCCAGATCTGCGTGGTTGTCCAGAACGTTTCCTGCGTCTTCAAGCATCCTTTCTGCTTCCCTTGATAAGGTTTTGTAGTACTTGTCATTCTGTACCTTTTGGGTTTGGAGATAATAGAACATGGTTCCCACTTTCTGAACCACGATAATATCCTGTTTACAATAGGTGCGAATGGCGGCCATGACATTGTATAGCAGCTCGTCAAAGTTGACGCTCCTTACCTTTACGTAATTTTCATTGTCATCAGAAATAAAGGTCTCGTCGGCCTTAAGCATTCTAAGCTGCAATAATTCTGTCAAGTAATCAATGGCATTAAGGGCGGTTCCCGGGTCATTGATCCCCGGCGACATGGCTTTGACGATTACTTCGGTAATCTGTTTAAAGGCCAGGATGTAATTTTCTGAAACCAGTTCTGCACGAGAAAAATGGAACCTTTCCAGTACATTTTCAACCTCCTCTTCAGAGAGTTCTTTACTGCACCTAAAGACCGGGATTCCCTGTAAAACAAAGATTCCCTTCACCGGGAGTATCTCCAGTTTCACCTCTTTTTCCTTGCAAAAGTCCAAGAGGTACTGGGTAGAAAAATCCTGGAAATAACCACTTTTTTCGGTATGGTATTCTTTCCAGTTATCGGTGTCTGGAAAATCGGTTGAAAGGTCATTTTCGTGCTTCAATAATTTCTCAAGAGTTTCCTTGGCCGAAAGAAAGGTTTTATCAAGAATGTAAGTGATCTGGATGTTCTGGGAAATGTTGTGGATGAAATATATGAAAGCATAGATACAGGCCACAGTGAAAAGTATACCCAGCAGCACCGAAAATCCCGGCACCTGGTACTTATCTCCCGTTGGTTGAATAGAAAACAGTATGAACACACAGTACAGGATGCTGGCAAGGTAGATACCTAAAATGAACTGGTGATTCCTGTCGGAGATAAGGCCGGGCAACAGCCGGGGAGAATAGTTGGTGGAAGCCTGGTTCAGCAGAAGCATAACCATAGAAAAGCTGAACACCATCATGGAGATTAGTCCGGTGATGCAGGCGCTGAGTATAGTGAGGGCGGTATCCCCATTGTTTACTACCAGTACAGGTACATTGTCAACTAAATACCTTGAAATGCCCCTGTTCTCCAGGTACATCATCACAAAAGCGAACAGCAGACCCGAGAGGGCGAACAGGGTAGGGTAAAAAACGATCTTGCTTTTTATATTTCTGTAAAATGTAAAAATGGAGGAATATGAAAACTTCATGCTTACGGCTTTCCTATTAAAATTACGGAAAGTTTTTTAGGCATATACAAGAAAACCCGCTAAAAAAGCGGGTTTTCAAATATAAATTATGGGCTACTATTGTTGAGGTTCTTCAGGATACCAGTTAGCCATGACCACTTCAATATCCTTATTGCCTTCATTCACTAGCCTTTTGAATTTCTGAATATCAGATTTTCCATCCTTTCCGCGGAAGTGATAAGGATAAACCTGTTTGGGAGCGAACTCCAGCACCCCGTCTGCAGCGCTTTCAACTGTCATGGTATAGGGCAGGTTCATGGGAACCAGAGCAATGTCAATGTTCTCCAAATTCCTCATTTCCGGAATGTCTTCGGTATCGCCGGCTATATAAAGCCTTTTTCCGTTCTTTTCCAACACATAACCATTTCCGCGGCCTTTAGGGTGGAACTGTTTGGCCTCTTCTCGTAAGTTGTACATAGGAATCGCCTCGATTGAAATCCCTTGCTGATCAATAGTGTCACCGTTGTTCATCACCACCAGGTTAGGAGCAAGCGAATCGGGCAGTTCTTTCTTCACCGCCTGCGGCACTATGATCTTCGTGTCTCCTAAATTGAGAGCGTTGAGGGTCTTGACATCCATATGATCGCCGTGAATATCGGTGATCAACACCAGGTCTGCCTCGTCCATGCCTTCAAAAGCTTCGGCGCCTCCTACAGGATCCAGGTAGATGGTAATATCATCCCAGTTAATAACCGCGGTGGCATGTGATATGGGTTGGATCTCTGGCATGTCCTGTTCAGCGGAAGCCTCTTGTTGGTCCATTTCGGTTTGCTCAACTTCGGAAGTTTCTTCGATCTCTGCAACCTTCTCTTCTTTTTCAGATTTACAGCTGAAGAGCAGGGCGCTGCAGAAAAGTAATGTGAAAAAATATCTCATAATTGCTTCGTTTTTCCTAAAACTAAGCAAAATTCACACTTTTGTTCGGATAATTAATAGAACTTTAGCAAAGTGGCAGCTCCATTTTAATGTCCCCACGAGCGTAGGGATTGTTCTGTTCTATTGGAATTTCCCTAAACCCATACTTCTTGTAGATGTGAATGGCGTTCTCCAGCTTTCGGTTCGAATAAATGATCAGTTTTTGCCAGCCCTGCTCCTTTGCGTAAGCTATAGTGTGGACCATCAGCTTTTGACCAATGCTTTTTCCCTGGGCGGCCGGCGTCACCGCCATTTTGGTAAGTTCAAAGATTCCGTCTTTAATCTTCATAAGGGCTACGGTGCCAATGATTTTCTCGTCCTCTTTTACCAGGAAGATCTGTCCGCCGGGATTAATGATGTATTTTTCAGGTTTGCCCAAAACCTCTTCGTCATGAGGTTCTACCCAAAAATATTTTTCCAGCCATTCGATGTTCAGGTCTTTAAAATCTTTGGCGTATTGGGATTCAAATGAAATTATCTGCATATTAGGATCCGATCTCTTTTTTCTGCCAGGGCCATTTGCCCTCCAGTTCTACCTGCAAAGATAAGCTAAGAAACGTTCTTATCACCACTATCACTGCCAGTACCAGCACCTGATTCATGGTAGGATCTAAAGTTACAGTGGCGATAATATCTCCCGCTACCAGGAATTCCAATCCAAGCAGGATGGCCTTTCCCAGGTCATGTCTAAAGGTTCTGTAAGAACTACCTTCTTCATGCAGGTTGTTGAAATAGCGCCATAGGGCCAGGATAGCTCCCAGGATCATAGTGAGAATTCCCACTACTTCAATACCCAGGGCTATATAGTCTATCCACTCTAAGATCGTTAGTTCCATTTATTGTTTTGCCTTTAAAAAGTCAGTCACTAAAAAGCTGAGGGCCTTGCCGGTTGGATAATCATCGGTTGCAATGGCCTCGCATACGTGAAGATAACAACAATTCTTTTCCCGTGCAGCATTGCGCACAAATTCCCTGGTCTCATTCAGAGAGAAACCGGTAGGAGAAACCGCGCTGCTGGGGAAACCGGCAATGGCGTCACAATCCAGTTCCAGGCCGAATTTTTCGACTTTTACAAAATCCAGGTCCTCCTGAAAATGAAAGGAAAGATCTGCTTTTTGAAGGTTCTCAAAAAGGCTGTAGTGAATGCCTTCGGAAGAATCCATTTCTTCAAAAATGTAATCCGGAGTATAATTTTGGTGTAGTCCGAAGATCGAATACCGGTTCAAAAAACCGTTCTTTCGGGCATAGCTGAAGCCATTACCACTGTGACGATGATCTGTGGTTCGCAGGTCGGTATGGGCATCGATGTTCAGCACGTTGACCTTTTTCTGAAAAGCTTCTGCGGCACCCTTCAAATTTCCGTAGGCATTGTTATGTCCGCCGCCAATGATCACGGGGATCTTGTCTGCGGAAATGATCTTTTTTACCACCTCGCTCACCTTTTCATCCACTTTTTCGGTAATATCTCCCAGCTTCGCATGATAGTTAGGATCTGAAGGGTCGATCTGAGAGGCCTTCCGCATTTCTTCCGAAGATTCTATCTCTCCCAGAACAAGAACTTTTCCGGAGTCAAAAAAACGGTTGTGCTGAATGTTTAGAAAAGCCTTTAAAAAGGCTTCCCAGGCATTAGAAGTTCCCGGTTTGCCATGATTGGCCCGCACGCCTATATCTTCGGGAACCCCAAAAATGACGAATTGAGCATCATTTTCAGATAACTTTTCCGAAGCCTTTAATACCTGCACTTTTTCACCCAGCCTGGTTTCCCCGTTCCTTAGGGAAAGGTAGCGGGAAAGCTGCTTTTCAGAATAGATCTTTACCGCGCCCATTTAGATCTTTTTTCCGTTGATATAAACCGAGTCTATATGGTTTGCACCAAAGGAGTAGGGCAAGAATCCGTAAGACGGGATCTTTTCGGTGAGGATGAAATTGGCCTGTTTCCCTTTAGTTACGCTGCCGTGAGTTTCGCTAAGGCCCATGGCGTAAGCCGCGTTGACCGTGGCGGCATTGATCGCTTCTTCGGGGTTCATCTTCATCTTCATGCAGGCCAGAGACACCACCAGGTTCATGTTCCCGCTGGGCGTGCTGCCCGGGTTATAATCTGTAGCCAGGGCAAGGGGCAGTCCTGCGTCAATGATGTCACGTGCCGGGGTGTACGGGATGCCAAGGAAAAGCGAGCAGGAGGGAAGCGCCACCGGCATGGTCCTGCTGCCTTTTAAAGCTTCGATATCTTCAGGGTTCATTACCTCCAGGTGGTCTACAGAAAGAGCATCATATTCTACCCCAACCTGTATGCCGCCAATCGAGTTGAACTGGTTCACGTGGATCTTGGGAATAAGGTTATGTTTCTTGCCGGCGGCAAGGATCTTATGGGTGTCTTCTACCGTAAAATAGCCTTTTTCGCAAAAAATATCCACGTATTCGGCCAGTTGCTCTTCGGCGATCTTTGGCATCATTTCGTCAACCAGCAGATCGAGATAAGCATCCTTGTTTTCTTTATATTCTTTGGGAACGGCATGGGCTCCCAGGAAAGTTGCCTTGATGGCTATGGGATAATTTTCTTTTAATCTTTTTATCACCCGCAGCATCTTCAATTCGGCATCTGTAGTGAGGCCGTAACCCGATTTGATCTCGATGGCAGTGGTTCCCATTTTCATCACCTCTTCCAGTCTTCGGGCAGACTGGACGTACAATTCTTCTTCTGAAGTTTCCTGAAGTTTTTTGGCCGAGTTCAAAATACCGCCTCCTTTGTTGGCGATCTCTTCATAGGTGAGGCCGTTGATGCGGTCAACGAATTCCTGTTCCCTGTTTCCGGCGTAGACCAGGTGAGTATGGGAATCGATCCAGCCGGGTAGCAGGATCTTTCCGGAGGCATCTACTGTTTCCACCTCTTCAAAAGCGGGGATTTCCTCCATTTTTCCGAAGTCGACGATCTTGCCGTCCTCCACCAGGAGCCAGGCATCATCGAGTTTAGGAAGTTCTTTCATTTCGCTGCCCTTCAGGCTTATAGTTGCGTTGTCTCTTATCTGGAGCAGCTGCTTGATGTTCTTAAAAAGTAATTTCATACGGTAAAGATAAAAAACCGGGTAGGAAATAAAACGCTTCTGCAGAGAAATGCGTTGATATGAGCAGCTTTTGCTTAATAATATTCTTAGTAACTTAGTGAAAAATCAAATTCGTTAACCATGGCCAAAAGATCTCAGGGCATCAATACCCTTTGCGCGCATGCCGGCGAGCTGGAAGACAAGCAGTTCAAAGGCGCAGTCTCACCCTTATACATGTCGACCTCCTACGCTTTTGAAGATGTGGAGGTAAAACGCTACCCGCGGTATTTCAACACTCCAAACCAACAGGCGCTCGCTCAGAAGATCGCTGCTCTGGAACATGGAGAAGCGGCGCTTATCTTTGGCAGCGGAATGGCGGCAGTGAGTTCTTCCTTATTGGCCTTTTTGCACAAGGGAGATCATGTGGTGCTGCAGAAAACCCTGTATGGAGGCACCAGCAATCTGGTGACCGAGGAATTCAAGAAGTTCGGGATTGATTTTACTTTTGCCAGGGACCTTTCTGCGGAAGCCTTTGAAAAGGAGATCAGGAAAAATACTAAAGGGATCTATATCGAGACGCCGTCCAATCCGTTGCTCAGCATCACCGATATTAAAGCCATTGCCGGCCTCGCTAAAAAACACGGCCTGGTGAGCATGATAGACAATACTTTTGCTTCGCCCGTCAACCAGAACCCTATAGACATGGGCATTGATGTGGTGATCCATTCAGCCACTAAGTATATGGGCGGGCACAGCGATATTTTGGCCGGCGCGGTGGTTTCTTCAGAAGAAAAGATCGATACCATTTTTCAGTTGGCAAAGAATTTTGGCGGAAGTCTAAGCGATTATACCGTGTGGTTATTGGAAAGAAGTATCAAGACAATGGGGCTTCGCGTGAAGGCGCAGAACGAGAATGCCGGAAGGATGGCAGAATTTTTAGAGCAGCACGAGCTTGTCGAAAAGGTTTATTATCCCGGTCTCAAATCACACCCAGATCATGAACTGGCTAAAAGCCAGATGAAAGGCTTCGGCGGGATGTTATCTTTCGAACTCAAGGGGCTGGACTCGGCAATTTTTATGAAGTACCTGAAACTTATCAAACCTTCTATGAGTTTGGCCGGAGTGGAATCTACAATCTTGTCTCCGGCCAAGACTTCTCATGCCTTGCTTTCACCCGAAGAGCGGGAAGAGCAGGGGATAAAGGACGGTTTGCTGCGATTTTCAGTGGGGATCGAAGAACCTGAAGACCTTATAGCAGATATTGAAGAGGCTCTGGAAGAGACCCGGAAGGATATGGTAGATGTGCGGATCTAAAATTGTAAATTTGGCCTGCAACTAAAAAGACAAGATAATTCATGAAATTAGATATACTGGCAATAGGGGCACATCCCGATGATGTAGAACTTGGCTGCTCGGCCACGATCGCTAAAGAGATCGAAAAAGGAAGAAAGGTCGGGATACTGGATCTTACCCGGGGTGAACTGGGTACCAGGGGAACAGCCGAGATAAGAGATAAGGAAGCGAAGGCCGCTGCAGATATTTTGGGAGTTTCAATAAGGGAAAACCTGGAATTCAGCGATGGGTTTTTTGTGAACAATGTGGCTCACCAGCTGGAGATCATCAAGGTGATCAGGAAATACAAACCCGAGCTCGTTTTGTGCAATGCCATAGATGATAGACATATTGACCATGGAAAAGGGGCAAAGCTGGTAGCCGATGCTTGTTTTTTAAGCGGACTTCGAAAGATCAAGACCATTTATAACGGAAATGCGCAGGAAGCCTGGCGTCCAAAGAATGTATTTCACTACATTCAATGGAAAAATCTTTCTCCAGATGTGGTGGTTGATGTGACCGGCTTTATGGATAAAAAAGTTGCCTCGGTAAAAGCCTATGCTTCTCAAATCTTTGATGAGAATAGTCAGGAACCCGAGACTCCTATCTCAAGCAGTAATTTTTTGGAGAGCATTACCTACAGGGCCAAAGACTTAGGCCGTTTGGTAGGTACCGAATATGGGGAAGGATTCAACGTGAGCCGTTACGTGGCGGTAGATTCATTATTTGACCTGAAGTAAAAAAACAAAGTTTTTTCTTTTGTATAAGGAGGGAAATGTATTACATTTGCATCCGATTAAAATGGTGGTCGTAGCTCAGCTGGTTAGAGCGCTGGATTGTGGTTCCAGAGGTCGTGGGTTCGAACCCCATCTTCCACCCAAAAAGCTCCTTGTGAAAACGAGGAGCTTTTTTTGTTTCTGCATTTGTTAAGTGGCACCCCGAACTTCTGACTAAGGGAGGAATGGTTGAGGTGTTCGAGAGAAAACTCTACTTATAAAAGGCCTTCGACCATTCCTCCTTTCGGTTGGACTGCCGAGCTCAGGCTGACAATTCGTTGCGACTGTTCTTAAAATAAAATCAAGCTTTTCCTTTATTGTCACACCGAGCTTCCGACTGAAAGGAGGAATGGTCGAGGTGGTTAGGTAGGGAATTTCTCTTTACAGTAGCCTTCGACCTTCGGCTGCGCCTACCTTTCAGCTCAAACTATGATCCGGATCGTTTAAAAATAAAAAACCTCACAGAATTTGAATTCCATGAGGTTTGAATATGGGATGAAATAAAATTCTTATTCGGCGACTGTGTCAGCCATTGTGGGCTTGTCAACCACAGGACGCTGATCTCTGTTAGCAACCTCCCATGCGGTAAGGAACACCAGTTTCGCCCTTTTTGCCAGTAAGTCATACTCGATCTTATCCGGCGTGTCTGTCGGCTTGTGGTAATCCTCATGAACCCCGTTAAAATAGAAGATAATGGGAATGTCATTTTTGGCGAAATTGTAGTGGTCACTTCTATAATAGAACCTGTTCGGATCGTTCTCATCATTATAAGTGTAATCCAGCTCCAGGTTAAGGTACTTCTGGTTCACCGCTTCACTAAGTTCATGCAACTCTGTACTCAGCTTATCGCTTCCGATCAAGTACACATAATCTCCGGCGTCTTCTTTTCCTTCACCCACACGGCCGATCATATCAATATTTAAATTCGTAACGGTCTGCTCCAGTGGAAAAACAGGATTATCTGTATAATACTTTGAGCCTACAAGGCCTTTTTCCTCCCCGGTAACATTCAGGAAAAGAATGGAACGCTTTGGCCCAAATCCGTCTTCTTTTGCTTTTTTAAAGGCTTCGGCTATCTCCAGGATGGCTACTGTACCCGAACCATCATCATCGGCACCATTGTAAATATTGCCTTCATCATCTATCCCCACATGGTCGTAATGAGACGAGATCACCAGGATCTCTTCAGGCAAAGCGGTACCTTTTATGTAAGCCAGAACATTTTCTGTGTCCTTAATATTTCCACGGGTAAAAACGCTGGAAGGAACCTCCTGGAAATAATCATCCTCACCCAGGGGAGAAGGAATGTTGAGTTTCTTATATTCGGATTTAAGATATTCTGCCGCTTTTTTCTGCCCGGGTTCGCCGGTTTCTCTTCCTTCAAATTCATCACTGGCGAAAGTGAAAAGATGCTCCTTCAACTCCTCGGGAGTGATGGTATTTGCATATTCCACGGGATTCGCTTCTTCAATACTCTTTGGTTTAGGGGCTTTACAGGCCACCAAACTCGCCGCCATGGTAAAAACCAGTATTTTCTTCATTTTATAATGTTTTAATTGAAGCTCACAAGATAATGGTTTTTTCGGGTAAAATCCCAAAACAAAAGTTCGTAGAAAAGGCCCTGATTTTAACTTTTTTCTGAAGGAATTCGGCCACGCCGAACTGTTTTTGTAACCTTTTATGTTGTATCTTTTAGACAGCCAAACGATTAACGTCCGAAAAATTGTGAGATATGAAAAAGAATGCACCAGTTTCGGCCATCATGACCAGGAACATAGTCAAACTGAAACTTTCAGATGAATTGTCTACGGCAGAATCCCTTTTCAAGCGCAACCACATAAGACATCTGCCTGTGGTGGAAAATGGTCATATAGTGGGAATGTTGAGCTACACCGATCTACTTCGGATCTCCTTTGCCGATGCGGTAGACGAGGATGGAGAAGGGATCGAGACCACCGTATATGACATGTTCAGCATTGAACAGGTAATGACAAAAAAGGTGGTTTCTGTTGATCCTGATACTACGATTGAGCAGGTGGGAAATATTTTTCTCTCCCATGAATTTCACGCCCTTCCTGTAGTAGCCGATGACAGGCTGGTGGGGATTGTCACCACCACCGATGTCATTAGGTGCTTCCTGAAAGAAGATTGCTAAGGTCTGGTTTTCTAAAAAAGCTTTTTGAAAGGTTTAACGTACAACAGCTGCTGTAGCTGGGGTAAATTTTCTAATTTGGTAATATGACCAAGTGGAAGATCATCCTGCTGGTGTGCCTTACTTCCTGCGTTTTTCCCAAGGATCCTGAAAACTCCTTTGAAGAAGCACGCAGGAATGAACTTTTAGTGGGAGTGGTGGAAAACCCACCGTTCACCATGGTGGAAGACAGTACATTTTCTGGCAGTGAGGTGGAAATGCTTCGGAAGTTCGCAACAAAAGAGGGGCTTAAGATCAGCTTTAAAGAGGGGTCTGAAAGCAAACTTGTAAAACAACTGGAAGAGTTTGAGATCCATGTAGTGATAGGGGGCATCACGAAAAAGACCATCTGGAAAAAGAAAGCGGGCATGACCGTTCCATACGATAAAGAACATGTCTACCTGATACCGAAAGGCGAAAACAGGCTTTTGAAACACCTGGAGGATTTTATTTTTCAGCAAAAGAAACAGCAGCCATGAAAGTAATTCATGACTTTGAACTACCGCCAGATCTTAAAAAAGCCCTGAAGCGGGCTAAGAAACTGGAGTGGATCACTCTTGTTTATCTCATTTCTGTTGTTATTATCATGTATTTTTCCCTGGGCTCGTCTCAGGCGATGAAAACTGCCTGGCTGGAAGATGTTTTGAGCCTGGTACCGTCAATAGCATTTTTGATCTCCAGTAAGATCAACAGTAAAGCTCCTAACAAGAGATTTCCCTATGGTTATCACCGCGTCTTTTCCATTTCATTTTTGACAGGGGCGGTTGCACTTCTTGGAATGGGGATCTTTTTGGTCTATGATTCCTCCATGGCCCTTATCAAGGCCGACCATCCTACTATAGGCTCTAAAATGTTCTTTGGGTACGAGGTATGGATGGGTTGGGTGATGATCCTCGCCCTTTTGTACAGCGCCATTCCGGCCATGATATTAGGTATGAAAAAGATCCCTCTTTCCGAAGACCTTCACAATAAACTGCTTTTTACAGATGCCAGCGCTCAAAAAGCCGATTATATGACAGCCCTGGCAGCTATTCTCGGAATTTTGGGAGTGGGCGCCGGAATTTGGTGGGCAGATGCCGTAGCGGCTTTGTTCATATCTATCTCTGTTCTTAGAGACGGTCTAAAACATGTAAAAACGGCATCATTTGACCTCATGGACCGGTATCCGCAACGCCTAAATACGACAGATGAAGATGAGATCATCCTTAAGGTAGAAGAAACTGCCCGTTCCTGGCCATGGGTGGCCGGGGCAAAGGTACGTTTCAGGGAATCGGGACAGGTCTACTTCGGACAGGTAGCTGTAGTGCCTAAAGGGAAGATAGATCTTGATGATATCGCCAGAGGCTATGAAGAATTGAGAAGCCTGCACTGGAAGATCCATGACTTTACCATTGACCCGGTGAGGAAGCTGCCGCCATGGTAAAAAAAAGAGTGAGAAGGGTAAGTAGGGGGATACACTTCTCACTCATGTGCCTGCTATAGGCTAATGCTTTAGTCGACTTCAATATAATGGCTTTTTGCGGGAAAGAAATTGTAAAAAATACATTTAACCAGTATTTAACAGGGTTTTAATGAATATTTGGAAATAAACAGGAGCCAAATTCTATTTTTTTTCAAACAGGGAAAGATAGGAACCTACTCATTTTCAGAGGAAAGAAAAATAAGCCTGAAAAAAGCCAATTTTTCTTCTTTAGAATTCGAAAAAGCTTTTTATATTTGCATCCGCTAAGGAGAAATGGCAGAGTGGTCGAATGCGGCAGTCTTGAAAACTGTTGAGGGTCACACCTCCGGGGGTTCGAATCCCTCTTTCTCCGCTGAAAAAAACCCGCAATGAAATTTGCGGGTTTTTTGTTTTTCAAAAACTGTAGAATGACACAATTCTCTCTTGGCTTTAGGTTATCACCTGGAGGACCGTAGAACATAACTTCCCATTGCCTTTCCATTTTTGCGAAGCTCTAACTGGAGTATAAAAAAACCACCAACATCATGTGCCAGTGGTTTTGTTCTTTAAAAATTAAAGCAAGAACAGTTTTTTATTCCTGATGAGTATTATACCCCTACATATAACACTATACAAAAAATAAATTCTATGTCAGAGACAACCGTTGCTTGCTCTAATTTTTTTGTAAAATTAAAAGATATGTTAAAGCAAAGAAGGGTCGTTTAGTAAACGTATGGATTTTGGAAGTAATCGTTAAACTTTCAGGGTTAGAATTACGGAAGTGCCTTGATCTTTAGCCGAAATTATTTTTAAAGTTTCATCAATATCATATCCCAGCAAAGTCAGGCGCTCTTTAACCAGGTTCACTCCTTTGGATTCGTGCAATTTATTAGTTGGATCATTGTTGATCCCGATTCCGTTGTCTTCGATCTTGCACTGCAAATCGTTTTCTGAAAGTAGCTTGAAAGAAACTTTTAAAGTAGGGTTGGGAATACTCTTCGGAAATGCATGAACAAACACATTTTCGACAAAGGTCTGAAGCAGCATCGTCGGGATTTCTGTTTCGTAAGAATCGATCCTTGGATCTACTTCAGTAATCACCTTTATGGCATTATTGAAGCGGGTATTTTCCACCCGAATATAGGATTGCAGGTAATCTATTTCTTCGCTCAACAAAATGGTCGGTTTGTTACAGTGATCCAGGTTCAGCCTGATCAATTTCGCGAAATCCCCTAAGAATATGGTGGCGTTCTCAATATCCTTGTCCATTATATAATACTGGATGGAATTCATGGCGTTGAATATAAAATGAGGATTCATTTGCGCCAGCAGCGCTTCCATTTTAGTTTCTTCAAAACGCTTTTGGATCAAACTTTTTTGCTTTTCAAATTGCCGGGTTTGGTTTATTTGAAATCTGTATATGCCATAGACTACTACTAGAAAGAAGCTCAATATCAGTAAAGAAAACCACCAGGTTTTCCAAAATGGCGGGAGTATTACCAATTTTAATAATAGTTGGGTATAACTTAAACCCGTGCTTTCGTCAAACACTTTTACCTCTACGTTATAATCATCTGTTGGTAAAAAAGGCAGGAATATTTCCGGTTTTGATGATGCGGGACTCCATTTGTCACCTGGATTTAGGCGGTACTGGTACTTAAGCTTGCGAGGATATGCGTGAGCATTTGTAGAAAATCTAAGTAAGATGGTATTTTCATTATATGCCAGATCAATTTTATCTTCTTTTAAAAAAGGCTCAACGGGAACTGCATTGTTATTAATAGAGATCTCTTTGATCTTTACCTGATCAACCAATGCCTCCGTATCTGTGATCGCGTTCAGGTCCACCAGGTAGAAGCCGTTTAAGCTTCCCAGGTACAATGTGTTTTTAACCACTTTTGCGCTGAGTAAAGGTTGTACCAGGCCTTGTTCCTTGTCTAAAAAAATGAATCGGCCGTTCTTGTACAGGGTTAGCCCTTTTTCTGTTCCAATTATCAGGTTCCCTTTGTATTCCCTCAAAAAAGCAATGGAATTTCCCTGAATCTTAGCCCGGGGTATTTTCCTAAGGACCTTAAATGTCGTTTTATCATTCACGATAAAAATATCTCCGAATTCATTTGAAATAGCCAGGTTTTCGCCAAGAGGCGTAATATGTTTTAATTTCTTTTCTTTCCAGATGTCATTTTTGAAATAGGACTCAAAATTATTATCCTCCCATACATACAGGCCGGAAAAAATAGACAGGAAATAGGTTTTATTCTCCTGTCGGCAACTGCCTACCACCATGGTGGGGGTGTGTGGCGCTTTCTGGTCAAAATGCGTATAGTCAAAAGTATCGAGATCACTGTAAACTCTAACCCCGCCATAAGGATTTGTCTCTATGAGTTTCCCTTTAGGTGTAAAATTGATCTCTTCGGAATGTAAGGGTAAATAACGATGCAACTCGCCGGTTTCCTTTATGGCAAAAAGGCCGATATTGGTGTTCACCCAATAGATGTTTTGGGATTCTTTAATGTCGTAAAAATTGATGTCTTCTGCCTTTGTGCTATAATCCAATTCATAAAAATCATCTTTATGTTTTGGCAACGGCAATTTGGTGTTCTTGAGGTAGTTTTTCTGCCATGCTTTTAGTTGGGACAGTTTAATGCTGTGTTCGCTTTCAGCCTTTTTTAGAAAAATGGAATTGCTCAACAATACCGCGAAACTGTTTTCTGTATTGGCGAACCCCAGAACGTTCTGACTTTCGATCTCGTGAAATTTTATTTGAGGGTTCAAAGCAACCTCAAACATACCGGCATCTTTGGTGCCTACGTATAACTTTTCGAAGTGGGCATCATAAGCCAAAGAAACCACTTCTTTGCTCAGGATATCAAATTCAGTAGCCCTTGAAATTAATTGATCATTTTCCACTTCATATATTCCGCCATTGGTGTCATAGATTCCCCAGGCGGCCGCAAAGATCTTATCATCATTGCTTTTTACATAATCCCAGATAATGGAATAGCCAATCTTTTCCGCAGAGACAGAATCTTTTTTATTCACAAAATCAGCCAGTGAATATTTTCTGAAAAAACCTTTGTGGCTGCTGTATATACTGTCCTGATCCACAAAAACGGAGTAGAGGTGTTGAAAATCTCTTAACTTGATAAGGTTTAGCTGATTATTCTCAACGCTGACTTTGAAGATCCCGGAATTATTATAAGTGGCAACATAGACCTGATCCTTGTACTTGAAGAAGTTCTGGACTCGCAAAAGTTGCTCGTTGGATGAAGTTTTTGAAGAAATAACCTTAAAGCTATTTACGTCAATTACGGAAACACCGTCGCTGGTTCCTACGAACATCCTGTCTTCGTCGGGAAAAAGTTTGGTGATCTCATTGTGAACCAACCCGTCTTTTGCTGAAATAACCTTAAAGCGAAATCCGTCATAAATGCTCACGCCTTCGCCGTAACTGCCAAACCACAGTTTTTTATTTTCGTCTTCTGCAATAGCCCAGCAACTGTTAAGAGCTAAACCATCCTCTTCAAAAAAATATTTGAACCCTTCATTTTCCTTTTTGACCACCCCATTCTCAGTACCAATCCATAGAACATGCTTACTGTCGACCAGCAATGACCTTACGGCATTATTGGGCAACTGGTTGGCTGCAGTATAATTTTTGCTGGGATAATTTTGAGTGAACGCTAAATTAAACCAAAAGATAAAGAAGAAGGAAAGCTTACTGACTTTGTAGAATGGCATTGATGAACTCTTCTTCTTTTCGAAAAGAAACCGGGATTTTCTCTCCATTGGTTAATTCAACTTCTTTATCAGCTTTGTTGTACCTCACCACGTAATTCAAATTGATGACAAAGCTTTTGTGTATTCGTTTAAAAGCGTGGGCCGGAAGAATTTCTTCCACATATTTCAATGTTTTCGTGGCCGTCTTGACATGGCCGTCGATCTTTTTAATACAGCAATAATTGCTTTCAGCTTTACAGTACAGGATCTGGTTAGAATGTATAAGTTCAAAACCTTCCACCGTCGGAAAAGCTATTTTACTAACGTTTTGGTCGTTGACATTCAGGTTTTCCAGTAGCAGTGATAATTTCTTTTGTGCGAAGCTCTCTTTATTCCTGTTCTCAAACTTTTTTACTGCTTCAGCGAGATCCACGTGATTAATTGGTTTGAGGAGGTAATCAAGGGCACTGCGTTTAATTGCCTTAATGGCAAACTGGTTGTAGGCAGTCGTGAAAATGACTTCAAAATTGACAGTATCGAAATATTTAAAAAGTTCAAAACCATTTTTTTCAGGCATTTGTATGTCCAAAAATAGCAGATCAGGTTCATGGTTTTTAATTGCAACTACACCCGTGTCAACCGAATTACATTTTTCGACAATGTTGAACTTATTAGGAAAGAACCTGTCAAGAGTCTTCTCCAGTAAATTCTGGGCGTTGATTTCATCGTCAATGATTACTGCTTTGATCATAAAATAAAACTACAATTAAATGCTGAGTTAATGACATCTTTCCTTCTGATAAAAATCAGCACAGTTCACATTCATTCCAGAAGAGATGCTCATTGCTGTTAGAATCGAAAAACAGAATTCATCTCAATTTCTGAATACCTGACTTTTCTGTCTTCCCAAAGAAGAATACTTCCGTCTTTTTCCATAGGAAAGCCTTTATCTACGTGCTTATCGATCACCAGGTCGTTCCCGTTCGTGATTACCCAAAAGCTAAAGATTTCACCTTTATCATTTTGTCTCACTCTCAGGATCTGTTTCCATTGTTTTTTTCCCGATTTAAAAATGAATTCAATTGCAGCCTCCTTTTGCTTGAGAGGCATTTCAAACGCTGCGGGGGTATGAGGCTTTAAGCTTCCAAGGTAGGTGATTTTTTGGGAGAGCATGGTTTCTTTTGCTTCAGAACCTTTCAGGAGAGAGTAACCGGGAAGCATACTTCTCTTTACCACCAGGTCTTTTAATGCCTTCTGCCCATTGAGCATGAGCAGGAGAGTGACCTGGTCCTCCTCTTCGGCAGAAATTATTCCGGCCTGCGGATAACTGTAGATCCCTCTTGAGGTAAGTTGCTCAGATAATTGCTGATTTTCGCGATTCAGGATCTGAATCTTTTCCTCACTTCTTTTTAGCTGGCAGGAGAGTTCTTTTTCGGTTTGAGAACTGCCAATAAAATTTCCGAAAGAGAAGAAAAGAACAGCTGCCGCGATCAAATAAAAGGACCACAGGAGGTCGGAGTTGAATTTCATAAAATAAGCACCAAATTTGCAAACAAGATACAGATTTTCTTGTTTCCGGCTCAAGAACCTGAAATTTCAGGATTCCGAGGCATCATCTGAATCTTTTCTCCTTCAGTGGTAAACAGCTTCCCCATCATATGAGCTGTGGCACAGGCATGAACAGGAAGAATGCCCAGTACATCACCAACCTGTATATTTTCGATCCTTTCCTTCGGAAGATGAAGCACTCCATGTTCCTGGGAGAGCTTGATCACCTTTCCAATTGGAGCTGACCATTTATCTGCCGTTAATTTCACCACAAACCCGTAGTGAGTATTTCCATTTGCATCTGCGATAGAATCCTTACCCTGATGCACCCAGCCGCTGTGCACTATTACCTCCTGCCGTTCCGGGTGTACTGCCACCACAGGAACGGCAAGACAAATGGCGATCTCCTCAAGGTTATTAGAACCTATACCATACTGTACCAGGTCATAATAGACGAAATTGCCGGGATGTATGCTGTCTATGCCTTCCAGCTCCTTCAGAATGCTGCAGGAGGGAGTGTCGCCCATGGCGATTTTCAGGTTTGGATATTCCTCGCTAAACTCTGCTTTTAAGCTTCGGAATTTTTTCAGAAACGCCCCCGCGATCTGCTCAACCTCTTCCGGAGAGGCTGCATTGTAAGTATGCCCCGCATGGGTGTAAAATCCTTCAAAATGTAAATTTGAGTTCCTGCTGAGCCGGAGGATTTCAGAAATAATGTCAGGATCATCTGGATCTACCCCAGACCGATGGTCGCCCACATCTATTTCAATGTAAAATTTTACAGGATGCTTTAATTGCTCCTTCAGGGAATTCGCGGCCTCTTTACTGTTAATAAAGATCTTGAGGTCAACACGGGCAGCGAGTTCATCTATCTGCTCGGCGTCCAGGATATTCACAGGAAAAGCGATAGTGATATCTTTCCAGCCGTTTTTGCTGAAATAGTTTGCCATTTTAACCGAAGTGACGGTGATGGCTTTGACGCCTGCTGCTTTAAACCAATCACCAACAGTAGCAGATTGATGGGTCTTAAAATGTGGGATAAGTTGTACTTTCTGCTCTTCGGCTTTGTTGACCATTTTCCTAATGTTGGCTTCACAGGTGGGGCGGTGGAGCAGGAGGGTTGGACGGATTATTTGTAACATATGGGAATTCTTCTGTGGGAAAAATACAAAGAATTGTTCAGAAGAAATAGAACAGACCTTCATGCCTCTCTGGACGCTTTTTATCGAGAATTCAGGTGATTACTGATATGTGTAGGAGAATTTTTATACTTTCGTTTTTATTAACAGTTTTTAACAATTTAATTCTACCAGTTTTGAAAAACATTACTCTTTTAAGCACTATTTTATTATTTGCATTTTCTTTCAATGCTACTGCACAGGCTTCTGCCACAGGAGGGGAAGCACTGGACGCTATTTCTGAAGTTTCTGATGTAGTGAGTTCTTCACGATGGGAAAAAGGATTGGTGTATAAGATCCAGATCCTTGCTTCAAAAGATCCGCTTCAGGAAGGAGATTCCCAATTGAAAAACCTGGGAAATGTTTACTCTTATGAACATGAAGGGCTTACCAAATACACCTGGGGAAGAACACGTCTGCCTCATGAAGCAGCAAGATTGCAAAGGGAAATGCATAGAAACGGATTCAAGGACGCTTTTGTGGTGCATTACTATAACGGGAAAAGAATTACTGCCGAAGAGGCAAAGTCTTTACGCAAATAAGGTGATTAATATCCTTCTATTAGCAGACCCTTTAGGGTCTGCTTTTTTTTGCCTCAGGTTTGATCTGCTGGTAATACAGATTTTGTACGGAAACCACTTCTTTTCATTTCTCCCCATGCATTTCTACCTCGAAGTTTCTCCAAATTTCCTTTAATGGCTGCATAGACTGTCACAGGGTGGAAAATAAAAGGTTCGAGAAGGGCGCCGATAATGAGTTTTTTGAAGTCTTTAAGGGAATATTGACTGTAGGTATACTCTTCGGTGAGAAGGGCAAGACAGGAAAGAGCTACTGAAAAAGTATAGACCAGTATAGCCAGAATAACAAAAAATGGCCAGTTGATTAGACCAATGATCACCAGATACAATGTCACAAGTATCCCAATTACTTCTAAAAGGGGCGCAAGAAATTCAAAAAATGTCCAATAAGGAATGCTAAGAATTCCTAGAACCTTGTATTGTGGGTTGAAAAACATTTTGCGGTGTCTCCACAAGGTTTCTATTGTGCCACGGGTCCAGCGACTACGCTGCTTATTAAAGATGGCCAGACTCTCTGGGGCTTCGGTCCAGCAAATTGGATCTGGGATGTAGAAAACGCTGTAAGGCAGTTCTTGCTCGATCATGTAGCGCCTCATGCGCACCACCAGTTCCATATCTTCTCCTACTGTTTTTGGATCGTAGCCTCCGGCTTTTATGGCAATTTCTTTGTCGAACATTCCAAAAGCTCCGCTAATCAATAGAAGGCCATCCAGTTTGCTCCAGGCCATTCGTCCTAGTAAAAAGGCTCTGAGGTACTCGAGTACCTGAATTCGAGGCAGCATTTTTTTAGGTGCATTAACTTCTATAAGACGCCCCCCGTCTGCCACACAGGAATTGGCGATCCTTAGTACCCCTCCGGTAGCAATAACTCTTTTTTCTGATAATTCAAGATAAGGCTTGGCAAGTTTCAATAAAGCGTCTTTTTCCAAAATGCAATCCACATCAATGCAGACTACATAGGGATTTTTGGAGTAATTAATACCTACATTAAGAGCATCTGCTTTTCCTCCATTTACCTTATCTATCACTGTGAGTCTTTTAAAGGCCTGACTTTTAGATTTATATACTCTCCGGACAGATTTAGTAGGAAGCTCTCCTTTAAAATCCAAATCTGTCGGTACCAGGTCATAGGTTTTGATCAAGATATCAAGCGTGCGGTCTTTGCTGCCGTCATTTACAACGACGACTTCGTAGTTATTATAATTTAAGGAAAGAATCGATTGTACGTTTTCTTCTATTGTAAGCTCCTCGTTATAAGCTGGTGCAATCAAAGAAAGATGAGGTGCCAAATCAGAGTTAAGAATCACCTGATAATTTACAAAGCCATTTTTCCGCAAGTAATTTCTCATAGAGAAGATCGAAACCATACTAAGAAAGAGGTAAGATGCCATGATGGAAAAAGCAAAAAGCAGCATAAAGGCATTATAGTCGCTGAGATGCTCTGGAACAGCAAATAAAATGGCTAGGGGCATATTATTATGGTTATCAACTCCCTTTGGAGTGCTAATTATCACACAAAATTACCACAATATAAACATTTCATAGATAAAATATGCATTTTAACGATTTTTCGTTTCTGGTAGGGTCTCCTTCTTAGTGCTGATAAACCAGGTCGCGGAGGCTCCGTTGTGCCTGTAGCCGAATGTGTCTGGAAGAATGATTCTCCAGACTTCGAATTTGAGGTATATGCTGATTTTGATGGAATAATGAAATTAGACGTAAACCAAAGGTGACTACACTGGTATTCTGCACTGTTAGGAGGTATCCAAAGTCGGGAACCTGTTCGATCTGCTTTTCCTTGATCGATTCTAGAAGGTTCAATTGGATCCAGTCATTGAGAGGTTGGTCGTAATCTTTTAATAATGATAATCCCTCTAATCCAACGAGATGGAGGAACTCGATGATCGCCACCATTTTTAAGGTGTCGTTTTCTGATGTGGTGTACTTTCGAATAACGGGTGCAGATTTTTTGATCTCCAATTCACTTAATTCCTGAATGCCATCGCACTTCAAATACCATTTATTGCTCCTGATCTTTTCGTATGACAGTTGCATTAATCCGGAGGACTGGTAGAAATGTTGCAGTTTTATTGCGATCTCACCGCCGTACAGTCTATGTAGTTTTATTAACTCTCGTAGAAATTGTTGCTTGTACTTTTTCTTGTTCCAGCGCCTAATAAAATTCTTTTCTTTCTTCAGGTCTTTCAGGGTTCTGTTGTCAAAAGCAATGGCAAATAATGTTTCCTCTATATGGTTCGCATATCTTCTTTGCCTGCTGTTTTTTTGTTTTTTGCGTATTCTGCTAACAACTATAAGGGTAATGAAAAGAACTGTACTAAAGAGGAGCAGTAAGATTAGCACTATCAGTAGTAACTGGATCCCTTCAGGATAATCCCAAATATATTTTAATCGTTCCAGGTTCATTAAAAGCGATAGGTAGCTAAAATTTGACTGTTGAATCTATGACGATATTGCTCCGGAAAATATTCCTCATATTCATATATGAATATGGGCTGCAGCAGAATCTGTTGGGTTAGCCTAAACTGATATTGTACACCTGCTCGGGCACTCTTTAAATTCGTTTGAATACCTGTTGCATAGTATTCATAGGGTAGATTGCCATACTGCAGATCCAGTTGTACAAAATTTTCATTTATTGATTCAGGGAACCTGATGGAAAGGCTGTGGCTTAAACTGGAAGAATCATCTATATCTGCCAAATATGACCGGTAGCTTATGCGGGTAGCATTATTGAAGGTGTAAGCAATTTGACCGGTGTAGAGCAAGGCCTCATTGCCTGGGAACTGCATATACTTTACACCCAGAGAAACAGAAAAATAGGGGTTGAGTGTTTGGTAATATTCCACTGCGCCGCGTAAATCTGGAAATGCCGATCCTTCTAAAGAAACACCTGCATTTAAATACAGATATCCCTTACTATAGATCTTAGGGTAGGCATCTAATTCTATAAGAAAGCCTTCTCGCCCCGAGATTTGTCCGTATTGGATACGAGGTAATACAGGAATAGTACCCAAATTTGTTTTGTATCCCAGCGAAGCAAGATGCCATGGACGAAAACCTGGATTACTAAAGGAGGTGTTTAGGTAAGAAATTAGCAGCTTTCGTTCCTTTCTTTTCAGGATTTCGCTTAAAAGTTTTCTGGTTTCCTTATTATTAGGCTCTTCATCCAGTATTTCATCTATAAGTGCTTTTGCCTTCTTGTTCTCCTCAAGGGATAGAAGTGCTTTGCTTTGCTGAATTTTGAATGATGAATCTGGATATAGAGAATCAGCCAGTTTAGCGTATTTTATTACCTCTTCGTATTGCCGGGACCATGACTGGATCTGGATCATTACCTCCAGGGCCTCACGGACCTTTTTTTTGACAAGCGGTTCAAGTATATCTATTGCTTCTTCAAATGATTGGTTCCAGCTGTATACTCTGGCTAAAAATATTTGGTATTCAATATTATGAGGATGCTCTTCAATTAAACCCTTCATGGCTGTAATGGCCGATCTGTAATCTTGAGCATAGGCGCTTTTCTTTGCCTGTTCAAAATCTGAGGTTGGCGTCTGAGCAAAGGAATGTTGTGGGACCTGGCAGAACAGGAATACCAGGATTAGGACGAGTATGTTTTTCATTCCTGTGGGACTAGTCGTTGAATTCGCATATTCAACACAGAGGGACTAAAAGGCTTGGAAATGAACTCACTTGCGCCTATAGCAAAGGCGTCCAGTTCAGTCTGTTCCACGCCAGAGGCAGTTAATACGATTACAGGAGTCTCTAATGATAATTCTGTCCGGATGATATCAATGAGCTGTAGCCCTCCTATTTTAGGCATGTTCAGGTCTGTTATGATCAAATCAAAACTTTGGGATCTTAAAAGATCTAATGCGATTTCTCCATCAGAAGCATGGATTACTTCATACTTTTTGGATTCCAGGAAATAAGTGAGGGATTTTCTCGTAAGGAGATCATCTTCGGCTAAAAGGATCTTCATAATTGCAGGGGTTTAGGGGATACTCCCGAAATTGTTTTTCTATAGGTCACAAAACTAATACAATGATGGAAGCCAAAAAATGTTTTTAATCATTATTTGATTAATTAAGAGATGTTTATGGGGTAGTAGAAAATGCGTCTACTTCTGCGGTAATGAAACGTTTTAAGGGCTCCTAATTATCTTTTTTTGTTTTCAAAAAGTTTTAACCCCGTTTTATTCTTCGGAATCTTTCTTTTTTCTAATTTTGGAAATAATCCATAAAAATGGAATTATTCCAAAAATGAAAGAGAAAAGGGCTATCATACATCTAGATCTGGATACGTTTTTTGTGTCTGTAGAACGGTTGCTGAATTCTGAATTACAGCACAGGCCTCTTATTGTAGGCGGACTGGGGGACAGGGGAGTGGTGGCCGCATGCAGCTATGAAACCCGAAAGTTCGGGGTGCATTCGGGAATGGCTATGAAGATCGCCCGGCAGCTTTGTCCGCAGGCGGTGGTGATCAAAGGAGATTCTTCCACTTACACCAAATATTCCCACCAGGTTTCGGAGATCATAAAAAGCCGCGTTCCTTCCTTTGAAAAGGCCAGCATAGATGAGTTTTATGCTGACCTGAGCGGGATGGATAAATTCTTCGGGACCTATAAGTTTGCTACCGAGTTGCGGCAGGCGATCATCAGGGAAAGCGGGCTGCCTATTTCCTTCGGGCTTTCCCAGAACAAGGTGGTGTCCAAGATCGCTACGGGAGAGGCCAAACCCAATAACCAGAAGTTTATTGAAGAAGGGGCTGAAAAGTCCTTTTTGGCACCCCTTTCGGTGCGCAAGATCCCTCTGATAGGGAGCAAGACCTTCCAGACCCTCATTAACCTGGGGGTGAGCGATATTGGCACCATCCAGCAGATGCCGGTGGAGATGCTGGAAGGGGTGCTGGGCAAGAACGGCAGGACCATCTGGAAGCGGGCCAATGGTATAGATGATTCCCCCATAATCCCTTTTCATGAGCGAAAAAGCCTTTCTGCCGAGCGCACTTTTCATAAAGATACCACCAACATGGTGCAGCTGCAGGCTACCTTGGTGGCCATGACAGAGAACCTTGCCTACCAGTTGCGGCGCGGCAATAAGTTGACCGCTACGGTGAGTGTGAAGATCCGTTATTCAGATTTTCAGACCTATACCAAACAGGCAAAGATCGCCTACACCAGTGCAGATCATATTTTGATCCCCAAGATAGAGGAACTCTTCAGGCAGCTGTATGACCGCCGACTCCTCATAAGGCTTATAGGGGTGAAATTCAGCGGACTGGTAGGCGGTAATTACCAGATCAACCTGTTCGATGATTCAGAATCAATGCTCAACCTGTACCATTCCATGGATAAGATAAGGAACCGGTTTGGGGATCACAGCGTGATAAGGGCGGCTACCCTGGGCGGCACCAGTGTGGGCAGGATGCACAACCCTTTCAACGGGGAGCCGCCCATCCTGCACGCCCACAGGCAACAATAATCTAAAGCTCAAAAAGATGTTCTTAAACTGTCATACCTGGTTTTCCCTGAGATACGGAACTTTTTCGGTAGAGGAACTGTGTGAACTGGCGAAAAAGAATGGCGTGCAGGCCCTGGCCCTAACGGATATCAATAATACCTCGGGCTGCCTGGAATTCGTGCGGCTCTCTTCGGAATATGGCATCACTCCGCTCATAGGAATCGACTTCCGAAACGGGGTTTCCCAGCAGTATGTGGGCATTGCCCGAGACAATGAAGGCTTCATTCAGCTAAATAAACATTTATCGAGTCATCTTCATCAGAAAAAGAATTTTAAAGATGAGGCCCCAGTGCTTTCGCACTGCTATGTCATTTATCCTTTTGAAAAAGTCGAGGCCTTGAAAAAAGCGCATTTCAGGGAAAATGAATTCATCGGGGTTTCTGTAGAAAGCCTGCGAAAACTGAAGTTTTCCAAATATCGCCACTTCCGCGATAAGCTGGTGCTGCTGCAAAGCGTCACCTTCCGCAGTAAGAAAGATCACAACGCGCACCGGCTGCTGCGGGCCATTGACAGAAACACTTTGCTGAGCAAGCTGCCAAAAGAGGAAGAGGCTTCGCTTTCGCACCAGATGTTTCCTGTTGAACACCTGGAAGCCGAATTCGAGGATTTTGCCCACATCCTGGAAAACACCAAAAACCTGATCGCCTCCTGCCGGGTGAGTTACGGGTTCGGTAAAGACCGGGTGAACCAGAACCTGCAGGTGTACGGCCCAAGCAAGGAAGAAGATGAAAAGAAACTGAAGACGCTTTGTGAAGAAAAGATCCTGCAGCGGTACCCTGATGCTTCTGCAAAAGTTCATGAAAGGGTGGAAAAGGAGCTTCATGCCATTATTAACCTGGGGTTTGTTTCTTATTTTTTGATCAACTATGACATTGTGCAGTATGCCCGATCAAAGAATTACCCTTTTATTGGGAGGGGAAGCGGTGCCAACTCTATAGTGGCCTATATCCTGGGGATCACCAACGTGGATCCGCTGGAGCTCGATCTCTTTTTTGAACGTTTCATCAATACCCAGCGCAAGTCCCCTCCCGATTTTGATATCGATTTTTCCTGGAAAGACCGAGATGATGTGACGGCGTACATCTTTAAAAAGTACGAAAATACCGCGCTTTTGGCCACTTATGTCACTTTTAAGCGCAGGGCGGTGATACGGGAGCTGGGAAAGGTCTTTGGGCTGCCAAAAGCCGACATAGACAAACTTTCTGCCGGATTTTTTAGCTATGACAATCTTGACGAGATCGAGAAACTGGTACTGCGCTATGGCGCTTTGATAGAAGGTTTTCCTAACTACCTTAGTGTGCATTCGGGCGGGATCATGATCACCCATCATTCGGTTTACAGCTATGCCGCTACTTTTTTGCCGCCCAAGAACTTCCCTACCATCCAGATCGACATGAATGTGGCCGAGGAGCTGGGTATTTTCAAGTTTGATATCCTGGCCCAGCGGGGGCTTCCCAAGATCAAGGATGCGATAGAACTCATAAGGCAGAATCAGCCGGGGGCACGGCTTGAAGACATAGAGAACGTGGCGGTCTTTAAAAAAGATCCTGCTATCAATAACCTGCTTAAAAAAGGGGATTGCATGGGGGTTTTCTATATTGAATCACCGGCCATGCGGGGGCTGCTCACCAAACTGCAGACCGACAACTACCTGGGGCTGGTGGCGGCCAGCTCGGTCATACGGCCCGGGGTCTCCAATGGCGGGATGAAGGAAGCCTACATTAGAAGGCACCGTGACCCTGAAGCGCGAAAAGAGGCCAATCCCGTGCTGTACGAGATCATGCCCGAGACCTACGGAGTGATGGTCTACCAGGAAGATGTGTTGAAGATAGCCCATTTTTTCGGCGGATTGAGCTTTGAAGAGGCCGACATCCTGCGCCGGAGTATGAGCGGAAAGAAATGCAAGGAAGGAGAGCAGGAAAAGATCGCGGTCAAATTCCGTGAGAACTGCAGGAATAAAGGCTATGACGAGCAGTTGATCACTGAAGTCTGGGAGCAGATCGCCTCTTTTGCGGGTTATGCCTTTCCCAAAGGCCACTCAGCTTCTTATGCGGTAGAAAGTTACCAGAGCCTGTACCTAAAATGCTATTTTCCGCTGGAGTTCATGGTGGCGGCCCTAAATAACGGCGGCGGCTTCTACGATGCGGAAACCTACCTTACAGAGATCAGAAAATGCGGCGGAATTGTGCATGCACCCTGTATCAATAAAAGCGATCATCCTCACAGCATTCATGGGAGGCACATTTACCTGGGGCTGGGAATGATCAAGGGGCTGGAGACTAACGTGATAAGGCGAATTCTTGAAAACAGGCAATTTTTTGGTCCGTTTACCTCTTTTGACGATTTCATTGACCGGGTGCCTGTGCCTTTAGACCAGCTGACCTTGTTGCTGAAGATAAACGCCTTCCGCTTTACCGGTATAGATAAGCATCATTTGCTGTGGAAAGCGCATTTTAAACTGAAGAAGAGCCGGCAGCCTCTCTCTCAGCAAATGCTGTTCAGGCCCAAGCACAGGGATTTTGACCTGCCCCAATTTTCCTATTCGGCCCTGGTGGAGGCTTATGATCAAATAGCCCTGTTGGGGTTTTCGCTCGCAGGCCATTTTGCACTGCTAAAAGAGCCCATGAAGAATGCGGTAACCGCGGCAGAACTTCCGAAGCATGTGGGAAAGGAGGTACAGATCTACGGAAGCCTTATCACTGTTAAGAAAGTAACTACCCAACCCAGTAAGTTCATGGCTTTTGCCACTTTTTTTGATGCGGAAGGAGAGGTGTTCGACACGGTACAGTTTCCGGCGGTAGCCGAAAAATATCCGCTTTACAGCAAAGGGGTCTTTCTTTGCCGCGGCACTGTGGTAGATGAGCTGGGATATTTGTCTGTAAACCTAAGCTGGGTTTCCCGGCAGGAAATGACCGCCGATCCCCGTTTGCTGGACAGGCGGCAGCTGAGCGATAGCAAATATGCGCCCTTACCGGCAAGGTCGGCAGGTTATTAGAATTTTAACGAATAAACAGCTATTTCATCTAAATTGTTGGCAGGAAGTAAATAAAGGAGTACAAATTACGGGAAACCGTAATCATTAAGAGGTTAGAAGAATTATATTTGATCCTGGAAAAGGAAAAGATCTGTAAGATCTGCTATTTAATGAAGATCAAGAATGTTTAAAAAGGTATTAGTCGCAGAAGATATGGACAGCGTCAACCACGCAGTGGCCAGTGTGTTGAAGGAACTGAATATTGATAACGTACAACATGCTCAATATTGTGATAAGGCCTGGCTTATGGCTAAAAAAGCCATTCTCGAAGACGAGCCTTTCGATCTGCTCATTTGCGACCTCTCCTTTAAAATTGACCATCAACACAATAAGATCAATTCCGGGAAAGAATTGATCGCATTGCTCAAACAGGAAGATCCCAATCTCAAGATCCTGGTAAACAGCATTGAAGACCATCCGCAGACCGTCAAGACCCTATGGGATTCGGGTAATATCGAAGGCTACGTGTGCAAAGACCAGCATGGAATGAGAGATCTGCGAGAGGCTATCCTAAAACTTGACAACGGAGAACAATACAATTCCGAAACCATTGAGAACGCCCTGCAGCAGAAGAACCTCTTTACACTAAGCGATTTCGAGATCAACATTCTCAGCTTTATTTCCAACGGGTTCACCCAGGATGAGATCCAGGAAAGGCTAAAACAGAAGAACATTTCCCCAAACAGCAAAAGTGCAGTGGAAAAACGCCTTAAGGAGTTGAGAGAACAATTCAACGCGCGTACCACACCTCACCTCATAGGGATCGTCAAAGACCTCAACCTCATTTAGAATAGTGCCGCTTCTGCTGAAAGTTCTTATCCGGAATGTAGGGTACCGGAGAAGTCGAGTAAAAAGGAGCGGCTACTTTACATTTCCGCAGCATTCAGGGTGAACTGCCAAGATTTTGATCTCAACTATCCAAATCCTGAAGTAAAAGCCCAAATAGGCTATAGATCAACAGGTGCTTCCGATCCCTTCAGTAAAACCCGCATTGACTACTTCAATATCTCTCCTCACATCTTTTTAGTTCAAAAAGGGCATTGTCTCTATTAATTTTATTCCTGTAAAATATTTTATATCAGTTGTGTACAGGCTGTAAAAAGGATTAATAACTCTAAAAATGTGTGCTATGAAAACTTTAATAATTTGTATCGTACTTGTATTAGCGGCAGGCGTGAGCCGGGCCCAGGAAATTACAGAACTTAAAGAGGCTAAGGTAGGTTTTGCCCCTCTTTCTTCGGAAGTGGTTCGTGACGGGAACAGTTATGCTTTTAATGTGAAGGAGTCCTATATGGGAGAATTTGAAGCCAATCCAATAGCCTTTATGGAAGCCTATTTTGATATTGATAATTTTATCGATGAGGTTAGACATGAGAACTATGATAGTTACGAAGTAACCTTCAGTAGTAAAAAAGGTCAGTTAAAAGCCGATTTTGATAAAGAAGGAAATCTTGGCGCTATTTCAGAAAGATTCAAAAACATCGTCTTGCCCGCCAGCCTGCGTGAGCAGCTTTACAGAGACCATAAAGGCTGGGCCATGGTGAAGAACGTGAGGGTAAGCAGGGGAGAAAACGGTCTTATCGATAAGGAGTTTTACCGCATTAAATTAAGGAATGGCAGTAAAAGCAAAACGCTGAAGATAAACAGTATGGCTGCGGAAAGGAATGAAGTAGCGAGCAATTGATGCCATGAGGAACTGAATGTATGCCGCCGGGAGATTTCCCGGTGGCCATATACCTTCAGAAGCTGAAGGTAATGCTTCAAAAATGAGCAAATTAATCTTAACTTGTATAGGATTAATTTGTGATCTATGAAAGCACTGGTGATCGATGATGAAGAACTGGCCCGCCGGCGCATAGTCAATCTGCTGGACGAGGTGCCCGAAATAGAAGTTTTGGGCGAATGTTCAAATGGTAAAACGGCCATTAAAGAGATCAATGAAAAAAAGCCCGATCTCATTTTTCTGGATATCAGCATGAAAGATATGAACGGGTTCGAGGTGCTTCAAAAAGTAGAGACTTCTCCAAAACCCATAGTGATCTTTGTAACTGCTTACGATAACTATGCCAGCAGGGCTTTTGATGTAGATGCATTCGATTTTCTTTTAAAGCCGTTCAAAGACCAGCGGTTTTTTAAGACCATTAACAAAGTGCTCAACATTACCAGGAAAGAAGCCGATGTCAATTTTGAAAAAAGGATTAAGGAATTGTTTCTGATCTATTCCAAAGAAACGAAAAGGTCAGCGCCCTCGGTGAAGATCCCGGTGAAACAGGGGAACAAAACCATTTTTATTGATCCTGTGAACATTTTGTACATCCTGGCCTCGGGGTATTATGCAGAGATCTATACCGCGAACAAAAAATGTGTGCTTCGGGAATCTTTAGGAAACCTGATGGAAATGTTGGACAACGACCTTTTCTTTCGGATACATAGATCGGCCATAGTGAACGTGAACTATGTAAAGGAACTGGTGCATTCAGAATATTCTGAAGTAGATGTTAGAATGAGCGATGACAAATTATTGCATATCAGCAAATCGAACAAGAAGGATTTTTTGAAAAAAATGGGTGTCTAAAATGCGATTTTCTGCTCTTAAAAAATACATAGATCTTAAGCTGATCTTGCTGCTGGCAGGATTCTATGCATTGTTCGACCTGGTCTTTATTGCCAGGTATGCCTATTTGCGCAGCAGCTTTCCAAAAGAGGTCATGGAGCCCTGGTTCGATTTCCTGGTCTTCAACATTCTTATCGACTTTTTGGTGGTAGTGACCTATATGAGCCTCATCGCCATTAGTACCAAACGTTTCTTACATAAAAATTACTCCTGGGTTAGGATCATAATCATTCATACCGTTTTTTCAATTTTGATAGGCTTGATCATCAGGCTTATTTTTGACCTGTTCAGTATAATTACCGGTCAGATCCCTCTTGCTGAATACCAGTTAGCCGAAAGTCTGCACCGCTTTATGTATGTGATCCATCTCAACTTTCTCATCTACTTTGCCATGGTCTTCATTATCTACACTTACTACTACGTGAAGCAGGTCAAGGAAGCCGAAAAGCAACGAGGCATGTTGGAGACGCAGCTGGTTAATACCCGCATGAAGATGCTTTCTTCTCAACTACAGCCGCATTTTCTCTTCAACACGCTCAACAGCATTGCTGTACTGGCCGATGTGGATAAGGAAAAGGCTAAAGACACCATTGCAGACCTGAGTGACTTTTTGCGGGAGATCCTGTATAGCAAAGATGACAACGAGATAACCCTGGAAAAGGAACTGCGAACACTGGAATATTATCTCAATATCCTGAACGTGCGTTTTTCAGACCATTTAACCATAGTCAGGGATATCGATGATAGCCTGCTGCAAAAGAAAGTGCCAGCCCTGCTGTTGCAGCCTTTGATCGAAAATTCAATAAAGCACGGATATTCATATGATCATACAGATCTAAAGATCACTATTTCGGTAAAGGCCAAAGAACCCTGGCTGGTCATAAAGGTGGCTAACAACGGGAAAGCCATCGCATCAAAACATGAGGAGCTGCTTGAGAACGGCGTAGGCCTTGTCAATATCAATGACCGGCTCAAAAACCTTTATCACAACGATTATTTTTTTGAAATAAGCAATACCGCTGAAGGGGAAGGAGGAGTGGAAACCGTGATCAGGATACCATTACATTGACTCTATTTTTCCAGTATAATCATTTCCGGTTTGTCCAGAACGCCGGCCTCATCCATAACTTCTTTTAATTCGGGATCTCTGAGAAATTCCCTGGCCTTCATGGCATCATCGGTTTCAAAGATCAGGTATACTTCATTTGGAGAGTCCACGTTACGGCCGTGCACGATCTCTTTTAGTCCTGCATTTTGCCGCCGTTGCACATCATCATTGTAGAAGCCCTCCCACTTCTTGTAATTCTCTACTTTGTGTTTTACAATTACTACAGCCATAATAAGATGATTTTAGGCCACAACGTTAACTGCAGGTGCAGATCAGGTTACCTACAATTTAGTGAATAATTCTGAATTTGTGTTAGCCTGAAAGGGGTTTATATCAGTAACAAACCTGTTATATATATCGCAGTGCCGGTTACCATCAGGATGAGCGTGTAGGGCAGTATTTCCCTTGCTTTAAGCCGGGTAATTGCCAGCAGGGGGAGTGCCCAGAACGGCTGCAACATGTTGGTGATCTGGTCGCCGTAGGCAAAGGCCATAATAGCTTTATTTAATGGCACCCCGAGCTGAAGTGCGCTTTCCAATACCACCGGACCCTGTACTGCCCATTGGCCACCTCCACTGGGCACGAAGATATTTACCAGTCCGGCACTAAAGAAGGTGTAGACAGGCAAGCTGATCTCGGTGGCGATACCGGCAAAGAAAAAAGCAATGTCATTTACCATTCCGGTCTCTCTCATGATCCCCATTATTCCGAAGTATAAAGGGAACTGGATCAAAATGGCCGCAGCGCCCACAATAGCTTCATCAAGGGCTGTAAGAAAAGAAACAAAGGAACCATGCATGAGAATACACAGACCCAGCATGAGAAAGTTCAGCATGTTGGGCGTCAGGTTCGCACTGAGAATATTTTCCCAGTAACTAATGAAAAAGGCTGCCAGTAAGAGAATCCCGAAGAGCGCGTTCAACCATTTAGAATGGTCGAGCCGCTCGGCCCCTTCAATGATCTTATTACGATGCACAGGTTTTTCGTTTGGCAGCTCGATCTCCTTCGCCGGTGCAGCTTTTGATACCAGGTAAAGCACAGCGGGAATTACTATTAAGAGCACAGCAAACAATAACAGATTCCAGGAAGAGAAAATTGTAGCTTCGGTTGAAATGAAGGAAGGTAAGGCATGTAGTACCGCTGCATCTTCAGCTAACGGAAACAGGCTGGCCAGGTGTCCTTCTTCCGCAGCCTTTAAAGGAGCGCTTCCGCTCATCCCTCCGTGCCATACCATTAAACCTGTATAACCTGCAGCCCCAATTAGCGGATAATTGATCCTGAAGCCTTTGATTTTGGCCGTTTCAGCTACTTTTCTGGCCATGATAGCCCCAAAAATAAGCCCCAGGCCCCAGTTGAAAAAGGCCACAAGCATGGTGGAGACCGCTACCACGACCACTGCACTTGTATTGCTGCGAACTACTGAAGTGAGCTTAGTGGTGAGCCGGGAAACGGGTTTACTTAATACCAGTACGTGACCCAGTACCAGGATCAGCATCATTTGTACAGCAAAAACGAGCAGGGGAGGATCCCACATTCCAAACTGCCATGCTGTGAGAATATTGGCTGCGCTGTCTACGCTTGGGTTTCCGGTAAAGAAAAAAGCCAGGAGCATGGTTGCCAGCGTGAGCAAAACAGCCAGGGTAAAAGGGGCAGGAATGAGTTTTTTAAACCCTTTTTCTACCAGGAGAGCAGCATTCATAAATAGTTGGTCGGTTTGCCCAAATATAGAAAATATTTACTTCGGGCTAGACCGCATGCACAACGGCCATTATTCTAGGTGCTTGAGTCGCATCACCTTTCCGTTATCTTCATCGGTCAAGACATAGATCGAACCATCAGGAGCCTGTTCCACATCCCTTATCCTAAGATTCAGGGGGATTCTTTCAACTTCTTCGGCTTTTTCACCGTCTACCTGTACTCTCACCAGGCCGGTACTCGTTAGGCCGCCAATGAACATGTCACCCTGCCATTCCTTGAAGTGATCACCGGTATAAAAGATCATCCCCGAAGGAGAAATGGTAGGTGTCCATACTATGACCGCATCTGCAAATTCCGGCCTTGTATCGGGATCGGGGATCTTGGTGCCGTCGTAATTGTCTCCCCAGCTAACCACCGGCCAGCCGTAGTTCTTTCCTGCTTCAGGACGATTGAGCTCATCGCCACCCATTGGACCCATTTCGGCTACCCAAAAAGTGCCCGTATCCGGATCTATGGCCGCACTTTCAATATTCCTGTGGCCGTAAGACCAGATGGCATCCTGTGCGTTTTCGTCCCCAACAAAAGGATTGTCCTGCGGGATAGTGCCATCGGGATGAATGCGCACCACGGTTCCAAGATGGTTAGAAAGATCCTGTGCCGGGTCAAATTTGAACCTTTCTGCAAGGGTTAGGTAAAGATGATTGTCATCAATGAACACTATACGGCCGCCAAAGTGATTGGGACCCTCAACTTTAGGTTCCATCCTGAAAACTACTTCAAAATCTGAAATGCTGCCGTTTTCCAGCTTCCCGCGGCCCAGGGCAGTGCCGGCGGTGCCGTTATCTCCGGGTTCTGAGTAAGACAGATAAATATAATTATTCTCTTCAAAATTAGGGTCAAGAGCCACATCCAGCATTCCTCCCTGTCCTTTGGCAAAGACTTCAGGAGTACCCTGTAAAGGTTCGGTCAAAACACTGTCTTTTTCCAAAATTCTCAATGTGCCGGCACGTTCGGTAACCAACAGGCGGCCATCGGGTAAAAAAGCCATGCCCCAGGGATGATCCAGGTTTTCAGCCAAGGTTTTTACTTTTACCGCGCCTGCTTCGGTAACCACGGTAGATTTTTGTGCCAGTAGCCCAGGACTAAAGAAAAGGAGTAACACAGGGATCAAAAAGAAAATAAAAGTTCGTTTTTCGAGATTATTTAAAGGTATCTGGATAGACTTCATAATGATTGGTTTTTGTGGTATTATCCTAATATACAAAGTGTTGGAGGCTGCGGCAAGCTGCTTAATAAAGACTTAACAGATAGTTTCTTATTTTAGACGGAAAAAATATGAGTTCCTCACCCGCATTGTTTTCCCCGTTAAAGCTTAGAACCATTGACCTGAAGAACCGCATCGCGGTCTCGCCCATGTGCATGTACAGCAGTGAAGACGGCTTTGCCAATAACTGGCATCTGGTACATCTAGGAACCCGGGCGGTTGGAGGTGCGGGGTTGCTCCTTTCTGAAGCTACCGCGGTTTCCCCGGAAGGGCGCATCAGCCCAGATGATCTGGGGATCTGGAAGGATGAGCATATTACGAAATTGGCTGAGATCGTGCAGTTTCTGAAAAAGCATGGAAGTGTCCCCGGAATTCAGCTGGCTCATGCCGGAAGGAAAGCTTCTACGACCAGCCCCTGGAAAGGCTACCGGCTTCTTGAAAAGGAGGAAGGCGGCTGGACCCCCGTAGCTCCTTCTGCTATTCCTTTTTATGAAGGAAATCCGGCACCTGAAGCCTTGGATAAAGCCGGAATTCAAAAGGTGATAAATGACTTTCGCGAGGGCGCAAAGAGGGCTTTGAAAGCGGGTTTTCAGGTGGTGGAGATCCACGCAGCTCATGGTTACCTGCTGCACGAATTTCTTTCCCCGCTAAGTAATATTCGGGAAGACGAATACGGCGGATCTTTCGAGAACAGGTGCAGGCTTTTGTTAGAAGTGGTTTCAGCCGTAAGAGAAGTATGGCCGGAAGAACTGCCTTTATTCGTACGGATCTCTGCGACCGACTGGGTAGAAGGCGGGTGGAATGCAACCGATTCCGTAAGATTGAGTCAAATGCTGAAAGAACAGGGGATGGATCTTATAGACTGTTCTTCCGGCGGAATGGTTCCTAATGCAAAAATTCCTGCAAATAAAGGCTATCAGGTAGAGTTCGCTCGTAAAATAAAAGAAGAGGCCAAAATTATGACCGGAGCTGTAGGTTTGATCACCAATGAAGATCAGGCAGAAGAGATCCTTCAGCAAAACCAGGCAGATCTCATATTTATGGGCAGGGAACTTTTGAGAAGACCCTACTTTCCTCTTGAAGCGGCTAAAAATGTTGGAATCGACATTGAATGGCCGCCACAGTATCTGAGAGCTAAAGGATAATAGCGTCTACAATGGCACCAACGATCGCCAGTATTATTGCCAGCCAAAGAGACGGGGCAAATCCGTGAGTTTTAAAATCCCGGCTGAATTTATCGGCGATCTCAATGATCACTGCATAGGCCAGTACCCGTGTCACAAAGCCAAGTCCCAGGAAGTAGAAGATCCCCAGGGTAGCAATGTTCAATATAAGGGTGAGGATCCAACTGAGGAAAAAGCTCAGGATACCTATCAATAAGGCCACAATAAGGGCTGTTCTGTACCCGCGCAGTTCTACTTTTGGAAATACGCTTGCAGCTGCCAGTAAGACCAGGGAATCAACTACGATATGGATGAGCCATGAAAGCATAATAGAAAATTGGTTGGTTAGTTTTTAGTTTGATTTACTCTTCGGTTTTGCTGATCTTTTTCGCCTTTTCCTTCAGTTCTTTAAGGTTGGAGGTATATTTATTGTCCTTTAAAGTTTGGGCCAGGTGTACCATGTTGTAGACCATGGTATAAAGGTTCCTGTTGGTGAAAAAGTGCTTGTCGCCTTCGGCTTCTATATAAGCCGGCCCCGGACCTGCCTTACCCACGTAATAACTAAAAGCGTTCACGGGAATGGTGAACCCATGTTCTGAAAGGTCAAAAAGGATGCTGGAAATGGCTTTTTTCGCACCGTCTTCATTTCCGTCTACCATGACACCGGCGACCTTATTGAAGGTTGGATATTGGCCGTTCTCTTCATTGGCCTCACTCCAGATCCCGTCAAAACGTTCGGCTACCATCTTTGCTACGGCGCTGCGGTCTCCCCGCCAAATGGGCGTTGCGATGATCATGATATCGCTTTCTTTCACCTTTTTCAGGATGCCGGGCCAGCCATCGCCTTCTCCTTCATCTGAGGAGTTTCCGAATTTCACGTTTTGATCCACCACCCGAATGCTTTCCGTTTCCACATTTAGCTCATGAAAGATCTTTTCGGCATTGGCAATGAAAGCCTGAGTATTGGAAGTTTCGGGAGATCTTTTGAGGGTACAGTTTAGAAAAATTGCTTTTAAAGGCATTTAATTCAATATTTAGAATGGTTAAATTATCTTACTGAGGTCGCACCATCCTGCTGGTGCTTAAGGTCTAGTTTTCCTTTCGGTTCTTTGGCCAGTTTAGAAGGTATATCGCCGCCTACAGCACCTTTGGCAACAGTAACTCCGCCATCGGCAGAATAGACCGCGCCGGTGACATAGGAGGCTTCATCTGATGCCAGGAAAAGGTAAACATTGGCGATCTCTTCGGGAGTACCGCGTCTTCCAAGCGGAGTAGCCTGAATGAGCTGTTTTTCCATAGTCTTATTGATCCCGCTGGTTTCTTTGTGCGTCCAGGCAGTGTCAATAGGTCCGGGAGCCACGCAATTAGCCCGAATCCCGTTTTTAGCCTGTTCCACCGCGACTCCTTTCATGAAGGCGTGCATAAAACCTTTGGTGCCTCCATAAGGAGTGACGTTGGCAAGGCCAATTTTTCCCGCTTCAGAACCTGCAGAAACAATGCAGCCCCGGGTCTTTTTCAATTCAGGCAGCGCATATTTTGTCATGAGAAAAGCGGTGCGGATGTTATTTTTCAGCAAATTGTCAAATGCCTCTACAGAATAAGATTCCAGGCTGTTCACTTCGGGATAAACCCCTGCGTTGTTGATAAGGATGTCCAGCCTGCCCCAGTTCTTCACGGCAGCTTCTACCGCGCCTTTGGCGTCATCTTCAGAAGAAATATCGGCCGAATATCCAATGGCGACTCCTTTTTCTTTCTTGATTTCATTGATCACATCCTTTACAGGATCCTGCGGCATGCCCACTACCAGGACTTTGGCACCTTCCCGGGCAAAGAGCTTAGAAATGGCTTCTCCAATTCCCGTCGCACCCCCCGTGACAATAGCTACTTTTTTTTCTAGACGGTTCATATTTGATCTATTTTTAAGCTGAAACTCCTCTTAACGAGGATATTTTAGCGTGGTTTTCAAAAATTGCCACCTTAATTTACCTGCTTTTACAGGACTTTCAAAAGCGATTAAGAAAGAATTAGCGGACTTTTCCTAAAAAATTAACGCTTGGCTAAGGGGTTGCGGTTCTGTGAGTTAAGGCTTTACTAATCCTTCTGAAACTGCGCTAAAAACCATTATCTTGTAGGGAAGAACATCCTAAACCCACAGTTATGAGGTCTATTTGGAATGGGACCATAAGTTTTGGTCTGGTCTCGATACCCATTAAAATCTATTCCGGAAGTGAAGAAAGAACGCTTGACCTGGACATGCTTGACAAGCGTGACCTGGCGCGCATCAGGTACAAAAGGGTGAATGAAAACACCGGGGAGGAAGTGGAATGGAAAGACATCGTGAAAGGATACAAGGAGGATGACAGTTACGTTGTGCTTGAAAAGGAGGACTTTGACAAGGCAAACATGAAAAAGTCCAAGACTATTGACATAGAGGAATTCATCGAAGAAAAGGATGTTGCAGATGTTCTCTTCAAAAAACCTTATTTCCTGGAGCCTCAAAAAGATGGTGAGAAGTCATATAACCTGTTGAAGAATGCTTTAAAGGATACCGGCAAACTGGGTGTAGCCACTTTTGTGATGAGGGCGAAAGAAAACCTGAGTCTCATTGGAGTGTATAAAGATGCGCTGGTTTTACATGTGATACGATTTGCAGATGAGATCCGCGATCCTGCCGATCTTAAACTGCCCGATACCAAGGTTTCCAAAAAGGAGGTAGATATGGCAAAATCCCTGATCGAGCAGTACACCGAAGAATTCGATTTCGAAAAGTACAAGGACATTTACAACGAACAATTGCTGAAGATCATCAAGGCCAAACGCGGAGGCAAAAAGACCAAAGTGGAAAAATTCGAATCCAAGCCTACTCCCGCAAAAGATCTTATGGCTCAGTTGAAAGCCAGCCTTGATAAAAAGAAGAAGAAAAAAACCGCCTCATAAATGGGACTGGATGAATACAAGCGAAAAAGGGATTTTTCCAAGACCCCTGAACCCGAAGCCACTTACCATAAGAATAAAGAACATTTAAGATTTGTCATTCAGCGGCACCGGGCGACCAGGCTGCATTATGACTTGCGGCTTGAAATGGAAGGCGTGCTCAAAAGTTGGGCAGTGCCAAAAGGGCCTTCCATGAATCCTCGAGACAAGCGCCTGGCTATAATGACCGAAGATCACCCAATAAAATATCTCACTTTTAAAGGAACCATTCCCAAAGGTAATTATGGCGCGGGAGAAATGAGCATCTGGGATGAAGGTACCTATGAGCCGGCTGGCGGGGGCACCGAAAAAGATCTTTTAAAACAGCTGAAAAAAGGAGACCTCAAATTATCATTTTCGGGTACTAAGATCCAGGGAACCTTTGCCCTGGTGCATACCAGGCGGGGAGGAGAGAAGGACAACCAGTGGCTGCTGATCAAAAAAAAAGATGAATATTCTACAGAACTTGATTACGATGCCGAAAATCTAAGCGAACATGCAGCTTCAGAAAAGGTAAAAGAGCTCAAGATCACAGAGCTCATCAAACCCATGCTTGCCACAAAGGCGCCTGAGATCTTTAACAAAGCGAACTGGATATATGAACTCAAATGGGACGGCTACCGGGCGCTGGCAAATATCCAGGACGGGAAAGTTGATTTTTATTCCCGCAACGGGATTTCCTATAAGAACAAATTTGCCCCGCTTTACGAAAACCTGAAAAGTATTCCCCACGATGTCATTCTTGACGGGGAAGTTGTGGTATTGGATGAGGAAGGAAAGCCACAGTTTCAGAAACTACAGAACTACCAGAACGACCCTTCGGGAGAGTTGCGCTACTACGTTTTTGATCTGCTGTTTCTGAACGGCCATAACATCATGCACCTGCCGCTGGTGGAGCGAAAGAGTCTTATTCCGGAGGTGATCGAAGATATACCCCAGGTGTACTATTGCGATCATGTGGAGAGCATGGGAAAAAGCTTTTTTGAGCAGGCAATAGCTGCAGGCATGGAAGGCGTGATCGCCAAACAGGCCGACTCCCATTACCTTCCGGGAAGCAGAAGCGATAAGTGGCTCAAGATAAAAGCTTTTGAAGGCCAGGAAGCGCTCATTTGTGGTTATACCGATTCTGATTCTGCCGCGCCTTTTGGTTCCCTTATCCTGGGAATGCATCGCGATGAGGAGCTTGTTTATATTGGGAATTGCGGTACCGGTTTCAGCGAGGCAGACCGCAGGGATCTTTTCGAGCGCTTTCAGCCGCTGATCACAGAGGAGAATCCCTTTGGAAGGAAACTGAATTTGAAAGGGCGAAAACCCACCTGGCTGCTTCCGGAACTGATCTGTGAGGTCAAATTTTCAGAATGGACAAAATCTGGCAATATGCGGCATCCATCGTTTAAAGGATTACGATTTGACAAGGTGCCGGCAGAGATCAACAAAGAAAAAGTAGTAGAGGCACCAAAGCAGAAACCTTCCGAAAAAAGATCGGGTGAATCCCTGGAGATCGACGGGATCTCTGTGCCGGTAAGCAACCTTGACAAGGTTTATTGGCCAGACTCTGGTTTGAGAAAGTACGATCTCATTGATTACTACCTGCAAATTTCAGAATATATTTTACCCTTTTTGAAGGATCGGCCCGAGAACCTGCATCGCCATCCAAACGGAATAAAGGAAGAAGGCTTTTACCAGAAGGATACCGCAGGAATATTTCCGCACTGGCTGGAGACGGTGAAGATATTTTCAAAGCACAATCAAAAGGAGATCGAATACGTGCTTTGCCAGAATGAAGCCAATTTGATCTACCTCGCGAATTTGGGGTGTATCGAATTGAATCCGTGGAATTCCAGGAAAGGAAGTCTTTTGCATCCAGATTATACAGTGATCGACATCGACCCTTCAGAAAAGGCTACTTTTGAACAGGTCATCGAGGTGGCCCAGGCAGGAAAAGAGGTTTTGGACCGGGCAGGAATAAAGGGATATGTGAAAACCTCGGGCTCCAGCGGGCTTCATATCTATATTCCCTTAGGCGCAAAATATACTTATGAGGAAGCCCGTGATTTCACCAAGATCCTGTGTTATTTCATACAGGAAGAATTGCCAGATCTTACTACTATGGAGCGGAATGTCAAAAAACGAAAAGGAAAGATCTATCTGGATTATTTGCAGAACCGCAAAGGGCAAACTCTGGCGGCGGCATATTGCGCAAGACCAAAACCGGGAGCTACGGTTTCGGCACCGTTAGACTGGAAAGAAGTAAAACCGGGGCTGGACATGAGAGATTTCACTATCAAGACCATGCCGGAAAGGATCAGGGAGAAACCTAAATTATTTCTTCCGGTCCTGGAAAAGGGAATTGAGATAGAAACCGCTTTAGAAACTCTTTCTCGATGAACGGTAAGTTTTGACTGTTAATAGGTTAGGGTTGTAAATTAGGATTTCTTTAAGAATTATGTATCTTTAAAAAAATTTAAATTTTTGCGGGAAGATGATGAACCCAAAGATTACCGGTTCCACTAAAGAGGAAACTGCAAGGATAGAGTTACTGAACAAATACTGCGTGCTTGACACTCCTCCCGATGGTAGTTTTGACGGAATAACAAAACTTGCTGCGAAATTATTGAAAGTGCCCATTTCCATCATCAGTTTGGTAGATGTTGACAGGATCTGGTTTAAAAGCAAACACGGTTTGGAGGTGAGCGAAATTCCGCGGGACCCAGGACTGTGTGCTTCGGCTATTCTTGGTGACGATATTTACATTGTGGAAGATGCACGAAAAGATCCCAGGACGCTGGCAAATCCCCTGGTAGCAGGAGAGATGGGGCTTCAGTTCTATTTTGCGGTTCCCTTGCGCACTAAAGAAGGTTATAAACTGGGTACTCTCTGTGTTATAGACAAAGAACCGCGTAAAGTGTCTTCCGAAGAAAAAGAGATCCTGAAGAGCCTGGCAGAACTGGTCATGAACCAGATAGAATTACAGTTGGAAGCCCGCTGCGCCGTGCAACATCATTATAAAGTTCTCAACACTGCCGCGCACGAACTTAAAAATCCTGTTTCCATTATGCCTTTGCTGGCAGAGCTTATCATGGAAAACAAAGAAAACCCTGCTGCTATTGACGATATCTCCAAACAGATCAAGGACGCAGGCCGCAGAATGGCAGATACCATTAATTCCCTGATTGAATCGGCTATAGAAGATTCAGATTCTATGCAGCTTCGCCTTGGAATGGTGGAGATCTCTGAAGTGATCCGGGGCGTTGTCGATGCAAACATGGCCCCGGCCAGAAAGAAGGGCCAGGAATTGAATCTTAAAGCGGGGAAAACCTGTAGAGTCTATGCCGATCTAAAAAGGATCACAGAAGTGGTCGATAACTTAGTGAACAATGCGATCAAATTCTCGGGCGCCAATGACCGTATCAAGGTGAGCCTTCAGAAAAAAGGTAAGAAAGCCGTAATTAAAGTGGCTGATTCCGGGCCGGGACTTACGCGTGATGATCTCAAAAACCTCTTTAGAAAATTCACCTCCCTGAGTGCAGAGCCTACCGGGGGCGAATCTTCTACAGGTTTAGGCCTTTTTATAGCCAGAGAGGTCGTGCAGGCGCATGGCGGAACAATCTCTGCCGAAAGTGAGGGTAAAGGAAAAGGTTCCTGTTTTACCATTCAACTTCCGCTTACTGAAGAGGAGGAATAAAGGGGAATAGTTCTAATCCTGCTCTATATCCCTTGGCTGAAGGAAATATTTCGGGCTTACGCCATATTTTTCCTTGAAGATCTTTGAAAAATAGCTTCGATTATTTAGGCCTATCATCCCGACTATTTGAGAAATATTATGGTCTGTATTGCTAAGTAATTCCTTGGCGGCTTCCAGTTTTACCTGTTGCATGTATTTATTGACGGTAAGGTCAAACATATACTTGAAGCCTTCCTGGAGCTTGTTGACATTTGTGCCTACTTCTTTGGCCAGATGGTCTACAGAGTAATTTTTAGTGAGGTCCTCATTAATCACCTCTACCGCCCTCTTTACCTTTTCCACATCGGTGCGGCGTAGGAGGGTAGGTCTTTTTTCCTCGTTTTGATCATCATGGTACTGGTTGATCTGCTTGGCAAGCATTTCGTAGGCCTTGCCTTCCAGGAAGATGGACCTGAGAAAACCGGAAACTTCTTTGTGGTTGATCTCTTCTACGATATCTGCGGCCTGTATACTGTAATTGCCCTGGTAAAAGAACAGTTTTTCAGCGACAGAATCCTCAAAAAGCTGTTTTAGCCTTGGTTCCAGGCCTTCAAAATCATAGTTGTTCCTTTTGCTGAACTTTTCCCTGATGATCTCCAGGCTTGATATATGCACCGTCTCATTGGCCTTGAAGAACAGGATGTGACCGTTATGGCCACTGCTGGAGACGATCACATTTTGATAGGTATCTACAGTGTGGATCTCCTGATTCTCTTCAAAGGCATGATCTACTCTGCCCTCCGAACAAAAAATGAATTTTAGAGGTTGTGTTTTGTTGACCGTGAAGTGCAGCTCCAGGTCCTGAAAAAATGTGCAATAGTATTCAATGATCCCTACTCCGTTTTCAAAACTGGTTCCGCGTACGAAACCCTCTCCAATTTTAGGAGGAAGCTGTAATGTTAATTCTCCTGCATCTTTTTCTATGGGAGTATCTAATTCTTTAGCTAGATCCCCAATTATGTCTTCAACAGGTAAGGCCCTTATGTATAACTTCATTCAAAATTTATATTAGGTTTGCTAAAATAGGACTTAAGCCTATTATATACCGCAACTGCGGAGCAGTTACTATGTATACAGCTAACACTTGTTGTAAAAACGTTAAGGTTCATCTAAACCTAAAATATATTCTTCTAACATTATTTTAAAGTTGTGTTATAAATTGTAATTGTTGTGTGAAAAACAGCAAGATTTAACAGAGCTTTAAACTACTTTTGGGGTTCACCTGAAATCTTTCTGATTTTTAACAAAAGTCATTCTGATTTTGAAAATGAAGAAGGACATGACTGTTATTTATTTGCTTATTGGAATTGAATTATTAATAGTATTGCTGGTGAGTGGATATCTTCTGAAAAAAATCTTCCAACCATATCTTCAAAAAAAGAATAGGAAAAAGAGGAATTAGATCTTCCGGAAAGTCTCTGTTTATAGCGGCTTAAATTTTTTCTATTGTATAGCTGAAGCGCTCTCCCTTAAGGAATGTTTATCTTTGCATTAAAATTAGGTAGATGGAGAGTGTAAAAGCATTAAAATGGCGTTATGCCACCAAGAAATTTGACGCAGCAAAGATCCTTCCCGATGATAAGGTGAAGATCCTGAAGAAAAGCTTCAATTTAACGGCTACTTCATATGGGCTTCAGCCTTTGAAACTAGTGGTGGTTCAAAATAAAGAACTGCAACAGAAGCTGATGGATGCTTCTTACGGGCAAAACCAAGTAGGTACTGCTTCACATGTCCTGGTGATCTGTATCGAGAAAGAGGTGGGAAAAGCCTTTATTGAGAATTATTTCAAGTATGTAAAGGATATACGCAATACGCCGGATGATATTCTGCATCCTTTCAGGGAATCGCTTATAGGCGATTTCGAAAACAAACCAGTTGATGAGGTTCGGGTGTGGGCGACACACCAGGCATACCTGGTTTTGGGAACTTTATTGACAGTATGCGCGGTTGAAGAGATAGATTCCTGCCCTATGGAAGGATTTGAGCCATCAAAATATGATGAGATTCTTGGGCTGGATGAGCATAACCTTAAGTCAGTTTTGGCTTTACCAGTCGGTTATCGTTCTCAGGATGATTTCTTTGCTGAACTTAAAAAAGTCCGCAGGCCCCTGGAAGAAACTATTATCGAGTACTAGTAGTTTACGTACTCGATGATCTCAAGACCATATCCAATCATTCCTACCCGTTTGGTCTGTTTGGTGTTTGACAGTAGTCTTAGCTTGTGGATCTCGAGGTCGTGAAGGATCTGAGCCCCAATTCCGAAGTCTTTGGTATCCATGACGATAGGAGGGGCTTTCATTTCCCCTTTTTTCTGGATCTCTTTAAGTTCTTTTAGACGATTAAGAAGATTTAAAGACTGGCTTTCCTGGTTGATGAAAACTACTGCGCCTTTACCTTCTTCATTGACCGCTTTGAACATGAAATCAAGTTTCTTTTCGGCATCATTGGTAAGCGTTCCCAGGATGTCATTATTGACCAGGGTGGAATTCACTCTTACCAGCACCGGCTCATCAGATTTCCACGCTCCTTTGGTCAGGGCAATGTGCACCTGCTTATTTGTGGTTTGCTGATAAGCTCTTAGCCTGAAAGTTCCGAAACGGGTTTCTATATCAAAATCCTCTTTTTTGACGATGAGGGAATCGTGCTGCATTCGGTAAGCAACAAGGTCTTCTATAGAGACCAGTTTCAGGTCGAATTTTTTAGCGACCTCTACCAGCTGAGGCAGTCTGGCCATTGTTCCGTCCTCGTTCATGATCTCCACGATCACTCCTGCAGGTTCGAATCCGGCAAGTCGGGCAAAATCTATGGCGGCTTCGGTATGACCTGTTCTGCGAAGAACTCCGCCTTCTTTAGCCTTTAACGGAAAAATGTGTCCGGGCCGGGCAAGGTCCTGCGGTTGGGTTTCAGAATTTATCAAAGACCTTATGGTTTTGGCCCTGTCTGCAGCGGAAATACCTGTGGTAACTCCCTGTCCTCTTAGGTCCACTGAGATGGTAAAAGCCGTTTCCAGCGGATCTGTATTATTACCCACCATCATTTCCAGGTTGAGGTCTTTACAGCGTTTTTCGGTAAGGGGTGCGCAGATGAGTCCGCGGCCATGGGTAGCCATGAAATTGATCATTTCGGGCGTTACCTTTTCGGCTGCCGCGAGGAAATCACCTTCGTTCTCACGATCTTCATCATCAACAACAATAATGACCTTACCGGCCCTAATGTCATCAATTGCTTCTTTAATACTGTTTAATTTGAAGGGGTTTTCGTTGGCCATGCCTGTAAATTCTAATTGAGGGCAAAGATATTTAATCCTTTTCGTTTCGGCCCATGATATGCGCTTTTTTCAGCAACTTTTTGATGGGCTCAAAAAGAGCGCTGAACCCAAATAGTCCCTGATCTGTGGTGGCCCTGTAGGTGAGGATAATTCCCAGGGGCAACATAATAAGGGTAGAGAGCCAGGTGGCCAGAAAAGGACTAATAGTTCCTTCTTCTGCGCTGTTCTTGGCAAAGATCCCAATAAAGTGATAGGTGAGAAAAAGCAGGATGGCGATCACCATAGGCAGACCCATTCCACCTTTACGGATAATGGCTCCCAAAGGCGCTCCCACAAAGAAGAGCACGATACAGGCAAACGCCAGCACATACTTTTCATGTAAGGCGATCTCAAATTTATTGAGCCTTTTGGCAGCCATAGTGAGTTCCGCTTTTTTGGACTCTACGGTGGCCACCGCGCCATTTATATTTCCAAGAGCCAGGTTGATGATCTGTGACGCCCTGTAGGGTTCATAAAGCGGAAGGATTCCTTCTTCCAGATCTCTTACTGTATCTGTATCTGTGGGTTTGAGGTCCTTGTTCAGGCTTTTAAGTCCGGTTCTTGCATATAGGTTTCTGGAAAGTCCCTGGACCTCTTCATTGTACGAGGTGGAAAAGGAGTCGATGGTCTGGTTGAGCTCAGAGATCTTAAGCATGTTGTGGGAGTTGCTGTAGCGCTCCTCGTTGAGATCAACTTCATTGAACCCTGAAAGGTCCATGTTGATCGTATATTCCTTAAAATAACTTTTTGCGAAGGGTTTTTTCAGTCGCCCTGAAGGTGAATTGCTTTGGATCTCGTCGTAATAATTTCCATCCCTAAGGATCAGGCTTAGAATATTAGAATCTGTACTGCCCACTAATTCCCCCTTGGTGGCTTTGATCACCGTAAAATTTCCGGAGCGGCGGGGAGATTTTTTATGGATAATGACGTTTTCCAGGTACTGGTCGTTGTTTCCGCTCTTTTCATCAACCTTGATATTGATCTCTCCCAGATCATTGAAGACCCCTTCAGAAATGACCATGGCAGGTTTCAACTGAGCGATGTTCTTTCTAAGGTTAATAGATTTATATTCTGCCGCCGGAATGACATTATTGGCAAATAAAAAAGCTGTTGCACTTACCAACAAAATAAATAGCGTGAGCGAACGCATGGCCCGTTGCAGGGAAATACCTGCAGATTTCATTGCCGCGAATTCATAGTTTTCGGCGAAATTTCCGAAGGTCATGATCGAGGTCAGCAGAATGGTGAGCGGGAGTACAAGCGGTACCAGCTTTGGGCTGAAGTACAGCAAAAATTTTAGAATGATCACAAAATCCAGGTCCTTACCAGCCAGTTCTCCTATGTACAGCCATATGGTTTGCAATACAAAGATGAACATGAGTATTACAAAGACCGAAAAAAATGTTTTTAGGTAGCTGGTAAGTATGTACCTGTCAAGGATCTTCAATTCTAATCTAGCCTGTTTATGTAGTAATCTTTATACCTGTCTTCCCTGAATTGGAACAATGATTCCGGCAGGGGTTGATTGGTCTTAAAACTGTTCACAGTAATAGTGATCTTGGTGCCGTTATCCTGCGTTTGAATCAGGTTGTAAATATGCTTCGTTTGCTTGTCAATTCCTAAAAGAATGTTCTTAATTTCGGCATTGGAGTCAATAGGAGTAAGGTTCACATATTGTATCTTTCTTCCTTTCAGGTCTTCAACCTTTCCCATTTCAGACTTATACCCGTCATTGTAAAAGGTAAGCATTTTTGAGGGAGTGATGTTCTGCTCATCTTCTGGGTCGTATGAGGAGATGTTGATCTCTTCATCTTCAGGAATAATGGTGTACAATTTATTTCCATCAAAGATCCTGGTGGTACCCATGATGTTCAAAAGATACTTTTCACCTTTCAGGCTCACATCTCCGCGGGTCTCATGCTTCACATTTTCTGCAGTGTTCTCAAGGGAGTACTTAAAATCAATGAGGATGTTGTCATAACTTTCCACCTTAGAAGAGACTTCATCCAGTAGTGCTTCGGCATCATTAGGCGCCTGGGCTTTTGCCATCATGGTTACTAAAAATGCGAACACTAACAATCCTAACTTTTTCATTTTATCTTTTTATAGTTTTTTACTCATCCAGTAACTGGTTGAGGCCTTCAAGATCCTGTACCAGAACCTGTCTTGCCTTACTGCCTTCAAAGGGTCCTACCACTCCTGCGGCTTCCAGTTGATCGATGATCCTTCCTGCACGATTATAACCTAATTTTAATTTTCTCTGAAGCAAAGAAGCCGAGCCTTGCTGGGCTATGACGATCACTTCAGCGGCTTCGCGGAAGAGCTTATCCCGATCGCCTACTTCAATATCAAGACCTGTGCCACTTTCCTCTCCGCTGTACTCGGGCAGCTGATAGGCGTCCGGATAGGCTTTTTGAGACCCGATGAATTCGGTTATCTTTTCCACTTCGGGAGTGTCCACAAAAGCACACTGCAAACGCAGCAGAGTGTTCCCCTGGGTGAACAGCATATCTCCCTTTCCAATAAGCTGATCGGCGCCCTGACTGTCTAAAATAGTTCTTGAGTCGATCTTTGAAGTTACCCTAAAGGCGATCCTTGCCGGGAAGTTCGCTTTGATGATACCCGTGATTACGTTTACCGAAGGTCTTTGGGTAGCGATGATAAGGTGAATACCGATAGCCCGGGCAAGCTGTGCCAGCCTGGCAATGGGCGCTTCCACTTCTTTTCCCGCGGTCATGATTAGATCGGCGAACTCATCCACCACCAATACGATGTATGGCAGGAACCTGTGGCCATTCTCAGGGTTAAGCTTACGGGCCTTGAACTTGGCATTGTATTCCTTAATATTTCGCACCATGGCCTCCTTGAGCAGCTCGTAACGCTCGTCCATTTCGATACACAGCGAATTCAGGGTGTTGATCACCTTGGTATTGTCTGTAATGATCGCGTCTTCCGTATCAGGAAGTTTGGCCAGATAATGGCGTTCTATCTTGTTAAAAAGGGTAAGTTCTACCTTTTTCGGGTCTACCAGGATGAATTTTACTTCCGCAGGATGCTTGCTGTAGAGCAGGGAAGTGAGAATGGCATTGAGTCCTACAGATTTTCCCTGTCCTGTTGCACCCGCCATGAGCAGGTGAGGCATTTTTGCAAGGTCTACGACAAAGGTTTCATTTGAAATGGTCTTTCCCAGGGCCATTGGCAGCTCCATTTCGGCTTTTTGGAACTTGGGCGAAGCGATCACGCTGCGCATCGAGACCATGGTCGAATTCTTGTTAGGTACCTCGATACCGATGGTCCCTTTTCCGGGGATTGGCGCGATGATCCTGATGCCAAGGGCTGCCAGCGAAAGCGCGATATCGTCTTCCAGACTTTTGATCTTTGAAATTCGAATTCCGGCTTCAGGAATGATCTCGTAAAGCGTAACGGTTGGCCCTACTGTCGCCTTGATCTGCGCGATATCAATTTTGTAGTTCTTAAGAGTGTCTACAATACGATTTTTATTCTCCTCCAGCTCTTCCTGATTGATAGTGATGCCGCCGCCATTGGCATTGTAGTCTTTTAGCAGTTCCAGGGTAGGGAACTGGAAATTCTTAAGTTCCAGTGTAGGATCGAATTCCCCATAATCCTGCACCAGTTTGGTGCTCAAATTGTCTTCCACCTCTTCTTCTTCGGTGGCTGTTTCGACTTCCATTTCCAGATCGTCCGGATCTTCTTCAGAGCGAATTACCACTTTTTCGGCTGCGGCCTGTGGCTTAGAAGGTTCTTCTTTTTCCTCTTCTTCTATAATGACTTCGGAAGGTTCCTGCTTCTCTTCGGAAGGATCTTTAAAAGATGCTTCAGTTTTTTGCACTGCGGGAGCAGGACGATTTTCCGGGGCTTTAAAATCGTCAGATATCTCCTGTTTTGTGTTTCTGAATACTGCCAGAACTTTTTCAGGAGTGACCTTTAAGCGTGCCACCAGATAGACCACAAGTAAAAATGTAAGGAGAAGAATGGTTCCGGTGAAGCCCAGGTAATCCTGAAGGTAATCATTCATTTCATACCCAATGGTGCCTCCCAAAAGTGAATTGGAACCGGAAAAGAATCCGAAGAAAACCGATAACCAGATCATTACCAGGATACCCCAAAACCAGAAATTTTTCAGCGCATTCTTATTGAGATTGAAAAAGAAATATATACCTGAAGTTACAGTGAGTACAGCCAGGGCGAAAGAAGCGATCCCAAAACCGTCATAAATAAAAAAGTGGCTTATGCCTGCACCGAACTTGCTAAGCAAATTTTGAGTTTGGGTTTCCCTGTCCCCAAGTTGGGAAAGCACGCTTTGATCTGCCTGCCAGTTGAAAAGGAAGGATATAAAAGCTATAAGAAGTGCCAGCCCAAACAAGAATAAAAAGCTGCCTAAAATGATCTTGTTCTTAGGTGAGAGGGTAAGGGAAGGCTTGGTAAAACGGGGCTGTTTCTGTTTCTGGGGAGCTTTCTTCTTAGCCATAGTGCAACTTCGGGTTTGGAGCAAAAATACAAATTAGGACCATCTAATATAAAGAAAAGGAAAAATCTATTCATAAAGTTGTTCACTTCCAGAGCAGCATGTGCTGCCTGGTCGGGAAATCTTCCGCAGAAAAAGCTTTTAAGCTAAAGGGTGTAGAATATGTAAGGAAAGTAGATAATGATACCCACAATGACAGCTATGAGGGCAACAAAGAATACCGCGCCTGCGGCGACATCTTTTATCACTCCTATCTTTACATGAAAATCGGGATGCACAAAATCGGCAATGTTCTCAACTGCGGTGTTCAGACCTTCGGCACCCATGACCATTCCAATGGCCAGCAGCTGTATCATCCACTCTGTGGTGGTAATGTCAAAGTAAAAACCGGCAATGGTCACCAGAATGGCTATGACGAACTGCAGCTGTATGCTGTGTTCATGTTTAAGCAGCAGCCACGCACCTTTTATAGCATAACCACCTCCTTTTATTCGGCCGGTGATGAAATCATACATTTATAAGAGGACTTTTAAAGCTTCAAGATAATCGGGTTCCTGATTGATTTCTTTTACCTGTTGGGTGTAGAGGATCTTTCCGTTCTCATCCAGAACGATCACCACCCTTGACAGGAGGCCTTCCCAGGGGCCATCGATCATTTCCAGCCCGTAGTCTTTGCCGAAATTACGTTCACGAAAATCGGATAAATTCACCACATTCGCAATTTTTTCCTCCCGGGTGAAGCGTTCCTGGGCAAAGGGAAGGTCGCGTGATATGTTCAGCACGGTCACATTGTCCATTTCGTTGGCACGTTCGCTGAAGTTCCTTACAGATGTAGCACAATAATGAGTGTCAATACTGGGAAAGATGTTCATGATCACCCTTTTTCCTTTAAAATCCTGAAGTGTAGCTATGTTAAGTTCGGAGTTTAATAACTCGAAATGTGGTGCTTTTTCTCCTTTTTCAGGAAGCCGTCCATAAGTGGTAATAGGTTTTCCTTTGAACGTAATTTGTGACATATGTTAGCTGATTGGTGGTTGAGCTATTAAATTTATAATATTACGGACTGGCTTTTACTAAAATTATCATAAAACACCGGAGGCTGCTTTAAATTAATAAAGCAGCCTCCGGATACTGAGTTTAAAGGGATTCTTATTTATCTATAGAACCCAGAACTTTTTGCATGAAGCTGTTTGCCGCGTCTCTTTCGGACATACCGTCTTCAATCATTTTTTGAACTTCAAGAGCCCCGCAAATGTTACTGATAAGTTCCCCAATCACATCCATCTCTTCGTCTGATACGGAACGGTGATCACAAAAAGATTCCAGAACCTCAAGGGTGCTTTCCAGCTTTTGCGGCTCGTTGTTCTTTTGTAGATGTCTAATTACTGGTAACTTCATTAACTAGGTCTTTTAAAAGTTCGAATTTATTGGTCTGCACCTGGTTCACCAGTGCCCCATTCTTGAAGGTGGCAAAAGTGGGTAAATTATCAACTTTCGCCAGTTTTCTTGATTCAGGGAATTTTTCTGCATCAACCAGGAGAAATGTCGCATCTTCATTTTCAGCAGCAAGTTTTTTGAACTTAGGCTTCATTACCCTGCAGTTTCCACACCAGCTAGCCATGTATTGTACTACCACAGTCTCATTATCAGAAACTACTTCTGCTAAATTATCATTTGTCAATTCTCTCATCGCTGTGCGCTTTTCTTAGTTAGAGCTTAAGTAAGTAGCAACTCCTGCACGGTTGGCGTTCATCGCTTCTTTACCTTCTTCCCAGTTTGCAGGACAAACTTCACCTTTCTCCTGTACGTGAGAATAAGCATCGATCAATCTTAAATATTCTTTTACGTTTCTTCCAAGTGGCATGTGGTTGATACCTTCGTGGAAGACTTCCCCTTCCTCATCGATAAGATAAGTGGCGCGGTAAGTCACGTTGTCACCTTCTACAGTGTACACTCCGGTTTCCTCATCATATTTCTCGTTAGAGATGTCAAGGATCCCTAATTGGTTTGCGAGATTTCTGTTTGAATCTGCAAGTATAGGGTAGGTAACTCCTTCAATTCCGCCTTCATCTTTTGGAGTATTCAACCATGCAAAGTGAACTTCGGCAGTATCACAAGAAGCACCAATCACCATTACATTTCTTTTCTCAAACTCACCAAGTGCTTCCTGGAAAGCGTGAAGCTCTGTTGGGCACACAAAAGTGAAATCTTTTGGGTACCAGAAAAGCAACACTTTCTTACCGTTCTTTTTTGCTTCTTCAAATACATTGATCTTAAAGGTGTCACCCATGTCGTTCATAGCGTTTACCTCTAAACTCGGGAATTTCTTTCCTACTAAAGCCATATAATTATCTGTTTTTGATTATTAATTAATTTCAGGTGCAAAGATAAAAACTAAAGGCGCCTGCACAGGGCGCTCATATCTTTATTTTTTATTTTACTATAGGTTTTGTCAATTTGATAAGAAGTAAACAATAAATAATTATTATTTAGCATAAGCCGGTGCTTTCTCAGGCTCTCTGAGCTGCCTTATCTTAATGTTGAAAGCCGCAAATAGTAAGGTCATGAAAGGACTCAGATAATTAAAAATAGCATATACAAAATAAGATGCCACAGGTACCCCAAGCACCCCACTGTGATAAGCGCCGCATGTATTCCACGGAATGAGCACAGAAGTAACCGTTCCTGAATCCTCTAAAGAGCGGCTCAGGTTCTCAGGAGCGAGGCCTTTATCCCGGTATGCTTTTGAAAACATTTTCCCCGGAACCACGATCGCCAGGTATTGGTCTGATGCGGTAGCATTGAGGGTTAAACAACTCAATACGGTGCTTGAGAACAGCCCAAAAGTGGTGTGGAACAGGTTCAATAAGGCGCGGCTGATGGTGGCCAGGGCGCCGATGGCATCCATTATTCCTCCAAAGACCATTGCACAAATGATAAGCCAGATCGTTCCAAGCATTCCCGCCATTCCTCCTGAGGAGAAAAGGTCATTCAGTTGTTCATTTTCCGTAGTGATGGCAGTGTCAACGGTAATGGCATTCATAAGTCCTTTATAACCAGACTGAAAAGTGAGGTTTTCGGCACCTGCTACAGAAGCGACCACTCCCGGTTGAAAGATAAGAGCTGCTAAGGCCCCTAACAGAGTTCCCAGCAGCAGGGCGATCAATGGCGGAGTCTTCTTAATGATCAGTACGATGACCAAAACCGGAACTACAAAGAGCCACCCGCTAATGTTGAAAGCAGCTTCAATAGAATTGAGGATAGAAGCCGTATCGGCAGTTCCTGAAGGCTCTAAAGTAAATCCAAGGATTATGAAAATGATCAGTGTAATGGTGATCGTGGGTACGGTCGTGTAGACCATGTACCTGATATGCGTAAAAAGATCTGTTCCCGCCATGGCTGGAGCCAGATTAGTGGTGTCACTCAGCGGGGACATTTTATCGCCGAAATAAGCACCCGAAAGTATGGCTCCCGCTGTCATTCCTACTGAAATTCCCAGTGCATCGGCAATACCTATCAAGGCGATCCCCACGGTCGCCGAGGTGGTCCAGCTGCTTCCTGTTGCCACAGAGATCACCGAACAGATCACTACAGTCGCGGCCAGGAATATTGTAGGATTAAGTATCTGAAGTCCGTAATAGATCATGGTTGGAATGATCCCGCTCACCAGCCAGGTTCCTGCAAGAGATCCCACCATTAACAGGATCAGGATGGCCCCGGTGGTAGATTTGATGTTAAGGGCTACTTCTTCGATCATTTTGTCAAAAGAAACCTTATTGAAGATTCCTACGATGGCGGCTACAGCACCACCCATTAGGAGGATGAATTGGTTGGAGCCGCTCAGGGCGTCATCTCCATAGACAAAAACATTATAAGCGAGCATGGCTATGAGGGCAAAAACGGGGAAAAGCGCCTCCCATATGTTAAGTTCTTTATTCTCAGTAATTTCTTCGGTGTCTTTAATGAACTTTTCGTCTTCCATGTAACGGGGGTATAATTTTAAGCCTGTAATGATACGATTTTTCAGAAAGAGTTAAAAGCCGGAATCCCATTTTGAACCAATGCCTGGTTTTGGTTTGATATTGTACCAAAAAAGAACCGGATAGCTCCATTTTAAAGCTATCCGGTTCTTTAAACGATTAAGAGCAGATCTTCTATCCCAGTTCCAGGGCGATCTCTACCATTTCACTAAAGGTGTTCTGCCTTTCTTCGGTAGTGGTTTTTTCACCTGTCACCAAAGAATCAGAAATAGTGAGCAAAGAGAGGGCATTCACCTGGTGCTTGGCGGCGATGGTGTACAGTCCGGAAGTTTCCATCTCCACGCAAAGCACTCCGAATTTTGACCATTTTTGATAAGACTCGAATTCATCTGCATAGAATTCATCGCTGGTGAGCACATTTCCGGCCTTCACTTCAATACCTTTTGCGTTGGCTGTTTCAATGGCTTTCTGGAATAGTCCGAAGTTGGCGGTAGGTGCGAAATCAGCTCCTTCAAATCTGGCCTGGTTGATCCCTGAGGTCGACGAAGCTGCCATGGCTACAACGATATCCCTTAATTTTATGCTTTTTTGATAAGAACCCGCGCTGCCAACGCGAATGAGATTCTTTACATTATAATCGTTGATCAATTCATGAGCGTAGATGGAAATGGAAGGCACTCCCATTCCTGTTCCCTGGACAGATATTTTTTTGCCCTTATAGGTTCCTGTGAACCCGAACATGTTCCTCACCCTGTTATAACATTGAACGTCTTCAAGGTATGTTTCTGCGATCCATTGCGCACGGAGTGGATCTCCCGGTAATAATACTGTTTCTGCTATTTCGCCTTTTTTGGCTTCTATATGAATGCTCATCCTTTAAGTTCCTTTATTATTGATACTCCCGAAGAAGTTCCTATTCTTTCTACACCCGCTTCTATATAAGAAAGCGCTGTGTCAAGATTTTTTATTCCGCCAGAGGCTTTGATCTTGGCTTCTCCATTTACCGCACCTTTCATAAGTTCGATGTTCTCCATTTTAGCCCCGTCAGTTCCGAATCCGGTAGAGGTCTTGACGAAATCGGCTTTCGCTTTTACAGCGATCTCACTGGCGATGACGATCTCCTGCGGAGTCAAATAACAGGTTTCAATGATCACTTTTAGAACCTTATCTCCAATGGCCTGCTTTATTAAGCGGATCTCATCTTCCACTTTTTGCAGGTTCTTCGATTTTAGCTCCCCAATATTTATCACCATATCCACTTCTTCCGCGCCGTCTTTTAACGCCTGTTCGGCCTCAAAGATCTTTGCTTCCGTAGACATGGCACCAAGAGGAAATCCAATAACGGTACATACTTTTACATTTGAACCGGTAAGATTCTTCGCGGCCAGTTTCACATAACAGCTGTTCAAGCAGACAGAAAAGAATTCATTTTCACGCGCTTCCTTGCAAAGCTCCAAAATGTCGGCTTCGGTCGCGGTGGCTTTCAGCAGGGTGTGGTCTATATATTTATTAATTTCTATCATAGATATATTATTGATTTACAAAAATGTGATAAGAAAATACCTTCTGAAATGACTCTGGTCATAGCATTCTGATTTTGCACATTTCTAAAAGGCAAAACCTCGCAAATATAACTAAAAATGGCCCTTTTTGCTGCGGAAAAAATAAAAAAGGCTGTTCAAAATATCATTTTTCAACCTTATTGCCTGACACTCAGTGCAAATTGACTTCAGGTGATCCTGAAGCAGGGAAAAACTTTTGAACAGCCTTTGGTAAGCTACTTCGGAATTACAGGATGTTAAGTTCCTTCATGCAGCCCTTCATCATTTCATAGGTTCGCTCAACATCATTGTCAAGCCCTATTGAAAAACGAATGATCCCGTCTGTAAGTCCCATTTCTTTTTGTTCGTCCTCTGGAATTTCCGAAGAAGTAGAGGTGCCCGGCGCACTGAAAAGGGTTTTGTAGAAACCAAGGCTTACCGCCAGGTAACCCAGGTTTTTTTCCTGCATCAGTTCCATAAGTGCGTTGGCCTTGTCAAGAGATCCGGCATCAACTACCAGCATTCCGCCAAAACCATATTCCTCGTTCATCATGCTCTTGTAAAGCTCATGACTCGGATGGCTTTTTAACCCTGGATAAACTGTACGAAGCCCGTCTGCCTCAAATTTTTCAGCCAGGTAAAGCGCGTTCTTGCTGTGCTGCTTGATCCTGATATGCAGGGTACGCAGGTTCTTAAGTATAGAGGCAGCGCGAAAACTGTCCATGGTTGGGCCCAAAAGCATATTGGCACCATCGTTCACGCTTCTAAGAGAGTCGATGAATTCTTGGCTGGCGCAGGTAACGCCGCCTACTGTATCACTGCTTCCGTTAATGAATTTTGTCAAACTGTGGATCACGATATCGGCTCCCAGTTCTTTTGGGGAAATTGCAAGGGGAGAGAAGGTGTTATCCACGATCAATTGTAGGCCATGTTTTTTCGCGATCTTTGAAAGCGCAGGAATATCGGCTACTTCCAGCAACGGGTTGCTTACCGCTTCACAATACAGAACTTTGGTGTTTTCATTGATAGCGGCTTCCACTTTTTCAAGATCGGTGATGTCTACAAAAGCAGTGCTGATGTTCAACCGTGGAGCAAAGTTCTTCAGGAACGCGTAGGTTCCTCCGTAAATGGTTCTACTGGAAACTATATGGTCACCGGCCTGGCAAAGCTGCAACAAAGCAGGAGTGATAGCGCCCATTCCGCTGGCAGCAACATTAGCAGCTTCAGTACCTTCCATAGCGGCCAAAGCTTCTCCAAGGTATAAGTTAGAAGGAGAGGAATGGCGCGAGTACAGGTAACAACCTTCAGCATTGCCTTCAAAGGTGTCAAACATTGTTTTGGCTGAAAGGAAGGTGTAAGTTGAAGAGTCGGAAATACTTGGATTTACGCCTCCAAATTCTCCAAAATATTGAAGGTCCTGGATCTTGTCTGCCGGTTTAAATTTCATGGTGATTCTATTTTTTCGGTTTTACCCAAAATAAAGACATTAAAGAATATTAATCAATGATTGCTTCAGAAAGCTGAAAATAAAACTGTTTTTATGATATCCTGCAGATGTATTTTCTTTTAACTTTGTCGAAGCAATACTTTTTCAGAAAAATTTACAGATATGAAGCTTGATGCCAAAGATAAGGAGCTGCTTGGCCTGCTACAGGATAACAGTAAAAAGACCAATAAGGAACTGTCTAACAAATTAGGACTTTCGGTCACCGCCGTTTATGAAAGGATCAGGAAACTGGAGCGGGCGGGGGTCATTTCTAAGTATGTGGCACTGGTGAAACCTGATAAAGTGGAAAGGGCCTTCACCGCTTTTTGCCAGATCAAACTCGTGCAGCATACCAAAGGCAATGTGACCCAATTCGAATCGCAGGTGGCCGGACTTTCGGAAGTGCTCGAGGTATATCACGTGAGCGGGGAATACGATTACATCCTTAAGGTAATGGTGAAAGACATGGAGGCTTATCGCTATTTCATGGTCAATAAACTCACCGCGCTTGATCATATTGGAAGTACCCAGAGTACTTTCGTGATAAGTCCGGTGAAAAATACCACGGCCCTGAGCACCGATTAAATAGTCTCCAAAAACCGCATTGGACATTGTAATTAATAGTCGTACTTTTGTTTTTCTTAATTTAAATTCAACACAAAAACCATATTTATGAGCACATATGATGTTGCTGTTATAGGTTCAGGTCCCGGGGGCTATGTGGCGGCGATTCGCTGCGCCCAGCTTGGGATGAAGACCGCACTTATAGAAAAATATTCAAGTCTTGGAGGAACCTGTCTAAATGTTGGGTGTATTCCCAGTAAAGCCCTGCTTGATTCTTCTCACCACTACGATGATGCCGTGAAGCATTTTGAAGAGCACGGGATCGAAATTCCGGGTGAAGTCAAAGTGAACCTGGAAAAAATGATCGAACGCAAGCAGTCGGTGGTTGATCAAACCGTAGACGGGATAAAGTTCCTGATGAACAAAAATAAGATCGATGTTATCCAGGGTGTGGGATCTTTTAAAGACGCCACTCACATTACCATAGATAAAACTGAAGGTGAGTCTGAAACCATTGAAGCTAAACACACCATCATCGCGACAGGTTCAAAACCTTCTTCGCTTCCGTTCATCAATATTGATAAAGAACGCATCATTACCTCCACAGAGGCTTTAAAACTGAAGGAAGTGCCTAAACACCTTATCGTTATTGGCGGGGGAGTGATCGGCCTGGAATTGGGTCAGGTATACAAGCGTTTAGGTGCTGAGGTTTCTGTGGTAGAATATATGGACAGGATCATTCCTACGATGGATTCAGCTCTTTCAAAAGAGCTTACCAAGAGCCTGAAGAAACAGGGAGTGAAATTCTACGTTTCTCACAAAGTTGGTTCTGTTGAGCGCAATGGGGAGGAAATCGTGATCAAAGCTGAAGACAAAAAAGGCAAGGAAGTAGAGTTCAAAGGAGATTATTGTTTGGTTTCTGTTGGAAGAAGACCTTATACCGAAGGACTCAATGCCGATGCTGCCGGGGTGAAGATCGATGACCGCGGAAGAGTAGAGGTGAACGACCACCTGCAGACTTCTGTAAAGAACATCTATGCTATAGGAGATGTGGTAAAAGGAGCCATGCTCGCTCATAAAGCCGAAGAGGAGGGTGTTTTTGTAGCTGAAACCATCGCCGGACAAAAACCGCACATCAACTATGACCTTATCCCTGGGGTGGTTTACACCTGGCCAGAAGTTGCCGCAGTAGGAAAAACCGAAGAGCAGCTTAAAGAAGAAGGAGTGGAATATAAAGAAGGTAAATTCCCAATGCGTGCACTTGGCCGCTCAAGAGCCAGTGGTGATATAGACGGGATGGTAAAGATCCTTGCCGATGCCAAGACAGACGAAGTGCTGGGAGTACATATGATTGGAGCCCGTGTAGCCGATCTTATTGCTGAAGCCGTAACGGCCATGGAATTCCGCGCTTCTGCTGAAGACATCTCAAGAATGAGTCACGCGCATCCTACTTATGCCGAGGCGGTGAAAGAAGCAGCTCTTGCTGCAACCGATAACCGACCTATTCATATGTAAGCGAAAAAGCACTCAAAATATGAAAGCCTGAAAATTCGATTTTTCAGGCTTTTTATTTTTAGTCGCTCACAAATTTAAAGAACCGGCTCTCTTTTCCGTCTTTGGTTTCCTCCTGGTAAAGGAATTGAAGATTATTCTCGTCAAAGATCTCGAAAAATTCCTCCCAGGAAATGTTTTTCAGGTTGTCTTCAGCATAACCGGGAAAGTTGATCCTTAGTAAACCACCGCCTTCACTGCTGTTAGCTGTGCTTTCAACAACAGCCGGTTTTCCGTTTCGGGCTTCGGTCCATTTTTTTATGACAGAATGATCTTTTGTGGTTATGGAATCTGATTTTGCCATTTCTAATTGATTTTACGGTTACAGTCTAACTAAATTCCCTTTTTTGTTAGAAATGCTAAAGACCTTTAACAACATTTATTTTTTATTGTTAAGTCTGTGTGAATCAAGTCGAAAATGACTTAATGACGGCCCTTGAATAGTCGCAATTTCCAGTAGCCTTGTTTGAAATAGATGAAAGCAACAATGGCGGCAATCGCATTTGAAACGGGGAACGACCACCAGATGCCTTCATATCCAACAAAGGTTTTATGAGACAGCAGATAGGCCAGGGGAAACCTGATGATCCATAAGTTGAGGATCGAAATTAGCATGGAGGCCTTCGTAAAACCTGCCCCATTAAAAACTCCGTTTAGCACCTGCTGCACACCCAATAAGCCAAAGCTTGGAGCCATTATCTTGATGAAGAGGGAGGCGTCTCCAATAACCTCTGGATCGTTCGGAATAAAGAAGGCGGTGAGTGGTTCAGCGAATAGGAACATGAGCAGGCCCATTCCGGTTAATCCAAAAAAGGCGATCTGGCTGCTTAAACGTGCCACTTTTTCCGCGCGTTTTATCTTTATGGCTCCAATATTTTGTCCCACTAAAGAGGTGGTTGCTATGGCCAGACCCAGAGCAGGGATCACTATAAAACTCAGGATTCGAGCTCCAATTCCGTAGGCGGCCACAACCTCACTTCCGAATCCGGTAACCAGTACTACCATCATGGTCATTCCCAGGGCTCTGGTTGATTGCTCAATGCTGGCTGGGATGCCGAGTTTCACAATGCTTTTTAAGGTACCTAAATGAGGTTGCATCTCCTTTAGATTGATCCTGATACCGCTGCTGCCTTTGTGAAGGATAAACAATCCAATGGCTGCGGATAGTGCCTGGGTCACGATACTGGCTACGGCTGCGCCTGCCACGCCGTATCCCGGTATGGGACCATATCCGTAGATGAACAATGGGTCCAGGATCAGGTTAAGGAAAACCGTGAACAAGATGATGTAAACCGGAAGCATCACGTTTCCGATCCCCCGCATAAGGGATTGAAAGGAAAAGAACATGAACAGGAATACAAAGCCAAGGGAAGAAACCTTGAAGTAGCTCACAGAGGGCGCCAGGATCTCAGGTCCCGCCCCTATCAATTTCATAAGAGGTTCTGCCGAAAAATAACTAAGGGCCGACAAGAACAGGGAAATGAAAAAGATAAGGGAGATGGTCTGGGAGGAATTGAAATCCACCATTTTCTGGTCTCCCGCTCCTTTGTACTGGGAAACCAGAACTGTTCCGGCTAGAGTAAGTCCAGAACCTAAAGAAAGCACCAGGAACAAAACCGGAAAACTAAGACTCACTGCGGCAACGGCATAAGCACCAAGCCGCCCTAGCCAAAAGGTGTCGATAAGCTGATAGGCGGTTTGTAGAATATTTGCCAGAATGATGGGTACTGCGAGGCTGAAAAGGGAATTAAAGATCCTGCCTTCGGTGTATTTGTTCTTTTGCTTCATTCCCTGCAAAAGTAAGGCAGTACGACAGGAATTAATCCTAAAAAAGTAATAATTCGAAGATGCTGCTTCTTCAGTTTACCCAAAGAATGATTCAATAATAGGGAAAAAAGGTTCTTTATCCGGATATTTTACCTTCTCATCGTTTTGTGCTGTCTATTGATTGTGAGATACTTATATTTTTCTTAAATTATGAGAGGAAATTGATTTCCGCCTAAATACCTTAACCAATGAGCGCATTAACGAATTTATGGAACAACTATACCACTGACTTCTCCACAGTACAAAAGGTGATCGTCGGTATCGTACTGGGAGCGATAGTGATCATTGCTTTGACCGCAATTGTGCTGGTGATAATGGAATTCGCTAAATAAAAAGTCGAGAATAGGTGTATTTTAAGGCTCTTTTCGAAGAGTCCCATATTTTCTTGTGCCAATATTTTCCTTCCAAAATTAGTAGTTTTAGCGTATTCACCCTTTTCCATTCCAGGTCTATTTAATAATTTTTTAGTATCTTGAATGACAGCTAATTAAATTACCGTTGTTCAGTAAACCAAAAATCTATATTATGGATGCCAGAACGATCTACAACTTGATGAAACCTCACCTTAACCGTTTAAACGTATCTGAAAAAAGGACGCTTTCACAATTGATCACAAAACTGCCGCCAAACAAAGTTTCTTGTCACCATAGAAAAGTCATCTCCCTTTCAAAAGCTAAAGAAAAATTAAAGCTGATGTGTAGCCGAGAAATGGAACGCGAAAAGCAGGAAAAGAAAATGACCCTTTCCTAATTCCCCATAAACTTTTGTTAATCAGTTTAACTAGTATTTCTAATAGCTGAAATTCCACTATTTTAAGGTGTGTAATAAATAGCTATGGAAGAACGTGTTTTAGTTGCGGGGGCATCTGGCGCCCTCGGTTTGGAAGTGATGAAACTGCTGCATGAGCAGAATTTCCCCTTAAGAGGGCTCGTATTTTCAAAGGATGGAGCAGATAAGGTTGCTGAATATACCGATGATATCTGGGAAGCAGATGCCAGTAAAGGCAATCTGGAGATAAAAGGCATCACCAAAGATGTTTCCATGGTGATCTCTGCCCTGGGAAAGAGCGTGAGCCTATTTACCAACCGGGGTAATTCCTTCTTAGAGAATGATTTCTACGCCAACAGCAATATTCTTGATGATGCACTCAAAAATGGTGTCAAGCGGTTTGTATACGTCTCCATAAAGGGCGTAGAGGAAGCACCTGAATATGAGATTACCAAGGCCCATAAAATGTTCGAAGATGCCCTTAAGGCCTCAGGAATAGATCACACCATAATTAGACCAGTAGGATTTTTCTCTGGCTTGCATGATCTGGCCATTATGGCCAAAAGAAAAGCCATTCCTATAGTAGGAGATGGTAGTGCCCGTACCAACAGTATTCATCAAAAAGACCTGGCAAATGTAGTGGTTCAGAATCTTAAGGAAGGTTCCGAAATACTCGAAGTAGGAGGGCCATTAATTCATACCCGCCTGGAAATGGCTGAAATGATCGAAAAGAAAATAGGAGGAAAGATCGTAAAGGTGCCTGAAAAAGTAGCCGAATGGGGAATGTTTCTGCCCGAACTGGTCAATGAAGATGTTTCAGCCAAACTGAAGTATTTTAAATACATCACCACCCACGACATGATAGGAGAAAAGCACGGTAGCCTCACGTTCGAAGAATACCTTGAGAACCTTGATCTTAAAGACTTGCCCTAATGCCTGGAAAGTATGACGCCATAATAATTGGAAGTGGAAGTAACGGTATTGCAGCCGCTATTAGGCTTCAGCAAAAAGGCTTGCAGACTGCCATTTTTGAACAGGCAGCAACTCCGGGCGGTGCGACACGTACCCGGGAGCTAACCCTTCCAGGTTTTAAACATGATGTAGGGTCGGCTATTCTGCCATTAGGCTTGGCCTCACCGTTTTTCAGAGATCTTCCTTTGCAGGATTACGGCCTTGAATGGATCTATCCTGAAGTTGCTTATGCTCATCCCTTCGATGACGGAACGGCTTTCGCCTGCTATAAAGACCTGGCCAAAACAGCATCCCAGCTGGGGGAAGATGAGCGGGCTTATTTAAAACTTTTTAAGCCGCTGGTGCGCGATTGGGACAAGCTCAACAATGATCTTTTAGGACCTCTTGGAATTCCCGAGCATCCCTGGCCATTCATGAAATTCGGAATGAAGGCCATGCCCTCGGCACGAATGCTTGTGGACCATTATTTTAAAAATGATAGAACAAAAGTGTTCTTTTACGGCTCTGCGGCACATTCCACACTGCCGTTGACCAATATAGCCTCGGCTTCATTTGGGCTGGTGCTGAGTACCAGCGCCCATAAATATAACTGGCCTTTTCCTAAAGGAGGCGCCGGGAATTTTACCGCGGCGCTGCTGGATCACTACCGGGAACTGGGTGGGGAACTAGTTCTGAATCAACTTGTAAGCGATGTCCGCGATCTTCCAAATGCATACGCCTATTTATTTGATCTTACTCCCAGGCAACTATTGGAGATCAAAGGCCTAAACTTCTCTTCCTTGTACAGAAAAAGAATGGAATTCTATAAATATGGAGCCGGGGTATTTAAAATGGACTGGGCCCTGAGCGAACCTATTCCTTTTAAAAGCGAAAAATGTCGAAAAGCGGCCACTGTTCATATTGGATTTACCAAGGAGGAAATTGAGAATTCTGAAAAAGAGATCCATCAAAAGAACACCACCGATACACCTTTTGTGTTGGTTGCGCAGCATACGCCTTTTGACAGCTCGCGAGCTCCTGAAGGAAAACATACTGCCTGGGCATATATTCATGTGCCAAACGGAAGTACCACAGATTTTTCGGAAGTCATCGAAAACCAGATCGAACGGGCTGCTCCCGGGTTTAAAGAAACCATTCTCGCCCGCTCAAAAATGAATACGCACGATCTGCAACGCTTTAACCCAAATTTGGTAGGAGGGGACATAAACGGCGGAAAGCAGGATATCACCCAGCTTTTTACCAGGCCAATCGCTAAGCTTTCTCCCTATTCCACACCAGATCCCCGAGCCTATATCTGTTCTTCTTCCACCCCGCCGGGCGGCGGAGTGCATGGCATGTGCGGCTTCCATGCTTCAGAAAAGGTGCTGAAAGACCATTTTCGGGATCTTAATTAAAAAAACCGGCTCTGCGGCCGGCTTTTTCTGAATTTTATTCCAATGCTATTCTTCACTTTCTGAAGGAACCGGAAATCCCCGGTCTCTCATTAATGCATCAATTTTTGCATCCCTTCCGCGGAAAAGGCGATAAGCTTCCGCAGGATCCATGGCATTACGTGGTGCGAAAAGATATTTCACCAGTTTTGCACTTACTTCCTCATCATAGAATCCTCCCGGTGCTTCACGGAAGGCTTCCGCAGCGTCTGATGTCAGTACATCTGCCCAAAGGTACCCATAGTAGCCGGTGGCATAACCTTCACCTGAGAAAACATGTCCAAAATGCGGAGTTCTGTGTCTCATCACGATCTGCTCTGGCATGTTCAATTCCTCTAAAGTTTCTTTTTCAAAAGTGTCCATGTCGATCTCTGCAGGATCTGTGGTGTGCAGTTTCATGTCCATCAAGGCCGAAGCAAGAAACTCTGTAGTGGCAAATCCCTGGTTGAAAGTAGAAGCCTTTTTGATCTTTTCTACCAGCTCGTTTGGAATCGGTTCTCCGGTTTCGTGATGAACCAGGAACTGGTTGATCACCTTGTCTGTAGACAACCATCTCTCCAGTAACTGCGACTGGAATTCGGTGTAATCCCGAACTCCGCTGTTAAGTACAGGGTAATTCACATTAGAGGAGAAGAAGTGCAGGGCATGCCCAAATTCATGGAAAAAAGTGGTGGCATCATCCCAGGAGATCAAAGTAGGCTCCCCGGGTGCAGGTTTGATGAAATTCGAGTTATTGGATGCCAGTACGGTCTCTTCTTTACCATCCAATTCGGCATGGCTACGATATTGTGAAGCCCATGCACCTGAACGTTTTCCTTTTCTCGCATAAGGATCCAGGTACCATAGTCCAATATGTTTTCCGGAACCTTTATCGGTTACTTCCCATACCTTGACGTCTTCGTGGTAGACAGGAACAGTGCCTTCAGGAACCGGAGTGAACTTGTAATTGAAAACTTCTTCAGCAGTGAAGAAAAGGGCTTGAGTAAGCTTATCAAGCTGCAGGTACTGCTTCACTTCATCTGAATTAAGATCATATTTCTCCTGTCTTACCTTTTCGGCATAATAACGATAGTCCCAGGGAGCAATGATTATGTCCTTTCCTTCGGCTTCGGCAAGAGCCTGCATGTCTTCAACCTCTTCCTCAACACGGGCAAGGGCAGCAGGCCAAACGGCTTCCATGAGTTCCATGGCACGTTCGGGTGTCTTTGCCATCCTGTTTTGCAGTCTCCACTGGGCGTAATTTTCGTAACCTAACAATTCAACACGTTCGTCTCTCAGCTTCAGGATCTCTTTGATGATATCCTTATTGTCGAATTCGTCATTATTGTCTCCGCGGGAATAATAGTTGGTCCACACTTTTTTCCGAAGTTCTCTTTCATCTGAATAAGTGAGGAAAGGATCCATAGAAGAACGGGTGTTCAAAACGGCATATTTTCCTTCTTCTCCACGATCGGCTGCGGCTTTGGCAGCTGCCTTTACGTAAGATTCGGGAAGACCGCTTAACTGGTCTTCGGTAAGGTATACCACGTAATTCTCCTCTTCCGCGAGCACGTTATTGGAAAAAGTAGTGTAGAGTTTAGAGAGCTCTTTATTGATCGCTGCGTAACGCTCTTTGTCCGCTTCATTCAGATCGGCTCCTTCCATGGCAAACTCTTCATAAATAAGCTGCACCGCTCTTTGTTGTTGCGGCGGAAGGGAATCCTGCTGTGATCTTTGATATACAGTCTTGATTCGCTCAAAAAGCTTTTTGTTTTGGGAAATTTGAGAAGAATAATCGGAAATCTTAGGCGCTAATTCCTGCTGAATTTCCCTGAATTCGGGAGAGGAAAGATTGCTGCTCCAGATGCCGTAATAGGTAAAAGCGCGGTCAAGCGGCTTACCAGATTTCTCCATGGCCAGGATGGTATTCTCGAAAGTGGGCGCTGCAGGGTTATTTGCAATAGCCTCGATCTCTTCAAGATGCATCGCCATTCCTTTTTCCAAAGCCGGTTTTAGTTCGGCCAGGTCCATTTCATCAAATGCCGGTACGCCTCCATAAGGGCCTTTCCATTCCTGTAATAGATCATTTTCCATAACTGCCGATTGAACTTGTTGATTATCAGTGACAGGTTCGGTTTGGGAGGCGGTAGTGCCTGTTCCCGGGCCGCAACCCGCGATCAGCATTGCCGCTACCAGACCAAGACCTGATTTTCGGGGGGTATTTAACTTGTATTTCATATTGATAAAAATTTGCCTGAAGATACTAATTATCTCAAAAACTCAGAAGCCTTTGAGCTTTCCTCATAAGACATAATTGGGATGAAAAGGTTTAAATCTTAATTTTGTGAAACTTAAACCTGAAAAATGAACTTCCTCAAAAAAAACTGGTCCAACATCCTTTTCATCCTGGTCATTCTGTTGTTGCTGATCCCCCAGACCAGAAAACCCATACAGGTAACCCTGAACAGATTAATAGCTTTTAGTCCTTCTGAAATTGCTGAAGAAAAAAGAGAAGTGCTGGAAGACTATTCCTGGCGGCTGCAAGACCTCGACGGAGAGATGCATTACTTCAATGAGGCCGAAGAGGAGGTGGTGCTGGTAAATTTCTGGGCTACCTGGTGCCCCCCATGTATAGCTGAAATGCCTTCTTTTCAGAAATTGTACAATGATTATGGGGATAAGGTAAGATTCTATTTTGTTTCTTCTGAAGAAAAGGAAAGGCTGCTGCCTTTCCTGGAAAAAAAGGGATATGAACTTCCGGTTTACCAGCCGCTTTCTGCCATTCCTAAAAAGATGCACTCAAACAGCCTTCCTACTACCTATTTAATTTCTAAAACTGGAAAGTTGGTGGTAGATAAAAAAGGAGCAGCTAACTGGAATGATAGCAAATTTAGAAAGCTGTTGGACGAGTTACTGGCAGAGTAAAATTTACAGTTCTGTTTGCAGGTTTCTTTGCAATTCCAGTAACTCCTCTACAAATTCCCGGCTGTTGGATAGCCTTGGGATCTTATGCTGTCCGCCAAGTTTATTTTTTCGTTTCAACCACTGGTAAAAAGTGCCCGAAGCCATTTCTCTCACCAAAGGAGCTTCAATGGCGATGTTTTCTTTTCTTTTGCTGGCATAATCATCGTTTAGCTCGCCCAGTTCCTTATCCAGAATAGCGGTAAATTCTTTGAGGTCATGCGGCGAACGAACGAACTCTACCAACCATTCATGGTAACCTTTTTTCTGGCGCTCGTAAAAGAAAGGAGCGGCCGTGAAATCGCGCAAAATGGCTCCCGTCTTTTTACAGGCCACAGAAAGGGCTTTTTCAGCGTGTTCCACGAAAAGATCTTCCCCAAAAACATTGATGCAATGCTTGGTCCTTCCGGTAATCACGAATCTGTACGGACTGGTACTCGTAAATTTAATGGTATCCCCGATCTTATATCGCCACAAGCCTGAATTGGTGCTGATCACCATTGAATAATTCTTGCCCAATTCCACCTCATGCAACGGGAGAACGGTAGGTTCTTCCAGCAGGAATTCCTTTTCAGGAATGAACTCGTAATAGATACCGTAGTTTAGCATTAAGAGGAGAGCAGGGTCATGTTTTTGATCCTGAAGGCCGAAAAATCCTTCGGTAGCATTAAAGATCTCCAGGTATCTAAGGCTGTTGTTCCTGTCCAGGTTCTCAAAAAGTGGGCGGTAAGGTGCAAAAGAGACCGATCCGTGAAAGAAGACTTCCAGGTTTGGCCAAATGTCTTGAATATATTCTATTTTCTGTTCTCTAACGATGTGCTGCAGCAACAAAAGCATCCACATTGGTGATCCTGCCAGGCTGGTGACATTCTGTTCTGTAGTGATTTCAGCTATTTTTTTGATCTTTTCTTCCCAGTTATTCATCATGGTAACATCCAGCCCGGGAGTTCTTCCGAACTGCGCCCAAAAAGGAAGATTTTTCATGACAATCGCCGAAATGTTGGCAGTGTAAAATCCGTTCTTGTTATTGGAGAAATTATTTTCCTGGCTTCCGCCTATAGAAAGATTTTTGCCCGAAAATAGCTTGGCATCGGGATAATTATTGATGTATAGCGCCAGCATGTCCCTGCCGCCCTGGTAATGACATTGCTCAAGTCCTTCGGTAGAAACGGGGACTATTTTGCTTTTTGCTCCCGTGGTACCCGATGATTTAGCAAACCACTTGATGGGCGTAGGCCAAAGCATATTCTGCTCTCCTCTAAGAATATTTTCAATATAGGGTAAGAGATCTTCATAGTTGGCCAGCGGCACCTGCTTCTGGAACTGTCGGTAGTTCTTTATATCCTTAAAATGATATTCCCGGCCATAAATGGTGTTCTTTGCAGTATCCAGGAGGTTGGAAAGTACCTTTTCCTGAGTCCTTTGCGGATTATTTATAGAATTCTCTAATTCTTCCATCCGGCTTTTCATAACCAGATTTCCTATGGAATCAATTATCCCCATACAATTCGGCGTCGACTTTTGTGGTTTTCATGATTTTACCGGAAAGTTCAGGAAAGAATCCTTCCGAAAAATATTGCCGAAGATACGTAATAATCGGATTTATAATAGAAGTTATTTTGAAATTCCCTGCTCCCGGTACATGGGGAAAGAAAGAATAAAAGAGGTGCCTACGTTTGGTTCACTCTCCACATCTACTGTAGCATGATGCTCTTCCAGGATATTTTTCACAGAGCTTAATCCAATTCCCATTCCGCCGGCCTTATTGGTATAGAAGGATTCAAAAAGCCTGTCAATTTGTTCTTTTTCCATACCGCAACCATTGTCGGTGATCACCACCTGGTAGTTGTCTTTTTGGGGGTTGATGTTGATCTGCAGCACCCCTTCATTATCCATCATGGCCTCACTGGCATTTACGATGAGGTTCAAAAAGGCGATCTTAAGCTTTTCCTTATCTCCATGGATATAATAATGACCTTTGTAATTTTTGACCACCTTGATCCCGGCCAGGTAGATCCTGTCTTTTGCCTGTTCCAGGGCAAGGTTCATCGTTGTAGCCAGGCAACATTTGTGCAGTTTTGGCGGTTTGTAATTAGAAGAGGTTAACAGGTCGGTCACAAGACTGTTGAGGGTTGAGGTACTTCTTCTAATAATATTGAGGTAAGTATCCAGTTCTTTTTTCAACGGATCCTTAAGCTTCTTATCCAGAATGTCTGCAGACATGCCAATACTGGCCAGCGGATTCCTTAGTTCGTGGGCAAGGGTCCTGGCGATTTCTCCCTTGATACTAAGCTTTTCGGCATTCATAAGGGCTTGTTGCGTCTTTTTCTGTTCCTGAACATTTCTTAACAGGATAATATACTCGTATGGATTACCTTTTTTGTTGCGCATGAAAACCTTGGCACGGGCATTATAATAAACCCAGTCTCCGCCTTTGCCCTGCAACCGGAATTCAAAATCTACCACATCTTTATCTGAAGCTTTCATAAGCTTAAAATGAAATTCCAACGCTTTTTCCCTGTCCATAGGATGGATCAAAGGCAGGATATCTAAAAGCGGCATTCCTACCAGCCTTTCTTTAGACATACTTGGATTCGTGGTAAAATCCCGGTTTATAAATCGAATCCTTTCTTCGTAGAGGTTAAATATGATGATCACATCTGGTGAGGTGGTGATTAATTGTTTTTTAAACCTGATGTTATCCTTTAAATTTTGGGCGCGACGTTTTTTACGTGTCACATTCTCAAGGGAGTTGATCAGCATTCCCTTTTGTCTTCGAGTGCTTATTTTAAACCAGTTCTTCTTTCCGTTTCGCCTGAAGCATACTTCAAAATCTTTGGATTCCCCGGTTATCATCGTCTTTTTAAAGATCTCAAAAGCCCCTGTTCGATGAGCCTGTGGATTCAATTCAAGAAAACTTCTGCCAATAAGGTCATCCATTTTGTAATACCTCTTGATCTTCTTATTCACACTTAGATAGGTGAAATCCACAATATGATGATCCTTATCCAAAACGGGCTTAAGCATGAAAATACCCTGGTTCACAGTGTCAAAGACCATTTGCATGAGGTCTTTCTTATGTTTCAGCTCTGCAGTGCGTTTTTTGACCGTGTTCTCTAAGGTTTCGTTGATCCTTCTTAGGTTCTCTTCCGCATCTTTACGTTCTGTAATATCTGAACAAAGGATAGCCACCTTTCTGCTCCTCATGCTGCCAATGGGAAAGGCATACACATCAAACCAGGCTCCCAGGTCTTTGGCATATTCTTCGAATCGCACGGCCTGACCCTCAAGAACTACCTCTGCATAGGTCTCAAACCACTTCTTACTGTGTCTGCCTGAGAGCTCTTTCATTGTTCTTCCTAGGATATTTTTAAGGTGTATCTGTTTTTCAAAAGCGGGGTTTATCTCTACAAAAAGATAATCTACCGGTTTTCGCTTGACGTTGAAAATGAGCTCTATGATTGAGAATCCGTCATCGAGTGAATTGATGAGCATTCTGTACCTGTTGAGGCTTTCCTGCAGCGATTTCTCCGCGCTCAGGTTGACTCCGGTGTTTCTGGTATAGGTGTTTTTATATGGATCAACTGCCTTTGCGAGACTTATGAAGAATTTCTCCTCCTTATTTTCAAATCCATTATAGATACGCGTTTTAAAATGAAATTTTTTCCAGTAACCAAAAGGAGAGCGCAGCCTTACGGTGGTTTCCTTTTCCTCCCCCTGTGCCAGGTCTTCACATGAGCTTAAAAAATGCAGAAAAAACGGGTAATCTTCAGGATGTATGACCCGGTCATAAAAATCCTCACCTTCAAGATGCAGATCTAGAAACTGGTGAAAATACTTGATCCCTTTGTAATTTATTCCTTTGAGGTGCAAATCTTCCGCAGAATTGATGAACAGGAGGAACTCCTGGTGTCCATACCCATTATTGCCCTCAAAGAGGCTGTGAGGAATCCCCAGTAGTTGTTCATCGAGTATATAATTGTCTTTTTTCATGCGAAAACAACATTTATAACTGAAACTACTTCTTAAAATTCAGTAGTTCAGACGAATAAAAATGAGGGGGGTAATATTAAGTTAAATTTAATATAAAAATATGAATACGCAATACACAGAGTATCAGTTTTTTATGTTTTATTCAAAAATTTCTTCTGAACCCTTGTGGCTACTGCATTTCCTGAAAGAAAAAAAAAATCGAAATTTGTTAATTGGCGGACTCAACCCACTCTGAACTACCCTTTTAGAGGGTTCAATATACGTTTATTTCTTCTCCTTTTCGGCAGGAGCAGCCCTTACTGAACCCAGAGTTGGCGGGAAACCACACTTCCGGTATGGCTGATTATAGTTTTTCGTTAACAATCACTCTTAGTAAATTGGCTGATAATTAGCTGTTTAACAGTTATTTTTGTAAAATAAAGTTAATGTAGATTTAATCTTTTTTCCTGTTAGGAACAGCAGGAATCACCTCTTTTTTCGGCGGTTATAATTCTTATCTCCCCGTGTTTTTGGCTTCTTGTATTTCTTTTTGATCTCACGCCGATATGAGCCACCAAGATTCACTTTTTTGTTCTTGTCGCTCTTTTCATGAAAAGCCGGCCCCGGTGCATCCTCATCTTTATAATTCGCAGGATTGTAGATTTCTTTGATCTGTGGTTGTTCTTCAGGGATCTTTTTATCTGAAATTTCTACCTCTTCCGGAAGCTGAATTTTCTCGATCTCCAGGTTCATCAGGGATTCTATCTTTTTAAGCTCTTCTTTTTCCGCGGGTGTAAAGAAAAGAATAGCCTGTCCTTCTTTTTCTGCACGGCCCGTACGACCAATGCGGTGAATGTAATTTTCAGGGTATGGCGGAGTGTCAAAATTGATCACATGGCTTACCTGCTCAATATCCAGCCCGCGCGCCATGACATCTGTCGCGATGAGAATACGGGAATGGCCTTCGCCAAACTCCTCAATGCTCCTTAACCTGTAGTTCTGGGTCTTGTTGCTGTGTATCACCGAGCATTCCCCGGGAAAGAGCAGGTCTAGATCCCCAAAAAGCCTGTCAGCCATCCGCTTATTGCCGGTGAAGATCAGGACCTTATGAAACTTTTCACTTTCCTGCAGTAGGTTTTTCAGCAGATTCACCTTGGTATAATAATTAGGTATTTCATACCCCACCTGATGAATGTTTTCCAGGGGCGCTCCACTTGCGGCAACCGAAACGGTTTCGGGACCTTTAAAATAATCGCCGATCAGGTTTTCAACATCCTCCGTCATGGTAGCCGAAAACATGATATTTTGGCGATTTTTAGGAAGCAGCTCCAAAATGTTGTTCAGCTGGAAGCGGAAACCAAGATCAAGCATCACATCTACCTCGTCTATGACCAGTTTTTGGACCGACTTTAGCTGGAGGTCGCGATTAATGGCCAGGTCGTAAAGTCTTCCGGGAGTGGCCACAATAATATCCTGACCCTGTGCCACCATTTGTTTTTGTGTATTGATGTTGGTGCCACCATAGATTCCCAAAATGCGGTTATTGATGTATTTCGAGATCTTTTCCAGTTCTTCGGTCACCTGTACAACCAGTTCACGGGTAGGGACCAAAATTAAGACGCGAGGATTCTTTTGTTCGGAATATTTCAGCATCTTCAGCAAGGGCAAAAGATAGGCAAGAGTCTTCCCTGTACCTGTCTGCGCTATTCCTACCATGTCCCTTCCGGAGAGAATGACCGGAAATGACTGCTCCTGAATTGGGGTGGGGCTGGAGAGTTCCAGATCTTGCAGCGCATTTAAAAGAGGAGTGGTAAGGTTGAGGTCCTGAAAATTCACGTCATTAAATTTAGTCCGCAAAGGTAAGGTTTAAAAGTTTGTTTTTGCTCACTTAATTCCGCTGGAATTCAATTGAATTTATGTCTTCTGAAGGAATCGGGGGTAATTCGTACTTTTGCCCGAAAGAACATTAGTATGAACAAGATTCTCGCCTTTGCCGGGTCAAACAGTCCCACCTCCATCAACCACCAATTGATCCTGAATGTGAGCCAAAGAATTTCGGAACATGAGGTGGAGGTGCTAAAAATGAGCGAAATGGAAATTCCCATGTTCAGCATTGTAAGGGAAAAAGAGGGCGCGCCACAGGTGGTGAAGGAGCTGTATGAGAAGATCAGGAATTCTAAGTCCCTGATCATCTCTGTAAATGAGAACAACCGAATGGTTTCTGCCTATTTTAAGAATATAATAGACTGGCTGTCGCGTATAGAAAGAAAGTTTCTGCAGGACAAAAAGATCCTGCTTATGAGTACTTCCCCGGGAAGACATGGGGGAGCGGCAGCGTTGGAATACAGCAAGTTCATTTTTACCAGGTTTGGTGGTGTGGTAGTGGAAAGCTTCAGCCTGCCACAATTCTATGAGAATTTTGACCTTGAAAAAGGTACTATTAAGAATGAAGTTTTTGAACTGGGAGTGGTTGAAGTAGTCACCTCCTTCTCACAGCAGATCAAAGAATAGATGCGGGTTTCAAAAAAGCGAACGCTAGAGAATATTTCCGGTTTTAAGAATGCATTGCTTAAATGGGCGCAGCAATTCCAGGAGATAGTGTGGCTTGACAGTAATGATTATGGGCAGGAGCATTCAAAATATGATGCTATTCTTGCCGTAGATGCCTTTACGGCCCTTAAGACCGGAGAAGCAGGAGCCTTTGATGCTTTGGAAGAGTATCAGCAAACCACAGCCGACTGGATCTTTGGATATCTTTCTTACGACCTTAAAAATGACCTTGAAGCCTTATCTTCCAAAAACCATGACGGGCTGCATTTTCCTGCACTTTATTTTTTTCAGCCAAAAAAGCTCTTTTTGATCAGGGGACAAGAGGTGGAGCTCCTGTATCTACGGCTGGTGGACGATGAGATCGAAGAGGATTATTCGGAAATTTTGAAAATGATCTCTTCGGAAGAGGACGAACCACAACCGAATTCGCTTCATCTTCAGCCGCGGATCCCGAAAGCGGCCTACCTGGAGAAAGTTCGGGAAATGCTAAGGCACATTCAGCGGGGAGATATCTACGAAGCGAACTTTTGCCAGGAATTCTTTTCGGAAAATGCCAAAATACAACCGTTGCACACTTACCGGACTTTAAATAATATTTCCAATCCGCCTTTCGCTTCTTATGTGAAGCTTTATGACCTTTATTTGCTTTCGGCCTCGCCTGAAAGATATCTTCAGAAAAAAGGCAAAACCATCATTTCTCAACCTATTAAAGGCACGGCAGCAAGAAGTAAAGATCCTGTCCAAGACCAAAGACTGGCCACGGAGCTGGAAAAAGATCCGAAAGAACGTTCTGAAAATGTAATGATTGTGGACCTTGTTCGAAATGACCTTTCAAAAATAGCGGCAAAAGGCTCTGTTGAGGTCACGGAGCTATGCAAGATCTACTCTTTTCAACAGGTGCACCAAATGATCTCCACGGTAAAAGCGCGTCTGGCCGTGGGTATCCCGGCAGTTGAAGTGCTGCGCAGCACCTTTCCCATGGGCAGTATGACGGGCGCGCCTAAGATCTCGGCCATGAAGATCATAGAGGAGCTGGAAGAAACCAAAAGAAGTGTTTATAGCGGCGCAGTGGGTTATTTCACGCCCCGGGAAGATTTTGATTTCAACGTGGTGATCCGGAGTATTCTCTATAATGCCTCTGAAAGATATGTTTCTTTTTCTGTGGGTGGCGCTATCACTTCAAGATCCATTCCCGAAAATGAATACCGGGAGTGCCTGGTGAAGGCAAAGGCCCTTCTTGAGGTTTTAGGTTCTTCGGCTATCGACTGAACCTGAACCGCTAAGAATCTTAAGGGAAGAGAGCCTTTTTGAATCCCGTTTTTGGTATATTTGAGGTCTATGTTTCTACCATTCAAAGATCATCTCAAGGAGCATTTCCCTAAAGTTGAGCAGTCACGAATACTTGTAGCCATTAGTGGCGGAGTTGACAGTGTGGTCCTGGCTCACCTTTGTAAAAAGGCGAACCTCGATATCTCCCTCGCCCATTGCAATTTTCACCTGCGCGGAGAGGAAAGTGAAGGGGATGAGGCTTTCGTGCTGGAACTGGCAGATGCATTGGAAGTGGAGGTCTTTATTGAAAGCTTTGAAACCGAAGCCTATGCCAGGAGTAAGAAAATATCCATCCAAATGGCTGCACGGGAACTGCGTTACCACTGGTTTGAGGAACTCAGGGAAACTTTGGACTTTGATTATATTTTTACGGCCCATCACGCCAATGATAATCTTGAGACATTCCTGATCAACCTGGTTCGCGGTACCGGCCTGGAAGGGCTCACGGGAATTCCCGAAAAGAACGGTGCTATTCTAAGGCCCTTGTTGTCATTTTCAAGAGCCGAGATCGAGGAGTACGCGCACAATTCTCACCTTAAATGGAGGGAAGACAGCAGTAATGCTTCGGGCAAATACATGCGGAATAAGATACGGCAGGAAGTGGTACCAAAATTACTGGAACTTAACCCGCAGCTGCTGGAAAGCTTCAACAACACCCAGGAGCACCTGCAACAAAGCGCGGTTCTGGTGGAGGATTATATTTCAGCGCTTTTTCCGCGGATTGCCAAACAGGAAGATTACGGGTACAGTTTCAGGATCAAAATGCTGAAGACCATTCCTAATGTAAGGGCAGTTATGTATCAGCTTTTCAAGTCTTTCGGTTTTACCGAATGGAACGATGTGTATGAACTGCTTGAAGCGCAACCGGGAAAGATCGTATATTCCAAGACGCACAGACTGATAAAGGACCGGGAAAAGCTGTTGCTGACCACCCTTTCTTCCGAAGATGAGCGCGAATATGAGATTCTGGCAGAAGAGGAGGTCGTTATGCTTCCAATGGGAACTTTTCAGTTCGAAACCGCCAGGGAATTGAGCGAAGTGGGAAAAGATTCTATCTTTCTGGATCAAAACAAGCTTAAATTTCCTCTGACTGTAAGAAAATGGGAAGAAGGGGACCATTTCCACCCTTTTGGAATGAAAGGAAAAAAGAAACTGAGCAAATTTTTTAAAGATGAGAAGTTATCTTTGCCCGAGAAAGAGAATTGCTGGTTGTTATGCTCAGACGATGAGATCGTCTGGGTGATCGGCTACAGGGCAGATGCGAGATTTGGAGTGGACGAAAAAACTTCGACCATTTTAAAATTAACTTTTACACCATGAGATTTTTACTACTAAGCTTCCTTTTTTTGACTTCGGTTCTAACCGCCAATGCGCAGTTATTCGATCAGCAGGATTCAAAGATCCTGAACCCTGTAAAGTGGACCGCAGAGGTAGAGCAAAGGAATGATTCTATATATGACCTGGTTTTCACTGCAAAAATGGAATCTGGCTGGCACCTGTATTCCCAGGAAGAAGTAGCGGCGGGAGGGCCTTTGCCGACCGAATTCAATTTTAATGCAGAGGAAGGAAATTATGAACTTATAGGTGAAACCAGGGAACCCGATGGGGTAGCTTTGTTCGACCCGGTCTTTGAAATGAACATCAAGTATTTTGAAGATGAGGTTGAATTTGGACAGACCATCAAAGTAAAGCCTGAAGCCTTGCCCACTGTGGAAGCCAGCGTGTTTTTCATGGTATGTGATGAAGAGCAGTGCCTCGCTCCTGAAACCGTACCGTTTACCCTCTCATTAGCTGCCGGTAGAGCTCTTGAAACTGTATCCAAAGTCGAGATATCTGAAGAGGATCATGCGAAAACCGCTGCTTTAAATATTAATGTGAAAGGAGCTGCCGGCGTGGAACTGGAGGAAGAAGAGGAAGCAGGTTACATGTCCCTGTTCTTTCTTGGCTTTATTGGTGGCTTGATCGCCCTGCTAACACCTTGTGTATTCCCAATGATCCCGCTAACGGTATCCTTTTTTACCAAGGGCGCAAGGACCAAGAAAAGAGGTTTGGTGAACGCCATCATGTATGGGGTCTTCATTTTCTTCATTTATCTCTTGCTGAGTCTGCCGTTTCACCTGTTGGATTCGGTTAACCCTGAGATCCTCAATAATATCTCCACAAATGTCACGCTGAACATCATCTTCTTTGTCATCTTCATCTTTTTCGCCTTTTCCTTTTTCGGATATTACGAGATCACGCTGCCCAGTTCCTGGAGCAATAAAATGGATGATAAAGCTTCGAGTTTTGGTGGGATATTAGGAGTGTTCTTTATGGCGCTTACTCTTGCCATAGTTTCTTTTTCCTGTACAGGGCCTATTTTAGGATCTTTATTGGGAAGTTCGCTCACCACAGATGGCGGTGCCATGCAGCTTTCCTTCGGAATGGGAGGCTTTGGGCTGGCCCTGGCTTTGCCTTTCGCGCTTTTCGCGCTGTTCCCAAACTGGCTCAATTCCCTTCCGAAGAGCGGTGGTTGGCTGAACTCAGTCAAAGTGGTCCTGGGTTTTATCGAACTGGCACTGGCTTTCAAGTTCCTTTCCAATGCCGATCTTGTGCAGCATTGGGGGATCCTGAAAAGGGAAATTTTCATCGGGATCTGGGTGATCGTTGGAATAGGTCTTTTGCTGTATCTCTTCGGGATCATTCGGTTTCCACACGACGGTCCCAAAACGAAACTCAGCAAAGGCCGTCTTTTCTTAGGATTCATCACCCTGGCTTTTGTGGCATATTTGATACCCGGTCTTTCCAACACACATCATGCTAACCTGAAGCTGTTGAGCGGATTTCCACCGCCGTTATTCTACAGTATCTACGAAAAAGAGACCGAAGGTCCTTTAGGATTGAAGGCCTACAAGGATTTTGAGCAAGGAGTGGCTGCAGCAAAGGTACAGAATAAACCCATTTTATTGGATTTTACAGGCTGGGCATGCGTGAACTGTCGTAAAATGGAAGAACAGGTGTGGAGCGATCCTGCTGTTTTTGACGTGATGCAGGATGAGTTCATACTCATCTCCCTTTATGTAGACGACCGGGAGCAATTGCCTGAAGCAGAACAGTTTAATTATGTAAGGCCTAACGGTACGGTGAAAGAAATACGTACGGTAGGCGATAAGTGGGCCACTTTCCAGACGCTTAATTTCAGGAACAATTCCCAGCCGTTTTACGTGCTGATGGATTCAGAAATGAACCTGCTTAACAAGCCAGTAGGTTATACTCCAGATGCAGATAAGTTTCTGGACTGGCTTTCTGAAGGAGTAAAACAGTTTAACAGGTAGCTGCAGCAGTTCGCGGGAATTTTTATCTTTAGGAACTTTTTAAAAACCCTGAAGAATGAAATTATTTCCAAAAACCTTTTTATGGCTGTTTTTACCTTTTGTCGCTGCTCCTGTTTTTGCGCAGGAACAGGATGAATATGATGTTGCGGCAAATTACAACAAGCAGGAGGTTGAGATCACCATGCGTGATGGTATTAAACTCCACACCACCATCTACTCTCCAAAAGATACTTCTAGAGAGTATCCTATCCTTATTTCCAGGACTCCTTATAGTTCCAGGCCTTATGGAGAGGACCAGTTTCGGTCAAAAATAGGCCCCAATGAATACCTTATGAAACAGGGTAACATCATTGTTTACCAGGACGTTCGCGGCCGGTGGATGAGCGAAGGAGTGTACGACAATATGAGGCCATATATTCCGCAGAAAAAAGGCAAGGAGATAGACGAGGCCAGTGACACTTATGATACAGTTGAGTGGTTAGTAAATAATGTGGACAACAACAACGGAAAAGTTGGAGTTTGGGGAATTTCTTACCCCGGATTCTATTCCACTTATTCTTTGTTAGATGCGCATCCTGCCGTGAAAGCGGTTTCCCCGCAGGCTTCGATAGGGGATTTTTTCTTTGATGATTTCCACCACAACGGGGCTTACCTGTTGAGCTATTGGAGAGCTACCGCCGTTTTTGGTTATGAGAAGAACACACCTTCAGACACTACCTGGTATTCATTTCCCGAACTGGGAACAAAGGATCAGTACCAGTTCTTTCTGGATGCAGGCCCATTGAGTAACCTTGATAAGTATTACAAGGAAGACAATGTATTCTGGCAGCAGCTAAAGGAGCATCCCAATTATGACGAGTTTTGGCAAAAAAGGGGAATTGTGCAGCATCTGGATGATATCGAACCTGCGGTAATGATCGTGGGAGGCTTGTTTGATGCCGAAGATCTTTACGGTCCGTTCAATATTTATGAGACCATAGAGAAGACCAGTGACAACTTCAACATCCTGGTCATGGGGCCGTGGAGCCATGGAGACTGGGCCCGCACTAAAGAAAGACAGGCCATTGGGAATGTCTATTTTGGGGACAATATTTCCAGAGATTATCAAAAGGAAGTGGAAACACTTTTCTTTAACCATTTTTTGAAGGAAAGCGGCGACAAGAACATTCCGCTGCCCGAAGCTTATATGTATGATACCGGGCTTAAAAAGTGGAAAGAATATTCTGCCTGGCCTCCAAAAGAAGCTAAAAAGAAGTCTTTTTACCTGGGCGAAGATCAGGAGTTGATGACAACAGCATCAGAAGGGGCTGAAGAGTTCATCAGTGACCCGAAAAAACCGGTTCCATATTCCGAAGACATTAAAATGGTTTTTACGCCAAGAAAATATATGACCGATGATCAGCGGTTTGCCGCCCGCAGGCCCGATGTCCTGGTCTATGAAACCGAGGTGCTGGAAGAAGATCTTACCCTGGCGGGGGAAGTCCTTGCCAAATTAAATGTGGCCACCACAGGTACGGCAGCAGACTGGATCGTAAAGGTAATTGATGTGTACCCTCCAGATGCCGAGGATACTCCCGAGACGCAGGATCATCTTAAGATGAGCAATTACCATATGATGGTAAGAAGTGAGGTGATGCGGGGCAGATTCAGGAACAGTTTTGAAAAACCTGAACCTTTTGAGCCGAATAAAAAGACAGCCGTGAACTTCCAGTTGCAGGATGTGCATCACACCTTTAAGAAAGGTCATAAATTGCAGATACAGGTTCAAAGCACCTGGTTCCCGCTTATAGACTTGAACCCGCAGACCTATGTGGACAATATCTTTAAGGCAAATGAGGAAGACTTTCAGAAGCAAACGCACAAGGTGTTCCATGACTCGGAGATCATTCTTAACGTTCTGGAATAAATTCTAAAACTACTTTTTAAAACACGCTTTTTGGGTGCAAATTCTTCCACGTAAGAAAATTTCCCCGAATCGCGTGTTTTTCTTACTTTGGAGATTCGATTTTAAACCCGAACTATTATGAACCTACGAACAAGTATATACCCTGTGCTGTTGGTCCTGTTTCTCAGCCTGGCCGGTTGTAAAAAGGAAAAGGAAACAGATATTTCCGCAGCAGATACGCGACAGGAATCCCGGAAATTAAACGAATATTTTGAAAAGGAGTTTCAAAAAGATCTTAATGAATCCCCCATGCTGCAAACGCGCCTGGGTATCAAAAAAGATTATGGTTCCTGGGACGATTTTTCACATCTTAAATATGCCGAAGATCTCAAAAAGGCCAAAAAAAGGCTGGCTTATCTCAAAGATTCCATCAATCAGGCGGCACTTGATGAAGATGCGGCCCTTAGCTACCGACTTTACAAACAGCAGCTGGAAAATGAGATAGAAGATTATCGTTTCAGGTTCTACGATTATCCGGTGAACCAAATGCATGGCATTCACGCTGAATTGCCCGCTTTCCTGATCAATATGCACAAGATCGAATCAGAAAGCGATGCGAAGGACTATATCTCCCGATTGAATAAAATTCCGAAAGTGATGAAAGACGTGGAAAAAGGGCTGGAGCTAAGGGAGATGAACCAGATCATGCCGCCAAGTTTCGTATTCGCACACACCATAGAAGCTTCCAAAAACCTGATCTCGGGCAAACCTTTTGAGAAATCGTCTGAACCCAGCACTCTTTTGGCCGATTTTAAAGAGAAAGTGGAAAAACTGGATCTTTCTGCGGAAAAGAAATCGGCTTTGATACTGGAGGCTCAAACCGCTTTGACAGATTCGGTTAAACCTGCCTATGAAGGGTTGATCGCTACCCTGGAAGATCAGTCGCAAAGGGCGACCCAGGATCATGGAGTCTGGAAATTTCCGAAGGGGAAAGAGTTCTATTCCACGGCGTTAAAACGCATGACCACTACAGATCTTGCTGCCGAAGAAATCCATGAGATAGGCCTTCAGGAAGTGGCGAGGATCCACAAGGAAATGGAAGAGATCAAAGAAAAGGTTGGTTTTGAGGGCAGTCTGCAGGATTTCTTCAAGTTCATGAGAGAAGATGAACAGTTCTATTATCCCAATACGCCTGAAGGGAAGGAGAGATATCTTACCGAGGCCAAGGATATTATCAATACCATGAAAGGCAGGCTGGACAGTCTTTTCTTAACAAAACCCGAGGCCGATATCGTGGTGAAGGCCGTGGAGCCTTTCCGCGAAAAAAGCGCGGGGAAAGCCTTTTATCAGCAACCTGCCCTGGATGGTTCCAGGCCGGGAACTTATTACGCTAACCTATATGATATGAAGGCAATGCCCACGTACCAGATGGAAGCGCTGGCTTATCATGAGGGAATTCCCGGGCACCATATGCAACTTGCCATTGCCCAGGAACTGGACAGTCTGCCCATGTTCCGAAAGCTGAAAATCTACACGGCTTATGTGGAAGGTTGGGGATTGTACAGCGAAAAGGTTCCAAAGGAAATAGGCTTTTATGAAGATCCGTATTCAGATTTTGGCCGCCTGGCCATGGAGCTTTGGCGTTCTATCCGTCTGGTAGTAGATACCGGAATACATACCAAAAAATGGACCAGGGAAGAGGCTATAGAATACTATAAGACCAATTCTCCCAATGCAGAAAGCGACGCCGTCAAAATGGTGGAAAGGCATATTGTTATGCCCGGGCAGGCCACAGCCTACAAAATTGGGATGAACAAGATCCTTGAACTGCGCGAAAAAGCGAAAAAGGAACTGGGTTCTGATTTTGATATCAGGGAATTCCACGATGTGGTGCTTACCAATGGTGCCTTGCCGCTTAATGTACTGGAGGATTTAGTGAATGACTGGATAGCAGAAAAAATGGCCTAAAAATTAGAATTTGAAGGAATTAAAAGTTGTATCGCTAGTAAACAGCCGCGGTACAGAACTCAAAATAGGAAATTTTGGCGCGACGGTCCTCAGTTTAAAGTTGTGCAACAGGGGAAAAACAGTGAACGTAGTAACCGGACCCGAAGACCCTGCAGATTACATTTCGGCAATTTATAGGAAAAAAGGGAAGTTCTTCGGTGCTTCTGTAGGCAGGTTTGCGGGGAGGATCGCCGAAGGTAGCTTTTCAATTGAAGGTAGTAAGTATCAGGTGTCCTCCAAGGAAGGGGTGCACTTGCATGGCGGTCAAAACGGTTTTTCCTACAAATTCTGGAAGATAGAAACCACTTCGGAAGGGCCCGACCCTTCAGTCACACTTTCATATTGCAGTCCCCATGGAGAGGAAGGTTTTCCCGGAGAACTTCGCGTAAAGGTCAGGTATGTATTGACTGAAATTAATGAAGTATGGATAGATTATTCAGCTGAAACAGATCGGCCAACCATTGTAAATCTTACCAACCACACTTATTTCAATCTTAATGGCTTCGGAGATGTTCGCGGCCATGAATTACGTATTGACGCAGACAAGGCCCTGGAGGTGGATGAAAAGTTGCTTCCCACCGGCAAGTTTTCAGAAGTAAGAGCGACAGAATGCGATTTTCAGCAGCAAAAAATGATTGATGAGATCCCACTGGATACCACCTTTGTATTTTCCACAGGCACAGAGGAGAGGGAGAAGGTCCATCTAAAAGGAGACCAAAGCGGCATTTCTCTCTCTGTAATTTCGAACCAACCGGCGGTTGTTGTTTACGTGCCGGAAGAACTGCCGGATAACTGGCAGTACAGCACCATAATTGGAAAGTCTCGGCAAGCCATATGCCTGGAAACTCAGGTACATCCCGATGCGCCTAATCATCAACATTTTCCTTCTGTAGAATTAAGACAGGGTGAAGAATATCAGAATTCCACGCGATGGATCTTTAAAACCGAAAGTTGAAAACTTTTTAAGTGTATATAATACGTTTAAACAGATTTAATTCTATATTTAACAAAACTTTTAGACCCCGGGCTGAAGCTTAAAGTAGGCCCTCAAAATTTGATTTATGGAATTCGCGGCTTTAGATTACATCATTTTCGCAGCTTATGCTTTGTTGATCATAAGTATTGGTCTTTGGGTGTCACGTGGAAAAGGAGACACTTCGGAAGATTATTTCCTGGCAAGTAAATCGCTCCCCTGGTGGGCTATTGGTACGTCTCTTATCGCAGCAAACATCTCTGCCGAACAATTTATCGGTATGTCGGGCTCTGGTTTCGCCATAGGTCTTGCCATTGCCTCCTATGAATGGATGGCTGCCATTACCCTGATCATCGTGGGGAAATATTTTCTGCCCATTTTTATTGAAAAAGGCCTTTACACGATCCCTGAATTTATTGAAGTACGCTACGGCACCAACCTGAAGACCATCCTTGCCATCTTCTGGATAGGCCTATTCATTTTTGTGAACCTAACCTCTGTGTTATATTTGGGAGCGACGGCCCTGGATACCATTATTGGGGACGGTGACGGGTCAATTTTCATGTATTCCATTATTGGGCTAGCACTTTTCGCGGCAGCCTATTCACTTTACGGAGGTTTGGCGGCTGTGGCCTGGACAGATGTAGTGCAGGTGGTGCTCCTTATTGCAGGTGGTCTTATCACTACTTATATCGGGTTGTCTCATGTGGCTGAAGATGGCAATATTTTCTCAGGCATGGTGCAGATCTATGAACAGGTGCCCGAAAAATTCAGCATGATCCTACAAAAAGGAGAGATCATCACTCCCAGCGGGAAAGATGCCTGGTGGGACCTGCCCGGTCTTGCGGTGCTTTTAGGCGGAATGTGGGTTGCCAATCTCTATTACTGGGGCTTTAACCAGTACATCATTCAAAGAACGCTGGCGGCGAAAAGCCTCAGGGAGTCCCAAAAAGGGATCATCCTTGCCGGATTTTTAAAACTGCTTATTCCGTTAATAGTTGTGGTGCCAGGTATCATTGCTTACGTGATGAATACGGGACCCGGCGGAGCTTTTGGCCCGGAATATACAGATCCTTCCTTCATTGCCGAAGGTGGCCGGATCATAAATGACAACGCTTTCCCATGGTTAATTAGAGAGTTCGTGCCAATAGGGCTGAAAGGGCTGGTTCTGGCCGCACTTGCTGCTGCGATTGTTTCCTCGATAGCCTCTATGCTCAACTCAACCGCGACCATCTTTACCATGGATATTTACAAACCTTATATTCAGAAGTCTGCTTCCGAAGGAAAACTGGTTACCGTGGGACGTATCTCTGCTTCCTTGGCTTTGATTATCGCGGTTTTTCTTGCTCCCCAACTGCGCAACCTGGGACAGGTGTTCCAGTACATCCAGGAATATACCGGAGTGGTGAGTCCGGGGATACTGGCCGTTTTCATGCTTGGCCTGTTCTGGAGAAAGACCACCAATAATGCAGCGATTTGGGGAGTCCTTGCCTCCATCCCAATTGCACTGTATTTCAAGGTGGGGCCAAACGGCTGGACAGACAGTTCTTTATTTTTAGAACTACCGTTCATGCATCAAATGTTCGCCACCTGGATCCTCACTATGGCCATTATGGTAGTGATCAGTTTAATGGAGACCAAAGGAAAAGATCATCCCAAATCTATTGTCATTACCCGGAACCTGTTCAAGACGGGCACTGCATTCAACATAGGTGCCTTCGCGATCATGCTGATCGTTGCCATGCTGTACGCGATGCTGTGGTAACCAGAATTAAAGAAATTAAAAAAGGCCGGTTTTACCGGCTTTTCTTGTGTTAAATACTACCATTCAGTATAGTGCACGTCCGGCAGATCTCTTAAAGTTTCGGCGGCCTGTTCGGCGGTGATATCCCTCTGCGGACCGGCGAACATCTCATATCCTACCATGAATTTTTTCACGGTCTTTGACCTTAATAACGGCGGGTAAAAGGACATGTGGAAATGCCATTCCGGGTAATTCTTCCCATCGGTAGGACTTTGATGTATTCCTGAAGAGTAAGGGAAGGAGGTCTGGAAAAGATTGTCATATTTAATAGAGAGCTTTTTCAGGATCTCTGCGTAGGCATGTTCTTCTTCAGAATTTAGCTGCCCAATATGCTGAAGATGACGTTTTGAGGCGATCAGGGTTTCATAAGGCCAAACAGCCCAATAAGGAACCAGTGCCACAAAATGTTCATTTTCCAGCACCAGGCGTTCTTTAAGCTCTAATTCCTGCTTTAGGTAATCTCCCAGTAAGCTTCGGTTGTTCTTTTTCCAGTATGTCTTTTGGTGTGCCGACTTTTTCTGAACTTCGACAGGAACCGAAAGTTGTGACCAGATCTGCCCGTGCGGGTGCGGATTGCTGCAGCCCATGAGATCACCCTTGTTCTCAAAGATCTGCACGTAGTTGATGTCCTCCATGCTGCCAAGGTCTTCGTACTCTTCTTTCCATTTTTGGATCACCCTTACAATATCGGGCACCCGCATCAATGGCAGGGTAAGGGAATGATCAGGAGCAAAACAGACCACGCGGCAGATCCCGGTTTCCGATTCAGCTTTCAGCAGTCCTTCATTTACGGCTCCTTTAGGACCTTTGGGCAGAAGTGCTGAAAAGTCATTCCGGAAAGTGAAGGGAGTTTTATAATCCGGATTTTTTTCACCGTTGGCGCGAACATTTCCGGGGCAAAGAAAACAGTCGGCGTCATAAGAAGGGCGTTTTTCTTCAGCCACCTTTTCCAGTTTTCCCTGCCAGGGCCTCTTGGTGCGGTGAGGTGAAACCAGCACCCATTCGCCGGTGAGTATATTGTATCTTCTGTGGGGATGTGTATTGAATTCCTTGTTCATATTTCAATTTTACGAACGAATGAGTTTTGTGCCTTCTTCGGGCGCCACGATTATAGCTTCCGGCTGAATTCCGAATGCCTCGAAATAAGCCGCTGAAGCTTTTGAAACGAATTCTTCTACAGCCTCTTCTTTGATAAGGTTAATGGTACAACCACCAAATCCGCCGCCCATCATTCTGGCGCCATAGACACCATCAAATTCCTTGGAAAAGTCGACCAGGAAATCCAATTCTTTGCAAGATACTTCATAATCATCGCGCAGGCCTACATGTGAATCGTACATGAGATCGCCAAAGTTGGAAAGATCGCCGGTCTTTATGGATTTTACAGCCTGCAGAACCCTTTCGTTCTCCTGTAGCACGTAGAGCGCTCGTTTGTATTGCACATCAGAAAGTTCTTCTTTAACATCTTCTAAAATATCAAAGCTAACATCTCTTAAAGATGCGGCTTGAGGATGCTTTTTTTGAATGGCCAAAACCGCTTCCTCGCATTCTTTTCGCCTGGTGTTGTATTCGCTGTCTGCCAGGCTATGGGTTACGCGGGTATTGAGCAGAAGGATCTTAAATCCTTGGAAATGTGCAGGAACATAGGCGGCTTTCAGTATCTGGCAATCAAGAAGCAACAGGTGATCTTTTTTGCTCAGCATAGAGGCATACTGGTCCATGATCCCACATTTGGTGCCCACATAGTTGTGTTCCGCTCTCTGGGACAGCTCTGCCATGGTCTGCCGGTCAAGGCCAAGGTCAAAAAGTTCATTTAATCCGAAAGCCATTCCACACTCCAGTGCTGCGGAAGAACTTATGCCCGCGCCAACGGGAAGATCACTGTCGATGATGCAGTCAAAACCCGTAAGTTCTTTTTCCTGCTTCTGAATTTCACTTATCACTCCCAGGATGTAGTTCTCCCATTGCTGCTCACTTCTAGAAATTTTCCTTAGGTCAAAACTGAAATTTTTTTCATAGGTCTTACTGTAAATGTTGCAATGGTGTTCAGAACTATTTTTAGCAAACTGAAGAAGAATGTTTTTGTTTATGGCAGTTGGCAATACGTAACCATTGTTGTAATCTGTATGTTCTCCTATCAGGTTGATCCTTCCCGGTGACTGCACGGTAAATTCCGCGGTAAAGTCCTGAAAAGAGGGAGGTAAATATTTGTCCTGTTCTGAATGTTTCGTACTCAAGAAATAAATTTTTAGAATAGTTCAAATATAATAAATGTATTTTCTACTTTTATTTTATTCTTAAGGGAAATTTCCGTTTTTTGTATACACTTTAATCCGCTCTTTCCAATGTACAAAGAAAAAGAACAGGAGCCTGTAGCTCTTTATGATTTCTACCAGCAAAAGGACAAGATGTACGTAGCTACAGATTGTATCATTTTCGGATTTGATTCCGGTAGTTTGAAACTGCTAACTTTTAAAAGACGAGTAGAACCTCTAAAAGGGGAGTGGTCGTTAATAGGAAGTTTTGTAAAGCTGGAGGAAGATGTTTCTTCTGCAGCCAAGCGCGTGCTTGAAGAGATCACGGGACTCACCAATGTTTTTATGGAAGAGCTGAAGACCTACGGCGTTGCCGACAGGGATCCCGGATACAGATGTATATCCATAGGGCAATATGCGCTGATCAGGTTAAACGAATATGACAAGGAGCTGGTGGAGCAGCATGGTGCCGTGTGGCACGATGTAAATGATCTTCCCGAACTTGTTCTGGACCATCGCCAAATGGTAGATGATGCCCTGGAAGAACTTAAAAGAAAGGCCCGTTACCGCCCAATTGGTTTCGAATTGTTGCCGGAAAAATTTACCATTCCGCAATTGCAAAGCCTCTATGAAGCCATTTACCAAAAAGAACTGGATTCGAGAAACTTCAGGAAAAAGGTAATGTCGCATAACGTCTTGATCAAGCTGGACGAAAAAGATAAATCTTCTTCAAAAAGGGGAGCTTATCTGTATAAATTTGATCACGACACCTATGAAAAACTGATCAGGTCGGGATACAATTTCGAGATATAGATCTCGCAGGCTTCTTTTTCTGAAAAATAATTGTAATATTTACGTTTATAAAATCGCCTATATGGATCGGTCTGTAAAGTTGTGGGTCTTAGCATGTTTGTCTTTTATTTTCTTTGGCTGTGAATCATTATACCGTGCAGAAAATGGGTTGGATCAGCAGGATTACCAGAGGGTGACTCAAAACTTTGGCAGCGACTGGCAATTCCAAAGGCTGAAGGATAGCGCGGCCGCTGAAGCTGCCTGGGAAAGGGTTTTTATTCCTCATACTGTAAAGATCGAACCCCTGGTAGTGAATGACCAGTGGCAGGGAATTTCCTTGTACAGAAAAGATTTTGAAGTTCAAAAACCCGCAGCCGAGAAATGGTTCTTTCAGTTTGAAGGGGTGATGCAGGAAGCCAGGGTAAAGATCAATGATTCCCTGGTAAAGGTCCATAAAGGAGGATATTTACCCTTTACGGTAGACGCCACAGATCATTTGATCAACAATGCAGTGAACCAGATCGAAGTAGAGGTAAGGAACGTGGATAATTCGGTCATTCCCCCGGGTAAACCTTTAAAAGATCTAGACTTCAATTACTATGGGGGAATTTATCGGGATGTTTTCCTGGTAAAGACGCATCCCCTCCACATTACCAATGCTGTGCATGCCGAGAAGGTCAACAGCGGCGGGATCCTCATACATTTTGATGAAGTTGCCAAAGCCGGGGCTAAGGGATTTGTCAAAACTCATGTTCAGAATGATTCCGAAGAAAAAGGAAAAATCAGCCTGGTCACCGAATTCCGATCTCCCGGCGGCAGAACTTATTCTTTTATTTCAGATCCTGTGAGCATCAAACCTGGTGAAGATAAGTCTATTGAGCAAAAGGTAAACATAGAAGAACCTGAACTATGGTCTCCGGATACTCCTCATTTGTACCAGATAAGGGTGCAGGTGTTGGAAGATGAGAATGTGATCGATTCCCGACAGGTCACTACCGGGATAAGGAAGATCGAACTAACCGCCGAAGGTTTTTATCTCAATGGTGAAAAACTATTCCTTAACGGGACTAACCGGCACCAGGAATATCCTTATGTAGGTTATGCCATTTCTAATGAAGCCAATTATCGCGATGCCTATAAGATCAAAGATGCCGGGTTCAATTTTGTGAGGTTGTCCCACTATCCTCAGGATCCTGCTTTTTTACAGGCTTGCGATGAATTGGGCTTACTGGTGATGAACGCTATTCCCGGGTGGCAATATTATGAGGAAGGGGAGTTCGTTGAAAATGCCCTGCAGGATATAAAGGACATGGCGCGCCGGGACCGCAATCATCCTTCGGTGGTATTCTGGGAAAATTCCCTGAATGAATCGGCTATGACCGAAGAATTCATGATAAGGGCTAATCAGGTGCTAAAAGAGGAACTACCGTACCCCGATACCTTTAGCGCCGGGTGGATTGACCATCCTTCTTATGATCTTTTCATTCCCGCGAGGCAACATTCACAACCGCCGGCGTACTGGAACGAATATGATAAACCGAATCGGCCGATCCTGATCGCTGAGTATGGGGACTGGGAATATTACGCCCAGAATGCAGGGTTTAATCAAAAAGCCTTTGAAGATCTGCAGGAAGAAGAGCGAACGAGTCGGCAGTTAAGAGGTTATGGAGAAAAACGGCTCTTACAGCAGGCGCTTAACTTTCAGGAAGCCGCTAATTCTAATTTGAAGGGTGCGCAGACCATAGGAATGGCCAACTGGCTTATGTTCGATTATAACCGCGGCTATGCCGATAACCTGGAGGCCTCGGGAATTGCCGATATCTTCAGGATCCCTAAAATCAGCTATTACTTTTATCAGAGCCAGAAAGAGCCTGCCGGCGATCCATTTTCAGAAGCTATGGTATTTATTGCCAATTACTGGCAGCCCGATTCTGCTAAAAAGATCACTGTTTTCAGCAATGCCCAGGAAGTAGCCCTTTATCTAAACAATAAACTGATAGAAAAAAAGTTGCCTGAAAGAGATCAGTTCTCCTCAGAGTTGGCTCATCCTCCCTTTTATTTTGAAGTTCCTGAATTTGAACCTGGACAGCTAAGGGCTGTGGGGTATATTGATGGCCAAGAAGTTGCTTCACACTCGATTTTCACTCCCGGAGAGCCGGCAAAAATTGAACTTTCTGTAGATCTTTCGGGAAAACCGATTTCCCGCCGTTCTCCAGATGTAGTCTTTGTTTATGCAAAAGTGCTTGATAAGGATGGGAATCCTGTACCGTCAGCCACTCCACAGGTGAGATTCACGGTAAGGACAGCCAATCAAAATACGGTATTGGTAGGGGAGAACCCGGTGCAGGCAGAGGCCGGAATCGCCAGCATTCTCCTCAGGACAAAAGAATTTGAAGGCCCTGTTGTTATTGAGGCTGAAGCTGAAGGCCTTCAAAAGAATACTATAACTCTAAATTAGTTTAAATGCAAAGGTTAATAAAAAGTAAAATAATGGTGCTTCTATGCACCATTTTGTTTGCGGCAAATTCTTTTGCCCAGGATTCCGGCAAGGGTAACGTGTATGTGGATGATCAGGGAGTGATGCGGTGGGGCCATAATGACGATGAAGTAAAGGGTTTTGGGGTGAATTATTCGGTGCCGTTCGCCCATGCTTTTAGAACGGGAAAGAAGCTGGGGATTGATCTAAAGGAGCAGATCCGTAAGGATGTCTACCACTTTTCAAGGCTTGGCTTTGACCTGTATCGCATTCATGTTTGGGATACCGAGATAAGCGACGAGGAGGGCAACCTGTTGGAAAATGAACATTTGGATCATTTCGATTTTTTGATCAATGAGCTGAAAAGCCGAGGGATCAATTTTGTGCTCACGCCCATCGCATATTGGGGCAACGGTTGGCCGGAACCTGATGAGGATACTCCCGGTTTTTCTGATAGATACGGTAAGGAAGGCAGTCTGACTAATCCTGAAGCCATAAAAGCGCAGGAAAACTACCTGGCGCAATTCCTGGAGCATGTGAATCCCTACACCGGTAAGGCTTACAAAGATGAGCCAAACGTGATCGCATTTGAAGTTAGCAATGAACCTCACCACCGGGAAGAGCCGCAGAAGGTAAAAGAGTTCATCGAGAAGATGCTTGCTGCCATGCGCTCAACCGGCACCGAAAAACCGATTTTCTACAATGTAACCCACAGCATTCATTTAGCTGAAATTTATGCCGAAACCGGTATAGATGGCGGGACTTTTCAATGGTATCCCACAGGTCTGGGGTTTGGAAAGGAACTGGAAGGGAATTTACTCCCAAACGTGAACAACTATGAAATTCCCTTCAATGATGTTTGGAAAGAACACGGGCTGGCAAAGCTGGTTTATGAATTTGATGCGGCCGATGTCATGAAATCTTATATGTATCCTGCGATGGCGCGCAGCTTCAGGCAAGCGGGGATCCAAATAGGGACACATTTTGCCTATGACCCTACTTATATGGCGCCTTTTAATACCGAATACGATACACATTACATGAACCTCGTTTACACCCCGTCAAAGACGCTTGCCTTGATGATAAGCGGCGAGATCTTCAGAAATGTGGAATTGAATGCCGACCTGGGAAATTATCCCGCCAATTTTAACTTCGGAAGCTTCAGCATTAACTATGAAAATGATCTTGCTGAAATGAATTCTGCTGAAAAATTTATTTACACCAATTCTACTGAAAGCCTTCCGAAGAATCCCAAAAAGCTGAAGCAGATCGCCGGCTTCGGAAGTTCTCCCGTGGTAAATTATGGTGGGAGAGGAGCATATTTCCTGGACAAGCTGGAAAATGGCACCTGGAGACTGGAAGTAATGCCCGATGCGATTTTGGTCAAGGATCCTTTTGGAAACAACAGCCTCGATAAGACACTAACGGTGATCAATCATGCAGACCGGGAAATGAAACTTGATCTGCCCGACCTTGGTAGTGATTTTTCTATCAAAGGATTGAATGACGGAAATGAAGTTTCTAAAATGGCTTTCGGTAGTACTTTTTCCGTAGAACCCGGAACTTATATTCTCTCTAAAAAAGGCAAAAAGCTTAAATCTACTTATGCCGGATGGACGAAAGAAGATCTAAATGCTTTTGTAGCCCCACCAAGTACAGTTGATAGGACATACCTGGTGCATGAAGCTGTGCCGGTGCTTTCGGCAGGGGAGGAGCACAAGATCGCGGCAACCGTTGTTTCCAATGAAGAGGTAAATGAGGTGCAGGCATGGTTCAGGAACGGAAATACTTACGAAAGTGTGACGCTTCAGCCAGAGACGGCTTACACCTATTCTGCTCAGGTGCCTGATAACCTGCTAACAAATGGCATTTTAGAGTACCGGATGATCGTCACAACTTCAGAAGGAACAAATACCTTTCCCGGAGGTAAAAAGGGAGACCCGGGGCATTGGGATTTTGATCCTGATGCGCCTTTTAAGACCAGTATAGTTCCTGAAGATTCACCCGTTTACCTGTTCAATGCTTCTGAAGATAGTGAATACATGGTCGGGAAATGGTTGCCCAGCCTGAAAAATGTTCCCACCGGAACTTTTGGAGAAGTGGAATACCGGGTGAATGTGGAGAAATTGTTTGAAGTTGATCCTGAAAACAAAAATGCAGAGCCGGTTTATGATTATTCCTTCAGGTATAACATTAACCGCAAAACAGAGGGTAGGAGAGAGATCTTAATAGATAAGAACAGTCTGGTGATCAAAGGTCAGGCTTTGAACGAGAAGCCTGCAAAACTGCAGGTAGCGCTGGTCATGGACAACGGCAGGAGTTTTGGAAAAGTGATTGAACTGCAACCGGGAATAAAAGAGTATAGAATTGATCTTGCTGAACTGCAACCGGTGAAGACGGTAACACTGCCGAGGCCTTATCCTACCTTTTTACCTATGTATTTTGAACACGATGTCCAGAAAACTTTTGATATCCAAGATGCCGAAAGTTTGCAGTTCTCTATTGGTCCCGGGCTTACAGAAAGTCAGAAGCAGGAACAGCATGGGGTTGGAGTCATTTCGGTTCGATTGGAATAAAATAAAGGCCGGTGAATACCGGCCTTTGTTTTCAGTAAAAACACTTGATTTATTTCTGTTTCATTATAGAGTAGATGGCGTAACCATTGGCTGGTGCACGCAGGGATACCATCCCGTTCTCATCAGTAATTGGGTTGTAGTCGATATTTCCGCTGTAGTCCATAATCATAGCCTGGTTCCAGTCGGTGTCGATCCCTTCCTTGATCTTGGTATTTCCGTTAGTATTGATGTATAAAATTAACCCGGGGCTTGAGGCAGTACGGGCTCTTTTCATGATGTATTCATCCTCATCCACATATAGCACCTCCACATCTCCCGTGGCAATGGTATTATTAATATGGATCAGTTGCTGTAGCTCTTCTTTAAAATCTGCATTTTCGTAATCTGAATAGAAGATAGTCGGGTATCCCGGATGGGTAAGTATAAAAGCATAGGCTTTCAACTTATTTTCATAGGATATGAAGTTGTCCTCATTTTCGTCTTTTTCAGTATCATGATTGGCTGTAAAAGTCACCGCCTTGTCTGGATAAGTTTGCCATACCATATCCCCCGTTAAAGAGTGAAGATCATCATTCCTGTCGAAGGCCTCATCAAGCTTATAGAAGGTGGCAAAGTCGAATACTCCGCTGCCGGTTTCCTCAATGTAGTTGATCAGGTTGTTTGCATTGCCGTCCCAATATTCTGCAACCGAGAACCCGCCGACTTCATCAAGCCAGGCCTTTACCACCCAGGGCTCGAATCCTAACACATAATCAAATCTCCAGCCGTCAAACCCTACTTCATTCTTGTAGTAATTGGCCACGGAATAATCTGCAGCCCATAACCAATTTTGCACATACTCCTGGTTGTGGTCAAGGTTGGTTTCAGGATAGAACAAACTGTTGTCATACCAGTTGCTGGTACTGTTGGGATAGAAATTTTCATAATTTCTATTAAATCTTCCCGAAGCGTTTCCAAATTCTTCATTGAAGAGAGTATAGGTTTCATAACCTCTATAAGGATTAAATTCTAAACCACCTCCAGAGTTGTGGTTTAAAACGATATCCGCAATAACCTCAATTCCGTTAGAATGTGCCGCTGAAATGAGCGCATCAAGTTCTGTACGGGAACCAAAGCGGGTCTCTACAGTACCATGCTGTTCATACTCTCCAAGATCAAAATAATCTGAAGGATCATATCCCATGGAGTATCCACCAGACTGCCCCTTAGAAGCAGGTGGCAGCCAGATGCGATTTATTCCGGCATCTGCCCAGTCGTCAACCTTTTCGGTAAGTTTCTCCCACCATTGGTGTCTAGGCTCTACATCCCAGTAAAAAGCCTGCATCATAACTCCCGTACCGTTATAATAATTTTCTAAATTCAGGGGTTCATATTCTGCTGTAGGAGGATCAATCTGGCCATCCCCGTCATCTGGATCATTCGGAGTTATATCATCATCTGACGAACATCCCATCATAACCAGCAACACGAAAAGCAGCGGAAATAGTAAATTTTGTTTTTTCATCTCTATGGGTTTATTAAAAAAAAGGCTGCCGTGAAGCAGCCTTTTTCAATTATTTACACTCTTAATTCTTTGTAAGAGTGTATGTTGGATTCCTTGAGTCATTAAGGTCAAGGGTGATAGTGTAATTTCCTGCTTCAGGAACACCAATGTTTTCTCCACCAGGTTCCAGGGTGCCATCTGCTCCTGTATCACCAAGATTCACGTCCCAGCTGTCGTTAGCACGGAATTTAAACCCATTATCTGGTGCATCCTGAGCGGTTAAATCCATGGTGACTGTCCATACATGATTATCCGTGTCGTAAGTCATATCTGTATCTGAATCCCAACCCGTTGGTGTGGCATTTCCAATTACTCCCCATGAGTATTTTTCCAGGGTGTAGGTTAGGGTTTCGGTATTTACCTTTACCAGGTAATATCCTCCTGTTCCATCAGGGGTTCCGGCATTGACTTCACCTTCCTGGAGAAGAGATCCCGTATAGACTCCTGCTTCTGTTCCGGCGTCTCCATAATCACCATCCCATCCTTCATTTGTGGGGAGGAATTTAAACTCTGGAGAATCTACGTTTATATACACATAACCTTCAAAATCAGTGTTGCCTTCTCCAGATGCAGTTAAAGGTACTCCATCGGCAGGAGTCCAGTCATTGCCATATCCACCGGCACTTTGGAAGTTACCTACCATGTATATCTTGGGAAGTTCAATCTCTCCTTCACCAGTAGTTTCAGGAATTACTACAGTTAAGGGTTGAACATCAGATTCGTGAAGCAATTCACCGGCTGTACCTGCAGTAGCTTGTACCTGGAAGTATAAGGTGCCGGTATTTGGAGCTTCGGTTTCCGGGTCGTTGTCAAGACCTGCGTCTTGAGCCAGGCTTAAAAGTTGCTTTACTTTAACAGCAAGATTTGTTCCTGCAGTACTTCCCATTAGAACAGGATCGCTCATGTCCTGAGAGGCAGAGGCCATTAGGTCATAGTTAATGTTTGTAGGAACATCAAGATCAATTTCGTTCCATACAAAACGCTCAACAGTATTTTCTGCAGTTGCATTTGTCAGGATGTATTCAGGCGAGAAAGTATTGGTGAATGCGATGCCTTCGGGATCGGGTTGCGCTATGAATACTACATCATCGTCACTTGTACAGGCGTTAAAACCCGTAAGCGCAACAAAAGCTAATAGTAATATGGATAATTTTTTCATTGTCGTCATTTTATAATTTATTAGTATCCTGGATTTTGAGTTAAGTTAGTGTTTACCCCTAGATCGGAAGCCGGAATGGGATAGATATTTCTGAATGCAGCGGTCGTTGTCCCTTGTGGCACATCACCTTTCCATGCCCATACTCCGTTTTCGGTAAATTGGTCAAAGCGGATGAGATCTGTTCTTCTATGGGCTTCCCAGTACAATTCCCTTCCTCTTTCATCGATCAGGAAATCTTCAGTGATACTGGAAACAAGTCCGTTACCCTCTCCATAGGCTCTTTCCCTAAGATCATTGATGTAAGGTAAGGCTGCACTAGCATCGCCCGTACCTCTAAACAAGGCTTCCGCATACATTAAGTAGATGTCACCCAGTCTGAACATTGGAAAATCTGTATCCACATGTTCCCCGGTAGCATCGCTTCCCTGGTTTCCGTTAACATCAACATTCTTGAACTTACCGACTGCATAGCCATCCGAAAAACTGCTTATGCTGTTGATCTCAAGATTTTGACCCTCTGTATAGAACATCTCTCTTTCATCTGAAGAATCGGCTCCGTCAGGGAATAGACCAACAAATTCAGGAGTAGTTCTTAATCCGGCCCATCCAGAATTCACTCCAAATTCAGCAGGGTCCATATCTCCTCCAATTGAAGCATGGATCACAAAGGTCAAACCTCCGTAAGAATTTGTGTTTATTCCATCAAATCTGATTGGGAAGATGATCTCGTTCTGAGCCCCGTTTGAATCGTTATCAGCCAGGAAAAGCTTTTGGTAATCATCTACTAGCTCATAACCTGCATCAATCACCTTTTTTGAGTTGGTTGCTGCCAGGCTGTAATATTCTGAAGTTGATTTGAATCGACTTTGATCGGCAACTGCAGATCCCTTATCAGAAAGATACACTTCGTTATTAAGATAAAGTTTAGCCAATAAAGTCCAGGCTGCAGCCTGGTCGGCTCTTCCGTACTCCGGATGTGGGGCAGGAGCAAGGTCACCCATTATGGCATTTAACTCCTCTTCAATGTATAGGAAAAGGTCAGCGCGCTTGATCTGCGGAGGAAGGAATGCTCCAATAGGGCTTTCTTCTGTAATAAATGGCGGATTGCCGAACAGATCCATAGCGTGGTAGTAACTTAAGGCTCTCAAGAACCTCGCCTCAGCTCTGAATTGCTGAATTTCGGCTCTTTGAGAATCCTCGATTCCGTAAGCGCTTAGATTTTCATCACTTGACTGACGAATAAATTCATTAGCCTGAGCGATCTGGTACATGATCCTTGAATACATTGTACGAATAAATTCGTTTCCTGATGTCCAGTTCTGTGCATGCAAGTCGGCAATGGTACCATCGTTCCAGCCAATTACGGCTTCATCTGTAGGTAGTTCCTGCAACATCCAGTATAGACGAAGGTACTGTGAAAAACCTTCATCTAATCCTAAAAGGTCAGGATTGCCCGCAGGCCCTACCTGGCCGCTTACAGCAAGCCCTGCGTAAACTTTAGCCAGGAACTGCTTGTAAGCAGCAGGATCCTGAAGTACCTGTCCCGGGCCTTCCCTGTTATCTTCGGGTTGTAGATCTAATTCATTTTCACAAGAGCCCAAAATGGTAAGGCTGAGGAAAATGAGAAAGAATGATTTTATCTTATTGTTCATATTCATAGTTTTTTATTCTCTAAAAAGTAAGGTTCAGACCTAAAGTGTAGGTGCGGGGTCTTGGATAGAAATTATTGTCTATTCCTCCGGCGATCTCAGGATCAAGGCCATCATAATCTGTTATGGTCAATACGTTTGAGGCTGTAAAGGAAGCCCTGAAATCAAGTTTTTCACCTGGAATAAGGTATCCTACCGAAACATTATCGAGTTTTACAAAATCTGCACTTTGAATGTAGTAATCTGAAAAGAACTGACTTTCATTGAAATCTGTCTCGAGAACGTTTGCGTTGAAGTTCGAATAATAAGGCTGAGGAGTTACAGTTCCTGCTCCTCTAAAACCTGTCGCAGATTGCATGTTGTTGTACATGTACCCTCCAAAACTACCTCTCCAGGTAAAGCTGAAATCGAAATCTTTATAAGTGAAATTATTTGTCAAGCCCATGAAGAAATCAGGAGAAGCCTTTTTATACGGTTGCCTGTCAATTTCAGTGATAGTGTTATCTCCGTTTACGTCAACATAAGCTCCTTCAATAGGTTCTCCGTTTTGATCGTAAACCTGGCGATATACAAAGAATGTAGTTGGATCAATATCTGTTTTCCAGATCTGGATCATGTTACCAACCCCTCCGCTGATGCCTCCCTGAGGTATAAAGAAGTTAGGGTCATCTCCCAAAGAAAGTTTGGTGATCTCAAGGTCCTGGAAGGTGATGTTGTAATTCAGATTCCAGTTGATCTTGTCTGTCTGGATCAGTTTTCCGTTCAGTCCAACCTCAATCCCCTTACTTACCGTTTCCCCTACGTTGGTCACCAGTCTGTCAGATAGGTTAGCCCCGGCAGGAACAGGTACTTCGGCTAAAAGATTTTCAGTTGTTCTGTGATATGCATCTACACTTCCGGTAAAGCGGTCATTGAAGAACCCAAAGTCCATACCTACGTTGTAGGTCTGCAGCTCTTCCCATTTCAGCTCTTTATCATATTCTTCAGGACGAAGAGTAGGGTAGAAAGTTTCACCAAACTGGTAACTTGCTCCTCTTTGGCTTGGAGTATAAACTCCAAGGTATCCGTAATTAGGACCAATTTCCTGGTTACCGGTAACCCCGTAACCTGCTCTCAGTTTAAGTTCAGATAATATCCCAGAATCTTTAAGGAAATCTTCGTTGTTTATCTTCCAACCCACAGAAACTGCTGGGAAGGAGCTCCAGCGGTTATCTTCACTAAACCTTGAAGATCCGTCCATTCTGTAACTACCAGAAATAAGGTACTTGTCATCTATATCAAAGCTAGCTCTGGCAAAGTAAGATTCCAGCGCGTTACGGTTAATACTTAAGGGGTTAAGAACCCAGTTTCCTTCTACTGCTTCGTCTGTATACCTTTGTTGGCTTGACATGTAGAATTCCTGGAATGAATGACCAGCTGTAAGATCAATGGCTGTACTAATAGATTCTACGTAAGGTTTGTAATTAAAGTAGAAATCAAGTAACTGGTTTCGGTTAATTCCCCAGTACACCTCTTCAGCAGGTATATTCTGAAGCACAGTGGCCGAAGTGGTAGGGCGGAAGGTGAAACCATTATTTTCAGCGTAATCAACACCGGCATTAAGATTAAAACGAAGTTCGTCGATCAATGGGATATCGTAATCAATGTTAAAATTCGTAATAATACGTTTTGTCTTTCCTTCAGCGTCGCGTTGCAGGAGAAGCGCCAGCGGGTTTCGTGTGGCTTGCTGCAATGCAACCCCATTGTTGTTTGTCCACTCATAAAACCCTCCATAGTTACTGTTCTCGTCATATACCGGCTTAGTAGGATCAAAGTTCACTGCCGCTCCAATAGCTGCTTCGTCTGCGAAATCGTTTTGATCCACACTTCCTTTGGCGGTAAGCGTTAACTTAAGATCATTATCTAAAAGATCATAATTGAATGCTGTGTTCAAGGCATTTCTCTGGTAAAGATCGGTCTTTAAAACCCCTTTTTGAGAAGTATGGTTGAAGTTCACTCTATAGTAGAAGTTGTCAAGCCCCTGGGAAACGGTAAGGTTGTGGATTGCTCCTTCGGCAGTTTGGTAGATCTCATCCTGCCAGTCTGTATTGGCGGTACCTAAAAGGCCAACGTCTGTACCAGGAGTAGTCTCAATAAGATTTCTGAATTGATCTGCATCTAGAATATCCACGGTTTCCACTACTTCCCCAACCGAAACTTTTAGGTCGTATTCGAATTTGAGGTCAGCGTTTTTCTTTCCTTTTTTGGTAGTAATAAGAATAACCCCGTTAGAAGCCCTTGACCCGTAAATTGCAGTTGCCGAAGCGTCTTTAAGTACCACGAAATCTGCGATCTCATTTGGGTTTATGGCGTTCAACTGGTTTCTTACTCCCTGAACTCCTCTTTGGTCAAGCGGAATTCCATCTACTACAATAAGAGGAGAGTTGTTTGCTGAAAGGGAGGAACCACCACGGATCCTGATCTCGGTTCCGCCTCCGGGAGCTCCGTTTCCGGAAGTGATCCTTACCCCGGCAGATTTTCCCTGGATCAATTGCTCGGGAGAAACAATAGCTCCCTGGTTGAATTCTTCCGAGGAGATCTGTTCAACAGATCCTGTGGCATCTTGTCTACGGGTAGAACCGTAACCAATCAATACCACCTCTTCAAGTATGGCAGCATCTGGTGCAAGGGCGACATTGATCGTTTCCTGGCCTGTAAAGGGAACTTCCTGGGTTTCCAGCCCTACATATGAATAGACGATCACGTCATCCAGGTCAACCCCGGTAAGCGTGTATTCCCCATCAAAATTAGTTGTTGTTCCGTTGGTAGTGCCTTTGATAACCACGTTTGCACCCGGTATCGGCATTCCTGTATCCCGCTCGGTGACAATACCGCTGAGCGTGGATTGGGCAAAAAAGCTCAATGGCATCATAAACAAGAGAAGCCATGTGCTTTTAATAAATGTTCTCATAAAATTGGAATATTAGTTTTACGTTATTTTAACCTTATATTTTCACTCTCCGGGTTTAAAAGTAGGTATTTTCTTCGCCAATAAATGATGATCCCCGTCATATACAGGCCCGAAAACGTTTTCGTGTTGAAAACTTTCTTTAGGTGAATTTAAGATATATTTACCATAACTTTACACTTTCACCCTACAGAAGAAGAATAACATGAAACCAAAACTAACTCTAAAACAGATCGCGCGGGAACTTGATGTTTCTGTTTCTACCGTATCCAAGGCTTTACGCGACAGCATAGAGATCAGCGAGGAGACACGCCAAAAAGTGAAGGCTTTCGCCAAACTTTATAATTATAAGCCCAACAATATTGCTTTAAGCCTAAAGAACAGAAAAACCCGCACCATCGGGATCGTGTTGCCCGAGATCGTTCATGATTTTTTCGCTACCGTAATTAGCGGAGTAGAACAGGTGGCTAATGAAAAAGGATATAATGTGATCATTTGTTTGTCGAATAATTCCTTTGACAGGGAAGTGATGAACATGGAAATGCTGGCAAACGGCAGTACAGATGGTTTTATACTTTCTATCGCCAAGGAGACCCAGCAAAAAAAGGACTATCACCATTTGGAGGAGGTGATCAACCAGGGGATGCCGCTCGTATTGTTTGACAGGGTTGTTGACGAGATCAAATGTGATAAAGTGATCATTGATGATACTGCTGGTGCCAAAAAAGCGGTACAGCATCTTATTGATATAGGATGTAAAAGAATTGGCATAATCACTACTGTAGACTATATAAGCGTTGGGAAATTGCGAACCCAGGGTTATCTTGAAGCTCTTGAAGCAAATGGGATGAGCCCAGATGAAGATCTTATTCTCAAGATCGAGGATATGCAAGGCAGTGAAAAGGAAATTGCTGAATTTTTAAAGACCCGGGATCTGGATGGGATCTTTGCGGTTAATGAGCAGTTTAGCACTAGTGCCATTCGAGGTTTGCTGAACAAAGGCCTTAAAGTGCCTGATGATGTTTCGGTGATAGGATTTTCTGATGGGGAACTGGCGCACCGATTTATTCCCAGCCTTTCCACTATTAATCAACATGGAGCCGAAATAGGGGCAAGGGCGGCCCGTCTTTTAATAGAAAGACTTGAACGCTCTGTTGATGCTGAAGAAAGCTACCAAACCCAGATCGTCGAGACCAGCCTTATCGAAAGAGAGTCCACCAGACATAAATAAAAAAGCCGACTTTCAATTTATTTTATATATTTGGCCTGAATTTATCGAAACTTATATTTTCTCTCTCCTTTTAAGTTTTGATAAGTCTCACAGCTTATCGTAATCTAACACTACGATAATGCAAAAACGCACATTGAGTTTTTGGGAGATCTGGAACATGAGTTTCGGGTTTCTTGGTATACAATTCGGTTTTGCCCTGCAAAACGCCAATACCTCCCGTATTTTTGAAACCTTAGGAGCTGATGTTGATCAGATCCCTATTCTTTGGATCGCGGCGCCGGTTACCGGACTCGTGGTACAGCCAATAATAGGATATTTTAGCGATCGCACCTGGACCAGGTTAGGGAGGCGCAGGCCATATTTTTTGGCAGGGGCCATCCTTTCATCCATTGCCCTTTACATCATGCCTAATTCTCCCACTTTATGGATAGCTGCGGGAACCTTATGGTTGATGGATGCCTCGATCAACATTTCCATGGAACCCTTTAGGGCTTTTGTGGGAGATAATCTTCCGGCAAAACAACGAACCCTTGGGTTTTCCATGCAAAGTTTCTTTATTGGAACCGGGGCAGTTGTGGGCTCGCTTTTACCATATATGTTTTCCAACTGGTTTGGCATCAGTAATACTGCGCCCGAAGGAGTTATCCCGGATTCTGTAAAATGGTCCTTTTACGTAGGAGGAATCGTCTTCCTGCTTACGGTGCTTTGGACGGTCATTAAATCGAAAGAATATACTCCCGAAGAACTGGCTGCCTTTGAAAAAAGAGATAAAGAAGCCGCACGTCCCGTAAAGGAAACCGCGGCAGACAAAGAAAAGAACATTAAAAATCAATTGTACGCAGGAATAGCAATGGCTGTAATAGGCGCCGTTGTTTCTTGGTACATTTATGCCAACAGTCTTACCAAGGAATTATATATTCTTTTTGTCGGCCTTGTGATCGTGGGCGTGTTGTTCATGCTTACTTCACGGCTTCGGAAAAAGAACGTAAAGAACGGTTTTACGGTCATCGTTACAGACATGCTGAACATGCCCGATACCATGAAGCAGCTGGCGTGGGTGCAATTCTTTTCCTGGTTCGCATTGTTCTCAATGTGGATCTACACCACTGCCGCTGTTACTGGTCATGTTTTTGGTACCACCGATCCGACGTCTGAATTGTATAACGATGCGGCCGACTGGGTGCCGGTGATGTTTACCGTTTATAATGGGGTTGCGGCAGCCGTTGCTTTTTTACTTCCTGTAATGGCACAAAAGACAAATAATAAGGTCACCCATTTGATCGCCCTTTGTTTGGGTGGTATAGGATTGATCTCTATTTACTTTTTGAGCAGTAAAGCAGGACTTTTGCTTTCCATGATCGGCGTGGGTATAGCCTGGGCCAGTATTTTGTCCCTCCCATACGCCATGCTTTCAGGTTCCCTGCCTTCAGCCAAAATGGGGTATTACATGGGAGTCTTTAACTTTTTTATCGTGATCCCGCAAATTGTGGCGGCAACGATATTAGGATATTTGGTAAAAGAAATTTTCTGCAATGAACCGGTGTATGCCCTTATCATCGGTGGTTTATCCATGATCCTTTCAGGATTGCTGACATTAAGGGTAAAAACAAATAAAAGATTGAACATTAATGAATGAGCAGAGAGGAGTGATCTTTGACCTGGATGGAGTGATCGTGGATACCGCGAAATTCCATTTTCTGGCCTGGCGAAAACTAGCCAATGACCTTGGATTTGACATCACTCTTGAACAGAACGAACAATTAAAAGGAGTGAGTCGAATTCATTCGCTGGAACAGATCCTTAACTGGGGTGGTAAATCCATTTCAAAGGAGGAGTTTGACCGATTGATGATCACCAAAAACGAGGATTATCTTTCCCGTATTTCGGGAATGTCTGAAAAAGACCTCTTGCCCGGTGTGAAAAAGGTGCTTGACTATCTTACCGAAAATAATATTCCGTACTCCCTGGGATCGGCCAGCAAAAATGCTCGTCCTATTCTTAAAAGCCTGAATATTTATGATCGTTTTGAGGCTATTGTAGACGGGAATGATGTCTCTAAAGCTAAACCTGATCCGGAAGTTTTCTTGATCGCTTCGGAAAAACTGAAGATAAAACCTGAGAATTGTGTGGTTTTTGAGGATTCGGTAGCCGGAGTCGAGGCAGCTAAGAGAGCGAATATGCTGAGTATTGGAATTGGGCAGGAAGATGTGCTGCGGGAAGCAGACCATATTTTTGCCGATTTCACACAGATCGAACTGGAGTTTATTGAAAAAATTGTTACAAACTAGAAGAAATGAATCAGGATTATATAAAACCAAACGATTGGTCAATAATTGAAGAAGGATTTGAGGCCGGCAGAGTAGAATCATCTGAAAGCCTTTTTAGCCTTGGGAACGGGGCCATGGGTCAGCGTGCCAATTTTGAGGAGCAGTATTCAGGTGCGACCTTTCAGGGAAGCTATATTGCAGGAGTCTATTATCCAGATAAGACCAAAGTAGGGTGGTGGAAGAACGGCTACCCCGAGTATTTTGCCAAAGTGCTCAATGCCCCCAACTGGATAGGGATCAATGTACTGGTAAACGGAGAGTCATTGGACCTGTTCACTTGTAAGGAGGTTAGGGATTTCCGAAGAGAACTCAATATGAAAGAAGGCTGGTATGAGCGCAGTTTTGTGGCCACCCTGCCTAATAATATTGAAATGAGAGTGAAGATCACGCGTTTCCTTTCCATTAGCAGGAACGAGCTGGGGGCGATCAATTTTGAGGTGGAGCCATTGAATTCAGATGCCACCATAGTGTTTGAACCCTATATTGACAGCGGGATCACCAATGAAGATGCCAACTGGGAGGAAAAATTCTGGGAAACCCTGGAGGTGAAAACCGTTGATCATAAGGCCTTTATTACCTCAAAGACCCTTAAAACCGAATTTCATGCTACCGTTTTCATGCAGTCTCAATTGTTTAGGAACGGGAGTGAAATCAATACCGAAGCCAAGGAAGTATTATTTGAAGAAAAGATCTCTTTTAGGTACACTACCGAAGCCAAAAAGGGCGAAAAGGTGAACCTGCACAAGTTTGGAGGTTACGTTACAGACATGAACCACAAACGTGAGGAACTTACCGCGGCAGCTGGGAAAGTTTTGGATAATGCTGTAGATAGCGGATTCGAAAAATTGCTTCAGGAACAAAAACTGGCCTGGGCGAAGATCTGGGAAATGGCCGATATTTCTATTGAAGGTGACGTCAAGGCACAGCAGGGAATAAGGTTCAACATTTTTCAACTTAACCAGACCTACCTTGGGGAAGATGCCCGTCTTAACATAGGGCCTAAAGGTTTCACCGGGGAGAAATACGGCGGAAGCACCTATTGGGACACAGAAGCCTATTGTATTCCTTTTTATATGGCTACCAAAGACCAGCATGTGGCCAGGAATCTTTTGACCTACAGGTACAATCACCTGGACAAGGCCATAGAAAATGCTGAAAAACTCGGCTTTTCAAATGGGGCCGCCCTTTACCCAATGGTGACCATGAACGGGGAAGAAAGCCATAACGAGTGGGAGATCACCTTTGAAGAAATACACCGTAACGGTGCCATGGTGGTTGCCATAAAAAGATATGTGGATTATACCGGAGATTACGATTATATTCCTGAAAAGGGTCTCGAAGTGATGATCGCCATTGCACGCTTTTGGCAGCAAAGAGCCAACTACAGTCGCCAGAAAGATAAATATGTGATTCTTGGGGTTACAGGTCCTAATGAGTACGAGAACAACATCAATAACAACTGGTACACCAATTATATCGCAAAATGGTGTATGGAATACTGTATCGAGAACCTGGAGAAGGTAAAGAGCGACTATTCTTCAGACTATGAAAGGATAATGTCAAAAACCAAACTTTCTGCGGAAGAGATCGCCGGATGGCAGGAAGTTGCAGATAAGATGTATTTCCCTTATTCCGAAGAATACCAGGTTTTTTTACAGCAGGATAATTTCCTTGACAAAGAGATCGTACCGGTTTCTGAACTTTCCAAAGCGCAAAGGCCCATTAACCAGAAATGGAGCTGGGATCGTATTCTGCGCTCCTGCTATATTAAACAAGCCGATGTGCTGCAGGGCTTCTACTTCTTTGAAGACCACTTTTCAAAAGAAGACCTGGAGAAGCACTTTGATTTTTATGAACCTTTGACCGTGCATGAATCTTCCCTTTCACCTTGTGTGCATAGCATTCAGGCTGCGGCTTTGGGAAGAATGGAGCAGGCGTACCAGTTCTATTTAAGAACCTCAAGGCTGGATCTTGATGATTACAATAATGAAGTGAAAGAGGGCTGTCACATTACCAGTATGGCCGGTACCTGGATGAGCGTTGTAGAAGGCTTCGGAGGGATGAGGATCAGAAACGGGAAATTGTCTTTTGATCCGCAGATCCCAAATGGCTGGAAGAGCTTTTCTTTTAAGATCAATTTCAGGAACCAGATCCTTAAGATAAATGTGGCTCCAGAGAAGACCAGCTTTATTCTGGAAGGAGACCAAAATCTCGAGATCCTGGTAAAAGGAAATTCTATTGTAGTTGAACCAAATAATCTAATAACAGTTTAAAATCAAAAAGCTTCCTGATGCGTCGGGGAGCTTTTTAAATATTTCTAAAAATGAAAAGACCTCTCTTATTTCTGTTCTTGTTGTTAAGCGGAATTACCTTTGGACAAATCGAAAGGGTAGAGCCGCCAAACTGGTGGACAGGTTTTAAAGATCCTTCTTTGCAATTAATGGTCTATGGTGAAAATATAGGTTCTGCAACTCCAAAGATCACCAAGGACGGAATTGAGCTAGAAAGGATAACCCGGGCCGATAGCCCTAATTACCTGTTCCTGGACCTTAAGATCGAAAAAGGAGCCAAGGCAGGGAAATTTCCAATAGTTTTTCAATACGAGAATGGGAAGAAGGAGACGATCCAATATGAACTGAAAGAGCGTTCAAAACCGGCGGAAGATTATGTTGGTTTTGATAGTTCAGATGCTGTTTACCTTATCACTCCAGACAGGTTTGCCAACGGTGATCCTTCTAACGACATTTTCAACCACCTTAACGAAACTACCATTGACCGTAAAGATGATTACGCCCGTCACGGCGGTGACATAAGGGGGATCATTCAGCACCTGGATTACATCGAGGATATGGGCTTCACGGCACTCTGGTCTTCTCCGTTATTGATCAATGATATGCATTCCGGGTCTTATCACGGCTACGCTATGACCGATTTCTATAAAGTGGATCCCAGGTTTGGGACCCTGGCAGAATACAAAGAACTTGCCGATAAAGCCCGTGAAAAAGGTATAAAGCTTATAATGGACCAGGTTGCTAACCACTCAGGCGTGGAGCACTGGTGGATGGAAGACCTTCCGTTCAATGACTGGATCAACTTTCAGGAACGATATGAAGACAATGAGCCGGTGGTCTATTCCAACCACAGGCGCACTACAAACCAGGATCTGTATGCTTCCGAAGCAGATAAAAAAGGTATGACCCGGGGCTGGTTCGTGGATTCCATGCCCGATCTTAATCAGCGTAATCCTTTTATGGCCAATTATATTACGCAGAACAGCATCTGGTGGATCGAGACCCTTGGCCTTGGCGGCATTCGCCAGGACACGTACCCTTACCCCGAAAAGGAATTCATGAGTGACTGGGCGGGAGCCATCATGACCGAATATCCCAACTTCACCATTGTTGGGGAAGAGTGGAGCAATAATCCGTTGCTGATAAGATACTGGCAGGAAGGGGTGGACAATAAAGACGGGTATGATCCCAATCTACCGGCCACCATGGACTTTGCCATGCAATCCAAAATCGTACAGGCGCTTAATGAAGAGGAACGCTGGGATACCGGGTTGGTGAAGATCTATGAGGGGCTTGCCAATGACTTTGCCTATGCCTCGCCGGAGAACATCATGATCTTCCCAGATAACCATGACATGAGCCGCATCTTTACCCAGCTGAACGAAGACGTGACCAGGACAAAAATGGCAGTTTCCTACCTGTTGATGTTGCCCAGGATCCCGCAGATCTACTACGGAACTGAGATCCTGATGAATGATACTGCCAAACCCGGAGACCACGGCCTTATCAGGACCGATTTTCCCGGCGGCTGGAAAAATGATTCGGTCAATGCATTTTCGGGAGAGGGTCTTTCTGCGGAACAAAAAGAAATGCAGGAGTACCTGAAAAAGGTCCTGAACTACAGAAAGGACAGTGAGGCCATACATTCAGGAAAGACCGTTCACTTTGCTCCGGAAAACGGAATTTATCTCCTTACCAGAAGTTCAGATAATGAAAAGGTGATCATCATCCTGAACAAGAACGAAGAATCCGTGAAACTGGATCTGAAGCGATTTGAGGAGCTAGGACTTGAAGGTGCTACGCTGCAGAACATAATTACAGAAGAAGAATTTTTATGGGACAAAACCCTGGAGCTGCCTGCCGAAGGAGCATATATGTTCACAACTAAGACTGAGTAAGATTTGAAAATGAATTTCTACACCGGTCTTATAAAATATAGCTTTTGCCTTGCTTTTCTGTTTTCGATCACCCTGTATGGACAGAATCCGGAAAGGGAATTTTTGGAGGTAAGGCAGGTTGAGAATTCTGTAGAGGTAAAGACCGGTGACGGGAAATACATTTTTACACCCTACACGCCGGAGATCATTGAAACCAGCTTTTTGCCTTCGGGAGAAGAAATTTCAACAGGATCACACGCTGTGGTACTGCAGCCGCAGCAGGTTCCTTTTGAGCTTACTGAAGACTCTTTGTCGGTGCTCATAGATTCAGAAGGAATTGATGTGGTGATCCAAAAAAGCCCTTTTCAGGTCTCGTATTTTTTCAAAGGAGAAAAGATCATTTCAGAAAAGACAGGATATTCAAGAACCGAAGATCACGAAAAACTAGATTTCAATCTTACCGAACCTGAAATGCTGTTTGGAGGAGGCGCCCGGGCACTGGGTATGAACCGCCGTGGCCACAGGTTGAAACTGTATAACCAGGCGCATTACGGATATGGTTCGAAAAGTGAACTTTTGAACTATACTTTGCCGGTAGTATTGTCTTCCAAGAAGTACGCGCTTCATTTTGACAATGCACCCATCGGCTATCTTGATCTGGACAGTGGTCGTGACAACACACTTGCATATGAGACCATTAACGGCAGAAAAGTTTACCAGCTTGTGGCTGGCGACTCCTGGGAAGCTGTTGTTGGCAATTACACGCTGTTGACGGGTAGACAGCCGCTCCCGCCACGTTGGACTTTGGGTAATTTTTCCAGTCGTTTTGGTTACCATTCCCAAAAAGAGGTAGAGCAGACCATTGAAAAGTTTAAAAATGAGAAAATCCCTGTTGATGCCGTGATCCTTGACCTTTTCTGGTTTGGGCATGATATCAAAGGCACTATGGGAAATCTCGCTTTTGTAAGAGATTCTTTTCCCCAACCTGAAAAGATGATCAGTGAGCTTGCTGAAAAAGGGGTGAAGACCATCCTCGTCACAGAACCCTTTGTTCTAACCACTTCCAACAGGTGGGAGGAGGCAGTGTCTGAAAATGTGCTCGCGACTGATACTTTAGGAAATCCTTTTACTTATGATTTTTACTTCGGAAACACCGGCCTAATTGACATTTTTGATCACACAGCCCGCAAATGGTTCTGGGATATCTATGAAGGCCTGGCAGAAATGGGCGTGGCCGGATGGTGGGGCGACCTGGGAGAACCCGAGGTGCACCCGGAAGAATTACAGCACCATGGCGGAACAGCTGATGAGGTTCATAACATCTACGGGCATTACTGGGCAAAAATGTTGTATGAAGGATATCAGGAGAATTACCCGTTAAAAAGACCGTTTATTCTCATGCGTGCCGGGGCCGCGGGTTCCCAGCGCTATGGCCTTATTCCATGGTCTGGCGATGTGAGCCGAAGCTGGGGCGGACTCAAAGCTCAGTCCGAGATCTCCCTGCAAATGGGATTACAGGGCTTGGCTTATATGCATTCAGATCTCGGCGGCTTTGCCGGGGATCATTATGATGATGAGCTGTACGTGCGCTGGCTTCAGTACGGGGTTTTTCAGCCGGTTTTCAGACCGCATGCGCAGGAAGCCGTGCCTTCTGAACCTGTTTTCAGGACACCTGAAGTGATGGAACTGGCTAAAAAAGCCATTGAGCTGCGCTACAGGCTGTTGCCGTACAATTACACGCTGTCCTTTAAAAATTCGGTTGAGGGGTTGCCTTTAATGCGGCCGCTGTTCTTTGAAGAACCTGACAATTACAGACTTTATGCTGTTTCCAATACCTATCTCTGGGGAGATGCCTTTTTGGTCTCACCTGTCGTAAGACCGAATATTTCCGAAAAGGAGATCTACTTTCCGGGGAAATCCAACTGGTTCGACTTTTATTCCGGCGAAAAGTACCCTGGAGGTGAATCAGCCACAGTTCAGCTGAAAAAAGAGCACATTCCTACCTTCATAAGGGGCGGAGCTTTTGTTCCTATGTCTGAAATCGTACAGACCACTGAAGATTTTTCCGCAGAAAAGATCGAGATTCATTACTTTTTCGATGAGGAGGTAAAGGAAAGTTCAGGCAGCCTGTTCCAGGATGATGGGATAACTGCCAATACTATTGAAAAAGGCAATTTTGAGCTGCTTCTTTTCCGCAGTAAAAGAGAGGGTGAAAAATGGCTCATTGAGATGGAAAGACAGCCCGGAAAAGCGAAAAAAGATCCGGAAATTCAGGAAACTGAACTTATCATCCATAACCTGAATTTTCTTCCGAAGAAAATAGAGGTGAACGGCAGCAAAGTAAAACCTGAATTCAACGAAAAAAAGCAATTAACGGTTCCCGTTAGAGTAAAAGGGGACAAAACCACGATTATTATCAATTAAAAAACCAATTTTATGAAGAAAATAAGCATTTTTCTACTGGGGCTCATGACTCTTGTGTCCTGTAAAGACGAACCTAGGCAACAGGTGCAGGAAGAGGTCGTTCAGGAAGAGCGAATTGAGCCGGTTTCCAACGAAGCTATGGAGTCGGCAGTGATCTATGAAGCCAATATAAGGCAATACTCGCCCGAAGGTACTTTTGACGCCTTTACCGAAGACATTCCGCAGCTGAAAGAGCTGGGTGTGAAGGTGATATGGTTAATGCCTATCTATCCGATCTCAGAAACAAAGCGCAAGGCTACGGGTGATCTGAGCGTGGAGGATATCGAGGACCCTGAAGAAAGGAAAAAATACCTGGGAAGTTATTACGCGATTTCAGACTATACTGAAGTAAACCCGAATTTCGGGACCAAGGAAGATCTCGACGAATTAGTGGCGACGGCCCATGAAAATGGGATGTACGTGATCCTTGACTGGGTGGCGAACCATACCGGGTGGGACCATCACTGGCTGGAGGAACATCCTGAATATTACACTCAGAACGAAAAAGGGGAACCTGTAGATCCTCTAAATCCTGCGACAGGGGAATCCTGGGGCTGGACAGACGTTGCCGATCTTAACTATGAAAACAAGGAGTTATGGAAAGACATGACCGCCGAAATGAAATACTGGATCGACGAGCACGACATCGACGGCTTTAGGGCTGATGTTGCCGGGGAAGTACCAACTGAGTTCTGGGAGCAGGCTTTGCCGCAGCTCGAGGAAACAAAACCGGTCTTCATGCTGGCGGAATCTGAAGAAAAGGAGCTTTTTCACAATGCCTTTGACATGGGTTACAACTGGGAAGGCCACCATTTGATGAACCAGCTGGCAAAGGGAGAGATCACTGTAAAAGAATGGGATGCGTACATGAAGAAGATCGACACTACTTATCAGGAAGATGATTACTTAATGAACTTTGTGACCAATCACGATGAGAATTCCTGGAACGGAACAGTGAGAGAGAGAATGGGAGAAGCATCTGAAGCTATGGTGGCTTTGACCTATACCATTCCCGGAATGCCTTTGATCTACAGCGGGCAGGAATACGATATGGACAAGCGGTTATTGTTCTTTGAAAAAGATACTATTCCTAAAACAAAAGGAAAGATGTGGCCTATCCTCAAGAAGCTGGGAGAGCTGAAAAATGAAAATCCGGCGCTGCACGGCGGCAAGGAAGCAGCAGCTTATAACAGACTGACCACTTCGGCAGACGAATCCATACTTGCTTTTGAACGAAGTGCGAACGGGGAGAAAATGGTGTATATCGCCAATATGAGCGATGAGCCAACCGAGTTTACCTTAGAACTTGAAGGTGAATTTCAGGTCTACATGGGTAAGCAAGATTTCGCTTCGGACAAGCCCGATCATAAATTTTCACCCTGGGAATATGTAGTATTATTAAATAACTAAAATTTCTCAAAAATAATTGCAAAAATGCTCCTAAAAAGGAGCATTTTTATTTTTTATTAACCGAAAACGTTTGAGTTTATAGGCAAATTAGGTTATATTCTCTAATTAAAATAGCTTTACATTAATGTTAGAAAAGATCAAGAAAATAGGTGTATTGACTTCCGGAGGAGATGCCCCCGGAATGAACGCAGCGATAAGAGCGGTAGCCAGAAGCTGCGCTTACTTCAACCTCGATTGCATCGGGATATACAGAGGCTATCAGGGCCTTATCGAAAATGATTTTGAGCTATTGACCGCAAGGTCTGTAAGGAACGTGATCAACAGGGGAGGAACTTTCCTCAAGTCTGCACGTTCTGCAGAATTCCGCACCAAAGAAGGAAGGGAGAAAGCTGCCCGCAACCTTACAAGGGCCGGCATTGATGCGCTGGTGGTTATTGGAGGGGACGGTACCTTTACAGGTGCCATGCTTCTGCAACAGGAGCACGGCTTTCCGGTAGTGGGAATTCCTGCGACCATAGACAACGATATCAACGGAACCGATTACACCATTGGGTATGACACCGCTTTGAACACGGTGGTAGATGCCATTGACAAGATCCGTGATACAGCGAGTTCTCATAACCGACTTTTCCTGGTGGAGGTGATGGGCCGCGATGCCGGTGACATTGCCTTGAACAGCGGAGTTGGAGCAGGAGCTGAAGAGATCCTGATCCCAGAAGAAGACAAGGGAGTGGAGCAAATGATGTATTCTCTGGAGAAAAGCCGTAAGGCCGGAAAAACTTCAAGCATCATCGTAGTGGCTGAAGGAGAAAAGAGTGGTAAGAACATCTTTGAACTGGCCGATTTCATAGGGGAAAATCTTGAAGGATATGACATTCGTGTCTCTGTTTTAGGGCACATTCAGCGTGGTGGCGCTCCAAGCTGTTATGACAGGGTGTTGGCCAGCAGGCTTGGTGTTGGCGCAATAGAAGCGCTGTTGCGAGGAGAAAGCAATGTCATGATCGGAATCACTAACAAAATAGTAACCTCGGTAGATTTTGAGGTAGCTATAAAGGAACAAAAACCTTTAGATAAGGAATTAAGAAGGGTGTTAAATATCACCACAGTATAATTACAAACAATTGAATTATGAGTACTAAAATAGGAATAAACGGATTTGGGAGAATTGGAAGGATCGCTTTCAGGATCGCTTCCAAAAGAGAAGATGTAGAGGTAGTTGCCGTAAACGACCTGCTTGATGTTGAGCATTTGGCATATTTACTTCAGTATGATTCCGTGCACGGAAGATTTGATGGGACTGTTGAAGTTCAGGACGGGCATTTGGTGGTGAACGGTAAGAAGATCCGTGTTTCCGCAGAAAAGAATCCTGAAGATCTTAAATGGGATGAAGCAGGAGTAGAAGTAGTAATGGAATGTACCGGAATTTTTACCGGGAAAGAAGGAGCCGGTAAGCACCTTACCGCAGGGGCCAAAAAAGTGGTTATCTCTGCGCCTTCCAAAGACCTTCCAATGTATGTGATGGGGGTTAACCACCAGGACATTAAAGCTGAAGATACTTTGATCTCTAACGCTTCATGTACAACTAACTGTCTTGCGCCGCTTGCCAAAGTGATCAATGATAAATTTGGCCTGGTAGAAGGATTGATGACTACCGTTCACGCCGCAACCGCGACGCAATTCACTGTAGATTCACCTTCTCGCAAGAATTACCGTTTGGGTAGAAGCGCCTTGCAAAACATCATTCCAAGTACTACCGGTGCGGCCGTAGCAGTAACTAAAGTAATTCCTGAACTAAAAGGAAAACTTACCGGAATGGCTTTCAGGATACCGACTGCCGATGTTTCTGTGGTTGACCTTACTGTAAGGACCGAAAAAGAAACTACTTACGAAGAGATCAAAAAAGCCTTTAAAGAGGCTGCCGAAGGTGACTACAAAGGAGTGATCTCCTATACCGAACAAGAAGTGGTGTCACAGGATTTCGTGTCTGATGCTCATACCTGTAATTTTGACGCAGGGGCAGGGATCGCGCTCAATGACAACTTCTTCAAATTGATCGCCTGGTATGATAACGAGTATGGATATTCGGCTAAGCTTGTTGAAATGTCTGCACATGTAGCTTCACTTTAATAATATTTAAAAACCCTGAACCGCGTTCAGGGTTTTTTATTAATTTTTTACTATGATTTTAATTGCAGACGGCGGCTCAACCAAATGTGACTGGATCTTATTGGATTCTGAAGGAAAGCAGCTGCTTAAAACACGCACCAAAGGATTGAATCCTGCAGTTTTCAAAGCCGAAGTGCTTCAGGAAAGACTGGAAGAGAACCTTGACCTTCAACAGGTAAGGGACAGGGTAGAGCGGGTTCATTTTTATGGTGCAGGTTGTGGTACCCCAAAACCCACCGCTAAATTAAAGGAGATACTGGAAGCGTATTTTGCTAGCGCCAGTGAGGTCCAGGTTCAGGAGGATATGGTTGCGGCGGCTTATGCCGTGACCGATAAACCGGGAATTGTTTGTATTCTTGGTACCGGTTCCAACAGCTGTTACTTTGACGGCAAGACCGTGCGAACCGCAGTTGACTCTCTCGGATATATCCTTATGGATGAAGCCAGCGGAAATTACTTCGGAAAAAGGTTGATCAGGGATTACTATTACAAGAAAATGCCAAAGGAACTGGCAGATAAATTTGAAAAAGAATACGATCTTTCTTCAGACACCATCAAAGAGAATATCTACAAAAAGGAAAATCCTAATACCTACCTGGCGCATTTTGCCGAATTCATCTTTAAAAATGAACGAAACGGCTATTTCTATCAGCTGATCGCAGAAGGAATGCAGAACTTCATTGAGCACAGGGTGTTGTGTTTCAAGGAAGCTCAGAATGTTCCAATTCATTTTGTAGGATCTATAGCATATTTTTCCCAGGATATCATAAAAGACGCTTTACAGCCTTACCGACTTGAACCGGGAAATTTTGTACAACGTCCTATAGATGGTATTCTTGACTACTATCGCAAAAATGTGTTAAAGGTGCAGGGTTAAGGACCCTTATTCATAATTTTACTACATTTAAAAAAACATTTTTTTAAATGCTGGTAAAGGTTTACGGGAGTGCTGTATTTGGCGTGGAAGCCACTACCATAACGGTAGAGGTGAACGTAGACTCCGGTATTGGATATCACCTCGTCGGGTTACCCGACATTGCCATAAAAGAAAGCAGTTTCCGGATAGCGGCCGCCTTGAAAAATGTCGGCCGCAACTTTCCGGGAAAGAAGATCACTGTGAATATGGCCCCTGCCGATCTTCGGAAGGAAGGATCGGCCTATGACCTTACTTTTGCCATTGGCATCCTCACCGCCTCGGGCCAGATAAGGGCCGAAAATCTTTCAGACTTTATCATTATGGGAGAGCTTTCCCTTGACGGAAGCCTGCAGCCCATAAAAGGAGCACTTCCCATAGCTATAAAGGCTAAACAGGAGGGCTTTAAAGGTTTTATTCTGCCAAAGCAGAACGTAAAAGAAGCGGCTATTGTAAAAGGCCTGGATGTTTATGGAGTCGAAAATATCGAGGAGGTGATCAGGTTCTTTGATGAAGGCGAAGAACTGGAAAAAACGGTGATCGATACCCGGCAGGAATTTTACAACGAACTCGAGAACCCCGAGCATGATTTCGCCGATGTCAAGGGGCAGGAATCCATTAAACGTTGTATGGAGATCGCTGCAGCAGGCGGACATAATATAATTCTTATCGGTCCTCCGGGAGCGGGAAAGACCATGCTGGCAAAGCGACTTCCCAGTATCCTGCCGCCAATGACCCTTCACGAGGCCTTGGAAACCACCAAGATCCACAGCGTGGTGGGTAGATTAAAGGAAAGCGCAGGGTTAATGGCGCACCGCCCATTCAGGAGTCCGCACCACACGATCTCAGACGTAGCTTTAGTCGGCGGCGGAGCCTATCCGCAACCCGGGGAGATCTCCTTATCACATAATGGAGTTCTCTTTTTAGATGAACTTCCGGAGTTTAAAAGAAGTGTTTTAGAGGTGATGAGACAGCCGTTGGAAGATCGGGAAGTGACCATTTCCCGTGCCAAGTTCACCGTTACCTATCCGTCTAGCTTCATGCTGGTGGCCAGTATGAACCCGAGTCCGGGAGGGTATTTCAATGATCCTAACGCTCCTGTTACTACCTCGGCTTCAGAGATGCAGCGATATTTGAGCAAGATCAGCGGACCTTTACTCGACCGAATTGATATACACATCGAAGTAACGCCTGTGCCGTTTGAAAAACTTAGCGAAGAGAGAAGGGGAGAGAGCAGTAAAGAGATCAGGAAAAGGGTCACGGCGGCAAGAGAAAAGCAAACCCAGCGGTTTGAAAATGATGAAAAGGTGCATTACAACGCGCAGATGAGCAGCAGGCAGATAAGGGAACATTGTGGCCTGGACGCCACTTCTTCAGGCCTGCTCAAAACGGCTATGGAACGTTTGAATCTTTCTGCCAGGGCATATGACAGGATCCTGAAAGTGGCCAGGACCATTGCCGATCTTGAGAACACAGAACAAATTCAAGGTGCACACATCAGTGAGGCCATTCAATACCGAAGCCTTGACCGGGAAGGATGGCTGGGCTAAAAGAAACATGAAAACCTACTTAAAATGAAAAGAATAATTTTATTACTAACTGCCATAGCAATGGTGAACTGTAAAGGAAATGATAACGAACCACAACAGGTGATGGAGACCAAAGAAGATTCTACGCTTATCGAGGAAGCCACCTCTGTTCTGGAGGGACAAAAACCGGTGCAGCTAAGTCTGGAGCAGGCAAACAAGCTTGCTCAGCTTCCGCTGGACTGTATAAATGTCGAATATCCCAATAAACTTAATCAGACCTTAGCTAATTCTTCTGAGATTGGCGAGCCAAAAGAGCTGCACCCCGCCTTTTATGGTTGTTTTGACTGGCATTCATCAGTACATGGGCACTGGACCCTGGTGAGTTTGCTGAAAGGATTCCCTGAACTTAAAAAGGAGCAGGAAATAAGAGAGAAGCTGCAGGCTTCCCTTTCTGCTGAAAACATTCAGGCAGAGGTGCAGTATTTTCAGAATGCTGAAGAGGGTTCTTATGAGCGCACTTATGGATGGGCATGGCTGCTGAAGCTGGCGGAAGAGCTGCATACCTGGGACGATCCATTGGCCAGGGAGTTGGAGCAGAACCTACAGCCTCTAACTGACCTGATCACCACGAAATTCAAGGAATTCCTTCCGAAGCTGGTTTACCCAATTAGAGTAGGAGAGCATACTAACACGGCTTTCGCGCTATCGCTGGCTTATGACTATGCCAAAGCTACCCAAAAAGAGGATTTCCAGAAGCTCATCGAAAAAAGAGCCAGGGATTTTTATCTGAATGATGACAACTGTCCGCTGGCATGGGAGCCAAGTGGATTTGATTTCCTTTCTCCCTGTTTTTCGGAAATTGATATCATGCGTCGCGTCCTTCCCGAAAATGCCTTCAGGTTATGGATGGAAGATTTCATGCCGCAGCTCAAGACCAAGGAATTCGCCCTTGAGGTGGCCGAAGTTTCTGATAGGACAGACGGGAAACTGGTACACCTGGACGGACTTAATTTTAGTCGTGCCTGGGTGCTTCACGGCCTGGCAAATCAATATCCAAAGCGTTACAGCCATTTGAAAACTGTGGCAAATCAGCACATCTCCTATTCGTTTCCAAACCTGGTAGGAGACACATACGAAGGCGGCCACTGGTTGGGATCGTTTGCGCTGTATGCGCTTCAGGAATCAAGGCCTAAGCAGTGAGAAACTGGTTAAAAAATGTGGGGCCGGGGGTGCTTGTTTCGGCAGCTTTTATTGGCCCCGGTACGGTCACCGTTTGTACCCTTGCAGGAGTTGATTTTGGTTTCTCCCTGCTATGGGCGCTGTTATTGTCTATCATTGCCTGCATAGTTCTGCAGGAAATGGCCGCAAGACTCGGGATCATCACAGGTAGAGGGCTAAGCGAAGTGATAAGGGAAGAGGTCAAAAATCCCATCTTTAAATGGTTATCCATTATCCTCATTTTTGCCGCCATTGTTCTGGGCAACGCGGCTTATGAAGCGGGAAATATCACCGGCGCCGTGCTGGGAATGTCGGCCGTGGTGCCCTCGCCCGTCCTTGAAATAGGTGCAATAAGCCTGGATCTCTGGAGCCTGGTGATAGGGTTGATCGCCTTTATTTTACTGGCAATAGGAAATTACAAGATCCTTGAAAAAGTATTTATTGCTCTCGTAGCTATTATGAGCATTTCATTTGTGGTTACCGCCGTAATGACCCGGCCTGAAGTAATCCCTCTTCTAAAAGGCCTTTTTATTCCCAAAAGCGGAAGTGCTGGTTTGCTAACTGTTATGGCTTTAATAGGAACTACAGTGGTGCCTTATAATCTCTTTCTGCACGCATCACTGGTAGGCGAAAAGTGGAAGGGACAGCAGGCTTTGAAGATCGCCCGAAAAGAGCTTTTCTGGGCCATTTTGCTGGGTGGAGTTGTTAGCATGTCCATTGTTATAACAGCGGCCGCTTCAGGGATTACCAGCGTAACCACAGCAGCCGATTTTGCTGCCGGCCTGGAACCTCTGTTCGGCAGTTACGCTACTTTTTTCATTGCCCTTGGCCTGTTCGCTGCAGGAATTTCTTCCTCTATTACCGCTCCTTTGGCAGCAGCTTATGTGGTAAGAGGTTGTTTAGGATGGAAAAAAGGATTAAATTCAATAAAGTTCAAAATGGTCTGGGCCGGAGTCCTATTGCTTGGCGTGTTCTTTTCATCGCTAGGGCTTAAGCCGGTAGAGATCATTCAGTTTGCGCAGGTTGCTAACGGTATCCTGTTGCCGGTAGTTGCCATCTTCCTGTTCTGGATCGTGAACAGAGCTTCAGTAATGGGAGAACATAAAAATTCTGTCCTTCAGAATGTTCTGGGAACATTGATCATCGCTGTGACCATTTTCCTGGGCGCGAAATCAATTTACACGGTATTAGAAGGAATTTAAAAAAGCCAGAAAAATGCGAAGTATTCATATCAACTGTGACCTGGGAGAAGGAGGAAACCATGATAAGGAGATCATGCCACTTATCTCTGCCTGTAATATTGCCTGCGGAGGTCACGCCGGGAACCTGGAGACTATGCAGCATACCGTTGACCTGGCGATGAAACATGGGGTGGAAATAGGAGCACATCCTTCCTATCCCGATAAGGAGAACTTCGGAAGGATCAGCATCAAAATAGATCCTAAAGAACTGAAGCGTTCTCTCGTGGCCCAGATCCTGTCTTTAAAACAGATCACTGAAGCTGAAGGTGCACGCCTTGTACATGTAAAACCTCACGGCGCTCTTTACAACGACTGTCAGAAAGATGAAAAAACGGCAGCTGTTGTACTCGATGCGCTTCGGGAATTTGATGATCTGCCCGTGCTTTACTCTCCCGAAAATTCGGTGATCGTGAGGATGGCAGAAGGGGAATTTCGGGTGATTTTCGAGGCTTTTGCAGACCGGAATTACAACTCCGATCACAGCCTTGTTTCGCGACTAAAATCCAACGCGCTCATCACTCAAAAAAAAGAAGTTTTTGACCATCTTTTTGCCATGTTCAATGACCGGAAAATTACCACCAATTCCGGTGAAAAAATAGACTGTAGGGCAGATACTTTTTGTCTGCACAGCGACACTCCAAATTCCGTCGAAATTCTTCAATTCCTGCATCGTAAGTTCCTCGAAAATGACATTACAATAAAGAATGTTTCATGAGGTATTTTCCGGAGATCAAACCATTGGGAGAGCGGGGGATCCTCATTGATTTTCAACCTGAGATCAGTGAACAGTTGCTTGAAAAACTGCTCCGGCTAAAAATATTCCTGCAAAAAGAATTACTTAAAGAAAAGGTTGAAGTGATAAACACATTTAGTTCATTATTAATAAATTACCCTTTAGCTATAGAGGATGTTTATAATGAGGTTTTAAAGGTGAAAACCCTTGTGGAGAAGGCTAATATACACAATAAAACTGAACAGCAAATTTTTCAAATTCCGGTGTGTTATGAGGAGGCTTTTGCTCTTGACCTGGAACTCATTTCACAGCAGAAGAAGATCTCAAAAGAGGAAATAATCAGGCTTCACTCTGCGCCAATTTATACCGTCTATTTCATCGGATTTTTACCCGGATTTTTATACCTGGGAGGACTCGATAAAAAACTGCAATTTCCGCGTAAGGAGCAGCCAAGAATGAGGGTCGAAAAGGGGGCTGTTGGCATAGGTAAAAATCAGACCGGAATTTATCCCAAAACCAGTCCCGGCGGATGGCAAATTATTGGTAATTCCCCGGTACCTCTTTTTGACAAAAATAAGATCCCGCCCTGCGAAATTTCTCCCGGTGATAAACTGAAATTTTATGCGATAGATCTGGAGGAGCATGAGAGAATTCAAAAGGAGGTGGATGATGGAATTTTCAAATTTAAAAACGAACTGTATGTCGGCTGAAGTAGAGGTTTTACATCCCGGTCTTTTCACCTCTATCCAGGACGGCGGGAGGTATGGCTTCATGAAGTACGGAGTACCGGTAAGCGGGGCAATGGATTCCTTTTCTTCTAAAATGGCAAATTTGCTGCTCAATAATCCGGAAGATGCCTCTGTCATGGAGGTCACCCAGATGGGCCCTAAAGTACGATTTTCGGCAGCCACAGCTATTGCTATTACCGGAGCGGTTTTGTCACCGGAGGTGAACGGAAAGCCGGTTGAAAACAATCATGTGATCGATATAAACCCAGGAGATGTCCTGCAATTTGGAAGAAGAATATTGGGCTGCCGGGCGTACCTGGCAGTAAGAGGCGGTTTTCAAACCCCCAAAGTTTTGAAGAGCAGAAGCTTTTATGAAGGGATCACCTCTGTTTACAGGCTTGTGAAAGGAATGAAACTTCCGTACGACGCCGAAGCTTCAGGTGAACTAGTGAATTCGTACGCTGCCATCAAACAAGGAGAACATCTATCTGCCGTAAAAGTTGAAGTTCTACCCGGACCTGAATTTGACAGACTGATTTCTTCAGAAGCAGAAAAACTAAAGAATTCAGAGTTTACATTGAGTAAATATAGTGATCGGATGGGTTTTCAGCTTTCCGAAGTATTTCCGAACAATCTTGAAGCCATTCTAACTTCGCCTGTGTTGCCCGGTACGGTTCAGCTTACACCTTCGGGAAAACTCATTGTGCTCATGAGAGACGGGCAAACTACAGGCGGATATCCCAGAATCCTGCAATTAACTGAGAGAGGGATCAATATTATAGCGCAGCGAATTCCCGGAGAAAAATTTCAGTTCGGCATCAAAAATGAGGTGCTGTCCTGAAGACCAACTTAAACCCTACACTCAGAAAGATCATCAGGAATCAGGCACCTCTGTCCTGTCTAAATTAGTGAAAATCATGAGATTTGAAAAAGTAGGGTGTATTTTGAACTAAAAAAGTGATCTGTTTCATCTGTAGCTACCCTAAAATGAATAACCCCTTCAGAAGAACTGAGATACATTTTAAAAAGATTTTTTAAAGCAATATCTTCGTAAAAAAAATTGCAAGTGATAGATTCGGCTAAAATTGAGTTGCGCAACCTTAGCGTAAAAGATTACAAGGAACTGAAGATCTCTATGGTGGAGAGCTATGGGAGTCTTGCTGAAGAGTATTGGAGTGAAAAAGAGATCAAGAACCTGATCAAAAAGTTTCCCGAAGGCCAGTTCTGTATCATTATCGATGAAAAAATAGCGGGGTGTGCATTGTCCATCATCGTAGATTACCACAAATACGACGACAATCACACCTATGAGCAGATCACCGGTGGCGAAAATTTCTCTACCCACACTAAGAATGGTGATGTTCTCTACGGAATTGATGTTTTCATTCACCCAGAATATCGCGGAATGCGGCTGGGACGACGGCTTTATGAAGCCCGAAAGGAACTATGCGAACAGTTAAACCTGAAGTCGATCATTTTTGGAGGGAGGATACCCAATTACGCAAAATATGCTGCGGAATTAACCCCGAAGCAGTACATTGAAAAGGTAAAGATCAAGGAGATTCATGATCCCGTTCTTTCTTTTCAGCTTTCCAATGATTTCCACGTAAAAAAAGTGATCAAAGGCTATTTGGCAGGAGATCACGAGAGCAAGGAATTCGCCACTTTGATGGAGTGGAACAATATCTACTACACTAAGCCCGATAAGCTTATCTTAACTCCAAAAACCGTAGTAAGGCTTGGACTGGTACAGTGGCAGATGCGGCTTTTCAAGGATTTTGAAGCGCTCGTATCCCAGATCGAATTTTTCGTGGATGCAGTGAGCGATTACCAGAGCGATTTTATTCTGTTTCCGGAATTGTTCAATGCGCCGCTAATGGCGGAGTATAACCATCTTAATGAGGCCGAAGCCATTCGTTCGCTTGCCTCGTATACCGATAAACTGTTGGAGACCTTTGTAGATTTCGCCATCACTTATAATATCAATATTATCACGGGTAGTATGCCGCAGATCATTGGCGAGCACATGTACAATGTGGGCTATTTGTGCCGAAGGGACGGAAGTTATGAGCGGTACGAGAAGCTGCACATCACTCCGGCCGAAGCCTCTGCCTGGGGTATGAAGGGCGGGAGCAAGCTGCAGACCATGGATACCGACTGTGGAAAGATAGGCATCCTTATTTGTTATGACGTGGAATTCCCTGAAGCTTCCCGAATTCTTGCAGACGAAGGAATGAACATTCTTTTTGTACCCTTTATGACCGATACCCAGAACGGTTATTCTCGCGTACGACTTTGTGCCCAGAGCCGTGCGGTAGAGAACGAATGTTATGTGGCCATTGCAGGTTCTGTTGGTAATTTGCCAAAGGTGAACAACATGGATATTCAGTATGCGCAAAGCGCCGTGTTCACGCCTTCAGATTTCTCATTCCCGGTGAACGGGATCAAGGCTGAGGCTACCCCCAACACCGAAAGTACGCTGCTGGTGGATGTTGATCTTGACCTGTTGAAGGAACTTCATGCTTTTGGAAGTGTGCGTAACCTTACCGATCGTCGAAAAGATCTTTATTCTTTGAAAAAGAAGAATCCTAAAAATACTTAAGCAGCTTTTTCGCCAGCTTCAGTTTCCCATTGTAGGGCGCATATCGAAGCGGCACGTCCAGCCAGGTGGCACGCTTGCTGATGCTCTTCTTGTGCGAAAAAGTGTCGAAAGAATATTTGCCGTGGTAAGCGCCAAATCCACTGTTGCCTACTCCGCCAAACGGCATGTTCTTGTTGGCAATGTGCACGATCACGTCGTTAATAGCGCCTCCTCCAAAACTGAACTTTTTCAGGATCATTTCTGAAAACTTCTTTTCTTCGGAAAAGACATAGAGGGAAAGAGGCTTGGGATATTTATTGATGATTTGCTCAATTTCAGCTTCTGAAGTGTAGGAGATCACCGGAAGGATGGGCCCAAAGATCTCATCTTTCATGACCTCCGAATCGAGGCCCGGTTCATCTAAAAGAGTAGGAGAGATGTAGAGGGAATCGATATCTGTTGCGCCGCCTATGATACATTTTTCATTGTGCAGTAAGGCATTGAGGCGCTCAAAGTTCTTTTGGTTGATGATGCGGGCAAGATCGGGGGAAGATTTCGGGTGCTCCCCAAAAGCTGCTGTGATCTCCTTTTTTACGGCCTCAATAAATTCAGTTTTTACAGAAGCATCTATTAGAAGATAATCGGGCGCGATACAGGTTTGGCCGGCATTGATGAACTTTCCCCACACGATCCTTTTCGCGGCCAGGTCAATTTTAGCCGAGCGGTGAACAATACACGGACTTTTCCCGCCGAGTTCCAGCGTGGCAGGAGTAAGGTGCGGCGCGATAGCCTGGTTGACCTTGCGCCCTACAGGAACGCTTCCGGTGAAAAAAACATAATCCCATTTTTCCTCCAGAAGCCTTTGAGATACAGAAGCATCTCCCTCTATCACCTGTACCCATTCGGGTTCAAAGACTTCTTCAAATATTTCCCTGACAATTTCCGAGGTATAGGGAGCGTATTCACTGGGTTTAAGCACAACCGTGTTTCCGGCGGCAATAGCGCCAATGGCAGGCGAAACCTTCAGTTGAAAAGGGTAATTCCAGGGCGCGAGGATGAGGCAGGAGCCGTAGGGCTCTGAAAGAATAAAATCCTTAGAAGGAAAATTAAGAAGGCTGCTTTTTACCTTTTTCGGCTTCGCCCATTTTTCCAGGTTCTTAATGATATACCTAAGCTCGCTTAAGATGAAAGAGGTCTCTGTGACAACCGTTTCAAATTCGGGTTTTTGAAAGTCGTTGTAAAGGGCTTTGGAAATGTCCTTTTCTCGCTTTTGAATCTTGTCTTCCAATGCCTTCAGCTTCTTAATCCTGACATTAATATCTCTGGTTCCCCCGGAATTGAAAAAAGCCTTTTGCCTCTGAATAATTTCCAGAATATTATTTTCTGAAGGAATGAAATTTCTTTGATTCATGAAAAGCGAACTTAGACCATGCCCAAATTACAATTTTAGAAATAGATGGAAGAAAATATTTTTTGTCAAAGTCTTGATTGTAATTAGCCTTTTACCAGCAAGTTGTGATTTTAACATGCCCTTTCTGAAATTTTAAAACTTAATTGGGGACCGGTATTAAAATATAATATACTTTTACCGCCGTGATTTCGATACTGCAAATAATAAGGCCATTTTTAAGGCGCCGGTTCTATAACCGCCGCAGGTAAGGATATATTTACATCCGCCAAAGTCCTTAATTATTTGATCTCTTTATATTGAACCACATTACCCACATATTTTTAGTTTTTATTTTCAGGATCTCTCCCGAAAGTTCTTTTAGGCGCTGTCGCAGTTTCCGGCGCACGTTTGTGCGCGCTTAATCTTTTGGAACTTAGGTGAGTCCGGTTCCCCCTTTAAAAACTCATTAATCTTTTCACTTTAAATTTTTAGCATATGAAAATTGTCATTGCTAACGAGTCTCATGCTAAGTATGCGGAGATCATTTGTAACACGATGGAAGAATCGGCAAAGGTTCGCGGGACAGGTATTGCCCGAAGGAGCCCCGAGTACATCCTGAAAAAGATGTCGAATGGCAATGCTATCATCGCTTTAGACGGGGACAAGTTCGCTGGTTTTTGTTACATAGAGATCTGGAGCCATGAGAAGTTCGTGGCCAATTCGGGTTTGATCGTGCATCCAGATTACAGGAACCAGGGCCTTGCAAAAGACATCAAAAAAGCCATTTTTGAGCTGTCCAGAAAGAAGTATCCTAACTCCAAGATCTTTGGGATCACTACCGGCCTTGCAGTAATGAAGATCAATTACGAACTGGGGTACCAACCCGTAACCTTTTCTGAACTTACAGATGACGAGACCTTCTGGAGCGGATGCCAGACCTGTAAGAACTTTGATATTCTCACTCGCACCGAGCGCAAAATGTGCCTTTGTACAGGCATGTTGTATGATCCGGCTAAAAAGAAACCTTTGGAAAAGAGGGAGAAGCTAAATGAAAAGGCTTTTAAGAGATTAAAGAATATTAAACAAACACTTTTTTACAAGAAAGAGAAGGAAAAAGCAGTTGAATAACCTGTGCTTTCCGGCCAAACAAAATTGAATAAAATGGAAAAAGTAGTAATAGCATATAGCGGCGGATTGGATACTTCCTATTGCGCCAAATATTTGTCTAAAGACAAGGGATTCGAGGTTCATACCGTGAGTGTGAACACCGGGGGATTTTCTTCTGAAGAGATCCGGAAAATAGGAGGGAATGCAGAAAAGATAGGGGCAACCTCATATACAAACATTGATGCGATCTCTTCCTTTTACCAAAAGGTGGTCAAATACCTCATTTTTGGGAACGTATTGAAAAATGATACCTATCCGCTATCAGTAAGTGCCGAAAGGATCGTTCAGGCCATCGAGATCGTGAATTACGCGAAAAAGATCGGTGCTAGATACATCGCTCACGGAAGTACCGGTGCCGGCAACGACCAGGTGCGGTTCGATATGATCTTTCAGATCCTTGCCCCCCAAATTGAGATCATTACTCCCATCAGGGATAATCAACTCACCCGACAGGAAGAGATCAATTACCTGAAGGCTAACGGGGTGGAGATGAACTGGGAAAAAGCTAAATATTCGGTGAATAAAGGGCTTTGGGGTACCAGCGTTGGAGGAGCAGAAACCCTCACTTCTGATAAGCCGTTACCTGAAACCGCATATCCTTCCCAATTACAGGTGCAGGAACCAAAACAGGTTAGCCTTTCATTTACAAAAGGAGAATTGACAGCGGTAAATGATGAGGAAAATTCTCCTGAGAAAAACATTGAGATCCTCGAAAACATAGCCTCGAAGTATGCGATAGGGAGAGACATTCATGTTGGAGACACCATTATCGGGATCAAGGGAAGGGTTGGTTTTGAAGCTGCTGCGGCATTGATAACCATCAAAGCACATCACCTGCTTGAAAAACATACCCTGAGCAAATGGCAGCTTCAGCACAAGGATTACATCGCCAACTGGTATGGAATGCACCTGCATGAAGGTTTGTACCTGGATCCTGTAATGCGCGATTTTGAAGCCTTCCTTCAGAGTTCGCAGGAACAGGTGACCGGAAAGGTCTTTTTGACCTTACATCCTTACAGGTTTGTTCTGGATGGCATTGAATCAAAATATGATCTTATGAACAACGGCTTCGGAAAATACGGAGAGGAGAACAAGGCCTGGACGGCAAATGATGCCAAAGGTTTCATTAAGATAAGTTCGAATGCCGGGAAGATCTATCAGTACGTAAAACAGGAAGCATGATACAGGCAGGAATTATAGGCGGGGCCGGTTATACGGCCGGGGAACTGATCAGGATCTTAATGAGACATCCTGAAGTGAAACTGGATTTTATTTACAGCACTTCCCAGGCAGGAAAGCCCGTGAGCAGTATTCATCAGGACCTGCTGGGGGAAACTGAACTCACTTTCAGCGGAGAGATCAATCCTGAAGCAGATGTGGTTTTTCTATGTCTGGGCCATGGAAATTCAATGAAATTTCTTCAGGAAAACCAGTTTTCAGATCATACAAAGATTGTAGACCTTAGCACCGATTTTCGAATGGCTGCTGAAGATCATTCCTTTATATACGGTCTTCCGGAGTTAAACAAGGAAGAGATAAAAAAAGCCAATCTCATTGCAAATCCCGGGTGTTTCGCGACAGCCATCACCCTGGCGATTTTACCACTTGCTAAAAATGGCCTATTAAAGGAAGATGTGCATATAAATGCAGTGACAGGAGCCACCGGTGCGGGCACCTCCCTTTCTGAATCCACTCACTTTACCTGGAGAGACAATAACTTTTCGGCTTACAAGGCCTTTGAACATCAGCATCTGGCAGAGATCGGGCAGAGCTTAAAAAGCTTTCAGCCGAATTTTTCTTCGGAATTAAATTTTATCCCGAACAGGGGGAATTTTTCAAGAGGTATTCATTGTACTGCTTATACTCGTTTTGATGGAAGCCTGGAAGAGGCCATGAAGATCTACCAGGAATTTTACGGGGACGCCGCTTTCACATTTGTGGTTGAAGAAGAATTGCATTTGAAACAGGTGGTCAATACCAACAAGTGCCTGCTGAGGCTTCAAAAGTTCGGGAACAAACTTTTGATCACAAGTGTACTGGATAACCTGTTGAAAGGAGCTTCAGGGCAGGCGGTTCAAAACATGAATCTGATCTTCGGGTTCCTTGAAACCCAGGGGTTGCAATTGAAAGCCACCTATTTTTAAATTTTTGACTATGAATTTATTTGACGTTTATCCGTTATACGACATCACCCCCGTAAAAGGGGAAGGCGTGCATGTGTTTGATGAAAATGGAACTAAATATCTGGACCTGTACGGCGGTCACGCGGTGATCTCGATCGGGCATGCGCATCCTGAGTACGTAAACGCAATTAGCGAACAGGTTCAAAAACTAGGATTTTATTCCAATTCAATAAAAAACCCTCTGCAGGAGGAATTGGCAGAGAAACTTGGGAAACTGTCCGGGTGTGAGAATTACAATCTCTTTTTGTGCAACTCGGGAGCCGAAGCGAATGAAAATGCCTTAAAAGTGGCTTCTTTTCAAACCGGGAGAAGCAGGGTGATCTATTTTGAAAATGCCTTCCACGGAAGGACTTCCGGAGTGGTTGCAGTAACCGATAATGAAAAGATAAAAGCTCCTTTCAATCAGCGACATGAAGTAACAAAGGTCTGTTTTGATGACCCAAAAAGCCTGGAAAAGGAGCTATCCAAAAAGGATGTTGCAGCCGTTATTTTCGAGGCTATCCAGGGGGTGGGTGGCCTGGATGAAGCTTCTACGGAATTCTATCGAACAGTGGAAAGGTTGTGTAAGCAACATGGAACGCTTTTGATCGCAGATGAAGTTCAGTCGGGTTACGGAAGAACGGGGGATTTTTTCGCCTTTCAGAAGCATGGTATCCAACCAGACATAATTTCTGTGGCCAAGGGAATGGGCAACGGATTTCCAATTGGCGGGATCCTTATTGCTGAAGAGATCAAAGCCAGCCACGGCATGCTGGGCACGACCTTTGGAGGGAACCACCTGGCCTGTGCTGCCGGGATCGCAGTTCTGGATGTTCTTAAAAATGAAGCTCTTTCAGAAAATGCTAAAGATCTGTATGAGTATGTAAAGGAAAGATCCAATGAAATTCCGCAATTAAAAAAGTTAAAAGGCAGGGGACTAATGATCGGACTGGAATTCGATTTTGAAGTGGCAGCCCTTCGGAAGGAATTGCTGTTCAAACATCATATTTTCACAGGGGCGGCCTCCAATAAGAATTTATTGAGGATCCTGCCGCCATTGAACATTCAAAAAGATCATTTTGACCGGTTTTTCCAGGCAATTGAAGTTGCCCTGGCTCAAACACAAAATTAATAAGATGAAGAAGTATATAGGAATAGAAGATGTAAATGACCTGCAGGAGCTTGTTTCAGAAGCATTGCAGCTTAAAAAGGAAAATTCGGCTCTCTCTTTGGGAAAAGGAAAGACCTTGGGAATGCTGTTTTTCAATCCCAGCCTTCGAACCCGTTTAAGCACCGAAAAGGCCGCAAAGCTCCTGGGAATGGATGTTATGGTGATGAATGCCGATAAGGATGGCTGGGCTTTAGAGTTTGAAGACGGAGCGATCATGAACTCCAATAAAGCTGAACATATCAAGGAAGCTGCCGGCGTGCTTTCCCAGTACTGCGATATCATCGCCGTACGAGCCTTTCCCGGGCTGGAAAACAGGGAAAAGGATGAGGCAGATCAGGTCTTCTTGGGGTTCACAAAATATGCGACCGTACCAGTTGTGAACCTGGAAAGCGCGACGGGACATCCCTTACAGGCGCTTACCGATGCGATGACCATTACTGAAATGAGCACTAAAAAAAGGCCGAAAGTTGTGCTTACCTGGGCCCCGCATCCCAGGGCTTTGCCGCAATCGGTTCCCAATTCCCTTGTGGAATACATGCAAAAAATGGATGTGGACCTGGTGATCACCAATCCCGAAGGCTATGACCTGAGTAAAGACGTCAGAAAAGATACTCCGGTTTATCACGATCAGGAAAAGGCTTTAAAAGACGCCGATTTCGTTTATGTGAAGAACTGGAGCAGTTACGAGCACTACGGAAAGATCCTGAGTGAAAATCCTGCCTGGACAGTTGATAATAAAAAACTAGGTCTTACAAATGATGCAAAGGTGATGCACTGCCTGCCTGTAAGGAGAAATGTGGTGATAGCAGATGAAGTTCTGGACGGTGAAAATTCCGTGGTCATTCAACAGGCAGGAAACCGAACTTTCGCGGCGCAGGCTGTATTAAAGAGAATTCTGGAAAACAATAAGTGATGATAAAGGAAACATTAAAGGTCATAAAAATAGGAGGGAAGCTCATTGAAGATGAAACTAAGTTGCAGGCTTTCCTTTTGGACTTTATTGCTCTCCAAGGCCCGAAGATCCTGGTGCATGGCGGTGGAAATATGGCCACTGAAATTGCTGCCAAACTCGGTTTTGAGACCAAAATGATCGACGGCCGAAGGATCACCGATGAAAATTCTTTGAAAGTCATCGTGATGACCTATGCGGGATGGATCAATAAGACGATTGTAGGTAAACTACAGGCTTTGAACTGCAATGCAATTGGGTTGTGCGGGGCAGACGGCAGAAGTATCATTTCAAAAAAACGAAAAGTTGCAGAGATCGATTTCGGATTTGTTGGCGATATTGAAACCATCAATACTTCCTTTATAAATTCACTTTTGAAGGCCGGGATGGTTCCGGTCTTTTCGGCGATCTCCTGTACAAGTGAGGGAGAACTGCTGAATACAAATGGCGATTCGGTTGCCGCGGAAATAGCCATGTCAATGAGTGAATTGTACGAACCCCAATTGTTTTATCTCTTCGGAAAAAACGGAGTTTTGGCAGATGTCACAAATGAGGAATCTGTAATTGAACACATAGATCGAAATAAATACGGGGAATTACTGAAGGATAAAGTGATCACTGAAGGTATGCTTCCGAAACTTCAGAATTGCTTTGAAGCCCTTGAAAAAGGGGTTTCAAAGATCTGTCTGGGAAATGAAAGATTGCTGAGCAAAACCTCTCTTCACACCGAAATTGTAAAATGATGGAATTGACAAAATTACAACAGCAGGCGATCGGGCTTTTAAAGGAACTGATAGAGACCCAATCCTTTTCAGGAGAGGAGGATGAAACCGCAGCCCTGCTCGAAAACTGGTTTTCAGAAAGAGAAATTCCGTATAAAAGGCATTTGAACAATGTGTGGGCGGTGAACAGGCACTTTGATGGCTCAAAACCGACCTTGTTGCTCAATTCCCATCATGATACCGTAAAACCCAATTCGGCTTATACCCGTGACCCGTTCAAGGCAGAAATAGAAGATGGAAAATTATTTGGCCTGGGAAGCAATGATGCCGGGGGTTGCCTGGTTTCGCTTTTAGCGGCCTTTACCTGGTTTTATGAGTCTGAAGATCTGGAATACAATCTGATTTTTGCAGGTACTGCGGAAGAGGAAACCAATGGAAAGAACGGAATAGCCTGTCTTTTACCCCTCCTTCCGAAGATAGATGTTGCCATAGTTGGTGAGCCTACCCTGATGGACCTGGCGGTAGCAGAAAAAGGCCTTGTTGTGTTTGATGCTGTCATAAAGGGAACGCCTTCCCATGCCGCGCATCCCAATGAAGACAATGCCATTTATAAGACAGCAAAAATCCTGGACTGGTTTCGGGAGTTTGAATTTGAAAGAAGGTCGGAGGTCTTAGGAGATGTAAAGTTAACCGTTACGCAGATCAACGCCGGCTCACAACACAATGTGGTGCCCGCTAACGTTGACCTGGTGATCGACGTGAGGGTGAATGACCAGTATTCTAATAAAGAGATCGAAGAAATCCTGCAGAAAAATGCTCCGGTTGATCGTATTACTGCCAGATCGCTTCGGTTGAATTCTTCCTCCATCCCGTTAGATCATGAACTGGTGAAATCAGGAATTTCTCTGGGAATGAATACCTATGGCTCACCTACATTATCTGACCAGGCCATGCTTAGCTGCCCTTCTCTAAAACTGGGACCGGGAGATTCCACCAGGTCACATTCCGCCGATGAATTCATATATGTATATGAGATAGAGGAAGGAATTGAAAAATATATAAAACTGCTTGAAAGAGCTTTGAAACAACAAGTTCAGAATTAAAAGAAAAATAATATGAAACTCTGGGACAAAGGAAACTCTATAGATCAAAAAATAGAAAATTTCACGGTTGGGAACGACCGGGAGCTGGATATGCACCTGGCAAAGTATGACCTAACAGCTTCGGCTGCCCACGCAAAAATGCTTGGGAAGATCGGGATTCTTGACGGGGAAGAAGTGAAGGTTATTCTTTTTGAGCTTGAAAAACTTCAGCAGCAAGTGGAGTCGGGAAGCTTTCAGATCGAAAAGGATTTTGAAGATGTGCATTCAAAAATTGAATTTGAGCTAACCAAATCGCTTGGAGATACGGGCAAAAAGATACATACGGCCAGGTCAAGGAATGACCAGGTTTTAGTTGCCATGCAGTTGTACTTCAAGGAGAATCTGCAGGAAATTTCCGGAAAAACTTCTGAATTGATAGATGTCCTTTTAGGGCTTGCTGAAAAGCATCAGGATAAATTATTACCGGGATACACCCACCTGCAGGTGGCCATGCCTTCTTCTTTCGGTTTATGGTTTTCAGCTTACGCCGAAATATTGATAGATGACCTGCATTTACTGAAAGCAGGTTTGAAGATCGTCGATCAGAATCCTTTAGGCTCGGCGGCAGGTTACGGATCATCATTTCCGATTGACAGAGAGTTTACTACCAAAGAACTTGGATTCTCCACTTTAAAATACAACGTGGTAGCCGCGCAAATGAGCAGGGGGAAATGTGAGCGTACGGTAACCTCCAATATAGCATCCCTGGCAAATACGCTTTCACGATTTGCTATGGATATCTGCCTTTATATGAGTCAGAACTTCGATTTCATCAGCTTTCCCGATGAACTTACTACCGGTTCCAGTATCATGCCCCACAAGAAAAACCCGGATGTTTTTGAACTCATCAGGGGAAAATGCAATAAGCTGCAGGCGATCGCCAATGAAATGATCCTTATCACAAACAATCTTCCAAGCGGTTACCACAGAGATCTTCAGTTGATCAAAGAGAACAGTATTTACGCGGTTGAAAATATCAAAGAGATCCTTGATGTTTTTACGTATTCTATTGGTCTTATTATTGTAAAGGAGATTGACCTGAAGGATGATAAGTACAGATATCTGTTTACCGTAGACAGTATAAATGACCTGGTGGTGCAGGGAAGTTCATTTAGGGACGCTTATAAACAAATAGGCGAACAGGTACAAAATGGCACCTATGAACCTACAGATCTAAAAAACCACTCCCATATTGGCAGTAAGGACAATCTTGCTCTTGATAAGATCGCGGAAAAGAAAAATAAAAGAGATTAAATTTTTGTTCAATTAGTTTTTATCCGGGTAATATCCTGAACCCACAATAAAAGTTTCTCCGTTGGCTTCTGCTTTTTTCACAAAGGTCATTTTAGGAGCGGGAGTATTGGTACCGGGTTTGAACCAGGTCATCTCCAGCCATCCGCTGCCCTTGTCCATGGCAAGATCGATCTCCTTTTTCACTGTAAGATCCCCCTTAAGGTCTTTCAGGTCAATCAGGTTCCGGCCTTCCAGAGTGGGCTGGGCGGGGTTGACCAGTTCGGTACCTTCTGGGCTGGTGACGAAAATATAAGTGTCCATAAAATAGAAAGGACCTTTTTTATCCCTTAGTACATCAAAAGCTTTCCGGCCCTGCTCCTTGATCAAGGCTGCTGCCTGTTCTACCATATCCTCGATAAGAGTTTCATCCATTTTCATATTGTAGATCCCGCTGCCTACAAGATGTTCTTTTCCAGAAGGAAAGGTTACTTTTTTGATGTAGCTGGATTTCCAGGCGGGAAATATGTCTCCCGGTTCAGGATACACATAATGCACCCAGCCTTCGCCTGTCGGGGAAGAAGCAGTTTCAAGGAACATTTTTCCATAAGGCCTGTCCATGGCATCTGTAGTTCCATCGACAACCTCTCCTTCTATTGAAGGATTAGCTGCATGAAAGATCCTTTTTCCGTCAAGGTCCCAGACAAACAAATATTTATCCCCCTCAAACCACTGTGATTCTTTTCTCCTGAAATCTGGGAACGCCTTTTCGCCCTCTTTTTCCAGTTTCACAGCTGCATCGGTCACGAAATTTTTGAGGTCAAAAGGGGTGATCTCCTCTCGTTTTAAGGCAGTTTTTGGAGCATCAGCCAGATAGACCCCGGCTCCCACCAATACCCAATTATCATCCAGCTGTGCCTTTTTTACATAAGCCGATTTCTGGGTGGAGAGATTGTCTCCTGGTTTTGGCCACATATAATTCACCCATCCCGCAGTGTCCTTTTTTACGGTTTTGAACATCTCCTTTACCAGGAACTTGTTTTCGGTATCCTTAAGATCCATGAGGTTTCGTCCTTCAAGATTTTTAAAGGCGGGATTTACCAGTTCCACCCCAGAGGTGTCCATGACGAAGATATAGGTATCCTTGATCAGGAAAGGTCCTGCCGGGTCATAGAAGTCTTTGAACGCAGCCTTACCTTTTATTTCGATCTCTGCAACGGCCTCATCCACCATATGGGTGACAAACTCCTTTTCCATACGGTCTGTATACATTCCGCTGCCAATAATGTATTCCTTTCCCTCGGGTGAGCTGACGGCTTTTACAAAACTGCTTTTCCAGCGGGGAAGAAGTCCCTCGGGTGTCGGCCATTGGTAATGGAACCAGCCCTCCTGCTTATCGGGCAAGGCTGAAGCGGCAGACAGGAGCCCACGAATAATGGGTTTTCCATTGACATCCTTCAGGTCGAGCTGGTTCTTGTTTTCCATTTCAGGATCTGTGTGCACCAACATGTTGCCTTCTTTATCCAATACGAAAATGTAGGTTTCTCCCTGGCGCCAGCGGCTACCGGGTTTCCTGAATTCCTCAAATGCGGCGGTTCCATCCTTTTTTACCATTTCTGCCGCATCTTTGACAAGATTCATTAGATACTGTGCCGAATCCTGTTTCGAGGATCGGTTAGCTTTTGCGGTATCTGGAACTTGTTCAAAACTGTAGGCATTTTGCTGAAAGAAGGTTGCCCCGACCAAAAGCACAAATACAATAGTTGTTTTCATTTTGATAAGAATTAGATGCTACTTTTAATGGGGGGGAATCTGAGAAAGTGCCAATAAAATGGGTAGAGAAAGATTGGAGAGAATTTAGGGCAGATCCGTTTTTGGAGGAGAAACGGAAATTTATTCCTGATCTACTTAAAGATACAAAATCCCCTGTTGATCAAGTTTGATTTTGATCAGTTTCATTAGGAAAAATTAGCTTCAGAAATACCTAAACGCAGGCATCCCACAAGGGATCTTTCGGTGGCGGAGCAATGATCTCCAGCTTCTCCTTCTTTACCGGATGGGTGAGAACAAGTTTTCTGGCGTGCAGATGAATGCTCGCGTCTTTGTTGCTGCGATCAAATCCGTACTTAAGATCCCCTTTGATTGGGCAGCCAATGGCTGATAGCTGACTTCTAATCTGGTGATGTCTTCCTGTGTGAAGGTCAACTTCCAGCAGGTAATAATTATTAAATTGATTTAAAACATGGTAGTCCAAAATGGCCTTTTTGGAATCGGCTACTTCTTTGAGGTGAGCGTAAGATTTGTTCTGTTTTGGATTTCGTTTCATAAAATGCACCAGCCTGTCCTGCTGTTTTGGAGGCGCATTCTTTACGATCGCCCAATAAGTCTTTTTTGCGTCTTTTTCTTTAAAAAGCTTGTTGAGCCGTGGAAGGGCTTTTGAAGTTCTGGCAAATACTACTATTCCGCTGGTAGGCCGGTCGAGCCGGTGAACCACACCCAGGTAAACATTTCCAGGTTTGTTGTATTTGACCTTTAAATATTCTTTTACCACCTCGCTTAGCGGCACATCCCCGGTTTTGTCTCCCTGCACGATATCACCCGGCCGCTTGTTCACGATGATCAGGTGATTGTCTTCATAGAGAACCTGCAGGTTCTGGGGAGTGGAAATTACTTTATCTTCCAAAAAAGAGAAATTTTAAGATATTTATTTTTGCAGAAATAAGGTCATTTTTCATGAGAGGGAGATTGCTTCAGTCGCTTTAAAGCTCCTTCGCAAAGACGGTTCAATTAAAGATTTCTGCGGTCAACCATGAACCTTAAACCATGAACCTTGAATTATTAATACTGTTCCTCATCCGAAGGAAAATCCCGACTCTTCACATCATCCCTGTACTTCTCAAAAGCACTGGTCATTTCGGTATAAAGATCAAGGTAACGTCTTAGGAAACGCGGATTAAACTCATGGGTCATCCCTATCATGTCATGAGTGACCAGCACCTGGCCGTCCACGCCGTTTCCGGCTCCAATTCCTATGACCGGAATGGTAAGGCTCTCTGCTACTTCTTGTGCAAGTTTGGCAGGGACTTTTTCCAGAACAAGGGCAAAACATCCGGCTTTTTCCAGCATCAGGGCATCGGCTTTTAATTTAGCCGCTTCGGCTTCTTCCTTGGCACGTACTGTATAAGTACCGAATTTATAGATGGATTGAGGGGTAAGTCCAAGGTGACCCATCACAGGAATTCCGGCATGGAGGATCCGTTTTACAGAATCCTTGATCTCTTTTCCTCCTTCGAGCTTTACGGCATGTCCACCGCTCTCTTTCATGATCCTTATCGCAGAGCGCAAAGCCTCTTTAGGATCACTTTGGTAACTTCCGAAGGGAAGGTCTACCACCACTAAAGCGCGATGCACAGCACGAATTACACTGGCGGCATGATAGATCATCTGGTCAAGGGTGATGGGAAGCGTCGTTTCATGTCCCGCCATTACATTACTGGCCGAATCTCCTACCAGGATGACATCGATCCCCGCTCCGTCAACGATCTTGGCCATGGTATAATCATAGGCGGTCAACATTGCGATCTTTTCTCCCTGAGATTTCATCTCTACCAGGGATTTCGTAGTGACACGTTTGTATTGTTTTTTAGCGACTGACATGTAGGTGGATTTAAAATTCCTGTAAAAGTAGTAAATTCGGCTTCTACATTCAAAACTATCCAAAAATGAAAAGATTTTCGTTCAGCCTGCTTTTTTTCTGCCTGACCTTTACCATCTCGGCTCAAAATTCTTCGGAAGAAGAAGCAATAAAGAAAACAGTCGAAACCTTCTTTGAAGGATTTCATGCCAGGGACTCAGTGATCATGAAATCGGTACTGGCAGATGGTGTTATCGTGCAAACAATAGGAAAGGCAAAGTCTGGAGAAATAAAACTTCACCAGGAGGACATTCATAAAGTGCTGAAGGGGATCGTTTCCATTCCTTTGGACACCGATTTTAAAGAAGTTCTGCACAGCTTTGAAATAAAAATAGACGGCGCCATGGCCAATGCCTGGACACCATATTCATTGTATATCAACGAAGAATTTAGTCATTGTGGGGTCAACAATTTCCAGCTGTTTAAGGAAAATGGCGACTGGAAGATTATTTATTTGATCGACACCAGGAGGAGGGAAGGATGTGAGGAGAAGAAGTTGAAATAAAATCTGACCACCCCGTCAGCCTTCCGGCTGCCACCCCTCCTTGACAAGGAGGGGAACGTTGGAGTAAATTTCACTGCGTGAAACTCTCCACAGGTGGAGGAACTATCTCCTTTTTTTGCTTCGCATTTGTACTACCTGCAAGAGGAAAGCGCTTGCTACTCCTAAATATTCCCCTCCTTTTTTAAGGAGGGGTGCCCGAAGGGCGGGGAAGTCAAAATCTCAAATCTCAATACTAAAATCTCTTATCTTACCTAACAGTCACTCAAGCTCACCCTCACGGCAAGTCCGCCTTCTGAGGTTTCCTTGTATTTGGAATTCATATCTTTCGCGGTTTCCCACATGGTCTCGATCACTTTGTCTAAAGGCACTTTTGCGTGAATAGAATCAGCATCGAGGGCCATTTCGGCAGCATTGATCGCTTTAATGGCACCCATTGAATTTCGCTCGATACACGGAATCTGAACAAGGCCGGCAATTGGATCACAGGTAAGGCCCAGGTGGTGTTCCATGGCAATTTCAGAAGCCATCATGACCTGTTCAGGTGTACCACCCATCACTTCGGCTAAAGCACCGGCGGCCATTGAAGAGGAAACTCCGATCTCTGCCTGACAACCGCCCATAGCTGCTGAAATTGTAGCGCCTTTCTTGAACAGACTTCCAATTTCCCCGGCAACCAGCAGGAACTGCTTTATTTTCTCGAATCCGGCATCGTGGTTCTCAATTGTGAGGTAGTACATCAATACGGCGGGAATCACTCCGGCGCTTCCATTGGTAGGCGCAGTTACCACCCGACCTAAAGAAGCGTTCACTTCGTTCACCCCCAAAGCGAAACAGCTTACCCATTTTAAGATGGAGCGGAATTTCACTTCGGTCTTTCGAATGACTTCGATCCATTCTTCCGGAGTATCATATTTGAAATCTCCGATCAGTTTTTTGTGAGAGTCCGGAGCCCGGCGGCGTACATTTAAACCTCCTGGCAAGATACCTTCTGTATGACACCCCAGGTACATCGACTCAAGCATGACATCCCACACGGCTTTAAGTCCTGCATCGATCTCTTCTTCGGTACGAAGAGATTTCTCGTTTTCATAAACGATCTCGGAGATCTTCTTGTTCTCCTGTTTGCAGAAATGAGCAAGATCGGTTCCCTTTACGATTGGAAAAGGAAATTGCTTGAATTTCTGAAGCTGTTTTTTAGCGTTCTTTCTTTCCTCTTTCACCACAAAGCCCCCGCCAATGGAATAAAAGGTAGAAGAGGTAGTTTTTCCGTTGCTTAGCCGGGCGGTGAACTTCATCCCGTTGGGATGGAACGGGAGGAACTTCTTGTTGAAAACGATATCGTTTTCGAAGTCAAAGTCAATACTGCGCTCCTGGTTAAGGTTAAGCCGATTGAAAGTTTTGATATTATTGATTTCGGGATCAATATTTTCAACAGGAATGGTAACAGGATCGTATCCTAGAAGCCCCAGTAATGAGGCAAGATCTGTGGCATGGCCTATTCCGGTAAGGGAGAGGGAACCGTATAAATGTATGGTCACACCTTCAACCAGATCAAACTTTCCGGCTTCTTTAAGTTCTTTGATCCATCTTTCGCCGGCACGCCATGGGCCAAGGGTGTGGGAGCTGGACGGTCCAACCCCTATTTTGAGCATATCGAATACGCTGATACTTTCCATTCCGTCAATTTAGCGGGCAAAGGTAATAATACCTTCAAAGAATTCAGAAATAAAAATATTGACAATTTTGTCGGTTGGTTCTGCGGAAATGTTCAGCTGAACAGTCAAAAATGACATCCTGTCATATAATTTCTGCTGGCATAATGATTGACTTTAAGTGGATGATCGAAAATTTAATTTAGGAAACAACAAATAACAACCTATAGATTATGAGTAAAATAATTGGAATCGACTTAGGTACTACCAACTCCTGTGTTGCCGTAATGGAAGGTAACGAGCCAACGGTGATACCTAATGCCGAAGGAAAACGAACTACTCCTTCTGTGATCGCTTTTGTAGAAGGAGGTGAAATAAAAGTCGGGGACCCTGCAAAGCGTCAGGCTGTAACCAATCCGGAAAAAACCATCTCTTCCATTAAGAGATTCATGGGGAATAAATATTCTGAATCTTCTAAAGAAGCGGGAAGAGTTCCTTATAAAGTTGTAAAAGGAGATAATGATACTCCAAGAGTTCAGGTTGATGGGCGTATGTATACTCCTCAGGAACTTTCAGCAATGATCCTTCAGAAAATGAAGAAAACTGCTGAAGATTATCTTGGACAGGATGTGAACGAAGCGGTAATTACCGTTCCTGCTTACTTTAATGACTCTCAGCGCCAGGCTACCAAAGAAGCCGGGGAGATCGCTGGTCTTAAAGTAAGACGTATCATCAACGAGCCAACTGCAGCTGCACTGGCTTACGGACTTGACAAGAAGTCTCAGGACCAGAAGATCGCTGTTTATGACCTTGGTGGAGGTACATTTGATATCTCCATCCTTGAATTAGGAGACGGAGTATTTGAAGTATTATCTACTAACGGAGATACTCACCTTGGTGGTGACGATTTTGATGAGGTGATCATTGACTTCCTTGCCGATACCTTCCAGAAAGCTGAAGATATCGACCTGAGAAAAGACCCAATGGCACTTCAGCGTTTAAAAGAAGCTGCTGAGAAAGCGAAGATCGAGCTTTCTTCTTCTTCTCAAACCGAGATCAACCTGCCATACGTGACCGCTACTGCTAGCGGACCTAAACACCTTGTTGAGACGCTTACAAGATCTAAATTTGAGCAACTTGCCGATACTTTGGTGAAACGTTCTATGGATCCTGTGCAAAAAGCGCTTAGTGATGCAGGTCTTTCAAAAAGTGATATTGACGAGGTAATCCTTGTTGGTGGTTCAACCCGTATTCCTAAGATCCAGGAAGAGGTTGAAAAATTCTTCGGAAAGAAACCTTCTAAAGGTGTGAACCCAGATGAGGTTGTAGCGATCGGTGCAGCTATCCAGGGTGGTGTATTGACCGGAGATGTTAAGGATGTATTGTTACTTGATGTGACTCCGTTATCTCTTGGTATTGAGACCATGGGTGGGGTGATGACCAAATTGATCGAGGCGAACACTACGATCCCAACCAAGAAATCACAGGTGTTCTCTACTGCGGCCGACAATCAGCCGTCTGTTGAGATCCACGTGTTACAGGGAGAGCGTCCAATGGCTGCCGATAACAAGACGATCGGTAGATTCCACTTAGACGGTATTCCACCTGCGCCAAGAGGAACTCCTCAAATTGAAGTGACCTTTGATATCGATGCCAACGGTATCATCAAAGTAAGCGCTACAGACAAGGCTACCGGTAAATCTCAGGACATCCGTATCGAGGCCTCTTCAGGATTGACCGAAGAAGAGATCCAAAAGATGAAGCAGGAAGCTGAAGCCAATGCTGAAACTGATAAAAAAGCCAAAGAGAAAGTAGATAAGCTGAACGAAGCTGATGCTATGATCTTCCAGACTGAAAAACAGTTGAAGGAATTTGGTGATAAACTTTCTGATGACAAGAAGAAGCCTATCGAAGATGCTTTGGAAGAGTTGAAGAAAGCTTATGAAACAAAAGAAGTAGAAACCATTCAGCCTGCATTAGACAAGATCAATGAGGCATGGAAGGTAGCTTCAGAAGAAATGTACAAAGCACAAGCCGAAGCTCAGGGTGGTGCCCAACAAGGCGCAACCGGAGCCCAGGGAGGACCAGCTGGTGGTGAACAAGCCGGTGGCGATTCCAAGCAAGGTGACGATGTAGAAGACGTTGATTTTGAGGAGGTGAAATAAACCCCTCCCGGCCTCCCCTTTAAATAAGGGGAGGAGTTGGGAATAAATTGAAAGCGCTGACCCAGTTTTCTCGGGTCAGCGCTTTTTTTTTGCCTTAAGTTTTCCGTACGTCAAGGCTGAACTTATTTCAGGGATGAATTTAGGTTTTTTGCTAAATGTCACTTCGAGCGGAGTCGAGAGGTCTCTATGAAGCAGCATGTTGGAATGAGGTCTCGACCTGACAAAGCTAAGGCTAAGAAACTATTCCTCGGCCAACTTCAGTATGATCTCTTTATTTACCTCGTGTCCTCCATCAAAAGGAAGTAACTTCAGGTTCTTCGGAAATAAGGTTTTTAGCCGCTCTTTTTCTGAAGCCAGAAATTCTTCACTTACAAAAGGATCATCTGTGCCGTAAACAAAACTGACTTCTGTATCACCTAAAAAAATGAAATCCTCACTCTTTAATTCTTGGGGTAGTCGGCCGGAGTGAAAAATGAGTCTGGAGCAGTTGATCTTCCGCCGTGCAACCCAGCGGGACACAACAGAAACGCCCTGCGAGTAACCGAAAAGGATCAGGTTAGGAGCATTTTCAAGGTTTTCTGTTTTGTAAATTTCATCCAGGTAGGCCAGCAGGTTTTGAATTTCAAGTTCTGTATTTTCCCGGGTTGCCCAGGATGCTCCTACATGTTCATATTTACCATTTAAATAGTATTTAGAAGGTGCCTGTGGAGCAATGATGTAGTTCTCTTCTTTATTCAGGTGGCGGAAATATTTCTGAAAATAACGGCTCAGGTAACCAATGCCGTGAAAGACCACCCACACATTCTTTGTCTTTTCGGTAAAATCATTCAGGGTGCTATAGGTATTGGTGGTTTGATAAGAAACCTCTTTTTCGTTGGTCATAATTTTTGATTTTTTGAAAATCAGACACATAAAAGTTCATGATTGCATTGAAATAAAGAAACGAAAATCTTTTTTATCGCAATCTAACCTGTTTTTCTCCTACAATTAACAGGTTTTTTCGCATTAGAATAATTGTAAATCATTGTTAATCCTCATTTTTTCTGATACACTGACAGATGGTATAGGTATTTATTTAACAAGATTTATTCATGCTTAGCGCATTGTAAGAATCTGATTAACAATGAGTTAAAAATGTAAGATAAAGGCCTGTAATTCTAAATTGCGCGACATATTATCGTAATTTCAGGATTGAATTTTGGAGCTCCTACAAGGCCTCATTTCTTTCCGTACTTATCCTTCCCCCGTTTCTCGAGCACTATGTCAACACCTCCAAAAGGAGAGGGTGAATTGACAATATTCCTCCAATGACCAACCCTACTCTTAAATTTTGCAGGATTATGAGCCTTGTTTCATCCAAGATGGACTGCCTGCTGAGTTTACTCCCTACAAGACCTTTATGCATATTCTTTTGAAGGATAATGTAGTGGTGACTTTTTTTAAACAATTCATTAATCTTTTTTCAAATGAAAAAAATTAAACTTTACCTGATGCTACTGGCGGCAAGTACGTTGCTGTTTACTTACTGTAGCAAGGAAGATGAAACAATTCCGGAAGATGTGAAATCTACTCTTTCCTTTGGAGCTGTTTTAAATGATCTGACCAATCGATCTGGATTAAAGCAGGCCCTGGACGACCTTCCAGCCTGTTCTGATGATGCCCCTGCTTTTGTTGAAATTGTGCTGAGTGGGACTGAAGAAGTGGGTACTGCTGAAAACCCTCTGGTCATAGAAGTAAATCCTACTCCGGGAGATTATGACGATGACGGTGTAGAAGAATATTTTACCGAAGAATCTCTTGAACTTGAATTAGAGCCGGGACCTTACTCCCTGGATTATTTTGTGGTATATAATGGAGATCCTGCAGCCGAGTCAAGTGAGATCATTTGGGTTGCTCCTTTAGCCACAGGTGACTTTGCAAGTTGGGTAGACTCCCCACTTCCTCTGGAATTTAACCTTGGAGCCGGAGTGAAAAAGTATGTTGATGTAGACGTCTTGTGTTATGATGATAGGATGGTCAATCAATACGGCTACCTTTTCTTTGAGCTCGAACCAGGCGAAGTGGTTGACTTTTGCTTCTTTGCCAACTACTGTGATAATGACGGAAGGCATTATCCTGCAAATTATAGCGTAAACATCTGGCGAGGTACAGATTCATCAGGAGTGGTATTATACACTGGTGAAGTCCCTGAAACAGGAATGAATGCAGACGGTGATTACTTTGCAAATCCGGTATGTCTGGCTGTTCCTCATCCCGCTGATGGAGTGGCAGATGATGAGGCTTATCTTTATTATGAAGTGACTTTGGAAAGCTGGGAAGACAACTACGGAACCGTAGATGCAATGGTTCTTAGTGGTACCCTTAGCTGGAATGATATTTCTGAAAATTTCACCGGTGAGGAGGAAGTCGAGTACAGGCACCTGCGGTTTAATTGCGAAGACGATGGGAACGGAGGCCCTGTAGATTCTGATGATGACGGAATTATGGACGATTCTGATAATTGCCCCAATACCGCAAATGCCGATCAGGCCGACTCAGATGAAGACGGGGTAGGTGATGCCTGTGACAATTGTAAGGATACTGCCAACCCCAACCAGGAAGACAGCGATGAAGACGGAACAGGGGATGCCTGTGAAGAAGCTGCTCCCGATTCAGATGAAGATGGTATTGCCGATGATGTAGATAACTGCCCTAAAACAGCAAATGCCGATCAGGCTGATGCTGATGAGGACGGGGTAGGTGATGCCTGTGACAATTGTAAGGATACTGCCAACCCCAACCAGGAAGACAGCGATGAAGACGGAACAGGGGATGCCTGTGAAGAAGCTGCTCCCGATTCAGATGAAGATGGTATTGCCGATGATGTTGATAACTGTCCGAATACCGCTAATGCCGATCAGGCTGATTCTGATGAAGACGGAGTAGGAGATGCCTGTGACAACTGTCCAGATAATGCCAACCCGAACCAGGAAGACGGCGATGAAGATGGAACAGGTGATGCCTGCGAGGCTGCAGATGATGACGGCGATGGAATGGGTAATGATGAAGACAACTGCCCCAATGTTTCGAATCCAGACCAGGCCGATGCGGATGGAGATGGAATAGGTGATGCCTGCGATAATTGCAAGGATACTGCAAATCCAGACCAGGCTGATGCTGATTCTGATGGTGAGGGAGATGCCTGTGAAAATACAGGAAATCCGGGAGATGGTGGATCTTTGACCAATGGTGCTAACCACACAGGAGAAATTATCTTGGGAGAATTAGATACTTGGTCTTTTACAGCTGATCAGGGAGATTTTATTCACCTAACAATGGCTCAAACTTCTGGTAATTTACGTCCATTAATTCGTTTACTTTCACCTTCAGGTGAATTGTTGGTTTCAGCTGGCAATGGCGGAACCATAACTGAACTTTTATTGGCCGACGCACCTGTAACCGGTACTTATCGAGTAATCGTTGGTGCTTGGGGAGCCAGTAGTAGTGGTGAATATGCGTTACGCTTAGCCCATGCACCTGAAGAATTTGTTGTTCCTTCCAATGATGAAGGAGGTGAATTGACCAATGGTGGAAATCATTTGGGCCAAATACCTCTTGGTGATCTTGATCAATGGAGTTTTACAGCTGATGTTGGAGAATTTATTCATTTGTCGATTGGTAATACTTCAGGGGAATTCCGTCCGATTATACGTTTAATTTCACCATCGGGTGATGTGGTAAACTCTGCCGGAAACGGTGGCTTATCAACAGAAATGGTGGTTTATGATGCGCCCACAAGTGGAACTTATAGAGTTATCGTGAGTTCTTGGGGCGGGGTTTCAACTGGTGAATATGTTTTACGTTTAGCTCAAGCTCCGACCGCTTTTGTGGTACCAAATGGGGATGAAGGTGGGAATTTAATTAACGGAACAGATTATTCAGGAAACATCCCTTTAGGGGACCTTGATCAGTGGTCCTTAACAGTAAATCAAGGTAATTTTATTCATATTGCAGTAGGTCAAACTTCAGGTACGTTTAGACCAATTATACGTTTAATTTCACCTACTGGTGATGTTGTGGCTTCTGCTGGAAACGGGGGAACATCTACTGAATTGGTAGTAAATAGCGCTCCTGAAAGTGGGACTTACCGAGTAATTCTAAGCTCTTGGGGAGGTTCTACTACAGGAGAATACACAATGACTCCAACTTGGTGATAACATTATATTTTGGTTTAATAAGTAAAAGGAGTCGTTACATTGCGGCTCCTTTTTTTACTATAGAAAGAATCCGTTACAAGATCTTCACAGGTTTCGTACTTTTACAAAGTAACCAATCTAATCATTATGACCCAAAAGGAAATTCGCGAGCTGTCAAAAAAAGTGTGCAAGAACACGCTCATGGAAACCCTTGAAATTGAATTTACTGAAGCCGGAGAAGACTTCCTTGTTGCTACAATGCCTGTTACACCTAAAGTGCATCAGCCCGATGGCGTCTTACACGGTGGGGCCACAGTTGCCCTGGCAGAAAGCGTGGGCAGCATGGCCAGTTATCTTTTTCTGGATACAGATGAATTCTACGTTCGCGGCATTGAGATCGCGGCCAACCATATAAAAAGCATTTCTGAAGGCTTTGTAATTGCCAAAGCGACTTACCTGCATAAGGGCAGGACCACCCAGCTTTGGGACATTCGCATCACAGATGAATCCGAAAACCTTATTTCGGTAGTGAAATTGACCACGATCACCCTTCCAAAAAAGAAGCAGTAATGACCGAAGAACAGTTTTTTGACCGGCTTGGGAAGCAGTACGCCCAAAATTTACCTTTTGTAGCTTACAGGAAGCCGGGCGAAAATAGTGGAACCGCATTTTTGCAGAAGTCGGCTGAAATATTCTATTCTGAAGAACTTACTGAAAAAGGCTTCGTTTTTGCCCCTTTTGACGATAAGGAGCAGAAATTTCTTATTCCTGAAAAGGGATCTGAAAAGATCATTTTCGAGACTTCCGGACTCACTTCTGGTGAGGAAAATCCTTCTGTTGATGCTCCTTCCGAAGCAGATAATCCAGCAAAAGAAGAACATGTTTCCCTGGTAAAAAGTGCATTGGAAAAATTGAAATCCGGAGAACTGGAAAAAGTGGTGCTTTCCAGAAAAGAGGAGATCAATATTCCTGGAGTAGATCCTGTAGAGTTGTTTCGCAGGCTCCTTAAAACTTATCCTGCTGCTTTTGTCTATCTCTGGTATCATCCGGCCACTAAGGTTTGGCTTGCCGCAACGCCCGAGACTTTATTAAAGGTGGAAGGCAATAGATTCAAGACCATGGCTTTGGCCGGCACTCAGAAATATCAGGGAACTACAGAAGTTGAGTGGAGAGATAAGGAAAAGCAGGAACAACTTTTTGTGACAGATTCTATTCTTAAGAATCTTGAAAAGGCCGGTGTCTCTACGGAAGAGATCCAGAGGTCTGAAGTATATACCACCAAAGCAGGAAATTTACTCCATTTGAGAACCGATATTACTGGTCAAATTCCAAGCACCAAATTCCAAATTCCAAATTCGGAAAAGGCAGGTGTGAACGCTTTAGTTGCAGCCCTTCACCCCACCCCGGCGGTGTGCGGACTTCCGAAGAAAAAAGCCAAAGAATTTATCCTTTCTGAAGAGGGGTATGACCGGGAATTTTACACTGGGTTTTTGGGGGAATTGAATCTTCAAAAAAATATACAGCGCTCCAGAACGAGAAGGAATGTGGAAAACCTTGCTTATCGTGCGGTGAAACAGGAAACAGCGCTTTATGTCAACCTTAGGTGCATGAAGATAGAAGACGACACTGTCAGTATTTTTGTTGGAGGCGGGATTACCAAAGATTCCGATCCCGTGGCAGAGTGGGAAGAAACGGTCAATAAATCCCAGACCATGAAAAAAGTGCTTTTTAAATAAGTCTTTGAAGTTCTTTGGAAATCGTAAATTCGTGGACCAGACCTAACAGGTTTTCAAAACCTGTTAGGTCTCCAAAAATTGATCAAATAGTGAAATACCCCAGAATACCAGTCGCCCGTTCCATCGTCGCTCTTTGCGAAGCCAAAAACATTCAGCATGTGGTGATCTCGCCGGGATCGAGGAACGCACCTCTTACCAACGGATTTGCATTGAACCCGAACATTTCCACCTATAGCGTGGTTGACGAACGCTGTGCTGGATTTGTGGCGCTGGGTATGGCCCAGCAATTGGGAAAACCTGTAGCGGTGGTGTGTACCTCCGGGTCGGCACTTCTCAATTATTATCCGGCTATTTCAGAAGCCTTTTACAGTGATATTCCGCTGGTGGTCATCTCCGCAGACAGGCCGGTAGAACGCATTGACATTGGGGACGGACAAACCATCCGCCAAAAGAACGTTTTTGAGAATCACATTCTTTATTCAGCGAATCTGCATTCTGAACTGGTACTCGAAAATGAGGCTGTAGATAAAAAACTGCAGCAAAAGCAGTTTGAATCTCAGAAGCACAACGAACGGGAGATCAACCTTGCGTTGAACAAAGCTATTGAAGGAAAAGGTCCCGTTCACATCAATGTACCGTTTTACGAGCCTTTATACGATCTTGTAGAGGACGTGGAAGTGATTCCTATCCAGATCCTGCCAGAGGTAGTCGAAAGAACGTATTCTGAAAATCAGCTGCAGGCGTATGCTGATTTATGGAACAAAGCGAAGCGAAAGATGGTGATCGTGGGGGTGGCCCAACCGAATGCTGTAGAACAACAATTCCTGGACAGGCTGGCCGAAGATGAGTCGGTCATCGTCTTTACCGAAACCACTTCAAATGTGCATCATCCAAAGTTCTTCACCCGGATAGATACGGTGATTGGCCCTATAGAAAAGGACGAAAACAAGGAGGAGATGTTCGAAGCTCTGCAACCCGACATCCTTTTGACTTTCGGAGGAATGATCGTATCCAAAAAGATCAAAGCCTTCCTTCGAAGTTACCAGCCAAAACACCACTGGCATATTGATACGAAAAAGGCTTACAACACCTTTTTCTGCCTCAACAAACATTTTGAAACTTCGGTAAATTCATTTTTCACTCACTTCTTTCCGCTGACCAAAGAAGTGGAAAGCACTTACGCCCAATTTTGGCAGGAGGTGAGAAGCAGGCGACAGGTGCGCCACGATGAATATATGGACAGGATCCCATATTCAGATCTTAAGGCCATGCAGGCTGTTGTTCCCCGAATGCCCGAAGGTCACATTTTACACCTGGCCAACAGTTCAACCATAAGGTACGCGCAGCTTTTTAAATGGAAGGAGAGCCTTAGTATCTACTGTAACCGTGGCACCAGCGGAATTGACGGCAGCATATCCACTTCAGTGGGGGCGGCCATGATCTCGAACGAGCCGGTCCTGATGATCACCGGTGACCTGAGCTTTTTCTACGACAGTAACGCTTTATGGAACAATTACATTCCGAAGAACTACAGAATTATCATTCTGAACAACCAGGGTGGCGGGATCTTCAGGATACTTCCGGGAGATAAGAATTTCGAAATTTTTGATACCTACTTTGAAACCGTGCATGAGCTTAACGCCAAACCTGTTTGTGATCTGCATGGCTTTGAGTATGCTTCAGCCAGTTCTTCCCAAGAAATAGAGATGCGGCTAAATGGCTTTTTTGATGCTTCAGAAAAACCGAAAGTGCTGGAGATCTTCACCCCGAGAAAGGTAAATGACGAGGTGTTGCTGGAATACTTCAGCTTTATGAAGGATTGAAATCCTTCCGAAGAAAAGCCGTGAAAAATACAGTACCTTTGCAGGATAAATTGAGATCATGCTTACAATTGGCGAATACCATACTTTAAAGATAGACAGAGATACCGAACCGGGACTTTTCCTGAAAAATGAGGATGGCGATGAGGTTTTGTTGCCCAATAAGTACAAACCTGAAAACTATGAACTGGAAGATGAGCTTGAGGTTTTCGTGTACCTAGACCATGAGGAGCGGCCTGTAGCCACCACCCTGAAACCTTTCATCAAACTGGATGAATTTGGTTATCTAAAGTGCGTTGAGGTTTCTGATATTGGGGCTTTTTTGGACTGGGGGCTGGAAAAACACCTTTTTGTGCCCTTTAAGGAACAGGTGACAAAAATGCGAAAAGGCGATCGTTATCTCGTTTTCTGTTACCTAGATGAGCTTACCGGCAGACTGGTGGCATCGAGCAAGACGAATGCATTCCTCGATAATACAGAACTGACCGTAGAGCCTTTTGAAGAAGTAGAACTTATTGTAAGCAATCCTACCGAATTGGGCTGGAACGTGATCGTGAATCAGTTGCACCGCGGATTGCTTTACAAAGATGATGTTTTTCAAAAACTGCACACCGGCGATAAATTAACGGGATACGTCAAGAAAACCCGTCCTGACGGAAAGATAGATGTGACACTGCAAAGGCCTGGCTACAGGAGCATTGAGCCTAATGCCCAGGAGTTACTTACCATTCTCGAGTTAAAAGGAGGTTTTTTGAAACTTACCGATAAATCTTCGCCTGAAGAGATACAAAAGCAGTTGCAAATGAGCAAAAAGAGCTTTAAAAGGGCGCTGGGGAATCTTTACAAACAGCGGCTGGTAGATATTAAAGACAGCGGAATTTATCTCAAATAAGGATTGTAGTTATTGGGTGAGACAAAGCCTCTTACCCTGCCGCGGGAATGTAGCGGACTGCTAAATAGTGGCACCTGAATGTCTTCGTAAGCCGGGATCTTTTTCTTCCCTGTGTAGATGTCATAATTGGAACTGCGGTCGTGAATTCTAAAATCGTTGGTCACCTCGATCATTCCCTGTTCAGATCGGCTTAAATTGGGCATGGGTGATTCCAGTTCAATATAGCGGCTTTCTTTTTCATAGCGTTCTCTCTCCATGACAGCCACCAAATTCACTTCTCTTTTCACTTCTTTACTAAAATTAACTTCAGTTAAAGTGAGATTTTGAGAAGGTATTGCGGGAGCCAGTAAGGACAGACTGGGAACGGTTCTTCTCTCGAGGCCGAAATCAGCTGTTTCGCCTACAGAGATCGCAGCCGGAATTTCAAATTCCTGAGCAGATCCTGTGGCAGAAAATAAGAGAAAGGCTATTATGACAGGCAGGTATTTCATTTAGTCGTTTTTCTTTCAGAAATCAAAAACCATACAAATATTGCAAAAGAATGTCTGGCGGGCAAGTTTCCCTTTGAAAAGCCTCATAGCTGAAAAACATTTTTTTTCTCCCGGTACTTAAATTAAAAATCTATTTTAGAGGCCAATCAAAAACACTTAGCAATGAAAAAATTTATTTGCCTGTTCTTCCTCGGGTTCATCGGGTTTCAGTCTCAGGCGCAGGAAAGCAGTGACCTTCAGCAAAAGGCGGTTAGTCTTATCGAAATGACTTCAGGACAACAATTCGATATTATGTTGGATCCTATTGTAAAAATGATCCCGGAAAAGAACCAGGAAGCCTTTAAAAATGAAATGATGGCCAGTCTAGATGATGTTTATACACGCCTTGCAAAGATCTATACAGAAAAGTTTACTGAAGAAGAGCTTGATCAGATACTTGCCTTTTACAATACTCCTGTGGGAAAAAAGATGAGGGACATCACTCCTGAACTTACCAAGAGAGGTATGGAAATAGGGCAGGAATGGGGAATGCAATTGCAGCCCATCATGATGAAATACATGCAGGAATAGTATTTTTCCGCAGAAAAGCAAAATAAGGTCTGCCCGCTAAAGGCGGACTTTTTTATTGGCCTTGAAAAGGCTATTTTTACTGAAATTATTTGACTATGGCTACTATTGATTGGAAAACAGCAAAAGAATACGAAGATATCACCTATAAAAAAGCGAACGGCGTAGCAAGGATCGCCTTTAACAGACCCGATGTTCGCAATGCCTTTAGGCCGAAGACCACCAGTGAACTGTATGACGCTTTTTATGATGCGCAGGAGGATACCTCTATTGGCGTGGTATTGCTTTCTGCGGAAGGGCCTTCGTCTAAGGACGGTGTTTATTCCTTCTGCAGCGGAGGAGATCAGAAAGCACGGGGGCACCAGGGATATGTGGGAGAAGACGGCATGCACCGCCTGAATATTCTGGAAGTGCAGCGCCTGATCCGTTTTATGCCTAAAGCGGTCATCGCTGTCGTTCCCGGCTGGGCAGTAGGCGGCGGACACAGTTTGCACGTGGTTTGTGACCTCACTCTTGCCAGTAAAGAACATGCGATCTTTAAACAAACCGATGCCGATGTGACCAGTTTTGATGGGGGATACGGATCGGCTTATCTTGCTAAAATGGTGGGCCAGAAAAAGGCTCGTGAGATCTTCTTTTTGGGTCGAAATTATTCGGCGCAGGAAGCCTTTCAAATGGGAATGGTAAATGCCGTTATCCCACATGAGGAGCTGGAAGACACGGCTTATGGGTGGGCACAGGAGATCCTGGCTAAATCCCCAACTTCCATTAAAATGCTGAAATTTGCGATGAACCTTACCGATGACGGGATGGTGGGGCAACAGGTTTTCGCGGGAGAAGCCACCCGCCTGGCCTACATGACCGATGAGGCCAAGGAGGGAAGGAATGCTTTCCTGGAGAAAAGAAAACCTAACTTTGAGAAAAAATGGATCCCGTAAGATCAGGAGATTTTTCGAATCTGGAAGTTGATGTAGCTTCCCTGCCTCAATATGAGCAGGTGAAGCTGCATTCGCTTTCCAAAAAATACCTGCTTAAGCTTCACATCAATACCAGCATTTCCCTGACCTTTTTTATGGGCGGCATATTAGTGGCCTCTTTTTTTCTAGCGGGTTATCAATTGATCTTTTGGCTGGTCTTTGGGTTTTTCGTGCTGCTTTTCGGCTGGTCTTATTACAATAACTATCAACTGGCAAAAAGGAATGGCTATGGTCTAAGGGAGCGGGACGTGATCTACAGGCGCGGGTTCATTTTTGAAAAAGTGACTGTGGTACCTTTTAATCGTATTCAGCATGTTTCTGTAGAACGGAATTTCCTTGACAAGCTTCTGAACATTTCCACGCTCAAGATCTTCACTGCCGGCGGCTCGGGAAGTGATGTGAATATCCCCGGCTTACCGCCTGAGACAGCGACTGCGTTAAAGGAAGAGATCTCCGAAAGAATTTCCGGCCATGCCTGAATATGATTTTTCACAACCTCAAAGACAGTCAAAGGTAGGCCTTATCCTCATTTTTGGGACCGCACTTTTTCACCTGGTGAGGAATCTCTGGGTGGTTGTGATCTATTTCCTGGTAAGGGAGGTGGACCGGCAGATCATGCTGCTGACCATTCTGGGCCTCTTTGTGGTGCTGCTTTTAACGCTTGCATATTCGGTGCTGGCTTTTCTGAATTTTAAGTTCCATATTGATGAAAAGAACCGGGAGTTTGTGCTGCGGAAAGGAGTGGTTTCTACGGATGTGATCAATATCCCCTTTGAGAAGATACAGCAGGTAAACTTCAGAAGAAACCTGCTGCAAAGGTTAATAGGAGTGTATAGCGTGGTAATTGAAACAGCCGGAAGCCAGGACAAGGAGATTGAAATTAAAGCCCTCTTTCAGGAGAAAGCGAATGAACTTTCCGAACGGCTGATGGAGCTGAAGGAAGCTGAAATTTTCGGTGGCCGTGAAGATCTGGAAGCCGCTGCTGAAGAGTCACCGGAAAAGGCAACTTTTAAAAAACCAAAATGGGAATACCATGTAAGTCTTTTGACTCTTATAAAACTCGGTTTATCCTCTAATTACCTGCGCGGGGTAGGTCTTATCCTCGCATTTTATTTCACTCTGCGGGACCAATTCATGCTTGATGAGGTCTTTCCTAATGAAATACCAGGGCAGCAGGAGTTTGTTGAAAAGAGTTCCTTCGTTTTTATAATGGGATTACTGCTTTTTGGGATGGTCATAACAGTGGCCGAAACCGTGATCAAGTATTATGACCTTAACCTGAAGCAGTTTCACGAATCGCTGCAGGTGGAAATGGGCCTGCGGAACAATACCAAAGTGAACATCAGGTCTTCCCGGGTGCAGATGCTGGAAGTGAGCACCAACCCTGTTCAAAAGTTCCTTGATCTTTATACACTTAAGATCTCCCTTGCCAGCAGTCAGGATGATCTTGAAAAAAGCCGTATAAAAATGCCCGGCCTATCTCCCGAAGTGGTGAAACAGGTCCAGAAATTCATTTTTAAGCAGGAGAGTTCAGAAAAGGTCACCATACTTCCGCATAAGATCGTCCTGTGGAGGAAATTTTCAAGGGGTTCGATCCCTGCAGTTCTAGGCCTCGTAGTAGGATTTATTTTTCAGTTTCCTACTTTGCTCCTGGGAGGCTTAGTGAGTGTTTACCTGATCCTGTTAAGCCTGTACAACTATTTTTATTTCCAAAGATTAAAACTAGGCCTGGATAAGGACATTCTGGTGAAAACTTCAGGCTTATGGAACAGGAAAGAGCAGTTTTTGGAGATCTATCGGCTGCAGGCGGTATCTGTTCGGCAGCCTCTTTGGTATAAAAGAAGAGGGATCGTAAATCTGACTTTCCATTCCGCGGGAGGGGATATCAGCTTCAACGGAGTACGCAAAAAAGAGGTGACCCCGCTGGTCAATTTTCTGATGTACCGGGTGGAGAGCATTGAAAGATCCTGGATGTAAATTAACAATTCCCCGGTGTTAAAAATCTGCACACCCGATTCTTTTTCCGTAAATTAACTGAAAGAATAGGAGGGGAAGATGAAACTTTACTTATCAATTATTTTGTTGGTTTTTCTGATGCCATACTCTTGCAGTACAGAGGTCTTTGCACCCAATTTACTGGTCACGGGAGAGAATGGGTATAATTTTGTGCAAAGTCAAAAGGAATGGAAAACTCTAAAAAAACGGCACCAGGATTCTTACCGGTACACCGTGCTTGAACTGTCTTTTTCAGGTTTCGGAAGTGAGACAACCGTTACTGTTATAGACGGGAAAGTGGTATCGAGAGAATATGAAGCTTTTCAAATGTCTGAAGATGATGGAAGTAAAGAGGTGTTGAATTCTTATTTTGAAGAAGGAGAAGATATTGGAAGTCATTCAGAGGGCTGGCCGGCTTACGATATGGACAAGATGTATACCGAATGCGGATCAGATTACCTGATGGTCGATCCTGAAACTCACACCCTCTATTTCGACACTACAGAGGAAGGAGTGATGACCTTATGCGGAAACGTTCCAGACCTATGCGGAGACGATTGTTTTGAAGGATTCAGCATGTCAGAATTTGAATGGATGAAGTAGTAGTTTAATTAGTTTAGTTTCCATAAAGAGAAAAGCCACAGATACGTTTGAGTACTGTGGCTTTTCCAATTTATCTTTATCTGATATTTTATCTTAACTGCGGATATTTTCCGGGATTTGATTCGTGCATGATGGCATATACCTTTTCGAAAATATCTTCTACAGAAGGTTTTGAGAAGTAATCTCCGTCTGTTCCGTAAGCCGGACGGTGCTCTTTTGCAGTCAACGTTTGTGGTTTACTGTCCAGATACCTCCAGGCATTCTGCTCTTCAAGGACCTTTTGCATGATGTAGGCAGACGCTCCTCCCGGTACATCTTCATCTATGACTAGCAAACGGCTGGTTTTAGCCACACTTTTCACAACATCCTGGTTGAGATCGAACGGAAGTAAGGATTGCACATCTATGACTTCGGCGTCAATTCCTAACTCTAAAAGTTCTTTTGCAGCCTGTTCTACAAGGCGTAAAGTGGAACCATAAGACACCAGCGTGATGTCATTCCCTTCTTTCATCGTTTCCACAACTCCCAGAGGTGTCTTAAATTCTCCCAGGTTATTAGGCATCTTTTCCTTGAGACGGTAACCATTAAGCGATTCCACGATCAGGGCAGGTTCATCGCTTTCTAAAAGCGTGTTGTAGAATCCGGCTGCTTTGGTCATGTTTCGCGGAACGAGTACATGAATACCTCTCAACAGGTGAAGGATTCCGCCCATAGGAGAACCGCTGTGCCAGATACCTTCAAGCCTATGGCCTCTGGTTCTAATTATAAGCGGCGCCTTCTGTTTTCCAGCAGTACGATACTGTAGGGTAGCCAGGTCATCGCTCATGATCTGCAGGGCATACAACAGGTAATCCAGGTACTGAATTTCAGCGATTGGACGAAGGCCTCTCATGGCCATTCCGATTCCCTGTCCCAGGATGGTAGCTTCCCTAATTCCGGTGTCAGAAATGCGGAATTCTCCATATTTTTCCTGCAGACCTTCAAGTCCCTGGTTCACATCCCCGATCTCCCCGGTGTCCTCTCCAAAAATCAGAGATTCAGGATATTTTTCAAATATCTTATCAAAATTATCTCTCAGTACCACACGCCCGTCAACCTCTTCGGAATCTTCAGAATAAGCAGGAGCGACCGCATCTATATTCAAGGCGTTGTACTGTGAATCGCTGTACAGGTGACTGCTGTACTGTGGCTGCGTATCTTTGGTAAAAGATTCGATCCAGTTGATCAACTCCTGCTTGGCGTCAGATTCCTCGCCGATCATGTAACGAAGGGTCTTGCGAGCGGCCACTAAAAGGTCTTTTTTAAGCGGCTCCTTGTTTTCTGAAAGTTCTTTCTTCAGTTGAAGAATAAAAGTTTTATTTGAGCTGGATGCAGCCGCTTTATCCAATAAAGGCAGCACTTCCTGGTGTCTATGCTTTACCGGGGAAACATGTGCTTCCCAGGCCGCTTTCTTTCCGTCGCGAACTTCCTTCTTGACCTCCTTTTCAAGTGCCTGCAGTTCTTCTTCGGTAGCAATGTTCCCGGAGATCATCCATTCTCTCATCTTCACATTACAATCGTGCTCTCTTTCCCACTGAAGGCGCTCTTCGCTTTTATACCTTTCGTGTGAACCTGAAGTGGAATGTCCCTGCGGCTGAGTTAATTCCTTCACATGGATCAAGACCGGCGTATGGTTCTCGCGGGCTATCCTGCTTGCCTTTTCATAAGTTTCGATCAAAGCAGGATAATCCCAACCGTTTACGGTAAATATCTCGTACCCATTGTTCTTGTCTTCATCTTTTTGAAAGCCCTTAAGCACTTCAGAAATATTTTGCTTGGTGGTCTGGTGACGGGCATGCACAGAGATCCCGTACTCGTCATCCCATACGTTCATTACCATGGGTACCTGTAGCACCCCGGCCGCATTGATGGCTTCCCAAAAAAGGCCTTCGCTGGTACTCGCATTTCCAATGGTTCCCCAGGCGATCTCATTTCCGTTTTGAGAGAAATTTGCAGCATCAATGCCTTCTACATTTCGATATATTTTAGAAGCCTGAGCCAGTCCAACTAACCGGGGCATCTGCCCTGCAGTAGGGGAGATGTCTGCGCTGGAATTCTTTTGCTGAGTCAGGTTCTTCCAGGTTCCGTCTTCCTGAAGGCTGTGAGTGGCGAAATGCCCGCCCATCTGGCGGCCTGCAGAGCTTGGTTCCTGTTCTATATTGGTGGTGGCATAAAGGCCGGCAAAGAACTGCTGAATGTTCAGTGCGCCTATAGCCATCATAAAGGTCTGGTCTCTATAATATCCTGACCGGAAATCTCCATTTTGAAAAACTTTGGCCCAGGCAAGCTGCGGCACTTCTTTTCCGTCTCCAAAAATCCCGAATTTCGCTTTCCCGGTCAGCACTTCCCTTCTTCCCAGAAGGCTGCACTCCCGGCTGGTGACCGCAAGCCTGTAATCTTCAATGACTTGAGTCTTGAAATCTTCAAAAGAAATAGCACTTTTAGAGGAGGTTTCACTTTGCATAAATATGTATTTTATATATGCACAAATGTAAAAAAAACAATGATTAATTACAATTCAAAAATATGCGATTAAATTCCGTTTTTCTGAATTTAACCTCCTTATCAGTGAAAATTTTTCAGTGAAAAACCAAATAACAGAAGTTTATTAAAAATACTGAAATTATGTGAAAATCAGAAGGTTCTTTTTTTCAGACATTTAGAACCACTCACGGGTAAAGATCCCTAATATTGTTCTTAGATCAAGAGTAGCTATGAATCTTATCTTTTGATCGTAGCGGCCCGAAGTGAATTCCCAGCCGTCGCTGGAGTGGATGGGGAAGAAGATCTCGAAATAATCCTGAATGATACTTGCTCTTACTCCTGAATCATAAAGAAACTTGGCCGATTGATCCCTGTTCTTGACCAGGCCTGCATCGGCATAAGCGAAGATCCATTTCCAAATAGTGGTACTTGCGTTAACCGTAGAGATCCATTGATTGGCGAACTGCGGGTCCAGATCAGATTTAAAGCCACCTTCGGCCATGATGATCTGCTGACTGAAAATTCCGCTGGTCTCACTCCTCCCGTAGTAATTATAATCAAAAAGATAATCTGTAGGCCTGTCTAAAGCAAAGCTGAAATAATCTGAATTCGGCATATCATTATAGAAAAAGGCGCCGCCAAAGAAGCGTACATTGATTTGACGGTCACTGCGCAGGAGTTTTCGATATTCCAGTGTAAAAGAGGATTTCCCGAATTGTTCGGCTACCTGCAGGTCAACGCTTCCGGTCACATGCTCCACAAGCCCCGGATTGCTGTAGGAGTAATTGACATTGAACACGCTGTAATCGGCAACGTCAAGTGGTTCTTCCGGATTTTCATCCCTGTAGACGTTTACGTTCCTCACGACCAAAAATTCTTTCTGGCTATTCCTTAGGGGGCTATCCCTAAAGGACATGGTGAGGTAGGGGGTAAGCCGTTGATAGAAAAGGCCGTACCCATAAGAGAAACGACTGCCGCTTATTCCATACCTAAGTGCGTGCAAATGCTCATCTTCAAAGAATATTTCATGTGTAAGGCCGGCGCTTCCCACCAAAGTCTTACTTTCGGTCCCGTATAGCGGCGCTATTTCAAATTCAAAATTCTTGTTGAGCAAAGTGCTGTTATAGACCTTGGCGCCAAGAGAGAGACCGTCATATAAGTTGTACTCGGCCTGCGGCATAAAGAAGAGCTGGCTGTAGCGTGGATCTTCCACATCTTTAAGAAGACGAAATTGCAATGGTTTATTTATTATGGCTCCCACTTTGCGGTAGTTGTTTCGCTGGTTGATCTCGGGGACCTCGCCTTCATAATTCAGTGCAACAGTTTCTATTCCTTTTGAAGGAATGGAAACCACCCTGGTGTCTCTCACGTTCTCTACCCAGGTCTTATACACTACCTTGCCATTATTAAGCCCGTACAATGAAACAGGCATTCCATTTCCAGTCTTATTCTTGATAGTGATCTCCAGGGAATCACCTTCAATCTTCACATTACGTATTCTGAAATCGAGTTTTTCGTCAGTTTCGATGTAATCCTTAAAGAACCACTCAATGTCTTTGTCGGCATTTTTTTTCAGGATCTTTCTGAAATCTTCGGGATCAACAGGCTGTAAATTATAATCCTCATATAATTCTTTAATAGACTTGCTTACGGTTTCATTTGTCAAAAAATGATCGAGGTACTTAAAGCCAACTCCGGCCTTATAAGGATTCGCCAAATTCTTATTGAATTTCACCAGTGAATCCTGGGGTATGGAGAGTGGCTGATCCAGGTTTTGTCTTGCCATGAACAGGTAAAGCAGAGGATATTGATCATTGAATTCCAGGTCTGCAGCATGGAACCACCTTATTCCAATTACCTTGCTCAGGCTTCCTAATACTTTTAGATCTGGATAATTTTCGTTGACATACTCCATCATCAGGTATGTCTGGATCCCGTCAAAGATCCATTTCGACTCCCGAGGATTGAGCATAAGAGTATTCTGAAGGTAGTTCTGGGTAATCGTCTTAAACTGCTTCAAGTCATAATTGAATCCCTGCGGAAAAGGCCTTAGGAACTTTGGGAGCTGATTAAGACCGTATACAGGATTGGCTGCATATTGCTCCCGGGTGGAAAGTAGCTTATCGTGAGGATATGTTCCCAGGTTTTCTTCCAGAAAGTCAATAATCCGTTTTACAATAAGAGACTTGTGCACAGGGTTTAAGCCGTCGTCCTCCATATTGGTAAGAACGCGAAGATTTTCGGTTTCAATATCCTCAAAAACATAGCTTTGAGTGAGGAAAAGTTCGGTTTCCAGGCGGTCATATCCTGAAAGGCTAACCAACTTTGAATTTTCCTGCTGCTCAATATCTTCTACTTTAAGAGGGGAAATTGCAGCCAGGTGCGGGGGCAGGATGATGTCGATTTTAAGGTCTAACTTCGGAACGAAAAGGTCTCCCATATTCTTGTGGCTGTATACCTCCCAGCCATTCCTATATACGCCGGGGGTCAGGAACCAATATCTTAACTGGTATTTTCCGCGATTGGAATAACCAAAACGGGTAAAATCTTCACTTGGGATTTTGACCGAATAATTCAGGTTGATCACATATTCCTCTCCGGGTGCTATAGGATTGTCTGGAATAATACTGATAAGATCTGGGTGGCCCAGAGGTCTTTTCCAGGACAAGATCTCAAATTCTTTGTTGGATATCGAGTTTATTGTAGTTCCCCCTCTTTTTTCCTGCCTCGCAAAATGGAAATTTCGGTCATAATCTTCAAAAAATCTGCGAGCGAGAGGCGTTCTCTTGTCAGAAAAAGCATTGATCCAATCATTGAGATAGATCTCCTGTAACGTATCCTGACTTAGGTTGCGATACTCCAGCACCTGTTGCACATAGACAGATTTTGTAGAGTCGTTAAGGGTTGCTTTAAGATAGGTTTTTTGCTGCCCGTAAATACTGCCGCACAGGAGTAAGAAAAGTATTCCAAAAGTGCTTTTGCTGGTCAAGGTAATTCTAAGTGTAGAGATGGAATTGTACAATTGCTTCTTCAGGAGGGCAAGATATTGTTTTGATGAGTAAATATAAGGGGAATTAGTATTATTTTAGGAGTTTTCCGAACCAACGAGGAGGAATGATCTCTTATCAATAACAAACGGCTTTTCATCCCCGAAAAACCGTTTATTACAGATATTTTCCAAATTAGAAATTTGGACTTAAATTGTATTCTTCGTAGAACTTATCAAGGATCTCGATCACCTCTTCAGCCGTATCTACTACCTGGACAATATCGATATCTCCTGCACTAATGTTCTGGAAGGTATCGAGTAAAGTGGTTCTTACCCAATCTATCAACCCGCTCCAAAAATCACGTCCTACCAGGATAATTGGAAATTTGTCTATTTTGTTAGTCTGAATAAGGGTGATGGCTTCAAAGAGTTCATCCAGTGTACCAAAACCGCCGGGCATCACCACAAAGCCTTGAGAATACTTGACGAACATTACCTTTCTTACAAAAAAGTAGTCGAAATTGATGTTTTTGTCACTGTCTATATAAGGATTGTCATGCTGTTCAAACGGCAGGTGAATGTTTAGTCCTACAGAAGTACCTCCGGCGAGGTGAGCACCTTTATTTCCAGCTTCCATGACTCCCGGTCCACCTCCTGTAATGATCCCGTAGCCGTGCTCAACGATCTTCTTGGCCACCTCTTCTGTAAGTTTATAGTAGGGATTCTCGGGCTTGGTACGTGCAGATCCAAAAATGGAAACGCAGGGGCCAATTTGACTTAATTTTTCATATCCGTTCACGAACTCTCCCATGATCTTAAAAATGGCCCAGGAGTCGTTCGTTTTTATTTCATTCCAGCTTTTGTTCCTTGTTTCTGTTCTCATAAATTATTTCGATTGCCTGCTAAATTAGCTCTTTTTGAAGAAACTGTGCAGTATAACTTTTCTTGTGTTTCGCTACTTCTTCGGGCGTACCGGTAGCCACGACTTCCCCGCCATTCCTTCCGCCTTCATACCCGATATCAATGATATAATCTGCGATCTTGATCACGTCCAGGTTATGTTCTATAATAAGAACTGTATTTCCTTTATTGGTGAGTTTATTCAGCACCTCCATCAACACCCTGATATCTTCAAAATGGAGCCCTGTAGTGGGTTCATCAAGTATATAAAAGGTGTTACCGGTGTCTCTTTTTGAAAGCTCGGTGGCCAGTTTGATCCTTTGGGCTTCCCCACCCGAGAGAGTAGTGCTTTGCTGCCCAAGGGTGATATATCCCAGGCCAACATCTTTAATGGTCTTTAATTTCCTGTATATCTTTGGAATGTTCTCAAAGAAGATTGTAGCTTCATTGATGGTCATTTCGAGTACATCTGAAATCGATTTCCCTTTATACCGAATTTCCAGCGTCTCCCGGTTGAATCGTTTTCCCTGGCAGGTCTCACATTCCACGTAAACATCGGGCAGGAAATTCATTTCAATTACCCGCAGGCCTCCGCCTTTACAGGTTTCACACCTTCCGCCTTTGACGTTGAAACTGAAGCGTCCTGGTTTATACCCCCTTATCATGGCCTCAGGTGTCTTGGCAAAAAGACTTCTCACTTCAGAAAAAACACCTGTGTAAGTCGCAGGATTGGAGCGAGGTGTGCGGCCAATGGGCGTCTGGTTAATATCTATAACCTTATCGATGTGTTCCAGGCCTTTGATGCGCGTATAAGGCATCGGCTTTTTTACTCCGTTAAAATAATGAGCATTCATAATAGGGTAGAGGGTCTCGTTAATAAGAGTAGACTTCCCGCTTCCCGAAACTCCCGTCACGGCGATCATCTTTCCCAATGGAAAAGTGACCGAAACGTTTTTGAGGTTATTCCCGGTGGCTCCTATTAACTCTATGCTTTTGCCATTTCCCTTACGCCTTTTCTTCGGAACTTCGATCTCCATGCTGCCGTTAAGATAATTGGCGGTAATGGTATCGTGCTTCCTGATCTCCTCAGGGGTGCCCTGGCTGATGATCTCTCCGCCATGCCTTCCCGCTTCGGGGCCTATATCAATAACATGGTCCGCACGTTCTATCATGTCCTTATCATGCTCCACCACAAGTACCGAATTTCCCAGATCCCTCAGGGACACGAGGGAATTGATCAGTTTCTCATTGTCCCGCTGATGCAGCCCTATACTCGGCTCATCCAGGATATAAAGAACCCCTACAAGCTGAGAACCGATCTGGGTGGCCAGCCTAATACGCTGCGCTTCACCTCCCGAAAGAGTTTTTGATCCGCGATTCAGTGAAAGATAATCCAGCCCAACATTCAGGAGAAACTGTAATCTTACGTTTATTTCCTTAATGACTTCGGAAGCGATCTTCTTTTGCTTTTCAGTCAGTTCAGGTTCTAATTCCTTAAACCATTCGGCAAGGTGAACGATATCTTTTTCAGCGAGGTCGGCAATGCTTTTTTCGTTTATCTTGAAATAGAGGGACTCCTTTTTTAATCGGCTGCCGTTACATTCGGGGCAAACGATCTTGTCCATATATTCCTTCGCCCATCGGCGTAAGGAGGTAGATTCATTCTTGTTGTAAGTTTCCTCAATGAAACTGGCCACCCCTTCAAAATCTATTTTTAGGTCGCGGGTTATTCCAAGAGTTTTCGATTCTTTGGAGAATTTTTCCTTTCCGCCGTAAAGGATCATTTCAAGAGCTTCTGCAGGAATGTCTTTTATGGGATCATTAAGAGAGAATTCAAAGCGCTCAGCGATCATTTCAAGCTGTTTGAAGATCCAGTTTTTCTTTTGCGGACCATGCGGAGCAAGCGCGCCTTTTTTGATGCTCAGGCTTTTGTCGGGCACGATCTTATCGGGATTAACTTTGTGAAGGGTCCCTATGCCGTTACAAACCGGGCAGGCTCCTTTTGGAGAGTTGAAAGAAAAATTATTGGGTTCCGGGTTAGGATAGGAGATGCCGGTAGTAGGACACATCAGGTTTCGGCTGAAGTATTTTAGCTCTTCAGAATCCTGTTCCAGGATCATCAAAACATCATCACCGTGGTACATGGCGGTCTTGATGCTCTCGCTAAGCCGATTTTCGACCTCTTCTTTAGAAGTGATCTTTAGCCTATCCACAACGATCTCGATATCGTGGGTCTTGTAGCGGTCCAGTTTCATACCCTTTACGATATCCCGAATTTCCCCATCGACTCTTACCTTAACAAAGCCCTGTTTGGCGATCTGCTCAAAAAGCTCACGATAATGCCCTTTTCTGGACCTAATTACCGGCGCAAGTACGTTTACTTTTTTATTTGTAAATTTTTCAATAATGAGTTCGCGAATTTGTTCATCTCCGTAGCTCACCATTTTCTCACCCGTATTGTAGCTGTAGGCATCACTGGCCCGTGCGTATAACAACCTGAGAAAGTCATAGATCTCTGTAATGGTTCCTACAGTACTGCGGGGACTTTTACTGGTGGTTTTCTGTTCGATCGCGATCACCGGGGAAAGCCCGTCTATCTTGTCTACATCGGGTCGTTCGAGTCCTCCAAGGAATTGCCGGGCATAAGCAGAAAAAGTTTCGATATACCTGCGCTGGCCTTCGGCATAAATAGTGTCGAAAGCAAGGGAAGATTTTCCGGAGCCGGAAAGGCCGGTGATGACCACTAACTTTTCGCGGGGTATTCGTATATCAATATTCTTTAGGTTGTGAACTCGCGCCCCTAAAATCTCAATATATTCTTCAGTAACAGCCATAAATTTATTCAAGAGGGCAAAGGTACTGAAACTGTATAAATTAATAAAGCAGCCCCTATCTCTGTTAAACTATTGATAAGACCTCTTAAACTATTGAAAAGGCTTCCTACAAATCAAAATCTTTTTCCTTCCAATTTTATCATAAACCTACGCTTAAAGGATAAAAATTTTCATAATTAAACATAATATGGTGGATAAAATGCAATTTTAACTTATTAATTGTCAGAGTAATACCACGTAAAATTAGCATTAATTTTAAACTAGAAGACCTACCTTTATCCTTGTAATCAGGGAGTTATCCCTGGCTTTGTCCCTCTACAACCGCTTTTTGGAGCATGGTGTGTATGAAACTTCCTTAGTAGGAAGATAATGTAAAAAATGGTTGACAAAATACTATGGAAAAGAAACAACTACTACTAATTACCAAGAACACAAATTTAACCTCTGACCTAGATAATGAAGCCTGTCAATTTTACGAGATAACTACCGTAAAAAGCATTCATGCAGGTTATCCTTTAGCACTTAGTTATCTTCCAGATGTCGTGGTTATAGATCATTCTTCCCTTGGGCCCGATTCCTTACGCAGCCTAACGAACTTTAAATCTACTCATTTTCTAAATAAAAGCTTTCTCTTTCTTCTGGTGAGCCCTGAAGACAGACCTTTTATAAATAAAAAGATCAAAGATCAAGTAGACGGGATCCTGCAGGCTAGAACTAACTGTAAGGACCTTGTTGAGCAAATTGAGGACACCATAAAAATGAAGCGCTGTTTGACCAATTATTGGAAAGATGCTTTTATGGGCCTTTTCAACTTATTGGGAAATCCTGTGATCCTTCTCCAGGATGAGAAAATCATTGCTATGAACGACGCCTTTAAAAGGGATTTCTTTGTTGCTAAACCACACCAAATGAGACTGTCAAATCTTATGACAGAGCAAAATCAATTGAAGATCAAGGAAACCCTACGCAAATTTGATAAAAGCAAACATATGAAAGCCAGTACTACTGCGGCATTGCAGATGAATGGCAAATTAAGGGAAGCCAAGATCACCTTTTCCAAACTGGATAAGAATCTGAGAGGCCAGTTGGTCATGATGATCAACTTAACCGGAAAAGAACTTCCTATCAACGAAGAAATTGGTTCTTCTTCCCCTGAAATAGAAAATTGTTTTTCCAATTCTAATGATCATGAGGAAAGGGAATTCACCAAAAGGGAGAAAGAAGTGATCACCTTATTATGTAAAGGTTATAAAACAAAAGAAATTTCTGAAGCGCTGTGTATCTCTACCAAGACCATAGAGAAACACCGCTCCAATATTATCAAAAGAACCCATTCAGGAACTATTGTCGAGAGCATTGTTTTCGCTCTTAACCATAATATGATAGAGATCTAAAAAATAGGGGTTTTTCCCCATTGATGAGGATTAGGATAAATCCTACATTTAAAATGCTTGTAAGAAAAGCACAAAATGAAGTTTATTAACCATTCTAATATTTATTAATCAAAAACCTTTTCAATTATGAAGAAAATTAAATTATTCTTTGCGTTTATGGGGGTATTCGCATTGTTGTTTTACGCCTGTAGTAAGGACGAAAATAACGTGAATCCTGATGAGAAAGCAACTTTGTCTTTTGGGGCAATAGTACAGGATCTGGCAAATAAATCTGCCAATAAACAGGAGATCGGAGATATACCGGCGTGTAGTGATGATGACGCCGCTTATGTGGAGATCATCTTGATGCAGGGAGATCAGGCAGTTGTAGGAGCTGAAGGAGCTCCCTTTAGAGTAGATCTTGTTTCGGGACAGGTGTTTACAGAAGAAGTTCCCGAACTGGAACTTGACCCTGGAACTTACTCACTGGAACATTTTGCGGTTTACAACGAAGGGGGAGAACTTATCTGGTTAGCGCCAAAAGGAGGAGTTTTAGCTGATTTCGTTGATAACGCACTACCATTAAGTATAAACCTGGGAGCAGGGGTTAAAAAGTATGTTGATGTTTCTGTTTTGTGTTATGACGACAGGGATGTGAACCAGTACGGATATTTGTTCTTTGAACTTGATGCTACAGAGGCTGTAGAATTCTGCTTCTTTGCTAACTACTGTCCACCTGGAGAAGATGGAAAACACTACACCGCCAATTATAGCGTAAACATCTGGTGGGGAACTGACGCCACAGGAACTCCATTATATACCGGTGTTACACCTGTAACCGGAGTGAATGAGGACGGAGATTATTTTGCCGAGCCAGCATGTTTCGTATTACCAGACAATGATGATCTAAACACACCATATCTATATTATGAAGTAACACTTCTTGATTGGCCAGATAACTACGGAACTGTCGCTCCGGGAACTGTGATTTCAGGTACGCTTACCGCTCAGGATATCATGGATAATTTTGATGGAGAAAATAACGTCAACTATGAACACCTAAGGTTCAACTGTGATGGTGAAACCCCACCTCCGGGCGATGATGATGACGATGGTGTGCCTAATGATGATGACAACTGTCCTTTGATTCCTAATCCAGACCAGGCAAACTCAGATGATGATAGCCATGGTGATGCATGTGATAATTGTCCACTAGACACTAATGAAGATCAGGCAGACACTGATGAAGACGGAGTAGGAGATGAATGTGATATCTGCCCAGGCTATGATGATGCTGCAGACATGGATGAAGACGGTATACCTGACGATTGCGATAATTGTCCAAATGTGTGGAATCCAACACAACTTGATACTGACGGAGATGGTGAAGGAAATGCCTGTGATCAAACCCCAGGTGGAGATAACGGTGGAGATACCGGAGATGTAGTGGAAAACTGCGAAACTGCTATTATGTATGGTGACACTACCTTCTGGGATCTAGGATTAGCCAATAACCGTTGGGGATGGGCTGAACACGTAGGTGTTGGCGAAGATGGAACCAATGGTCCTGGCGTTTATCAAATTTGGGCAGCAGCCGGACAAAATGATTTGGAAAAAGGTTACTGGGTAGGTAATGTGACCGTTACTGCAGAAGGTGATGAATACACAATTGAACTTGAAGCATTTGAGGGTAATGAATTCAGTGATATTCATGTTTATATAGGCGAAGCCGAACCTACTACCTCAGCTCCTGGTCAGTTCGATAATACTGATGAAGACGGAATGAGCTATTCATTTACTGATGAAGATGGAGGCGGATTCTGGCTGATAGTTCATGTACAGGCTTGTCCTGCAGACTAATAGATTAAATAAACTGCACCGGGTTTCCCGGTGCAGTTAAACAAACGCCCCGAGTTACGTGAGGCTTAAAAAAGGAATTATTTAACCATTATATATTAATCAAAAACCAAAATTCTTATGAAAACAATTTCAAGCTACTTATGTTTAATCGCAATGTTCGCATTGGTCTTTACTTCATGTAGTAAAGATGAACCAGCTGTTGCTGACGACAGCTCAAACAAAGCCAGCCTATCATTTGGGGCTATTGTAAATGACCTCGCTTCAAAATCAGGTAACAAGCAAACCACCACAGATGATCTGCCGGTATGTACAGAAGACACCCCGGCCTATGTAGAAGTTGTTCTTTCCCAGGGAGGAACGGCTGTAGTGGGATCAACAGATGCTCCTTTTAGAGTAAATCTGGTTGCAGGACAGGTTTTTACTGAAGAAGTGCCTGAACTGGAGTTGGAGCCTGGTACTTATTCTCTTGATCACTTTATGGTATACAATGACGCAGATGAATTGATCTGGGTTGCACCAAAAGGTGGCGTGTTGGCAGACTTTATCGATAACCCACTGCCAATGGACATCAATCTTGGAGCAGGAGTTAAAAAGTATGTTGACGTTTCTGTTCTTTGCTACGATGACAGGGATGTTAACGAATATGGATACCAGTTCTTCGATATCGACACTAACGAGGCGATAGAGTTCTGTATCTTCGGTAACTATTGCCCACCATCTGGAAGACACTATCCTGCTGAATACAGCGTGAGTGTATGGTCAGGAACCAGTGCCGCAGGAGCTCCTCTTTATACCAATGTTTCTAATGAAACCGGGTACTACGAAAATGGAGACTTCTATGCAGAACCACTTTGCTTTGCTCTTCCGGACAAAGAAGGTGTTGATAACTACTACTTCGAGATCACATTAAGATCATCTGATGAATATGGAGAAGTAACTGAGAGAGTTATCAGAACCGGATCTATAACAGATGATATTGTAAAAGCTTTCTTTGATGGTGATAACAATCTTGATTACTATCACTTTAGAGAAGGTGAAGGATGTGGAGATGATTCTGCACCGATCTTTGAAGATCCTGAGTCTGAAGCAGATTACTACAAGACTTGTGCTTATCCAATGAACGATAGCAAGTCAGTTGCTTTGACCTACCTTGAAGTACAGGGTAACACTTTAAAAGCAACAGTTCTTGCGGCAGGTGTTACTCCAAACCAGCAACATGCACAACACCTTCACGGATTTGAAGATGGAACTAATTCAACTTGTCCACCTATGGAAGCCGATGAAAATGGAGATGGTTGGATCAGTCTGGAAGAAGGTGCGCCTTATTACGGAGCACCCAAACTTTTCCTCGACAATGAAGATGGGTCATTCCCGGCTGCCAGTGCACAAGGTTTTTATACCTATACAAGAACTTTCGACCTAAACGGAATGAACTTACCGGCATGGGAAGATATGTCTGTAGTAGTTCACGGCGGTAATGCAGGAGGAGAATACATAGGAAACCTTCCTGTAGCTTGTGGAGAAGTTTCAAACTTAGACTAGTAAAGTAAAGAGGCCAAAAGGCAACTTTTGGCCTCTTTTTAAAAAGTGAACTAATAATTAACCATTCTAAATATTAATCAAAAACCAATTATCTAATGAAAACTTTTAAAACCTATGTAAGCTTTTTGGCAATTTTTGCAATGCTTTTCACCTCTTGTAGCAAAGATGAAGACACTGCAGTAAACCCCGAATCTGACAAAGCCAGTCTCTCTTTCGGAGCACTGGTAGAAGACCTCACTAATGAATCTTCCAACAAACAATCTACTGATGTTATAGGAGACCTTCCTTTTTGTACCGATGATACTGCTGCTTATGTAGAGATCGTACTTATGCAGGGAGATACTGAAATAGTGGGAACCGAAGCGGAACCTTTCAGAGTTGACCTGGTAGCAGGACAATTATTCACTAAAGAAGTTTCTGAACTGGAACTAGATCCAGGAGCTTACTCTTTAGAGCACTTCGCAGTTTACAATGCAGAAGGTGCTTTGATCTGGCTAGCACCAAGAGCTGACGGTACTTTGGCTCAGTTTGTAGACAATGCACTTCCTTTGGATATCAATCTTGGAGCCGGAGTTAAGAAGTATGTAGATGTTTCTGTTATCTGCTATGATGACCGTGACGTAAACCAATATGGTTATATGTTCTTTGAACTGGACATCAACAGAGCCTTTGAATACTGCTTCTTTGCAAACTACTGTACTCCTGAAGGACGTCACTATCCAGCCCATTATTCTGTAGATATTTCTATAGATGGAAATGTTATCTACAGTGGAGTAGTGAATACTACCGGAACTAATGAGGACGGTGATTTCTATGCAGACCCATTATGTTTCGCTCTTCCAGATCTTGCTGAATATGGTGATGATGAAGAGTATATTGACTATACAGTAACCCTACTAGACTGGGAAGGTGCTTATGGAGATGTTGACCAAATGGAGATCAGCGGAAGCCTGAGCAGAGCTGAAGTGATGGCGAAATTTGACGGAACCGAAGCAGTGGAATATGACCACCTGAGATTCGGATGTGATCAATAAGATCATTGAATAAATGGAATTTCTGACGGGTGGAAAGCTATTGCTTATCCGCCTGTTGGAGCTTCCATATTATAAAAATTAACCATTCTAATAATTATTAATTAAAACTAACAGACTATGAAGAAATTCAATTTTTACTTGAGTTTTCTGGCAGTTTTTGCGCTGCTCTTTACTTCATGTAGTAAAGATGAAGATTCGGGTGTAAACCCAGACTCCGAAAAGGCCACTTTGTCCTTTGGAGCAATAGTACAGGATCTGGCAAATAAATCCTCCAATAAGCAATCTGAAATTGGAGATATGCCAGAATGTACAGACGATACCGCTGCATATGTAGAGATCGTACTTATGCAGGGAGAAGACGAAGTTGTAGGAACCACAACTGAACCATTTAGAGTAGACCTGGTAGCAGGACAACTTTTTACAGAAGAAGTTCCAGAACTAGAGTTAACCCCCGGGACCTATTCTCTTGATCACTTCGCAGTATATAATGAAGAAGGAACATTGATCTGGTTAGCTCCAAAAGGAGGTGTGCTGGCTCAATTTGTTGACAATCCTCTGCCACTAAATATTAATCTTGGTGCAGGAGTTAAAAAATATGTAGATGTTTCTGTGATCTGTTATGATGACAGAGATGTGAACCAATATGGATATATGTTCTTTGAACTGGATATGAATGAAGCCTTTGAATACTGCTTCTTTGCAAACTATTGTACTCCAGAAGGACGTCACTTCCCTGCTAGATATTCTGTAGACATTTCTATTGACGGAAATACTATTTACAGTGGAGTAGAGAATACTACAGGAACTAACGAAGACGGAGATCTATTCGCTGAGCCATTGTGCTTCGCACTGCCTAATATTGAAACATATGGTGATGAAGAGGAATACATTGACTATACCATCACCCTGTTAGATTGGGATGCTGAAGGTGCTTATGGCGATGTAGAGCAAATGGTAATAACCGGAAGCTTAAGCAGAGCTGAGATCATGGCCAATTTCGACGGAGAAGAAGCCGTAGAGTATGAGCACCTAAGATTTGGATGTGATGATGGTCAGGTACCTGAAGATTCAGATAATGACGGTGTTATAGACTCTGAAGATGATTGTCCAAATGAAGCAGGACCAGCGTCCAATAATGGCTGTCCTGTAGAGGATCAGGATTCAGATAATGATGGAGTGGTAGATTCCATTGATGAATGTCCTGATACTGAAGCCGGAGTTGAGGTTGATGAAGTAGGATGTCCTGTAGAGGAAGGTGATGAGGATAATGACGGCGTAGTTGATTCTATTGATGAATGCCCTGGTACTGAATCAGGCGTTGAAGTCGATGAAGTAGGATGTCCAATTGAGGATGACGATGAGGATAATGACGGGGTTGTAGATTCCGTAGATCAATGTCCAAATACTCCTGAGGGGACAGAAGTTGACGAAGTGGGTTGTCCAATTCAAATAGCTGATTGTATTCCAGCTCCTGTAACAGGATGTGAAACTTCAGAAGCTACAACTCTTACAGTTGAGGATGGATTTGTAATTTCTCAGGAATTTTATGGGGATATTACAGTTCAGGTTGATGAAGCTACTGGAAATCTAACTGTAGGTGTAACTCCTGTTGCTCCCTACGAATTGACAGATCTTCAAGTGTATGTTGAGTCTGAAGCACTGATCCAGTGTTATTCAACCACTGAGCCCGAATCAGGTGTAACTGGAACAGTTGAAGGAGATTTTGGTGATGCTGCCTTTGATGTGGAAGTTACCGTCAACTATTGCGACGTTTCCAATTAATATAGTTTTTATAAACTCCTTTGAAAAAAGCTGTCCTTCTGGGCAGCTTTTTTTATACTCATGGCCTGTCCTGAAACAAAGACCGGCTTACTTATGAAACCACTTAAGAACAAGTGGTAAAGCGTAACCAGAAAGATTAATTTGGGCTTTAAATTAACAGTTGTATAGGAGATAGAAAAAGGTTCAAAATGACTCATAAGCCCAAGATCCTTATTGAACATAGGGCCGGAGTACGACTTTGTTTTGATAAACAAAAACATGGTATCTTAATCTGAAATCATCTAAGCTTTGTTTAATATCCAGATGAAAGGTAACACCGGCTCAGAAAATTAAAAGTAAGATGGCTTTCTGGATGAAATAGAATATAGATCCCTTGCACCAGGAGGTATATATTGTCATCAGAAAAAGTTGTCTCCCAACCGATCCTGGAGTATCCAATATTCAAAAAAAAGTAATCACTTTACTTATTATTCGTTAGGTGGTTAGCGACAAGAAGGTATGTGCCGGTTTTTAGCCTCAGAATTCGGGATAATGTTCTTCCAGTAGCTTAAAAGCAACCTTTACAATGTCTTCTCAAGGGATAAAAACCATTGTCACTTATTTCAAAACTATAATGTTCACTCCTTTTTAATTTACTGGTTTTTACTTGTTCTTCTTTTTAACACATTCCTTTCCAGAAAAAATTAAATCTTTTTAAAACTGTTTATTCTTCTTAACAGAAAATACTTATTGTCAGAGTGTTAAAATTTAATTAAAAAGGTTTAAAAAAATATTAATTTATATTTTTGGACCAGATTAAAGTATATAAAATCTCGTTAATCTGAAACATGAATTTTTTCAAATGATCTAAAAAATGGGCCTGTTTAAAGGATTAGCGAATTAGATTTAAAAAAGAAAGATCATTTAAAAGTTAAAGTTTACAGAATTTTTTTTTTGGCACAGTTATTACAAATGTTACAGCAGAGAATCAAATTAAGATTTTTTTATGTTTTCAGAATCTAGCTTTAACGAAAAATTGGAAATCATCAAAACCTATAATAATCATAAAAGCAATGTACTACCCAAAGGTATGTTGCTAACTAATGCAAAACACCTACTTATGAGAAAGTTGAAATTTGTTTATTTGTTGCCAGCTTTGGCTTTATTGGCGTCATGTAGTAAAGACGATCCTAATGAATTAGAAGAAGTAGACGGTACGGAGACTGCCGTAGAAATGGTTGAAACAGATGCGATGGCTGAAGTTGCTAATGCTGATGCTCCCGGAAGTGTACGTGAAATGTACTTTGGGGGTCATAAAGTTCCTGTTGAAGAATTTAATGGGGAATATGTTTATCAGGGAGACATAATTTTACCAAATGACATGGTATCTGCAGAAGAAGTGCAGGTAGTGTATGATAAGGGAGATTCGCCTGAGAACAAAAGTGTGGGGCGAACTTCGGCAAGATGGCCAAATAATACTGTATATTATGCCATAGACAGTAATTTAGATAATAAATCCAGGGTATACGATGCTATATCTCACTGGGAGTCAAAAACCAATATTCAATTTGTTGAGAGAACTTCGCAATCCAATTATGTCTATTTCGTGAGCGGATCAGGTTGCTCCTCTTATATTGGAATGATTGGGGGAAAACAGAATATTACGCTTTCCAGCAGCTGCTCTACTGGAAATACTATTCATGAAATAGGTCACGCAATAGGCCTGTGGCACGAACAAAGCAGGGTAGACAGAGAGAACTACATCACTATTAATTATGGTAATATCCAGAGTGGAAGAGAACATAATTTTTACACATATGCCGATCAGGGATTTGATGGAGCAGAGTTCACCAGTGCTCTAGATTTTGGATCTATAATGATGTATGGTTCGTATTCCTTTTCTGCTAATGGGCAGCCTACTATTGTTAAAAAAGACGGAAGCACTTTTAACATTCAAAGAAGTGGTCTATCGTCAGGAGATGTTACTGGAATTAATAATATGTACCCTTATAGCTCGGGTGGTGAGACCGAAGAGGAAATTTATGTAAACGGGGAGACCTATTACATAAGTGGATTAACAGTGCTTCGTTATCTTGATACCTGGTATTTCAGTACTAAATACGGATATAAACGAGTAGAATTGATCAATGATAGATGGTATTGGGTGTAAGATATCCAATCAAGAATTGTAAGATAACCCGGCTTTACGCCGGGTTTTTTTATGTTTAAAAACCAACGGCAGTATCATCGCCCCTGTGATCTGCACCGCCTTCAAGCCAGCCGTTGTCCAGCTTTAAGATCGCATCTACCTTTCCCAGGATCCTGGAATTTCTTTCATTTAATTCATATCCTTTTGCTCTTAGTTCTTCCAAAAGTTCAGGATCAAAAGAGTCGGGTTCAAACACGATTTCGTCAGGAAGCCACTGGTGGTGGAACCTTGCCACATTCACAGCCTGTTGCATGGTAAGGCCATATTCGGTAACGTTTAGGATTGTTTGGAGGACCGAGGTTATGATAGTAGAGCCTCCGGGAGACCCCAGGACCATGAACAATTCTCCATCCTTCTCAACTATAGTTGGGGTCATTGAACTCAGCATTCTTTTCTGCGGTTCTATAGCGTTTGCCTCAGCGCCAATAAGGCCGAACATGTTGGGTACTCCGGGCTTTGCACTGAAATCATCCATTTCATTGTTCAGGAAAAAACCAAGCTCTTCTGCATAAAGCTTTGAGCCGTAGGCGCCGTTAAGCGTAGTAGTAACTGATACTGCATTCCCATACTGGTCTACTATTGAATAGTGGGTTGTTTCCATACTTTCATAACCGGGTATATTTCCATGACTTATTTCTACTGAAGGAGTGGCTTTATCAAAACTGAAGGATTTCATTCTATTGTGTAAATATTCCACACTTGTGAGGAAGGAGGTGGGGATTTCCACAAAATCGGGATCTCCCAGAAAATGACTCCTGTCGGCATATGCTCTTTTTTCTGCTTCGGTTAAAACCTGAATTGATCTCAAAGAATTGTGTCCGAATTTTCTCAAGGGGTAAGGTTCGACCATCTTGAGGATCTGGGAAAGTACAATTCCGCCGCTCGAAGGCGGTGACATCGAGAGCACAGTATAATCTTTATATTTTACAGATATCGGCTCCCGCCATTTAGCTTCATAGGCAGCCAGATCTTCTAAAGTGATAATGCTTCCATGGCTTTGGAGAAAATCTATCAGTTGCTTCGCAACCTGCCCCTCATAAAAAACCTCTTTTCCACCTTCCGCAAGAAGTTCCAGCGTATTAGCAAGCGCCGGATTTTTAATTGTATCTCCAGATTGGTGTTGCCTTGCAAAAAGTATGGTGTCTATATTCACTTCCAGGAAAAGATCCCGGTAATGCTCGAAATTCCTCGCCTGATTATCGGAGACCGCAAATCCCTTTTCAGCCAGTGCGATCACAGGAGCTAATAAGTCCTTCATGGGTTTGGACCCAAATTTTTCATGGGTAGCGAATATTCCTGCTACCGTTCCCGGGACACCTACGGCCAGTCCTCCCAAGCGGCTCCTTTCAGGAACAACTTCTCCATTCTCATCCAGGTACATATCCCTGTGGGCTCTTAAAGGTGCTTTTTCTCTGTAATCCAATGCGCCCGTCTCCCCATCAGCCATTCTATAGACCATAAAGCCACCTCCGCCGAGGTTTCCTGCAAAGGGATAAACTACTGCCAGGGCCATTTCTGTAGCCACCATAGCGTCAAAAGCGTTCCCGCCGGACTTCAGAACTTCTAATCCTATTTTAGAGGCTTCCTCACGGGCAGAGACCACCATCGCGTTTTTGGCTGTTACGCCACGGCCTTCCTTAAGGTGGGTGGCCGGAAGTTCTTGAATTGTTGTTTTACAGGAGAGGTGTAGGGCGATAAAAGCCCATAGTAGAATTCTTTTCATAAAAGGGATTTGATCTTTTGGTCTGAATATTCCTGCAGATCTGGAAAAAAGGTCCTGAAATCGGTTTCAAACTCAGAATAATGTTCCTTAAGCTCTTTGACGGCTTCATCCATTTTTGATCTGCCTTTGGTGCGCCGGTTCATTTGATACAATATGCGTTTAATTCCTTCGATGCTCGCATAGCTCAACAGCCAATTGTCTTCAACCATGTAAGGGTAAAATTGCTGTACTGCACTGGGAAGTATAGAGAATCTTTTCTTCAGTAGCAGGTAAAAATCGGCTATAAAGTCCTCCAGTGGCCGGTCGGAATAGTAGCTCCAGTTCGAAGCCAGGAAATGGTCGTAAAATATATCCACTATCACCGGACTGTAATGACTGTAATTTTTGTAAAGTCGACCGGCACTTTTTCTAACCACAGGGTGAGCATCTGTATAAGTGTCTATTGCGCGATGCAGAAGGATGCCTTTTTGAATTCCCGGAGGATAATCAAGATATTTCCTGCCCTTTATTGAATCGGCGATAAAATTCCCAACGGTGAGCTCCTCATCTTTTCCTGATAGATATATATGGGCAAGAAAATTCATGCAGACTAAGGTACTAATTTGACTGTTTAATTTTTGTTAAGTTTTGTTACTGCTTCAGAAGCCTTGTATATTTGTATGCCTTCGGAAGAAATCCTGTTCATAGGACGTTGTGAGCCGAAGTTAATTTCTAATACTAAACCAACTTTAATGACCTTAATAAAATCGATTTCCGGAATTCGAGGAACAATTGGAGGAAAGCCTTCAGATAATCTTACACCTATAGATGCAGTGAAATTTGCAGCGGCATATGGCAGCTGGCTTAAAGAACGTACAGAAGGAGATTCAGTGAAAGTAGTGGTGGGAAGAGACGCCCGAATTTCGGGAGAAATGATCCAGCAACTGGTAATGAACACGCTCATAGGCCTGGGAATTGATGTCATAGATCTTGACCTGTCCACAACCCCTACTGTAGAAGTGGCGGTGCCAATGGAGAAGGCCAACGGCGGGATCATCCTTACAGCCAGCCATAATCCCAAACAGTGGAACGCTCTTAAACTGTTGAATGAAAAAGGGGAATTCTTAAGCGGTTCTGACGGCGCTGAGATCCTGGATATGGCTGAAAAAGCCACTTTTGAATTCGCAGATGTAGACTCTCTTGGAAATATTAAACCGGCCACTCATTATATCGATACTCATATTGAAGAGGTGGTAATGCTGCCTTTGGTGGATGCAAAAAAGGTTTCTGAAGCCAATTTTACAGTAGCAGTTGATGGGGTGAATTCCACAGGAGGTATCGCTATTCCGCGTTTACTGAAAAGGCTGGGAGTGAATGTGATCGAGTTGTACTGTGAACCTACCGGTCATTTTCCGCATAACCCGGAACCTTTGAAAGAACACCTTACAGACATCTGCCAACTTGTTAAGGAAAAGAATGCCGATCTTGGTATTGTGGTCGACCCGGATGTGGATCGTCTAGCTTTTATCAGCGAGGATGGAGAGATGTTTGGAGAGGAGTATACCCTGGTGGCCTGTGCCGATTATGTGTTGAGCAAAACCCCCGGAAATACCGTGAGTAACCTCTCTTCTTCAAGGGCGTTGCGAGACATCACTCAAAAACACGGTGGAACTTATAAAGCGAGTGCCGTGGGCGAAGTAAATGTAGTTCAGCTAATGAAGGATACCAATGCCATTATTGGTGGGGAAGGCAATGGAGGGATCATTTTTCCTGAATTGCACTATGGAAGGGATAGTCTTGTGGGAGTAGCTTTATTCCTGACCTATTTAGCCGAGAAAAAAATGAAGGTTTCTGAACTTCGTAAAACCTATCCTTCCTACTATATGAGCAAAAATAAGATCGAACTAACACCCGAACTGGATGTGGATAAGATCCTTAAAGATGTGGAGGAAAAATATGATTCAGAAGAAGTGTCTACGGTAGACGGTGTAAAAATAGATTTTGAGGATCACTGGGTGCACCTGAGAAAATCGAATACAGAACCTATTATCAGGATCTATACAGAGGCCGGTTCACAACAAAAGGCCGATGAGGTTGCACAAAAAATGATCTCCGAGATCAAAGAAATAGCTAATCTGGTTTAATGACTACGGCATCATGAGGGATGGAAGCATTCCGGTGTTTCCATCTTTTGTGGGTCCAGAGATAATACTCGGGAGCCTTTTTTATCTGTGCTTCCAGTAAGCTGAAGTATTGGCGGGTAATTTCATATTCAGGCTCTTGTTTCGGCTGGCAGGTAAGGGGTTTAAATGTAGCTACGTAATACCCCCTCTTCACTTTTTCTACATGAAGGTAGACCACTGCCATATCCAGGCTTCTTGAAAGTTTTTCTGTTCCTGTAAATACCGGAACACCTATTCCCATAAATTTGGCCCAGGCTCGGGTTCGGCTTAATTTAGGAGATTGATCTGCGATCATTGCGTATACCCCTAAAATTCCTTTTTCCTGGTTTTCGGTTATGGTCTTGGTAGCTTTGCTGGTCGATATTAAAACTCCGTCGTATCTCCCACGTATGTCTTTTGCCAGCTTGTCAAAATATCTGTTCTTGACCTTTTTATAAATTCCGAAGCCTTTATAATCCAACCCATATAGTTGTAGTGCGTTCATCCATTCATAACTGGCGTAATGCCCACAGGCAAGGATAATGCTCTTGTTCATCTTCCTGATCTTTTGGAGTTCCTCCAGGTTGGTAAAGGTGAACCGCTTTTTCAGCTCTTCATTTGAAATAGAAATGCTCTTGATCATTTCAAGGAACATATCTACCATGTGCTTGTAGAACTTTTTTCTTGTTTTGTTTATTTCTTCGGAAGACTTTTCTGGAAAGACCAGCTCTAGGTTTGAAGTGACTGTTTTTCTGCGATACCTCACCACATGATACACCAGCACATATACCACATCAGAAACCATGTAGAAGAGTTTGAAGGGTAAAATGGAAACAAACCAGAGCAGGGGGTAAGCAAGCCAGAAAACTAAACGCTGCATGAAAAAAATTTAGGCAAATATATGCTATATTTGGCAGTAAACAGAACCGTTCATGGGAGATTTAAACCTGGTGACCATACTGGTAATTGCCACCAACGTCATCATTTCATACAAAGGATTTAAAGATAGATATTTTTTTGACCGATATAAATTCAACGCAGCAGCCGTAAAAAGAGGGGAGAAACTCAGAATTCTTTCTTCCGGATTTCTTCACGTAGACACCTCCCATCTTTTCCTGAACATGTTAACCCTTTATTTCTTTGCCGATGTGGTAATAGATTCTATGGGTACCATTGGATTTTTACTGATCTATTTTGCCAGCCTTCTTGTGGGTAACCTGCTTTCCTATTACTTTCATAAACACGATTATTCCTATAACGCCGTAGGTGCCAGCGGGGCGGTTTCAGGGATAATTTATGCAGCCATACTGTTGTACCCTGATATGAGCCTGTATCTTTTCTTGATACCAATTCCCATTCCGGCTTATGTCTTCGGAATTGGTTATATGCTGTATTCTATCTACGGAATGAAAAGACAATTGGGAAATATTGGTCACGATGCCCATTTTGGAGGAGCCGTAGGGGGTTACCTTCTAACGTTGGTACTTGCGCCGTGGATCTTTACAGATCATTTACTGATGGTCATTCTCCTTGCTATCCCAATTGTATTATTATTTTTTCTGCAAAAAGCGGGGAAAATAGGATAATTGGTATTGATTTTGCCAAAAACAAAAACTAAACCAAATTTGTTATGAAAAAACTGATTTTTACCCTCTCTCTATTTGTATGTATAGCCGGAATGGCTCAGGAAAAACCTGTATCACTGGTCAACGTTACCGGCGAAGGTACCGTAAAAGTGGTTCCCGATAAAGTGGTTATAAGGGCCAGAATAGAACATACGGGAAAAGATGCTACTGAAGTTAAGGCGCAAAATGACAAGGTTGTAAATGATGTGATCAAGTACCTGAAATCACAGGATATTCCTTCCAAAAATTTTCAGACCGAATACATTACCCTAAATAAAGATTATAATTACCAGTCTAAAGAAACCTTTTATTCAGCTAACCAGGCTATTTCTATTACCCTTGATGATCTTAGCAAATACGAGAAGCTTATGAGCGGTTTACTTGAATCTGGTTTGAACAGGATCAATGGGATCCAGTTTCAGTCGTCCAAAAGAGAAGAACTGGAATCTGAAGCCCGCAAAAAGGCTGTTTTAGATGCGAGGCAAAAGGCTGAGGAATTTGCAGGAGCACTAGGGCAGGAAATTGGAGCTGCTCATACCATCAGCGAGATAGAAAATGGAAATTACCCTCTACCCATGTACCGAACCATGGAAATGAAGGCTGCAGATAGTGAGCAGCAGGAGACTTTGGCTCCGGGAGAAATGGAGATCACGGCAAAAGTTAATATTGGATTTCTTCTGAAGTAGATAACTGAGAAAACTTAAAATGAAAAAGCCTCCAAAATTGCATTTTTGGAGGCTTTTTCTATAAGTGTGTTAGAATATTAATTGGAAGCTTCAGCGTTCAAAAGTTCACCAACCTTTTGCTCAAGACTTTCGCCTCTTAAATTCTTTGCTACGATATTTCCCTCCTTATCAAGAAGGAAGGCTGCAGGAATAGCCCTTACCCCATATTGAGCAGCGATAGGATCCTGCCAGAACTTAAGGTTTGAAACATGATTCCAGTTACCTAAATTATCATCTTCAATAGCTTTTATCCATTTGTCCTTTTGACCGGGACGGTCAAGAGAAACCTGAATTATATTAAAACCTTTGTCGTGGTATTTTTCATAAACCTTTACGATATTAGGATTCTCAACTCTACAAGGCTTACACCAGGAGGCCCAAAAATCAACCAAAGTTACCTCGCCCAGTGCCTCTTGAAGCGACAGCTCGTTACCTTCGGGGGTTGGAGCGCTAAAACCGGGTGCTTTGTTGCCTACATCGGTGCGACTCATGTTCTTCAGGTTTTGATCAAGATTTTGAGCCAGGGAAGTTTGTTTTACTTCCGCAGAAAGATTATCAAAGAGAGTCCTGAGTTCAGAAGTAGAATACATTTTAGTGTTCAGCATATCCTGAAGTACCATTACCGATACTATAGAATTTGGGTTCTGGCTTACCAGTTCCTTTTTGTTCACTTTATCCTTATCGGTGATCTCCTGCTGAGTTTGCTGTAGAGCCTTCAGTTTCGCTGTATCCTGAGTGGAAAAAGCCTCTCTCATGGCGTTTCTTGCCTCACCCATTTTCCTGTTATTCTCCTTGATCTCACCCAGGTAATTGTAAAGGATCTCGTTATCTTTTCCGCCCGTCACTGTAGAGGCGTAAAGACTGTCCGGGTAAATAGTAAAAGAGATAGGGGTATTGTCGGCGATATATAAAATATTACCCCTGGTACCTTTTAAATTCAGGAAACTAATGGCCGGACTGTCTTTTTCAGGCAGGTCAAGCTCAAATTTTCCATCAACTACTTGTACGGTATCAACGGGTACAGTTTGAGTATTACTTTCATTAAGTTCAGAAACATAGATCTCTTGTCCTTCGGTAGCGTTTTCTACCGTTCCGCTGATGAAGTAGCCTTCTTTGTCCTCCTCACAGGAAGCAAAAGCAGCAAGTACACCAAGCATTAAAATTTTGCGCATAATTAATTGTTTTGTGCAAAAATAATCAACTTGTATTTGTGCGGAACCCCATTTGTATAAAATATTGTTAATATAAAGAGCCAATTCAGGCTTCGGGGAGAAAATATCTATTTTTAAAATATGAAGAAGCAAAAGGATTTTCCCCTCAATATCAAGATCAGCTTTCATAAGATCACTCAGCTTTACCGGAGGCAGCTGGAATGTGAGACCAGTACGATCTCCAGAGAATACATTGAGAAGATGTTGAATTATGTGGCGCAGTTTCCGGCGCTTACTGAAGGGATTGAAAGTGGAGAGGACCTGGTGAAATATAAAGATCCTATAAAGATCCTTATGAAAGACCTTTTTCCAGAGATCCTTTCTGAAAACCAGATCAAGGCTATCTCTATTCCATTTCATAATGTGATCTTTAATTCTACGGCCCGCTTCAGGGAAATTCTGAAAGAGGCAGGGGAGGATTATAATCTTTCCATGAGAAACCTTAATGAGGATCTGGATTACATTTTTGCCTGTATCATGATCCTGAACACTCATTATGGTTACGATATTGATTTTTCGCGCCCATTGTATTATGATATACCCGATGAAAAAGGGATCATTAGACACTACAGGATTGACCTGAATTCAGATTTTGTCGAGATAGAACCTACAGAGCAGGCCATTGAGATCTCTGATAGAGATGTTGATTCCCTGCTCCAGAATATTGAAGATATTGAGCTGTGGAAGAAAAAATTTCCTCCGCGCAGTTGGATCTTTAAAGGTTTTACCATTATTACTCTTACCGATGTAACAGTAGACGACGCCATCTCTGATCTGAAAACGACTTTGTTGCAACGGAATACTTCAGGAAAGGAAGAGGTCGAAAAATTTGAAGAGATATTTAAGTCCATTTATAAGATCCCGGATCTTCGTGTCGGTTTTACGCTTTACAACGAACAGGAATCTTGTTTTGAAAAAATGGGTGGAAAGGGTACCAATAGCTTCATTCTCAATTCAGAAAGCACCCTTGATTGCAGGGCGGCGATGGGAGATGACGCTTATGAAGCTTTGATGCAGCAGCATACTTACTTTTCTATCTCAAATATTGAACAATATACGAAAGATTATCCCGATAATCTCCTCGGAAAAAACCTTATGGAGAGAGGAGTGAAAAGTGCCATTTTAGCGCCCATTGCCAAAAATGATATTTTACTCGGAGTTCTTGAGATCGCCTCCTTCAGAAAGAATGAGCTCAACAGCGTGAACGCTACCAAGCTTGAAGATATCCTGCCTTACATCGTCACTGCGGTAGAGCGAAATAAAACCGAATATGAGAACCGGGTGAAGGCGGTCATTCAGAGCGAATGTACCTCAATACATCCCAGCGTGCTCTGGATCTTTGAAAAGGAGGCTCGAAAATTCATCAAAGACCTTGATGAAGACGGGTTGGCGTCTTTTAAGGATATTTCTTTTGAAAATATTCATCCCCTCTTTGGGCAAATAGATATTGTGGCTTCTTCGGAAGCCCGTAATGATGCGATTCAGCGGGATCTACTCGATCAATTGCTGCTCATTAGAAAGATAGTGGATGAAGCCGAAGCGAGGGAGAAACTGGACATTTATGAGCAGGTAAAGTTCCGGATAAAGGAATTTGAAGATGAACTTTCTCAAAGCCTGAACGCCTCCAGTGAACAAAAGGTGTTCAATCTGCTTCAGCGGGAAATACGTCCGGTACTGGATCATATTCAGAAACAGACTCCTCGTTTAAAGGAAAGTGTTGAGAACTACCGGAAGAAGATCAATTCAGATACCGGTATTATTTACAACCACCGGAAGAATTATGATGAGGCTGTACAGCAGATCAACCGAACCATGGCCCGATATATTGATCGCAAGCAGGTCGAGGCCCAGAAGATCTATCCGCATTACTTTGAACGCTATAAGACCGACGGGGTAGAGCATAATATTTACATTGGCGCCGCCCTTACAAACGACAGGATAAAACCTTTTGATGAAGTTTACCTCTTCAATCTTAGATTATGGCAATTGAGCACCATGTGTGAAATGGAAAACAGGTTCTACCAGGTGCAGGAAAACATGCCGCTAAAGCTGGAGGCTGCATCCTTAATACTCGTTTACAACAGCACCCTTTCTATCCGTTATCGAATGGATGAGAAGAAATTCGATGTTGACGGTACTTACAACGCGCGATACGAGATCATTAAAAAGCGAATAGACAAGGCCTTTATTAAAGGTACCGAGGAAAGGATCACTGAAAAAGGGAAGATCGCGATCATTTATTCCAACAGGAAAGATGAACGCGAATACCTGCGCTACATTGAATATCTGCAGGCCAAAAAATACCTGGGGCAAAATGTGGAAATGCTGGAAATGGAAGATGTACAGGGTGTAATAGGCTTAAAAGCCATACGGGTGGATGTACTTTACAATATGCCCGGTGAAGACTCTTCAGAACAGGTCATCACCTATGAAGATCTGATCAACGAACTGGATTAGACCACGTAATAGGTAACTATAAAACTTAAAACTGACAGAATAATACCTACCATGAAGATATTGTAGGTGATCCTCAGTAATCGGTACTTCCTGTTCAGCACTACTCCCAGGAGGTAAAGATCTTTCATCAGCGATTCATAAACGTAACTGTGGTCGTGTATGATCTCGTTCATTGCCCACTCGAATTGGTCGTATGGCATGCGATGAAAATTTCCGAAGAATAAGACGTTCACTTCCCTTTTTTTGACCTGTTCACGGGTAAATTCCCCGGTAGTAATATCAGGTCTGGTAGACATGATAGCTCCAATTATTGAGGCTACGCTAAAGCAAATTAGGACCAACGTTGGTATCATCAGGTGATAATCTGGCGTGGGTGCGGTAAGGTCCGGTATTAGATTGGCGATCATCAGCGAGATAATGATGGCATTCACCGAAAGCAGGATGTTCGCCTTGGCATCCGCAATATCGCTTAACTTTAGGTGATTTCTCATGGTCACCCGAAAAAGGGTTTGAATTCCCCTGTCCGGACTTTTATCCTTATATTTTACCTTTAATTTCGCCTTGGTCTCTTCCTTGGCGATCTTTTTCTTGATCTTTCTCTCTTTCTCCAGGAGGTCCTGAAGGTTTTTATCTTTTTGCTCCTTCCATTTCTTCAGCGCATGATCTGTATAGAACTGGTGCTTTTGGGTAAAGAGCTTGATGTTCTGTTCCACCCATTCCTGGGCACCAAAATTCTTAATGTGCTGCAGCCGAAGTTCCTGCCGCAGTAATTCACTTACATCACTAAAATAATCCTGTGCCAGGTGAGAAGTGTCGGCATCTTTAATGATCTTTTCCAGAAGGTCACTGGGCTCCACGCTCATTTTGGTGGCCCTTATGCAGCGGCTCACATCGCTGATCAATTCCTCGTCGGCCCCATTTTTCCTGAGCCAATCGTTCGCTATCTCAATACTTTTTTCTTCATGCCCCGAGTAGGTTTCGGTGTAGCCGGTATCATGTAACCATGCCGCCAAAAGGAGCGCTTCCTTTTGTTTAACATGAATTTCAGATTTTTCAATTAATTCATTAGTACTTTTAGCTACCCTTTGTGTGTGTTTAAAGTTGTGATAAATGAAAGTATTGGGTAATTTTTCTCGGAATAATTTCTTGACAAATTTTTCAGCTTTCTCAACAAGGGGTGTCATTCAGTATGAGTTAGGTTCATTGCCAAATTACAAAAAAATCCCCCGATTTAATTTCTATGAAAGAAAATAACAAATTTCTAACACTGATTGTACTTATTGCCTTTACTGCCTGTTCTACCTACAATGTTCCCAAGTACAAAGAAGGAGAACCCAAAGCTGATTTTAGCTACCCCACCGACAAAAAGATCGAGAAGTCTTTCTACCTTCTTGGGGATGGCGGCTACGCTCTTCCGGGAGGAACCTCTGAAGGTTTGCTGGCTTTCAAGACTTACCTTGATTCAGTAAAGCAATTTGGGAATTACACTTTTTTCCTTGGAGATAATATTTATCCCGATGGCCTTGTTCGGGAAGATCATCCGCTGAGGGAAAGGGCAGAATACAGACTGGACGCTCAGCTTGATGCTGTTGAAAATTATGACGGAAAAGTTATTTTCATTCCTGGTAATCACGACTGGTATAATGAAGGGGTTCCCGGGTTGAAAAGAGAGAAGGATTATCTGGAGGAAGTACTGGAAAGAGAAGACGTGTTTCATCCCGATCCAGGTTGTGCTTTTGAGAGTATAGAAGTATCTGAAAATATCCAGCTGCTGGTGGTTGATTCCCAATGGTATCTCACTAATTGGGATAACCATCCTTCTATTAATGATGAATGTCCGATCAAAACCAGGGAAGCGCTTTTCCTTGAAATAGAAAGCGAATTAAAAAAGAATCAGAACAAAACGGTGGTTTTTGCCTTGCACCACCCGCTGTATACGAATGGGGTACATGGGGGACATTATAATTTCAACCAGCATTTATATCCGTCACAAAAGAAGATCCCGGTACCAATTTTAGGTTCTCTTGCCATGTTGATAAGGACGAGTGGGGGAGTTTCTATTCAGGATGCGCAAAACCTTCGATACAAGACCCTTGTAAAAAGGCTTTCCACGATCTCCAAACAATGGGGAAATGTGATCTTTGTCTCCGGCCATGAGCACAGCCTCCAATATATTGAACATGAAGGTGTCAAACAGATCGTTTCAGGCTCTGGGTCCAAAGCGACCAATGTTTCCCTTGGAAATGATGGGCTCTTTGCCATAGAGGGGCAGGGCTTTGCTGTTTTGGATGTTTTTGAAGACGGCTCTACCTGGGCAAGTTTCTACGGAAGTTTTGACAACCAGCCAAAACTTCTGTACCAAAAAGAAGTATTTCCTGCACCAAAACCAGTTAATTTGGATACGTTGGCCACCTCATTTCCAAAGTTTGTAGAGGCCTCTGTTTATGAGCCGGAAGAGACTGAAAAGAACGAAGTTTACGAAAGCGTTTGGGGAGATCGTTACCGGGAAATATACGGTACCAAAATAAAAGCCGAAGTAGTGGATCTGGACACCCTTTTTGGCGGCCTGGAAGTGGTCAGAACCGGTGGTGGGCACCAAACCCGTTCCCTAAGGTTGAAAGACAAGCAGGGCAGGGACTATAATTTGAGAGCTATTAAGAAAAGTGCGGTACAGTTTCTCCAGACGGTGGCTTTCAAGGATGCCTCAGTAGAATCTGAATTTGAAAATACACTGGCTGAGGACATTATTGAAGATTTTTATACTTCCGCACATCCATACGGATTTATGGCTATTCCTACTTTATCCAAGGCCGCAGGAATATTTCATACCAATCCGAAGCTATATTATGTACCAAAACAAAAAGCTTTAGGACCGTATAATGATGAATATGGTGATGAGCTGTATATGATCGTGGAGCGACCTGAAGAGAACTGGACAGGATATGAATCTTTCGGTTCCCCAGATCATGATATTGAGAGCACCTCAGGAGTTTTCGAACGTTTGAGAAGAGATGAAAAATACAGGCTTGATGAAGAAGCTTATATTCGGGCAAGGATCTTTGACATGCTGGTAGGTGATTGGGACCGTCATCAGGATCAATGGAGGTGGAGCGAATTTGAAGATGAAGAAGGAAATCACCTTTTTAAGCCAATTCCGCGAGACAGGGACCAGGTATTTTCCAATTTTGACGGTGCCTTCCTGGCCACTCTCAGGGGACTTACTGGTATTGCCAATCAATTTGCTTTGTACAACGAAGATATCAAAGATGTGGAATGGTTCAATTCGGCCGCACTGGGTCTTGACAGGAGCCTTTTGCAAAATACCGGAAGGGAAGAATGGATAGAGCAGGCGAAATACCTTCAGGAGCACATTACAGATGAGGTCATAAATGCAGCATTTTCCAGGCTTCCCGAGGAGACCCGCGGGGAATCTTCAGAAAATATCATAAAAAGTCTGAAAGCCCGCAGGGAAAACCTCGTAGATATTACCAAGCGATATTATAAAGTTCTTGCCAAAACCGCCATTGTGACCGGTACAGACAAGGACGATCATATTGAAGTGGAAAGGTTGCCTAAGGGTAAGACAAAAGTCACAGTGTTTAGGATCAAAGAAGGTAAAAAGGCAGATGTGGTGAATTCAAGAGTTTATTCAGATGAATTTACAAAGCAGATCTGGGTTTATGGTCTTGATGATGATGATATTTTTGAGGTTTTCGGAGAGGGAGAAGATCCGCTGCTTACCCGGTTGATAGGGGGGCAGAACAATGATGTTTATCGGATAAGAAATGGAAAGAACCTGAAGGTTTATGATCATAAATCAAAACCCAACACTATTGAAGTGAACCAGGGCGGGGATATTAATTTCACCGATGATTATGAAGTGAATATTTTTGATAAGGATAGAAAGATCTATTCCACTACCCGGGTTATTCCTGCAGTAGGTTACAATCCCGATGACGGCATCAAAATAGGACTACGAGGTTCTTATACTACTTATGGCTTTAGAAGGAATCCTTTCACTTCACGTCACAGTATTAGCGGGGGGTATTATTTTGCCACCCAGGGTTTTGATGTGTATTATGACGGGGAATTTGCCAACGTTTTTGGTACTTATAATCTGATGATAGGAGCTCATTTTACAAGCCCTAATTTTACACGCAACTTCTTTGGGTATGGAAATGACACTTTTAATCCTGAAGATGAGCTGGGAAAAGATTATAACCGGGTTAAAATAAGTCGGATTGGAGGGGAAGCAGGCTTTGTGCGTGAGAGTCCCTTTGGAAGTTATTTTAAATATGTAGCCACATTTGAAGGAGTAGAGGTTGAGGAGACTGAAGGAAGATTTATCACCGAAGAATTTGCAGACAGTCCCGACTTCTTTAACCGAAAATATTTTTTGGGCATCGAGGGCACCTTTCGCTATGAAAGTTATAATGATGTGATCAATCCTTCCAACGGAATGAAATTCGAACTGGTAGTTGGAGGAAAGATGAACACTCAGCACACCGACAATTTTTATGGATATATAAACCCTTATCTCGGATTTTTTAGAGGGATTACAAGGAGCGACAAGCTGGTACTTAATCCAAGAGTACAGGCAGAAATAAACCTGGGTGATGACTTTGAATTCTATCAGGCTGCTAATCTGGGAGGCGACAATGGACTGAGAGCTTACAGGCTGCATCGATTTGCCGGAGAAAGTGCCTTTGCTACGGGTGCCGATCTGAGATATAGCTTTAACCAGTTCAAAACTCCAGTATTGCCCGTGCAAATTGGGGTATTTGTGGGATATGAAGCCGGAAAGATCTGGCAGGATGGAGAGGACAGTAACCCATGGCATGAAAGCTATGGAGGCGGATTCTGGGTTACCAGTGCGCAGGCGTTAAGCGGAAGGTTCAATTTCTTTACCGGAGAGGAAGGCTTTAGGTTCAGCTTTGGATTCGGACTGAATTTTTAGGAAAAACAAAAATTTGATGATAAAAAACTCCCGAATTCTTCGGGAGTTTTTTTATAGTTTTGAAAAGGTCAATCTTCAGAAGAGCGATCGATGTTGAGTTTGTTATTAAACTCCAAAGTTCTTATTGGGAACGGAATATTGATATCATTCTCATCATAAATCTTTTTAACGGCAATGACAGCCTTGCTGCGTGCAAGCAGAATTTCCCGGTTCGAGGTAACATCGGTCCAGAACCGTACCACGAAATTGATTGAACTGTCACCGAATTCCTTGTACATGAATTCCACTTCCTCATTTCCTTTCTGCGGAAAATGTTCAGAAATGGCTTTAATTGTAAGTTCTTTTACCAATTCAAGATCTGATTCGTATCCTACCCCGCAATCCAGCATCACCCTTGAGCGGGAGGTCCTGGAGAAATTTTTGAAAGGTGCATCAACGACCTGTGAATTGGGTATGACAACATAATTATTATCGGCTTCTTTGATAACAATACTCCTAAGGTTGATCTCTACAACTCTACCGGCATAACCGTTATTCTCTATCCAATCCCCGATCTGAATTTCAGGAAGAAAGCTTAAAAGTATTCCCGAAAAGGTGTTGTTTAGAGTTCCCTGCAGGGCAAGGCCTATTGCCAAGCCAACAACTCCGGCACCGGCAAGCACAGAGGTGAGTACTGTGTCAAGGTTGAGCAGCCCCAGGGCCACAAAAAAGCCCAGTACGATCACCAAAACCTTCACGATCTTTATAGTGATCTCGCGAATAGAATCCTGTCTTACTTTGAACCTTAAGATCCTGCCAAGCAGTTTGCCCACATATTTAGCCGCGATAACAAACAAGACAAAGACCAGAATGGCCAAAATAAAATTAGGCAAACTTAAGATCAATGAATCTGTCCATTCGCCTAATTTTTCCCAAATTCCTTCTATGGAATCGTTTATGTCAAAACTTTCTTGCATTCAGAAAAGTTTAGACTGGCTTATGTTGTTCGGAGGTTTTCATTTTCCAGGCGTCAAGCATCCAGCTGGTCTTTTCCAGTTCCCTTATATAAGCTCCGATGAGGTCAATGGTTCCTTCATCTTCTCCTTTTTCGGCTACTTCAACTACTTTTCTCATCTGCTTCAAAAGAGCGCCGTGGTCATCCAAAAGATTTTTGATCATTTGCGAATCAGAGAGATCAGATTTGGATTCTTTTAGATTTGATTTTTCAAGGTACTCACTCAGGTTACTGGTGGGCTGAAAACGTAAGGTAAGGATCCTTTCTGCTATTTCATCTATCTTCTCCTTGGCATCATCATAGAGTTCCTCAAATTTTTCATGAAGGTCAAAGAAGTTCTTGCCTATTACATTCCAGTGATAATTGCGCAATTTTTGATAATACAGGTGATAATCTGCCAGTAAGACATTTAACTCCTGAACGGTATTTGACGTTTTTTTTTCGTCTAATCCTAAGTAGCTCATAGTTTTTGTTTATTGGTTTTTAAAATTCAATTCTAAAATACAATAGTTTGGTTGTATAACCAAATTTTTTGAACTGATCTTAGTCAGATATTGGCCGATTTTTCTTGGCATTAAGCTTTGCCATCATTTCATCAGATACCTGTCCGCTGGAATAACCATAACCATCCACCAAAACTCCCTTATGTCCGCTTGAAGTTGTAATGGCATATAAAATTGCATTATCTGAGGGATTTGATTCTCCCTCAAATCTAAACACCTGGTCGACGGTAAAATCATCGGGTCCTAATTTTTCACTTTTGGATTTTATTTCCAGATGTTCATCCAGGAGATTGAAATCTTCATCATAACCTTCTTCTGTCCTCAGCATATTTATAGTTTCAGATAATGTTCCTTTCTGTTTCATGATCTTGAATTTTGAAGTTTATTATAAATTACGCCCGAAGTAGTAGCTATGCAAAAACAAGCCTTGCTTTAATACAACTTTAACTTGTCACTGATCTCTGTCATTTTTATTGCGGGTAAACAGACTAAAAGGGATCACAAGGAAGATAAAAAGATACCATCCCGTTACTAATCCAATTATGGTAATAACGGCTGCAAGAATATAAAACCAATAGGACCTTAAAAATTTCATCTTTAGGTTGATTTTCTCCAGATAATTTATAAAAAAGAAACTTCTCGAGACCTTTTTTGAACTTCAATTTGTGAGGCTTTACTACATTTGTAGCTTAGCCTATTGAAGTTTATGAAAAATCGCATCACCTTAAAGGAACTTGCCAAGTTGCTCAATGTATCTGTGTCAACTGTCTCAAAAGCTCTGAATGACAGCCCCGAAATTAGTCCCAAGACCATTCAGCGGGTAAAAGAACTGGCTGCTTTGCATAAGTACCGCCCAAATCCCACGGCTGTCAATTTAAAAAGTAGTAAGAGCGGAACCATTGGCGTGATCATTCCTAATATTTCAAATGCCTTCTTTGCCAATGTACTTTCGGGAATAGAAGCGCAGGCACAGAAAGAAGGTTTACAGGTGATCACCTATATTTCAAATGAATCCTGGGAAGAAGAAAAGAAGATCGTCGAAATGCTGGCAACGGGTTTTGTTGATGGGGTTTTGATAGCCATCGCGGAAGAAACACAGAGAAAAAAGGAATTCGGGCACATTCAAAACCTAATTGATTATGATATTCCCGTCGTTCTATATGATCGAATCGATTTTGACATGACAGTGGATAAAATAGGTGTTGATGACAGAAAGATCTTTTTTGATGCTACAAAATATCTTCAAACTTTAAATTTAAAGAAAATAGGAATTGCAACGTCCATTCACCACATGGGGGTTGGGAAGTTAAGGATAACAGGCTACAAAGAAGCTTTAGCCAGTAAGGAAGATTTTTTCATAGCCAATTCAGCCAAGCCTGATAGCCTTCGAGAAAAACTTTTGAAATTAATGCTTCAGGATAAGGTTGACGCTCTTCTGTGCAGCGATTTTGAGAGTACGATGATGGCCTATCGTCTTGCTTTTGAAAATGGTTTAGGGATTCCGAAGGACCTGAAGATTGTGGGCTTCATCAATGGAAAACTAGCCAGATATTTGGCACCTTCTGTCTCTTATGTAGATCAAAAACCGGAACGTATCGGTGAAAATGCGATGATTCTCTTAAAGAAACGTATAAATAATCCAAATGAGAAGGGAAGGGATACTCAAATCGTGGAAACGGAACTTGTTCATTTAGAGTCAACAGCATCGGCTTAAGAAGGTGGTTCAGAATTATTTTGAGCTGTTTTTGTAATTGTTCATCTTTAAGATTAAATTAGGAATAACCTTACAGGGAAATTTTATCTTTGGACAAGAACGATTAATCAACCCAAATAATTCTTAATGAACAATAAACAGTTTGAAGTTCTTCAATCTGCAAAAGTTTTGGTGACAGGTGGAGCGGGTTTTATAGGCTCCAATCTTTGTGAAGCTTTATTAGAACTAAATGCCCGGGTGGTCTGCCTTGATAATTTTGCTACAGGTAAAAGAGAGAACCTGGAGGCTATTAAAGATCATCCAAATTTTACTTTAATAGAAGGCGATATTCGAAACCTGGAAGACTGTAAAAAAGCGGTTTCTGGAGCAGATTATGTCCTACATGAAGCGGCATTAGGCTCGGTTCCCCGGTCCATTAATGATCCCATTACCAGTAACGATGTGAATGTTTCAGGCTTTGTCAATATGCTTGTGGCAGCACGTGATGCAGGGGTGAAACGTTTTGTTTACGCTGCAAGCTCTTCTACCTATGGCGATTCCGAAGCACTTCCAAAAGTTGAGGATAAAATAGGAAGACCACTGTCTCCTTATGCTATCACCAAATATGTCAATGAACTGTATGCTGAAATCTTTCACAAGACCTATGGTATTGATACGATTGGCCTAAGATATTTTAATGTCTTCGGAAGAAAGCAAGATCCCAATGGAGCTTACGCGGCGGTGATCCCAAAGTTCGTGATGAAATTCATGAAACATGAAAGTCCCGTGATCAATGGTGACGGAACCTACTCCAGGGATTTTACTTATGTCGATAATGTTGTGCAAATGAATTTGCTGGCGCTGACGACTTCAAATGAGAAAGCGTTGAACGAAGTTTACAATACAGCAGTTGGAGATAGAACCAATCTTGTGGAGCTTACTCAATTACTCAGGAAATATCTTTCTGCATACGATCCTGAAATCGAGAAGGTGGAAGTGAAGCATGGGCCTAACCGGCCGGGAGATATTCCGCATTCCCTGGCATCTGTAGACAAAGCCAAAAACTTGATGGGCTACGAACCTGAATATAAAATAGAAGACGGACTTAAAGAAGCCGTGAACTGGTACTGGAAAAACCTGCAATAAAAATTAATTAGAACAGATTAAATGGAATCAAAGAAGATCGCCGTTATCGGCCTTGGTTATGTGGGGCTGCCTTTGGCTCGCCTATTTGCCACCAAATATCCTGTTGTGGGATTTGATATAAATAAAAGAAGAATTGAAGAGCTTCGGGAGGGTAAGGATACAACCTTAGAAGTTGAAAATGATGTTTTGCAGTCGGTTTTGTTGCAGTCAAACCCTTTAGGTGCTGAAAATGCTGAAAGCGGATTATTCTGTACAGATCAGTTGGATGATATTAAAGACTGCAACTACTATGTCATCACTGTGCCTACACCGGTAGATAAAAATAACCGGCCAGATCTTACTCCGCTTTACAAATCCAGTGAAAGTGTAGGTAAGGTGCTTAAAAAAGGAGATATCGTGATCTATGAATCTACTGTGTTTCCTGGCGCTACCGAAGATGAATGCGTACCTGTGCTGGAGAAGAGCAGCGGCTTAAAATATAATGAAGACTTTTTTGTAGGCTATTCTCCTGAAAGAATTAATCCGGGAGATAAAGAGCATACTGTAGAAAAGATCCTGAAAGTTACGGCAGGCTCCACTCCTGAAGTGGGACAGAAAGTAAACGAACTTTACGCATCTGTGATCACTGCCGGGACCCATTTGGCACCAACTATTAAAGTTGCTGAAGCAGCAAAAGTTATCGAAAACTCTCAGAGGGATATAAATATTGCCTTTGTCAATGAGCTGGCAAAGATCTTTAATATGCTTGATATTGATACCCAGGATGTTTTAGAAGCGGCGGGAACAAAATGGAATTTTTTACCTTTTAAACCAGGATTAGTTGGAGGGCATTGTATAGGAGTAGATCCCTATTACCTGGCTCAGAAGGCTCAGGAAATAGGATATCATCCTGAAATTATCCTGGCCGGGAGAAGAATGAATGACAGTATGGGACACTACGTAAGCAGTGAAATAGTGAAGCTTATGCTGAAAAATGACATGAAAGTAAAAGGCTCAAAAGTTCTTGTTTTGGGAATAACCTTTAAGGAGAATTGCCCCGATGTCAGAAACACAAAAGTGGTAGATGTGGTAAAACATCTCAAAGAGTATGGCACTAATGTAACAATATATGATCCCTTAGCTAGTCCTGCAGAAGTTGAACACGAGTACGGTCTAAAAACGGTAATTAAAATACCTGAGGATAAATTTGATGCGGTAGTCTTGGCTGTTGCCCATAATGAATTCCTGGAAATGGATCTGGAAGTCTTAAAAAATCAGAAAACAGTGATATATGACGTCAAAGGTGTCTTAAAAGACAGGTGTGATAAAAAACTTTAAAAGAAGCATTTCATGAAAATTAAAAATATTTGCTGTATTGGAGCTGGTTATGTTGGAGGGCCAACTATGGCTGTCATTGCGCAAAAATGCCCAAAAGTAAAGGTTACCGTAGTTGATATTAATGAGCAAAGGATCCAGCTATGGAATGATCCCGATGTGAATAATATTCCTGTTTACGAACCCGGCCTTTCCGAAATTGTTGAAGAAGCCCGGGGCAGAAATCTGTTCTTTTCCACCGATGTTGAAAAGGCGATAGATGAGGCCGACATGATATTCATTTCTGTCAATACCCCTACAAAAACCTACGGAATCGGGAAAGGTATGGCCGCAGATCTTAAGTGGATCGAACTCTGTGCACGACAAATCGCTGAAGTATCAAAATCTGATAAAATTGTTATTGAAAAATCCACTTTACCGGTACGTACGGCGGCTGCTTTGAAAGACATCCTGGATAGTACGGGGAATGGAGTAAAATTTCAGATCCTTTCCAATCCCGAGTTTCTTGCTGAAGGAACAGCCGTGGAAGATCTTAGGAATCCGGACAGGGTATTGATTGGTGGGGACATTGATTCTGAAGAAGGAAGGGAAGCTATGGATGCATTGGTGAATATCTATGCTTCCTGGGTGCCCAAGGAAAAGATCCTTACTACCAATGTATGGTCTTCAGAACTTTCTAAACTAACGGCAAATGCCTTTTTAGCTCAAAGAGTTTCTTCGATCAATGCCATTTCTGAACTCTGTGAAAAGACCGGTGCCGACGTGAATGAAGTAGCAAAGGCCGTTGGAATGGACAGCAGAGTGGGACCCAAGTTTCTAAAAGCCTCTGTGGGCTTTGGAGGATCTTGTTTTCAAAAAGATATTCTTAATCTTGTTTATATCGCACGAAGCTTCAACCTGCAGGAAGTAGCCGATTATTGGGAGCAGGTGATCATCATGAACGATCATCAGAAAAGGCGTTTTGCAGCCAACATGGTCAGGACCATGTACAATACAGTGGCAGATAAGAAGATCGCTATTCTGGGATGGGCTTTTAAGAAAGATACGAACGATACCAGGGAGTCTGCAGCCATTTATGTAGCCGATTACCTGCTGAATGAGCAGGCAGAGATCCTGGTGTACGACCCGAAGGTAACTGCAGAACAGATCTATTCCGACCTCGATTACCTTGGCAGCCGAAGCAATGATGCTAACAGGCAGGCCGTTACTGTAGTGAACGATCCTATGCAGGCATGTAAAGGCGCACACGCTATAGCGGTGCTGACAGAATGGGATGAATTCAGACAGCTGGACTGGCAAGAGGTTTATGATAATATGCTCAAACCTGCATTCTTGTTTGATGGAAGGCGATTGCTTCGCCCAGATACAAAAAGAGAAATAGGATTTGAATTTTACGCGATAGGAAACTAACAACAACTCATTTCCCCTGCTGAGATAATACACAATAGATGAACTCAGAAAAAAGATCTGATACTGCAATTTTTATAATGCCGCGTTCAAGTAGTTCCTGGGAAGGTTCTGAGGCGTTGTGGATAACAGCAGCAGGGTGGGCTTCGGCAGCAAAAAGAAAATTTGGTAATGCTATTGTTGTTACCTCTGACAGGATTGCAGAACCTAGTGAGGTTTGGAATTACCCTCTAAACCAGAAATCCGGCAGGCAGGTGGCAAAAAGAAGATACTCTTATTTTCCTTCTTTTTGCAGGACATTATTTAACGATCTGGTTGTTTGCAAAAATCTGATGGATTGGAAATTACTTAAAAGTGATCTTCTTCAGGGTAAAAATCCGGCATTTGTTTGGGAGAAGCATGATCTATTTTTTGGACCCGGAAAGAAATTATCGCAAAAATTAAATGTACCTCTTATCAGTTATGTTCATGCCCCGGTAGTATGGGAAGCTTCAAAATGGGGGGTGAAAAGATATTGGTGGGGAAAGTGGCTCGAAAGATTAGAGGCCCAGAGTCTTAGAAAAGCGGACCTGGTAGCAGTGGTTTCCGAAGAAGTAAAGGAGAAGGTAATGACAATGGGAGTAGCTGAAGAAAAGATACTGATCTCTCCCATGGCCGTTGAGCCTCAGCTTTTTTCAGAAAATAAACAACTCTCCCAGGAAATCAATGAAGCCTATAAACTGAAAGATAAGTTCGTTATTGGATGGACCGGAAGTTTTCGTAAGTTTCATGGTCTTGACCACGTGATCAAAGCTTTTAAAAAGGTCTCAGACAAACATCCTCATACTATTTTAATGCTGGTAGGAGATGGTGCGGAACGTCAAAATTCTGAGAGGCTTGTAAAAAAGTTAGGGATACATGATAAAGTGATCTTTACCGGGAGGTTAAAGTTTTTAGAGATCCCTCAGTATATTTCACTGTTTGACGTCGCAGTTGTCAGCGCAAGGAGTGGTGAGGGTTTTCATTATTCTCCTTTAAAGTTGAGGGAGTATATGGCTGCAGGTAAAGCAGTGTTGGCGCCTAATGCTGGGGAGATCCCTTCTACCTTTCAGGATGAACAAAATGTGAAGTTATTTAATGCAGGAAATATTGAGAGTCTTAAAAACGGAATGTTGTTCCTCATTGAGAATGATGATAAAAAACAGGAAATAGCGCAGAATGGAAAACAGAAGATCCTTGGTTCAGGAACCTGGGAGCAGGAACTGGAAAAGGCTATGAACTTTTTAGATATTTAAGGTTATGAGAGAGAAGCTTAAAACAGCTATTGAAGCATCTGTGGCCGCGGGAAAAGCGATTATGGAAATATACAGGAATGATGATTTTGGAGTAGAAAATAAAGAAGATGATTCCCCCTTGACTCTGGCCGATAAAAAGGCCAATGAGATCATCAATGAATTTCTTGTTCCGCATGCAATACCCATTATCAGTGAAGAGAATAAACAAATAGACTACGAGGAAAGAAAGATCTGGACACAGTGCTGGATCGTAGACCCGTTGGATGGTACAAAAGAATTCATTAAAAAGAATGATGAATTCACGGTCAATATAGCTTTTGTTGAAAAAGGTAAACCTGAACTGGGGGTTATTTTTGCACCTGCATTGAATACCTTGTATTTTGCTGTGGTTTCAGAATCAAAAGCCTTTAAGTATATTATTTCTGAAACAGGGGTGTCTGCAGAAGAAGTTTTGGATACGGCGGAAGAGATAAATCCCGCGGCTTCCAAAGGTGAGCGCCTAAAAGTGGTAGGCAGTAGATCTCATATGAATGAGGATACCCAAAGATATATTGAAGATCTTAAACAAACCTACGGAGAAGAAATTGAGATAGTTTCCCGAGGTAGCTCTTTAAAATTTTGTCTCGTGGCCGAAGGTAATGCTCATATTTACCCGCGATTTGCGCCCACCATGGAATGGGATACGGCAGCAGGCCATGCTATTTGTGAAGCCGTAGGTTTGAAATGTGTTTTCAAGGAAACAGGGGAACCTATGACCTATAATCGGGAGGATCTTTTGAATGGCCATTTTTCAGTTTCTTATGAAGGATAAAACCTACAAGAGACATATTGCCAAAGCCATTACCTGGAGAACTGTAGGTACTCTGGATACTATTGTCCTGGCCTGGCTGATCTCAGGAAATCCCTATACCGGCCTTAAAGTTGGAATTTCTGAAGTGATTACTAAAATGGTCCTTTACTATCTCCACGAAAGGGTATGGTTTAAAGTTAAAATGGGTGTTAAAAGGAATGGTGATGACAGTAAAAAACGACACCTTGCGAAAACTTTCACCTGGAGGTTCGTCGGAACTCTGGATACCATGATCCTTGCCTGGATCATTTCGGGAAGTCCTTTAACGGGTTTCAAAATTGGTGCGGCCGAAGTGGTAACCAAAATGATACTATATTATCTGCACGAGCGCACCTGGTATAAAATCGATTTTGGTTTACCGAACAGGAAAAGGAAGAAAAAAGAGAATGAAGCCGAGCCTCAGGTGGGCACTGTAAAGAATGAAAAGATCATCGAACAGGAATAAGAAGAGGTAAGTCTTTTAAGAAAAAATAAAAATTTGAAGAATATCATTAAACATACCTACCATGTATCCAGGGAAGACCGGAACAGCCAAAACGGGCATAACTCTTTTGTGATCTGGTTTACAGGATTGTCAGGTTCAGGAAAGTCAACTATTGCCAATCAACTGGAAAAAAAACTTTTTGATCTCGGGGTTAAAACCTATTCCCTGGATGGGGATAATATTAGAAGTGGATTGAACAAAGGTTTGTCGTTCACCGAGGAAGACAGGACAGAGAATAACAGAAGGATCGCCGAGGTTGCCAAACTTTTTATGGATGCCGGGCTGGTAACTATAACAGCCTTTATTTCTCCTCTTGCAGAAGACCGGGAGAAGGCGAAGGAAGTAATTGGAGATGAGGATTTTATCGAAGTATTCGTAAATACCCCGCTGGAAGTTTGTGAAGAAAGGGATGTAAAAGGCCTGTATAAAAAGGCAAGGCAGGGGGAAATCAAAAATTTCACGGGAATTTCTTCGCCTTATGAAGCCCCCGTAAATCCTGATATTGAAATTAAAACTGAAAATGAAAGTATCGAGGAATCGGTGGAAAGGATTTTTCAGGTTCTAAAAGGAAAACTAGCATACAATGAGTAAATATTTTTTGAACTATCTAGATGAGCTGGAGTCTGAAGCGATCTATATCCTTAGAGAAGTTTGGGCTCAATTTGAAAATCCGGTCATTTTGTTTTCGGGTGGGAAGGATTCCATTTTGGTCACTCATCTGGCTAAAAAAGCATTCTATCCGGCGAAGATCCCCTTTGCCCTGATGCATGTGGATACCGGACATAACTTTCCTGAAACCATTAAGTTCAGGGATGATCTTATTAAAGAATTAGGAGTAAAACTTATTGTAGGATCTGTTCAGGAGTCTATTGACAACGGAAGAGTATCCGAGGAAAAAGGAAAAAATGCGACAAGAAATGCTCTGCAGATAACCACCTTGCTTGATGCGATAGAAGAAAACAAGATTGATTGCGCCATTGGTGGGGGAAGAAGAGATGAAGAAAAGGCCAGGGCCAAAGAACGCTTCTTTTCACATCGAAATGATTTTGGGGAATGGGATCCCAAAAATCAGCGGCCTGAGCTGTGGAACCTTCTTAACGGGAAACACTTTGAAGGAGAGCATTTTCGGGCATTTCCTATCAGTAACTGGACAGAAATGGATGTCTGGAACTATATTAAAAGAGAAAACATTCAAATTCCATCCCTGTACTTTGCTCACGAAAGAGAAGTGGTGTGGAGAAACAATTCCTGGATTCCTACTTCAGAATTTCTGAATTTAGAAGAAGGAGAGGAGATCCATAAGAAGAAGATCCGTTTTAGAACTTTAGGAGATATTACTATCACCGGCGGAATTGAATCTGATGCAGATACTCTTGGGAAGATAGTTGAGGAGGTATCGGCAATGAGAAAAACCGAAAGAGGGGATCGTTCAGATGATAAACGTTCCGAAACTGCAATGGAAGACCGAAAAAAACAAGGGTACTTCTAAAATCCTATTTCTATCAGACTTTTATTATACAAGAATAGCATACAATCACCATGGAAATAAATAACAACCAACTCTTAAGATTCACAACTGCAGGTAGTGTAGATGATGGAAAAAGCACCCTTATCGGAAGGCTTTTATACGATTCGAAATCCATTTTTGAAGATCAACTGGACTCCGTAACGGCAACCAGTGCCAAAAAAGGGCACGATGGTGTGGACCTGGCCCTGTTTACTGATGGCCTTAGAGATGAAAGAGAGCAAGGGATCACTATAGATGTTGCTTACAGGTACTTTACCACCCCAAAAAGAAAGTTCATCATAGCCGATACTCCCGGGCATATTCAATACACCAGGAACATGGTGACCGGAGCATCTACGGCCAATGCCGCCGTGATTCTCATAGATGCCCGTCACGGAGTTATTGAACAGACCAAGAGACACTCATTCATAGCCTCTTTGTTGAACATTCCACACCTGATTGTGTGCATCAATAAAATGGACCTGGTTGATTATTCTGAAGATGTATATAATGATATCATTGGGCAGTTCGAGGAATTCTCCTCTAAACTGTTAGTGAAAGACGTTAGGTTTATACCTATTAGTGCCTTAAATGGAGACAATGTGGTCAACCGGTCAGTGAATATGGACTGGTACCAGGGAGGTACTTTACTGAACATTCTGGAAACCCTGCACATAAGCAGTGATATCAATAAAATTGATGCCCGTTTCCCCGTGCAGACGGTATTAAGGCCTCAAAGTGAGAAGCATAGGGATTATCGCGGATACGCGGGTAGGGTCGCTAGTGGAATTTACAGACTTGGTGATGAAGTTGCGGTCCTGCCATCTGGCTTTACTTCTAAAATTCGTTCAATAAATGCCGGAGAGACTGAAGTGCAGGAAGCCTTTGCACCCATGTCTGTAGCGATCACTTTAGACGATGATATTGATGTTAGCAGGGGAGATATGATCGTGAAAACAAATAATCAGCCGGAGAGTTCACAGGAATTTGATATAATGTTATGCTGGTTGAACAATGAGCCTGCCAAACCTCGAGCCAAATACACGATCATGCATACCTCTAACGAACAGAGAGCGATGATCAAGGACGTGGTTTACAAGGTTGATATCAACACCTATAATCGAATTACCGATGACAAGGATCTCAGCATGAATGATATTGGTCGCGTCAAGATTCGATGTACCCGTCCTTTAATGACCGATGCTTACCGGGACAATAGAAATACGGGAAGTATAATTTTAATTGATGAAAATACCAATGAAACCGTGGCGGCGGGGATGATTGTGTGATCATTTCAAAGGTAATCGATCAAAAATTAGCTCCATTTGAAAGGTATAATTAATAAAGGTTTGTTTTTTCTCTATGAGACTTATAAAAATAGACAAAGGTCTTTGGAGAAAAAATATGTCTATAAAAAATATCAAAAATCCATTGGTTACATGGGGAAGGAAGTATTTTTCAATGGGCTGATTAACCTTATTTTTCCTGAAGGCCTATCTTTAGGGAATAACGTTCACATTGGGAAAAATGCTCATTTTGACTGCAGAGGTGGAGTTGTTATTGGTGATCATACCCATATAAGTAGGAATGTTACGATTTATTCAACTAATCATGATTACGAGGGTGACTTAATTCCTTACAACAGTGACCTTATTTGCAACAGTGTAATTATTGGAAAAGGGGTGTGGATAGGTATGAATGTTTCCATTTTACCTGGAGTTAAAATAGGTGATGGGGCTATAATTGCAATGGGATCTGTCATTTCAAAAGATGTACCTGCTGGTAAGATTGCAGTTTCTAACCAGCAAAGATTAGTTGCTGAAAGAAATATAGATTCCTTTGATCAAAAATTAAAAACAACAAAAGTTGGCGGTAGATCTGGGTATCCGGTCAGCTCCAATTGGGTTTCTGAAAAATGTACTATTCAAGAAAAATATGAATCAACACCACAAAATGTGATATTCATATTTTCTACAAGCAGCTATAAAAGTTTAAAATTTGTTAGCAGCGCTGATAAGGTTGAATTTACCAAAGAAATTTTTTCGACCCAGTTGAGTACTTTGTGTGTTCAATATCTAAGAGGATTGATAACAAAATTAGAAGCGGAAGATGATTTAAGGAAACTTTACTCCAGTATTTCTGTTGCCAACCGGAATGAAAAATTCATTGAGTTTCACTCCACTTCAATTCCATTATTATCCTTGTTTTTAGAAGTGTTCCCAGATGCCAAGTTTGTTTGGTTTGTTGAGCATCCCCGATTAGTGAATGAGAGTTACCCAAAAATTCATAATGAGTACTTAAGTAGGGCTACCGTCTATGAAAGCTATTGTGAAATCAATGGTTTGGAGAAAAGTGAAATTGAAAATTCGAATAAATCAGTTGAGGAATTACGATTTTGGAAAAGGTGGAATTCGATAATTTATGGTTCATTTCAACAAATTCCACCATCGCATAAATTCCTATTAAAATCATCTCAAAATTCAGATTTAAAAGAATTCGGGAAATTTTTACAGCTCGACATTAAAATATCTGGACCTGATTTTTATAGAAAAGAATCACAATTTGACGGAGATAACACTATGGATTTAAAAGAATATAATCAGGCCTATGATCAATTTGTAGCTTCAGAAAAATTGTCTTCTTAAAACATGAATGTTGGAAAAGCTATATTGTCTGGTGTTTTTTGGAATGTACTTCAAGAAGTTATTTCCAGATCAGCTGGATTTTTTATAAAATTACTTCTTGCCAGACTTCTTTTTCCAGAGGACTTTGGTCTTATTGGTATGGCAACTGTTTTTATTTCTTTCATTCAGGTGTTTAATGATATAGGAATGAATGCGGCATTAGTTCAAAGAAAAGAGGAATTACTGGATGATAAGCATTATTATACCTCGTTTTGGACTGGGATTATTTGGTCTGGGGTTATTTATGCATTGATCTACTTTTTAATTGCCCCATTGATAGTAGATTTCTATAATGAACATAAACTCTTGGCAATAGTCAGGGTATTGAGTCTGAGTATTTTGTTTAGTCCACTAGTTTCCATTCAAAGGGCTATTCTTACTAAGCGTTTTGATTTTAAAAAACTCTCCTTCATAAGTTTTAGTACAAGCATTGCAGCAGGGATTGTAGCAATAATTTTAGCCTTCTTAGGCTATGGTGTGTGGGCTTTGGTTTTTAATGTCGTAACTCCCGTAATTTTAAGCATTCCACTTTATTTTATGGCCACTTCTTTTATTCCAAAGTTTATATGGGATAAAAAAGCATTTCAAGACATTTTTGGTTTTGGAGTATTTACTACCGGTTCGTCTTTATTAATTAAAGTGACGAGCCAGATGGATTATTTGTTAGTGGGAAAGTTGGTAGGAAAAATCTCTTTAGGGGTTTACACTTTTGCATTTATAGTAACCGAAATGATACGGGCTCAGATTATAAATGTTTTCACTAAAGTTATGTATCCTATTTTTAGTAAGGATCAGGATAATACGGAAAAGCTGAAATATTACTATTTGGAATTACTTAAAGTGATTTCTTTGGTAATAATCCCACCAATGCTGTTACTAATTTATTTTACTACAGGTTTATTAACTTTTTTGTTTGGGCATAAATGGGATGCAGCTATACCGATCGTTAAAATATTTGCATGGGCTGTAATTATTCATATGCCTCTAGTTTCCATTACGGCGATGATCAGGGGGTCGGGAAAGCCAAAAACAGAACTTAATTTTCAATTTATTAGAGCTTTAGTCTTTTATCTTCCTTTAATTTTTATTGGAACTTACTATTATGGTATAATGGGAACCGCCTGGGCACACTTAATTGCCAAAGTTTTAACGGTGATATTTGGAATCTATTTATTGAATAAATTGTTCGGAATAACTCCCATGGAAATACTGAAGGAAGTCAAAAGTTCATTATTGATAGGTTTAATTCCATTTGCCATCTTTTACATTTTCAATGTTCCATTTTCCTGGTATTTTGAATTGATTATCTACTTGGTGGTTCTAGGTGCTGCCTACATGTTATTTGCAAAAAATACTATAGAAAGGTATATAAAGTTGTTTAGATCCTATTTAAAAAAATAAAATGTTGATACAGAAGATTAATTTTATACTGACCAAAATATTCCTGCTAATTTTTGAGCCAACCAGGGTAGGGTATTTTAAATACCTTTTCTTCAAAAATGTTCAAAAGACTGGCGAAGGAGTAAAGATAACCGGTAAAATCAAAGTTATTAATAATGCTGGTTTAACCGTAGGCGGTAATGTATATTTTGGAGAAGACGTTGAAATGAGATGCCATGGAGGAGTTATAATCGGAAATGATGTTATAATTGAGGATGATTGTAGAATTATTTCAAGTTACCCTGTGGTTCGCAATAACTATGACCCCACTTTTATTTCAGAACTACCCGGGTCAATTATCATAGGCGATAATGTATTAATAGGTAAAGGAAGTATAATCAGGTCAGAAGTTGAAATTCCTTCCAACACGGTCATCCCACCTTATTCATTTATCGGTACTCCTGCAGATTTGTCACGAACTACTGCAACTGCTCAAAATTTTCACGGAGCAAAAAGGCAAGAGTATGATCGAGTATCAGTAATCGAAAAATACGAGGAATTCCCAGATGAAGTCGTTTTTGTGTTTTCTACAGGAAGATCAGGCTCTAACGCCATTGAAACTCTGGCGAATAAAAATCCTCGGATCAATGCTTTCCATGAACCTTTTTATGCTCAGATAAAGATCTTAGCTTTTAATTATTCTGCAGGTTTTATTTCTGAAGAAGAAGCAAAGAACAATTTGATCAAAATATATTTGTCTGCACCAATCTCCCAAAGGAAGAAGATTTACTTAGAATCAGATCAAAAGCTTGTTCCTTTTATTAAGATAATTTCCTCACTTTTCCCAAAGGCTAAATTTATATGGCTTATTAGAAGTCCTGGTAGCTTCTTGAAAAGTGCAAAGGCACGAGGGTGGTTTTTAAATGACTATCCTACGGTCTTAAATAATCAGGTCTTAATAACTCCAGAGATGATGTCTGACGCCTGTAGGTTAACTGGAGATTTTACTGATGAATTTACGAAAGAAGAATGGCTGTCTTTAAGTCATGATGATAAAATTCTATGGTATTGGTTTTATTGGAATAAATTAATTGAACACCAATTGAGATCTGTTTCGAATAAAAAATATCTTTTAAAGTTAGAAGATATCAATACCAATGCAAAATCTTTTTTTGAATTCGTTAGTAACGAATTTAACTCCGATTGGAAACCTGAGGTCACGAATAAGGTAAAAAAGAAACATCAAAAAAAATATTCCAGTGTCACCAATAACAAAGTCAACTATTATGATCTTGAAAAATTAAAGGACTATTATTCCAGTTTGGATGAAAATATTTTCTCACTAGAAAGAATAAATGAATGATTGATTTAATATCTGTTATAATCCCTACCTATAATAGACATCATATAATTCTTGATGCCATAAAGAGTGTAGAAAACCAAACTTATAAAAACTGGGAGTTGATCGTTGTTGACGATTGTTCAACCGATCAAACTCAGGAATTACTTGAGGGAAGAAAAGGTTTAAAATTCATTAAATTACCAGAAAACAAAGGGAATGCAGGAGCCAGAAATGAAGGGGTGAAGAATGCAAGTGGTAAATATATTGTGTTTCTCGATAGTGATGACCAAATGGAAGTGAATTGTCTTGAATTGTTTTCTGAATTATTAAAAAACAAGCCTGAGACCAAATTCGCATTTGGAGGTTATTATATATTAAATAAAGAAACCGGAACCAAGAATAAAAAAATGTGGAAACCCGATCCGTCCAAAAGTTTCCTTCGAGAACTAAAAATAGGTACCGGTTGTGGTTTATTAGTTCAAAAGGAGTGTTTTGAAAAAATAGGATTTTTTGATGAGAGGTTAAGAGTGGCTGTAGATACGGATTGGCTTATAAGATTGGAAAAAGAGTTTTCATATGAGGTAATTGATGAATGTTTGGTCACTGTTGTTAAACACCAAGGCGAACGAGTAAGAAATGATAAAAGTAAGCTTCTAAAATCGTATGAAATTATTCTAGAAAAGAATAAAAAGGATATTTATTCCGATCCTTCTATTTTATTTAAATTCTTATATAAGCTACAATGGTTAAATTATCAGTCTGGTAATTTAGGAAATGGAAATAAGTTTTTGTTGAGACAATTGAAGCATGGTGTTTTTAAATTAAAAGCTTTTTATTCCTTTATACTGTATAATTTTTTACCTACAAATATTGCCCGGAACATTCATAATAAATTAAGTGGTTCCACAATATAAATCCCTACAATGAAAGTTTTAGTCTACCATAAAATCCATGATAAAACTCAGTTTGAGAAGCAGATTAAGTTTCTCAAACGCAGCTATAATATTATAGACCCTACTTGCCTTGAGGATCACCTTTGCCACGGAAAATCTTTACCAGAGAATTCCTTGATGATAACTTTTGATGACGGGGACTCTACATTATATAAAAATGCATTTCCGGTCTTAAAACGAGAAAATATTCCGGCTATCATATTTGTAATTACAAATTTAATCGGAACCAATGAACCTTTCTGGTGGGATGAGTTGGAATACCTGTTAGGGGAAGAAGAAGGGAACAATAAGGTCTGGGAAGTCAAAACCTGGCCCAATAAGAAAAGAGTCCAATATCTCCAGGAATTAAGATCAAAATCAAATAAAGAGCAATATAAATATCCTCAACTTTCTATTCAGGAGTTAAAGGAGATGCAACATGCGAACATACTTATTGCTAATCACACCCATACTCACCCAATGCTGGATAAATGTGAGGAAGATGAATTGGAAGAAGAACTTTTTAATTCTACTGAAAAGCTGAAGGAGCGAAATTTTAATTATCAGTATTTCGCCTATCCAAACGGGAATTATTCAGAAAGGGCTGAGAAAAAGTTAGTTCAGCATGGTATAAAATATTCCTTTTTATTTGACCACAAGATCAATACCGGTAAACTTAATCCGTTGCGTATTTCCAGGCTAAAAGTGAATGATAATACTCCAATTTGGAAATTAAAATTCATCTTAAGTGGATGGCATAGCAGAGTACTGCCGGTAACGAGAACTTTAGGTAAATTAAGAAGATGACTAAAAAGGATTTCCTGCATAAAGTAACCGCACGGTATAAATATAACCCGGTATGGGCAGGGATTCTGAATTTATCTGGTACTGGTCTGGCCAATAAGAATTGGATTTTTATTACAGGCTGTTATAATTCGGGTACCACTTTACTGGATCAAATTTTGGCAACCCATCCTCAAATTAGTGGTTTGCCAGATGAAGGGGTGATGTTAACCAATCAACTGGTAAGGCCTGAAGATTTTGGCTGGAGAAGAATGTGGGCCCAATGCGAAAAGGAAATGGAGGGGGCGCCTAGAAATAGGCATAAGGATCCAAAATTAATTAAAAGACATTGGTCTCACTTTTATGACTGCAAAAAGCCCTTCCTACTGGAAAAATCCATTTCCAATATGACCCGCTTAAAATTCTTTCAGGAAAACTTTAAACCTGCATGGTTCATCCATATTGTAAGAAACGGTTATGCCGTTGCCGAAGGGATATACAGAAAGGCGAGGATTATGAAAGGAAATCCGTATTTCGGAAGTCGGGAACGTTATCCTATTCAAGATTGTGCCGGACAGTGGGTCAGATCATTGGAAGTTTTTAATGACGTTAAAAATGATTTACCCAATGTGATCGAAATAAAATATGAAGATCTAACTTCTAACCCAAATCAGGTGATCAATGAAGTTCTTGGAATATTGAGACTGGATGGCTTTTCAGCAGATTATTTTCAAAAGTCCTTTTCGATACACGAAAAGGAAAGCACCATCACGAATATGAATCAATCTAGTTTTGATCGCTTGACCAGATCTCAGATAAAAATGATAAATGAAGTGGCCGGTGCATATTTAAAAGAATATGATTACAAAATATTTAACTGATGAAAATACTTTACATTCAGGATAGTTTAGGAGCGGGAGGAGCAGAAAGGTCGAATGCCGAGTTGTGGTATTACCTTAGAAAAAAAGGTGTTAGACTTAAAATTGCAGTGCTGGAACACAGAACCAGTGGAGTTGAAAAAGAGATCCTAGATAAAGGATTTGACGTCGTCTTTCTAAAGAAAGGTTCTTTTTGGAGTCATGTGACTCAGGTCAAACAGATTATAGAAGATTTCCAACCAGATATAGTTCATTCAGTTCTTTTTAAGGCTGCTTTGCGAACCAGGTTCGCTAAACTGAAAACGAAATTCATCAATATAGAAAGTCTGGTAAATTGTACATATGATAAAATCAGGTACAAAGATCCAAAAGTGAATGCCAGGCTTTTAAAAGTTTACGAGTTTGTAGATAGATATACAGCTAAATTCGGGGTAGATCATTTTGTCGCCATCACAAAAGAAGTAAAAAGCCACTATGAAAAACACCTTATGATCAAACCGACTAAAATTTCTGTAATTTACAGGGGCAGGAAGAAAAATAATTTCATCACGCAGAAAGCTAAGCTAAGATCTCGAGTGGTCAAGGAACTCAATTTAAACCCAAATGGCCCTATTTTTATTCATGTTGGACGTCAGGAATTTCAGAAAGCTCATTTGGATATATTAAAGGCTATAAAAATTGTTGACCGGGAACTATCAGATTCCAATGCTCAATTTTTATTTTGTGGGAGAAAAGGAAACTCTACTAAAGAGATCGAGAATTTTCTGACTACCAATGATCTTAAAACCACAATTAAATTTTTGGGGCACCGTAATGATATTTATGAGTTACTGGTCGCTGCAGATATCTTTGTCTTTCCTTCATTGTTTGAAGGGCTTGGGGGATCATTAATAGAGGCTCAGGCGGCAGGATTGCCTTTAATTTGTTCAGATATCCCTGTCTTTCAGGAGGTGGTTACGAAAGATAATGCGGTATTTCATCAAACCAATGATCCCACTGCTTTAAGTACACAGCTTACAGGAATTTTAAATAGAGATCTTATTAAAATGGGTGAAAAAAGCCTTGAAAATTATGAGAAGAATTTTAGGTTGGAAGGGGTGAATCAGCAAATGCTTGAACTTTACCATTCCATACCCCATTCAACCTAAGAAAAAAATGGTGCCTACCTGAAAGAAATATGCTCTAAAGAGCACCCCAACTACATTAACTAACTTAACCATTTGAACCGTGAAAGAAGAAATACTAATTAAACCTTTAAATTACACCGAAGAAGAATTAGTTCAAATTGTTGAATTAATTAGATCCAACCTTGATCCTGAATTTACTACTGAATTCTTTAAATGGAAACACCTGGAAAACCCCTTTGGAAAATCCTATGGACTGGTTGCCTGGTCTGGAAATACGATAGTGGGTTTAAGGGTTTTCATGTTCTGGGAATTTATTAGGAATGGAAAAATTCTAAGAAGCATTCGCCCGGTAGATACCGTGGTAGACTCCAATTACAGGGGCAGGGGCCTCTTTAAAAAACTTACCTTACAGGGATTGGAGAACTGCAAGGGGCAATATGATTTTATTTTTAATACCCCTAACAATAATAGTCTTCCGGGCTATTTGAAAATGGGCTGGGAAAAATCTCCTAATAGTTCGACTTTCCGTGTTGGAGTGATCAATCCTTTTCAGACCAAACCTCATTTGTTAAGGAAAGAACTCGATACCTTACCTGTTTTAAACGATTCAGGTGAAGCTTTGGAAACCAATAAAACCAAAAACTATTTGAAATGGAGATATGTTGACCCTAAATATAAAATTTACACTTTTGATAAAGGTGTAATCGTTTTTTCGATCACTAGAATAAAAGGAATCAAAAGTTTTATAGTTTATGAATTGCTGGGTGAGAAAGAGTATTTCAATGACTTACTTTTAGTGGTAGCAAGAAGGTTTAACGCCTATTTGGTTTATTACTATAACTCAAAAGATTTGCATGATCTAAGACTGCTTACTTCGTTTGAAAGAAAGGAGGCAGTGGTCGTGCTTAAAGAAAATGAAGAAGTTTCAGCTGATCAGTTGAATTTTTCTATGGGTGATCTTGAAGGTACACTATAATTATGAAAATCCTCCACCTCATACAAAAACCTCAAAACAGAGGAGCAGAAACATTTGCATGCCAATTGGCAAATCATCAACTCACGCAAGGTCATGAAGTGAAGTTGGTCTCGATCTTTTCAGGCGAAGCCGAACTGCCCTGGAAAGGAGAGATATCTTCTTTAAGGGCCAGTGTAAAAAATCGCTTTCTGGATTTTCCTGCCTGGAAAAGGCTTAACAGAATTGTTCGCGAATTTCAGCCTGACGTGATCCAGACCAATGCAGGAGATACTTTAAAGTATGCTGTTTTTTCAAAGTTAATATTCAGATGGAACGTTCCCGTAGTTTTCAGGAATGCCAGTGAAGTGGGCCGTTATCTGAATTCCAAATTTCAAAAACAATTTAATCGGTTTCTCTACAAACATGTGGATTGGGTGATTTCTGTTTCCCAGGCTTCAAAAAAAGATCTGGTTAACCATTTTCCCTTTTTACAATCTCGATCCCAAGTCATTCCTATTGGTCTTGAAGAAAAATCATATATTAAAGCTATTGATTTACGCTCAAAGGGGAACCATCATGTAGTGCATGTTGGTGGTTTCAGTTTTGAAAAAAATCATGAAGGTCTAATAAACATTTTTCAGAAAGTGTTATCGACAGTTTCCGGTGCTCATTTACATTTAGTGGGGGATGGGCCTCTACGGTCTAAAATAGAAGATCTGGTAAGAGCGATGAACTTAGAGAATAGAGTGACTTTTTATGGGTTCGTTAATAATCCCCTGGACTTTATCAAATCCGCCGATGTACTGGTGTTACCCAGTATAATTGAAGGCTTGCCCGGCGTTTTACTGGAAGCAATGTACTGCAAAACCCCTTTAGTGGCATATGATGTTGGTGGAATATCTGAAATTGTCTCCGAAAGAACCGGTTCTTTGGTAGAAAAAGATGACGAAGATTCATTTTCACAAAGGATTGAGGAGAACCTTTTGAACCCAGACTTGGCAAGAATTGAGTCTGCTTATGCGCAGGTGTGTAGCCATTATATGAACAAAGAAATCTCCCGAAAGTTTTCTGAAGCCTACCAAAGAATTGTATCGAAGCAGAGATTAATACGCCAATCCTCTTAAAGTTATTTTAAAATCTTGGCTGGGCTGGCATTTACCCTAACTTTGTTAAAATAAAGTCCCATAAATGCCAAAAATTAAAGTCCTCCACATTATCAAATCCCTCGGTCGCGGGGGTGCCGAAATGTTGTTGCCCGAAACCCTTCAGCTTCACGACAGGGAAAAATACGAATTCCATTATATTTATTTTCTGCCATGGAAGGATCAAATGGTCAGTAGAATACAGGAAGAAGGCGGAAAAGTCACCTGCTTCCGGGCTAAAGATAATATCCGGCTTATCCTTCAATATAAAAAGGTGATCAATTACTGCCGGGAACATGGGATCGAACTCATCCACTGCCATTTACCCTGGGCAGGATTTGTAGGCAGACTGGTGCATCAAAAGACCGGTATTCCTGTATTATATACAGAGCATAACATGCAGGAACGGTACCATATAGCGACCAAGACCATTAATAAGTTCACTTTCAATTCCCAGAACCTGGCCATTGGGGTTTCTGACGATGTTACCAATTCCATTAGAAAAAATATACACCCACGTATTCCTGTGGAAACCGTGCTTAATGGGGTGAATACAACGAGCTTTGTGCGGAAAGGGAATTCAGAAATAAGAAAAGAATTTAGTATTCCTGAAGATGCAATTGTAATTGGAAATGTCGCCGTTTTTAGATTTCAGAAAAGACTGGTGGAATGGCTTCGGGTCTTTGAGGAGATACAGAAGCGAAATCCCAAAGTTTATGGGATCATTGTGGGAGCAGGGCCTCTGGAAGATGAGATCAAGACCGAACTGAAACGTTTGAAGCTCGAGAAGAAGGTATTCCTTCCGGGGCTTCAGACTGAGGTGAGACCTTATTTTGAAGCCATGGATATTTTTATGATGAGTTCCCAGTTCGAAGGTCTTCCCATCGCATTACTCGAAGCTATGAGCATGGAATGCGCTGTGGTGGCTACAGATGCCGGAGGTATCAAAGAAGTGATAAGAAATGAAAAAGATGGTCTCACCTGTCCGGTGGAAAACTGGCAAAATTTAGTTGACCGTTGTGAATTGCTCATCAATGATCAGCACCAACTGGAAAGGTATAAAAGCGCTGCCAGAAAAAGGGTGGTAGAGTCTTTTAGTCTGAAAAAGATGGTTGAGGAACTGGAGGAGTATTATGCGGTTCATACCAAGACAATTTCAACAAAAAACAAATCTTATCCTTTAAGTAAAGTCTAATTCACGAAATCATGGAGATCAAAGAAGGTACAGAACAGGATATACCTGCAATTTTAGAAGTGCTAAGGGCAAGTCTGGGAGAGACTTCTTCTCAAAAGACCGAAGAGGTCTGGAGGTTTAAGCATGTAAATAACCCTTTTGGAAAATCTTTGGTGCTATTAGCCGTTGAGGATGGAAAGGTGATTGGAGTGAGGGCTTTTATGCGCTGGAAATGGCAGCGGGGAGAAGAAACGTTTTCTGCGTTTCGAGCAGTAGATACCGCAACCCATCCGGACCACCAGGGGAAAGGAGTTTTTAAAAAACTTACTTTAAAGGCGCTAGAAATAGGAAAGGAAAGAGGGGACCATTTTGTTTTTAATACACCTAACACCCAAAGTAAACCGGGATACCTTAAGATGGGATGGAAAGAGGTGGATAAGCTTAAAACTTCCTTACGACCTGTAAATCCTTTTTTCTGGAAATCCACGAATGGGATTTCCGCCTATCCCAAAACCTGGAATGATAATAATGGATTTGATTTCCTGAACGATCATAAGGAAAAACTTGTCAATAAAGGAGAACTCTTTACTCCTAAAGATACCGCTTACCTAAAATGGAGGTACGCCAAAAACCCGCTACAGGACTACCATGTTTTGGCCACCTCCAACCTTTTTTTGGCGGCATATGTAAAAAAGCAGGGGAAATTCAAGGAACTTCGAGTCTCTGAAGTCATTAAGTCTCCAAAGATATCTAACGCTGTACTTAAAAAAGAAATAAAAAGCTGGGCCCGTAAATACGGAGTGCATTTCATTAGTTTCAGTCCCATTAGTGACGTGAAATTTTTGACTGCCGTTTCTGGAAAATTTGGTCCCGTGCTTACCTTTCGAAATATAGAAGTTTCCGAAGCGACAGAAAATGAATTTTTAAACATTGATTCCTGGGCTTATAGCCTTGGTGATTTAGAGTTGTTTTAGATGATAGGAGCACTGGTGTTATTGGTTTTTTTGTTCCTTATCACTCAATCCATTTTTAATGGTTTTGAGAGGAAACACCGTTTCTTCTCAAAAAAGATGATGAATATCCTCTTTTTCTACCACCTGTTCTTTGCGGGAGTTTATTACACCTATGCGCTGTTCAATCCTTCAGATTCTAAAAAATACTTTGAACGGCCTACCTGGTATGGAAGCTGGGAATATTACTGGGGTACAAGTACCACCTTTATCGATTTTTTAACCTGGCCCTTCATTAATGTCTTTGGCTTTAGTTACGAAATGATGATGTTGTTGTTTTCCTGGCTTGGGTACCTGGGTTTTGTATATGCCTATTTGTTTTTCAGGGAAAATATCCCAATTAAGATCAAGGTGTTTAACGTTGACTTGTTGGTATTGCTCTTGTTCTTACCAAACATGCATTTTTGGACTGCTTCCCTGGGGAAAGGTGCGCCTATTTTTTTGGGGTTAATGATGTATGCCTATGCCATAGCCAGACCTAAATCCAGATGGATCACCCTGGCGCTTGGTTCCTTTTTGATCTATTTTATTCGTCCCCACGTATTTCTATTTGTTGCAGTTGGAACAGTACTTGGATATATGACCGGAAGCGAGAAGATATCTTTTTGGAGAAAGGTGATGATCTATGGAGTCATGATAGGCGGACTGCTCCTGGCAAAAGATACCATCCTGGAAATGGCAGGCCTTTCCGGTTCTGAAGATCTTGTTGAAGGCTTTGAGGATTTTTCAGAAGATAGGGCGAAGGAGTTGAGTAAGTCTTCTTCAGGAGTGGACATGGCCTCATATCCCTTGCCTCTTAAACTGTTCACTTTCTGGTTTAGGCCATTGTTCTTCGATGCCCCGGGATTCCTGGGGTTGATCGTTTCCGTAGAGAACCTGGTTTACCTTTTATTGTTCTTTAAGATCCTGAAAAAGGACTTTATACGATTTCTTCGGAATTCTCCTATTAGTGTAAAAATGAGCCTTACGGTTTTCTTTCTCTCCTCGTTAGCCATGACCTTTGTAATGTCGAATTTGGGGATTATCATGCGGCAGAAGTCCATGGTAATGTATTTCCTGTTCTTTGTGATCTTTTATTACCTGGCGCAGAAGAAATACACGCGGATCATGAAACTCCGGAAAAAGAAAAAAGCGAGGGAAGAGGCACTGAGAAAAGCACAGGCCGAAGCGGTTTAATAATCAAATTTCAGTAACAAATGGAAAATGGGAAATTCGTTATCTCTCTTGATTTTGAACTCTTGTGGGGAGTTTTTGACAAGGTGCACCACGAGGAAAAGATTACCTATTTCAAAAATACCCGCCAGGTCATTCCCAGGATCCTTCAGCTTTTTTCAGAATTTGAGATCTCCTGTACCTGGGCGACTGTAGGGATGCTGTTTAACAGTAACTGGAACGAGTGGGAGTGTAACCGGCCCCAAAAATTACCGGCTTATATCAATTCAAAACTTTCTGCCTACAATTTTGGAAATTCAGTTAAAGCGAATGGAACCGAAGACCTCTGTTTTGCTCCTGATTTGGTGAGGCAGATCGCTGAAACTCCGGGACAGGAACTGGCAACGCATACTTATTCCCATTACTATTGTTCTGAAAAGGGACAAACTGTAGAGGCTTTTCAGGCCGATCTCCAGAAAGCCATAACTATGGCCGAAGCAATGGGAGTTGAACTGAAATCCCTGGTGTTTCCCCGAAATCAGCTTAATCCGGAGTACCTGAAAATTTGTAAACAACTGGGGATTGGAACCGTGAGATCAAACCCCGAGAACTGGTACTGGAAGGAGACGGAAGATTCCTCATTTCTGAAAAAGGTTTTTAGGACCGGGGATGCCTACTTCGGAAAAAAGGATAAAAGCTACCCTTATTCGGCCCTTAAACAGGAACCGGGGAGACCTATGGAGCAAAAGGCCAGCAGGCTTTTACGGCCCTATTCCGAAAATAGCTTTTTGAACCGGTTGAAGTTAAATCGAGTAAAAGCTGAAATGAAAACCGCGGCCATGAAGAAAGAGATCTACCATCTTTGGTGGCACCCGCATAACTTTGGAGAAAACCCTGAAAAGAACCTGGAGGATTTGAGGCAAATCCTGACTACCTATAAACAGCTGAACAGGGAATTCGGCTTTGAGTCGGTCAGCATGAAGGAGTTGTACGATCTACAGAGGCAGAAACAGCCGGAAATTGTTTAAGATAATCCTAAAATTTGGCCATTCTTCAGAAGAAGTGTGCCATTATCAATATTTTTGAGGAACTATCAAATTATGCGCTTTCCAATCATTTCAGCCGAAACCTATACGAACTATGAATAAATTGATCAGGGTCACTACGGTTCCTCTTTCTCTGGAAAAACTACTTGAAGGTCAGCTTAATTTCATGCAGGATCACTATCGCGTAACCGCAGTAGCTTCCGACGAGAAAAAATTGAAAAAACTGGGTGAAACAATAAAGGTGGATACCTTTTCGGTAGAAATGACCCGGGAAATAACTCCTGATAAAGACCTGAAGGCAGTGTGGCGGTTATACAGGTTCTTTAAAAAGGAAAAACCCCTAATTGTCCATACCCATACTCCCAAGGCGGGAATAGCTGGAATGTTGGCTGCAAAAATGGCCGGAGTGCCTATAAGGCTCCATACTGTAGCCGGCCTGCCCCTTTTGGAAGCTAAAGGAATGACCAGAAAGATCCTGGAGGTAGTGGAGAAGCTTACCTATGCTTCAGCCACCAGGGTGTATCCGAATTCCCAAAAAATTCATCAGTTTCTGGTACAGGAAAAATTCGCGCCTGCGGATAAACTTAAGGTCATAGGAAAGGGAAGTTCTAACGGTATTGACACGGCACATTTTGACCCGGCCATCTTTACAGAAGAAGCCAGCAGAGAGCAAAGAAAATCTCTTGGAATTCCAGAAGAGGATGTAGTCGTTGTCTTTGTGGGGCGGTTGGTAAAGGATAAAGGCATTAATGAACTGGTTGAGGCTTTTGAACCACTCAATCAAATGCATCCTCAAACATCCCTGCTGTTGGTGGGCCCTTTTGAACAGGAATTGGATCCCGTAAAAGAAACCACTCTCCAAAAAATAAAGAGTCACTCCAAAATATTCGAAGTGGGCTTTCAGGATGATGTAAGGCCGTTTTTCGCTTGTTCAGATGTATTGGCCTTCCCCAGTTACCGGGAAGGATTTCCAAACGTGGTGATGCAGGCAGGAGCCATGGGTTTACCGGCAATTGTGACCGATATCAATGGGTGTAATGAGATCATTGAAGAAGATAAGAACGGAACCCTTATTCCCGTTCGCGATAAAAATGCCCTTCTTAAAGCAATGAAGGAACTGGTAGCTAACGATTTCAAAAGAGAGAAATTAAGCAGGCTTTCCAGGATCACCATCAAAGAAAATTATGAGAGGAAAGGAGTATGGGAAGCCATCCTTAATGAATACAGGGAACTGGAAAAGGAGTACGAAAAGAATGTGATTCCTCAAACTACCTGAACCACAAGATGATGATTTGTCGGCTTTAATGTTAAAAACCTCTCGAATATTTGTAGATTTGAAAGACGTCGTGAATTTTTAATGAGTGAAAAATAACCTGCAGTACTTTTCCTATTTTTATAACTATCTGGGGTACAGGCTCCTTATCACCTTTTTCGTCAGCCTTTTTGTTGGCCTCTTAGATGGCGTTGGGCTTGCACTTTTCATACCTTTATTAAAACTGGTTGCGACTTCTGCCGAAGGTGCAGGAGAAGATCCGGTGAGTGAACTGGTAGTTAATTACCTTGAGATCCCGCCCACGCTTGTAAATATTCTGCTTTTGATCTTCGTCTTCTTTGCTTTAAAGGGAGTCGCGAAATTCCTCGAGGGTTTTGTGAGGGTGCGTTACCAGCAATACTTTATGCGCAAGATCAGGATCTCGAACATAGATCTTCTGAATTCTTATGATTATAAGAATTTTATAAAAGCTGATGTTGGGAGGATTCAGAATACATTTACCGGCGAAGTTGGAAAGGTAAACTCAGCCTTCAGGTTTTATTTTAAGGCTTTTCAATACGGGGTGCTTGTAGTGGTTTATGTAAGTATGGCATTTTTCGCTGATCCTTTGTTTTCTCTAATGGTGGTCACAGGTGGAATACTTACTAATTTTCTGTTCACTTTTTTGTATAAAAGAACAAAATATCTTTCCCGAAAATTGACTTCCGAAAATCATATTTTTCAGGACCTTTTGATCCAGAAAGTAGCTTTTTTTAAGTATTTAAAAACCACCGGATTAAACATACCTTACAGTAAAAAATTGAAGCGGAACATCCGTTCTTTGGAAGGTTTGCAGCGGAAGATCGGGATCATTGATTCTATGCTTGCAGCACTCCGAGAGCCTGTGGTGGTGCTCATAATTGTGGTGGCGATCTACCTGCAGGTAGTGTTTTTTGACCAAAACGTTGGCTTGATCCTGTTGAGCCTTTTGCTGCTCTACCGGGCCCTTACCTTTTTTATGGCCATGCAGGAGCAGTGGAATTTCTTCCTGGGAGTATCCGGTTCTATGGAGAACATGGAGAAATTTTCAGAAGAATTAAAAGTCGGAAGGGAATCAAGTGGAAGTCAAATTTTTCAAGGATTACGCGATAAAATACGATTAGATCATGTTTCCTTTCAGTATGACAGCAAAGAAGTGCTCAAGGATATTGAGCTCGAGATCCGGAAGAACGAGACAGTTGCCCTGGTAGGGGAAAGCGGTTCGGGGAAATCAACTTTGATCGGCATCATTTCCGGATTGTTGAAACCTTCAAAAGGAAACTATTTTATTGACAAGCAGAATGTGTCAGAACTCGAAAATACCTCTCTTAGCCGCCACATAGGTTATGTGTCTCAGGATGTGAATATTTTTAATGACACTATCTATAATAATGTCACTTTTTGGGCTGAAGACACTTCTGAAAACCGGGAAAAATTTAAGCAAGCTGTCGAAAAGGCTGCCATCTACAATTTTATAAAAGGACTTCCTAAAGAAGAAGAAACATTCCTTGGAAATAACGGCATCAATTTGAGTGGTGGTCAAAAACAACGACTGGCCATAGCCCGTGAACTCTTCAAGAAAGTGGACCTTTTGCTGCTTGACGAGGCAACTTCGGCCCTTGATGGAGAAACCGAAGCCACCATTCAGCAGAACATTGACCGGTTAAAAGGACAAATGACTATCATTATTATTGCTCACAGGCTGGCTACCATTAAAAGCGCCGATAGGATCGTGGTCCTGAAAAACGGGAAGATCCAAGCAATGGGTTCCTATAAGGAGCTTATGACCGATTCTGAAGTTTTTCAGGAAATGATAGAATTTCAAAACCTGTAGCAAATGAAGAACTCCGAATTTGCTGCTTTTGTGATGACCTATGAGCGCCCGGAAACGCTTCTGAAGACTATCAGGAATCTCCAGGAACAGACCTTTCCACCAGCTTTTATTTATATTATTGACAATAGTGAAACTAAAGCTACCCGTCTTGCCGTGGAAGAAATGGCCGGGGAAGATGTTGGCTACTATAGAGTTGGTTATAATTCAGGTCCGGCGGGAGCTGCAAGAATTGGTTTGAAAGTACTGGCCAACCGGGGCTACAAATGGATCTACTGGGGAGATGATGATGATCCGCCCTTTGAAAAATGGGTCTTTGAAGAGCAATTCAGGGTTCTTGAAAATTTGGAAGATGTTCAGAAAGTAGGAATATTAGGAGGTAAGGGTGGAAGACTCAACAGGACCACTGGCAGGATAAATACCTTTTCAAATCATGAATTGGAAGAGCAGCCAATTCTGGAAGTCGACTCTGTGCCTGGTGGAGGATCTATGCTGGTAAACGCACGAGTGGTTCGCGAAGAGATCCTTCCAGATAAAAAACTATTCTTTGGTTTTGAGGAATTTGATTTCTGTCTGAAAGTGAAGAAAAACGGTTACAGAGTTTTGGCTAATGCTGAAATTTGGTTGAAAGAAAATTCTAAAGCTGGCTTTAATAATAAAGATTTTAAGTGGAAGGCCTCCAACTTCGGAAAAAGGGAGGTTCTTTGGCGCGATTACTACAGTACCCGAAACCTCCTTTACATCTACTTTAAAAATCACTTTTACAAAGCCTTCCTTTTTATCCTTGTCAAATCGATCCTCAAATCCTTTGCCGGCTGGAGATATGGATGGAATTACGGGAGAAAGAATTTCAGCTTGCAATGGCGTGGTATTCTACATTTCCTTGCCGGGCGGTTTGGCAGGTAGATTCGAAGAAACTTTCAATTTTTTAGGTGTATACCACAAAGAACATTTTCAGTAGAACCAGGACGGGTTCGTAAAACCTGCAGGCCAAATTTTTAGTGTTATAAGAAATTTAACTTTTAAGAAGTAGGCATTAACAATTGATGATGGTGTGGTAGGTGTAGGAAGGACTTCAGAAGAAAAAGGGAAGCAACACAAAAAGAATAAGATAAGAGGCTCATTTAAGATTATTTTAGTAAGTATAATCCTCTGAAAATAAGCTTGTAATGAGCGGAAATCTTCACTACTATTTAACAAAACTTTACGTGGGGGCATCGTAAGAAAACCCTTAGTTTTGTCTTAAACCAAAAAACGTGTACCGGAATTTTTTCAAGCCCCTCATTGATTTTTTAGTAGCACTTATGGCATTTATCATTTTTCTGCCGGTGTTTGTTTTAGTTACTCTGGTATTATGGATCGTATATAAAGACAATCCGTTTTTCCTACAAGTGAGACCGGGGAAGAATGCAAAACTGTTCAGGATCATAAAGTTCAAGACCATGTCTAATGCTAAAGACAATAAAGGGAATCTTTTACCAGATTCTGAGCGGCTCACCGGGGTGGGAAGTTTTATAAGAAAAACCTCCCTTGATGAAATTCCCCAGTTGTTGAATGTCTTAAAAGGGGATATGAGCTTAGTGGGGCCGCGCCCTCTTTTACCTGAATATCTTGAAATGTTCAATTCGTTTGAAAAGCAAAGACATTTGGTAAGACCGGGCATTACAGGCTGGGCGGCAGTGAATGGAAGAAATGCCATAAGCTGGAAAAAGAAGTTTGAATATGATGTGTGGTATGTGAAGAACGTTTCCTTTTTACTCGATCTAAAGATCATAGGAAGGACCGTTTTGAAAGTAGTGAAATCGGAAGGCGTTAACATGGAGAATGTAGCCACCACAGAACCTTACAACGGACATAATTAATCATTTCTGAATCAAATAAATTCCATCTGATCGGCAGTATGAAAAAAATAGTAGTGATAGGGGCGTCAGATCAAAGCCGTTGTACGATTGATGTAATTGAACAGGAAAAAAAATATGAGATCTATGGTATTCTTGATAAGAAACTGGAGCAAGGAACCACTTTTGAAGGTTATCCGGTTCTTGGATACTTAGAGAATATAAGAGAACTAATAGAGGACAATGGGGTTTATGGCGGAATTGTGGCTATAGGAGACAACTTTACCAGATATAAGGTGGTGAAATCGATCCTGGAGCTACGTCCGGAATTCAATTTTGTAAATGCCATACATCCCTCGGTGATCATTGGAAAGAAAGTACGAATAGGAGAGGGGAACCTGATCATGCCAGGAGTGATCCTGAATAACAATTCCAGTGTGGGAGATCACTGTATACTGTTGACCAGGTCCTCTTTAGATCATGATTCAAATCTGGGAGATTATTCCAGTTTTAGCCCGGGAGTGACAACCGGTGGAAGAGTGAACGTGGGAAATTGTTCTGTAATAGGAATAGGTGCCAATATCCTGCACAGCAAAAGTGTAGGGAACCATTGTGTGATTGGAGGTGGGGCTTTGATCAATAAAGATATTGAGGATAACTCCGTAGCTTACGGAGTTCCTGCACGAATTGTTAAAAAGAGAAAGAAGAGTGAAAAATATCTGTAATTTTCAAATATAGATACATGTCAATGAACCAGCCAAAAATATGGCTTTCTTCTCCTCATATGGGGGGCAGTGAGCAGAAATATATCAACCAGGCATTTGATCAGAACTGGATAGCTCCTTTGGGGCCAAACGTAAATGGTTTTGAAGAAGATCTGAAAAAGTATCTTTTTTCTACTGGTCATGGTAGTAAAGAAAATTCAATTGCGGCTTTGAGTTCGGGCACAGCCGCGCTTCACCTGGCTCTTATCCTGCTTGGAGTAGAAAGAGGGGATGAAGTGCTTTGTCAAAGCCTTACATTCGCAGCTTCTGCGAATCCTATCGTCTACCAGGGAGCGACACCTGTTTTTGTGGATAGTGAAGCCGAAACTCTAAATATATCACCTGAACATCTTGAAGAGGCGATCTGTTCTAGAATAACTAAAGGAAAAAAACCGAAAGCCTTGATCGCGGTACATCTCTATGGAATGCCATATAAAGTGGAGGAGATCCATTCCATAGCTGCCAAGTACGAAATTCCGGTCATAGAAGACAGTGCAGAGGCTTTAGGAAGTACTTATAACGGTCAGAAATGTGGAACTTTTGGAGATCTGGCCATACTCTCCTTCAACGGGAATAAGATCATTACCACTTCGGGAGGTGGTGCGCTGGTGACCCGAACTGCAGAAATGAAAGAAAAAGCTGTTTTCCTGGCCACGCAAGCCCGAGATGTAGCGCCACATTACCAGCACAGTCACATTGGTTATAACTACCGAATGAGTAACATTTGTGCGGGAATTGGCCGGGGACAAATGGAAGTGCTTGATGATCATGTAGCAAAACGTCGGGAAATGCATCAGTTTTATCAGGATTTTTTCATAAATTCCGATAATGTGAAAGTTTTTTCTGAACCTGATGAGAATATTTTCTCTAATCACTGGTTGACGATCATCGAGTTGAGCGGAAAAAATTCACTCACGAGTGAAGCTTTAAGAAAACATCTTGAAAAAGAAAATATTGAAAGCCGACCTTTATGGAAACCAATGCATTTGCAGCCCGTTTTTAAAGACGCGCCGTTTTACGGTAGCGGGATAGCTTCCGCAGCATTCGAACGCGGACTTTGCCTTCCTTCAGGATCGAACCTGAGGGAAGCCGAAAAAGAAAGAATAGCTAATGCATTAAAAGGCTTTTTTGAAGAGAAGAAAGAAAAGCTGGAAATCTAACTAAGAATGGGAAGAGGACTTAATTCAGCCATACAACAAATTTTAGCACAGGAGAACAGGCTTGATATTCGAAATATCAAATACCTGCCCCGCTGGGCCATTTTAGCCATAGATGTTTCAATAATTGTATTGTCGGCATACCTCACAGTATTGGCTTTAGAGGATCTTACCGAAAGGTTTTATGATACTTTAAGCCAACCGGTAAGAATGTCATTGGTCGTACTTGTGAACATCCTTTATTTCTTTGTGTTCCACACTTATGCGGGGCTCATTAGGCATTCCTCCTTCCTTGATGCATTGAAGATCATGCTGGCCTGCTTCTGTACCTTTGTAACTCTGCTGTTCATTAATTACGCCACTTATGCAGTGGTGGGTGAAAAGATATACCTGGTTGCCGGCCTTATTTTTTACTTCCTCATTTCGTTTTCCTTGTTGTTCCTTTTTAGGCTGAGTGTAAAACAGGTGTATGAATATTTCAAACGAACTCAGGAGAACGGTAACCTTCAAAATGCAGTGATCTTTGGAGCTGATGAGAATGCGATTTCCATTGCAGGAGCTCTTGAGATCGAACATCCGAAAAGGTTTCTTATTAAAGGGTTTATCACGAATGATAGCTCCCGGGGAAATGTTCGTATTCTGGATAAACCCGTGGTTCATAACGGAGGTAAGACCAGCAAGGAAATAGATGCGTTGGGTGCTTCTGCTTTGATACTTTCGGGAAATACTCTTACTGCGGAAGAAAAATATGCCATAGTTGAAGATTGTCTCGAACACAATATTCAGGTGTTTAATGCGCCTATTGTCTCGAACTATGAAGATGAAAAAGCATTATCCAATAAGGTTAAGTCTCTTCAGATCGAAGATCTTTTAGACAGAGAACCTATTTTGCTAAACAAAGAGAATAAGAGACAACAGTTGACCGGAAAGACCATTCTTGTCACTGGTGGAGCGGGCTCAATAGGTAGCGAGATAGTAAGGCAGGTAGCAGATTACAAACCGAAAAAACTACTTATCCTTGACCAGGCAGAAACACCACTACACAACCTGCGTCTGGAGATAGAAGCAAAATTCCCTGAGCTTAACTTCAAGTGTATCATCTGTGATGTCGGGAACAGGAACAGGTTGGACCTGTTACTGAAAAAATCTAGAATCGATGTGATCTATCATGCTGCTGCTTACAAACATGTACCCCTGATGGAAGAAAATCCACATGAGGCCGTGTTCGTAAATGTGCAGGGAACAAAGAATTTGGCAGATATGGCAGTAAAACATGGAGTAGGTCATTTCGTGATGGTTTCAACAGATAAAGCTGTCAATCCAAGTAATGTAATGGGGGCTTCAAAAAGGGCTGCAGAAATGTATGTACAGTCTCTTTTCCACAGTTTTGCAGGTAATGATATGAGAACTAAATTCATTACCACCCGTTTTGGAAACGTATTAGGATCGAACGGTTCTGTAGTACCTCTCTTCAGAAAGCAAATAGAAAAAGGGGGGCCCGTTACCATTACTCATCCAGATATTATCAGGTATTTCATGACCATCCCCGAAGCCTGTCAGCTGGTTTTGGAAGCCGGGGCTATGGGTAAAGGAGGAGAGATATTCATTTTTGACATGGGAGAACCGGTAAAGATCATGGACCTTGCAATCAAAATGATAAAACTTGCAGGTTTTACACCTAATAAACATATAGGGATCAAAATCACCGGGTTAAGACCTGGTGAAAAGCTCTATGAAGAGCTGTTGAGTGATAAGAGCAAAACCCTGCCCACTCACCACAAGAAGATCATGATCGCCCAGGATCAGCCGGGAGATTTTGAAAAGATCAAATATTCCGTGGAAATGATCATAGAAGCGGCCAATGGGCTTAAAGCACAACAGGTGGTAGGCCATTTAAAGAACCTGATCCCGGAATTTAAAAGTAACAACTCCACGTTCGAGATTTTGGACAAGGAGTCTGCTGAAGATATAGATGATGAACCGAATGAAATTACTCATAAAAAAATAAGTTAGAAACATGCGATTTTGGGGAATAAGTTAAGCCTCAACTCGTTTAAACCATAATATGAAGAAATTCCTATTAATAGTTATTGGCCTCCTAATCTTCTCAAGTTGTTCCACCCGTAAAGAGATCGTTTATTTTCAGGATATCGAAAGAATTCAAAATTTCGATTCCCTCAGGAAATTTGAACCCCGTATAGAGATAAATGATGTGCTGAGCATCAATGTCTCTTCTATGAACGATGAAGTTGTAGAACCTTTCAGAATGGATATGGGAGGACAGTCTGGAAATCGCGGTGGCAGTTCGGGCAGTAATAATGCCTCAATGTATGGCTATTTGGTAGATACCGAAGGAAACATTCAATTTCCCGTACTTGGTGAGATCAGTGTGATCAACCAAACCCGGGGCCAGTTGGAAGATTATTTGACCCGCCGGTTAAGAGAATATGTGACAGATGCAGTCGTAAGGGTGAGGATCATTAACTTTAAAATCACAGTTTTGGGTGAAACCGGGAGCAGTGTCATTGATGTACCCGATGAAAGGATATCGGTGCCACAGGCAATAGCCATGGCAGGGGATATTACTTATGACGGAAAGAGGGATAATATTCTCGTGATAAGGGATCATAATGGCAAACTTACCTATGGAAGGGTTGATCTTACTAGTGCAGATATATTCAAAAATCCTTACTACTATTTAAAGCAGAACGATATCGTTTATATCGAACCAACCTATAGAAAAGTGAAATCTGCCGGTTTTATAACCAGCTGGCAAGGTATAGTGTCTATCGTCACTACAGCTTTTAGTTTAATTGTACTTTTCACAAGATAGTTTATGGAAGAATTACAAGACTTTTCAGAAAAGAAAGATTCGGGTCTTGATCTGAAAGCCGAAATATATAAGTACCTGAAATACTGGTACTGGCTTGTTATTGGATGTCTGTTAGGATTGGCCGTAGCTTATTTATATAATCGCTATACCATTCCTGAATATGCGACCGAGGCTTCTATGATGATCCTTAGCAAGGAAGACAACAATGTGGTGGGAGCGTTACCTTCTGGAGGATCTTCTGTGCTGTCCCTGCAGCAGAATACCCTCGATAACCAGATCGAAACTTTAAAATCCAAAAGGCTGGTAGAAAAAGTGGTGGATGAACTGGATCTGAATATTTCCTATTTTATTGAAGGAAAGGTGATTGCTGTCGAAGTCTATAAAAATCCACCAGTTGAAATAGAATTTCTTTCACCTGAAAAGGTGGTACATGAATCCTATCTTGATATCTTCATTACTCCAAGATCAGGTGAGACCTATACTCTCGTTGAAGAAGAGAGCCAGTACTCAAAGGTCCACCGCTATGGGGAGCCGGTTGAGTTGAATGGAGTTGAATTCACGATTTCCCCTAAAAAAGAGGAAAGGAGCTTTTCAAACACGGTTAATATCAAGGTACAGCCATTGAGATATGTGGCGAATGATTATGTGTACCGAATGAATATCTTTCCTAAAGGAGCAGCTAACGATATTCTTTCTCTTTATGTCACCGGACCGGTTCCTGAAAAATCCCAGGATTTTTTGAACTCCCTAATGTTCCACTTTAATGCGGATGGAGTAGCAGATAAACGTCAGGTAGCAGAGAATACTGCTGCCTTTATTCAGGAGCGCCTGGAGATCATTTCCGGGGAATTGGATTCTGTTGAAGGTGGCATAGCAGAATTTAAGCGGGAGAACCGCATTATGGATATAAGCAGTAGCGCAGGTAAATACATGGCAAAATCCTCTCAGGCTGAACAAAAGATCTTTGAACTGGAAACACAGTTGATGATCCTTAATGCGCTAAAGGAGACTCTTACCTCTGCAAAACCTTACAGGTTGCTACCTACCGATATGCAAGCTGCAGACGGGGGAGTTTCATCACTAATAACACAGTACAACATCCTGGTCCTGGAAAGGAATGCCTATCTAAAAACCTCCACCACTAAAAATCCCCTGGTAGAAGGTATTACAGAGGAGCTTGATGCTCTTAAAGATAATCTGCTTGACAATATTGAAACCAGCAAACAATCTATCAATATTCAGCTGAGAGAGTTGAATCAGCTGGATAGGCAGGCAGAAGGGCAGTTCAGCACTTTCCCTGGGCTGGAAAAAGGGATAAGGACCATTGAACGCCAGCAACAAATTAAAGAACAGCTTTATTTGTTCCTTTTACAGCGGAGGGAAGAATCGGCTATTTCTTTTGCGGCTACAGGGCCTGTAGCTAAGGTTATTGATCCCGCATTTACATATAACAATCCGGTGGATCCAGAGCCATGGTTGATCCTGACGGGAGGAGGTGTCATTGGCTTCATAATTCCGCTTTTGATCATTTTTGGTGTGAACTTTTTGGATACTAAGGTACACCATAAAGGAGATCTCAAACCTTTGACAGATCAAATCCCGTTCTTAGGAGAAATTCCTAAAGTAGCGAGCGATCAGAATGAGGTGATCCAGGTCAACGATCGTTCTCCTTTGGCAGAATCCTTCCGGATATTAAGAACCAATTTGGCTTACTTCGTGCAGTCGAGGAACCGGGAAAAAGCCGAGGTGATCTTTGTGACCTCGACCATCAAAGGGGAAGGAAAAACCTTTGTTTCCTTTAATCTGGCAAGGACGCTTGCCAGTACGAACAAAAAGATCCTGCTTATAGGAGCCGATATTAGAAATCCAAAGCTTCAGAAGTATTCTGAAGAAAAGATCGATTCAAAAGGTCTATCAGATTATCTGTATGACTATGACACAAGGTCTGCAGACATCATTAATGAAACCCAGCAGGACGGAATTCCGGTAGATGTGATCTTTTCAGGAGCCATTCCGCCAAACCCGGCAGAACTGCTTATGAATGACAGGTTGAAAAAACTACTTAGGGAAGAGGAGATGAACTATGATTACATTATCGTGGATACCGCGCCCACTATGATAGTTACTGATACTCTGTTGATTAGCCCACTCGCAGATACTACTATCTACGTGACCCGTGCAGGGTATACCGACAAAAAGTTACTCGAATTCCCCAGAGACCTGAAGGAACAAGGAAAACTGCAGAAAGTAACTGTTGTGCTCAATGATGTTGACTACAAGAAGTTCTCTTACGGAGGAAAATACGGATATGCCTACGGCTACGGTTACGGTTACGGCGTAGACGAAGAAAAAGGTTTAAAGAAATATTTTACCCGGAAAAAGCAGGCATAAAGGTGTTCCTGGTACTTTCAATAATGGGCTTTAACTGGTTAAACCTCTTTTCCGGAATTTTTGCGGCAGAGAGTTTTTCCAGGTGTCTTAGCTGGTGTGTATCGGTACCAATAAAGTCTATCATGCCGTTGTCTAGCAGCGAGAAAGCGGCAGCCTGGATGTTGCTTCCGTAGTGGCCGATGAGACTAAGGATATTGAGTTGGAAGGAGCATCCGCGGTGCTTCATTTCCTCGTACTTCTCCAGCTTTTTTGAGTGAAAGTACGCGTAGCGCTCAGGGTGGGCGAGCACCGGTCTGTATTTTTTGGTCTGCAGTGTGAACAGGATCTCATTGAGATTGATGGGGGGCTGAAAATAAGACATCTCAACCAGGACGTAGTTCTGGTGAAGACACAGGAGATCACCTTTTTCCATAGTCTCCATAAAGGCATGATCCATCATGTATTCGGCGGCGGCTTTGACCTGCACATTGGTTTTTCCCGTGCTTTCCAAAGCTTCCTTTAATTTATGAAGGGCGGCATCCACCGTTTCGGGATCATTGGGATAATAATCGTTCATGATATGAGGAGTAGCGATGAAATTATGGACTCCCATCTCCTCAAATTTATTGATGAGCTCAAGGGAGTTTTTTACCTCTGCCGCGCCGTCGTCGATCCCCGGCAGAATGTGGTTGTGAATATCGATATATCCTTCAAGAAGGTCTTGGAGGTAGAACTTTTTCTTAAAAATGGATAACATTTATAGTAAACTTTTATAGTGTAAAATTACTGATTTTATATTTCCTCAAAATGAATATTGAGTTTATTATCTTATAGAAATGATCATCTATGGTGAAAAGATTACCCCTACTTTTTTTAATTTTTTATACAAGCCTGCAGGCACAGTATTTTGATTATTCTGCTTCTGCGGTTCTTCAGGGAATCTATTCTTCAAAAGAAGAATCTCCTTTCTGGATGCACAGCAATACCAGGGGCAGAATTGACGAAGCAACAACCCTTGCCGGTTGGTCTAACGTTTCTGCCCGCTACTTTATTACCCCTGACTCATATTTGGATGCCGGAATAGGAGGTGCCTATCAAAACGGATATAATAATGAGTTTTGGCTGGACGAATATTATGTTAGCTTTGAAAATGACCAATACCATGCTTTTATAGGGAGGAAACAGAAAAAAGAAATTTATAATGGTTTAAGTGCGACCAACAGCAATATTCTCTGGTCTCTACATGCTCGTCCTGTGCCCGGTGTAGGTTTTGAGATCAAAAAGCCCATTACGTTTTGGAAGGAGGGAGGATTAGGTTTTAAAGCATCCTGGGAAGAATATATCACAGATGATGAACGCTATGTAGATAACCTTAAAATCCATCATAAAAGCTTTCATTTTGTTTTTACCAAGATCAGAAACATAGAGTTGGTCTTTGGCCTGCAGCATTTTGCCCAATGGGGCGGAATTTCTCCCGATTATGGGCGTTTACCGCAGACCTTCCATGATTACCTCAATGTGTGGGTGGGAAAAGAAGGCAAGGATGATGTGCAGGGAGAGGAAGCCAATGCCCTGGGAAACCATCTTGGGAGTTATGAGGTTTATCTCAACACTTCATTCTCACATTATGATGTACAGCTGATCTATAATACCATTTTTGAAGATAATTCAGGCAGGGTTCTGGGTAATACGCCCGATGGTCGCTTCGGGATCTATATTGAAGACCGGGATGATGAGATCAAGTGGATCACGGCTTTAATGTATGAGTTTTACTATACACGGGATCAAAGTAAAAACACTCCGACGGGCGACGGAAAGGACAATTATTTTAATAATAACCTCTATCGCTCGGGCTGGACCTATGAAAATCGCATTTTAGGAGCTCCGTTCTTCTTGTTAGATGATGAAAGATTCAGAATTGACAATAACACCTTTTATGTCCATCATGTTGGATTGGCTGGAACAGCCTTTTTCAACTATCCCTACAGGTTTTTAGGGAGTTACCGTATGAATTACGGAGTAAAAGGAGGGCAGGAAAATCCCATCAGTAAGATACTTTCAACGTATTTAGATATAAGATTATGGGAGAGGTTTTTTACAATTAATCTACAGGCAGGGGTAGATGTGGATCTCCTTGATCAAACCACTCTGGGAGCAGGCATAAAGTTGAGTAAAAAATTCTTCTAGCTTACTCATCCCTAAAGAGAATAGTATAACTGAGATAGATTCCCCCCATTGCTGCCAGAAGGAAAAAAATTATCGCTAAACCCGGGTACCCAAAGATCATAAAAGCAGAAGGGACACTCATCAACATGGCAGCCCCAATGATCATTGCCGCTATGATAAGCCCTAAAGTGATCCTGTTGGCCACTTTTTGAAAACCATCTGTAAACCTTTTCTCATCTATCGCGTCAATGACTATTTTAAAGTCGTTATTGGCGAGATTTTCGGTGATCTTATTTACCCTTTCAGGCAGATGACCTATCAGATTCTTGGATTCCAGCAAGACAGAGAACAATTCTTCAGGAGCCAGTTCCTTCACCATCTTGTTCTGCATCAGTTTTTTCATGTAGTTCTTTACAGCTTCCCGAAGGTCATATTCGGGGGCAAGAAAAGCGATGATCTGGTCCATGTTCAACAGGATCTTCCCCAGGATATTTACGTCAACAGGCAGGTGAATGCCATTTTTGGCTGCGCTGCGGTTCATTTGAATGAGTAGTTTCCCCGTTTGCATGTCTTTTGCAGTAGTGTTCCTGCTATCCTCTACCATTATGGAGATCTGCCTTCTAAATTCTTTTTCTGAAGCATCCAGCTGCCTTTCACTCATGTCAAGAAGAATGTCTGCGATCTCTTCTCCATCATTTTTGCTTAAAGCGAGCAACAAACGCAGCAGATGTTCCTGCATCTTTCTGGAAAACTTGGCAACCATCCCCAGATCGATCAGGGCGATCTTATCATTTTCCAAGAGATGAATGTTACCGGGATGTGGGTCAGCATGAACAAAACCGTCAGCTACGATTTGTTTGAGGTAGGCTTCAACCAGTTCATCAACCAATGGGGTATAATCTGTTTCTGTCTTTTTCAAAGGATTGACACTTGTGATCTTGGTGCCTTTGACATATTCCATGGTGAGCACCTTTGAAGTGGTATAATCCGGAATGGGTTGTGGCACAATAAGACGTCTGTACTCCTTCAGGTTTGTTCCAAGATTTATGAGATTATTGGCTTCCCTAAGATAATCCAGCTCCTGCAGCATGATCCGCTTAAGTTCAGAAAGTACATCTTTGAAACCGTACTGTTTGCCAACCTGCGTATGTTTGACGGCCAGGGCAGCGACTTCCTCCAGGGTATTAAGATCATCAAGGAATTTTTTCCGGATTCCCGGGCGTTGCACTTTAACTGCCACTGTCTTTCCCGATCTAAGTTCAGCTTTATGCACCTGGCCTATGGAGGCGCTTGCGAGGGGTTCTTCGTCAAAAGAATTAAAAGCCTTAGATATTTTGGTTCCAATTTCATGCTCCACTATTTCTTCAACCTCTTCGTAGGGAATAGGGGGCAGGTCATCCTGAAGGCTTGCGAGTGCCTGCAGATACCTGTCGGGAAGAAGATCGGGGCGGGTGGAAAGAAGCTGCCCCAGTTTGACGTAGGTAGGCCCCATTTTCTTCAGGTCCTCCACAAGTTCTTCGGGAGTTTGCTCATAATCAGAAAAGTTCCTTGCCGTTTCTTCCTCCATGGCATGGGAGGTGGTTTCATTCAAAAGGTCGCTGTTCCAGTATTTGAGCATGAAACTGAGGAATTTTTGGTAGCGCTCAAGATTTTCGGGTAGAAGAGACATAACTTTTGGTTAGATTTTGCACTTTGACTACCTAAGTTAATTAATTCAGGATTATCTCTTAAGTATTCTCCTACTTAATACGGCAGATTTTAGGAAACTTTGTGATTCTGCTGAAGTGGTCTCTTTTTCTTCCGTGGGGTTAAAGAGCCCATGGCTAATATAAAACGGAAGGATTTATTTTAGAAATATAACATTCTGAAGCAAAATAGCTTGGGAAAAAGTCAGCGAAAAAAGGCAGAAAAGGTTTGCACAAAAGTATCTGATAACATACATTTGCAACCGCAAAATAATTGCAAGTTCATATTTTTTTAAAGGAGAGTTGCCAGAGTGGTTAATGGAGCAGTTTGCTAAACTGTCGACGAGCAATTGTCGCGTGAGTTCGAATCTCACACTCTCCGCGATAGATTCAGTATTCTGAATTCAATATTCAAAAATTGAAATTTGGATGTTGATTATTTAAACTTATCAGCTTAAGCTGATCTCGGGGTGTAGCGTAGCCCGGTTATCGCGCCTGCTTTGGGAGCAGGAGGCCGCAGGTTCGAATCCTGCCACCCCGACTTAAAAAAGGTTCCGTATGTTAATGCGGAGCCTTTTTATTTTTTACAAAATAATAATGCCGCAGGTTCCCCCGATGCTTCGGGGCTGCCACCCCGACTTAAAAAAGGTTCCG
>NZ_FNGG01000002.1:399096-721501 GCF_900102915.1 Salinimicrobium catena
ACAAAATAATAATGCCGCAGGTTCCCCCGATGCTTCGGGGCTGCCACCCCGACTTAAAAAAGGTTCCGTATGGTAATGCGGAGCCTTTTTTATTTTTTACAAAATAAAAATGCCGCAGGTTCCCCCGATGCTTGGTCTGCTACTTCGACAAACATTATTCATTCACTAAAGTGAAAGGTTTTCTATGGCGCAAATCTAACGCTTGCTTTTAAGCTGCAGGATCTACAAAAAAGGTAGTGCAGGTGCAGCCTGAGAGCTTTGCCGCTAAAAAATACCTCTTTAATGGTATTTTTTCACAAACTACACCTTTCTATCTTAGCCCCGTTAAATAATTGAGTTAAGCAATTTTTGAGGATCTGTTAGGAAGTTCAAGTAGGGGTGAACTTCCGGTATTTTATTAGGGATAAAATATAGATTCGGTTTTCGATTGCGCCAAAAAGTATTTGACACAAAGGCCTTCAGAATTTTTCCGGAGGCTTTTTTCTTTCCTCTTTTCGAAAAGCTTCGTTATTTTACTACTCTTAATATAAAATTATAATTTGGAATGTATGGAAAAGGAACTTAAACAGATCTCAGATTACTGGCAGGAAAAGTACTCCAGTCAGGTGAAAGAATACCGTCCTTTTCAGGTATCTGAGTATTTTAAAAGATTCGCATCCCTTTTCGCCCCCGGCCACTCCTATTTTTATGTGGTTAATATATATAACTTTGAACTGGAATATGTTTCAGATTCTGTAAAGGATTTTGTGAGTAAGAGCCTAAGGGAAATTAAATTGCAAGATCTTTTGCAAACAGTGGTCTCCGAAGAGATTGAGAGCGTTAAACTTAAAAGTAAGGTTATAAGTGATTTTTACACCTCATTTTTGAAAAAGGAAGAGGTATGGGCTTATAAGAATATGTTTACCTATCGAATGCTGGACGGGGAAGGAAAGAAAAGGAAAATGCTGTATCAGGCTTTTCCTTTAAGTGTTTTAGAAAATGGAACGCCGGAACATGTTTTCTGCCTTCAAACCGACGTGTCTCATCTCCAGGTTACAAGTACGAATACTGTTTCTTTTATTCATTTGCACGGTGGAAGATCTTATTTTAATGTTGATATCTCCCAGGGTAATTTTGATCCAGAAGTGTTAGATGCTGAATACTCAGATTTTTCTACTTTTTTAACCAAAAGAGAAAAGCAAATAGTGAACAGTTTTTCGCGAGGCTTAAGTGCCGATCAAATTGCAAAGGAACTTAATCTCTCACCTCACACCATTAAAACACATAGAAAAAATATCCTGCGAAAAACCGGATGCACGAATACGACCGAACTAGTTGCTAAATGTCTTACCAGCGGAGTGATCTCTCCGGGCCCGAAATTAGTTTAAGATCAAAGCGAAAAACAGGTTGTACTAAGCTTCCTTTTTATTTATTGTAGCTTCAATACTTTGCAGAAAGTCATCCACAGAAAAAGGTTTGGCAATAAAATTATTAGCGCCGGCAGAAATACAAACTTCCTGGGCGCCATCAAAGCCTGACATCATGAGGATTGGAGTTTGGGAGACCCCTTCTGTTTCTCTGATCATATTGCAAACTTCAGTTCCGTCAGTTCCGCTCAACAACTTGTCAAGTATTACCAGATCAAATTTTTCTGCCTGAAGTGTTTCGACTGTCTGAGCTGGCACCCTCAAAAGCTTCACGTCATAGCCGTTCATTTCGAGCTGGTCCTTGAGTATGTCCCCAAGGTTAAAATCGTCTTCAACTAGTAAGATTTTATTCATATGAATGTTTTTATTGAATTGATGTCGGTCAAATTTAGGGGCAACAATCTTTTCAACAGAAATCTCTGAACATCCCAATAGAATAATTTTTTTGGATGCTTTGTCGCTTGCCAAAAGTACTCATAAAACTATAAACTCCAAGTACGGTCAAATAGACAGAAAACAAAATTATAATCTTAATGTTAAAAAAATTATGTAAAAAGGGGAGTTATCTTCTAAAAGTCAGTGGTATACATTTATCCTGTCGTAGGATTCCCGATGTTATCACAAAATTTTTTTACCAGTTTTCACAAAAATTTCACATAGTCTTTAGATATAAAGCCCTTTTTTTACGGTCCATTCAGAAAAATCAATGTGATATTCGAATTCAGATAATATAACCCCTTCTTGAAATGGCAAAAAGAACAACATCCCCCAAGACAAAAACAAAAACCACTTCTCAAAAAGTTACCCCAACCAAACGTCCCATAGTTAAAAAGTCAAAAAGAGTAGCCCATGAGGAAATGTTCAAGGACAGCGATTATGTGCATGAGCAGCTTGACAGACTTATATTTGCGTTGGAGGCCTTTAGGGAAGGAGATATTTCTGTTAGACTTTCCAAAGAACGTAATGATAAGTTTGCCGATGTAGCCGAAGCTTATAACACGATGGTTGAGATGATTGGGGGTGTAAGTACCGAGGTGTCCCGTATATCACGTGTAGGTGGTATTGAAGGTAACCTTGATGCAAGGGCTGAATTCAAAGCTTCCAGCGGGGTCTGGAAGGACATGATCGACAACATTAATATTCTTATTGAGGCGATCGCGAAACCGGTACTTGAGGTAAGCCGAATTCTTAACAGTATTGCAGCAGGAAAACTGGAAGACAAATTTAGTCTTACGGTAACCGGAGATTTCCGGGCCATGGCCGATGTGATCAACCGAACCCTGGGAAGTTTGAACATTTTTGCTGAACAGGTTACCCAGGTTGCCCGTGAGGTGGGTGTTGAAGGAAAACTGGGAGGACAGGCAAGTGTACCAAACGTATCCGGAACCTGGAAGGACCTTACCGATAATGTGAACCAGATGGCGAGTAACCTTACCGAGCAGGTACGGGAGATCGCCGGAGTAACCACAGCGGTGGCCGATGGTGACCTTTCCAGGAAAATTACCGAAGAAGGAAAAGGTGGGGAAGTACTTGGATTATCGACAACCATTAACCGAATGGTGGACTCCCTGAACATTTTCGCTGCTGAGGTGACCAATGTGGCACGTGAGGTGGGTGTTGAAGGAAAACTGGGAGGCCAGGCAAATGTACCAAACGTTGCAGGAACCTGGAAGGATCTTACGGTGAACGTGAACACCATGGCATCTAATCTTACCGCACAGGTAAGGGAGATCGCTGGAGTAGCAACATCGGTAGCGAATGGTGACCTTTCAAAGAAAATATCCATTAACGTAAAAGGAGAAATCGCGGAATTAAAAGATACTATCAACCAGATGGTGGACTCGCTGAACATCTTCTCTGATGAGGTAACCCGTGTGGCACGTGAGGTGGGAACCGAAGGTAAACTGGGAGGACAGGCCGAAGTACCAGATGTGGCCGGAACCTGGAAAGATCTTACCGATAATGTAAATACCATGGCGAGCAACCTGACTAACCAGGTAAGGGAGATCGCATCGGTAACGACCGCGGTGGCACAGGGAGATCTTTCGCAAAAGATTACCGAAGAAGGAAAAGGGGGAGAGGTATTGATCCTTTCCAATACGATCAACAGCATGGTTGATTCCCTGACGTTATTTGCTGCGGAGGTAACTCGTGTGGCCCGTGAGGTAGGTACCGAAGGAAAACTGGGAGGCCAGGCAACAGTACCGAGTGCGGCAGGAACCTGGAAGGATCTTACAGATAATGTGAATATCATGGCGAGTAACCTTACTACTCAGGTGAGGGAGATCGCCAACGTAGCGACCGCGGTGGCCGATGGTGACCTTTCACAAAAGATTACCATTGATGTAAAAGGAGAGATCGCCGAATTGAAAGATACCATTAACCAGATGGTGGACTCGCTGAACATCTTTTCTGACGAGGTAACGCGTGTGGCACGTGAGGTGGGTACCGAAGGTATTCTGGGGGGTCAGGCGAAAGTGCCTGATGTAGCGGGAACCTGGAAAGACCTTACCGATAATGTGAACTACATGGCATCTAATCTTACCACACAGGTAAGGGAGATCGCGAATGTGGCAACCGCGGTTGCCAAAGGTGACCTGGCACAAAAGATTGCTATTGAAGCCAAAGGGGAGATCGCAGAACTGAAAGAGACCATCAACACGATGGTGGATTCCCTGAACATTTTCTCTGATGAGGTAACCCGTGTGGCTCGTGAGGTGGGTACCGAAGGTATCCTGGGTGGTCAGGCAGAAGTACCGAACGTAGGTGGTGCCTGGCTGGAACTTACCGAGAACGTAAATACCATGGCATCCAATCTTACCACACAGGTGAGGGAAATTGCATCGGTGACCAAAGCGGTGGCAAACGGGGATCTTTCCAAAAAGATTTCCGAAGAAGAAAAAGGAGGAGAAGTACTGGAGCTCTCTACCATTATCAACACGATGGTGGACTCGCTGAACATTCTTTCTAACGAGGTAACCCGTGTGGCCCGTGAGGTGGGGACCGAAGGAATGTTGGGTGGTCAGGCAGAAGTGCCTAACGTGGCCGGAGCATGGCTCGATCTTACCGGAAATGTGAATACCATGGCGAGTAATCTTACCAGCCAGGTGAGGGAGATCGCCAACGTGGCCACCGCGGTAGCGAACGGGGACCTTTCTCAAAAGATCTCTATTGATGTAAAAGGAGAAATTGCTGAACTGAAGGATACGATCAACCAGATGGTGGACTCGCTTAACGTTTTTGCCGCGGAAGTAACGCGTGTGGCACGTGAGGTGGGTACCGAAGGTATGCTGGGAGGTCAGGCAAAAGTGCCGAACGTTGCAGGTACCTGGAAAGGCTTGACCGATAATGTGAACACCATGGCCTCTAACCTTACCACTCAGGTGCGGGAGATCGCCTCGGTAACCACTGCGGTTGCGAACGGTGACCTTTCTCAGAAGATTTCTGAACAGGGGAAAGGAGGGGAAGTACTTGAACTCTCTACCACCATTAACCGAATGGTGGACGCCCTGAACATTTTTGCAGATGAGGTAACCAACGTGGCACGTGAGGTGGGGACCGAAGGTATTCTTGGTGGACAGGCAGAAGTGCCTAACGTGGCCGGATCCTGGAAAGATCTTACCGATAATGTGAACCAGATGGCGAGTAACCTTACCTCTCAGGTACGGGATATTGCGGGAGTATCTACCGCACTTGCTCGAGGAGATTTCTCTAGAAAGATCGACGTGGAAGTTAAGGGTGAGGTTCAGGAGCTTAAGAACAACATTAACGCGATGGTGGACTCATTCACCACGATTGTGAAAGCCGCCAATACCATTGCAGAAGGTAACTTCTCGATAGAAATGCCGCTTCGTAGTGAGGCCGACCAACTGGGGATCGCTCTAAACTCGATGACCGAGAACCTTAAGCGAATTTCTGAAGAGAACGAGAATGAAGCATGGATCAAGACGGGACAGGCGGGGCTTAACGACAGGATGCGTGGAGAGCAGGATCTGTTGACCCTTTCCAAGAACATCATTTCTTACCTGACCAAATACCTGGACGGCCAGGTGGGTGTAATTTACCTGGCTGAAAAGAATAACGATAAGAAGCAGTTGAGAATGACCGGCTCTTATGCCTTTACCCATAGAAAATCCCTTAAAACAACTTTCGATTTTGGAGAAGGACTGGTTGGGCAGGCTGCCTCAGAAAAAGAACCGATCGTACTTTCGGGTATACCTACAGACTATATCAGTGTTTCGTCAGGGCTGGGAGAAAAGACGCCAAGGCATATTCTCGTGCAGCCATTCATGATAGATGGCGAGGTAAGAGGAGTCATAGAAATTGGTTCTTTTAAGGCCTTTAATGACAACCAGCTGGAACTGGTACGATCAGTAGGAGAGAACATTGCGATTACGACCAACGTATCCCTCGATAGGGAAAAAATGAAAGACCTGCTTGAGGAGTCTCAGCGTCAATCTGAAGAATTATTGAATCAGCAGGAGAAGCTGAAAATTCAGAGTCAGGAGTTGCAGATGGCAAATGATGACCTGGAGTCCAAAACCAAGGATCTTGAGATGCAGAAAGAGGATCTGCAGTCAAGCAGGGTTGAAGTAGAGCGCAAAGCCAAGGAACTGGAGCTTGCCAGTAAGTACAAATCTGAATTCCTGGCCAATATGTCTCATGAGCTGAGAACACCACTTAACAGTCTTCTCATACTTTCTAAGGACCTTAGTGATAACCGAAAAGGAAACCTTTATAAAGACCAGCAGAAATCGGCCAGCATTATTTACGAAGGTGGTTTAAACCTGCTTAACCTTATTAACGATATTCTGGACCTTTCTAAAGTAGAGGCCGGTAAGCTGCAGATACACCCGGAAGACATCCTTATAGAAAACCTGATAGATAACCTGCAAAACCAGTTCGAGCCCCTGGCGAAATCGAAAAAGCTTAAATTCACTATTCAGCGGAAGGCAAACGTGCCCGAAAGAATCGTAACAGATGGGCAACGCCTGGAACAGATTATTAAAAACCTGATTTCTAACGCTATAAAGTTTACGGAAAAAGGCTCGGTAAGCGTGTCTATCTCTAAACCTGGTTCAGGAGTGAATTTCAGGGAGATCACCCTGCCTCATTCCGAAGTATTGGAAATTGCAGTAAAAGATACCGGAATTGGAATTCCTGAAGCCAAACGAATGATGATCTTTGAGGCCTTTCAGCAGGCCGAAGGAGGAATTAGCCGCCAGTATGGTGGTACAGGACTAGGATTGACCATCTCCAGGGAACTTTCGCGATTATTGGGAGGAGAGATACATATTGAAAGTACCGAAGGAAAAGGTAGTATTTTCAAAGTCTATGTGCCTACAGATCTTAATAGTGCACCAATCAAAGAGATGGATGATGCGATCTCCTCTTATAGCAAGTCAAAGAATTCCATTTCCCAGGAGAGTAAGGTTATTGATTTGGAGAAGGAGAAATCTGAGGACATACCTGAAGCTCATATTCCTGATGACAGGGATAATTTAAAAGCTTCTGAAAATTCTTTACTGATAATTGATGAAGACAGGTTTTTTGGTCAGTTAGTAAGAAGAGTCGTTCGAAAAGACGGTTACAAATTGCTTTTTGCAAAAGATGGTAAAGAAGGAATGAAACTGGCAGCTCAATATCAGCCAAATGGAATATTTCTGAGTGAGCCTTTGCCCGATATGAGAGGGCTCATTGTTCTGGATCATTTGAAATTCAGTCTGGAAACCAGGCATATTCCGGTCTTTTTCACTTCAGAAGAAGATCATCGACATGAGGCCCTCAGCAAAGGTGCAATGGGCTTCAGTTTTAAGCCTGTATCCAATAAAGATATTGAGAATACCATCAAAAGGATTGAGAAACTGCACGATTCTCTATCTAAGGAAGTTCTAATTGTTGAAGATGATGAGGCGTCTCTTAAAGCCATTAGAAGTACTTTGCAGAATAAGCAGATCAATATTTCTACAGCAGTTACGGGACAGGATGCATTGGACACAATTAGGTCTCAAAGATTTGATTGTATCATCCTTGACCTCAAATTACCTGATATAACCGGTTTTGAGGTGCTTAAAAAGCTCAATTCCGGTAAGAAAGACTTCAACGTACCTGTCGTTGTGTATACCGGTAAAGAGCTCACGAAAAAGGAAGTAAAAGAACTGCATAAATTTGCCGACAGTATCTTGATCAAAGGTGCTTCTACACCAGAACATCTTTTAGATGAGGTGTCTTTATTCCTGCATAGTGACGAGAACAAACTGTCTTCACGTCAAAAGAAAATAATGGCCGACCTGCACAACCCCAAACACCTTTTAAAGGACAAAAAGGTATTGGTGGTAGATGATGATAAGCGTAATTCCTATGCGCTTACCAAAGCCCTTACAGAGTCTGGCATGAAGGTGGTCGTTGCGGAAAACGGGAAACTTGCCATTGAGAAATTAGAAGAAGAAAAGGATGTAGATGTGGTGTTGATGGATGTAATGATGCCTGTTATGAACGGCTATGAGGCCACAACTCAGATCAGGGAATATGATGCCTTTAAGGATCTGCCTATAATTTCGTTGACCGCTAAGGCAATGCCCGAAGACAAGGCCAAAAGCCTCGAGGCAGGAGCCAATGATTATCTCACTAAACCGGTGAACATTGATAAATTGCTGAACATAGTGCGACTGTGGTTGTACCAGTAGAATTAAGTTGAGTTTACTTTAGTTTGAAACTGAAGAGGATCAAGTTAGTACAATGAAAGAGACCGGGCAGACTCAGTTTGTCCGGTCTTTATTTTGAACAGGCTGTTCTTTGATCAAATTACCTATCCAGATTTTAACGAAGGGCACAATGCTGAATCGGCTGAATTTCTTAAATTTAGAACAAACCGATTTTCTTGAACACAGAACCATTACTTCAGTCCAAATTCGATTCCCTTCAATGTTGTGTCTTGATCCCTACCTATAATAACGCGAAAACCTTAAAGCGGGTTCTTGAGGGAGTGTTGAACTATACAGCCAATATAATTGTGGTGAATGACGGCTCTACAGATCACACCCCCAAAGTTCTTCATGCTTATAATCAGCTGCAGGTGATCGATCTGCCTAGAAACAAAGGCAAGGGAAATGCACTAAGGACAGGTTTTGAAGCAGCTGCAGAAGCAGGTTATGAATATGCCATTACCATGGATTCAGACGGACAACATTTTCCCGACGATCTTCCAGTTTTTCTTAATGCTCTTGAGGAAAAGGCTCCAAACGACCCCGAACTACTGGTGATCGGTTCCCGAAAAATGGATGATCCCTCCGTTCCCCAAAAAAGCAGTTTTGGCAACCGATGTTCCAGTTTCTGGTATTGGGTCGAAACAGGTGTCAAGTTGCAGGATACCCAATGTGGTTACCGGCTTTATCCTGTAAGAACTGTAAATCAATTAGATCTTTTTACCAGTAGATTTGAACTGGAGATTGAGGTGATAGTAAAGGCAGCCTGGGAGGGTGTGGAGGTAAAGAACCTTCCGGTAAAGGTGTTGTATGATCCAGACGAAAGGGTTACCCATTTTAAACCTTTTCGTGATGTAGCCAGGATCACCCTTTTGAATATATGGTTCGTGGGGATCGCTCTTTTTTATATTCTTCCCAGGAACATCTTCAGAAAGATCAATGGGGGTATGGCAGGAAAAGAGTTTTCTGATACCAAACTTCCGCTGGAATAAGGAATTCTAGACCTTTTTGCAGACAAGTACTATCTTTTCCTCACTTTTGAGAGTGGTGAAAAACAGGTAATGTTCCCCCCCGTCCTTCAGCTTAAGCTGTTTTCTCAAACTTGCCACGCTTTCAGAAAAATTTCGGGTGGTAATATGCGCCTTCTTCAGATCAAGTTCTGCCTTCAACTTTTTCTTTTTGAATGGAAGGGTTTTGAGGACATGAAAACGTCTTCCGGGAAAATCCTTTAGCTCTTTGGAAGTATAGAGATGTGAGTTTGTGTGTAGTTTCAAAAGTGCAAAATCTTCGGAAATAGCATCAAAAAGTCCGCTTTTCATTACAGCAGCATTCGGTTCATACAGGTAGGCCAAAGGCTCGCTGAACCTCACTGTATGTTCATTGCCCCAATAATTTTCGTAAACCTGCCTTTCCTTTTTTCCAAAGTTGATGGTTTTGATCTTAATTTCTTCGGAAGGCTCCTGCTTTAAAATCCATAAAAGCTCTTTCACATCATTTTCAACGGCGACAATGTGTATTTCATGAACATTTTTCAGTTCCCGTAGTCCGGCTTTCAGGTCAAGGAGGGGAGAGGTTTTTATAAGTATATTTTTTCCTTTCTCCAAAAGCAGATCTATATTTTCCGGAACATTGGGCAGGCAATCAGAAAGCTGAAAGATCCTTCCGCCGGCATCGTCTCTCCTGGAAGGATCAATATAGATCCAGTTAAAAAGTTCAAAGGAATTTCTAATAAATTCTATTCCGTTCCCAAGGTAAACTGAGACATTTTCAGCACCCAAGACTTCAAAATTATGAGAGGCAATTTCAGAAAGTTCTTCATTCAGTTCGCAGTGGATCACCCTTTGAAAATTTCGGGATAAGAAATAGGAATCAATTCCGAAGCCACCGGTAACATCTACAATAGAATTGCCTTCTATAAGAGAAGCTTTATACGCGGCTGTTGTCTCTGAAGAGGTCTGTTCCAGGTTTAACGTTGGAGGATAAATTATTCCGCGCGTTTTGAACCAGGTGGGGAGTTTCTTTTCAGCTTTTTTCTTTCCGGTAAGTTGTACGGCCAGTTCCTGTGCAGATACGCCGGGAAAAGGGCTCCCTTTAAAAACTATTTTTGATACATCTTCCCTGAAGTTTTTTTCCAGGTAAATTTGGACCTCTTTATGCAAAAGAGAATTATTCATCTACAGATCGCGTGTTAATCGCTTCACGATCTTATATTCGCTCAAAGATTCCTTGGCGATCACCTTTATGGCGGTATAAAAAGGCACTGCGACGATCATTCCCATAATTCCTGAAGTTAATCCGGCGATAAGGATCACCAGGAAGATCTCCAGGGGATGAGAACGTACACTCGCTCCAAAAATAAGCGGCTGGTTGATGAAGTTGTCGATAAGCTGACAAATAATGTAACCAGACATTACATAAATAAGCTGCGGCAGGATGATGGTTTGGAAATCGGCTCCCAGGTTACTGGAGATCACGAAAAGTGAAATCAGAATCCCTGCGATTATCGGCCCCAGGTATGGGATGATATTAAGAAATGCGCAGATGAACGCAATAGCAATTGGATTATCGATCTCAAAGATTGAAAGAAGGATGCTGTAGAGAACAAAAAGTACAGTTATTTGCAAAGTGAGGCCTACAAAGTAACGGGAAAGCAGGATCTTGATCTTGTTGAACACCCTCTGGAATTTCTCCTCATGGCCCTGGTTCGCAAAGACCAGGATACTGTTCAGCATTAACTTACTGTCCTTCAGGAAAAAGAAGGAGATGAAGATCACTGAAAATACGGCGATAGCAGCCGCTCCCAGTATTCCGAAGAAATTGTTCAGGTAAGTGGGAATGGTAGAAAGGTCAAAGTTACGGGCGAATTCCGTTTGTTTGATCCCTTCAATAATGTCAATTTCATCCACGCCCAGGTAATTGTTTATCTGAGTGTTTAGTTCGTTAAGATCGCGAGTAAAAGCGTCCATATCTATCTGCCCCAGGTTCTTGCTTTGTTCCACCACGATAGGAATGAAAATGGTAATGAGTCCAATGAACATGGAAACCACCAGCAGTAAAACCATGACCACGGCGATCTTGTTGGGAAGCCTTAACCGGTTGCGCAGAAAGATGACCACCGGTCGCCCCACCAGCGAAATTACACCGGCAACCGCGATATACAGGAGGACAGATTGTATCTCATAGAGGAAGTACAGCAGAAATACCACCCCGAGCAAAATACCAATGGCCCTTAAAATTCCGTAGGATAACTCTTTCTCGTTCACGAAGTAAATATATTATTTCTCATTTAACTGGCTGCAGGCTTTTTGTTATTTCGAACAGGGCGATGCCGGCGGCCTGCGCCACGTTCATGCTGCTGTTCTTTCCGAACATATTGATATGCAGATGTTCATCGGCTAATTTTAAGACCTCTTCGTCGATACCTGAATTTTCATTTCCCAGGACAAGCGCTATTTTTTCGAACCTGTCATACTTAAGGGAATCAACAGGTAAACTCCCTTCACTTATCTCCAGGGCAAGGATGCTGTAACCTTCTTGAGCAAGTTTCCTGCAGGCATCGACGGCGCTTTCCTGTTCTTCAGAAATAACATTTTTGATAGTGGCTCGTGCCGTTCTTTTTACTCTGCTGCTGTTAAGGTCAGAAAAACTGCTGCCGCAAAAGATCATTTTTTCTATACTGAAGGCATCTGCCAGCCGGAACAAACTGCCCACATTCGCCGGACCGGTAATTGAATCCAGCACTAGAACAATGGGGAATTTCTTTTCCTTAAAAGGAATGGCATCGTGAGATAACTGTATCAATTCTGAAACGCGTATTTGATGATGTTCGCGCCCATTTGGAGCGCTTTCAGTCGTACTTCGGGCGGGTCATTGTGTACCTGTTCATTTTCCCAGCCGTCTCCCAGGTCGCTTTCGTACGTGAACAGGCAAATGAGCCGGTCTTTTTCAAAGATCCCGAAAGCCTGGGGCCGTTTTCTGTCGTGTTCATGGATCTTTGGAAGACCTTCAGGAAAGGGATAAGCGCTGCTGAAAATGGGGTGATCTGTTGGAAGTTCAACTAATTCTTTCTCTGGGAATACTTTTTTGAGCTCCCTTCTTACGAATTCGTTCATTCCGTAATTATCGTCAATGTGCAGAAAACCGCCGCTCATCAGATAATTCCGAAGGTTTTCGGCATCTTCTTCAGTAAAGAAAACATTTCCGTGGCCGGTCATATGCACGAAGGGATATTGAAAAATATCAATGCTTCCCGGTTCAACGGTTTCAGGATCGGGATCTATGGAAGTGGAAAGGTTTTCATTGCAGAACTTTATAAGATTTGGCAAAGAAGTAGGATTGCCGTACCAGTCACCACCTCCCTTATATTTAAGAACGGCGATCTCCTGCCCGTGCAACACTAAAGTAGCGGGTAAAAATATCAAGATGAGCAGGACTTTTTTCATGCTGTAAAACGTAAAAATAAGAAATAAAGAGAATGCCGAACAGGTTTATTCAGTTTCGTTCAAAAGGGCGGCAGTGTGGCAGGCCACTATGGCAGCTGTCTCAGTACGAAGCCTGCTGCTGCCAAGACTTACCGCTTCCCAACTATTCTTCAAGGCGGTACTGATCTCATCCGGTGAAAAATCTCCCTCGGGCCCTATCAGTATCGTCACCTGCGCTCCTTTTTTCAGTCTTTTTGAAAGCAGGTTCTTTTCGGCATCTTCCTCGCAATGGGCAATGAATTTCTGCCCTGGGATTTCTCTTTCTACCAGCTCTGTAAAAGATACGGGCTCGTTCAACACAGGGAAACGAGTGTGCAATGACTGTTTTAATGCGCTTTGCAAAACCCTTTCGTAACGGTTCAGCTTCACCACCTTTCTTTCGCTATGGTCACAAATTACAGGGGTGATCTCTTGTACACCTATCTCAGTAGCCTTTTCCAGGAACCATTCGTAACGGTCGTTCATTTTGGTGGGAGCCACAACCATATGCAGGTGATAGGGGGCGGGCGGGGCTTCTTCAGAACTTAAGACCCTTGCCGTACAGCTGTTCTGGTTCGCGGCGATAAGTTCGGTCACAAAGAGCCATCCTTTCCCGTTGGTAAGGTGTAACTGGTCTCCTTCCTTCTTTCGCAAGACCTTTACGATATGTTTGCTTTCCTCGCGAGGAAAGACCACTTCCTTGTCTCCCGGAGCCACTTCTGGATGGTAGAATAACTGCATAAAATTACATTTTTATCCGGGCTTTGGCAGTGACTTCCATGTCTGCAAAATCGCCTGTCAGGTATTTATAATGTCCGGCGATGGCGATCATCGCAGCATTGTCTGTGGTGTACTCAAACTTCGGAATAAAAGTTTTCCACCCGTACTTCTTTTCGGCTTCCTTCAGGGTCTTTCTTATTCCGCTGTTGGCTGAAACGCCACCGCCGATAGCGATCTGCCGAATTCCTGTCTGCTTCACCGCTTTTTTCATCTTATCCATGAGAATATTGATGATGGTATGCTGAATTGAAGCGCAGATATCTTCCAGGTTCTGGGAAATGAAATCTGGGTTTTCCTTTAATTCCTTCTGAATAAAGTAAAGAATTGAGGTTTTGAGCCCACTAAAGCTGAAATTAAGGTCTCCCACTTTTGGTTTAGGGAACTGAAAAGCCTTTGGATTACCTTGTTGGGCATATTTGTCTACCAAAGGCCCGCCGGGATAGGGAAGGCCCAGAATTTTCGCGCTTTTATCAAAGGCTTCTCCTACGGCATCGTCCAAAGTTTGTCCTATGACTTCCATCTCAAAATAATCGGAAACCTTGACCACCTGGGTATGTCCTCCGCTGATCGTTAGGGCTAAAAAGGGGAATTCAGGCTTGTCAAAACCTTCTTCCTCTATGAAATGCGCCAGAATGTGAGCCTGCATATGGTTCACATCTATCAGCGGAATGTTAAGACCAAGTGCCATAGATTTCGCAAAAGAAGTACCTACCAGGAGCGAACCCATTAACCCGGGGCCGCGGGTGAAAGCAATGGCTGTAAGGTCTTTTTTGGTGATACCGGCCCGATCTAGAGCCTCGTGGATCACCGGCACTATGTTCTGCTGGTGCGCCCTGGAAGCCAGTTCTGGCACCACGCCGCCATACTTTTTATGGACCTCCTGGGTGGCTACAACATTGGAAAGTATTTTGCCGTTGCAAAGAACAGCTGCGGCCGTATCATCACAGGAAGATTCAATGCCGAGAATATATATTTTTTGTGAAGCCATCTTTATGATTTAGGCCTGAAAATTGTTAATATTGTTCGCAAAGTTATAACATAAAAATCCTATCAAAAAATTCTGGAAAATACTGGGTAAAACAGTGGTCGCGCTGTTGCTTCTTTTTATCATTTTACTGATAGTGTTTTCTATTCCCTCTGTTCAGACTTCCGTAGCGAGAAAGATCACTAACTCCCTGAAGGAGAACAAAGATGTGGACATAACCATTGGCAAGGTGGGGATCACTTATGGAGGGAGAATGGATCTTAGGGATGTGCTTATTCGTGACCACCACCAGGATACGCTGATCTTTTCTGAGAAGGTGACAACCTCGCTTACCAGCTTTAAAAGTTTGTTCAATAATAATCCTGTTTTAGGAAATACTACCGCGCACGACCTGCAATTTGACCTCAAGATCTATGAAGGGGAGAACCGCGATAACCTTAATGTCTTCCTGAATAAGCTCAAATCTGAAAAAAAGAAGAAATCTTCTTCTTTTGTCATGGCCATTAACGACCTGGAGGTGATAAACGGGCATTTCAGCTACATGAATGAAAATGCCAATAACCCGGAGATCCTTGTGCTCAATGACCTTAACCTGAATGCCGATGATTTTCTGCTGGAAAATTCAGATATAAGTGTAGACGTAAGAAAACTTTCCGCCCTTGAAAAAAGAGGGCTGGAAATCGATTTTTTGAGCACTAATTTTTCTTATACCAGCGAAGCGATGACACTCGCTGACCTGCAGATTATTACACCACAGTCAAATGTGGAGGCCAATATCGTTTTTGACACCCGCCAGGGATTTTCGAATTTTGTGAACACAGTTCCCATTACCGCCGACTTCAGACAATCCACCATCTCAACAACCGACCTGAAACCGTTTTACAGGGAATTCGGAAATGACGAGATCTTTTCCTTTTCTACAGTGTTGGAAGGACAGTTGAATAATTTCACCCTTACCGATTTCCAGATGGAAGGCCTTGACAGGACCCGCCTTTCCGGAGAATTACGGGTTAAGAACGTCATGCCTGGGGCAGAGGAGAACTTTTCTATTCAGGGAGATATGGAAGAACTGGCCACCAATTATTATGATCTGGTGAACCTGCTGCCGGGACTGCTGCGGGAAAAGCTTCCTGAAGATCTGGTAGAATTCGGAAATGTGCATTTGCATGGGGATGTCTTTGTTTCTGCCAATTCCCTTATTGTAGATGCCGATGTTTTTTCACAGTTAGGGACAGCCGATGTTGATCTTGAGATGGAAGATTACCGCCATACGGCCGAAGCATCTTATTCCGGCCACCTGGAGGTGAAAAATTTCAATCTCGGGAAACTTTTTGAGGTAAGGGATCTTGGAAATACTTCTTTTAATATCAACTTCAGCGGAAAAGGGCTTTCCGCAGAAACGCTTAATTCCCAGGTACGCGGAAGGATCTCGAAACTGGTATATAAAGGCTATGCCTACAATAATCTTAAAATACGGGGTACCCTGAAAGCGCCGGTTTTCAACGGGAACTTCATCTCCCTTGATCCAAACCTGCAGATGGAATTCAACGGGTTGGTAGATTTTTCAGAAGGAACCAATATTTACGATTTTGAAGCCTCTGTAGCTCACGCCGACCTGGCAAAGATGAACCTGGTGCAAAGGGACAGCCTGAGCGTGTTTAAGGGAGATATTATCATGAACATGCGCGGTACCAACCTGAATGATCTTGCCGGGAACATTCTGCTGCTGCATACTTCTTACGAAAACGAGAACGACAGGTACATGTTCAATGATCTCAGCATCAGTTCAAGTTTTGATGGCCCGGTAAGAACCATCACCGTAAATTCTCCAGATGTGATCAACGGAAGCGTGGAGGGAGTGTTCGATATCAAAGAGGTGCCGGCGCTGGTGGAAAATGCCGTGGGAAGCCTCTATACCAATTACCGCCCCAACAAGATCACCACAGATCAATACCTCTCATTCAATTTTGATATTTACAATAAAATAGTGGAGGTGTTCTTTCCGCAGATAACCCTGGCGCCAAATACCTTTATTCGTGGAAGTGTGGAGTCTGATGAATCTGAGTTCAGGCTTGCCTTCAAATCGCCTAAAATAGAAGCTTTTAATAACCTTTTTGATCAGGTAAATATCCAGGTAGACAACTCAAACCCGCTTTTCAATACTTTCATAGAAATTGATAGTGTGGCGACCGGGATCTATAGTATTGCCGATTTTAATCTGATTAATGTTACCCTTAATGACACCTTGTTCGTACGTTCGGAATTTCGTGGAGGGCCAAAGAATAATGACGAGTACAATCTCAACCTGTACCACACTATCAATGAGAATAACAATTCCGTGGTGGGGCTGCAACGTTCAGACATCAAATTCAAGGAAAGTGTATGGCAGCTTAACGCCAAAAATAACAGGTCAAACAGGGTGATCTTTGATAAGGGGCTGCAAAACCTAAGGGTGGATTCCCTGGTGCTCAGTCATCAGAATGAAGAGATCAGGCTTACCGGCGAGATGCGGGATACCACCTACAAAGATTTCAAAATGCAGTTTGAGAACGTGGACCTGTATAAGATCACTCCCGAAATTGACAAGCTGGAAATGGGCGGTGTTGTTAACGGAAATTTGAATCTACTGCAGCAAAATGGAGCTTACTATCCCAATACTTCACTTACCATCAGTGATCTGGTGATCAATGATGAACTTTTAGGGAATCTGAACATCGATGTTATGGGGAACAGGGATCTTAGTTTCTACAATGTGAATACGACACTACGGAACGAAGGTTTGGAGTCTTTATCGGCCATTGGAGAAATAGAAGTTGATGATGATCCCACCATAAACCTGGATGTTGACCTGCGGAATTTTAACATGGAGGCCTTTAGCCCGATTGGAGGAGATGTGATCAATAATATCCGTGGTTATGTTTCGGGTAGTGCCGATGTCACCGGAAGTTATAAGAATCCCGACTTCACAGGCAGATTGTTCTTGAAAAAGGCCGGGCTTAGCATTCCTTACCTGGAGGTGGACTACAGGTTTGAAGACAATGCAGTGGTCAATCTATCAAAGCAGCAGTTCGAGTTCGAAGATATCGAGATCACCGACACCAGGTATAACACCACCGGAACTTTGGGAGGTACCATCTCTCATACCAACTTCAAAAAATGGATCCTGGGGCTGAATCTTTCTACGAACCGGCTTTTGGTTCTCGATACCGAGCTGGAGGAAGAATCTCTTTACTACGGAACCGCCTTTATGGGAGGGAATGCTTCCATATATGGACCAACTTCAGAACTGGTAATTGATGTAGTGGGAACCACCCGCCGCGGAACCGTCTTTAAAATTCCTATTTCTGACACCGAAAGCATTGGGGATAATTCCTTTATCAATTTTTTGAGTCCTGAAGAGAAAGCAGCTCGTCTTGCCGGAGAGGAAATAGAGGTAGAGGAGGTGAAAGGCCTTGAACTTAATTTTGATCTTGATGTCACCAGCGACGCGCTGGTGGAACTGGATGTCGACGGAAGCATACTGAGAGGACGGGGAGCCGGAACTCTTTTGATAGAGATCAACACCCTTGGGAAATTCAATATGTGGGGGGACTTTATCGCAACTACCGGCGAATATATTTTTAATTACGGAGCGCTTCAAAAGCGATTCGACGTACGACCCGGCGGAAGCATCAACTGGAGCGGAAGCCCCTTGCAGGCCGACCTTAACATGAGTGCGGTATATGAAGCTCATGCCAATCCCGCCATCATTCTGGATAATCCTGGAGTAAGTAGAAGGATCCCTGTAGATGTGGTGATCAATCTGCAAGGTGAACTGGTGCAGCCCGATATTTCCTTTGACCTGGAATATCCTAATGTGACTTCAGCGGTACGTTCTGAGTTGGAATATAAGATAGAGACCAGCGGTAATAGTGAGGCTCAGGCTTTCTCTTTACTGGCATTAGGACAATTCTATACCCCTGATGTGTTTGGAGGCAACGCCGGAAGTGCCATTTTAGGAGGGGTTTTCCAAAGTGCTTCTTCAGGGCTTTTCAGTAGCCTGGTAGGGGAGGATGGTGGTGTCTTTGAAGTAGGGCTTAATTACGAACAGGGCTCCAGGACCCCTGAACAATCTACCGCAGACCGTTTCGGGGTGACTCTTTCCACTCAGATAAGTGAACGCGTTTTGATCAACGGACAGGTGGGAGTGCCGGTAGGTGGGGTTACCGAAACAGTTATCGTTGGAAACATTGAAATTGAATTCCTCCTGAACGAGGAAGGAAACCTGAGGGCGAAGATCTTTAACCGGGAGAATAATATCCAGTATATAGGAGAAGAACTTGGCTTCACCCAGGGTGTCGGCCTGTCTTACCAGGTTGATTTTGACACCTTCAAGGAATTGATCCAGAAGATCCTTGATAAGGAAATAGCAACTGCAGCTACCGAAGAGCCGCAGGAAGAGGAGAAGGAGGCTCAAAAAAGCCTTGCCCCGGATTATATTCGTTTCCCCGGGGAAGACAATTGATATAATTATTTGATGGCGATCATGCTGATCTCCACATTCACGAACTTCGGAAGGTTGGCCACTTCAACTGTTTCTCTTGCCGGAGCAGTTTCTTCATCAAAGTATTTAGAATAGACCGAATTTATCTGCGAAAAATTGTTCATATCGCTGATGAAAATGGAACTTTTCACCACATTTTCGAAGTTCATGCCGGCAGCTTCCAGTACCGCTTTCAGGTTTTGCATGACCTGTTCCGTCTCTTCCTGGATCCCGGTGAGTACCAGTTCACTGGTTTCAGGGTCCAGGGCAATCTGGCCCGAAATGTACAAAGTATTTCCTGCAAGTACTGCCTGATTGTACGGCCCAATAGGAGCCGGTGCGTTGGTTGTGCGAATGATCTTTTTCATATGAAGAGAATTAAAGTTGTCTGTCGCGTTGTCTGCGTTTCTCGTATTTAATATCACGCAGCAGGGCAGATTTGATCCCGATAAAGAAGTTCCATTGTTCGTAGCGGCCAAAAGGAGTCCAGTTGAAGGTCATTCTCCAACTCTTGAGGTCCCTGGCGAATCTCAACTGGGTATGAGTGAATCCCTGGTTCACGAAATCATAACCCGAGGAGGCTCCCACCGTCCATCGTGGGGAAAGTTCCACGTCTCCAGAGAACATCAGGGAGTGCGAGGAGATCTCATTCTGCCTGGCCGTGTTGGAATAGTTCATGGTATAGGCAAGTCTCAGATCCCATGGAATCTCAAAGTTATACCATTTATTTTCCGGGCCCTCTTCTTCATCAGCCACATCTTCTTCCTGTTCATCATAGAAAGTTCCGTCTAATTCCATGCCCTTTCCGAAGAGATCATCGGGGCGCCCTCCGTTCCTGAAGGTTTCATTGCTTAGGCGGTTGGTGTTCTCCTTTCCTCCGGTAAAGTCCCTGCTCGAAAAGGAGTACCCAAAGCTCACGTTGGCATTGGTCATCCTGAAAAGACTTCCGCCGTTATTGATATTTAGTTTGTCGATCCTGCGGTTGTCGTTGTTCAACGCGTAGATGTCCAGGTTTGTTCCAAAATTCACATCCAGTTTTTGCTGAATAATTGGAAGTGTCCCGCGGATGCTGATGGGCGATAGCTTTAAGGAATCTCCTGCCAGGTTATATGACGTGCTAACATTAAGGTTGTTCAGCAGTTTAACTTTCCTGGGCTCTGCATCTGCCGAATCTTTTACTTTCGCCTCAAAAGTATTGCTCAAAGCGAAGCCTATGGAGCTTGAAAAATTCTTCCCTGGAGGACCGTAGAGGGTTCCCTGGAACCTTGAATATTCCACTTCTCTTTCTTCTCTTCCTGCAGCTTCAGGGATCAGGTAAGTGTCATAATAATAGTCAAATCCGGGGTTGATATTGTAGCTGATGCTGGGGCGCATCACATGCCTTATCGCCTGGTATTTGCTGTCAGGACTGAAATTGACGGTTCCGTAGATGGTCGTTCCAATACTTGTGTTGAAATTATAGGTCCTAAAGGAATCAAATCCAGAAATGGTGTCAATCACCTCCCGTTGCAGCTCCTCGTCAAAAGAGCGGTCAAAGGTCTTGAACACCCAGTTTTCGGTATAATTTCCACCAGCGCTAACGCTCAGGTAATTGAACAACTTGAAGTTGGTGGTAAGCGGCACGGTATGTTGTGCTCCCATCACAGCGTTTTCGAACATTTCGGGTTTGAAGAAAAGAGAGTCTGTAGTCGTGAATCTATTTTCTCCCCTAAAATTGTACTGAAAGTTAATATTTTCAATGATTCCTTTTTTCGCTCCAATTTTTGGTTCAAAAGGATAGATCCTCGCCACGCTTGCCTGGATGGTAGGCAGCGTCATGTTTATTTGCTGTGTGTTCGTGTTCTGACTGTGGGTGGCCGTTATGCTCAGGTTTACCTGGGGCTCAATGGGAAACGTTTTGGAATATGAAACCGAAGAGCTTAAGGTGTTGGTAAGACGGCTTCCGGAGTTGCTCTGGTTAGTCGAAGCCTGGTAATAATCGCTACTCCCAAGGTTCACCGAGGCCGAAAATCTTGAAGTAGGATTGGCTTTTTGATCCTGTGTATGGTACCAGCGAAGGTTGTAGATGGATCCTTCTGAATAATCCGGGAAACCGCGCTCGCTGTTGATCAATTTTTCATACCTGAAACTCAGGTTCCCCCTGAACCTGTAGCGCAGGGCGTAAGAAGATTCCAGGCGCAGCCCGTAACTTCCGTTGGTATAGTAATCTCCCAGGGTAGTAAGATCAACATAATCGCTTATCGCGAAGTAATATCCCCCGTTTTGAAGGTAATAGCCACGGTTATTGTCTTCCCCAAAAGAAGGAATGATGAATCCTGAAGTTTCTTCGTCGGTCATCGGAAAATATCCGAAAGGCAGTCCCAGCGGAGTGGGAACATCAGCGATGTACATGTTTACCAGCCCCGAAACGATCTTTTTGTCCGGTACGAACTTGATCTTTCGGGCGTAGAAATAGTAGTCGGGATCCTCTTCATCTTCAGAAGTGGTAAATTTCACGTTCTTCATGTAAAACACCGAATCATTTTCTCTTTTTGTCACCGCTCCAAAAACCTTGAACTCTCCCTGCTCGGTACGCGAATTGAAAACCAGTGCTTTTTCGGTCTCAAAATTGAACCGGATCGAATCCGGTCGTACCACACTTTGAGCCTGTGTGAAAACCGGTTTCTGCGTGTAAGTGCCCGTAGAATCAGGAATTCCGTAGGCATAGACCTCGTTCTTTTCGTTATCCAGAATGATCATTCCGGCAGTAATGTTAATGTCCCCGTAGGTAACTTCAGCCTGATCATAGAGGTAGAGCCGGTTTTCCCGGGGGCTTAACCTCATGTAATCTTCGGCTGTGTAGACCACCTGGTCGGTAAGCATCTGGTTCTTGGGTTTTACAGAATCCTGGGGAGTGATATTTATCACCGGCACCGGGGCTTCGATCTCTATGGAATCCTGTACAGGAGCCACTGTGTCACGCTCTGCGGGAATGCGAATACCTTCTTTTGTTTTGATCTCCTGGGCGGCAATTTGAGGAAGATTCAACAGTAAAAAAATACTGCAGGAAAGTATGTGAAGTATATTGGTTCGCAATGCTAGATGTGCTATTTTTGTAAGCGTGGCTTGTTTTTTGAAGTTTCAAAATTACATATATTTTTTAAGCTACCTTTTCGGTTTATCAAAAAATAAAATAACCACCTATTTGAATCGTTATAGCCATATGAGAACGAAGCATGTCGCCCTTTTAGTTTTATTTTTTTCATTTTTTATTTCTGCGGAAGCATTCGCTTCCAATTGTGAGCCTCCTCGCGAACGATTTGTAGTGGTTCTTGACGCCGGCCATGGGGGGCAGGACCCCGGAAACAGGGGGAACGGTTATTTTGAGAAGGATATCGCCCTCAACATTGTGTTAAACATTGGCGCAGAACTTGAAAAACTGCCCGATGTTAAGGTAATCTACACCCGAAAGACCGACGTTTTTGTCACTTTGGCGGGTCGTGCAGAGATCGCCAATGAGGCCGAAGCAGATCTATTTATTTCGGTGCATTGTAATGCGCACAGCTCCCAGGCTTCGGGAACAGAGACCTTTGTACTGGGGCTTCACCGTAATGAGGATAACCTTAAGGTGGCCATGCGCGAGAACCAGGTGATCTACCTGGAGGAAGATTATGAAGTGACCTACGGCGGATTCAATCCTGATTCTCCTGAGTCCTATATCGGCCTTACTTTAATGCAGGAAGAATATCTTGATCAAAGTATCCTGCTGGCCGATTTCATTCAGAAGAAATTTACGCATGAGCTTAATAGGGTGAACCGCGGCGTGAAACAAGCGGGATTTCTCGTGCTTAGACAAACCTACATGCCAAGCGTGCTTATTGAAACCGGCTTTTTGACCAACAAAGGAGAAGGCTCCTTCCTTAACAGTAGTTCGGGTCAGGATAAAATGTCTTCGGCTATCGTAAAAGCGGTAAAAGATTATAAGAACAGCATCAATCTGGAAGTTTTAGAAGGCCTGGCCGAAGAGCCTCCGATCAAGGTAGATCCTGAAGTAGCTTCGCGGCCTTCAGATGAATACAAAGATGTCACATTCAGGATTCAGCTTGCGGCTACAGGGAAAAAGATCGAACCTAGTCCGCGCAATTTCAAGGGATTGACAGATGTTTTCAGGAACAAAGAAGGTAAATTATATAAGTACTATTATGGTGCGACCTCAAGCTATGTACAGATCAAGGAGCTGCATGAGCACGCAAAAAAGAAAGGGTACAGCACCAGTTATATAGTAGCCTTTAAAGATAATGATAAGATCAGCGTGAACGAAGCGTTAAAAACAAAGGTGAAATAAAGGAACATTTCTATATTTATTTTTAAATTTGTCCTTCATCAAATAAGATCTTTGTGAAATATTCTAAAGAGGTTAAAACCGCTCTTCTGGCCCTTGTGGCCATTCTTCTTTTTATTTTCGGATATAGTTTTTTAAAAGGGAAGAACTGGTTTGATTCCAGCAGAACCTTCTATGCCGTCTATAACGATGTTGAAGGGCTAACGCCCTCTTCGCCGGTGACCATTAACGGACTGGAAGTAGGAAATGTTACCGATATTAGCTTTTTAGACACCTCGGGCAGACTGGTGGTGACTTTTACCGTAGATAACGACTTTCCTTTCGCCAAGAGCAGTGTGGCCCAGATCTATGGCGGCGGGCTCATCGGCGGAAAATCTGTGGCGATCCTTCCGAAGTATGAGCAGGGAAATATGGCAAAGTCGGGTGACACCCTGGAAAGTGCTATTGAAGAAGGACTTCTTGAACTGGTAAATGAAAGGCTTACCCCGCTTCAGGAAAAGGTGGAAAAGGTGATCGTGAGCACAGATTCACTTGTGAATGCTTTTAATCAGGTGCTTAATGAAGAGACCCGAAAAGATCTGAAGAACAGTATAGAGAATCTTTCCCTTACAGTAGCCTCTCTTCGTAGCACAGCCAAATCCGCCGATAAAATTCTGTCTGAGAATTCTCCCAAATTCAACCGTACTTTTACTAATTTGGATGAAATGACGACCAACTTGAATAATTTCTCTGATACGCTGGCACAGGTTGATCTTAAAAGGATGACGAATGATCTGGAAACAGCCGTTTCCAATTTTGAAGATGTCACCAACAAACTCAATAATGGTGATGGCACCGCGGCCAGGCTTATCAATGATCCTACGGTTTACAACAACCTGGAAAGAGCAACCAACCAGCTTGACGAATTGATCCAGGATATAAAACTGAATCCGAAGCGATATGTTCATTTTTCTATCTTCGGAAAGAACCCCGGCCCATATTCGCCTCCAAAAGATTCTTTGAAATAACCAACCAACTCAACCAACCATGCAAATTATTGCACAGATCGCTTTCATCCTTGCATTCGCCATTGGGATAGGCATATTCGTTCGGAATGTTCGCCGAATGATCCGAAACATCAAACTGGGAAGAGAGATTGACCGCAACGACCATCCCGGCATTCGCTGGAAAAAAATGGCCAAAATAGCGCTCGGTCAGTATAAAATGGTGAGAAGACCCGTTTCAGGAATCGTACACATCATCGTTTACCTGGGCTTCATCATTATAAATATTGAAGTGCTGGAGATCATCATAGACGGGATCTTCGGAACCCACAGGGTGTTCGCCGGTGGCGGCGCTGCTTATGATTTCCTTATCGCCTCCTTTGAAATACTTGCCCTGCTGGTACTGGTAGGGGTGATCATTTTCTGGGTGAGGAGAAACATCCTGCATGTGTACAGGTTCATGGCTCGTGAAATGACCAGCTGGCCAAAGAACGATGCCAATTACATCCTGTATTTTGAAATGGTGCTTATGACCTTATTCCTGGTGATGAACGCAGCAGACCATCAATTACAGATCAACGGAGCACCTCATTATGTGGAGGCAGGAGCCTTTCCCGTGAGTAGTATGCTTCTTCCGCTATTTGACGGCTTGAGCAACTCCACGCTTATTTTCATCGAAAGAGCTGCCTGGTGGCTGCATATCCTTGGAATTCTGTTCTTCCTTAATTACCTGTACTATTCAAAGCACCTGCATATTTTGCTTGCTTTTCCAAACGTATATTTTTCAAAGATCCGTCCAAAGGGAGAATTTGACAATATTGAAGCTGTAACCAAAGAGGTGCAGTTGATGATGGATCCAGACGCTGATCCGTTTGCCGCCCCTGCCGAACCTGAAGGCCAGGAGGAGGGTGAACCCGAAAAGTTTGGGGCTTCAGATGTTTTTGACCTTAACCGGGTACAACTTCTAAATGCCTACACCTGTACCGAGTGCGGTAGGTGTACAGATGAATGTCCTGCGAATAACACCGGGAAATTGCTTTCTCCGCGTAAGATCATGATGGATACCCGTGACAGGCTTGAGGAAGTAGGGGAAAATATCAACAAGAACGGATCTTTCAAGGATGACGGGAAGCAACTGCTTGACGATTACATTCTTCGCGAGGAGATCTGGGCCTGCACCACCTGTAATATGTGCGTAGAAGCCTGCCCTGTGGGAATCGACCCGATGTCTATCATTGTTGAAATGCGAAGATACCTTATGATGGAGCAAAGCGCCGGTCCTGCCGATCTTAACAACGCGATGAGCAATATTGAGAACAACGGTGCTCCCTGGCCTTATAACCAGATGGACCGTTTAAACTGGGCTAACGAAAATTAGTGCCGGCAAATAAATTCTGAAAATAAAAGCCCAAGGCTTTTTAAAAATTACAATAATGGCTGAAAATATTAAAGTGCCTACCATGGCCGAATATATGGCAGAAGGCAAAAAACCTGAAGTTCTATTTTGGGTAGGTTGTGCCGGAAGTTTTGACGATCGTGCAAAAAAGATCACCAAAGCCTTTGTCCGACTGCTTAGCAAGGCAAATGTGGATTTTGCCGTTTTGGGAACCGAAGAAAGTTGTACTGGAGATCCTGCAAAAAGGGCCGGAAACGAATTCCTTTACCAGATGCAGGCTGCCGGAAATATCGAAGTTTTGAACGGGTACGAGATCAAAAAGATCGTGACCACCTGTCCGCATTGCTTTAATATCATCAAAAATGAATATCCCGGTCTTGGAGGCAATTACGAGGTAATGCACCATACCACCTTTTTGAAATCCCTGCTGGATGAAGGCAGACTTACCGTGGAAGGCGGCAAGTTCAAAGGGAAAAGGATCACTTTTCACGATCCCTGTTACCTAGGGCGTGGAAATGATATCTATGAGGCACCTCGTGACCTTCTGAGAAAGCTGGAAGTGGAGCTGGTTGAAATGAAACGCTGTAAGAAGAACGCCATGTGCTGTGGTGCAGGTGGTGCGCAGATGTTCAAGGAGCCGGAACCCGGTAAAGAAGAAGTCAACGTGGCCCGTACTGAACAGGCCATTGATGTCAAGCCGGAAATGATCGCCGCCGGATGTCCTTTCTGCAACACCATGCTTACGGACGGAGTAAAAGCAAAAGATAAAGAAGGTCAAATTGAGGTGATGGATCTTGCTGAGATGATTGCCAACGCAGAGGATCTGTAGATAAAATATACTGAAAAAGAGAGGCTGTCAAATGAATTGACAGCCTTTTTTTATTTAAGCCGAAGTTGGTCTTCTTCTTTTAATTCATTTCTTACCAGCACAATGATATCCTCATCGGTAAGGCCTTCTTCTATATAATCTCCCTGCTTTCCTTGCTTGTATGCGTATTCTTCAATGTTGGTTGGATAAGGAGGTTGTTTCCGTTGTTTTGCATTCTTTTCACTGTAGCCTTTCAGGTAAGCTACAACGAGATCATCATCCTCTACCTGTAGGTGTTTTTGCTTGTTGTATCGCTGTAAAAGCTTAAGAGCTTTCTGCACTCCTTCAAAAAGCATTGCAGAATGAGAATTTCCGCCGGTACAGTAATGGGGTTCATCGTGGTAGATGTATATTGGCGCCGTAACGGTGTAGAAATATCCTTCTACCAGGTTCACCTGTTCGTCCCATACACATCCTACTTCTACATGTATCTGGTGGTTTTCTCGCAACCAGTCCCGTATGGCATAAATATTATTAACATCACCGGTGTAGCCCAATCTTTGAGCACTTGAGATTAATTTTGAGAGATCATTTGTCATAAAACAAAATTAAGATTTGGTATTCTAATTATTTTATGATTTGTGTCACTTTTTAAAAATTAAAAATCAGGTATAACTTTTTAAATAATAGGAATTTAACAAGCAGGTTTTATGGTGGAAATAGGCTTCTATTTTTAACGCCCTGTAGTTTGAACAAAGCTGAGAATCAACTAATTTTGTGAAAAATAAAATTCACACATGTTTGTTCCATTTGAAAATCTACCGGATAGTTCCCGTGTCTGGATCTATCAGGCCAATCGCTCTTTTACTGATCAGGAGCAGGAGGAAATACAAGAAAAACTTCAGGAATTCATAGAAAGTTGGACGGCCCACGGAGCTGACCTAAAGGCTTCTTACGAGATCCGTTATAAAAGGTTCATTATTCTTGGTCTTGACCAGGAAATGAATGCAGCCACCGGTTGTTCCATAGATGCTTCGGTTAAATTCATTCAGCAGCTTGAAAAAGATTACGGGGTTGACCTTTTAGACAAGATGAATGTTTCCTACAAGCAGGGGGATTTTGTGGCTTACAAGACGCTTACAGATTTCCGAAAAATGGCGAAAGACCGCGCTGTTTCCCCGAAGACCATCGTATTCAATAATCTTGTAAATAACAAAGCCGAATATCTTTCAGACTGGGAAGTGCCTGCATCTGAAAGCTGGCATAAACGTTTTCTCAATTAATGAACTTGAAAAAAAGCCCTTTTTTCTACCTTTTATTTTTTTCCTTTCTTTTTATTCAGAACAGCTTTTCACAGAGTCGGCCACTAATAGCTGAAGATCATGAACTGCAACGCAAATGGGTGGACAGCATCTATGACCAGATGACCCTGAATGAAAAAGTGGGACAGTTATTTATTGTTGACATCTATTCCAACGGTTCTTCGGAAGAAAAGGAAAAGGTGCGCGAGCTTATTTCCGAAGAAAAAGTGGGTGGCGTTATCTTTTCTAAAGGCGGTCCTGTGAGACAGGCCCGGCTTACCAATGAATTTCAGGAATTGTCAAAGACTCCGCTCCTGGTAAGCATGGATGCCGAGTGGGGGCTGGCAATGCGGCTTGATTCCACTTATGCTTTTCCGTGGAACATGACGCTTGGAGCCATTCAGAACCCTCAGCTTATTGAAGAAGTGGGGGTACAGGTGGCCAGGCATTCTAAAAGGCTTGGAGTACACATGAATTTCGCTCCGGTGGTTGATATCAATACCAACCCCGAAAATCCCATTATTGGGAACCGTTCTTATGGAGAAGAAAAAGAGAACGTGGCCGAAAAGGCCGCGGCTTTTGTAAGAGGAATGGAGCGGGAAAATGTGTTGAGCAGCGCCAAACATTTTCCGGGTCATGGAGACACGCAGCAGGATTCACATAAAACCCTGCCCACCATAGATTTTTCAAGAAACCGTATTTACCGGGAAGAGCTGTACCCGTATATGGCCCTTATGGATGAAGGCCTCAGCAGCGTGATGGTGGCACATCTAAATGTGCCGAGTCTTGAGGAACGTTCGAATTTTCCTTCCTCGCTTTCCCACGAAATTGTAACCGGAATTCTTAAGGAACAACTCGAATTCAATGGCCTGGTGATCACCGATGCCCTGAACATGCGGGGGGTGGCTGACTTCGATGAACCAGGCGAGATCGACCTGGCAGCCTTCCAGGCCGGGAATGACATTTTGTTGATGTCTGAAGATGTTTCCAAAGCAAAGCAAAAGATCCTCAAAGCTTATAATGAGGGCTTGATCACCGAAGAACGCCTCAGGCATTCCGTAAGAAAGATCTTGTTCGCTAAATACAAGGCGGGGCTGCACAACTATCAACCAGTGGATACCACCAACATTCATAAGGACCTTAACGGGCTCAAAAGCGAGCTCCTGTCGCACAGGCTTTATGAAGAGGCCATGACGGTCATCAAGAATGACAGGAGCCTTATTCCCATACGAGACCTTGAAAAAACAAAGATCGCTTACGTGCATTTTGGAGAGGACAGTGGTGATTCTTTTTATGAGCAATTATCCCGCTATACCCGTGTAGATTCTGTTTCTGCTGAAAATCTGAATGTGCTCCTTGATGAGCTTGACAGTTATAATTTAGTAATAGTAGGATACCATCAATCGAATGACTCTCCATGGAGCGGTTATAAAATGAACGCCAAACAACAGGCCTGGCTGTATGAGATCGCCAGAAAGAACAGGGTCATCCTGAACATATTTACAAGGCCTTATGCCTTGATCGATCTAAAGACCACCGGAAATTTTGAAGCCATTCAGGTAGCGTTTCAAAACAGTGAATTGGCTCAGCAGAAGGCGGCGCAGGTCATCTTTGGTGCCATTGAGGCTAAAGGTAAATTGCCCGTAAGCGCCGGCAGGGAATTCCCTGTTGGTACGGGTTACCGCACCCGGGATCTCAAGCGTTTGGCGTACGGACTTCCCGAAAGCGTGGGTATGAATTCGGAGAAACTGAAAAAGATCGATTCCCTGGTACAAACCGTTCTTGATGAAAAAATGGCACCTGGTGTCCAGGTGCTTGTGGCCCGCAAAGGAAAAGTCATCTACGAGAATAATTCCGGCTATCATACCTATGAAAAGGAAAGGCCTGTAAAAGCTTCAGACGTATATGATCTGGCTTCCCTTACCAAGATCCTGGCTACCTTGCCGCTTATTATGGAGCTGGTAGAGAAGAACGAGCTTGATCTTGATACAAATCTTGGGGAGATGTTTCCTGCCTTCCGTGGAACAGATAAGGCAGATATCACTCTTTTACAGATGCTGTCACATTATGCCCGTTTCAAATCCTGGATCCCGTTTTACGCGATCACCAAAGATCCTGAAACCGGCCGCACAGATAAACGTTATGTGAGAGACAAGGAATTTCCCGGGTACAACACCAAGATCGCTGAAGGCATGTATGTTCGGAATGACATTAGAGATTCAATTGTAAAAGTGATCAGGAAGAGTGAGCTCAACAGGAAAAGAGAATATCAGTACAGCGATCTCCCGTACTACCTGTTAAAGGCATATCTGGAAGATATTTATGGTACTTCTTTGGATTACCTGACTCAGGACCATTTTTACCAGTCTCTTGGAGCCAATAATACAACTTATTTGCCCCTGAATAAATTTCCGAAGGAAAAGATCATTCCAACAGAAAATGACAAATTGTGGAGAAAACAGCTGCTTCACGGTTATGTACATGACGAAGGCGCAGCCATTTTGGGAGGAATAGGCGGGCAGGCGGGGCTATTTGCCAACGCCAATGATGTTGCCAAGATCATGCAGATGTACCTGAACGGCGGAGAATACGGCGGGATCAAATTCCTGGATCAGGAGACCATTGATAAGTTCAACACCTGCTATTACTGTGAGGATGAAGTAAGAAGGGGGGTTGGATTTGATAAACCTCAACTTAAAGAAGCAGGCCCTACCTGTGGTTGTGTATCCATGACCAGTTTCGGCCACAGCGGATTTACAGGAACTTTAACCTGGGCAGACCCTCATGAAGAAATAGTTTACGTATTTTTATCCAATCGAATTCATCCTTCTTCAGAAGACAAGAAACTCATACGGGAAGGAATTCGTACTAAGATACAGGAAATCATATACGAAGCTATAGAGCGTTAATAGATGAAGATCGCTATTGTTTGTTATCCCACCTTCGGGGGGAGTGGAGTTGTTGCCACAGAATTGGGGATGGCCCTTTCCAAGAGAGGCCATGAAATCCATTTTATTACCTATAAACAACCGGTAAGATTGGAACAATTGTCCGGTAATATTCATTTTCACGAAGTGAATGTGCCGGAATATCCATTGTTCCATTATCAGCCTTACGAACTCGCCCTGAGCAGTAAACTGGTTGATATGGTCAAGCTCCACAAGATCGAGATGCTGCACGTGCATTATGCCATTCCTCATGCCTACGCCGGGTATATGGCCAAAAAGATGCTCGAGGAAGAAGGGATCTACCTGCCCATGATGACCACGCTGCACGGTACCGATATTACCCTGGTGGGAAATCATCCTTTTTACAAGCCTGCTGTTACTTTTAGCATCAATAACAGTGATGTGGTCACTTCGGTTTCCCAAAGCCTGAAAGCCGATACCATGAGGTTGTTCAAGCTTAGGAAGAAGATCGAGGTGGTGCCCAATTTTATAGATACTTCGAAATACAGTAACTCTGTTAGCAATTGTCAGCGCTCCATGCTGGCACGTGGGGATGAGAGGATCATAACTCACGTGAGTAACTTTAGGAAAGTGAAGCGTATTGATGATGTGATCATGATCTTTTACAAGATACAGCAGGAGGTAAAATCCAAACTGGTGATGGTAGGGCAGGGGCCCGAAAGGGAAATGGCGGAAGAACTGGTCGCTGAACTGGGGATTGAGGACAAAGTGCTGTTCCTTGGGGAATCGCATGAGATCGATAAGGTGCTGAGCTTTTCTGACCTCTTTTTGCTGCCCTCAGAAATTGAAAGTTTTGGACTTGCCGCTCTTGAAGCCATGGTGAACGGAGTTCCGGTGATCTCTACCAATACCGGCGGACTTCCGGAAGTGAATAAGCAGGCTTATTCAGGATTTTTAAGTGAGGTTGGGGCAATTGAAGAAATGGGAAGGAATGCCATCAGCATTCTCAAAGATGATGAAACCCTGCAAAGGTTCAAAACCAACGCTCATAACCAGGCCAGTATATTCGATATCAATGTCATTGTACCTTTGTACGAGGATCTTTATAAACAAGCACTGGCAGGGGTTCAGGAACAAAAAAAGGCTGCCAAAAAGGTATTTTAGGCAGCCCTCATTTATAACAAAAACTTCTTTTTAGAACTGGTAACGGATACCCAGAGCGATATCGAAATCCAGGTCATCGTAGTAATCGACGAATCCAATTTCCGGTCTAAAGTCAAGGGAGATCAATAGTGGAATATCAAAGTCATACTCGATTCCCACATCACCTGCGACAAGCGCGAAGAAATCGCTGTCTCCGTTATCAATATCCACAGAGCCTATTCCTCCACCGGCACCAACATACCAGTTGAATCCTCCGTCAATGTTCCATACCCACTGGTACAAACCTGTAAGTTTAAAAGCATCGGCATTGTCGTGACTTCTCCATCCAAGATCCAATTCTAAGCGATTGTTTTCAGACAACCCGTGCTGATATGAGATCTCAGTTCCCAAACCATTATTGTCTCCCAATCGTAACCCAAGGGCATGATCAGCAATACTTTGCGCCTGCGAACTGAAGGTGAATCCTAATAAACAAATGGCTAGTAAAATCAATTTTTTCATGTCTTCTCTTTTAATTAGTTTTAGGCAAAATTAGGTTTTCTGTTATTCCATTAAACTACTGCTTTCGCTAATATAATGTTAAAATGATGAGATAGTGTAGAAAGAAGCCTCTGTTTCAGTCCGTTATCTATGAAAAATAAATTAAAAGAGCTGTCTTCCCGCCTTGAAGGAGAGCTCTATTTTGATTCCCTGTGGCGCAGCATTTTCGCGACAGATGCTTCGGTGTACAGGAACTTGCCCCTTGCCGCTGCTTATCCCAAATCAAATGAGGATCTAAAGGAGCTCATTAATTTTGCCGCTACCAATAACACCTCTCTCATTCCAAGGACTGCCGGTACTTCCCTCGCAGGGCAATGTGTTGGAGAAGGCATCGTGACAGATGTTTCCAAATATTTCACCCGAATCCTGGAGGTAGATGAGAAGGCAAGAACGGTGCGGGTACAGCCGGGAGTCATTAGAGATGACCTCAACCGCCATTTAAAACAGTATGGATTGTTCTTCGGACCCAACACCTCCACTTCCAACAGGTGCATGATAGGGGGAATGGTTGGAAACAATTCCAGCGGCACCACTTCGATCAAATATGGTGTAACCCGCGATAAGGTAGTGGAGCTTAAAGTACTGCTTTCTGATGGTTCTGAAGCTGTTTTTTCTGAAGTTTCTTCGGAAGAATTCCGAAGCAAAATGGAATTGGATTCCATGGAAGGGGAGATCTACCGGAAGTTATATGAAGAACTGAAACCTGAAGAGGTAAGGCAGGAGATCGAAAAGGGCTTTCCCAAACCCGAGATCCACCGGCGCAACACCGGGTATGCCGTAGACAGCCTGATAGATACAGAGATCTTTTCAGAATCGAATAAAAAGATAAACATCGCCGATCTTTTGTGCGGCAGTGAAGGCACCCTTGCCTTTACCACAGAGATCACCCTACAACTGGATCCCTTACCTGCCGAAAACGCGGTGATGATCGCCGCTCATTTCGATTCGGTTGAAAAATGCCTGCAGGCGGTGGTTCCAGCAATGCAGCATTCGCTTTTCACCTGTGAGATGATGGACAAGGTGATCCTGGACTGCACCAAGAACAGCATAAAATATCGCGAGAACAGGTTCTTTATTGAAGGTGACCCGGCAGCCATCCTAATGCTGGAGCTGCGTGCCGGCGATGAGACCGAATTGCTCGATCGTACCGCCGAACTCATCAAAACCCTCACCGATTCCGGCCTGGCCTATGCCTTGCCCGTGCTGCGGAATGACACCATTGACCTGGCACTGGAGCTCAGGAAAGCCGGACTTGGCCTTTTAGGGAACATTGTAGGAGATAAAAAAGCGGTGGCCTGTATAGAAGATACCGCCGTAGCCGTGGAAGACCTGGCTGAATATATCAACGAATTTTCGGCACTGATGAAGGAGTACGGGCAGGATGCTGTTTATTATGCCCATGCCGGTGCGGGGGAACTGCATCTAAGGCCTATCCTCAACCTCAAAAAAGAGGAAGATGTGGTCCTTTTTAGAAAGATCACTCAGGATGTGGCCGCCCTCGTAAAAAAATACGGAGGTTCCATGAGCGGGGAGCATGGTGACGGCAGGGTGCGTGCAGAGTTCATCGAATTCATGATAGGCGCTGAAAATTATCAGTTGCTGAAAAGGGTAAAAAATATCTTTGATCCAAACCACATTTTCAATCCCGGAAAGATCATAGATGCCCCGCCAATGGACGAGGACCTACGTTATGAACCGGGAAGAAAAGAACCGGAGATCAGCACGCTGATGGATTTTTCAGATTCTTTGGGAATCCTTCGGGGAGCCGAAAATTGTAATGGCAGCGGCGATTGCCGTAAACCTGCCGAAGCCGGGGGCACCATGTGTCCTAGCTACCGCGCCACCCGTAATGAAAAAGACACTACCCGTGCCCGCGCAAATGCACTTCGGGAATTTTTGACCCATTCAGAAAAGGTGAACAGGTTTGATCACCGGGAGTTGAAGGAAGTGTTGGAGTTGTGCATCAGCTGTAAGGGCTGCAAAAGCGAATGTCCGTCAAACGTTGACATGGCAGCCTATAAAGCAGAATTCCAGTACCAGTATCAAAGGAAGAACGGCAGTTCCTTAAGAAGCAAAGCCTTTGCCTACAATACCCGAATGAACAGGCTGGCTTCTTATTTTCCGCATATTTCCAATGCGGTTTTCAGGAGCAATCTATCTTCCGGTCTTATAAAGAAAATGCTAGAGATAGCACCTGAAAGGCAAATGCCGCTGGTAGCTACAGAAACAGTTAGTTCATATTACAAGAAGAACCGTACGAAGCAAACGAACCCTGTTAAAGAGATTTATTTATTTAATGATGAATTCACCAACTATCTGGATGCCGAAGTGGGGAAGGCAGCCCTGAAGCTTTTACGAACCCTCAATTATGAGGTGGAGATCGTGGCGCATCCGGAGAGCGGGCGAAGCTTCATCTCCAAAGGCTTTTTAGAGGAAGCTAAGAAAGTGGCAAATAAGAACATCGAGATCTTTGGAAAGATCATTTCAGAAGATACGCCTTTATTGGGGCTGGAGCCCTCTGCAATTCTTTCTTTCAGGGATGAGTATTTGAGATTGGCAAATGACAGGCCAGCAGCTGAAAAACTTTCCAAGAATGTGTTTCTCTTGGAAGAATTCTTCAAAAAAGAAATTCTTGCCGGAAATATTTCAGCTTCGGCTTTTACTTCGGAAAAGAAAAAGATAAAACTGCACGGACATTGTCACCAAAAAGCGCTTTCGGGAGTGGAGAGTACTTTCATAATGCTCAATCTTCCGCAGAATTATGAAGTGACCATCATTCCTTCGGGCTGCTGCGGAATGGCGGGATCCTTCGGTTACGAAAAAGAACATTACGAGGTGAGCATGCAGATAGGAGAGCAGACATTGTTTCCGGCGGTGCGTAAGGCTTCCGATGACATTATAATAGCCGCGCCCGGTACCAGTTGCCGGCACCAGATCATTGACGGGACGGGGAGAAAAGCCTTGCATCCGGTGGTGATCATGGCTCAGGCGCTTAAAATATGATTTTCAAGTCTTGCTTTAAAAAATTACATTTGCTCAAATTCGATCTCTATGGCGGGAAATTCCTTCGGAACACTTTTTAAACTTACCACTTTTGGGGAGTCCCACGGGGAGGCGATTGGCGGAATTATCGATGGATGTCCGGCTGGGGTGAAGATCGACCTGGAAGAGGTGCAGCGGGAGATGCAACGCCGCAAACCGGGGCAGTCGGCTATAGTTACCCAGCGGAAGGAAGCCGATACGGTAAAATTCCTTTCCGGGATCTTTGAAGGCAAAACCACCGGCACTCCCATTGGTTTTATCATTGAAAACGCCGACCAGAGATCGAAGGATTATAGCCATATTAAAGACGTCTACCGCCCGTCACACGCTGATTATACTTATGACCAAAAATATGGTAATCGAGACTACAGGGGAGGAGGCCGTTCTTCGGCCAGGGAAACCGCCTGCAGGGTCGCGGCCGGAGCTGTTGCCAAACAATTGATAAAGGACATGAAGATCACCGCCTACACTTCGGCGGTGGGAGAGATAAACTTGGAAAAGGATTATAAAGATCTTGATCTTTCAGAAATAGAGAAGAACGTTGTACGTTGCCCCGATGAGGAAACGGCTGCAAAAATGGAAGCGCATATCAGGGAGATCCGCTCGCAGGGTGATACTATTGGCGGGGTAGTTGAATGCGTGATCCAAAACGTTCCGGCAGGACTGGGGGAACCAGTATTTGATAAGCTGCACGCCAAACTGGGGCAGGCCATGCTCTCCATCAATGCCGTAAAAGGCTTCGAGTATGGCAGCGGCTTTAAAGGTGCGACCATGAGAGGCAGTGATCACAATGACCTTTTTAACGAGGATGGCTCTACAAGAACGAATTACAGCGGGGGAATACAGGGAGGTATTTCCAACGGAATGGATATTTACTTCAGGGTTGCCTTTAAGCCGGTAGCCACTCTTATTCAGAAACAGGAAACCATAGATACAGAAGGCCAAAAGGTGGAAATGCAGGGAAAAGGAAGACACGATCCCTGCGTGGTTCCCAGGGCGGTGCCTATCGTGGAAGCGATGGCTGCACTGGTAATGGCCGATTTCTATTTACTCAATAAAACATCAAAAATTTAAATTTTTCAGAGACCATAGATTATGAAAAAACTCGCACTGCACTGGCAGATCTTATTAGGAATGGCTGCCGGGGTGATCTTTGCCCTCCTCATGACCAATTTTTCCTGGGGCGCTGAATTCATTGGAGACTGGATCAAGCCTTTCGGGAACATTTTTATAAATGCCCTTAAATTGATCGCAGTGCCCTTGATCCTGGCCTCACTAATAAAAGGGATCTCAGACCTTAAAGACATTTCCAAGCTGTCGAAAATGGGAACCCGCACCATTCTTATTTACATCACCACTACGGTGATCGCGGTTTCTATAGGCCTTGGGATGGTTAACTTGATCAAACCGGGAAGTGCTATTTCTGAAGATACCCGGAATGAATTGATCGCCAGCTACGAGGGGGATGCTTCGGTAAGGATTGCCGATGCCGCCAAGCAGAAGGAAGCGGGGCCACTTCAGGCTCTTGAAGACCTGGTGCCCAGCAACATTTTCGCAGCTGCGGGTGACAATTCCAACATGCTGCAGGTGATCTTCTTCGCTATTTTCTTCGGAGTCGGATTGATCCTTATCCCTGAAGAAACGGCAAAACCTGTAAAAGCCTTTTTTGACGGCTTCAATGAAGTTATCCTGAAGCTGATCGACATCATCATGCTTACCGCGCCTTACGGGGTTTTTGCTCTGTTAGCGGCCCTCGTAGTGGAATCTCCAAGTGCGGACCTGTTCCAGGCGCTGGCCATGTATGCGGTAACGGTTCTTATAGGACTGCTTTTAATGATAGGGGTATACATTCTTATAGTTTGGGTGTTTACCGGAAGGACCCCTGCCTTTTTTGAGAATGGAATAGCCCCGGCTCAGCTGTTGGCTTTTTCCACCAGCTCAAGTGCGGCAACCCTTCCTGTTACCATGGAGCGTGTAGAAGAGCACATGGGAGTGGAAGAAGAAGTGGCCAGTTTTGTATTACCGATTGGTGCCACTATTAACATGGATGGAACCAGCCTATATCAGGCCGTGGCCGCTGTTTTCATCGCGCAGGCCTTCGGGATGGACCTTTCGCTTTCAGCACAATTGGGGATCATTGCTACAGCGACTTTAGCTTCCATAGGTTCTGCTGCCGTACCCGGTGCCGGAATGGTGATGCTGGTTATCGTACTGGCCCAGGCAGGTATCCCTGAAGCCGGTCTTGCACTGATCTTTGCTGTAGACCGGCCTCTTGACATGTGCCGCACCACGGTGAACGTGACCGGTGATGCCGCCGTTTCCATGATGGTCGCCAAATCTGTAGATAAACTGGGGGAGCCGCACGTGAAGGAATGGGACGACAATCTTTCCGCAGAAAACAGATAAAACAGGTGCTAAAGTTTGGACAACTTAAATTATTTAAGTGTATTTGCCCAACTTTAAATTTTTAAGCTGAAAGGGATAGATTATGAAAGGGGATAGCGCCTATAAAAGCCTGTTTGAAATAGATAAGAACCTGGATAGATTGGTGAAGGAGATCGATGTGCTAAATTACCTCAATCCGCTGAATATTGAACAGGAAAAGAAAAGGTTTTTTACCTCGAAATTCTCTGAAGATCCGGTTTTCAATTACCGGAAGGTTAAGTTCAATCCCTTCAACCTGCAGCGTGAATTTTTCAGTCAGCGGCTTGAGGATATCCCCGATGAGGATATCAGGAAGCTTTACCATGATACCATTTATGAATATTCAGGCCTGGTACAATGTGTGGCTACAGTGGGCCAGGGAAAGAAATTCTTTTATAACTCGCTTCGGGTGTTTGGAACCCCACAGGAAAAGGATGTCAAAAATGCCAAATTCATTCTGCATTTCCACAAGGAAGAGGATGCCGAGGAAATGATCCCCCGGTACAATGCCGACCAGGCGCAGGCGTACTTTCAGGCTTTTGGCGAAAAATATCCTTTCAAATTCAAGATAAGGCAATCCAACAGTATAACGGCTGCAGCCATGGCTTTGAACACCACCCAGACCCTGGTGGTTAAAAAGAACCGGAAATTTAGCGATAATGACCTCAAGATACTCGCCAATCACGAGATAGGGGTGAACATGCTCACTACTTTCAACGGACTCAATCAACCCCTGCGCATCTTTTCCCACGGATTTGCGAACAACAACCTTACGCAGGCGGGACTTGCTGCTTTTAGCGAATACATGAGCGACAGCCTTACCTTGAAGCGAATGAAGGAACTGGCATACCGTGTTTTGGCGGCAGACAGCCTCATTAAAGGATATTCCTTCAGCGACACGTTTGACCTGCTTTACAGTCAGTACAAACTTGACAGGGAGACTTCCTGGTCCATTACTTTAAGGGCACACAGGGGCGGCGGCTTCACGAAAGATTACCAGTACCTTTCTGGTCTAAAAAAGGTGTATGATTACTATTCTTCCGGAAAAGATATGGGTATACTGCTCACTGGTAAAGTAGGGCTGGAAGATGTGGACCTTATTAAAAAGCTTCAGAAGAAAGAGCTCGCCGAAAAGAATAAATTTTATACCCATTCTTTCCACGAGAACAAGAACACCAATGATAAATTGGAGTTCCTGCTGAGCAATCTCAAATAAACCCTGTCTACTTCAGGAAAAGAGCCCGTTCCTCATCTGTAGGGATCATGCAGCTCTCTTTTTTGCCAAACCATTTGTAGCGGTTATTAGCGATGAACTCATAGATGCTGTCCCTGAAACCTTCCGGCAGGGGTTTAAAAAACCTGAGCCAGCGATAACCCTTCAGGTGCTTGGCGATCTCTATGGCCGCCGTAGATTTGTTGTAATAGGCTACTCCTGGTTCGATTAGAATGATAGAGTCAATATTTTCAGTATCTATGCCACGCTCATTAACGATCTGTAAACCTACATCGCTTTGCAATGGGGCAAACCTGAAAGTGTCCTGCGTGTCATTTTTGATGATGGTTTGCACCGCGCGATTGCACAGCGTACAGACCCCGTCAAAGAGAATGATCTTTTTGTTGTCCGGAAAATTTACCATAATTCTTCTTTTTCTATTTTTTTCGTTGTACTAGCTCCAGTTTTTCTACCGAAACTGACGTTGTAAAAATGCCGTAATTCACCTTGGCATTTCCTTTTTCTATGCTGTCAATGCTGCCAACAGCCTTTCCATCCTGCATCCTTACGCGGTCTCCCACTTTGAGTACGGGTTTTGGCTTCGCAATTTCTTCTTTCTTTTCGGCTTCCTGTTTTTCTTTTTTCTTTTTCCTTATTTCCTTCACCTTTTTCTCGGCCTCCTGCTGCACCTTCTTTTCTTTGGCCTTTTCAGCTTTTTTCTGTTGTGCCGAAAGTTTCTTTCTTTTTGAATTTTCTACCTCCACGATCTTCAGGAATTCGCCTATCAGCTCTTTTTTCTTCTTGTTGTTGAAGTATTTTTCGCTGATGTCATTGATCTTATTTCCAAGATAGATCAGTCTCTGATTGCTATCGTATAACTCCTGAAAATTCTCCAGTTTCTGCTGAATGCGCTCATTGGTCTCTTCCAGCTTTTTCTTTTCGGTTTCAGCCTTTTGTTCCTTGGTCTTTAAGGCATCTGTGGTCTTCTGAAGTTTGGAACGTTCCTTTTGCAGATTTGCTATACTTTTATCGAATCTTATCTTGCCTCTTTCCACCTTCTTCTTGGAACGGTTGATCAGGCTATACGGGATCCCGTTCTTTTGGGCCACCTCGAAAGTAAAACTGCTCCCGGCTTCTCCCATGTGCAATTTATACAGCGGTTCCAGCGAGCGCGAATCGAACAACATGTTGGCGTTGGTGATATTCGGTAATTCGTTCGCCAGCATTTTCAGGTTCGCGTAATGAGTGGTTAGGATCCCGAAAGATTCCTTTTCATAGAACACTTCCAAAAAGGTTTCCGCCAGGGCTCCTCCCAATTCCGGGTCACTCCCCGTTCCAAACTCGTCTATCAAAAACAGCGTTTTATCATCGCATTTCCGAAGAAAATAGTTCATGTTCTTCAGGCGATAACTGTAGGTGCTTAAATGGTTCTCGATACTCTGATTGTCTCCGATATCAGTAAGTATCTTATTGAACAAACAAACCCTGCTGTATTCATGCACGGGAATGAGCATTCCGCTTTGCAGCATAAGCTGCAACAATCCCACTGTTTTTAGGGTGATACTTTTTCCGCCGGCATTGGGCCCCGAAATAACGATGATACGCTGTTCCTTGTTCAGTTTTATGGTCTGCGGAAAAGTTTTCTCGCCTGTTCTCCTGTTGTTCAGCAACAACAACGGGTGATAGGCATCGATCATCTCCAGCTCCCTCTCTCGGGTCACTTTTGGAAGAACTGCGTTCATGTCCATGCCATACCTGGCCTTTGCAGCGATCACATCAATGTCACTGAGCAGGTCCTGGTATTCTATCAAAAGCTCCCGGTAAGGCCGTACAAAACTGGTAAGCCCCTTTAAAATGGCTTTTATTTCCTCCTTTTCCTCATACTGCAGGTTGTTGAGTTCGCGGGTATGAATGTGGGTGGCTTCAGGCTGAATATAAACAATGCTGCCGGTTTTTGAATTCCCCAGGATACTTCCCTTCACCTTGCGGCGGTGCATGGCCGAAACGGCAAGTACCCGAATGTTTTCCACAACCGTTTCTCTGATGTCATCCAGGTAGCCCAGACTGTTATAGTGGGTAAGCGCGCTGCCAAAACTGGAATTGATCTGGCCTTTTACCCGGTTGATCTTTCTTCTTATCTCCTCGAGAAGAGGAGAAGCATCATCCTTAACCTCGCCGTAGCGGTCGATCTTTTTGTTGATGTTCTCAATGATCGCCGGGGTATATTCTATTTCTCCCGTTGTCTTTCGCAGGGCGGGGTAGATATCTTCAAATTTTTCAAAGAACTTGATCTGGGTATTCACCGTTTCCGAAATGGCGCTGATCTTTCTAAATCCCTGAGCCTCCAGCATGGTATCTTCAATGCCCAGCATCTTGATCTCGTGATCTATGGCATCGAATCCGTGATTGGGGATCCTGCTTTCCTGCTGATAGGAAGACACATATTCGTTGGTCTGGCGCAGGGAAAAAAGCGTTTTTTCGTAGCTTGAAAAAGGTGAAATGTTCAAAACCTTTTCTTTTCCCGGGCCTGTTACCGTCAACTTGCTTATTTGCTGGCAAACGGTAGGAAATTCAAGATCAGAAAGAGTCTTAGCTGTAATTTTAATCATATGTAATATTCCCTACTTTTGAGGATGCGGCAATTTAATTAATATTATGAAGGATTTCTTACCCCCCGATTGGAAAATTAAGTTAAATGATGAGCTTGAAAAGCCGTATTTTAAGGAACTTCTAAGCTTTGTTGAAAAAGAATACGAAGAAAAGGAATGCTTTCCTGATCCCGAAAATATCTTTAAGGCTTTTGAACTTTCCTCTTTTGACGAGACGAAGGTGGTAATAATTGGTCAAGATCCGTACCATGGATTTGGACAGGCGCACGGACTGTGTTTTTCGGTACAGCCCGATGCAAAGATCCCGCCGTCTCTTCGGAATATTTACCGGGAAATACATGATGATCTTGGAAAACCTGTTCCTGCAACAGGAAACCTGCGGCATTGGGCCGAGCAGGGTGTGATGATGTTGAATACCACTTTGACCGTGAGGGAAGGAAAAGCCGGATCTCACGCCGGGAAAGGATGGGAGATCTTTACAGATGCAGTCATCAGGCTGCTTTCCGAAGAAAGAGAAAACCTGGTCTTCCTCTTATGGGGTGGGCCGGCTCAGAAAAAGGGCAAAAAAATAGATGCTACCAGACACCTTGTACTTACCGGCGGACATCCTTCTCCGTTAGCGGCCAATCGCGGTTATTGGTTCGGGAACAGACACTTCAGCAAGACCAATGAGTATTTGACCGCTAGAGGAAAAAAACCGATAGATTGGTGATCAGCTCCAATGGTTTGCCAGGAAAAAAGCGTTTTCCTTTTTTTCTGAAATAAGCCCCAGCTCCTCCAGCTGCTCCTGTACTTTATTGATCTCCATGACCGAGATCTGTTTCTGACTCCAGGTAGTTATTTTGAGCCATTGTTTGATATCTTCTAGTTTTTGATCGTATTTTTTCGCGAGGGCAGACTCTATCCCGGGGATTTGCTTGAACCTTGCCGTAACCTCGTTTAGGGTGTGAAGCATGGTTTGCATGGCTGCAGGATTCCTGTCTATAAAATCTTCCCGCACGGCGATCACAAAACAGGACCAGGGAGTTGGGCAATCGGCAAGTCGTCTAAAGATCCCTTTATCTACCAAAGGCTTGGTCGTGAAGTGTTCCCACATAAAGTATCCTGCCTTTCCTGCCTGTAAAGCTTCGATTGCCCCGTTAATATCTCCTACTACCTCGAACTCAAGCTCTGCAGGATCCCATCCCAGGTTCTTAGCATTTACATAGGCCATAAGATGCGAACCAGAGCCGTAACGGCTTATGGCTACCTTGGTATTCTTGAGGTCGTCCAGCCTTCTGTACGGTGAATTCGCTGCAACGTGTATGCCCCAGATGAGGGGAGAAGCGATATATTCCTGCACGATCTTCGCATTATTGCCATTGAGAATATCTTTCACTATGCCTTCGGTGAGGATCACGGCCGCGTCAATTTCTTTGTTTCGCAAGGCTTTGCACATGGCGCCGGTGCCGTCGGGAAAATCGCGCCATTTTACATCCAGGTTATTTCTTCTGAAGGTACCGTCGTCTATGCACAAGTGCCAGGGCAGGTTAAAATGTTCGGGTACACCTCCTACTTTAATGGTTTTCATTCGGAATGTTTTTCTTTGAGGTAATTGTAAATTTCGTATTGGGACCTGATGGCTTTTTCTCCTGATTTCCTCTTCACAAATCTATTGCTTTCTTCGGCATCCTGCACGCGTGCCTTCACGTTGTCCTTAAGCTGAATGTTGAGTATATCTTTGAATTCCTGTGCGATATCTTTATCACAGATGGGCGCGATCACTTCGATCCTTCTGTCCAGATTTCGGGTCATCCAGTCGGCGCTTCCAAAATAGATCTCCTCATTCCCGTCATTTTCGAACAGGTAGATCCTGCCGTGTTCGAGGTACCGGTCTACTATGCTAGTGATGTAGATGTTCTCGCTTAATTTTTCGATTCCCGGAAGGAGACAGCTAAATCCTCTTACCAATAATCTTATTTTGACGCCCGCTTCGCTGGCCTTATAGAGCAGTTCAATGATCTCTTTGTCCTCAAGGCTGTTCATTTTCGCAGTGATACCCGATTTTTTACCCAGGCGCGCATTTTCTATCTCTCGGTTGATCAGATCGGTAAAAACCTTTCGGGTCGAAAAGGGGCTTATAAGCAGGTGTTTTGCCCTGGGAATGATCAATTCCCCTTCCAGCACCTGGAAGACCCTGGAAAGTTCTGACGTGATCTTCTCGTGGGTGGTGAAAATGGCATGGTCGCAATAGATCTTGGCAGTTTTGCTGTTGAAATTACCGGTGCCTATGTAGGCGTAGTTCTTTAAGTCATCTCCCTCTTTCCTGGTGATAAGCAGGATCTTGGAGTGCACCTTAATTTTTGGGTAGCTGTATATGACAGTGGCTCCCTTTTCCTCGAACTTCCTGCCCCAGTCAATATTGTTGCGCTCATCGAATCTGGCTTTGGCCTCGATAAAAACAGTGACCTTTTTGCCGTTCTCAAGAGCCGAGAGCAGGGCAGAGGTTACCTTTGATTTATCAGCAATGCGGTAGATGGACATCTTGATCTCCTGTACATCCTTGTCAACAGAAGCCTGCTGCAAAAAACGCTCTACATAATCAAAGGGCATGTAAGGGAAATGAACCGCGATGTCTTTTTTGGCAATTTCCTTGAAATAATCATCGGTTTTCTCCAGGACCTTATGCTTTATTGGCGGGAGAGGCTTAAAATGAAGATCAGGGTTATCGGTAGGATCGGGAAAATCAAAGAAATCACTGAAGTTATGATATTTTCCACCCGGCATCATGTCTATCTTTCCCAGCCCTAAAGTTTTCCTCAGGATCTTCTGGTCTCCTTTGGGCATTTCGGCATCATATAACAGCCGGGTAGGCTGCCCGTCTGTTCGTTGTTTCAGGGATTCATAGATCTTTTCAGCCAGCAGGCCGTCCACGTCATCGTCAATGTATAACTCGGCGTCACGAGACAACTTTATTTCGTAGACACCTTCTATCTTATGATCGGTAAAGAGTTCGGGTATTCGGGCGGTGATGATATCATCCAGGAAAGTGATCTTGTGTTTAGGTCCATTGGAGGTGAAGTAGATGAACCTTCCGCAATCCTCGACCGGCACGTTTACAATTCCGAAGTTATCTTCATCCTTGAACGTCACCAGCAGGTACAGCAGATTGTTCTCCAGGAAAAGGTCCTGGCCTTTTTCGTAGGCCACCACCTGGGGCTTTACGCAATCTGCTATCTTGTGAAAATACTTGGCGGCAAACTCTTCCTGAAGCTCGTCAAAATCCTCCCTGTGCACCAGGAAAATACCTTTTTTCTCTAACTCCGGAATGATCTCCTCTCTGTATACTTCCCCAAATTTTTCCTGTTGTTCTTTTACGATCTCCAGGATCTCCTTGACGGTTTGGCTGGGTTTCAAAGCGAGTTTCTTCCGAAGTCTTTTTCGCACCCTCTTCATCTGCCGTAATTGGGAAACGCGCACCCTGAAATATTCATCCAGGTTCATGGAAAATATGGCCAAAAATTTAAGTTTTTCGTACAGGGGAGTGGAAGGGTCCTGTGCCTCCTGTAAAACTCTTTCGTTAAAACTCAGCCAATTTAGATCTCGGTGCCTTAATTTGATTTCCTCAGGCTTCAGCATAGAGAGGTGTTTTCTCAAAAATACAAATATGCGGTGCTCCTGATTTTAATATTCTGTTAAATGAAAAATTAGGCTTCCGTTAGTTTTTCCAGGCAATATCTAATCGTCTCATCTACAGCTTTTACGCCATCTTTGGTAAATTCACCCGTCGCCCGGTTGGCAATGATCGCGTTAAGCGAGAGCGCTTTATGGCCCAGCAATTTGGACAATCCAAAAATCGCCGAAGTCTCCATTTCCAGGTTGGTGATCCTTTTTCCTTTGAACTCGAAAGTAGCTATCTTGTCGCGAAGATTGCCGTCTTTTAAGGGGAGTCGCAATACCCTTCCCTGTGGCGCGTAGAAGCCAACGTTAGAACCTGTAAAGCCTTCATAAACGCCGGGAGACATGAATTTTTCTGCAAGCGCTTCATCACTGGGTACCACGTAAGGTTTGCTGTTTCGGGCATAGATATCAAGATGCTCTTCAAGAGCCTGGTTGAAATCCTGCAACTGTACCTGTTCACTCTGGTAAAAATGCAACACTGTATCGAAACCTACTCCCAGTTTGCTCACTACAATGGAATCAACAGGGATATCAGCCTGAATGGAACCTGAGGTTCCCACTCTCACGATGGTAAGGCTGGTTTTCTTCTCTTTGATCTGCCGGGTTTCAAAATCGATATTTACAAGCGCGTCAAGCTCGTTCAACACAATGTCTATGTTGTCTGTTCCTATTCCTGTGGAAAGGACAGAGATCCTTTTGCCTTTATAAGTTCCGGTTTGAGTATGAAATTCTCTTTTCTGGACCACATGTTCAATAGTATCGAAATATTGAGTGATCTTTCCCACCCGGTCCTGGTCGCCCACCAAAATAACGGTGTCGGCTATTTGTTCGGGAAGCAGGTTAAGGTGATAGATGCTTCCGTCTTTGTTCAGAATTAATTCTGAAGCTGCTAAATGATTCATATTAAAGTTTTAGTAGGTCGTGGCTGTCAGGGTCGTAGAGAAAATCATATTTTCTGACGCCACCATAAAATTCGTTGTCTTTTAACCTTTGGTAGAAATTCTTGGAGCCGGAAAGGGCCTTTTCCCCATCCTCGTTCAGGCGGATGCGGTCGTCTGAGACTGTATAAAAATCGCGAAGTTTATCGATCACCCGTTGCATTTGCACGTCCACATAGCCGTAGTAGCCCTGGTATTTAAGGGCATAACCCAGCAACTGGTGAAGCGTGGTGATCTCATGCCTGTTAATGAGTTTCAGCACGTTGATCTCAAGAGTGTTTAACCCGGTCTTGGCACTGGGGAACCGCTCTATATGTGCCCTTATGCTGCTGGCCAGGTATTCGAAATTGGTAGATTTCTTGATCTCGGCAGGCAGCCTTTTTGGGTTTTTACCGCAATACAGTTCCCAGATCAGTTCGGCTGTGCTAACATCGTCATCGGTAAGCGGGATGCGTTGTTCGTAGTGTTTTTCAAGCCTTTCTTCGGAAAGTTCCGAAAGCGGGATCATTTCTTCTTCTCCTTCAAGTTTTCGGCTACAAACCAGCGACACAGGATCGTTCTTCTTGTTCTGAAGCAAAAAGGCGATCACGGCCAGCATGTTCATATGGGAAAAGAGATCGAACTCGAACCAGAGCACGATCTCATCGTAATTATTTATGATAGCCAGCTTTTCCAGTTCTGAAACGAACTTTTCATGATAGTCATGTTTTGCAATACCGTAATTTTCTTTCAGGAATTTTCTGCGCAATTTTAAAAACTCTGCATCTCCAACGTCCTGCGAGGCAGGACCTTCACAAAGCATTTCCCTCCAGGTGATAAGATCTCCCGGAAGTTTCATTTCGGTGATCTTTTGTGTAAGATCATCGCCGTTGGTGATGTGCAAAAGTTTTTTGTCTTGCATATTTAGAAAATTGATTAACCTCCCACACGCTTTACCTGATAGCCTTTATCTTTTAAATGGGCCATCACCTTGTCGCGTACATCACCCTGAATGATGATCTCACCATCCTTTACAGAACCTCCAACCCCGCATTTTTTCTTGAGCTCCTTACCCAGCGCGTTGAGATCTTCCTCGGTGCCTTCAAAGCCTTTTACCACTGTAACTGTTTTTCCTGCGCGCCCTTTTGAACTGTAATGCGCCTCCAGTCTTTGTTCTGAAGGTTTTAAAGTTTCCTGTGGCTCCTCCTCATTATATTGATCGGGGTCAAAATCGTTATCTGTTGAAAAAACGAATCCTCCCAGATCTTCCAGTCCCAGTTTTTTCTTAGCCATGGTTATTATTTTTTCAGTCCGATTTCCCTTAATCGCTGATCAAGGAATTCTCCCGCGGTAATATCAGGATATGCCTTTGGATGTTCGGCGTCAATGCATTCTTCAAGACAGTTCAAAGGCATTTCGCTTCTTGGGTGCATGAAGAAAGGAATGGAGTAACGCGGAGTGCCCCACTGTTCTTTGGGCGGATTCACTACCCGGTGAATGGTAGATCTCAGTTTATTGTTGGTATGACGCTCCAGCATATCCCCTACATTGATCACAAGTTCATCTTCGTTTGGAATGGCGTCGATCCACTCTCCGTCTTTTCTTTTTACTTGTAAACCTCCGGTTGAAGCACCCATAAGCAGGGTGATAAGGTTAATGTCTCCATGTTCCCCGGCACGTACTGCGCCTTTAGGTTCTTCGGTAATAGGAGGGTAGTGAATAGGTCTTAGAATACTGTTTCCATTACTGGCCCAATGGTCAAAGTAATGTTCGTCAAGACCAATGTAAAGAGCCAAAGCTCTAAGCACATAGATCCCGGTCTTTTCCAACATTCTGTAAGCTTCCATTCCGGTGTGATTGAAATCCTTCAGTTCTTCTACATGAACATTTGGAGGGTACTCTTCCGTAAGATTCGCGTCTGCTGCAGGCTCCTGTCCAAAATGCCAAAATTCCTTAAGATCTCCTTCTTTTTTGCCTTTTGCATGCTCTTTTCCGAAGGAAATATATCCCCGCTGCCCGGCTAGGCCTTCAATTTCATATTTTTTCTTAACCTCTACCGGAAGGTCGAAAAACGATTTTACTTCTTTATATAATTCTTCTACAAGCTCATCGCTCAAAAAATGGTTCTTTAGAGATACGAAACCTATTTCTTCATAGGCCTTTCCAATTTCGTTCACAAATTTCTGTTTGCGTTTCGGATCCTCAGAAAGAAAATCTGCAAGGTCACCACTCGGAATGTTGTTCATTTCCATAATTTCAATTATTAATATCAAGACAAAGTTAATTAATTTCCGAAGAGTTGTACGGGCTTTATACAATTCTTAATACAGAGAATGCCTAATTTGACTACATTTGAGAAAGCAATTTTCATCTATGGAAACTCAAATGCCTCAAACCGATTCTAAAATTTCATACGATAAAGGCCACCTTAAATCTGAAGAATTACTCCTGTTGTACAGGGCGATGTTGAAGCCCAGGCTGATAGAGGAGAAAATGCTGGTGCTGCTGCGCCAGGGAAAGATTTCAAAATGGTTTAGCGGGATAGGCCAGGAGGCCATTTCTACGGGAGTTACCCTGTCTCTGCAGGAAGATGAATATATTCTTCCAATGCACCGAAATTTGGGCGTTTTCACTTCCCGGAACATTCCATTGCATCGGCTGTTCAGTCAGTGGCAGGGAAAAGCTTCCGGCTTTACAAAAGGAAGGGACCGAAGTTTTCATTTTGGGACCCAGGAGTACCGCATCATAGGAATGATCTCTCATCTTGGACCTCAATTAGGTGTGGCCGACGGGATCGCATTGGCGCATAAGCTGAAAAAGGAGAAGAAGATCACCGCGGTATTCACCGGCGAGGGCGGCACCAGTGAGGGAGATTTTCATGAAGCCCTTAATATCGCTTCGGTGTGGCAGCTTCCGGTGTTATTCTGCATTGAAAACAACGGTTACGGACTTTCCACGCCAACCAATGAGCAATACAAATGCCAGGATCTGGCAGAAAGGGCGGCCGGCTATGGGATGGAATCCCTGATCCTTGACGGAAATAACATTTTAGAGGTATATCAAAATATTTCGAGGCTGGCTCAAAACATGCGGGAGAACCCAAGGCCGGTACTGGTCGAATTCAAGACCTTCAGGATGCGGGGTCATGAAGAGGCCAGCGGAACGAAATATGTTCCGGATGAACTGATGGCAGCCTGGGCCAAAAAAGACCCGATAGAAAATTACCGGCAATTCCTTAGTTCCGAAGAAATACTTTCAGAAGATCTTGATAAAAAATACAGGGCCGAGATAAAAGTCGAAATTGAGGAGGATCTCAAAAAGGCAAATGCGGAATCCGCTATGGTGTTCGATGAAAGCAAAGAATTAAATGATGTTTATGAAAATTTTGAATATCAGAATTTTGCGCCTGAAGAAAATGCAGAAGAACTTCGATTTATAGACGCCGTTTCCCAGGGGTTAAGACAGTCGATGCAAAGACATGAAGACCTGGTCTTAATGGGTCAGGATATAGCCGAATATGGGGGAGTCTTCAAGATTACCGAAGGCTTTGTAAAAGAGTTCGGAAAAGAAAGAGTGCGCAACACTCCTATTTGTGAATCGGGAATCGTGGAGGCCGCAATGGGACTTTCTATAAAAGGCATGAAATCTATGGTGGAGTTGCAATTTGCCGATTTTGTAAGCTCCGGATTCAATCCGGTGGTGAATTACCTGGCCAAGGTGCATTACAGGTGGGGGCAAAATGCCGATGTGGTGCTAAGAATGCCCTGCGGGGCAGGAGTGGGCGCCGGACCTTTCCACAGCCAGACGAACGAAGCCTGGTTCACCAAAACCCCGGGCCTGAAGGTTGTGTATCCCGCATTTCCTTATGATGCAAAAGGTCTGTTGAATACCGCATTTAACGACCCGAACCCTGTGTTGTTCTTTGAGCACAAAGCTCTTTACAGAAGTATTCGGCAGGAAGTTCCGGTGAACTATTACACCATACCCTTTGGAAAAGCGGCAAAGCTTAGGGAAGGAAATAATGTTACCATCATAGCTTTTGGAGCAGCCGTGCATTGGGCTCTCGAAACTTTAGAGAGACATCCTGATGTAGATGCAGACCTGCTGGATCTAAGAACCCTGCAGCCACTAGACACCAAATCCATCTTTTCTTCGGTAAAAAAGACCGGTAAAGTGATCATTCTTCAGGAAGATTCGCTTTTTGGCGGAATAGGTTCAGACATTGCCGCCATGATCAACGAAGAATGCTTTGAATACCTGGATGCGCCCGTAAAAAGGGTTGGAAGTTTGGAAACTCCAATTCCGTTCGCCAAAGCCCTTGAAGAAGGCTACCTTTCTAAGGCAAAATTTGAGGCAAAGCTGTTGGAATTATTACAGTATTAAGAAAGTTTAAGGCTGGTTGGCCGCGTGTTAGTATTTCTTTACAAAAAGATTGTTAAATTATTAATAATCTTTTGTTTGGCGGAGGCTCGAAATGTAATTTAGAGTAACTAATCACTAAAACTTTTTATTATGATACGACTTATCGTAATCTTTCTGATCATTGCCCTTATTGCGGCCATCTTCGGATTCGGAGGAATCGCTGAAGGTGCAGCGGATATTGCACAGATCATTTTCTACATTTTTCTTGTATTACTTGTTATTGCACTCATTAGCCGACTCTTTAGAAGATAAGCGTAGAAAAAGCATGATCCAATGTCGGCTGTTCTAAAGATCAGGATCTGGCATTGGATTTTTTATTAAACCTAAATCGAAAACATGAAAAAAATTGCATTAGTAGTATTTGTAATGGCAATCCTTGTTTCCTGCGGCTCAAGTGCCGTGGTAAAAGAAGCCAGGTCCACCATGAAAGGAGACTGGGTTCTTACCAGCATTAGTTATCCGGGAAATGAAGAAGCCCTGCAGGTAACCTTATTAAATGACACTTCTTCGGAATGTCTTGAAAACAGTAAATGGAATTTCATCTCAAACAACAATACAGGGTCTTATGTTCCCGGCAAGATCATGTGCGGTACTCAACCCAGATTCTTCAGGTGGTCTATAAATGAAACCACTGCAGGAAATTATGATCTTATGCTTAAACCTACAGATGAAGATTATAAATCTGCTTCAGACCAGGGTTTCAGGTTAAACCTAACTAATCTTACAGACAATACTATGGTTTGGGAGCAAACAATTACCTTTGAAGGAGAGCCCTTTACAATTAGAATGAACTTTAATAAATAAATAGAAAAATGAGAACATCAATAAACAGAATATTTGCCGTTTTAGTTGCTGCAACCCTCTTATTCGGGTGCGAAGCGACAAAGAATGCGAGTAACAAGCAGAAAGGAGCCGTTATCGGGGCCACAGGAGGTGCCGTGATCGGCGGTGTAGTGGGTAACCAGGTTGGAGAAGGTAACACCGCTTTAGGAGCCATTATTGGCGGAGTAGTAGGTGGTGCTGCCGGAGCTTACATTGGTGACCGTATGGACAAGCAGGCACAGCGAATAGAGGAAGAAATTCCGGGAGCTGAAGTAGAAAGAGTTGGTGAAGGTATCAACGTGACCTTTGATGAGACCAGCGGGGTTTATTTCGCTACAGATAAGTACAACATCGAAGGCCAGTCCCGCGAAGCGCTTAACAAGCTTGCAGGGATCTTCAAAGAATACCCAAATACCAACATCCTTGTAGAAGGACACACAGACAGCACGGGTAGTGATGCTTACAACCTTACCCTTTCCAAGAACAGGGCGCAGGCTGTGACCAACTTCCTTGTGAACGAAGGGATATCTTCGGGAAGGATCACAACCAAGTGGTACGGTGAAAGCCAGCCAAAGTATGACAATTCTACGGTTGAAGGTCGTGCCAAGAACCGAAGGGTAGAGCTTGCCATTGTAGCCAATGAGGAATTGATCGAAGAGGCTAAGAGAGAAACAGAGAACTAAGATATTAGAGACCATAAAAAACCCGGTTCGCCGGGTTTTTTTATACCCTAAAAAGTGGAAAGAGAAGAGGTGATCATCATTGGAGGCGGTCCGGCAGGCATGACGGCTGCCATTCATTTGGCCAAAAATGGGATCAAAACCACTGTTTTTGAGAAGGAAACTTTTCCGCGTCACAAGGTCTGCGGGGAATATCTGTCAAAAGAAATTCTGCCATATTTTGGGGAGTTGGATGTTAACCTAAACGATCTCAAGCCCAAAGATATTACCAGGATGAGATACAGCAGTCTTAACGGCCGCACTCTCTCTACTGAACTGCCCTTGGGCGGTTTGGGCGTTAGCCGTTACGGGCTGGATGATCTTCTATACCGCACAGCAGTTCGCTCAGGAGTAATTGTAAAAGAGGAAAAAGTATCGGCTGTTGATTTTTCTGATGATCATTTTATTGTCAATACATCAGAAAACACTTACAAAAGCCGCTTTGTTTTGGGGGCTTACGGCAAACGGGATCTTTTGGACAAGCAGCTGGGAAGGAGCTTTTTTCAAAAACCCGCGCCCTGGGTGGGCATTAAAAGCCATTATGAGAAAAATGATTTTCCCGATGATCTGGTAGAGTTGCACAATTTCAAGGGCGGTTATTGCGGCCTGTCAAAGACCGAAACCGGTGCGGTGAACGTCTGTTACCTGGCCACGTATAAAAGCTTCCGGAAAATGAAAGATCCAGAACTTTTTCGGGAAAAAGTGCTTCGGAAAAATCCTTTTTTGGACGAGTTCTTTTCCGAAGCCAAAGAGATATTTGAGAAGCCCATGAGCATTGCCCAGATCTCTTTTCGCCGGAAGGAGTCGGTGGAAAATCACATGCTAATGATAGGGGATACTGCCGGGCTTATTCATCCCCTATGCGGAAACGGAATGGCAATGGCTATACAAAGCGCCAGGATAGCTTCGGAAGTTATACTAAAACAAATCCAGCAAAAATCTCCGATTCGTGAGATGATGGAAAAGGAATACGAACAGCGATGGCAAAAGGAGTTCAACCGAAGATTAACAGCAGGAAGGTACCTTCAAAAAGTGCTTCTGAACGATACATTGTCGAACCTTTCGCAGAAAGCCTTGTTGAAAATGCCCTTTTTGCTTCCGAAGATCATCGAACAAACACATGGAAAGCCTCAAAAATTTCAGCAATGAACATTAAAACAAGAAGCAATCGAAAAGAGATCATGGATCACCACGACCTGGACGGGGAGGAGCTGGAAAGGATCCTGGGCGAAGTAGAGGGGGTCAACCGTTTGCTTGGAGGGTATAAGGTGACCCTGGAAGGCATAGATAAGATCCTGAAAAGTGGCTGTTACTCCCAGCCGGTGGAAATAATGGACGTTGGCTGCGGTAACGGGAATATGCTTCGGGAAGTGGCCAAAATAGGGCGCAGCAGGGGAATTCGCATGAAACTGATCGGGGTGGACATTAGTAATTCGACCATTGAAATAGCCCGAAAGGAATCTGTGGATTTTCCGGAAATATCCTTTGAGACAATGGATGTGACTTCAAGAGATTTCGGGGAGAAGAAAACAGATATCATCCTTTGTACTCTTACGCTGCATCATTTCAAGGATAAGGAGATCGAAGACCTGATGAAGGTTTTTGAAAAAGTATGTCAGATGGGTATCGTGATCAACGATCTCCACAGAAGCAGGCTAGCCTATCATCTTTTTAAGCTGTACTCAAATCTTTATATGAAGAATGAGATCGCAAAAAAGGATGGTCTTACTTCCATTTTAAGGAGCTTTAGGAAGGAAGATCTCAAATGGTATGGCCGTAATCTAAAAGCGCGGAACCAGATGATCTCCTGGAAATGGGCTTTCAGGTATCAATGGGTGTTGTTAAAATAATAGATTTGGAATGAGTGTAAGAATAAGAGCGGTTACAAAGCAATTTCCGAAATATTCAAGGAAAACCACTGAGGTGATCCCGATGGTGGAGACCTGGCTCGACGGGCAGGAGGAGCGTTTCCGCAGAAAGGTCATCAAGATCTTTGAAGGCGCGGCTGTAGACAAGCGGTTTTCCATTATGCAGCCAGAGGAGGTTTTTACTGCGACTTCCTTTGAGGAAAAAAATAACATCTATGTTCGGGAAGTAAAGAAAATGGGAACCCAAGTGCTGCAAAAAGCTTTGCACAAAGCTGATTGGGATCCGGCTTCTTTGGATTACATCATAACGGTGAGTTGTACGGGAATAATGATCCCGTCTTTGGATGCTTTCCTGATAAATGAACTGGGACTGTCCCAGGATGTAACGCGGCTACCGGTGACCGAAATGGGATGTGCCGCAGGAATTTCGGGAATGATCTACGCCCATAATTTTTTAAAGGCCAATAAGAAAAAAAGAGCGGCCGTAGTGGCGGTGGAAAGCCCGACGGCTACTTTTCAGCTGAACGATTTTTCTATGGCCAATATGGTGAGCGCTGCCATTTTTGGAGATGGCGCCGCCTGTGTGCTGCTTTCTTCTGAGGAAGAGGCTGAAGGCCCTGAGATAATAGGAGAGGAGATGTACCATTTTTTTGATACCACCAGGCTCATGGGGTTCGATCTCACCAATTCGGGCCTGCAAATGGTGCTCGATCCTGCAGTGCCGCAAACCATTGCAGATCATTTTGAAAACATTGTTCATCCCTTTCTGCAAAAGAATAACAGCAGCATGGAACAGGTACAACATCTCATCTTTCATCCCGGAGGTAAGAAAATTATGCAAACAGTTGAAGATCTTTTTGGTAACTTAGGGAAGAACATAGATGACACCAAAGCCGTTTTGCGCGAGTATGGCAACATGAGCAGTGTTACTGTGCTGTACGTGCTTGAACGTTTTATGGAAAGAAATCCTCAAAAAGGAGAACAGGGGCTCATGTTGAGCTTTGGTCCCGGTTTTTCTGCACAAAAAATCTTATTGGAATGGTAAAAGACTTTGAGAACAAAGATTACTGGGCCCTCATCCTGGGTGGCAGCAGCGGACTGGGTTTTGCTTCGGCAAAAAAGCTTGCCGCGCACGGCATGAACGTGATCATCATCCATCGGGACAGAAAGGATGATCTTCCCGAGATCAGGGAATCCTTTGAAGAGATCCAGAAGCTGGGAGTGCAGATACACACTTTTAACGTCGATGCTACAAGAAAGGAAAAAAGAGAAGAAATGGCCCTGGAGATCAGGAACAGCCTTGGGGAAAAAGGAAAAATAAGGACACTTCTTCACAGTATTTCAAAGGGAAATCTGAAGTCTATGCTGGGAGAGGAACCCACTCTGAAAAATGATGATTTTCAGCAGACCATAGACGCCATGGCCATTAGCCTGTATGACTGGACCAAGCTCATCTATAACACCGGAGTCTTCGCAAAAGATGCCCGAATTCTTTCTTTTACCAGTGAAGGAAATTCCAAGGCCTGGAAGGATTATGCCGCAGTTTCGGCCGCAAAGGTCGCTTTAGAAGCCATTACCCGAAGCATTGCCCTGGAGTTCGCCCCAAAAGGCATCAGGGCAAATTGTATTCAGGCGGGTGTGACCGTTACCCGTTCATTCCAGATGATTCCGGGTTATGAGACCCTGCGGGTGCATGCAGTGAAACGTAATCCATTCAAGAGGCTTACCACGCCGGCCGATGTGGCCAACGCCGTCTACCTGCTTAGCAAGGACGAGGCGAGCTGGATCACAGGCACGATCATTCCTGTTAACGGAGGTGAACATTTAAAATAAAAAGATGCAAGCTACCGAACTCATCGAAAAACTGCCTTATTCCTATCCATTCCTGTACGTGGACGATCTTGAAGAAATAGGGGAAGAGGGAATTACCGGTCACTATACCTTTCCCGAAAGCGCTTTTTATTACCAGGGACATTTTAAGAACAATCCGGTGACCCCGGGCGTGATCCTGGCAGAATGTATGGCGCAGATAGGAGTTGTTTGTTTAGGGATCAACCTGCTGCAAAAAGGAAAAGAAGTGGAAGAGCCTGAAGAGGAGAAGGAACTGCAGATAGCGATGAGCAATGTTGACGTGGACTTTTTTCTGCCGGTCTTTCCCGGGGAAAGAGTCACGGTCACTTCTAAAAAAGAATATTTCCGGTTCAATAAATTGAAATGTAATGTCAAAATGAGAAATGAGGAAGGCAAGCTGGTGTGCAAAGGAGAGATCTCAGGAATGATCGTGGAAGATGAGTAGGAGAGTGGTGGTCACAGGCATGGGAGTCGCCGCGCCAAACGGAGTGGGGCTTGCGGCTTTTGAAGAGGCCCTGAGGGAAGGAAAAAGCGGGATCAGGTTTCAGCCTGAACTCGAAAAGCTGAACTTCAGTTGCCAGATCGCCGGGAAACCTGAAGTTTCCGAAGAATTACTAAAGCGATATTTTACTCCTCTTGAATTGAAAGGCCTAAACAGCAGCGGGATCTTTTATGGCGTGATAGCAGGGATGGATGCCTGGAAAGACGCGGGACTGGATGCTGGAAACGAACAGGAAACCGACTGGGACAGCGGGATCATCTTTGGCACCGGAATACTTGGTGTGGACAAATTTAGAGAAGCCATTCATTTGATCGATGAAGGCAGGGTACGCCGCCTGGGAAGCACCGGGGTGACGCAAACCATGGCCAGTGGGATAAGCGCTTTCCTGAACAGCAAGCTGGGCTGCGGCAATATGGTGAGCACAAATTCATCGGCCTGTACTACAGGTACCGAAGCTGTGATCATGGCTTACGAACGGATCAAGTCGGGGCAGGCAAAAAGAATGCTCGCCGGCAGCTGCAGTGACAGCGGACCTTATATATGGGGAGGATTTGACGCCATGCGCATTTTGCCGCATCAATATAATGACAGCCCACAGGAAGGTTCAAGGCCAATGAGCGCCACGGCGGCAGGATTTGTGCCGGGGAGCGGAGCAGGGGCTTTAATGCTTGAAGACCTGGAATCGGCCAGAGAAAGAGGGGCAAAGATCTATGCCGAAGTACTTGGCGGGCACGTAAACAGCGGCGGGCAAAGGACCGGTGGAAGCATGACCGCTCCAAATTCTTTGGGAGTGCAGAAGTGCATTATAAAAGCTCTTGAAGATTCGAAGGTGCATCCGGAAGAGATCGATGCCATCAACGGCCATCTAACGGCAACCGCGATGGATGCTAAAGAAATGGAGAACTGGACTTCGGCCTTAAATAGAAAGGGTGAGGATTTTCCCATGATCAATAGCTTTAAAGGACTGACAGGGCACTGCCTTAGCGCCGCCGGCAGCATTGAATGTGTGGCAAGCGTACTTCAGGTAAAGAAGGATCTTGTTTTTGGGAATGTTAACAGCGAAGACCTGCATCCGGATATTGAAAAGCAGGTCTCCCGGGACAGAATTCCGCAGAAGACCAAAGAACATCAGGTAAAAACTTTGATCAAGGCCAGTTTTGGTTTTGGAGACGTTAATGCGGTTGTCATATTCAGGAAACAAAAAAATGAACTATAATTTTTAGTTATGGAAACAAACGAAATTATTTACTGCCTTAAAAAGATCGTGAAGCCTTATGTGCAGAATGATCTTGCATTTCAGGATTTCAACATCAAAACTGATTTTACCCGGGACCTGGAGATCAATTCGGCGCACCTGGTAGATATAGTGCTTGATGTGGAAGATGAGTTCAATATTGCCATAGATAACCAGGCCATGGAAAACATGATGACCGTGGGAGATGCGGTGAAAATCATCAAAAAGAAACAGGTTAACCATGATAGGTAATGACGTGGTGGACCTAAAGGCTGCAGCAGCAGAAAGCGACTGGAGCCGAAAAGGTTTTCTGGAAAAGGTCTTTTCAGAAGAGGAGCGGGAGCTAATCTGCGCAGCTGCGGATCAGCATCAAATGGTGTGGCTGTTGTGGAGCATGAAAGAGGCAGCCTATAAGGCCCGGCAGCGGCATTTCAACCTGCCCAGGCGCCTAAACTGGCAACTGCTTCACTGTAATCTTGAAGAAATTAGCACGGGAAAAGCTTCAGGCGTGGTAAAAGTAGGTGCGGAGAAATATTTTACTGCTTCAGGGATCACTTCAGAAAACATTCATACCACCGCAAGACCCAATTCCAAAATACCTCTCGAAAATTTCATTTTCGAGACCTCTTCCGCAGCAGCAAAAAATAAGCTTCTGCAGCAAACAGCTGATTTCCATTTCCTTCCTGTCGCCGATCTTCACTTCAGAAAAGATCTTCACGGCGTGCCCTATATCTCCTACAAAAACGCTGAATTCTTCAACAGATTTTCCTTCTCAGACCATGGCAGGTATTCCGCTTTTTCTCTCTCGTTAAGAATCTCCTAAATACCAGTTAAACAGTCCCAAAAACTTTGGACGAATTTTGGTGCGGTCGTATATTTAATTGAACCCAAAAATCAGATTAAATGAAGTCCATTGATAAGAAAGAAGTGATTAGCAGCCAGTCGGCTGAGTTTATTAAGCAAGGTGAAGAAGGGAAGTTCCTAAAAATGGTTTCAGACACGTTTATCATCAAGACCGCGAACGGAACTCAGGGATACGCTATAAGGCATTTGAACATGCACGATATGCTCCTGATTGATACCACAGGGGAGGGAGCCAAAGACGCGATCAAGCACCTGGTCGAGGAAGGATATAAGATCAGTGCCATATTAATTACCAATAAGGAGGCGTTGAGAAACACCTATGCTTCCCTTAAGGAGATCTCACAGGATGCGGGCGGAGCTCCTATTTACAGTCACCCCATGAATAACAGCGATTCATCTTTTGAGGTGAAGGACATCAATACAAAGAACAAGATCTTTGACCATTTTTCTATAAGTGTAGATGATTTTCCATCTGCTTCGGGCGAGAACTCTGTGATCTATTGCGATATCAATGAAGGGATGGTCTTTGCCGGGAATAGCGCTATTGGTGCTTCTTATGATGAGGATGGAGACACGATAACCAGACCTGACCTAAAAAGCGAGAACAAAAATTTGAGCCTGGCCGAAAGCTGGAGAACCTATATCAGGGAATTCAGATATCTCTTTCCATACAAAGGAAAACCAAAGTTCAACCTTGAGGAAGGGGAGCAGACAGATCTGATCCAAAAGCTGGGCAGCACAAGTTACCCCGGGGGTGGAAATCCGAATCTGTAAAAAAGATCTTTCAGCTTGAAATAGCTGAAAAACAGGAAATAAGTTAAGGACTATACCTGAAGTTGATTTACTTTATCCTCGATTTTATTTTGATGAAATTCTGGACCAGGTTCAAAAATTTGCTTCTCGCATAGTCCTTTCTATTTGTTTACTTCATCCTCAGCCTCTTTTACTTTTTTCTTCCGTTTTTGTTCTTCTTCCTCATTCTCCTCTTCATTTTGATCATCTTCAACTTCATTATCGTCTTCGTCGTGCTCCACCAGAGGATGATCTGTTTGTTTGAATCCCACAATGGCAATAACATTGGAAATGGTTCCGTAGAGCATGGTTACCACCGCAATAAATCCGCCTCCTAAAATGGAAGCCATCCCCAAACTAATGTAATAAACAATGGAGTACCAGGAGGTAGGAACTTCTTTTGATTCGGTGATGGGCAGGTTTAGAAATAGAAAAGTGACCACGGCTGCCACGATCAAAATGGTATCTGTTCTTGCTACCATGAGCACATGATTGTAATGTGCATTAGACAACTTTGACCTGGCAGAGCGGCTAAGACTTAGGAGTGTAAGCATAAGGGCCAGAATGGTAGAAGACCCCAGGATGACGGTATTACACAGCATGTTGATACCAGAAAGAGAGGAGGTGAGGAGGGCCTTAGCTTCATATCCTGAAACTTCCCCCAAAATATAGGTTCCTACACCCATGATTATAGTGGAGACAGCTCCTCCAACAAAAGCGCGTTTGATTATCGGACTCATATGGAATTTTGGCATTAGTACAGGTCCTGAAAATTAAAAGTTTCAGGTTCATTTTAGCCTAAGATATTGTTAAACCACCTATTTGTCTTTCTGAATTTTGATAAATTATAAGAAAAATAAGCCGAATTATGTCCAAACTAAATGTTACTCAAAAACTTATAAAAGACCATCTGTTAGAGGGGGAAATGACTCCCGGAAAAGAGATAGGTATAAAGATAGATCAGGCTCTCTTACAGGATGCCACCGGTACCCTGGTGCAACTGGAACTGGAGGCCATGGGACTGGACAAGGCCAAGACCGAAGTCGCAGTACAATATGTTGATCACAACCTTTTACAGACCGATTTTAAAAATGCCGATGACCACGCTTTTTTGCTTTCGGCGTCGCAACGCTTTGGAATATGGTACAGCAGGCCCGGAAACGGGGTGAGCCATCCCGTGCACATGGAGCGTTTCGGGAAGCCGGGTAAGACAATGGTAGGATCTGACAGTCACACTCCCGCAGCCGGTTCTCTAGGAATGCTGGCTATAGGTACCGGAGGCCTGGATGTGGCGGCAGCCATAGCCGGGCAACCTTACTTTGTAAAAATGCCACAGGTAATGGGAGTGAAGCTCACCGGGAAAATGCCCGACTGGGTAAGTGCCAAGGATGTGATCCTGGAAATGCTTCGCCGCTATGATGTTAAAGGAGGAGTTGGAAAAGTGATCGAATATTACGGTCCCGGCTTAAAAGAACTCAGCGCCATGGACAGGCACGTGATCGCCAATATGGGCGCCGAACTTGGTGCTACCACTACCGTTTTTCCTAGTGATGAAATCACCAAAAAATTCCTGAAAAGCCAGGGAAGGGAAGAGGACTGGACAGAACTTCTTGCCGATGAAGGCTGCAGCTATGATCTTGAAGACGAGATAGTGCTGGATGACCTTATCCCTTTAATTGCATTACCTACCAGCCCCGGGAACGTGGTGCCGGTGAGTGAGGTAGCCGGAAAGAAGATAGGCCAGGTGGTAATTGGATCTTCAGCCAATCCGGGAATAAGGGATTTTTGGACAGCAGGAGCCATAGTAGCCGGAAAAGCTACCCGGGAGGAGGTTTCTTTTGATATTAATCCTACTTCCAGGCAAATGATCCAGAATTTGATCGCCAATAAAGGCTTTGAAAATCTTATTGCTGCCGGAGCCCGTTTTCACCAGTCCGGTTGTATGGGCTGTATAGGAATGGGACAGGCACCCGCATCAGACAGCATAAGTTTGAGAACCATGCCCCGGAATTTCCCCAGCCGTTCGGGAACCGAAGATGATCAGGTTCATCTCTGCAGCCCCGAAACCGCGGCAGCTTCGGCTTTGACCGGCGAGATCACCGATCCACGGGACCTGGAGAAGCTGTACGACATGAAATATCCTAAATATGAATATCCGGAAAAAGAGATCATCAATACCATGATGCTGGTAAAACCACCCGAAGACGGATCTCATGTGGAACTTCAGAAGGGACCGAACATCAAATCCCTGCCGTATATAGATCCGCTGCATGATTGTTATGATGTTCCAGTGCTGCTAAAAATGGGAGATAACATCTCTACAGATGAGATCTTGAGAGCAGGAGCAGAGGTATTGCCTTTCCGAAGTAATTTACCCGAAATCAGTAAATTTTCCTATTCGGTAATAGATCACTCTTTTTACGACCGGGCACAACAGGCCAAGATCGATTTTGGAGGACACATAGTGGTCGCAAAAGATAATTATGCCCAGGGTTCGAGTAGAGAGCATGCCGCACTGGCACCCAAGTTTTTAGGACAGGTAGCGGTGATCGCTAATTCCTATGCACGAATCGCCTGGCAGAACCTTGTTAATTTCGGTATTTTACCTTTGGAATTCATAGATCTTGCCGATTATGATAAAATTGAACAGGGCGATCTGGTTAGTTTCAAAAATCTGCAGGAAGATGTGAGAAACAGGAATAACATCAAGGTGCTTATCGAAAAAGAGGAAACAGGAGCCGAACCCATTGAGATCGAGACAAAACATTCCATGAGTGACAGGCAGATACAGGTATTGCTTAAAGGTGGAATTATCAATGAGTTCAAAGAACAGTTAAAGAATAAAGACGTGCATGCCGTAAAAGAAAACACGGTTACAGGCAATGAACGGAAACAGGTAAAATGATTTGTAGCATAACTTGAAATTTTAAGGCCGGAAAAGTTCCTGCCTTTTTGTTGATCAAGCTCTTGAACTAAGGTCTGTGGTTTGAATATAAACCTGCTTGATCTTGGGCTGTTGGTGCTTGATCTCAAGGCGCAGGCTTTCCATGGTGCGCTCTGCCTGTTCCAGGTTGAGTTCATCAATCAAGTCTATCTCTAGAACGAGCAGAATATTATTTGGTCCAAAATGCATGGTCTGGGGCAGGTTCCAGTCTTTAATATTTATATTTTTTGACAGGATCTTTTCAACCACCGATATGGTTTCGGGGGTAGCGCTTTCACCCAGTAACAAACCTTTGCTTTCGTGGGCCAGGAAGGTGGCGACTCCCAGCAGGAGCAAACCAATCAATACAGACGCGCCCCCGTCAATGTATGGATTTTGAAGCTGCTGTGAGAGAAAAACCCCTAAGAGGGCAATGGACAATCCGATCACAGCTGCTGTGTCTTCAATGATCACTGCAAAAGTGGCCGCATCTTTACTCTTAATAATGTTCCTTATGAGATTTCGCTTGTTCTTTCGGGATTTATTGAAGGTCTTGAGCGCCATATAGAGAGCAATGCCTTCAAACAGTATAGCTGCGGAAAGAACTCCGTAGTTCCAGGCAGGATCTTCAATTACATGCGGATCCTGAAGAGCATGAATACCCTCGTAAAGAGCGAAACCACCGCCCAGGGCGAAGATGAGTACACTTACCACGAAACTCCAGAAATAGACTTCTTTCCCGTACCCAAAAGGATGCATGTCATCGGGTTTTTGTTTAGATCTTTTTATTCCCAGGAGCAAGAGCAACCCGTTACCGGTATCAACGAGGGAATGAATGCCCTCAGCCATCATAGCAGAACTGCCGGTGAAAGAGGCCGCGATGAATTTGCTCACGGCAATTAAAGTGTTTGCTCCAATAGCGCCGTAAATCGCAATTTTTGATCCTCCTGCTGCCACAAATATGCTTTTTTTAGAAAATTACAATATTATAAAGGAACAGCAGAGGCAGAAAAACGGGTTTTACAAAGATTTAATATATGAAAGGAGGGAGGAATGTGATTTTAAAGTGATTATCAAGTTGCAAGTGCTTCAAATTTCTTAAATTAAGATATAAATTAAGTGCGATGAATCTTACTAACATACAAATGCATAAAGGAAACAGGGCAATCAAGATATTTTTCTTACCCGTGCTGCTGATGTTGCTGATCTCCTGCGGAAGTGGAAAGAAGTCAGCTTTTACCCAGATCAATGATTATCAAGAGTTAAGGGAAGCAGTTTATAACGGGGAATTTGAAATAGAGAACCAGTGGGCGTATCCGGTGAGTGGCAGCATGATAGACCTACTGAGTAATCCGAATTATCTCAGGATGAAAAATGACAGTGTAGACCTGTTTCTGCCATATTTTGGAGTGCGGCATATGGGAGGTGATTATGGCGGCCGTGAAGGGGGAATAAAATATAAAGGCGTGGCTGAAGATCTGGAGATAGATGAGGCTAATGATGAATCAAAAATAGAAATCACATTCGAAGCTGAAGAAGGCACCGAAAACTACAATTTCAGGATCACATTATTTCCAAATGGTAACGCGTCAACTCATGTAACAAGTTCCGAAAGAAATTCTATTTCTTATAGAGGAATCGTAAAAGGAAAATCAACAGGAACAGAAGAGGAACGGTAGAAAGATCATAATCTTCTTAATCATTTACATAATCTTCTTAATCATTTAAAGGTGGAGTGAAAAGGTTATTCTTTCCATTACTTCTAAATATTCTATTTTACATAATATAAATTATAGTGCAATAGATATATTTATGAGAAGAGGGCTGTCACTACATAAATACTTCCAATGCCTTACTTCTTATGATCTAATTCTATCCAAACCGGTGCATGATCACTGGTCTTTTCCCAGCCACGTACATCTGCTGAAACGCCAGCTTTCTTTAATAGTTTATCAAGTCCGGGGCTTAAAAGGAAATGATCGATACGTAGGCCTGCATTGCGAACAAAAGCATTCCTGAAATAATCCCAGAAAGTATAAATGGTTTCCATTGGATGAAGTTTTCGAATGGCATCTGTCCATCCACTTTTTAGGAGCTCGCTATACACAGCTCGTACTTCAGGCCTGAATAATGCATCGTCTACCCAGCGTTCGGGTTTAAAGACGTCATTTTCGGTTGGAATAATATTGAAATCCCCGGTAAGCACCACAGGATCTTTGGATTCAAGCAATTCCGCGGCCCTTTTTTTCAATCTTTCCAGCCAAAGCATCTTATAATCGAATTTTGGCCCCGGCGCCGGATTGCCATTCGGCAGGTACAGACAACAAATATGCAGTCCGTTTACCCTGGCTTCGATATAGCGGCTTTGTTCATCTTCAGGATCACCTGGTAAAACGCGCCTTAGTTCCTCAATATGAAGGTCTTTTGCCAGGATAGCCACTCCGTTCCATCTTTTCTGGCCGTGCCATATGGCGTTATATCCGGCCTCTGTAATGGCTTTTTCGGGTATCTTTTCCATTGGGGCTTTCAACTCCTGCAGACAGACAACATCTGGAGCTTCTTCTTTTAGCCACTTCAGCAGTACCGGCAATCGGGCGTTTATTCCATTTACATTGTATGTAGCTATTTTCATATATTTCACATATTATCTTCAGTAAAAAATACTAAAAATTCAATAACTTCTTGTACAGTTACTATTCCTAATCAACCTAATTACCCTTTTTCGAGTATCTCTCTAATGATCTTCAAGTGATGTTCTGTATGGATCTCCAGAAATTTCTTGGTTTGGTTCCTGTCAAGGTGCTTAAAATAGGGATGTTCAAAATGTGCTTTTCCCGGAAAGGAATTTATCAGACTAACATTCTGTTTGGCCTTTGACCACTCCCCTTTCAGATGCTCTAGAGTGATATCTTCAGGAGGAAGAACTGCCTTGGGAGAACGTGCCCTTCCCCGCGGAATTTTTCTGGTAAGAAATATGACCACTTTCCAAAAACTGAATTCTTTTTTAAAATTGCCTGGATCTGATGACTCCAGGCTGGAGATGATATTGTTGATAACCTTAAGGCTGTGCGACAGATGCCACTCTACAGGAGCACTTGAAACAGAAGAATTCTTTATATCTTTTTCTGAAATATACTCTTTCATTTCATTGAGTTGCGCCTGTATTAAATCCAAGTTGAGAGCCATGTCTTAGTATTTTGAAGGAAGTTATAGAAAATAAATAACCCAGGACATTGGTAAACAGAATGTCCCGGGTCATAAACCTCTATTTAAGGGTTTTTTATTTGGTTTTCAGCTCGTTAATGCCGATTCTCTTTCCATCAGTGCTTTGAGAATTCCTTCGGAAAGATCTTCCATAAATTCCCGGATTTCTTCTATGAATTCTGGTTCTCTCTCCTTGCGGTTAACCGTTAGATGGATCACTACCTTCTTTTCTTTTGGGGGAAATCCTGTGGTGACCGTCCAGGCAAGGGCATTTGGACATTCTTTTAAGGCGAAACGAACTCCTCCCGAAATACTTTGATGCATCAAGGTAAACTCTCCCCATATCCCTCCTATTTGCACTCGGTCCTTTTCAACTTTTTGAAGAGGGAAAAGGTCACTACTGTAGGTATCCAAATTTTCCAGGGAAAGACATTCTTGAAGTTTTACTTCGGAAGTCTGGAGATCAACTATTTTGAAAAATTCCATTTGTTATTTTTATTTTACGAGTTCCTTTTTGTTTACCAGTTCGTTCTGAATGTTCGGTGGAACAGCCTGGTAACCATTGAACTGAGTTTTAAAGGTAGCTCTACCCTTTGTTTGTGACCTCAGGTCTGTCGAGAAACCGTACAATGCAGCTTCGGGAGCAATGCATTTCAGGATCTGATGATGATCTGAACTTTCAATTCCCTGGATTATTGCCCGCCTTGTCTGCAGTTCGGTCATCACATTTCCTACCATATCCTCAGGCACTTTTACGGTGAGGTTAAGAGTAGGTTCCAGCAATTTAGGATTGGCGTTTAAAAATGCCTCTTTAAAGGCATGTGCTCCTGCTATTTTGAAGGAAATGTCGTTTGAATCCACAGAGTGCATCTTTCCGTCATACACCATTACCCGTACATCACGAATGTATGAACCCGTTAAAGGTCCTTCTTCCATTACTTCTAATATTCCTTTCATAATTGAAGGCAAATACCTCTGGTCTATCACCCCTCCTACTATACAATTATAGAAGACGAGCTTTCCGCCCCATGGCAGATCTACCTCCTCTTTTCCACGGATATTAAAACCTTCCGGCTCTGGCATTCCTTCTTTCCAGGGTTCGATCTTTAAATGAACTTCGGCAAACTGGCCAGAGCCACCTGACTGTTTCTTATGGCGGTAATTGGAAGCAGCCGCACGTTGAATGGTCTCCCTGAAGGAGATCTTTGGTCTTTCAAAACGGGCATCGACCCCATAAATATTCTTTAGCAGCCAGTCAATTGTGTTAAGGTGTAGCTCTCCCTGGCAGGCAAGGATCATCTGTCTGGATTCATTCGAGAAAGTTATTTCTACAGTAGGGTCCTGGCTCCTGATCTTCTTTAAAGCGTCACTGAGTTTCTCTTCATCCTTTGAATTTTCGGCAAAAACAGCCCGCCTGATCCTGGTTTGTGGATATTGTATAGGTTTTACGGTCAATTGTGAATCCTGGGAACTCAGGGTATCATTGGTTTCGGTATATTTCAACTTCAATGTTGCTCCAATATCGCCCACTGTAAGCTTCTGTACCGGGTTTCTTTCTTTCCCGTCCATAATGAACAACTGGTTCAAAACTTCCATTTCTCCATTTCTTTGATTTACCAGTTTGTCATTCACTTTTACTTCTCCACTTTTTACTTTAAAGAAGGTGATCTGTCCGAGATTTGGTTGATGGACAGTCTTAAATACGAAAAGTACCGGAGTTTTATCCTTCTCTGGAATGATCTCTTTACCTTCTACACTTTGTTCAGATTTAAGGTCGCCAGCTGAAGGAGCGACATTATCAATGAAGCCCATTAATCTTCCGCTTCCCATATCATTGAGCGCAGACATGCAGAAGACCGGGAAAAGGTCGTAATTTAGCATTCCGGCTTTGATGCCTTTTCTCATTTCATCTTCACTCAATGTTCCTTTCTCGAAGAACAATTCCATTAGTTCCTCATCATTTTCGGCGGCTTTTTCAACTAATTCATTGTGAAGTACATTCGCCGTTTCTTTTTGGTCATCAGGAATGGATAACTTTTGCGGCTTCCCACCTTCCGAAGAAAATTTGTACATCTTCATTTTTAGTACATCTATAATGCATTGGGCACCATCTACGATCAACGGATACTGGATCTTGACGGCATTGTTCCCTACCAAAGATGTAATGCTCTTGAAACTGTTCTCGAAGTTCAGCCCCGGATGATCTATCTGGTTAATTACAAATACAGTGGGTTTGTGATACTTATTGATATAGTTCCAGATGATCTCTGTTCCCACCTCCACTCCATATTGGCCGTTCAAGACCGTCACGATGGTGTCTGCAACCCGTATTGAAGAAATGATCTCACCAATGTAGTCATCCAGACCCGGAGTGTCTATGATATTGATCTTGTAATTTCGCCATTCTGTATGCAGGGGCGTCGCAAAGACAGAATTTCCTTTTTCATGTTCAATTTCATGATAGTCTGCAACTGTATTCTTTCCTTCAACGGTACCGCGTCTGTTGATCAAACCTGCTTCGAACAACATCGTTTCTGCAAGGGTGGTCTTACCGCTGTTGTGGGCGCCAACAAAGACCACGTTCTTGATGTGCTTATCATCGTAAATTTTCATTGCTTTGGAATTTAGGTGGAACAAGAATGGATTGGAATGAACCGATCGAAAAGAAGAATGGAAGTCTGGAAAGAATTTGCATTTTTCAATCGGCTTTAGTGACTCTTAAATTTAGTGATTACCAGCAATTAAATTATTAAATTATTACGGTAAATTTTAGCATTTTTGGATCTTTAGCAGCTAAAACTGATCAATGTCATGAAATTTTGCGGTAATCTTGTCGTTCTCTTATTTCATGCTCTTTGAAGCGACATACATTTGTAACAATTAAGGAGGATTGAAGTCTTATATAAAAAATAAAGAGATCAAATGAAGAAAGTACTTTATGCCCTGGCCCTTTCGGTCAGCCTTTATGCCTGTAAAACCACACAAAACACCGCAACCGGCGAACAACCCATAATCACGGAAATCGACCTGGTAAACGTGCAGGATGACCGGGTTATGGTCACCATAGATCCTTCGGAATTCACCTCAGACTCCACAGTGTTCTATATCCCCAAAACTGTTCCGGGAACGTACAGCACCTCCAATTACGGGAAGTATTCCGAAGATCTTAAAGCCTATGACTACAAAGGCCGGGAACTTGAAGTGATCAAAAGGGACAAGAATAGCTGGAGCATTCCAAACTCTAAAAAACTGGATAAGATCACTTACTGGACCAATGATACTTTTGATGTGCCCGGCGAGGGCGGCATCTATTCCATGGCGGGTACAAATATCCTTAAAGGACAAAATTTCCTGCTTAACCTCCATGGGTTCGTGGGATATTTTGAAGGAATGAAAGAAAAGGCATACCGCCTGGAGGTCAAGCGTCCTGCAGATCTTATCGCGGGAAGCGCCTTGAATATAGCTCAAAGCATTCCTTCGGAAGCAGGGAATTACGTGACAGATGTTTATTCCCTGAACCGTTATTTTGAGGTAATGGATAATCCTATCATGTATGCCGAACCCGACACGGCAAGTTTCAAGGTACAGGATATGGAAGTACTTTTGGACGTATATTCTCCAAGCGGTAAATTTTCGGCACAGGATATCAAGCCTGCTATGGAAAGGATGATCTCTGCTCAAAAAAGGTTTTTGGGTGATGTAGATGATACTCAGAAGTATGCCATTCTTTTGTATTTATCAGCTTCCCCGGGTGAAGGTGACGCGGGAAATTTTGGTGCGTTAGAGCATCATAGCTCCACAGTGGTAGTTCTTCCTGAAATGATGAGTGCAGAGGAACTCGAGAAGAACATGATCGATATAGTTTCCCATGAATTTTTCCACATTGTTACTCCGCTGGGAGTACATTCAAACGAGATCCATTACTTTGATTATAATGATCCAAAGATGTCAAAACATTTGTGGATGTATGAAGGTGTGACGGAATATTTCGCGAATCTTTTCCAGGTGAACCAGGGGTTGATCCAGCCTGAAGATTTTTATCGCAGAATGTATGAAAAGATCACCACAGCCAGAAATTTTGATGATACCATGCCTTTTACCGAAATGAGTGAAAACATTCTTGAGGAAGGCTATAAGGAAAGCTATTACAATGTGTATCAAAAAGGTGCTTTAATAGGAATGGCTTTGGATATTCGCCTTAGAGAGCTAAGCGACGGCAGGATGGGCATCCTGGACCTCATGAAAAAACTTACTGAGAAATATGGGAAAGACAGGCCGTTTGAGGATGATAAGTTGATCCCAACCATAGTGGAGATGACCTATCCGCAGATCAGAGAGTTCTTTGATAAGTATGTAAGCGGTCCTACCCCTATTCCTTATGAACAATTTTTTCAGAAAGTTGGACTTCATTTTGAAGAGGCGCAGGTGCCGGTAGGATTCTTTTTAAAAGATCAGGCTTCCCCGTACATTACTCTTGATCAAAACGGGAATATCTTTATGAGAAATGACATTGAACTCAACTCATTTCATAAGGAGCTTGGGCTTCAAAAAGGAGATCAAATAAAGAGCATCAACGGCACGCAGTACAGCCGCGAGAACATCTATGATCTTATCACCATCTCTATGCAGTGGAAAGAAGGAGAAGATATCAGCATGGTAGTAGAAAGAGACGGGGAAGAGAGCACTCTGGAAGCCAAGATTTCTGAGCCTACCGCTCCTGGTATGCGTTTAACAGAAATTCCGGGTGCCAGTGATGAGCAGATAGAACTGAGACATGCCTGGTTAAAGGGTTAAGGAACCAGCAAAAAGGAAATAAAAAAGCGGCCGTATCTGGCCGCTTTTTTTATGCTGAAATTATCAGTTTCAATTTAGATCTTAGAGACCCTAATGGCATTCATGCCTCGTGGTCCTCGCTCCAGTTCGAAGCTTACCAGGTCATTTTCTGTGATCTCATCCAGAAGTCCGGTGACGTGAACGAAATATTTTTCCCCGGTCTTATTGTCGATGATGAACCCAAAGCCTTTGCTGTGGTCAAAAAAGGATACCTTTCCTTCATTTCTGAAATCAGGTTCTTCTTCAGATTCCTCTTTCTTGGGAACACCTATCTCAATATCTTCAGGATCTACTTCTACCTTTTTGGAAGGATCTGGAGGCGTATCGGTAAGATTTCCGAATTCATCTACATACACAAATTCCGGAGTGGACTCCCCTCCTGCTTTGCGCTCTTCTTTCTTCTTTTTCTTTTCCTCCCGCTTCTTCTGTTTCTTCTTTTCCTTTTCAGATTTGTTGTAAGATTGCTGTGATTTGGCCATTGAAATTAATTCGTAGTTAAAATGTTATAAGTTTTGCTCAACTACTAAATACATGATTGGAAAAGGGAGAGAATTTGCCGAAAAATTTATTCAGTAACTGTTGTTTATGCAAAGTTAGGTTTTCTTTTTCAGGAAAAAGAAATACCGGGCTTAAATAATGTCATTGTTTCTGTTTAAGTTAATGATCTATTTCTTTACAGGCACCATATACACCGGCACCTTGGTCTTTTCAAGTACTTTTTCGGCTACCGTTCCCATTAGTAGTTTTTCCAGCACAGAATGGCTGTGCGTGCCCATTACGATAAGATCGGCGTTCCATTCTTCAGCATATTCCAAAATGGCCCCTGCGGTATCTCCTTCAGTTAAATGCGTGGTGACCGACGGATGATCAAGATGCCCTGCCGCTTTTTCCAGGAATTCTTCGGCTACCTTACGCATTTCCATAGCCATATTGAGATCTGGCCCCATGGCAGTATAACCATCGTATCCTAAAAAGGTGGGATAATCTGCCCCGTAATAACTTACTTCGGCCAGGACATGCAGAAGACAGATCTCAACATCCATGGAATCTGCCAGTTCAAGGGCGGCATTGGCCACCTTTTCAGAGACAGGATTATAATCAATAGCAACAAGCACTTTTTTCATAGGTTGGGGTTTTCCTTCTAAAATACAAAAAATACCGCGACTTTACGAGCTTCTTTACTTCTGGTATAAATCTCTAAACTTCAAATGATTGCAGGATAAAATTATTCGTTGTCGCTTCAAAATGAGACAGCTAATTCGTATATTTATAGGTGTGTTTAAAAATTTAGCCTCATGAAAACTACAAGAGAATCAGCCCGGGAAGAAAGCCACGTAAAATTAGCTCATAGCCTTCAGGTATTACTTGAAAAGAATTATGATGCTGAAAAGGATTACAGGACCTCCTTAGAGCGTGCAGAAAACCCTACCCTTAAGGAATTCTTTAAGAAGCAGGTGGTTCAAAAGAACCACTTTGCAACCGAAATAGACAAGTTGCTACACTCCTTCAATGAACATCCCAAAGATAAAGGGTCTGTAATGGGAAGCCTGCACAGGACATGGATAAACCTTAAAAGTTCCATAGGCAAGGACACCGATAAGATGCTGCTTGAGGAATGTTTGAGAGGAGAAAAGAACAGTGTGGATGAATATGAAGAAAAATTGCGAAAGAACAGATTCCCCGCCCGGGTAGAAGACGTACTTCGAAATCAGCTTTCTGAAATGAGGAATACTATGGCAAGTATAAAATCTATGAAAGATCTTCATTAAAATTACTTTTTAAGTCTGTTGAAACTCCGGTACATTCCGGAGTTTTTTATTTAACCTCCTTCTCTCATCTTAAGTATTGTTATGTTTTTCTTTAGTTCCTGTTAAACCTCTGGAATATTTCGCTCTAAAAATTATATTAGAAAGGCAACCGATATTCGCACTTATGGGAGGAAAAGAATTAAAAAGAAGCTTGGGATTTTGGGATGTTTTGATGTTTGGGGTTGGAGGCATTGTAGGTGCCGGGATCTATGCCATCATTGGTCAGGCAGCCGGTCTTAGCGGCAACATGTTGTGGTTGAGTTTTGTTGTCGCCGCTACGGTGGCCCTGTTAACCGGACTGTCTTATGCCGAATTTGTGAGCCGTTTTCCGGATTCCGGAGGAAGTTTTGAATATATCAAGCAAGGTCTGGGGCCAAAAACAGCTCTATTCATGTCCATTTTTATGGCCTTTACGGGTATTGTCGCAGCCGCGGCTATTTCCATAAGTTTTGCCGATTACCTTAGCCGGCTGGTTAATTTTCCCTCCTGGATCATCATCATAGCCATCATTGTCTTTATGGCCTTCTTCAATATCATAGGCGCTAAATACAGCAGTTATTATAATTCTTTTGCCACTGTGGTGACCCTGATAGGTTTGGCGGCTGTGATCGTGGTAAGTGTTCCCGACTGGGGCTCGGTTTCTCTTGTTAAGCTGAATGAAAAGAGCTGGACAGGAGTGCTGGCAGGTGGCGCTCTCATTTTCTTCAGCTACATAGGGTTTGAAGACCTGGTGAAAATGGCCGAAGAGACCAAAAAGCCCAAAAAGAATATGCCGAAAGCCATTTTGCTCAGCGGGATCATCGTGCTCATCATTTATGTTTTGATCGCAATAAGTGCAGTGAGCGTAATGGGCTGGGAAGAACTGTCTAATTCCAACGGACCTTTGGCGGCAGTTATTGAAACCAAGTTAGGAAAGATAGGAGCAACTGCTTTGGTGATCATCGCTTTATTTGCCACCAGCAAGACCATTCTCAGTAATATTTTAGGGACCTCTCGCCTGCTCTATGATGTTTCCAGGGACAGCAATATCAAATGGCTGAGCAAATTCACCACCATTTCTGGTATTGGAAATGCACCCAATTATGCCATTATTGCCATTAGTATTGTAGCCATAGCCTTTGGTCTTATTGGTAATCTAAAGATCGTTGCCAGTATAAGCAACATCTTTATTTTTATTGTTTTTGGGATGGTCAATGCCGCGTTGTTACGCTACCGCTATAAAAATCGCGATGAAGAAGATAAAGCGCCATTTCATGTATGGGGGAATATCAACAATATCCCTATTCCCACTGTAGTGGCCCTGTTGACCATTCTCGTGCTGTTTGGATATAATATATACAACCTTTTTCAGGGGAATGTTTAGACCTGGAGTTACTGTTTAACGACCACCATATTGGCCTTGCCACCGGTCATCAGGTTCCACTCTTTTCGGGCGACTTCAGCTCCTTTTTCATCATATACCCGAAGTTCAGCCGTATTCGGGCCTGAAGTTCCCTGGTTCAAAGCTTCAAATTCAATGTTGTTGAAGCCCATGTTCAGCCTTACCAAAATAGGATAAAAACCGGCACCCAATGAGACACTGTTGTGAATGATCTCCCCGTTTACCCATATTCTTACTTTATCACCGTCTACATACTCATGGTCCCTGCAATAAAGCTCTACAATACTACCGCCGGTCACCAGATCGCCAAGATATTGGTCTCGCCTATATTCTTCCTTTATCTCCTTGTCCTTGAAGGCTTTTGGTTTAAAATTTTCAGGCTGATACTTCATCAATCCATTATCGGTTCGCATGCTGAAGTTCTTTTTCTCTTCTTCGCCAAGAGGCCTGGGTGTAGACATATTGAACATGCCCTTCTTTGAACTTAGACTGTGATTGCCTTTGTTGTTCAGCAAAGAAGAACTTTCCTCCCCGGTTTGCGGAGCCGACAATTCTCCCGGCGCTTTCACGGTGGTTGTAGATTTATCTAATTGAGCAAAGGCGCCTGTGGATATCATGGAAACGCCCAGCAAAAAAACTGCTTTTTTCATCATAGAGTCCGGTAATAGATTCCTGAAAGATATAATTATCAAAAACCTGTCCTAAAATTACGCATTCTAAACAAATTTTACCCGGGATCATCTCTCTTCGGAAATTCAAAAGTTCGCATTTAACGGGAATTTAACCGGTAAAAGGTTGATTCAGCGATTGTTATTGTGTAATTTGATTAAAAATAAAATGTTATGACCAAGAAAGAAGAAATGCCGAAGAAGAACGAACAGGAAAGAGAAAAAGCCTCAAAAGATCTTCCTTTTAACCCGGATATTACTGCTGAAAATAAAAAAGTGCTCAATAACCAAAGTGAAGACGAGAAGAAGGGAGATTATTTTAAAGACCGCGATGAGCCTATCGATTACGCCGGGGCCGATCTTGATGTACCCGAGCTTGATGATAAGAAGTTAAACCCGACAAAGAACAAGGCAGATGATGTAGAGAAGGAACGAAGGCCAAAAGAATCGGCGAATTCGAATGATAATATCGAATCACAATCAGAAACCGTATATAAGGGTAAAAAAGCCGAAGAATATAAAGATCCTTCAGAAAAGACCCGTAACAAGGAATAATTTTAAAAAAGAAAAGGAACCTATGTGGTTCCTTTTTTAGTAATCGGGGTTTTCCCGGTATTGTTTATGTTTACTCACATCTATCACGTAAGAGCGCATTTTCCTGATCTTTGGTTCACTGGTGTTGGTTAAGGTAAAGACATCGCAAAAGCTGAAATATTTCTTCTGGTCTTTTCGGTTCCTGGCGATCACAATACCTTCTACAATCGCATCTTTATTATTGATGATCACATTCTTCACCTGAATCTTCATGGTTGGCGTGGCGTGCATCTGTTCAATGGCTTCTGAAAACTCTGATTTTCCTCCCACCAGTTTTTGACCCACAATGTTCCAACAGAAATCATCTGTGACAGAGTTCAGTAAAAATTCTGAGTCGCCTTCCTGGAACGCCATATTTACCTTTCGTAAAAATTTCTCTGTTTGATCCATGCCTGTTGAATTGCCCGTTTGAAAGAATGCCTTCTGAAGCACCTCTGCAAACATCTCTTTGGAAGAAGATTACATCTTAAATTTAAGATTTTTTTACCTAAATCTGAATTTTTACAGACAGAAAAATAGAAGCATTCAGAAATTAAAAACTTCAGACCGGCCTACTCTCCATTTTGAAGTGCAATAATTTTCAAGTTTTTGAGCCTGAAGCTTCAATTATTTTTAACTTTGGATCAATTATTATCGCTCATGCACATTCATCACCTTTTAGAAAACAATTCAGTAGCCAACAAGTTCGTTGCGCAGCTTCGTGACACCGATATTCAGGGAGACCGTATGCGCTTCCGAAGAAATATCGAAAGGCTTGGAGAGATCTTGGGCTATGAACTTAGCAAGAACTTCAAATACGAAGATAAAGCAGTGACCACTCCCCTGGGAACTGCCTCGGTAGATCTGCCTGCAGAGGAGATCGTTCTTTGTTCGATCCTACGGGCGGGGTTACCCCTTCACAATGGCTTATTGAACTACTTTGATGATGCCGAAAATTCTTTCATTTCGGCATATCGTCACCATCCTGATAACGATGAAAAGTTCGAGATCCTGGTAGAATATCTGGCTTCCCCTTCCCTGATGAACAAAACCCTCATTCTGGCTGATCCTATGCTGGCAACCGGCCGTTCTTTTGTAAACGTGATGAAGGCTCTTGAAAGCATGGGCACTCCTGCCAACATACACCTGGTTTCTGTCATTGGAGCCCGTGAGGGAATTGAGTATATCGCTTCAGAATTTCCTGAAAATACTCATTTGTGGATCGCTACGATTGACGAAGAATTGAATGATAGGGGTTATATTGTACCCGGACTGGGTGATGCCGGAGATCTTTGCTTCGGGACAAAAATGCAGCATTAGAAGGGATAACCTATCGCGAAGTTCAATACCGGTTCATCAAACCTGAAATCCCATCGTTCGCCTTTAGGGAGCCAGGGAATATGTACGGGTGCTGCAAGGTCAAACCTTATCACAAAACTTTGAATATCGATCCGGAGTCCTGCCCCTACTCCAATTCCGAGTTCATTGATGAAGTCTGAAGAGAATTTTCCTCCTTCAAGAGTAGTTTCTTTTGTATTCCATACGTTTCCGGCATCTGCGAAAACAGCGCCTTTCAGAAACTGGTAAATGGGGAAGCGATATTCCACATTGGCTTCAAGACGAATGTTTCCTACCTGGTCGTAATGCGCCACGTTCTCCTCATCGGGTTCATAAGATCCCGGACCTAGCGATCTTATCCTAAAGGCACGCACACTGTAAGGTCCTCCCGCGAAGAATTGACGGCTAAAGGGCATCACTTCAGAATTACCGTAAGGAATTCCAATTCCGGCGAAGAGTCGGGTGGCGATCTTTTGCTGGTCTGTGAGAAGAAAATGATACCGGAGATCAGTATCGATCTTGACATACTGCGCGAATTCCAGCCCCAGAAATCTTTTTGGGGTTTCCCCGTTGCTTAGAAGATCAAGCGTGTTTCCGGCTAGATCGAAATTAGTGTTCGCGAAAAATTGATGTTTTTTATTCACGTCCACCATTCCATTGTATATAAAAGAATACGTTAGCCCGGCGATGAACTGCTGGTCAAAACTGCTTTGTAAAAAAGGATTTGCTTTAAGGATATCATCAAAGGTCTCTGTGGTTTTGCTAAGTCTGACGTAATTGACCGAAAATGGATTCAATTCATGAGTAACGTAGCGATTGGCCCTCCAGATGTAGCCAAAACTTCCGGTGACCGAGAAAAGACTGAAGAGATCGCTGCGGTGCAGGTATTCAAAACCTGCGCTGATCTTGGTTTTAGGGATGGAGTATTTGAACCAGTCATTATTGACCTTGAGCGGGAACAACATCCGCGGAAAGATCAGGTCTGTATCCACACCAAATTGTGTACTGGTAAGACCTTCCTGGCTCCCACTGGCCAGCTGCCTTTCAAAACCAACTTTTCCGCTAATGTTCAGGATCTCCCCTCCATGAAAAAGGTTGCGATTGGTGTAGGTAAGCGCCAGGTGAGGCCCTGCGAAATTATTTGATTTGGTCACCGCCTGCAGTTCGGCCCGTATCGACCTTTTGTTGAGAGGCGAAAGAAAGATGTTGGCTTCCAGGTAACCAAGACTGTCGGTGCTCAGGGAATCCAGCTCATCATATCTTATGTTTACGAACTTATACGCTCCCAGAGAGGTTAATCTTCGGCTGGTCTTGCTTGAAGCAGCAGGATCATAAAGTTCACCTTCCTCCAAAAGAATGTACGGGTCCAGGTATTTTGGTTTAAAGAATTCCACGTTCTGTATGTAATTTTTCTCTTCATATCGTACGGAATCTCTTTTGAGGGTATCGGTTCCCACCACGTAATTAGGATATACATTTACCCTCTTCACCCTGTAAGGTTTAATTCCTGCTTCGGGAACATCCTGCTTTAGCCGAAGGAAAAGATCAAACTTTTTACGGTCGTATTGATTGGTATCGGCTTCGAAAATGAGAAAATTTGAACTGAAGTTGTAGTATCCCCTTTTCTTGAGCTCCCGGTCAATCCGCTCCCTTTCCAGTTTCATTATTGAAAGGTTAAAAGGCTCTCCTTCTTTTAAAACCGCATCGGGTAAAGTTTCTTTGATCTCCTTAAAGATCTGCAGGGAGTCATTATCCAACTGGTAACTTTCAAGAATGTATGGTTCTTCTGGCAGGCGTGCGGTGTAGAATACTTTGGCCGTCTTTTTTTGTTGGTTCTCTTCTACCGAATGGTCGACCCTGCTAAAGAAATATCCGCGGTTCTCAAGGCGGTTCTTAAGGATCTCTTCGGTCTGGAAAGGATCTGCATCAGAAAGATAAACCGGTTCCTCCCCAAATCTTTTATTGAAGAATTTATTAATGAAACCCGGCTTTTCCTTCTGAGCTTTATAATAGAAATACAGCCCAAAACGAGATCCGAGGAACTTGGAATTCGGCTCGGGAGTGATGAGACCCTTCAGCTGAGATTGAAGTTCCTTCTTATTGGCTATCTCATCTTCAGAGGTCAATTCCACTTCGGCTCCCGTGTAAAGCAGTTTGCCTTCAGGAATAAAATGTTTGACACTGCATGCATGTATCAACGGGATCAGCATCCCTAAAAAAAGTAATTTATAAACCGTAGTTTTCAGCATTTCCAATTTCCTTTATTCCTTTTTCTGCTCTTTATTCTTTTTCTCATCCTTTACTATCTGGTCCCATAGCTCATTGAACTTGTTGAAATCCTGAGTGAAAATTAGGGCGAGTCCGCTAATGATCAACTGGCCGTCAATGACATTTTCGTAGGATTTTCTGCGGAAGGCTTTAAGCCTGAATCGGCCGTTCTCGGTAAGCAGGTATTCTATGCTCACGTTTCCAATCACCGGGCTGCTCTCCTCTACCTGGCTGCTGCCCTGAAGATCTACCTCACTACCCACACTTACTATAAGCCTGTCGTTCAAAAGGCTTTTTTGAGCAGAAATGTCAAGCTGCGTTCTTTCTTGCGGACTATCACCCTGGTAATCTGTATAAGTATCCAGCCCGAAGTTGAGATCTATGCCGGTTTCTCCCAGAAGCCGGTCAGAAAAGATGTTCAGCTGGTCAGAAAGGGCATCGTTCAGATTATCACGTGCGAAAGCCAGGGTACCTCCCGCGCTGCCGTCACTTCCCGAATCAGGGAAGAACCTGTTGAGCACCAAAAGGGAAAAGACCTGTTTGTTCAATTCATTCTCCTGCTGGTTCACCTGCTGGATCCTTCCGTAGACTTGTCCTCCGATAGCTCCTTGCTCGTCTTCGGGCATATCCAGTCCAAAGGAAAGCTTGGGCTGAGTAAGCTCCCCGTCAATGTTCAGGTAGACCAAAAATGGCAATTCCTGTCTGTAGCGTTGCTGCACATCCATATCGGCCCCGGTGATCTGCGGCGCCATGAGCGAGGAAGCCGAAGTTTCTACCCTGTAAACAGCTGTGATATTGAGGTCGGCATCCATAGGGTCTCCTGCCCACACGATGCTGCTGCCGTCCATAAGATCAAAGCGGCGGGTTACCAGGTCGTAAAGGCTCATTTCGTAATAACCGTCATTGATCTCTAAGCGGCCAGACATGGTAGTGCGGCCATTGGGATAGATGTCAAAAAGCAAATCTCCTTCTCCCGAAGCCTGGATATGATCTCCCGTATCCTGATTTAGAACCACCGTGAAAGTTGCATTTTCCTCAAGAGAGATATAGGAATTGAGCTTTAAGCCAGAAAAATTGAATCCTTCTTCGGTTTTCTGGGTCTGAGTCAGGATCCTGTCGGGATTCTCCCGGTTCACAAAAACGACCACTCCTTCCCTCTCTTCAATTCCCAGGGTAGCTTTGGGGATCACATAGGTCATATTGGTTTCCTCTTTGATATCCAGGTCCAGTTCTATTTGAGGCAACTCAAGGTCACCCGTTAAGGAACCAGTGGCATCAAAGACCACGACTCCGTAGAAAAGATCATTATCTTCTTCTGTAGAATTAAGAGCTGTAAAGTTCTCTGCCGTAAAACTCAGGTCAAATTCAGGATTCAGCAGTTCCTCGGTGAGTATGGAACCGTCCAGCACCAGGGAATTATTGTTCATGTCCCGAATGGTAAAGTTCTCCATATAAAGTCCCTCATTATCCACCCGCAAATTTTCATCGGGCAATACGAAGGGGGCATTGAGAGTGGCTACCGTAAAAGCGGCCTCATTGAAATGCAGATTTCCGTTGTAGACAGGCTCTGCCACCGTTCCGTCGATATTGATCTCTCCGGAAAAACTTCCGGAAGTGCTGTTTAAAACCTCTGGCGCAAAACCTTCAACTACCTTCATTTTGATCTCGTTCAGCAAAAGTTCAAGATCAATTTCTGCCGATTCTTCGTTGGCGACATAGGTTCCGGTAAGGTCCAAATCTGCATCACCTTCCTTTAAGGCCATATTGATGGTATACCTGCTGCTGCCCACCGCGGTGGCATCCAGACTAAGCACGCCCAGGGGCACATCCATCACCCCAAAATCATCTATTTGCAGGTCGGCCACCATTCCGGTGCTGCCAAAAGGTTCTTCAATGACGAAATTTCCCTGCATCCTTCCGGAGGCCAGCACTGCTTCAGGGTTCAAATAGGACAGCAAAGCAGCCAGTTTGAAGTTCTGAAATTCAAGTCCTATATGCTCTTTCTGAACATTAGGAAGATTGTTACTAACCCTGAACAGCTGATCATTCCTTTGAAGTTCAAAATCATTGAAGGTCCAAAAATCCTCGCCTATCAGGATCTCATTCTCAGGCCTTATATTCCATTCTGCGGAATTTAATACCAGTCCTTCAGGATCAACATGAATGCGCAGGATATCATCTGTTTTTGTCACTAATGACCGTAGGTGCATAAGTTCTTCTTCATTGTAATAAGAGGTGAAATCCAATTCCAGTTCCCTGTTTGCCAGGTTTCCCTTCAGGAGAGTTTCTTTTATGGCTAGTGGACCGGCATCAAGGCTTTTCAGTCCAAAATTAAATACAAGGTCCTGCTTATCAGAATTCAGGTTAAGCCTTAGGCTGTCTACCTCACTTCCGAAGTATTTGATATGAGGCAGGTTCACCGTGGCGGCCAGCGCCCTTTGCTCCTCTTTAAAATCAACTTTGATGTTAATGGTGTCCAGCTCTTCCAGTTGCGGTAACAGTACCTCGTCCAGTATAGGCGTCGGACTCACCTGCGCATTTAATTCCAGGTTTACCGGCTTTTGAATAGTATCTGAAAACTCATTTTCTGAAAGGTAACTTTGGTAATGCCTCATAAGCGCATTGCTGAAATCCACGGGGCTGGCATTAGAGCGCAACTGCAGGTCCAGCATGCGGTTATTAACATTGAGGGAGGTGGTATCTTCCCGAACGTGTGCCAGGATATCAAGATCTCCCAACAGGTAAGAGTCATTATCATAAACGGCTATGCCGTCGGTAATATTTGCCGTAACATCATATGCATTGGCATTTCCTTTAAAAGTACCATTCAATTTAAGGGCAGCATTTATCGGGCGTTTGGCCAGGCCAAGTGCCTGAAGGTCTGCCCCTATAAGGTCAAGCTGCGCAGAAATTTCGGGTGCTACGGAATCCAATACGATGTGGCTGTCGAGCTTCAGGTTGAGATTGGAGTCCTTATAATTAACATTGGCATAACCTTCGCCTTCTTCCAATTCCCCTTCCAGGTTAAGGTTGGCGAATTCGTAATCATTATAGAGAAAACTGGAAATATTCGCCTGCACATTGGCATCGAGGCTGTTCATGTTTGCCCCTGCACCCGACGCTTCCATTTCCAGGCTTACCGGCCCCAACTGAGGGTTTTGCAGCAATTGCCCAAGATCAAGTTTGGTAACCTCAAGATCAGTTTCAAAGGCAATACCCGGCGCGGTCACAAACCTTCCGACTACTTTTACCTCTCCTGAAGAAGAGGTCAACACGGCATCTGCAGAAATATCTTCGGGGGAACCACTCACTTCTCCCGTTATTCGAAGCTCTTTTGGCAGCTGAATTCCCAGGTCTGCTTCGTTGACGAAGTTCAACAGGTCCTGCCGGGTAGAAACTGCTCTTATCCTGGGAAAGTCAAACCGAAGATTTTCAGGATCTGTGGTATTATATAAAGTTCCTCCCGCTGCAATAGAAGTATTCGCACCCCATTGTACCCTGGTGTCTTTGATGTTCAATTCTGCCAGCCTGCCTTCCGCGGAAAGATTCCCGCTAAGATCCTTTTTGCCCAACGCGGCCAGGTATTCATTCTTTTTTAGGTCGGGCTGTAAAAGGAACAGATCATTAAAATCAATTTTAAACTGCGGAAGATCTACAGCCGCGTAAGCCTCTTCGGGCCGTTCAATGAACGAGGCCAGGGAATGGTAATCTATTCGCATTTTTCCGGTTACCCGGTTCTCATTCAGATGCAGGTCGAGATTGGAAAGTCTCAGGTTTTCATCGGAAACATTGAGGTCGAAATTAAGTTTATTTAAATCCAGGCCTGAAGCCTCTCTAAAATTGAATTTTTGCACGTAGGCTTCAGCATGACTTTCTTGAAGTGCGAGATGATTTGCCTGCAGGTTGACGTCCCGGAGATCTATAGCATTGGGATCGAACACTCCTTCCTGTGGAGTAGCGCCATTGTTCAGGTATTGAAAGTGGTTTCCGCTAAGGGTGATCTCTTCAGCAGTCACATTCCATTGCGGCCATTCAAAAGGTGTAGTTTGGACTGGCTCTTCAGGGGTTTCTTTCTTTCCTTCTGAAGAGGTAGTGGTTTGAACCAGAACAACAGAATTCCGTAGCATGAACCGCTCCAGGATGACCTTTTGAGAAGCCAGGTCGGCCACCGGCAGCTCCAGTATCAGGTCATCAATGCTAACATCGGCCAAAATTCCGTCAGGTACAGACTGGTAATCTCCGCTAACGTCATTGATCTGAAGATTCCCAACCGAAAAAGAAGGCATGGGAGGATCTTTTTGTTCTTCTGATTCCGGAAAAGGTTTGGTTTGCTCATAAGTGAACCTGGTATTTTCCAGCAGCGCCTCCCCAATTTCAAAATTCATGCTGTCCAGTTTGAATTCCTGAACTTCAACCTTGAGTTTTCCTAAATTGAGCTTGCTGTCAATACCTGCCACTTCATCATCGAAATCAACCTTAAAATCGCTCAACTCCACATCGCCAAGAGTGAAATTCATGGAAGCTGCCGTAGTATCTTTAGGTGTAGCCGCAGTGACTGTGGTGTCTGCAGGTGCAAAGGCGTCCAAGAGGAACTGGTAATTAAAGCCCTGGATGGTATCCTGCCTGGAGACCTTGGCGCGTAAGCCGCTCCATTCCAGGTTATCTATAGAGATGCCCTCTCCCTGTATGATAGGCCAAAGGGGGATATCGGCCTCCAGGCTGCGTGAATAGACCAAAGTGTCTCCTTTTTGATCTTCCATATAAAGTCCTTCAAGAGAAAGGTCTCCCGAAAAAGTGATGAACAACCGGTCTATTTCTACCCGGGTATCGGTCTTATTCGAAATATAGGAAACTATACGGTCTACAATAATGCCCTGCCCCCATGGACTGCGGATGAAAAGGATAACTAACAGGAGAAAAATGAAGATGCCGAGCAGGATCTTACCAAAAAGCTTTAAGCCCGAGTGTTTCTTTTTTTTCTTCTTCTTTTCTGTATTCTTTGGTTCCAATCAGGTTCTGTAATTTTCGATTTAATTTACTGCAGGGGAAGGAAAAAAAGGCAATATTGAATGCCAATCTTTATTTAATTCCTGAAAATCAAAGGATTCTGTATAATCCCACTTCAGCCCTTGTTCTGCCTGCAAATTATTTCTCAAGAAGATAAAACTTTAACCTGAAGAAGCCATTTAATTAAGACTTTTTTAGCAACCGAAACGCCTAAGTAATAATGTTAGGTTAAAATTAAAGCAGCCGGAAACGGTTTTACATACTTTCGAAAAAAATAGCCCGTTAAAAGGCATGTATAACCCAAATACTAAATGAGCTTTAAACACAAATTTTTAAAATTATGAAACGAATCCTTACCGTTACGGTAGTTACAGCGACTTTACTTACTTCATGTGTGTCCAAGAAGAAATACGTGGCACTTGAAGAAGATTATAACGATACCCGAAGCAGTCTGCAAAAGACCCAGGTAGAAAAAGAAGAACTTGAAGAACGCCTGAACGCTATTGAAGAAAGAGTAGCCGATTATAATGCCAAGATCAATTCACTTACAGAAGAGAATGATCAAAAACTTGAGATCAATGAGCTTACCGCGATGTCTGAGGCGAACAAAAGAAAGATGCGTGAGACTCTCAGGAATGTAGACCAGGCTGAACTGGCGCAGGCCGAGACCCTGGAAGACTCTATTAATCTTGCGGTTTCTTATAACCTGAAAAACCAAATAAGCGGCGGAGCTTCAGAAGATGTTGACATTACTGTAGACAAAACAGTAGTGATGATCAATGTATCAGACAAATTGTTGTTTAGAAGCGGTAGCCACAGGGTGAGCCGTGATGCCTATCCATTGCTTGAAAAACTGGCAGATGTGATCAATTCTGAACCAAGCATGGAGGTGATGGTAGAAGGCCATACAGATTCCCAAACCATGGTAGAGAATTCTTACCTGGTGGATAACTGGGATCTTAGTGTGAGAAGAGCTACTGCTATTGTACGTTTGCTACAGGACAGGTTTGATGTGGCTCCGGAAAAGCTTATAGCAGCCGGACGCAGCAGTTACAAACCATTGGTTGACAATGACACAGCCGAAAATCGTGCGAAGAATCGCAGAACCCGCATCGTGATCATTCCAAACCTGGATAAGTTCCTTGCCCTGCTTGAAGCGGATGACAAGGCCCTCGATCAAAACGACATGTAAAAGACGCACAGAAAAAGAAAAATGAAATGAGAAAGAGGTTGTTCTTTTGAACAACCTCTTTTTTTTACTTCTTCCTTTTAAGCCAGTAGAAATCCAGCGCGTACTTGCCTGGCCCCGTAATAAGTAACACAGTGTAGGTCAAAAGGTAAAAAACAGGAAGTTCCTTGACCTGAAAGGCATCGGTAGCATGAACGATAAAGATGGCAGTGAGCATTGTCGCCATTAAGGGAATGACAGCCAGTCTGGTTCCAAGCCCAATCAGAACCAGGATGGAACACAGAAATTCAGCAAAAACAGCAAGGACTAAAGTTGTGGCTTCACCTAACCCAAATGGATCTGCAAATTGGATTTCTTCACTTCCAAAAAGAGTGATCAATTTTGGAACCCCATGAGTGAGCATTAAAATGCCCACGCCTATTCTTAAAACTAGGAGTCCTGCATCTACACCCGGAAGGGAAAGATTGGTTGAGTAGGTTGTTTTCATAATGATGGTTTTAGATGTTGAAATATACAGTTTTAGTTTTAACTGTTGAATGTGTCCAAATTAATGACTAAATTATAGAGGCTTTTTGGAAAAGTAAATTTCTGAAGCAGCCTAAACTACAACCATTTCGTTACAAAATATGTGTTCTTTATCGATTTTTTTTGCATTTCAACGTGAGTAATTCAAATTCTTTTTTATCTTGGCTTTAAGAAAAACTTAACATGAGATCCCTACACCTCCTCATATTAATTTTGGTCTCCTCGGCTGCTTTTGGACAGACGCAGGCGACGGCGACCTTCACCGCCTCGGTGACCATTATTGAGCCTATAGGGATCACCAATACTGCTGAGATGAACTTTGCTGCCCTTGATGCAAAATCTGGCGGCTCGGTAATCTTAACCCCCGATAACGACCGGCTGACTTCCGGCGGAGTGGAATTGGCTGACGGAACCAATGTATCTGCCGCAAGCTTCCGGGTTACGGGACAGCAGGGTTTCTCTTTTGCCATCAGCCTTCCACAGGGGGAATATCATCTTACCAATGGCAGTCAGAATATCATTCTTAAAGACTTCACCACCAATCTCGATGGTTCAGGGAATTTTTCAGGCGGGATGGCAGAATTTCGTGTAGGCGCCACAGTAGAGATCGAACCGGGACAACAGCCGGGCACCTATAATACTATTGGCGAGCTTCCGGTAACTGTACATTACAATTAATAGGCAGTTTCACAAATTAACGGTTCCTGTTCAATAGGGACTTAGTCGACTTTTATCTTCAACAAGTCGGACACCCCTCTCCTCTTTATCTAAAAATTCACATAAAATTTGCACTTTAACGAATATTTGTATCTCTCATCGACTTTTTTTGTAGGATTCTTCTTCTTTAACCACATTCGCTGCGTTTAAAAATAACAACCCCATAATAACACTAACCATGAAGAAAATTACTTTTATCCTACTTGTTTTATTAACTACAGGAACTGCTTTTGGACAAACAACTGTGAGTACTGCTGCAGAAATTATTGAAGCTATCACATTTACTGAAGCTAGTGGCCTGAACTTTGGTAAAGTTGACAATACTGCCGGAACTGTAATAATTGATTTTGACGGAACTCCATCTGGAACAAAATCGCAAATAACCGGAGGGTCACCATCGGCTGCCGTATTGAACGTAACTGGTGAAGCTAGTGAGAGCTATAATATCATCCTTTCAAGTACAGCGACTTTAAGCGGACCTGGACCTGATATGAATGTAACAGAAATAGCTCATGATGCTAACCAAACACTCGACGTAGATGGTAAAGAAACTGTGAACATCGGTGGCAAGTTAACTGTTGGTACCAACCAAATAGCGGGATCATATAGCGGTTCTATTTCTATAACAGTATCATACAATTAATTATTTATAACGAAACCTTAAAACTAGTATTCAGAATGGTTTTAAGGTTTCGTTATAAATTGAATTTTCTAAGTAAAATGGTTCGGCTATTATTTGTATTACTGTTTTCTTCTTTTACCATGTCCGCAAATTCTCAAAATTCTGCAGCGACTACGGTAAATAGCAGGGCTACAATCATAGAACCTATAAAGATTACTAAATCTGTAGATCTGGACTTTGGGAATGTAATTAGCGCATTTAATCCAGGTAAGGTAGTTCTCTCCCCCAATGGGGATCGAATTGCGCAAGGGGTTCAGATCTCGAGCACATTTCCGGGAAATGTAACTGCTGCGGAAGCAGTGGTAAACCATGGCAATAATAAGTATTCAATAACTTTACCACAGTCATTCACGTTATATAGTCAGGAGGATCCAAATCAAACCCTATTTATTGATGAATTTAAAGTGAATCCTGAAACTGGTGAAACACTTGACATATTGAAAATCGGGGCCACGCTCAATTTGAAAGCCAAACAACCTGCTGGGTTGTACACGAATTCCAGTGGTTTCAATGTAACTGTTTCCTATAATTGAAATTTCACAAATCCTTAACTTTTTAGGGCTAATTGCCTATATTTGGAGCTTGTAAAATATTAATTATCGCCCCCATGAGTAGAAAAGTTCGCCCCTTCATAATAAGTATTCTCTTAATTGTTCTCTTTTTACCTATAGAAAGTGCACACGCGCAAGGGGACCTTATGGTTATGCCTAAAAGGCTGGTGTTCGACAGTAATCAGCGTTCCCAGGAGATAAATCTAGCAAACACCGGTAAGGATACTGCCATTTACGCTATTTCCTTTATCAATTATAGAATGACGGAAACCGGAAGTTTTGAACAAATAGAAACACCGGATGAGGGACAAAGATTTGCAACCGATTTTTTACGTTATTTTCCAAGAAGGGTTACCCTTGCACCAAATGAAGCTCAAACTATTCGGGTGCAGCTTACCCGAACCGGTAATTTAGAAAAAGGAGAATATCGTTCCCATATCTATTTTAGGGCTGTACAGGAACAAAAAGCTTTAGGGGAAGACAACAAAGATGCGTCTGAAGGAATTTCCATCCAGATTAAAACAGTTTTCGGAATTAGTATCCCTGTAATCATAAGACATGGCGAATCCTCGCTCGAAGTCAACTTAAGTGATGTAAAACTCGAGTTAGATGAAGAAGAACCTAAACTTTCTATGGTTATAAAACGAAGTGGCAACATGTCTGTGTATGGCGACTTAATGGTTGAGCATATTTCTGAACAAGGTAAATTAACACGGATTGGATTTGTTAAAGGAATTTCTGTCTATACACCTAACTCAAAAAGGCAGTTCACCATGAAACTGAGTAATCCGGAAGCAGTAGATTTAAATGTTGGTAAATTAAAAATTACTTATACTTCCGATGCAGATCAAGATCTTTCGGTAGCAGTTATTGAACTTTAATTTCAAAATTTTCTGTAGTATGATTAAACAATTTTTATCGCCCCCTAAAATTATTTTGATTTTTGGCTTATTGTTTATATCAATACAAAGTTCAGCACAACAAGTAACCATTGAAAGAGTAAATGGAAACTTAAACTTTGGAAAATTTGCTAAAACCGCACCAGGTACTATAACATTAAATTGGGATGGTTCAGTTAATTCCGATGCAGACATTTTCCCTGTTAGATCTTCTACACGTTCTGTAGCAAGTATTGATATTAGTACGAGTGCCAATACTGAAAATAATGGTAATGGTAATGGTAATGTTGGCAAAGTTGTAAATATCACTTCATTGGTAACAACACTAGACGGCCCTGGAACGGGAGCATTAGAATTATCTTTAAATTTTAGCGACAATAATTTTTCTCTTCCCCAAGATACAACTAAAACTATTTATATGGGAGGTACATTAACTGTAGGAGGTCCTGAAGATCCAGTCGGTCCCTATGTAGGAATGGTTGACGTTACGGTTGATGTAACCTTTGCTTTTCAATAATGATTTTTGTGAAAAGTAAATTCAACACACGCACTCATAAAAAATTTCCCTATTTTCTAATTTCAATCTTACTAATTCTTACTACCTCTAGAGGCCTTAATGCTCAACAAAACCTCCCCGGCCACGACGAACTAAACGTAGAAATATCCGTTCCCAAAATGGGAATAGTTGAGATTCCCATCGCTATTCAGGGCAATGATGCATACCTTCCTGTTCAGGAACTCTTTAATCTCCTTCAACTAAAAAATGTTGAAATTAACACAGGAGTCATAGGCTTCATTATTCATCCCGACTCTACCTACCATATCAATTACAAAGATCGGGAGATCGTCTACCGGGATGAGATCTTTCCTCTTAAAGAATCTGATGTCATTAAATCACCAACCGGGAATTATTTGAAATCCGATTATTTCGGAAAAGTGTTCGGATTGCATACCAATTTTTCCTTCCGGAGCCTTTCAGTGAAATTTCAAACCGAAAAGGAATTACCTTTTATTAAGGAAATGAAGCGAAAGGAGATCCGGGAAAATCTTAACCGGGTAATAGGAGTGGTTAATCCGGATACCATCATGCCTCGCCGGTATCCTTTTTTTAAACCGGGTTTCATTGATTGGGGAGTTACTTCTACCCAACAAACCCAAATTGTCAATGACAACAGATTTACTTTAGGAGTCGGAACCATGTTTATTGGCGGGGAAACAAATCTGAGATTAAATTACTCAACGAGGGTTCCGTTTAATTCCCGCAATCAATTCTATCAATGGAGACTGGTGAACAACTACAGTAAATTTTTCAAACAGGTCAGCGTCGGCAGGATAAACACTCGTGCTACTTCTTCTGTATTTGCTCCTATAAACGGAGTGCAGGTAAGTAACAGCCCGTTTCAAAACAGGAGAAGCTTTGGAACTTTTACCCTTAGCGATTTTACAGAACCCAGGTGGACAGTGGAGTTGTATGTGAACAACGCACTGGTGGATTTTACCGTGGCAGACGCATCAGGATTCTACACTTTTGAAGTTCCACTCATGTATGGAAACACCGCGGTAGATCTCAGATTCTACGGACCCTACGGGGAAGAACGAATTGAGGAGAGAATGATCAACATTCCTTACAACTTCGTTCCCAAAAATGAATTCGAATATACTTTGAGTGCAGGAATACTTGAAAATCCGGAAAATGACCGTTTTTCGCGCCTTAATATGAATTATGGTCTCAATAATTCCATTACGCTTGGTGGTGGTGTGGAATATCTTTCTGATGTTAGCAGCGGCGAGGTAATGCCTTTTGTTAATGCTTCTGCTAGAGTTGCTTCAGGTTTGCTTTTCAGTGGGGAATATATGTATGGCGTCAAAGGAGAAGCTTTATTGAGTTACCACACTCCACAAAGTCTGCAGGTAAATGTGAATTACATCAAATATCATGAGGATCAGACCGCCATTAGATTTAATTACCTGGAAGAGCGAAAGATAAGCTTATCTACTCCTATTAGAACCAAGGCATTTTATATGTTCAGCAGGTTGAGCTTGAATCAGATCCTTATGCCTGCTACAAAGCTTACCACTGCCCAATTACTGCTTTCAGGAGGATTTATGGGAATAAGCACCAACCTTACTACTTACGGGATCTTTAACAGCAGGGTTGATGATCCTACTATCTACAGTTCTCTTTCTCAGACCTACAGGTTGCCTTATAAATTTATCTTTTCGCCTCGCGTTCAATATGATGTAAGCAGAAATACTTTTACAAATTTAAATGTAGAACTTGAAAGACCCATCTTCAGGAACGGATTTGCCAATGTGGGCTATGAAAATAACTTCCGCAGAGATGAACATATTTTTGAATTCGGGTTACGCTACAGTTTTGACATGGCTCAAACTTCGTTTTCATCCCGAATTGGAAAGCACAACAGTTCATTTGTCGAGTCAGCACAGGGAAGTATCCTTTTTGATGACAATACAGATTTTGTGATGGCAAGAAACCGTACATCGGTAACAAGAGCCGCATTGACACTGGTGCCTTTTCTCGACCTAAACTGGAATGGGCAAAAAGATCCAATGGAACCGGGTGTTCCCGGGCTTGAGCTGGGTAACCGAAGTGGAAATGTCACATATAATAAGGATAGAACAGTCATAAGAATAACTGAACTGCAGCCTTATGTTGATCTTTTATTACAACTGGATCCAACCAGCCTCGATAATATCGCCTGGCATATTCCTGATCCTAAGATCGGCGTGCACACTACTCCAAATCATTTCCAGGAGATTCATGTCCCTGTTCAGGTTTTAGGAGAAGTGGGCGGAATGGTTTATTTAAAGGATTCCAAAGGAACCCGCGGTCAGGGCCGAATCAGAGTGCAGATCCTGAACAGAGATGATAGTGTCGCGGCTGAGTTTTTAACTGAAGGAGATGGTTATTTTACTTACTTAGGTCTTGCTCCAGGGCATTACAGAGCGGTTATAGATCCGGAGCAGTTGGAAAATCTTGATTTCAAAGTAAGCCCTGCTGAAATTCCGTTGAACATTGAAGTTGACAAATACGGGGACATAGTAGATACTTTGGAATTCGTTATTGAACCCAATGTGCCTGAAGAAGTTTCTCAGAATGACTCCCCTCAAAGCCCCATAAAGGAAACTGAAGAGCCGCTGGTTCCTAAAAAGGCGATCAGGATAGATCTCGGTGAGCGCGGCTATTGGGCCTTTAGCGACACAGATGATAATATTAAATTGATCCAGCAATTCCTGAAGGAACTGGGTTACGAAAGCGGAAAAATCGACGGGATCTACGGCGAAAAAACGCTGCAAGCGGTACGGAAATTCCAAAGAGAGACGGGAATTCGCCTGGATGGGATCTTTGGCCCTGAAACTCTTGGAACCCTCGAGGACAGATTAAGTGAGAAAAAATAATTTTCAGGAGTAATTGATCGACAGGATCTCCAGCTGCTGTAATTTCCCTGCCATCATGACTTCTGCCTTTTCTCCTACTTTTTTGCCGGTGAGGGCTTTTGCAAGGGGTGCCAAAAATGCTATTTTTTGCTGTTTTATATCGGCTTCATCCACCCCGACAATAGTAAATTCCTGCTCTGAATTTTTCCTGTTTCCGGACAAAAACCTGAATTTTACGGTAGCCCCGAACCGCACTTCGTCGGCAGGCTGATCTTTGGGCTTCAGAATTCTGGCTGAAGCTATTCTTTCATTGAGCAGCCTTAACTTACCATCTATCACAGCAGTAGCATGCCTTCTTTCTTTATCGCTGGCAATGTCCAGGTGGCGTCTGGCGGCTTCCAGTTCTTCCCGTTCTCTCGCTAATTCTTCATGTCCCTTCGGAGTGACATAATTGGTCACCCCCAGAGGCAACGCAGCCCTCGGCGGGATGAATGGTGCCTCTTCCTGATCTTCCTCTTTTACAAATCCGCGGCTCATAAAATTCTTTTCCTAAATATCCGAAATACGCCTCACTTTTCAAAAAAGGTCCTTTTGCGCAGGATTTCCTGTATTTTTACGGCATGAAAAAATTGCTGGTAATAGGCTATGTTTGGCCCGAGCCCGATTCTTCGGCGGCAGGCAGGCGCATGCTTCAGCTGCTGGACCTCTTTTTAGAGCAGGATTACGAGATCACCTTTGCCACGACTGCGGCTGAAACCGAGGTGATGACAGATCTTTCTGCACTGGGAATAGCTACGGAAAAGATCAGGCTGAATCATCCTTCTTTTGATGATTTCCTGGCGGAAATGGATCCGGAAATAATCCTTTTTGACCGTTTTATGATGGAAGAACAATTTGGGTGGCGTGTTGCAGAAGTATGTCCTGATGCCATAAGGATACTGGATACCGAAGATCTTCACTTTTTACGAAATGCCCGGCAGGAAGCAGCAAAGCGAAACCTGGAATTGAACTCCAAAATGCTTCAGTCTGATCTTGCAAAAAGAGAAATCGCCAGCATCTACCGCTGTGATCTGTCACTGATCATTTCGGAAGCGGAAATGGACCTGCTTCAGATGGAATTCGGGATCAGTGAAAAACTGTTATTCTATCTACCCTTTTTGGAGACAGAACTTTCCGAAGAAGAAAAGAAAAAATTACCCGATTTTGAAGCTCGAAGGAATTTCATCAGTATCGGAAATTTCAGGCATCAGCCAAATTGGGACGCGGTACTTAACCTAAAACAGAACATCTGGCCACTCATAAGGAAAGAACTTCCGCAGGCCGAAATTCATATTTATGGCGCTTATCCGGCTCAAAAGGTTACACAGCTGCACAATGAACGGGAAGGTTTTATTGTAAAAGGCTGGGCAGCGTCCGCTTCCGAAGTGATTCAAAGTGCCAGGGTCCTTCTGGCTCCATTGAGATTTGGCGCAGGCTTGAAAGGCAAGTTCATCGATGCCATGAAAAACGGAACTCCTGCCGTTTCCACTTCCGTAGGAATTGAAGGCATGACCGGAGACCTTTCTTGGATGGGAAAGATCGCCAATGAACCGGAAGCCTTCGCACAGGCTTCCGTGAAACTTTACACCAACAGAGAGCTATGGGAAAAAGGGCAAAGAAATGGGTTTGAGTTGCTGGAAAAGAGGTTCTCTAAAAAGTCCTTTTCCGAAGCCTTTTTACATAGGCTCATCGAGTTAAAGGCAAAACTGGTTGAGCATAGGCAAAATAACTTTACCGGCGCCATGCTCACACATCACCAAACAGCGAGCACGAAGTTCATGTCACGCTACATCGAGCTTAAAAACAAATTGGAAGAGCTAAACAAGAAACGGCCGATATAAATCGGCCGTTCTATCCAAACAAACAAAACTAACAACGTAAAACAATCAATAAAACGTTTCCGTCACGAGTTTTTCTTCAAATAACTTGCGGTTGAGCGTTTGCAACGCCTTGATTTTATTTTTTGTGTCCACGAGCAGGGAAATATTGTTGCTGCTTCCACCGTAAGAGATCATCCTCACGGGGATGTCATTAAGCAACTCGAATAACCTGAAGGTGTGGCGGTCATTGATCACCCCCTCGCCTACTATGCAGATGATGCTGTGATCGCGATCTACAGAAATTTCACCGTATTCATTGAGTTCATCCAGAATTTGCTGCAGGTTCCTGCAGTCGTCGATGGTTAGCGATATAGCGATCTCTGAAGTGGTGATCATGTCAATGGCCGTTTCATACCTGTCAAAAACATCAAAGATCCTTTTTAAGAACCCGTGAGCCATCAGCATTCGGTTTGATTTGATCTTGATGGCCGTAATTCCGTCTTTGGCAGAAATGGCTTTTAAACCGTGTGCCTGGATCTCTGATGAGATCTTTGTTCCGGGTGCATCCGGGGTAAAAGTGTTCTTCAGGAATATCGGGATATTCTTTTCTTTCACCGGAGAAACTGTTTGCGGGTGCAGGATCTTTGCCCCGAAGTAAGCCAGCTCGGCAGCCTCCTCAAAAGTAAGCTGTTTGAGTGCCGTTGTATTTTCCACATACCTCGGATCATTGTTATGGAAGCCGTCAATATCGGTCCAGATCTGTACTTCCTGAGCGTTTATGGCTGCCCCAATGATCGTTGCGGTAAAATCGCTGCCACCACGGTTTAAGGTGTTGATGTTCTTATTGCGGTCAATGCGAACAAATCCCTGGGTAAGGTAAACCTCGTTGGGAACTTCGCGGTGCAGGGTCTCAAAAAGCAGTTTTTCTACCGGTTCTATATCAGGATTTTCAACGCTAGCCACATGCATAAAATCCCTCGCATCAAGCAGCGTATTTGAGACACCAACTGCTTCCATGTAATTCGAAAAAATGGTGCTGAGAAAAGTTTCTCCAAAAGTGACCACAGAGGCTTCTCTTACCGCCCCCGGTTCCTCTTCTGTGGTTTCCAGAAGCATCTCAAAATAAGATTCAAAAAGATCGGTGGTCGCTTTCTTTTTTTCTTCGGAAGTGAAAAGCTTTGAAATGAGGTCAAGGTGCTTTTGCCTGATCTCTTCTATTACTATACTAGCCTCAGCCTCATTGCCTTCAGCGAGAGCCCCGTTTAACCTCACCAGTAAATTGGTAACGCCCGACATTGCCGAAACTACCACGATCTTTCTTCCCGGTTGGGAGACGATGATATCGGTTACGCTTTTAATGCTTTCTGGCGTTCCAACAGAGGTGCCGCCAAATTTTAAAACTTTCATAGATTTCTCTTTTCCACAGTGCATAATTACAGACTGGTTTTCAGGGTATAAAAAAAACGATCTCTTTTTTATATCTTTACACAAAATGTATAATAATTAACAATGAAGACCATAAGTACCTGTGTACATGATATAATTAGGCATCAGCCTTTTCTTGATGACGCCCTTGCCAGGAACATCATCAACTTTAGTTCTCTGGCAGCCGATCTGCAACCCCAGGTGGAAAAAGAAATGAGAAAACCGGTGAAGCAGGGTTCCATCATCATGGCCCTTAGACGCTACAGCCCAAAAAGAAGTAAATTCAATACTCGTGATTTTCAGAAATTGGGTGATATGATCGTGCGTTCGGGAATCACGGAATTCACCTATCTTAATTCCAAGGATACGGTCGCAAAAAAGGCGCAGTTGCTTAATGCGGTAAAGGATAAAGCTGGAGTATACCTGAATTATTCCAGTAATTATCAGGAAAGCATCTTTTTGGTTTCGACCAGTCTGCAGCCTACCATTAAAGAGATCTTTAAGGATGAGAAGCTGGTGAACATATCAGATGAACTGTCCTCCATCACCATTGCTCTGCCCGAGCAAAATACCAAAACAGTGGGATTATACTTTTACATCTTCAAGCTGCTGGCTTATGAAGGAATCCCTGTATATGAGGTGATCTCCACCTCCAACTACTTTACCCTGTTCCTGGAACAGGATTACGTGAACCAGGCGTTCATGCTGATGAACGAAATAAAAAGCAGGGGCTAATATTAATTCAGTCGATACCACCAGATGGCGTTCTGGTGGTTCATAGGAAGCACCAGTTCTTCTGTACCTTTCAGAAACAGGATATCGCCAGAACTTTTTTCTGATCGAAGTACCTTCTCCATTCTGCCATTCGTGTTGATCCTGTAGATGTCTCCTGTGGCCCAGTCTGAAACGTAAAAACTGTCGGGAGCTATTTTTTGAATCCCGTCCAGGTTTCCTATACCTTTTGGGCTGATCTTTTTGATCTCTTTCGATTTCCTGTCCACCTGGAGAAGATGTCCCGGTTCATCCTTGCCCCAGGAAGCTACAAAGATCTTATCTTCAGAAACCAGCAGCCCGTTTGGGCGTTCCAGTTCTTGAGTATTTAGCCATTCTGAAATGTTCCCGGAAACATCCCTTTTATAAATGATATTTCCAACCAGGTCCGAGATGTAAATGTTTCCTTCTTGATCAGCGGCAATATCATTCAGCGATTTGGCATTTTCTACTTCGGTCTTACTGATGATGTCCCCGGAAGCAGGATCTATTTCCACCAAAAAGCTAATATCTGTAACGAACAATTTATCCCCATGCAGCAGGAGTCCTTTGGGGTCTTGCAGGCCTTTCGCCCAGATAGTATCAAGGATCTCTCCGTTTTCAGAAACTTTAGATATAAATCCATCCTGCTCCTCCTTCCCTGCCATGTTGGAAACGTAGTACACCTTTTGCTGCTCATCAAAGACCACTGACTCCGGGTGATGAAAACCCTGTAGCTGTTTGTAGGGTTTCTTTGTCTTTTGTGCATTGGCCTGGATGAACAAACCAAGTAAAAGGCTGATCACAAAATATTTCATACTCCTGATTTTATCTAAAACTACAAAAAATGATTTTAGGAAACATTTAAATTAAACTTTTCCCAAACACCCTGCAGGCAAACCAGGATTGCTTTATTTTTACCCTGAAAAAAATTGCTATGAGGAAGATCATCAGAGCTCTGTTAGCCGGATGGGGTGCCAAAAAACTTGGAGGCGGATGCGGATGCATCGGCATGATAGTGGTCTTCATCATTCTTTGGTGGCTCTTATCCAACCTGGGGATCTGATCTTCTTCCTTTTATTGAAAAAAATATCCGAAGCCTATCGTGAACATTATGATTCCGTAGAGATAATGCTCCAGGCTCACATTCAGTAAACTTTTCGTCTGATAGTAATTGTAAATAAAGACCCAACTCACCAGAAAGGTCGCGATGGGTGCTACAAAGTTTCCGTAGATGAAATGTGTAAGACCAAAGATAAAGGCATTACTGAACATTAGCAGGTACTTTTCCGGGATGAGAGCTTCATACCGGTGAAAATAGTAGACCCTGTAAATGATCTCCTGCGGAAATACAGAAGCTATAGGATACAAAAAGAAGGTAAGCACATAGCCTTCAAAGTTCTTGATGGGATAACTCAGGAACAGGTCCGGAAAGATCCACCAGGTGAACCATACCAGCAGCAGGGTAATGATCACGATTCGCACCACACTTTTTCCCACATATCTTTTTCTAAAACGCGTAAGGACTCTTCTGTCAAACTCAGGGTCGCTGAGCATGAGCAGTAAGAATGTTCCTGCGATCAACACCAGTGGAATGATCTTATACCAGCCTTCCAGGTATCTGTTGACGATAAAGGGCACAAATACATAGAAAATTATGAATTCAAAGACCAGAAAAGGTGTTGATGTGTAGAAGTTTTTAATGCTCATGTCCGGATCTGAGGAAAGAAAAACTTCTGTTAATCTTCAAGGTTTTCTTCTACTTCCACATTACCTTCTCTGTCTCTTTTTCTCGCTCTTAATAAGGCAATAATGTTAAAAAGCACCACGCAAAAGGCAACCCAGATAAGCCCGGCTATAAATCCGCCGGCAACGTCTGAGGGAAAGTGGACTCCCAGGTAGATCCGGCTTATTCCAATGGCAAGAATAAGGAAAATAAATATGGTTGAAAGTACTGCCCGCAGCCAGCGCTTCATTTTGATCTGAAAGACCAGGTAAGTAAGGAAGCCATAGAAGGCCATGGCGCTCATAGCGTGTCCGCTTGGATAACTTAATGATTTTACAACTACCAGGTGCTCTATGGTTGGTCTCGCCCTGTTAAATGCCCTTTTTAAGGCGATATTGGCCAAAGCCGAAATGATCAATACCCCCAGGAGTTGAAAAAGGAACCATTTGTTCCGCAATTTGAAAAAGAAATAGATAGCGGCCAGGGTGGTCGCAATGATGTAAGCGTATAGATCTCCCATATCGGTTATGAACTGGAAGAACTTGTTGAGTTCGGGAGAGCGAAAAGAGGTGATATAATCGGTTACTTGAGTATCGTATCTCCTGAGGGCTTTTCCGGAGATCTCTTCACTTAGTTCCACAAAAACGTTCAATCCCACCACGAAAACAATGAACGCCAGGAAAATAAGCAGGTAAAAAGGAAAATAAGGATGATTCCGGGAGCCGTGCGTGCGCATGAATTCAACGATCTTGTTGATCGCCTGGGTGATTCCTTTTCTCATTCTATGGTTATTTGGTTGGTTATTTCAGCTCATTCCTCCATTTCTACGGGAAAAGATATCTCCACCTTCTTTCTGCCCCAGTTCATCGCTTTTTCCCGGTCAATTCCCATGTAAATATCGATCTTGTTCTTCCAGCGGGAATGCATTTTATCGTTTACGATAAAGATCCCCTCCAGCCCTTCGATCTTTACGGGGGTTTTATAAGTAAGGCCCTGTTTGATCAGGTCCCTTGAAACCGCAATTGATTTTACACCTGGGGTCAACGTATCGCCCCAGGCTGTAATTTTTGGATTGCCAGATCCCTGTACTTTCAGGGAATTATATGCCGAAGCCGTTACTGTCATCGTCTTTACTTCGGGCATTACCTCTTCCCTGCCTTCTTCATCGCAACTCCATAAACTTCCCACGAAAAAAAGCGGAAGTAAAAGCAGTTTTAAAATGAATTTTTCAGAAATCATCATTACCAACATACTAAAAATTTATCGATTACACATATCAGCGATCCTTTATTAACCCTCTTTTAAGAAGGGCTTTGGAAGGATACCGCCTCTAAAACTTCATTTTTGACCGATTATTTTTCGGCGGTGCAAAAAAACACAAATCCCGTTCATTTCAGGCAGTTATCTGGGGAAACTTTGTGTTTCCTAAATATAATGGTACCTTTGCAAATCGAAATGTGGATCTACATCCAGCGCTGTTAAGGACTTCCCTTTTTATTTTCTGTTTTATTTCCATTTCACATAATTTTTTTAATTAGATAAACACGTTATTATGAGTCAGGTTAAACAAAATGACACTGTAAAAGTTCACTACACCGGAAAATTAGCCGACGGGCAGGTTTTCGACAGTTCTCTCGAGAGAGAGCCTATCGAATTCACAATGGGTCAGGGTCAGCTTATTCCAGGGTTTGAAAAAGGTCTACTGGATATGAAGGTGAATGAAAAGAAAACCATCAATATTCCTTCTGAGGAAGCTTATGGTGCGCCAAGACAGGAATTGGTTCAGGAAGTGGAAAAAAGCCAGCTTCCGGAAGAGATCAAGCCTGAAGTAGGAATGGGACTTGTTTCAAAAAGCCCTGACGGCCGCGAAATGAACCTTGTGGTTACCGAAGTAAAAGAAGACACTATCGTTGTTGACGGAAACCACCCATTGGCAGGAAAAGATCTTGTCTTTGATCTTGAAGTGGTAGAGATCAAATAAGAAGTTTTCAAATGAGAGCATAAAAAAACCTGCAGATCTCTGCAGGTTTTTTGTTTTTATACACGTTCCCGAAACTAATCGTGATGCATGAAAGATTGTTTTCCCAGCAACTGCTCTTCGGTTTCCTCGTTGGCAGGATCGGGTACGCAGCAATCCACAGGACACACGGCAGCGCACTGCGGTTCCTCGTGAAAGCCCATACATTCAGTACATTTATCGGGAACAATATAATAGATCTCATCACTTAACGGTTCTTGTGCCTCATTGGCATTAGCCTGTTTCCCATTGGGAAGGACAATATCTCCGCTTAGGTCTGTTCCGTCTGCATAACGCCAGTCGTCTGCTCCCTCGTAAATAGCCGTATTTGGGCATTCAGGTTCGCAGGCTCCGCAGTTTATGCATTCGTCGGTTATAATAATTGCCATAGCTTATTTTTATTCTAAATTTGCACAAATTTAAAGCCAAATCAGTTCTTAAACAAATTAGAGAATGACAATTGAGGAGCGGAAAGAAAAGTTTGTAAGCCTGGGAAAATTCCTTGGTCAGTTCACTGCGGAAGGGATCTTTGAAAAAGAAAACATCCCTCACAACGACCAATTTTTTGCCAGGATGAAGGATACGATCGAAGCGGCAGTACACCACAACGGCTGGTTCACTCGTGAAAATGTGCTTTTCTCGCTTGATCAATGGAGCCGGGCGCTGACTTCAGAGAATCTGGACCAATGGCTGAAGCCTTATGGCCTTTCAGAAGTGCAGCCAAAGACCGTTGGGCTTATCATGGCCGGTAATATTCCGCTGGTGGGCTTTCACGATTTTCTTTCGGTTTTAATAAGCGGCCATAAGGTCCTGGTGAAGCAATCTTCCAATGACAAGCTCCTGCTTCCGGTAATAGCCGATTATCTCATCGCTCTTGCCCCGGAATGGAAGGAAAAAATTCAATTTTTGTCAGATTCTTCAGAAGGAGCTTCAAAAATGAAAGATTACGATGCGGTTATCGCCACCGGTAGCAATAATACCGCTCGCTACTTTGAATATTACTTTGCCGGAAAACCCTCCATCATTCGCAAGAACCGAAGTTCCGTAGCCGTTCTAACGGGAGAGGAATCTGCTGAAGAACTCGCTGCTCTGGGGGAAGATATCTTCAGGTATTACGGCCTGGGCTGCCGCAACGTCTCTAAATTGTACGTACCAGAAAATTATGATTTTGATGCATTTTTCAAAGCTATGTATTCCTGGAATCCCATTATCAATCAGGCTAAATACGCCAACAACTACGATTACAATAAGGCGGTCTACCTTATGAGCCAGTTCAAACTGCTGGAAAATGGATTTCTGATCCTCAAGGAGGATAAATCTTTCGGTTCCCCTATCGCCACGTTGTTCTACGAAACCTATTCAGATAAAGAAGAACTGAAAAAGGAGCTGGAAGCGAGGAAAGAGAACATTCAATGTGTGGTTTCCCAAGAGCTGTTCGAGAATGAAGTAGATTTCGGAAAAACTCAGCAGCCCAACCTGTGGGATTATGCAGATAATGTAGATACTCTTCAATTCCTGACAAAAAAGATATAAAACCTGCGGGTTTTCCTCGAAAATGCGGGTAAATTATCATTTTAATAACAAGTAAACCCGCATAGTTTTCTCATATTTGTAACTGTTAAAAATTTCAATATGAAAAAACACAACTTTAGCGCAGGCCCCTGTATACTCCCGCAGGAAGTATTTCAGGAAGCGTCGCAGGCCATTCTTGATTTCAACAACTCCGGTTTATCCATTTTAGAGATCTCCCATCGCAGCAAAGATTTTGTAGACGTGATGGAAGAAGCCCGCAGCCTGGCACTTGAACTACTGGGGCTGGAAGGCAAGGGTTATAAGGCTCTTTTTCTGCAGGGAGGTGCAAGCATGCAGTTCCTTATGGTAGCTTACAACCTGCTAAAGACCAAGGCGGCATATCTCAACACCGGAACCTGGAGTACCAAAGCGATCAAGGAAGCCAAATTCTTTGGAGAGGTTGCTGAAGTCGCTTCTTCGGCCGATAAGAACTTCAAATATATTCCTAAAGGTTTTTTCATACCTTCAGACGTGGATTATTTTCACTGTACCAGTAACAATACCATCTATGGTACCCAGATGAAAGAATTTCCGCAGACCCCCCGGCCGATGATCTGCGATATGAGCAGTGATATCTTTTCCAGGCAAATGGATTTTTCACAGTTCGACCTTATTTACGCGGGTGCCCAGAAGAACATGGGACCTGCAGGAACAACCCTGGTAGTGCTCAAAGATGAGATCTTAGGAAAAGTGGATCGACATATCCCTTCCATGATGGATTACCAGGTACATCTTAACAAGGCGAGTATGTTCAACACGCCGGCAGTCTATGCTGTGTATGTTTCCATGCTTACCCTAAGATGGCTTAAGAAGAACGGCGGGATCGCGGGAATTGAAGAATTGAACGAGAAGAAAGCAAACCTGCTGTATTCAGAGATAGACATAAATCCTCTGTTTGAGGGTTATGCCAATAAGGAAGATCGCTCGAACATGAATGCTACTTTCAACATCACCAACGATGATCTCAAGGAGACTTTTGACGACATGTGGAAAGAAGCAGGGATCAATGGTCTTAACGGCCACAGGAGTGTGGGCGGATATCGCGCTTCCCTCTACAACGCCCTGCCTCTAGAGAGCGTGCAGGTGCTGGTGGACGTGATGAGCGAAATGGAAAGAAAAGCCTAATCAAAGCTCCCTTTTCAGGGGACAATAAAACCATAATTAGCATACATGAAAGTTTTAGCAAACGACGGTATTTCTCAAAGCGGGATCGATGTTTTGGAAAAAGCCGGTTTTGAAGTAATAACTACTAAAGTAGCCCAGGAACAGCTAAAGAATTATCTTAAGGAAAACGAGATCGATGTCCTACTGGTACGCAGCGCCACCAAAGTTAGAAAAGACATTATCGATGCCTGCCCAGACCTAAAAGTGATAGGTCGTGGTGGCGTTGGGATGGACAATATTGACGTGGAGTACGCCCGCAGCAAAGGGCTTCATGTGATCAATACTCCAGCAGCCTCCTCAAGCTCTGTTGCCGAATTGGTCTTCGCCCACCTCTTTGGAGGCGTGCGATACTTGTATGCTGCCAACAGGGAGATGCCTTTAGAGGGGGATTCCCGTTTTAAGGATCTGAAAAAGAGCTATTCTGGCGGACGAGAATTACGCGGAAAAACCCTTGGTATAATTGGCTTCGGAAGGATTGGCCGCGAAGTGGCAAAGATCGCTTTGGGTATTGGAATGAAAGTGATAGCCAGCGACCGTACCGAAGGGGAAGCGACCATTACCCTGGAATTCTACAACCACCAGGAGATCAAGATCCCTATCAAAACTGAGCCGGTTGATCAGTTGATCAAACATTCCGACTTTATCACCCTACATGTACCTGCTCAGAAGGAACCGGTGATCGGGAAGGAAGAGATCAAAAAAATGAAAGACGGTGTGGGTATCATCAATGCTGCCCGCGGCGGAGTGATCGATGAAGTAGCTCTTATCGAGGCTCTTGAGAGCGGAAAAGTTTCTTTTGCCGCTCTGGATACCTTTCAGCATGAACCCTCCCCTGCCATTAAAGTGTTGATGAACAACAGGGTTTCCTTGAGTCCGCACATTGGGGCTGCGACCAACGAAGCCCAGGACAGAATAGGCCTTGAACTGGCCGACCAGATCATCAATATTCTGAAAAAGTAAGTTTTAAGAAAATCTGAAAATATAAAATGCTCCTGTTAAAAAGGAGCATTTTTTTTGAATTGCTCCTTCTGAATTCTGAGGTGGCCTCAATTTTTTGTAAATTATAATTACTTAAAAATGACTATTATGGCTTCAATTTTAGATTTTTTAGATACAGACACAGGAAAACAATTCGTTCAAAGATCCAGCAAGGAAGTTGATGAATCACCAGACAAGGTGAGATCGGTTCTGGGGATGGCCCTACCAATGCTCATGGGCGCGATCAAGAAGAACACCACTTCTTCTGAAGGTGCAGAAAAATTGAATTCTGAATTGGATAAGGAAAAACACAACGGCTCAATTCTTGATTCTCTAAAAAATGGAGATCTGTCAGGAATGCTTTCTGAAGGTTCAGGTATAATTGGGCATAACTTTGGCGGCAAACAGGACAAGATCGTAGACGTGGTGAGCTCAGCCACTCAAATGGATTCATCTAAAGTCACGAAGATCATTAAAATGGCCGCACCGGTGATTATGGGCATCCTGGGGAAACAAAAAAGGAAAGATGATGTGGGTAAAGGCGGGCTTTCCTCCCTGGTGGGATCTGTGATGGGTACGAATTCCTCTCACGACCAGTCTTTGTTGGAGACCTTTATGGATGCCGATGATGACAGCAACATAGCGGGACAGCTTACCGGGAAATTGTTTGGAGGTAAATCCGATTCCAAGGGACTGGGAGGCTTTTTCAAAGGCTAATTAATTTAATGCAGGAGTTATGAAAAATCTTATTTACGCGCTGGTTTTGGGGCTGTTGATCTACAGCTGCTCTTCTACCAAAGAAAGGTCAATGGGCGCTTCAAATGAAGTGGCTCAGAACGATACGGTGAGCGATACCGTGCGTATTGCCAATGACAGTCTGGAATACGAGATCATCATTATTGATCCCGGTTACTCCTATTTTCTGAATGCAGTGGCGAGGCCCGAAGGATACCATTCACAATCTTACCTGGAGAACAAGAACCGTTTTTTGGTTAGCGATTACAACCAGAGGGTGCGGGAACCCTTCAGGTACAATCCGGATATATATACCCAGGAGATAAATTACGACCCTAATATAGATTACGGCTACGACGTCAATTACAAGCTGTATAATTACTTTGTCTACCTCTCCCAAAAATATAACCAGCGATTCTCGGTTCCTACGCGCTTGTGAGTTGATATTTTTAAGATGAATTTTGGATAAATTTAAAATCTACAACTTTGTCTGATTTCTTTTTTATCTTTGCCGCATGGAAAAATTGAAAAAACGCTGGGGCATTTCTTCCACCGGGCAAATCCTGCTGATCATCCTGGTTTTTGGGATAACAGGTTCATCTTCAGTTTATGTGGCCAAACCAATTCTAGAATATTTCGGTTTTGCAAGAATAAATTTTTCTCCTGAATTCTTTTGGGGAGGTTTGATCTACTACACCCTTAGAATTCTGTTGATCTTTCCTGTCTACCAGGTGCTATTGGTTTCCTATGGCTGGTTGTTTGGGCAGTTCAACTTCTTTTGGAATTTTGAAAAAAATATGCTTTCCCGAATGGGGTTTGCACGAATTCTTAAATAGAAGTTCTAATGTCCCAAAAGACCAACTTTTTTTGGATCCTTTTACTTACAGGTATTCTCAGCTTTCCATCGGCTGTGGAACTCGCGCACGTATTTACGGGACATCAGCATAACTTTTGCAATCATTACTCTGAATCTCACATTCATCAGGATAATTTAGATTGCGAGCTACTTACCTTTCAACATTCAATCTATTCTTCTGCTGAATTTGTCAGCTTTACACATTTCCTTCCGGGGATACACGTAGAAAAGACCAGCAGGGAATACTGCATTTTAAGTACTCATGAACCCCTGCCATATGGACAGCGCGGGCCTCCGGCACTGGCTTAAACCTACCGGAGACATATATTCATTTTTGGGAGTCCTGCTCCCGTGTACTTAAAAATATCAGCATGCAAAAGTTATTATTGGGGCTGTTCTTTATTCTACCCCTATTCACCTATAGTCAATATAATATTTCAGGAGTTGTTCTGGATGAGAATTCCGGAGAACCTGTAATTGGAGCCACTGTTGAGCTTCAAAAAACCGAAAAGATCGCAGTAACCGACCTGGATGGAAAATTCAGTTTTTCAGGTTTACCACAAGCCGAATACACTCTTATTATTTCCTCGCTTGGCTACGGAACCAGGACCGTAAAGTTTAGCCTGCCCGGGGAAGAAACTTTTGAGATCCTGCTCTCTCCTACTGCCATTGAAATTGAAGAAGTGATCGTTTCCACCCCTTTTCACCAGTTGCAGAGCGACAATGTCATGAAGGTGGAACGCGCCACCGTTGAAGATCTCAACCGTACCGGTGCCCTAAACCTTTCCGAAGGAATATCAAAAATAGCCGGGGTAGAGACCATCACTACGGGATCAGGGATCGGTAAACCGGTAATTAGAGGCCTTAGTTCAAATAGGGTCCTGGTCTATACTCAGGGAGTGAGACTCGAAAATCAGCAGTTTGGGGATGAACATGGTCTTGGAGTATCGTCTTCTGGAGTTGAAAGTGTGGAAGTCATTAAAGGCCCTGCTTCCCTGCTCTACGGAAGTGATGCTTTGGGCGGAGTGCTTTATCTAAATCCCGAAAAATTTGCTCCTGTAGACAGTACACAAATCGACCTGGCAGGGAATTACTACAGTAACACCCTTGGATATGAAGCCAATGCAGGAATTAAAACTTCGGGAGAGAACCTGAAGTTCCTGGTGCGCGGAAATTACGCAGCCCACAGTGACTACGAAACCGGTAACGGGAACAGGGTTACCAATACGAGGTATGACGAATGGGACCTTAAAACCGGTTTGGGATTCAGAACTACAGGTTACAGTGGTGATCTGCGTTACAACCTGAACAGCAGTCGCACGGGTATTCCTGAAGAGATCGGAGAACAGTCCACTTCCAAAGAGTTTCAGGAGCCATACCAACAGGTAGAGAATCACATCTTAAGCCTGGACAATACTTTTTTTCTGAAGAATGCTTCGCTTGATGTGAAATTGGGCTATTCTTTTAACGACCGGATGGAATTCGAGGAGGAGCATGAGGAAGAGCATGAGGAAGAGCATGAAGGAGAAACCGAAGAAGAACATGCGGCACATGAGGAGGGCGAAGCGGCCTTAGAGATGCATTTGGAAACTCTCAACTATGATGTGAAGTACAATTTTCCGCGGTACGGAAAGTTCGAGACCATAATCGGCCTGCAGGGGATGCACCAGACGAACAGGAACTTCGGGGAAGAATTCCTTATCCCCGATGCAACAACTACAGATTTCGGGATCTTAGCGACGAGTCACTATCACCTGGAAAAAGTTGATTTTCAGGCAGGATTACGGTACGACCACAGGAATATTGACAGTAAAGCCATGGGAGAGATTGGCAGTGAGGATTTCCGCAGCAGCCTTGAGAGAAGTTTCAACAGCTACAATGGGGCCGTTGGAATGAAAGTGGATCTTTCCCGTCAGTTATCTTCAAGGTTGAATTTGGCTACAGGGTTCAGGGCTCCCAACCTGGCGGAACTCACTTCCCGCGGCAGCCACCACGGTACTAATCGCTATGAAATAGGAAATCCAGACCTGGAAAATGAACAGAATTACCAGCTGGACCTGGCTTTGGAATACAGAAATGTGCATTTTGAGGTGTTCACAAACGCTTTTTATAACAAAGTGAGTAATTACATTTTCTTATCCCCCACAGGAGAAATTATCGATGAAAATGCTGTTTTTGAATACGTACAGGACGATGCAGAGCTTTATGGTGGGGAAGCCGGATTTCACTTACATCCTCACCCGCTGGATTGGTTACATATAGAAAGCAGCTATGAACTGGTGATCGGGAAAAAGGAAAATGGCGAATATTTGCCGCTTATCCCTGCGCAATCTGTTCTCAACACTTTCAGAACAGAATTTAAAGATAACGGCTGGTTGAATGAGGCTTTTGCACTGGTAAGCCTGAAAACGGTTTTTGATCAAAACAATCCCGGAAACTTTGAAACGTGGACTCCCGGTTATTCGCTGCTGAACGCCGGAGTAGGCAATACTTTCTACTGGAATTCCACAGCTTTGGAATTAAGGATAAGCGGGAACAACCTTCTTGATAAAACCTATATCTCCCATTTGTCACGCCTCAAACCTGATGGCATTGCCAACATGGGCAGAAATATCATTTTCAGCACCAGGTTAAGGTTTTAATTTAAAAAAGAAAAGGCTGCCGTAAATGGTAGCCTTACTTTTTGGAAGTATATTTCTTAAACTATTTCCACTTCTATGGTCTGTCCTTCGGAAGAGGTTTGTTTTTTCCACACGTAAGTGTACAGCCACATAAGAGTAAAAGTTGGGATCACATCTGTGAATGGCAGGATCTCTTCAAGAAAGACCAAAACAGAGGCAAATTTCCCTTTTTTACCCGGGAACATCACAGACATTTTCTTGGCGGCATAGGGTGCCCATGCCAGGTCAAGGAAAGGACCTACCAGTGGTACAGCCGAACTCGCCATACCCACGGCATCATACACTAAACTCTTAAAAAGCAGCTTTTTATTCGGTATTTTCATCTTTTTCTTTTTCTTGAATAATGCAACAAAAGTGCCATTTTTAAGCTCTACGCCTGTTTCAGCTTGTCAGCAAAGCTCTCTTTCAGCTTTTTAACCTTAGGGTCAATGATCACCTGGCAATAAGGCTGGGCCCTGTGCCGGTTATAATAATCATGATGTTCCTGTTCGGCCACATAAAAAGCCTCAGCTTTTGTAACCTCAGTCACTATAGGGTCTGAGAAGGTCTTTTCCTCTTCCAATTCTTTGATGACCTTTTCGGCGATCGCTTTCTGTTCTTCGGAATGATAAAATATCGCGCTTCTGTACATGGTACCCACATCGTTCTGCTGCCGGTTTAGGGTGGTGGGATCATGTGTAGCGAAAAAGATCTTCAGCAGTTCTTCATAGGAAATCAGTTCAGGATTGAAATGCACCTGAATGGCTTCAGCATGGCCGGTCCTCCCCGTTACTACCTCGCGATAAGGCGGATTTTTAATGTTTCCGCCGGTAAAGCCCGAGATCACCTTCTCTACTCCCTGTACTCTCTGGAAAACAGCTTCGGTACACCAAAAACATCCGCCTGCCAAAGTAGCCAGTTCTATTTTCTTCTCTTTCATTGTTGTTTTTGCTTAAAAGTAAGGAAAATTTGAGCGAATCCCCATTTTTACAGGACCTTCTGCTTTTAGATATCCCAATTCTTCAGTAACATTGCAAACCAGGCTTCACTATCTGTAAAACTATTTTTAAAATGCCCCGAATATTCTTTTTTTTCCTGTTGTTGCTTCTTCTCCCTCAGCTATTGTTTTCACAACTTCAGAAGAAATACGAAAAAAAAGAATATCAGATCCAAAGGATAACCGATGCTCCAAAGATCGACGGGATCCTGGATGACTCCACCTGGAAAGATATTTCTGTAGCGACCGATTTTGTGATGGTGGATCCCGGGGATGGCGATCCCTCGCCGGCTACTCATCCAACAGAGGTAAAGCTGGCTTATGATGATGAAGCTATTTATGTGGCTGCCGCAATGTATGACAACGAACCTCACAGGATAAGAAGAGAATTTGCCCAACGCGACAATCTACCCATCGCCGACTTTTTTATAGTGGACTTCAATACTTACAATGACGGAGAAAATCAAACCCGCTTTATCCTGACGGCTGCTGGAACCCTGGCCGATGCCAAGATGAAGGGTCAGAACGAAGACTACAGCTATAATGTGGTGTGGGAAGGAATGGTTTCCATAGATGAGAAGGGCTGGTATGCCGAAATGAAGATCCCCTACTCTGCCCTGCGGTTTCCCGAGAAGGAAGAGCAGCTTTGGAGCATGCAGCTTGCCCGCAAGATCAATCACCGTAACGAAACCTATGTGTGGAATTACATCGACAAATCTGTCGGGAAACTGACGCATTATAACGGACTTTTAAAAGGGATCACTAACATTGATCCGCCTGTTAGGCTGAGTTTTTATCCGTATGTTTCCGGGGAAGTGGAGAACTATGACGGGGACACCCAAACCGCTTTCAACGCGGGAATGGACCTTAAATATGGCATTAACGAAGCCTTTACCCTTGATGCCACCCTTATTCCGGATTTTGGCCAAACCGCTTATGACGAGGTGGAACTGAATTTAGGCCCTTTTGAGCAGACCTTTGGGGAGAACCGTGCTTTCTTTACTGAAGGAACCGAACTCTTCACCAAAGGTGACCTTTTCTACTCCAGAAGGATCGGTGATACTCCTACCGGCTTCAATGAAGCCCAGGACGCAAAACTCGAAAATGAGGAGATCATTGACAATCCTGAAAAGACCGATCTGCTGAACGCTCTTAAGATCTCGGGTAGAACCGAAGGCGGCCTTGGGATCGGGTTTTTCAACGCGATCACTGAAACTCAGAAAGCAAGATACCGCAATAGAACTACCGGAGAAACCCGGGAACTGGTTACCGAACCCTTTACCAATTATAATATTTTTGTCCTGGACCAACAGTTCGATCAAAAATCCTCCATCTCTCTTATCAATACCAATGTGACCCGTGAAGGCCATTTCAGGGACGGAAATGTGACCGGATTTCTGTTTGATATCTTCAATAAGAACAGTTCTTTCAATTTCGCGGGGGAAGCCAAAATGAGCAATGTGAACCTGCCGGCCCAGAATCTCACCGGTTTTGCCTCTACCCTGGAATTTTCCCGTACCAAAGGCAAATTCAGATATGGAGTCAAACACGACTTCGCCAACGAGACCTATAACATAAACGATCTGGGGCTTCTGTTCTTTAATAATTACAACAATTTTTACTGGGAAACATCCTATCGCATCTTTGAACCATCGGGTATTTTCAATGATTACAATATTCAGCTTTTTGGGAACCACCAGCGCCGTTATGATCCTGATGTGGGGGTGACCACTAATTTTGGCGCCAGTTTTTTCGGAATGACCACTCAAAGATTCGCTTTTGGAGGTAATCTAAATTACAGCACTCCTTTTAAGGATTTCTTTGAACCGCGTCGCGAAAACCGGTTTATTGAATATCCCGAAAATTGGTATGTCCAGGGCTGGATCTCTTCAGATTACCGAAAAAGGTTCGCGGTAGATTCCCGCCTGGGTTACAACTCTTACCTGGGGACAGATCACGGGCAGCTTAACTTCAGCTTTAGTCCGAGATTCAGGGTGAACAACCGCTTTTTACTGGTCTATTCCTTTGAATACATGCAGGAGAATAACCGTGACAGTTTCGTGGAATTGCTTCCGCAGAACATCGTCTTCGGAAACCGCGACAGGGAAAGCATTGAAAATTCCCTGCAGGGAACCTATAACTTCAGCACGAATGATGCACTCAACCTTAGCTTCAGGAATTTCTGGTCTGCGGCCAATTTTACGCAAGGAGAATTCAGCAGCCTTCAGCAAAATGGCAAATTAACACCATATTCTTATGAGGTCGATGAAGAGAACGATCCCAACGCCCACTTCAACATCTGGAACCTGGACCTTAGTTACCAATGGCGATTCGCACCGGGAAGCGAAATGATCCTATTGTACAGGAACTCGATCTTTAACCTTGACGACCAAAGCCACCTTTTGTACACAGAAAGCCTTGAAAACCTTTTCCAGCAGCCCGGCAGGCACAACCTTTCTTTAAGAATCGTATATTACCTGGATTATAACCGGATAAGATCCATTATTTAAGATTAATATTGCAAACATGATCGAAGCAGAAAACATCCATAAAAGCTATAACAGCCTGCATGTCCTAAAGGGCGTTAACCTTCATATTCCCAATGGGGAGATCGTCTCGATCGTGGGAGCATCAGGTGCCGGAAAAACTACCCTTTTACAGATCCTGGGAACTCTTGAAAATCCTGACAGGCAGCAGAACAGTAGTCTCACCGTTAATGGCGTGGATGTATATAGTCTTAACCCGAAGGAACTCGCCAGGTTCAGAAATGAGAACGTAGGCTTCATTTTTCAGTTTCACCAGCTGTTACCTGAATTCACCGCACTTGAAAATGTCTGCATTCCTGCCTATATCAGGGGAACTTCAAAAGACGTGGCCGAAAAAAGAGCCAAAGAATTGCTGGGTTTTCTGGGATTGCTGAAACGTGCAGATCACAAACCTTCAGAAATGAGCGGTGGGGAGCAGCAAAGAGTGGCTGTGGCCCGCTCTCTCATCAACAATCCCGGGGTGATCTTCGCAGATGAGCCTTCCGGAAACCTTGACAGCGAATCGGCCGAAAACCTGCATAAACTGTTCTTTGAATTGCGGGAGGAATTTGGCCAGACTTTTGTAATTGTGACGCACAACGAAGAACTTGCCGACATGGCCGACAGGAAGCTCACCATGGTTGACGGTAAGATCATTTAACTCTAAAAACCTCTTTTTTGAAGCGCGCAGAACTAAAGGAATTTCTTGATTTTAAAGTAGAACAATACAACACTCCCGACTTCATCAGTTCGGACCCCGTGCAGATCCCGCACCAGTTTACCCGGAAAGAAGACATTGAAATTTCGGGATTTTTGACCGCCACCATCTCCTGGGGAAACAGGAAATCCATCCTCAAAAACGCGAATTCCATGATGCAATTGCTGGGAAATTCACCCTATGATTTCGTTTTGAACCATTCCGAAACAGAGCTTGAAAGTCTTTCCTCTTTTGTACACCGTACCTTCAACGGAACCGACCTTACCTATTTCATAAGGTCGCTGCGGAACATTTATCAGCAACATAACGGACTGGAAGGTATCTTCACCGATCATTCAGATGAAACAGGGTTACAGCCTGCAATTCATCAGTTTAAGAAAATATTTTTCGAATTACCTCATGAGGTAAGGACCGAGAAACATGTGAGCGACCCGCTTAAGAATTCCGCCGCCAAGAGGATCAATATGTTCCTGCGGTGGATGGTGAGAAATGACAACGGAAATGTAGATTTTGGGATCTGGAAAGACATATCCTCTTCCCAATTGTCCTGTCCCCTTGATGTACATTCCGGAAACGTGGCGCGAAAACTTGGGCTTCTCAAAAGAAAGCAGAACGATGCAAAGGCCCTAACGGAGTTGGATACTTCCCTCAGAAAGCTCGACCCGAATGATCCTGTAAAATATGATTATGCGCTCTTTGGGTTAGGGGTGTTTGAGAAGTATTAGAATCTTTTATGGAGCCGTTTAAATAGGAAAAGGCTGCTCCTTTAATAGAGCAGCCTTTTTTCTATTCAATTAGTGCGTTCTCTCCTTAATCTTCAGGACAAACATTAATTGCGACTCGCGCCTGTAATGGGTATGTAAGAGTTACACCTTCATAGACCACGTCAAAGTTATCATCATTTATGTTGTTGACACAAACATCATCCTCACCAATGTTGGGTAAAGTAAACCTTGCGTGAGTGGCTTCCCATCCGTCAACGAGGTTGACTGTGGCAGTCAATAGATCTCTTTGAGCCTGACGTTTTACCAGGTTATATCTTATTGTTCCCACTTCATCTCCATCCTGAGTAAAGATTGGATACAATTGAGTTTGACCTGAAGGCTGTTCACTGGTCCCTACCATTTGGTTAAATATCACTCTTTCACAATCACCGCTTATAGCTGGTAAACAAACCGGTCCTGTTGGTTCTTCTCCCTGACCTTCACAATTGAATCGTAAATGCTCATACTCTACAGTCATATCAGGACCAAAGTTAGCTTCGATATCGTTTCTGCTCAAGGTTCCGGTTAGGACCATTGGAGTAACAGTACCATAGTTGTCTGTCCAATCAAGTAAGGTGGCTTCATAATAAATATAATCCTCATCTGGATCATCGTTTATTGGTAAGGCTACACAAACAGGCCTTGCAAAGAAGTCGCCGTTTTCATCTACTCCTGTTTCAGGTGTAAGATCTGTGTATAACGCAGTACCGGTGTTATCTGTTCCTAACCACACATCAAGACTATAATTGGCAGTGTAATGCCTGCCGTCATCATCACAGTAGTTTGCAAAGAAACAGAGTTCATATGCTTGTACGGCATCCAGTTCAAAGAATAAATATCCATATTGATTGACATCACGGTCGTCAAAGCACAATACTGGTACATCGACATATTTTTTCACACCTGCTCCAAGGTTTATAGCAAGAGGTAAAGCTCCATCTACAAAATTGGCCAAATCTGAACCCATTCTTGGCGCGATCCATATAAGATCGCCTGCTTCATTGTAAACAGAGAAATGGTCCAGACTGTAAGAGCCGGGATCTAATTCCAGGGCAGGATCATCTTCTGTAAAGAGTTGGTCGGCAACCAGATCAACGCGATAAGGTTCATCCTCAGAACCTACCACGTCTATATCTCCCTGTGTTAAAACAATTCTTACAAAGGCAGGAGTGTCATCCGTGCAGGCGGGCATATCCGCCATTACCTGTTTTGTTCCGGCTTTGTTCAAGAGATCATTGACAATTGCCCCAAAGGATAATGTTGCTTTTTCTGAACTTTCGATCTGGGGTTCATCCTTACTACATGAGGTAAAGATCATGGTAAACACAACTAAAGAAGCAGCCATGCATAGTCTTAGGTTTTTCATAATTGAAATATTTATGGTTAATAAAAATGGTTTTAAAGTCAGCTTAAGTAAGCTCCATTTACCACTAGAGGCATGAGCTCACCAACATAAATTGCTGGCACAATTGAAACAACCGGGGGGTGAGGGGAAAATTTAGGGGATAGTTTGTATTACAAATATATTCAGTGGTTGATAAAATTGATATGGGGGGTTTCCCTTAAAAAACTATAAATTAAATAGTTGCGGTAATGAGATATAAAAAAAGTATCGGCTTTGCCAACAATTACTTTAGAAATATTTAATATTTAGTACATTTAAGATATTAAAGGTGATCATGTTATGTCTAATGCGTTTTTTCAGGAATGCAGAAAACTGCGCCCCACTTCCCTTGAGGAATTCCATATCTTAAGATCAATACCTGAAAATGTCTTCCGCGAGATTCTTTTCTTAGCTTCGGAAGCCTGCAATACTTCAGCGGCAGCTTTGATCATTACTGAAAACGAAGAGAATTACATCAAGGCTGCAAAAGATGTTGATCCCGACTGGTTGCTTTCCCGCGAAGAACTCCTGAAAGCGACGCTACAACAAGAAAAAACTTTTGGAGTAAAGGATAGCTCTCTAGGATCACAAGATCATACAAACCTATCATTTTTTGCCGGAACCACTATGATCACCGGCTCCGGAGATGTATTGGGGATTCTGTGCATTCTGGATGGTGACAAACTTCAGCTTACTTCAAATGAGGAAAGATCATTGCGGCTGCTGGCCGGACAGGTATTAAAACTCGTGGAATTTAAAAAGCAGGAGAACCAGTTCAGAAGAATGCAGGCCGCCCTGGAACAAAAATATCAGGACCTGGAGAGGTTTGCCAGTGTGGTTTCTCACGACATCAAATCTCCCCTGGCCAATATCATCTCCCTTACCGAACTTTTAAAAGAAGAGAATAAAGGCAACCTTTCCGCAGAGACAATGGAATACCTCGATTTTCTCGAGGAATCTTCCCAAAGCCTGCGGCGCTATGTAGACGGACTGCTGAAGTTCTACCGCAGTGAAAAACTGCTGGAAAAGAAGGAAGAAGACGTGGAGCTGGGATCTTTTTTTGAAGAGGTGGCCGGTCTGTACAACGTTGATGCAGACGTGGAGATCAATTATCCCAAAAACGGGATCCTTCAAAATGTGAATAAAGCGGCTCTCTCCCAGATCTTTTTGAACCTCCTGGCCAACGCCCTTAAATACAATCATAAGCCGCGACGCCAAGTTGTCGTCCTGTACAAAGCTTCAGAAACCTTCTATGAATTTGAAGTAAATGACAATGGTGAGGGTATTCCTGAAGAAAACATCGGGAAGATCTTTGACCTGTTCACCACTCTGGAACAGAGTGACCGTTACGGCAATATGGGCAACGGCATTGGCCTTGCCACCGTGAAGAAGCTCATTGACCATATGGGCGGGGAGATCTCTGTGGAATCCACAGAGGGAGAAGGAAGCAGTTTTAAGTTCAAAATTAAAAGATAGTGCAGGCGCGGTTTTTTATATTTGATAAACTAAAACCAACACATGTACTTTAGGAATCCTGAACTGCTTTACGCTCTTTTCCTGCTGGTCATACCCGTGTTGGTACACCTTTTCCAGTTACGCAGGTTCAGGATAGAAAAGTTCACCAATGTAAAATTCCTGAAAAAGGCGGTGCAACAAACCCGTAAGAGTTCGACGATCAAAAAGTGGCTTATTCTTTTTACCCGCCTGTTACTGCTGGCCTCTCTTATCATCGCTTTCGCCCAGCCTTATTTTGGATCTTCGGCCGCGGAAAGTGAATCTCAGGAAACAGTGATCTATCTCGATAACTCATACAGCATGCAGGCCAGGGGAAAGAACGGCGTGTTGCTGAAACAGGGAATTCAGCAGCTGCTGGAGAATTTACCACAGGAAGGAGAAATCTCTTTTTTTACTAATTCTGAACAATTTAAGGATATCAGCGCCACTTCTCTTCGGAAGAAATTGCAGGAGATCACTTATTCTCCGGAGCAGTTAAGCTGGAAGACCATCAGCCTTAAAGCCGAAGCTTTACTGGCCGAAAATGGGTCTTCCGCAAAGAATTTCATCGCGATCTCAGATTTTCAGCAGAAAGCGCAAGACGATTCCCTCTCTGCCCTGCCCTCTGCCCGAACTTTTCTGGTGCCTGCAAAACCCGAAAACCTGAACAATGTCGCTGTCGATTCAGCTTTTGTTTCTGAAAAAAGTCCGGACCAGCTCACCTTGAAGGTACTGCTGAAAGCCTCCGGAAAAGCTCCCGAAGGACTACCGGTAAGTCTTTATAACGGAAGTAACTTACTTTCCCGAAAGACAGCGAACTTTGATGAGGAACTTGCTGCTGAAGTGGATTTCAGCATCCCCTCGGGCCCGGTTGAAAATGGAAGGATTAGTATCGAAGATAACGGATTAGAGTTCGACAACCAGCTTTTCTTTAGTATTAACGAGCCCAGCGCCATTAAAGTGGTCGTCATAGGCGATAAAAACAGCGATTTTCTGAGCCGCATTTTTACCGCTCCGGAATTTAACCTGCAGGTCTTTCCGGAAGAAAATGTGAATTACAACGAATTATCGCTTGCCAACCTGGTCATCCTGAACGAAGTGCGGAACATCCCTCCTTCTCTTAACAATCAACTGGTACAACTGCATGGCGAAAATGTGTTTCTGGTGGTCATTCCTTCAGGCCAGGCAGATCTGCAGTCATATAACAGCTTTTTCAGGGAGTTCGGGTTGCAGGGTTTTTCTAATATAGTACAGCAGGAACGCCTTATTACAGATATCTCTTTTTCCCATCCCGTCTATGCTTCGGTTTTCGATGAAAAAGTGCAGAACTTCCAGTACCCCAAAGTTCAAAGCTATTTTGCCATCAACAGGTCGCCGGGAGCTGTTTTGAGTTTTGAGACCGGGCAGCCATTCCTGATCGAAAAGGACCATATTTTCGTTTTTTCTGCCCCCATAAATGGGCAGAATTCCAATTTCAAGGCCTCTCCGCTGATCGTTCCCACTTTCTATAACATTGGAAATCTCACCATTTCCCTGCCACAGCTTTACTTCAGTTTGAATGAAGATCAAAAGATAAGCCTGCAGGCCCAATTGGGGAAAGATGAAATATTGAAACTAGCCTCTCCCGATTATTCCTTTATTCCACGACAGCAAAGCTTTCAGAACAAAGTGGAACTTTTTCTTGAAAATGATCCGCCGCAGCCGGGGCATTATGAAGTGTTGAGAGATACAGCTGTGCTGCGCACGCTTGCCTTCAATGCGGGACGAAGTGAAAGCCAGATGCGGTACAGGGAAATAAAGCCTTCCAAAGATCTTTTGATGCAACAAAACGTTCCTGATGTGTTTGAGGAGATCAAAGCTACGGGAGAAACAGCTGCACTTTGGAAATGGTTTGTTATTTTTGCCCTGATTCTCTTACTTACTGAAATGCTCATCCTAAAATTTTTTAAATGAAGCTACTGATCCGATCTGCCAAGATCATCGACAACGAAAGCCCGTTCAACAACAAGGTCATGGATATCCTGGTGGAAGACGGCAACATCAAAGAGATCGCTCCCCAGATCAAGACCAAAAAAGTTGACCGGGAGATCACCTTGGATAATCTTCATGTATCTCAGGGATGGTTTGACAGTAGTGTGAATTTTGGGGAACCGGGTTTTGAAGACCGGGAAACCCTTGAAAATGGACTCAGGACAGCAGGTAAAAGCGGGTTTACGTCAATTGCCCTCAACTCCGGAAATGATCCGGTGACCGACAATAAGGGTGCGGTTTCTTTTCTGAAAAATAAAGCGCAGGGACAGCCTGTAGCGCTTTATCCCATCGGCGCTTTGACCAGGAAAAGTGAAGGCACTGAAATGGCCGAACTCTTCGACATGCAGCAGGCGGGCGCTGTGGCTTTCGGAGATTACCAGAGAGCTGTCTCTAACCCCAATATGCTAAAGCTCGCGCTGCAGTACACTCAAAACTTTGACGGGCTGGTGCTTTCCTTTCCGCAGGAGAACAAGATAGCCGGGAACGGACAGGTAAACGAGCATGAGATGAGTACCCTGCTGGGGTTAAAAGGAATTCCCGCCCTGGCCGAAGAGTTGCAGATCACCAGAGATCTATACATCCTGGAGTATACAGGAGGAAAATTGCACATTCCCACTATTTCTACTGCGAAGGCGGTAGATATCATTCGTGACGCCAAGGAGAAAGGCCTGGATGTGACCTGCGGAGTTGCCATTCACAATCTTTTCTTTACAGATGAGATCCTCAAGGAATTTGACACCAACGCAAAAGTTTTGCCTCCATTGAGAACAAAAGCCGATGTTAAAGCACTTTTGCAGGGAATTAAGGACGGAACCATTGATATGGTGACCACAGACCATTCTCCCATGGATGTGGAGCATAAAAAAGTGGAGTTCGATAATGCCCTTTATGGCACCCTGGGGCTGGAATCGGCTTTGGGAGCTTTGCTGAAGATCACTTCACTTAAAACCGCTGTAAAAATGCTTACCGCCGGAAAAAGCAGGTTCAATATTCCTGAAAATGTCATCGAAGAAGGAGCCCCCGCGAATTTGACCTTTTTCGATCCTGAAGTCACCTACACCTTTGAAAAGGAGCATATCTGGAGTACTTCCAGGAACAGCCTTTTCCTGGGGCAGGAACTAAAAGGAAAAGTTTACGGTATTCTCTCCGACAGTACATTTTTAGCTTCCGAAGACTAAGAGAAAATCGTACTTTTGTACAAGAAAAAAATTATTATGAAAACCATAGCCGAAGAGGGTAAAGCTGCAGCCATTGTGGCTTACCTTACCATCATAGGAACCATTGTCGCTTATTTCATGAACAATGACAGCAAGAATCCTTTTGCTTCCTTTCACATAAGACAGGCTCTGGGCATTCATATCACTTTCTATTTGCTGGGGATCCTGGTTTCGGCGTTTGACAGCTGGATGATCTCCTCTGCCTTTTACATCTTTATTCTTATCCTATGGGGCTACGGACTTATTACCGCCATTCAGGGGGAGCAAAAGGAAGTGCCTGTAATGGGAGCATACTTTCAAAAATGGTTTAGCACGATACACTAATGAACACCAGTACTTTGTCTTTATATCATCTTGTACGAAAACCAAAAATCGCTGTAGAAAAGGCGCCTTTGCTCATCATGATGCATGGCTATGGGAGCAATGAAGAGGACCTTTTCTCTTTCGCTGAAGAACTGCCAGATGAATTGTTCATCATTTCCCTGAGAGCGCCCTATCCCATGCCGCCATACGGTCATGCCTGGTATGCCATTCACTGGGATAATAACGACGGAAAATTCAGTGATGATGTGCAGGCGGTGACTTCGCGTGAGAAGATCGCTGAATTTATAGATGAAGCTATAGAACAATACCCGGTAGATCCCACAAATGTCAGTTTGTTAGGTTTTAGCCAGGGCTGTATTCTTAGCCTTGCCGTGGCGCTTTCATATCCTGAAAAGGTGAAGAATGTAATAGGCCTTAGTGGCTATGTCAATCCTGATATCCTGAAAGAAGGATTCAGAAACAATGATTTTTCCAACCTTTCAGTTTATAGTTCCCACGGCACGCAGGACCAGGTGATCCCCGTGAGCTGGGCGAGGAATACAAAACCTTTCCTGGATTCTCTTAAAATCGAAAATAGTTATTCAGAATTTCCTGTCGGCCATGGCGTAGCGCCGCAAAATTTCTGGGAGCTGAAAAAGTGGCTCGAAGAGCGGCTTTAATTAGGAGTGTAAAGCAAAGCTTCCTGAGTGGTGATCTCCAGGTTTCGGTCCTCCCCTATTTCGTAGGTTAAGAACAGATCTCCCCAGTAAGTGCCATCGGTAAAGCTGGCCAGTATCCATTTTTGGTTGAGCAGCTTTATTTTATTGATCCTGAAATGGCCGTCCATGCCTTCGTATGGAACCAGGTCATTGTCTGCATCGGCTTTATTTCGGCTTATCAGTTCGCTTTCTACTTTCTCTATTACTTCGGAAGGATCCAAACCTCTGTTTTCAAGGTAAGACAGGGCCTCTTCATTGGTTACAAGAGAGAAAGCCTCTTGTTGTCCCTGTGCATCAGAAGAAAGAGATTCAACTTTTTGTTCAGCAAGAATCAGGTCTTCCTGAAGTTGCTCGATCTTTTCTTCTTTTGACTTCAGCATGCTTTGTCCCGAAACATAGATATATACAGCCAGTAAGGCAGTGAAAACAAAGAGGTAGAGTAAAAGGCTTTTTCGCATTTAAATGGTGATTTGCAGATTATCATAGGCCAGAAATACATTTTTTGGAAGTGTGGCCTGCACTTCCTCATGAAAACCCATTACATGACTTATATGGGTGAGATATGCCTTTTTTGGGTTGATCTTCTCAATGAACTTCAGGGCTTCCTCCAGGTTGAAATGAGAATGATGAGGCTCCTTTCTCAGGGCATTGATCACCAGCACGTCTACCCCCTTCAGCTTTTCGATCTCTTCCTCCTCTATTGTCTTGGCATCGGTGATGTAGGCGAACTCCTGGATCCTGTAACCAAAAACCTGCACCCGGTTGTGCATCACATCAATAGGTGTTACCTGGTGTTTCCCCACCTTGAAAGGTTCATTTTGGATCACATTTTCCCTGACGCTGGGAGCGCCGGGATATTTATTTTCGGAAGCGAAGATGTAATCGAACCTTTTCCGCAGTGAATCCATCACCCTCTCATGGGCAAAAACGGGAATATCTCCCTGCTGAAAGAAATAAGGACGAATGTCATCAAGGCCCGCGGTATGATCGCTGTGTTCATGGGTGAACAAAATTGCATCCAGACGCTCTATGGGATTGCTGAGCATTTGTTGTCTAAAATCTGGCCCGCAGTCAATTACGATATTGAAACCTTCCACTTCTATAAGCACCGAAACCCGCAGCCTTTTATCTTTGTCATCCTCACTAAGACAAACCGGATGTGTGCTGCCAATAACGGGGATTCCCTGCGAAGTTCCTGTGCCCAAAAATGTTACTTTCAATGCCTTTTATTTTACCACAAAACTAAGTATTATTTTTTTGTTTGGCCCTGCATTTTAGTACCTTTGATACCAACTTAAGTAAGTTCACTTTTCTAAAAGAAATCAGCTATGCCAATAACTATAATGGGAGATCGGGAGTTTGAAAATGTCCCTTCCATAAAAAGTAAAGCTTTACGAATAAATCTCAACGAAAATATCTACGGAACCTTTTCAGAAATCGGAGCGGGACAGGAAACTGTGCGTAATTTCTTCAGAGCTGGTGGAGCTTCGGGTACCATTGCAAAGGCAATGAGTGCTTATGATAAAGATTTTAGTGATGCCATTTACGGAATTGAGGATGACAGAAGGTATGTGACCGAGGAGCGATTGAAAAAGATGCTGACGCATGAGACCAATCTTATTGAACAGCGAATCTCCCGTGAAAAGCACCCTAACAAGCTTTTCTTTACTTATGCCAACACTGTTGCGACCATAGATTTCGCCAAAAAATACAAAGGACATGGCTGGGTAGGAATCCGATACCAGGTACATCCTGAAGAAGAGTACAACGAGATCATTCTCCACGTACGTTTTCACGAGAATGATGCGCGTCTGCAACAAAATACTTTAGGGATTCTGGGTGTGAATCTTATTTACGGTGCTTACTACAAGTATGATAATCCGAAAAAATTATTAAGATATCTCTATGATCATATCGATAAGGACCAGATAGAGATCGATACCATTAACTTCTCGGGGCCAAGATTTGAAAAGGTCGATAACCGTTTAATGAGTTTGCAGCTGGTGAAGAACGGAATGACCGAGGCCGTAATGTTCGCGCCAGACGGTAATAACGTATTGCCGGCAAAGATTCTGTATAAAAAGAATATCCTCGCCCTTAGAGGTAGCTTTAGACCCGTGACCAAGGTCAATATGGACATGTATAAAAGGTCTATGGAGCTGTTCCTGAAAGAGAACCGCGTTGATGAAGAAAATACCGAAGTTATCTTTGAGATCACCCTCTCAAACCTGCGGGCAGAAGGAGAGATCGACGAAAGGGACTTTATGGATCGTGCCGAACTGCTTTGTTCTCTTGGACAAACGGTAATGATCTCCAACTTCCAGGAATATTATCGCGTTGTGGAATATTTCTCCCGTTATACCAAGGAACGTATGGGTCTCGCTATGGGAGTTAACAACCTGGTGGATATATTTGATGAGAAATATTACCGTCACCTTAGTGGAGGTATTTTGGAGGCTTTTGGTAAGTTATTCTTTAAGGATCTTAAAGTTTATCTCTACCCTCTTAAAGATAAGGATACCGGTGAGATCACTACTAGCGAGAACCTCAAGGTGCATCCAAGAATGAAGGAGCTGTATAAGTTCTTTAAATACAACGGAAAAGTGGTTGATATAAAGAACTATGATCCTGAGATCCTTGATATTTACTCCAGGGAGGTGCTTCAAATGATCGCTGAAGGTAAAGGAGGCTGGGAAAGCATGCTGCCGGAAAAGACCACCGCGATGATCAAAGAACACAACCTGTTCAGTCACCAAAAACAGAAGGAAGCTCAAAAAGCTTAATTCAGACTGAAATTTTATATAGCAAAGGGGCAGGAAAATATCCTGCCTTTTTTGTTTACGCTACTCTCCCGGGTATTTCCCAAAAACCTCTTGCAACTTTTCTCGTCTAAAATCGAATATTGCCTGAAGCCTTGGCTTCACCAGTACAGGATGCACCATTCTGCCCAAAAGGCCAAAAGGAAGTTTGTAATCCACCACGTCTTCCATCTCTACCCCGTTCTCAATTTCTCTGAAGAAATGCTTATGATGCCATAATGCATAAGGTCTGAACCGCTGTTCATCAACAAAGAACTTCTTTTCCTGCACGTGGGTGATCTCTGTCACCCACCTGGTCTTAAACCCGGCCACAGGCCGTACGATATACTGGATGATCTGCCCCGGATGCATCTTTCGCTCGGCTCCCGAAATGATCTCAAAGCCCATGTCGGGTGGCGTGATATTTTGTAAATTCCTGGGATCTGAGAAAAAATCCCAGGAACTGTCAAGGGAAATTGGCAGGTTCTGGCTTCTTTTCAGGGAATAGATCATGATAAGTCTTTCTTTTCAAGTTACGATTATGATCAGGATCCTTCACCTTTTAAAAAAATTAAATATTCCATAATTTTCCGTGGGAAACTTCTTATAATTTGGTTAAAGGCGCAGGTGTTCAGGGATTTTCATTTGATATTTGGTAAAAAACCAAGATCATGAACAGGAAATTCTTAGTTCCTTTTATTCTATTATTTTTCTTTATTTCAACTTCTTCTGCGCAATCTGATTCTCCCTATGAAACTTCCTGGGCCCTTGACGGCACCTGGATAGGTGTTGGACTGGGTCTCAATGGCCTGGGTTTCAAACTCATTCAGGACAAAGAAGCGCTTACAGCCGAAGAACTGGCTGCCATTTCCAAAGATGATGTGCCCGGATTTGACAGATGGGCTGCGGGCAATTATTCTGAACGTGCAGACAATATAAGCTACTACCCTTTTTACGGCTCCTTTGCGGTGCCTTTCATCATGATGCTTACAGATGAGCAACGGCCGCATGCCGGGCAGATTTCGGTACTTTTTATCGAGACCATGGCCACAACCGGAGCTTTGTATACTATCACTGCCGGGGCTGTGAACCGCAGCCGTCCTCTGGTTTATAATGAAGACCTTCCCGATGAGCTGCGGAGTGAAGCCGGAGCGCGACGTTCATTTTTCGCGGGGCATACCGCGGCAACAGCTTCCGCTACCTTTTTCGCTGCCAAAGTATTCAGCGATTTCAATCCAGATTCCTGGGCAAAACCCTATGTGTGGACAGCTGCTGCGCTTGTTCCTGCCTGGGTAGGATATTTAAGGCTTGAAGGCGGAAAACATTTCCTTTCAGATAATATCGTAGGCTACGGAATTGGAGCCCTCTCCGGAATCCTCATTCCTGAACTTCATAAAAAAGAGAACACCGAATTCTCCTTTTTTCCGACCATGGGAGCTGAATACCAGGGGATCAGCATGAGGTATACCTTTTAGCATTTGAGATAACTTCCGAAAAAGAGGAATTTTCCTTCTAATTTTCTATTTTTAGGCCTTTATCACCTAAAACCTGAACATGAGAAAATTTGCCTTTTTATTGGTCCTTTTTTGCTTTGTTAGCCTTACTTCCGAAGCTCAAAAGATTCCAATCCCCGTTGATACTACCGTGACCACCTCCCACACTGTTAATATTAATGGTAAAAGAATAAATTACACGGCTACTACGGGAATGCAACCGGTTTGGAACGAAGACCGTGAAACTGTCGCCAGCCTTTTCTATACTTATTATAAACGCAGCGGAATAAAGGACACTCGCAATCGTCCGCTGGTGATCTCTTTTAACGGCGGACCGGGCTCTGCTTCTGTCTGGATGCATATTGCCTACACAGGCCCGCGTATCCTGGAAATAGATGATGAAGGTTTTCCCGTACAGCCTTATGGGATCAAGGAAAACCCTCATTCGATCCTGGATGTTGCCGATATAGTTTATGTGAACCCTGTAAATACTGGATATTCCCGCATTATTGAACCTGAAGGTGACAAAAAGAGGGACCGTAAGGAATTCTTTGGAGTGAATGCCGATGTGAGTTACCTGGCGAAGTGGATCAATACTTTCGTGACGAGGAACGATCGATGGCTGTCGCCAAAATACCTGATCGGGGAAAGCTATGGAACCACCAGGGTTTCCGGATTAGCCCTGGAACTGCAAAACAGACAGTGGATGTATCTCAACGGAGTTATTTTGGTTTCTCCTACCGAAATTGGGATAGACCGTGAAGGACCCGTAGAGGTCGCCAACCGTCTGCCTTATTTTACTGCCGCGGCATGGTATCATAAAGCCCTTCCGGAAGAGCTTCAAAATAAAGACCTGGAGGAATTGCTGCCGGAGGTTGAAGAGTATGCCATAAACGAACTTTTACCTGCCCTGGCAAAGGGAGGATTCCTTCCGGAGGAGAAAAGACAGGAGATCGCTTCAGAAATGGCGAGATACAGCGGCCTTTCAGAAAAGACTATTCTTCAGAACAACCTGGAAGTGCCCTATAGATATTTTTGGAAGGACTTGCTAAGGGATAAATCGGGAAACACTATTGGAAGGCTTGACTCCCGTTACCTGGGGCTGGATCGAAAAGAATCGGGAGATTCTCCAGACTATAACTCAGAGCTAACCTCCTGGCTTCACTCCTTCACTCCTGCCATTAACTATTACCTGCAGAACGACCTGAAATTCGAGACAGACCTTACTTATTTCATGTTCGGGCCGGTGCACCCGTGGGACCGCAGCGGAAACAAAACTGGTGAAAACCTGAGACAGGCCATGGCTCAAAACCCGAACCTGGACGTATTGATACAGAGCGGGTATTTTGACGGTGCCACCACTTATTTTGATGCGAAATATACCATGTGGCAGCTTGACCCTAGCGGAAAAATGAAGGACAGACTTAATTTTAAAGGCTATCGCAGCGGTCACATGATGTACCTGCGAAATGAGGACCTGCGCAAAGCGAATGATGATCTTCGGGAATTCATTCAGAGAACTCTGCCTAAAGCCGGTGAACCTGCCATGTACTAGAAAGCAGTGCTTCAGTTCAAAAGAGTGCCCCGGAATTGAATTATTCCGGGGCATTTTTTTACATGGTCTCTTCAAAAATGTTCTCCTGCCGCGAATTCTGCTTCAGTAGAGCGAAATGATTCAAAAGCGACCTTTTAAGGCTTTCTTTCCTGTAAGGCAGAGAATGCCTGGCAGAAAAATCTTCAATAATGTGGCTTACCTCGGGATAATAGACGTGGTGAATGTAGGGGAACAAATGATGGGCAATGTGATAATTGAAGTTAGCCATAAAAAATCTGGTAAAAAGATTGTCGCTGCTCACATCATTCGTGCATACCAGTTGATGCATAAACCAGGTATGGGGAATGTTACCCGACTCATCGAGCTCGGGAAAATCACTTTCTATACTGGCATGCGGAGAAAGCAGAACGATCAAAGAAGTTATGCTCGCAGTAAACATAAAAAGCATAAATCCCACAATGATCATTCCCCATGAAAATTCCAGCACCACTTTAGGAATAACCAGAATGTACGTGAAAAACAGGATCTTGAAAAAGAAGAGTTTATAATACTCCTTCTTCGGAATCATGGTTACTTTATGAACCGTACGCTCTTTACCAAAGAAATCCCGGAAATCCCTTACCATCAACCAATTGAACAGGTATAACGGATATAGAAAAGGAAGATAGATATGCTGATATCGCTGAATTTTCTTCACTGGTGTCTGCGGAAAGATCCTCACCAGGGGACTTTGTTCCAGGTCACTGTCCCAGCCCATAATATTCGGAAAAGCGTGGTGCAGCCGTAAATGCCTTACTTTCCAGATGTAACTGTTGGCCCCTAGCAGGTCAAAAAAGTACAGGAACCCTTGGTTCAATTTTCCGTGGTTCTTAAATGTCACTCCGTGAACTGCATCATGTACAAGATTCAGGAAATTGAGCAGCAAAAAGAAGCCAAGAAATATGTAAGAAATAAAGAATATCAGAGGATCCTGTCCCTTGAGCAGCAGAAGTGCGTAGGTCGCAAAGTAAAGGCTGGGAAACAACAATATCTTGAACCAGATAATCTTTCGTCTCGAGGAAGAGAATTTTTTCACTACCTCTTCTACCTCCTTTCGTAGTTCCAGAAATTCCGGTTCTACGGGAAGTTTAAATTTTGGCCTGTGAAATTCTCTTTGCGGTAAAGTTTCCCCCATTACGTTAAGTTACGCAAGCAAAAAAAGAACCGCAAAATTTTTACAAGACATTAATAAACAGGCAGGTACATGTTTCCGTTCAAAGCATTGGTTTATCATGATGTGCCAAAAGCTCTTTGAGTATTTGTTCTACCCCCTGTTCATTGTTGCTTTTAGTTCTATATTTTGCAGCTTCCATGACTTCATTATGTGCATTTTCAACCGCAACACTAATAGCCGAATTTTCAAAGAGTTCCATATCATTGAGGTAATCCCCAAAAGTCATGGTGTTCTCCTTTTTTAGTCCGTGTAGTTTTTGAAGGGCTTTTAAAGCGTTTCCTTTGTGAGCTTCCTTGTGATTGAAGTCTATCCAGATCTTCCCCGAAAGTTTCACCTGCAGCTCTTTTTCGAAATGTTTCACCTTCGGCAGGGAATGCTCCTCGGCCCCCGAAAGGTCACAGATGGTAAGTTTCAAAAAAACATCGTCTTTTACTTCCAGGAGATCATCAACCACCTTATACTTCTCATAATGTTCAAGGAACGGCTTCATAAATTCAGGATCGGTGCTTTCAATGTAGGCTTGTTCCCTGCCGCACAGCACCAGGTACTTTCCTCCTATTGCCCTCACCTCTTTGATCACCTCCTGCACGATCTTCTCATCCATTGGCTGAATGAAAACCTGTTCGCCTTTTTCCATCACTATAGCGCCGTTTTCAGCAATAAAAGAAAGTTCATCCTTTAATGGTTCCAATCGCTCCATAAGGCTGTAATATTGCCTTCCGCTGGCCACGGCAAAGGTGATACCTCTTTGTTGCAGTTCTTTTTGAAGCCTGTAGAACTCCTCGCTCACCTCATGCTCACTGTTCAGAAGGGTGCCGTCCATGTCGCTAACAATAAGCTTTATCTTAGAAAAATCCATAGCATATTTGTTGTACTTCGGAAAAAAGTCCGAAGGAGAGAAATTGTTCTTTAACCGGGAAAATTACATAAATCTTAAAGTCTTTTTCAACCTGAAATTGACCTTTTCACCTGAAGTTTGAAACAAAAAAGCCCCAAAGAAAAAATCACGTGTCCTATTTTGGGGGTAGTCCATGTAGATCTTTGGGGCAAACCTTATCAATTATGATAGAGAACCAAAACTAAAGAAATTTCCCACAGTCATCTTGTAAGAATTTGTTAAAACACTATTTATTACCGTCAAGAGACTGAAATGCAAATAGTTGAACTTGAGTTAATAATCGTAGCTTGCTTCAAAAACAACAAACCACTTCTGCTGGGGACGTGGTTTTGTCTATTCAAATGATCCCGCCAAGGATGGTTTTCTCATTAAACTTCACCCACTCCTGCAAATTAAAAACCAGGGGCTTACGCCTTACTTTTCTTGTTTCCCTCCACACAGTTGAATTTCGATTCGGGTGCTTCGAAAAACAAAAAAACCACGCCCTTTGGGACGTGGTTTTGTACTTGATGTGATCGCGCCAGGATTCGAACCTGGGACCGTCTGCTTAGAAGGCAGATGCTCTATCCAGCTGAGCTACGCGACCATTAAAGCGGTGCAAATATAATGAGGTTTTCAATAATCACAAGCAAAATATAAATTTAATTCCCTCTCCATTTGTAATCCTATATTTTTCAAGCTTCTAGAAGAATAATTTTTTTAGGTTTAAAACCTTAACTATTCTTCGATCTACAGAGATACTGTGGGGCAGGATACCCTCTCGTTTTAGAAGCTTTTCCCTTTTCTAAAATTACTATTAAAGTATTGCTAATATTAGCCTAAGACCAACCGGCTAATTACCTAAAAAAACAATAATCCGTTACATTTACCTAAATACCTTTTGGCAGGAAAATTCTCCCTTCAGTCGGGAGTTGCCAATCCAAAAACATTCAATTTTTTATGGAAGTAAGCACATCTAATGAATTACAACCTTTAGGCGAAGCCTCCATTCAGAAAATGATAGAAAAATTGCAGGAAGATTGTGAACTTGAACAACATCTTCCCGGCGGGGGGTATTTGCACATGAGCGATGAACTGCCTTATCTGGTGGTTTACCGGGTTAAGGACCAGGAAAAGGATGAAGACCGGGCTACTGTTCGCTTTGTACTAAGTGAAGCCTCTTTTCTTATCATAGGAGACGAAGAATGGGAAGGCTATCAAAGGCTCATTTATTCCCTGGGGGAAGCCATGTCATCTAAATTCAAATCTTTTTTATTGCTGGAGATCTTTTCGGGAGATGTTGAAAGCAACGAATTTAAAATAAAGGGACCGGCAGACCGTCTTCCGGCTACCTTAAAGATCCTGAAAAAGGAACTTGACAAACTTAATAAGAATTACCAGGTGCTTGATCTTGATAGAGCAAAGATCGAGAATACAGAAGAAAGACAGCCAGAAGGGCAACGGCCATTACTGAGCATCTCCCAGTTAAAGGATGCAGGTTGCCTGCTTATAGGACTTGAAGTTCCCCCGGTTTACAGAAATTCGGAAGGAGAGGAATATCCTGTATTCTTCAGGAGTTTTAAAGACGACCTGGTGGTAGCCTTACACAAGACAATTTATGAATTTATAAGGATTCAAACTTCGAGCGGAGTTAAAAGTTATCAGGCTTTGGGTCAAAAAAGCCTTCAGAAGAAAGTACTGGAAATTGACCGGCAGCTGGCTAGCATTGAAACCTCCTATCAATTTCTGTGGCTGGTTTCCCCGGCCAACATAAGACAGATCAAAAACACCTTTTTTGAAACCAAATATGAAAAGGTGCTAAATTATCATTACCGGCTGTTACCCGTAGATCCTGACGTTTTGAAGCGCCGTTTATACAACCTTAAAATGGAAGAGATCGATGATCCTGCCCTGTCCTATATTTTTAGGGAAAAACGGGAAGAGCTTGACCTGCAGATAAGCATGCTTACCGAGAGGGGCTCTAAAGATTTCTTTTACAACAGTATGATGCTGTATGGGGATATCGAAAAAGACCTTCTAAAGGAAGCCGAAACCCTGTTGCGTGAAGTTGAGGAAGGAACTCCAAAAGAGGCCGAAAATATTATGAAGGCCGAAGATTTCAAATATCTGGCAGAATCAGAATTTGAATACTTCAGGTCGCAGGACAAAAATTTTTCGAGTAAGGTCCATGTCCGGGATGATGTCAACATCCTCATGGTATCACAGGGAGAGCTGTATATCCCCAGTGATTATAAGTTAAATTCCGAAGAGACTAAAGCCCTGGTACAGCATGAGATAGGCACACATGTACTCACCTACTATAATGGGAAACAGCAGCCTTTGAACCTGCTATCCATAGGCTTAACAGATTATGACACCCTTCAGGAAGGCCTGGCGGTACTTTCAGAGTACCTGGTGGGAGGCCTCACCGGTAACCGAATGAGAACCCTGGCCGGCCGTGTTGTGGCTGCTTCGGCTAGAATGCATGGCGCCGAATTTCAGGAGATCTTCAGGCTGCTGCACGAGGACTATGGATTTTCTCCGCAGCGCTCGTTCAACATCACTTCCCGCATCATGCAAGGTGGCGGTTTTACAAAAGATATTTCTTATCTAAAAGGCCTTTTTCAGCTGAATCAGCATCTTAGCGAAGGCGGGGAACTGGGGCCGTTACTCACGGGAAAATTTGCGCTGGAACATATGCCCATAATTACAGAGCTAAGGGAGCGTCGGGTACTAAAACCGGTCAACCTCATGCCACGATACCTGAATACCGAAGAAACCATTAATAAATTACGTAAAATCCGGGAGGGTATGCCCCTTTCACAAATGATCAACACATGAAAATATGTTTTGTTGTAAACAGCATTGAAACTGAAAAATGCGGTACCACGATGTACCTTGTTTACGAAGCCTGGAAGAGAAAACACGATGTCTATGTTATGGGCGTTGGAGATTTCTCTTTCACCAATACCGAAAAATTAACCATTAACAGCACCTACGTTTCCAAGAATGCGAGTGCAGAGTCCCCCTCAGAGTACCTTGAGTTGCTGAAGGGGGAGAAAGCCAAAGAAAGTCGCATTGTGGCTAAAGACCTTGATGTACTTTTCATTAGGAACAACCCAACCGAAGAAGGCAGCAGCCGGCAGTGGGCAGAACAGGCAGGTGTGGCCTTTGGAAGAATGATGCAACAGGAAGGCGTCCTGGTGCTCAATGACGCCTATGCCCTCTCCCATGCGTTCATTGATAAACTTTACTTTGAAGAACTACCTAGTGAGATCAAACCTAAATCTTTAATTACCAGAAGTAAAAAAGAAATCCTCGAGTTCTTTGAGGCCAATAAAAAGAAAATGGTTCTTAAGCCCCTGGAAGGTTCGGGAGGACGGGATGTTTACCTTATCGACAAGAACGAAAAGAACCTGAACCAGATCATAGAGAATATCATCAACAAAGGCTATGTGATTGCCCAGGAATTCCTTCCGGCGGCCAAAGAAGACGTACGGGTTCTTCTTCTGAATGGTCGTATAATGGAAAAAAAAGGGAAATATGGCATTATTCGCCGGGTAAGCGGCGAGGGAGAATTCCGAAGTAATTTTGCGCAAGGAGGCTCTGCAGATAAGAGTCCACTAACTGAAGGCATCCAGAAAGTAGTTAACGTGGTAGCACCTAAGCTAATCAAGGATGGCCTGTTTTTCGTTGGGCTTGACGTTGTAGAAGATAAATTGATCGAGATAAATGTACTTAGCCCCGGCGGGTTAGATCATTTTGGAGAGATAAATCTTCCCGATTTTTCAGATATGGTAATAGATTCCATTGAGAAAAAAGTAGAGTATAAAGAAATGTATGAAGGCCAGATAGAAAACAAGGTGCTGGCTACAATGGCTTAAAAATACCAGACCAGCTATGAAAGAAAGAATAATAGGAAATTATACCAGCAATATTGAAGGTCCGTTGCTGTTCGTTACGGGCGGAGTTCATGGAAATGAGCCCAGCGGAGTTAAGGCCCTGGAGAGGGTTTTTGAAGAGCTGAACAAGACAAAACCCCAAATTAAAGGCCGTATAGTGGGCGTGAAAGGAAATACTGCTGCCCTGAAAAAAGATCAACGGTTTATTGATGAAGACCTTAACCGTACCTGGACAGAGGAAAATGTACAAAAGGAAAATCCCGGTTCCCGGGAACAGCAGGAAATGCACGAGATCATCAAGGCGCTGGAACATTATCCTGAAAAAGATTTCACCAAACGCTATTTTCTAGACTGTCATACCACATCATCGGCCAGTTTACCTTACATCTCTGTACAGGAAGTGAACGATAACGATGAATGGGCACACAAATTTCCCGGCTATAAGGTTCGTGGCTTTAGCGATATCGTCTACGGAGCCATTGATCATTATATGAGTCGCACCGGCCTAACCGGATTTGTATTTGAAGCAGGACAGCATACCAGTGATGAATCTGTAGAGAACCATGAAGGAATGATATGGCTGGCTCTTGAAAAGGCCTGTGGCCTGGACCTCCAGGAATTATCTGGTCATCCGGAATGCGTTGAAAGATTCACCGTTAAAAATGCTCCAGATGATAAAACCTTTGAAATCGTGTACAGACATGAGATCAAGGATGGAGATGATTTTAAGATGGAACCGGGGTATAAAAACTTCCAAAAAATAGAAAAAGGAGAGCTTTTGGCTAGCAGCAATGGGGAAGAAATAAAAAGCGAATGGGATGCTTATATTTTTATGCCCCTTTACCAGTCACAAGGAAACGACGGATTTTTTGTTATCAAAGCAGTTTAGATTTCCTCTTGAAAACATGAAAAGGCCCGGAAAAATACATTTCTCCGGGCTTTTTTATTTAGTTAAAGTGCTTGACAACTATCGTTTTACTATCCCCACCACTTCGCCAGATTCACAATTCACCCTCAAAAGCTCGCTGCTTCCTACTCCATACTTGCCCTTAGGTACCTCATAATCGGCCATAGGCCAGGAAGCTCTTAAAAAGCTGATCTTTGTCCCGTCTCTCGGGTCGATCAACGGACTTTTACAGACCTTTTCCCCTGGAACTGCAGCCGGGTTTTCAAAATAAGCCGGAATATCTGTGGCATCTCTCATCACTTCCTGTGAGTTAAAGGAGTTACTGGTAGTTCCGCAGCCTACCAGCAGCACGAAGAGCACTAAAATAATTGATCTCATAAGGTTGGTGGTTAGTTACATGATTTTCTTTTAATCAAAATTTACGAATAAATTTCCTTTGAATCTTACATAGTAAGGTGCAGATATTTCCTCAGGCATTTGAAATTTAAAAACACTATAAGCTCCACTAACTCCTTCACCAGGAACAATTTGAACAGGGTGTATTTTTTTACAAAAACTTTCAGAATCTAAATCATCTCTTATCTCAAGTACATGATCTTCGAGATATCTTCCTGCATCAATAAATACTTCCACCGTCAGCTCATTTGGCCCGGTCGTTTTTGCGTAAATACTTCCAACAGTCAACTCCTTATGCAAAAACTCGACACTTCCAATAAAGTAGCTTGTGCTCTCAAACTGGATAAAATCATCTGTACCATTCATCGCTACTGCCAAATGATCCTCCTCGTCTGTCTTTATTTTGCAGGGATCTGTACAAACATCCCCGAAGTAATCCACACCTCCTTGTGAAGGATTATACTGGTAAGGACAATTATCTTCAATATTCACGATCCCGTCCCCATCTGTATCAAGGTTTGGATCTACGCCATTGCCGTTTTCTTCAAATAATTGGGGAGAGTCTTCCATTCCGCAATTTCCTTCCCTAAAATGGTAATAATTGAGGGTATTACCTTCTGTAAAAAGATCCTTAACATCTTCATCTGTAAAAACTCCTTTTCTAATTACGGCCTCTTCGCTTTCGTAATCAAAAACCAGCAGTTTCAATTCAAGATAATATTCATCTGTTCCTTCCCTGTCCGGCAATACAAAGCATAACGGTTCCGCAGAGGTTTCAGATTCATCTTCAAAATCGGTAATTATTATACTGTTTTCTACATCTGTATAAAAGTTCGCTCCTTTAGGATCATCGGGATTGCCGCTATAGTCCCAAATGCTTACACTATACCTTGCCGCTTCGGCATGTCTACCGTTCTCCAGGCAATAATTTCCGAAAATGCAGAACTCTATAGCCTCTGTACCTTCTAGTTGAAAGAAACTATATCCATATTGATTAACAAAACGATCATCAAAACTAAGAACATCTACTTCAACATATTTTTTCACCCCCGCACCAAGATTAATGGTCAATGGTAAGGGAGTGTCTACAAATTTGCCAAAACCCGTGGAATTGTTATCTAAAGGAGCTGTCCAGATCATATTTCCCTCCCCGTCAAAAACCTGAAAATAATCCAGCGTATAGGTGCCTGGTTCTAATTCAAGTTCAGATGATTCTTCAGTGAATATTTCACCAGCTCCATTTATATTATTTTGTAAAAGTGCTATTTGATAGGGGGAATCAATGGTACCAACCACCGGGAGGCCATCCCTTGAGAGAACGAGTTCTGCAAAAGCAGCATCTGCATCACTGCAGGAAGGTATATTAGAAGTAGCTTGTTTATCTTCGGAAGTGTTTAAAACAAAATCCTCTAAGAATATTCCGAAGGAAAGGGAAGAACGGCTATTTCCTTTGATCGAACTATCATCAGAACTACAGCCGGCAAGAAGGAACAACAAAATAAAGACCGGGATAATGCTACACTTTTTCATAACAGATCAGTTGTATGGTTTAAAAATACAGGAGGCAGCTAATGATAGCCTTTCGGGGGGAAAGTTTGGTTAGTGTAGGATCTCCTAATATAAAAATCGCTTAACTGAAGAACAATAAGTGAAAACCCTGCTTTTTTCTTCAGAAGCATCAGGATATGGCTATGATGTATAACCCTATCATGATCACAATGATTCCAATTATCCTGTTCCTGATGTTCTTTCTTTCGTTCAGAAATAGAAAGGCATATAAAATTATAAAAACAGCACTCGACCTTTTGATAGAAATGACATAAGGAACCAGGATCAACTGAATGGCAAACATCTGGGCCAATACACTGGTGGTCTTGAAGAATCCCACCATCAGTAACGGCCATTTTCGATTCCTTATTTGCAAACCTGGATTATTTGATTTCCTCCATAGGATAGGGATAAGATAAAACAGGATCACAAAATCCTTGGAAAAAGCCCAGAATACCGGCGAAGTCTCCTCTACCCCAATTTTGTCAATGTTAGCCGTGATACTCCAGATAAATGCCACCAGCAACATATAGCGGGAACCCTGATTCTTCACCAGGGAAACAAAGGGCGCAAAGATCTTTTTTGGGTCTTCGCTCATGTTGGAAATATAGGTACCTATGACGATCGTGAGAATACCCAGTAAACCTAGAAAACTGGGGAATTCGCCTATCATGATCGGCGAGGTGATGAGCATGAACAGCGGAGTAAGGGTGATCAGCGGTAGCGTGACCGAGATCTCAGAGCGTTTTATGGCTTTGAAGTACAGCAGGATCACACCCAGTTGTAACAGCGAACTGGCCAGAAGAGCCCAAAGGAACCGGGGGCTCATGGCTTCCAGTCCCACATACCATACCACCGGGATCAACAGCAGACTTTGCACCAGGTGCATGGAAAATGCAGCCGTATACTCATCTATATGATGAAGATTATGCTTACTGGTAACATCTTTGAGGGCCTCTGAAATTGCCGTGCCAAAAGCCAGTAGAAATCCGAGCATCTCATCATTTTTTAAGGTTCAGCCGGGAAGGCCATCGAGCCCATATGGGCAGTTTCTTTGGAACCGGAGTCCAGTCTGCTGAATTGCACCACAACAGGCACATTGCTTCTAATGTAGCAGGAATAATTTCTTTCCAGACGCATAGCCACAGGATCTATAAGATCATTGAACCGCACTTTTCGAAGCCTTTTCGGTTTGACTTCAATTTCATAAACTTCGGAAGGCTGCTCTTCTTCATAAAAAATGAACAATTCTATTTCTGCTGCCTCTTCAGAAGTATTTAAAATGGCAATTTTATCGTGGCTTACAAAATCAGGTTCCTTTCCCGTGCTTCGGAAGGGGATCCGGCCGGCCGAAAAAGCCCAGTCCAGTTTACCGTAGGTTTTCATAGCGTTATGTTTAGCAGTTCCTTTAAATATGGCGTCAGGAAAACTCCTTCGGGATCTAATTTTTGACGGATCTGCTGAAAATTTTCCCACTTGGGATACAGCTCCTGAAGTTCCTTCCCTTTCATGTAATGCTTTTTGCCCCAATGTGGCCGGCCGCCATACATTTTAAAAATAGGTTCTATGGCCTTGAAATAATCTTCAAACGGCAATCCCGCATTGTGATGCAGCGAAATGGTCACAGATTCGCGGTCATACATGGGGCTAATGAAAGCATCGTCTGCTTTTATGGTTCTGTAGAGCACTCTCCAGGCCACTTCCTTTCGCCATTTTTTCCGTACCTGTTCTCTTACTTCCATAAAACATTCGGGGCCGTTCTCTTTAGGCAGGGCATATTCCATTTCGTCAAATTTGAGATGACGGGAACGTGGAAGGATCTCATGGCTATGCCCCTGCTGCTCCATTTCCAGGCTTCCGTAGGGGACCTCAGGCATTTTATGATCTTCTTCATTCATGACCCTGATCTTACAGAGATCTGTGCGCGGATACCAGTAAAAATCGAAATTGCGGTTATTATTCTGAAGCTCCTCCAGGTTCTCCAGACATTTCTCCAGTGGAATACACCACTCCTTTCTATGCAGATTATAGACTGGCTGCAGCTGAAGGCGCATCTTTAGAAACACGCCGCAGCTACCCAACGCCACCTGCAGGGCTTTTATCATTTGAGGATCTTTCATTTGAGAAACCTCTATGATTTCCCCTTTTCCTGTGACCATTCTGGCGCCGATGAGCATGGAGGAAAGATTTTGTAAATTTTTCCCGGTACCATGAGTACCTGTGCCAATTGCGCCTGCCAGCGTCTGTATATCCACATCACCGGTGTTGTGCATGGCAAGACCATATCTAAAAAGGTCTTTGCCGGCTTCTTTTACGGTCATACCTGCAGGCACCGTAGCCTGTGCCGTTTCCCGATCTGGTGACTCTACACCGCGAAAATGCTTTAAAGACAACAGGAAATCTTCGGTCTTTACCAGGGGCGATGAGGAATGTCCTGCACCCACTACCCTTACTTTTTTCCCCTGCCTGGATGCTTTCCGAATTATATCACAAACCTCTTCTTCAGACTCGGGTTCAAAGACCTTTCCGGGCTGAAAAGCCATACTTCCACTCCAGTTTTTCCAGGTCGCCTCCATAGACTATTCAGAATAAGCTATAGTGCTCAACAAGGCATTTTCAGCCTGCCTTGAGTCTAGCCTGGTGTGCTGTACCACCACAGGAATGTTAGACTCGATCACACAGGCATAATCTGTACCCCTTGGAATAGGCTCCGGATCCTGCAAATCATTAAACCTGAGATGTTTGGTTCGCTGTGCCTCAACAGTAACTTTGTACGGCCCCACGGGATCTTTATCTGAATAAAAAATTGTGATCTCGATATCCGCTTTTTGATTTGAGGTATTAAGGATGCAAGCAGTTTCGTGGCTCGTGAACTCAGGTTCTGGGCCCGTTCCATATTCAGGGATATAACCTTCGGCAATGATCCAGGCTTTTTTTCCAAATGTTTTCATAGTTGTTGTTTTTTTCAAGTATTTAATCCAGTTCTATCACCAGGCCCAGGTTACCCTTAACCTGCAATTCTCCTCCCAGCTCCTCTCCTTCCATTTCAGGCTGGGTGGCGATTCTCACTTTTCCTCTCCAGTTAAAATCAGGTTTGAAATTTTCTTCGGAATCACTAAGGTTCAGGACCATTAAATATTTCCTATCCTTGTACTTTCTCATGTAAGAAAGCAGGTTGTTTTCAGTGTAGACCGGAATATGATCCCCTATATGTAATGCCGGTTCGCCGTTCCGAAGGTTTATGAGCCTGCGCTGAAAATGCAGCATACTTCCTTTTTTCTCCCACTGTTCTGTCACGTTAAGCTCTTGGTAGTTCTCCATTAATGGCAGCCAGGGTTCTCCGGTGGTAAATCCGGCGTTCCTGGTATCATCCCACTGCATGGGGGTGCGTTCGGGATCACGGCTTTTACCTACTCCGGGTTCGTTCAGAGCCTGTGGATCCTTAATTTTATTCTCGGGAATGTTCACGTCTTCCATGCCCAGTTCATCTCCGTAGTAAATAGTAGGAGTTCCCCGAAGGGTTAGCAACAACATGGCGGCGATCCTTGCCTGTTCCTTACCCACCCTGGTGGCGACCCGGGATTTGTCGTGGTTGCCCAAAACCCAGTTAGGCCAGCCTTCATCTGGCAAAGCGCCTTCGTAATCATTAATGGCCGCTTCGATCTTTTTTGCTTCCCAGGGTAATTCCAGCAACTGAAAATTAAATGGCAAATGCGCACCCTGATTGTCTTCTCCGTAATACCTTACCAGTTTGCTGATGGGTAAATAGATCTCCCCGATCAACAAGCGGTCATCGAACTCATCAACCACTTTTCTCATTTTCCGGACTATATCATGCACTTCATCCTGATCTGTGGAATATGCCGGAATATGACGGCTGTATGAGTTCATTTTCTCATTATAATCGGGGTTAGGCGGATTATCACGTAGCTTTTCATCTTTGATCATATGCCACATCACATCTACTCTAAAACCATCCACTCCTTTCTTCAGCCAAAAGCGCATTGCATCAAAAATGGCTTTTTGAACTTCAGGATTACGCCAGTTCAGGTCGGGTTGCTCTTTGAGAAAGGCATGATAATAATACTGTCCTGTTTGTTCATCGTATTCCCACGCACTGCCACCAAATACGCTAAGCCAGTTATTGGGAGGACCACCGTCTGGAGCAGGATCTTTCCAAATATACCAGTCTCTCTTCGGATCATCTTTCGACCTCCTGGATTCCCTGAACCATTGATGTTCATTGGAGGAGTGATTAGGAACCAGGTCCAGGATGAGTTTCATATTCCTGTTATGGATCTCCTTTGTCAAAAGGTCAAAATCCTGCATGGTACCGAACATGGAATGTATTCCGGTGTAATCGCTTACATCATACCCAAAATCGGCCATGGGAGACGGAAAAATGGGAGAGATCCACACACCCTTAATTCCCAGATCCTTTAAATAATCCAGTTTACTGATGATCCCGTTTAGATCCCCAATCCCATCCCCGTCACTGTCCATAAAAGAACGGGGATAGACCTGGTAAATAATATCTTTTTGCCACCACAAATATTCCTTTTCTTTCATAAGTACATTTTTCTTTTGTGCAACCAGCGGTAGCCGTATGGGGTAAGGGTAATTTCTCCTTTTTCAGGATCGAAAGGATCATACCTCATGTTTCCGAAGATATCTATGATATTCTTGAGATCCTTCTCTCCTTCCAGCTGAAATTCTACGGTCATTTCCTTGTCTGAAAAATTGTGAAAGGCTATTCCTATTCCTTTATCAGACTTGGTAAAGTAGCCCAGAACTTTAGGATTAGCGGTATCAATAATTCGACACCTGCCCCACCCAAACTCCGGAAATTCCTTCCGGTAATCAATAGCCTTTGAGATCCAGTTGAGAAAAGAATCGGGATCCCTGTGCTGGTCGCTTACATTTACTTTTTCATACCCAAATTCTCCACCTGAGATCACATTCCTAATAAGCTTCGCTTTAGGAGCATTTGAAAATCCGCCGTTCTTTTCACTTGACCACTGCATAACAGTTCTAACACTGGAGCGGCCTTCCATGGAAAGGTCCTCACCCATACCTATTTCCTCACCGTATCTCAATACGGGAGTACCCGGGAGGGTAAAAAGAAGGCTGTGCGCGAGCTCCATTTTTTTGCGATCATTTCCCAGTATGGAAGCCAGTCTTCTCCTGATTCCCCTTCCAAAAATTCGCATGTTTTCCTTGGGAGCGAAGGCTTTAAAAACCTCTTCCCTTTCATTCTTCTTTAGTTTGTCTAAATTTAATTCATCGTGATTTCTAAGGAAAATGGCCAGCTGTTCTTTTTCAGTAATGCTTTCGGGCATTCTCTCCATAGCTTTGGCCAAAGGAGTGGCTTCTTCACGGGCAAATGCCAGATAGATAAAATTATTAACGTAAAAATTGAAGAGCATGTGCATCTGGTCTTCATTTCCTAGAAATTTATTATAGTCATTCGGGTCAAGGTCTACCTCTGCCAGAAGAATGGCATCGGGTTTTTGAGTTTCCACGAATTCTCTGAAATTTCTAAAGATCTCGTGCGGATCACCATCAAAATCCATTCGTCCTTTTTCCTTGAACATGTGCGGGGCCGCATCTATTCGAAAACCTGATACACCCAGCTTTAACCAGAAATGCATGATCCTGAAGATCTCCTTTTGCACATCGGGATTGGATAGATTTAGATCTGGCTGATGCGGGTAAAAGGAGTGGTAATAATAGGCTTTAGCCTTACGGTCATACTTCCAGCTGGACCCGCTTTCCCCGTCACCGGCCATCATATTGGGCTCCGGATCTTCGGGCTTTTCGTCTACCCATATATAGTAATCCCGGTATCTGGATTTTTTGTCCTTTCGGGCCTCCTGGAACCAGAAGTGTTCGATAGAAGTATGGTTCACAGAAAGGTCGATGATCACTCGCATCCCTTCTTCCTCGGCAGCATCCAAAAGCTGTGCAAAATGTCCCAGATCACCCAGCCGCGGATCGATCTTATAGTAATCCCGAACATCATATCCATTGTCCCGGTTGGGGGTGTCAAAAATAGGCAATAACCAGAGGCAGGTCACTCCAAGGCTGGAAAGATAGGAAAGACCGTTCCTGAGCCCTTCAAAATCTCCCGTACCATCATCATTGGAGTCTTTAAAAGTCTCCACATCGAGGGAATAAAAGATCGCATTTTTGTACCAGAACTTGTTCATAGGAGATCAATTATTTAAAGAAGGTAAAACCTCTTTTCCGAAGAACCTTATGTAATCCTCCTGCCCGTTATTGACATTATGAATGATGATCTTTTCAAACCCCAGATCTTTATAAGCTTTTATTTTTTCAATAAAATAAGAAGCCTCATTGCTGATCAACACGTGCTTTTCAAGATCCTCTGGCCTTACCTTTTCTCCCAGGGCATCGAACTGTTCAGGATTATTGATCTCAGAAATTAATTTACTGGGAAAGATGTTGTTCTTCCACTGTTCCCAGGCCCCTTGCAATGCCTCTTCTTTAGAGGCGGCATAAGAGATCTGCACTTTTAGGGCCATTGGTTTATCGTCTCCCTTTCCCCCTCTAAAAGCCCGTACCATTTTTTCAAGATCTTCCAGGGGTTTTGAGATGGTGATGAGTCCGTCTGCCCAGGAGGAAAGCCATCGGGCAGTCTTTTCTGTAATGGCCGCTCCATATACGGTGGGCACGGTTTTAGGCGGAGTGAATAATTTGGCTTTTTCCACTTTTATGATCCCGTGATGGGTAGTGTACTCTCCCGTCCATAACTGCCGCATAACGTCCACCGATTCTTTAAGACGGGCATTACGAATATCTTTTGAAGGCCATTTCTCGCCGGTTATATTCTCATTAAGTGCCTGCCCGCTACCCGAGCAGAGAAAGAACCTTCCAGGAAACATTTCATCCAGGGTAGCCACTGCCTGCGCTATTATCGCAGGATGATACCTCTGCCCTGGGGCGTTCACAATACCGAATTCCAGGGAAGTAGCATGCATGGCAGCGCCAAGCCAACTCCAGGCAAAGCCGCTTTCTCCCTGTAGATTGCTCCAGGGATGAAAATGATCTGAAGAAAGTACTGCTTCAAAGCCGGCCTGTTCGGCTTGCTGCACCAGGTTTAAAAGCTGACTTGGCGGAAATTGTTCGTGTGATGCGTGAAATCCTATTTTCATTAAAATGAAATGTTTAGTTGGTCATTTTAGGAGCTATTCTTCTAAATTATAAAGGATTAAAGGATTGGAATGGATTTGTCATATTAAAAAAAAGATAAAATCTTGATACTCAATTCAACTGCAGTAAGAAATCATGATACAGATCATATAATGGTCGTAGCCAGTATTTTAACTTTGAAGCATATCAATACGAGCAAAAATGAATCATCCTTTAAAAAGACACGAAGCATTAAAACCATTGAGCAAAGACCATCACCACGGCTTGTTGCTCTGTTGGAAAATAAGAGAAGGAAAGAAAAAGGACATCGCGCCGGAAAGGATCAAAGCCTACACCGATTTCTTTTTTAATTCACAATTGAAGCCTCACTTCAGGTTCGAAGAAAATGAGATCTTCAGCTTACTTGGAAAAGATCATCCTATGGTGAAAAAAGCAGAGACAGATCACCATCGGTTAAAACAGCTTTTCACAGAAGAACACAATCTTGAAAAATCGCTTTCAGATATTGAAAAAGAACTGGAAGAACATATCAGGTTTGAAGAAAGGGTTCTTTTCAGCGAGATACAGCAGGAAGTTTCCGAAGAAAAACTCGAAGATCTTAAGAACAAGGAGGAAGAGATCAAAACTCCAGATCCTGACTCCTGGAATGACAAATTCTGGGCGAGGGAACGATCATAACCAGCGTTTTCTTTTAAAGTAGAGCATCATACCTATGAAAAGCACCAGCATGACCAGCCACACGGCAGGATAGCCGTATTTCCATTCCAGCTCGGGCATGTTTTCAAAGTTCATCCCATACACGCCGGCCAAAAAGGTAAGAGGAATGAAAATAGAAGCCATGATGGTAAGCACCTTCATCACCTCGTTCATCTTGTGACTAATGGTGGTCATATACATGTCCATAAGGCCCCAGGTCATTTCCCGATAGATCTCGATATTTTCGGAAACCTGTATCATATGGTCGTAGAGATCCCTGATGTAATTAATGGTATTTTCATGGATCAGTCCCTGATTGCCTTTTTCAAGTCGGCTTACCACCTCCCGAAGCGGAAAAACTGCCCTACGGATCCGTAACATGGTCCTTTTTAGTTCCTGAATTTCTAGGGTGGTATCTTTATGCGGTTCGGCGGTGATGAGCATTTCTTCCAGGGCCTCTATCCTGTCACTTATTTCATCTACCACGATGAAGTAATGATCTACAATGGCATCAAGAAGCGCAAATACAAGATAATCTGCTCCCCTGCTTCGAATTCTTCCTTTTCCTTTGGCCAGCCTCTCCCTGACTCCGTCAAAAACATCTCCCCCGGCTTCCTGGAAAGTGAGGACGTAATTCTTTCCAAGTACCATACTGATATGTTCATTTTCCAGGTGCCCATCAGCTCTCCTGTACAACATTTTAGCCACTATGTAATAATAATCCTTATGCTCGTCTATTTTTGGCCGCTGGTTCGTATTCACAATGTCCTCAATGATCAGCGGGTGAAGCTCATAATACTTCCCTACTTTTTCGATTTCGGTTGTATTGCTTAACCCGTCCAGGTTGAACCAGGTAACCCTGTCCTCTTCTTCGAATTTAAAAGCGTCTTCGGGAGTTGTAGAAATATACCTCTCGTAAAAATCAGCGTTGTAATCAATGACTTCCAGGGTGGTTTCGGCCTTTTCCTTACGGCCCACATAGGTCACCGTTCCGGGTGCCTGGTTAAGAGAAGTAGTGGATTTTGGCCTTTTTAAAAAATACCTTCTGTGCTTTGCCATGTATTGCTTGATTTATGATAAATGTAAGAATAAAACATCTTATGGAGAACCCCCTTAGGGGTTGTGAATTGCGACAGCTTTGTTTTCCTTTGCAAAATGGTGGAGGAAAAAGATTTACTGGGCGCTTTAAAGGAATATTTTGGTTATGACACCTTCAGGCCATTACAGAGGCAGATCATCGATTCGGTCTTTGCGGGTAATGATAACATGGTGATCATGCCTACAGGTGGCGGAAAATCTATTTGTTACCAGCTTCCGGCTACTCTCCTGCCCGGAGTCACTTTAGTGATCTCTCCCCTGATCGCCCTGATGAAGGACCAGGTTGACGGATTAACCGCTAACGGCATTTCCGCGGCCTTTCTAAACAGCAGCCAGGCAGAAGATGTGCAACAGGAGATCTTTTCCAGGATCTCAAAGAACGAGATCAAATTGCTGTATGTCGCGCCTGAAAGTCTGCAGTACATAGACGCCGTATTTTCTTCGGGAAAGATAAGTTTGATTGCCATTGATGAAGCACATTGCATCTCCAGCTGGGGCCACGACTTCAGGCCGGCCTATACCCAGCTTGGATACCTCAAAAGCCGGCATCCAGAAACTCCCATTATCGCTCTTACCGCCACAGCCGATAAAGCTACCCGAAAAGACATTTGTGACCAGCTCAATATTCCGGCGGCAAAACAATTCATAGCCTCTTTTGACAGGAAGAACCTGAGCCTCGAAGTACGGCCGGGCAATAAAAAGCTGGACCAGATCATTGCCTTTCTGAAAAAACGGCCAGATCAAAGCGGGATCATTTACTGTCTAAGCCGAAAAAATACCGAAGAGCTTGCTGTAAAGCTCAAGAGCAAAGGCTTCGACGCCGAAGCCTATCATGCCGGCCTCTCCCACAGTGACCGGATAAAAATTCAGGAAGATTTCATTCAGGATAAGAACCAGATCATCTGTGCTACTGTCGCCTTCGGAATGGGGATCGATAAATCAAATGTGCGCTGGGTGATCCATTATAACCTTCCTAAGAACCTGGAGGGATATTACCAGGAAATTGGCCGCGCCGGACGGGACGGGCTGCCCTCTTCTACCCTGCTTTTTCATAGTTATGCCGATGTGGTGCAGCTGCGGAAATTCGCTGTTAATTCAGGAAACAGTGAGGTACAGATGGCCAAACTGGACAGGATGAAGCAATATGCCGATGCCCTGAGCTGCCGCAGAAAGATCCTGCTAAGCTATTTTGGAGAGCTGATCTCTGAAGACTGTGGCAACTGCGATGTATGTAAAAATCCGCCCGAATTTTTTGACGGGACCATCCTGACTCAAAAGGCACTTTCTACCATTTTCAGGTTAAAAGGCCAGGAATCTATTTCTTTGGTCATTGATGTGTTGCGAGGAGCTCACAATGCCCAGGTCCTGGAAAAAGGATATCAGCAGCTCAAAACCTTCGGAATTGCCACAGATGTATCCTGGAGGGACTGGCAGCAGTATCTTATTCAGCTAATTAACCTTGGGTATGTGGAGATCGCTTTTCACGACCAGAACAAACTTCGGTTAACCCCGCTGGCTAAAAAAGTTCTTTTTGAAAAGGAAAAAGTGAGGCTCGCTCATGTTATACAAAGGGAGGCCGCAAAAGAACCGGTGGTTGCTGAAAAGAACTCAGAAAATACCCTTTTTGAAAAGCTACGGCAGTTGAGGCTTAAACTTGCAAGGGAAGAAGATATTCCGCCTTACCTCATTTTTAACGATGCCACTTTGAAGGAGATGGAAAAACACCGCCCCATGACCGATGAGGAATTCATGCAGATCAACGGGGTTGGAAGACAAAAACTTCAGAATTACGGGTATAACTTCATCAAGGAGATCATCGCCTTCAGCAAAGAGAAACGAGAAAAGAAGCCCCGCAAAAAGGGAAATACTTACAAGGCCACTTTTGAACTTTACAAAGAAGGCCATAGTGTTGAAGAAATCTCAAAAAAGAGAAAGCTTTCACCCACTACGGTCTATTCTCACCTGGTAACCCTGTATGAAAAAGGGGAAGCTGTAGACCTGCGTCGGTTCGTTTCAAAAGCAGATCTTGTGGCGGTAAAAAAAGCAAAGGAAGTATTGGATGATCCGGCAACTCTAAAGGCGTATTTTGAACACTTTCAGGAAGCGATTGATTATACCAGCATTAAACTGGCTTTGAGCATACTGAAAAAGGAAGAAAACTCTTGATCTAGGGAAAATGTACCTTGTTCAGGATGAGTCCGCTGCCCGGTGCAATAAAGCTCATAGGCCTTTTTACTTCCGGCGAAAGGCTTTTTCGAATATCCTCTAGTGACAGTTCCCCGTTTCCTACCCTAACCAGAGCGCCCATCATCAATCTGATCTGATTCCGCAGAAATCCTGAGCCCTGAATCCTCAAAAGATAGGACCTGTCTGGAAAAAAACTGGCAGTGATCTCTTCATTTGGCTCAATGCGGCAAAGATCAATTTTTCGTTCAACAATGGTATGTTCGCTGGGTTTGGTACAATAGTTATGGAAGGAATGGGTTCCTTCAAAAAAGTTAGCCGCGGCCATCATCATCTCCACATCAAGCTTTTCATGAAAAGTGGCGAGCAAAGGCGCTGCAAATGGATGACTCTTCTTTCCATGGGCAAAAAGGTAAATATATTCCTTCTTCTTGGGGTGCTGAATGATGTTAAATTTAGCGTCTACCTGTTTGATGCTCAAAGCCCTAATATCCTGCGGCAGGTTGTTATTGAAAAGCACCAGGAAATCGGCCATATTATTCAAAGGTTCATGATCAATGAAAAGCTCAAAGGCGGCTTGATGAGCAGAAACCATGGCATCTGTTCTACTGGCACCCAGAACCTTAAAGCGGGTCTCCCCCAGGACAAATTTGAGCGTTTTTTTTACCAGGCCTTCCACGGTCTTAAAACCCGGTTGCCGTTGCCAGCCGTGAAGGCGGTATCCCAGATACTGAATTTCAATGAGATAGTAATAACGTTGTGGTTGCAAGAAAAATTTTTCTCAAATCTATGACATTTCAGCCTGAAAAGCGGAATTCTGCCCTTGTTCTTGACCTTCGGACCAACCGCTTTAACTTTTAGTTAAAAACTTTTGGCTTGTGGTTTCGTATCTTCACTTACAACCAAAAAATGTGATATGGTATCAGGTAAAAGAATTCTGTACTACTCTACCCTTTCTGTTCTTTTCTTATACTTTTTGTTTGCAGGACTAATAGAGACGAAACCTTTTCTGGCTCCATTCACTGTTGCACTGGTCTTAGCTTTACTGGTTTACCCCTTGAGCCGAAAGATGGAAAAAAGTTTTTTCAACAGAAGCTGGGCTTCTATCGTCAATACTATCTTTATATTTCTTATTTCTTTAGGCTTTTTTGCTCTCTTTTCCATGCAGGTCAAAAATCTTGTAGATGACTGGCCAAAGATCAAGGAAACCATGAAACCAAAAATAGAGAAGCTAAAAGATTTTGTTTTTGAACACACTCCTCTTTCACAAAAGGACCTGGAAGAATCTTCCAAGGGAGGGCTTTCTGTACCTTTTTTAAGCACCGGTTCTCAACCGGGTAAAAAAGCAGCTTCCTTCTTTAGCAAAGCAATGAGCTTTTTTGGAAATTACCTGCTTACCTTCATTTACATCTTTTTTATGCTAAACTATCGTCAGCACTTTAGAAAATTCCTGCTGCGGCTGTTTCCAGATGAAGATAGGCAACGACTTCAAAATGTTATTCTCAAATCGGCAAACGTGATACAGCAGTATTTAATTGGAAAATTGATCCTTATTGGATTCCTGTCGGTATTTTATGCAATAGGATTGGGGCTTTCGGGGGTAAGCAATTTTATTCTTGTAAGTGTTCTGGCGGCTGTCTTCAGCATAATTCCATACGTAGGAAATGTCATCGGTTTTGGTATGGCTATGATCTTTGGCTATCTGGTTTCTGGAAATCCGGGAGTGCTTATCGGTATAAGTCTTACTTTTTTCATTGGCCAATTTGTAGAAAGTTACATTTTACAGCCCTATATTGTTGGAGATAAAGTAGACCTGCATCCGTTCATTACCATCCTGGTAGTAGTGACAGGAAACCTGGTGTGGGGGCTTATAGGAATGATCCTGGCCATTCCGCTGCTAGCCATCGTAAATATTATCTTCTTAAATGTGCATTCTTTACATCCCTTTGGTTATCTTTTGAGCAAAGAGGAAAAGACAGGCTAAATGATGGAAAAGGCCCTCCTGCATCAGTTCTCCGGATTTTTGAATACTCCGCAAATATGGGAAATGGCAGGCCCTTTTCCATATAGCCCGTTTGAGGTGAGAAATATCGATCTTCAAAAAATGCCTGTAGAACTTCACTTTCCTCCTACCATGGTCCTGGGAAAACGAATGGAGCGGTTTTTCCACTTTTACGTCAGGCATTTTTCCGAAGAAAAGATCATTGCTCATAATGAACAGATCATCCATGAAAAGAGAACCCTGGGCGAGCTTGATTTTCTTCTGAAAAATGAAAGATCAGGAAAGGTTTCCCATGTTGAGTTGGTATATAAATATTACCTGTATGATCCCGAAATTGCTTCGGAAGCAGAACGATGGACCGGGCCAAATCACCGGGATAATCTTCTGCTGAAACTGGAGCGGCTACAACAGAAACAGTTCCCTCTTTTGTACAGAGAAGAAACCCGGCCTTTGCTGGAAAAATTGGGAATAACGGCTGAAGAAGTAGAGCAAAAAATATGCTTTAAAGCCAATTTTTTTCTGCCGTGGGACCATCCCTCCCAAAGAATTGATCTTCCAAATGATCTGGTGCAGGGACGTTGGTTGCGAAGGAAAGAATTTACTCCTGCACGCTTTGGCAGGGAAACATTCTTTTCGCCAAGAAAACCAAATTGGCCTATCCTCCCTCAACACAATACCCACTGGCTCTCTTATGACGACCTTCAGGAACAAATAATGCCCCTGCTGGAAAAAGAACAATCCCCTCTTATTTGGATGAAAACCGGCAATGAATACCGGCGTTTCTTCCTGGTATGGTGGTAAGCAGAAGCCTTTGCTCAATTAAGAGAAAATTAACTGCTACTTCCAGGTTAATTAAGGAAAAATTATGAGTGGCTTACCCGGTGTGCTTTTGTAAATCCTCTCATTTAAAGTAACTTAACTATCAAATTAATCAGGTGGATTTTCTTCTGAATCTCCGCCTAAAAAAATTGATGAACTATGCCAATTCTCACGAAAGAACAATTTGAAAACTTAGCAAAATTTGATAATAACCCCTGCATATCCATATTTCTGCCCACGCAGCGCATAGGGAAAGATGTACTGGAAGAAAAGGACAGGATCCAATTGAAAAGCCAGTGGAAAAAAGCTTCTGAGAAGCTGAAAGAAATGGGAGTGGAAAGGGAAAAAATTGAAAAAATTGGAGAACCTTTGAAAAACCTTCTTGAAGACCGGGATTTCTGGAGACACCAGTCAGACGGATTAGCGATCTTCCTTGCCGACGGATTCATGGAGAAATTCACTCTCCCCGTGAACTTTGAAGCCTTTACTTATATAGCCGATCACTTTTACCTTAAACCGCTGGTTCCGATGTTTTCGGGAGATACCAGGTTCTATTTGCTGTCCTTGCAAATGGACAACGTCGAGCTTTATGAAGCGAACCTTTACAGCATTGGAAAAGTAGAGATCAAAGATCTAGTTCCCGCACGTCTTGAAGACAGGGTTGGTTATGATTATGAAGAAAAGTCGCTTCAATACAGATCCCAGAATCCTGCTACCGGAGACACGATCATGCATGGACAGGGCGCTGCAGAAAGAGACAGAAAGAACGAATTTTTACGATTTTTCAGGGCTGTAGATAAGGGCCTTCATGAAATACTGAAAGATGAAAAGGTACCGCTGGTGGTAGCCTGCCAGGATTACCTTTTCCCTATTTACCAGGAAGCCAATACGTATAAAAAGCTTTATTCTGAACCTGTTCCCGGGAACCCTTCAGACTACGAGCACATGCTGGCCCTGCACGCGGCTGCATTGAACGTTCTTCAACCGCATTTTAACAAGGAAAAGGAAGAAAAAATGGTGCAGTTCAGGGAAATGACACCGGGCCGCACTTCTACTTCAGTAAGTGAGATCATCCCCGCCATTTATGAAGGCAAGGTGGATACGCTCTTTCTGCAGAACAGGGAAGATATCTGGGGTAACTATAACGAAAACATGGCCTCTGTTGACATTCAGGAGGAACAATCTTCGGCTAACTTATCGCTGATGAACCTCGCTGCCGTAAAAGTTATGGAACAGGGAGGAAAAGTTTACCTGATTGAAAATGAATTCATGCCCGAGAAAAATTCAAAAATGAACGCGGTTTACAGGTATTAGAGCAAATTAAGAGTACCAAAAAACCTCTGCAATTAGCAGAGGTTTTTTATTAGGTGTAATGCGGTACCTTACCCGTTACATCTTTATAGAACTCCCTGATCTTTTGAAAATCAGTGTCTTTATCACCCGTCGTATATAAAGGGGGTGAAACTTTAACTTTTTTATTTCCAAAATCAAAAGCTATCATTACGATAGGCACATCGGCCAGCAGAGAGATGTAATAAAATCCGGTTTTCCAGTCCTTAACTTTTTTCCGGGTACCTTCAGGAGACATGGCCAGCCTGAATTCATCCTTACCCTTAAAGATATTCGCGATTGCCTCTACTTTTTTCTGTCCCGGTGTCCTGTCCAGAGGGGTTCCTCCCATCCACCTGAAATACCAGCCAAAAGGCGGCTTAAAAAGTTCCTTTTTGGCGAGGTATTTTATATCAACTCCGAGTATCCTTCTTACCAAAAGCCCAAGGTAAAAGTCGTGCCAGCTGGTATGCGGCACCACGATCACCACGCTTTTTTTAACTCCTTTGGGCCAGGAACCTTCAAATTTCCAGCCCATTATTCTGAAATAAATGAACCTAGCTAACCAATTCACTCTCCCGGTTGCTCTTCATGATTTCACCACCTCTTCTTTTTCTCTCTTCATAGAGCAGGGCCAGTTCCCTTCCGGTTTGACCTTTCACAGAAGTATTTTCTTCGGCCCTTCTTATAAGATAAGGCACCACCTCTTTCACCGGTCCAAAAGGCACAAGTTTGGCTACATTATAGCCTTCCTCGGCCAGGTTATAGCTTATATGCTCGCTCATTCCGAATAATTGAGAGAACCACACCCTGTCATCGTCTTTAGCGATTCCCTTATCTTCCATGATCTGCAGGGCGAGATAATTACTCATTTCATTGTGCGAGCCAATGAAAACAGAAATATCTTCTATATGAGCGAGACAATAGGTCACTGCCCCGTTGTAATTCACGTCTGTTGCTTCCTTATTCTCGCAAATTGGGGATAAATATCCCATTTTCGCGGCGCGGGCATTTTCTTTTTCAAGGTAAGCCCCTCTTACGATCTTTGCTCCTACTATGAATCCCTGTTCTTTAGCACGGCTGTGCAGGTCTTTCAGGTATTGCAGCCTGTCCCAGCGGTAACATTGAAGGGTGTTGTAAATAATTGCTCTTTCACGGTTGTACTTGAACATCATCTCCTCCATCAGCACATCGGCCGCATCCTGCATCCAGCTTTCTTCAGCATCGGCGAGAAGCCTTACATTATTGTTGTAAGCCGCCTCACAGATCTTATTGACCCTGTTCTTTACCCTTTGCCACTCCTCCTCTTCTTCCAAAGTAAGGCTGGCATTGGCAGAAACTTTTTGCCATATCTCAAACCTTCCGATTCCCGTAGGTTTAAAAACAGCAAAAGGAATAGCTTCTTTATCGGCCACGAACTTCACAATATTCGTCTTTCGTTCAATAGCCTTTTCAAACTCGCTTTCCTTCTCCTTTCCTTCTACGGAATAATCGAGGATGCTATGCAGATTTTTGGAGTACATCTTGTTGATGGTGGGCATGCAATCTTTCTCGGTCACACCTCCGCAGAACTGGTTGAAAATCGTCTTTTTGATGAGAGTTTCTACCGGAAGGTTGATCTTTAGGGCTACATTGGTCAAAGCAGTGCCGGCCTTTACCAGTAAAGGCCTGTCTATCATCTCAAAAAGAAAGATAGCGCGGTTAAGTTCTGAATCTGTCTTCAGCTTGAAGGCAGTCTCAGTATCATTGAAAATTTTCTTTACGATCATGAGTGTAGATTAGTTCCACAAAGATACTTATTGACTAAGAAATTTTTAGAATAATTCTCCTTATTTTCGGCCTTTAAAAGCATCTTTTTTAATACAAAAGCATGAATCTATCACAACTTGAAAACGGGGTATTTTTTAATGAAGAAGGATATCGGCAATTGAACCTGTTTCTTGCGGAAAAAAACTTCTCAAAGATCTTTATCCTGGTGGACCAAAACACTCATCTTCATTGCCTATCCAGCTTTCTTCCGAAGTTGGAAACCTCCATTCCTATCGAGGTTTTGGAAATGGAGGCCGGGGAAGCCAACAAGACCATTGAAACCTGCAACGGAATTTGGCAGGTTCTTTCTGAATTGGGTGCCGACAGAAAAAGTGTCATGATCAATCTAGGCGGCGGCGTGGTGACAGATCTTGGAGGATTTGTAGCGGCAACCTTCAAAAGGGGCATTTCCTGCATACATTTCCCCACTACCCTTTTAGGGATGGTAGATGCCGCGATTGGTGGAAAAAATGGAGTGAACCTTGATGGCTTGAAAAATCAGATAGGTGTGATTCGTCCTCCGGAAATGGTGGTTTTGGATACCTCCTTCCTGCAAACCCTTCCTGCCGCAGAGATGCGCAGCGGACTTGCTGAAATGTTGAAACATGGACTAATTCAGAATGAAGATTACTGGGATAGATTATCAGATCTTAGCAACCTTGACCTGAGTGATCTGGATTCGCTTATTGAAGAGTCCATAGAAATCAAGGAAAATGTGGTGCAACAGGACCCTACGGAACAAAACCTCAGGAAAAGTCTGAATTTTGGGCATACCTTGGGACATGCCATTGAATCTTACTTTTTAGAAGCTTCGGAAAAACAGAAGTTATTGCACGGTGAGGCAGTGGCCGTAGGGATGGTTCTCGCCGCATATTTATCCTTCAGAACAGAATCTTTTCCGCAGGAAAAACTTCAGGAAATTAAAGAAACCATAGTTTCTATGTACGGGCAGATCGAAATATCAAGAGAGGACCAGGAAAAGATCATCGAGCTGCTAAAATTTGATAAAAAAAATGAGGCCGGGAAGATTAATTTTGTTCTTTTGCGCAGAATTGGAGAACCGGTGATGGACCGGCAGGTAACGAACGAACTCATTTACGATGCGTTTTCGTATTACCTTGACAACTAAATAGTTGCAGTTTCTAGTTAAGAAAAAAGAGATTAAATTTTTTATTTAATTTAACGCCGGCGGAAAAATGAATTACTATTTTCGCTTTGATGCATGACCAAAGAATTACTTATGAAAAGAATCATTGTTGATTACAAAAAACTTACTCCGGAGATCCTAAGTCTGTTAGTCGAAAAATATCCTGACGGGTATGATGATGACCAGATCATTTCATTTAAGAACGCGAAAAATGAAACGGTAGATGCGGTGGAAGTGAGAACTGAAGACAGCATTTACCTGGTTAAGGTGAGTACAAGACTAGAGAACACCATGGCCAACTACGATGAAGACGATTATGATGATGCCGATTTCAATGAGCCAATCGTAGAAATTCCAGAAAAGACCGATGACGAAAACGAAGACGAGGAAGAAGACTAGATAAAATCAACCATATAAATGCAAAGGAACCCTTATTGGGTTCCTTTTTTTGTTTGATGAAACAGCTAAATGTTACGCGTGCTGCTCTTTATGTTTGCCTTCCTTGATCTCCTCGATCAATTTAGAATTAAAAGCAGGAAGATCTCCGGGATTTCGGCTGGTCACGAAACCTTCATCTACAACCACTTCTTTGTCTACCCAGTTCGCTCCAGCATTTTTGAGGTCATCCTTAATGGAGTTATAAGAAGTCATGGTCCTGCCCTTCACTACTCCGGCACTTATGAGTGTCCACGGGCCGTGGCAAATGGCTGCAACAGGTTTTTTCTGTTCAAAAAAATCACGAACGAATTTTAAGGCATTCTCATCTGTTCGCAGGTGATCCGGATTGATAACGCCACCCGGAAGCACCAGGGCATTGTAATCTTTGGCAGATACCTCTTTCACATTCTTATCTACTGGATATTCCTTTGACCAGTCTCCTTTGTTCCAGGCTTTGATCTTTCCGGTCTCCGGGCTAACTATATGCACTTCAAAACCCTCCTTTTCCATAGCTTCTTTAGGAGAGGTCAATTCGCTTTCTTCAAATCCGTTGGTGGCCAAGATGGCTATTGTCTTCTTCATCATTCAGGTTTTTTAGTTAAACATTTCTACTAAGAATATACCGACTATAATTCAGGGGTTGTATTAAGAAGGCGGTAAAATATTCAAGGGCTTCGTTAAAGATTTCTGAAGCAGATGTAAGAATACTATGCTATTTTTTCTTCTTTTTTTCTTCTGAAGGAGCAGAATCTTCTTCAGTGTGGGATTGAAGGGTATCCAGGATGCGTTTTTCATCTATCAGCTGACCTCTTTTTTGCTCCAGCCTCTCCAATTCCTGATATATAGCGGGCTCAGCATACTCGTTTGGCTCTACCCTGTCCCGCCGATGCAGCGCATATTGAACGGTGAATTCAGCTCCAAAGAAAACGATCATGCAGGTATAATAGACCCATAAAAGTATAAGTACTACCGATGATGCCCCTCCATACACCGACCCCGGATTGCTTTGGCCAAAGTAGAAGCCAATGACATATTCGGCTATTAGGAAAAGTACCGTGGTAAGCATGGCTCCCAGGTAAGTGGTCTTCCAACGCAGTTTCACATCGGGCAGCCATTTAAAGATGGCGGCGAAGAGTGAGGTAATGATGAGGAAAGAAATAAGAAAATTCAGCACATTGATCATAAATGTTGTGATGATGGGCGCAATAGAAGCGAGATAATCACTCAATGCTTTGATAACCGTATTGATTAGTAAGGAGATCAGCAACAATAACCCCAGAACGAAGACCATTCCTAAAGAAATGATCCTGTTAATAATGATCCTTTTAACGGTGTTTTTCTTAGCGGTAACATTCCAGATATTGTTCATGGCGGCTTTGAGCTGAAAGAAAACTCCCGTGGCTCCGAAAATGAGGAAGGCCAATCCAAAGATCACCGCCAGGGTGGAACTTTCATTAAGGGCAGCATTTGCGATCATATTTTCTATAGCCGCGGCTGACTCTGTTCCTATAAAATCTCCTATTTCAGTAGTGATCCTGCCCTGGACCGCTTTGCGACCAAAAAAATATCCTGCAACGGTGACCACGATGATCATTAAAGAAGGTAATGAGAACAAGGCGTAATAGGCTATGGTAGCACTTCGGGCCCAGGGATCATTCCTGTTCCAGTTAAAATATGCTCTTTTGAGAAGATTCCAGAAAGAAGTTAATTTGTGTTTTATATTCATCTCAATGCCCCTATCTCATATTAATGTATAAAAAAACCCTTTAAACACAGCAGTTTAAAGGGTTTTTAATAAGATTTTAGGAGAGACTACAGATTCTCAAAAATGGAATGCATCAGGCGTTTTTTATCATTGATGCTTTCTTCAAGAGAGATCATGGTCTCTGTTCTGTAAACACCTTCAATGTCATCTAATTGAAAGATGATCTCTTTTGCATGCTGAGTATCACGTGCTCTTATCTTGCAGAAAACATTGAATTTGCCAGTAGTTACGTGAGCTACTGTCACAAATGGAATTTCGTTGATCCTTTCCAGAACAAATTTGGTCTGAGAAGTGTTTTGCAGAAATATGCCCACATAAGCAATGAACGCATATCCTAGCTTCTCATAATTAAGGGTAAGAGAAGAACCAAGTATAATTCCTGCCTCTTCCATTTTCTTCACCCTCACGTGAACCGTACCTGCCGAAATACTCAATTTTTTAGCTATATCGGTGAACGGGGTCCTGGTATTATCAATCAACATATTCAGGATCTGGTGATCGGTCTCATCTAATCTAAACTTTGCCATATCTTTTGTCTTTTCAAAAATTCTCCACTATTTTAAATGAACTACAAAATTACTACAAAATGATTAGATTATAAATAATATTTACGGAATATCCTGTGATATTATTGATAACTTCTCGTTATTTAACAGAATTTGAGTGACTATATCGTTTTCGTTAATATCTTTTCCTGAAATATCCTTAACTTCCATCCCTTCACAATCTATTTCCTTATGACCGAAATATGAAAGATTTTCAGCCATTGTCTGCACCACCGGTTCAAAATGAACTTCATTACCCCTAACCTTTTCCTCATATTGAATGGCTATATCGACATTTTCTCCTTTTACAGCAGCATTTCTTAGAATTATATCAAAAAAATTCTTTTTATTTTCCGGAATTTGAAAATAATCCGCAGCCTCGCAAAACCTGAAATTTCCATTGGCTATAGAATGTAAACCGGTGAATATTGCAAGACCGATATATTTGCGGGTCTCTTCTCTCAAATAGTCATTGGGAAAATGACCGGCTTCAAATAAAATGGTTGGCACTTGCAGGCTTTGAAAGGTATCTCCCGTGCAATTGATATTAAAAGCGTCATCATAGCGCCCAATCATCCCCGGCAGGTACTCCTGCAATACTTTATTCATTTCCACAATTATCTTCATGGAGCGTTTCCGGGATTCTGTTATTGATCTTTCCGGATCCATAGACGGAGTAAGAAAAGAGATTGTAGCCGGTTTGTCAGTGTCCCCAGCACTAAAGATGGTACGCTGATCGTGGAGGTTGAAACAAAAATCTGGTTGAAAATCATCATAACACCTCTTCAACACCCGGCTTTCCACTTCTTTTAATTCCTGAGCATCCCGGTTAAGATCTACCTTGTTCACATTTGTACGGGTGTAGCGTACGGCACCATCTGGATTTAACATAGGGATCACCAGGAAAGTACATTTCTCCAGCACTTCTTTGACATCATTCACCTCCTTATGATTTTTAAAAAGGTTTAGAAGGTCAAGCACCGCTTTGGTCGTTGTACTTTCGTTGCCATGCATCTGAGACCATCCCATGATCTTAACAGGACCTGTGCCTATTTTTATGCTGTGTATAGGAACATTTAAAAAAGATCTTCCGATTTCTTCTATATAAAAATGATCCCTCAGCTTTTCCAGCTGAGGAGAAAGTTCATTGCAAGAAAGGAACCTTCCGGAAATAGCTGAGTTTTTAAAATTAGGATAGAGGGTCAAAAATGTATCGGCTTGAACGGTTTTTTTCATGTTTACAAAAGTAAATAATCCATAATTCACATTTGTAAATCACAATAATATACACTTTTGTTTCAGATTGTAAACAAATAAAGAACTGGTAGCTCTACACCTCATGGAATCATTCCTACATACTCAAATAAGTTCCTTAAAATTCTGTTTTTTAGTTATTTGTAGTCATTTACTTAAATAAAAAAGTAAGCTGTATTAATCCGTTTACAAATGTAATTTGGTGGATTGTAAACATTATTTTACTTTTGTAAACAACATTATTCGCTCAAACTGTTTACAATGGTGAACACTGAAGATTTTACAAAACGGCTCCACAAGATCATGGAGTATCATGAGCTTTCCGCAGCTTCTTTTGCCGACAAGATCGATGTTGGCCGCTCCTCTATTTCCCATTTACTTTCCGGAAGGAATAAACCCAGTCTGGATTTTGTAATGAAGATCGTGAGTGCTTTTCCCGATGTGGAATTATACTGGCTTCTAAATGGCAAGGGAAGTTTTCCGAAGAAAGAAGATAACGCTCTTGCCCCTGTTGCTCAGAAACAGGTTTCTGCGTCACAACCTCAGGCCAGAGATCTTTTTAGTAATTCTGATGAGGTGGCCACGGCAATGGCAGCCGGTGATAGCCGGAAGGAAATTCGCCGAATCGTTCTATTTTACAGCGACGGCACTTTTGAGGCATTTGAAAATTGACCGTGATCCAAAAAAGGCTTTAATTTGCAGTATGCGACATGCCTACATTATATTGCTTCTTTTGCTGAGTTTCACTTCCTGTTATCAGCCGGAAAGAAACTGCAGCGATTTTAAGACCGGTACCTTCGAGTTTGAATCCTATTTGAATGGAGAACTAGTCAAGACCCGGTTTGTGAGAAATGACAGTATTGAAATCGATTATTTCCGCGGCAAAGCAGATACTTCTACAGTTCGCTGGATCAATGACTGCGAATACCTGGTTAAAAATAAGAATCCAAAGAATCGTGCCGAAGAGAAACCCATTCATATGAAGATCCTCACCACTAAAGGCAATTCTTATACTTTTGAATATGGTTTGGTAGGGGAAACGCAAAAACAGCGGGGTACGGCTGTGAAAGTGGAGTAAAATTACTCTAGATCTTTTCCGAAGAGAAAATTATTTTTTTCTGAGCAGGTCATTCTGCTCCTCTATCAATTTATTGATGTTTTCCAGGAGTTGGACATTCCTTGCCGGTGCCACGGTCTTATTGTTAGGATCTTCTGCTTTTCTCCTGAACCGGTTCATGAACTTCACCACCAGGAAAACAGTAAACCCTATTACCAGAAAATCGATCAGCACCTCGATCAGCATTCCATAGCCTACCGCCACTTCCTCAACTGCCGGACTACCGTCCAATTCGGGAGCGGCCTCTCTGAGCACGTACTTTCTGTCAGCGTAATTTATTCCGGCTGTCAACATGGACAAGGGAGGCATGATCACCTGCTTCACCAGAACATCTACCACCTTGTTAAAGGCTGTTCCAATGATGATCCCAACCGCCATGTCTATCATGTTGCCCTTTACGGCAAACTCCTTAAATTCCTTGAACAATCCCATTACTCATCAAAAAGCTTGATCTGCGCCTTGTCTGTTTCGGTTGTTTTCTTGTTGATCTTTCCTTCGGAAAAATCAGGAGAATTTGCTTTTTTCTCTTCGGAAGCAGTGTTTTCTACAGCCTCTTCTTCCACTACCTCCATCTCCTCTGGCCTTGTCTCTTCAGGCTCCACATAAGGTTTCGGGTCGAGCAGATTTATCTGTTTTACCTTGTCTGTAGTAAGCTGATTTCCAAGAGCCTTAATTCCTTTTACCGAAATAAATTCTTCAAGTTCAACAGTGTCGTTTGGTTTCTGGTCTTTACCCCTTATTTTTGAGTATACCACTTCGGCTACCGGCAAATAATCTGTAGAAACAATTTCGAGATACGACTTCGGATTGTCTCCTATGAAATTCTCTTCTTTTTCTTCATTTTCTATCAGGAAACGCTTCACATAGAAACGTTCTTTTTCGGCTTCCCAATAAATGGCCGAGATGGGCTTTTTTGGAACCCATTTCTCCAGCACCACAATATCTTCATCAAACCTGGTGGTAAGCTCAGGTTTGATCGTTTTGGCAATTCCGTTTTGGGTAATGATCAAAAGACGATCTTCTCCTTTGAATTCTCCCAGCAGCTCTCCTCTTTCATCAACATTCAACCTTTTCACTGTCTCATCAAACCAGATTCGGCGTGGTTTTAAAGTGGAAACCCCTTCCTCCTTCAGTTCAATACGTTTTACCGGATATTTGGTGACAATATTTCCTTTTACCCCACGGCCTTTAATGGCCATATCGGCAAAATCCACATCAAATTTTAGTTTTTTGATACTTCCCACCTGTCTAAGGTAAACCATCACCACTTCGGCCTCCCCGTTTGGATTTGCTGAAAAATAGGATATTTCTGAACCTTTTTTACCCTGGGTCACATCGTACTCCCGATCTCGCGTAATGGAAGTAACGGCAAAACGCTTGATGTAAGAAGCCCCGCCTTTCCCATCCTTATAAATAAGGTTATAAATGGTTCTTTTGTCTTTTTTCTTAAAAATGGCGACGTGTATGATATCTTTCCCGATAAAGGTTTTGGTATCGACCTTGGTCACCATCATTTTACCTTCTTTCGTAAAGCAAATGACATCATCAATATCTGAACAGTCGGTAACGTATTCGTCCCTCTTAAGAGAAGTTCCCACGAAACCTTCCTTCCTGTTCACATACAACTTGGTGTTGCGAATTACCACCTTGGTGGCTTCTATATCTTCGAATAATCTAAGCTCTGTTTTTCTTTCTTTTCCTGCGCCGTAATCTTTCTTCAGGCGCTTGAAATAAGCTATTGCATACTCTACCAGATTATCCAGATGATGTTTGATCTGCGCGATCTCACCTTCCAGAGCTTCAATCTTTTGCTGTGCCTTATCTAAATCAAACTTTGAAATACGTTTGATCCTTATTTCTGTAAGGCGAACAATATCTTCTTCGGTCACCGCTCGCTTAAGATGTGTGATGTGCGGCTGTAATCCTTTATCAATGGCTTTGATCACCCCTTCCCAGGATTCTTCTTCTTCTATATCACGATAGATCCTGTTTTCAATAAAGATCCTCTCGAGCGAAGCGAAATGCCACTGCTCCTGAAATTCCTCAAGTTTGATCTCCAGGTCACTTTTTAGAAGCTCAACCGTGTGATCTGTTGATCTTCGCAAAATTTCGGAAACCCCTAAAAACGCAGGTTTATTGTCAATAATGACACAGCTTAGCGGCGATATTGATACTTCACAATTCGTAAAAGCATATAGGGCATCGATCGTTTTGTCGGGAGAAATATTTCCTGGTAAGTGGATAAGGATCTCTACTTCGCTGGAAGTATTATCCTCAATTCTCTTGATCTTGATCTTTCCTTTTTCGTTGGCTTTAAGGATAGAATCAATTAAAGTAGAGGTGTTGGTGCTAAAGGGTATCTCCTTTATTACCAGAGTGTTCTTATCAAGCTGAGAAATTTTTGCGCGTACCCTCACACGGCCACCACGCATCCCGTCATTGTAGTTGGTGATGTCGGCAATTCCCCCTGTCGCAAAATCTGGAAATAACTTGAATTTTTTCCCCTGCAGGTGTTTGATGCTCGCCTCGATCAATTCGTGAAAATTATGAGGCAGGATCTTCGTACTCAATCCAACGGCAATACCTTCGGCACCCTGGGCAAGCAAAAGCGGGAACATTACCGGAAGGTTTACCGGTTCTTTTTTTCTTCCGTCATAAGAAAGCTGCCATTCTGTGATCTTTGGGTTATAGACCACATCAAGGGCGAATTTTGACAATCTCGCCTCAATATAACGCGCGGCAGCTGCTCCGTCCCCTGTCAAAATGTTCCCCCAGTTTCCCTGGGTATCTATCAGCAGGTCCTTTTGCCCCACCTGCACCATGGCGTCCCCAATACTGGCATCTCCGTGCGGATGGTACTGCATGGTATGCCCCACAATATTGGCCACCTTGTTGTAACGACCATCATCCAGGTCTTTCATGGAATGCATGATCCTGCGCTGTACAGGTTTGAATCCGTCTTCAATAGCCGGAACCGCCCTTTCCAGGATCACATAAGAAGCATAATCTAAAAACCAGTCTTTATACATGCCGGTAACCCGGGTTAGAACCTCCTGGCCTTCCCCTTGCAGCTCCTGGTTTTGCTCAAACTGTTCCTCTTGAGGATCTTTTTGATTTTCGTTCTCCATTTAAGCCTTTGCTTTGTTTTTTTCGATCACCTTATCCAGAGATAATTTTAAAGCCCGGGTCTTATTCCCGGTCAATAAAGTGATGTTGTATTTATAATGACGAAATCCTTTCCTGTTTCTAGAATTGATGAAAATGTGCAGTCTTTTGTAAAAAAAATAATTTTCCACCCTGTATCCCTGCAACTTTGATTTAGGCACTTCTGTTCGTTGATCGCGATAGCGCAAAAAATTGGATAGCAATAGCCCACTGCTCTTAAATATCACGGCCTCGCCGTCACTATCAAATTCAAATGACCTGCCCACAATAAAAACGTAAACACCTACCAGGAGCGCAACAGCACTGGGAATTAAGCTATTGTAATTAAAAGGGACATCGTCGTACTTCAATTCTATAGATGCGAAAGTATTGGTAATGAACACCGCTACCACAATAATATATATTGAAGGGACGATCTTTGTCTCCTTTTTATTCTTGAATTTCATCCTATTCCTCTACCAGGTCAAGTTCTACTTTCAAATTGTCAATGATGAACTCCTGCCTGTCGGGCGTATTTTTTCCCATATAAAAATTCAACAGCTCCTCTATAGACATATCTTTATCCAGCATTACCGGATCTAATCTGATATCCTCGCCAATGAAATGCTTGAACTCATCAGGCGATATTTCCCCCAGCCCCTTAAATCGGGTGATCTCGGGTTTACCCGAAAGCTTTGCCACCGCCTGCTGTCTTTCATATTCGCTATAGCAGTAAATGGTCTCTTTTTTGTTTCTTACACGGAATAATGGAGTTTGCAGGATATACAAATGGTTTTCCTTGATCAATTCAGGAAAGAACTGCAAAAAGAAAGTGATCAGCAAGAGCCTGATGTGCATTCCATCCACGTCGGCATCGGTGGCGATCACAATGTTGTTATACCGAAGGTCTTCCATGGACTCTTCAATATTTAAAGCCGCCTGAAGGAGGTTGAATTCCTCGTTCTCGTACACGATCTTTTTGGACATTCCGTAGGAATTCAGCGGTTTTCCACGCAAACTGAACACCGCCTGGGTATTCACATCCCGCGATTTGGTGATAGATCCACTCGCGGAGTCTCCCTCGGTGATGAAAAGTGTGCTTTCAAGATACCTTTCCTTTTTACTGTCCCCCAGGTGAATACGGCAGTCACGCAATTTTTTGTTGTGCAGACTGGCCTTTTTAGCCCTGTCCTTTGCGAGTTTCCTGATTCCGGAAAGCTCTTTTCGCTCCCTTTCGGCCTGCAGGATCTTGCGTTGAAGCAATTCTGCGGTCTCAGGATTCTTATGCAAATAGTTATCTAAATGCGTCTTTAGAAAATCATTGATGTAGGTACGCACCGTAGGCAGGTTACCACCCATATCTGTAGAACCCAGCTTGGTTTTCGTCTGACTCTCAAAAACCGGTTCCATCACTTTTATACTAATGGCGGAAACTACAGACTTTCTAACATCGCTCGCCTCAAAATTCTTTCCGTAGAATTCTCTTACGGTTTTCACCAGGGCCTCACGAAAAGCAGATTGATGGGTACCTCCCTGGGAAGTGTTCTGCCCGTTGACGAAAGAGTGATATTCTTCACTGTACTGGGTTTTGCTGTGCGTAATAGCTACTTCGATATCATCACCTCTCAGGTGAATGATAGGATATAACCGGTCTTCCTCATTAATGCTGTCCGCCAAGAGATCGGCAAGACCATTCTCGGAATAGAATTTTTCTCCATTGTAAACTATGGTCAACCCCGGATTAAGGTACACATAGTTCTTGAGCATTTTTTCAATATACTCAGACCGGAATTTATAATGTTTAAAGATCAGCTCATCCGGAGTAAAAGAAACCTTGGTACCCCGCCTCCTGGAAGTTTCCGAAAGTTCCTCCTCGTTCACCAGGTTTCCTTTTTCAAACTCAGCCGACTTCGATTTGCCATCCCTGGTAGACTCTACTCTAAAGCTGGATGAGAGAGCATTCACCGCCTTGGTACCTACCCCGTTAAGACCGACAGATTTCTTAAAGGCCCGGGTATCGTATTTCCCCCCGGTATTCATTTTAGAAACCACGTCCACTACCTTTCCTAAAGGAATTCCGCGGCCGTAATCCCGTACGATCACTTTTTGATTCTGAACAGAGATCTCAATGGTCTTCCCTGCTCCCATAACAAATTCATCGATACAGTTATCGATGACTTCCTTTAACAGGATATAGATCCCGTCATCGGCGCTGGAGCCGTCACCAAGTTTCCCAATATACATTCCGGGACGCATTCTAATATGCTCCTTCCAATCGAGGGACCGTATATTGTCCTCGGTATATTTTGTTTCTTCGCTCATAGGTTTTTCCTGCGGTTATGTGGCTAATATAAGGTTTCCAACAAAAAGTTGAAACCTTCCACTCACAAAATAATTAACAAATGTTTCACAAAAATTCGGGAGCACCTCATTTAGAGTGTGTAAGAAATACCCTTCAGATGTTTCTGCGGAAAAACTCTTCGGCGCCCCAAAAACCTCTCCGAAGAAGAGAATTTGGAAACTGAAGTAAAAAAGATTCGGGGACATTCAATTCCCCGGAAGAATTTTCAGTTAAACGTTGAATCTGAAGTGCATCACATCTCCATCTTTCACGATATACTCCTTTCCTTCAACCCTCATTTTTCCGGCTTCTTTCACCTTCGCCTCACTTCCTAAAGAAACATAATCGTCATAGGCTATTACTTCAGCCCGAATAAATCCTTTTTCAAAATCGGTATGAATGACACCTGCTGCCTGTGGCGCAGTAGCTCCCACCGGAATGGTCCAGGCGCGAACCTCTTTCACCCCGGCTGTAAAATAGGTTTGCAGGTTAAGCAGTTTATATGCCCCGCGAATAAGTTTGGCAGATCCCGGTTCATCCAGCCCTATATCCTGAAGGAACATTTGGCGCTCCTCGTAATCTTCAAGTTCTGTAATATCAGCCTCGGTCCCCACAGCAAGTACCAGTACCTCTGCCCCTTCGCCTTTCACAGCTTCTTTTACCTGCTCTACGTACTCATTTCCTGAGACCGCGTCAGATTCGTTGACATTACATACATACATCACCGGTTTGTCTGTGATAAACTGTAAAGGTTTTATGAATTCTTCCCTTTCAGCCTCGGTAAGATCAATGGCCCTAACAGAGATACCTGCTTCCAGACCTTGCTTTACTTTAAGCAGGGCAGCCTCTTCTTTCTGGGCTTCCTTATTTCCGGTTTTTGCGGCGCGTTTTACTTTGTCAAGCTTCTTTTCGGCTGTTTCAAGGTCCTTCAGCTGCAATTCCATATCAATGGTTTCCTTGTCCCGCACGGGATCAATAGAACCGTCAACGTGTACGATATTATCATTTTGAAAACAGCGCAGCACATGCAGAATGGCATCTGTCTCGCGAATGTTACCCAAAAACTGGTTTCCAAGCCCTTCTCCTTTACTAGCTCCTTTCACAAGCCCTGCGATATCCACTATTTCTACGGTCGCAGGCAGTACCCGCTCAGGATGCACCAGGCTTTCCAGCTTTTCCAGCCTTCTGTCAGGAACATTTACCACTCCAATGTTAGGCTCAATGGTACAAAATGGGAAGTTTGCGCTCTGTGCCTTGGCATTGGACAAACAATTGAATAAGGTTGATTTTCCTACGTTGGGTAATCCTACAATTCCGGCTTTCATAAAATAAGATTTGCTGCTGTTTTTTGCGGCTGCAAAGATAATGATAAGTATCGAGAAAAAAGACACCCGTCATCCCATATTGAAAACCAACGATTTTGGCATTTTTCAAATCAGCTTTAGGAAAATTGTAACGTAGCTTTATCAGGACTTAACAGTAGATAGGGCTACTTTTATAAATACCTGAAAAACAGTATTTATGAAACCCATTCTAATCCTACTTTCTCTTTTATTCTTTACTTCGGGCTTTGCTCAGGTAAATTCGGGAACCGATTCTCTAAACCAGAAAGGTCTTCCTTATTTCAAATTGCGTGAACCTGCCGGTTATACTCTTGAAAAACAGGAATTCACCTTCTCTCCTGAACAGGGTCGTATCCACATAAAAAAACTGCAGGACGAAGAAGAGGTTGATTTTGGCGACCTTCGGCGTACTACCGATGACGGGCTGTATATCATGACCTCTACCATTAATGAGGATGTTTCCTTCGGAAGATTCGATTCCATAGGCAACTTCAGGACATTGAGATATGATAAGGAAACAGACAGTGTTATCGAGGAAAGATACATGATCAGAAAAACTGAAAATGAGGAGCCTGAACCGAAGTAATTTCCGGAAGAGAAAAGAGAAGTAGGGCTGGTTTCTCTTAAAAACACTCCATATACCCTACACCTGAGGCGTTTAAAGTTCATTCTTTTTACGCCTCTTTTTTTCCTAGTCGCAGCAGGAGCGGAAACTCCACCACACCTCTCTCACCAAACTCTTCAAAAAGGATACTTTCTATTAGACTTACCGGGTCTTTTCCATTTTTCTCTTTGTAATGTTTGACAGCAGACCAGGTTCTTAAATACCCTGTTAATCGTTCAAAAGACCACTCCTCATTTATAATTAACTCAGGTGCCGGGATTTCTTTAAAAGGAAAAGGGATGGTCTGGTACCGCTCCTCCAGGTATCTTCGTTCCTCATCCCAATAGGAACCAATAATTTTTTGGTAAAAATGATCAATGATCTTATCTGTTCCGGCATTGCTTCGGAAAAGGGAGTAACCAATAACAGCTAATACCCCCGAAGGTTTCAACACTCTTTTAACTTCACTGAAAAATCTGTCCATATTAAACCAGTGCACTGCCTGGGCAACGGTAACCAGGTCAAAAAAGTCTTTAGGAAAATCGGTGTTTTCGGCCGGTTGTACAGAATACCTGATGTTCGGTTTCTTTATCGCATTTTGCAATTGCTGGCGGCTGATATCGGTGGCTTCCACCTGCTGCATAAAGCCTGAGAGAGAAGCTGCTACCTGTCCGTTTCCGGTAGCACAATCCCATACTATATTCTTCTCCGTAAGAATGCTCTCCAGGAATTCAAAGAGTTCTTCAGGATAGCGTGGCCTGAACTGCGCGTACTGCTCTGCGCCTGTTGAAAAAAGATCTTTCATAACCTTCTCAATTTACGGAAAAAACTTTCCGGCTGACCGTTGTCATATTTTCTTCTTCGGGTTACGGTTAAATTGTTGGGCTAAAAAGAGGAATTTTCGGGAAAACATTATATAAAAATGAATTAACCATACAAGAAGATGAGAAAATCTGGCCTGGATGTCTATCTGCTGCTCCCTATCAAGAACTTCATAGAAAAACAAACCTCTGTGGGTTTGCTGCTTATTTTTTCGGCGACCCTGGCCGTCCTCTTTGCCAATTCTCCCTGGCGCAGCCTTTATCACGAATTCTGGGAACAACACCTTTATATAGGTATTAATGACCTAGAACTTGAAAAAAGCCTGCTTCACTGGATCAATGACGGACTCATGTCCATTTTCTTTTTCATGGTGGGTCTGGAGTTAAAAAGAGAGATCATAGACGGCCACCTGGCCAGTGTTCGCGGAGCGGTTTTGCCTATTGCCGCCGCCCTGGGAGGAATGATCTTTCCTGCCCTCATTTATTTTGGCTTTAATACCGGAACCGGATCTATTTCTGGATGGGGAATTCCCATGGCCACAGATATCGCCTTTGCCCTTGGGATCCTGTTCCTACTGGGCAAAAGAGTGCCGTTATCCTTAAAAGTCTTCCTTACTGCCATCGCCATTGTAGACGATATGGGTGCGGTTTTGGTGATCGCCCTCTTTTATACTGCCGACCTTGCCATTGAAAACCTGGTTTTAGCCGGTTTCTTTCTTCTAATATTGATGACCGCCAACCAAATGGGCATCAGGAGCACCTGGTTCTATGCCATTATGGGAATTGGAGGCTTGTGGATGGCCATTATGCTCTCGGGCGTTCATGCCACGATCGCTGCTGTTTTGGTGGCTTTCACCATTCCTAATTCCAAAAAGATCAATACTCCGGTTTTTCTTCGGAAGGTCAGATGGCTTACCAACGAGGTAAGAAATAAGTACATTCGTTCCGTAAAAGAGGAGGAAGAGGAAACTGAAGAAGATGTGATCAGCAGCATTGAAAAGTTCACTTCCCTGGCACAGGACGCCACTCCCCCGTTGCAGCGCCTGGAACATGCACTTTACCCGTTCGTGAGTTTTGTCGTACTTCCTTTATTCGCCTTTGCCAATGCGGGAGTGACCATAGATACAGGTTCATTTAATGCCATTTTCAACCCCGTGACCATTGGAGTTGTTCTGGGGCTTATTGCCGGTAAATTCATTGGGATCGTCCTTTTCACCAGGCTCATGGTCTCATTGAAGATCTCTGAACTGCCTACGGAAGTTACCTGGAAACACATCTACGGAATCGGTTTTTTGGGCGCGATAGGTTTTACCATGTCCCTGTTCATCACAGAACTGGCCTTTGAGGACGAATTATTTATGACCCAGGCCAAGATAGGTATCTTACTGGCCTCGGTCATTGCGGGAACCATTGGGTTCTTCTATCTTAAAGGAGCCTCCAGAAGACCACGGGTATCTACAGCTTTTATCAGGCCTGAAGGGAAATTGAAGAAGGTAGAACGCGAACCACAGAAGGCCGGCCTATAGCTTTCTACTGCTCAAAATTAGCGAAATGGTTTTCGCCTTTTCCTCCTGCTGATCTTCATCAGATTTCACCATTTTTTAACCCGGTACTGTCCGCTAACTTTTGAAATAGCTATACTTTTGTATCAGAATTCAAGATTATGAACAAAGGACTATATATTGCTACTTTAGAGCCGCACAGCGGAAAATCTCTTATCACCCTCGGCCTCATGAGGGCCTTATTGGGAAAAACAGTTAAGGTTGGTTACTTCCGTCCGATCATTGGGGATACCAAACCGGGAAAAAGGGATAATCACATCGATACGGTTCTTAAATATTTTGACCTCAAGCTTGATTATGAAGACACTTTCGCCTACACCCGTAGCGAGGTCATTCAAAAGAAGAATGAAGGAAAAAGCGGTGAGATCCTGGATACCATCATCAGGAAATACAAAAAACTGGAAGACAGCTTTGATTTTGTACTGGTAGAAGGAAGTGATTTTTCGGGAGAAGGCAGCGTTTTTGAGTTTGATGAAAACGTACTTATCGCCAAGAACCTGGGATTACCGGTGATCATCATCGCCAGCGGAAAAGGTAAAACCAAAGAAGCTTTGATGGGCAGCATGCAAATGGCTTATCAGACCTTTGTGAATCGGGATGTACGTGTTCTGGCCATGGTAAGCAATAAAATAGAGTTGGACAACCTGCCTATCGCCACCAATGGCATGCGTGAATTCCTGCCCGACGATGTGGCGGTTTTTGCCATTCCCCTCATCGACACCCTTGGCAATCCAACCCTTAAGGAAATTACTGAAGCCCTTGACGGAAAGATCCTATTTGGAGCAGAATTCCTGGATAACCAGTCGGGTAGTTTCAACGTGGGAGCCATGCAGCTTCGCAATTACCTGAAACACCTCAAAAATGAAAGTTTGGTGATCACCCCGGGAGACAGGGCAGACATAATTTTGGGAGCTTTACAGGCCAATATTTCCTCTAACTATCCGCGCATTTCGGGAATAATCCTCACCGGAGGGCTGGTTCCCGAAGACTCCATTATCAAACTCATAGAGGGGCTTTCGCAGGTGGTACCCATCATTTCTGTTGAGGACGGAACCTTTAATGTCACCAACAAAGTGGGCGCAATAAAATCGAATATTTATGCTGACAGCACCCAGAAGATAGAGACCTCTGTAAGCACTTTTGAGAAATATATTTCCATAGATCCTTTAATTGAAAGGTTTGTGAACTTCCAGCCACGCGGAATCACGCCACGGATGTTCCAGTACAGCCTCATCAAAAGGGCGCAACAGGAAAAGAAGCATATCGTTCTGCCGGAAGGTACAGATGACAGAATACTTACAGCTGCTTCACGCCTGCTGGAAATGGACCTGGTTGACCTTACCATTTTAGGAGATGAGGAAACCATCAGGAAAAAGATCCAGAAGCTTGCCCTTCCAATGGACTTTGACAAGCTGGAGATCATCAACCCCACCACTTCTGTGTACTTTGATGATTACGTGAAGACCTTCTATGAATTGCGCAAGCACAAGAACATCAATATGGATATCGCGAGAGATCTAATGAGCGATGTTTCCTATTTTGGAACCATGATGATCTACAAAGGTCATGCAGACGGAATGGTTTCTGGTGCGGCCCATACTACCCAGCATACCATTCGCCCTGCCCTACAGTTCATCAAGACCAAACCGGGGGTTTCTGTAGTTTCATCGGTTTTCTTCATGTGCCTGGAAGACAGGGTTTCTGTATTTGGTGATTGCGCGATCAATCCTAATCCTACTGCGGAAGAACTCGCCGAGATCTGTATCTCTTCGGCCGAAAGCAGTAAGGCTTTTGGAATTGAACCTAAGATCGCGATGCTTTCCTACTCTTCCGGAAGTTCTGGAAAAGGTGAAGATGTTGACCGTGTAAGGGAAGCCACCGAAATTGTGAAAAGAAAACGTCCGGACCTTAAGATCGAAGGCCCCATTCAGTATGATGCCGCTGTTGACCTTAATGTGGGGAAAAGCAAATTACCCGACTCTGAAGTTGCAGGACAGGCCAGTGTACTGATCTTCCCCGATCTTAACACCGGAAACAATACTTACAAGGCAGTACAAAGGGAAACAGGAGCTTTGGCTATTGGACCTATGCTGCAAGGACTTAACAAACCGGTCAACGACCTAAGCCGTGGCTGTACCGTAGATGACGTTTTCAACACCGTGATCCTAACGGCTATCCAGGCGCAGGGAATTTAATTAAACGTCTAAGGTTTAAGATTTAAGGTTTAAATAAGATGCTGAAAATGTCTTTTTTGAAAGGTTTATTCAGAAACAAAAAAATGAAATGAAAAACATATTAGTAATAAATTCAGGAAGTTCATCTTTAAAATTTCAGTTGATCGAAATGCCTTCAGAGAAGGTATTGGCATCAGGCCTTGTAGAACGCATAGGTCTGGAGACGGGGAAAGTTCACTATAAATCTGAAAAATTCTCCACTTCCGAAGAAATGCAGGTAAAAAACCATTCCGTAGCATTGAAAAAAGTGACCAAATATCTCATGGATCCCGAAAATGGTGTGATCAGTGATCCTTCAGAAATTCCCGCCATCGGGCACCGGGTGGTGCACGGGGGGGATGCGTTTTCTGATACTGTGGTGATAGACGAGAAAGTAAAAGCTACCGTAAAAGAGCTTTTTTCGCTGGCGCCACTTCACAATCCGCCTAACCTGAACGGAATAGAAGTTGCCGAAGAGATCTTCCCGCAAGCCAAACAGGTAGCGGTATTTGACACTGCATTTCACCAAAGCATTCCTTCCGAAGCAAACAGGTATGCCATCCCCAATGAATTCTACGAAAAACATCATATCCAGGTTTACGGTTTTCACGGTACCAGCCATAAGTACGTTTCAGAAAAGGCCACGGAAATGCTTTCTAAGGCAAATTCCAAACTCATCACCGTCCATCTTGGAAACGGATGTAGTATCACGGCTGTCAAAAATGGCAAAAGTGTGGACCATTCCCTTGGTTTTGGCCCGGTGAACGGACTCATTATGGGAACCCGAAGCGGCGATATAGACCAGTCGGTGATCTTTTACCTTATCGAACAGCTGGGGTATACGGCGAAAGAAGTGAGCGACCTGCTGCACCATAAAAGCGGGATGCTTGGGTTGACCGGTTACAGCGATCTTAGGGACATTGAAGAGCAAGCCGAAAAAGGCAACCGCGAATGCCAGCTTGCCCTCGACATGAATGCTTACAGGATAAAAAAATATATTGGCGCCTATGCAGCCGCGATGAACGGACTTGACGCTGTGGTTTTCACTGCGGGGATCGGAGAAAACAGCAATGTGATAAGGAAACTGGTTTGCAGCGACATGGACTACCTGGGAATTGAACTTGACCTTGAAAAGAACGATGAGCGCTCTAAAGAAAACAGGGAGATCTCTAAACTGGATTCTAAAGTAAAGGTTCTGGTGATACCAACCAATGAGGAGTTGGAGATCGCGAAACAGACCTTCGCCATGATCTCATAAAATAGTTTTAAAAGGACGATTCAGGGAGAGGTACTATATGAATAAATAGGCCTCTCCCTTTTTTACTTTTTCGGCAAAATGTTCTATCGTATTTTCCTCAAGCTCCTGTAAGAATTTGTTCTTAAACGGCTGTACAGCGAAATGAACCGGACAAGGCTGTTCAGAACTGCATTTCTTAAGTCCTAATACACAATCTTCCAGGCGGTCTACCCCGTCTATACTTTTCACCACCTCTATTAAATGAAGTTGCTTTTCTTCATCGGTTAGATAAAATCCTCCTTTTGGACCTTTAGAAGAGGAAAGTTTACGCTCTCTTGACAAGATCTGTAAGAGCTTTGACAAAAATGGGGATGGTACCCCTATAGCCTCTGCAATTTCGGTGGCCCTGATCTTTTTATCTACACTCGCATTCACCGCCAGATATAACACGGCATTGATAGCATACTTACTGGAACTTGACAGCATACTGGTGGTTTTAAAATTGGACTTCCACTACCCTTCCTGAGCACGGAATAGCGCAAATATAGCAAATACTGATGTTGGTCATAATTTCTGAAATGGTATTAGGATACTTTTGTCTTAATAAAGCTCATGCGATTCACAATACAAGTTAAAAAATATTTAAAGACCCTTTTATCTTTTATTAATTTAAATATCGTAATTTTGCAGCATAACATTAATAACCATTATCATGAAATTAACATTTAAAATTTTCGCAGTTTTTCTAATCTTCCTTGCAATTGGATGTGGAGAAAAGGAAGAAAAAGAAAAGATCAAATTAACCGAACAGCCAGAGCAAAGAAAAGAAACAGTAGAAGAAGCAGTAACCACCACTGCCGAAGCAGATGCTATGGACAATAAAGGGATCGGCCCTGTAAAATCTGTGGAGCTTGGTGACATAGATGCTGCCATGGCCACTAAGGGTGCCGACCTGTTCAAGAACATGTGCTCTGCTTGTCACAAAATGGATAAAAAATTCATTGGTCCAGCTTTAGCCGATGTTACAGAGAGGCGTTCACCAGAATGGATCATGAACATGATCCTTAACCCTGAACAGATGATCAAGGAAGATCCTATCGCTAAGAAGCTCCTGGTAGAATCAAACATGGCCGTGATGGCAAACCAGGGCCTTTCTGAAGAAGAAGCACGAGCTATTCTTGAATATTTCAGACAATACGATACAGAAAATTAAACTCCCCTTCTCTATCATGACCGGCGTGAACTAATCAAATCCAAATATTTATGAAAACAATTCAAATCTTCATGGGTCTTGCTATTGCCGCATCCCTTCTTTTAACATCCTGTAAGGATAACGCTACCTCTGCAGAAGCTACTTCATCTACTGAAGAAGAAAGCGTACAGGTGGAATCGAACAAAGGACAGGCATATATTGAAGACGAAAGTGAAACTCCAAACGCTCTTCGCATCGCACTGGGTTCAGAAGACCACACTACCCTGGTAACCGCAGTTGAAGCTGCCGAAGTTCAAAATGCTTTGGTTAATGTTGGTCCGTTAACAGTTTTTGCTCCTACCAATGCAGCTTTTGATGCGTTACCCGAAGGAACCGTAGAAGACCTTCTAAAGCCCGAAAACAAAGAAAAGCTTGCTTATATCCTTACCAATCATGTTGCTCCAAGTAACTATCCTATTGATATGCTTGAGAAGAACATTAAAAAAGGGCGTACTCTTTACATGGCCTCTGGGGAGAATGTGGAAGTGAGCCGCGATGGAGAGGATATTCTTGTTGGGGAAGCCAGGATTTTAGGTACCGTAAAAGCCAGCAATGGATGGGTACATATTGTAGATGCAGTCATTTTACCAAAAAATAAATAATTACAAACCAATGAAAAAAATAAGTTCTTTTTTATCAATTACCCTTCTGTCTCTGCTAATGATAAGTTGCGGAGAGGATGACACCAAGACCAAGCAAAGTAAAACAGGTGGTGCCATGGCCTCCAACGCTGCAGAAAGGGTTTATGTAGCACCGGGTGAACACGATGAATTCTACGCATTCATTTCAGGTGGTTATAGCGGTAACCTTACGGTGTACGGACTTCCTTCAGGAAGGATGCTTAAGGAGATCCCTGTATTCTCTCAGTTCCCAACTTCAGGATATGGTTATTCTGAAGAAACAAAACCAATGCTGAACACTTCCTTCGGATTTGTGCCCTGGGGAGATTCTCACCACCCTGATATTTCCCAAACAAATGGAGAGACAGATGGTCGCTGGGTTTTCATCAATGAGAACAACACCCCGAGGATCGCCCGTATTAGCCTGGAGACGTTTGAGACCGAAGAGATCATTGAAGTTCCGCACAGTGCAGGAAACCACTCTTCTTCTTTCGTGACCGAAAATACCGAGTATGTTGTGGCAGGTACCCGTTTCTCTGTTCCTTATCCTCAGGAAGATGTGGCTATTGAGAATATGAAAGGTAACTTCAAAGGCCCTCTTACTTTTATCGCTGTTGACGATGAAGGCCACATGAAGATCGATTTCCAGCTGAAAATGCCAGGTTTCAACTATGACCTTTCTCACCCAGGGCGTGGGGATTCTCACGGATGGTTCTTCTTCACCACCTACAATACTGAAGAAGCCCATACCCTACAGGAGGTGAATGCTTCTCAAAATGACAAGGATTTCATTGCTGCCGTGAACTGGAAAAAGATCCAGGAATATGTAGCCAATGGCGGAGGTGAAGAGATCGATGCTGAGTATGCCCATAACGTGTATGACCACGAAACGCATACTGCCACTTCTACCATGATGAACAAAGTGCTTACAGTTGATCCAAGAGACGTGGAAGGAGCTGTATACTTTATGCCTACTCCTAAATCTCCACACGGTTGTGATGTAGATCCTTCTGGAGAATATATAGTGGGTAACGGAAAACTTTCTACAGACCTTACCGTTCACTCTTTCTCTAAAATGCTGAAAGCCATCGAAAACAAAGAATTCGACGGAGAAGCATACGGCATTCCTATCCTTAACTTTGAATCTACTTTGGCAGGAACTGTTAAAGAAGGAGGTCTTGGACCACTGCACACTGAGTTTGACGGACAAGGAAACGCTTACACCACTTTCTTCATCTCTTCTGAAGTTGTGAAGTGGAAATTAGGAACCTGGGAAGTACTGGACAGACAGCCAAGTTATTACTCTGTAGGTCACTTGATGATCCCTGGAGGTAACTCGAGAAAACCTGAAGGTAAATACCTTATCTCCATGAACAAGATCACCAAAGACCGTTACCTGCCAACAGGTCCTGAATTAGAGCACTCTGCACAGTTGTATGACATCTCTGGTGACAAAATGGAACTGCTTCTGGATTTCCCAACTCACGGGGAGCCTCACTACGCGGCCGGTATCTCTGCTGATAAGGTGAAAGCGAATTCCAGAAAGATCTATCGTTTGGATGAGAACAAGCACGAGTACGCTGCACTAAGCGAAGACGATACTAAAATGGTACGTAATGGAAACGAAGTACACATCTACATGACCACTGTAAGAAGCCACTTCTCTCCAGATAACCTTGAGGGAATTAAAGTGGGCGATAAAGTTTACTTCCACGTGACCAACCTTGAGCAGGATTTTGATGTACCACACGGCTTTGCAATGATCGGTGCGAACACTTCAGAGTTGTTGATCATGCCGGGACAAACCAAAACAGTTACCTGGGAACCTAAGAAAGAAGGAGTTTGGCCATTCTATTGTACAGATTTCTGTTCTGCGCTTCACCAGGAAATGCAGGGATACGTGAGAGTATCCGGAAAAAATTCCAATGTACCGCTTAAATGGACGCTGGACGGAGAGTAGTATGTTTAATTAGTTAATAATGTAACTCTTCATTTACAAGAAAGCGGGTTGGGTAAACTACCCGCTTTCTTTTCTAAAAAAAGTTTTAATATGAAACTATCTGGAATCTTAATGGTCATTGGTTCTGCTTTGTTGCTCGGGCTCTTCTTATATCCGTTATGGAATATACGCCTTGAAGCCCCTCAGTATCCAGACCCTCTTGGGATGGATATCTATATTGCGGGGATTGAAGGCGAGGAAGAATTTGACATCCAGAACATTGACGGGATCAATCACTATATTGGGATGAAAAAGATCCCTAAACCCTCAGAAATGTGGGAATTTAATGTTTTTCCACTCGTGATTGGCGGAATGGCCGGCCTTGGTATTCTCCTGGGAGCTTTAGGTTTCTTCGGAAAGATAAGCCCAAACTGGTTTTTAGCCTGGCTGGTTCTAATGGCGATCCTGGGATTGTTAGGAATGTATGACTTCAACAGCTGGCTGCTGGAGTACGGTACAGACCTGGACCCTAAAGCCATCATCAAACTTACCGATGCCGAAGGAAATCCATTGAGCTATAAGCCGCCGCTTTTAGGCTCTGAAAGAATTTTGAACTTTACAGCACATTCCTATCCCGAAACCGGCGCCTACATGATGTTTACGGGAATGTTTTTAACGTTGGTTGCCTGGTTTACAGGAAGAAAAGCCAAAAAGAATAGAATTTAAAACCAATGAAAAAGATCATTTACCTTGTTTTTCTAACGATACTGGTCTCTTGCAGCCAGGAACCCGAACCCATTGATTACGGGAACGAAGCCTGTCACTTTTGTGAAATGACCATAGTCAATCCTGCTTTTTCTGCACAGGCAGTGAGCACCAAAGGAAAGCAGTATAAATATGATGCAATTGAATGCATGGTAAATGATCTTCTTCAAAAAGACATTGAAATGGCTGTTTTAAAGGTGGCAGATCACTCCCGCCCCGGAAGTATGATAGACGCTGAAAAAGCTGCTTTTATCATTAACGACAGCATAAAAAGTCCCATGGGCGCCAACCTGGCTGCTCTGAAAAGATCAGAAGTTTCACCAAATAACGAATCCGGGATGGTTCTGACCTGGGCAGAATTAAACGATCACTTTCTTCAAAAGGATTCTGTGATCACCAATTACTAAGATAATGAGGAAGTTTTCTTTTCTCCTCTTTTTCTTCTTTTGTTTCTCATCCTTACAGGCCAAAGAGATCCAGGTCTGCACGAGTTGTGAAGTAAACTCTTTGCAACAGGCCGTGGATATGGCTGTGGACGGGGATGTCATTAGAATAAAAAGCGGAATTTATAAAGAGCATGGTGTAGAGATCCTGAACAAATCCATCAAGATCATTGGGGAGGGATACCCGGTCATTGATGCCGAAATGCAGGGAACTGCCATTACGGTAAAGGCCGAAAATTTTTCAATAGAAGGCATTAAGATCATAAACATTGGCACCAGCCATACCAATGATTTTGCGGCCATCCTGGTCTCCAGGTCAAAGAACTTCAGGATCGTCAATAACAGATTCGAAAATATCTTTTTCGGGATACTGATAGAACGTTCTTCGGCCGGAACCATTTCAGGAAACAAAATGAAAAGCAAATCCAGGATTCAGGCGAAGTCAGGAAATGGTATCCATATGTGGCATTCCGAAGACCTTACGGTAAAGAACAACGAGATAATTGGCGTGCGGGATGGGATCTACCTGGAATTCGTCAATAATTGTGTGATAAAGGAAAACCTGTGCAAAGATAACCTGCGGTACGGTTTGCATTTCATGTTCTCAGACCACAACGAATATCTCGGGAACACTTTCGAGAATAATGGCGCTGGCGTAGCGGTAATGTATTCCAAGTTCATTGAGATGCGCAGAAACCTTTTTAGAAAGAACTGGGGCAGCGCTTCTTATGGACTGTTGCTGAAAGAAATAAGCGATTCTGAGTTGATCAACAATACTTTTGAAGACAATACCATCGCCATTAGCGCAGACAATACCAACAGGATCAATTACAGACATAACGATTTCATCAGTAATGGATATGCTGTGAGAATACGCGGAGCCTGTTACAAAAATGTGTTTACAGAGAACAACTTCCTGGCAAACTCTTTTGATGTTGCCTATACCGGAAATATCAATGAGAACGAGTTTCTTAAAAACTACTGGAGTGAATACACGGGTTATGATCTGGACAAGGACGGGACGGGAGATGTTCCCTATCGCCCGGTAAAGTTGTTTTCATACCTTGTGAACAGAACCCCCGAAGCGATCATCCTGTTAAGAAGCATATTTATTGGGCTGCTGGATTTCTCAGAAAAAGTATCTCCGATCTTTACCCCTGCAGAACTCATCGACCCACAACCGCAAATGAGAAAAATCAAATGATAAGAATTAAAGACCTGCATAAAAAATTTGGTTCCCAGGTGGTGCTGAACGGTTTGGACCTTGATATTGAAGAGCAGGGAATTATTGCCGTGCTGGGTCCTAACGGCTCCGGAAAGACCACTCTCATAAAAAGCATTTTAGGAATGGTAGTTCCAGATAAAGGCCAGATCGACCTTTATGAAGAAATCGTGATCAAACGCTGGAAATACCGCCAAAACATCGATTATTTACCACAGATCGCCAACTTTCCCGGTAACCTGAAGGTGATGGAGCTTATAACCATGATCAAAGACCTTAGAGGCAAGGAAGCGCGGGACCAGGAGCTTATTGAGTTCTTCAAACTGCAGCCTTACCTGGATAAAAAGCTGAACAAACTCTCCGGTGGTACAAAACAGAAAGTGAACCTGGTACTTTGCTTCATGTTTGACAGCCCGCTGATCATTTTGGATGAGCCGACTTCGGGCCTTGATCCCATTTCCCTTTTACACCTCAGGGACCTGATACAGCAGGAAAAGGAGAAAGGAAAGACCATTCTCATCACCTCCCATATAATGAACTTTGTGGAAGAGGTCGCAGACAGGATCGTCTTTCTGCTTGAAGGAAAGATCTATTTTGACGGAACGGTTTCCCAGCTTAAGACCAACACCCGCCAACAGGATTTTGAACGTGCCATCGCCAATCTTTTATCTGAAGAATATGTACAAGATTTTAAAATATAGTTTTTTCGACCTTACAAGAAGTAGCTGGAGCTATGTTTACTTCTTCTTCTATCTTCTTTTAGGCATCACACTGTTATTCCTTAACAATGACCTTTCTACGGCCGTGATCACCCTTATGAACGTGATCATCATGATCGTGCCGCTCATTGGGACTATTTTTGGCGTTATGTACTATTATAACTCTAGAGAATTTACCGAACTCCTTCTAGCCCAGCCTGTAAAACGTAGTTCGATATTTTTGGGGCAGTACTTTGGAGTGGCCATTTCCCTTTCCTTAAGTCTTATTCTGGGACTGGGAATTCCCTTTGTGGCCTATGGTCTTTTCAAATCTGCGGTCATATGGGATTTTGTGATGTTGCTGATCACTGGACTGTTCCTAACCCTGATCTTCTCTGCTTTGGCTTTTAATATTGCCCTTTCGCACGAGAACAAGATAAAAGGATTTGGATATGCCATTTTACTCTGGTTATTTCTGGCAGTGATCTATGACGGACTTTTCCTTCTGAGCCTGGTATATTTTCAGGATTATCCATTAGATAAGTTTTCCCTCATCGCGACCATGTTCAATCCTATTGATCTTTCCCGAATTCTTATCCTTCTAAAACTGGATATTTCGGCCTTGTTAAGTTACACCGGGGCGGTCTTTAAAGAATTCTTCGGCACACCATTGGGAGCCGTTACTTCCATGGGTATGCTCATCCTTTGGGTAGTATTCCCCCTGTTACGAATGAGGCAAGTGATCAGGAAAAAAGATTTTTAAACATCTCCCTGTTTAACAGCATTTTACACAACTAAAATAAAAATCCTTCTTATCTTGAAGAAAAGGATTTTTAACCAAAAAATTGTGAAAAATGAAAAATCAGGAAATGCTTAAAAGCTTATCGAATTGTATCAATTACTGCAACTGGTGTGCAGATGCCTGTCTTGATGAAGACAATGTAAAGGACATGGTAAAATGCATTAGGTTAGATCGCGCCTGCTCCTATGTTTGCGCGGCCACAGCTAACATTCTGGATACGAAGTATGAAAATATCCAGGGGCTCATAGATTATTGCATCAAGATCTGTGAAGACTGTGCAGAAGAATGTGAGAAGTTTGATTCAGACCATTGTCAGCAGTGTGCAAAAGCCTGCAGGGAATGTGCAGCTGCATGCAGAAAATATTCAGCTTAAATGCTTCAAAGGGGATGGTCTATTTATCATCCCCTTTTTCTTTTTCCTCCTCTTCCTGAACTACCCTTCCATAAAGCTCATTCAACTTAAATACTTCTTCGATCTCGGAATCCTTTGGAAGTTCCTCTTCTTTGACCCGCCAGGTCCAGTTGCCTTCCGTGCTGCCGGGAATGTTCATAAGAGCCTCCTCTCCCAGCCCAATTATATCCTGAAAAGGCGCTATCGCCAGATCGCAAACCGATTGCAGTGCAAGCCTATAGAGAACCTTATGGGCATTTTTGGGCGTAACTTTCATACCTGTATATTCCTTTAAATGCTCTTTCTCCTCCTTACCGGCATTTGAAAACCAGCCAATGGAAGTATTATTGTCATGAGTACCGGTGTACACTACATCGTTCGGGAGGTGGTTGAACGGCAGGTAAGGATTCTCCCGGTAATGGTCTCCAAAAGCGAATTGCAGCACTTTCATTCTGGGAAAATTGAATTTTTCCAGAAGATCATACACCGGCTGGTCCAGGGATCCCAGGTCTTCAGCTATAAAAGGCATTTCGGGAAATTCTTTTTTCAGGGAATTGAAGAAATCAACCCCCGGCGTTTTCACCCATTTTCCGCGGATAGCTGTTTTTTCTGAAGCCTCTACTTCCCAGTAAGCTGAAAAGGCCCTAAAATGATCTAAACGCACCACATCGAACAAGAGCAGATTCTGCCTCAACCGGGAGATCCACCATTCGTAATCATTCTTCTTCATCTCCTTCCAGTCATAGACCGGCGTGCCCCACAACTGCCCGGTCTTGCTGAAAAGATCAGGTGGCACTCCGGAAACGTGGGTGGGCTTTTTTTCTTCATCCAGCTTGAACAACGAAGGATTCACCCAGCAATCTACACTATCGTGATTGATGTAAAATGGAACATCCCCAAAGAATTTCACTCCCCGGTGATGGGCTTCAGCCATTAACCGGGACCATTGAGAAAAGAAAAGGAACTGAATGAACTTTTCCTTTTCCACAGGCTCCTGCAGTTCTTTTTCGGCAGTCGTAAGGGCTTCCTCTTCGCGGTCCCTTAGCTCTGCCGGCCAGTCGATCCAGTTGATATTCCCGAACTTTTCCCGCAGGGCAAGATAAATGCAGTAGTCATCAAGCCAGTGGGCATGTTCCTTTTTAAAGTTTTCAAAATCAGGTTCTGAAGACTTCTTTTTTTTATGTTGCTTCCAAGCCAGACTCAGCACTTCTTCTTTATATTCTTCTGCAGGACCAAAAATGACTTTGTCTTCCCTAATCCCTTTTGGCAACGGTACCTCCTTGAGGTCCACATAGCCATCTTTTTCTAGTAACTCCGGACTTATCAGTAAAGGATTGCCCGCAAAGGCGGAATGTGTGCTGTAAGGTGAATGTTTGTAGATCTTGTCTGTAGGATTGAGCGGCAACAATTGCCAGTAAGAATGCCCGGTTCGCTTTAAAAAGTCAAGGAAATCATAGGCGTTTTGCCCAAGATCGCCCATTCCGTAAGGTCCCCACAAGGAGGTTATATGCATAAGAATTCCACTGCTCCTTTCCATTATTGATCAATATTTATTGGTTAACAAAACAACCGGATAACTCCCAAAAAGTTGGTTTACGGTCCACTTTTCCGAAGTCTCAAGAATTTCTTCCGTATAAAGGTTTTTCCAGTTCCCAGGAAACTCGTTTGGCAGCTCTAAGACCGGTTCGTCCAAAAATTGTTCTTTCGGCTGTAGTTGTTCATTAAAAAGATCGGTTACCATCACCGGAACTACTGCAAGATACCAGTGATCCTGGAATTTTCGGGCATAGGCGAGCACTTTGTCCCTTAAAGGCTCTTTAAGCTTTAAAGCCAGGTATTCTCCTTGTTCAAAAACCCCCGGAAATTGCCTTCTTTCCTTTAAAGCTTTAAAAAGGCAATACATTTTTATCTTTCCCGAAGAGTACCGTTTTTTTAAGTTCTGAAGATACTCCCGTGTATCCTCTGATCCCAACCCGCTGATCTCTGAGAGGTATTTCTTCCGAAGTTCATAGTCAACGGGGCGCCTGTTATCCGGGTCAACATAGCTTAGGTCCCACAATTCGGTGCCCTGATAGATATCCGGAATGCCCGGAGCGGTCACTTTTATGAGACACTGTCCCAATGACTTCAAAACTCCGTAAGCCATCACCTTCTTCTGAAATGGTAAAAATGATGACAAAAATTTTTCCTCCCGTAAAAGGCATTTCAGGAAATCGAAGACAGCTGTTTCATAATCTGTATTAGGTTCGGCCCAGGAGGAATGAACTTTTGCTTCGCGCAAAGCCTTTTGCAGGTAGGCCTCAGATCTTTCCACGAATTCCTGGCCAATTTCCAGATCATAGGGAAAAGCCCCCACCAACATCTGGAAAATGAAATATTTTTCATTCATGTCAGGAGTAAAATCCTGGTCCCTTTGTTCGCAGATCCCTTTCCATTCTTCCACTTTTTGGAACCATTCGTTTCCCAATTCGCTCACCACATTGATCCTCATGCGGGCATCCTCCCCCCGCTTGGTATCGTGCGTTGCCGTAGCGTTTATAGATAACGGAAAATCGTTTAATCTCATTTCCATTCGCTGATGGAATCCGGGGACGGACAGGCCGAAATTTTCGGGAGAATCTCCCACCTCGTTATGAGAGATCAGCCGGTTGAAAATGTAAAAAGTAGTATCCTCTACTCCTTTTGCGGCCAATGGCCCTGTATATTGCTGGCATCTCTGGAGGAAATGGAACATGTTTTCCCTGTCTTTATTGGCTTCGCCCAGGAAAAGTTCCTTCAGCAGGCCAAGTTCGGCTTCCAGATGCTGCCCATGTTCCAATGCTGTTTGGTATGCCTGCTCAATGATCTTCTTTTGCTTTTTTTTCAGCGGAAATTCTTCCGGATAGATACGGTAAACCGGAAAAGCCGCTAAAAAGGCACCCAGGGCGTTCTTATGATTGGTGGTGTTTTCTTTTGAAGTAAGCAGTTCCAGCTGAAAAGCCAGCTGCCATAGATTATTGAACTCCCCTCCCATTCTTTCCCACAGAATGAATAGTTTTTGATGGTAAACCAGGTCTTCATACTCTTCTTTTACCGGATTGATATTGTGGTAATTTTCAGTAAACAATTCGTCAGCATTACTTTGGGTAAAAAGTTGATTCACTTCAGCCAGGAAGCCATACCCGCTGGTACCCTGTACCGGCCAATGTTTTGGCAGTTTTTCATCCCATTCCAGGATCTTCTCAATGATGATATAATAATCCTTTCCCACCATTTCCCGAAGCTGCTCCAGGTATCCCGGTGGATCAAACAGTCCGTCGATATGGTCTATTCGCAATCCGTTGATGAGGCCCTCGTCCACCAGTTCCTTTATAAAGCCGTGGTAGGTACGAAATACCTCCTGTTTTTCCATTTTTAAGCAGATAAGGCCATTAATGGTGAAGAACCTCCTGTAATTGATCTTTTCTTCGGTCTTTTTCCAATGAACGGGTTCAAAGTATTGGAGCTTAAGGATCTTTTTGAGTTCTGCTTCAGTAGCATTGATCTTTCGTATCGCTGCAGCAATAGAATCCTTCAGATCCTCATTTTCCTGAACCTCTTTTAAAAAAGAAGTTTTCAGTTCTTTCCAATTTTGCCGCTGACCTGAAAATTTTTCCTGCCAGTCCTTTTGATTTGCCTCAGCAAAGATCGCCGCATAAGATCTTACGGAAAGCGGATAAGAGTTGTCGTAGTATTTCAGGCTAAAACCAGATTCATTCAAAGATATGGTTAGTTCTTTATTCTGAAGCACCTCGTCCAGCGGATCTCCTAAAAAAGCGGCCATCACCTTCTCTTCCTGCCAGTCTATATCAAAGTATCCATAGTACGGTGACTCCGGTCCCAGTTCCAGGATATTCTTAAGCCATTTATTGCTGCCGTCATAGGCCATATGATTGGGAACGATATCCTGCAACCAGCTCATTTTATTTTTCCGAAGCCATTCTCCTATCACCTTAAAGGTTTCTAGTTTTCCTATTTCAGGGTTCAGCAAAAAAGGGTCGGTAATGTCATACCCGTGTGTGCTTCCTTTCCGGGCTTTAAAAAAAGGTGCGGAATAGATCGTGGAGACGCCCAATTGCTCCAGGTAATCCAGGATCCCTTTAAGGTCTTCAAAAGTGAATTCCGGGGAAAGCTGGATGCGATATGTGGAAGCAGGACATTTCATTCCACCACCAGGTTTACAGACTCTTCCAGGTGCCTGAAGGCTTCTACCCATTGGGTCGCATCCTCATCACCTGCCGCGCTTTTTTCGGTCATCTGGGTGTAATATTTTTCTTTGATCCCAAAAATGATGTTCTGGGATTCCCATTTTTCAGGGTTCAATGGGGACTCATCAATTAGCTTGATCAGTCGGTTGCTGAAATGCAACTGTTCCAGATCCTCAGGGCTTTCCTTAAAATTTTTCATCAACTCGGTAAGCCTTTGATCTACAAGAAAGTCAAGGGTAACCAGATCCAGGTTGGCACCTATGGCCACAGCAGATTTCAACTGTTTTTCAAGTTCCCTGAAGTTGAGCTCCTCTTTTTTGAGCTCTTTGACCAGCCGGTTGTTCACGGCCATTTCCACCGGCAGTTTTAGCCGGGCGGGCACGTTCATGTTGATCTCCTGAAAAGTCTTCAACAACGGATAGGTGTTGTCGTACAGCTGCTGCATGGCCCCCTCGGCGCCGGTAAGATTGTTTTCCATTACCAGTTTCATTATATGGTGCTGCTCATCCCTGAACAAATGCCAGAAGGAATAATTGTGGTTCCCAAAATGAGTATCCATTAGATTGAAGATCTCGTAAACATTCCCTTTTTCAAAATATTCGGCGATCTGCGTATGCAGACCTTCCAGGGCTTCTGCCCCCATATATTTACGCACGCCGCCAAAAAGATGTTGGTCACCCATGTGCAGAACGGCATAAGAAATATCCACTTTTTCCCAGGTAATGTCCGATCTGAACTCAGTGCGGCCAATGATCAGTTTCTGTTTTCCTGCTTCATAATAATGACTGGATTTAACGGTAGCACTGAAGTTGTAAAGGGTGACCTCTTCCGGAAACTCCTCAAAAAGAGAAGAAATCGCATAGTGAGCTCCGATACGTATCATGTCCAGCTCCATCGGTTTTACCACCTTTTCATAAGCAGCATAGGCATTTCCATACTCAGGAAGGTTGCTGGGGATCTTTTTGAGCGATTCAATAAAATCGGGTTCGTACTTGTTCCCGCTCACCTCTTCGGCCAGCTGCACGGCCCGTGTGGCATAGAAAATATCCTGCATGCTTTCAATCCCGGTAACTTCATCAAAGAACCATCCGCAGCTGGTGTACATGAGCATTGTATGGTATTGCATTTCCAGAAGTTTTAGCAGTTTCACCTTGTCATCTTCGGAAAGCTGATCTCCAAAATTTTCCTTTAAAAAGTTAGCGACATTTTCATTATCCCTGTTAAGGACCACCTTGATATACCTGTTCCTTACTTCCCATGGCTCTGACGTGTAAGGTTGCATTTGCTCTTCATACAGCGTGATGAGCTTCTCCCGCACCTTATCAAAGGCTTCCCGAAGAGGCGCGCGCCATTTCTGGTTCCAATCATCATGACCCCCGGTGTTACAGCCACAGTCACTGCGCCAGCGTTCCACCCCGTGATAACAGCTCCAGGAAGTGTTTTCAATGATCTCTGCTTCATATTCGGGTGGAAATTTTTCCAGGAATTCGCCATAAATGGTCAGATTGATCCCCTCCTGTTTCTCCAGGTGGTCCAGGCAGTAAGAAAGGGCCATTTCGCCGAGTTTGTGATGGTGCCCGTAACTTTCTCCGTCGGTGGCAATGTGCGCCAGTTCCAGATCCTGGTTGTTCGAGAACAGGCCTTGCAGCCTTTCGGCAAAACGAACCCCGTTGTTCAACAGCCCTTCAAAAGCGACCCCCTGGGAAGCCGGACCATCATAAAAGAAAAGGCCGATCTCGTTGCCAGAAGGAAGCTTGCATTTATAAGCCTTTTTGGCATCTACTTTAGCATGGGTGGCATCTTTCCATTCTTTAGTTCCTATTTTTCGCACCCTTTTTGCCTGGTAAGGGCTCAGGATAGTAAATTTAATGCCGTGTTTGGCCAGCATCTCCAGGGTACTAGTATTTACCGCGGTTTCCCCCAGCCACATACCTTCAGGCTCTCTTTTATAACGAGACCTGAAATCCTCAATTCCCCAAATAACCTGGGTCTCCTGGTCCCGCTCATTGGCGAGAGGCATGATGAGATGATTGTAGGCCTGTGCCAGTGCCGATCCGTGGCCTGAAAATAGTTCCATGCTTTCCTTATCGGCCTCAAGGATCGCCTTATAGGTTTCCGGCGTTTCGTTCTCCATCCATGCCAGAAGGGTGGGCCCAATGTTAAAGCTCATCCAGGCATAGTTGTTCATAATGGCTTCGATCTTTCCATCCTCATCGAGAATTCGGGAAGCCGAATTTCTCACATAACATTCCGCGTTGATGCGGTGGTTCCAATCGTGGTATGGGTAAGCAGATTCCTGCAGCTCTACCTTGTTAAGCCATGGGTTTTCCCGTGGAGGTTGATAAAAATGTCCGTGAATGCATATGTATTTTCTACTCATGTTCTCAAAATTAGATTTCGCAGCTAACCCTTTGCTGCTCAGGTTGAAAAGTCTTTAGAATATAGGACTTAATCCTGCACTCCGCAAAGACTTTAATTATATTTTAATGATCATGAACGATTTTGGAGGAACTTCAGTTTCTTTGATCCTTTCCTTCGGAAATTCTTCTTCTCCCAGCCATTTTTTATCGGCCGAGGCTATAAGGATCTCGCCTTTTTTCTCTGCGGAAAAAGTCACTCTAAAAGGCATTTTTCCGAAGTTATATATTCCCATAAGGTTCGTCTCCTTATCGGAAGCGATCACCTGCAGTACCTTATTTTCTTCGTCAAATTTTGTCTGAGTATCTTCAGCCCCAAAAAGGTGGAATGCGCCTTCTTTTTTCATTTTCAGCAGAAGCTTATACATTTCAAAAAGGGTGTTTTTTGACTGATCTTCTTTAAAGTTCCAGTTTGGGCGGGACTCCTCAAAGGTTTTTTTGGACTGCGGATCAGGAAATTCCTCTGCCTTCTGATCAAAGTACTCAAATTCCCTTTTTCTCCCCTCCTGCACCGCTTTTACCAGTTCCGGATCACCGTGGCTAATGAAATATCTAAAGGGATTCGTCTCTCCAAACTCCTCTCCCATGAACAACAATGGCACAAAGGGAGAAGTGAGCAAAGTACCGGCAGCCAGTTTCTGTTCTTCGAAAGTGATCAACTGGCCAAGCCGTTCTCCCAGCACCCGGTTTCCCACCTGGTCATGGTTCTGAATACAGGCGACGAATTTATTTTTTGCTATTCCCTTCGGGCTGTTCCCCACTCTTCTTTTCCTGAATTTAGAATATATGCCGTCGTAAATGAAACCCTGCTCAAAGGTCTTTGCCAGGTACTCCGCTTTTCCGTAATCCTGATAATAGCCGGCATCTTCCCCTGTAAGCAGCGTATGCACTGCATGATGAAAGTCGTCGATCCACTGGCCCTCAAGACCGTAACCGCCCTTTGAATAATCAGTCACAAGACGGTTATCGTTCAGATCGCTTTCGGCGATAAGTACATAATGTTTTCCCGTCTTCTTTTCCAGTGCATCCACTTCTTCGCTCAATTCTTTTAAAAAGTGCCTGGCCCCGCGATCTATTATCTCATGCACGGCATCAAGACGCAGGCCATCAAAATGAAATTCTTCAAGCCACATGATCGCATTCTGGATAAAGAAATTCCTCACGTGATCGCTGTATTTGTCATCGAGATTAATGGCACTGCCCCAGGGAGTATGATACTTATCGGTAAAATAAGGTCCGAACTGCGAGAGGTAATTCCCCTCCGGCCCCATGTGGTTATAAACCACATCAAGCAGGATTGAAAAACCCATTTGATGACAGACCTCAATCAGCTTCTTTAGACCGGTAGCCCCGCCATAGCTATCCTGCGCGGCATAAGGATAGACCCCGTCATAACCCCAGTTTCGATCTCCCGGAAATTGTGCAATAGGCATTATTTCCAGAGTATTAACCCCCAGCTCCTCAAGATGTGGTAGCTTCTCAATAATGCCTTCAAATGTTCCTTCAGAAGTAAATGTTCCTACGTGCAGCTCATATATGACCATGTCCTCCAGGTTTCGGCTTTCATGGCCTTGGTCCTGCCAATCGTGGGAATAATGATTTATTACCTGTGACCAGGAATGAACGCCTTCAGGCTGAGAGCGCGAGGCAGGATCTGGAAATTCATCCTCTTCATCAAGACGTATCTTATATAAAGAACCCGGTGGTACTTCAGGCACTTCTGCCTCCCAGTAGCCTTGGGTATCTTTGATTAAGGAAACAGGTTCATTTCTATCTTTTAAAACCACCTCTACCTTTTCGGCTAAAGGTGACCAAACCGTGAACTGGCAGGTATCGTTCTTCAAATATTCAGCCCCTACTTTTCTTCCCATATTTCCTATGCCTTTTTCCTTCAAAATCAACACTTTCAAAGCTAAGAAGGATAAGACGGAAGATTGAATGTTTAATAGTTTTTTAACTAAGCTTGTCCCTCTACTTGTCTAAATTTAAGTGATTTAGATTACCATAACACCTGTAGTTACCAACCAGCGCAGGTAATAATCAACATAGATTTTTTAAAAAACAAAGATGTATGAAGTTGGACGGTCATAAGCGAGTGAGTATTAGAAATGTTTCCCCCGAAATAGATTGTGGAAAATACCCCATAAAAAGAGTAATAGACGAAAAAGTGGAAGTTCATGCCGATATCTTTGGCGATGGACATGATAAAGTAGACGCGGTGCTGCTTACCAGACCCAAAAAGAAAGGTCGCGGGCGCGAGAAGAAATGGCAGGAACAGCATATGGAATTCCAGGGAAATGACCACTGGACCTCTACTTTTAGTTTTGACGAGACCGGCCTCTACGAGTACACTATTGAATCATGGGTAGACCACTTCACCACCTGGCAGGAAGATCTTAAGAAGAAGGCGGCCGCGAATCAAAATCTTAAGACGGAACTACTCATAGGAGCGCAGTTCATGGAAGCAGCCCTGCCACAAGCTACAGCCGCTAACAAGAAAAAACTGAATACCTGGATCGAATTATTGAGGGATGAGGAAAAAGAAGGGCAGGCAATTTCTGAAGCCCTGAGCGATAGCGCATCCAGGGTGATGTATGAATCAAGAGACCGCTCCAAAGCTTATAAATATGACAGGATCCTGGAGGTTCGGGTAGAACGGAAAAAGACCCTTTTCAGCGCCTGGTATGAATTCTTTCCGCGTTCAGCCTCTCCCGAAAAAGGCCGTCACGGTACTTTTAAAGATTGTGAGAACGTGCTTACGGAGGTGGCAAAAATGGGCTTTGACGTCATCTATTTTCCGCCCATTCATCCCATTGGAAGAAGCCACAGAAAGGGAGTGAACAACGCCGTGGACGCCGAAGAAGGCGATCCTGGCTCCCCCTGGGCCATAGGTGCGAAAGAGGGAGGCCATAAGGCCATTCACCCAGAACTGGGCAGCATGGATGACTTTAAGAGCGTGGTGAAAAAAGCAAAAGAGCTGGGCATGGAGATCGCCCTTGATTTTGCCATTCAATGTTCGCCAGACCATCCTTACGTAAAGGAACATCCGCAGTGGTTCAAATGGAGACCCGATGGCACGGTACAATATGCCGAAAATCCTCCCAAAAAATACCAGGACGTGCTACCAGTGAACTTTGAGACCGAAGATTGGGAAAACCTGTGGGACGAACTAAAAAGCATTGTAGAGTTCTGGATAGATAAAGGCGTGAAGATATTCAGAGTTGATAATCCGCACACTAAAACCTTTTTGTTCTGGGAATGGATGATCAAAGAGATCAATGCAAAATATGACGGGATAATTTTCCTCGCGGAAGCCTTTACCAGGCCCCGGGTGATGGAAGAACTGGCAAAAATAGGATTTAACCAGTCCTACACCTACTTCACCTGGAGGAACACCAAAGAAGAATTCGTAGAATACCTTACACAGCTTACCAAAACTGAAGTGAGGGAGTATTACCGGCCTAATTTCTGGCCAAACACTCCCGATATTCTGCCTATCTCTCTTGAAAACCGGCACGAACCTTCATTTTTAATAAGGCTTATCCTTGCCGGAACTCTGTCTTCTAACTACGGGATCTATGGACCTGTTTTTGAATTCGGTTTAAATGAAGCCTATCCCGGAAAAGAGGAATACACTCATTCTGAAAAATATCAGATCTACCACTGGGACTGGCACAGAAATACAAAGATCAAGGAGGTGATCAGTATCCTTAACCGGGTTCGTAATGAAAATCCGGCCCTGCAAAGCACATGGAATATCGAATTCTGCCATACAGACAACAACCAGTTGATCTGCTACAGTAAAATAGACCAGGAAGGAATCAACAAGCTCATCATTGTGGTGAGCCTGGACCCTAACCACGTGCAGTCAGGCTGGGTGAAGGTGCCGTTGCATGATCTAAAGATCGAGGCCCATGAATCTTATTCAGTGACCGATTTGCTTACCGGCTCGAGTTACATCTGGCAGGATGAATGGAATTACGTTGAACTTCATCCCCAGGCGATCCCGGCTCATATTTTTAAAGTAGAAACCAAAAAACCACTTAGATAAAATAATTTAACCATGGTTAAAGCCATAAATTCAGAAGATCAGGAAAACTGGTATAAAGATGCCATCATATACGAGCTGCACATCAAAGCTTTTTTTGACAGCAATGGAGATGGGGTAGGTGATTTTGAAGGCCTGCTGCAAAAGCTGGATTACCTGGAAGACCTGGGAGTCACGGCCATTTGGTTGCTCCCCTTTTACCCTTCCCCTTTAAAAGATGACGGTTATGACATAGCCGATTATTATAGTATCAACCCTTCGTACGGAGACCTGGAAACTTTTCATCGGTTCATCAATGAGGCGCATGAAAGGGGCCTTAAGGTTATTACCGAACTGGTCATCAATCACACCTCAGACCAGCACCCCTGGTTCCAGAGGGCACGCAAAGCCCCACCCGGTTCTGAGGAACGGGATTTTTACGTCTGGACAGACGACCCTAATAAATACAAGGATACCCGAATCATTTTTACCGATACAGAACCTTCCAACTGGACCTGGGATCCCGAGGCCAATCAGTACTTCTGGCACCGATTCTTTTCCCATCAACCCGACCTTAATTTTGATAACCCGAAGGTACAAAAGGAGGTTTTCAATATTCTCGACTTCTGGTGTGATTTGGGAGTTGACGGCTTCAGGCTTGACGCCGTGCCGTACCTGTACGAACGCGAAGGCACCAACTGTGAGAACCTTCCCGAAACCCATAGATTTTTGAAAAAACTTCGGGCGCACGTAGATAAATTCTACGACAATAAGTTGTTGCTGGCCGAAGCCAATATGTGGCCCGAAGATTCCGCTGCGTATTTTGGCGATGGAGATGAATGTCACATGAACTATCATTTTCCCATCATGCCGCGCATGTTCATGTCCATTAAAATGGAGGATCGATATCCCATTATGGACATCATCGATCAGACTCCCGAAATTCCGGAGTCCTGCCAGTGGGCTATCTTTTTAAGGAACCACGATGAGCTCACTCTTGAGATGGTGACCGATGAGGAACGGGATTACATGTACAAGGTGTACACTAAAGATCCGCAGGCAAAGATCAACGTGGGAATAAGGCACAGGCTGGCACCCCTGCTGGAGAACAACCGCAGTAAGATCGAGCTCATGAACGTGCTGTTGTTTTCTTTACCGGGGACACCGGTGATCTATTACGGAGATGAAATAGGGATGGGAGACAACTTCTACCTGGGGGACCGTGACGGGGTGCGAACCCCAATGCAATGGACAGCCGACAGAAATGCGGGATTCTCCACAGCCAATCCGCATAAACTATACCTACCGGTGATCATTGATCCCGCTTATAAATATGAATCGGTCAATGTGGAAACCGAACAAATGAATTCTTCGTCATTGCTCTGGTGGATGAAGCGTATCATAAGCATGAGGAAGAAGTTCAAGGCTTTTGGCCGGGGAGACATCAATTTCCTGTCGCCGAGCAATGCCAAGATCATTGCTTATACGCGAACCTTTGAGGACGAAGACATTTTGGTGTTGGGTAACCTTTCCAGGTTCCCTCAGGCTGCTGAACTTGACCTGGAACCCTATGAAGATTACATTCCGGTGGAAGTGTTCAGCCATAACAAGTTCCCAAGGATCACAGACCAGCCCTACCTCTTCACCATGGCGCCGCATGGTTATTACTGGTTTCAGTTGAAAAAGGAAAAACCACATGCCGAAAAAGCAATTACGCCCATCCTGAAAGTTTCCGAGTGGGAAAAATTGCTGGAAAACAAGATGCTTTCCCGCTTCGAAAATGAAGTTCTGCCCTCTTACCTCAACAGCTGCCGCTGGTTTGGGGGAAAATCTCGCGTGATCCAGAACATTTCAGTTATCAATAAGGTGCCTATTCCGGTAAAGGATGTGCCGGCGACACTTATCACAATTGAGGTGAACTACAACGACGGTCTGCCAGAAGTGTATCAGCTTCCGCTTGGGTTTATTGAAGAAAGTAATGAAGAAGAGTACAAGGAAATTCCCCAAAAAGGTATTTTGGCAGAACTTATCATTGATGATAAAAAAGGGCATTTGTTTGATACTGTTTATAATGAAAGCTTCAGAAATGAGCTTTTCAAGAACATCAGGAAAGGTCGGAAATTAAAGAGTGGAAAAGGAAACTTAGTGTTCTATCACAGTGAAAATGGAATGGAGGCAGATCACCATCACATCCACTCAAAGATCCTAAATGCGGAACAAAGCAATACTTCCCTCATTTTTGACAACAAGTATTTCCTGAAGCTTTACAGAAAGCTGGATAATACTATAAACCCAGATTTAGAGATCACCCGCTATCTTACCGAAAAGACAGAATATAAGAACTCTCCGCGTTTTGTAGGGGCGATCGAGTACAAGCCCGATCCAAAAAATATTATTGTGCTGGGAATGATGCAGGACCTGGTGCCCAACCAGGGAGATGCTTGGGACTACACCAAAGACTCTCTAAAGCGCTTTTTTGAAAGGGTATTGACCCGGCCAAAAGATGCTGAAGAGGAGTTCATAGAACATGATCTTACCCCTCTAAATTACCAGGACCTTTCTGAACAAATGAAAGAATTGATGGGAGTGATCTTTCCTGAAAGGATTTCGCTTTTGGGTCAGCGTACGGCCGAAATGCACAAAGCCCTTGCAGCACATCCTGAGGAAAAGGACTTTGAACACGAGCCTTTTTCACTGCATTACCAGCGTTCATTGTTCTCCTCGCTTCAGTCGCTAACCAGGAACGCTTTTCAGAACCTTCAGAAGAACCTGAAACATCTGCCCGAAGAACTGCGGCCAGAAGCCAAGGAAGTACTGGACATGAAGACCGATGTGCTGAAATGCTTTAAAAGGGTTTTTGACCATAAGATCCCCATCATGAAGATACGTACGCATGGCGATTATCATTTAGGACAGGTATTATGGACCGGAAAGGATTTTGTAATCATTGACTTTGAAGGTGAACCGGCTCGATCCTTCAGCGAAAGAAGGCTCAAACGCTCTCCTCTGCGTGATGTTGCGGGGATGGTAAGATCCTTCCATTACGCTGCCTACAGCAGTATAATTGATACCGAACTGGAGCAGCAAAAGAAAGAAGGTGACCTGGAAGTCTGGGCAGAGACCTGGTATTACCTGGTCACGAGGATGTTCCTGCAGGGATATTATGAAAATGTTGGAGACAACAATTTCATACCAGATGAGGCTGAAGATATCGAGATCCTGATGGAAACATTCCTGCTTGAAAAAGCGATCTACGAATTGAATTATGAATTGAACAATCGTCCTGACTGGGTATTGATCCCATTACGGGGCATAAAATCTATTGTAAGGAGGTATAAAAATGGCTAAGAAAAAGGAAAACACCACAGATAAAGATAAAAAGACCACAGCAAAAAAGGCTTCCCCTAAACCCGAAAGATCGGGGCAGGTCAAGGGGCCTATAGATGTTGGGGACCGAAAGAAAACGGAGGATACAGCTAAGGTCAAGAAACCGGCAAAAGACGCCGGACCTTCAGCTGAAGATGTTCCCAAGAAGAAAAGCACAGCAAAGGAAACCGCAAGTCTTCCTAAGCCCAAAAAAAGTCTTCCGAAGAAAACTTCTAAGTCCGGTACTACAGCTAAAGCCAAAACTTCGGGCAAGAAAACTGCGGGTACAGCAGATAAAAAAACAAAGATCTCGAAGAAGCCCGCGAAGTTCCATGAGCCGTTGACAGACGAGGAACTGCCAGATGTGGCAGCGCCGGCATCCAAACAAACTTCCACGCCCGATGAGGAAAAGAAGAGAACTCGCAAGACTGCAAAGACCAAAGAAGCCATAAAAGCTTCAGAAGATCCTACCAGAAGAAAAAAAGCCACAAAAAAGGCACCTGAACCTGAAGATAAGGAAGCCCCTAGGAAAATGTCTCGGCACAAGGCCGATCCCGCCATAAGTGCCGAAGAGAAGATGAAGCAGCCTAATACTTCCCCTTCCGAAGACCTGAAGCATACCACCGAATCTCTTGCTAAAGAGCTGGCCGAGAAGTTATCTCCCGATGAGAAAACGCGGAGTGATATAGAAAAAATGGCACGTGAGCTCATTCCTGATGCCGATGATGTCAAGGGAGCGGCAGAGAAACTTACCGCTGCCCTGGCTTCCACACCCGAAAAGGCCCGGGAACTGATGAAAAAAATAATTCCCGACGAGGAAGACCTCAGCGAGATGGCAGAAAAAGCCCGCACTGTAGCTAAAAAAGCGACACCCACTAAAAAGGAGAAACAGGAGTCCTCTAAGGATAAACCTGTAGAGGCTACCCTTATTACAGATTATGACGTTCATCTTTTTAAGGAGGGGAAACATTATCACCTTTATAAGAAATTCGGGTCGCACCTAATGGAATATATGGGTACGCAGGGAGTATATTTCGCGGTGTGGGCACCAAACGCCGAAAAGATCGCCGTAATGGGAGACTTCAACAACTGGAGCAAAGATGCCCATATGATGAAGGCACGCTGGGACCATTCCGGGATTTGGGAGGTCTTTATTCCGGAGGCAAAAAAAGGCAGCCTGTACAAATATTTCATCCGCTCAAACAATGGATATGAAGCCGAAAAAGGTGATCCTTTCGCCTTTTCCTGGGAAACTCCGCCCAATACGGCTTCCATGGTCTGGGACTTGGAGAACACCTGGAAAGATAAAAGCTGGATGGAAGCGCGCAGCAAAAAAGAAGAACCTGCACCTTATTCCGTTTACGAGATCCACATGGGTTCCTGGAAAAGGGTTCCCGAAGACGGGTTTAGATCCCTCTCCTACCGTGAACTGGCCGAAGATCTTCCCGGTTACCTCAAAGAAATGGGCTTTACGCACGTAGAGTTCATGCCGGTAATGGAACATCCTTTCTTTGGTTCCTGGGGTTACCAGATCACGGGTTACTTTGCGCCTTCCAGCAGGTACGGGACTCCGCAGGACTTTATGTACCTCATAGACAGTCTGCACCAGGCAGGAATTGGAGTGATCCTGGATTGGGTTCCCTCCCACTTCCCTTCAGACCTCCACGGCCTGCACTACTTTGACGGTACCTATCTCTATGAACATGCCGATCCAAAAAAAGGATTCCATCCGGACTGGCAGAGCTATATCTTTAACTACGGAAGAAATGAGGTACGGGCATTCCTCATTAGTAACGCCCTTTTCTGGCTGGACATGTTCCATGCCGACGGATTGCGGGTAGATGCGGTGGCTTCTATGCTCTACCTGGATTATTCCAGGAATGAGGGCGAATGGGAGCCAAATGAATTCGGAGGAAGGGAAAATCTTGAAGCCATCAGCTTCCTCAAAGAATTTAATGAGGCTGTATATAAGGAATTCCCCGATGCCATTACCATTGCCGAAGAATCTACGGCGTGGCCCATGGTTTCAAAGCCTACGTATATTGGTGGCCTTGGATTCGGGCAAAAATGGATGATGGGCTGGATGCATGATACCCTGGAATATTTCAGCAAAGACCCTGTTTACAGGAGACACCATCAAAACACCATTACTTTCAGTTCCAATTATGCCTTCTCAGAAAATTTCATGTTGCCGCTTTCTCATGATGAGGTGGTCTACGGAAAAGGTTCAATACTGAATAAAATGCCCGGCGACACCTGGAACAGGTTTGCCAACTTAAGGACGCTGTATGCGTATATGTTTGCCCACCCCGGAACCAAACTGCTCTTCATGGGCGCTGAATTTGGACAGCCTTCAGAGTGGAATCATGACGGTAGCCTGGAATGGCACCTCACCAATGAGGATCTTCATCATAAGGTTCAGGAAACCCTAAAGGAACTGAACAACATTTACAGATCTGAACCTGCCCTTTATGAAAAAGCATTTTCTTCTGAAGGATTTGAATGGGTAGATATCAATGATGAAGAGAACAGCATCATCAGCTTTCTGCGGAAGGGAAAAGATCCTAAGGACAATGTGATGGTGGTTTGTAATTTCACACCGGTACCTCGGGAGAATTATCGCCTGGGTGTGGCTGAAGCAGGTAATTGGCGGGAGATCTTCAACAGTGATGATGAGAGATTTGGAGGCAGCAATGTGAAGAACCAGGAGGTTATCGAGGCACAATCTCTTCCGGCGCACCGTAAGGAGTATTCCCTGGCATTGACAATTCCTCCAATGGCAGTCATCTATTTAAAAAGAGATTGATTAAATATGACACCAAAACCCCTACAGCAAATAGATCTTTCAGTATTAGATCTCGTACCTGTCATTAAGGGTAATACCATAGCAGATTCTTTTAAGAATACGCTGGACCTTGCGAACCGTTGTGACGAACTTGGTTTCACCCGCTTCTGGATCTCGGAACATCATAATATGGAAAGTGTGGCGAGTTCGGCTACGGCCGTTCTTCTGGGACAGGTGGCGGCGAATACTTCGCGCATCAGGGTAGGTTCGGGTGGTATTATGTTGCCAAATCACTCTCCATTAATGGTCGCAGAACAATTCGGTACGCTGGAAACCTTATTCCCTGGCAGGATCGACCTTGGCCTGGGAAGAGCGCCGGGAACAGACCAACAGACCGCTGCCGCTCTTAGGAGAGGACGTACAGAGACCGTAGAAGATTTTCCAAAAGATATCGCTGCCTTGCAAAAGTATTTTTCAGCAGCCAATAAAAATGCTGCAGTTCGTGCCATCCCGGGAGAGGGATTGGACATTCCCCTCTACCTGCTTGGTTCCAGTACATTCAGCGCGCAGCTGGCGGCTATGTTCGGATTGAGCTATGCCTTTGCCAGTCATTTTGCACCGGCTTATCTGCAGGAGGCACTACAACTTTACCGGGAAAAGTTCAGACCTTCAGAAAACCTGAAAAAACCTTACAGTATAGCATGTGTGAATGTTATCGCGGCAGAAACTGATGAAGAAGCCGAATTCCTGGCCAGCAGTCAGAAGCTGTTTGCCCTGGGGATCATCAGAAATCAGCGGAAGCCGATGCCACCTCCGGTAAATAACTTAAGCGAACTGTGGAACAAAGGCGAAGAAGCAGCGATCTCGCAAATGATGAAGTACAGCTTTGTGGGTTCAAAAACCACCATTGAAGACCGGCTTTCGGAGTTTATAAAAGAAACAGAAGTTGATGAGATCATGGCGGTTTCTCACATTTTTAATCATGAAAGCCGTATACGGTCTTACGAGATCCTTTCAGAAATAAAAGAACCTCTAAAAGATCCGTTTTTTGACTCCCAACCACCTATTGAATAAAAATTTTAAAAATGAAAGAAGTAAAAGCCTATGCAGCCCATGCTGCGGAAAAAGAACTGGAACCATTAAATATCAAGCGCCGTTTACCGGGGCCGGAAGATGTTGAGATCGAGATCCTGTACTGCGGTATTTGTCATTCAGACATACATACCGCCCGCAATGAGTGGGGCGGAACGCAGTATCCTGTTGTTCCCGGCCATGAGATCGTGGGAAAGGTAACCGGCCTTGGCAGTGAAGTAACCAAATACAAAGAAGGAGACACCGTGGGTGTTGGCTGTTTTGTGGATTCCTGCGGTCATTGCGAAAACTGTGAAGAGCACCAGGAACAATATTGCTTAAATGGTCCTACAGCCACTTATAATTCGCCTTCAAGGCTGGACAAAGATGTGATCACCTATGGCGGGTATTCCACTCATATTGTGGTCAAAGAGGATTTTGTTCTGAAGATCTCAGACAAACTGCCGTTGAACGCGGTTGCACCTTTATTATGCGCAGGAATCACTACTTATTCCCCTTTGCGTAACTGGAACGTAAAAAAAGGCGACAAAGTTGGTGTGGTAGGCCTGGGAGGCCTGGGACATATGGCCGTAAAACTGGCTTCTTCCATGGGAGCTGAAGTCACCATGCTCAGCCGCTCTCCCGAAAAGGAAAAAGACGCATCAGATCTGGGTGCGGCCCATTTTGAACTTACCACAAATGAAGAAACTTTGAAACGCCTTGCGGGCAGCTTCGACCTGATCATAGATACAGTATCTGCTCAGCACGATTACAATCAATATTTGGCCCTGCTGAAAACCAACGGAGTCATGGTACTGTTAGGCGTACCCCCTAAACCTTCTGAAGTGCAGGCAGGCCAGCTGATCATGAAAAGAAGAAGCCTGGTAGGTTCTTTGGTAGGTGGTATCAAAGAGACCCAGGAGATGCTCGATTATTGTGCCGAACACGGAATAGTTTCAGAAGTGGAAATGATCAATATTGACCAGATCAATGAGGCTTATGAACGCACCCTTAAATCAGACGTGAGATATCGCTTTGTAATTGACATGAAGTCGCTAAAAGAAGAATAAATTCATTAAATTTAATCCAAACACCAAACCAATAAAAATGAAAAGAAAAGCTACCGCCGTTTGGCACGGAACATTAAAAGAAGGAAAAGGTCAATTATCAACTGCAAGTGGCGCACTTGAACAAACGCCATATACTTATAAAATGCGTTTTGAAGACGAAAAGGGTACCAATCCCGAAGAATTGGTTGGCGCAGCCCATTCGGGATGTTTTACCATGCAGCTCTCCGCCTACCTGGGAGAAAAAGGTCATAATCCGGTGGAACTTGAAACTCATGCCGAAGTAACCCTTGAAAGCGGCACCGTGACCAGTTCCCATCTCACCTTAAAAGCCAAAGTCCCGGGCATTGATCGCGACCAGTTCCATGAACTGGTGAACAAGGCCAAAGAGAACTGCCCTATTTCAAAATTATTAAATGCTGATATTTCTGTGGACGCTACACTCAACGAGTAATAGAAGTAGACACCAGAAAAGATAGACGGGAGCTTCATTAGGCTCCCGTTTTTTTATGCGGTGACCCGCTCTCCCAGAATTTCTTTGATTTCCTCTTTTTGCAAGGTCTCTTTTTCCATTAACCGGGCGGCCAGGTTTTCCACCCTTTCCCTGTGTGTAGTAAGGATCTCTTTAGAAGTTGCAAAAGCCTTGTCTATTATAGCCTGCACTTCTTCATCTATCTTTTCAGCCGTTTTCTCGCTGTAGGGTTTATGAAGGGATTGCCGCAGTTTTCCGGTAGAATCGTAGAAACTCAGGTTCCGAAGCACATCGCTCAATCCGTAGTTCATCACCATGCTGTAAGCTTGTTTGGTCGCCTTTTCAAGATCATCTACGGCATTGGAGGAGATCTCTTCAAAAAAGATCTCTTCTGCAGCCCGTCCGCCCAAGGCTGTGCACAGCGCGTCAAAAAATTCAGATTTGGTGACTATCTGATGCTCTTCGGGTAAATACCATGCAGAACCCAAAGATTTCCCCCTGGGTATGATAGAAACTTTATGCACCGGCTGCGCGTGTTTCAGGAACCAGGAAGTGGTGACATGACCTGCTTCGTGAAAAGCGATCCTCTTTTTCTCTTCAGGAGAGATGATCTTACTCCTTTTTTCCATACCTCCTATCACCCTGTCTATAGCGTCCAGGAAATCCTGTTTTTGGATCAATTCTTTCTGCCGGTGTGTCGCGATAAGAGCAGCTTCATTACAGATATTGGCAATATCTGCCCCGGAGAATCCGGGAGTTTGGGCTGCCAGCATGCCAACGTCCACATCAGCATCCAAAGCCAGGGGCTTCATGTGCACTTCAAAAATGGCCTTTCTTTCAGTCTGGTTAGGTAACTCCAGCTGAATATGTCTGTCAAACCTTCCCGGCCTTAACAAAGCGGGGTCGAGTATATCACCCCGGTTGGTGGCAGCGAGCACGATCACTCCCGTGTTAGTACCAAAACCGTCCAGCTCAGCCAGCAGCTGGTTCAACGTACTGTCGCGTTCATCGCTCTCGTGGAAGACAGAGGTACCGCTGCGGGCTCGTCCAATGGTATCGATCTCATCAATGAAGATAATGCTTGGCGTCTGTGCTTTAGCTTTTTTGAAGAGGTCTCTTACCCGGGCCGCGCCCACCCCCACGAACATTTCAATGAACTCAGAACCTGAAAGGGAGAAAAACGGAACTCCTGCTTCGCCTGCAACAGCCTTGGCTAAAAGCGTCTTTCCTGTTCCGGGAGGTCCTAAAAGGAGAATTCCTTTGGGGATCTTTGCCCCCAGTTTCTAGTATTTGTCTGGTGCCTTTAAAAAGTTGACCAGCTCAAAGATCTCCTCTTTGGCTTCTTCTAGTCCGGCGACGTCTTTAAAGGTCACCTGGCTCTGCTCACCCTGCTCCAGCACCCGGGCTTTGGTCTGCCCGAATTTCATCATGGAAGAATCCCCGCTCATCCTGGAAGACATTCTCCTTATCAAAAAGAGCCAGAATAAGATAATAAGGGCAAGAGGAAGTAGCCAGGAAAAGATCTCCCACCCCCAATTTTCCCTCGTGCTGTAAGTAACATTTACCGGTTCAATTGCGGCTGTTTCCATGACTTTTTCCAGTTGGGCATGGAAGACTTCCACAGAACCAATATTGAAGAAGTACTGTGGACCTGTAGCCTGCTGCTGACTTTCGAAAAGGCTTTTTGTATCTTCCTCTTCGGAAGCTTCCTCCACCGGCATTTTCAGGTAAACCTCTACCCTCTGATTGTTCACCACATCAAGCCTATCCACCTGCCCTTTCACCAGGAGTTCTTGCTCAAACTCGTTCCAGGAGATCTCAGGAATGGCAGGTTGCCGGTTAAATAACCATAACCAAACGAAGGTTCCGAAGAAGATAATGTATAACCAGCCCAGATGCGGCCTCCTCGCAGGAGGAGTAGACTTTGGTGTATTATTCTGGTCAAGAGGCATGGTAATTCAATTACGGCTCCTTACAAATATCACCTACTTCAGACTATTTTTAAATGATATTGATCATTCAGAAATCCGCAAAACTTTGGCACCTTTTATCTTACCCCCTTTAAGTTCCAGTAAGGCTTCATTTGCTTTTTCCAATGAAAATTCCTGATACTCGGGTTTTATTCCTGCCCCGGCTGCCAATTGAAGAAACTCTTTCACATCGTTAGCTGTAACGTTTGCCACACTTTGAATTTGCTTCTCAAGCCACAGGTGCTGTGGATAATCAAGCTGTAAAAGGGAGTTTCTGTCCTTTACCTCTTTTCTAATGGCATTGATCACCAGTTTTCCACCCTTTTCAAGGTTGCCCAAAGCTTGTACCATGGGTTCCCAGGCAGGAGTGGTATCAATGATCTTGTGCATTCTTTCGGGAGAAATATCTGAAATTCCTCCTGCCCAATCAGCTCCCAGTTGAAGGGCGAATTTTCGCTCTTTTTCACTGCGGGTGAAAACATAAACCGGGGAATCAGGATAGCGGGCTTTGACCATTTTGAAGACCAGGTGGGCAGAGGCTCCGAAACCGGTAAGTCCGAGATTCTCTCCATTTTTAAGTCCCGAAATTAGGATGGAGCGGTAACCAATGGCACCCGCGCAAAGCAGGGGTGCTGCCTGGGCATCTGAGAAAGCATAAGGGATCAAATGAACATATTTCGCCGAAGCTGTCATATATTCGGCGTAACCTCCATGTGCGTCCCTTCCCGTCGCCTTAAAATCATCACATAAATTCTCCCTGCCCTCCCTGCAAAAACGGCATTTTCCGCAGGCGGAAAAGATCCAGGCCACTCCCACTCTTTTTCCAAGTTCACTCTCATCTACCCCTTTTCCTGTCTTTATGATCTTTCCTACCGCCTGGTGCCCAGGAACAATGGGATAGAAAGCAGGCGCGGTCCTGCCTTCGATCTCATCCAGTTCAGTGTGGCAGACACCGCACACTTTGACCTTTATCAAAACCTCTCCCTCTCCCGGTTCCGGAACCGGAAGCTCTGCCAATCGTAGCGGCTCCCCGCACTTCTCCAGGTCTTTAACCCCGTCCAACACCATAGCTTTCATCAGCTCCATTTTACAGCGGATTTTCATTCGGAATTTCTGGGTCGGGTGGCCCCGGGATCTCGGGTCCTATAGGCTCCGGATCCTCCGGCACAGGATCAGGCTGCTTTTCCGGAGGAACCGTGGTGGGTGGTTCTTCGGGCATTGTGAACGGAGGTTCGCGAGGCGGGTCTTTTGGTTGTTGGTCTAGCTTTTTCATCTTCTATTTTTTACTGTAAAGGCACATGATCTCTCCACGGCCCAGGATCTTACCGGTCATCGCCTTTTCCAGAGCCTCTTTTTCGGTATCAGCTCCCAGGTCAAGCCGGGAATCAAGCGCATAAATTTTGAAAAAGTAGCGGTGGGTCCCTGAAGGCGGGCAGGGTCCGCCATAATGGTGTTTATGAAATGAATTTTTTCCTTCAGTTCCGGGAATACTGTCTTCCTGTATTTCACCGGCGGGAGGAATGTTCCAGACCAGCCAATGGTCCCAGGTACCCATCGGGGCATCGGGATCTTCAACGATGAGTGTCAGGCTCTGGGTCTTGTCCGGGAGTTTTCCTATCGTCAGGGGCGGGTTCACATCTTCCCCGTCACAGGTGTACCTGGAAGGGATCTCGTCACCCGCAGAAAATACTTTGCTGCTCAAATTAATTGTTGCCACCATAACCTCTCAATTATATTAATAACATGAGAAAATTAGCTCTTAACGAACAGAATTTCAATGAGTTTTGTCATCCTATATGGAATACGGTTATTTCAGTCCAAAAGATCTGCGTAGAGTTTGGAAAGTTTCAGGCAACGATCTGTTCTTATCCTCCATTTGAGTTCCTCCCTGTACCTCGCTTCCCGCAAGTGCCAAATGGCAAATTTCGCCCTAAGAAACGCCTGCCTGCTTTTGTAATAATTCTTTAATGCCTGCGGAACTTTGTCCCCGCTGTGCCTTTGATAAATTTTAAAAAAGAGCTCTCCCGTCTGCGCACTACCCAGCAGTTCGCATTCGGTGGCCAAAAAAGCGAGTTCTTCAGCTATGTCCTGTATCCGCAGATCCCGGTTGAATTCAAGGCGGTCAATGATCACCGGTTCCTCATCCAGACAAATGTGTTCGGGTTTTAGGTCACCATGCGTTTCAACGATCACACCTCTATTTATCCTTTTGCTGAAAAGAGCCTTGTGCTCCCGAAGAAATTTCATCTGTTTGTCGAAGATCCTGGTGAGCAGTTCCCGGGATAGACCAAATTGCGGATCTTGAAGTTCCTCATAGATGGCTGTGGTCTTCTTTTCCAGTCTCAACAGGTAATCCTCAGGTTCAAATAAGATCGCTTCTCTGGACTCATAAAATGAGACCAGCTTCTTCGCGGCTTTTGATAGTAGGTTCTTATCTACCTGCTTTGTCTTTAGAACATGATTCAGCAGCTTATTTTCATCAAGCCGTTTCATCTTCACCAGCCAGTCCACCGGTTTCCCCCTGCGGTCAAGATTTAGCTTTCCGAATTTGTCCAGACTCAATGGCAAGACCTCCAGGTAAACCTCTTTTGCCAGTTCTCTGTTAAGCCTTAGTTCCTCCAGGCAATTCCTGTGGCGGGCCTGCGGAGTAGAAAAATCTATAGCGTCAAATTTGACCGGCTTCTTGAGCTTGAAGACCAAAGTAGGCGTAAGAAAGAGCAAAGACATGTGGGTCTCAATGACTTCAATGCTGTGTGGATTTTCCGGATATGTCTCGGGATCGCTCAAAAAAGCCACTTTTTTCGAGGTGCTCGTTGCTTCCAGAATGATCGTTTCGCTTTGTACCATTCCTAAAATTAGGATATCTCTAACGCCTTTTCAACGACCAATGTCATGAAAAATGAGAATCTTTCTTTTAATCCAAGAATTCGGTCACAGTCTTGTGAAAAATCTTTTTCATGCGCTCGGCAAAAAACCTTTTTTGGGAGTATTTCTGATTCACCTCTATTTCTATCCCTGTATAATGCTTCGGAAATTTCTTCCGAAGATAAGTAGTGAACCCATCCGCTTTTCCCAGGTAAGGATAATTGAACCGCACCCTGAGCTCAGGATCTTCCTTTACCAAAAACGCCTTAAGATCCCGGGAGATTTCCTTTTCAAATGTTCGGGCAGGGTCATATAACAGCCCTACATCGGCATTTCTCTCTTTTCCATGAAGCCAGGGCGTAAAAGAATGGATGGAAAGATGCAGCACATTCTCCCCGGAAAGGATCAAACCTCTTATATTTTCTTCTACTTCATTTCGGTATGGGAAATAATAATTCTCGAGAATCTCCTTTTTTTCTTCGGAAGGCAATTCTTTAGTGAATTCTGAGAACAGCTGAGGATGGTGCAAAGATCTATTGAGCTCAACCAACAATCGGCTGATAGTGCTATATTTGGCAAACACTGCAAGCTCCTTTAGCTCGTTAAACAGCTGAAGAGCGCCAGGATCATAGCCTCTGTGAGAACCAAGCACTTCCCCGGCCGACCTGAACAGCGGCAAATATTTCGCCGGAACTTCGTTCCCGGCATGTTCGCAGGTGAGGATGAGTTTCAATCAGTATTTTGAGATTTAGTTCTTCCTGAAGGTCGGCTCAACCGGAAGGTGTAAGAACATCCTGTTTTCCTGCAGGCAGCGGCCCAGTTCCATGTAAACTTCTCTGATCTTTTCTTCGGAAGGTTCTGGCCCCAGACTTCTCAGGATCCTGGTAGACAAGCTGCCCTGGTCAAGGATTACCTCGATGGCTTCCCGGTAATTTTCGCAAATATTTTCTTTTACCCGCAAGTAAAGCTTCTTCCAGATCTCTTTCACCACAACCGGCTTATGCAGATCGAACAGTGCCAGGTAGGGCAGATCGTTCACGATGCTATCCTCGGCATCTTTGACCACCTCGTCAAAGATCTCAAAAAGCTCATCTTCATGCCACTTTTTTTGATCTTCAAGAGACACCAGTTCTTCGCTCACCAGCACCTTAAGCACCTCTACGAGGAACACAGCTATGGCCACATCGGCTTTTGGGCATTCCTGAAGGTCAATGACCCTTATCTCTATCGCGTGTCTGTCAAACCTCGCTATCGCTCCCCTGGAATTTAAAAAATGGTGGTCCAGGATATTCTCCGTATCATAAGGTTTTATCGCCTCATTGATAGGTTTGAATATTTTTTCAAAGTAGTCCCCGCGGGAAAATACCTGCTCGGGGATCACTTTTCCGGTCATTTGCGGGATCTCCTTTTGGTTCGTTTTGTATACCTGCATTCTGGCATCCTTATAGCCGGTAAACTTGCCTTCAAAAACAGGAGAACTGGCGCACAAACCTGGTATTATTGGCAACAGCAATCGCACTGCGGCATGGAGCCGTTCAAATTCCTCATCATCGTAAAAAGGCAGATTGATGTGCATGCTCTGCACATTGCTCCAACCGTGCCCACGGCAGTCAAAGATGCGGTGATACAGGGCGTAGATCTTACTGTAGCTGTGCTGCCATAGCTTCATATCCCTTTCAGGATTCATCAACGGGTGAGCGGCCGTTGGCAACAGTTCGGTATCAAGATCGGCGAGAAGCGCGTTCATCTCTCGCACGTTATCTGCGAAAAGGCTTCCAAGATGCTCCAGATCGGCAGTGGGACCATTGGTCTTCATCTCCACCACATGCGCCACCAGCTCGTTGCTCCACTCTATTGCCCCATTCTCCACGTCTGACGTCAAGGAGCCGTGTTTTTTAGTGAGCAACTGGTCTACAATAGGGTTCACAGAAAGATCAGCTTTACGCACCAGCATATATTCCAGTTCTATGCCGTAAACTTCAAATAAATGGTAGCTCATTCCTGTTTCTTTTCAAGCCTGTTCTTGAGGGCAGTTAAGATCTCAAGATATACTTTATCCCCGTAATAAACGTCCTCCACCCCAAAATCAATGTTAGGGTTGTCGTTGATCTCAATGACCATCGGCTGTCCATTCACCATTTTCACATCGATACCGTACAGGCCTTTTCCCATAATTTTGACCGATCTAAGCGCCACGTCCAGCACCTTTTCGGGAACTTCTTCAATAGGCAGGGAATCTGCATTGCCATCGCGGTCATCTTTTTTACTGGCATCCCAGTTGTATATCTGCCAGTGATCTTTTGCCATGTAATATTTTGAAGCATAGAATGGCTTTTCATCCAGGATCCCTATCCTCCAATCATATTCTGACGGGGAGAACTCCTGCGCGATGACCAGCTCAGATTTTTTCAGCATAGCTTTTACGAGCGTTTCATACTCTTCCTCTGTTTCCGCTTTTTTCACCCCAAAGGAAAAGGTTGAGTCGGGAGATTTCAGCACCAGGGGTAATCCGGTCTTTTGGATCACCTTGTTCTTGTTCTCCTTATGTACAATAACTGTCTTTGGCGTGGGTATTCCGGCATTTTCAAGCGCTTCGGCCATAAAGACCTTGTTGCAGCACTTCAGGATGGCATCGGGATAATCAATGATGGCGATATCTTCCTGCTGCGCCTTGCGCGCAAAGGCATAAGCTTCATTATTAACCTCGGTACTTTGGCGAATAAAAAGGGCATCAAAGGCCGAAAGTCTGGAGAGATCCTTGGGTGAAACGAATTCCACATAAAAGTTCATTTTCTCAGCCAGTTCGGCGAACTTCTTCAAGGCCTTCGGATTGCTTGGCGGGGCCGGATCGTTCGGTTGTACCAGAATGGCCAGGTCATATTCAAAATTGCTGTTGCGGGGTGTGTCATAACGTTTTTTAGCAAAGTACTCTTCCGCGAAATTATGCATGAGGGCCTTGTGCTCTTCAGGAATTTCAGCTTCAGAAAGGGCTTTTATTGACCTTATGTTCCATTTATTGGTATACTGAAATCTCACCCTTAAGAAAGGGATCTGGAAGTGCCTGTAGAACATCGCGCTCAGTTCCCTGTATTTCTGGGCCACGTTTTGTCCAAAGTAGATGCTCAGGGTGAATTCGGGAGATTTTATAGCCTTAAGGCTTTTCTGAATAAGATCGTCAAATTCATCTGACACGATCTTTACCAGCCTTGGTTCCCGCAGATCTACCAGGTTTTTCACAGTAGGTATCGGCAAATGTCCGCGTGCTTCTGCCAGTAAAGAAACATAGTAGCCTTTGGACTGGTATGAATAATCTTTGCAAAGATTGAAGATCCGGGCTTTTTTAAGTTTGGAAAATCCGGGGTGGGTGAGGTATTCCCGGGCCGAGATAACTTTCATGTTTTCAAGGGTAAAGTTCCAATGCGCGGGATTATTGACAACTAAATATTTATTCATTCAGGTTTTAAATAGTTGATCAAAATTAGATGAAAAATCAATCCCTTTTCTAAAATAATTTGCTGCTTCAGAATTATTTTTTTGCTGATCTGAAAAACAAAAGATGGATATAAAAACCTTTTAATAAAACATTGATTTTTAGTAATTTAATAGTGCATTTCACGAGAAATGTGTTCTTCGAAAAATGAATGATTTCCGAAGAAAAAACAGAAACTGAGAGTTGAACTAAAAATGACAGAATTATGGCAACCAATCTGAATTTTGAAAAATTTGCAAAGGACGCACATGAGTACATCAACTTTTTGGCAAAAGAACTTGGGCATCCAGATGAAAAAGAACGGGTTTTGATCATTTGGCGGGCGGTAATGCATTGCATAAGAGACAGGATACACCTGGGAGAATCAATGCAACTTATCGCTCCTTTACCCATGATCCTAAAGGGAATATATGTAGAGGACTGGAAATATTCTGAACATCCGCCGAAGAAATTCCATACCATTGATGAGATGAAGGAAGAAGTGAAGGCCATCCAGCGGCAGTATGGTGAGGAAGATTTCCCCTGGAACAAATCTACAGAAGAGATCATAGCCATTACTATACATTCCCTGAAACGTTTCATGCACGATGAACAGCTCCAACAGCTTAAGGAACAGATGCCCAAAGAACTACAGGAACTGGTAAGCTAGGATTAATAAGAATTTAATAGTCTTCATTGTTTTTTCACATTTCATTTCATATTGATTATTCTTAATCACAAATTTCTGTTAATCAATAAATTGAAGTTTTGAAAAAATAAAATATCTTTTACTTTTGGAATAGCAAAACAGTTGGACATCGTATGATGATTTAACTGTAAATTTTCGAAATCGATGATCGGGTAATTTTTACTGGGGGGCAAAAATTACTTTTAAAATCATTGAAATTGAGAGAAAGAGAACGCCAGTTTAGCTTGCCGGTAATGTAATAGTTTCCTATACAGCTACATAAGGGTTTAAATTCTCAGATAAGCAGGAACGTTATTCGTTCCTGCTTATTTTTTATACCAAAACGGGAATCCAATAATTGGACTCCCGTTCTTAAAAGGATATAGATCTTGCTCTCTTAAATTAGCCCCGAAATATTTCCTTCTTGATCTATGTCAATTCTTTCTGATGCAGGATGCCCCGGCAAGCCAGGCATTCTCATCATGTCTCCTGTAATAGGAATTAAAAAGCCTGCCCCGGCTGCGATCTCTATCTCCCTAACGGTAAGGGTAAAACCTTTTGGCCTGCCCAGCAGCGTGGGATCATCAGACAGTGACTTTTGGGTTTTCGCGATACATACCGGCAGATTATCCAACTTGAGGTTGGCGATGGTCTTAAGATCCTTTTTGGCTTTTGGACCGAATTCCACTTTTTCTGCGCCGTAAATTCCGGTGGCTATGGTCTCGATCTTAGTGATAACATCCATATCCCAGTCATAGAGCGGTGTAAATTCATCCTCACTTTGCTCTACTACCTCCACAACCTTTTCAGCCAGTTCAATAGCGCCTTCTCCCCCACGGGCCCAGCCATCGGCAACGGCTACTTTCACCTGCATCCTCTCTGCCAGCTCTCTGATCACTTCGATCTCTTCTTCACTATCACTTATGAACTTGTTGATAGCGATCACCGGGGTGATGTTGTAAAGACGGGCGTTCTCAAGATGCTTTTCAAGGTTAGGCAAACCTTTCTTCAACGCCTCCACATCTGGAGTGGTGAGACTGCTTAAAGGAGCGCCACCGTGATATTTCAAAGCTCTTATGGTTGTGGTCAGCACAATGGCTTTAGGTGCAAGACCTGCACTCTGGCATTTGATGTCAAGGAATTTCTCTGCCCCCAGGTCAGATCCAAATCCCGCCTCGGTCACGGTATAATCTGAAAGGCTCAAGCCCATACGGGTAGCGATCACAGAATTCGTTCCCTGGGCGATGTTCGCGAACGGTCCGAGGTGGATGATCGCAGGGTTACCTTCTATGGTTTGTACCAGGTTAGGTTTAAGCGCATCCTTCAGCAGGGCGGCCATAGAACCTTCAGCCTGCAGGTCTCTTGCGTAAATCGGCCTCTTATCATAAGTATAGCCTACAAAAATATTTCCAAGGCGACGTTTAAGATCTTCCAGGTCTTCAGCCAGGCACATGATGGCCATGATCTCTGACGCTGCCGTAATATCAAATCCGCTTTCACGGGGTATACCAGATCCTGTTCCTCCCAGGCCTATCACGATATTTCTTAGGGAGCGGTCATTCACGTCCATCACCCTTTTCAGGGAAATGGTCCGGGCATCCAGCCCCAGGTTATTTGTCTTGCTCTGCAGGTTATTGTCGATTAAAGCTGCCAGCAGGTTGTGTGCCTTTTCTATTGCTGAAAAATCCCCGGTAAAATGAAGGTTGATATCTTCCATAGGCAGCACCTGCGAGAATCCGCCTCCCGTTGCTCCTCCCTTGATCCCGAAGACCGGACCTAAAGAAGGTTCCCGCAGAACCACAGTGGTCTTTTTTCCAATGCGGTTAAGCGCTTCAGAAAGACCTATGGAAACCGTGGTCTTACCTTCCCCTGCAGGGGTTGGAGAAATAGCAGAAACCAGGATAAGATTTCCCGTCTTTACCTTTTCTCTATCGATCTTATTAAGCGGGATCTTCGCCTTGTATTTACCGTACATTTCAATGTCATCTGCATCAAGACCAAGTTTTGCTGCAATTAAGGTTATATGTTTCAGCTCTACCTGTTGAGCGATCTCCAGATCATTTAAGGGTTTGGTGTTTTTCATAATTCTGTTTGTTTCCCACAAACGCCGCTGTGGATTAACTTCCTGTTTCTGGATCAAAGTAAGAGAAAACACAACATTTAAATTATGACGGGAGTCAGTAATTCCTGAATATTTCACTGTTCCAGGATCTTTTACTAAATCTCACAAATAACTGATTACCAGTTAATTGTTTTTTGTGCAATATGACTTTAGTCATGTATTATTTTTATTCCGGTTAATATCTTCAGAATCTACTTCCCCGCAGTACCGCCTTCCCAAAAGTTCTGTAACCTATTAATTTGCAACAATATGAAGACTTCATTACTCAAACGAAGCCTGACGCTTCTAATTCTCAGCCTGAGCTTTACAATACCATCAACAGGCCAGGAACATTTAGAGCCGGGGGAGTTAGATCCCTTGTCGCAGCCAAAATTCGTGAATCCGCTTCCTTTTCCGGCTACTCTTACCGGAACTTATCATGAGCTCACGCTTTCTCAATTTACACAGGGTTTAGGGGTTTTTGACCCGGCAACACTTTCCCATTCCGAGCCAACAGAATTCGAACCAAAAGTTTGGGGCTATAACGGCAGTTATCCTGGGCCTACCATTGAAGCCACTACCGGAACTCAAATTCAGGTAAAATGGGTAAATGACCTGCCAAAGGGAAACGTACTGGAAAAACATCTTTTTAGAATAGATCCCTCCATACACTGGGCCGGATCTGTTAATGGCAATTCAGAAAATGGCAATGAGGGCCATGCAGTAAAATTCCTTAGCGGCATACCCTCTATCACTCACCTGCATGGAGGACATTCTGAAGCCGCCAGTGACGGGCACCCCGAAGCCTGGTACACTCCTGGGTTGATGGAAACAGGGCCGCAGTTCTATGACAACGGTGGTCTTTTTACCTACCATAATGATCAGGAAGCTGCCACTTTATGGTATCATGACCATACCCTGGGCATTACCCGCCTAAATGTATATGCAGGCCTTGCAGGATTCTATATTCTGAGGGATTCCTGGGAAGAAAATCTTGGATTGCCTTCAGGCGAATATGAGATCCCCCTGGTGATCCAGGACCGCAGGTTTTACGAAAACGGAGAACTTTACTACCCTTACAAAGTGGAAGAGCTGGAAGATCCTTTAGAAAAACCTTTGAATACAGACGGAGTAACCGTTCTGCCTGAAATGTTTGGTGATTTTATTCTGGTCAATGGAAAGGCATGGCCTTTCCTGGAGGTAGAGCCACGTAAATACCGCCTCCGCCTGCTGAACGGATCTGATTCCCGCTTTTATGACCTGTTTCTTCCAGGCATCACTTTTTATCAGATAGGTTCAGATGGAGGTTTACTGGCAGAACCGGTAAGAAGAAACCGACTTTTAGTAGGTCCCGGGGAAAGACTGGATGTGATCGTGGACTTTTCAGATCCAGGATTATGGGGACAAACCCTTATATTAAAGAACAATGCCCGTTCCCCATTTCCGTTCGGGACCACCCCTACTCCTCAAACCAGCGGACAGATCATGGCCTTCAAAGTGGTATTGCCCATGGAAGAAGGAAGTGTTGACGAAAGCGTCATTCCTCATAACCTAAGGCCGGCAGCATTTGAAGTGGAAGAAGCCGTAAGTAAAAGAAAGCTGGTCCTGTTTGAGGGCACAGATGAATACGGCCGTTTAAAGCCCATGCTTGGAACTGCTGAAGAAGGACGGCTGCCCTTTACCGCTGAGGTGACCGAAAAACCGGAACTGAATACTGTTGAGGAGTGGGAAATCTATAACACTACTGCAGATGCTCATCCCATTCACCTGCATCTGGTACATTTTCAGGTAATAAACACTCAGAAATTCAATACAAAAAAATTTGTGGAAGGCGATCCAGATTCCATTAAACTCCTGGGACAGCCCAACCCCCCTTCAGCCGGAAATGCCGGAAGAAAAGACACTTTCATCGTCTACCCTGGAGAAGTCGCCCGGGTGAGGGCCTTGTTCGACAAGGAAGGTCTGTACGTGTGGCACTGCCATATCCTCTCTCATGAGGACTATGACATGATGAGGCCATTTGAAGTTATTAAAAAAACCGAAGAAGTGGCCACAGTTGGCAATACATTTGAAACCTCTAGCACTTTCATAAAAGATCTTTCGGAGGAAAATATTGAAAAATTTGAGATCTCACCCAACCCGGTGAAAGATGTGACCAGAATCAGATTCAGTTTCAGGAAAGCTTCGAAAGTGATCATACAGATCCACGATTTTTCAGGAAAAATTGTGGCAACACCATTTAAGGGATCAATAACCACAGACCGGAACTACGAGGTCATGTTCGACAGAGGCGGCCTTCCCGGGTCAACTTATATTTGTAAAATAAGCACAGATGATGGCAGGTCTTATGAAAAATTGATCGTAGTAGAATAGCTGTTGATCCGGCTGTTTCTTAACAGCCGGATCACCTTTAATTAACTGCCTTAAAAAAGTGGTCAATATGCTCCTGATCCCCGCTTATGAAAACCAGATCGTTCTTAAGGATCTTTTGATCTGGAGTAATACTATTGATCATTTCATCTTTGCGGTTAATGGCCAGCACGTTCACTCCAAATTTCTTCCTCACGTCAATTTCATTGATGGTCTTTCCCGCTACTTCCCCGGCATCGGCCATGACCCTTACGCAGGTGATCTTAAAATCGGGAATCTTTGGTGTGGTAAGGGTCCTGGAAACCCTTTTCTGTGACTGGAACATTTTGTAATTATCGGCCCTTATTCTATCGACCAGGTTCTCGAGGTCATCAACAGGCACCAGATAGTTGGAGAGTACCCTGGAGAAGATCTCTACCGAAGTCTCGAACTCTTCGGGGATCACTTCATCTGCACCCAGGGCCAGGAGGTTTTCTGTTTCCTTTATATAACGGGTTCGTACCAGCAAATAGACCGATGGACTTAGATGCCGGATATTGGCAACGATGATCTTAGTTGCCTGCGGATCTGATATGGCCACCACTACTACCCTGGCCTTCTTCATTTTTACCCTTTCCAGGATATGTTCGTGTACCGCGTCACCGTAGTAGATAGGTTCGCCGTTCATACGTTCCTGTCTCACTATCTGCGCATTGAGTTCCAGGATCACGTAAGGGATTTTGGCGAAACGCGCTGCCCGCGCCAGGTTCCTTCCGTTGATCCCGTAACCTACAATCAACAGGTGATTATCAAGATCCTTCAAGGTGGAGCGGTCTTCCATCTTCGGGTTCTTTATGATCATTTTCCATGGTTTTTGAAGAGGGGAATTGAGAATAAAATTCGAAAGCTTATCAGAAAAAATAATCACAAAAGGTGTGATTAGCATGGATAGTACAGAAACCGAAAGAAAATACTGGTTCATTGTTCGGGTGAGAAGACCGCTTTCAAGGCCGATTCGGGATAAAATAAAAGAGAACTCACCAATTTGAAAAAGAGCCAGGCCCGTTAATACCACCGTTCGCAACGGGTATTTTAGAATAGCCGTGACCAGGGCTACTATAGTTCCTTTAACAAAGAAAACGACAAGGACAAGCATCAGGATCAAGCCCATGTTCTTCACGAAAAAATCCAACTGCAGCAGCATTCCTATGGATATGAAAAAGAAACTGATAAAAAGTTCTCGAAAGGGCAAGATGGTACTGGTGGCCTGAAAACTGTATTCAGATTCAGAAATGATCAACCCGGCCAGGAAAGCTCCAAAAGCCAGTGAAAGTCCGGCTGAAGCCGTTAAAAAAGCAACGGCAAAGCACAAAGTAATGGTAGAAAGAAGGAACAGCTCTTTACTACCGGTTTTGGCGATCACGTACATGGCACGGGGCACAATGTATCTTGCCCCGATATAGGTGAGTAGTATTACCAGGCCAGATTTGAGCAGCAACAAAAGGATCTCTCTGCCCATATCTACTGCCCCGCCCGCAAGGATGGGTGTAAAAAGCATCATGGGCACCACAATGATATCCTGGAAAATAAGCAGGCCCAGGGCGGTACGGCCATGCGGCGCTGAGATCTCATTGCGATCCTGCAGGATCTTAAGGACGATTGCGGTACTGGAAAGTGAGAACAGGAAGCCTATGAAAACGCATTCATTCCACGGAAAACCAAGGAAATAATATACTACTGCAGCCACTGTAATGGTAAGCCCCACCTGCAGAAAGCCCCCGTAGAGCACCGTGCGCTTTATGGAAGCCAGCTGATTTACCGTCAGTTCCATACCTATCACGAACATGAGCAGGATAACCCCTATCTCTGAAAGGACCTCTACCTGTTCGGGGTTTTCAATAAGGCTCAGGCCGTAGGGTCCAATAATGACACCGGTGATAAGAAACCCGAGTATACTCGGCAGTCTGATCTTTTGAAGCACGAATACGACCACTACAGAAAAACCGAGTAAGATGACGATGTCCTGTAGTAAAGGAAAATCCATAGGCGGTGTAGACTTCAATGTGACATCTTAAAAATAAGGCTTTTTCAGGGAATATTACGAGCTAATTTACTGGTGCCTATGCAGATATGTTCCTTTATCTGCTCCTTATTCCAAAAGCAGTATACAGCGGACAATATTCAAATAAGCCGGTGAGCAAGAAGATACCCGCCGGCACCAGCACGATAAGAGCCAGGGATTCTGGGATGATCCCTTTGAAAAGCAATCCGGTAATGACAAGAGCGAGGGATATCCTTATGATCTTATCGGGAATTCCAATGTTTCTTTCCATGAAGAGAAGCTTAAAGAGGTTCAGCACCCAAACCTATGGCATTTAAAAACCCTATACACTGATCGAGATCATAAAATCAGTTTCCGAATGTAAATTCCGTGCTTATATCCCAGGTCTTGCCATTATGCTGAAAAAGATAGATCCCTTCTGCTATAAAGGTTTCATCAAATTCCCTGTTCCGAAAATCTTCCCAGACGGCCTTGAATCTATTTCTGGCAATGTCTCTTGTGGCAAGGGTGATATGGGGATGAAACTCTCGCAGATTCTCTTCCCGGGTTAGCAGGTCCTTTTGCAGCACCTTTAAAAGTTCGTTTTGCAAACTTTTTAATGGACCGGGATCTACCACATCAATATAGATCACCCGGGGCGGGAAAGCCCCGAAGCCTTCAAGTTTTAGTGGGAAAGCGTGCCTGGCAAGGGCAAATTCCCTGATGGTATTGTGCAACACCGGTAATCTCGAGGATTCCATTTTGAACGGAGGTTGCAAAGTTATGTGTGCAGGTAATCTCAAAGCTCTTTTTGCACCGTATTTCCTGTGTATCTCTTCCTTTAGGGATCTCACTTTTTCTTTTAAATCTTCCGGCGGCACAAGGGCGATAAAACAAAGTGGCATAGGAAAAATTTAAATTGTTAGAACAACAAAGGCCGTTCACTGCCTATACGAAGAAAGCAGCGTTTGCCTTCCCTAAGTGCGAGCCAGGCAAGAACAAGCCCCCCCAGGCTGTCAATATAGCCCAGGCCTGTCACCGCATACACCACACTGCTTAGCAAGAGTACCATAGACATATAATGACACACCAGAGTACAGTAAGCATCGGCAAGAATGGCGTCTGACTGCAGTTTTTCCCCAGCCTTTTTCTTACCCAGTACTACGGCCCACATCACCACTATTGAAAATACCGAGATCATCACCCCCCAAAAAGTGGCCTTTGGCCTGTGCCCAATTATGATATTGAAAACACTTACAAAGGTTAGTCCCAGGGCCAGGAAATAAAAAGCCGTACCGGTGATTCGCAATGCCTTGCGTTCAAAATGACCTCTCTTTTCCTGCGGATTCCTTTTTATGCGGCGCACCATATGAGCTATGCCCATACCAGAGACCACTTCGATAAAGCTGTCCACACCAAAACCAAAAAGCGTAACGCTTTCTCCTTCAAGCCCAAAATATAAGGAAAAGATCCCTTCAAATATATTGTAGACGATGGTGAAGACCGCAAGGCCGTATGCGAGTCTAAAGAAAAACCTCTCCTTCGCCTTCATAACCCCTTTTGTTTAAAGATACAAAATAAGCTAATGACTTGTAAGCAACATACTAAGGTTCAGGATGTTAATTTTAATTCTTGATCCTGAAGATCAATGAGGAAGATCTTTCCTCAAAAAGCCATTTTACGGCTGCAGGAAAATGTTCTCTCCAAAAAACTTCATCGTGCTTCCCGCCTTCAATGATCTCCAGCTTTAAATTATTTACAGGAATCTCTTTGGCTTTTAACAGTTCTTGCATGTGTCTAAGATCGGAGACCATGTTTTCATCTTCGGCTGTACCGCCTAAAAAGTAAAACCGGTGTTTTGGATCGATCTCAGCGGAATCTGCCGCTTTGAAGATCTCTTCGCTGAACCAAAAAGAAGGCGAGAAAACCCCGGCGCTGCCAAAGGTTTCCGGATACTTCAGAATAGCATAAAAGGAGACCAGTCCACCCAGGGAAGATCCCATTATAGCGGTGTTTTCAGCTTCGGGCAGGGTTCTGAAACTAGCGTCCACGTGAGGCTTCAGAGTTAATCTCAAAAACTCGAGATAAGCGTCGGCTTTACCTCCGCCATATTTTTCATGGGGAAAAGGGGTTAATTCTTCTATCCGCTTCTCATTGCCATGCTCCAACCCAATTACGATCACCTCCGGTTGCTGCATGGAATCAAGAGCCTCATCGACTTTCCACTCCCCCACGAAGGAAGTACTCGCGTCAAAAAGATTCTGCGCGTCGTGCATGTAAAGCACCGGATACCTTTTATCTGAAGTGGCATAAGCTTCGGGCAGGTACACCCATATCTTTTTAATGGTATCCAATTGCGGAGCTTCAATCTCAAAAGTAGAAACGTTAGCAGAGGCGGTGCTTTGGGCAAAGCCTGAACAACAACTTAAGGCGAAAATAAAAAGTATAAGATTCCTCATTTTTCAATTTTTATAAATTCCGGAAGATCCAGAAAAGGCAAATTATGCCCAGCACCAGGTAAATGGCTTTTTTTCCGTAGAACTTCCTTTTCCAGGTATAGGTCTTTTCCGAAGGTTTCGCAAGCCTGTCAAGATAAAACCCGAAGAGCACATAAGGAATGGCGATCACCAGCAAGGCATTCTGTTTAAAGGCATTCAAAAATTCCATTTTCAGCAGCTGATGCAAGGCCCGTTGGGAGCCGCAGCCGGGACATTCCAGCCCGGTAACGGAATAAAAGGGGCAGGCAGGAAAATACCCGCTTTCCGAAGGGTCAAAACTTCCGTAGATCACCAGCAGGAGCAATCCCAAAAGAAGAAGCCCTCCCCACTTCCCTATTTTAGTAACGGTCAAGCGCAAAGACAACAGCTAAGAAGGCCAAATAGATCACGAAACCGGCAACGGCGATCCAGAAGCCTATCTGTGTCCATTTCCCCGCCTCTTCAGAACTTCTTTGAGCACCGGCAATATCCCCGCAATTGTATTTGGTCTCTACCCTTGCAGCATTGACAATTCCGGCGATACCAAAGGGCAGACAACAAAAAATAGTCACCAGGATAGATTCCACGAACCAGGTGCGCGGCATGGGTACATTGGCAGTCTCTCTGCTGTAAATGGGTGATGCGGCAACAGGTTCTTCTCCAAAACTGCCTTCCAGTTCGGGAAACTGTTCGGCAGGAAGCCATTTTTCCGAAGACTCCACGCGTACCATGGCGTTTCGGCTGAGTTTTTTCGCTCTTAATTCTTCAAGGGAAAATGGTCCGTGAGTGGTAAGACCATCAGAATAGTAATAATTTTTCATTGATTAGTTATAAGACTTCTAAAATAGTAATTTTTAGAACAGGTACCAGCCATGGCTTCCAGCCACAGCCCCGAATATGGTTACCAGGCTTAACAGCAGTAGTACCCAATGAGCTCGATGCATGATCCTGAAAGCTTTTTCTGGGTCTTTATACGCGTATTTCCTGAAGATCTTGTGTAGAAAAAAGGGTTCCAGCACGAACAGTACTATAGTAAAAAGCAGCCACACCAGGATCATGGCGTGCAGCCACCAATAGCGCAGGTCCAGCAGCCGCTGCCAGGCGTTAAGCACATGCAGCATGTAAAAGCCTGTAATTGCTGTGATGAGGGTGGTTATTTTTGCCTGCAGGGAAAAACGCCCCTCCAGCCGTTCAAAGGTTTCGATCTGTTCCTCTTTTGAACTCATTCTTTTTACGGCTGGGATAATGACCGTGGTGACCATGGCCACCCCTCCTATCCATAACACTACCGCCAGTACATGCAGTACCCTCGCCAGGGTAAAATATTCCATAATTTCTAATAATTACATTCCGGCTCCCTGCGCGTCATTATCTATCTCCTCGTTCTGCGGAACGGACTCTTTTTTTTCAATTTCTGACTTTGTCTCCGGGTCTGCCTCACTTAATATCTCACCCAGCCGACAGGACGTAAACGAAAATATTACCAACACCAGAAGTATTATCTTAATTATCTTATTCTTTTCCATATCTCTCATTTTCCCTATAAAATAAGGAATTACCGGCTCTTAGCCTCTTCTTCTTTTCCTTCGGAAGGCACGAAGATTTTCAGAGTAGACTTTAGTCGCAATTCGGGCAGGTCCTGTTCTTCATTTATTTCAGGGTTTCTTCCAGCCACTTGAAGAATTCCCGCTGCCAAATAATGGCATTCTGCGCGGTGAGTATCCAGTGGTTCTCCATAGGGAAGTACAACAACTTGCTCTTTAATCCTTTCAGCTGCGCGGCCTGAAAAGCTTCCAGCCCCTGACCTATCGGCACCCTGAAGTCTTTCCCGCCCTGCACGATCATGATAGGCGTATCCCAGTTTTGAACGTAATTGATCGGGTTGAACTCGGTGTAAGATTCCGGAACATTTTCCTGCCAGTAAGGTCCGCCCAGGTCCTTGTTCACGAAGAACAGTTCTTCGGTAGTGCCGTACATGCTGCGGGTGTTAAAGATCCCGTCGTGGGCAATGAAACTTTTGAAGCGGCCTTCGTGATTTCCGGCAAGAAAGAACACCGAATATCCTCCATAGCTCGCACCAACGGCTCCAATCCGGTCGTTGTCCACAAATGGCTCTTTGGCTACCTCGTCAATGGCCGATAAATAATCCCGGATGTTCTGGCCGCCCCAGTCACCGCTTATCTGTTCATTCCACTCCACTCCATATCCCGGCATTCCGCGACGGTTTGGCGCCACCACTATGTACCCATTGGCTGCCATAAGCTGAAAGTTCCATCGGAAAGAGTAGAACTGCGACAAGGGTGATTGTGGGCCGCCCTGCAGGTATAGCAGGGTTGGATATTTTTTATTCGGATCAAAGTCTGGAGGATAGATCACCCAGGTGAGCATCTCCTTGCCATCGGTGGTAGGGATCATCCTCTTTTCCACCTTGCTCAGCTCAATTCCATCATAAAATTCATCATTCACGTGGGTAAGCTGGGTCATTTTTCCGTTGCGCAGATCAACGGTGAAGATCTCGGCGGCATGGTTCATATCGGTGCGGGTCACCACCATGGTCTCTCCTACCTGCCCGGCCATGCCGGTGATGTCGAACTGGCCTTCGGTGATCTGTTTTACTCCGTTTTTTCCGGAAGTGTTGATCTGGAACAATTGTTTGGTTCCCATTACCGGGGCTGTGAAATAGATCTTCTTGCCGTCACTGCTCCACAGGAAGCTGCTTACGGTACCATCCCAGTCTTTGGTCAGGTTGACCTTTTCCCCTTTTTTAAGCAGGATGATGTCGTTCTTGTCAGATTCATAACCCGGCTCATCCATTTGCAGCCAGGCCAGTACTCCGTCCTTTGAGTAAGCCGGGCTGGTATCGTAGCCTTTATTTTCTTCTGTAAGATTTTTGGTGCTGCGGGCAGAAAGGTCGTACTCGTAAATATCAGTATTGGTACTCACGGCATACTCCTTTCCTTTTAGCTTCTTGGAAACATAGAGCAGTTTGCTGCCGTCATTGTTCCAGGTGTAATCCTCCGGGCCGCCAAACGGCTGCAGGGGTGTGTCATGAGGTTCGCTCTTCATGATATCCCATTCCTCGCCCGTGGAAACGTCCTGCACGAACAAATGGCTGTACTTGCCGTCTTCCCATTTATCCCAATGCCTGTAATTCAGGTCGTCGTAAATGTAGACCTCAGACTTTTCCATTTCCGGGTAGAAATCCTGTCCCGTCACCGGGTGCACTTCCACTTCTTTTGGGATCACTTTATATTTTCCCGAGGGCGAGAGGTGTTTATCCCTGTAAATGCTGTCATAGCTGCTCACCTGCACAGGATCGCCGCCTTTCACCGGGATCACAAAGGTCTTTGAACTGCTCTTGTTCTCCTGCACGTCATAGGTACGGGTGGTAAAGATCACTTTTGTCCCATCCTCTGTAAGGCCTACTGCGGAAACCCTTTGCAGTTCCCAAAGTTTTTCAGGGGTCATGACCTGTGAAGTGGCCGTAAAACAAAGTCCCGAAAAGAGCAGGAACAGGTATATATTTTTCATAATTTCTAAAGATTGGTTGTTAACGGTCATAAAGATAAGCAGGAAGGCTGAAAAAACCGGTATTTCAGGATTTATTCTTCCTCCTCCTCTACGCTGAACCTGTACAGCAGGATCTCCTCCTCCTCATTGGGCAGGGTGATGGTACGTTCGAATTTAAGCCCCAATTTCAGCAGCAGTTTCTGGGAGGCCAGGTTGGCTTTTGAGGTGATCCCCAGGATCTGTTTTATCCCGAAATTCTCCAGGGCAGCCTGCTTCAGCCGTAGCGCCGACTCATAGGCATAGCCCATTCTTTCATGCTGCGGAAGAAAAGCGAATCCGATATCTACCCCTTCCAGGCCTTCACGGTCATGCAACCCACAGGTACCCAGTAACTCCCCGTCTGTCTTTCGCACAACGGCATAATTTCCGAAGCCCAGCCGGTACAGTTGCGGCAGCATTTTTTTACGAATGTACTGCTTAGCTTCATCTGCCGTACGCACCTCCCGGTCCCCGATAAGTTCCAGGAATTTAGGGGTATTGAGCAGCTCCAGAATGAATTCGGCATCCTCCTCTTCTACAGGCCGTATGAGGAGCCTTTCTGTTTCAAAAGTTTTGTAATTCATGCCAATCAACTTAAAACGAAGATAGCGATTTGCAATAATTTACTGGGCCTGCAAAAAGCAGGTTTCTAAGCAAGCTAAACTTTTGATCCTTACTCACCCCTTTGTATGGAATTTTCTCAATTGCTGATCTGAGATTTCTCTGAATTCGGCTCAACGTCAACTGTAGGATTTGACCCTGTTTTAACTGTTCACCTCATGAGGTATCTTTATCTTCCAAAAAAGTATGATAAAAATATTGAGCTGCCATTTGATGGGGACGTAATATATGTTCTTCACTAATTCCGAAACTGCGTAATTCTCTGTAATCTGTAGAGGTGCTGGTCGTCACAAAATATCCCTTAACCGGTTTTTTCTGCAGTAGTTTTACCAACTGATAGGAAAGTTTATTATTTGCCACTGTACTGACTATCACAGTTTTTTCCGAATAGGGTATGTGTTCAAGAAGATCTGGATCTTCCATATCACCATACATGACGTCCTTTCTCCCTACCTTACATTCACTGATGACTCCTGGATCAAAATCTACCACAAGGTAGTTGATCTTTGATTGTTCATCAAGCTTTTCAGCCAGCCTCCTCCCGAATCTTCCTAACCCAATAATGATTAGATCATAATCTATATGCCTATCATAGATATACTCTTTTTCAGCATCAATTTCACCTCTCTGAAACAGGTTGAGTGTAGGGGAAAGCATTTCATAAAGTTGATGTGAGTAGAGAATCATATATGTAGAGAGTCCAATCGTGATAAGTCCCACCAGGGTGATCAACCCAACTACTTCATTAGTTATATGACCGAGTGTGAATCCCAGGCCGGCAAAGATCAGTGAGAACTCACTAATCTGGGCGACGGTCAATCCCGCTAAAAAAGAGGTTCTTCTGTGGTATCCCATCAATCCCATAATGATCAAAACTATTAGAGGGTTCCCAATTAGTACAAAAACTGAAAATATCATGGCAGGATATATCTGGCTCCCAATTACAGAAAGGTCAAGATTAGCTCCAAGGTTTACAAAGAAAAACAACAGCAGGAAGTCTCTTAAGCTAATCAGTCTAACACTTATTACTTCTTTAAATTCTGAAGAGGCGAGGCTCACACCGGCCAAAAAGGCTCCTACTTCCCCACTAAAACCAATAAATTCTCCTACCGATGCCAGCCATATTGCCCAGGCAATGGAAAAAAGGGTTAGCAGTTCTTGAGACCGGCCTATAAAATTATTCAACTGTGGAAAAACCCACTTCATGGAGATAAAGGCAAACAGCAACAGGCCAAGTCCGGCAAGAAGTGTTTGAAAAAGTTCTTCTACAAAATTTGTTCCTTCACCATGGTGAAGGGTGGATAATATAATCATCATGACAATGACGACAATGTCCTGGACAATAAGAAAACCAATGGCTATTTGCCCATGCAGGGAATCGATCTCTTTTTTGTCTGATAGAAGCTTTACTATGATGATAGTGCTTGAAAAAGTAAGAGCAACGGCAATATAAAAACTGTGGAGATCTGGAAAACCCAGAAGTAATCCAATAATGTAACCAAACAAGGATGTAAAAATGACTTGTCCGAGCCCGGTTAAAAGGGCAACTTTCCCCATAGATCTGATTATACGCAGATCCAGTCTAAGTCCCACTATGAAAAGGAGGAGTGCGATACCTATCTCTGCCAGCAAATGGATTTGGTCCCGGGAAGAAACAATATCAAGAACTGCAGGTCCCACCAAAATACCCAGAGCAATAAACATGACGATCAAAGGTTGCTTCAATATTTGTCCCAGTACCCCTAAAAAAGCAGCAAGAGCGAGTATAATGGCAATTTCATAAAAAGGATTCTCGAAAATACTGTGAAGCCAGTTCATTTGGATAAAACTATTAATGGGATCTGCCCAAGGTATACCAGTTCATTAATCATGAATTTCCTGAACAATTTATCGTTGATAGCACGTGATCCTTGCTGGAGCACCAGAAAGGCATTCTTTGAGAACTCCATGCGTTTTTTTAAAAGAGTAAGGGCATCTTCCCCTTTGAATAACTGAATTTCGGGTTTATGAGTTTCATATTCTGATTGAAGGCCCAGGAGAAGATCCCTGGCAGGTAATTGATCTTCCCCTTCTTTAAGGATCGTAAAGAATTCCAACTCCCTGATCTGATCTTTTAATGAATCAAGTACAATTTCAAATTGAATTTTGTTAAGTGGATATTTGGGGCTTACCCCAACCATTAATTTTTTGGGGACAGAGATATGGGTTCGTGCAGGAACCGCCACGGTTAAATGATCTGACTCTTCCACGATGGAAAGTGTAGTGCTGCCAATGAACAAGCGCTTCAATGTTCCTGTACTTTTTAAACCTGCTAAAACCCAGTCAAAGAAAAATTCATTTTCAAGATCTTTAAGGATGTTTAAAATGGGTTTTTCACTAACAAAAAAGGATTCTTCACTGTACACTCTTCCCCTGGATAATTTACGCAGGTTCGAGAGGGCTTCTTCTGCTTTTTCTTTTATGATCACCTCCCTGATCTCCTGGTCGGCCATTGCAGGAGCCATAACGGGAACCTGGTGCACAAAAATAACCTTGCCCCCTATGATCTCAGAAAGTTCAAAGGCAAAGTCGGTAAGATTTTCTGAATTTTCAGAAAAATCGGTAAGCAAGAAGATCCTGTTCCTTTGGTACATTTCCTTTAGATCTTAATGAGATGTAATAATGCAATCCAGGATGATCATAATAGGGGAATGGGGAGAGATTCTGCAGGATCATCTTTTGAATAAAAGCTCTCTAAATTTACGTTTTTTTCGGCTAATTTATCAGGGAAAAAAATAGCAAAAACCTGATTTTAAAAACTTTGCTTCTGAACCTATTCCGGAGAACTTCTGAGGTTTAGGTTTCACTTAAAACCTCTTTTTTATGGTGGGTACTCTTATTATAACAAAGGGGTTTGAGAAGGCTGCTGAATATGAGAGAATAGTAATATTGGCCGAGAATGAAAACTTCCTTGCACCTGCCAAAAAGGGAACTGCAGGGTATCATATAGTAACCCTTCCAGAAATGCTTAATTTGGTTTTATTATTTTCCAAAAGAAAGTCGACATTGTATTGTTATTGTTTACCCCTTCAAGATTGTTTGAAAATGTATTGAAAGTAAGTAAATAACCATCCCTAAGAGGTAATATAGATCTTATTTTATCGTAATCATTCCCTCCGAAGGTTTTATCAAATTTCTGCTCAAATGAGGTGCATAGATTCATTATAAATGCGTCTTGATCATTTCCTAAGCCTAAATCTCCTACAACTGAAATATTGCCTTCTTGATCCACAATAATGTCATTTATAGAATATTGCTTAGTAGAACCTAAACTGTTAATAGTTTTTGTATCTATTATTTCTCCATTTAGGTTAATTTTATGAAGTAAGAGCTCATAAAAATTCGTATTAGCAGAGATTATATTGTTTGAAGAGTCTATAGTTAATGAACCTGAATTTATACCTCCAAGAAAAGTATTCCACACAATTTTTCCTTCATCGTCAGAATTTAGGATCCAATTTCCTTCTTTATTGAAACTCCCATCACTTGAACCATACTTTAGCAGAACGTTATAGTTTGAATTATTTATGATCAATTCTCTTCCAAAATCGTTTTTCGTACCACCATAAGTTTTTCGAAAAACTAGTTCACCCTCAGAGGTTACTTGGAATAACAATGCATCGTAACCGCCCTTATATTCCGAACCTTCGAATTTAGATTTCGTATAACCGGTTATAGTAAGTTTTCCATTTTCATTTTCGACAACAGATCTTTTGCCACTAAGTCCATCGGCAGAGTTGCCACCGTAATTTTTTTTCCATTCTAAATCTCCAAGTGGATTTAATTTTAAAATCCATATGTCATAATCACCGTAATTTTGATCGAAATCTCCATCATTTGATCTAGAATATCCTGCAACTATAAAACCATTATCATTTGTTTGGATAATTGATTGTGCTCGATCTATATCTGAACCACTAAAAGTTTTCTCCCAAACAATACTGAAATTTTGATCAAATTTATGAATGATAAAATCTTCAGCATGATGGAGACCTATGTAGCCCCCATCGTTAGTTTTAATTATTTCGACTAATTCAAGAGAATTGATTGTTTTCAACACCTCATGCGAAAAATTCATCCCTTCTTCGCAAATATTTGGATTTTCTTCCTCCGTAGTGTCATTTTTTGAACAACAAAAAAAGGTTAATGATAAAACTGAAATGAAGAAGGTCTTTTTTAGCATAAGTAGTTAATTTTAATATCGGGCAAATTCATACAACGTCCTAAACCCCAGCTCATTCTATCATCAGCTCCTTCTCAGGGATAGAAGATTATTTTTTTATTCTTCTGCTAATTTACAAAGATGCTACTGCTGCCGCATCTCTTTTCTAAAAAAGCTTTCAACAACAAACGGTTGATAAACAGGATGCTTTCTTCAGCAAAAGCCGCATTTCAAAAAAATGAGTATTTTGAGCCTTCAAAACCCAAAACCATGAAAATTAAGCACACTTACCTGCTTGCTTTCCTCACCGCCTTCGCGGCACAGGCCCAGTCCAACGGGGAGCAGCTGGAGGAAAAAGCAAGAAGAATCCACGAGAACGTGATCACCATTGATACGCACAACGACATCAATGTGGACAATTTTACCGCAGAGACCAACTACACCCAAAACCTGGACACGCAGGTGAACCTGCCCAAGATGGAAGAGGGTGGCGTTGACGTTTCCTGGCTCATTGTCTATACCGGGCAGGACGAGCTCACACCCGCAGGTTACAAAAAGGCCCATGAAACAGCCATGTCAAAATTCCAGGCCATTCACAGGCTTACCGAAGAAATAGCCCCTGATGAAATAGGCCTGGCCACTACCTCACAGGAGGTGCGGGACCTGGTGGCACAGGGCAAAAAAGTGGCTATGATAGGCATCGAGAACGGGTATCCCGTTGGGACCGATATTGGTAACGTCAAGAAGTTCTACGACCTGGGCGCCCGCTACATGTCCCTGTCCCACAATGGCCACAGTCAGCTTTGCGATTCCAATACGGGAGAAGAGAACGACGAATGGCTGCACGGCGGACTTAGTTCGCTGGGTAAAGAAGTGGTAAAAGAAATGAACCGCCTGGGAATGATGATCGATGTTTCGCATCCGTCTAAAGAGGCTATGCGGCAAATGATCGAACTGTCACAGGCGCCGCTTATCGCCAGCCACTCCTCTGCCCGCGCCCTTTGCAACCACAGTCGTAATCTTGACGACGAGCAGCTGCAGTGGATCAAGGAGAACGGCGGTGTGGTACAGACCGTGGCCTTCACCTCTTACGTGAACACCGAAAAACACAACGCCTTCAATGCCGCTGCCAACGAGGTCTATGCCGACGTGGGGAAAAAAATAGGCTTCAAGCTCCTGGAAAGAGACGAAGTACGGGCCATGAAGCCCGAAGAACGGCAAGCCTACTACAAGGAATACAGAAAAGTGCGGAAACTGGCCCTACCCAAGGTTCAGAAATTAAAGGAAAAAGTTCCACCGGTAGATGTGAAAGATTTTGTGGATCACATTGATTACATGGTTGAGAAGATAGGGATAGACCACGTGGGGATCAGCTCAGATTTTGACGGGGGCGGCGGAATTGAAGGCTGGAGCGATGCTTCAGAAACCTTCAACATCACCCTGGAGCTGGTAAAAAGAGGCTATACAGAAAAGGAGATCTCCAAACTTTGGGGCGAGAACCTGCTGCGGGTGCTTGACGAGGTACAGGCCGTCGCCGAGAGGCTGTAAACTACCCAAAAAAAGAAAGCCGTGGCTGTTCTCCAGTCACGGCTTTTTATTTTCTCTTCTACAGCGATCAGTTTCCCGTGTTCATTCTGAAACCGTCAGAAGTAAGTCCGATAATGCCCGCGGCCCCCACAATGGGAACTCCCACATTCACCAGGGTTGAGGTTTTCTTGTCCTTGAGATGGACCTCTTTGATATCATTTTCGGGAAGGATTATCTTGATATTATGGCCGTTGGGCACCTGCTGGTAATGCGCCAGTTGTTTCACTGCGTCAGAATTCCTTCCGGTGATCCCAACCAGTTGATTGTTTTCCCGCAGCAATCTTTTGAACTCGTACTCCACATGGTCTGTGGTCACCACCTTCACCCGTGTATCTGAATCCACGGCCTCATTGACACTCGCATTTCCGGAGTGGTACACATTACACCCTGTTAACAGAAAGAATGCTGCTAACGCTCCTACTAACTTTTTCATCGCACACATTTTTTAAATTACATTGATCAACAACTGGGGATAAGGCGGATCACTCCGTCGGGTCGAAGCAGGCTTAGGTGAGACAGGGGTTTGCCATTCCGTACCTTAAATTTACGGCTAATTAAATTTCAACCTTCTGATTATTAGGAATTTATTTACGTGTTTTTTTTAAAAAAAAGATCAGGGTTTGTGTTTTCGCTTTTTTTTGTCCCACCACACAAAAAGGATGAACAGCATAAGGCTCACTACCGAGGTCCAGATAAGGCCGGTTTTGAGCCGTTCATAGTCCCCGCCAAGGTAGGCGATGAAGATGATGAGCGGGGAAATCCCTATCATGGTGGCCCCAATGAATTTCCAGTAGCCCATTTTAAGCACACCACCTACAAAGCTGATGGCATCATTGGAAAGAAAAGGGCTAAGCCGTATCACGATGACCGTCCAGAACCCATAGTCCTCAATAAAGGAAGAGATCTTCTTTTCAGATTTAGGCCCAATAAGCTTCTCCACGATCACCGGGCCAAAATACCGCCCAATGAAATACCCGAAACTGGAAGCCAGGAAGATGGCGGTGAACAGAATAAGGCTGCCCCACACCGGCCCGTACGCGATTATGGCCACTACCATGAGAATGGGCGTGGGAATTACGATAAGGAACATCTGCACAATCATGGTGAGGATGATCACAAGCGGACCAAACCAGCCGAACTGTGCCACCCACTGTTGGGTCCGTTGCTTGTCGCCGCTGGTAAGCACGCTCCAGCCTTTGTCCAGGAATTCCTGTACCTGCGGAATAAAAAAGTAACTCAGGATCACCGCGGCAATAATGCCTATCGAAATATATAAAGGGGCTTTGCTTTTCTTTACTGATGTGGTCTCTATGGTTTCTGGCATAAAGGCTTAATCGATTTTAACTTTGTGAATGGTTCCCGGCTTTCCTTCATTTGAAATATAAAGGTTTCCGGCAGGATCAAAGGCCAGGCCTTCCGGCTGTGGAAAATCGTCTTTGTCAAGCCGGTAAAGGGCTTTGGTTTTACCGGAAGGGTCAAGCACCAGCAGCTGCGGGTTTTCCCCTTCCAGTACAAAGATCTCGCCCGCAGAATTCATGGCAACTTCAGAAGGTTTGAAGATATTTTGCACATCGTCTCTGTCGGCTCTTCCAAAAGGCCTTCCCTCAAACCGCATTTTATAAGCGGGAGCCTTCAGCAGCTTTTTCTGTGCCAGGTCAAAGGCGTAGATGCCTTTATAATCCTTCGCCTGCGGATCTTTTTCCTTCACCACCAACAGGAGCCGGTTCTTGTTCTTGTCAAAGAACAGCCCTTCCACGTCATTGTTGCGGCTAAGCCGGGTGGAATGTTCGGTCACTTTGGGTTCTTCAGAGGAAAAATTGGTGATTTCATAGATGCTACCGTTGCTCTTCACCACGTACAGGACATTTTTGGCGACAGCGATGCCTTCGTAATCGCCGTTTCCCGCAAAATGTATCTCCCTTACGATCTCTTCCGAAGAAAGGTCATAGATATACACCATCCCTTTTTCATCCTGCACGCAGGCTACTCTTTGGGCATCCAAAAAAACGATACCGGAAACCTCTTCCAGAACATCTGGCAATTCCCAGGTCTTTTCGATCTTTACCCCATCGGTGAACAATCTCGCCTGCCCCCTGCTCTTTCTCTCAAGGGCAAAGACCATGAGGCTGATAATGGCTACCAGGCCCACGGTAATCAATGTCACTGTCTTGTTTATCCCCATGAGCTTCAAGTTACTAAAAAAGCCATTTAAGAGAGTGACTTTAAAAGATTCTTACCACAAATTAGTAAAGGTTTAGCAACTCCTCGCGGACCTTTTTTTCATGAATTCTTAAAGTTTATTAAACTTGGAGACGTTTTTGTGTAAGGCTTCGTTACTTTGACAGACACTTAAACAATTATGTTTGAAAAAATAAAGCTACAACTGCTTAAGCTTAAGAATATCCCCAGATCTACGCTTAAAAAATGGGCTATTGGTTTGCCAGCCGCGGGAATCCTCCTTTCAGTGCTCTTTTACCTTAGCATTTACTGGGGGATGTGGGGCAAGATACCTTCTGAACAGGAACTAAAGGACCTTAAACAGAATGAGGCCACAGAGATCTTTTCTTCGGAAGGAAAACTTATAGGAAAATATTACATTTTTGACCGGCAGCCCGTGCTTTACGAGGAGCTGCCACAGCATCTCATAGACGCGCTCGTGGCTACCGAAGATGTGCGGTTTTACGAACACTCGGGTATTGACAGCCGAAGCCTGATGCGGGTCTTCTTTAAGACCCTGCTCATGGGCGATGAGTCATCGGGCGGGGGAAGCACCATTACTCTGCAGCTGGCCAAAAATCTCTTCGGAAGAAAGGATTACGGACACCTCAGCATCGTGGTGAACAAATTGCGTGAATCGGTCATTGCCGGAAGGCTGGAAGATATCTATTCCAAAGATGAGATAATCGGCCTGTATTTCAATACTGTTCCTTTTAGCGACAATACCTGGGGAATTGAAAGTGCGGCCAGAAAATTCTATAATACCACCGCTTCTGAACTTACGCTGACCCAGGGAGCTACCCTCGTGGGTACCCTCAAGGCCTCCCATTATTACAACCCGAGGCTTTTTCCCGAAAGAAGTCTTGCCCGTAGAAATGTGGTGCTGTCACAAATGAAGAAGTACGACTATCTTTCCGAGGAAAAATACGCGCAGTATAAACAGCAGCCCCTGGCTCTTGAATACCAGTATTTCAACAGCAATGAAGGAGTGGCGCCTTATTTCAGGTCACAGCTTAAAAAAGATGTAGCAGCCATACTTGATACACTGGAGAACGAAAACGGCGAAAAGTATAATATTTACCGTGACGGATTGCAGATCTACACCACGCTTGACTATGACATGCAGCTGCTGGCCGAAGAAGCCATGACCGAGCACATGTCTGCCCTTCAGAAGAACTTTGAAAAGGCGTACGGAAAGTGGGCTCCCTGGAAAAAGGAAAGACTGATCACCGCTTCCCTCGAACAAACTGAGCAGTACAAGTCGCTGAGCAAGGCCGGCTGGAAACAGGAAAAGATCATGGATTCCCTTCACAGAAAGGTTGAAATGCAACTTTTTGACTGGGGAAAGAAAAAGATGGTCAACGCCAGCATTGCCGACAGCATACAGCATTACATGAAGTTCCTCAACATGGGAATGATCAATCTGGAGCCTTCAACCGGGGCCGTCAAATCTTGGGTTGGAGGGATCAATCACAAGTATTTTAAATATGACCACGTAGCCCAGAGCAAACGGCAGGTAGGTTCCACTTTTAAACCGGTGGTCTACACTGCGGCGGTGGAAGCCGGCATAGATCCATGTACCTATTATTCGGTAAGGGAAGTCACCTACGAAGGCGGCTGGACCCCTACCAACTCCGGCGAGGAGGAAGATCCGTTCGTCAATTATCCCATGGCTGTGGCTCTGGCCAATTCCATTAACACCATCGCGGTAAAAGTGTTGTTTGATGTAGGGCTTAATAATGTGCTGGACCAGGCAAAGAAAATGGGCTTTCCGCCTAACCTTCCTCCCTACCCGTCCATCGCCCTGGGTACGGCCGAATTGAGCGCGGCTGATCTTGCAGGCTCTTACGCCAGTTTCGCCAACGGCGGTAAACCAACGCAACCTTATTACATTACAGAGATAAAGGACAAATACGGTAACACTCTGGTTAAGTTTGAGCCTAAAGTGGCAAAAGACCACGCATTTTCGAACACCACAAGGCAGGTGATGATAGAGATGATGAAGGCCACGGTGAACGAGGGTACTGCCCAAAGGCTGCGCTACAAATACGGCCTCAACAATGATATAGCCGGAAAGACCGGAACCACACAGGACAACCGTGACGGTTGGTTCGTGGGGATTACGCCCAACCTGGTATCGGTGACCTGGGCAGGCGCCGATGATCCCCGGATAAAATTCCCTTCCACTGCCCTGGGGCAGGGAGCGAATTCGGCCTTACCGGCCTTCGCGCTCATGATGCAAAAAATGAATAAGGATCCGCAGTTCAAAGAGATCACCCAGGCGCGTTTTGAAGCCCCTTCAGCCAACGTTCAAATGATGCTGGATTGTGAGCCTATGGAAAGGGATAACTTCCTGGAACGCCTCTTCTCCAAAAACGTGGCCCCAGGACAAAACGATAAGCAGGAAAAAGAGAAAAAAGGCCTCTTCTCCAAGATCAAAGGTCTCTTTAAAAAGAAGAACTAAAAAAGAAGGTCCGGAAATTGTTTCCGGACCTTTTAATTTTTAGCTGCTCAGTTCTAAAACTCAGCCTGGTTGATGCGCAGCCTCAGCTTGCGCATGTAATCTTCCTTAAGCCAGTCACGATAGTTCTTTGTACTGTTGCTAATGCAGTAGGAATAACGTCTTATCCTGTACGCGATGTCTTCAGCCAGTTCTTTGGCCAAAAGGCGGGCGTCAAAGACATCCTCGCTGTTCTCCACACACATCTTGGTGTGCTGATCAAGGGAACGCTCCAAAACGGTCTTGGATTTAAGGCCTTTTGAGATGATGTCGTCATATTCGGCTTCCACATCAAAGGAAACATCATCAGACTTCGCGAACCTCTTCCGTAGCTCTGCAGGCATTTCGTACTTGAAGTTCTGCTCGATCTCCTCATCGCTCACCAGGTTCTCCAGGAAGTAATCGGGTGACCTGAAGATCTGTTTCCAATCAACCGGCGCGCTCCATAGGCCAAAGCGTGCGGCGTTATTACCCAGGTCTATCACGGTGAACTCATTCTTGCCGGGTAGCACACGGGAGCCACGCCCTATCATCTGGTAATACAACGTGAGGGACTTTGTTGCCCTGTTAAGTATAATGGATTCCACAGTAGGCTCGTCAAATCCGGTGGTAAGAATACTCACCGAAGTAAGAATGGCATCAGGTTTCTTCTTGAACCACTTCAGGATATCTTTCCTGTCCTGTTTGCTAGTGGTATTGTCCAGGTGCCTCACATCAAAGCCGGCATTCCTAAAGGTCTCATACACTTCCTTGGAAGTGTTGATACCGTTGTTGAAAATAAGCGTCTTTTTCCCAAGGGACTTCTCCATATAGGCATCCAGCAGCTTTTCCTGCATGGAAAAATTGGAGTAAAGTTCTTCCGAAGACTTTACCGTATAATCCCCGTTGATCCCGACTTTCAAAGTAGACAGTCCCACATCATAACTGTAGGTGTTGGCCTTTGCCAAAAAACCTTTTTCGATAAGGGAACTAATGGAATCTCCCACGATCAATTCGCGGTAATTGTCCTTCATAGGAAGTTTGATGTTAGAGCTCAGCGGCGTCGCTGTTACCCCAAGGATGAAAGACTTTTCAAAGAACTTGAAGAGCTTTCTAAAGGAGTTGTAATGCGCTTCATCAATAATGACCATTCCCAGGTTGTCCAGCTCCACTTTTTCATCATTAAGCCGATTGTTCAGGGTTTCCACCATGGCCACAAAGCACATATACTCATCCTGGTCTGGCAGCTCCTTTATCTTGCTGTTGATGATCTTGTTGCGGACACCAAAACCGGTAAGCATCCTGGAGGTTTGCTTGCACAGTTCTATCCTGTGGGTAAGGATAAGCACCTTTTTATTGGTTCGCTGAATGTACTCGCGTACGATCTGCGAAAAGATCACCGTCTTGCCTCCTCCCGTAGGCAGCTGGTACAAAAGATTGTACCGCTCTGGGTGGGCTTCAAGTATTTTGAAAATTTTGTCTATGTCCTGCTGCTGATAGTCGTAAAGTTCCTTATCAACCGTTTTTTCTTCAATTCCGAAAGTGTCCTGCGTCATTCTGTTTTTTTCAATTCCAATTTTGCAAAAATAGCTGATTTTAAGGGTTCAGTCAAATATTTCAGGATAAAAACCTACGCCCTAATAATCTGAAGTTTAACTTCACTATTCCTCTGCAAAATGTGTATCTTTAATATCAACCTTTCTCAACCAAGTAACCGGCCCCAAATCGTTTCCTATTCAGAGTTTGTCTATTTTGACCGATGCAGTATGGAGATGACTATTAAAAAACGTAAGCAATATATTCAGGCGTTGCAGAACAACAAATTGCTAAAAGGCCTTCCGGAGTATCGTCTCCAGAATATCCTGAACGACCTGGAGGAAGAGACCTGGACCAAACACACCTGCAGGGTAGACAGGCAAAAGTCGCTTTTCCATTTTTATTTTATCCTCTCCGGCCGATTAAAGGTATATAAGGTGGATAAGGATACCGGCAGGGAATTCACTCTTTTCATACTCACAAAAAATGATGTTTTTGATGTGCTTTGTCTTCTAGAGCAAACAGAACATCCGGTATACTACGAAACTTTGGATAAGGTAGGTCTGCTCTGCGCGCCCATGGGCAAAATGAGACAATGGGTGCAGGAAAATCCCGAGATCAACCGTAATATGTTGCCTTACCTGGGGCAACAATTGAAGACCATGGAAGAATATGCTTCAAATGTGACTTTAATAGATATTTCTACCCGGCTAGCCAAGTTGATCCTCACCCACATCAACTCAGAATCCAAAAAACTGGAATTGATCAATGACCTCTCCAACGAAGAGCTGGCCAATCTTATTGGTTCTACCCGCGCAGTGGTTAACAGGCACCTGCAAGATTTCAAAAATGACGGCATTCTGTCCCTGGGAAGACAAAAAGTAGAGATCAAGAACCTCCAGCTATTGCTGGAGCGGGCCAACATTTCCTCACAAAAAAAACCTAACACAGCAGCTGACGATTTAACAGAGAAGTGATACTTAGGTAGTATGACCCCGGGGACCAAAATCCTAACTTTATACCATTGTTAATCTAAAATGTGTGTGCTATGAAAACTTTAATTCTTTGTTTGCTTTTGATGGGCTTTACAGCCATCGGGCATTCGCAGATCGTATTGGAGGAAACAAGGGTGGATTACGTCCCTTACTCCATGAAAGTTGACCCTGTTACCAACTCTGTAACCTTAAAGATTTCGGAATCCTATTACGGAGAGTTCCAGGAAGACCCACTGGCTTTTATCGAAGATAACTTCAGCATTGACCAGTTCATTCGTGAGAACGAGGAACTTGATTTCGATTCTTATGAAGTCTATTTTAAAAGCATGAAAGGAGATGTAAAGGCCAATTATGACAAAGACGGAGAAATGGTGTCTACTTACCAGCGTTTCAAGAACGTGAACCTTCCCGATGACGTGAAACTGGAAATACTGCAACAGTTCCGCAATTCACGGGTATTAAAGAACAGCCACGTCGTTACCTCCAAGAAATGGATGATAGACAAAGAATTTTATAAGGTCAAGATCCAGGATGGCGATAAGGTAAGAAGGCTGAGAATAGACAGGAATACTCAAGGCTTAAGCCTGGTAGGTTTATAAAATCACGTGTTTATTTTAATGAAGGAACCGCACCGGCTCTCAACCCGGGCGGTTTTTTTACTGTTCAAAAAGATCTGAAGACAGGTAACGGTCGCCACGGTCACACACAATGCTCACCACGACTCCCTCTTTAAGTTCTTCACAAAGACGTACGGCGGCAGCAGCGGCGCCACCACTGCTCATTCCGGCAAAGATGCCCTCTTCCTTTGCAAGCCTGCGGGTCATCTCTTTGGCCTCCTGCTCGCTTACCTCCAGGATGCGGTCTACCTTCTTGGCATCAAAAATAGACGGCAGGTATTCTTTTGGCCATTTCCTGATGCCGGGGATTCGCGAATTCTCTGTAGGCTGTACTCCTATTATTTCTACGGAAGATGTTTTCTCCTTCAGAAAGGTGGAAGTTCCCATTATAGTACCTGTAGTCCCCATGGAAGAGACAAAATGCGTGATCTTTTGTTTGGTATCCCTCCAGATCTCCGGTCCTGTAGTGTGATAATGAGCGCGCCAGTTATCGTTATTCCCAAACTGGTTCAGCATAAAATAACCGCCTTCTTTCATTTTATTTTCTGCAAAGTCTCTCGAGCCTTCGATTCCCCCTTCAGCAGAAGTCAATGTTACTTTGGCTCCGTACGCACGCATGGTCTGCACTCTTTCCACGGTGGAATTTTCGGGCATCACCAGTTCGATATCCAGATTAAAAAGTCCGGCGATCATCGCCAGTGCTATCCCGGTGTTTCCACTCGTGGCTTCTATGAGTTTGGTCTCTTTTGTGATCTCCCCCCGCTCCAAAGCCATTTTTATCATGTTATATGCCGGCCGGTCCTTTACGCTGCCACCGGGATTCTGTCCTTCTAGTTTGAAATACAGTTCAACATTTGGGTTTTTGACCAGGTGCTTTGCTTTCACCAATGGCGTATTTCCTATAAGGTTTAATACTGATTTGCTCATTTTTGCTGACGGTTTTTGATCTTGATCTGCGGGGAATGGGTGACAAAGGAATTTTCAGGCACCGAGGCGGTGAGCCATACGTTCCCTCCTATGATGCTGTTGGCGCCTACCACGGTTTCCCCGCCCAAAATTGTGGCGTTGGCGTAGATGGTTACATTATCTTCAATGGTAGGATGCCTCTTCTTGTTTCGTAGTTCCCGTTCCACATATAGCGCCCCCAGCGTCACTCCCTGATAGATCTTCACATTGTTCTTTATGACGGCGGTCTCTCCTATCACCACACCCGTGGCGTGATCAATAAAAAAGGATTCGCCTATTTCTGCGCCGGGGTTGATATCTGTTCCGGTTATTTTATGGGCGCATTCGGTCATAAGACGGGGCACCAGCGGAAATTTGTACTTGTAAAGTTCATGGCTCAGCCTGTACACGGCGATCACAAAAAATCCGGGGTAGGAAAGGTACACCTCCTCAACCGAATTGGCCGCGGGATCATTTTCGGCAATGGCCACGGCATCTTTGTGCAGTTTTCTCAGAATTCCGGGCAATAATCCGCAGTAATCCTCCCAGATCTCTGCACAGGGTTTTTCGGGTTCCCAGCAAACCAGGTCGGCCAGCTCCTTGAAATCAAAAGCCAGCTTTTCCATGTTTTCCTTTACCGGGGTATCCTCATCGAAAAGGGTGTAAAAAAGGCTGTTTGTAAAAGCCTCTGCCCTTTCCTTAATCCGTAATTTTAGATGCGGCAGTTTTTTTTGAGAAATAATATCCTGAATTACTTTATCCTCGATCATAGCTGAAGAATCTTCTTTTTTCTCAAATTTAATAAAAGCATTATCAATTGTGCCTTACGCAACTGCTTAATTACGTCGTGTCAATGAACTCCTAAATCAAAGTTAAAATATCATAATTATAAATCACTCAAAACCAGAGTGTTGTAAATTTATATCATTAATCAAAAAACCTTAACGTCATGGCACAGCAAGAAAAATCCAGACAAAATCAACCACGGAAAGAAGCTGAAAAAAAGGCAGCTCCAAGAAGAGGAGAACAGCAAAAATCTGAACAAAAAAAACACGAAAAGAAATAGTTTTTAGTGTTATAGATTTACATGCGAGTTTGTTTTCAGGCCACCTCAAAAGGGTGGCTTTTTAATTGGTAAAATTCTTTTCCAGCAGATCCCCCAGGTTCTCAGAAAGGTCCAACAGCCACCGCAGCTGATGGGTGATGATTTGCACCTCCTGGAACTGCTCCCTTAGCTGCTCGCTGATCCCGGTCATTCCCTGCTCTTTTTCCAGCCGCCGAAGCTCTGCCAGTTCTCCATATTTTTCGCGGAAATAAGTTTCAGCTTTTTCGATCTCACTTTGTAATTGTTTTTCTCTCAGAACTTTTTCCTGGAGAACGCTTACTGAAGATTCCAGATTTGACCTGATGACTTTCATATAATTCAAAAAGTGCCCCGAAACTGAAGTGGTTGGATTGGCTTTGATGAAGGTCCCCAGGGAAGCCGCAGAAGACAACAGTTCCTGGTTAAGAGAGACCACCTGAAACACCTGCTCCATGTCTGTTTCACCTGTTTTAGGTTCCTGGGCCATCCGCTGAAAGGCTGCGCTAAGGTCACCCATGGCCAGAAAAGCTTCTTTGCGCGCCAGTTTATAAGCGGCCGGCAATTTCCCCTTTTTGGAGTAGAACTCTTCGATCTCTTGCAGATAAAGCATGTTGGCGGTGATACTTTTCGAAATGTAATTCCTGATGCCGGTGTATTCCCAGGTGGGCCATAAGAATTTGTTCCCTAAAAAAGCAAGGGCTGCGCCAATGATGGTATCCAAAACCCGGAATTGAATGACCTCAAAGGCATTGGGCCTAATAAGGGTGTAGACAAAGATCACGTTAAGGGTGATGAAGGCTGCAGCTGTCTTGTAGTTACGCTGGATCATCGAAAACGCCAGCACCAGGGTGATCACCGCCAGAATGCCATAGACGATCGTATTTTGGACCAGCAGCACTATGGTCACTGCTATGGCACCTCCTATTAAAGTGCCATAAAGCCTTTGCTTGAACCTGTCGCGGGTAAGCGCATACCCCGGCCTCATGATCACCAGCGTGGTAAGCAGGATCCAGTATGCGTTTTGGAAATGAAAGATCCTGCCCAGGAAAAATCCGGCTACGAGGATGACCGTAAGCCGCAGCGAATGCCGGAAAATGGGAGATTTAAGATCAAGATTGTCGGTCAGGGTTTTGAGATCATACTCCTGTGAAGTGAGGAATTTTTCTGCCTCTTTTGTCCTGCCGGAAAAGTACTGCTTGCCTTCCTTTTCTCTTAAAAACCGTTCAATGGATAAGATCTTCTGGTACTGCCGGTCTTTGAACACCAGCAGATTTCGATACACCAGGAGCGCCTCGCGCTCGCCGGGCAGATCGGCTTCTCTTTCAAAATCTTCGAAGGCCTGCCACACTTTTTCACGTTGAGCCTCAAGTTCGGGGTTGGGCTGATATTTCCGGTTCCTGGACCACACCTCTCCGATCTTTTCCACCTGCCGGGCCATCATTTCACTCCACAGCCTTATCACCTCCAGCTGTTCCTGTCTTTTGCTGAACAGTTGCTCCATACGGTTATAGTTCACCGGATTGGCCATGGCCAGCTCCAGGATATCAACCATCTCCATGAAAATGAGCAGTTTCTTTTGCACCACCCCAGATCTTCCGGAATTCTTTCGGCGGGAAATGAGGATCTCCCTGATGATCTCATGTTTTTCGTTGATGCTACTCTGTACTTCTGCCAGTTCTTTTTTCAACTCCTCCCGTTGGGCGGGAGTAGCGCGTAATAACCGGTTCCTAATGTCCAGGTACTGGGCAGTAAGTTCAAATCCTTCAGCCATCATGGTTTCGGTCTCCTTCCGGCGAGTCAGGTAATGCAGGGTTACCGTAAAGATCAAATACCAAAGGCCACCTGCACCCACAAGGAGGCTGTGGGTAAGCACAGAACTTTCCGAAGGCACTTTTGCCAGGCTCAGCACAACGGCAAACAGGCCCGAAAACGAGATGAGCGAGGCTCTGAAGCCGTAAACCGAAAGCATGGAAAAACTGAACATGAGCACAGCAAGAACCGGCACAAAAAAGACAGCGTTCATGGCAGCATAACCTGCCAGTAAGGTTCCCACAAAGGCCATGACTGCCGAAAACCCCACTCCTATCATCCTTCGCCTTAAACTACCCGGAACATCACTGGGAGAAGACAATAGCACCCCTATCGCCATTGGGATCCCTACTTGCATGGCGCCAAATTGGTTGGCGATAAGCAATGGGAGTATGGCTGCCACTGCAAAGCTGATGCCTTTGGAAAACTCGGCTGTTTTTAGCAGCTCCAGGAAAGATCTCAGGTGGGAAAGCAGGTTGAGTTTCATTACCAACAAATCTACGAAGCTTTCTGTTATAGATGCTCCTCTTACCCGCTTAGATTTTTAACCTTTTATTAGTACGCCTGCTTTGGTGAAGGCCGCTGTAGGTCGTAATTTTAAAGATAACAACTATAAGATCAACCTTTCTGCAGGTCTTTGTTCTGCGGAAGGAAAACCAAAAATTATAAAGCTATGAAGATATTGATGGTGCTTACCTCACACGACAAACTGGGAGATACAGAAAAAAAAACGGGGTTTTGGGTAGAGGAATTCGCCGCACCCTATTATGTACTGGCAGATGCCGGGGCAGAGATCACCCTCGCCTCTCCAAAAGGCGGACAACCTCCCATAGACCCTTCCAGCACTACGGAAGATGCCCAAACAGAAGCGACCAAGAGATTTGACAAGGATGAGGAGCTTAAGAAAAAGCTTTCGATGACCAAAAAACTGGAAGACGTAAAAGCCGAAGATTTTGATGGCGTTTTTTATCCCGGAGGCCACGGGCCGCTGTGGGATCTTTCCAACGACCTTAAGTCAATTGCCCTGATAGAGGCTTTTAATGAACAGATGAAGCCCATGGCTTTTGTTTGCCACGGGCCTGCCGCCCTCGCGAACGTTGAGGATCACAAGAAACCTCTTGTGAGAGGGAAAAATGTGACCGGCTTTGCCAATACAGAGGAAGAAGCCGTGCAGCTTACAGATGTGGTTCCTTTCAGCATTGAAGATAAAATGAACCAGTTGGGTGCCAACTTCAGCAAGGGAGAAGACTGGAGTTCTTATGTGATGGTTGACGGCAGATTGGTCACAGGGCAAAATCCGGCATCTTCAGAAAAAGCGGCAAGGGAACTATTAAAAATGTTGCAAAAGAAAGCAGTCTGATCGCGTATGGCCAAAAAAGGACGTAACATTCAGGCGGTAATTGAAGAGCACGAGGCTTCGGGCAAATACATCACAGTAGACGGAATAAGGACCTTTGCCCTTAACTACGGGCGAGGAGAAGCTGTGCTGTGCATTCACGGGGTTCCTACCTCTTCTTTCCTTTATAGAAAGGTACTGACCTCTCTTGCCAAAAAGGGTTACAGAGGAGTCTCGGTAGACCTGCCCGGGCTGGGTCTGTCTGACCGGCCGAAGGATTTTGACTATTCCTTCTCCAATTTCGCCGATTTCCTCTACCGCGCCAGCATCGCTCTAAAAATGAAAAAATTTCACCTGGTGGTTCACGACATTGGCGGGCCTATCGGGTTTGCCCTGGCAGCCCGTCACCCGCACAAGATCATGTCGCTTACCATTCTTAATTCGTGGATAGACGTGGTGAATTTCAAAAAGCCGGCTGTAATGCGGCCTTTTGAAAAGAGGCTTCTGGGCGAGGCAGAGCTTAAAATGATCAGCCACGTTACCTGGCCCGTGATGTTCAAAGGAATGGGCGTGGTCAATGCAGGGCGCATACCTCTTGAAGAGGTCAACGCTTATGTAGACCTGCTGAAAAGAAATGATGAAGGCAAGGCCTTTTTGAAGATCATGAGAAATTTTGAGCGATCCCGGGAATTCAGGGATCTGTGCCTGCGGGCAGTTCAAAATGTGAAATATCCGGTGCAGGCCATTTGGGGCGAAAAAGATCCGGCGCTCACGGTAGATACCTTTGGAAAAGAGATCCAGGAGGCAGCCGGCCTAAAAGAGATCATAAAATTGCCTTCCAGGCACCTGCTGCAGGAAGAAACCTGGCTGGCCATTGCCGACCAGATAGTGGAACAGGCCAAAAGCGTACACCTCAAGACATAAAAAAGGAGGCTTTTCGTCTCCTTTTTCTTATTGCTTATTTCTTTGGAGGTTTTGTTGGCCTCATCTCTATTTTACTTGGGAGGGCGCGGTGATTCAGTTTTAAAAGGTCAACCACCAGTTCCCCAATATCTTCGATCTGTATCTTCCAGGAATCGGCGGAAGACGGGGTGTGGTCATTGAAGTAAGTAGCCACAGATCCCGGCATTATGGTAGTCACTTTTATATCATGCTCCCTTAGGTCAAGCATGGCAGCCTGGGTAAAGCCGGTCACACCAAACTTGCTGGCATTGTAGGCAGCGCCCCCTGCGAAGAAGTTGGTGCCCGCAAGGCTGGAAATGGTAAAAACGTAACCTTTAGAACTCTTTAGGTATGGTAACGCGGCTTTCATACTGTAAAAAACCCCGGTAAGGTTGGTATCTATGGTTTGCTGCCACTGCTCGGCCGTAAGTTCCTCTATGGAGCCAAAATGGCCGACTCCCGCATTAGCCACAAGAATGTCAAGTTGACCGAACTTTTCGGTTAGTTTTTTAAGGGCGGTTTCCTGGCTTTCCAGGCTTCTCACATCGGCTTCAAATCCCATTACCTGGCCTCCACCCTCATTCGTAAGTTCACGGGCGGCTTTTTCGGCTTCATCTTTATGCCTGCTGGTAATACCCACGTTCACTCCCATTTGGGCAAGGGCAGCTGCAATTCCATATCCTATTCCTTTACTGCCGCCGGTAACGAAGGCCACTTTTTCCTCTAATGTTGTCATTAATGCTGATTTTTGATTCAGCTTAAAGCTAAAAAATTCCGGCCCCATCAGGAAGACCAGGAATTTTAAGAATTTGTTAATTCTTGGCGATATAAATCCCTCTTCTGAAAAAAATAGCTTCGGAAGAAAAAATCTTTGAATTTCCTAACGGAATTTACAATAAGAATAAATTATCTTTGCACTCCTTCCGAAGAAACCCGGATCAAAGATGAAGCTTCGGAAACATTAAGTAACAGTTCAAAAAAATAGCTACGTTGGAAAATCCTAAAGCCCAAAAACTTCTGAATAAAATACAGCGCGATCTTATGCGTAACGGGATCATCACAAACACGATTGTTGATGATCTAAAGGAACTAAGGCCTTATGCCGTTGAGGAGCAAAACCCGTTACTGGCAAAAGTCATTCGCCTTACTTTTGAGCACATTGAAGAGTACCAGACCTTTGATATTCCTATTCCTGAAGATGAGCCGGTAGAAGGATTTGAAGGCGAAAACGAAGAAACATCTGCTGTTGATCCGCAGGAAAGCCTGGATTACCTGCTTTCTCTAATGGCCGAGCCGAAGAACAAAGTGAATGCTTTGGAATTAAGGGAATACAGTAACAACCTAATAGCTTACGCAGAAGAGAATTAACTTTTTCTTTCCCATTGTTGGCTTGGTATTTGAACTTACTGCTGAAAAATATCTGTTGAAAAGGAATATGAAGAAGAAAAATGTTGTCTTGAATAAAAAACCACGCTGGAAATTACTCCACCAATATTATAACTATACCGGATTCTATAAATTCGTTGGCGGTAGCCTTAGAAAAGCCATTCTGCCCATTGTTTTATTCATAGGGGCGCTTTTAGCGATCAACGAATATGTGGTCAACATTAACCAGGTTCTGGTAACAGTTACCGAAACCTTTTCTCCTTTAGGCATACTTGCCGTATTCCTTGCTTCAGAATCTTTACTTGGACTGGTACCGCCGGAGCTATTCATAGCATGGGCAGGAAAATCTGCTTCCCCGGTATTCAACCTAAGTTTGCTGGCGCTGGCATCCTACTTGGGCGGGATCTTCTCCTATTTCATGGGAAAAGCCATTACCAGGATACCTTCAGTGCACAACTACCTGGAGAACAAGATGAGCAAACACATCAAGAATACTGAAAAATGGGGAGGTTTTCTAATTGTAGTGGGAGCATTATTGCCCATTCCTTTCGCGATGACAAGTATCGCAGCAGGTATCATCAACTATAAGTTCAGGCATTATTTGCTTTTCGGGCTTTTGAGATTCGTACGCTTTTACGGGTATGCCCTGGTGATCTTTAAGATCGTATAAGCAGCAGCAGCAACTTCCATTTCTTTATTTTTTAATCCCTGTAAATTTCTCGTAAATTGGTTCTGCGTTAACCAACAGAGCATTTCATGGGGCATGACCACGACCACCATTCGGCAGGAAAGAATCTGAAATTCGCTTTCTTCCTCAATGCCGCCTTCACGATTTTTGAGCTCATCGGGGGATTTTATGTCAATAGTGTCGCGATCATTTCTGATGCTGTGCATGACCTCGGGGACACATTATCCCTGGGCACTTCGTGGTACCTTCAAAATAAGTCCCAACAAAAGAGAGACAGCAAGTTCTCCTTTGGCTACAAGCGCTTTTCGCTGTTAGGTGCATTGATCAACAGCCTGGTGCTGCTGGGCGGCTCTATCTTTGTGATCACAGAAGCCGTAAACCGCCTTATTGAACCCGAACGTTCAGACGCTGAGGGAATGATGATCTTTGCTATAGTGGGAGTGGCCGTAAACGGAATTGCAGCCTACAAATTGAGTAGCGGAGAATCGCTCAACGAGAAAGTGGTTTCCTGGCACCTTTTAGAGGATGTTCTGGGCTGGGTGGCCGTTTTGATCGTTGCCATTATCTTGCAATTCAAGGAGATCCTGTATTTGGACCCTGCCCTTTCCCTGCTCATCACTTTCTATATTCTTTGGAATGTCTTTAAACGACTGAAGGAGACGCTATTCATTTTTTTACAGGGAGTACCCAAGGAGATCGATCTGGATGAGATCGAAGAAAGACTTAAGAAGATCCCGAACATTTCTTCTCTACACCATATGCACGTCTGGTCCCTTGAAGGCACAGACCATGTTTTTACTACCCATATCAAACTGAAGAACATTAACAGGTTCCAGCAACTGCTGGACGTCAAGAGGCAGGTAAAAAATGTTTTACAGGAATATCATTTTGACCACTACACCATTGAGACCGAACTGGACGAGGAAACCTGCGACCTGCTCTAAATTAGCGTATCTGGTTGAACCTGATCCCGAGTTCCCTCTCTAGTTGTCGCAGCCGTTTTATCTCCGCCTGATTGACTAAAGCCAAAGAAATTCCCGTGTTTCCGGCACGGGCGGTACGGCCACTCCTGTGGGTATAGTAGTCGGTTTGATCGGGCAGCTGATAATGCACTACAAAAGCGAGGTTAGCCACATCGATTCCGCGAGCGGCAACATCTGTGGAAACCAGCAGCCTCAAACTTTTATTTTTAAAGGCACGCATTACCTTATCCCTGTCTTTCTGCAGCATATCGCCTTCCAGAAGTCCTACCTCATGATTCTTGGCTGCCAGTTGTTTGGCGAGAGTCCTAGCAGCAGCCTTGGTCCTGGTGAAAATGATTCCTCTCTCCTTGCCTTTAGACTTAAGAAAATAGGCAAGGGTATCGAGCTTGTTATTGTCGTCTCCTGCCACGAATTGATGCTGAATGCCTGTGTTTACCGCATCCTGCTTATCTATGTTAACCCGGCGGGCCTTTTTGGAAACATACTTGTTGATGATCTCGTTTAACTCCTGCGGAATGGTAGCTGAAAATAACCAGACATTTCTTTTAGCCGAAGCTGTGGCCTCCAGGATGGCGGTAAGATCTTTTTTGAACCCCATGCTCAGCATTTCATCGGCCTCGTCAAGAACCAGGGTTTTGATGTGAGAAATATCGACAGCTTTCCTTTTCATAAGGTCGATCAACCTTCCGGGTGTTGCAACCACGATCTGCGTAGGGCGATCAAGCCGTGCGATCTGTATATCGATCTTTTCTCCCCCATAAACCGCTTCAGTAAAGACCTTATCTGAATACTTGGTGAACTTAAAGAGCTGTTTGGCTATCTGCTGGCCCAGTTCGCGGGTTGGAGAAAGGATCAATGCCTGTACATGATCTGCGGAAGGATCAATTTGCGCCAAAATAGGCAGGCCAAAAGCGGCTGTTTTTCCGGTACCGGTCTGGGCTTGCCCTACAAAATCCACTTCTCCTTCAGTTAGCAGAGGTATCGCGGCTTCCTGGATCTTTGTCGGGTTATAGATTCCCATTTCGTTCAGTCCTTTTACCAGCTTTTCTGAAACTCCCAGCTCCTTAAATGTCATGTCGTTAATTTTTTGCGAAGATAGTTCTTATCCAACACCTGAAAGATGAAAACCTTAAATTTCTTGAGCCTACAATCACAGCGGGCGCATCTAAAATTTGATCGACGAACGATCAAAATTGAACTTAAAAGCTACCTGTTAAAGTGAAGCTAAACCTCCTTTTTTAGGATAAAAACTGACAAATTAATATTAATTTGAGGTTATAATCAACAAAAACCTAAATCATGCTTACGATAATTCTGAATATTCTTTTACCCCCATTAGCGGTATATCTAAACCATGGTGTGGGCACAACATTGTTAATTAGTATCATCCTTACCCTTATTGGGTGGTTACCCGGAGTGATACACGCTTTTATCGTGAATTAATTTGCTGTCTTGTTTATATGAAAACTGTCTAAAATATATTTCCCTAATAAGCCTGCCAAAGCAGGTATTAAGTTCCTTCACCAAGGAAGACAAGTTTGAATTAGCCCTTAAACTTATATTTTAGACAGTTTTATTTTTTTCCTCTGTTTCTTTCTTCTTCAACTTAAGCTGCCATTTCCAGGCGCTTTCCATCGCATCATCAATAGAATACTCGGCTTTCCATTTTAAAACTTCGTTCGCCTTTGTTGTATCTGCATACGCCGCGGTGATGTCTCCTTCTCTTCTTGCAGCAATGACGTAGGGCAATTTTGTTTCTGAAACCTTTTCAAATGCCTTGATGGCTTCCAGTACAGAATTTCCTTTCCCGGTTCCCAAATTGAAAACCTCGTAGTTGGTTTCCTGCTCCTCATCAAGAAGTCTTTCTAAAGCCACCACGTGGGCACGCGCAAGGTCCATCACATGAATGTAATCCCTGATGCAGGTCCCGTCAGGCGTAGGATAATCATTTCCAAAGACCGAAAGTTTTTCCCTTTTTCCAATTGCCGTCTGGGTAATGAATGGCACCAGGTTTTGCGGGGTTCCTATGGGAAGTTCTCCAATGTTCGCACTTGGGTGCGCTCCTATTGGGTTGAAATAGCGCAATGAAATGGCGCTAATGTTTTTTGTGACCTTACAGGTGTCGGCAATGATCTCCTCCCCTATCTGCTTGGTATTTCCATAAGGAGATTCGGCTTTTTTCACCGGCGCAGATTCTGTAATGGGCAACTCGTCTGCCTGACCGTAGACGGTACAGGAAGAACTGAAAATGAATTTTGAATTCTCTCTTTCCTTCAGTTGCTGTAAAAGGTAAATGAGGGTGTTCAGGTTGTTCTCATAATAAAGCAACGGATTTTCAACACTTTCGCCTACCGCTTTAGAGGCGGCAAAATGGATCACTCCTTCAATATCTGGATACTTGTCAAAAAAAGCACTTACCGCTTCTTTTTCCCGCAGGTCCATGTTCTCGAATTCAGGAGAGATCTTCGTGATCTTGGTTATACCTCCCAAAACTTCAAGTGAAGAATTCGAAAGGTTATCAATGATCACTACGTCAAAACCTCTTTCCTGAAGCGCTACTACCGTGTGTGAACCAATAAATCCTAGTCCGCCGGTAACCAGTATTTTTTTACCCATTTCAATTTTTTCTGAATTACCCGCAAATTAAGAAAATACACCTTTTTACCAGCGGCATTAGTTAAAATTTAAGTTTCCCCCCTGCTCTTTTCCGCAGTTCCCGAAGAGAACACACCTGCTAGTATGCTCTGCAGCAATGGCCTCGTAAAGTTTCTCTTTTGAAAAAATCAAATTTCCGAAGAGGGTTCGGGCGTAAAAAAGTATATTTGCACCACTTAAAATGAAGTAAAAATGACGCTAGATCAACAGGTAAAAACTTTTAAATGGGTGAGCATTCTTGAGGGAGTTTCCTTTCTTGTACTGCTTCTTATCGCCATGCCGCTGAAATATATCTGGGAAGCCCCGCAAATGGTAGAAGTTGTGGGAATGCTCCACGGAATTCTTTTCGTACTCTACGTTCTTGGCGCCTTTTGGATGGCAAAGGCACTGGAATGGAACCTGAAAACTCTTTTTGTGGTATGCATAAGTTCTGTGCTACCGCTTGGGCCTTTCTATGTTGAAAAAAAATATCTGTAACCTATGCAGGAGCAAATCAGGGAAATAAGCAATTATCTGGCTAATTTTTTTATCGAAAAAGGACTTGATGAAGACGCAGCCCATTTCCTGAACATGCTTATCAACATAGCCGTGGTTTTCGTGCTGTGGTACATGATCCATTACCTTACGAAAACCCTGCTGCTTAAAGCCTTCAAACGCTTTACCAACAAGACGAAGACCACTTTTGACGATTTCCTGGTCAAGAGCAACTTTCCGCGGTATGTGAGTAATGTGCTGCCATTGCTTCTCTTGATCCTCACCATCCCGGTGGTTTTCCAGGATTATCCGAAGTTGCTCAAGGTTTTTGAAACCCTGGTGGACATCTACATCATTTTCCTCCTGGTGCTCATTGCCCGCAGCCTGTTGCGTACGACCACCAATTACATGAAAAGGCATGAGCGCTACAGGGATAAGCCACTCGAGAGCTACACCCAGATCCTCATGATCATTTTCTGGTCTATAGGGATCATTTTCACCTTTTCTGAACTTACGGGTAAGTCGGTAGTTGGATTTTTGATCTCTTTGGGAGCCGCATCGGCCATTATTCTGTTCATTTTCAAGGATACCATTTTGGGCTTCATCGCCTCCATCCAGGTCTCGGTTAACGACATTGTTCGTATCGGGGACTGGATCACCTTCAGCAAATACGGGGCTGACGGATTTGTCACCGAGATCACCCTGGCCACCGTAAGGGTCCAGAACTGGGACAACACCTACACGACCATTCCCACTTACAACCTTATCGCCGATTCTTTTCACAACTGGCGCGGAATGCAAGAATCGCCCGGAAGAAGGATCAAACGTTCGCTTTTCATCAAACAGAATTCCATCAGGTACATTGACGAGAAGGACATAGAAAAGTTCCAGGAATTCAACCTGATAAGCTCCTACATCAAAGAAAGACAACTGGAGATCAATGATTACAATACTAAATTGGGAATTAATAAAAAGTTCCTAATAAACGGAAGGCATCAGACTAACCTCGGCGTTTTCCGGAAATACGCCTTGAGCTTCCTGCAATCACATCCTCAGATCAACCAGGAGATGACCATCATGGTGCGTCACCTTGCTCCTACCACTCAGGGAATTCCGCTGGAGATCTACTGTTTCAGCAAAGACAAACTCTGGGAATTCTACGAAGGTATTACTGCGGATATCTTTGATCACCTTATCGCCGCTATCCCATTCTTCGACCTGCAGCTGTTTGAGTCCCCTTCGGGAGATGACATCATTAAGGCCCTGAAAAGCTTTAAAGAAGAATAATTTTTCGGCTTCTGCAGCTTCACAAACGTGAAGAAAATGATAATTGCGGGGCAGGAGAAAAAATATTACTTACCTTCATCTACCGTAATCATCAGCTAACCAGAAAATGAGCCTCAAACCGTTTTTACAGGCCGTAGGGATACTTGCCGTGATCCTTACCCTTTTTCCTTTTGTAGCCGCCGATTACTGGTGGATAAGAATGTTCGATTACCCGCACGTGCAGCTAACCACCTTCACCCTGGTGGCCCTGCTGGTATATTTTTTCAGGTTTGACCTGCGCTCCTGGAGAGACTACGCCTTTGTGGTGATCCTGGCAGGGTGTTTTTTGTTTCAGCTCACCAAGATCTACCCCTACACCCCTTTAGCCGGTTACGAGGTGGAAAACAATGAGATGGTCGACCCTGAGAACACCCTTAGCCTGATGGTCTCAAATGTGCTTCAGAAAAATACCGAGCACCAACGGGTACTGGATGAGGTCTTGACCAAAGATCCAGACATGGTAATTCTTACCGAAACCAATCACCGCTGGCGGGATGCTCTTGCACCGAGTCTTCAGGAATTTGGATACATCTATAAAACCGAAATGCCCCTGGACAATACCTACGGAATGTTGCTTTATTCTAAACTGGAAACGATCAATCCGCAGGTACGCTTTCTGCTGGAGGACAGCATTCCTTCCATGCACATGGGGTTAAGAATTCCCTCGGGCAAGCTTATTGAAATGCATATTATTCATCCTACTCCACCCATGCCGCCACATGACGCATCTTCTACCGACAGGGATGCGCAGATGATGATGGTGGCGAAAATGGCAAGGAATTCCCCTAATCCTGTTATTGTGGCCGGAGATTTCAATGATGTGGCCTGGTCTGAGTCTACTTCGCTGTTTCAGAATGTGAGCGAGCTGCTTGATCCGCGGGTGGGAAGAGGTTTTTACAATACCTTCAACGCCAACAGCTGGCTCATGCGCTGGCCACTGGATCATCTTTTTGTTTCTGAAGAGTTCCGGGTGATGGACCTGCGTCTTGGTAATGACGTGGAATCAGATCACTTTCCCCTCTATGTCAAACTTAGCCTGGAACCAACGGGTGCGCCGGAACAGGAAAGGGAGCCCGCTACCAAAGAGGAATTAAAAGAAGCTGAAAAGCAAATAGAAAAAGAAGAGAAAAAAGATCAAAAAGAAAAGACTGAAGGAAAGTCTTAATCTCCCAACCTGTCCTTAACGTATTCTATCCGGGTTTTCCCGTGAGGTTTAGCCTTTCCTTCCTCATCAAGGCTTACCATTACGATCCTGTCAACCACAATAATACTCTCCCGGGTCATTTTGTTACGCACCTCGCAGGTAAGGGTTAGAGAGGCTCTTCCAAAGGTCACCACGTCCATTCCTATTTCAATAATATCCCCTTGTCGCGCAGAACTGCGGAAATCTATTTCACTCATGTATTTTGTCACCGTCTTGGGATTTTCAAGCTGAATGATGGCGTAGAGCGCTGCTTCTTCGTCTATCCATTCCAAAAGGCGTCCACCGAACAAGGTGCCGTTGGGATTAAGATCTTCGGGTTTGACCCATTTTCTTGTGTGAAATCTCATATTTAAATTATTTTGAGCGATATTGTTCTATAGCGGTTCTGACTATTTCATCATGATCAAAAGCCAGTACGGGCAGTTCATTTATCGGGATCCACTTAGCCTCGGCCGCGTCATCTTTACCTTCTACTTTTTCTTCTGAAGGGATCTTTCCCCAAAAAGCAATACTGATGGTTCGTCCACGAGGGTCCCTACCAGGGTCTCCAAAAGCCCGGATCTGATGCAACTTTTCAACCTTTAGTCCTGTTTCCTCTTCCAGCTCCCGCATCGCCCCTACTACAAGAGGTTCGTCATTCTCCAGAAACCCTCCCGGGATAGCCCATTGATCTTTGAACGGATCTTTTTTTCGCCTTACCAGCAAAATTTTTTCCTCTCCGCTCTTTCCGCAGAAGATCACGGCATCTGTAGTTACGGCTATTTCCTGTTTCGGCATCTTAAAATTGATTTATGTAGACGGTTTTGATATTCACGAACTCTTTGATCCCCACAAAAGAAAGTTCCCTGCCATAGCCGGAATTCTTTGTTCCCCCGAAAGGCAACCGCGGATCACTCTTTACCAGCTCGTTGACAAAGACTGCCCCGTCCTCTATTTGCCCTGCAAGTTCTTTGGCTTTGGCAAGATCTTTAGTAAAAAGGGAAACTCCCAGGCCATATTGAGAGGCGTTCACCAGGTCTATGGCTTCATTCTCGTCCTTAAAAGTGGTGACTCCAATGGCAGGTCCAAAGGTTTCTTCTTTAAAAACGGGCATTTCGGGGGTAACCCCTGTAAGGATCGTCGGTTCATAATAGGCGTCTTTCCTTTTCCCGCCCATGAGAATTTCAGCTCCCATTTTTACTGATTCCTGCACCTGTTTGTCGAGGTCTTTTGCTAGATCTTCCCTGGCCTGCACCCCCACATAAGTATCCTCGTCCATAGGGTCGCCGCTTTTGAGGTTCTCAACTTCGTTCTTAAAGAGCTTCAGGAATTCATCGGCGACAGATTCTTGTAATAACAGTCTTTTCCCGGCTATACAACTTTGTCCGGTATTCTGAAAACGGGCCTGCACGCACACCTTCACGGTTTTCTCAAGATTGGCATCTTTGAACACGACCAGGGCATTACTGCCTCCCAGTTCCAGAACGGTCTTCTTGATCTCCTTGCCTGCGGTGGCGGCCACTGCACTCCCTGCCGGGCCGCTGCCGGTAAGGGTTACCGCCTTCACCCGTGCATCTTTAATCACTTCTTCGACCTTGTCGCTGCCTATTACCAGGTTCTTAAAACAACCTTCAGGAAAACCGGCCTTTTTAAAGATCTCTTCCAGGTTAGCAGCGCACATCATAACATTGCTGGCGTGCTTGAGCACACATACATTCCCGGCCATCAATGCAGGCGCGGCAAATCTGAAGACCTGCCAGAAAGGGTAATTCCAGGGCATCACTGCCAGAATCACCCCCAAAGGATCATACCTTATAAAACTCTCTTTTGCATCGGTCGTTATTTGCTCTTCTGAAAGTTGCTTTTCAGCATTTTCAGCATAATATTCACACACCCAGGCACACTTCTCCACTTCTGCCAGGGATTGAGAAATGGGTTTTCCCATCTCTTTTGTCATGGTCTCAGCATATTCCTGCTTATTTTCCTTCAGTACCTTGGCTACCTTCAGCAGAAGCCGGGAACGTTCTTCAAAAGAGGTTTTACGCCAGTCTTTGAAGGCTGTGTCGGCTTTGCTCAGCGCCTTGATGATATCTTCGGAAGAAAATTCTTTATGTTCTGCCAGAACTTTCCCGTTATAAGGATTTTTGGAAACGATCATTGTGTAAAGCTTTACCTAAAGGTAAAAAGAAGGCTAAAGCTATTAAAACTATTTCAATGAAATTAACGGAAGCGGACCCTGTTTATAAGCAGTTTATAAATCTTCCATAAAAGAGTGCCAGAGTCCTGTTTAATTAATTACATTTAAGAAAACCCAAAGCCATGAAAAAGAGAGACCAACAGCTTTTAGAGATGAGGCCCGAAGTTCCGGGAGCACATGCCGGAAGCAATCAGCAACCAGATAGCCTTTTTCAGAACAATACTTTAAGGCCAGTGGTTAAGCTTCAAAATGACCTTTTGGTGGAGGCCTTCAGAAATTACCTTGAGAAGCATAAAGTTGATTTCGCCGAAATTTCTGTAGAAAAAAGATTGAAGGTCATTGAAAATGCCATTCAGAAGGACATGAAGTTCAGGAACAGCCTTAAAGGAATGATCATTGGCCAGTTCACCATTGAAGAGTACAGGCAATACATCACCAATTCTTCAGCTTTGAACAAGCGAATGATGCACCTGGTCACCGAAAGACTAAAGAGCAACATCCAGCTGTTCGACCCGCTGTCGGCGGTTTAGAATCAGAGGTTTTACCTGATTTTCTTCCGAAGAAAAGCAATTATTAAACTTTTGCTAATTGTTCTTTTTTCGCATTTCTGTTCTCTAATTTTAAAGGAAAACACTAAGAAATGAGCTTTAATAAGGAAGAACTGTACAACAAATGCCTGGATGAGATCAATAAAAGGATAGAACAGTATAATGAGAAACTCGAAACCATTAGTGGAGAGGATTCAGAAAACAACTTTCATCCCGATTTTGACGAGTATGGGAACAAGGGCGAAATGCTCACGGAATACGAAAAAAATGCCGCTTATCTTGACCGCGTGCAAAGCATGAAAGAAACCCTGGCCAACCTTGACCACAGCCACAGAAGTGAGACTGTAAGGCCGGGAAGCATCGTGGAAACCAGGAACAGTTATTACTTTATCTCTGTTCCCTTAGGGGAAATAGACATGGACAGCGGGCGAAAAGTCTATGCGATCTCAACCGAAGCTCCTATTTACCAACACCTGGAAGGGAAAAAAGCAGGAGACAAATTCACCTTTAACGACAGCGATGTAGAGGTAGTGCAGGTACTGTGATCATTCGGGATATTCTATTCTCAAGTGATAGATGTTCTTGAGTTTGCGCTTTAGAACCTTCTTCACCAGCTGAATTTCCATAAACGTAATATTGGAATTAAGAAACTGCCCCTCCTCCATCTGTTTGTTGATTATTTTCTCTACAAAGTCATCGATGAGTCTGGAGGTAGGCTCCTTTATGCTTTTACTGGCTGCCTCCACACTGTCACACATCATGAGGATAGCTGTTTCCTTGCTAAATGGCGTGGGCCCGGGATAGCGGAAATCATCTGGATCTGCATGCTGGTTTATCTCCTTTTCCTTCTTGAAGAAGTAATATACCGTGGTAGTACCATGATGAGTGCGGATGAAATCTATAACTCTGTCGGGCAGATTTCTTTTCTTGGCGATCTCAATTCCGTTGATCACGTGTTCTATGATGATCTCTGCGCTTTCTTTTGGCGAAAGCTCATCATGAGAATTCACCGAGGTAGTCTGGTTTTCGGTAAAGTAGGTCGGATTCTTCATTTTTCCGATGTCATGATAGAGAGCCCCAACCCGCGCGAGCATAGAATTGGCACCGATCTCATTGGCGGCAGCTTCGGCCAAATTAGCCACGTTGAGGGAATGGTGAAAGGTTCCCGGGGCTTTATCTGAAAGCTCTTTAAGCAGTTTAGAATTGGTGTCTGAAAGTTCCAGCAGGGACATGTCAGAGATCAACCCGAAGACCTTTTCATAGGCATAGATAAGCGGCTGCACGAACAAAGTAGCCACTCCGCCGAAAAGGAACATTAGAAAGGTTTCAGGTTCCACCTCATATATGGAGCCTTCCTGGATCACCGTAAAAGCAAAGTATGAGACGATATATACCAAAGTTATCTGCCCCACGGTAATGAAGAGGTTCGCTCTTTTGTAGAGTTCTGAAACAGTTAGTATGGTCACAATCCCGGCTATGATCTGCAGGAACATATACTCGTAACTGTCTGGCACGATAAATCCTAAAAGCAACACGGTGATCACATGGGTGAACAGCCCCAGCCTCGAGTCAAAAAAGCCTTTTATTGTCAGTGGCAAAATACACAGCGGCACCACATATACATATTTAACGTTGAACTTGATCACCAGTACGGTGAGCAGCACCATGAGGAGCAGGTTGAAAAAGATGAAGGTGACCTTGATGTTGTTCTGAAAAATGTCAAACCTGTACTTCTTTATGAACAGCATCAGCATCAATAAGGCCAGGAAGACAAGCAGGCTGTAACCCAGGATCATCCAGTTGTAATTGGCCTGGCTCCATACCTGCGATTCATATTCGGCCTTTAAGGAATTAAGCACCTGGAGTTTATTACCTTCAACTACTTCACCTTTGGCTACTATGATGGTCCCACGTTCGATATTTCCACGAGTGTACGAGATCTGGTCGTACCTGCTTTGCAGTTCATCCTGGGTCAATTTTTCATTGAATGAGACATTCGGCCTAAGGGTATCAAAAAAGAGCCCTACCAATTCTTCCCTAAATAATTGCAATTGGGATTCATCGATCTCCTTATTAAGGAAATCCCGCAACTCATTTTGTTTGATTATCCTTTCATAAGGGATCTCGCTTGCCACGTTTCCTTTTTTGAGAAACACCAGCTGATCCGGATCTCGCGGAACGATCTCCTGGATAAGTCCGTACTCATAGATATCCTCCACGGTTTGATCCACAAACGTCTCCAGTTGGTTTAGTTGATTTGGCGTCAGGGTATCAGGAAAAGTTTCTGAAAAACGCTCTTCCAGGTCTGCAGTCACCTCGGCGGCAACCTGGTCCTTATATTCGTAATATGGAATGTGCTCCTGATTGATCCTTTCTTTTTCCGCAGCGATCTCTTCGGGAGATTTCAGAATGGCAAAATCAAAAGGGGCATAAAGATTTTCGTACTGCCAGGGTTTACCTTTGGGAATCTCGTATTGGAATTTTCCTCCTTTCGGGAAAAGGTAAACGATCAAAAAGGTTGTAAGAAGAAATAAAAATACTTTATAAAAAAGATCCTGATTTTTATAAAGATAACTCACAAATGATTTCATAAAGACTAATCTCTTTTCAAATGTAGTAAAAAAAGACGGCTGAAGGCGATGTGGTTGGTTTGTTCCTTATAAAATGATTAAATTCGCAATACTAAAATTTAAAACCACAAACAATGAATAAGGAAGTAGTAATAGTGAGCGCTGCGAGAACTCCCATTGGAAGTTTCCTGGGCAGCCTGTCGACTGTTCCCGCCACAAAATTGGGATCAATAGCCATAAAAGGAGCTTTAGATAAGATCAAGTTAAAGCCCGAAATGGTAGATGAGGTCTTAATGGGGAATGTAGTCCAGGCGGGAGTTGGACAGGCACCGGCAAGGCAGGCCGCTTTAGGTGCGGGAATTCCAACGAACGTTCCCTGTACTACTGTAAATAAAGTGTGCGCCAGTGGAATGAAAGCGGTAATGCAGGCTGCACAGGCAATTAGTCTTGGAGATGCCAATATCGTGGTTGCCGGTGGTATGGAAAACATGAGCCTTATCCCGCATTACCTGCACCTTAGAAATGGTCAGAAATTCGGCCCTGCACAAATGATAGACGGAATGCAGAAAGATGGTTTGGTAGATGCCTATGATCACAACGCCATGGGGGTTGCTGCGGACCACTGCGCCAAAGAACATAACTTTAGCCGTGAAGAGCAGGATAAATTTGCCATTCAGTCTTACAACCGTTCAAAAAAGGCCTGGGAAGAAGGCAAATTCAATGATGAAGTAGTTCCCGTAGAAGTACCACAAAGAAAGGGAGATCCTGTAGTTGTAAAAGAGGATGAAGAATACAGGAACGTGAAAATGGATAAAATTTCGGCTCTAAGACCAGCCTTCGGAAAAGAAGGAACTGTTACGGCCGCAAACGCTTCCACCATCAATGACGGTGCTGCTGCACTAGTTCTTATGAGCAGGGAAAAAGCCGAAGAACTTGGGCTGGAAGTAATGGCATCTATTAAGAGCTTTGCCGATGCTGCTACAGACCCAATCTGGTTTACAACGGCTCCTTCAAAAGCGCTTCCTAAAGCAGTTGATAAAGCGGGAATTTCTATGGACAAGGTTGATTACTTCGAGTTCAACGAAGCCTTCTCTGTTGTAGGTCTTGTCAATATGAAGATCCTTGGATTAAAAGATGAAAAAGTGAATGTGAACGGTGGTGCTGTTTCTTTGGGTCACCCACTGGGATGTTCCGGAGCGAGGATCATTGTTACCCTTCTAAATGTGTTAAAGCAAAATAATGCTAAAATAGGTGCGGCTGCGATCTGTAATGGCGGTGGAGGTGCATCGGCCATGATCCTGGAACGCGCATAATCGTTATTTAAAATCGAATGCAATACGCCATCTGCAACTTAGGCATTGTCCCGCTTAGGTTAGAACCTACCAACACCAGTGAGATGGTGAGCCAGATGCTGTACGGTGAGTACTTTAAGATCCTTGAAGAAAGAGGAAAATGGTCTCGCATTCGTACAGCATTTGATTCCTGTGAGGCCTGGGTAGATAACAAACAGTACCACAAGATCTCTGAAGAAGACTACAACAGGTTTGAAACAGAGGAAGCTGTATTATCTGCTGACCTTATAGAATTTATAAGCGGTGAAAATCAGAATTTAATGCCGGTCCCATTAGGATCGGTATTGAATTTTACCTCTGTTCTGAATCATTCCCATGGTGGAAACCAGATCTCGGGGAAACAGGATAAGAGCAATCTTATTGAAACCGCCTTTTTGTATCTGAACGCTCCTTTTCTTTGGGGTGGCAAAACTCCTTTTGGAATAGATTCCAGCGGCTTCACCCAAATGGTCTATAAGCTGAACGGCCATAAGTTGTGCCGCAATGCTGCCGACCAGGCAAAACAGGGGGAGTCATTAAGTTTCATAGAAGAAAGCGAGCCGGGAGACCTGGCGTTCTTTGACGATAAGGACGGGGTCATCACCCATGTGGGTATCATGATGAATGACAATTACATCATTCACGCCGACGGAAAGGTAAGGCTTGACCGTATTGATCATTCGGGAATATATAATGCAGACCTACGACGGCACACCCACAAGCTCAGGGTCATCAAAAAGATCATATAACAAAAAACCCGCTCAAATGAGCGGGTTTTTTTATCCTGTAAATTTTATTACTGCTGTGCTTCAATTTCAGCAACCTTTTGCTTCATTTCTTCAGCTTTTGCGGTTTCATTCAATTGATAGTACATGTTCATCATAGTTCTTGCAGCTTCAACGTTGTTGGGATCTTTCTCCAATACCTTCTCAAGGTGTGGCAGAGCATCCCTGTATAACTGGTTACGTTGCTCAGCAAGCTGGTCGTATTTCTTTTGATCGGCTTTGCTCATTCCAAGGCTGTTCATTTCATCTACAATAGGACGTTCTTTAGCCAGGATAACGTATGCAAGGTTAATTCGAGCATTGTGCATTGAAGGGTCAAGCTCAATAGCTCTTTTATAGTAGTCCATTGCACGGTCATTCTCGCCCATTTGAGCAGCGCTTACACCAAGGTTATAATATAGTACAGCGTCATCTGGGTTCTGCTCTACGATCTTCTCCATGATCTCACGGTACTTCGCCATGTTATCCATGCGGTAGTACATATCGGCTTCAGCCTGCATAAGACTTACATCACCAGGATTTTCTTCCTTGGCATTTTCGATGGCCGCAATAGCTTTTTCATCTTCACCTTTTTCAATATAGATAAGGGCGATGTTCTTGGCAATCTCTCCTTTTTTAGATTCTGAAACTTCGTCTTTCGGGTTGGTATAGTTCCCAGATTTTACGAAAAGATCTCTCTGCTCTTTATTAGCCATTCTTTCAACCTCTCCGGTTTCTTTATTTACAGCCGTGTAAACTGTTTCTTCTCCTGTAAAACCAAGATCTCTAAGCTCCTCGTAATATTCTAGAGCTTTCCCATAGTCCTTGGCGTTCACAGCGTTTGAAGCCGCGTAGTAAAGATAAACGGTATCCTGTTTGTTAAGCTGGTAACCGGTGAACAATTTGTCAGCCGCTTCAGAAAATTTCTGAGCATTCTGATCTGCGATCGCACCATTTACCAATGCGTTACTCGCTGCCATCATTCCCTGCTGAGCATCATCGTGTCCAAGTTCAGCTGCTTTCTGAAATGCATCGGCAGCTGCCATAAGGTCAGCTGTAGGAACGTTTTCCCCTGTTCCAATCAATGCGTATCCTTTATAAAGATAAAAATCTGCTTTTTCATCCTCATCTGCATTGGTTAATTGTGCCTCTGCCTGCTGAAGATAATTTTTAGCTTCCTTATATTCACCTTTTTCGACTGCTTTACCTGCACGTCTTATTTCTTTTTTCTGGCCAAATGCCACTACTGTGAACATGGCTAAGGCTGCTGTCAGTATTCTTGTTTTCATTTTTAGGGTTTATTTAATTATTCTTCACTATCATTTGCAATAGTTGTGCCATCGTTGGAATCACCTGTATTATCAAGGTTTCCATCAATTCCATCTTCCTCTAAACTGTCCGCGATTTCCTCAACATCCTCTTCTTCTTTCATCACTTTAGCCACAGCCGCGATGGAATCATTGCCCTTGAGGTTGATCAATCTCACCCCCTGGGTGGCACGTCCCATAACTCTTAAACTGTCTACTGAAGTTCTAATCGCAAGACCAGATTTATTGATGATCATAAGATCATCCCCGTCTTTCACATTTTTAATGGCTACAAGATTTCCGGTCTTATCTGTGATAGAAATGGTCTTTACACCTTTTCCGCCACGGTTGGTGATCCTGTAGATAGGCTCCCCGTCTTCAGGGTCATCTATATAAGTACGTTTTCCATAACCGTTTTCAGAAACCACCAGCACCGTTTCTTCCTGAGGGTCCTGGATTGCGATCATTCCTACTACCTCATCGTTATCATCGGCAAGAGTGATACCTCTTACCCCCGAAGCGTTCCTTCCCATTGGGCGGGTCTTGCTCTCCTCGAATCGGATGGCTTTGCCGCTTTTCAGCGCCAGCATTACCTGGCTGTTTCCGGTAGTAAGTCTTGCCTCGAGCAGCTCATCCCCTTCCCTAATGGTGATCGCGTTGATCCCGTTAGTTCTTGGTCTGGAGTACTGCTCAAGAGAGGTCTTTTTCACCTGACCTTTTTTAGTAGCCATTATCACATAGTGGCTGTTGATGTATTCTTCGTCCTTAAGGTCCTGAGTACAGATGAACGCTTTCAGTTTGTCATCCGGCTCCAGGTTGATAAGGTTCTGGATCGCTCTTCCTTTAGAAGTCTTGCTTCCTTCAGGGATCTCAAAAACCCTCATCCAGAAACATTTTCCTTTTTCAGTAAAGAACAACATGTACTGGTGGTTTGTTCCTACGAACAAATTCTCAAGGAAATCTTCATTCCTGGTGGTAGAACCTTTTTGGCCTACTCCTCCCCTGTTCTGAGTCTTGTATTCGGTAAGGGAAGTCCTTTTTATATAACCCGCGTGAGAAATGGTAATTACCACCTGCTCATCGGGGATCATATCTTCCATGCTTAGATCTCCTCCGGAATATTCTATAGTAGAGCGTCTTTCGTCACCATACTTTTCTTTCACCTCGATCATCTCATCTTTGATGACCTGCATTCTGCGCTCTTTTCTGGCAAGGATATCCTTAAGGTCTTCTATGGTAGCCATCAATTCTTCGTACTCGGCTCTTAACTTATCCTGCTCCAGACCGGTTAACTGTCTCAAGCGCATTTCCACGATCGCCTTCGCCTGCACTTCAGTCAGTTCAAAACGCTCGATCAATTTGGCTCTGGCCTCATCAGCATTGTTTGAAGCCCTTATCAGCGCGATCACCTCATCAATATTATCAGAAGCGATGATCAACCCTTCAAGAATGTGTGCTCTTTCTTCAGCCTTTCTTAATTCATATTCGGTCCTTCTCACTACCACCTCATGCCTGTGCTCCACGAAATAGTGGATCATATCCTTCAGGTTAAGCATTTGAGGACGTCCTCCAACCAGAGCGATATTGTTTACGCTAAATGAGCTTTGTAAAGCGGTATGCTTATATAGGGTGTTAAGTACAATATTTGGGATCGCATCTCTCTTCAGAATATAAACGATGCGCATACCATTCCTGTCTGACTCGTCCCTGATGAGGGAAATACCTTCGATCTTCTTGTCATTTACCAGCTCGGCTGTCTTCTTGATCATTTCGGCCTTGTTCACCTGGTAAGGGATCTCTGTAACAACAATGGCTTCTTTGCCGTTCACCTCTTCGGTATGAGCTTTTGCCCGAAGTACCACGCGGCCTCTACCTGTTTTGAATGCTTCCCTTACTCCGTCGTATCCGTAGATTATACCTCCTGTTGGAAAATCGGGAGCTTTGATATGTTCGATAAGTTCATCAACCTCTATATCGTGGTTATCGATGTAGGCTACTACTCCGTCAACAACTTCCGAAAGGTTGTGCGGAGGCATATTTGTGGCCATACCTACCGCGATACCACTGGCCCCGTTCACCAAAAGGTTCGGGATCCTGGTTGGCAGCACCACCGGCTCATGAATGGTATCGTCAAAGTTAAGTTGGGTATCTACAGTCTCCTTGTCGATATCGGCCAGCATGTCCTCACTTATCTTGCGCATTCTTGCTTCTGTATATCGCATCGCTGCAGGGCTGTCACCGTCAATGGAACCGAAGTTACCCTGACCATCGACCAGCATATAACGCAGGCTCCATTCCTGGGCCATACGCACCATAGTATCGTAAACTGAAGAATCTCCGTGCGGGTGGAACTTACCTAAAACTTCCCCTACAATCCTCGCTGATTTTTTATGTGCCCGGTTAGAAAGAACACCCAGCTCATACATTCCATATAAAACCCTTCTGTGCACAGGCTTTAAACCATCACGTACATCTGGCAGGGCACGTGACACAATGACCGACATCGAATAATCAATGTAGGCCGACTTCATTTCATCTTCAATGTTGATAGGAATTAACTTTTCTCCTTCAGCCATAAATTCGTTTATTTTGGTTTAAAAATCTAACGTGCCAATTTACGCATTTTACCTAACCCACCTAGCATATTAATTGAGGTTTTCTTGCATTTTATTAACAAATTTTTAGTTGTCCTTCGTTAATAAGTTCATTACATTCTTCTTTGTTTTATAAATCCAATTTTGTCAATTAGCTTTAACTCACAATGACTCCCCTAATAATCGGGTACGGTTTTTGAAAACATGAGTTGAGAATAACCAGAGAGAAAGGAAATAACATGGATGATAATTTTTCACCAAGAGTAAAAGATGTAATTGCCTACAGCAAGGAAGAAGCCTTGAGGTTAGGCCACGATTTCATAGGAACAGAACATTTGATGCTTGGGTTGTTGAGAGATGGAGACGGGAAAGCAATTAATATCCTGAACGCTCTCGATGTGGATCTTAGTCACTTAAGAAGAAAAGTAGAGATATTAAGCCCCGCCAATCCTAACGTAACGGCAGAAACCAACGAGAAAAGAAACCTGCACCTAACAAGGCAGGCAGAAAGAGCCCTAAAAACCACATTTTTAGAGGCCAAACTTTTTCAGAGTTCTTCTATCAACACGGCGCATTTATTATTGTGTATCTTAAGAAACGAAAACGACCCCACTACCAAGCTTTTGAACAAACTGAAGGTAGATTATGACGGGGTAAAAGACCAATTTAAATATATGATCACAAACGATGACGATTATATAGAATCTCCTTCTGCGGAATCTTTCTCAGATGAAGATGCTACTTCAGATGATACCGGAAAAAGCAATCCTTTTGCCGGAAGTCCTGGAAAATCCAACAAGAAGTCCAAAACCCCTGTTTTGGATAACTTCGGAAGGGATCTTACTGCCCTGGCCGAATTGGATAAACTCGACCCGGTAGTGGGAAGGGAAAAGGAGATCGAGAGAGTATCCCAGATACTTAGCCGTAGAAAGAAGAACAACCCGCTCCTTATTGGAGAACCGGGAGTTGGCAAATCAGCTATTGCTGAAGGGCTTGCCCTTCGTATCGTTAAAAGGAAGGTTTCAAGAATACTTTTTGACAAGAGAGTGGTAACCCTTGACCTTGCAAGTCTTGTTGCCGGTACAAAGTACCGCGGACAATTCGAGGAAAGGATGAAAGCGGTGATGAACGAGCTTGAAAAGAATGACGATATCATTCTGTTCATTGATGAGATCCACACCATTGTAGGTGCCGGTGGCGCCACGGGAAGCCTGGATGCCAGCAACATGTTCAAACCCGCTCTTGCAAGAGGTGAAATTCAATGTATTGGAGCTACCACGCTTGACGAATACAGACAGTATATTGAAAAGGACGGGGCGTTGGAAAGACGTTTCCAAAAAGTGATCGTAGAACCTACCACGATCGAGGAAACCATCCAGATCCTGAACAATATCAAAGACAGGTATGAGGAACACCACCATGTGACTTATACTCCCGAGGCCATCGATGCCTGTGTAAAGCTTACCAGCAGGTATATGACCGACAGGTTTTTGCCAGACAAGGCTATTGACGCCCTGGATGAAGCCGGGTCCCGGGTGCACATCACCAACATCGATGTTCCAAAGCAGATCCTGGAACTTGAGAGAAAACTTGAGGAAGTAAGGGAGCTGAAGAATACTGTTGTTAAGAAACAGAAGTATGAAGAGGCTGCCAAGTTAAGGGACGATGAAAAGAACATCGAAAAAGAACTTGCCAAAGCCCAGGAGCGTTGGGAAGAAGAATCTAAACTGCACAGGGAGACCGTTACAGAAGATAACGTGGCCGATGTGGTTTCTATGATGACCGGAGTTCCGGTGAACAGAATTGCACAGACAGAGATAAACAAACTGGCTAAATTACCAGACCTTATCAAAGGTAAAGTTATTGGTCAGGATGAAGCCGTAGGAAAAGTGGTGAAGGCCATTCAGCGTAACCGCGCCGGATTGAAAGATCCAAACAAGCCTATTGGCTCTTTCATCTTCCTTGGTCAAACCGGAGTTGGGAAGACCCAGCTGGCGAAGATCCTGTCAAGAGAACTTTTTGACAGCGAAGATGCACTCATCAGGATCGACATGAGCGAGTACATGGAAAAATTCGCCGTGAGCCGATTAATAGGTGCACCTCCGGGATATGTTGGATATGAAGAAGGCGGTCAATTAACCGAAAAGGTTAGAAGAAAACCGTACGCGGTGATCTTGCTTGACGAGGTTGAGAAAGCCCACCCGGATGTATTCAATATGCTCCTGCAAGTTTTGGATGACGGGTATCTCACTGACAGTCTGGGTCGCAAGATCGACTTCAGGAACACCATCATCATCATGACCTCTAACATTGGAGCAAGAAAGCTGAAAGACTTTGGACAAGGTGTCGGATTCGGTACCGCAGCCAAAAAATCACAGGTTGATGAGAATGCCCGCGGAGTGATAGAAAGCGCATTGAAAAAGGCTTTTGCTCCCGAATTCCTTAACCGTGTAGATGACGTGGTGATCTTCAACCCGCTTGAGCAGGAAGACATTTACAAGATCATTGATATTGAACTTGAGAAATTGTTTAAGAGAATTGGTGCCCTTGGTTACGACCTGAAGCTGACGAAGAAAGCCAAAGACTTCATTGCTGAAAAAGGTTTTGATAAACAATACGGTGCCCGTCCGTTGAACAGGGCTATACAGAAGTATATTGAAGATGCCCTTGCCGAAGAGATCATTACTTCTCACATTACCGAAGGTGATAAGATCTTCATGGATTTCGACGAAGACAAGAAAGAGTTGACCATTAAGGTTGAAAAGGCCAAAAAGGAAACGAATTCTTAATTTGAGTGATTAAATATAAATTGCAAAGCCTGTGATCTTCATCACAGGCTTTTTTTATGACTAGAATTGGGTCTTTGATGTCTTTCCTCCAAAACTCTAATAACGTCCTTCAGCGAATTACCTTTGGCCTGCAACAGGATCAAATAGTGAAATAGCAGATCTGCGCTTTCATTCAGAAACAGCTCCTCATTATCATCTTTGGCTTCGATCACCACTTCAACCGCCTCCTCTCCTACTTTTTGAGCGATCTTGTTTAACCCGCTCCTGAAAAGTGAGGCTACATAGCTTTTTTGATCTTCAGGATCAGATTTCCGCTGTGAAATGATCTTTTCCAGGTCTCCCAAAAATCCGGGAATTTTATCATTTTCATCACCCCAGCAAGTGTCGGTTCCTGTATGGCATACAGGTCCTTCCGGTTTTGCAAAAACGAGCAGGGCATCATTGTCGCAGTCGATCTTCATGTCTACCAGGTTCAGGAAATTGCCGCTCTCTTCTCCTTTTGTCCAAAGCCGTTGCTTGCTGCGGCTGAAAAAAGTGACTTTTTGAAGTTCCTGGGTTTTCTTAAAGGCATCTTCATTCATGTACCCCAGCATGAGCACATTTTTAGTCTCTGAATCCTGCACGATCGCCGGCACTAGACCATTACTGTTTTTTCCAAAATCAATTTTCATAGATCTCTTTTCTATTCTCTTTATTTTATACTCCTCCTTAAAGTCTAACCTCAATTCCTTTAATTTTCATTTCCTCCTTAAGATCTTTTATCTCGATCTCCTTGAAATGAAAAACACTTGCCGCCAGGGCAGCATCGGCTTTCCCCTTTGAAAAAGCTTCACAAAAATGCTCAATATTTCCCGCCCCGCCTGAAGCGATCACCGGGATGGTCAATTCATGGGATAGCTGTGCCAGGGCTTCATTTGCAAACCCGGCTTTTGTACCGTCATGGTCCATGGAAGTGAACAGGATTTCTCCCGCTCCTCTTGCCTCGACTTCTTTTGCCCATTTGAAAAGGTTGATCTCCGTGGGCACTTTTCCCCCAACCAGATGCACCTTCCATTCGTTGTTCACCTTACGGGCATCAATAGCCACCACGATACATTGCTTCCCAAATTTCGCCGAGAGATCATTGATCAAGTGCGGATTCTTTACCGCAGATGAATTGATAGCGACCTTATCTGCGCCATTTTGAAGCAGGATATCTACATCTTCTACGGAAGAAATTCCGCCTCCCACAGTAAAAGGTATGTTCACTTTGGCCGCTACTTTCCGAACCAGTTCGGCGAGGGTTTTCCTTTTTTCTTCGGTGGCTGAAATGTCCAAGAAGACGAGCTCATCTGCCCCCGTCCTGGAATAGATCTCCGCCAGTTCTACCGGATCCCCGGCATCCCGAAGATCCACAAAATTGACTCCTTTGACCGTTCTTCCGTTCTTGATATCCAGGCAGGGTATTATTCTTTTTGTCAACATAGTAGTGAGTATTGAGTAGTGAGTATTGAGAAATTCGGATTTCTCTTTTCTCTGTTATCTGCTCTTTTTTTAGTTTTTGGTTCCTGGCTTTTATAGAATAAATTCCTCCAATTGTTTTAAACTTATTTTGTTCTCGTATATAGCCTTTCCAATGATCACTCCCTCACATCCTATCTCCTGAAGTTGTGGTAGATCATCAAATTCAGCCACTCCGCCTGAAGCGATCAATTTTAAGCTGTTTTCCTCCTTCAGTATCTCTTTGTATAGATCAACTGAAGGTCCCTCGAGCATTCCGTCTTTGGAAATGTCGGTGCAGATCACATATTCTACTCCTTTTTCGAAGTACTTTTTAATAAAAGGAAGCAAGTGTTCGGTTGATTCTTCTGTCCAGCCACTTACAGCCACTTTTCTGTTTTTTGCATCGGCTCCAAGAATGATCTTTTCACTTCCGAACTTTTCCAGCCAGGAAAAGAAGGTTTCCGGTTCTTTGACAGCGATACTTCCGCCGGTTATTTGATTTGCCCCACATTCAAAAGCGATTCGCAGGTCGTTATCAGATTTAAGGCCACCTCCAAAATCTATTTTAAGAGAGGTCTTCCCTGCGATCTTTTCCAAAATTTTATGGTTCACTATGTGTTTTGACTTCGCGCCATCCAGATCTACCAGGTGCAAAAATTCGATTCCGTGATCTTCAAATTCTTTCGCTACCTCCAGCGGATCCTCATTGTAGATCTTTTTAGAATTATAGTCTCCCTGTGAAAGGCGAACGCATTTACCGTCTATAATATCTATTGCTGGTATTATTCTCATTTTGAATTGGTATAATTTTAATTGTATTGTTATTACAGATGAAAGACCAGAGAATAGAGAGCAAAGACTTTCTATTTTCTCTATTCTTTTCTCTCTCCTCTTTTACGAATTAATTGATAAAAAGTTTTCGAGAATTTTTTCTCCCGCCGCACTGCTCTTTTCCGGGTGAAACTGGACACCATAGAAATTATCCTTTTTCAATGCCGAAGAATACTCTACTCCATAATCGCATTTGGCAATGGTTTCTTCACAAACCGGGGCATAAAAACTATGGACCAGATACATAAATTCTCTTTCCTGAACATCCTTAAAAAGCGAAGTTTTTAGATCAGTTATTCGGTTCCAGCCAATATGCGGCACCTTCAATCCTTTCTCAAAATGCACAACATCTACGTCAAATATTCCCAAGCTTTCAGTATTTCCCTCTTCAGAATAATTGCACATAAGCTGCATTCCCAAACAAATTCCCAAAACCGGCTGCTTTAACTGCGGGATCATTTTATCCAAACCGGTGCTCTTTAGCTTTTTCATGGCTGAACTCGCTTCCCCCACTCCCGGAAAAATAACCCTATCAGCCATTCTTATTTCTTCAGCATTACTGCTCAATATTCCGTTGTAACCGAGTCGTTCCAGCGCAAATTTTATGCTTTGAATGTTGCCCGCACCGTAATCAATAATTACAATTTTTTGTAGTCCCATTTTTTTAATTGTCATTTCTAAAATCTCAAATCTAAAGTCTCACGTCTAGAGCATTCCTTTAGTGCTGGGCAGGATCATCTTCTCCGGGTCCTGCTTTACCGCTGCTTTTATAGCTTTGGCGAAACTCTTAAAAATAGCTTCTATCTTGTGGTGCTCGTTCTTACCTTCAGCCTTGATGTTGAGATTTGCTCTCGCACCATCTGTGAACGATTTAAAAAAGTGATAGAACATTTCGGTAGGCATTTGCCCTATCATCTCCCGGTTGAATTCTGCATTCCATACCAGCCAGTTTCGACCTCCAAAATCAATGGCGACCTGGGCAAGGCAGTCATCCATTGGCAGGCAGAATCCGTAGCGCTCAATTCCCATTTTATTACCTAAAGCTTTTGAAAACACCTCTCCCAGGGCGATCGCGGTGTCTTCGATCGTATGGTGTTCGTCCACCTCAAGATCTCCAGAAACCTTGATCTCCAGATCCATTTGACCGTGCCTGGCGATCTGGTCCAGCATATGATCAAAGAATTTTATTCCGGTAGAAATATCGCTTTTTCCGGTCCCATCAAGGTTCAGCCTGATATAAATATCGGTTTCATTGGTCTTACGTTTTATCTCACCGGTGCGCTCATTCTTTTTCAGGAATTCATAGATCTCTTTCCAGCTAGCAGTTTCCAGTTTGATAATTCTTTCCAGTTCATCTCGCTTCACGGAAAGCTCTCCACTTCCCAGATCTTCATGCCCGATAAGAAAAATACCGTTCGCCTGAAGGTTTTTAGCCAGTTCCATATCGGTTAACCTGTCCCCGATCACGAACGAGCTGCTCATGTCATATTCCGAAGTATTCAAAAAATGACTTACCAGCCCTGTACCGGGTTTACGCGTATCTGCTTTTTCTTCGGGAAAGGTCCTGTCAATTATAATTTCCCTGAACTCCACACCTTCATTTTCAAAAGCCTTCAGGATGAAATTCTGTACCGGCCAAAAGGTGTCTTCCGGAAAAGATTCGGTGCCCAAACCATCCTGGTTAGTCACCATGACCATTTCAAAATCCAGCTCCCGGGCAATTCTCGCCAGGTATTGAAAAGCGTCCTTATAAAATTCCAGTTTTTCAAAACTGTCCAGTTGGTAATCTTCCGGCTCCAGCACGAGGGTTCCATCTCTGTCTATAAAAAGTACTTTTTTCATCCTGCTATTTCATTTAAAGCATTTATCAGTCTGTTATTTTCCGTTTTGGTCCCCACTGTGAATCGTATGGTGTTTTCGCAAAGCGGCTGATTACTGCGATTTCTTACAACAATGCCCTTTTCAAGAAGCTGTGAGTAGCGCAGATCGGCGTTATCCACCCGCACCAGTAAAAAATTGGTTTTTGAAGGATAAATCTTCTTTACAAAATCCACTTTTTGAAGCTCTTTTTCCAAATACTCTCGTTGCTCCAGGATTTGCTTGATCTCAAATTCAACCTCTTCCGGGTTCCGCAGTCTTTCCGCAGCCTTTTGCTGGGTAAGTTCGTTCACATTGTATGGCGGCTTGATCTTGTTCAGGATCTCAATGATCTCTTCGGAAGCATAACCAATTCCCAGGCGGATCCCGGCAAGGCCATATGCTTTGGAAAGGGTTTGAGTAACGACCAGGTTTGGAAAATCCTCCAGCGCCTGAAGCCATCCCGGTTCATTTGAGAAATCTATATAGGCCTCATCGATCACCACAAGTCCGTTAAAGCCATTTAATAGCTTCTCCACCAATGTCATTGAAAAGACATTCCCGGTCGGGTTATTTGGCGAACATAGAAAGATCAGTTTCGTATTGTCATCAACTGTGTTCAGGATCTCTTCAACATTCGGCTGAAAATCTACCTTCAAAAGCACTTCTCTATCCTCAATCTGATTAAGCTCTGCAAGGACCTTATACATTCCGTAGGTAGGCGGAAGACTGATCATGTTATCCTGGCTGGGCTCACAAAAGGCCCGAAAGATCAGGTCCAGAACCTCATCGCTTCCGTTTCCTAATAGGATCTTTGAAGTGGAAATTCCTTTAAGCTCAGCGATTTTTGATTTTAATGTTGCCTGTTGTGGATCGGGATAACGATTCACCCCATTCTCGAACGGATTTTCGTTGGCATCCAGGAATGTCATTTTCCGCCCGTCTGCTTTAAATTCATCCCTGGCAGAAGAATAAGGCTTCATCTTCGCGACATTAGTGCGAACCAGATTTTCTATTTTAAAACTATTCATTTTATTCCGTCTTTTTGAAAGATTCCAGTCGTAATGAGACCGCTTTTTTGTGCGCTCTCAAACCTTCAGCTTCTGCCATTAGTTCAATAGCCGGGCCAATATTCCGGATACCTTCTTCCGAAATTTTCTGAAAACTAATTGTCTTCAAAAAGCTGTCCAGGTTCACCCCGCTGTACTGTTTCGCATATCCATTGGTAGGCAGCGTGTGGTTAGTACCCGAAGCATAATCCCCGGCACTTTCAGGGGTATTGTTCCCTATGAACACCGATCCCGCATTTTCGATTCCGCTGACAAAAAAGTCAGTATCCTCTGTACAGACAATAAAGTGTTCCGGAGCGTAATCATTAATGATCTCAAGCGCCCTCTCCTTGCTACCTATATAGATGAGTCGGGAATTTTCAATTGCTGCCTTGGCGATGTCTTTCCGCGGAAGGTCCTCCAGCTGTTTCTGTAATTCGGTTTCAACTTCTTCCATTAAGGCTTCAGAAAGAGAGATCAGGATCACCTGGCTATCCCCGCCGTGTTCTGCCTGTGACAACAGATCTGAAGCCACAAAGGCTGCATTAGCAGAATCATCGGCCACCACCAGCAATTCCGAAGGTCCCGCGGGCATATCAATAGAAACATTGTATTTAGTTGCCATTTGTTTGGCTACTGTCACGAACTGATTTCCGGGACCAAATATCTTATACACTTTTGGAATACTTTCTGTCCCGAAAGTCATCCCGGCAATGGCCTGTATTCCTCCAACTTTAAGAATTTTATCCACTCCGCAAAGTTTGGCTGTATAAATGATAACGGGGTTGATCCTGCCTTCCTTATTGGGAGGGGTACAAAGCACCAGTTCCCGACAGCCCGCAATTTGTGCAGGGACCGCAAGCATGAGAATGGTCGAAAATAAAGGAGCGCTTCCTCCAGGAATGTACAACCCGACTTTTTGAATGGGTCTTTTTTCCTGCCAGCATTCCACTCCGGCAACTGTTTCAACCGAAACGCTCTGAGTTTTCTGTGCAGTATGGAATTTCTGGATATTGGACTTAGCTAGAAAAATCGCCTTTTTAAGCTCTTCAGAAACCGAATTTTCAGCTTCCCTGATCTCTTCCTCGGTCACATGAATTTTATCAGGTACAGCACCATCAAACAGGCTGGTATATTTCTTTACTGCCTCATCACCCCTATAACTCACCTCACCAAAGATCTGATTTACGGTTCGCTCCACATCTTCCATATTTTTTGAAGGACGTAAAAGAATTGAGTTCAATTCATCTTTTTCGGGATTATATACTTTTTTCATTGCTAAGATTTTTACAGAACCATTTTTTCAATTGAGGCGACCAGAATTCCTTCAGCCCCATTCTCTTTCAGCTCATCGATCACTTCCCAGAACCTTTCTTCAGAAATCACTGTGTGCAGAGAGCTCCATCCTTCTTCAGCTAAAGGCAACACCGTGGGGCTTCGCATTCCGGGAAGCAGCTTCACCACATCATCAATTTTTGAATTGGGAACGTTCATTAGAATGTACTTTGATTTTCGTGCCCGCAATACAGACTGTATCCTGAACTGCAATTTTGAAAGGATCTCTTTTCTTTCCGAAGAGATCAAGGGAGAAACAGCTAATACAGCTTCGCTTTGCAGCATTACCTCCACCTCTTTAAGGTTGTTCTTGAAAAGGGTGCTCCCGCTCGAAACAATATCGCAGATCGCATCGGCAAGGCCAATATTCGGTGCGATCTCAACAGAACCGTTGATAATATGAAGGTCAGCAGAAATTCCATTTTTGGTCAGAAATTCAGTAACCGTGTTGGGGTAAGAGGTCGCGATCTTTTTCCCCTGAAAATCCTCTATACCATTGTATCTAGCGGATTTTGGTACGGCAAGAGAAACACGGCACTTTGAAAAAGCGAGTTTTTCAGCAATTATAATGTCTTTCCCTTTTTCGACGAGCACATTCTCACCTATGATGGCCACATCAACCACTCCATCTCTAAGATACTGCGGAATATCCCCATTTCTAAGGTAGAGCACTTCCAGTGGGAAATTGCCTGATGCGGCCTTTAGCTGCTCCTTCCCATTATCAATGGAAATGCCAGCATCTTTAAGAAGCCTGAGAGAATCTTCATTAAGTCGTCCTGATTTTTGGACTGCTACTCGTAATCTTTTCATTGATTAAATTTTTAGTTTGAGCAGTCCGAAAGGGAAATAAAAAAACCCGTTTGAGCTGCTCAAACGGGTTTAAAAATATATGATTTATACACATATCAATCTCACCTCGCAAGAGCGAACGAATGAGAATGATGATGATCTAATTGTTTTGCTTTCATTTGAAGCAAAAGTAGAAATTAATTTATAAAACCAAACAATTATTTATAAATTAATTGTTACCCAGGATCAATGGCATTCCATCTTCCCCAGATCCAATAACCACGACTTTAGCATTCGGAGACCGTGCCAGCTCAAGCGTGGCCTGGATTCCTTTCTCCTGTAGTACCTTATCTGTAAGGGATGCTGCAAGGATCTGGTTAGCTCGTGCTTTACCTTCGGCATCGATTCGCTGACGTTCGGCTTCCTGTTCTGCCTTGGTCAATCTAAATTCATATTCCAAAGACTCTTGTTCCTGTCTTAATTTACGCTCAATAGCCTCTTTAATGGTTGGCGGAAGCGATACGTCACGTACCAATACTTCATTGATCTGCACATACTGATCTTTCAACAACAGCTGTGTTTCATCAAAGATCTCTTTCTGAATAGCCTCTCTTTTGCTCGCGTAAAGCTGCTCAGGGTTGTAACGACCTACCACGGCACGGGCTGCAGATCTAACCGCAGGCTGAAGAACACGTTGTACGTATGCCTCTCCTTTCTCCTTGTGCAGGGCACCCAGGTCTTCGTAATCTGGCTGGTACCATACCGAAGCGTCCAATTTGATCTCCAGTCCGTTTGAAGAAAGCACCTGCATCTTTTCATCTAACGACTGTTGACGTACTTCATAAACGTAAACCTTATTCCAGGGCGCAACGAAATGAAAACCTTCTCCCAAAGGAGGTTCATCGGTCACGACCCCGCCACCAAAGGTCTGATATAAAACTCCGGCCTCTCCGGAATCAATAGTAATTGTGGATTTAGCAATAATGATAATGAGAATGATACCTACGAATAATAGCGGTAATCCAATTTTGGGGAGTCTGTCCATAATTTGAAAAAGTTATAAATTTTAAATATACCCGTAATATTTTCTAAGGAACCATTCCCCGCTCAAGGCAAGAATGATGATTCCCAGCAAATAATACCAGTCGATCAAAGGTACGTTGTTTTCACGGCTTTTCTGTACCGGCAGGTATGTTTTAGATGACAAAAGCTGTTCTTTTAGCACTTCAGGTTTATTCAAAAAGTACAGCTGCTGATCCTTTTTTGCTGCAACAGCTTTCAAATTTTCTGTGTTGGCACCGCTGAACTGCTCCTCCACATCAAAGGATAACAACCTGAACGTTCCCGATCTTCTAAGGTCTTCACCCGCCACTTTCACTGTAAAATCATACTGTCCCGGGGGCAGGTTGCCAAGATCAACCTCATAGTTATTGTTCCGCAGTAAAAAAGGTATTTCGCGCTCCTCTCCACTCTTGGGCTTAAGCCGAAGGCTGAGCTTTGCCTCACTGTCAAAAACATAGTTGCGATCAAAATACCTGGCCGAGATCAGCAGTTCCTCAGTTCCCTGGTACAGATTTTCATAAGAAACTGTAAGGCGTTCTTTGCGGCTACCCGAAGAAAGGAACTGCACCAGTTTTCCGAAGAAGCTGTCAAAGTCCTCAAAATTCCCATTTTCAAGATAGGAAGCACTGCGCCACTTCCAGATATCGGCACCGAACAAAAACGCCCTTTTGAAGTCCTTATCTTCAGAAATGGCTAGCAATGGCTCAGTTGTTTCAACTCCCTGCACTTCTTTGAAAAGCAGAATCTCATTAATGTCTTCGGAAGAAAGGCTTCCAAAACTCCCCAGCAATGGTGGCATTTTTGAAAAGCCAATGTCCTCAACCTGGAAAAGACTGAAATTGGGATTAAAAATAGGAAGAAATTCTTCGGTCTGCCCCGTTATCTCCTGCCGAAAAAGTTCCTGCTGCTCATTCAGGCTTCGCCAGTTGGTTTGAGGGCCGGTCATGATCCAGTGATTCTTTTTCTTCTCCTGAAGCTGATCCATTATAGGGATCATTCGGTTTTCAGGCTGATAAAGGATCACCAGCTGAAACTTTTCCAGGTCAGCAACTCCTTCCGAAGCATTTTTTAGGATAACCTCCCGCTGTTCATTGGATTCAATGGTCTTCTTTATGGCTCCAAGATCGGGATGCAGGGTTTCATACATCAACAAAATGGAAGAGCGTTCATCGATCACCTCAATGGCAAAATCCTGTTGGTTGTTCTGAACATTCTTTTCTTCGGAAAATGGTTTCAGTTTAACTGAATAAGTATGCACTCCTACCGAAGAAGCAGGCAGTTCGGCCAATATCACTGCTGAATTTTCATTTTTGCCTAAGCTAAGGCTCTTGGAAAATACTGTACTCTGCCCTGAGGTGATCTCAACCTCCGTGTTCACATCACCCTCACCCACGTATCTCACCATTATTTCCACCGGAAATCGATTGTTTCTGAAGGCATACCGGTTCACATTCACCCGTGAGACCGCTAGGTCCCTGTAAGAAGTGGTGTCTCCCACCGCCACCGGGTACAGGGGTTGCCCGTACTTCCCGGCAGAATATAAAAGGTCTTCTCCGTAAGTCTGATTTCCGTCGGTAATGAGGATGGTAGGTGCAGTGGATCCTTCGGTCAAAGGCTCTAGTTCCTTCAATGCACCGGATATGTTGGATTGATCTCCTGAAAAATCGAATTCTGATGCCTGTTCAAGCTCTTTTCCGAAGCCATAGACATTCAGGTCAAAGCGTTCCTGAAGTTCTGGATCATTGCTAAGATCATCTACGAAATTTCGAACCTCTCCTGCTTTTTCAAAATGGGAAATAGAAGCGGAATTATCTACCGCCAGGATGAGCCGGGGTTTTTCTGTATAGTAGTCAGTGTTTCTGATCTTTGGATTGATGAGCAGTAAAAAAACTGAAAAGTACGTGATGAATCGAAGCGCCGCAAAAATTGTATTTTGAAGGCGGCTTCCTTTGGCCTTGTAAAAATACTGAAAAGCTGCCAGTGCCAGGGCAGTCAAAAACGCGAGCGTGATCAGTAAAACAGTAGTTAACGGCATCAGGATGTTGTAAAAGACTAATATCCTGAAAAAATGCCATAAAAAAAACCGCCTTTACAAAAGCAAAGGCGGTAAATGTATCTTAGGTTAGCATTCCCCCGTCAACGTTCAGCACCTGGCCGGTAACATAGGCGCTCAGGTCGCTTCCAAAGAAGACACAGGCATTGGCTATATCTTCGGGCGTACCTCCTCTTTTCAAAGGAATAGCCTCTCTCCAGCCTTCCACAACTTTCTCGTCAAGCTTTCCGGTCATTTCGGTTTCAATGAATCCGGGAGCGATGACGTTGGTCCTGATGTTCCTGGAACCTAATTCCAAAGCCATAGACTTGGAGAAGCCTATCATTCCGGCCTTGGAAGCAGCGTAATTCGCCTGCCCCGCATTTCCTTTGACTCCCACCACACTGCTCATGTTGATGATGCTTCCGTGGCGCTGCTTAAGCATAGTGCGTTGTACCGCCTTGGTCATGTTGAAAATAGATTTTAGGTTCACCTCTATCACCTTGTCAAAATCTTCCTCGCTCATGCGCATCAAAAGATTGTCTTTAGTAATACCGGCGTTGTTCACCAGAATATCTATGCTTCCGAAATCTTCAACCACGTTCTTCACCAAATCCTGGGCTTCTTCAAAATCGGCCGCGTTAGATTTATATCCTTTAGCCTTTACTCCCAATTGCTGAAGTTCTTTTTCAAGCTCATTGGCCGCCTCTACAGACGAGCTGTATGTAAAAGCCACATTGGCTCCATGTTTGGCATATACTTCTGCGATACCTTTACCAATCCCTCTGCTGGCACCGGTAATAATGGCGTTTTTTCCTTCTAGTAATTTCATAATGTAGGATTCTGTTTTCCTGGTCAGGTTTATTTTAAGATCAAATATACTAAAACAGGAGTTTTACAATGAAAAAACCTCCGGAAGTTCCCGATCTTTTGATCGCAGACCCACAGAGGTTTTTATTTATAGAACAGGGTTTAAATTAACCCATCACTTCTTTTACTTTTTTACCGATCTCTGCAGGAGAATCAACCACGTTGATCCCACACTCGCGCATGATGGCTTTTTTAGCTTCGGCAGTATCGTCGCTTCCACCAACAATAGCTCCGGCGTGACCCATGGTTCTACCTTTTGGCGCAGTTTCACCGGCGATGAAGCCTACAACAGGTTTTCTGTTACCGTTTTCTTTGATCCATTTTGCGGCATCGGCTTCCAGTTGTCCACCTATCTCACCGATCATTACGATACATTCTGTTTCGTCATCGTTCATCAACAACTCTACAGCTTCCTTGGTAGTGGTCCCAATGATTGGATCTCCTCCAATGCCAATGGCTGTTGTAATTCCCAAACCTTGTTTTACAACCTGGTCTGCCGCTTCATAAGTAAGGGTTCCTGATTTAGAAACGATCCCTACTTTACCTTTTTTGAAAACGAAACCTGGCATGATCCCAACTTTAGCTTCTTCTGGAGTGATCACCCCTGGACAGTTAGGTCCAACCAAACGGCAGTCTTTATCTTTAATATAATCTGTAGCCTTGATCATATCGGCTACTGGAATTCCTTCAGTAATAGTGATGATCACCTTGATCCCTGCGTTGGCAGCTTCCATGATAGCATCGGCAGCGAAAGCCGGCGGAACGAAAATGATGGAAACATCGGCACCGGTTTCTTTTACTGCATCTTCCACAGTATTGAAAACAGGCTTATCAAGGTGTTTTTGACCACCTTTTCCAGGAGTCACCCCACCTACTACGTTTGTTCCGTATTCTATCATTTGTCCGGCATGAAAAGTACCTTCACTTCCGGTAAATCCCTGAACAATTATTTTCGAATCTTTATTAACTAAAACGCTCATAGTTGATTTTTGAATTTTGTGTTACAAAAATAGGTTTTTATTAAGGAAAACCTATAGGTATTTTCTAATTAATTGGGAGGAAAGAATCGAGATTTTCAGGGCTGTCATCGGCCTGCTGACTTATTTGGTGCCCCTTGAACATTTTCCCGTCCCTCATTTCCCAAATGGCGATGAAATGGGCCATGGGAAGTTCTTCATCGGGATTCTCAATTGTTCTCACGTGATAGGTAAACCTGATGGTGATGGTATCGTTATCGTCCAACAGGTGACTGATATCTGCTCTTAGCGACTCAAAAGACCTGGTAAGTTCCTTAGACATGTCACAGATCTCCTGATACTTCAACTTATGGAAACCTGCACTGCTGTTCCAAAACAACTGGGCATCGGGATGAAGGTAATCCTTGATGGTTTCCGGGTTTTTGTAAAAATCTGACGTGTAAAACTTTTCAACGCATTCTTTTGCTTCTAAGCTCATATCAACCTTTTAAATTTTGGATCAATTTAGGCAATTGCCGTAAAAGTGCCAACTCTTTGAGTTTTGCTCTTGATTCCATCGCCGGGTTGCCGGTATAGATAGTATTTTCTTTGGTAGATTTCGTGATCCCGGCCTGGCCCATCATGACGCCGCCTTTTTTTACGGTAATTCCGCTGCGGAATCCAACCTGTCCCCAAACAGTTACTTCATCTTCAATGACCACCGCACCTGCGATCCCTACCTGTGAGGCGATAAGACATTTTTCACCAATTACGGTATCGTGCCCCACCTGGATCAGGTTATCCAGCTTCGTACCCTTCCCAATTGTAGTATCGCCGGTCACGCCTTTGTCAATGGTACAATTTGCACCTATTTCCACGTCGTCTTTAACGACCACTCTTCCGCCGGAGATCAACTTATCAAAACCTTCAGGGCGGTTCTTGTAGTAGAAAGCGTCCCCGCCCAACACGGTTCCCGCGTGGATGATCACATTGTTCCCTATAACCGTATTGTCATACAAACTCACGTTGGAGTGGATAAGACAGTTCTTCCCTATCTTCACATTGTTCCCCACAAAAACGTTGGGCTGCAGCACGGTACCTTCTCCTATTTCTGCGGAAGCAGCTATTGCTTCGGAAGCCTTTTCAAAAGGTTTGAAGTATTTAGTAAGCTTGTTGAAATCCCTGAAGGGATCATCTGAAATAAGCAGCGCCTTCCCTTCCGGACAGTCTACTTTCTTGTTGATGAGGACCACGGTCGCAGCCGAATTCAAAGCCTTGTCATAATACTTCGGATGGTCTACAAACACGATATCTCCCGGTGTCACCACATGGATCTCGTTCATTCCGTAGACGGGAAAATCGGCAGCTCCCACAAATTCCGAAGAAATAATAGTAGCGATCTGCTCAAGCGTATATTTTTGAGGAAACTTCATTTATTGCCGTAAAATTAAAAAGCATGAAAAAAGGCATTTTTCAATGCCCTTTTCTTTACTCCTTGATCCTTTCTTTATATGTGCCTTTTTCCGTCTCGATCTTGATCTTGTCGCCTTCATTGATGAACAAAGGAACGTTGACCTCTGCCCCTGTTTCAACAGTAGCAGGTTTGGTGGCGTTTGTAGCGGTGTTACCTTTCACTCCCGGCTCTGTATGGGTCACTTCCAGGATCACACTTGCAGGCATCTCCACAGAAAGCGGCATTTGATCTTCGGTATTGATCAAAATGGTCACCACTTCTCCTTCTTTTAAAAGACCCGGAGCGTCCAAAGCGCTTTCGGTAAGTCTGATCTGGGTGTAATCTTCAGTATTCATAAAATGATAGAATTCCCCATCATTATATAAGAACTGGAATTTGTGGGTTTCTACCCTTACATCGTCGATCTTGTGACCTGCAGAAAAAGTGTTGTCGATCACCTTTCCGGTGGTAACGCTTTTAAGTTTGGTACGAACAAAAGCAGGACCTTTTCCCGGCTTTACGTGTAAGAATTCAATGATCTTGTAAATATCGTGGTTGTAACGAATGCAAAGACCGTTTCTAATATCACTTGTACTTGCCATTATCTCTTAATTAATTTGAACTAAAATATCCTTTCATGATCCCTCGTTGGGAATTCTTGATAAATTCTAAAATATCGTCTCTTTCGGGAGTAGCTTCCATTTCAGCTTCAATGATGGCTACTGCCTGGGAATTGTTGTAATTCTTTTGATAAAGGATTCGGTAAATATCCTGTATCTCACGGATCTTTTCTGTAGAAAAACCTCTTCTTCGCAACCCGATGGAATTTACACCTACATATGAAAGCGGCTCACGCCCGGCCTTAACGAAGGGAGGCACGTCTTTACGCACCAATGACCCGCCGGTCACGAAAGCGTGGCTACCTATGCTGCAAAATTGCTGAATGGCAGCCATTCCTGCCAGTACCACGTGGTCACCCACATTGATGTGGCCTGCAAGGGTACTGTTGTTTGAGAAGATACAGTTATCGCCAACCACACAATCATGCGCTATGTGGCAATAAGCCATGATCCAGCAGTTCTTCCCGATCTTGGTTGTCATACGATCTGTAGTACCACGATTGATGGTCACACATTCCCTGATCGTAGTATTGTCGCCGATCTCTGTAGTTGTGTCTTCGTCATTAAATTTTTTATCCTGAGGGATAGCAGAAATAACGGCTCCCGGAAAAATATTACAATTTTTTCCAATTCGTGCCCCTTCCATAATCGTCACATTCGATCCTATCCAGGTACCCTCTCCTATCACCACATTGTTATGGATTGTGGTAAAGGGCTCAATCACCACATTTTTTGCAATCTTGGCACCGGGATGTACGTATGCTAAGGGTTGATTCATAGTATTTATTTTTGTTTTACGATTTGTGCCATTAAAATGGCTTCGGTAACCAGCTTACCGTTTGCATAGGCATAAGCCTGCATCTGACATATTCCTCTTCTTATTGGAGCCATTAGCTCAAGTTTGAAGATCAGAGTATCTCCGGGAACTACCTGGCGTTTGAACTTCACATTGTCGATCTTCATGAAGAAAGTAAGGTAGTTCTCAGGATCTGGAACAGATTTTAACGCAAGAATTCCTCCGGTCTGGGCCATCGCCTCCACCTGAAGAACTCCCGGCATAACCGGTTTACCTGGGAAATGCCCTACGAAGAAAGGTTCGTTCATAGTGACATTTTTCACGCCTACCACAGTGTCTTCGGTAAGCTCAATGATCTTGTCGACCAGCACGAATGGCGGACGGTGCGGCAATATGTTCATGATCTCGTTGATGTCCATTAAAGGCTCTTTTTCAAGATCATAATGAGGAATATTGTTTCTTTTTTCGGCCTTAATGATCTTGGACAGTTTTTTAGCAAACTCAGTGTTTACAAAATGGCCGGGTTTGTTGGCGATCACCTTTCCGCGAATTCGGGTACCTATTAAGGCAAGATCTCCAATTACGTCAAGCAACTTGTGACGTGCCGCTTCATTAGGATGGTGCAAAGTTAGATTATCAAGGATCCCGTTTGGTTTTACGGAAATATTGTCTTTTTTAAAAGCTCCCCTCAACTTTTCCATGGTGTCAGGACTAAGCTCTTTGTCTACATAAACAATGGCGTTGTTGAGATCTCCTCCTTTTATAAGTCCATGCTCCAATAAGGTTTCCAGTTCATGAAGAAAGCTGAAAGTGCGGGAATCGGCAATTTCAGTCTTAAAATCGGATATTTTATGTAGAGAAGCATTTTGAGTTCCCAGCACTTTGGTCTCAAAATCAACCATGGTGGTCACCTGGTATTCGTCTGCAGGCATCACCAGGATCTCACTTCCTGTTTCCTCATTAGTATACTTGATCACTTCCTTGACCACGTATTCTTCGCGATCACACTCCTGCTCTTCAATACCGGCCTCTTCAAGTGCTTCCACAAAGAATTTGGAAGAACCGTCCATGATGGGAGGTTCTGCTGCATCGAGCTCTATGATCAGGTTGTCGATCTCCAGCCCAACGCAGGCTGCCAAAACGTGTTCACTGGTCTGGATACTAACTCCATCTTTTTCAAGGTTGGTTCCCCTCTGGGTGTTCACCACGTAAGCCACATCGGCCTCAATAGCCGGATGCCCTTCAAGGTCTGTTCTTACAAATGTGTACCCGCTGTTGTTGGGAGCAGGTTTAAAGGTAAGTGTCACCTCTTTTCCGGTGTGAAGCCCTACTCCCTTTAAGGAAACTTCTTTGCGAATGGTTTGTTGTTTAGCCATTATCCGATATTTTTTTTTCTAGTTGGGTTAAGCGATCTTCTATCTTCGGTAAATTCCTAAAATGTACGTAAGCTTTGTTCCAGTCATTGTATCCAAAGGCCGGAGAACCCTGGATCACTTCATCATCCTTGATATTTCTTCCAATTCCTGACTGGGCCTGGATCTTCACCCGGTCCCCTATCTGGATGTGCCCTGCGATTCCTACCTGCCCGCCAATAAGGCAATTCTTTCCTATCTTGGAAGAACCTGCAACCCCGGTTTGAGCTGCGATGGCAGTATGTTCTCCCACTTCAACATTATGGGCGATCTGGATCTGGTTATCTAGTTTGACCCCTTTTCTTATTATGGTAGAACCAAGGGTAGCACGATCTATGGTCGTTCCCGCTCCAACATCAACATGATCTTCAATGATCACATTTCCTATCTGCGGCACCTTCGAATAGACTCCCTGCTGGTCTGGCGAAAAACCAAACCCGTCTGCTCCCACTATGGCTCCCCCGTGGATCACACAGTTGTTACCTATCACGGTCTCCGAATAGATCTTGGCGCCCGGAAAGATCATCACATTATCCCCTATCTGTACATTGTCTCCAATAAATGCGTTCGGGTAGATCTTTACATTATCCCCTAGCTTAACATTATCTCCCAAATAGGAAAACGCGCCCAGGTACAGGTTTTCGCCATAGCTAGCGGTTTCTGAAATATAACTCGGGTTTTCAATTCCCGATTTGTTCAATTTCACCTGATTATAATATTCCAGAAGCTTCGAAAATGCTTTATAAGGATCGTCTACCTTAATTAGTGTGGTAGAAAGATCATCCTCCGGCTCAAAACTCTTGCTAACTATAGTAATGGAAGCCTTTGTAGAATATATATAGGATGTATATTTAGGATTGGCTAAAAAAGTGATCGCTCCTTCTGTCCCTTCTTCGATCTTTGACAACTTATCGACCCCTACATTGGGATCTCCCACAATGTCACCTTCTAATATACCTGCTATTTGCTCTGCTGTGAATTTCATTCTGGCAAAAGTAAAAAAAATGGATTAATCTTTCTGTTTCGGGTAGCAGATATAAAATTTGGTCACGGGTTTGGACAGGGCCTTGAGATTGAAATGATCTGAAGCCTTTACCACATCTGTCACTTTTCCGCTCTTATACAATACATGTATCTTCTCATCCTCCTTTTTATAGGCGAGGTTGGAGATCTCTCCGGAAAATACGAAGTAACGCGCCTCTTCTTCGGAAATATCATGTCGCTCCTTTAATTTTTCGATATGCTTCTGAAGTTTATCCTTTTTAATAGGCCTCTTCTTCAGTTTGATCTTTAGAAGGTCCCGATTGATGATCATTTCACTCAGGTTTCTAAGTACAAAATCCTCATTATGCACCCATTCCTTCATGGCCGAAAGTATATCGTAATCATCCAGCTGTGAAAACACCCGAAGGGTTTCCTTAGAAAAATTTTCAGCAGTGATCTGCCTGGACAGAAAATATTGCAGGGCAGTACTGCCGTAAAGCTGTTTTCCTTCATCCACCAGTTCTTTTGCCCTTTTCAACACCCTTATCAATAACTGCTCTGCCACGACCCCGGTCTTGTGCAGGTACACCTGCCAGTACATGAGGCGACGGGCCAGCAGGAACTTTTCTACGGAATAGATGCCCTTTTCCTCTACCATCAGTTCATTGTCCACTACGGTAAGCATGCTGATGAGACGCTCACTGTTGATGTTGCCTTCTGCCACACCTGTGTAGAAACTGTCCCTTTTCAGGTAGTCCAGCCTGTCCATATCCAGCTGACTGGAGATCAACTGACACATGAACTTGCGTTCATACCTGCCACTGAATATCTCTATCGCTAAAGTTAATCTTTGGTTAAATTTTTCGTTCATTTCCTTCATAAATAAGGAGGAAATGGTTTCGTGACTCACCCCTTCCACAATACTATGCTCCATGGCATGCGAATAAGGTCCATGCCCAATATCGTGCAGTAAAATAGCGATTTGCAGGGCTTCTGCCTCTTCCTCAGAGATCTCCACTCCCTTTAACCTTAGCACACTAATGGCCTTTTGCATTAGATGCATACATCCTAAAGCATGGTGAAAACGGGTGTGATGCGCCCCGGGATAGACCAGGTAGGACAACCCCATTTGGGAAATTCGGCGTAATCTTTGAAAGTACCTGTGTTCGATGATATCGAACACCAGCTCGTTAGGTATGGTGATAAATCCGTAAATTGGATCATTAAGGATCTTGAGTTTGTTTCTGGAGATCAAGCGATTTTTTTTAAATTATTAATCTGAACAAAGATACATATATGAACGACATCAAAATACTATGGGTAGATGATGAGATCGACCTGTTAAAGCCCCACATATTATTCCTGGAAGGAAAGAACTACCAGGTCTCTACCTGCCAGAGCGGAACCGAAGCCTTGGAGGAGGTGGAAAAGGAAAATTTCGACATCATTTTTCTTGATGAAAATATGCCCGGACTTACCGGTCTGGAAACCCTTGCCGAGATCAAAGAAAAGCAGGCCAACGTGCCGGTGGTGATGATAACGAAGAGTGAAGAGGAGTATATTATGGAAGAAGCCATCGGTTCCAAGATCGCAGATTACCTTATAAAACCCGTAAACCCGAACCAGATCCTGCTAAGCATTAAAAAGAACCTTGATCACTCGAGGTTGGTTTCAGAAAAGACCACTTCCAGCTATCAGCAGGAATTCCGAAAGATCGCCATGGACATGGCCATGATCAATTCTTTTGAAGGTTGGGCAGAATTATATCAGAAATTGATCTATTGGGAACTGGAGCTGGAAAACATCGAGGATACAGGAATGTTCGAGATCCTGGAATCCCAAAAGACCGAAGCGAATTCCCAGTTCTGCAAGTTCATTGACAAGAACTACCCCAAGTGGTTCGAGAAAAATGCAGATTCCCCGGTAATGTCCCATACCTTATTTAAGGAAAAGATTATCCCTGAACTCAGCAAAGAGCAACCCACCCTGCTCGTGGTTATAGATAATATGAGATATGATCAGTGGAAAGCATTTGAACCGGTGATCAACAACTATTATAAGAAGGAGTCAGAAATACCTTTTTACAGCATCCTGCCTACTGCAACCCAATATGCCAGGAACGCTATTTTCTCCGGATTGATGCCTAGTGATATGGAAAAACTTTATCCGCAGTTTTGGAAAAACGATACAGATGAAGGCGGAAAGAACCTGCATGAAGATGATTTTCTGCAGGCACAGTTAAAAAGACTGGGAGTTGACATCAAACATGAGTATCATAAGATAAGCAGCTTAAAGGCCGGGAAGAAACTGGTAGAAAACTTTAGAAGTCAGAAGGAGAACGATCTTACCGTGGTGGTCTACAATTTTGTGGACATGCTCTCTCACTCCAAGACCGAAATGGAAGTGATCAAGGAACTCGCCTCTACAAATAAATCTTACAGGTCCCTTACTCAAAGCTGGTTCAAGAACTCACCATTACTGGAGATCATTCAGCAGGCACAGAATTTAGGGTTTAAGCTTATCCTCACCACAGACCATGGAACCATCAACGTGAAGAACCCATCCAAGGTTATTGGAGATAAACAAACCAGTTTAAACCTAAGATATAAAACAGGAAAAAGCCTTACCTATGAAGATAAGGATGTTTTGGCTGCGCCCAATCCTAAGACCATTCATCTTCCTACTATTAATATGAGTAGTTCTTTTATTTTCGCCAAGGGGGATCTGTTCTTTGCCTATCCTAATAATTACAATCATTATGTGAGCTATTACAGGAACACTTTTCAGCACGGAGGGGTGTCTATGGAGGAAATGATCATTCCATTCACGGTCTTATCTCCTCGTTAACACTATTTTATATATATTTACAATCCCAAATCTATATATAAGTCTTCAATGGAAAGAACTTACCTTCTGTCTGAAATTGACGCAGTTGCGAAGGAACTTCTGCAAAATTCGCGTAGCAAAACCATCCTGTTCTATGGCGAAATGGGTGCAGGAAAGACAACTTTGATCAATTCTATCCTTAAAATTCTGGGAGCAGAAGATGCCGGTTCAAGTCCCACGTTCTCTTTGGTGAACGTTTACGAGACAGAGAACGGTACGGTTAACCATTTTGATTTTTATAGGATCAAGGACGAATCTGAAGCCTGGGATTTGGGATTTGAGGAATATCTGGAAAGCAATGCCTGGAATTTGATAGAATGGCCTGAAAAAATTCAGAATTTTATTGAAGAGGAGTACCAAAAAGTGCAGATCATAACATTGGATTCCGAGGAAAGAATGTTAAAGTTTTGTTAATTTAAAAATAATTTTTCTTGATCATCTGGAAAGGCGGTGTAAGATTTATCCTTCAAATTCTATAGATTTCCTCAAGAAATGAGGATGAGAGCAGTAGATTATCGAAAAAACATTTTTTTTTAACTATTTTTGATTTAATATAATATTTTAAGAAAAGGAAGATTTTTCTTTCAAAAAGGGCGCAAAAGTACGAATAATGTATTAATTATTAGCGGATTAGTTTTTTATAGGTTTGCTTCAGTAAACAAAACGAAACACAACCTTTAAAAAACATAATCATGAAAATCAAAGCTATCTTATTCGCAGTATCTATTTTTGGAGCCACTTTATTTGTAACTTCCAACCAGGATAATGACAACAAAAATGAGATCAAAAAACAAGCCGTTGACACAAGAACGATCAAAGTTCCTACTAACGGGTAGTATAATTGCTATTTGTATAGCTTTTTCACCATATTTATTTTATTTATACGAAATTTTCCCAAGCGGTCCTGTTTGGGAAAATTCTTTTTTTACATACGAGAGTAAGTACTATGAAAACGTTCTGACAGCTGCTTGGACATTCCTCGGAAAACTTACTCCACTTCTCCTCCTATTGATCTGGTTCTTTACCTGCAAACACTGGTGGTATCATGCCATTCTTGTACCAATTATAATGTATTCTTACCAGTTAGCCTCAGCTTTATATGAAGATTTATATTTAGGTGGAGTTGTTATTGACACAAATCAATTAATATACTTAGCTCCTGCCTTTATCATTATTCTTTCACTTGTTTATTTAATCAGAATCAAAATCTTTGACCGTATCTACGGAATAGACCTCAGCGAGATAGAACGGGAAAATCTTTCCCCTTTCTCACCATTGTCAGATAAAGATTATAAAGAGATTAAATCTTTCCAGCAAGAAACAAAACCAGAGGACGAGATAAGGGAAGACTACTACGTGAAGTTATGATTTTGTGTATCTGTCAAAAAAAGTCGTAATTTAATTTCTGTTATTCCAAAATTATGACCGAGCACGTTTCCCCTTTCACCAAGGAACAATTGATCCCTCAGGAAGAGACCCTGGAGGTTTATAAGCATAAAGGTCAGTTGTTCATTGGTATCCCAAAGGAGAATGCTTACCAGGAAAAAAGGGTATGCCTTAGCCCCGATGCCGTTGCAGCTCTCACAGCTCACGGACACAGGGTGATCATAGAAGCCGGGGCCGGAGACGGCGCTAAGTTCAGCGATAAAGATTATTCTGAAGCAGGAGCCAAAATAACAGCCGACACTAAAAAAGTCTTTTCCTGCCCAATGATCCTTAAGGTTGAGCCGGCAACTCTTGCCGAACTCGAAATGATCAACCCGCAGACGACCATAATTTCTGCCCTGCAATTAAAGACCCAGAAAAAATCCTATTTTCAAAAACTTGCTGCCAAACGCATTACGGCCCTGGCTTTTGAATTTATCAAAGACGATGACGGCACCTATCCTGCTGTCCGAGCCCTTAGCGAAATAGCAGGAACAGCTTCCATTCTTATCGCTTCAGAGATCATGAGCAACAATCCGGCAGGAAACGGACTCATGTTCGGGAACATCAGCGGGGTACCACCCATTGAAGTGGTCATTTTAGGAGCCGGAACAGTTGGAGAATTCGCGGCACGCTCTGCACTCGGACTTGGCGCTAACATTAAAATATTCGACAATTCCCTTACCCGACTTAGAGCCGTACAGGCTAATCTAAGTCGGCCATTACATACTTCGACAGTGCAGCCCAAGAACCTCATCAAGGCATTAAAACGATGTGATGTGGCCATTGGCGCAGTAAGGGGACAAAACCGGTCGCCCGTTCTTGTTACAGAGACCATGGTTGAAAACATGAAAAAAGGGGCCGTGATCATTGACGTGAGCATTGACATGGGCGGTTGTTTCGAGAGCAGTGAAGTGACGACTCACGAAAAGCCAACCTTTGTAAAGCACGGGGTGGTACATTATTGCGTACCTAATATCCCGGCGAGATATGCCCGCACCTCTTCGCTTTCGATAAGCAACATCTTCACTCCTTACCTGCTGCACATCGCTGAACAGGGCGGACTTGAAAATACCCTGAGATTTGATAAAGGTTTACGAAATGGTTTGTACTTTTACCACGGAATTTTAACCAACAAATCTATAGCAGATTGGTTTGATCTTTCTTATAGAGATATCAACTTGCTCATTTTTTAAATCTACATGAAATTCATTCACCGTCTTGGTTACTACCTTGGAGGATTTTCCATTGGTCTTGTTATACTTGCTTTCTTTTTAAGCGGAAAGAAAACATCCTGCGACTATACTCCCGATGCCCGGGTGCTTAAAAATATCAGGATAAAAGAAAGGGCTTACACTGAACAAGCCCTTGAAAGAATGGAAATGTATCAGGTCGACACTTCCGATATTTCTACTATTCTTAAAAAAGGAGATGTTGACTTCAGCCGAAGCAACACCAAACTCGATTCGTGTAAAACCTATCTGGTTACCGGCCGAAGTCAGATCCACAACCTGGAACTGCTTTTTGAGAACTGCGACAGTGTTGCAACCCTGCAAAAAGTAGATGTCGTGAATTAAAGGATCTGTGAAGCGTGCTCTTTGGTCTTTACTTTTGAAATAACGTCAAAGATCTTCCCTTCCTCATCTATGACAAATGTAGTACGGTGGATCCCCTCGTACTCCTTTCCCATGAATTTCTTTGGACCCCAAACTCCGAAGGCATTGATGACCTCCTTGTCCTCATCGGCCAATAAAGGGAAAGGCAGCTCATATTTTTGCTTGAAATTCTGTTGCCTTTTTTGCGAGTCGGCGCTTACACCCAGGATCTCATAACCTTCAGCCTGGAATTTCTCCCAGTTATCCCGCAGATTGCATGCCTCGGCCGTACACCCTGGAGTGCTGGCTTTTGGGTAAAAGAAGACCACCAGTTTCTTTCCTTTATAATCTTTCAGGCTGTGAACATTTCCGTCCTGATCTTTTGCTGAAAATTCAGGGGCCTTATCCCCTACCTTTAATGTCGTCATAATACTTACTTTTGTCTCAAAGTTACATAAAATGACCAAGCAGGAAAAAGTTCAATTCGTTATAGACACTTTAAATGAGATCTACCCACACGTTCCAATTCCCTTAGACCACAAAGACCCCTATACTCTTCTCATAGCCGTTTTGCTTTCGGCACAAAGCACCGATGTGAAGGTCAACCAGATCACCCCACTGCTTTTTGCCAAAGCAGATAATCCTTATGCCATGGTGAAACTTTCCGTGGAAGAGATAAGGGAGATCATTAAACCTGTTGGGCTTTCCCCTATGAAATCCAAAGGAATTCACGGACTTTCAAAGATCCTGATAGAAAAACATGACGGAAAGGTGCCGGCCGATATTGATGCCCTTGAAGAATTACCTGCCGTGGGTCATAAGACCGCCAGCGTGGTCATGTCTCAGGCTTTTGATGTACCCGCTTTTCCGGTTGACACACATATTCACAGGCTAATGTACAGGTGGAACCTCTCGAATGGCAAAAACGTGGTACAGACCGAAAAGGATGCAAAAAGGTTATTTCCGAAGGAACTTTGGAATGAGCTTCACCTGCAGATCATTTGGTATGGCAGGGAATATTCTCCTGCCCGCGGCTGGGACCTAGAGAAAGATATCATCACGAAAACCATCGGAAGAAAGACAGTTCTGAACGAATATCATAAAAAGAAGACCCGGCGTTAACCGGGTCTTGTTGTGTTAGTTCAAAATACTTTCGAAAGGCATTTTGTTATAGGTCTCTACCTTCAAAGCTTTTGAATAGTTCAAAAGAAAATCAATGGTTTCCTTTTTTGGGGTCATTTTTGTCACCTTTTCAGGAGAAGCGGAGTAAAGTTTTGCCATTATCACTTGTTTTGGTTTCAATTGAATAACGGCAAAAAAAAAAGTTTATTGTTTAGTTGGTAAGCACCAGGTTATGTTTGTCTATCACCTTACGCAAATTAATGAGTGCATACCGCATTCTGCCTAACGCTGTATTGATGCTCACTCCTGTTCTTTCTGAAATTTCCTTAAAGCTCATATTCTTATAGATCCTCATCACCAGCACTTCCAGCTGGTCTTCGGGAAGTTCTTTGATCAACTCCTTTACGTCGTTCTCGATCTGATCTTTAATGATCTGTTTTTCCGCGTTAAGGCCTGAATCGCTCAAGACTGAAAAAATGTTGAAATCGCCGCTGTTCTCGAACTTGGGCATTCTTTTGTTCTTTCTGAAATGATCGATCACCAGGTTGTGAGCGATCCGCATTACCCAGGGCAAGAATTTGCCTTCTTCATTGTATTTCCCCCTCTTTAAGGTCCTTATAACCTTGATAAAGGTATCCTGAAAGATATCTTCGGCAACATCTTTGTCAAAGACCTTGGAAAAGATAAAACTGTAAATTCTGTGTTGGTGCCGGTTGATCAAAATGGAAAGGGATTGCTCATTTCCATCAATGTAGCTTTTCACCAGAAAAGCATCATTTGCCTCAATGTGTTCCATAAGAGTTACTTTTAGTCAGGCTGTTGGGGTGGGCCTGGAGGTTAGTTAATGGTTAAAAGTAACTTTATGCTATAGGCAAAAAATTTTGAAGTGCTTATACACAAATATAAAAGGAAAATTTTCACATAAACAAATAAAAGGTTAATATTTTTAACAGGCTTATTTACAATAAGTTACTCTGTTCTAAAACCGCCTGTTCAAAAGAATGACTTTAAGTATCTTTGCATTCTTACATAGATTTAGACCATGATAGTAGACGTTTCTAATGTAGATCCAAAACAAAATATAATCATAAAGGGAGCCAAGCTCCACAACCTTAAGAACATCAACGCGATCATTCCGCGGAACAAGCTGGTAGTGCTAACCGGCCTTTCCGGCTCCGGGAAATCCTCCCTCGCCTTTGACACTTTATATGCTGAAGGTCAGCGTCGATACGTGGAGAGTTTGTCATCATATGCCCGACAGTTCCTCGGAAGGCTGAACAAGCCGCAGGTAGACTCCATAAAAGGGATCGCGCCGGCCATTGCCATAGAACAAAAGGTAAATTCCACCAACCCCCGGTCTACGGTGGGTACTTCTACGGAAATATATGATTACCTGAAATTGCTTTTCGCCCGCATTGGCAGGACCTACTCCCCTGTTTCGGGTGAGGAGGTGAAGAAAGATACGGTTACCGATGTGGTGGATTATGTGAAGTCTTTTCCTGAAGGTTCAAAAATGCTGCTCCTGGCTCCCGTTCATGTAGAGGAAAGCCGTACAGCCGAAGAGAAACTCAAAGTACTGCTCCAGCAGGGATACAGCCGTATCAAAACCGGCAAAGATGTGCTTAGGATAGATGAAGCCGATCTGTCTAAAGTCGGAAAAAAAGATCTTTTCCTGGTTGTTGACAGGATCGTGACCAAAACAGAGGATGAAGATTTTCTGAACCGCCTTGCCGATGCTGTACAAACCGCCTTTTTTGAAGGAAAGGGAGAACTTTTTATAGAAACACTTGCAGACGGAAAAGTAAGACAGTTCAGCAATAAGTTTGAGCTGGATGGCATGAGCTTTCTGGAGCCGAACGTGCACCTCTTCAGTTTCAACAATCCGTATGGCGCCTGTCCAAAATGTGAAGGTTACGGGGATGTTATCGGCATAGATGAAGACCTGGTGATCCCCAACACCGCCCTCTCTGTTTATGAAAACGCCATTTTTCCGTGGCGCGGCGAGAGCATGAGCTGGTACCGCGACCAACTGGTAAACAACAGTCATAAATTCAATTTTCCGATACATAAACCTTATTACGACCTTACCCAGGAACAAAAAGATCTTATCTGGAACGGAAACCAATATTTTGAAGGACTGAATGAATTTTTCGCTTTCCTGGAATCCAAGGCATATAAGATCCAGAACCGGGTGATGCTATCCCGTTACCGCGGAAAGACCCGCTGCCCTATTTGCAAAGGAAAAAGATTAAGGCCAGAAGCCAATTATGTGAAAATAGGTGGCGCTACGATCACCGAACTGGTGGAAATGCCTATCAATAAAGTGGCTCAATTCTTTGATGAACTTAAGCTGAATGAATATGATGCGGCCATAGCCAAAAGATTGCTTACCGAAATTCAGAACCGTTTGCATTTTTTGACCCGGGTAGGCCTCGAATACCTCACCCTGAACCGAAAATCGAACACGCTTTCGGGTGGGGAGTCACAGCGTATTAACCTGGCTACTTCTCTTGGGAGCAGCCTCGTGGGCTCTATGTACATCCTGGATGAACCTTCAATAGGATTGCATCCACGGGATACTCAAAAATTGATCGGAGTATTGCAATCCTTGCGAGATTTGGGCAATACAGTGATCGTGGTGGAACACGACGAGGACATCATGAAGGCGGCCGATGAGATCATTGACATTGGCCCCGAAGCCGGAACAAACGGTGGAGAGGTCGTTGCCGCCGGAACTTTTGAAGACATTCTTGTGTCTGACTCCCTTACCGCTAAATACCTGAACAATTCGCTACAGATCGAAGTTCCGGAAAAACGAAGAACTTCGAAATATTATGTGGATATCATAGGGGCCCGCGAGAACAATCTTAAAAATATTGATGTGCGTTTTCCTCTTGGGGTTTTTACGGCAGTTACGGGAGTTTCCGGGAGCGGAAAAAGTACCCTTGTCAAAAGGATCCTGTACCCAGCCATGCTTAAAGAAGTGGGTGGCTATGGCGAGAAAGCTGGGCAATTCACGGGGATCGAGGGCAGTTTCAGCAACATTGCTTCGGTTGAATTTGTAGATCAAAATCCAATTGGCCGTTCCTCCAGGTCAAATCCGGTCACATATATCAAAGCCTATGATGATATCAGGAACCTGTTTTCAAATCAGAAGCTCAGCAACATCCGTGGGTATAAACCCAAGCATTTTTCATTCAATGTAGACGGCGGGCGGTGTGAAACCTGTAAGGGAGAAGGCGAAGTAACCATCGAGATGCAGTTCATGGCCGATGTTCACCTGGTTTGCGAGACCTGTAACGGAAAAAGGTTCAAAAAAGAGATCCTGGAAGTCACTTTTGCCGACAAGAACATAGACGACATCCTGAATATGACCATAGATGATGCCGTGGACTTTTTCAAAGCATACGGCGAAGATAAGATCACTTCAAAACTGAAGCCTTTGCAGGATGTGGGACTGGGATATGTGCAGTTGGGGCAGAGCTCCTCTACTCTTTCGGGCGGGGAAGCACAGCGGATAAAACTGGCTTCCTTCCTGGTTAAAGGAACCACAAAGGAAAAGGCATTGTTCATTTTTGACGAACCTACTACCGGATTGCATTTTCATGATATTCAGAAGCTGCTGAAATCTTTCAATGCACTTCTTAAGAAGGGCCATTCGGTTATTGTGATCGAACATAACATGGACCTGGTGAAGTGTGCAGATCATGTGATAGATCTTGGCCCAGAAGGCGGCGAAGCCGGCGGAAAGCTGGTTGGATTCGGGACTCCCGAAGAAGTCGCCGAAATCCCTGATTCCTATACGGCTCCTTTCCTCAAAGAGAAACTTTAAAAATAAAACCGCTTTTAAACTTTTGGCACAACCTTTGAATTATTTTGATCAAGTTGCAAGATTAAGTTATACATAATTTAAGTTGTAATTAATAATTTTTTGGTTGGTTAGTTTGAGAACCCCGTGGTGCATTTTGCCCCGGGGTTTTCTTATTAACATAGTTTTGGCACAGCTTTTGAATCTGCTTCTACAACTACCAATCACTTGTTTAACCTAAATTCCCCTTATACCATGAAAAAAATCTATGCATTTTTTGCTTTTTTAGTGATTGGTTTCTCTGCGAAGGCTGCGGTAGCCGACAATTACCGTAACTCATACGGAGAGGCCTTTATCTTTGTTGAAGGCGGAGTTGAGTTTGCCGTTTATCCAGATGGGCAGTTCGATTTCTATTTTAACCCTCGCCACACGGGCTACAGTGTGAATATTGCCACTCCTCATGTGAATTTCAGCTATAACTCCGGGTATAATTATGATCCGTTTGTACAGTATGACGACTTTGGCGCAGTGATCCAGATCGAAAATGTTCCTATCTATTATGATTACTACGGAAGGATCATCCAGGCAGGGCATGTGAACATCTCTTACAATCATTTCGGAAGATTGTCAAGAGTGGGGCATCTGTACCTGCACTATAACCATCACAATCACTTTACTCATTATACGGGATATATTAACAGGTATAACCGCCACTATGTATACCGTCCATGGCACAGGCATTATGTACGGCCACAGGCGCATTTCGCGATCGTGTACCACCAGCCATACAGGGCGCATTACCACCCAGAAAGGATGGGATATGGTCTTTACAAGAATTATTACAAAAAGCACCATAAGAAGAACTTTAAACGCAGTTATTACAGGCCCGGTGACCGCGTCGCTACTTATCACAGAGGAAGAAGATCTACTGCTCAACGTGATCTTCGTGAAACGAACAGGTATTCAGAACCTGCGGCAACCAGAACCCGAAGCAATGTGAATACAACCCGTGACAGAAGACCTTACCAGCTTCGTGATACAGAGCGTTCCGCGACCCGAAAAGCCCAGGTACAGCGAAGGGAAAGTACTCAGCGTCGTAGTACGCACTATAGAAAAGAGAGAGCCACGGTTGGTCGTGATGAGACAAGGTCCAGAAGGGCCTCTGCAAGAGAAGTAAAAAGAAGCTCGAGACAGGATGCCCGAAGGAGTACTGAAGCCAGAAGAGGTTCTGCTGTAACTTCTAAGAGAGAGACAGTAAAAAGAAACAGCCGCGCAAGAGGAGCTCAGCGTGCAGAACGTGCGCAGGCAGATTCAAGAGCCGAGGCTTCATCTTCCAGGGGAAATAAAAGAAGTTCCCGCGGAAGAGGATAATATTATCATAGTTGATTTTTTGGTTGGTTAGTTTGAAAATTCCCGAAAGTCTTAAAAAGCTTTCGGGAATTTCTTTTTTCAGCTAGCGCCTGCGGCTATACTTTTCTATAAGACGATTGATATCGGGAGAAAACTTCAGCAAATAGATGACCGCAAGATATCCTGTTCCAATCATTACCGACTTCAGCAAAATGTTCACTACCGGATTGATACTGAAATCCCAGAAATAGAATAACAAGCTAAACACCAGGATCAGAAAAAGGCTGTAGAAGGTCTCTTTCGTAAAAGGCTGTATGCCGAACTTCTTATAGACGATAACCAGTTTGGAGGTGTTGTACATGGCAAAGGCCAAAAAGGTCGCCAAAGCCGCTCCAAAGATCCCGTACATGGGAATGAAAACCAGGTTGAGCACAAAAGCCAGCAGGGCTAAAAAAATTCCGATCGCCAGTACTAACCGGTAATAATCTGAATTGAACAATATACTGTTGTTATTTCCCAGCAAATTGTCGTAGAGTTTGACACAGCTCAAGATCACCACTATTGAAAAACTGATCTGGTAGGCATCCGGTATGAGTTCATATAACTCCCTGATGTTGGTTACGATCAGCAGAAAAATGAGTCCGCTGATGATCAGGAGGGTCAGGGAGCTTTTTTCATACAGGTCCAAAAGTCCCTTTTTGTCCTTTTTGTTCAGCAGCGAGGCGGTCATGGGGTAAGTGATCTGGTGCATGGCCCTTGAGGGAACCGCGATCACAGAAGAGATATATACAGCTATTCCATAGACCGCCACCATCTCAATGGGCAAAAAACGTTCTATCATCACCTTGTCCAGGTCTAGCAGGACCATGGCCACAGAGCCCGCGATCAAAATAAGTCCGGAATATTTCAGGATAAAAGAACGGTTGTGCGGAAAGCCAAACGTGATCTTCGGAAAATACAGCCTGAACGCATAGAGTTTCATGGCAATTGTCCTTAGAATAAAAACTCCGGTAAGGGAGTAAACAAAGCCTTCCACCGTAAGCACGTCAAAATAAACGACAACCAATAACAGCGAAACACAGGCCCGATGGAACACCTCTTTCATGAAATTTCCGAAAACGCTCTGAAAATGGATCTTTGACCAGGAGAAGAAAATCTCAAAATAAGCCGTGGCAACCGCGATCACAAAGATCATCCAGATATACGGCTGCACCAGGGCGTTTCCTTCAGAAAAATAATCCAGCAGCAGGTCATAAGAGAAAAATCCGATGCTTCCCAGGATCAAGGCGATCCCCAGCGGCAAAAAAAGGATCACGCTCAACAATTTATCCTGCTCTTGTTTGGTATCGTAAGATGAATAGAATTTTACCAGCGTGTTATGCACCCCAAAGGCCATCAACGGCCAGATCAAATTGGCTGCCGAAAGCAGGAATCCAACCAGCCCGTAATATTCCGGCGTCAGGAAATTGGTGTAAAGGAACAAAGTATTGATCGCCCCTATACCAAACCCCAGATAGGTAGTCACCAGATTCTTTGCCGATTGATTGATGATGACTCCCATTAAACCATCTCCTTTATAAGTTTTGCCAGTTCCCCGGTTAAGGCTTCCCGGCTGTATTTCTGCAAACCAATGGGGTGAGATCTCAGATCACCTGCCTTGAACTTCCTGTAGAGCTCAAGGATATGAGCCTTTATTTCTTCCTTTTCAGCATACAGGAAATAGGCGCCGGTATTGGTCTCCCGGATTATCTTCTGAATATCGGCTTTTTCGGGACCTACCGCTAAAATAGGTCGGTTACTCACCATGTACTCGAAAAGTTTTCCCGGAATGATCCCACGGGTGTCTTCTATGTTTATTTCTATCAATAGCAGCACCTGCGAACTTCTTTGCAGCTGCAGGGCCTCGGTATGAGAAACATAACCTTGTACTGAAAGCCATTTTTCCAGCCCGGCCTGCTTGATGCTTTCCAGGACAGGCTCCCCTACCGCACCCACCAACTTCAGCTGGAGATCTTTGGCAAAATCCTCGTTTTCTAAAGTAAGTTCCTTCAAAGCGGCCCAGAGATTCTTCGGATTCCTTCCTGAAAGCAACGAGCCGATGTGTGCCAGACTGAATTTCTCATCAAGGACAACAGCTTCCACTTTTTCATGATCGTAGCCATTAGTGATCACTTTAATGGGTGTTAAAGTAATTTTCTGAAATTCCTCCCGGGTAGTAAAACTGGTGGTGATCAAGTGATCGGCCCCATCTAAGATCGCTTTCTCCAGTTTCTTATGTTTTTGCTGTGATCTTTGGAGCAGTTTCAGTTTTTTGTGGTAGCCAATCTGGGTCCAGGGATCCCGAAAATCGGCTATCCAAAAAATATTCAATTTCTTCTTCAGTTTCAGTCCCATCAAGTGCATGCTGTGCGGCGGCCCCGTGGTGATAATGGCATCTACAGGGTTTTCCTGAAGGTATTTTGTAAGGAACTTCACCGAAGGTTTTATCCAGAATTTCCGCGCATCGGGAATGAAGAAATTTCCGCGAACAAAAAGCATGAGCTTCTGAATGAATCCCTGCTGTTCTTCTTCAGGAATGATGCCCGAGCTTATCTTCTGCGTGTCTTTGCCAGAGAGCAGTTCGGCTAAAGAATAAGGCTCGAAAATGGGTTTTTTGATCACCTTTATATTTTCAGGAACTTTTTCCTCAAGTCCCGGATCTTTCAGAGGATAATGGGCATTCTCTGGAACATATATGACAGGCTCAACATCATACTTGGGCAGGTACTTGGCGAACTTCAGCCACCTTTGTACTCCGGGTCCACCCGCGGGCGGCCAATAATATGAAATGATAAGCACTTTTTTCACGCCTCTGGTTAAAAGGTGTTCCTGTTTCTTTTCATTTTATAGAAGATCCCGCCAATGATCAGCAGAGCAAGAGCCCCGGTGCTGGCCAGCGCTATGCTGCTTCCGGTCTTCACCACCTGCGGTTCAAATTTGAAGGTCACTTCATGCTCCCCGGCAGGAACTACCATAGCCCGAAGCACGTAATTCGCCCTGAAGTGCGGCATTTCCTCTCCGTCAACATAAGCCTGCCACCCATGCGGGTAATAAATTTCAGAGAACAAAGCCAGTTGTTCATTTTCTGCGGAATAGCGGTATTTCAGTTCATTCGGTTGATAGGAAACCAATTCAATGTTCGCCAGCGAGTCGGTCGAAAATTCTGTTTTTGAAAGGTATTCCCTGAACTTGCTGTGGACCACCGCAGTCTTTTTGGTGTTCAATCCTTTAAGACCAAGGAGCTCTTCATTAGCATTCTGCACCAGCTTTACATTTTCCACGAACCAGGCATTGCCGTTAGTTTCAGGATTTTGCTGCGCTACAACTCCTTCTTCTGTAGGAATGATGAAATATTTCGTGTTCAGCATGTTGAGCACCTGCAGGTTGTTCTGTGAAAGGTAGAAATCATAAAGTTCCTGCATTCTTCCGGGCTTGGCGGCATGATATCCTCCCACAGAATTATGAAAATAAGAAGTCCTGGCGGTGTTGAAAGGATTCCCCGAAAGGTCAAAAACCCTGTAGTGTCCGTTATCTTTCATGATCTCCCTGTCTGCCGCGTTTGGCTGAAACGGAGTATTCACCACGCTGGATCTCACAAAATCATCGCTGTCCACATATCGTTTGTCTACCACCACCAGGTCGAAAAGGATCAATACCCCCAAGACGATGATGACCACATTCCTGCGGAATTTTCCCTGTAGGTACAGCCAAAGAGCTCCGGCCACCAATACCACCAGTATCAGGGATCGGATCGTATCAGAAGTAAAAACGGCTTTTCTGTCCTCTTTTAAAGCTCTTAGGAAATCCATTCCCAGTTGCTGTATGATGGCGCTGTCTGTATCGCTTGAGAAACTGAACAGTACCGATTTGAACAGCAGGAAGATCAGCGCCAGTCCTCCTACTATGATGCTCGCCCATTTTAAAGCGTGCATTTTCTTTTCTCTGCTTTCTTCGGAATAAAGGAATCGTGATAACCCTACAATGGCCAGGATAGGCACACAAAGTTCCAGGATCACCTGTATTGAAGAAACCGCCCTGAACTTGTTGTACAGAGGCACATAATCGATGAAGAATTCGGTAAGAAAACCGAAGTTCTTACCCCATGATAGCAGCAAAGCCAGGAGAGAACCTCCCACGATCCACCATTTAAGCCTTCCGCGGATAAGAAATAGCGCGAACACGAACAGGAAGATCACCGTGGCTCCAATATAGGCAGGCGCTCCAACAAAGGGCTGGTCTCCCCAATAGGTTGGGGCCGATTGCGCAAACTGACGGGCCTGCACTGGGGATGCTCCCATTTTCAGCAGCTCCTGGTAAATATTTGATTCAGTACCCACATCTTCAGCACTGGAACCACCCATGAACCGGGGAATAAAGAGATTGAAACTCTCCAGGATCCCGTAGCTGTATTCGGTGATATAATTATAATCCAAGCCTTCGGTCTTAACAGCAGCCCCTTCCGGAGTGATCGTAAGGCCGGTATCGCCTCGGGTACTAAAGTCGGCATATTGTTTTGTGGCCAGTAAATTCGTCGCGTTGGTCCCTATCGCCAGGATCACTGCCACCACCATAACACCGACAGCTTTAAAAAAGTGAGGTAATTCTTTCTTTTTAAAGGCGTCATAAAGATAGACCAGGCCTAAGACCAGTACCAGCAACAGCAGGTAAAAGGTCATCTGAAAGTGATTGGCACTGATCTCCAGCGCCATTCCCAACGCCAAAAGAATGAAACCGGTGATGTATTTCCTGTTAAAACAGAGCAAAATGCCTCCTAGCACCCACGGCATATAGGCAATGGCATGCGCCTTGGCGTTGTGTCCCACCCCCAGAATGATAATGAGATAGGTGGAAAAACCGAATGCCAGTGCACCCAAAAAGGCCAGTTTATAATCGATCTTCAGGACCAGTAAAAGAATGTACAGCCCAATGAAATACAGGAAAAGATAATCTGCGGGCCGTGGCAGGAAACGCAGGGCCCGGTCGAATTCTTTAATGTAGTTATGAGGATAATTGGCCCCTAACTGGTAGGTAGGCATGCCCCCAAAAGCGGCATCGGTCCAGTAGGGTTCCTCGCCGGTCTCGGCCCTGAACTCGTTCTGCTGTCTTGCCATCCCGATATATTGCGCGATATCACTTTGAAAGATCTCCTTTCCCTGAAGGACTGGATAAAAATAAGCCAGCGCAATAACTATAAAACCAAGAAATACAAAAAGATGAGGAAGGGATTTCTTCAGAAAACCGGTCATAAAATGTGGATTTTGGAGTGGAAATTAGTCAATTTCTTCATAATCGATGTATTCTCCTACATCTTTCTTTGACTTGCGGGTATTTTTCGGTTTTTTATCTATGCTTACTTCCCCCTCTTTTTTCTTTTCTGCGGAAGGATCAAAACCCTGGAATTGCTGCCCAAATTTCTTCCCTACCCTTCTCAGAATATATTTCAGAAGAAGGGGTCCAAACCACCGTATAATAAGTTTAAATCCGAAGTAGATCAACAGGATGATCAACACCACCCTGATCACTTCAGAAAACGAAGCCTCGTACATTTTTCAAGTTTTTGTAAAATTACTATTCTGCCCAAAGAAAACCAGCATGCCGCTTTAAAAAAAGATAAAATATCTATATTTGATTTCACCAATCCAACCTTTATGAAGATCCTGAAAACGTTATTCCTTTTTCTGTGCATCGGAATTCTTCCTGTACATGCCCAATATACCGAAACCATTAATTCCAACAGACCGGGAAGTTCACAGGGAGCCTTCGCGGTTGGCCCGGGGGTGCTGCAGTTTGAAACCGGCGGGAAGTATGGCGGACAGGAACATATTCTGCTGGACACCAAATCAGACCTCTGGGGGATCGATTACATGGTGCGGTACGGATTTTTACTTGAAGAACTGGAGGTAAATCTCATGGGCTCCTTTCTTAATACGAGTATAGATTATGAACGGGGAGCTTCTATAGAAACAAGGGAGATCAGGAACTTTGAATTTAACAGCATAGGACTGAAATACCTGGTGTACGATCCATACAAATATGCCAAGGAGAAAAAGCCAAACCTCTACAGTTGGAATGCCGCGCCCGAGTTCTACTGGTCAGATCTTATCCCGGCCGTGGCTGTATACGCCGGCGCTAATGTTTCATTCGGAGATAACCCTTACCTCTACGAAGGCGAAGGAAAGTTCTCCCCCCGCCTGGCCGTCATCACTCAAAACAACTGGGGTGCCTGGGTGCTCGTTCTAAACCTGATCGCAGATAAACTGGGGCAGGAATATCCTACTTATGCGGGGATCGCTACCCTCACCCACTCTTTCAACCAAAGGTTCGCGGTGTTTACCGAGTTCCAGGAGATCATCAGCGATGTTTACAGCGATGAAATAGTTCGGGCGGGACTGGCCTATCTTTTTCACCAGGACCTGCAGGCAGATCTTTCAGGTCTGTACAACTTCAAACACACTCCTTCCCGCTGGGAAGTGGCCCTGGGCCTCTCCTACCGCTTTGACTGGCACAAGCAGGACCAGTTCCTGGAAAGAGCTGAAGACCTGCAAAAATAACATCACAATTTTCGTAAATTAGTAGAAGCCGCTCTTGTAAAGAGGCGGGGGCATGAACATTAAACCATACCAACTATGCTGGATTTTACCGGTACCTATACAGATCAATACCAGCTCACCATGGGGCAGGTCTATTTTTTGAAAGGCCACACCCACCACACCGCAGTCTTTGATTATTTCTTCCGGAAGTTGCCTTTTGAAGGCGGTTATGCTGTCTTTGCCGGACTCGAGAATCTCCTGGAGATACTGAAGGATCTAAGGTTCGACGAAAAGGATATCCAATTTCTGAAGCAGCTTGGTTTAAACAAGGATTATATCGAATACCTGAAGGATTTCCGCTTTACCGGCACTGTTTACAGCATGCGTGAGGGGGAAGTCGTCTTTCCCACAGAACCTGTGGTTAGAATAGAGGCCAACATCATTGAAGCTCAGATCATAGAAACCCTGCTCCTGAACATCCTTAATTTCCAGACACTTATCGCTACCAAAGCCAGCAGGATGCGGCTGCAGGCAAAAGGAAAAATGCTGATCGATTTCGGACTAAGGCGTGCCCAGGGCGCGGGAGGGTATCACGCCAGCCGCGCAGCGGTGATAGGCGGTTTTGAAGCCACTAGCAATACCAGGGCGGGCCGAGATTTTGATCTCCCGGTTTCGGGTACCATGGCTCACTCATACATCCAGAGTTACGAAGACGAGTTAAGCGCTTTCAGGGATTTTGCTGAAGCTCATCCCGAAAATACCGTTTTACTCGTCGACACCTACAACACCTTAAAAAGCGGCATTCCCAATGCGATCAAGGTAGGGAAAGAAATGGAGCAAAAAGGCCAAAAGCTCAAAGGCATTCGGCTTGACAGCGGCGACCTCGCTTACCTATCAAGAAGATCAAGGGAAATGCTCGATGAAGCCGGATTGGATTATGTGAAGATCGCTGCTTCCAATCAGTTGGATGAGCACCTAATAAAAAGTTTACTGGACCAGGAGGCGCCTATCGATATCTTTGGAGTAGGCACCAGCCTGGTAACGGGACAGCCCGATGCCGCTCTTGACGGAGTGTACAAACTGGCATTTTTCAAGGAGGAACCAAGGATCAAACTTTCGGAAACCATTTCAAAGATCACCCTGCCTCATAAAAAGCAGGTTTTTCGGGTGCTGGACAAACATGGAAATTTCGCAGGCTCAGACGTAGTTGCTCTTTCTGAGGAAGAAAATCCGCAGATGATGTTCCACCCTTCAGACCCTTTAAAACATCTTTCTGTTGGCGGACATCAAAAAGAACCACTGCTTCAAAAAGTGATGGAAAACGGAAAGATCCTTAACGATTCAAGGTCTCTTAAAGAGATAGAGGCCTTCAGCAGGGAACGACTGGATAAGCTGCCAAAAGAATATAAACGTTTCTTTAATCCGCATATTTACAAGGTGGGGCTCAGCGAAGACCTTAAACGGGAAAGAGACCGGTTAATAGATGAACATAAAGTAAAATAGACGCGTTATGAAAACACTGATCATAGTAGATGCCCAGAATGATTTTATGCCGGGAGGCGCTCTTGAAGTGCGTGAAGGCGACCGTATTGTACCGGTGATCAACAAGATCATACCAAAGTTTGAACTGGTACTGGCCACCCAGGACTGGCATCCGGCCGAACATAAAAGTTTTGCCATAAATCATCCGAACCGGAAGGAATACGAGATCATTGATCTTAACGGAATAGAACAGAAATTATGGCCGCCCCATTGTATCCAGGGAACTCCGGGAGCTGACTTCCATCCAGACCTGCAACTCAATTCTGTTGAAGCTATTTTTAGAAGCGCGATGGATGTGGAGGTAGACAGTTATAGCGGATTTTATGATAATGCGCATTTGAAAAGTACGGGACTTGCAGGCTTCCTCCGTGAAAAAGGAGCAGATGATCTCTACTTCTGTGGCCTGGCCGCCGATATTTGTGTTTATTACACCATAAAAGATGCGCTTGCAGAAGGATTTAAAGCCACCCTCATTGAAGATGCTACCGTACCGCTGATCCAGGAAGATTACGAGAAGGTGCGTAAAGATATACTCGCCAGGGGAGGAAAAATAATAACTTCAGAAGAGCTGTAGGTTTTCGGAAAGATTCATCTGCGATGCCACCTGCGGGTGAACCACCAAACAGCAGCTTGTAGCAGTGCAGTAAGAACAAAGGAAACCACCAGGTTCTGCAGGGTCACCACCACCCCCAGGGTATAACTATCTTCAAATGGAGATGGAAGGTCATAAGCATTGACCAGGCTCTGGTGAAAATACCCGAAGACAGAACAACTTACCAGCAAAAATCCGTAGGTGAAATAGAAGAAAAAGTTCCTTTTTTCAGACCATTTATAGTAGATGGAAACTACTGAAAGAAGCACCCAGCTTATCCAGATGCTTACCTGGTAATTCAATACACTGTTCCGCGCTTGTTGTACATCCTGCAAATCCAAAGCATTTCCGGCTTTGAACAACATGTAGACCGGATACAACAGCACTAAAATGACCAGGGTTCGTAAAATGGCCTTTTTACTCATAATACTAAGTTACTAAAAAGCAGCTGGAACCATAAAAAAAGACCCTGCTTCCAAAAGAAGCAGGGTCTTACAATCTATGTTTTTCAAATTTACTTGGCGATGTTCACCGCACGGGTTTCCCTTATCACGGTAACCTTTACCTGCCCGGGATAGGTCATATCTGTCTGGATCTTTTGAGAGATCTCAAAGGACAGGTTAGAAGCCTTGTCATCGCTTACTTTTTCACTTTCCACGATCACACGCAACTCTCTACCCGCCTGGATAGCGTAAGCTTTCTTCACTCCGTTAAAGCCGAAGGCGATATCTTCAAGATCCTTTAAGCGCTGAATGTAAGAATCCAGCACCTGGCGTCTTGCCCCTGGTCTTGCCCCGCTTATCGCGTCACAAACCTGCACAATAGGAGACAACAGGGAGTTCATTTCTATCTCATCGTGGTGAGCTCCAATCGCGTTACACACATCGGGTTTCTCACCATATTTTTCGGCCCACTGCATACCAAGGATAGCGTGAGGCACTTCGGTTTCAGAATCAGGCACTTTCCCGATATCGTGAAGCAGTCCGGCACGTTTTGCCAGTTTTGGGTTCAATCCCAGTTCAGCTGCCATCACGCCACACAATTTGGCCACTTCGCGCGAGTGCTGCAACAGGTTTTGTCCGTAAGAAGAACGGTATTTCATTCTACCCACTATCCTGATCAATTCAGGGTGCAGGCCGTGAATACCAAGATCAATAACTGTTCTCTTTCCTACTTCAATGATCTCTTCCTCGATCTGCTTGGTGGTCTTTTTCACCACTTCCTCGATCCTTGCCGGGTGTATTCTTCCGTCGGTAACCAGCTTGTGAAGTGACAACCTTGCCACCTCTCTTCTTACTGAATCAAAACAAGAAAGAATAATGGCCTCGGGAGTATCATCTACGATGATCTCTACCCCGGTCGCAGCTTCGATCGCCCGGATGTTACGACCTTCCCTACCAATGATACGTCCTTTAACGTCATCGCTTTCAAGGTTGAAGACAGACACACAGTTGTCAATGGCCTCTTCTGTTCCTATTCTCTGGATGGTGTTGATAATGATCTTTTTGGCCTCCTGTTGTGCGGTAAGCTTGGCTTCTTCGATGGTATCCTGTACCAGCGCCATGGCATCGGCTTTTGCGGTGTCTTTCAAGGATTCTACCAGTTGAGCCTTGGCTTCTTCGGCTGAAAGTCCGGAGATCACCTCTAACTGCTGCACCTGGTTGTTGTGCATTTTGTCTACCTCTTCCTGTTTCTTTTCAAGGACCTCGTTGCGGTGATCATAGTCGGCGATCTTGCTTTCAAGCTCCTTGTTCAGGTTCTTGTTCTTAGCCAGTTCGCTGGATACCTGTGATTCTTTATCCCTGACCCTTTTTTCGGCATCAGCGATCTTCTTATCGCGTGCCAGGATCACCTTTTCATGCTCAGACTTAAGCTCTATAAACTTTTCTTTTGCCTGCAGGATCTTATCCTTTTTGATCCCTTCGGCCTCCTGTTTGGCTTCCTTAAGGATACCTGCAGCAGATTTCTTCGCTCTTTGAACGATCTTGGAAGCATTCTTCCTTTCCAGGAATTTTGCGATCCCATAGCCTATTGCCAGGCCTATGATCACAGATAAAATAATCGATATAGTCAGTGTTTCCATTAGATAGTTTTATGTAAAAAAAAAGCCTGTATTAGTAGTGGTTTTGTATAAACTCTTTAAAATCACGTTTAGGGCTAACAAGCTGATCAAGAATCCGTTCAAAGACGGCCCGCTTTTACAACTTAAACTCACCCTTTTTAAAGAATTGGTGTTGAGTTTATCAAAAAAAATAACTAATACAGGCAGTAACCTTTATTTCTTTTCAAATCAAAGAACAGCTAACCTAAATGCTTCTCAAGCAGGTCATTCAGAGCTTTCAATTTATCCTCAGCCAAATGTATCTCGCTGTCATTATCAATTGTTTTCTGCTCGGTCTGGGCTGCAAATTGTAGGGCACACATGGCCAGTACATCCTGCTTATCCCTAACGGCATAACTCTGTTCAAATTGCTTAATCATAGCTTCTATTTTCTTGGCAGCCTTGCGGAGACCTTCCTCCTGCTGCGGCTGAATGCTTAGGGGATAGACCCTGTCTGCAATAGAAAGCTTTATTTTAAGCTGATTTGACATTTATTGTTCTATTCAGAAAGTTGAACAATACATTGATCAATCTCCCTAATCAAGCCATTGATTTTTAGCTTGGTTTCCTTTTTATAATCATTACTGCCAAGCAACGCATTAGCAGCTTTTAGAGTTTGTACCCGATTTTCAGAAGCCTGAAGGTCATTTTGTAATTGCTCTTTTTCCGCCCTCAGTTTCATCAGCTCTTCCTGCAAATCTTCTTGCTTCTGCTCCAGTTTCTTGTGGTTCTGAAGCAACTTTGCAATCCTATTTTCAAGAACGCCAACTATTTCTGTTAAATCACTCATTAAAGCTATTCCTGCTGCTTACCAATACAAAGTTAACATACCATCCGAAATATCCCAATATTTTGAAGTCTATTTTCCGGGCCGCATTAAAATAATTTTAACACCCTCAGAAATAACGGTTTAATTTTTGAAATGGGTTTTCTATCTTTAACCCGCTATAAAAAAGTAAAATTTTCCATCTTTCTATGAGATCCGTCTTTACCGCTGTTTTTCTTGTTTTTTCATTTGTCTCAACCGCCCAGTATAATCTTCCCGAAGATTATTTTGATGACCCGTTGCAGGTACCCCTGGCTCTTGCGGGAACTTTTGGCGAGTTACGTTCCAATCACTTTCACAGCGGGCTTGACCTTAAGACCCAGCAAAGGGAAGGTTTACCCATACATTCTTCTGCGGAAGGCTTTATAAGCCGCATTAATATTTCTCATTACGGCTACGGAAAAGCCCTGTACGTGCAACACCCAAATGGTTTTACAACTGTTTACGCGCACCTGAAGAATTTTTCTCCAAGAATAGAAAAGTACATCAAAGACCTACAGTATAAAAAGGAAAGTTACGAGATCGAAGTTTTTCCTTCGGCCGAAGAACTGCCGGTGGAACGTGGAGAGTTGATCGCCAGCAGCGGTAATACGGGGGGCAGCGGCGGCCCGCACCTGCACTTCGAGATCCGCGATGAGCAGCAGCGGCCTATGAATCCGCTCATGTTCGGAATTGAGATCAAGGATACCCGCGCCCCTTTAGTTGACGGGTTCTACGTTTACCCGCAGGGAGAAGACGCGCACGTCAACGGTTCCGCAAAAAGACAGAAACTAAGACTCATTCCGCAAAATGACGGCTCCTATAAGACCGAGGAGATCAATGCCTGCGGCGATATTGGCTTTGGGGTTTCCACCATAGACCAGCAGGATGCCGCCTATAACCGTAATGGGGTCTTCAGAATAGAAGCCAGCGCTAATGGGGACAAGATCTTCCAGGCGAATTTTGAAAAGTTCTCCTTTGCCGAAACCCGGCATCTTAACCAACTTATCGACTACGGCTATTATACCGAAAACAATCGCCGCATCCAGAAGCTTTTTATAGAACCTTCAAATCCTTTGAGCATCTACGGCCCGGTAAAAAATGAAGGATACCTTCATGTAAAGGACAGCCTTTCTTATGACTATGTAGTAAGGATCACTGACTTTTCAGGGAATGAGCGCATTGTGAGGGTACCTATAGAAGGAAAGTTTGCTGAAAATATTACCCCAAAAGAGGACAAATCCACACAATACTTTGTACCCGCCAATGAGCCTACTCTTTTTGAGGATAAAGGTATAGATGTTTACATTCCAAAGAACAGCCTGTATAAAGACACTCACCTTGACGTCACTTTTGAAGATGAAAAAATTAAACTTCATGAAGATATTATTCCCATTCACAGCAGTATCACCATTGGTTTTGATGTGAGCAAATATAAGCCCGAAGACCGCGAGCAGCTATTCATTGCCGAGCTGAACAAGTGGGGAAAACCGAATTACTCCACCACTTATAAAGATGGAGACAGATTCACTACCAAAACCCGGACTTTTGGCACCTATACTTTAGCCAGCGACCTAAAAGCACCTACGGTTACACCTGTGAATTTCAGGGACGGGCAATGGATCTCCAATAATAAGGATCTAAAAGTGAAGATCTCTGATGACCTTTCAGGGATAAAGAGCTATCGCGCAACAGTGAACGGAAAGTTCATCCTGATGGAATACGAATACAAGCAAAACCTCCTCACACATGATTTCTCTGACGGAGTGGTAAATGAGACCGAAAACCATCTGAAAATTGAAGTAGTTGATAATGTAGGAAATACCACTATATTTGAGAGTACCTTTTTCAGAAAATAACCTCGGTTGAAAGCACCTCATTTATTCCTTTTTTGCGCCTTTCTCATTTGGAACAGTTCATTTTCCCAGGAAGCCGTGGTGAAGGGAATCATCCTGAATGAGGAGCAACACCCGGTTTCTTCCGCGAACATCAATGTTTCTGATGGTCGCGGTACCCAAACAAATTCCAGCGGGTTTTTTGAGGTGATCATTCCCGCTAACAAAGAAGTGGAGATCAGGATCTCCCATATAAACTACCGCAACTTTATTTTCAGGATCAGACTGGCCGAAGGCGAAACTTACGAGATCAATCCTGTACTTAAAACTTCCGTAGAACAGATCTCTGAAGTGACGCTTTCAACCCAAAAACAGGAACAGCTGCAGGGTTTAACGGTCATTGACCCGGAAGTGATTAGGAAGATTCCCGGCGCCAATGCGGGAGTAGAAAACCTGCTCAAGACCCTGCCAGGTGTCAATTCCAATAACGAGCTCAGCACCCAGTATTCGGTGCGGGGTGGGAGTTATGACGAAAACCTCGTCTATGTCAACGGTATCCAGGTTTACAGGCCATTCCTAATACGATCTGGTCAGCAGGAAGGATTAAGCTTTGTGAATCAGGACCTGGTGCGAAAAGTCTATTTTTCGGCAGGCGGATTTCAGGCAAAGTACGGCGATAAACTCTCTTCGGTGCTTGACATCACCTACAGAAGACCTGTAGGATTTGCCGCGTCCTTTGATGCCAGCCTTTTAGGCGGAAGCATCAGCCTGGAAGGAACTTCTGCAGACAAAAAATTCACCGCTCTTGGAGGAATAAGATACAGAGACAACAGCCTTTTTGTAGAAGCAAAACAAACCGAAACCAATTTTCACCCGATTTTCGCCGATGCCCAGGCGAACCTTACGTACAAGTTTTCAGACAAGCTGGAAGTGAGCTTCCTTGGAAATATTTCGCTGAACGATTACGATTACGAACCCACCACAAGACAGACCAATTTTGGCACTTTGCAGGACCCAAAGGCGCTGATCATCTATTACAACGGCCAGGAAGAGGACTCTTACCGCACCTGGTTTGGAGCTTTTAAAACCTCTTACCTGGTAAACCCTAATTTCACTACACATTTTACCCTTTCCACGTACAACACCCGTGAACAGGAATATTTTGATATAGTGGCAGCCTATAGGATGGGTGAGGTAAATACAGACATTGGCGGGAATGACTTCGGAAAAGTGGAATACTCTGAAGGGATCGGCGGACAGCTCTCCCATGCCCGCAACAAACTGGACGCCTTTTTCGTTAACGCCGAACATACCGGAAACCTGCGACTGGACGCCCACCAGATAGATTACGGGATCACCTACACCCACGAGGACATCCGGGACAGAATAAGGGAGTATGAGATCGTGGATTCTGCCGGATTCTCATTAAGACCTCCCCTGCCCGATTTTAAAAATAATGAACCTTACGAACCTTTTGAAGCTCCGCTAGCACCATTCACCTCCATCAGGTCATTCAATGAAACCCAGATCAACAGGATAAAAGCTTTTGTGCAGTGGAGCAAACGCAGTAACTGGGGCGCACATGAAGTGTGGTATAATCTTGGTGTGCGAAGCCATTTTTGGGATCTTTCGGCTAAAGATGTTTCAGGATCAAATCAAATCGTAATTAGTCCCCGCGGCCAGTTTGCCATCAAACCCGACTGGAATAAGGACATGATCTTCAGGTTAGCAGGAGGTGTCTACCATCAGCCGCCCTTTTATCGCGAACTCCGCGATCACAGTGGACAACTCAATCCGGAAGTTGAGGCGCAGCGTGCAATTCACCTCGTAATAGGTCATGATTACAGTTTCAAACTACTTTCAAGGCCATTTACCCTTACTTCGGAAGCCTACCTGAAAGAGATGGACAATGTCAACCCCTACACCCTTGAAAATGTGAGAATTCGTTATGCTGCCGAAAATAACGCCGAAGCCTTCGCTTATGGACTGGATCTTCGGCTTAACGGAGAATTCGTACCGGGCACAGAAAGCTGGCTGAGCTTTGGATATTTAAAAACAGAAGAAAATATTGACAACCGCGGCTATATTGCCCGCCCTACAGACCAGCGTCTCAAGTTCGGCCTGCTTTTTCAGGATTACGTGCCCAAATTTCCAGATCTGAAGATGTATCTCAACCTGGTCTATAACACAGGATTACCGGGAGGCTCCCCCGCTTACGCCGATCCCTACCTCTATCAGACCCGCCTGCCCGATTATAGAAGAGCAGATCTCGGCCTTTCTTACCTGTTGAAAAGTGAATATTCCGAAGAAAATTCTGAACGATTAAAAGCTTTTAAAGAGATATCTGTAGGCTTTGAGATCTTCAACATTTTCGACACCCAAAACTCCATTACCAATACCTTTGTGAGGGACGTTTACACAAAGACGCAGTATGCTGTACCTAATTACCTCAGTCCACGAGTATACAACCTAAAGATCGGGGTCAGGTTATGATCTAAAAAAGCTTCAGAAATATTAATTGGGCATTATCCTTCGATGAAATCCTTCAGCACCTTCACCACGTAATCTACCTCTTCTTTAGTGTTGTACATGGAAAAAGAGAAACGTAAAGAAGGTTTTTTCAGGTCTTCTTCAGAAAGAAAAGCGTTTAGAACATGAGAACCTTTGTCGCTTCCGCTTTGACAGGCGCTGCCTTTTGAACATGCAATGCCATTTAGGTCCAGCTGGAATAACAACATAAGGGCTTTTTCCTGGGAAACAGGCAGGCAAACATTGATCAGGGTATAAGTGCTGTGCTCAAAATCATCACACTCGCCATTGAATTTCACTCCGGGAATTTCCTTTTGAAGCTGATCGATGAAATATTTTTTCAGGTTACTGATATACTCCCGCTCCTCATCAAGATGTTCATAGGCCAGTTTCAGGGACATTTCGAGCCCCACAATATTGTGGACAGATTCTGTTCCTGCACGAAAACCTCTTTCCTGCTCTCCTCCAAAGATCAAAGGCTGCAGTCCACTGTTCTTCCTTATGTAGGCAAAACCAACCCCTTTAGGGCCATGGAACTTATGGGCGCTGACCGCGGTAAAATCTACCGGAATCTCAGAAAGATCCAGCTCATAATGCCCTACGGATTGAACGGTATCTGAATGAAAAAGCGCGTTGTGACTCCTGCACATCTCGCCTACTTTTTTGATATCAAGAAGATTCCCCACTTCATTGTTGACATGCATCAGGCTTACCAGTGTTTTTTCATCTGAAGATGATAAAAGTTCCTCCAAATTCTCCAAATCTACCCTTCCGCAGTCATCCAGCTTCACATATTCGATCTCTGCATTATGCACTTCGTGAAGTTTGTTCAGGGTGTACAGAACGGCGTGATGTTCAATTTTGGAAGTGATTATCCTTTTCACCCCAAGGTCCCTCACGGCACTGTTGAGAATAAGATTATCGGCCTCTGTCCCGCCACTGGTAAAAATGATCTCAGAAGCAGCGACATATAATATTTTCGCGACCGTTTTACGGGCCTGCTCAATAAGGGTCTTGGCCGAACGGCCATAGGCATGAGTTGAAGAAGGGTTTCCATATACCGTTTTCATGACCTCGGCCATGCGGTTCACCACTTCCTCCCGCATTTGGGTAGTTGCGGCATTATCAAAGTAGACTTGTTTCATGGAAAGCAAAAATAAGGGTTTTGAAATAAATTCTGGGAAGACTCTGTTTAAATTATATATTACTTTTAATTTTGCTGAAAACCCGGAATAATGAAAAGATCCTTTTACCTGTTTTTGACCACTTTGCTGTTTGTTTCCTGTGATGACGGGGATCTTATCGTGACCGACTTTAATTTTGAGAACAAACAACTTCAATGGTGCGGCGATACTGAAGACCAGGTGCTTTTCAACATCAACAATGACCAGGTGCACGAAGCCATCGCCTTCAGATTTAGCCTTGAAACCCCTACTCCCCAATTCTTTTCTACGGAAACCGGGGAAATGACCATACCTTTGAATTCTGAAAACCAGGTGGTCTACAGGGTCTTTAACGGGGAAGTAGATGACTCTTATTTTTGCAACGCGATCCCTCCTGTTTCCCCGGGAGTGACCGAAGAATACCGCAGCACCAGCGGCGGGGAGATGATCATTACCACTACCCTGCAAAACGCTACAGATCATGACGGCGACGGGGTGCCTTCAGAAACAGAAGGCATGGCCTCAGAACGGGATACTGACCAGGATGGGATTCCCGATTACCTGGATATAGATGATGACCAGGACAACATTCTTACCCGGGTAGAAATAGCCGTGGAAGCCGATAATATGGTAGGCAGTTTCCCCGATTCAGATAATGACGGCACTCCGAACCACCTGGATGCCGACGATGACGATGACGGGGTACCAACGAGAAATGAGGATTGGAACATGAACAACAACCCTGCAGATGATCGTGATGACGCAGGGCTGCCATATTATCTGAATCCTGAGATCGTGGATTCTTTTGATGTGACCACGGTTCGCGAGAACGTGATCTCGCAAAGCTTCAGGTATCTTTTCACTGCGGAAAATCTCACTCTGCTCAAACAGGGTGGAGATGGAGAACAAATAAGACTTGAAGATTTTGAACTGGGTTACTATGATTCTCCTGTAGAGCAGATCACCATTGATCCTTCTGAAGAAGAGGAGCAACCAGCAGAAGGTCAGTAATTCTGAAAAATATAGACTTCGGTCGCACCCAGGCCGTATTTCTGGTAATCGGCATCATAATATTTCAGGTTCTCGTACCTGTTGAAAAGGGTTTCCAGTTCGGCTCTTAGGACGCCTTCGCCAACTCCGTGAATAAAAACCACTTTCTGAATACGCTTTTTCATGGCAAACTCCAGCTGACGTTTAGCTGTTTCCACCTGCAGTGTTAGGATCTCAAAATTATTCATGCCGCCGCTCTTTGGAACCAGCTTATGGATGTGCAGATCCACTTCCATTGGTGGCAGATTGCGTTCTTTGGGTTTGACCCTTGCCGACCTCTTTTTCTTAAAAGATTCTTTTTGTTTAATGACTTCGGAAAGATCTTCAACGCCAACATCGGGAAAGTCCCCGTCGGTTTTAATAAGGTCCTTTTCAGGAAAACTCAGCACAAAACCTTCCTTGGTCCTTATCTCCACCTCTCCTCCATCCACAGAAAGCACTTTGCCCTCAAGGTCTTCGTCAAGCACTTCTACTTTATCCCCGGGTTTCAGCATTACCTAAATATTTTCATCAGATTCGTTCTCCTGCTTATGGTCATCTTTGGTATATACCCAGTGATTTGTCGCGCGATAAAGGCCAAACATCAGCAGGATGATTCCCACAATTAGAATGTATACATTTTTCTCATCTCCAGAGATCTCGAACAGCAGCATGGCACCCCCTAAAATGATGAAAAAAGTGTTGAGCACCTGAGAATTTATTTTTTTCATAATTATTTGTTTATCAGTGTTCTGTGAATTGAAAACTATAGTATCTTCATTTAAAATTACAGACCCGGGACAAATTTCGGCAAAATGAGAAGATTTTTACCTTTAACGGCGGTTTTATTTATTAGCCACCTGTGCACCGCCCAATTTTTTGTTGGGCCTTCTGCCAAAAAAGAAGATCACTTCGTATATGTGAAGAACGCCGTACTCTTCGTTGCAGATAACATTCACCTGAACAAGAATCACAGCAGCGAAACCGAGGCCAGTCTATACCTTCGGAAAGAAGGGCAATTGATCCAGGGTAAAGAGCAGAAGACACCGAACACCGGGAACGGCGAACTTTCTGTATTTCAGACCGGTACTGCCGGGGCTTACGATTACGATTACTGGGCAGCGCCTGTGGGAAACAGCGCCGACAAGAACGGGCTTTTTGGAATTGGCATGTTCCATCAGCCCCAAACGCTGACCTTCAGCAAACAGGCTTCACATACCTCCGGCCTTAACGGCAGCTCTAATCCGCTCAACATTTCCAATCGGTGGATCTACACCTTCTCTGGGATAAATTATTACGGCTGGCACTTTGTTGGGGAGGAAACGACGATAAAACCCGGCTACGGCTTCAGCATGAAAGGCGTGCAGGGCAGTGACGCAACTATGGTGGACGACCTGCCGAATAACCCCGGAAATGCGCAGAGGTATGATCTCAGAGGCAGGCCAAACTCAGGAAATATTGAGGTACCAATTGCTGCTGAAGAGATCGTCTTGGTAGGGAATCCATACCCTTCGGGAATGGACCTGAGCCTCTTCCTACTGGAGAATTCAGGTTCCGGGAGCCTGAATACCTCCTGCCACGGAGTGATAGAAAGAAAGAATGCCACGACGGGCATCGCTTATTTCTGGGATTCACAAGAGAACGGCAGTTCGCATTATCTTGAGGATTATATCGGTGGTTACGGCACTTTTAGTCCGGTAGCTCCCTGCACCTCCGGGATATATGAACCTCCCATTTTCAAATCTTATGGAAGTGTGGAAAATTCCACCAATGAAAAAGGAAAGAATTACGACCGTAGGTTCCTTCCGGTGGGCCAGGGTTTCATGGTAATAGGCGCCGGTGATGAAAATGTCGTATTTAAAAATGCTCATAGGGTATTTTCTCCTACTGCGAATTCAGCAACCAACAAGTCAACTAATAGACAACAAAGTGCAAAGATCGAAGTTCCGCAAGTAAAACTCCAGGTAGAGATCAACGGGGAATATGTACGCGGATTAACCCTTGGGTTTTGGAACGATGCCTCTGCCGGAACAGATCCCGGAATGGATGCCGCGGCCTATGATCTGGCTCCTGCCGATGTGGGCTGGCTGCAGGGGGAAGAAAGCTATGTCATAGACGTGAGGCCTTTTGATCCTGAAGAGGAGATCCCCTTTTTCCTGAAGGTTGACCATGAGAATGCCACATTAAAGTTTTCTGCTGCCCGCACAAAAGACCTTCAAAACAAAAATCTTTATATATTAGATAGCCAAAGCAATACGTACCACTCCATTTTGGAGGATACATATGAAGTAGAACTCCCAACGGGAAATCATAACAACAGGTTCATGCTTGCCTTTAGAGCTAAAATAGCGAATGCCGAATCACCGGTAGAACTTCTTCTCAATGAAGAAGAGGAAACCGTTTTCTCCATTTTTCAGAACAACCGGCTCGGAGAACTTGAGATCATCAGTGACTCTTTCTCCCCGGTTAGGTCGGTTGCGCTCTATGATCTTCAGGGAAAAAGGATCTTTTTCAGGACCAGTTTTGGCAACAGGCGTTCCATAAGCATCTCCACCCAGCATATGGCAAATGCTTTGTATATTGTGGAGGTAACCGATATGAGGAACGTCCGAAAAACGAAAAAGATCGCAGTGATCAACCCAAGATAGCCTATGGAGGAATTTTTACTTCCCTGCCTCAACAAACAATTATTCGGCTTTGACTGCCTTGGCTGCGGGGCCCAGCGTGCACTGGTGCTGGTCTTTCAGGGAGATTTTTTTTCCGCTTTCAAAATGTACCCTGCAATTTATACCATCCTGCTTCTGCTGGCTTTCCTCGTTGTAAACCTATTTATAAAGTTTAAGAAAGACTGGTATGTAAAAGCAGGTCTTATAATTTTAAATGCCATCATAATTGTAGGTGCCTACGCCTACAAAGTCAGCTTTTTATTTAACTAACCAAAACCAAAATTATGGAAAGACAAGTTTTACCGAATTCTACATTGATCCTGGTCTTTGGGATCCTTTCGATACTTACCTGCTGCTGTTACGGCATCATTGGGTTGATCTTCGGGATCATTGCTTTGATCATGGCGAAAAAGGCCAAACAGATCTATATGGCAGAACCCGAACTCTATAAAGGATATAACAATGTAAAAAGCGGAAAGATCCTCGCCATTATCGGGATCGTTCTTTCGGCCATCTATCTCATAGGAACTATTATTGCCTTTGCTTACTACGGAATTGAAGGCCTTCAGGAAATGCAGGAGGAGATGATGAGAGAGTATGGCGGCGGCGGTGCTGACTTCTAAAAACTAAAAAGGGCTGTCAATGACAGCCCTTTATTTTTAAACTTTTCAGCTTTTATTTTTCGAATTCCTTAAGCGTCTTCGTGATGATCTCCACGCAGTCATTCAATTGCTCTTCGTTCATCACCAACGGCGGTGCGAACCTGATGATGTTCCCGTGGGTTGGCTTGGCCAGCAGGCCATTGTCCCTTAGCTTCATACAAATATCCCAGGCTGTCGAACTTTCTTCGCTGTCGTTGATCACGATCGCGTTAAGCAATCCTTTCCCTCTCACCAGCTTCACGATGTTCGAGTTCCTGATGTAATCATTTAATTTTCTGCGGAAAAGGTTACCAAGTTCCTCGGCATTTTCAGCAAGGTTCTCTTCTTTGATCACTGTCAATGCAGCCATGGCCACGGCACAGGCAACAGGGTTTCCTCCAAAAGTGGAACCGTGCTGTCCCGGTTGGATCACGTTCATCACGTTATCGTTCGCCAATACGGCAGAAACAGGATAAACCCCGCCAGAAATAGCTTTTCCAAGGATCAATACATCAGGCTTCACCTCCTCATGATCTACTGCCAGCAATTTTCCGGTACGTGCAATTCCCGTCTGCACTTCATCGGCAATGAACAACACATGGTGCTTTTCGCAAAGTTCCTTTGCACGTTTCAGGAATCCTTCCGTAGGTACATAAACCCCGGCCTCACCCTGTATTGGTTCTACAAGGAATCCGGCGATGTTGTCGTTATTTTTCAAAACCTCTTCCAAAGCTTCGGTATCGTTATATGGGATCTTCAGGAATCCGGGGGTATAAGGGCCAAAGTTCTTGCGCGCCTCCTCATCATTTGAAAAAGAGATGATGGTAGTCGTTCTTCCGTGGAAGTTATTCTCACAAACGATGATCTGCGCCTCGGTCTCCTTTACACCTTTTTTCTCGTAAGCCCATTTCCTGGCGATCTTAATGGCGGTTTCTACAGCTTCTGCCCCTGTGTTCATTGGTAGCAGTTTATCGAATCCGAAATATTCTGATGCGAATCTCTCGTACTGCCCTAAAACGTTATTATGGAAAGCCCTTGAAGTAAGGGTGAGTTTCTGAGCCTGCTCATACATTGCCCCTACGATCTTCGGGTGGCAATGCCCCTGGTTCACCGCAGAATAAGCCGAAAGAAAATCGTAATATTTCTTTCCTTCCACATCCCAAACATGCACTCCTTCCCCTCTCTCCAGCACTACCGGAAGCGGGTGATAGTTGTGCGCTCCATACTGATCTTCTAATTGGATTGCTTCTTCTGAAGAAATTTTTTCTGAAATCGTCATTGTTTAAATTTTACATGTTACTAAAACGAAATTCCTGCTTTTCGGAATTACCGCAAAAATGGGTAATTTGAGGAGAGAAATCATCCTGAATTCAGAAGTCGCAAATTACTAAATGTTTCCCGAATTTTTCACCCGTAGCCCCAATAAATCTTAGCTTTTATCCTATTTTTGCCCCATGGGAAGAAAGAACCGAAATAAAGAATTTACCAATCTTGAAGTGATCGATGCCGGGGCAAAAGGAAAAAGCATTGCCAAAGCGCCCGACGGAAAAGTGATCTTCATTGGGAATGCCGTGCCGGGAGATGTGGTTGACGTACAGACCACCCGGAAAAAAAGAGCCTATTACGAAGGTACCGCTACAAAATTTCACAGTTATTCAGACAAGCGGGTGGAGCCGCCCTGCATTCATTTTAGCGTTTGCGGAGGCTGTAAGTGGCAATTCATGGTCTATGAGCACCAGCTGCACTACAAGCAAAAGGAAGTGATCAACAACCTGCAAAGACTGGGAAAAGTGGAACTTCCGGAGGTTACCCCTATTTTGGGAAGCAAGGAGATATATTTTTACCGCAATAAAATGGAATTTTCCTTTAGTGACAGTCGCTGGCTTACCCAGGAAGAGATCCAGAGCGGGAAAGATATTGAAGACAGGAACGCCCTTGGTTTTCACATTCCTGGTATGTGGGACAAGATCCTGGACATAGAAGAATGTCATTTGCAGCAGGCGCCCAGTAACGGCATCCGCAATAAAGTCAAAGCTTTCGCCATTAAAAACGATATTTCCTTTTTTAATACCCGCGAACAAAAGGGAATGTTGCGGACCTTGATGATCCGTACGTCCTCTACGGGAGAGATCATGGTATTGATCCAGTTCTACGAAGATGATAAAGAGAAAAGGGAATTACTGCTGGATCTTGTCGCGGAAGAATTTCCTGAGATCACTTCCCTGCAATACGTGATCAATTCCAAGGGAAATGACACTATCTATGACCAGGAGGTGATCTGTTACAAAGGCCGTGACCATATTTTTGAAGAAATGGAAGGTTTAAAGTTCAAGATCAACGCTAAATCTTTCTACCAGACAAATTCTGCACAGGCTTACGAACTCTACAAGATCACGCGTGATTTTGCAGGTTTGACCGGTGACGAACTGGTTTATGATCTTTATACCGGAACCGGAACCATCGCCCAGTTCGTCGCTTCCAAGGCGAAAAAGGTGATCGGCGTGGAAGCTGTGCCCGAAGCTATTAAAGATGCCAAAGAAAATGCACGGAACAACGGCATTGAAAATACCGAATTCTACGTGGGTGATATGAAAAAGGTATTTACCAATGATTTCATTGTGATGCACGGACATCCTGATGTGATCATCACCGATCCTCCCCGCGACGGAATGCACAAAGATGTAGTTGCGCAAATTATTGGTATCTTGCCGCAACGAATCGTCTACGTGAGCTGTAATTCTGCTACACAGGCCCGTGATCTCGCGTTGCTTGACGAGCATTATAAAGTGACCAGGACACAGGCAGTGGACATGTTTCCTCAAACCTTTCACGTAGAGAACGTGGTATGTTTAGAAAGAAGATAATGAACCAGTTCCAAAAATGGATTTTTTTAGCAGGCTTTATCATTATAGCCCAGGGATGTCAAAAAGATGACATTTGTCCTGAAGGTACAGAGACCACTCCCCTGTTGGTAATTGAATTTTATGACGCTGCAGATCCCTCTCAGCTCAAAGCGGTACAGAACCTTGTAGTTCGCGCTGCCGGGGAAGAAATTTTCCTGGGACCCGAAACAGTGAATACCATTACCATTCCCTTAAGAACAAATGAGAATGTGACCGAGTACAGTTTTATCCGCAACAGCGCGGCGACCACCGAGAATGAGGATCGCATCAGCTTTAGCTATGATCCCGCGCCCGAATATCTTAACCGCGCCTGCGGCTATAAAGTAAATTTTACGAACATTGATGCCAACACACTACAGGACGAGGACAACTGGATAATTTCTGAAGTGATCTTACTAGAAAATGTAGAAAATGAAACAGAAGCACATATTTCTATTACTCATTAGTATTGCTGTCTTTCATCCTTCTGCTTTTTTCGCACAGGAAGAACAACAACCGGCAGACACTCTGGAATACAGGGAAAAATACGGGCTGCGCCTGGGAATTGATCTGAGCAAACCTTTACGCACGGTGCTGGATGAAAACTACCAGGGCTTTGAGATCAAAGGAGATTACCGCATCTATGAAGATTACTATTTGGCTGCGGAAATAGGGAACGAAAAGAACCTCATTTCTGAACCCAGTGTCACTGCTGAAGCTTCCGGTAGCTACATCAAAGTGGGGGTGAACTACAATGCTTATGAGAACTGGCAGGGCATGGAAAACCTGATCTTTGCCGGCCTTAGGTACGGCTTCGCGACCTTTTCTACAGAACTACAGGAATTTTCGGTCTACTCCCCTACCAATTACTTTGGACCAGACGTAAGAACCGAAACCCAGGAATTCAATAATCTCACCGCCAGCTGGATCGAACTGCAGCTGGGCATCAAGGTAGAAGTGCTTAACAATGTGTTTTTAGGCACTCATGTACAGCTGAAGAGAAGAGTGACAGCGACCACTCCCGGCAACTTCGACAACCTTTACATTCCCGGGTTTCACAGGACTTACGACAACAGCACCTGGGGTGTTGGCTATGGCTACTCTATTTCTTACCTGCTTCCGTTCTACAAAAAATAGAATGAATTAAAATTTATTGCTTTTTGCCTTCTTGCTACCTTCGTAGATCTCATACTTCAGAAGCTTGGATTCTAACGAGCCGTTGAAAAGTTTGATCTTTCGGGAAGGCCTTAAACCCACGTGCTTTATGGCTTCCAGGTTGGAAGTAATGAACCAGGCATGGGTTCCGGGGTAACTTTGCTTCAGGGTATCGCCTATCGCTTTGTAAAATTCGGGCATATCGATGTTCAGGCGTTCCCCGTACGGCGGATTAAACACCATATGCAGGTGCCGTTCGATCTGCTTTTCAGACTTAAAGAAATCCTGCTGCTCTACCGTAATGAATTCAGATAAGTTGGCATTTTCAACATTGTCTTTCGCCTTATGCACTGCGGAAGGAGCCTTGTCATATCCTTTGATCGTAAAATGGAAATCCCGCATCTTTTTCAGAACCGATTCCTCTATCTTCTCAAAAAGGGCTTCATCCCAGTCCTTCCATTTTTCAAATCCGAATTCCTTCCTGTTCAGGTTCGGCGGAATGTTACAGGCTATCATGGCCGCTTCAATAAGAATGGTTCCGCTACCGCACATGGGGTCGAGAAAATCACATTGTCCGTCCCACCCGGAATGTAGCAACATTCCGGCCGCAAGCACCTCATTTATAGGAGCGATATTAGTGGCCGATTTATACCCCCTTTTGTGCAGGGATTGCCCGGAACTGTCAAGAGAAACCGTGCAGGTATCTTTTTCAATGTGCATGTTGATCCTTAAAGTTGGAAAATCCAGGTCTATTCCGGGTCTTTGTCCGTATTTCTCTCGAAACCGGTCTACTATGGCATCTTTGGATTTTAATGCTATGTACTTGGAATGAGTGAATTTATCGGAATGTACCGTGGCATCAATAGCCAGAGTATCAGTAGCGTCCAGATATTTCTCCCAGGGCATCCTGTTGACCTTTTTGTAGAGGTCTTCTTCAGAAAAAACTTTAAAAGAATCAATGGGTTTTAAGACCTTAATGGCGGTGCGCAGCGACAGGTTCGCCTTGTACATAAAACCTTTATCCCCAACAAAAGATACAGACCTCACTCCTTCTTTTACCTCCATCGCGCCCAGGTTTCTCAGTTCTTTTGCCAGTAAAGGTTCGAAGCCAAAAAGAGTTTTGGCCACCATTTTAAAATTATTTCCCATGTGTTCTATTCTGTGAGAGGCAAAAATACATTAATTTTGCTGCATATGGAATTAGCCGAGAAAAACTGGTTTTCTTCGTGGTTTGACACTCCCTACTACCACATTTTATACAAAGACCGCAACGATGATGAAGCCCGGGAATTCATGCAAAACCTGGTTTCTTTTCTTGATCTACCTAAAAACGCTACTATTTTAGACCTGGCTTGCGGTAAGGGAAGGCATTCTGTTTTTCTGAACCAATTGGGCTATAATGTCACAGGGGTAGACCTTTCCGAAAACAGCATTCGGCATGCAAGGCAGTTTGAAAATCACAGCTTGCGTTTTTACACGCATTGCATGTGCGAACCGGTGGATGAAAAATTTGATGCGGTATTTAACCTTTTCACCAGCCTGGGATATTTCGAAAATGAAAAAGATAACCTGAACTCCATAAAAGCCATTAAACAGGAACTGAAACCGGGAGGTTATGGGGTTATAGATTTTATGAACGTGAAAAAGGTGATCCAAACGCTTGTGCCTGAAGAAAACAAGACAGTACAGGGAATAGATTTCGAGATCAACAGGCGCTTCAAGGATGGGTATGTAATGAAGGATATTCGCTTTACAGATGAAGACATGGATCATTCCTATACCGAAAAAGTACAGGCTCTCACCCTGCATGATTTTCAAAAGTATTTCCAAGAGGCAGGGATCGTGCTGAAGCACACTTTTGGAAACTACCGGCTTGAGCGATTTGACGAACAGAATTCAGACCGGCTAATTTTAGTGTTCAATTAATGATATACCTTCTACCCTTACTTGCTGTAGTTACAGGCTTTGGGATCTCCCTTTTCATAAAACCATCCTCCTCTACAGGATTCCAGTTACTGCTGTCCTTCAGTGGGGCGTTTTTATTGTCGGTCACTGTATTTGAGCTGTTGCCCGAAGTTTATACCTCAGGAACATCAGGAGTCGGTGTTTTCATCATGCTGGGATTGCTCATTCAGATCTTCCTGGAGTTCCTGTCCAAAGGGGTGGAACACGGACACATGCATCACGGGCAAACCGGGAAATTCCCTATGCTCCTGCTGATAAGTCTTTCGCTGCATTCATTGCTGGAAGGTTTTCCGCTTAACAGCAGTGAAGACCTGCTGCATGGGGTGGTGGTACATAAAATTCCGGTTGCGGCCATATTATCAACCTTTCTCTTACATTCAAAAATTGGAAAGCTAAGAGTGATCCTGTTCCTTTCTATTTTTGCGGTAATGACGCCCCTGGGGAGCTGGCTCCATGCTAATTTCGAAATCCTTGACACTTATGCTGTATATATTTATGCGGTGGTGATAGGGATCTTTCTGCACGTTTCGACCACTATATTATTTGAAGCTTCGAAGAACCACACCTTCAACGCCTCAAAACTGGGAGTGGTGGTTCTGGGCATAATCCTGGCTTATTTACTGTAGAAGATGTTCAGCAGAGAAGAAGCAAAGAAACTTAGGCAGGAGTTCTGGACGACTTTTGGAAAGGAATATCCTCATAAATGGATGCTGTACAATACAGGAATAAAAGAAATCCAGCTGAAGTTCACTTTTGAAAGAAAATACGCCCAGGTTTCTTTAGACATCATTGAGGAAGATGAACTGATAAGGGCCTATTACTTTGAAAAACTGGAATCTCTAAAGAGCATTTTGGAAACCGATTATCATTTGTCAGAAATTATTTTTGATAAGGACTACGAACTTTCCGAAGGGAAGATCGTCTCGAGGATCTATGTTCACCTGGACAAAGTAAGCATCTACAACAAAAAAGACTGGCCGCGGGTAAAGGAATTTCTGTACCAGAAGATGCTGCTGCTTGAAGATTTTTTCAGTGATTTCAGCGATTATATCAGAAACTAGAGTATCTGATAAGCATTTTTTACTACTTTCATTTCCAGAAAGATAGCGAGCCAAGGTCTCTTCCCTACCCATTCTTTCCTTTAAAACTCGTAACCAACCAAAACTTTAAAGGATGAAAATAATTAAAGTAAGCCTGCTGGGAATCTTCTTCATTTCTCTTATTTCCTGCTCAAAAGATGACGAATCAAAAGGGGAAATTTCTGGATCATTAATAGGACAATGGAATCTGACCGAATTTGAATACTCCGGATATTCTGAAACCAAAGTTGACGGAATGAGCATGCGGGCGGATTATGCAGGGATTGCAGAAAACATCGATGCGAGTATGACTTTCCATGAAAACGGGACCTTTGAATCTGAGGGAGTCTATGATGTAATACTTACAGGGGAAGGGATGACCCTCCCCTACAGAGACATAAGTTATGAATCCAGTGGAAACTATGTGGTATCCGGCAACAGAATTGATATTACTAATTTTGAAGGGACTTCCACTCCCGGTGCTTATGAGGTTGCTTCTGAAAAAGAGATGATCATAGTTGAATTAACTGATAGTCGCCTGGTACTGGATGTTAGTGAAAACACAACAATTACCGAAGAGGACGGTGAGGCATTGATTTCAATTTCGGGGCAATACGTTTTTAGTCGCTAAATCCGTAACTATTCAAAGCCAGCATGGTGCAGCTGCTGCAGTAATTGACCATCCACGTCAGCGTACCGTAATAGAGGCTTTCAAAGTTTACCTGCGCTCTCACAGGTCTAACGCCGTCCTGTGTCTTTAAATCCGGTTTACTGCTAAATGCGAAGGAGGGAAACTGATATTCAAAGATCTAAATTTTAGAACATAAAAAAACCCTTCATCAAATTCATGATGAAGGGTTTAAAAGAAAGGCGGCGACATACTCTCCCACAAGATAGCAGTACCATCTGCGCTAACGGGCTTAACTTCTCTGTTCGGAATGGGAAGAGGTGAGCCCCGTTGCTATAACCACCTTAAGTCTTTGAGTAAGTAGTGAGAATTTAGTAGTGAGTAGTGAGATACAACAATCTCAATACTCTATTCTCAATACTAACTACTAATATTTTGACATGATTGGAAAATAAAAATTAAGAAGACATTTTTGAGCAAGTAATGGAGCTTTAGGTTTTCCTGTCCCCCGTCGCTCTTAAAGAGCTATGGGGGACGGGGGCACTAAGCTATACGGATTATTAGTATCACTCGGCTATGACATTGCTGCCTTTACACCTGTGACCTATCAACGTGGTGGTCTCCCACGATCCTTTAAAGAAATCTCATCTTGTGGTGGGTTTCGCGCTTATATGCTTTCAGCGCTTATCCCTTCCCAACGTAGCTACCCAGCAGTGCTCCTGGCGGAACAACTGGTACACCAGAGGTTAGTCCAACTCGGTCCTCTCGTACTAGAGTCAGATCCACTCAAATTTCTAACGCCCACTGTAGATAGAGACCGAACTGTCTCACGACGTTCTGAACCCAGCTCGCGTGCCACTTTAATGG
>NZ_FNGG01000017.1 GCF_900102915.1 Salinimicrobium catena
CACAACAAAGAACTAAGCTAACTTCCAAGGATTTTCACCCCAATTTCGACACGTAATTTTCATCGTAAGGCAATCCCGATTTTGCCACAGCAAAGGCTTGTTTAAGAAGTTTATTACAAACTGCAATCAAAGCTAACTTCTTGCTTTTGCCCTTGGCTATTATGCGCTCATAGATCTCTCTGCAGGCTTTGTTATGTTTACAGGCAGTAAAACTACACATGAACAGCAGGTTTCGGAGCTTTGCATTGCCCATTTTACTAATCCGGCTTCTGCCTCTTACACTGGCACCAGATTCCCTGATAGTGGGTGTAATACCGGCATAACAGCACAGCTGCCTGGCGTTTTCGAAATTGGAAAATCCATCTGTCAGCACCAATAACATGATAGCTGTTTTATTACCCATTCCGGGAATGCTTTTAAGAAGGCTTAGTTGGTTTTGCTGTTCCTCCTTTACCATTACAGTGAGTCGATCCTCCAGGACCTTAATTTCTCTCTGAATTGCTTTAAGAGATCTGTTCAAAGAATGATAAACAGCTTTGGAAGGCTTTCCAAGAACCTTTTCACCATGCAATTTATTCTTTAGGGCGGTACTTTGTTTGGTGTAGATCTCAATCAAACGCAACAACTGAAGTGACTCAGCCTGGTTCTCATCTTTGGCTGTATACAATGGAACTTCATTAACTGTGGCGTATTCACAGATCGCCCGGGCATCAGATTTATCAGTTTTAATCTTTGAGAGTTTCATCTGGATAAAACGCTTTACTGACAAGGGATTCACTACAGACACCTTTACACCCTGTTCGTAAAGGAACTGTGCCAGCCTGTAATGATAGTAACCGGTAGCTTCCATAACCACCAAATCTTGATCAGAAAGAGACTTAAGAAAGCTTTTAAAGCCGTTGCTGTCATTAGAAAATTGGTAATGTTTTCCGGCAGAGTCAGCAACATCAAACACATCTTTGCTGATGTCTACTCCGTAAATTTGGTTACATTTATTCATTAGAAATTGATTAGGAAAGGACACCTACTTTATTTTCATCGACTTAAAAACGAGATCCAGGTCTCATAGAACTAAACGAAATTGAAGTAGAAAAGAGAGGGGATTATCAATGTTGACGGAATCTATAGTTCCCACGGTTAATTTAACCTTACTCCTCTCTTTTGTTCTTTCTGGTTAGTGGGTAAAAGTTAGGAAATCAAACTTAAGTCGGTTAACGAGCAAATAGCGGAGAACCGTTCAAAATGGCATTTTTGACTACCTTTAAAAATATAATTTAACCGACAAATCACGTTTCCCAAGTCCGCTACTTGCGTTAACCGGAGACGTTGTACGCAAGCTGAAATCGAATTTTAATTGATAAAAAGAGCTATAATATTAACCTTAATTCTGAACTCAATAATTCTGATTGGAGTTCCTGCTGGACACGGTTACGGAATAATGATAATGTTTGAGGTTATCAGTGTTCCAATGCTAATCAAAAACGGATTTGACTTCCAGAAAGAATATCCTTTTGAGAGCAGTCTAATTTTAATAGCTCTGATTTCCTTAATTGGGAAACTGATTTCAATTACAACATTATTTTCGAAAAATATTCTGTACAAACAAAACTGGATTTACATCGGACTGACTTTAATGCTGATTTCTTTCCTCATTGTCTGTTACGGAGCGTGGGCTTATGACAATATCCTTTTTGCAATAACATTCGGAAGTGGAATACCTTTTTTAATGTATTTCGGTAGAGTTTTATATTTGATTAATCAAGAGAAAAATAAATCGGAACTAGTAAAGGAATGAAAAAAGCCTGCGTACAACATCGGTTAACGAGCAAATAGCGGCAGACCACTTAAAAATGACATTTTTGACTACCTTTAAAAAGATAACTTAACCGGACAAATTCGAGTTCCCACTCCGCTACTTGCGTTAACCGGTGACGTTGTAAACAATGGCTCCAAGAAAAAATTATTTTTTTAAAGTAATTATCTAATCTACCAAAAATGGAAATACAAGAAATTAAAAACTTTCGCAAAAGGCATAATCTTACACAATCAGATTTAGCAGAAATAGTCGGAGTTAAAGTTAGTGCAGTTTCTAAGTGGGAAATTGGACAAAGAAATATTTCAAATAGTGCAATTAAATTGATTAGGATTTACGATGAAAATAATTTCGATAATGAAGATTTGAGGAATAAAAATCAAATTGATTTAAAAGATTTTAGAAATAAATACAATCTAACTCAAGCTGATCTTGCAGAAATTACAAGTGTCAAAATCGGTACTGTTCAAAGTTGGGAACAAGGAAAGAGAAATATTACCAAAAGTGCAATTAAATTAATATCGATCTTCGAACAAAATCAAGAATCCTCTGCACAAGAAAAAGAGAATAATGGCGAATTATCATACTTAGAATTAAAAATAGACGAGATTCTAAACTATCAAAGGTCATTATTAATTGAAATAAAAAATTTAAAAATTCAATTAAGAGAACTAAAAGAAAAAACAATTAATTAAAAAGTCGCCACAGTTTACAACAACGCATAACTCAAATAGGCGGCACCGTTAGAAAGAAAATAATTATCTTCACAACAAAACAAGTCTAAGCCGACAAATTCGCGTCCCCTACTCCGCCAACTTGTGTTATGCGAGACCGTTGCCAAAAATGCTGCTGACCAACGAAACGTGGGAAAAATAAAACCTGACTCGAATAAAACGGACTTCTAAAATGCCATTTTTGAAAGGAAAGAAAATTTGAGTTTTAAAAGAAGGATTGCGGCGGATCACTCACTCAGGCGAAGAAAAAAAAGAAGCTGTAAAAACATCATTTTTGAGAGGTAAGAAAAATTAAGTTTCAAAAGAAAGTGCAGCGGACTTTCTCACTCAACCGGAGAAATAAATCGGACGTGAAAATGCCTTTTTTGAGAGGTAAGAAAAAATAAACCTTAAAACAAAACGCAGCGGATTGAAAAGCGAAACGGCTCACTCTAGCGGGCAGCACTATTTGGCAACAACGATTAACAAAAATGGCTTTTTTGAGAGTTAATTTCCTACATTTATTTCCATTAAAATAATACGTTGCACCGGAAAGTGAAGTTTTCAAAACTCGCCACTTTCGTTAATCAGGAACGTTGCCCACAATATTTGAAATCGTGCTAAAATTGAAATTCCTTCTTTTTACAATAATTGGTTTTCTGTACACAAGTTGTAAAACAGACAAAAAACCTGAACCCTACAAATCGGATCTAAAACTGACTGAGAATTTATCTGATTTTACAGATCGAATGACAGAGAAAGACACAGTCAAGATCTTCGCGGAATTAAATATGGAATGGTGGATTAGACGCGATGAATTAACTATTACCAAAAAAAACAACGAAATCAGACTTCAGACGACAATTAAAGAGGATACGACATTTGAAATGAAGTATGAGATGCGGACAAATGAACTACCAAGAAAAGTAATCTATAACACTGATCATTCATTTGAAAAACACTTTACAAATAGAATTGAGCGAACCAGAGATACAACAATTAGACAATACATTTATAAGATTATATCACCTAACGATACACTGACATTTTATACCGACGGATTAAGTGATAAAGGTCGGGCAGTAAAAGAATATTATGAATTTATGCAACGGTTTTATCCTGGCGAAAAAGAATTCAAATTTCCAGAAGTGGAATATGAAGAAGTCGAAGATTTTACTTTCTAAAAAATACTGTGGGCAACATCGGTTAACGAGCAAATAGCGGAAGATCCCTCTAAAATGACATTTTTAACTACCTTTAAAAAGATAACTTAACCGATAAATCAAGTTTCCCAGGTCCGCTACTTGCGTTAACCGGGAACGTTACCTGCAATTTGAAAACAGATGACAGATACATATTGAAATCGAAAGGGCGGAGAGTTTATAGAATTGTCATTGCAGTCATATTAAGCGGACTGTTAATGACATGCGGCTTAATAAATGATTCGACATCGCTATTATTTTTTGCTGCGGCAATTGCCTTCTTAGTCTTCATTGAGTTAATAATCCATGAAGAAACTATAATTGAATTGACTTCTGAAGTAATGAGGGTTAGAACTTCAAAACTGTCAGGGGCTATAAAAGAGAATAATGAAATTCAACTTTCTGAAATACAGTCGCGATCCTTTGAAAGAAAGACACATGACGGATATATGTTGGCATTTCATACCCTTTGGGAACTTTATTTCCCGACCAATAAAAGTGAGCTGACAATTCATTTACAAAATGGTAAACGAAAAGAAATACCTTTAAATATATCTGATAAAGCAGCGAAGAACCTTATTAGTAGAATTCCTGAAAGAATTCCAAATAATTAAAAAAATAAAAAACTGCAGGTAACATCGGTTAACGAGCAAATAGCGGCAGACCATCAAAAAATGACATTTTTGACTACCTTTAAAAATAGAATTAAACCGACAATTTAGCGTCTCCAAATCCGCTACTTGCGTTAACCGGTGACGTTGCCAACCATAGCTCCGGACTGACTCAAACCGGATAAAAATTAAATTTTCCGACTCTTCTCCTGGAAAACAGAAACGGACACTCACTCAGACGGATTTAAATTTAAAAAACGAACTTCCACTCTGCTGTTTTTAATTTTTATCACTCTTGCGGATCTCAAAACTTTAAAAAGCAGGACGGATTTACTAAAGAAGAAAAATAATCGAACGTAAAATTCAAGAAAAACGGAAAACCTTTCGTGCTCACTCAGCTGTGTCGCTACGGCTTGGCAACAACGGTTATCAAAAATGGCTTTTTTGGGAGATAATTTCCTACATTTATTTCCATTAGATAAATCCGTTACGCCGGAAAATTGATGGCTTCCCTACACGCCACTTTTGTTAACCGGTGACGTTGCCAACCATAGCTCCGGACTGACTCAAACCGGATAAAAATAAAATTTCTCAACTCTTCTCCTGGAAAACATAAACGGACACCCACTCAAGCGGATTAATACTTAAAAAAGCGGACTTCCACTCTGCTGTTTTTAATTTTTATCACTCTTGCGGATCTCAAAACTTTAAAAAGCAGAACGGATATACTAAAGAAGAAAAGGAACAATTAAAGAATTAAAGAAAACGGCAAATCTTTCGTGCTCACTCAGCTGTGTCGCTACGGATTGGCAACAACGGTTATCAAAAATGGCTTTTTTGAGAGATAATTTCCTACATTTATTTCCACAAGAAAAATCCGTTGCGCCGGAAAACTGAAGGCTTCCCTACACGCCACTTTTGTTAACCGGGAACGTTGTGAACAAGACCTCCGAACTCACTCAGACCGGATAATTACTTTAATTTTTTACTCCTCGCCTGGAAATCAAAAACGCATAATTACTCAGCCGGATTAAAAATTAAAAATAACGGACCTTCCACTCTGCTGTTTTTAACCTTTCTCACTCTGACGGATCTGGAAACCTTAAAAAAGTAGGACGGATTTACTAAAGAAGAAAAATAAACAATCACAAAAATTAAAGAGAACGGCTTTCCTTTCGTGCTCACTCAACTCTGTCGGTCCAGTTCACAACAACGGTTAACAAAAATGGCTTTTTTGAGAGATAATTTCCTACATTTATTTCCATAAGAAAAACCCGTTGCGCCGGAAAACTGACGGCTTCCCTACACGCCACTTTCGTTAACCGGCGACGTTGTGCACAATGATGAAAAAAATTCTGCTGTTAACCTTAATAGTTTTAATATTCGCTTGTAAGAACAGTGAATCGGAAATTTCAAATAACCAGATTGAAAAAGAATTTTACGCTGACGGAAAATATGATTATAAGTTAACCTTCCATAAAAATGAATTTGACAGTATAGTTTATAAATATCCAGATGGAAAGATTTATAAAACAGGGAAAATTAAAAATCAGAACAAAATAGGAAATTGGTTAATTTATGATTCACTAAATGATTTAAGAGAAATTAGAGAATATTTTATCGTTAATGATTCAAGCTATTTAAATCGAGTTTTCCATTTGAAAAATGGTGACACTCTAGCAAATAAAAAGTCACTGATAACCCATCAACCAGAATTTATTGCTGATACTCTTAATTTCAACTATACAACATACAATTTCATTAAAGTTCTAAGTAAGGATACCATAAATTTAAATGAGCCATTTTCCGCATATGCATATAATGGTTCTCCAACTTTAAGAAATTTAAATTCTCAAATTCTGGTTTTAGTTGGAAAAGAAAAAAATAATATCAATTCCGACTTTTCAAATCTTGAAGAGGTAAAACTAGATACTTTTTATAATGTAAATACTGATGCTATTAATCAGCCAAATTTTACCGGTTATGATTGGAAACAAGTGGCAGTTTTTGGAAGATGGTTTAAAACACCTGGAGAAAAAACTATACGAGGTTATGTGTTAGAATATGCTAAAGGCCCATTCACTGATACCATTTTAAATAAAAATAATGTCGATAGCTTAACAACCAAAACATATTTCGAGAGAAAAGTATTCATAAGGGAAAGGTAAAAACTGCATCACTGTGCACAACATCGGTTAACGAGCAAATAGCGGAAGATCCTTCTAAAATGACATTTTTGACTACCTTTAAAAATAGAACTTAACCGGAAAAATTCAAATTCCCAAGTCCGCTACTTGCGTTAACCGGGAACGTTGCCAATAATGCAGAGCCTTAAATAATTATTACAAAATGAACGTGAAATTTCTATTTATTTTATGTCTGATTTGCGTGTCTTGCGGTATTGATCGAACTGAAAGAAAAATTGATCTTCAGGAAAGTGAAGAAATCATTCTCATTATGGAAGAATTTTCTATAGATCGCTTAGAGTTAAGAGAAGGTAATTTAGTTATTAATGACACTCTTTTGCTCTCCAATTCTTCGTCCGTTTATTCATCAACCGATCCCAGATGGACAGCTCATCAGATGAAAATTGAAGAATGGATTAAAAATAAAAAGATTAAACAAGAGACATTAACTGCTTTGTTTAATTTGATGACAAACAGTAAAAATCAACGGATTGTAAAAGAAAGAGAAGTTTACTTTTTCAATGAAGGTTCCTGGATTGACGCGGATTGGGGTAAGGCATACTCTATTCACAATATTTCATCGAAAAAACCAGATTTTTCATTCGATAATGTTCAGGAAATAAAAACAATTGACGACCGACCTAACTGGTATGAATATTATGCCGATTAAAAAGCACTATTGGCAACATCGGTTAACGAGCAAATAGCGGCAGACCCCTCTAAAAAGACATTTTTGACTACATTTAAAAAGATAACTTAAACCGACAAATCACGTTTCCCAAGTCCGCTACTTGCGTTAACCGGTGACGTTGTAGAGCATTAAAGCGGAACTAATACGAACTTTTCGCATCGGCCAGAAGAAAAAATTTGATAAAAACGGATAATGAAAAGACTAACGGGAATCAATAGTAATTTTCAAATATTTGGATGGTTGAATTTTTTTTCGAGTCTCCTCATTTTAATTTTTGTCAAAGAAGCTGACTTCATTGACAAATTGATCGCAATGTTTGCTATTAATGCAGGATACTTTATATATTACTTCCTTATAGGAAAAATGATTTGAAGCCAGGTAAAATGGTTAAAACGAAATAATAAGGAAAGAGTGTTTTCAATTCAAAAAAAGATGATTAATCTATTTGCCATCTGTACTCCTTTATTTGCTTTAACTATTATTCTTGCTATTCTATACACAGCATATAATACTCAAAACTATGCTATGCTCTTTGCTATATTTTTACCGATGGGAATATATTTAGGAGGAAACCGACTGAAAACCGGATTAAAGAAAGTGAAATAAAAACGCTCTACAACAACGGTTCATCGCCAATAAGCGGCACCGTTAGTAAGAAAATAATTAACTTGACCAACAAACCAATATTAAGCCGACAATCCCGCGTCCCCTACTCCGCCAACTGGCGATAACCGAGACCGTTGTGATGCAATTTTTTTAATAAAGTTTCCTACCTAAAAGTTCTAAAATAGAGAACTTTTATTATCTTTGTTCTAGATTTTTTAGAATGAAAAGAATAGTTTCAAAAAAGACATTAAGAGAATTCTGGGAAAAACATTCTGATTCAGAACAGTATTTAAAAACGTGGTACGAAACAGCTAAAACTTCCAATTGGAATTCTCCGAATGATATTAAGAAAACTTATATAAATGCCAGCATTTTAAAAGATAGTAGAGTCGTTTTCAACATTAAAGGTAACTCATACAGATTGATCGTAAAATTTAATTACGATAGACAATGGGCCTTTATAAGATTTGTTGGAACACACGCAGAATATGATAAAATAGATGCTGACACAATTTAAAAACTAGAGTTATGAATATTAAACCTTTAAAAAACGAACAAGATTACGAGAAAGCTTTAGAAAGGCTTGAGGTAATATTTGATGCTCCAGCTAACTCACCAGAAGGAGACGAGGCAGAAATACTTTCAATGTTAATCGATAACTACGAAAATGAACATTATCCTATTGAAGCTCCAGATCCAATTGAAGCTATAAAAATCAGAATGGAGGAAATGAATCTTAAACAAAAAGATTTAGTTGGAGTAATTGGTGGAAAAAGTAGAGTTTCGGAAATCTTGAATAAAAAGAAAAGATTGACTGTAGACATGATTAGAGAATTGGAAAGAATTCTACATATTTCTGCTTCTGTGTTGGTAACTAATTACCAGTTATCGAAGTAAAAAAAACAGCACACAACAACGCATAACTCAAATAGGCGGCACCGTTAGTAATAAAAAGTTTATATTCACGATCAAACTAAAAAGATAAGCCGACCAAGCCGCGTCCCCTATTCCGCCAACTTGTGTTATGCGAACCCGTTGTGGTGCATTTTCAGAAAATTATCAATAAATAATGGAAGAAATAAAGGTTATCTTAAAAGCTATTCCGTTTTGGATGTATGAAAAATATAAACTAAAAAACCATCAAGGCAAAAGCAGACCAAATCACTTTTCAACTCAAAAAAGAAATACCACATTCTATAGAAAACTTGAAAAAGAGTTACTTCCAATTCTGAATAAGAAAAACTATATCAAAAAGAAAAATAGAGTTTTCATTCATGAAAAAAATGAAAAAATTTCATATATCCATTTTGCTTTAAACCATCAGAGAAATGGAATTTGCGTTGATATTGGCGAAATTGATAATCAAACCAATAAGAATATTATTGAAGCAATAATTAATGATACAAAATTTAAAAGGCTAAAACCTGATTTTTGGAAGTTTGATTATCAATATCCTGTAAGAAAATCGAATAAATATGATGAAAATATAATTAATGAGATCAAATCTCTCCTACTGAAAAATCTTTAAAAACTTTATTCAAATCACCAATTGAATTAATTGTCAGACAATAAAACGCACCACAACAGCGATTAACGAGGCCAATATGCGGTATTCCAGGAAAAAGAATAACTTAGAACACCAAACAATAAAACAACCAGCCGACTACTCCGCGTGCTAATTTCCGCACACTGGCGTTAATCGCAACCGTTGCCTGCAATATGAAAAAAACATTATTTATTATCATAACGACAGCGTTTGTCTCTTCTTGTGGCTCGTCTAAAATTGAGAAGGAAGGGATTGCTGATGAAAAGTTTACACTTTGTTCTGACCTTAAATACGATCGACTAATTACTGAGTTCTATCCCAATGAAGGAAAGACAATCCTAAAGAAAAACATTCACAGCCTTTTCGAAAACTTTTTACTAAAACAAGGTTATCTGACTGAAATAAGTAAGGCTGGGTATGAAGATTTGTTGGAAAAAGTGAAACGTGGTGAAGTAAGTGAAAAATCAACTGAACAATTTAGAAAGGAATTAGATTTTGATCCGTCTTTATTATTTCCAAGCAGTACTTTCATGAGCTGTTATACGATGCTAATCGAAGAATTTAAACTTGTGAATGAAAAAGGCTGGCACTCCCAATTTAGAGACGCTTATTGGAAATTTGAAGCCAACGGAGACCTGGATTCAAATAATTCCAATCAAATAGAAAAGGCTCTGCAGCTGATCCCAGAGGAGAAATTTAAAGAAATTGAATACCGAAAATTATTTTTAGATTTAATCTATATGCACGTCAGATAATACTGCAGGCAACATCGGTTAACAAGAAATTGCGGCAGAGCATCCAAAAATGACATTTTTAACTACCTTTAAAAAACTATTTAACCGACAAGTTTGCACTTCTTTACTCCGCAACTTCTGTTAACCGTAGACGTTGTGTGCAATTTTTGAACAAAATTTTATTTAATGAACGAATCAATCCCGATTAAAAAGAATGACTTTGTAAAATATATGAAGTCAATCTATTTGGTTAAAGATTTTCAAAAACTCGAAAATGGAAGATATCGTTTGAATTATTATTTTAGGTCTATAGAGAAAAATCACGCTAAACTGCATCTTAATGGCCATAACAACATTATTGGATATTTAGCTAAAAACATTAGGAAAGCCACTACAGAAGAAATGAATTTTTTGGTATCTAGAATAAAATCAAAATATCCAAATTTTGATCTATCATTAGATAAAGATTTAAAAGAAGAAGATCAGGAATTGGAAATAGAGGAATGCATTAAATTTTTAAAAAAGAATGGATATTTAATCTTTAAATCTGTTTAATCAAATAAAAAAGATTGTGGATAGAATTATTTACTTTTTTGATAAACTAGTTAATGCCTTATCTGATATTAGTGTATTAATATATTTAGTTTTATTTTTTCTCGCGATCATTCTAACATTTCTATTTAATCAGTTTTTAAAAAAATTTTATCCTTCTATTAGCAGAAAAAATTTGAAATCGGTAGCAGCTGCTATTTTTATTGGATTACCAATAATTGGATTAATCATCTTCGTATTTATAAGTATAATGCTTGACCGATCTGATTTTTAGAAAAATAGAAGAAACCTAAAAAGTGGCAAAAACAGCACACAACACCGCTTCATCGCAAATAACGGGTTTAATCGAAAAAGTGTAATTTTAGTAACCAAGAAAAAAAATGGTTAAGCCGACAAGTCCGCGTCCCTACTCCCGCAACTTGCGATAAGCGAAACCGTTGTAAAAAATGCCGCTGACCAACAAAACGCGAGAAAAATAAAAACTGACTTTTAAAATGCCATTTTTGGAAGGAAAGAAAAAATGAGTTTAAAATATAAATTGCAACGGACTACTTACTCAAACGGATAAATTAAAGCAGATAAAAATCATTTTTGACACTAAAGAAAAATTGATTTTCAAAAGAAAGTGCAGCGGACTTTCTTACTCAAACGGATTTAAAAAAGTTGTTTAAAAAATCAATTTTGACAGATAAGATAAATTGAGTTCAGAAGAAGATTGAAACGGATTCTCTCACTCGGTCAGAAAAAAAAGGGGACGCAAAAAAGTCACTTTTCAGAGGTGAGATAATTTGAACTTTAAAGAATAACCAAGCTGACTTAAAAGCAGAATGGCTCACTCGGGCGGGCGGCACATTTTTACAACAACGATTAACAAAAATGGCTTTTTGAGAGATAATTACCTACATTTATTTCCACAAGAAAAAGGCGTTGCGCCGGAAAGTAAAGTTTTCAAAACACGCCACTTTCGTTAATCGGGAACGTTGGGCACAATAATTACACAGATCAGAACAAAGAACAAATGAAAAAATTACTACTCCTAATATTGATTTCAACCTCATTTTCAGCTTGCGGACAAGATTTGACTTGTGCTGATTTTAAAGAAGGTGAATTTTTAATTCCAGCTGATTCATTAAATCCTGAATCTTATAAGATTTCACGAAAAAATGGTAAACAGATTGAAATTGACGAAAACGGAGATGAAATAAAAATAGATATTAAATATCAAGATGATTGCAATTACATTTTAACTTATCAAGAGTCTCAAAATTTAGATAATCTCGCTAGATACATAAATAAATCTGGTGGCATTCATATTAAAGTATTAGAAATTAAAGGTGATACTTTATCCTACTCAGGTTTGATAGAAAATGACACGTTATCTTATGAAATGCCAGGAAAGCTGATAAAATTAGATTGAAGAAATCGGATGGAAATCAACGACTATATTACATATGCAATTTCAATAGTTGCAATAGTTATTTCAATTATTGCGTTTATTCAAAATCACAAAATTTCGAAAAGACAAACACGAATTGGTAGAATTGAAGAAATACTGGAGATAATTCATATTTTAAATATCAATTATCACTACTTCTACGACACTTATTTTTTCAAAGAATCAATTCTAAGTCACTCTAAAGAAAACAAAGAAGAAGAAAAAGAATATTTAAAGCAGGTTAAAGCTTTAATCGAAATTTCTAACAAAATTGATCTTCAAAACAAGCTTTCCCGTTTACATATTTTAAATAATTCATATCTCCCAAAGAAAGAACTCAAAGATAAAATTGGAGTAATAATAGCTGTTTATTCATCATTAGCAGGAAGTACAATATCGGAACCAATTAGAAAGGAATATTTACCATTCACTGATTTCCCAAAACCTTGGCATTTCTTAGAATTTGCACAGGAAATTCAAAATGAATTACTTAAAGAAATGAATTTGGGTTACAAAGATAACTTCTCAAACACTAATTCATATGAGAAAAAATTCAGAGAAAGATATAATTTACAATAAATACAGTGCCCAACAACGGCTCATCGCCAATAACGGGTATTGTCGAAAAAGTGTAATTTTAGAAACCAGGAAATAAAACAAATAAGCCGACAACTCCGCGTCCCTACTCCCGCAACTGGCGATAGCCGAGACCGTTAGCAACAATAGCTCTGAACTCACTCAGGACGTTTAAAAAATTTAATCCTAACTCTTCCCCTGGAAATTATAAACTGACACTCACTCAGCCGATTTAAAATCAAACAGAGCCTACCACTCTGCTGTTTTTAATTTTTCTCACTCTTACGGATCCAGTACGTTTTAAGCAGTATGTTTATTTGAAAAACATTTAGTAATAAAAGAATAAACAAAATGGATAAATGTCTGTGCTTACTCGGCTGTTTCGCTACTGTTGCTAACAACGGTTATCAAAAATGGCTTTTTTGAGAGATAATTTCCTACATTTATTTCCATTAGAAAAATCCGTTGCGCCGGAAAACTGAAGGCTTCTCTACACGCCACTTTTGTTAACCGGCGACGTTGTCAACCATAGCTCCGGACTCAACTCGAGCGGATAATATTTAACGCCAATGGATATTTATTCTTTAAAATATTTTTTACTAAGTTAGATGAATAAAGGTATTTGTTAATATGACCAAAATACAACTTGCTTTAGGAGTTATAATTGTTTCTGCTTGGATATTTTATAATTTAGAGAGAAGTGAAGTAACTTTTTTTGAATTAGCTCTTTCCATTCCTATTCTTGCAATAGGAATTTTCTTTATTGATAGAGGTTCAGGGAGTAAAATGCAAAGAGATAAAAAAAAGGAAAAGAAGGAAAAACCAGCAGAATAATATCATTCAAACCGAGAATAACTTTTATTTTTTACCACATAGGATTTCTTATAAATTTATATTTCCCCCTAAATCACGTTATTCCTAAATTATTATACACACAAAGCAGACGGAAAAATAAAATGTCAAATCTTTGGTGCTCACTCGGCTGTGTCGCTACGGATTGACAACATCGGTTAACGAGCAAATAGCGGCAGACCATCTAAAATGACATTTTTGACTACCTTTAAAAAGATAACTTAACCGACATAAATCGTTTCCCAACTCCGCTACTTGCGTTAACCGGGAACGTTGGCAGCAAGTTAACCACAACTTCGTAAATGAGTATCTGAAATGAAAAAAATTACTTCTCTAATCATTCTTCTGACTTTAACAGGTTGCAGATATTTCAACGTCAGTCCAGTCAACGGACTTACGACTAAAAACTTGACTGAAGAACCGACTCAAAGAGAGATGGTTGGTGTTTGGGAAGTTGACAAAATCAGCTATGATTTAATTGAAGAAAAAGGTTACGAAAAGAAGGAAATTGAGTTGAACCTAAAAAGTAATGGAACTTTTGAAATTTCCAATTTACCGAATTTTGTAAATGTTTTTGATCAAACATCAGAAAAATACGTGAACACAGATGGAATTTGGCAAATAAGAAAAGATTCCAAAGAAGAAAATTGGGTACTACATATGAATTTTAATGATAGTAATTTATACGAAAATGGAATGTTAACTTCATATGATTTATACCTGGAAGAGGACGGTATTATTATTTGGAATTTCATCGGAGATCCTGATTCAGGAGAAAGATTTTTATATCGGAAAAAATAAAAAAACCTGCTGCCAACAGCGGTTAACGAGCAAATAGCGGACGAGTCTGCAAAAAATGACATTTTTGTCTACCTTTAAAACGATAACTTAACCGGACAAATTTGCGTCCCCAACCCCGCTACTTGCGTTAACCGGTGACGTTGTAGCACATTTGTAGAAAACAGTAAAAGTTGATGAATGAGTATTTCGACTACTTTATGAAGAAAAAATCATATTAATATGTGGCGGACTTTTAGAGATTTAGGAGGGTTTATTTGGGTTATACTTAAACTTGGACGGACTGACTTGGAGAGTGAACAATCTAGAGAAAATTGGGAAAGAAATATTCTTACTTCAATTGTAATTTTATTAGTCCTGACCTATATCTCAATAGCATCAGAATAAAATTCGCTAAATAAAAAAGCTTTAAAACTTAGATTATGGCAGCAGGGGGACCAGCGGATCATCCACTAACTGACATCTTAATATATAATTTGGATGTGTACAACAAAAAATGCGATGATTTAGTTAGGCAAATTTCTAAATTCGTCTCTATTCACACTCTTTTTGAAATGTTCGATTGGTTTGATAATTTCTCGGCAACAGAGGAGCAACTGATAGAATTTGAAAAAGTATTATCTCTCAAACTAAATGAACTCCAATCTCTCGCTGAGTCGAATGGCTGGGAGAAAAAATAAAACGTGCTACAACAATGAATAACACAAATTGCGGAACCCTTCCAAAAATGACATTTTTGACTACCTTTAAAATAATTCTTTAACGGAAAAATTCGAGTTCCCAAGCCGCAACTTGCGTTATTCGAGACG
>NZ_FNGG01000016.1 GCF_900102915.1 Salinimicrobium catena
AATGATTTACCACAAACAACACAACTAATCTTTACTGCCAAAAAAAGCTCCCCATGAAGAGGAGCTTTTAGCAATTTTGCGGTCTGGACGAGACTAAATCACCTACATATAACTATCTCTTGCTCTGTACTATGATACAAGTAAATCAGATTAGGTCCCTTTCTAGCATTTTTACACTAGCATAATCCATAGCATCATTTACCCCTCTTTCTATTATTCGATCTACTATTTGCCTGGCAAAAACAAGTAGCTCTTCTCCTTTTTCCTTTAATTCAAAGCTTTCTTTTAAGCTAGATGAAATTTCACTTTGGATTTCTGGATCAATTAATGGTATAGGAATATTAAGAAATTCAGGTTTGTTAATTGCGGTCAATATAGTTCCTGAACAATTTTGTTTCAGAATATTTTGTATCACCTCAGATTTAAAAAGAATTAGCAATGTTTCAGAGTTAATTAAAGAAGAATTAATAACATAAAACCCTGTTGAGCATAAGCTATTGTGATATTTACTCGTAATCAGGGCACAAGACTGTAAGCTTCCCTCTATAGAGCTGATAATTACATCATCTTTCTTAACGATTCTTCTGGCTCTAGAAGGTAATTCCTGACCTGAAGTTACTGTCACGTCTTCAATCGTTCCATCTACCCCTATATTAGAAAGTTCAATGTAATTATACACTTCCTTTTTTTTAGGATTAAAACTCTTATCCTTAAGATTTACTAACTCATACAATGGTTTCCATCCATTAGAGTAGTTGTGAACAATCTCTAGATAGTCATCATATTTAGGTTGATAATACTCCGCATCAAATCTTCCTGAAATGGAAAAACTTTCCGTATATGACTTAATATTTATATTATCAGTGCTAATTTCTTTGCTTAGAGTGTTTAGATTTTTTTCTAACAACAAAGAAGCCTTTTGATTTATCCTCTCTGCAGCAGATAATTTCTGGTAAGCGGTTTCAAATAAATATTCAAATTTCTTTTGTAGTGCTATAGGAATTAATGGAATTTCAATTTCCTTAACTTCTTCAGGATTAACATTGGTTTGATTTATCGATTGTCTAGCTCTCCTCTTTATATCCTTAATTCCATAATTGGAGCTTAAAAATGCAGCCAAGTATTCTGGATACAATAAGCTCTTATCTGGCACGAACCTTACCAAATAGGAGGCAAAAACGAAGTCTCTATCATCTTTTTTCCGATAGATACCTGTCCTTCCAACCCATTCATAAGAATTTGTTCTATTGAACACAACATCTTTATCGTTTAAGACAAAAGTACTAAGTTCTTTATCAGTAATTTCTGCGAATTTAGAAACCTCTGAATCACACAACATGTTGTGAATTTCATTCATTCTGTAGATAGGAATTCCTTCACCCTCCTCATTCATGCTAATAGAAATTCCATACTGGGCTTTTTTTATCGCTTCACCTATCTTAATGTAATCTAGCGTAGGGTTTTTAAAAGGTTCCTGAGTGTAGAATTGACTATCTATCCTGAAATCTTTATTATTTGTGGACTCACTGAATAATTTTTCTTTTACTTCAAGCCCTTTCAACAATTCTTGATAATATCTCTCATTGAAAGGGCTACCTACTTTCCCACTAATGACAGCTTTTCCCTTTTTGCAAATTCTAAAAATGCTTCAGCAATTCCATCTTTTGTCAAACCATCATGATTATATAAATCATGTTTTACAATCAAATGGCCATGAGAGTCTAACAAGAATTCTTCTGAGTCTTTAGGAGTTTTGTTATAATGATTCCCTGGCTCTGCACCTTCTTCTTCTCCTTCCATTTTTAAAGCAGATGCAGGGTAATCCTTCTTTCTTACAAAAATTTTCTCTCCACTGTTGTCTTTGGAAGGTTCTTTCATAGTGGCAAAGAATATTGGGTAATCTTCAACTTTAGGACATAACTTATCATCCCACTTCTGCACAAAGAGAACAGAAGTTTTAGTTCCAGTATGAGGTTTAAAAACATTTCCATGTAATCCCACTACAGCTAATATTCTACAATGTTCAGCAATAAACTCTCTGATATTTTTATCGGTTCCATTATTAAATCTTCCTTGAGGTAAAACCACAGCCATTCTTCCTCCTGGTTTTAAGAAATCTAGGTTTCTTTCAATAAATAAAATATCTCTACCTACCTTTTTTTGATATTTACCATTTGGTTTCTTTCCTAATTCATACTTGGCTAAAATTCTACTTTCTTTAATGTCTCCTGCAAAAGGAGGATTTGCCATTAATACATCAAACTGAAAATCCCTATTACTATCTTTTTCTGCCTTTAATTTCTTAAGATTTCTCCAGCCTTGATAATATGTATCTTGCCATTGTTCATCATCTGTCTTTTCATCCCACCTCTCCCAATCAAGAGTATTTAGATGTAATACATTAGTTTGCCCATCACCTGCAATAAGATTTAAGGTTCTAGCTACTCTCACAGCTTTTTCGTCAAAATCTATAGCAAATACATTATTTTGTACATAGTCTATACATTCTGCAGGTTTATCTTCTGTTGTGAAAAGGTGACTTTTAGGAATACCTTTTTCTTTTAATATTTGCTCCCAAACGTGGAATATACTATGAACTGGGAATCCACAACTTCCAGCAGCAGTATCAATCACTTTTTCATCTACTTGTGGATTCATCATTTTCACGCACATATCTATTACATATCTTGGCGTGAAATACTGTCCTTTTTCTCCCTTACTACTTTTATTAATGAGATATTCAAAAGCCTCATCTACAACATCTAGGTTAGAGTTAAACAGCTTTACATCTTGTAATGAAGATACACATACAGATAAATGTGAAGGGGTAAGCATAATTTTAGAATCATCTGTAAAAACACCCTCCCATTTTTTCTTCGCTTTTTCGAATAAAGCCTGAATTTTTTCCTTTAGTTCATTTTCAGTATCTCCATAATTACGGAATACTAAGTGCCTGGTTTTATTTCTTCCACTCTCCATTTCATCATAGAGCTTGGTAAAAATTAGTTTGAACAGTTCCTCAAACACCTCTACACCTGCATTAGCTAATACTTCATCCTCCATCTCTAAAATCAAATCTTTAAGAGATTTCTTTTCTGTTACCAGCTTATCTTTTTGAACTAAATCATTTATAGTCCATCTTTCCTTTAATATATCCGAAAGTTTCTCTGTAACTCTGGGAATTGTAGGAATATCCTCAAAGTAATTTGGGTCTTTCCTATTGTAAAAGGATATGGAATCACCATTACTCCATACTCCAATAGGAGCACCTGTTGCATTACAATATGATTTTAATTGTTCTTTTCCATCTTTAAGTTTAGGCTTCTTAAGCTCAACCATTATATAAACGGCTCTGGTATCGATCTTATCGAATATGACGATATCAGCCCTCTTCTTTTCTCTTCCAAAACTTACAGCATACTCTAGCTCCATCCTCTCAAAAGGATAACCAAATTCATCATGAAGCTTTTTTAAGTACAATTGCCTAACAATTTCTTCAGGTGTCAGTTTAATTTCCTTTCGTCTAACAAGGCAAGTGGCATAAGGAACTTCCTTCCCTCTAACTTCTTTAACTGAGATAGACCTTTCTAACTCTAAAATCTGGTCTTGATTAAATTGAGTTATTTTATAATTAGAATCTTTAAGTATTTCGTTTAGTTTCATAAGAAAAAAATCTATTTCTTTTTAAATCTGCGGTTTATGTATTCTATTAATTTTGGCCCTTCCAATTTATCTGTAGCTGGATTTGTTCTGATGTAAAAATCCTGATTATCATAAAAACAGGCTTCTTCTGAGGGTTGACATTCTACCACTAAAAGTATTTGTCCTAAAACATCATAAAGGTCATAATCTATAAGAGGATAGAATTCTGATCCAATTTTAGAGTTTAGAGCATTTTTAAAGTGTAGTAAATATCTATCCTTGCTTTGAAAGAAATCTTCAGCAACACCTTTAACAACACCTTCATCAGAAACGCCCACAATAAGAGTTCCTCCATTAGAATTTAGAAAACCTACTATATTTTTCAATGAAGATTTCTCTATCTCTTTATCCTTCTTACCAGTTCTTATATTTTTGGAAAAAGTTTCTTTAAATTCAATAGTTTTCCCCTCTCCTTTCCTGATTAGACTCAAAATTTCATCCTCCTTTGACAGTGACTGCAAAGAAACCTTAATTGAATCAAATTTCTCATTAATCACATTGACATTTTTTGGGTTTAGACTTAATTCAACCTTTAAGTCATCTATTACTTCTCTTAATTCATCAAGTTTTAAAGAGGTATTAACCAATAATTTTTGTTCAGAAAGTTCTGGAATTGCAACGTAACTTTCCAGTACCTCATTTCTTTTTCTACTAGGAATCATATTCCCCGATTCCATTGAAGACATTATCAGTTGACCGAGTTCAGACTGAAAGAAAAGATAGAGATATTCTGCATCAACAATATTTGAATTAAGAATAATTTGAAAGTAATGCTTTGGTTTTAAAATAAAACCTGAGTTATTAGATGCTACATCAGATGAGCCAAATTTGGGAATAAATATAGCGTTATCCTTTTCTTCAAATAAATCTTCTGTGGTGTTAATTTCTAAAGCAATCTCCGAAAATTTATATTCTTCATACTCTTTATACTGAGATTTTAAATTTCTTATTTGTGATAAAATTTTATAATTTTTGAAGGATTTAAAATCTCGGTGCACCCAAATGCCCTCATCAAGGTTATCACCTGATTGATGACTAAAATTATAATTAACATCTTCAGCATTCATGGAGTTGAGCTCGGCTATAAAAAGTTTTTCACTGTTTTTTCGAGACATCCCGATTAAAATAGGCGTAAATGCTGAATGAGGTATATAAATGCCTTCAGGAATATTTAAAACCATATTTAGATAAAATCCTTGTTCCTCAAGTTTCCCCATAAAATGGTCACCCATTTTACTGTACAAAAGCAATGGTTCTACAACAAAAAAACCCATTCCTGTTGGATTTAAATGTTTTAGAGAATCGTAAATTTTTATCCAGGTGAAAGGAAATTTTTTGTTTTTGGATAGTTCAAAGCTTTGAGATTTCTTTCCAAAAGAATATGCTCCAAATATGAAATCATACGATTTTTTGATTTGTTGAATATTATTGGCTTTGACATCAAAAGGTATATTTGGATCAATTGTTTTAAGGTGAGACTCTTTTACTTTTAAACTAGAATTGATTGGATTCTTTTGAATAAAAGTTTTTATAAATTCTGATGTAGCGAATTGTCCCTCATTCATTATTAAATATTTTAGGAAGGTTAGCCGTAGGGAAGTTGAAATTAACCTTAATTTACACATGGTGAATTTAGGAATTTTTAAGACTTTAGGGTGCTCAAATTTTACTTTTAAAGTATGTCTCCTCTCTACAATAATCAATCAAAGGAAATTCAAATCAATAAATACATTTCTGAAAAATCAGATGAAATAATTGCCTTTATAAATGAGAACAAAAAAGTTCTTCTCAACGCAAGCCCAGGTAGTGGTAAGACTACTTTCTTTGCCAATCTCTGTATCACCCACCTACAAAATAAAAAGGAAGGAAGGATAATTTTCTGCAGTCCTTACCTAATCATCCAAGGCCAATTCAAAAGAGCACTAGAGAAGAAAAATGTCAATGTTGATCTTGAATTAAATGCAGCCTCTAATAGAAAGCAACTTCTCCCTCAAGACAAAATTATTACTACAACATATAAAAGCTTAAGACTAATTGAAGAGGATCTGCACTCCAATGATTTATTAATAATTGATGAGGCACACTCACTCCTTTATAGTTATAAGAAGGAAGGCAAGAGAGACTTTTTTGTAAAAGCAATTCAAGTTCTATATAAAACTTCAGCTAAAATGGTCTTAATGACAGGTACTCCTTATCATGGTATTTCGAAGTTACTTTCCCTTTCGGAACTGAGAGTGGTAAGGGAGGAAATTAAAGCCAGAGTTAAGGTTGATTATTCAAATACAAAATATTTGGCGGTAGCACTGTCTTTTGCGGAGAACTGTCTTATGCAATACGGTAAGGAAAAATTAAATGTGATATACATAAGAAACACTAAAAAATGTGATTCAATAAAAAGTGCTATTGAGGATAATTTTAAGTGTAAAGCTTTTGTCTTGACATCTAAGAGAAAACAAACAGCGGTTTATAAAACTCTGGAAAAAGAATCTTTCATTCAAAAAGATTACCAGTTTTTAATTACTACCAATGTCATTAGCACTGGCGCCAATATACTTAATAACAATATTGGAAAGGCTCTAATGATAGATGAGTTCAATCCAACAGAAATAAAACAATTCTCTAAAAGATTCCGCAAGAAACCTGATATAGAAATTGAAATTGTAAACAAAAATTATCTTAAGAATGAAAGACCTGTAGAAGAGGTTAGACAGGAATTAATAGAGGAAAGAAATCATCAAAGGTTTTTTTATCAAAGACTGTTAGATGCTATAAAAGTTTTTTATACAGGGGAGGAAAACTTATTCAAATTTGATAGGAATTTTCATAATGAAACCTTTATTGGATCTCCAGTTCAATTGTTAGAAAACACAATAGAAAGATTGGTTATTCAGGAAGCTTATTTTGTAGAGCAAATATCCTACACCTTTAATACACCAAAAGAATTGGTAAAGGCATTAAATAAACATGATGATGTAACCTCAGTTCTAACTGAATCCATAGATGACAACCCCCAAATAGATGACGGAATTTATAAACAATTGGATGACTTAAAGTTCCAGTCAATTATTTCAGATTTTATTGTGCGTCAGGATATTTATTTTCAAACTCTCCTTCATTATTTCACCTCTATTAAGGATGCTTATGAAAAGTGGAAGTTAGAAGATTTCTTGAAAGCTAGGAGAAATATTCAGAATATTAGAAAGAAAGATCTTGACAAAGATATTTTAGAAATAATCACTCAATTTGATTTTATTTCCCGAATCCTCTACCCTTTATACACAGTAGATGAATTTATACAAGACATTCCAAAGAGTCTCTACTTTATAAAAACCACTCCCACCAATAAAAGGAAATCCACTTTAATATCTCTCCATATTAATGACCTCTTTAGACGTTACCTGAATCTAGATTATCAACAATATCCTCTACACCCTCCTTCATTAAAAAGGAAAAAAAATATTAACTCGTTAACTCTAAGGGAAGATGCAGTTACTTCCTCCACCCTAAATCTTCTAATCAAAACATACTCCTATCTGACCTCGTATGACTATATTAATTATGAGGTTTTAAATAAATACCTCCTCGATGCTGAGCTTAAATTTCCACTAAAATCAAGTTTTATTTTAGATGAAATAGAAATTGAATTACCTTCAAAAGAGGTTATTAATTATAAAAAGAACTTGCTAATAGGCCTTGTAAATGGCCTTTTTTATATCAACCCCAATCAGAAATATAGAAAGGACCCTAAAGGCAATAGAAAAGCTACATATATGTTTGAACTAAATTTGCCAAATATTAATGAAGCTAAAACCACACTTCAGAAGAAAGAAAGAAAAGTTATTCATGACCAACAAGAAAAATTGGATTTTCAATTAGCTACTCGAAGGTTCAGTTATCCAAAATTAAATCCATCCCCAAGATTTATCACTTCTAAAAATTTGATACTCCATAAACTTTTGGATGATGAATATTACTATTTAATAGAGGATATAGAAAATTAGAATCCTCATGCAGATTTATCCCTTATATTTTATATATAGAGATTTCTCTAAATGAGATAAATCTGCACAGATTCTTGCAATTGCACATTTTCAGTGGTTTTGATTATGAGGAGTAAACCATCTCAAAAGCTTGGTTATCCAAAATACAGCATAAACTCCTTTTTTCTTATTATTATATAGCGATTTCAATCATCCAAGATTTCAAAATGGTTATAGAAATAAGCTCGCCCTCCTACAATAAAAACAGTAGTGAGATCTGAAGTGACCTTAACTGACTCAACCACTACCTCTTCTCCTTCCTTCAAATCACCAATATGGTGCTTCACAAGCACTTTAAAGGGACAGAATAGGAGTTTTAGCAGGTTATTCCATGTCACTATATACAATGCAGTAGGCGAGCTATATTTCAAAATTTCTGCTAACTGCTTCTCATTCATTCTACTCAAAACAGCTATAATATTAATTATGGAGGAACCAATTCCTAGCACCACTTTGCAGCGAATTAACGAGGTTGTTGGTTAACTCGTATGCATTTACAGATCTCTCAAAATTGTTGTCAATATAAGAGCTCTTGTTAGCTTCAGTAAAAAGATTATAAAGCTTCCACAGATTAATAGAACCGTCATCACTCCGCTTAAAATTTGGACAGGAGTAGTAATTCTTTACAACTGTATTAATCTGCCCATCATTTAAGCTTACTGGAAATAACTTTTTCTGCTCAGACTTATCCATAAACTGATACATTCTAAGCTTACCGACAAAATGAGCAAATTGCTCTTCTGTGATTAGGTATCTACTCATCCTCTCCATTAAACCTAAATGATGCTCTCGGTCGTATTGTTGTAACAAGCCCTCTACAGCAAATGAGAGTTGGTCAACATCAGTAACCTTAATCTGATTTGCCAATCCATCAGTACTTATACAGAGGTTGGTACAAACCATGTTTTTGAAGCCAATAAAAACTTTAAATTTTTCAGGACTCTTTTTACTGAATAGGTTCTCCTGATTGTAAGCTCTCACACCCCCAATTGTCAAGGCAAGGTTATTACCATTCACATTCTCTACCACCTCAGGTATTTCCATTACAAAAGCACACCTCTCATAATAAAGAGTTTTTTCATGCTCTAGTAATTCCTTTGCAGGCTTACCTATTGCAGAAGGGATTCTCCCTTTAATTAAATGGGAGATTCTAATGTCTGGTTCAGCTACTTGAAATTCTGGGAAAAGATCCTGTGCTATTTCTCTGGTCTTTTGCACAAACTGATAATGGCTGATTGTACTTTCATTATCCTTGGCAAACACAGGGATTATACAGTCTTTCCTTAAATGTTCAAGAGTAACTTGTTTTGTATTTGCTTCAATAAAATTCCTACTTGTATTTGATACTATTTCCTCTCCGCCTACTATTTGATTTTGTAGGGGGCTATTGACTACTAATTCCATTTTCTATAGTTTTTGATTGTTCAACTTTTCTTTCTTCTATTACCTGAGAATTAGTATTCTCAATGATTGTTTTCCTCTGCATAACCAAAGGGTATATTTCCTTTGATAAAGCAGGATATTTCTCATAAATGTGTTTAAGACCCCCTAAATGATGACAGTTTGAAATTTCCTTTTTCACTTTTTCAAGTGATACACCTTCTGTGCACCAAGCCTTTAATTTTTTACCTGTTGAAGCATTTATTATAAATTCAGGTTTATCCATGAAAAGACCTGTTCTGTCCTTAGATGCTTTCACCAGATGATTGTCATTAATTAGCTCGAAATTGACCGTTAACTCATACTCAAACCCTTCCCTGGTAATCTCCTTGGTTCCAAGCTTCATCACCTTGGTTTTGCCATTCATATCTCTATCTAAAGAGTAATCAACCTTACGTCGTGTAGTAGCAATTACGTGACTGCTGGACTGCACCAGTGCATCTATAAATTTGTTATGTTCAGGAGTTACTTTGCTCCAATCTTGAAATCTTCCACCTAACTGTTCATGCATTTCAAGGCACCCTCCCTTACCTGACCATTCGTGACTGATCGAGTCCACTATAATAACTTCCATTCCTGCTTCTTCACAGAGCTTAATAGCCTGTATATATCTTGCAGGAGTATATGGTTCATCAAGATTTAAAACGTTGAATTGTCCTAAGTGGGAATAGAGACTAGCAGAATTATTTTCAGTATCAATAACTGCAATCTTTCCCCAATCATTAGTTATCCCGTACGCTAATAAAAGGGCTGAATAAGTTTTACCATATCCACTTGGGCCACTTAAACCTATTCTTAATTTAACTTGGCTTCTTTGCGCCTGTTGTAATTTCATAATTTAGATTTGATTAGTTGTTGTCATTGGATTCCTTATAGTTTCCAACAAGACAGATTAGACATAAAAAAAGGGTCTCTATTTCTAGAAACCCTTTGTACTTTTAGCAGGATTATTCTTAAATGACAGATTCCATTTCTTCTATATTTCGAGAGATAATTTCTTCCCTTTCATTTTCTTCAGCATCTTGTTCATCAGTAAAATATCTGTTCCTGAATGTAAGAGTGCTGATTTCTCCTGTAGATGGATCTGTGTATTCATAAGGTTCCACTTCCACCCTTTTAACCAATCCAGGCATTTTAGTTCCAATAAGCTCCTTACAAGTCGTTTCATTAAAGGTGCATGAAACTAAAGCTGTCTTTGCAGTAAAGTAAACATTATTGGTTTCTTTACTTTTTACAGCTTCAAGATCTCCTTGTACTACAAGAGAATGAAAGGTTTTTCCTTCCTCATTTTCAAATGATTTAAAGCCCACAATTGTTACCATAGTAATTTCAATTTTTAGAATTATACATTTATTTCAGAGGATATCTCCTCAAAACCTGAGGCGAGTAGGTTGATCTTTAGGTTTTAAAAAGTAAAAAGCCATCACTTAAAAAACTACTGTAGCTTCTAAGCAATGGCTGAGGATTGTTTGGGCGGTGCGGGGGTATGCCCATTCTTAAAAATTAAGGGGGGGGGTAGGGGCTTTTATTATAACGCATTTTCGTTGAAAAAAATTTTAAAAAATTAAATTTTCAATACATCTCCATTGGAAAAGACTATTGCCTTAATACTAGCAACCAGTTTAATTGTATGAGCTTTAGCAAAATTTTTAGCGTAGTTATATCGCTCTGCCTGGTGGTATTGATGGCCATAATTTATAGCCCCACCAACGTTATAGTAACTGTAACCACTTGCATCTTTTCCTAGTGAGCTGGGCAATTCAAAAATGACGTTCTCAAATTGTGCTAACTCTTCATTAAACAAGTCTTTAATAATAATATCAAACTTCACAGCCACTATATCTTTAAATCCCACCATACTAGCCATAGTAGTCCGTCGTATATCTTTGATTCTATAGGAAAAGTTGGTCTCAAGCTGCTCCTCTTTCCAAGTAGGATCATCTAATGAAATTTCAACTATTTCTGCTGGTTTCATTATCTTTCTAATGGAATCTTTTAGACTGCGAACTCTTTGTTTATAGTCCTTTACTGAATAGGTGATAGAAGCATCTTTATATGAATTAATAAAGCCTGTATATTTATTATTTTCATAGGAGGGAAGAGAAAATTCTATATCATAATCCTTTTCATACCAAACAAAAGTCTTAGGTTGGTTCTGCCTAATGCTATCCTTCTCTTCTTCAGTCAGCTTACTTACTCTACGCTCATGAAGACTATCAAGAAGTTCTTGAGCCTCTTTTGGAAATTCATAATTTTCTTGAGGGTAAATTATCGTGTCATGTTGCCCATACCATTTCTGATAGGTTTTTAGAATCTGGTCAACCTTAACTTTAGAAATTGGCCCCAAACCTTTGTAATAAGTAGGTTCAGGCCTATAGATAGTGTCCTCTCTTAGATATATTCTCAACTGTCTGAGGGTTTTAGTATCAAATTGATCAGGATTAAAACCAATAGATAGAGTCAATTGATCAGAGGTAATTGGAAAGTGATATTCATAGAAGGAATATTTGTCTTCTTTATCCTCAATAATATCCTTTGCCAACAAGTAATTTTTCACCTCTTCTAAGGAGCCTGTCCTAAAATCCACCTTACTAATTGGATCTATAGAAGTCTGGCTGTTAACTGTAGAGCTGAAGGTGAATAATGTAAGTATTAAAACAAGGTGTAGAAGTTTTTTCATATTAAATAGAATTACTTAAGAATAAAAGTAGGCAAATATGCCTATAGATTAAACCTGAAGCTCCACGAATTTTAACCTGTGGAATATTCAAGTGAAAAAGAGTTTTTAATAGCATTTGGTAAAAATTTGCGCAGAGTAAGAATAGCTCAAGGTTTTACACAGGCACAACTAGCCAATGATCTTGGCGTAGAAATCTCCCAAATCAGCAGAATTGAGAGAGGAATAATAAATACATCTGTAGGGAATGTAAATGCTATATCTCTAGCTTTACGTGTAGATATCAAGGATCTATTTGATCTTTCTTAATCCACTAAAAATCTGTAATATCGTTCACCCTCACCATCTGGAGAAGGCTCTATAACATCAATAATTTCTATTTTATTTTGGTAGGGTATTCTTATTGTAGTTGGGAATTTTCCGTCCTTTGACACACATTTTATAATTAGATCCTTTCCAGCAGATCCCTCTGTTAACTCTGATGTGACTTCTTGAATCTTCAATGTATGAATGTCCTTTCCCTCAGGAGTTTCAGTTGCGATATGTACTTCTGATTCTTGAATGGTTATTGTGCGATTTATTTCCTCAATAATTCCAGAAGGAAAATGTTGTGTGTAAGGTGAATTATAAGTTTGGGAATAACTTATAAAAGGGAAAACAAGTATAAAAAAGTAAACTACCCATTTCATTCTGTTAATTTATTATTTAAAATGTTATTTTTGCGCTTTTTGTAAAGATATTTTTAAACATGCCTACAGAACAGGAGTTATTATTAGAGGGAGTTTTTAATTGGGAAAATATAAAAGAGGAATTTGATCCACCCGATTTGTTGTTAGGAAATGGATTTAGCATGCAATTTTCTGGAAATTTTGCTTATCCATCTCTTTTTGCACTTTTCCTTGAAAATTGTAATGAGCAGTATAGGAGTCTATTTCGAGAGTTTAATACTACTAATTTTGAGCTTATACTAAAGTATCTGACCTACACAATCAAAGTCAACACGGTACTCAACCTACCTACTCAACCAGTTGTAAATGCTTTAGAAGAATTAAAAAACGGCTTAATAAGAACCATAGAACAAGTTCATCCCAGAGCTGAAGACATAGAATTTCCTCAATTAGAAGTAGTAGCAGAAAAGCTGAGAGGATTCAACAATATTTACACCACAAATTACGATTTGTACCTTTATCATATCATAATGCTGTCCCATGATAGAAGTAAGACAGATAAAACATATGTACCCTATCAGGACTGGTTTTGGGGTAGACATAATGCTCCAAATGGTTTTAGGGAATTTATGGATTATCAGAATCGGACTTTTAAGCATATCTATTATTTACATGGCTCCTTATTTATTTTCAAACATGGTTTGTACACTATTAAATTAATTAAGGATGAACATGGACAAGAATTAATAGAATCTATTGGCGATGAGATAAGAGCAAACAATTTTCCTCTCTTTGTATCGGAAGGTGCAGGATCTCAGAAAAAAGAAAGAATACAAGATAATAGCTATCTCCGATTCTGTTTAGACCAACTAGAAGATTCTGAAGAACCTGTATTAGTATTTGGCAATGCTATGGCTGAATTTGACACTCATATTTTAAGAGCCTTAAAAGCTAAGGACAGAACTATTATTTATAGTATCTATACCCACGACAGAACAATGGATGAAATTAATTTAGAAAAATTTAATTTTCTAGCTAAATTCAATAACTACGGCGGAGAGGTGAAATTTGTAAATTCCTCAACTGTTTTTGGAATTTAATTTTAAATGTACCTTTTTAGAGGAATTTGGAAATTTAATTCTTTTAATTTTTTTCTAACTCGATCAATAGTTATCTGTGAGCACTGCGGATGTATATGAATAGTTTGTATAAGGGCTTTTATATTTATTGGCGGTCTTATGCATTCAAAGCTCCCTAAGTTGTATCCATAAGTTGAAATTCTCAGTTCCCTCTCATGTCTATATTCCCATCTTTTAAATAAGGTTGGAAACCAGTATACCTCCTGATTATAATAAGGTTCTTTAAAATATCTTATAGGTTCAATGTGTATAGGGATGCCAGCATTATCCAATGAGGCGGTAAGGGATTTTATATTTGTTTCAATACAGAAACCATATTTACTGTATTCATTCCACATTTCTAGATCTATCGTATCATTAATATGCCAACAGGATGTGAACGTGGAATTTCTATTTTCTTGAAAACGCTTCTCCATCAAGTTTATTTGCCTCTCTGCTTTTTCTTCATCAAAGCGCTCATCTTCTCTAATTAATACTTTACAAGTATCTGAAGAGATTCCTTCTAAAGGATCTGCAAATCTATCAATCCTACATAAATACAGTGTTCCTGACTCTAGTAGGTCCACTAACTTTTTGTAACCGACATATCTCCAAACATTTTGATCCTCTCTCAGTTTTACTCTTGGAGAAAAAGGAAAGTTCCTAGCTGAAATTGGCGTTAATTCTTCACTGAGAGGCTTTTTATCATCATATGTAATCTCCGCAGCAATTAAATTATTTTCCATTAAACCATATACTGTCTTTCCACGATTGAACCACTTATCTTTAATCTCAATTGTTCCTTTGCTCGTTAAAAGCATAAAACCCTTTCTGTGTTTGAAAGGTAATTGATCTATAGGTCCATGTGCATAAACAACAAAACTGTCATCTCCATCTTCAAAAAAAGTAGGATTTTTAGCTTTCATAAATTATTATTGAGGACAAGGGAATATAATTTTGAGGGATCAAAGCCACCAGGAAATCTAGTGGCTTAATCCCTTCAATATTATAACTTTTCCATAAGTTTATCAACCTCTGAAACCACCTTTTCTTGCAAAATCTGTCCATAATGTGCTTGAGTAATTGTAATACGGGAATGCCCTAAAAGCTTACTTACAACCTCCATTGGCACATCATTCAGAAGTAGCACAGTGGTAGCAAAGGTCTTTCTAGCGATATGGTGAGTTAAATTAATTTTGATGTCACAGAGGTCAGCTATTTCTTTCAGATAAGCATTAAAATGAGCATTAGTCTTAGAAGGCAGGATTTTACCTTGAATTAATATTCCGTCATACTTTTCTAAGACCTTCTGCGCAACAGGTAATAAAGGAATTGAAATAGACTTGCCTGTTTTTTGTCTCTTCATTTTAATCCAATTTCTCCCATCCTCCCCCTGGACAATGTGATTTTTCCTAAGATTGGTCATTTCCTTAAATGCTAATCCTGTGTAACAACAGAACACAAAGCAGTCTCTCACCTCTTCTAACCTCTTATTCCCTAACTCTTTTTCTTGTAGACGGGAAAGCTCAGTTTTGGTAAGATAAACTACCTCCTTTTTTGCTGGTTTAGGTTTGTGCATGAGAAAAGGATTCTTATCCAGATAATCCTGAGCTACAGCAAAGTTTATCATCTTCTTAAATCTCTGGAGGGTTTTATTAATAGTGCTTTGCTGCATCTCCTTTTCTGTCCTGAGGTAATATTCAAAATCTTTAATAAACTGGTATTTCAGCTTATTCAGTTTGATATCTCGCTGCTGAAATTTCCATTTTATAAACTCCTGTAGATGACCCTTTGTGTTTTCAAATTTCTGCCAGGACACTTCTTTGATATCCTTACCTATTAACTTCTGGTAATAATCATTGTGTTCCTTATAAGCCGATAATACACCATACTCCTTTTTAATTTCTTCTCCGTTATAGCTTTTAAGGACATCTTCAACATCAAAATTTTTCTGTTGGATTTGAAGCAATAAAAAAGCCTGACCAAGTTTTTGCTTAATCAGGCTTAATTGAGTATTGATGTATTCTGAGTTTTCAGTTGATTCTATAACTTTCTGTTTCTCCTTACTCCAGTAATCTGGATTGATAAATAAACCTGTAGAGAACTGCTTTCTGGATTTTTCATAGGTAATTCTGCACATTACAGGAGTTAAACCTGCTTTGTTAACTTTCTGCTTCTTGATTAAAAATAATGTTTTCATATGTAGTTGGTTTTAAGTGAATATTAGGTTTAATAGGAGGGTCCCTTTTTATTTGTAGAGGGGTCCCTTAAAAGGTCCCTTTTATTGAAGAAAATTGATGATAATGTAGGAAAGGAGAGAATATTCAAAAGGTGCTATATAACAAAAAAGCCCTTCCCTTAAAGGGAAAAGCTTCTCATTGGTTTACTTCTAAACCCAGGTAAATCAATGATTTACCACAAACAACACAACTAAT
>NZ_FNGG01000011.1 GCF_900102915.1 Salinimicrobium catena
GGCGGGTTTCACAGCATTTAAAACCTGGCGAAAATTCGCTTCCTATTGTGGAATTGCTCCTTTTCCTCATCAATCTGGTACAAGTATTAGGGGAAAAACAAAAGTTAGTCGCTTAGCTCAAAAGGAAGGCAAGACTTTATTGAGTTTATGCGCAACAACAGCAATCCAATACAATCCGGAGATAAAGACTTTTTATGAGAGAAGAGTGCAAATGGGAAAAAATAAAATGAGTACAATTAACATCATCAGGAACAAGTTATTAGCGCGAGCCTTTGCTGTCATTAAGAGAGGAACTCCTTATGTCAATACAATGAAATTTGCCTCCTGAAAATAAAAAAAAACTATAATAAATAATTTGCTTTAACCATAGGATACAGGCAGGTTCGAAATGACAAAAGTTCTTGGTATAAAATAAACCAAAAACAAGAAACCACAAACCACAAACAACAAACAAAAAACCTAACTAAACAGTTTCTTCTTCCGTAATTCGAAGTTCTGACCTAAATATACTTTTCGCACCATCTCATCTTCAGCCAGTTCCTCAGGAATACCGGCTTTTAGAATGCGGCCCTCAAACATGAGGTATGTTCTGTCGGTGATGGCAAGGGTTTCCTGTACGTTGTGGTCAGTGATTAAGATCCCGATATTCTTATCCTTCAGCTGCGCCACGATTCGCTGAATATCTTCCACCGCCACAGGATCCACCCCCGCGAAAGGTTCATCAAGAAGAATGAAATGAGGGTCGGTGGCCAGGGCCCGAGCGATCTCAGTTCTTCGGCGCTCTCCACCACTTAAAAGATCTCCCCGGTTCTTCCGAATATGTCCAAGGCTGAATTCCTCTATGAGCGACTCCATCTTCATCTGCCGCTCTTTTTTGGAAAGATCGGTTAATTCCAGCACGCTCATGATGTTGTCTTCAATGCTCAGCTTCCTGAATACCGAAGCCTCCTGCGCGAGATATCCTATTCCGTACTGGGCACGTTTGTACATAGGAAACTTGGTGATATTCTCCCTGTCCAGAAAGATCCTGCCACCGTTAGGTTTGATCAGGCCAACGATCATATAAAAAGAAGTGGTCTTCCCGGCTCCGTTGGGACCGAGCAATCCCACGATCTCTCCCTGGTTCACTTCCAGCGAGATCCCTTTTACAACTTCCCGGCCTTTATAGGACTTTATAAGATTTTCTGCGCGTAGTTTCATATTGTTGTCTTTAAAAGAAGAGCATCGTGCTGATTTTTATTTCGGCTTTTTAAAAGATCCTTGAGAGGAAAAGTGGTCAGAGGACAGAGGTCAGTTTACTCTTTGCCCTTTGATCGCAAATACCTTTGTAAGCTTTTGATCATTTTAAAGATTTCCAGCAATAAAATCCTTGATTTCTGATTCTCTTGCTGGGTAATATAACCTCTACGGAAGGCTATTGTGGAACAAGTTACACATTCTCTTAATGAATCATCTGCGGTTTGTAAATATTTATGGAATTGAGCGTCTGTATTTCCTGAACCTTCCGAAGTGTTCAAAGCCATAGAAACTGCAGCACGGATAAATTGAGAAGTAAGTCCGTAAATTTCAGTTTTTGGAAATTTTGCAGCTAACTCATAAGCATGATCTGTAAAGTCCAGAGCTTTTTGATAAACTTTCAGATCTTCAAAATTAAAATGTACTTCCTCCATAACTTCAGATTCAAAATTCTGTCCTCTTTCCTCTGTCCACCGTCCACTAACTCTGTTCGAGTTCCTCCCAATACTCATATGCTCTCCTAAGGTGAGGGATCACTATTGTGCCGCCGACCAGGGTGGCGATGCTAAGTGCTTCCATCACTTCCTCTTTTGTAAGGCCTTCCTTGTAGCTGGTCTCCAGATGGTATTTTACGCAATCATCACACCTAAGCACAGTAGAGGCAACAAGACCTAATAATTCTTTGGTCTTTACATCCAGGGCACCGGCAGCAAAAGCGTTAGTGTCAAGGTTGAATATGCGTTTTATGATCTTATTGTTGTCGCCGAGGATCTTATCGTTCATCTTTTGGCGGTATTCATTGAATTCTTCTACTTGATTCATCTTTTTTGTTTTCTTAGCTTTCTATCTTCTTTTTTGGTCACTATCCTGGCAATAATAATGCTGATCTCGTAAAGCACCAGTACAGGAATGGCCACAATGATCTGACTTAAGATATCCGGCGGGGTAATGATCGCCGATAGGATAAGCACAATGACCAAAGCGAATTTTCGGTATTTCCGAAGGAATTCGGGAGTGACAAGACCTATTTTTGTCAGGAAATAAATGATGATGGGCAGCTCAAAGATCAGGCCAGAAGCCACGACCGAGGACCTGACAAGTGAGATATAGCTGCCAATGTCAAATTCGTTCAACACCACATCACTTACCTGGTATTTTCCGAGGAAATTGATAGACAGCGGTGTAACGAGATAATATCCAAAAAGCACTCCTAAAAAGAACAGCAACGAAGAGATGAAAATGAAGCCCCTGGCAGTGTTCCGTTCATTGGTGTACATAGCCGGAGCAATGAATTTCCAGAATTCGTATAGAACGTAAGGGAATGATATGATGAAGCCTGCCGTAATGGAGGTCCAGATATGCGCGGAAAATTGTCCGCCCATGGTCCTTGACTGGATGGTAAAAGGCATCTCCTCAAAGCAGAAGCCTCCTTCAACACCTACCATGGTCGATAACCTGCACAGGATGTCATAAGTGAAAAAATCGGGATGGGTTGGACCGAAAAGGAGGATGTCAAAAATAAATCCTTTGGCAAGGAAAGCCCCTGTAGCGGCTATGACCACGGCAAGCGTGGCCCTGATAAGGTGCCAGCGCAGCTCCTCCAGGTGGTCCAGAAATGACATTTCCCCGGCATTGTTCTCTACTTTCGCCATTCTTCTAGATGATTCCTTCTCTAATTAGGTTATGCAGGTGCACCACCCCGTAATATTTTCCGTTCTTAACAGCCAATAACTGTGAGATCTTGTTCTCCTCCAAAACATCAAGCGCGTCAACTGCCATGGCATTGTGGTCTATGATCTTGGGGTTTTCGCTCATGATATCTTTGGCTTCCAACCCTGAGATGTCGGTGCTTTTATAAAGCATTCTTCTAATATCCCCATCTGTGACTATCCCCAGGATCTTGTCATTTTCAACCACTGCGGCTACTCCCAGCATCTTTTCGGAGATCTCGACGATCACCTTAGGAATAGGGGTATTGGGAGATACCACTGGTTTTTGATTTTGTTCCGCAATATCGCTCACCCGCAGGTACAGCTTTTTACCGAGTGCTCCTCCCGGATGGTACTTTGCAAAGTCTCTGCTTGAAAAACCACGCAGGTCCAAAAGGCACACTGCCAGGGCGTCTCCCAATACCAGTTGGGCGGTGGTGCTGGTGGTAGGAGCCAGGTTGTTAGGGCAAGCTTCCTTTTCTACAAATGAATTCAGGGTGAAGTCTGCCTGCTGACCCAAAAATGAATCCTTATTTCCGGTTATGGCGATAAGGGTGTTCTTGAAATTTTTGATAAGTGGGACTAGCACTTTGATCTCGGGAGTATTTCCGCTTTTTGAGATGCAGATCACCACATCATCCTTAAGAATAGTGCCCAGATCTCCGTGTATGGCATCGGCGGCATGCATGAAAACCGCAGGCGTTCCCGTCGAGTTCAGCGTGGCAACAATTTTTGTAGCAATTACAGCACTTTTTCCAATTCCTGTAATAATAACTCTACCTTTGCTTTTGTAGATGGTCTCTACGGCCATGGCAAAATTTTGGTCTAATAATTGCTCTAGATTGGCTATGGCTTTAGCTTCAGTTAAAATGGTTTCTTTGGCAACAGAGAGGATTTTTTCTTGAGGTGTCAAATTTGTAGAATTATGAATTGCATGACTTAAAGAAAAACGTATCTTTAATTGTGCAAATGTATGTAAAATTGTAACACAATTGAATGACTTCGCAGGAAATCAACTTACACGAACAGCTTAAAAAATACTTTGGTTTCAGCCAGTTCAAAGGCCTTCAGGAAGAGGTTATTAAGAGTATCGTGAATGACCATAATACCTTTGTGGTCATGCCTACCGGAGGTGGTAAATCCCTATGTTATCAACTGCCCGCCTTGATCAAAGACGGGACGGCAATTGTGGTTTCCCCCCTAATAGCCCTGATGAAAAACCAGGTAGATGCCATCCGCGGAATTTCTTCGGAAAACGGCATCGCGCATGTGCTGAATTCTTCCCTGAACAAGACAGAAGTAAAACAGGTGAAGGAAGACATTACGAACGGAATCACGAAATTGTTGTACGTTGCCCCCGAATCCCTTACAAAAGAAGAGAACGTTGAGTTTTTAAGAAGCGTAAAAATATCGTTTTTGGCGATAGATGAAGCGCACTGTATAAGTGAGTGGGGCCACGACTTCAGGCCCGAGTACCGTAATCTTAGGAACATTGTAAAAAGAATAGGAGAGAATATTCCCATTATTGGGCTAACGGCTACGGCTACGCCCAAGGTGCAGGAAGACATCCTGAAGAACCTGGGCATCACTGATGCCCGTACGTTCAAGGCTTCTTTTAACAGGCCAAACCTTTATTACGAGATACGCCCAAAGACCAAGAATGTCGATGCCGATATCATTCGGTTCGTCAAGCAAAATCAGGGAAAGACGGGAATTATCTACTGCCTTAGCCGAAAGCGAGTGGAAGAACTCGCCCAAACCCTGCAGGTGAACGGAATTTCGGCAGTGCCCTATCATGCCGGACTTGACGCGAAAACTAGGTCTAAACACCAGGACATGTTCCTTATGGAAGATGTAGATGTGGTGGTGGCCACGATCGCCTTCGGAATGGGGATCGATAAACCGGATGTGCGCTTCGTGATCCACCATGATATTCCCAAGAGTATAGAAAGTTATTATCAGGAGACCGGCCGTGCCGGAAGAGATGGAGGAGAAGGGCATTGCCTCGCCTTCTATTCCTATAAAGATATCGAGAAACTGGAGAAGTTCATGAGCGGAAAACCCGTTGCAGAACAGGAGATTGGCCATGCCCTATTACAGGAGGTGGTGGCTTTTGCCGAAACTTCGGTTTCCAGGAGAAAGTTCATCCTGCACTATTTTGGAGAGGAATTCGATGAGAAGACCGGTGAAGGTGCAGACATGGATGACAATGTTCGAAATCCGAAGAAACAGCATGAAGCCGGCTCTGAACTTGAGCTGTTGCTGAAGACGGTGAGAGAGACAAAAGAGCTGTATAAATCCAAGGAGGTGGTAAACACCCTGGTTGGGAAATCAAATGCCGTTATCAAGTCGCACAAGACCGATGAGCATGAACTTTTTGGAAAAGGTAAAGAAAAAGATTCCAAGTATTGGATGGCGCTGTTACGCCAGGCTCTGGTTGCAGGTTATCTGCGGAAGGATATCGAATCCTACGGGGTGGTGAAACTGACTAAGAAAGGCGCCAAATTCCTTGAGAAGCCCTATTCCTTCATGATGAGTGAAGACCATACTTATGAAGTCGATGGTCATGATGGCATTGTGACCGCTGCCAAAGGAGGAGGTGGTACAGATGAGAGGCTGGTGAAGATGCTGAAGGAATTGCGTAAGAAAGTCGCTAAAAAATTGGGAGTGCCACCATTCGTGGTGTTCCAGGATCCGTCCATTGAAGATATGGCGCTCAAGTATCCTGTTTCAGTTGATGAACTGAGCAATATCCATGGAGTAGGAGAAGGAAAGGCCAAGAAATACGGAAAAGATTTCGTGGAGCTCATTGGACGTTACGTGGAAGAGAACGATATTACTCGCCCCGATGACCTGGTGGTAAAAACCACCGGCGCCAACAGCGGACTTAAATTATACATCATTCAGAACGTAGACCGTAAATTGCCTTTAGATGATATCGCTGCCGCCAAGGGCATGGAAATGCCCGACTTCATCAAAGAGATGGAAGCCATTGTCTACAGCGGTACTAAACTGAACATCAATTACTGGATCGACGAGATCCTGGATGAAGACCAGCAGGAAGAGATCCACGAATATTTCATCGATGCAGAATCTGACAGGATAGAAGAAGCCCTTGAAGAATTCGACGGAGATTATGACGAAGAAGAATTAAGGCTATACCGCATCAAATTCATCAGTGAAGTAGCGAATTAAATGTATAAGGTTAAAGGATTTATGAATAACAGCCGGGACGAGAGTTTCGGCTTTTTTTAATGTGCTGTCTGTCATTCATAGCGGAATCAGGCCTTTTTTACCCCTCCACTCCGCTCGAGGAGAAATACTGCAAAAAATTTTAATTTCCTTCAAATCGATCCCGTAGGGATCAGATTTTGGTAGAACGAATTTCCATTCCCAAAAAGTCCCTTAGGGACGGAAGATCATTCCGGATCATTAAAGATATATCGCTCATCATATTCTATGGAATTTTCTTGCAAAAATCTCAGATATTCCTTCCGAAATGATCTTTTTAAATGATGCTCCTCCTGATTTGCTATGTAGGAAATTATTCGGGGGATCTGTTGTTTTGAATAAGAAAATGCACCATACCCTTCCTGCCATGCAAACTTTTTATTTGTCAGCTTTTGCTCATTTATCCACTTTGAGGAGCTACCTTTAATATCCTGCAGGAGGTCAGAAATAGATTGATTCGGTCGCATTCCCACGAGGATGTGCAAATGATCTGCCATGCCATTAATGATGATCATTTTATGACCATTCCGCTGAACGATACCCGTAATATATTGATAAAGGCGATCTTTCCATTCTTGCTTGATCAATGATTCTCTGTACTTAACGGCGAAAATAAACTGTATGTGGATCTGTGTGTATGTATTTGGCATGGTTTAGATGGTTCGCAAATCTGAATTTACTATATTTTAGGATATCCTTTCGTCCCTACGGGACTTTATTTGGTTTTACCATTACTTCCTACCCATGTCTTGTCCCTACGGGACTGCGATAAAAAATAATCTTATTCAACACTTTAATTTTCATCTTAATCCCGTAGGGGTTAAAGATCTGTAGTAGAAACAATCTGCAGACCCTTTTAGTCCCGTAGGGAAGGCAGATATTAAATTAAGATTTAAATTAAACTGCATAAGAGCTAAATAGTAGTTTTAGCTTGTAAAAAAGTTTATGAGAATAGAAATTCATTTCTTTTAATATAAAATCTTCATTCTCCTAATTTCCCTCCTTTCACTATTCCTTATACCTTAAACATTATTCATTTCTTTATCTTTGCCTTTTAACTTAAAACAACGACATGAACGACGGATTATATGCAAAATTCCATACCTCTAAAGGAGAGATCCTGGTAGAGCTTGAATATGATAAAACACCGGGAACAGTTGGGAACTTCGTAGGCCTTGCAGAAGGAAACCTGGAGAACGAAGCAAAACCCCAGGGAAATCCATATTATGACGGACTGATCTTTCACCGTGTGATCCCCGATTTTATGATACAGGGAGGAGATCCTAAAGGAACAGGAGTAGGTGGTCCCGGATATCAATTCGAAGATGAGATCCACCCCGACCTGAAGCACGACCGCCCCGGAATCCTTTCTATGGCGAACGCTGGGCCGGGAACCAACGGAAGCCAGTTCTTTATCACGCATGTGGCAACGCCATGGTTGGATGGGAAACATACTGTCTTTGGACATGTGATCGAAGGGCAGGATGTGGTTGATGCCATTAAGCAGGGAGACAAGATCGAGAAGCTGGAGATCATAAGAGAAGGAGAAGCTGCAAAGAATTTCAATGCCGTGGAGACCTTCAGACAGTTCAATGGTGCAAAAGCAGAAAGAGAAGCCGCAGCCAAAAGGCAGCAGGAAGAACTAATGGGCGAACTGGCACAGGGATTTGAAAAGACCAGCAGCGGACTTCGTTATAAAATGGTTTCTGAAGGGAACGGTAAAAAAGCCGAAAAAGGTAAAACAGTGTCTGTTCATTATAAAGGAATGCTGGCAGACGGAACAGTTTTCGATTCCTCGTACAAAAGAAAACAACCTATTGAATTTCCTTTGGGAAAAGGACATGTTATTGAAGGTTGGGATGAAGGAATCCAGTTATTGAAAGAAGGTGATAAGGCACGCTTCGTGATCCCTTCTCATCTTGGTTACGGCGCGAGAGGTGCTGGCGGAGTGATACCTCCAAACGCTACTCTTGTTTTCGACGTTGAGTTGATGAAGGTAAAGTAAGAAGCACTCAATAAAATAAAATGAAACCTCAGTTTCCGTAAGGGAGCTGAGGTTTTTTTAATTTTAGCCACTAGCCACTAGCCACTAGCCACTAGCCATTAGCCATTAGCCATTAGTCGATTACTTTTACTGATCACCAATCTCCAATTAACCGTTCTCAAGGAATTAATCCGGTTGCGGGGTTAATTTTAAATAAGGTTTTACTTCTTTATAACCTTTTGGGAACATGGATTTTGCCTCTTCGTTCGAAACTGATGTGCTAATTACCACGTCATCACCTTCTTCCCAGTCTGCAGGAGTGGAAACCTTGAACTTCCGGGTGAGCTGTAGCGATTTTATCACTCGCAGTAATTCCTTGAAATTTCTTCCGGTACTGGCGGGATAGGTGATCATAAGCTTTATGGTCTTTTCCGGATCGATCACATAAACAGATCGTACGGTTTGCGTATCGTCCTCTTCTGGGTGGATCATATCGTAAAGTCTTGAAACTTTTTTATCCTCATCGGCAATAATGGGAAAATTCACGGTTGTCTTTTGGGTCTCATTGATGTCATGGATCCAATCCTTGTGAGATTCCAAGCCATCCACGCTCAGTGCAACCACTTTTACATTTAGCTTATCAAATTCTTCCTTGTATTTTGCTGCAGCTCCAAGTTCAGTGGTGCAGACCGGGGTGAAATCGGCGGGGTGCGAAAAAAGAATTCCCCAGCTGTCTCCCAGGTAGTCGTAAAAATTCATCTTTCCTTCTGAAGTTTCCGCGTCAAAATTGGGTGCCTTATCTCCTAATTTCATGATAATTTCTTTTTGTGGTTATTCAGTTTAAAATTACAGAATAAACAGGTCAACACCCTGAAGTTCAGGGATTAAAATTATCATAAAAAGAAGGGTGGTTAAGGCCTGTATTTCCATTTGATCCCGCAGCCTACACTGGGTTTCTGAGGTCCGGGGACCGGGCGGCTGTTCAGGATGGCATCCAGGGCTTCCCGTAGCTCCCTACCGTTAACCGGAATCCCGTTTCCGGGGCGGGAACTATCCAGCTGCCCGTGGTAGATCAGGGCAAGGTCCTCGTCAAAAACATAAAAATCAGGCGTACACTCTGCCTTGTAATCCCAGGCTACTGCCTGGTCACGATCATATAAATAAGGGAAGGTGAAGTTGTGTTTACGGGCGAATTGCCACATGAGATCGGGGTGATCTTCAGGATATTGTTCCACATCGTTGCTGCTGATAGCGGCAAAACCAAAGCCCAGCACGCGATAATCGTTGGCGACCCGCACCATTTCGTCAACCACATGTTTCACAAAAGGACAATGGTTGCAAATGAACATGATCACGGTACCTTTTTCGCCCCTAACATCCTCCAGGGAATAAAGGTTAGCCGTGACTGCGTCAGGTAGTTCAAAATCTGCAGCTTTAGAGCCAAGTGGAAGTTTATTTGATGCTGTTTCAGCCATTTCTTCGGAAATTATCGGGTCTTGAAAATACGAATTTCTACCGGAATTTTTTAAAATTCCTATCTTGTTCAGGTTAAACTGAAAAATATGAGAACATTAGACGAGTGGTTCTCGGAATATGCCGTGAGCCACCAGAACGAGACCAATAAGGCCATACACTATATTTGTGTACCAGCTATTTTCTTTTCCATTGTAGGTTTGTTGATGAGCATTCCGCCGGGCCCCTTAACAGATATCTTCCCAATGTATATTCCTTTTTTGGAGAACTGGGCTGTGGTAGTGCTGGTTCTGGTGCTACTGTTCTATTTTAGGCTCTCGGTGAGTATGGGTTTCAAGATCCTGATCTTTGCCGGACTGTGCATAGCCGGGAATTACTATTTGTCAATGGTCGCGCCGCTGTGGATAGCTTCTTTGATTATATTCGTCGTCGCCTGGATCGGTCAGTTCTACGGACATATAATAGAGGGCAAGAAACCTTCATTTTTGAAGGATATTCAGTTTCTGCTTATCGGTCCGGCCTGGGTGATCAAGAAGGTTTTTGGGTGAAGGTAGATTTTAGAAGTACGAAGTTAGAAGTGGGAAGTCAGAAGCTAGAAGCTGGAAGCTGGAAGCTGGAAGTTGGAATCCAATTCCCGTCAGAGACTTGAATCTCTTCGTGCTCTTCATTTTAAACTTTTTGAACTTCGTGTTATTTTTTGTGCGCCCTTTGCGGGAGCTTTTGCGGTCTTTGCGTGAAAAAATCTTTGCTTTCCTCTATGATGGATAGAAATTTCGTGCTTATCTGCAGGTAACGAGTGATCGTACTTCTTTATAATTCGTGGATTCGTGGCAAAACTCAAAACACTTCTAAAAACGCTATTTTTGAAAGGAACCCAAAAACTTAAAAAACCGTGAGCGAACATATTACTTGGAATGACTTCGAAAAAGTAGAAATGCGGGTAGGTACCGTACTCGAAGTTTCAGATTTTCCCGAAGCCCGAAACCCCGCGTATCAATTAAAGATAGATTTTGGTCCGGAGATCGGCATTTTGAAATCCTCTGCCCAGATCACCCGTCGCTACTCCAAAGATGATCTTTTAAACAGGCAAATCGTTGCTGTTGTGAACTTTCCGAAGAAACAGATCGCCAACTTCATGAGCGAATGCCTGGTGCTGGGAGCGGTGGGCAAGGAGAACGATATAGTGCTTCTTAACACTGATTTTGAGGTGGAAAATGGCTTGAGAGTGGGTTAAACCCTCAGCCTTTTTTATATTTGCCGCTATGAAGATTGCCGGGATCATTCTTTCCATACTTGTTTTAATGCTGAATGCCGTTCCCTGTTGTTGGGACAGTGATTCAAAGGAGGAACCTTTGGAACAACATTCGGGTGAGGCATCCTGTTCGCCCTTTCTAAGCTGTGGGAGCTGTACAGGTTTTGTGCTGCAGGAAGAGCTTCCCGGGATAGATCTCTATGCTCAGCCATCTGTTTCAGAAACCATCTTTCCTGAAACCCCGTTTCAATCAGATTTTTCTGAAGCCATCTGGCAGCCGCCACGCTTCATTAATGAACTTCCGTTTTCCTAGACCGAAGGTCATAGCCTTCTCAATTACCACAATTATTTAAACAAAGAACATGAATCTTAAACACTTTACGGTGTTTGCCGTGATGCTGATATCATCACTGGTGAATGCCCAAAACAGGTTTGAAGCGCATATTTATGACGCCCAAACCAATAGCCCGTTAACAGGGGCAAATGCAGCAATAAAAGGTACCACCCTTGGTGCAACAACCAATAAGGAAGGATTGATCGTCCTTGATAATGTACCTGATGGAAAACAAACCATCGTCATCAGTTTTGTAGGATATGAAACCCGTGAGATGGAGTTTGAATTTTCTATGGAAGCCAAAGAGCCGGTAGTGATCTATCTTTTTCCGAAGGGGGAGGAGATGGATGAGGTGATCATCTCTGCCACCCGTTCCAGGAGAACCATTGCCGATCTGCCAACCCGGGTAGAAGTGATCTCGGGTGAGGAACTTGGCGAAAAAGGGAATATGAAGCCCGGCGACATCAGGATGTTGCTGAATGAAACTACCGGGATCAGGACCCAGCAAACCTCTGCCACGTCCTATAATTCCAGCATAAGGATACAGGGACTTGACGGAAAATACACTCAGCTGCTAAAAGATGGATATCCCTTATACTCCGGATTTTCCGGGGGCTTGAGCCTTTTACAGATCGTACCGCTTGACCTGCAGCAAGTAGAAGTGATTAAGGGAGCCTCCTCAACTTTATACGGGGGAGGGGCTATTGCCGGACTGGTGAACCTGGTTTCCAAAAAGCCCACAGAAGAGGGGGAGCTTAACTTTTTGCTGAACGGAACATCTGCCCTGGGGCTTGACGTGAGCTCATTTTATTCCAACAAATGGGATAAGATAGGAACCACCGTGTTTGCTTCCTATAATTACGGGAATCCTTATGATCCTGCCGACACTGGTCTTACAGCGATTCCGGAGTTTAATCGGTATACAATTAATCCACGACTGTTCTATTATTTCAACGATCGCACCACTCTTGAAGTAGGGGTGAACACTGTGATAGAGGAAAGAACCGGCGGAAATATCGATTTTATTGAAGGTGAACAGGTGCAGGATCCTTATTTTGAACGCAACAACACCGAACGTATTACCACCCGTGCAGGATTTGACCAGTATTACCTGGATGGTTCCTATTTGAGTGTCAAGAACAGTTTCAGCTTTTTTGAAAGGAAGATCGAGATCCCAGACTTTGTCTTTTCCGGGGATCAATTCGCTTCATTCAATGAGGTGGCTTATAACTTCGGAAGCCCTGACCTGGAATGGATCGCAGGGCTTAACCTGAATGTTGACAGCTTTGAGGAAGATCCCAATCCGCAATCTCAGGTTGTGGATTACAACCATATTACCTACGGTGCTTTCCTGCAGAACAACTGGAGCGTTTCCCAAACCTTTAGCCTGGAAACAGGATTACGGGCAGATTATCAGAACGAATACGGGTTCTTCCTGTTGCCGCGACTTTCGGCCATGTTCGATTTTTCTGAAAATGTCACCGCCAGGGTAGGCGGAGGCCTGGGGTATAAGACTCCATCTATTTTTACTGAAGATGCCGAAAGGATACAGTTCCAGAATGTATTGCCGATCGATGTTTCTCAAACCGAAGCCGAAAGATCTACCGGACTTAACCTGGATGTGAACTATCGAACCGAACTTTTCGAAACGGTAGATTTTAGCCTGAATACTTTGCTTTTCTATACCAGGGTTGACGATCCGTTGATCTTGAGTAATGCAGGAGGAGAATTCTATGAGTACACTCAGCCGGAAGGTTATATTGATACCAAGGGACTGGAGGCCAATATGAGGTTTGGATATGGTAATTTTAAACTTTTCACCGGCTATACGCTGGCTGATGTCAACAGGCATTACGGCGGAGAGACAACCGAGATGCCTTTGGTAGCACAGCACCGTCTTAACAATGTGCTGGTGTATGAAATCGAGGAAAGTCTGGTAATTGGTCTTGAGGGATATTATTATGGTCCGCAGGAGCTCGGTGACGGTACTACCGGGCAGGATTACTGGATCTTTGGTTTAATGACCGAAAAGAAATGGGAGGATTTTTCCATCTTCCTGAACTTCGAGAACTTTACCGATACCCGCCAAACCGGTTTTGACACGATCTATACCGGTTCTATCTCAGATCCTCAGTTCAGGGATATCTACGCTCCCGTTGATGGTTTTATTATCAATGGAGGTGTAAAGATCAGGTTGTAAATTCGAAATCAAATTCGGTTAACCCCCGGCTTCAGCCGTGGGTAAAAAGAAAAGGTGTCAAAAATTCCATTTTTGACACCTTTTCTTTTTAATCAATTCTGGAATTCCAGTAGAGAAATCTTAAATTTAAAGCTATGGACAACAAGTTCAAAAAACGGCTTAATTATGCTCTCATTCTCAGCATGATCACTATAGGTTACAACACCCTGGAAGGTGCGATTTCCACTTTCTTTGGTGCCAGCGATGAGACTTTAGCACTCTTCGGGTTTGGGCTGGACAGTTTTGTGGAAGTACTCTCGGGTGTAGGGATCGCGCATATGATCTACAGGATGAAAAAACGGTCCGTGGTGGAACGCGACAGCTTTGAGGTGACCGCGCTAAAAATAACCGGCACAGCTTTGTACATCCTTGCCGCCGGACTGGTAGTGGGAGCCGTACTGGCAGTGGTCAATCGGTCTGAACCCGAGACAACCCTGGCCGGGATCATCATTGCAGTTCTGTCTATACTTACCATGTACTTTTTATACCGGGAGAAGATCAAGGTGGGGAAAAAGCTGGACAGCCAGCCCATTATTTCAGATGCCAAATGCACCAAAACCTGTTTTTATCTTTCATTCATTCTGCTAACGTCAAGTCTGCTTTATGAACTTTGGGAGATCCCGTATGTGGATGCCCTGGGAAGTATCGGGATCGCATGGTACGCGTGGAAAGAAGGCAAAGAAGCCTGGGAGAACGCCAGGACAAAAAGCCTGAGCTGCAGCAGTGATTGTTGTTAGAACAGCCCTCGGCTTCCCGGGGATTTAATATTAATTATAACATATTTTACGGGCTTTAGCCCAAAAAAGAGAGGCTCTAAAAATCGCATTTTTGGAGCCTCTCTTTATTTGAGATAATCTCAATACTCAATACTAACTACTCAATACTACATCACATTTCGTCCCCAAAGAAGATCGCGTTCATGAGCAGTTTATTGGTGCCATACCAGAACGCCCTGAAGTTTGTGTTATCGGTGAACAGGATCACATTTCCTCTGCCAATGGAGGTGTGCTTGAACGGCACAGTTCCCGGAAGAAGTTCCAGGTTCTCTTCACTGATATATCCGCTTAATAGCGGTTCTTCGGTATATTTTATAGGGTTCTTATAAGAGGTGGAATCTGCTTTGACAAAAATGGTAGTGTCTCTGAAAAGGGCCAGTTTATCATCCTTATACCCGAAGTTGATAGGGTGGGAGCGGTCCAGTTTGGCTTCAAAAATAGCACCGCCTATTCCCTGTGCGCCATGGAAATCCCGCCGCTGCTCAAAAGAGACATTTTTGGCAGTAATTTCATTTTCTTCGAACTCCAGGTCCATGAACTCATTCTTGTCCAGCCAGTTCGCGGCATTTTTATAACCTATCAGAGTTCCGCCATTCCTGACCCATTCCTTTAATTTTCCGGCTTCTTTTCCACCCACGGCGCTGCCCCAGGAGTTCGGAAGAATGATATCGGTATACCTGCTAAGGTCTGCCCTCGAAAAATCGGAAAGGTCGAGTTTGGTGATCTTCATATCGTACCGCTGATCGAACAGGTGCCACATTTCTCCCGCGTCATAAGGAGTAATTCCGTCACCTACGATCATGGCCACCTTTTGAGGCTCCAGCGCCCTGAACTGGTTGCTTCCTAAATTTACTCCGCCGGTGAGACCCGTATTGACAGCTGAGATCTCCACGTTGGCCGATCTTGACGCTTTTTCTATGATCTCATAGATCTCATCAGGATTGAGTTTCTGGTTTTGGGCCGGGATAAGAATGCTTCCGTAATCATATTCTCTGTCACCTGCCCAGAATTGCTGCATGGCTACCTTGGCCCGTAATCCCTTATTTAGGATCTCGTTCAATACTTTTGGCGCTTCGTAAGGATGCCACTCCATTAAATAAGCGTACTCGCTTTTTTCAGGAGTTGCAATTTCGGGCTTAGTGAGTTTGTCGATCTTTTGACCGGCGTATTTCATAGAAGCTTCTTCTGTAAAATCTACATTGAAGGCCAGTGGAAAAGACCAGGCAGAAATGTCATAGAAGAGGCTGTCTTCAAAAGTGGTCCTTCTTTCGAACATGGCTTTTAAAAGCCTGTTGTGTTTTTGTTGCTTCGGGACAAGATAACTGCTTCCGGTCTTAAAGGTCTTCCCATTTTTGCTGAACTGTTCTTTTACCTCGTGCAACTCCACCTGGTGGCGCTTCAGGATTTCAGCAAGATGATAAGCTGAAGCAGCGTCTTTAGGATTTCCGAAGGCGTAGGCACCCTTCTCAGCTTCATTGCGGGCGTTCTTATAGAAGTTTCTTTGATAATCTAAGAGTTCCGTCCTCATTTCCTGCGCGGCTTTCAAGGTAGAAAGCGCTGCGGTGAACTGGTTGCGGATGGTGAACGGGAAGGTCAGGATGCCGTTGTCGGTTTCCTGGGCGTGGCCCCTGGAGCTGCCCTGTTCAAAAAGAATCCCAATACTTCCCTGGATATCAGGGAAGGTAGAACCTTTTCCGTAGTAGAAATCGTCATAGTTTTCCTCAGTATAATACAAAGAGCCTATATCATCAAAAGCGGCCGCGTGGTAGGTGCCGATCTCCTTTGTGAGCTCCTGGTTAAGATCGGGAGTGAGGGGATGGGTCCTTGAGGGAATTCCCGGCTGAAAGAAGAACGAGGAGTTCTTCCCCATTTCGTGATGATCTGTAAGGATGTTGGGATACCAATTGTGAAAGGTCTCGATCCTGGCCTGGCTTTCTGGTAATTGTACCGGAAGCCAATCGCGGTTCATGTCAAACCAGTAGTGGTTGGTTCTTCCTCCGGGCCATACTTCGCTGTATTCCCTGTCTTGCGGATCAGGATTAATGTTCTCGCTCTTGTTGGTATTAGCCCAGTATGAGAATCTTTGCAGCCCGTCCGGATTGAAGACCGGGTCGAAAAGGATCACGGTATTTTTGAGCATTTCTTCTATTTCAGGACCTTCGGCCGCTGCTAAATGATAAGCGACAAGAATTCCGGCGTTCGCGCCACTGGCTTCATTTCCGTGGATGGAGAACCCCTGGTTTACCACAATGGGCATTTCTGAAGTGTTCAGTTTTTCAGCTCCCGGCTCGGTAAGGGCCACATGTTGTTTACGGATCTCTTCCAGATTGGCGTGATTGGCTTCCGAAGTGATCGTCAACAGGATCAAAGGACGGCCTTCATAGGTGGTGCCGCGGTTTTCCAAAGTGATCCTGGGTGAACTTTCGGCAAGTGCTCTCATGTAATTGAGGATCTGGTCATGGCTGGCGTGCCATTCTCCAGGAATGTATCCCAGTACTTCCTGGGCTTTTGGAATTTCATCATTATAGGTTACACCTTTTGGCAGGTAATAGGAAAGATCGAGCTTTTCCTGGGCAACAGCATTAAAAGCGAGCAGGAAGCTCAATGCAAATAACAGTTTTTTCATGAAATAAATTTTTGGAGCCTAAATATAAAAAAACCGCCCTAATTGCTCAGGACGGTTCAGATTATTGAAAGTATCAATTAAATATCGTCGAAACTAATGTCAGTGAAATTTGCGGCAGAAGCGGTTTCAGCCGTTTTCTCCTCATCATACTCCTTCTTGAAGTTCTTTTGGTGGCGCTCGCTGATCACTTCTTCTCCTTTTTCCTCAAGAATATAATCGGTCATTTCTTGAAGGATTTCGTTGAATCCGGCAAAATCTTCTTTATAAAGGTAGATCTTATGCTTTTTGTAGTGGAAAGACCCGTCTTCGTTGGTGAATTTTTTACTCTCTGTGATAGTTAGATAGTAATCGTTAGCCTTGGTAGCCCTAACATCAAAAAAATAGGTGCGTCTTCCGGCTCTTAAGACTTTGGAAAAAATCTCTTCTTTTTCAATCGTTCCATTGTCGCTCATAATCAAATGTCTTTTACGGTTTGTAACTCACTTCAAAAATCCAAAAAAAATTAACATTCCGCAACAAATTTTTACATTTCTTTTTCACTTAGTTGTTTCAGGTAAAGTTCTTTGTAGTAGCCATCTGTGCTCAATAATTCCTGATGCGTGCCTTGTTGTACGATTTTTCCGCCTTCCAAAATTATGATCTTATCGGCATTTTTTATAGAAGATATTCGATGGCTCACAATGATGGTGGTCTTATTTCGGGAGATCTTGAAGAGATTTCCGAGGATTTCTTCCTCAGTCTCAGTGTCTACTGCGGAAAGAGAATCGTCAAAAAGCAGGATCTGCGGATCATGAATGATCGCCCTGGCAATGGAGACCCTTTGTTTTTGTCCGCCCGAAAGGGTGATACCTCTTTCTCCCAGAACAGTATCATAGCCTTTGCTGAAGCCTACGATGTTGCGGTGAACCGCGGCGTTCTTCGCCGCTTCAATGATCTCCTTCACGGTAGCATCGGCCTTCCCGAACCTGATGTTGTTCTTGATGGAATCGCTGAAGAGGAAAGCATCCTGCGGTACATAGCCAATGCTGTCGCGCAGGTCCTTGAGGTTAATGTTCCTGATGTCCTTTCCATCAATGCTTATCTCACCTTCGGTCACATCATAAAGCCGGCCAATAAGTTCCAGAATAGTGGATTTTCCTGAACCGGTCTTCCCAATGATCGCGAGGGTCTGACCTTTTTCCACTTCAAAAGAGACATTTTTCAAAGCGGTGATATTGGTGTCCTCATAGGTGAAAGTGACATTTTTAAAAGCCACTGTTCCAACCACTTTTTCGGGTTTGGTGGTTGGGTTAAGTATCTGCGGAATTTCCTTCAGGAACTCATTGATCCTTTTCTGAGAGGCTTCGGCCTGCTGCACTATAGAAGTAACCCAGCCTACGGTAGCTACCGGCCAGGTAAGCATGTTCACGTACAGCAAAAATTCCACGATGATCCCCAGGTTATCTATTTCGCCGTTGATGAACTTGCGGCCGCCAATGTAGATGACCAGGATGTTACTGGCGCCTATCAACAATATCATAAGGGGAAAGAAGAATGCCTGCACCTTCACCAGGTCGATGTTCTTTTCTTTGCTGCCGTTGGAAAGTTCAACAAAGCCTGTGTTGGTCTGTGGTTCCAGCCCATAGGATTTGATAACCGAGATTCCGCTGAAGCTTTCTTGTGTAAATGTGTTCAGCTTTGACAGGTATTGTTGTACAATAGTGCTGCGCTTATTGATGGCCACGCTCAGCTTATAAATGGCAAAAGAGAGGATAGGCAGGGGCGCGATGGTGTACATCGTTAATTCAGGAGCCTGGGAGAACATGTATGGGATCACCACAATGAAAAGAACCCCGGTCTGCACGCTGTACATGATTGCAGGGCCCAGGTACATCCGCACTTTAGAGACATCTTCGCTTATGCGGTTCATAAGATCGCCGGTACGGTTCTTTTTGTAAAAGTTCAGGGAAAGGTCTTCGTACTTCTGAAAAACCTCATTTTTAAGGTCGAATTCGATATGCCGCGAAACCACGATAAAGGTCTGCCGCATCAAAAACGTAAAAAAAGCAGCCAGTAAAGTAGCTCCTAAAATGAGCAGGATATTGGTCATCAGCTCAGATTTTACTTCAGCAGCAGAGATAATTTCCCCGTTCACGTATTTTTCGATCGCGTTTGTGGATTCTCCTATGAACCTGGGCGTCAGGATCGCGAAAATACGGGCGGCAATGGTGATGAAGAGCCCCACAATGAGGTGCCATTTATATTTGACAAAATATTTATTTAGATGCTTTAATTCTTTCATAGCGGAGGAAACCTCTTAATTTTCGCAATTCCTTATTTATCAAAGGAAATAATCAATTCAAATTGAAATATTGCTTATTTTTGCCCTATAAATTTTTCGATTCACGAAAATCCAACATTTTTTAATTTAAAGTTATGACAGTGGATGTTCTAAAGGCAAATGAACTTAAAAAAGCCGCTCCGGTCTTTGGGCAGCTTTCTTTTGATGACCACGAACAAGTGGTTTTTTGCAATGACAAAGATACAGGTTTAAAGGCAATTATTGGAATTCACAACACAGTTTTGGGGCCTGCCCTGGGTGGAACCCGTATGTGGAACTACAACAGTGAATGGGATGCTTTGAATGATGTGCTAAGGCTTTCCCGCGGAATGACCTTTAAAAGTGCCGTTACCGGATTAAACCTTGGTGGTGGTAAGGCTGTGATCATAGGAGATGCCAAAACCCAGAAGACGCCTGAGCTGATGCGCAAATTCGGAGAGTTTGTTCACTCTTTAAGCGGAAAGTATATCACTGCGGAAGATGTTGGAATGGAAACTGCCGATATGGATACTGTTCGCGAAGTGACTCCTTATGTCACCGGAATTTCTGAAGATAAGGGAGGTGCTGGAAATCCTTCTCCTATCACTGCTTACGGTGTTTATATGGGAATGAAGGCTGCTGCCAAGTTCAAATATGGTTCAGAAAATCTTGAAGGTAAATCTGTACTGGTGCAGGGGATAGGTCACGTTGGAGAATCTCTTGTAGATCATCTTTCAAAAGAGGGAGCTAAAGTATTGATCAGCGATATCAATGAAGAGCGCCTGCAGCAGGTGAGCAAGCAATATGGTGCTGTTATCTTTGAAGGTGCAGATGTGTATGGTGCCAATGTTGATATCTACGCGCCATGTGCTTTAGGAGCTACCGTAAATGATGATACCATTGACCGCTTCAAGGCTTCTATCATTGCCGGTGCTGCCAACAATCAGCTGGCCGATGATACCAAACACGGGATCATCCTAAGGGAAAAAGGAATTGTATACGCACCGGATTTCCTTATTAATGCCGGAGGGATCATCAATGTTTATGCTGAACTTGAAGGATATGGAAAGAAGGAGATCATGGAAAAGACAGAGAATATTTACAATACAACTCTTGAGATCCTTAATAATGCAGATGCCAACGGCATCTCCACTCATGAGGCTGCATTGAAAGTTGCCCAACAGCGAATCGCCGACAGAAAAAATCAGCGATAAGCTAAGGCCTTTTTCAATTTAATAGTATTTTTGCGGGGCGAAAGGATTTTCCTTTCGCCCCCTATAATTTTAAAAAAGTTCTTTTACAGCTATGTTGACCAGAAGACATATCCGGGTTAAAGTAATGCAGTCTTTGTACGCCTACTCCCAAAGTGAAAATGATGAAATGAGGTCAGAGGAAAAATTTCTTCTGAAAAGTATGGATGAGATGTACGATCTGTATCTTTTGCTCCTTGATCTGTTCGTAGAGATACGGGATCATGCAGCCGATTACATTGAGAAATCTCAGCAGAAACATTTGCCTTCTGAAGAAGACAGGGATCCGAACCGCAGGTTCGTAGACAACGAGATCTTTGCCCTATTAGACCAGAATACCGGTTTGCAGAACGGGCTGGAAGCAAGGAAGCTCAATAACTGGAAGCATGATGATGAGTACGTGGGAATCCTGTGGAATGAGATCAGGAACAGCGAGATCTACAATGAATACATGGCCTCCAGGACCGGAACCTTTCAGGAAGACAAGGATTTTGTGATAAGGATCTTCAAAGAGGTGATCGCTCCCAATGAAAAGCTGTACGACTATCTTGAGGACAAGAAGATCACCTGGGTAGACGATCTGCCGCTGGTGAATACGGCCATAGTGAAGATGCTTCAGAAGCTAAAATCGGGAAAAGAACATGCGCTTTCCCGTCTTTTCAAGAATTCAGACGACAAAGAGTACGCTGTTCAGCTTTTCAGAAAGACATTGCTGAACGATGAAAGCCTCGCGGCCGAGATGGAAGGCAAGACCCCCAACTGGGATAAGGAGCGTATAGCAGACCTTGATACTATTCTAATAAAGATGGCGATCTGTGAATTTTTAAAATTTCCATCCATTCCGGTGAAGGTGACTATTAACGAATATTTAGAAATTGCCAAGGAATACAGTACTCCTAAAAGTAGTATTTTTATCAACGGGATCCTTGATAAACTCTCAAAAGAGTATAAAGAGGAAGGCAAACTGAACAAAATAGGCAGGGGTCTTATGTAGTCCTGAATATTTTTATAATTTTATCACTTTTAACCATTAAATGTAAATCATGAAAAAAGGAATCTTATTTTTAGCAGTCGTTGCAGCGATGGTCTTCACTTCGTGCAAAGATAATGCAACCGACAAAGTGAAAGCAGAGAATGTTGAGGAAGCTGCGGCACGTGACGCACAGGAAGTTGTGTATCCTGCAATGACTTTTGACGAAACAGAACACGATTTTGGAACTATCGAGCAGGGTACTAATGTAGAGCATACCTTTACTTTTACCAATACCGGTAAAGCTCCATTGGTGATCACCAATGCGACCAGCTCTTGCGGGTGTACCGTTCCTACCTGGACAAAAGAACCTATCGCTCCCGGTGAAAAAGGAGAAATGGTTGTGAAGTTCAACGGTAGCGGACAAAACCAGGTTACCAAGACCGTAAACATTACTGCGAATACCGAGGCCGGTAAAGAACAATTAAAAATCAAAGCTTTCGTGAATCCTAAAGACACTCAGTCTTAATAACAGGATTACCAGAGCAACACCTTATCTATGGATCAATTAACCCAGTTTGCCCCAATTATTTTAATGTTCATTGTGGTGTATTTTTTTATGATACGCCCGCAAATGAAACGTGCAAAACAAGAAAAACAATTTTCTTCTGAACTAAAAAAAGGAGACCGCATAGTTACTAAAAGCGGGATGCACGGAAAAATAATTGATTTTAGTGAAAAACAGAATGCTGTAATTATTGAAACCGGAGCAGGAAAGATCACTTTTGACCGTTCTTCCATTTCTATGGAAATGAGTCGTAAGCTGAACGAACCTGCAAAGGAGAAATAATCATTTCACAGTTAAGCATAAAAAAAGGCCGGATCTTCCGGCCTTTTTTTGTGAATGAATTTTTCATCATACCTGATATGATTCTTTCATTGTACAACCCTGACAGGGGTTTGGAACCCTGTCAGGGTTAATTCTTAACAGTTCTTGTACTTGTCATGAAGTCCCTGCCCCGACTTGATCATGGGAGTTATCTTTGTCAACCGGCTTAACTTTGTAGCTTCCCTTTTGGCTTCAGCAATGTGGTCACAATATTCCCTTTGCCTACCCGGAGTGAGTTCCAGGAAAGCTTTTTTGAGGATGTTGTCCTTCTCAAAAGCGGTTTCCAGTAAGGGTGGGATCTCCACCTCCTTGTTTTTTACCGGTTTTAGTTCCTTTCCTTCCTTTTGATTCTGAATAGCTTCCTGCACATATTTCTGAAGAACATCTATAGATGGCAGATCACCTTTTTCGAACCTTATTTGTCGCAGGGCCTTTGTTTTGCCTTCCTGCGCATTCTGAAGTAGCGCAGTATTCTCTCTTAGCAGTGCTCCCTGGAAGAACCAGAGGGCGCAGTGGTTTTTAAAAGCTCCGATTCCCACCACGTTCTTTCCGTTAAGGGTATAGACAGGGCCGCCCCACTTTATGGCTTCCTCAAGCTCTGTGGAAAGCAGCATCTCCCTAAGGGATGCGATCTCCTCTTCCCATTGGGGGTGCTTCTCGATGTATTCTGCAACTGATTTGATGACCACTTTCTTATTTCTATTTGCTGTACTTTTCTGCCGTTAGCTCGGCGATCTTTACGATCACTTCCACCGCTTTCTGCATGCTTTCTACAGGGACATACTCGTATTTTCCGTGGAAGTTATGGCCACCCGCAAAGATATTGGGGCAGGGAAGTCCCATGAAGCTGAGTTGTGCGCCGTCAGTTCCGCCGCGAATGGGCTTGATCACCGGGGTGATGTCGAGTTGTTTCATGGCTTCTTCGGCAATGTCAACAATGTGCTTCACCGGCTCCACTTTCTCACGCATATTAAAATACTGATCCTTGATCTCTACCGTTACGCAATCCCGTTCATATTGATCACAAATTTCTTTTGCCAGGTTTTGCATTACCTGCTTACGGGCTTCAAAGTGGTTGCGGTCGTGATCTCTTATGATGTAGTGCAGCTTTGTTTCTTCAACATCGCCTTCCATTCCGTTGAGGTGAAAGAAACCTTGTCTTCCTTCTGTATGTTCGGGAGTTTCAAGCCTGGGTAGGGAATTGATGAAATCCTGGGCAATGTACATGCTGTTGATCATTTTGTCTTTAGCATAACCCGGGTGCACGCTTTTTCCGGTGACGGTAACCACCGCTCCGGCCGCATTGAAGTTCTCGTACTCCAGTTCGCCTATCTGGCTGCCGTCCATGGTGTAAGCCCATTCGGCACCGAATTTTTTCACGTCGAACTTATGAGCCCCGCGGCCAATTTCTTCATCGGGAGTAAAACATACCCTGATCTTGCCATGTTTTACCTCGGGATGCTGCAGTAAATATTTCATGGCTTCCATGATCTCGGTAAGTCCGGCCTTGTCGTCTGCGCCAAGAAGAGTGGTACCATCTGTAGTGATCAGCGTATGGCCTTTATACTGAAGCAGGTCTTCGAAATAATCTGGGGAAAGAATGATATTCTTTTCCTTGTTCAAAACAATGTCTCCGCCATCGTAGTTTTCTATAAGCTGCGGATTCACGTTGGTTCCTGAAAAATCAGGCGTGGTGTCAAAATGTGCCACGAAACCTATGACCGGCACCTCATGGTCTACGTTTGAAGGAAGGGTCGCCATCACATAAGCGTGTTCATCTATGCTCACCTCCTGCATGCCCATCTCTTCGAGTTCCGCTTTTAATTTATTGGCAAGGTCCCATTGTTTTTGAGTGCTGGGCGTGGTTTCACTGTTCTCGTCACTCTGGGTATCAATTTTCACATAACTGATGAAGCGATCTATAAGTTCCTGTTTATTGGTCATTTTTGCTGAAATTTCACCAAAATTAAGGAACTAATGACCAGCTTCAAAACCTTTTATGTTTTAGGATGATTTTCTTCGGGTTTGTGTTACTTTTGCCGAAAACCAGTTCCATGTACAAAACCCTGATTCAGCCGCTACTGTTTAAAATAGATCCTGAAACAGTACATCACTTCACCTTTTCTATGCTTCGGAAGTTGTTCAAACTTCCCATGGTAGAGCGGTTTGTAAAGTACAGGTTTCAGGTCGAAGACCCTCGGCTGGAAAGGGAGGTCTTCGGATTAAAATTCAAGAATCCTGTAGGACTGGCCGCCGGATTTGACAAGGACGCGAAATTGTTCAGGGAGCTTTCGGCCTTTGGCTTCGGATTTATAGAAATTGGAACCCTAACTCCCAAACCGCAACCCGGAAACGAAAAGAAAAGACTATTCAGGCTTAAAAGTGACAAAGCCATCATTAACCGCATGGGTTTTAATAATGGCGGAGTGGCAGAAGCAGTGGAGCGTCTGAAAAAGAATAAAAATGTATTGATTGGGGGTAATATTGGAAAGAATAAAGTGACTCCTAATGATAGGGCGGTAGAGGATTATATCATTTGCTTTGATGCCCTTTTTGATCATGTGGATTATTTCGTGGTGAACGTGAGTTCACCGAATACGCCAAACCTTCGGGAGCTGCAGGATAAGGAACCTTTGACCCGCTTGCTGAACACTCTGCAGGAGCGGAATGCTGCAAGACCTGTTCAAAAACCCATCCTATTAAAGATCGCACCGGACCTTACTGATTCGCAGTTACTGGATATCATTGATATTGTAAAGGAGACGAGGATCGCCGGGGTCATTGCAACAAATACCACAATTTCCCGAGAAGGACTTACTTCCGAAGAAAAGGATGAGGTAGGAGGCTTGAGCGGAAAACCACTTACGAACAGAGCTACAGAAGTGATCAGGTTCCTTTCGGAAAAAAGCGGTAAAGCCTTCCCGATCATTGGTGTGGGTGGGATCATGTCGGCTGAAGATGCCATGGAAAAACTGGAGGCGGGTGCCAGCCTGGTGCAGTTGTATACCGGCTTTATTTATGAAGGGCCTGAATTGATCAAAGAGATCAACAAAGAAATCTTAAGACGGTCGTAGTGCTTGAGCAGATCATCCCTTTCTTAACTGCTTCTATCCTCCTCACTATCTCACCGGGACCCGACATAATCTACGTGCTGGTACAGGGGATGACCAATGGGAAAAAGTACGGAGTGATGACCGCCTTTGGGCTGGTCTCCGGAATAATTGTTCATACCAGCCTGGTGGCGTTCGGGATCTCTGCAATTCTAAAGCAATCGGAAATTTTATTTTTGATCATTAAACTTTTTGGTGCGGGTTACCTGTTGTATCTCGCATACCAGGTGTACAAGAGCGATCCTTCTATTAAGGTGAACTCAGAAAACGGAGGGCTAAAGAAGGGCCTGTCGTCCCTATACAAGAGGGGATTTTTAATGAACGTGTTAAATCCAAAGGTAGCCATCTTTTTCCTGGCTTTCTTTCCGGGTTTTCTATGGGAACCCTCCGGTAATACCGTCGCACAGTTCTATTTGCTGGGATTCCTCTTCATGCTGCAGGCTTTTTTGATCTTTTCTACAGTGGCCGTCCTGGCGGGAAAGATCTCGGGGTATTTACAAAAGCACCCTCATTCTGGTGTTGTTTTCAAATGGCTCCAGGTCATTGTGTTCCTGGGAATAGCCGGATTTATTCTAATATAAATTCCAGATCCCCATCCTAAAGACTACAGACTACAGACTACGAACCATAAACAATAAACAATAAACAATAAACAATAAACAAGATTTACCAGTTTTCCTAAAATCGTATATTTGAGCCTATGGGGAAAATTAAGATTATCGAATGCCCGCGCGACGCCATGCAGGGAATAAAGGATTTCATTCCGACCGAGAAAAAGGTCCAATACATACAATCTCTATTGCGTTGCGGATTTGATACCATTGACTTCGGAAGTTTTGTTTCTCCCAAAGCCATTCCGCAAATGGCCGATACCGCCGAAGTCCTCTCCAAACTTGACCTTTCCAGAACCAAAAGCAAGTTGCTGGCCATTGTGGCCAATACGCGTGGCGCACAGGATGCCTCACAGCATCCGGAGATCGATTACCTGGGCTATCCTTTTTCCATTTCAGAGAACTTCCAGATGCGAAACACCCATAAGACCATTACCCAATCGGTAGAGACCCTGCAGGAGATCCTTGATATTGCCGACAGTAAGAATAAAGAGGTGGTCGCTTACCTTTCCATGGGCTTCGGAAATCCTTACGGGGACCCGTGGAACGTTGAGATCGTGGGCGAATGGACCGAAAAGTTATCGGGAATGGGAGTGAAGATCCTTTCGCTTTCTGATACCATAGGCAGTTCCACTCCCGAAGTGATCGAATATCTTTTTTCGAATCTTATTCCGAAGTATCCAAAAATAGAATTCGGGGCGCACCTTCATACCACCCCTACAAAATGGTTTGAAAAGGTAGACGCGGCCTACAGGTCGGGCTGTGTGCGCTTTGACGGAGCCATCCAGGGTTTTGGTGGTTGCCCCATGGCCAAGGACGAACTCACCGGGAATATGCCTACAGAAAAGCTGCTTTCTTACTTCACTTCCCGAAAAGCAGATACTCATGTCAAGATGATGAGTTTTGAATCTGCTCATAATGAGGCAACTAAGGTTTTTTCTGCGTACCATTAGTAAATACAATGGTTTCGGCGGCTTTCCATTAAAATATTTTATTTGAATTTAATCTAAATAAGCTTGGGCGATAGATGCTGCTAGCCTATATTTGCGCCATTATTTTAAACAAGTCTAAATAAGAATCATGAAAAAGTTTTTACTTTCATTAGCGATTGGAGCCACTACTGCAGTTTCAGTTGCGCAAACCCAGCAGGATTCCATCACTTTTGATCCTCAATATCAACAAAACTCTGCTCAAAGGGTTCTGTCTGCGAACAATGACGCGGTAACTCTTGGGGCTTACGGAGAGGTGACCTATAACCAGCCTGAAGGTGACAACGGAGAGCTGGATGTGCAGCGCCTTGTTATGCTGTTAGGGTACCAGTTCACAGATAAGGTGCAGTTCTTCACCGAGATCGAATTTGAACATGTGGAAGAAGTGTATGTAGAGCAAGCATTTGTGAACTATAACATTGCCAACAATGTTAATTTAAGAGCCGGTCTTATGTTAGTGCCAATGGGTATCATAAATGAGTACCACGAGCCAACTACTTTTAACGGGGTGGAAAGACCAGCCATCGCCGGATCTATCGTGCCTACCACCTGGAGAGAGATCGGGGTTGGGGTGAACGGAAGGATCAATTCGGCTTCTCTTGCTTACCAGGCTTATATTTTTAACGGTTTCCAGTCTACCACTTCAGATGGAACAGGCCTTCTTAAGGGAAGCAACGGACTTCGCGGCGGACGTCAAAAAGGGATAAAATCTACAGTGAATACGCCAAACCTTTCTGCTAAATTGGAATACTTCGGAATTCTTGGAATGAGACTGGGCCTTGCCGGTTACTTCGGAAGAACTCAGGCTGCAGATGAAGTTGACATGCTTGACGGTGCCGACATAGGAATGTCTATGGTAGGTCTGGATGCGCGTTATGTGTACCAGCGTTTCACTGCGAGAGGTGAGTTCATCTACGCTTCACTTACAGATACCGACGATTATAACGCCCTTACCGGAAGAGATCTTGGAAGTGCACTTTCTGGCTGGTATGCAGAGGCAGCTTATAACCTGTTGCCAATGACCAACAAGCAAAAGCTTTTCGCCTTTGCACGTTATGAAGATTATGATACTCATGCTGATACTGCCGGAAGCCTGGTTGAAAATCCTGCTTACGACAGAAATGATATCACCATGGGACTTAGCTATCACATTGCGCCGGGTGTGGTTTTCAAAGGAGATTACCAGATCAAGGACAATGCTGTTGAAGGGGCAGATGCCAAGAATCAGCTCAACTTTGGAGTTGGGGTATGGTTCTAAACCAATAAAGTTGATAGTGCTGCAGTCGGGGAGAAGCTGGTTCTTCCCGACTGTTGGCATATAATTTGCCCAAAGAGGGAATAAATACTTAATTTTGCAGCGATGAAAAAATTTGGAATTCTTACCGCACTTTTGTTGATCCTGCCTTTTGTGCTGTCTTTTGCAGTCCTGAATGGCCTGGATAAAAAGATAGATCGTGAGATCAAAGAGGAGTTCGAAGTTACCGATTATTCTCATGAAGGGGTAGAGGTTTCAAAGGAACTGCACCAAAAGTTGCCTTCAAGAGTTTCAAAAGACAATTTTTTCAGGCTAAAAAATAACGGGGAACTTCTTGGCTATGCCTATCTTGATCGGGCACCAAGCAAGACGGCAGAATTCGATTACCTGGTGATCTTTGATAAAGACCTGGCTATTGCCCGCACCAAAGTGCTGGTCTACCGCGAGGAATATGGCGGGGAGATTGGCAGCAGACGGTGGCTGCGACAGTTCACCGGAAAGTCTAAAGCCAGTGAGCTGGACCATATAGCCGCTATCTCCGGTGCTACCATTTCGGTGAGATCCATGAAGAATGCCGTGAAGGATATTCTTGTCAGTGTGGAGATCCTTCAAAAAAATAATGCGCTTTAATGCAATATAACGGGCTACTTTTAACACTTCCGCGGGAAATAAGATCTTTCCTGGCTGTCTTTGTAATGGTGTTGAGCGTAGGCTATTTTACAGGTTTGCTTTTTGTAGGTCAAACGGAAACTACCACTCCTGCAGGGATCGAAGAAAATTACCTGGGTAACGAGGAAGATCTCGATGCAGAAGTGATGAAATTCAAGAAAGGTGAGCGCGAAATGCTCACCATCATCCATACGCACATCCTGTCAATGTCTTTTATCTTCTTTCTTTTGGGAGGGATAGTGCTGCTGACAAAGTTGCCAAAAGGCTTTAAATTCATCCTTATCCTTGAACCTTTCTTTTCCATTCTTGCCACGTTCGGCGGGATCTATTTTGTCTGGAAAGGAGTAGAATGGGTCAAGTACCTGGTGCTGGTTTCCGGAATTTTAATGACCGCTATCTTCATTACTTCGGTGGTCATTGTGCTTTACCAGTTGCTTTTCAAAAAAGGCAAAACAGAGGCTTCTTTCTAAGCTTTCAGCTAAATGCTGGAAAAGCAAATAATTACCGCTCTTATTTCCATTATTGTTATTTAAAGAACGTATATTTGCACGCAATTAAATCTTAATTGCCATGATCGCACACAACTCCAAAATTGTTGGCGAAGGACTAACTTACGACGATGTACTCTTAGTTCCCGCTTTTTCGGAAATCCTTCCGCGCGAAGTCAACATTCAGTCAAAATTTACCCGCAATATTACCATTAATGTGCCCATTGTTTCCGCAGCGATGGATACGGTAACCGAATCACGCATGGCCATCGCCATGGCTCGTGAAGGCGGGATTGGAGTGTTGCACAAGAACATGACCATTGAGCAGCAGGCTCTTAAGGTACGCAAGGTGAAGAGGGCAGAGAGCGGCATGATCATAGATCCTGTCACGCTTCCTATAACGGCAAAAGTTCGCGACGCCAAAGAGAACATGAGGGAGCACAGCATTGGCGGGATCCCCATTGTGGATGAAGAAGGTAAATTACTGGGCATCGTGACCAACCGCGACCTGCGATTTGAAAAGGACAATGACCGCCCAATTTCTGAAGTGATGACTTCAGAAAATTTGGTTACGGTTGCCGAAGGTACTTCGCTGGAAGACGCTGAAGGCATCCTGCAGGAAAACAAGATCGAGAAGTTGCCGGTTGTAAATTCCGAAGATAAACTGGTGGGGCTTATCACCTTTAGAGATATCACCAAGCTCACCCAAAAACCCATTGCCAATAAGGATTCCTATGGAAGGCTTCGTGTTGCGGCCGCTATTGGGGTGACGGCAGATGCGGTTGACCGAGCCGGGGCCCTGGTAAAGGCTGGGGTTGATGCCATCGTGATCGATACTGCGCACGGGCATACGAAAGGTGTGGTCACGGTATTAAAAAAAGTAAAGAAGAATTATCCTGAGCTTGAGGTGGTGGTTGGAAATATCGCTACTGCTGAGGCTGCAAAATATCTGGTAGAGGCAGGGGCAGATGCCATTAAGGTAGGAATCGGGCCCGGATCTATTTGTACTACAAGAGTTGTTGCCGGAGTTGGTTTTCCACAATTCTCGGCTGTGCTTGAAGTGGCTGAAGCCGTAAAGGGCAGCGGAGTTCCCGTGATCGCAGATGGGGGAATACGCTACACCGGCGATATTCCTAAAGCTATAGCGGCCGGAGCGGATTGTGTAATGCTGGGCTCTTTGCTGGCAGGTACTAAAGAATCTCCGGGAGAGACCATTATCTATGAAGGAAGGAAATTTAAATCTTACCGCGGAATGGGCTCAGTAGAGGCTATGAAACAAGGTTCTAAAGACCGCTATTTCCAGGATGTGGAAGACGATATCAAGAAACTGGTGCCTGAAGGTATTGTGGGAAGAGTGCCTTACAAAGGCGATCTTTTTGAAAGCATTCACCAGTTCATAGGCGGATTAAGAGCCGGTATGGGTTACTGCGGAGCTAAGGATATCGCGACGCTTAAAGAGCGTGCCCGTTTTGTGAAGATCACTTCTTCGGGAATCCACGAGAGTCACCCGCACAATGTCACGATCACCAAAGAATCACCAAACTATAGTAGATAGTTAGAAACCACAGCATAAAAAAAGGCTTTATCAAATGATAAAGCCTTTTCTGTTTTTTGGCTGAAAAGATTATTCTTTAGGAGTGATTCCGAGTTTTGTCAGCACCTTGATTGTAATGTCATGTTCTTCGGAAGCGAAGGCCAGCGCATTTCCGCCTGCGTGCAGGATCTGGGTATAACCTTCTTCCTGGATCACCTGCAGCATGGCAGTGTTGATCTTCTCGTATAGCGGCTGTGTGAGTTCGTTCCTTTTCATTTGCATCATTACCGAAGCTTTTTGCCTGAAGTTCTTTATGTCATTTTCAAGGCTGATGATCTCTGTTTCCTTGGTTTTCTTTTCTTCTTCGGAATAGGTGCTGTTGTTTTCCTGGTAATCTTTTACCAGCGCCTCATAATTTGCGATGGTGGTTTCCAGGTCTTTCTGAAGTTCGGTGTTGTAGGTTTTTAAGCCTTCATTTACCTCCGTCATTTCCGGAAGCTGATTAAGAATGTAATCTGCATCAATGGTTCCCACTTTGGTTTGCGCGAATGAAGCCAGGGAAAGAAGGACAAAACTGAAGGTGAATATTAGTTTTTTCATGAAAAAGTTATTTGTTAGTGCAGCAAATATAATCGGGCGGGCTGATTTATCGGGATTTATGCCCAACTTTTTTGCTTTTCTATCCGTTATAGACCTGTCCGCGATGAGGCTTCAGGGCATCCCTTACCGGCGGCATCAGCTTTTCTTCGATCACCAGGTAGGCGATAAAGTGGTTGTCTGAAACGCTTTCAGAACCTGAAATATTTGATGAAGATCCATTCTTAAGGAGGTATTCCTTCAGGTGGATTGCATGGTGCTGGGCAGTACGTTCGGCATCGGGGCCGTGAAAATCCCAGATCAGTTTGAGTTTTCGGTTTTCAGGTCGTTTTTCCATTCAAAAATCATTTCGGCAAAGGTAATTTTTATTCCCTGGTTTCGTTAGTCTAAGAAGTTGGTAAACATACCAGAATTCTTATTTTTGCCTACACACTAATTCAGAAGGAACAGTTGACGAGACTTGTTAAATTTACCATTGCAGCTATTTTAGGAACTTTGTTCACCGGCTGTGACCTTTTTGAAAAGACCGAAGACAGAGTTGTGATCGCCAGGGTCAATGACTCTTACCTCTATAAGGAAGATGTCGCATCTCTTATTGCTGAAAATACTTCTCCCGAGGACAGTGCGCTTATCGTTTCCAGTTTCATCAACAGGTGGGCCACTCAAAGGCTGCTGATTGACAGGGCAAAAGTGAACCTGAGCGAGCGGCAGCAGCGGGAATTTGATCAGCTGGTGCAGAATTACAAGAATGAGCTTTATGCCAAGGCGTATACAGATGTGATCGTGGGCAGGGAGCTGGACACTGCCGTCAATCTAAATGAAGCAGAGGAGTATTACCAAAAGAACGGGGAAAATTTCCTTCTTAATGAAAACCTCCTTAAATTGAGGTATATCAACCTGACCAAAGACAATAAGGATTTCGATCTTATCAAGACCCGCTTCAGGAGGTTCAATAATGAAGATAAGGAAGCACTTCTGGAAATGGCCATTCAGTTCAATTCCTATTCACTGAATGATTCGGTTTGGGTAAAAAGCAAGCAGGTTTATGACAAGATCAGGCCGCTTACCCCCGAAAATGATGATGATTTATTAAAAAAACAGAATTTTTTACAGCTTGAAGACTCATTAGGAGTATATTTGATCTCTGTTGAAGACGTTAAATTACGCAACGAGCAGGCTCCTCTGGAATACTCTTTGCCAAGTGTGAAGCAGATCCTTCTCAACAAAAGAAAGCTGGAGCTCATAAAGAAATTAGAAAAAGACATTACTCAAGATGCTATTAAAAACGACAAATTTGAAATCTATAATTAATCAGGCCGCGGCCCTTTTATTTACTGCAGCAGTAGGTACTGCCAACGCCCAGGAGGTTGTGGTGACTGACAGTACTGCGATCAACGACCGCGTAGAGGTGGAAAAGGACACCGTGAAACCTTTTCAAAAGTTCAAGGTAGATGGTGTGGCAGCCGTAGTTGGAGATTTTGTTGTTCTTGAAAGTGATATTGACAAGATGTACATTGAGCTTCAAAGCCAGGGAGTTTCCATTAAAGATGTGACCAACTGCAACCTGGCAGGAAGGCTGATGGAAAACAAACTTTATGCCCACCACGCCATCCAGGACAGTATCATGGTCAATGATTCTGAAGTGAACGCCCAGGTAGACCAGCAGCTGGCTTATATGACCCAGCAGGTAGGTTCTATGGAAAAGGTGCTGGAGTTCTATAAAAAGGATAATGAAGCCGAATTCAGGGCAGAACTTTTCGAGATCAACAGGCAGAACAAACTGGCTTCAGAAATGCAGCGCAAGATCGTTGATGCCGTAGAGATCACTCCTGAAGAAGTACGCGAATTCTTTCGGTCTATTCCCGAAGATGAGCGTCCGGTGTTTGGAGATGAGGTGGAGCTTGCCCAGATCATCGTAAAACCTGAAATTCCGCAGAGCGAAAAGCAAAAGATCATCAACCGTCTTAAGGAGATGCGCGAGGATGTGGTGGAGAACGGAGCCAGCTTTAACACCAAGGCGGTACTGTATTCACAGGATCCCGGTTCAAAATCTTCAGGAGGAAAGATTTCTCTTTCCCGAAAAGATCCTTTTGTAAAGGAATTCAAGGATGTGGCCTTCAGCCTTCAGGAAGGGGAAGTAAGTCAGCCATTTGAAACCATGTTCGGATACCACATTTTGACCGTGGATAAGATCCGTGGGCAGCAGGTAGATGTGAGACACATTCTTTTGATCCCGGATGTGACCGAAGCTACCAAAGATGAGGCTTACGAAGAGATCAAGAAAGTACGGGAAAAGATCCTTGCCGACGAGATCACTTTTACCGCAGCAGCCAAGGAAGTATCAGATGAGGAAGAGACAAGAGAAAGCGGCGGACAACTGGTAAACCCTACCACGGGAGATACACGATTTGAACTCACCAAGATAGATCCTCTACTATACGAGCAGGTGGCAAATCTTAAAGAAGGAGAAGTTTCTCCTATACTTACAGATCAGGATCAAACGGGAAGGCCATTTTACAAGATCATTACCGTGACCGATCGTTATGAAGAGCACGAAGCAGATTATGCCCGTGACTACAACAAGATCAAGGAACTTGCCCTTCGTGACAAGCAATTGAAAGCTATTGAAAAGTGGCAGAAGGAGAAGATCATGGAAACCTACATAAAGGTTAACGGAGAGTACAGGGAGTGCGATTATAGCAGCAACTGGTTGAAGAAATAAAAAAATATGTCAGACGTAGAAGCGGTAAAGAATCTGGTTACCCGGCACCAACAGCTCAGGCGTGAGATCGCCAGGAGAATTGTGGGGCAGCAGGAGGTTGTGGACCAGATACTTTTATCCGTCTTCTCCGGTGGACATTCTTTGCTGATAGGCGTTCCCGGGCTGGCAAAAACCTTAATGGTGAATACCATTGCCCAGGCGCTGGGATTGAACTTTAAGAGAATTCAGTTCACGCCCGATCTTATGCCGAGTGATATTTTGGGATCTGAGATCCTGGATGAGAACCGGCAGTTCAAATTTATCAAAGGTCCGGTCTTTGGAAACATTATTCTGGCCGATGAGATAAACAGGACGCCTCCAAAAACTCAAGCAGCTTTACTTGAAGCCATGCAGGAAAGAGCCGTTACCGTGGCCGGGCAGCACTACAAGCTCAATCTTCCTTACTTTGTGCTGGCCACGCAGAACCCTATCGAACAGGAGGGAACCTATCCTTTACCAGAGGCACAGCTTGACAGGTTCATGTTCGCGATCAAACTGGATTATCCCAATTTTCAGGAGGAAGTTGAGGTGGTGAAAAATACCACTTCAGATGAAGAAGTGACCATAGAACCTCTTTTCACGGCCAGTGAGATCGTCGATTTTCAGCATCTTATTCGACGCATCCCGGTAGCCGACAATGTGGTAGAGTATGCTGTTAACCTGGTAAGCAAAACCCGCCCTGCAGGAGACAAGGCGACAGACCTGGTGAAGGAGTTCGTAGATTGGGGGGCAGGACCAAGGGCTTCCCAAAACCTGGTTTTAGCGGCTAAGGCAAACGCAGCGGTAAATGGCAAATTCTCGCCTGATATTGAAGATGTACAGGCGGTGGCGCTAGGGATCCTTAGACACAGGGTGATCAAGAACTACAAGGCCGAAGCCGAAGGTATTTCCGAAGAAAAGATCATAAAAAGCTTATTTTAAAAGCTTTTCCTATATTTACTTTACCATGACGGGTTTCCTGATAAAATATCGGTTCGCGGTAATTATCCTGTTCTACCTATTCCAATTTACCTGGTTCTATACCAGTAGCAGTCTACTGGCTCTTGAGGAGATCGGCTTCCCAGCATGGGTGAGCCTCATTTTTCTTGTAACCATCTGGCTTAGTCTTCTTTTCGACATGATGAGGCGAGAGACCGGCAACAAAACTTTCTGGTTATTATCCATGTTGATTTTTCCCTGGCTTGCCCCGGCCATCTATTTATTTCAGCGGAAAAAGACCTATGCACCTACACCTTCTTTCTTCGGCCGGAGAAAATAGTAGAGGATGAAATTGTGATATTCTTAATTTTAACCGGATATTATGTATTGTGCTTATTTTTCGATTATGAAAATTGAGAAATGCTAAATTATATTCAGTGAAATTTCAATTCTGGTTGTAATTTTTAATATCCGATGAGAATTAGTAATTTTGCAGGACTTTCAGATTAAAAAAATTCAAGACTATGGCTTACGATATTGATATGATCAAGAAGGTTTACAGCCAGATGGCAGAACGCGTAAATGCTGCGCGCGAAGCTACGGGTAAACCTCTAACTCTTTCAGAAAAGATCCTTTATTCGCATTTATGGGATGGAAACCCTACAAAAGGTTTTACCCGCGGAAAAGATTATGTTGAATTCTCTCCAGACAGGATCGCCTGCCAGGATGCCACCGCGCAGATGGCTTTGTTGCAGTTCATGCAGGCTGGTAAGAAAAATGTGGCGGTGCCAACTACCGTGCATTGTGACCACCTTATCCAGGCCAAACTGGGGGCGCAGTTCGACCTTCCTAGCGCGCAAAAATCCAGTAATGAGGTATTCGACTTTCTTGAATCTGTTTCTAACAAATATGGGATAGGGTTCTGGAAACCGGGTGCAGGGATCATTCACCAGGTAGTTCTTGAAAATTACGCATTCCCTGGAGGAATGATGATCGGTACCGATTCTCACACAGTGAATGCCGGAGGACTTGGAATGGTGGCTATTGGAGTTGGTGGTGCAGATGCCGTTGACGTAATGGCGGGAATGCCATGGGAACTTAAATTCCCAAAATTGATCGGGGTGAAGTTGACCGGAAAACTTTCCGGATGGACCGCTCCAAAAGACGTTATTTTGAAGGTAGCCGGAATACTTACCGTAAAAGGAGGAACCGGTGCCATTATTGAATATTTTGGTGAAGGTGCCGAATCTATGTCAGCTACCGGAAAAGGGACCATTTGTAACATGGGGGCTGAAGTAGGGGCTACCACTTCTACCTTTGGTTATGATGAGTCTATGGCGCGCTACCTGCGTGCTACCAACCGTGCCGATGTAGCCGAAGCTGCCGATGCAGTGAAGGAGCACCTTACGGGAGACGCTGAGGTATATGCTAACCCTGAGCAGTATTTTGACCAGGTGATCGAGATCGATCTTTCAGAATTGAAACCTCACCTTAACGGGCCGTTCACACCAGACCTTGCTACCCCAATTTCAGAAATGGGTAAAAAAGCCAAGGAAAACGACTGGCCTATCAATGTTGACTGGGGACTTATCGGGTCCTGTACCAACTCTTCTTATGAAGATCTTACCCGCGCGGCATCTATTGCCAAGCAGGCAGTAGACAAAAAACTGAAAGCAAAATCAGATTTCGGGATCAATCCTGGTTCTGAGCAGATCAGGTACACTGCGGAAAGAGATGGTTTGTTGCAGATCTTTGAAGACCTTGACGCGACAATCTTTACCAATGCCTGCGGACCATGTATCGGTCAGTGGGATAGAAGTGACCGAAAGGGAGAGGAAAAGAACACTATTGTTCACTCTTTCAACCGAAACTTCTCGAAGAGAGCAGACGGTAACCCGAATACCCACGCCTTTGTAGGTTCTCCTGAAATGGTAGCTGCGATAGCGATCTCGGGAAGACTTGATTTTGATCCTACTACAGACGAGTTGCTGAATGAAGACGGGCAATATGTAAAACTTGATGAGCCAACAGGTATTGAGCTTCCTCCAAAAGGATTTGACGTGGAAGATCCAGGATATGTAGCGCCAACCGAAGACGGAGCTTCTGTACAGGTTAAAGTGAATCCGGAATCAGAAAGACTTCAATTGCTGGAGCCATTCGAACCATGGGACGGTAAGAACCTGATGGGAGCAAAACTCCTTATCAAGGCCTTCGGAAAATGTACTACAGACCACATTTCTATGGCTGGACCCTGGCTGCGCTTCAGAGGGCATCTTGACAACATTTCGAACAACTGTTTGATTGGAGCTGTTAATGCCTTTAACCAGAAGACCAACTTCGTTAAGAACCAGATCACCGGGGAATATGACGGAGTGCCTAATGTACAGAGAAAATATAAAGGGGCAGGAATCCCTACTGTAGTGGTGGGAGACCATAACTACGGGGAAGGTTCTTCAAGGGAACATGCGGCCATGGAGCCAAGACACCTTGGAGTGAAAGTAGTGTTGGTGAAGTCTTTTGCCAGGATCCACGAGACAAACCTTAAGAAACAAGGGATGCTTGGGATCACTTTCGCGAACGAGAACGATTATGACCTTATCCAGGAAGACGATACCTTCAACTTCATCGATCTTGAAGAATTCGCACCGGACAAGCCATTGACGATCGAGATCGTTCATGCAGACGGATCAAAAGATACCATTAAAGCGAACCATACTTACAATCAGCCACAGATCGAGTGGTTCAAAGAAGGTTCAGCTCTAAACCTGATCAAGAAGCAGAACGCGGCCTAACAGCTGTAGCTTTTATAAATGAATAATAAACTCCCGTCTGATGGCGGGAGTTTTTGTTTGTAATAAGAAAGGCAATCCCCGAAGGGATTGCCTTTTCAAAAGTAGATGAGAAACCCCAATGTTTTACCACCGGGGTGTTCTATCAAGTAATTTTTGCCCCCCAGTAAAAATTACTTTTAATCTCTCATCTATTATGGTAGGGATTCCAGTTTCCTCTTTTGGTTCAAAAGAACATCTAAAGTGGAAGATGGAATATTTTGTTGATAAAGGGTTTCGTAATACAGCTTTATGTTTTGTCGTTCTTTTTTGTAACAGGATTCCAGATCGGCAGTGTCAAAGGTATTGCGTGCAAGGTATTCCAGTTTGAGAAAAACCGGCAGAAAACCAAGAATAGTACTGCTGAATTTGGTTGTCTGTATGGCGTTTTTGAGGTTGAACAAATGCCTCCTTAATTCCAGTTTGATCTTTTCCCTGATCTCAATAAGTCGGTCTATCTTGTCGGTCATCTCACTATCATCCGGCTTCAGGTCATAGTACAGCGCATAATACATTTGTAGCAAATGATCATTAGCCAGGTCCAGACGAAGAAGTTGAGAGTAAAGGTGGAATTGCATACGCTTGAGTTAAATGATTGATGATAAATTTCGGAGGCTCAGGCAATAAAAATAAAAATTATCTCGGCTTAAAGCTTTCCTAATGTTGTGATTAACAGAAATTTAGCTTTACCTTTAAAATTTCTGTCAGAAAGGTGAAAATTTTAACAGCGTCTCTGAGAAAGGAGAATTGCACCGCTCTTTGGCTTTAATTTTTTCTTAAAGATTGGCGTGTCAGCACCTGTTTTTTGTCATTTTCTTTTCTTTTCCCCGGCTCCTGAGAATGACACCTTTTTAATCCTGAGAAGAAAAAAATGCAAAGTTACTTTGCGTCTTTTTTCTTCTTTTAGAGTCCTGATATAAAACAGAAACAAATGGAAAATTGTTGTATTTATTCAGAAGCCGAAACAAGGAATTTTGATCAGTCTCTTATCCAGAGAGCAGGCAGGCTCAGCCTCGAAGACCGGGTGGTGAAACTATTTAAGAACTTCCCCACCATCAGCATAGAATGGCTGCATTATAAAATGTAAAATTTCAGAACCGGAATAAGGAAAAATTCTCGAAATTAGAACCGGTTTCTTAATTCGTTTCTAATGACAGAACTTAAAAAATATGAGCAGATCTCCGGTTTTTGGGCGAGCTATAAAGACGCCCTTTATAATTACATTCTTAAACTGGTAAAGGATCCCGACACTGCCAATGAGTTGTCGCACGAGGTTTTGATGAAGGTATACGGTGCCTGCTGCTCGGGCAGACCGGTGAGGAACGTCAGGTCATGGCTGTTCCAGATCGCTTACAATACGTGCATGGATCACTTCAATAAAAGCGGCCGCACCGCAAAATTAAAAGAAGATGTGGCCGCAGATGAAGAAGATCTGGTGTACCGGGAGGCTGCGGAATTCGTGAAACCCCTATTACAGCTTCTTCCGAAGAAATATGCAGAACCCCTCGAACTTTCGGACATTGATGGTTTGAAACAGCAGGAGGTGGCCGAGCGACTAGGATTGAGCCATACAGCCGCCAAAACCCGGATCCAGCGGGCGCGAAAATTGCTGAAAGACCAGATCACCGAATGTGTGCACCTGGAGGTGGATAAAGATGGACAGCTAACAGCTTTCCAGGTAAAAGGTTCTTGTGCCGCATTGCAGGCTCATTGCACCAAATGTTGACCTAACTGGAAAGGGTGTTACAAAATAGGTGTAGCCTTAGAAATTGTAGTTCAGGATCAGGTCGATGTGGAACAGGTCTGTTTTATTTAAATAGAAATTTGGGTTATCGGGAAAATGGCTGGAAGCGAACTTTCCTACCAGCAAAAGTTCAGCCTTTAAGTTTTTCCATTTCTCGAAATCAAAGAACAGGTCTAAATTTACTTGCGTATAATCGGGTACCGCATATTTGTTCAGGCGAGGATCCAGTACTGAAGGTTTCCACTGGTGCCCCACGCTTAAAATGCTGCGCACATTGGTACCGATTTCTTCGAGCGGAATATTGGTGTTATAATAGGCCACCAGGGCATGGTTATCAGCCGAACCTTCGCTGCGCTCCCTCTTTTGAAAACTGAACAGGAATTCACGCCCCCATTCCCTGGGAAAGATGAATTGCCCGTGAGGCAAAATGCGGTTATAGGAGAGGGCAAGGGAAGAGCGATCCCATTTATAATTAATGCGGGTACCCAATACATCTGAAGAATTTCCTTCGAAATACCTGAACTCTTCCAAAGCATTACCACCGTCACCTACACGTTCCTGGTGCACCCACTCCATTTCAAGCGAGTACTGCTCGTTGATATACCACTCCGGGTTGAGGTAGGAGGTGTTGAAAACGTTATCAGCATAATAATTCCAGAAGTCAACGTTGAGCTGCTCCAGCAAATTAAAATTGGCGTGGGCGGTGATCAGGAAATCAGAGTGGGTGTTGCCGGCGTATTCAGCCGGTTCTCCAAGCCAGTTCCTTCCCGTGCCGTAGGTGCCAATGCTCTCGCCAATGGAATAAAATCCTCCGGTAGAGCGGGGGGCGATCTCATTAAGGATCCCGGCTTCAAAAAGGGATTTTTCAGCCGGCTTCCAGGAATAGTGAAACCCTTGTACAAAAGTGGGGATCATCCTTCCATCTTCAGGATTGACCAAAGGGGAAACAAACTTCATTCTTCCCAGCCTCCATTCATGTTCCTTCAATTTATAGCGGGCGAAGAGTTCGCCGGCCACGAACAGGAACTTCTCATCCAGGTCCAGCCTATTAAAAAGACCTTCTTCATATCGGCTTCGTTTCCCGGTGATGGGATCTGGAATGGTAAGATCCTGGATCCAGGTGTTGACCGAGGTGTGAACGGCACCGGTTACCGAAAATTGTGGAGTGAACCGATAAGCATATTTTAAATGTCCACCCGTAGCCAGGGCAGTAAAATCCTTCAGCTCCTCTTTGTTGAAGGTGTTCATATAATAATTCCTCCATTGCCCGGTTAGTTTGCCTTTAGGATCCACCTGCAGGCTGTCTTGTGCCAGGAGGGTCAAGGGTAGTAATAAGATTAACAGTAGGGAATTTCTTTTCAGCATTATTTCGATTTCTTGATTCCGTATTCTTCCATATAAAATTCAGCAATAGGCCCGTAAGGTCCGTACTTATGTTGTTCTGCAGAGAAATTATCAGCCCATGGCCCGTATGGCGTTGACATCGGCTTCAGCTTGCGGTCAGGAAAGTCAGCTTCTTTAATTGGTTTCTCGGGCCTGGTAAAGCTATTGATATATCCTGCCACATGATAGGCTTCCTCATCGGTAAGCTTTGGCTCTTCCCAGGTTGCGACCCCAAAAGGCATATTTGCTTTGATGAACTGCGCGGCAGTGATGACCCGGTGCATTCCGGCGCCGTCATTATAAGTATCGTCACCCCACAATGGAGGATAAACCCAGGCACCACCTGAACCGGCTGCGGCAACTCCCTGACCGTTATCCTGATGACACACTGCACATTCTTTGGTGTAGATGGCTTTTCCGCGTTCCAGGTCTACAGCTTCTTCGGGAAGTTCAACGCTTACAAATCCTTTGTACATCTTTTCTTTTTCTTTTGGCAGGTCTTCTCCCAGCCAGGACATATAGGCGACTATGGCCTTCATGGCTTTAGAATCTTCGGGAAGGGCGTTCCCGTTCATACTGCGCTGCATACAGCCGTTGATCCTGTCCTCAATAGTTCCTTCCCGGTTCTCTCTTCCGCGGAACTGAGGAAAACGATCAACCATGCCTACCCAGGAGGCAGAACCGGGTTTGGTACCATAATCAAGATGACAGTTGGTACAGGAAAGGGTATTGCCGGCAAACTGCATTGCAGGGTCTTCAGCATTGGGTCCCATATACCTGGCACTTTCAGCCACCAGGTGATAACCGTATTCCACCATCTCATCCATCTCCCCCGAAGTGAGGGCGGCCTGCACGTCTTTTGGAGCCCATTCTGTTTCGGTTTCAGCTTCGGTTTCTGGAGATATCTCTGCCATTTTCTGTTTTACACTGAACAATGACGGATCTTCAGAATAAAGAAATACCCCCACAAAAAGAAGCACAATAAGCCCAAGAAAAGCGCTGAAGGCATAAAACAATGGGGCTGCAAGCGATCTTATTTCTTTCATATTCAGTAAATTAAATGGTCAATTAACAGCTTCAGTTTTTGCGTGTTAAAAACGAACCGATAAACCTAAAATTTATCTCCGTAACCCTCTGTAACCAATGTTACAGAGTCAGATTTTAAATAATTCTATTTTGGATTTTTTGCAATACTATAAGGTATTGCAGATCCTGATCATAAATAATGACAAAACGCATAATTCAGTTACAATGAAAAAGAGAAAACTTGTATTAGGAAGTCTGCTGTTGGGGCTTTTAATTACCGGCTGTGATTCCTCGAAGAAATCAGCAAACAATTCGACGTCAGCTGCGGAACCTGCCGTGAGGAGCATTTCCATTTTGCATACCAATGACATGCACGGTTCTTATATGCCATTTACGACCACGACCGACAATGCCACTGCTCAAACCGGTGATTCCATAGATAACCTGGTGAGATTTGACCGGGCAGAAGAGATCGGGGGATTTGCCTGGTTAGCCGGGGCGATTAAATCCGTGAGGGAAAAAAGAGGAGAGGACATGGTGATCCTGCTTGATGGTGGTGACACTTTTGGTGATGACCAGCTGGGGAATCTCACCAAAGGAGAGGCCATGATAAAAATGATGAATCTGGTGGATTATGACCTTATGGCCCTTGGAAACCACGACTTTGATTATGGCCTGGAGCAGACCCGCAACCTGGAGCAACTTGCCAACTTTCCCATGCGGGCAGCAAATATAAAAGAAGAGGATACCCATAAACCCATTTTTGGGGAAGCCTACGTCATTATCGAAAAACAAGGTCTTAAAATTGGCCTGCTGCCTTTGAGTTACCGCAATACGCCTCTTACCGGAAATCCTGCGAACATCAAAGGCCTCAGGTTTGAGACAGGGATCAATGCCATAATGGAGCAACTTCCAAAACTTGAAGAGGAAGCAGACATTATAGTGGTGCTTTCGCATGAAGGCATGGCCGTTGACAAGCTTATTGCTGAAGAGGTCGAGGGCGTAGACCTTATTGTGGGAGCGCACAGTCATGATGTGATCTATCCACCCATGAAGATCAATGATACCTACATAGTGCAGGCACTTTCGGACGCTTCGGTATTAGGAGAGACTACAGTGAGCCTTGAGGAAGGTAAAATAAGTAATGTAGAAGCCAACTATCACTATCTGTGGCATGATGAAGTAGAACCCGATCCTGAAGTAAAAGAGCTTATTTCACAGCTAAGGTCAGAGTATCGTTCGAAGCTCGAAGAAAAAGTGACCGTAGCCGATACCATCATTGGCAGGCAGTACAAATCTGAAAGCCCTTTTGATAAGGTAGTGAACAATCTTATGAGAGAGAATTATGATACCGAAGTGGCCTTTATGCCGGGGGTGGGCTATGGAATTTCCCTGCAAGACGAGGTGAAGAGCGAAGATGTTTACAAGCTTTTGCCGCATCCTGCAAAGATCATCACGCTGGAGCTTTCTGGGGAACAGATCAAAGCTACGCTGGAGCAAAGCGCGGCCAATATCAAGCCGAAGGATAAACTGAAGACGGTAGGCGGACTCATCCAAACTTGCGGAATAAGCTATGAGCTGGATTTTAACAAGCCGGTAGGACAGAGAATTTCAGATCTGAAGGTCAACGGGCAGGAAATAGAACCCTCTCGAAGTTACACAGTGGCCACTCACAGCGGAATGCTCAACGGGATCCACAACTATACAGAATTTAAAAAGGGTAAGAACCTTGAAAAGACCGGAAAGCCTCTCAACGAGTTTATAGTGGAACAGCTCAAGAAAAATGAGGTGCTGAGTTTTCCTGAAAATATGGGAGAGGTAATGATCGTTCAATGATCTAAAGAAGGATATTACTAGAAAAAGGCTGTTCTGGAATTCCTGAACAGCCTTTTTTAATCAACCGTATTACACGGTGTAGGGGGAGATCTTAATGAACAGAGCTCATATTGAGTTTTTCTTTGATAGTGTCTTCGTTCTTGCGGTAGTATTTGTACCCCAGGTAACCGGCTCCGGCAACAGCACCCCACTTAAGAAGGCTTCCAGTCCATTGCAGGCCTTTTTTGGCCACCCACAGTTTTGCTACTTTTTCTCCGGCTTCCTTTGCGTTTCTTTTTAAGTCCATTTTTGTTTAGTTTTTTAGATTCCTTTTCAAATTCCGAAAGAATCGCTTCTTTTTGCGTTAAAGCCTTTCCAAATAACATCAGTTTAACTGATTTTCAGAATCTTTTAGAAATGATCAGGCCTTCCCTGTGGGTTTGATCAGCAATTCGTTCACATTTACATTGTCGGGTTGGGTAAGGGCGTAGATCACCGCATCGGCAATATTCTCAGGGCTTAATTTGGGTTCGTTATCTGAGTAATGTTTGTCGCCCAACAATTCCTGATCAGTAATATCATCTCTCAGGTTGGTCGCCACCGTACCGGGTTCAATGGCGGTCACCCTAATGTTGAATTCGGGGGAGAGCTCCATACGCATGGCTCGGGACAGGGCGATCACCGCGGCTTTGGAAGCCCCATACACCGCGCCGCCTTCAAAGATCTCCCGTCCGTCTACAGATGCGATGTTGATAATGTGCCCGTTCTTTTGGGTCTTCATGGCCGGCAGTACCTCATTGATGCACCTTAGCGTCCCTTTTACATTCACTTCAATTGTCTCCAGCCACTCATCAAGATGTCGGTTCTTTAAATAGGTGAGCGGCATCACACCGGCGGAATTTACCAGGATATCCACCTGGCCAAAACGTTCCCAAATATCATGGAAACAGCCGGTAACGCTTTCGGTATTGCTCACGTCCATATCGGCTACCATGGTTTCATTTTTAAGCTCTTCCTGAAGCTCGATCAATTTCTCCACACTACGGCTGGCCAGTACCACTTTACAGCCTTCTGCGGAAAGTCTTTTCGCAATGGCCTTCCCTATTCCGCTGCTGGCGCCGGTCACTACTGCTACTTTATCCTTTATTTTCATTTTGGCGGTTTTGTTTCTATACAATATCGGAGTTTCAGGAGGATTTTCAGAATTCAGCAGCCTAAATAACATCATTTTAACTGCTGATTATGAGAGGTGTAAGCCATTTGCCTGTTAAATCACGTATTTTGTCTAATTTTTAAGGTGGTCTTTAAATAAATATCTGTTTATTAGTAAATTAGATGGTAATTTTTAAAAACTGATCTATGAAAATGTATAAGTTGTTACCCTTTTTAGGGCTGTTGCTAGTATTTGGAGCATGCCAGGACAGGGAAAGAGAAGAAGTGGCTGAAGAAGAAGAAGTAATGGTCGAGGATACCTGGGATTCTGATGAAGCCATGGCCGACTGGCGCGATGCCTGGAACCAGAACGATGCGCAAAGCCTGGAAGCTGCCACGGCCGATGATGTCGTGCTTATGTTCAATGGAAAAGCCCACAGGCAGGACAGTGTAACCTCCTGGATCCAAAACAGCGCTTCCTGGATGAAGAATTTGCGCACCACTTCTGTAATGAAGAAAAAAGGCGAAGACTTCGCTTATGAAACGGGTACCTATACCCATGCGACAACAGAGAACGATACCATGCAAATGGCCGGAACCTATACCGTGATCTGGGAACGCAGTGGGGATCAAAACGAGTGGGCTATAAAATTAATGGATATTACCCCGGAAACGCAGATGGATAGCATGCCGATGCCAAAGCAGGACATGCGGCCAGAATAAGGTTTTACTAACCGCCAAAAAAGAGGCCTTTCGTTATCGAGGGGCCTTTTCTTTTTGATAATTCATATATCAAATACCACGTATTCAAGATTCAAAACCTGATATTCAAGATTTCCAAAACTTTACAATCCTTTCTTTCAGGATTCTCATCACACGCTTATTTTGGAAGTTGGGAGCTTGCTGTTGATATTTCAGGTTTTACGGTCCTAGCGCGACCTTTGCGAGAAAGTCTGCGACAATCAGCATCTCTGTGCACTTAATCAAATTTTCGTGGTCTTTGTGTGAAATACCTGGCACTAATTACATATTATATATGCTGATGAATGTAAGCGTATCTATAAGGCCGTGCACCAGGATGAGGGGCCAAATTCTGCGGCCGTTGAGGATATAAGCTATGCCAAAGACCAGGCCTACAAAACCGGTGATGAGGATGCCCGTGATACCCTGATGCGCGTACACCCCCGCGAAAATGATCGCGCTGGCGAGTACTGCGACCCACAGCGACCATCCCGTCTTTCCCAGAAGCGAATCTAAGGCTCTTATAAGGAATGCCCTGAAGACGAGCTCCTGCAAAAAGGCCGCCGTGATCCACATGGTGAGGGTGCTGGTGATCAAGAGGCTTAGATTGTCTTTTATGGCTAAAACATGACTTACGTTCTGGTGTTTTCCAAAAGTTTCAATTATATCAGGCCTTACCAGTCTTGAGAAGAGAAGAAGGGCTCCAGAGGTGACCAGAGTGATCACGAGCGGCTGCCACCAATTAACAGGTTTTCCAAGGCCAAGGTCGCTCCAGGACCAGTTCATGACCCGCTTATTGAAAAAAACAAGGGAAGCTAAAAAGATATTATTTAAAATGAAGATCCAGTAGCCCATTGTTTTCATGCTCAAGAGGTCTTCTGCATAATAGGTGAAGGTAAGGTAATTTAGGGTAAAGTGTACCGCGAGTAATAACCACAGGGATAGGCCCAGGGTGGTCTTTTGTTCAATATTCAGCTCTTCTGGTTCTACCGGACGGCTTGTAACCTTTTTCATATGTAGGGGGACATTTTGTTTCAATGACTGGTATTTACATCTAAAGACAGTTAATATGTGACAAAGTTACAGAAGTATGAACGTTTACAGTCAATACCTGTCTTTTACTAAAAAGAACTACTTTTTATTTGAAGAATACGAAATTATAAAAATGTCATGGCTTTAAAAATTTTGTGAGACTTCTTTTGAAAAATCTGCTTCTGAGGGCTTTTCCTGCCTGGGGTCAGAGTTATTTTTTTCCTACATAAAAGGTTACGCTCTTAGCTTTAGTAAAAGATTGTCATTTTTAACCTCGATTTCCGGGAATTACATGCTCTGTTTGAGTCTTTTTTTATCTTTACGTGCGGTATTTTTAAAGTCATTTGTAAGGCTAAAAAAACAAATCTAAGTATCTGAAAATAAATAATTTAAAGTATATTTATAGTGTCTGAAAAATCCCCTTTTTCAGATATAAAATTGAAGTTCTTCTACCGCCACTCAGGGCGGAAATATGAAATCCTTCCCCCAAACAGGATCCGGTTTTTCCCCCAAATGGCACCTGCCATTTTAGAAGTTTTCCTTTTTCCATCCCTAAGGAAAAAGTTGTTTCCCCTTTATAAAGAAAAATTGCTCCGTTTTTTACGGACGGGATCGCCCTGGTCTGCTTCGAAATTAAATTACCCACTATTGTTTTGGTGCTCAATAATAACCAAAAACAATTTAGAATTATGAGACTTACTACATTAACGGGGAAATACTTCTCCGCAATTTCGGAACCAAAAGACGGTAAGGCTTTAAAAGGATTGCCTTACACTATGATGGCATTAGTTCTGATCTTCTTTGTCGGAATTAATGGTATGAATGCTCAGGAAACGGTAGAAGATATTTTCGATCTTCCGGCTCCGGAAAGATGCGTTTCTGAAGATCTCCAGGTTGTTGGAGCGACTCTGGATATTGATCCTTGCGGCCCGGCAGACTGTGTGGATGTTGAATACTATGACCTTATTCTAGCTATAGACAATACTACAGGGTCTGAAAGGACTTCCTTTGCATTTTATGCTCGGCTGGAACAGTATAATCCGGATGGAACCCTTGCGGCCACTTATTTTGTAAGTGGATGTAAAGGACCTGTACCTCCCAATCAAATCACCTCGCTCACTTTTGATGAGTCTTTGGAAGTTTTGGATGAAAACGGAGATCCCACCGGTTTTCCGGGCATTCCATATCTCTGTGGAGGCGGTCTGAAACTTGTCAATCTATATGAGGCCTGGACTGATGCTTCAGATAATGAAAACAGGCAGTGTCCGCTTGATGCTTCTAAAATTGCACCTAAGTGTGATGTGCTTCCAATGATCGAGATTCAGACTCCTATAAATGCTTATGTTGAAGATACCACACCTGTGAGCTGCTTCGGTTATGCAGATGGTGCCATAGATATCACCGTTAGTGGAGGAGAAACACCTTATACCTATGTCTGGTCTAAAGTGGGAGGTGGCTTTAGTGCCACAACTCAAGATGTGAGCGGGCTATATGCAGGTACTTACAACGTAACCATTACAGATGCGAATGACTGTCCATTTACTATAGAAGGAATAGTGATCACTCAGCCCACCGAGTTACAGGCAACCCAGGGTACAGTAGTTGCTGCCAGTTGTTACGGTTATGCTGATGGTTCCATTGCTATAAGCGTGGCTGGAGGAACTCCTCCCTATACTTTCGCCTGGACAGGACCTGATGGATATACCGCAATGACAGAAGATATCTCAGGATTAGAAGCCGGTTCCTATTCTGTAACTGTGACCGATGCCAATGATTGTACAGATACTCTTTCTGCAATTCTTGTAGGGGAGCCAGATGAATTGGTGGCCACTTTAGATGAAGCAGTAGATGCCAGTTGTTATGGATACTCTGATGGTTCAATCACTATAGATGTGGTGGGAGGAACTCCTGATTATACCTATGCCTGGACTGGTCCTGATGGCTTTACTGCCTCAACACAGGATATTTCGGGATTAGCAGCCGGTTCTTATTCTGTTACCGTTACCGATGAGAATGATTGTGAAGATACCATCACCGGTATCCTGGTAGGTGAACCAGCCGAACTTGTTGCAACTGTAGCTGCTATTACCGATGCCACCTGCGCAGGATTTGCAAATGGTGCCATAGATATTAGTGTGACAGGCGGAACAGCACCTTATACTTATTTATGGAGCAATGGAGCTACCACTCAGGATATTTCAGGAATTAGTGCGGGATCCTATTCAGTTACCGTGACTGATGCAAATGACTGCGAGGACACCATAAGTGGAATCGAAGTAGACGATCCTTCCAACCTGGAGGCTACTGCGACAACTGTAACAGATGTAAGTTGTTACGGATTTGAAGATGGAGCGATCGATATTACCGTAACCGGAGGAACACCGCCTTATTCTTTTGAATGGAGCAACGGAGCAACAACCGAGGATGTGTCCGGTCTGGATGCTGGTACCTACTGGGTAACTGTTACAGATGACAATGAGTGTGAATATACTTTGAGCGATATCACAGTTGGAGAGCCTACTGAAGTTCCTATGCCTGATGTGCAGGTAGCACCCGCAGATTGCTTCCAGACTTCAGGATCATTCAGTATCGTTAATGCACCGGCAGATTTTGAGTATAGCCTTGATGGAGGAGATTGGTTCTCTTATACAGGAACCATTACAGGAGTTACACCTGGTCCACATAGTTTAGTGGCCAGAGATGCTAATGGATGTGAATCTCAACCACGCAATTTTGATGTTCCTCAGCCATTTGAAACTCCGGCCGCACCAACTTTAGAGGCTGTACAACCAGATTGTGATACTCTTACAGGAGCTATTATTGTTACCTCCTCAACTGTGGGTTATATGTTTAGTATTAATGGCGCTGACTTTGTTGCCTATCCAATGGGCGGATTCACAGGTTTGGCACCCGGTGATTACCAAGTGAGAGTTAGAAGCAATGACGGATGTATCTCTGATATTAGCTACATTACTTTGGAAGAGCCTATCTGTGAGGACTTTGTAGGATGTACCCTTGGTTATTGGAAAAACCATACTGACAGATGGTGTAGTGAGTATCAAACCTGTGATTACTATGGTGATGTTTTCGAAGGTGCACCAGAAGAACTTGCAGGAGAATACTTGATCGACGTGCTCAACATGGGCGGCGGCGGCATCTATAACTTAGGACGCCAATCTGTTGCGGCCCTTCTAAATGCTTGCAGCGAAGAAGTTAATTATGAACTCGCTACTCCTCAGGACGTGATAGATTATGTTACTGCTAACTTTGACAATGCAGGTGAAGCAGGAAGTTATCTGGATATGCTTAACAATACCGGAGAATGTCCTATGGGAGGTTCAAGGGCTACTACTGCACCAAGTCCAGGTTGTGAAGTCAATGGAGCTTCAATGGATGCCTCAGCCGGTATCAGTGTATCGCCTGTTCCATTCAAAGATCAGCTTAATATCAAATACGAATTCGATTATGAGTCAGCAGCCGATATTCATATCTTCGATATGAGAGGAAATCTTGTGAAATCACACAGAGAATCTAACGCCGGAAAAGGTAAGGTGACAACGATCAATGCCGATTTCGTTCGTGGAGAGCAGATGTATATTATTAAAGTAACTACAGATCAAGGTACTTACACCAAGAATGTAGTTTCTGGAAAAAAATAATTTATAAATAACCTTATAAAAGAAAGCAGCCGGAAACGGCTGCTTTTGTTTTTTAACAAATTTCGTTTAGAAATTTTTAGCGTATAATATGCTGTATATCATAAATTTATGTAAATTTAAAACAGTTAAGAGCCGGAGAGGCAGAAGTTTATCTTCTTCTGTAAATCCCGGTAACTCTTTTCACTTCCCTCATAAATTTTAGGCGCCCCCGCCTTTAGATGTTGTTCCTTTTTCCACCCCCGGAGAAAGTTATCCCTTACATGACTATTTTCTTTGAACTCCCCCGCAGTCTTCGCCCGGATCTGCAATGAAATTATTCTCCTTTTGTTCTGGTTTTTTATTAACCAAAACATTATTAATTATGAAAGAATTTACGATCAGGGGAAGTTCAAAACAACCAACCTTCAGCTTAGGTGAAAATTCGGGAATAAAAACTACTTTTTTCCTAATATGTATGATTATGTGGTTATTACCATTTACAACTGCAGCTCAGAATGGAGCACCCGACATGACGGTCCAAGAAAAATTTGATTTACCTGACCCAGCCCGTTGCACCTCGAATGATCTGGATATCATTAGTGCAGATCTTGATTTGGAAACCTGTGATTGTGATGAAGCAGGACCAACAATTGAAGCAGGTCTAACGCTAGGAGTTCGCAATAATACGGAATCATTGAGGACTTCTTTTGCTTTTTGGGCTGCCTTAACTGTCACGGATCCTAAGGATGTTAACGACCCTAATGATGATACTAAAACATACTATTTAGTTGAAGGCTGCGAAGCTGAAATTCTACCGGGGAGTATGTATGGGCCTGGAACGAACAATCCTGACAATCCGCCAAGGACAAAACTTGCCAACTTTGAAGAGTACTTCAGGATTTATATTTGGAATGGCAGTAGTTACCAATTAATGATTGAGCGTGATGAGAATGGTAATCCGGTATTAGATGAAGACCAGCTAGTAATTCCTATTGAGGAAATACCTTATGACTGCGGAACTAGCCTTGAATTAACCAATATTTATCAAGCTTGGACCGATGCTTCTACAAATGAAAGCCGGCAGTGTCCTTTGGATCCCACAAAAATCAATCCTAAATGTGGAATCATCCCGGTTTTGGCTGTTGGAGTTGGTCTTAGTGCAAGTGCTTCAACTACAGACGTTAGTTGTTACGGCGAATCTGATGGATCTATTGAAATTACATTCAGTGGAGGAGAAGCTCCTTATTACTTAGACTCTGGTGATGGAAATGGATTTAGTTCTACTCCAATTGATCTTACAGATGAGCAGGGAGAACCACTTGATCCTCCTTATAAGGTAACTATATCCAACCTATCTGGGAGTGCTTCAGGAATTGAATATACATGGAGAATTAAAGATTCTTCTAAAGAGCCATGTATACAGGATGACACCGTACAAATATTGGAGCCAGATGCTTTGAGTTTATCCATTTTGGGCACCAGCATTTCTTGTTATGGTTCTTCTGATGGTTATCTTTCCTTGAATCCTAACGCAGATCCTGAGAACAGTGCTTTCACTCAGTATGATCTTTACAAGGTAGACGGTGATCCTGATAGTCTTGCCGAGATATTAGATGGTAGCGGAGATGATGATTTAGTAACTTCTGATATTACGGAGACTGATGGTGTATTTGCACCTGCATTAGGAGAAGGGAAATACCTGATATTAGGCAGTAAAGCCTCTCCTTATCAGACCGGAGTAGATTGTTATGCTTTGAGTAATGCTGTTGAGATCCAGG
>NZ_FNGG01000012.1 GCF_900102915.1 Salinimicrobium catena
TTATCGGCTTCATCTGTAACAACTGAAGTGTCAGGAGCAGGTACGTCAGCTGCACACTGAACATTGATTGGTGTAGGGTTGCTTGCCATTGGTTTTTCATCGTCAGATATAATTACTAGTTGGTCATCAGTAATCAAATTTCCCGTAATAGGATCTGTAGCTCTCCATTCCACCACTGTAATGCCTAACTGGAAAGCATAAATTGCAGGATCAATTTCTACTCCATTTACATAGGGGGTTGCTGTTATTTCAGTGCACCCAACAGCTGTAGCCGTGCCAATATCATTGAGAACTGCAGAACAGTCTCCAGTTCCATCAAAGCTTGTATTTTTCTTTATTTCTGCTGGTGCCGTGACGATGCAGGCACTGTCTTCACTGTTCATTGTAGAATTGAGCGAAGGAGAGGATAAGTTCATATCCGGGGTCGAAATATTCTTTGCTACTTCTGTAGCAATAGCCAGTTTTCCAGAATCTTTCTCTGATATTATAAGTTCGGTAGGGGCAGTATTTGAGGCAGTTAATAATATAAAAGAAAAAAATGCAAAGCCTGAAAATAATTTTCCAACCTTTACAAATTGAGTAGTTTTACCCATAGGCGGTCTTTTACGTGTAAGTTAACACCTTTTTAACCTCAATATTAGGTCTTTAACTACAAATTAATATTGCTTTTCGTTGAAAGGAAGAAAAAATTAGGTGAATGGTAAATAAATAAAGATCAGGAGGATATATCTGACAAAAAAAGGTTAATTGATCAATAATATTATAAAAAGAAGCCCCGGAATTTCCGGGGCCAAAAATCTGGTAGTCGTATAATTAAGTCATCATTCAAGGATCACCTTCTTCGTCCTTATTCCTTTTTCGGAGTGCACTTTCACAATATATACCCCGGAACTGAACCTTTTAACCGGTAACCTCAATTCTTTTTCTGCAGGTACATCGTAGAAAACATGAAGTTGCTGTCCCAGAACGTTGTTCAAATAGATCCTTTCAATGTTAAGCAGTTCCGGATTCTTGACAAGAATTTCCCTGCTGCCATTTACATAAAGGATCTCAAATTCCCCTGCTTCCGGTACCTCAGGCTCTTCCACAACCACGGCATTAGGATCTTTAAATATCACTTTGAACCTATTGTGATAAGTTCCTGTGTCTGAGGTAGCCCGGTAGGCATTTTTCCTTAGGTCATGATTCACCTCCAATAAACTGTCCTTGAGGAATATTTCGAGATCATCGGGTATATTCTTCAAGTTGTCAATGCTGATAACGATGTTTCCTTCTTCATGGACTTTCATGCCCAGAGCAAGTTCGCGGTCTGCATTAAAATCTTCCACGGCCTGAATTACAAATTCATAGTTATTAAAATACCAGTACATATCTTCCGCATTATCTTCTATAAGTGGAGCATCATAACCTAAATCGAAACCATCTGAAGTATTAGGATCGGCTGTTACCAGTAGCTGTCGGTGATATCCCATAGGAGATTTAAATTTCAGCCAGATCTTCTGGCGGGTGTCTTCGGAAGCTTGTTTTTCAGAGGATTGAGAAGTAGCCGTTTCCGGACCTTTCTTTTCCTGGGAGTGGAAAATTGATTGATTACTTCCGTTCTCTCTCTCATAAATCCGTTGCCGGTTTCGGAAGATTATATCCCCACCTGAAACAGTAATTCCTGTGGCTGCTTCAATTTCGGCATCCAGTACGGTGTTGACGAAGAATCCCTGGGCGACAGGAATAAACTCACCGGGTTCAGTTGTTCCTTTCTGGTCATTGGCAAGTATTCGTTCATCATTCGAAATGGCAACCACACCTCCGGCTAAAGTCCACGTGGCATATCCTCCAATGTATTGTTCTAAATAATGTGTACGTCCGGCAAAATGATCCCAATAATAAATAGCGCCGTTAAAGATATTACTCGTGTTTCGCCCTCCGCTCACATCTTTCATATTATCTAGAATAAATTCTTTTGCACTAATAGCAGAAGGATAAGGATTCCCTACCAAATAATTTTGGTTTTTGCTGACGGCGCGGGTAAAATTTCCATTGTGAGGTTTTCCTTTAAAGACATAGTTCTGGAGGTCATTTAAGCCTACTGTACCGTCTGTTCCTTTCATGGTATAGCCTTCCCCCGTGGCCAGGGTTCCTGTAGAACCAATATGGAACCACTCCTCATAAATATCGGCTGTTCCTAAGAATTTCCAGATCCAGTAGTTACTGATCGTTATTGGATTAGTTCTGCCATTATCAGCAATGTGATACCGGTCGTCAAAGGTAATTGGCTGTGGAGATGCTGAATTTGTACCATCCAATAGCACTTGGGCTACAGAATAATCAGCATTGTTGGCCGCTCCCTGGGCGCTTACCGGACTGGACCAGTAGTTGTAGTTGAAGCTGAGCATTTTTCCCTGCTGGTCGCGTTCAAGCCATCCCGCACTGGCTTCATCCAGAATACTTCCTTCATCCTGTAAGAGTTGGGATTCACCAACCAGGTCCATATTTCCGTCCAGCAAGAGGTAATGCGTAACCCGCATCATCTGTCCGCTGTTGGTTTCATCCATAGTTGAGGAAGGGTTGGCCATGGTAATGAGTTTATTTACAGTCATGGACTTAAGACCGAGCAACGTGATATCTTTATTACCAGAATCAATATTGTGGTTAGTAATGGCAATGTTCCATTCTATCGGATCGCCTGTCACTCCGGCACTGTTCGGCGGATCCCAAACGTCGGGTCTTATCCAGGTATCGTCGGTTTCCCAAATCTGCCCGTCAATCGCAGAAATATAGGGCAGGGGTGCGGTGTTCTGCTGATTTGTGGTCATGTTGTGCAGTCTTCCCGGAACTGAATTCACAGCCAGGTCTGGAGTCTCGCCAAATTGCGGCATGAGTGCAGGATCAAAGCTTACAAGGTTAGCGGGGTCGGGATCTTCTGAGATCAGCCTGTAGTATCCTGCCAGATCTGAATAAGTAAGTCCTTCAGGCACAGGCATGGGAATCTGTTCTCCCATCTCCGCTCCGTTGTTTATAAGGCGTTGGTTCATCATGAACCTAATTTGATCCTGTGTAAGATCGGATTTCCAAATACGTACTTCCTCGATCCAACCGGAGAAGTGATTGGAGGTCAATTTTGATGATGGATCCCATTTTGCGCCAATAATCGTTTTATTTCCCCCATGTCCATTAACAGAAATGTTTCCTGAAGCAATGCCATCAATCCACAGGTTTCCGTTATTTGCTACGGCAATGTGGTACCATCTGTTATTTTTTTGAATCCCGGCAACTAAAAGATCCGCCATCGCTATTTCAAATCCCGGTCCACTAATAACAGTTCCAGTAGATGCATCCGTATTTCCCGAATTATCATCAAAAGGTCGGTCGAATGGTCTTATCCAGGCTTCAATAAAATAATTTCCTGTATAGTTGTTTCCTAGATCCACATAATCGTCAACCCCGTCAAAATCCAGTGTAGTACAATCCAGAATCTCAAAATTAACGGGTGTTTGAGTGGGTTCACAAGGAGAATCCTCATCCGGGGTGATGGTCCATTGAAGACTGAATGCCCCGCCCATTCCGGGATCAAAAATTGCATTAGGGTCTGTGATTGACGGATCAAAATGCTCTTCTGAAAAAGTGTATCCGTCAGGGCTATTAATTACTTCCCAGGCCACTGTTGATGCATCTTCCGCAGGGAATTCAGTGATAACCCCCTGAGCGGCCCCTTCCATTATTCCGGTAAGCGGTACACTACTGGTACCGCAGCTGCCGATCTCGGCGGTAGCGGAGGTGGTGTAAGTGTCGAATACATAAACCTGAATTGTGGCCATATTCTCCGCGCTTTGGCAAGGATCTCCATTGGTGTCAAATACTAAGGCTGTCTGCACTTCAAAATAGTTCCAGCCTATTTTAGTAGGAGTGTAGGTGACCGTATTTTGATTGACATCTCCTATTTGGTCCAATTCATTATTTGGATCATCAAGATCGTCATCATAATACCAGATCAATTGTACATTATCAGGATCCTGAGGAATTCCAATATCATCTATGGTATAAATTCCACCGGTGGATCCGTCATAAAGCCATCTGATTCTCAGATTGCCCATTCCTGCATACTTGCTCATATCTATGGACATCTTATTCAGGGGCCGGCTTTCAAGATCGCCGTCTCCAAAAGAAGCATAATTTTCGCTTACATTCGGACCTCCCATCACAAAAAGTGGTTCGTCTACGTAAGTGTTTCCACCATCTAATGAAATCTGGACTTTTATGGTATCCCCAGGGGTCAAATTATATGCCTGATCAAAAGTGAGTACAGGATCATCTGTAGCATAGAGGTTGAATACAGGTGTTTCTAAAGTTGAAGGGTTATTACCCGAAACTATGGCAAATCCCTTATTTCCTTCGTCTCCAGAACTTGAATCAAATAACTGGTACATTGTGCTTCCCGGATTATCAGGATCAGCCATAATATACTCATGTGGATTCGTCCTCATCCATCGATCGGGACGGGTATTGTCCGCCGCAGATTCGAAGGTATATTCGGTGTTGTTGTCGAAGCGCATCACTCTCCAGCCATGATTGGCGATGGAAGAATTGTCAAAAGCACCGCCCTGGAAGACACCATACCCACCATAGCCGGTACCGGCATTTAGTGTCACGATGTCTCCAAGACAAATTTCCCCGGGAGAAGCGGTGACCGGATTAGGAGCTATATCTGAAGGGATAATACTTAAGGTGGCGGTTTCGGAATATACATTTGGTTCACAAGCGCCACTTTGAACCTCTACTCTGAACATAGTGGATTCATTAGCACTGGCATCGATTACTTGCTGGCCCGAAAGAGTGGTTCCGGTATAGGGTTCGCTCCCCTCCATAATAGTGACCCATTCAGTACCCGAATTTCTTCTATACTGCCAGGCTACAATTTGCCCAACGTATTCACCTGAGGTGTGCAAGGGTACCAGGTAATCTGAAGTAGGGAATTCACACATCATAAATACTCTGTCGGTACCCTTGAACAAAAGTCCGCCGGCCAGTGGTTCCGGATCGATCACCAATAAATGCTCTTCAGAATAAACTTCCTCGCAAACACCATTAGTAAGTACTGCCCTAAAACGCGTGTTCTCGGAAAAGCCCATACTGGAGAAGTCCAGGCTTGTGGTGGTATTCGCAATTGCAGTCCATTCGGTGGCTGAACCGGTAAGGTACTCCCAACGATCGATTGAACCTGCAGACTCAATAAGGGTAAGCGTTCCTGAAGGATCTGTAATACATACACTTGCCGGGCCATCAATGCTTCCGCCTACAGGACGGTCATCCACTGATATGGTGAATTCTTCTGTATTGATACACCCATTCGAATTGGAAGCAGTAATGGTGTAGGTAGTTGTCTCTGCCGGTGTCAGAGTGACAGTACTCCCGGTAAGCGGATCACCCGAATTACTAGTCCAGTCCCAACTGAAGGTGGTTGAGCCATCAGTGACATTCGCATCGGAAGCCGTCACATCGATACTATCTCCTGAGCATATAGTCGTATTTTCAGGAGGAGTGATGTTCGGAAGCTGATTGATGGTTATGTCAATGACTGCCTGGTCTCCTTCGCAACCTTCTGCGCTGGTCTGACTGACCCAGTATTGGAGTGTTCCTGCAGCGGTGGTCGGAGGAACCGGTGCGGAAGCTAACGGAGTGGTGGAAGTCGCACTGTCATACCAGTTCAGGCTGGCACCTGTATCCGGAGTAGCTGTAAGGGCACTGGCAGTTTCTCCCATACAATAAGAAATCGCACTCTCATCCGCGGTAAGGGCGGGTGCTGAAGGCCTGGTGTTAACCGTCACCTTAATGGTAGACAGTTCACTTTCACAATACAACGGGGTTTGAGAAACATAATAGAAGAATTCCCCGGCCACATCTGTTGGTGGAACCGGCGCGATCTCTGAAGGCGTTTCATCTTCAGGGCTGTCGTACCAGAGAAGGTTGGTTCCCTCTGCAGTGAGCGCAGTGGCCTCTTCATTTAAACAATAAACCACATCTTTTACACCCGGACCCGTGGGAATAGGTTCTACTTCCAGTAGGAATGCATTGGAGGTAGCCGTCGGACAGGAAAATCCATTGTCAGAACCATCAATATGAACTGCATACCTATTTTCGTCGGCTTCGACAATGTTATTAATGGTGAGGGTTCCGATATACACTTCAGTCCCTGTGCCATTGTAATTCGGATCAATGTCTAAAGATTCTTCTATTTTGTTGCCATCAACCGTCACCGGACTTCCATCTCCGTACACCCATGTAAAGCTTAAAGGCGCCCCATTGGCATGGGCCACAAAGCGGAATTGCACACTCTCAATACCAGTCTCACAAACTCTGACATCTTCCGCAGGTTCAATGATCACAATATCTTCATCCACGTTCAGGGTGACCACGTCCGAATCCACTTTAGATTCCTCTGTAGGAGTACAGGCGTTAGTACCCGATACCCTAACAAAGTACTGTCCGGCATCCTCGGAGGTGGCAACAGGAAGATCGAGGACAGGTCCTTCAGCCCCTGCAATTGGACTTCCATCCTTAAACCACTGGTAGGTCAGGTTATCTCCTGTGGCAGTTATGGAGAACTGTGCATCCTGGGTGGAGCAGATTCCCACGTTAAAGGGTTGGGCAGTGATTTTCACTTCCTCATAAATGCTTATTGGCAGACTGATGGTTTCTTCTGGGCATCCGCCGTAGGCAGGAATGGTATAAGTGATCACATAATCCCCTGGGGTCTGTCCCTGGGGAGTGAAGGCCCCGGTGCTGGAATTTATGGTCAAACCAGTTGCAGAAAAAGTTCCGCCACTAAAAGTTCCGGTTCCGTTCAGAGTGGGAGTATAGGAAGTTGCATCAGCTGTACAAAATTCGGTCTGCCCGTCGGTAAAGGACATGGTTACATCTGGATCAGGTGCAACGGTAATTGTGGCTGATCCTGATACAGAGGTGCTACACATAGGATCATCAGGATAGGTTACTGACTGAAGCGTATAGACATAGTCGGTATCCACACCTGAGGTAGCTACCAGGGCGCCGGTGTTCAATACACCTGCTCCGCTGGCATCCAGGTTAAAGGTTTGGGAAGCGGTATTGTCATTATTGATCGTATAGGTTACAACCCCGTTAGGAATTCCGTTCTGGAAAATGATATCGGCAGAAGTTCCGCTACAGATCGAAGCGTCCCCGGAAATGGTCACCGTGGGAGTTTCTCGTACGGTCAAGGTAGCCGCAGAGGAGGTTACCTGATCACAGGTGTAGTCTGAAGGACCGCTAATTTCCACGTAATAATCACCACTATCCGTTAATGCAGCACTTGTAAACTGAAGACTTGCAGAAGTTGCACCACCGATTGCAGTACCTGATCCCGGTGTGCCTTTAAACCACTGGTAGGTGAAACCGGTTCCAAGAGGACTTCCTCCTGATGTAGCCTCTACGGTAAATTCAGCTGTACCAGCTTCACAGGCGATCTGGGCGATCGGCTGGCTCTGTATTACAATGTTTTCATCTACAACCAGGCTAGCTGCAGCCGAAGTTTCCGGAGCACAAGGATCCGTGCCGCTTACAACTACCAGGTAATCCCCTGCGTCAGAAACGCTCAGTCCACTAAGGGATAAGATATTAGAAGTACCTCCGGCAACCTCATTTCCTGCCGTAACGGCTCCTTTATACCATTGGTAGGTCAGGCCTTCACCTGAAGCCTGTACTTCGAATTGTGCGCTACCTCCTTCACAGGCCCTGACTGCCACGGGTTCTGTGGTGATGACTACTTTTTCCCGGATGGTCACCTCGGTGGTCACTGGAATCTCCTGACAGCCTCCGCTTGCGGGAATGGTGTAAGTGACGGTATAGGTTCCCGACGTACTTAACGAAGGATTGATTTCTCCTGTGGTTGAATTTATCCTGACTTCTGCAGGCGCAGTGAATGTGCCACCTGTATAATTATCCGTACCAGTCAGTGTGACGGGGAGGGAGGTTCCAGAGGTACAGGCATTGGAATAGGAAATCTCGGCGGTTGGAATTTGGGTAACCGTAATGGTTGCAGAGCCTGAGATATTTCCAGAGCATGCAGGAGCATCGGTATATACGGCACTCACTAAATCATACGTGGTGTTTTGGGTCAGCACGCCGCTATCGAGAATGACTTCACCTGAAGGTCCGATAGTGATTTTTTGACTGGTTCCACCATTGACGGTATAGGTGACCTGGGTATTGGGACTGCCGGTAAAAGTAAGAGGTGAGGTGGTTCCAGAGCAGATGGTGGCATCACCTGAAAGGGAAACAGCTGGATTGTCCCTGAAAAAGATGATCATTTCGTCCTCGCCGGGCCCACAGGCCCCCACCGGAGCATCTGTAGTTACCGTGATCACAACCTGCTCAAGGTTGTCAATGTCCTGTTGACTTGGTTTATATTTTATACTGTAAGTATCTACTTTTCCATTTGGTATTCCGATAAAACTTCCTGTCCCGGAGGAGGAAGCATTAATTTTCATTTTACTGCCATTAAAATTCACAAAGCCTTCAATAGTAATATCGGCCGTGGTTCGACATACGGTTTTATCCTCTCCGGCATCTACCTGGACATAGTCTGAAAGGACTATGTTGTCATAGGTTTGTCGCGAACTGGGACCGCAAATATTTACCGCTTCCACATAAATTGTTTCATTTGTGTTATACTTTGCACTGGCAGTGACTTTTACGGTAATATTCTCGGTGTCTTTTCCTTCAGTTATTTCCCAGCCATTAGGAAGTATCCAGTTGTAGCTGTCTGCATCACCTGCATCTGTAACCGAAAAGGTGATACCTGTGGCCGGTGGGCAAATAGGATCGTTTGACTCAGTTCCTGTATCCCACAAACTTGAGGAGATTTCTCCTGGGGTGGAAGGAACAGCATCCACGCTGGATACCGGTAAGCTAATGGTTTCAGCACTTGGCCCGCAATGATTTTTAGCATAAACTGTAATTGCACCATCATCTGTGCCTGCATTTACTGTGATCTGGTTTGCCAAAGGATCTGCACTTGTAATAGTCCAATCTCCCGGTACGCTCCAAATGTATTCTGTAGCATACTCAACAGCAGGAATGGAGTATACCAGGCCCGTGTCCTCATGACAAACTGAAGTAGGACCATCAATGGAGATGTCCCCCATTTGTGGTGCAGGATTCTGGATGCTGACGGCAAAAGAATCGGAAACGCTTCCGCAGTGATCATTATTGATCGTAACGGTAATATCCCCATCATCATTCAGATTTCCAGCTGTAGCTGTTATTTCGTTTGGGTTCGTATTTACTGTATATGACCATCCTTGTGGTACTGTCCAGGTATAGGTATCTGCCTTGGCATCTGCAGGAACACTGAATACTATTTCCTCTCCCGGACAGAAATTTGGGGCGTCAACATGAGATGTGCTTATCGAAACAGCATCAGGCGCCCCGGTATAGATCTCAACCTGGAATTCTTCGGTATATTGACTTTCGCCGCATTCATTGATGGCCCGCACCTGAAGAGTACCGCTACCCGTGCTTCCTCCGGAAACATTTACACTCGTACCGGTAGCTGCGCCATCAATACTCAGATTTCCTGAGGTGACCCATTCGTAACTATCGGCAAAATCAACATCGGCAATGCCATATGTATTGTTAGAGGTATTAGGACAGAGAATATTTTCTCCAGTAATACTACCAGGTGTATCTGGCGCACCGGCATTGACCGTAATACTAAAGGTCTTCTCTGCGCTATCCCCACATTCATTTGACGCCCGTACAGAAAGAGAAAAACTTCCCTGGCTATCAAAGGTTATTGGCAGGGAAGGATCAGTCGTAGTTACAGTACTATTGTCATGAAGGGTCCAGATGTACTCATCGGCATCAGCGATTGCTGAAAATGAATAGGAATTCTCTACCCCCGGACATACCAGTTCTGGAATGGAAATGGTCCCGGGTTGAGCTGGTGCTCCCGCATTGACCGTTAGATTGGTGGTCTGTTTGGTACTGGTACCGCATTCATTGACCGCCTGCACAGACAGGGAATGGTCGCCGGCAGTAGCAATGGCCAGGTCAAGATCGGGACCAGAAGTAGTCCGGGTCGAATTATCTGGCAAAGTCCAGAGGTAAGAGGTGGCGTCAGTTACGGCTGCAACGCTATAAGTGTAATTCACTCCGGGACATATAAGCGTGGGTAGGGAAATATTTCCCGGCTGTACCGGGGTGCCCGGTTTTAAGCTAATGCTGTTGGAAGTAGCTTGTGCGGTTGAAGAGATCACGCAGGCAAGGCTGCTGGTCATCACCACCTTAACCGTATTAGAACTTTGATCAAGTCCCGTAGTGCTGAAAGTGTTGGAAGTGCCTTCCTGGGTCGGAGTGGTTTCTGAATTAATATACCAGGCAAACGTCGGATTGTCGCCACCATAGGTTTGTGAAGCTGTGAATGTTACCGTTTCTTCTGGGCAAATTGAAGTTTTATCTGCAGAAATTGAAACCGTGGGTGTTCTATTGGTGTTGACAGTAATAGTTAGTTCATTACTATACCTTTTGACTGTGGAATCGCAGGTAGAGGTAATAGTCAGTCTTATTTTTTTTCCGTTATCGGTACTAGAGAACTGGTGCGTAAGGGTGGGTTGATCTGCATTAGAAATTGGATTACCCCCCAGGGTCCACTGGTATGTAAGGTCTTCTCCAGAATAATTTGAGATGGAGGAATTAAAGGAGAGGTCATCTCCATCACATATAGTTCTGCTTTGTTCAGTGGAGATACTGACCGAAGTGTTTTCTGTAAAGTCTGTACAATCCTGAGCTGCAGCCTGCTGGTGGACAACCAAGAATAGGAACAGAAAAGGAAAAAAGAGTAATTTTTTCGCCATAGCAAACAGTTTTTGTAAATTCTGGGGGAGGTAAAAACGTTCTCGATCGAGTGTTTAACAACCTAATTTACAGCTTATTTGCCAAAATATATAAGTAAATCGGTGAAGGGGGTTAAAAAACGTTTAACATGATATTATGTTGATAATCAATCAGTTTTAACCTTTTTGTAGTCCGAAAAAGACGACCAAAAACAGGATTCTATTTGTTAAGAATTTTAACGCATGGACATAAAAAAACCGCCGAAAAATTTCCGGCGGTTCTTCTTTTATTTATAAAAGGTACTATTCTCCTAAGAAAGGATACCTGTAATCTGTTGGAGTTACAAAGGTTTCCTTGATCGTTCTTGGCGAGATCCAGCGGTACAGGTTCAAAATAGATCCTGCCTTGTCGTTGGTTCCACTTCCTCTTGCACCACCAAACGGTTGCTGACCAACCACCGCTCCCGTAGGTTTGTCGTTGATGTAGAAGTTCCCGGCAGCATTTTGAAGGGCTTTGGTCGCCTCAGCCGCGGCATAACGATCTTGAGACAAGATCGCTCCTGTAAGCGCGTATTCAGAATCATCCACCAATTTTAAGGTTTCTTCCCACTGGTCGTCTTCGTATAGGAATACGGTCACCACAGGTCCGAATAGTTCGGTGCACATGGTACTGTATTTAGGATTGTCAGTAAGGATTACTGTAGGTTCAATAAACCAGCCCTTAGACTTGTCGTAATTTCCACCAACGACGATCTCGGCATCACTGTCGTTCTTGGCGGCATCAATGAATTTTGCCAGCTTGTCAAAAGAAGCCTCGTGAATGACCGCGGTAATGAAGTTGCTCATGTCCTCGGGAGATCCCATTTTGAAAGATTTCACGTCTTCCACTACGTAATTCTTGACCTCTTCCCACATGCTCTTTGGAAGGTAAACTCGGGAAGCCGCGCTACATTTTTGCCCCTGGAATTCAAAAGCTCCACGTGAAATGGCTGTAGCTACTTGTTTAGGTCGGGCACTTGGATGGGCAATAATGAAATCTTTACCTCCTGTTTCGCCTACAATTCTTGGGTAAGACCTGTAGTTGTGAATGTTCTCTCCAATCTGCTTCCAAAGGTTCTTGAAGACCGTGGTGCTTCCCGTGAAATGAAGTCCGGCGAAATCACGGTGACCGATCAGTACATCGCTGATCATTTTAGGATCACCCATTACCATGTTGATCACCCCGTCTGGCATCCCGGCTTCTTTGAAAACTTCCATGATCACCTGGGCAGAATATACCTGTGAGTCACTCGGTTTCCAAATGGCCACGTTACCCATTAACGCCGGGGCCGATGGCAGGTTACCGGCAATAGCGGTAAAGTTGAACGGAGTCACTGCGTAGACAAATCCTTCCAGCGGACGGTATTCCAGCCTGTTCCATGCGTCGGAATTAGATTCTGGCTGCTCTTCGTAGATGCGGGTCATGTACTCCACATTGAAGCGCAGGAAATCTATCAGCTCACAGGCTGAATCGATCTCGGCCTGGAAAATATTTTTTGACTGCCCAATCATAGTGGCAGCATTGATCTTGTAGCGGTACGGCCCGGCAATGAGTTCGGCTGCTTTTAAGAAAACCGCAGCTCTTTGTTCCCACTCAAGATTAGCCCATTTTTCCCGGGCTTCCAAAGCTGTTTTGATCGCTTTTTCCACATGCTCTTTTGAGGCCTTGTGGTAATCCCCAAGATGATGCTGGTGGTCATGCGGAGGGTTCATGGGAGCTGTATCTCCTGTCTTGATCTCTTCCCCACCAATATATAAAGGAACTTCGACTTTTGAATTATATAGTTCTTTGTATGCCTTAAGGACTGCCTCTCTTTCGGGAGTTCCGGGAGCATATGATTTTACAGGCTCATTCACTGCTTGAGGAACCTGGAATACACCTTTTCCCATAGTTTCTGTTTAATTTTGGAGTTATTATTTATAGTGTCTGTAAAGGTAAATAAATTAAAAGAATTTTGGATCTCCATAAATTTGATGAACTTTAAATAATATTTCGCCTTTTTAAAGACGATTCTTAGAATTTTCATAATATGTGCACGGTCACTTTAACAAATATTGCTTCGGAAAAAGGCTTTATCTTAACCTCGAGTCGGGATGAAGCTCCGCAAAGGGAAACCATCGCTCCACAGATCTATTTGGAAGAGGGGGTGAAAATGTTGTTTCCGAAGGATGTTATGGCCGGCGGTACCTGGCTGGGAGTGAGTGAGAAAAAGCGGCTCATTTGTCTGCTGAATGGAGAATTCGAAAAACACGATCGCAATCCACCTTATCGTTTAAGTAGGGGTGTGGTGGTGAAACATTTACTTGCTTCTGATGGATTTGAAAAAGCTATCGCCGATTATGATCTCTTGCAGGTGGAACCTTTCACCATCATCGCTGTGGAATGGCAGGAGAGCCTGAAATTTTTCGAGTTCGTATGGGATGGCCTGAAGAAGCATTTCAGAAATCTGGCTATGGGATCACACATTTGGTCGTCCTCTCCGCTTTATTCTGAAGAGATGAAAGAGCTGCGTCGCGAGTGGTTTCAGAAATTTCACGACTCCAATCCGCTGACTTCAGAAAACCTGTTGGAATTCCATCATTCCGCAGGCGTGGGAGATCCTGAAATCGATGTAAGGATGAACCGCGGCTTTGTCAGAACCCAGAGCATTTCGCAGGTGGAGCTTTCCGAAGAAAAGATCCTGTTCTCCTATAAAGACCTGTCTACTGGAGAGGTCTCAAGAAATGAATTTTGAGATAATTTTTTTAAATGAATTTCGCCGAAGATATTGCTTCAGATATAAATGATCTTTCAGTATCAATTAAGCGCGAACGGAGCACTTAATTTAAAGGAAGGAATGGCTACCCTGAATTTTCTTGTAGAAGTGAAATTGATCATGCTGTAAAAGCCGCTCATGGCTCCAAAAGGGGAAGTGAGGAGGCATCCGCTTTTATAGGTATGGGATTCTCCAGGCTTCAAAACAGGTTTTTTTCCTATCACGCCTTCTCCCTCAACAATTTCGGTGCGGTTTAGTGCGTCTTTGATCTTCCAGAAACGGGAAGTGAGCTGAACGGAATCCTTGCTTTGATTTTCAATGGTGATCTTGTAGCCAAAGGCGAAGTGGACCCTGTAGTTCTTGTGGAAGGTCCCTTCAAAATTGGTTTCAATGGATATTTTTATCCCTCTGGTTACTTGTTGAATCATACCTAGTAAAATGCAAAAGATGCAATAAATGAAAATGCTAACGCAATTACGGCTAAGGTAAAGAATATTATATTGATAATAATAAACTTTAAAACGGTTTTAACTCTCCCCTGGCCATAGAATCTTCTAAAGGCTTTATAGAGATAGAAGACGAAAACGAAAACTGTAATGGCTATTACCCAGTCGGTATTGAAAATGTAATCGAGAATGACTGCCAGGCCAAACAGGACGAACCAGGTGGTTTGATTATGAAAGGTGAAAACCAGGTGTTCCATGTAAGTGAACGGCCTGCGCAGGTAAAGCAGCCAGATGAAAAGAGCAAATACCGGCAGGTAGAAAAAGATAATGAAAGGCAGTTTGCTCACAAAATAACTGATGAAAACTCCCGGTTCTTTAATAAAAGCATGGGTGTCTATCGTTTTTTTGAACAACCAGTGGTTAAATCGGGTATTGGTGTAGTTGAGGCTGTCCAGGGCTTCATCTATATCCTTCTCTTCTGTTCTTTCATAGTAATTGGAGAAAACTTCAAGTTTTTTACCCGTCCTTTTGAAAAAGGACATAGTGTCCACCTCACTTTCCGGGAAATAGACCACTTCTTTTTCCTTTGTTGTAGTATCGGGAGTGATGGTGATCCTGTCTCCCAACAGCGAATCCAGGGTAGGGTTTGTTGCTCTTTCTGCAGTTAAAGCTGAATCCAGTTCGGCTACCTGCTCCCGGTTGGGATTTAGGGTGCCGTTAGATTCTATATTTTCAAAATCCTGCGGAATGCTCCAAACCAGGAAAAAGATGATAGAGGCGCTTAAATAAAACCGATAGGGATTGGCATACCGAACCCTTTTTCCCTCGATATAATCTTTGGAGATCTTTCCGGGTTTGAACAAAAGCGCTCCCAAAGTCCGGTGCAGCCGGGAATCGTAGGCGAAAATCCCCGCGAAGAATTCATTGAAGAAGTCATCAAAAGCAAGCTTTTTTGTGCTGTTGAGTTGTCCGCAATTAGGACAGTATTGATCACTGATATCCAGCGGATGGTAACAGTTTAAACATTCTGTGCTCCGGTACTTTAGCTTGTGTCTTTCCTTGTTGATCTTCGGAAAGAGGATTGTGGAAGGTTTGTTTTCGGTATTCATTTTTTGGTTGTCCCAAAAAGGTTAATTCGAGATATCTATAGAATTGGCGCTTCCTACTCCAATGATCCGCGCATATCGTGCTCCGGGGGGAAGATAATAAATGAGAACCGTATACTCGTTTTCGGTGCTAATAAAATTTCCGCTTATAAAGCCTTCATCCAGAACCCCGTCATCGCGTAGAAAAACATATTTGTAGTCGTAGTAGCCCTGTTTGAACAGGCGGGCTGTTTCATATCTTCCCGTCTCAAAATTATAAGTGAGCCTGGTGCTGTCATCCAGGTTGAAGTGGTTGAATTCTCCATAGAGATGCACTTCCCCGCCTTCCAAAGGTTCAGGGGTTCTCAGGGCAAAATGCGTCCACACATATCCCGCTTCAATGTCGGGGTCGCGGCCCTGCATGGTTCGCACCACGAACTTTCCGTTGATATCGGGATTATAAGTATAAGGCTCAAAGGCGCGAATCCTGTCAGTGAACAAAAAGTGGTGGTAAAGGTCCCTTACCTCAATGGCTTGGATCTTCACTGTGGCCGCGCGCAGGTCTTTGCTGTCAAAGTTCAGGTACTCGTTACCCGCCCAAAAAGAGGTGAGCTGGTCATGTTTATAGATTAGCTCACTGCCAATATTGTACTGGGGCTTGATGTTATAGATCCCCGTTTTCAAATTGTTGTTCTGAAGGATCACCGCGTAAACGGATTCTTCGGGATTCCTGATGATAAAATCGGGGGAGTCGACACTGAAGTTCACTACCTGTTTTGTGTGGATCAATTTCACTTCCCGCGACTTTTTGATCTCTACCACGACACTCGTAAGCGGTTCGTAGACCATGAACTTCCGTGAGAAGATGAGCTCGCGGGCATCATTGAAGATCTTCAGCATATAATTTCCGGAAACCTTCAGGCCCCTGGTGTCTTCGTTGGGAATTTGGAGACTGTAATGCGAGTACAGCTGCAGAGTGTTATAAGAATTCTCATAATTATTAATTAGCACATTGTCCAGGCCTTCGAGATATTCAGACTTTACAAGCTGGGACGGGGTCCAGTCATAGTTGTAGTGTTGTATGGTATAATAGTAATTGGCTTCATCTCCTATAATGTCATCAAATTCAAGATTAAGCCTTTCTCCGATCCTGATGATGGGCGTGCCGCTATATCCGCTACCGCTGTTAAAGATCACCGTGCGTATGTAATTTGGCGGCGTAACCTCCACGGCTACCTGTGCCTGCAGGGAAGAGAGAAGTGGGAGTAAACAGAGCAAGAAAGTAAAAAGTGTCTTCATTCGGGCCAAATAAAATCTAAAGATACTGAAAAACTGATTACCATCAGGATTTGACCTTTTTAACAGGAAAGCGAGGCAAATTAATTGATTTTTAATTGGGAAGTGTGGGTCGAAAATGCATAAATTTGCACGATTTTAAACGAATTTTAACACTCCATCCTATGTCAAACGACATTAGAATTAAAAGAGGGCTTACTCTACGATTAAAGGGGGAAGCGGAGAAAACCTTGGTTGACGCTCCCCGCTCTAAGACTTTCGCAATTAAACCGCCAGATTTTCATTCAGTTGTTCCAAAAATGGTTGTAAAGGAAGGGGCTACCGTACAGGCAGGAGATGAACTTTTCTTCTCCAAATATACTCCTGAGGTGCGCTTTACTTCGCCGGTTAGTGGTACGCTTAAAGAAATTAAGCGTGGGGAAAAGCGTCGCATCATGGAAGTTATCATTGAGGCTGACAGTGCTGATTCTTACCGCGAATTTGGTGTCATTGATCCCGTTTCTGCCGATGCAGAAGCAGTGAAGAACAGGATCCTTGAAAGCGGTTGCTGGGCATTTATTAATCAGAGGCCGTATGATATTATTGCGGACCCTAAAGATACTCCCAAAGCCATTTTTATTTCGGCAATGAACACCGCGCCTTTATCGGCAGATGTTGAGTTCATACTGAAAGACAGAATGAATGCTTTCCAGACCGGCCTAAACGCGCTGGCTAAACTTACTCCGGGGAAGGTGCATGTTTCCGTTCAAAAAGGAAGCTCCCTTTTCTCAGGGCTTAAAAATGTAGAATTGCACAACGTTTCCGGTCCGCACCCGGCGGCAAACGTGGGCGTGCAGATCCATAACATCGATCCTATCAATATTGGGGAGCGGGTATGGACTGTCAATCCTGAAGATGTTGCTAATATGGGGGATCTTTTCCTTACCGGGAAGTTCACCGCAACCAGAACAATTGCGGTTGCAGGAACCGAAGCTAAGGATAGAAAATATTTCCGCACAAAAATCGGTGCTAACGTTGGTTCTCTGGTCGGGAAAATAGATGAAGATAATGTAAGGACCATTTCCGGAGATGTGCTCACCGGTCAAAAAGTGAGTGACACCGGTCACCTTGGGTTCCTTCCTAATGAACTTACTCTTATTCCTGAAGGGAACAAGTACAGGATGTTCGGGTGGTTGCCTTTCACTTATAATAACATTCCTTCTAACTCCCGCACTTCTTTGACCTGGTTATTTCCAAAGAAAAAATATGAGGTCAACACTAACCTTCACGGTGAAGAAAGGGCGCTTGTAGTAACAGGAGAGATGGAAGAGGTGATGCCTATGGATATCTACCCAATGCAGTTGCTGAAGGCATGTATGGCTGCCGATATTGAAAAAATGGAGAACCTTGGAATTTACGAAGTAGCTCCTGAAGATTTCGCGTTGATTGATTACGTGAACACTTCAAAGATTGAGGCGCAAGAAATAATAAGACTAGGTTTGGATCTAATGATAACCGAAGTTGGATAAACTGTTTACTATGGAATGGATTAGACAAAAATTAGATAAATTTAAAGAACCCTTTGCTAAAGGGGAAAAACTTGAGAAGTATTCTCCGGCTATTAACGCTTTGGATACTTTTCTGTTCACACCTAATCACACTACTCAGAAAGGAGCCCATGTTCGGGATGCGGTAGATTTGAAAAGAGTGATGATCACAGTGGTGCTGGCACTTGTTCCTGTATTATTGTTCAGTATGTGGAACACGGGTTACCAGTATTTGAGCCAGGTACAGGCAGAAGTTGGTTTTTGGGAGGCCTTTGGAGAAGGTGCTCTTAAGATCCTTCCAATGATCGTGGTGTCTTATGCTGTAGGTCTTGGAATTGAATTCGCTTTCGCGATTTTCAGAGGGCACGAAGTCAACGAGGGATATTTGGTTACGGGACTATTGATCCCTATGATCATGCCGGTTGGCCTTCCATTATGGATGCTTGCTGTTTCTGTTGTATTTGCTGTGATCATTGGAAAAGAAGCTTTTGGGGGAACAGGGATGAATATCCTGAACCCGGCTTTGACAGCCAGAGCTTTCGCCTTCTTCGCTTATCCTACCTATATGTCTGGAAACAGTGTGTGGGTAATGAATGCCGCTAAAGTTGATGGGGTTTCAGGAGAAACCATTTTGGGAAGCCTTGCTGCCGGGCAGGATGTACAGTATAGCGCAATGGATATGTTCCTTGGAATTATCCCCGGGTCTGTTTCTGAAACTTCTGCTGCTTTGATCATTTTAGGGGCCCTGTTCCTGATCTTCACAAAAGTTGGAAGCTGGAGGATCATGGTAAGTGCCGTAATTGGTGCTGCTGTAATGGGCTTGATCTTTAATGCACTTCCTTCACTGGGAATTGCAGGTAACGCGCTTACAAATTTCCCATGGTATCAGCACCTGTTGATAGGTGGATTGATGTTCGGTATAGTGTATATGGCTACCGACCCTGTGTCGGCTGCACAAACCTATAGAGGAAAATGGATCTACGGATTCCTTATCGGGTTCTTCTCGGTAATGATCAGGGTGTTCAACCCGGCTTACCCTGAAGGTGTGATGTTAGCTATTCTTCTTATGAACGTTTTCGCACCAACCATTGATCATTATGTGATCCAGGGTAACATTAAGCGCAGGTTGAAAAGAAAAAAAGCGGGTATTAACCAACAAGTTGAAACTGTAGTTTAGTTATGGAAGAGAAAACAGTAAATAAAACAAACTCCAACTCGTATACCTTTATTTTCGCCATTGTAATGGTGATCGTAGTGGGAGTAGTGCTTGCTTTCGCGGCTACGTCTTTGCAGCCAAGACAGTATGAGAATATGCGTCAGGAGAAAATGCAGAATATCCTTGCCACGGTTGGGGTAGAGACTGACAGGGCAGGAGCAGAGGCTCTTTTTAATGAGAATATCAAAGAGCAGATCGTTCTGGATAATACAGGAAAAGTCAAAGAAGGGGTGAACGCCTTTGATGTGGATCTTGCCAAAGAATTGAAGAGATCACCAGAAGAGCAGAACTTCCCGTTATACATAGCCGAGGTGGAAGGAGATACTTATTATATCGTTCCCCTGCGAGGTGCGGGGCTTTGGAATGCTATTTTTGGATATATCGCTTTGAAAGACGATGTGAACACCGTAAAAGGAGTGGTATTTGACCACCTTGGGGAAACTCCGGGACTTGGTGCAGAGATCACCCAGGAATGGTTCAGAGAGCGTTTTACCGATGAAAAGATCTTTAACGACAACGGAGAACTAATTGGTGTGTCTGTAGTGAAAGGAGGAAGCACCTCTAAGGATGATAATAAGGTGGACGCCATCTCTGGTGCGACCATTACAGGAGATGGGGTTTCAGATATGATCTCTGAAAGACTGCGTCATTACCTGCCTTATTTCAAGAGTAAAACAGATATTAAAGTTGCAAATAATTAAGAATTATGGCACAGGAAATAAAAAATAAGCCTGAGCAGAACGCTGAGGTGAATCAAGAAGAAAAGAAATCAGAAATGATCCTTTTCCTTTCAGATTCAGAGGAAAAAGAGCATTTTCTGTCAAAGGCGAACAGAAAGCTTCTTACAGATCCGCTTGATGACGACAACCCTATTACCGTTCAGGTACTGGGTATCTGTTCAGCACTGGCGATTACCGTGCAGCTTGAACCAGCGATCGTTATGGCTATCGCGGTAATGGCGGTAATGGCTTTCAGTAACATGATCATTTCGGCCATGAGAAATATGATCCCTAACCGGATTCGAATTATCGTGCAGTTAGTGGTTGTGGCTTCTCTTGTGGCACTGGTTGACCAGGTGTTAAGGGCATATGCTTATGATGTAAGTAAGCAGCTTTCGGTTTTCATTGGTCTTATCATTACAAACTGTATCGTAATGGGGCGTCTGGAAGCATTTGCGCTTGGAAACGGGATCTACAAGTCTTTCCTTGACGGAATTGGAAACGCGGCAGGATATGGACTTATCCTTATCATTGTGGCCTTCTTCAGGGAGTTGCTTGGTGCCGGAAAACTGTTCGGGTACGAAGTGCTTGGGCACAAAGGAGTAACCCTGGCGGAGTCTACCGGACTTTATGCTCTTGGATATGAGAACAACGGATTGATGCTGTTGTCGCCAATGGCCCTTATCGTGGTAGGAATTATCATTTGGGTGCAGCGTGCCAGAAATAGAAAATTAATTGAAAGCTAGTCTGTAACCTCTAAAAAATCGAATATGGATTATATAAATTTATTCGTACGAAGCATTTTCATTGAAAACATGATCTTTGCTTACTTCCTTGGAATGTGTTCGTACTTAGCAGTATCTAAAACGGTGAAAACAGGGGTTGGATTAGGACTGGCTGTGGTATTCGTACTTTCTATCACTGTGCCTATCAACTTTTTGTTAGACCAGTATCTGTTGAGACCGGGAGCCTTATCCTGGTTAGGAGCAGAATATGCAACTATTGACCTTAGCTTTTTGAGCTTTATCATGTTCATCGCGGTTATCGCGGCCATGGTGCAGCTTGTGGAAATGGTCGTGGAGAAATTCGCGCCGGCCCTTTATGGGGCATTAGGTATCTTCCTTCCGTTGATCGCGGTGAACTGTGCCATCCTTGGAGGATCGTTGTTCATGCAGCAAAAAGATTTCGGCGGAATTGGAGAAGCGGCTACTTATGGCTTCGGAAGTGGTATAGGCTGGTTCCTTGCCATTCTTGGAATTGCTGCTATCCGTGAGAAGATAGCATACTCCAACGTACCGGCTCCTTTGAAAGGATTGGGTATTACCTTTATCATTACCGGATTAATGGCCTTAGGGTTCATGAGTTTTATGGGAATCAAATTATAGAGAGAAGTAATGGAAGTAATTATAGCAAGTGTAATCGTATTTTTAGTATTGATCCTTATCCTGGTTTCCATCTTATTGGGAGCTAAGGCAAAACTGATCCCTTCAGGGCCGGTTACGATCAATATTAACGGAGAAAAAGATTTGGAAGTAGGTTCCGGCGGAACCCTGCTTTCTACGCTGGGTGAGAACAAATTGTTCCTGCCTTCTGCCTGTGGGGGTGGAGGTACCTGTATCCAGTGTAAATGTATAGTTTCTGAAGGTGGAGGTACTATCCTTCCAACTGAAGAACCTCACTTCACCCGTAAAGAGATCGCCGATGGATGGCGTCTTGGTTGCCAGGTGAAAGTGAAGCAGGACATGAAGATCCAGATCCCTGAAGAGATCTTTGGGATCAAGAAATGGGAAGCTAAAGTGGTTAGTAACTATAACGTGGCCTCTTTCATCAAGGAGTTCGTTGTGGAGATCCCTGAAGATATGGACTACAAAGCAGGAGGATATATCCAGATCGAGATCCCTAAGTGTGAGGTGAAGTATGAGGATATGGACATCACCGCGCACCCAGAGGAGCATCCCGGAGAACCTGATAAGTTCAAAATGGAGTGGGACAAGTTCAACCTTTGGCCGCTGGTGATGAAGAACCCAGAAGTGGTGGAAAGAGCCTACTCTATGGCTTCTTACCCTGCCGAAGGTAGAAGGATCATGCTTAACGTTCGTGTTGCTACTCCGCCATGGGATAGAGCTAAGAACGACTGGATGTCTGTAAACCCCGGAGTTGCCTCTTCTTATATCTTTAACTGTAAGGAAGGAGATACGGTAACTATCTCAGGACCGTTTGGTGAGTTCTTCATCAACCACTCAGATGCCGAGATGCTTTACGTGGGTGGTGGTGCCGGAATGGCTCCAATGCGTTCGCACCTGTATCACCTTTTCAGAACCCTTAAGACCGACAGGAAAGTGACTTACTGGTACGGTGGTCGTTCTAAGCGAGAATTGTTCTACACAGAACACTTCAGAGCTTTGGAAAGAGACTTCCCTAACTTCAAGTTCTACATCGCCTTGTCTGAGCCTTTAGAGGAAGATAACTGGAAAGAGAAAAAAGGAATTGACGGGGAAGGTGACGGATTCGTAGGATTCATCCACCAGGTGGTGATCGATAACTACTTAAGCCATCATGATGAGCCCGAAGAAATAGAATTCTATTTCTGTGGACCTCCATTGATGAACAAGGCTGTTGAGAAAATGGCCGAAGACTTTGGAGTGCCGCCAGAGAATGTGAGATTCGATGACTTTGGAGGATAAGACCTTCAAAATATATTATAGGAACAGCCGTCATTTGACGGCTGTTTTTTTTGCTCCCTATAAAAAGGGAAAATGAAAAGGCTTTTTTAACGTCGGTAATAAAGCGTAAATTTGTGTCATGTCAAAATTAACAGATCAGGAGCTGCATAACCTTGCCATGAATATTGTGGGCAAGGACCTCGAAGACCAGGGCTACGAATTTCTGGGAGTGAACAGTGAATTCAAAAAAGATCCGCAATTTGTGGCTTTAAAGAATAAGAAACTGCACTTTGTGATCGTGAGGGCTATTGAATACCCTCATGACCCGAAAGAGATCCCGTACATTTTCCTGGAATCTGTAAAGCAGCATGCGCTTAAGTTTGACGCCAAAACCTATTATGCCGGGGTAGGGCTCGCCAACTCCCGTGATTACGAGTTGCCCGTTTCCACCACAGATGATTATGTGGTGAACTACGCCGGCCTTCAAGAGATCTAAAAAATGAAAAAATTTCCCTCTTTTCAAACTATCCTTATCCTCTTTCTTATCGGCCTGTTGACTTCCTGTAACTCAGGACCAAGTAAACAAACTGCTGCCGGGGAAGCCTTAGGGACAACTTATAATATCACCTATTATTCCGAAGAAGACCTTGCTTTAGACATAGCTCTCGACTCCATTTTTGAAAGGGTGAACCAGTCCATGAGCACCTACAGGGAAGGATCCGATATTTCCCGTCTCAATAGCGGTGATTCCCTGGTGAAGGTGGATACGCTGTTCAGAAATGTTTTCAGGCTTTCTGAAAAGGTTTATATGGAAAGCAAAGGATATTTTGATCCCACGGTGGGAAATCTTGTGAATTTCTACGGATTTGGCCCGGAGCGAAGCGAGAAGATCCTCGATACCGCTAGTGTGGATTCGCTTATGCAATATGTAGGGCTGGATAAGATCAGTTTAACCGAAGCAGGAGAAGTAAAAAGTACAGCCTCTGCTGTCTATCTTGATTTTAATGCCGTAGCTAAAGGTTACACCATAGATCTAATAGGGCATTACCTGGAATCCCGAAAGGTGGATAATTACCTCGTCGAGTTGGGCGGGGAGTTATTGGCAAAGGGTGAAAATCTAGAGAAAGCTGCTCCCTGGACTGTGGGTATTGATGATCCCGAACAGCAGGCAGAAAACCGCACTCTTACGGCTGCAGTTAAGCTGAAGGATCGCGCCATGGCCACTTCAGGAAACTATCGCAAGAATCGGATCGATCCTGCTACCGGAAAAATGTACGTTCACACTATAAATCCGCTGACCGGTTACGCCGAGAAAAGTGACGTGCTGAGCGCTTCTGTACTGGCCGAAAATTGTGCTCTGGCCGATGCCTATGCCACTGCTTTCATGGCTATGGGGCTAGAACGCTCTAATGAGATGCTGTCAAAACTGGAAACGGTGGACGCTTATTTGATCTACGCAAAAGAGGACGGTAGTATGGGAAAATATGCTACGGCCGGTTTTGAGGAAGTGCTTGTAGACCTGGATTAGAAAAGAGAATAAAGAGGAGAGAAAAAAGACTTTTCATATTTACATTTTAAGATTCTCTTTTATTCAAACCTGAAAGGAACTGACCGGTTGACCAATCCCCAATCTCCTATTAACTGATCACTTTTTTCGCGCCACCGGAATGATCTCTCCCTTGGCCAGCCTGTACCGGTCCACCATTGCAGGTAACATTTTGGAGGTCATATCCACTTCTTCCACTTTGAAACCGATACTTCTTAGCTTGTCAAAATAGTCCCTGCCGTACACCCGCACGTGATCGTACTGCCCAAAGATCCTTGCCCGCTCTTTAGAGTCGGTGATGGAATCATCTTCAAAAGTGGTTTCCCGGTTCAGGTCCTGCGGAATTTGTAAGATGGCCGTACCTCCCGGTGCCAGGATCCTGTACAGCTCCTGCATGGCCTTTTGATCATCGGGAATATGCTCCAGCACATGATTGCAAAGAATGAAGTCGAAGGAATTGTCTTTAAAAGGTAAATTACAGATATCAGCTTTTACATCAGCTAACGGACTCTCAAGGTCGGTGGTGGTGTAATCCAGGTTCTCCAGCTTTCTAAAGCGCTTGTAAAAAGCCTGTTCAGGGGCAAAATGCAGAACTTTATGTGGTTTGGTAAAGAAACTGGTATTTTCCTGCAGGTAAAGCCAAAGCAGCCGATGCCTTTCCAGCGAAAGGGTAGAGGGGGAGAGCACGTTCTCCCGCTGATGCTCGTATCCGTAAGGCAGGAATTTCCTGAAGCTTTTTCCGTCAATGGGATCAGTATATCGGTTTCCTTTGAGGCTTAACAGTAAAAAAGGCCTGGCAAAATAACTCAGTCTGATGAGGATGGGCCGGGGAATACGGTTAAGCAGGAATTTAAAGGCTTTCTTGATCATACCTTGATGTCGCCCCAGTTTTCTCCCGATTTGATTCTGTAAAGCTGCATTTCTGAAACCCCGAATTGTTTAGCCAGAACTTTAATTCTTGTCTTGCGTTTGGGGTCCAGCAGTTTTTTCTTCAGGATCACTGCCTGCGCATAGGTGAGCTTGGAATAGCATTTTAAAGTACCCCTGCGGCGCTTCACTTTGTTCTCCTTCACCTGCGGATTTTCCTGCTGGTGGGCCACCCACTCGTCTTTGTTGGCCCAGGCGAGGTTGTCTGCCCGATTTTCGGTTTTGTTGTAGTTAAGGTGAATAACGTACTCGTCATCCTCCTTTTTCTTCAGGAAAAGTTCGGCAACCACGCGGTGTATGTAGCAGGCCTGTTTCTTTCCGTTCTTCAAATTCGCGACAAAGGTGAGGAAACCCTGCGATTTTCCGCCTTTCAGCAGTACGCCTTTAGGATTCTTTACATAGCTGATGACCCTCCCATAGTTGGAGATCTCATAGCGGAACCTGTCCTGCCAGGTCTCCTTGTGGTAAGGTTTCCATCTTTCCTGTCGAAAATTCTTAATCATTGAAGTTGATGCTTGTCGCTCTGAATTCGTCCTCCTCGTCACTGCTGATGCCTAGAGCCTCATAAATGTAATGAAAAGTTGATAATAGTTCGGGTTTTCCGTCTACCAATGCAACATCATGCTCAAAATGCGCGCTGGGCTTATTATCGGCAGTAAGTATGGTCCACCCGTCCCTGAGCTGCTTGATGCGGTGAGTTCCGGCATTGATCATCGGCTCAATGGCCACCACCATGCCTTCCACGAATTTCTTTCCGCGGCCCCTTTTTCCGTAGTTGGGCATTTCGGGATCTTCGTGCATTTTCTCTCCCAGGCCATGTCCTACCAGCTCCCTCACCACTCCAAAGCCGTGTTTTTCCGCGTATTGCTGAATGGCAAAACCCACGTCTCCAACCCGGTTGCCGGCCTTGAATTCTCTGATCCCCACGTAAAGGGATTCTTTGGTGACCTTCAGTAACTTTTCAGTTTCCGGGTCGATCTTTCCAACCGGAAAGGTGTAGGCGTGATCTCCGTAAAAGCCGTGTTTTTTGGCGCCACAGTCAATAGAGATAATATCTCCTTCCTCAAGAGGCTTATCGTTGGGTATCCCGTGTACCACCTGGGCGTTCGGGCTCATGCAAAGCGTGTTCGGGAAATCGTACATTCCTAAAAATCCCGGTTCGGCTCCGTGATCGCGGATGAACTCTTCGGCCAACTTGTCCAGGTGAAGTGTGGTCACTCCGGGTTTTACCTCTGCGGCCAACATTCCCAGGGTTTTGGAAACGATCAGCGCGCTTTCCCTCATTAATTCAATTTCTTCTCTTGTTTTAGGTATGATCATCAGAATTTCTTAAAAATGTTTATCAGCCGCTTTTTTTTCTTCGGAAGAACGGGGGCAACAGGTTTGGTGTTGGTGAGTTGATGGTACATCTCACCCCATGGGGGAAGGCCGTTGATGTTGCGGTCATCTATAAAAAGATCGGCCAGGATCTTTCTGCTTATCCCGTCTTCATACTCCTCTTCTGGATAACTGCGATTAACCGCGTAAAACTCAATGCCCCTGCTTTCGCAGAACTCCACGGCTTCCTCCAGCTTTACACCGCTGCGGTAGGTCCACAGAATTAGCTGGTGGCCTTCCTGCTGAAGTTTCTTCAGGGTTTCAAAGGCGAACAGGATCGGTTTTCCTATTTCAGGATACCGGTTTTCCACCAGGGTTCCGTCAAAATCTACCGCTATGGTCAGTAATCTAGGCATGGCGCAAAAATAAGAAGAATTATAGCATTTTTGAAGTTTAGGGGTGCAGATCTATTCGTAGGAATGCTTGTAATCCTCTCCCGAAACTATAGCTGCAATGTCTTCTTCAAAACTTTTCTGCGGATACTCCACAAAACGATTTACTTCCTTCCCGTCTTTGTAAAAAATTATGGTAGGCACATAAGTGATGTCGTACTCTTTATGAAGGTCGTTCGGCAGGGTCTTATCCTCTTCCACGGCCTTCATTTCGAGTCTGTCCATGTCGTAATCGCTTTCCCCAAGCAGCTTCAGGAAGCGCGGTACCTGCAACTGACTGTCTGAACACCAGGTGCCCATGAAAAGTTTGATCTCATAGTCGTTGATGTTGTTCTTGATAGTTTCCAGTGCCTCGGGTGAAGGTTCATAGGTGGTATAATTCGGGTCGAACCACGCATCATGAGGAGCCTGCGTAAGATCGCTTTTTTGAATGCTCCCCACCAGGATATCATTCTGTTCTTCCTGTACGGGAGGGGCGGGGATGGTCGTTGTTTCTTCGGTTTCTTTGTTTTTCTGGTTTGAGCTTCCGCAGTTGACAGCGGTTAAGACTGCTAGTGTATAAAGGAATATTTTCATTAAAAAAGTGGATTTTGGGTCATTAATTCTGGCTTTTCTATACCCATCAGTTTAAGAATGGTAGGAGCGATGTCTCCTAAAGTACCGTCCTGGATCGCCTTAACATCATTGTCAACAAGAATGAAAGGCACCGGATTGGTAGTGTGGGCGGTATTGGCGCTGCCATCAGGGTTGATCATGGTTTCACTGTTCCCGTGATCTGCGATCACCAGCACCGAGTAATCATTCTCAACCGCGGCCTCGATCACATCCTTGGCGCACTGATCTACGGTTTCGCAGGCTTTCACGGCCGCTTCAAAATCCCCGGTATGGCCAACCATATCGGGATTTGCAAAATTGAGGCAGATAAAATCAGCCGACTTCTTATTGATCTCGGGTACTATGGCATCTCGCACCTCATATGCGCTCATTTCCGGCTGCAGGTCATAGGTCGCCACTTTTGGGGAATTGATCATGATCCTTCTTTCTCCTTTAAAAGGTTTTTCCCTTCCGCCGGAAAAGAAAAAGGTCACGTGCGGATATTTTTCGGTCTCTGCTATCCTTATCTGCGTCTTCCCGGCTCGTTCCAGCACTTCTCCCAAAGTTGCTTTGATGTCTTCCTTGCTGTAGACCACGTTGATGTTCTTAAAGGTTTCATCATAACGGGTCATGGTAACATAGTAAAGAGGTAACTTCTCCATCTCGTAGTCAGGAAAATCTTCCTGGGACAGGGCCTGGGTAAGTTGCCTGCCGCGGTCTGTCCTGAAGTTGAAGAAGATCACCACTTCCTCTTTTTTCAGGGTAGCCACAGGATTTCCGCTTTCATCGGTCATCACTATGGGTTTGATGAACTCATCAGTAATTTCATTGTCATAGCTATGCTGAATGGCCTGCAGGGCATCGGTAGCCTTTTCACCTTTCCCTTTCACGATAAGGTCATACGCCAGTTTGGTCCTTTCCCAACGTTTGTCGCGGTCCATGGAATAGTACCGGCCGATTATTGAAGCCAGTTTACCGTTGGTCTGCTTCAGGTGTTGCTGCAGGTCTTCTATAAAACCTTTTCCCGAATAAGGGTCTACATCTCTTCCGTCTGTAAAGGCATGTACGTATTTATCTTTTATGCCGAATTCTTCCGCAGCCGTTAAAAGGCCTTTTAGGTGCTTGATGTGGGAGTGCACCCCGCCATCGCTCACCAGCCCCATGAAATGTATGGGTTTATTGTTCTTTTTGGCATAGTCAAAAGCCTGTTCCAGTACCGGTTCGCTGCCCAGGCTGTTGTTGTCAACGGCCATGTTGATCTTGGCCAGGTCCTGATACACGATGCGGCCCGCTCCCAAATTCATGTGGCCCACTTCGCTGTTACCCATTTGGCCCTCGGGCAGTCCAACGTTCATACCGTCTGTGCGCAGACGGCTGTTAGGATATTTGTTATATAAGGAATCGATGAAGGGCGTGTTGGCCTTGGCCACTGCTGAAACTTCAGGGTCCTGGCCAATTCCCCACCCGTCCAGGATCATGAGAATTACTTTCTTGTTCATGCTAAAAATTTATTTGCGTAAAGATAGGAAATCTAACGATGGTGGGCAGGTTTGCTGCTTCTGAAAATCCCTATTCGGGCTGCTAAAAAAATTAACAATTACAAGCATAATTTTTACACAATAATTTTAAGTTTAAGGAGTTATTGACTATGTTGCGCACTCGCTTAAAATACTGATTTATACTATATTAATGATGAATTTGGCAGGTTTGGTATGACTCTTGAACAATATTTAGCCCTTAACTAAAATTAACAGAACGATATGATAAACAAATTCTTGATCCTTGCGACTTTTCTAACTGCTTCTTTTGCATTTACCCCTAATACTTCTGAAAAAAATACGACTTCGGAACCTGCTGAAGCAAAAACTGCTGTGGCAGACCCGGCTTTATCGGCCGAAGATGAGATCAACCTGCTGTATGAGGCTTTTTCAGCTGAAAATGCTTCACTGCCATCGCGTACAGCTTTTACCAACGGTATTTTGGGCTATCAGAAGCTGGAAGAGGAAGGCAAGATCAAAAAAGAATTGCTTACCATAGTTGATTTCGGGCTTAATTCCACAGAAAAAAGAATGTGGATCCTGGATATGAAGTCTCAGAAAGTGCTTTATAACACCTATGTTTCCCACGGAAAGAACACCGGTGGAGATAAAGCGACCAATTTCTCAAATACTCCTAATTCCTTCCAGAGTTCCCTTGGGTTTTATGTAACCGCGGAAACTTACTACGGAAAGAACGGTCTTTCCCTGTTCATTGACGGGATGGAAGAAGGATTCAACAGCAACGCGAGAGAACGATATGTTGTAGTACACGGGGCAGATTATGCTACCCAGGATTTCATCGACCGCGCCGGAAGGCTTGGGAGAAGTTACGGATGTCCTGCCGTGCCGACCAAAGTTTCTAAAGAGATCATCAACAAGATAAAAGGACAATCTGTATTGTTCATTTATCACCCTAATAAGAATTACCTGGAGAACTCTAAGTACTTAAATTCAGGTGTAGCAGCTTAATCGGCACTTAAACGGGTGTAGATCTCCTTATCCAGCCTGTAAACATCTTCAGTAAATATAGTTTTACCACCGGCCCGCCAGGCAGTCCAGTAGAAATGATGGACCTGGATGGGCTGGTTTATTTTTACCTGAATTGTTTTCCCGGAGGCAATAGTTTCCCTGATCTTTTCTTCATTCCATTCCTCCTGGTCGCGCAGCACGTAACCTGACAGGTCGACCGCATTTTCAACCCTTACACAACCCGAGCTTTCTGCCCGCTGATTCTGGCTAAATAAATTTTGGGCTGGGGTATCGTGCAGATAAATAAGGTACTGGTTGGGATATATGATCTTAACCTGACCTAAAGGATTTGTTGGACCTGCTCTTTGGATAATGGTGTAAGATCGGGCCTGCGGACTGCTCCAGTCAATTTTTTCAGGATCAAGCAAAGTTCCGTCTTTGCTGTAGACCTTCATGTTTTTATTAGTGAGGTAAGACGGGTCCCTGGATACTTTGGGAATAATATCCTGGACCTTGATAGTGGGTGGAATGGTCCAGGTTGGATTGATAACCACATATCTTATGGTATCGCTGAAGATGGGAGTCTGTCTCGCCCTTGTCCCGGCGATGACGTTATGGGTTCTTACCGTATCTCCTTCCTTGACCACCGATAATTTGAACTGCGGAATGTTGATGAGGATATAATGCTCTCCCAGGTCCCGGGGATACCAGCGCCAGCGCTCCAGGTTGGCCAGGATCTGTTTGTACCGCTCGCCGACGGTCATGTTGAGCTCGGCAATGGTGGAATTCCCTATAAGCCCATCCATCTGCAAACCCTTTTCCTTTTGATAAGATCTGACCGCCTCCTGAAGTTTTGTTGAATAAATCGAATCCGTGAATTCTTCTGAAAGATGCCCCAGTTGCGTCAGCCGGTTGGCTATAGCCGAAAGCCGCGGATCCTTTTCTCCGGGTTTGATGAGCTCTCCTTCTCTGATCTTGTCAAAAGAAGATTCGCTTTCCCGGAGCTCGGCGTATTCCTGAAGGGAAACTTTTAGATCACGATAGATCTGGTGTGAAGGTTTAAGATCTTCAAGAGCTTCGGCAATATTATCATTTTCCAGCCCTTGCTGCAGGATCGCTGGCAGATCTTTGTTTTTCCGGGAAACTCCCCAGTTCTTGTACAGCTTCTTAGGATCGAGTTTTCCGTAGTAAAGATCGTGCGCGTAAGACAAGAAAGCCCCCGTGAGCTGAATATCCAGTTGAGCGGCTTCTTCTTGACCGAGCTCTGCTGCGTTTTCCAGCAAATGCCGGAGCTCTTCATGGTAATAATCCTTGATGGAAAGGCCTTCAGAATCTGCTTTTTGAAGCTCTCCCAGAAAAGCCGATCTCTTTTTAGGACTGGTCCAGACAGGAGCATAGCTTCGGATCTCATAGAATTTCGCGATTGTTGAATCGCCTTTCTTTTTAGACAACTGGCCTCTGATCTCTTCCGGAGAGGTTTCCAGTTCCTTTTCTGAAGCCTCTTCCGGAATATTTTCAGAAATGTTCACGGCAGGATCCTCCCCTGCAGGCTGTTGTTTTTGCTGCAGATCGTTGCAGGAAACCAGCAGGCAGAAAGAACCTGTTAAGAATAATATTTTTGGGAACCATTTTTTCATGAGTAGGGTTTTTCGGGATCGACCATGGGTATGTGAAAAGATCTTACCCCGGCTAATTATCGGTCAATACAGATGCTTCCGGGAAATATCTTCAGGGTTGCATTTTATTAGAAAGCCTTTCCGCATTCATTGGGGCTTGGGAGCCAGGCTTAAATTTCAGTAGCCTGCACTTCGCGATATTCCTCGTGGCGCTCAAATTGCTTGGCCGCATATTCGCAAAGCGGATCGATCTTGATCTCTTTTTCGCGCGCGTATTGCACACTGTGTTTGATGAGGGAACTGGCCAGTCCTTCTCCCGTATGTTCCGGTTCGGTTTCGGTATGGTCCAGGGTCATTACATTATTGTCGTTGAGGGTGTAAGTGAGTTCGGCGATAATGGTTTCGTCCTTCTCAATATAGAACATTCCTTTTCCTTCGGTTTCCTTTTGTTTGATATCGTGTTTCATTACTTGTGCTTTTTGATTACTTCATCCACAATTCCGTATTCTATGGATTCTGTGGCATCCATCCAGTAATCGCGGTTAAAATCCTTTATGATCCTTTCGTAGTCCTGATTACAGTTCTTTGCCAGGATCTTGGCGCTAAGGTCTTTGATTTTAAGGATCTCGGTCGCCTGGATCTCGATGTTGGAAGCCTGTCCCTGTGCGCCTCCGCTGGGCTGGTGGATCATCACCTTGGCATGCGGCTGTATGAACCTGTGGCCTTTCTTGCCTGCAGAAAGCAGGATAGAAGCCATGGAGGCCGCGATCCCGGTGCAAATGGTGGAGACCGGACTGTTGAGCGAAAGCATGGTGTCATAGATGGCGAAGCCGGCCGTAACATAGCCTCCGGGGCTGCTGATATAGAATTGGATCTCTTCATTGCCGGTAGCATCCAGGTACAACATTCTTTCTATAAGGTGCTTTGCTGCTTTGTCATCGATCATTCCCCATAAGAAGATCTTTCTTTCACTAAGGAGTGACCGGTCTATGACGTCCTGCAGTTTTCCGCGATTATCTGTATTGCCCATTTCTAATATTTTCTTGGATCGTTTAGCTAAAAATATGACTATTTTTGCGGAAAAGTCACGAATGAACCCGGCATTTAACAAGATTTTAAAGGAGCAAATTCCACAGATCCTCCCGCTGGTGCAGCGGTTGATGGAAAACCAGTTTTCAGATGAGATCCTGCAGGAACGCTTTGAAGAAATGTTCACGCAAAACTATGAATGCTTCGGAATTTATCTCGAAGAGAAGCTAGTAGGTGTCTTCGGCATGTGGTTCATGACCCGGCACTACGCGGGCAGGTCTTGCGAACCCGACCATATCTATATAGATGAGGCTTACCGAAGCAAAGGAATGGGAAAGAAGTTGTTCGAATTCATCTATGCCTACGCGCGTGAAAAGGGTTGTGAAACCTCAGAACTAAATAGTTACGTCCACAACTTTCGCAGTCACAAATTCTACCTCAATGAGGACTACGTCATCAAGGGCTATCATTTTTTGAAAAAGCTTTGATTTTTTTTGAGAGATAAGAACTTTCAGATTATATTTGCAGGGCAATTGGGTAAGGCAGCCGCCGCTTCTCAATTAGATCTATCAACGCGGGAGTAGCTCAGTTGGTAGAGCGTCAGCCTTCCAAGCTGAATGTCGCCGGTTCGAACCCGGTCTCCCGCTCAAAGCCTCGTCGAAAGACGAGGCTTTTTTATGACGTCACGCTCGGGCTCCTCGAAGTCTCTTGACTTCGAGGTATTTTCAACCGCGCTCTGCGAAGCCGCGCTCCTCGAAGTCTCCTGACTTCGTGTTTTCTCTTTTCAAAGCGGTTTCTCGCGCTCCGCGAAGTCTCCTGACTTCGAGTTATTTTATAGTTATATTCACGCTCCTCGAAGTCTCTTGACTTCGAGGTATTTTCAACCGCGCTCTGCGAAGCCGCGCTCCTCGAAGCCTCCTGACTTCGTGTTTTCTCTCTACAAAGCGGTTTCCGTTGCTGTTACTTTTGCATAACAATATATTGCTAGAAGCAAATTGTTATGCTTTTATTTTTGCCAAAATGTTAATACTTTCTTTAAATTTTAGTATAAAAATTTGTTTGATTGGGAATTTTTGTAGTTTTCTACTAACCAACCAACTAAAACCCTAATTATATGACCAGGAAGAATCCTTATTTTTTGATCGGTACCCTCGGTATGTTAATGACCTCTATCTTTAATATCCTGTTGGAAACCATAGTGGCAGAAGGAAGTCTTATCTCTTCATTTTCTCTCCTGTATCCGGTATTCATCGCTTTTCTTTTAGTTGGAGCAGGAAATATGGTAAGACACCAGCATAGATCGCATCAGATAAATTAGTAATTTCCCGCCTCTTAAACTTAGAGGTGAAAATGAACATACGCAACCTTGCTGCAACCGGCACGGCAGACATTGTAGAATGCCTTTTATCCGCTTTTTCCAATTATTTTGTACAGCTGCCTTCAGAGGTTTATTATTGGGAAGACCGCTTTAAAGCGGCCCGTGTAGATCTTACTCTTTCCTTCGGAATGTTCGATGAGGATAAACTTGTGGGGTTCATCATCAATGGTATTGACCACCACAATGGCAAGCTCACCGCTTTCAACTCCGGTACGGGCGTACTTCCTGCCTACCGCGGAAAAGCCGTTGTAGACCAACTATATGAACACGCCATTCCCTTGTTCAAAGAGCGCGGGGTTGAAAAATGTATGCTGGAGGTAATACAGGAAAATGAGCGGGCGCTAAAAGTGTACAAAAGAATAGGATTTGATATTTCCAGAAGCCTTACCGCCTGGAAAGGCAGCCTTGAAAATGATAATTCTCGGTATGATCTTAAAGAAGTCAATTTTCAGGAGATCCTGGATAAGGGTTTATATAGATCTGAATTGTATTCCTGGGACAATATGGCCGAAGCCGTGTTGCTTTCCGAAGCAAATAAAAAGAGTTACCTGGTTTCAGATAAAAACGGGGAACTAAAAGGCTATTTTACAATAGGTGCCAACGGGATGGTAGCGCAGGTTTTCGCGGTTGAGAAAAAACATCATTCCGAAGTTGTCAAGAGTATTGCTGGAGTATCTCCTGAAGTGCGTTTTGGAAATATCCCTCTGGAAAGACAAAAGCTGATAGGCAGTCTTCAAAAACTGGGATTTGAGAATACCGTGAACCAGTACGAAATGGAATACCTGCTTTAATTACTGGTCATCTTCATTTATCTCTCCGGCCTTCTTTAGTGCGAAACGCGTAACGAAAGGAGTGGTCAATTCAAACAGGATAGTAGACCCCAAAATGATGTTGAGCAGCAGGGAACCTGATTCTTCAAATCCCGGCTGATTGGTAGCTCTTATGGCAAGGCCTATTGCCACCCCGGCCTGCGGAAAAAGACAGAGGCCCAGCAACCGCCGTGTTTTTTTCTCTGTTCCAATCAGGCGCATTCCTGTATAGGCACCGGAATATTTTCCCAGAGTTCGCAGGACTACATAAAGCAGCACCAGGTAAAGGGAGTTCAAAAATGCATTTATTTCAAAGTGTATTCCCGCAAGGGTGAAAAAGAACAGGAAAACCAGTTCTTCGATATGCTGCAGGGGCAACAGCCATTCTGCCTGTTTCTTGGGGTAGAACATCACAGAAACGAACCCGAGGGTCATACAACTCAAGAGCAGGGAAAACTTCAGGAGCACCGAGATCCCGAAAACCAGGAAGATGAAGCCAATGATGGTGGCCAGTCGCAATTCCTCCTTTTCCAGGCGCTTCCCAACATGTCCCAGCGCAACGCCAAAAACTCCACCCAGCAGGAGAGAACCGCCTACTTCTTTGAGCCCTTCCAGAATGCTTCCGGAGAAATTGCCTTCAGCGCCTAATCCTAAAATCAGTGTAAAGAAAATGATCCCCACCGCATCATCAATGGCGATGACACCCAACAGGGAATTCGTGAGCTTTCCTTTAGCCTTGTATTCCTCGATGATGCCCAAAGTGGCAGCCGGGGCTGTTGCCGTTGCTACCGCGCCATAGACCAGCGCGTGGTAAAAAGTGATCTCCTGTAAGCTGCCTATCATCATGCTGAGACCCCACAATCCCAGTCCTACAAAGATAAGCACGCCAATGGATTGACCTATCACGGTGGCGGTCACCACGCCTTCTTCTTTTTTAAGATCTGCAGGATTGATCTCAGAACCTATAATGTAGGCTATAATTCCAAGGGCGATATCGGTCAAGACGGGCGACCAGCCTTCCGTAGAAAAATTTAAGACTCCGCCCAACAGGCCCGGAGAAAACAGCACTCCCACCAGGATATAGATCACGATGCGCGGGAAATTCACTTTTTCTGAAAGCAGTCCCAGGAGGGAGCCAAGGGTGATGAGTACCCCCATGATGAGAACGGCTGGAATTTCCTGTGGCATAAATTGGTTGATTTTCTTAAAGTTAAGAATTGGCAGAAGATTGTCCAAGGAGAAGCAGCAGCAGTTGTTCGGTTTCAATAATCTTGCTTTCTTTTCCTATTTTTAAGTCATGAACAAAAAAGCAATGGAACGAGATAACATATTGCCAAAAGAGGGGGAAGCCTATTACTTCGGAAGTATTCTGACTCCCAAAGAAGCCGATTATTATTTCGAAAGACTTTTTAAAACCATAGACTGGCAGCAGGATGAGGTGATCATATTCGGAAAAAGGATCGTCACAAAGAGGAAGACGGGCTGGTATGGCGAAAAAGAATTTGAGTACACCTATTCTAAGATCACCCGCAAAGCGAAGATCTGGACGCCTGAACTGGTCGCACTGATGAAGCTTGTGGAAAAAAGAACCGGGCTGGAGTTCAATTCCTGCCTGCTCAACCTGTATCACAGCGGGGAGGAAGGTATGTCCTGGCACAGTGATGCCGAGGCCGAACTGGGAAAGGATCCTGCCATCGCCTCGCTCAGCCTGGGAGCCGAACGCAAATTCGTACTGAAAAATAAAGCTTCAGGAGAGAAAATTTCCCTGGAACTGGAAAACGGCAGTCTGCTGCTCATGAAAGGGCAAACCCAGAAATTCTGGCTGCACAGCCTTCCGAAGACAAAAAAGGTAAAAGAGCCTCGCATCAATCTTACCTTCAGAAAGATCGTAAAGACTAAAAAATAGAAAAGCCGGTAAGGGTGGTAAGCCTTTCCAAAGCGGCCATTCCCAAAGCCGAATTTCCTTTAGGGTTCAGCGGCGGACTCCAAACCGCAACGGCGTAGTGGTAGGGATTCACAGCAACAATGCCTCCGCCCACGCCACTTTTTCCGGGCAGGCCTACCTCAAAACTGAATTCCCCTGCCTCGTCGTAAAACCCGCAGGTCTGCATCAGGGCGTTGATACGTTTCACTTGCCTTCCCGTGAGGAACTCCCGGTCTGAATCCAGCACCGTTCCGTGGTTGGCAAAAATGATGAAAGCCTGTGCCAGTTCGCGGCAGGACATGGCGATGGAACACTGGTGAAAATAAAAATCCAGCACCTTCTCCACATCGTTCTCGATGTTTCCGAAAGACTTCAGGTAGTTGACCATGGCATAATTGCGGTAACCTTCGGCCTGTTCAGAAGCCGCAACGGTGGTGTCAAAATCAATGCTCGAGTCGCCGGTGATCTCGTGCAGAAAAGCCAGCAATGCTGCTTTTGGATTGGTGAAGTAAGAGACCAGTACATCGGCCACGACCAGGGCGCCGGCGTTTATATAAGGATTCCGGGGAATACCTGAATCATTTTCCAGCTGCGAAAGTGAATTAAAAGGGTCACCTGAAGGTTCTACTCCCACGCGGTTCCACAAGTCATCGCCCACTACTTTCATAGCCAGGGCCAAAGTAAATACCTTGGAGATAGACTGAATAGAAAAACGTTCGTTGCTGTCCCCGAAATTGTAGTTGTTCCCTTCCAGGTCGTACAGGTGCATCCCGAACTTATCAGAAGGCACCTTGGCCAGTTCGGGAATATAGGAGGCCACCTTCCCGGAGGGATGTATATCGGCGAATTCCTGCTGTATCTGGTTCAGAACCTTCTGGTAATCTATGTTAGCTGAGGTCATTGAACAGGGTTTCAGGTTCTACCTCATAAGGTTCTTTTCCGGCCTTGAAAATGCGAGCAGAAAGTTCCCCTTTCAAAATGATGTTTTGATCCTTCACTTCCAGCCAGCTGCCTTCTCTTAAACCTACCACCGGCGGAGTATTGAACTGGTGGAATTCCTTGATGCGGGTTTCCCGGGTCTCGCCCTTGTGGGTGGAATTCGGGTCGGGATCCAGGTAATGCGGATTGATATTGAAAGGCACGAAACCAAGGGTTTTAAAACTTGGCGGGTAGACTATAGGCATATCGTTGGTGGTCTTCATGGTGAGGCCGCCAATATTCGTGCCCGCGCTGGTGCCCAGGTAAGGAGTTCCTTTTTCTATCGCGTCTTTGAGCGGGGTGAGCAGGTTGTGGTAATACAATTGTTCCACCAGTAAAAAGGTATTCCCGCCGCCGGTAAAGATGCCTTCTGCGCCGGCGACAGCATCTGCCGCATTATCAAATTCATGGATGCCTTTTACGTTAAGCCCAATTTTTTCAAAGGCTTTTTTTGCCAGTTGGGTGTATTCGTCATGAGAGATCCCGCCGGGCCGTGCGTAGGGAATGAACAGGATCTCGGTACAGCCTTTAAAATGCTCTTTTAGGGTCGGCAATATATATTCAAGGTAATCCTGTCCGTGTAGGGTTGAGGTGCTCGCCAGGATGAGGTTTTTCATAGTCGGAGGTTTTTTGTAAAAGTAGGCATTTGAAGTGAAGAAGTAAAGTTGTGACGGAGTGATGTTGTGATCATGTGATGTGGTGATCCAGTAGTACAATATTCATCACCCCTTCAATTCGTCATCTCATTACTGACTTATAATTAATCTAAGGTTTTGATCAACTTTAGCAACATTCTTCTGATGTATATGACTTCTTCCTTTAAGGTGGGGGATTCCTTTAGAAATTGCAGTCGGGTTGAGATCGTGAGAAGGGTTTCGATCTCTGCCAGTGAACCGAGTGAGATGTATAAAAAGCGACTGAACTCTTTACTGCCTTTTCTTGCGGCACCCTCAGCAATATTTGAAGGGACAGATACTGCTGCTCGTCTGAGCTGACTGGTGACTCCAAATTTCTCTTCGGATGGGAAGGTTTGGGTTAATTTGTAAATTTCTTCTACAAGGTCGAGGGATTTCTGATAAACGGTTAGATCTTGATGACTTTTCATTTTGGTTGGTTTTTAGTTGTTTACATTAAAATACGGAAATATTTTTTCACGTGATTATTGGTGACCAAGTGATCATGTGATCCTTGATCACTCCATCACTTCGTTTCCCCATCATTCCATCACTCCATCACTCCGTTTCTCCATCACTGCGTCACTCCATCAATGCGTCACTCCATCAATGCGTCACTCCATCACTGCGTCACTCCATCACTGCGTCACTCCATCACTCCGTCACTCCATCACTACTTTAACTAAAGTTTAGTCGGCATTTACATTTTTATAAACATTAGATTTTGTTTATTTAAGAAAAGCCGAGCTATGAAAACCTTAGCAACTATAAGCCTTTTGCTGTTTACCTGTCTTGGATTTTCCCAGCGGGTAGTGATCAACGGGGAAATAAAAGTGCCGGTGGGAGAGGACCCGCAGGGGATCTCTGTGGTAAACACCACCGCCATGCGCGCGACTATTTCCAATGAAGCGGGATTGTTCCAGATCACTGCTGCGGAAGGGGATACGCTGCAGTTTTCTGCCTTGCAGTTCCAGGATTTCTCGGTGATCGTAGATGAAGGGGTGATCAATACCCGGCGGCTGAATGTCTTTGTCTCTGAAGCGGTGACCGAGCTGCCCGAAGTGGTGGTTACCCCATATGACCTCTCCGGAAATGTGCGCGTGGACGTGCAGATCATTCCCACCGAAGAGCTTGACCTGCCCACGAAGTCGGCTGCGGAAGTGAATCCGTATGAATATGAATTTCGTCCGGATTCTCTGGTTTCTCCGCCCAACGCTGCCATGCGCAGCAGCATGATCTACAACGGAGCGAATTTCGCCAATATTTTCAGACATATCGTTTCTCCTCGCGGCGTGATCACCAATGTGGACCGGGATGAGAGGCTTGAGGAAAAACTACTGGAGCTTCGCAGCGACGATTTCTATGAAGAGCAGCTGAATATAGATGACGACCAGCTGAAAGAATTTATCTACTTTGCAGCCGATAATGGCCTCACAAAAGACATGCTGAAGCCGAAAAACGAAATGCAGTTGATCGAATTCCTTGTGGCCCGCAGCGTGGAATTCAACCAGATGAAGGCGGGGGAGTAGTTGTTAGTTTCTTGTTTGTGGTTCATGGTTTGTTGTTCTTGAATTGTCATCTGTGGAGTCCTGAATACGGTTGACGGTCTTTAATGTGAAGTAGCTTCACAACACAAAACGGTAAACAGAAAACGCCAAAATTAGAACTTTAAACTTGGAACATTAAACCTTTATAGATCTCTCGTCGCTGCATTTCGCTCTCGTTCTATGCAGCTCTGTCGAGATGACAAACGTCATTGTTGAACAGAGGGCAGAGGACTGTGGACGGGTTAATCGGGGAATGGTGATTAGGGATTGGATTATTTCGCTGTTGGCTGTTGGTTGTTGGCTGTGGGCTGTTGGCTGTTCAAAATTGGTTAATTGGAGATCGGTTAATTAGGGATTGGATTTTTTTTTTACCTGAAACACTTTTTCGGCTCCCTTTAGGGCCGGGGCAAATCGAAAAAGAGTAAGAACCGGAAAAATCTCTCGTTGTTGCAACTTGGACCTTGCGTCCATCTAAACATTGAACGGTAAACCGCAAACGGCAAACAACGAACAATAGGATCACAGCGTTACTCCATCACTCCATCACTCCGTCACTCCTTCCCAAAATACCCCTTCAACACCTGCCCAAACTCATAAATATCTTCAAACGAACAATAAAAAGGTGCCGGCGCTAACCTTATCACATTAGGTTCCCGCCAGTCGGTAATTACGCCGTTTTTCATGAGATAGTTGAATAGATCTTTTCCCTGTCCGTGCAGGAAAACGGAAAGTTGAGTTCCCCTTTCTTTTGGGGTTATGATCTCGAAGTCCCCTCCTACTTCTTTCGCTACTTCCTGCAAGATGAACTCGAGGTAAGCCACGATCTTATCACGCTTTTGGATCAAGGCGGGCATTTCCACTTCCTCAAAAAGCTCCAAAGATGCCAGGTAAGGCGCCAGGGCCAGAATAGGAGCGTTACTTATTTGCCAGGCATGTGCGGTGGGCTCCGGTTGGAATTCGGGTTCCATCAAGAACCTTCTCTCTTTATTATGTCCCCACCAGCCTTCAAGCCGAGGGATGTCTTTTCTGTTGTGGTATTGCTCGTGGATAAAGCAGCCGGAGGCATTCCCCGGCCCGGAGTTCATGTATTTGTAACTGCACCAGGCGGCGAAATCCACGCCCCAGTCGTGTAGTTTTAACTCAATATTTCCCGCAGCGTGTGCCAGGTCCCAACCCACAAAAGCACCGATTTCTTTACCGGCTTTTGTGATGGTCTTCATATCGAGCACCTGTCCGTTGTAGTAGTTTACGCCGCCCATTAAAACCAGGGCGCACTCCTCTCCTACTTCTTCAATCATCTGCAGGATATCTTCTGTCCTGAAATGATGCTCCCCTTCCCTTTTTTTCACCTCCACAATGACCTCTTTGGGATCCAACCCATGAAACCTCACCTGGCTCGCTATCATGTACTGGTCACTGGGAAATGCTTTTTCTTCCATGATGATCTTGAAACGCTTTGAAGTCGGTCTGTAAAAAGAAACCATGAGTAAATGTAAATTCACCGTCAGGGTGTTCATCACCGTTACTTCCTCCGGTTTCGCACCCACGATAGGCGCCAGCTTAGCCGAGAACCTCTCATGGTAATCCCACCAGGCTTTCTTCCCCTGGAAATGTCCTTCCACCGCAAGCTCTGCCCAGTCGGTCATCACCTCATCCACATATTCCTTAGCTTTTTTAGGCTGCAGCCCCAGGGAATTCCCGGTGAAGTAGATCACTTTTTTGCCGTTAACCTTTGGGAACAGAAATTCCTTTCGGTAGGATCTTAACGGGTCTTCTTTGTCTAGTTCTTGTGCGTATTGGAGGGTGTTTTGGAAGTTCATGCTGTGAAGTTTGGCTCAAAAATAAGAAAGTCGGTTGAAAGAGCCATTGGCTGTTGGCTTTTATGAGTGGACAGAGGACGGAGGACAGTGGATCGGGGATTGGGGATTGGATTTTTTTTTGAATACCTTTTCCGGCTCCTCCCGAAACGTCGGGATAGGGCAGTGCAAAACGAAAAAAGAGTAAATGACTGTGAGATCCCTCGTCGCTGCTTCTCCCTACCGGTCAAACCAGCTCTGTCGGGATGACAGACAGATACCGAGAAGGACAAATTCGAAAAAAGAGTTTGGAATTTGGTGCTTGTAATTTAATAGTTAACTATTTCCTCCTGGAAATAGTTAATCCGTCTCTAACCGGCAGCATTACCGTTTCCAGCCGGTCATCTTCTGCCAATAGTTTATTGTACTCCAAAAGCGCTTTGGTGGATTCATCATCATCCTTCACCTGCTCCACCACTTTGCCACTCCACAGGACATTATCAGAAATAATGATCCCGCCGGGATTCAGCTTTTCCATTATCAATTCGAAATATTTCGGATAATTAGGTTTATCGGCGTCGATGAACACGAGATCGAACTTCTCCTTTAGCGAAGGGATGATCTCTGTGGCATCGCCCAGATGCTGTTTTATCTGCTCCCTGTATTCGGAAGCATCAAAATACTTCTTCTGAAGATCGAACAGCTCCTCGTTGATGTCAATGGTGTGCAGCACTCCGTCCGATTTCATTCCTTCCGCCAGACACAAAGCCGAATAGCCGGTATAGGTACCGATCTCCAAAATATGCTTCGGGTTCACCATTTTCGACAACAGACTCAGTAGCCTTCCCTGGTAATGCCCGCTAAGCATTCGTGGCTGCAAAACCTTCTGATTTGTCTCCCGGTTCAGTTGTTGAAGCAGTTCGGGTTCTTTCGCGGAATGAGCCACTACGTAATCATCGATGTTTTGAGGGAGGAAATGCATTTTTTAGACGTGAGACTTTAGACGTGAGACTTTAGATTTTTGAGGGCTAAAATACTATTTTTATAGCTCTTGGCTGTTGGCCATTGGCTATTAGCCAATTTCTCTAGCCGTGTTTATTACCTGCCTTGCAATTTGCCATACAAGCTATTGAGGCTTCTCTGTATCACCTGCAACTCGTCCACCACCTTGTTTAGTTCTTCTTGCTTTAAATAACCAACCTCTTGACAAATAATGAGCAGCGTTTCAGTTTCAAATGCAGAACCCAAAGCTATTTCCACAAATCGGGCAAAATCTTTTTCTGAATGTCTGGAGCATCCTTCTGAAATATTGGAAGGAATTGAAACACTTGCCCGCCTGATCTGACTGATGATCCCGAATTTTTCGTAATCAGGCAAATGCTGTGTTAAAATATAAATGCCACCTGTGAAGGCAATTCCTCTTTTCCATACATCATACTCTCTAAAGTTTCTCATTACTTCTAATTTTACGATAATTAAGAAAGATAGAGAAATAATTCATTTGTCTAGTGAGAAAACGAACTAAAGAAGGTGGAAAAAAGCTAAGAGCTAATAGCTAACAGCTAAAGGCCAACTCTAAAAACGACGTTTCACCGACCCCGTGATCTCCTCGATATCTTCCTTTACCTGGTCGATCTCTTTCTTCACATCGTCGGTCATGCCCTGGGTGTCCATGCCGTGCTTTTCAGCGCTGCGCATCACTTCCCCTTTGATGTCGTTGGTAGCGTTCTTAATATGGCGCATACCCTGCCCCAATCCCTTGGCGATTTCGGGGATCTTATCGGCTCCGAATACCATCACCAGTATGAAAATGATGAAGGCGATCTCGGCTCCACTAATAAAAAGAGGCAGTGTGATCATAGGCTGCAAATATACTCACATTTCCAGTCATTAAAAAAGCCGACTTGTTAAAAAACCACCCCGTCCTCCGGGCACCCTTCCTTAAAAGGAGGGGGCTATAACGGGGTGCAAATACTGCTAATCTTCGTCACTAAAGGAGTACCATCTTCAAAAAAGCAGGACATAAAAAACCCTCCGAATGGAGGGTTTAATTTGTTATTTGAAGCTCCCCTCCTTCCCAAGGAGGGGAAAGTCTGCCGCAAGGCGGACAGGGGTGGTTTACCCCTGGTTCTTCGCTTTGAACTCCTGGAACTTGTCCACTTCCGTAGCCTGTGGCCACGAGTTGTTCTCCAGGTTCACATCTGCAGTTTCAAGATCGGGGTCAACCACGATCTTGGTGATCTCCTTATCTGTAGCCATAGATCTACTTACCTGCTGATCATTCTTTCTCCAGATCTGTGCCGGGTAGGTCACTTTCTCGGTAGTACCGTCAGCATAAGTGTATTCTACAATAATTGGCATTACGAGGCCTCCGGGTTTGTTAAATGTCACCTCGTAGAAATACTTGGGCATCTTTAGTCTTTCACGCTGCTGCGGTGTGAAGTTATCCATAAGATATTCCTTTAGGGTAGGCGCATTCTCTACCGGCGTACCGCCTTTAAGGCTGGCTTCCATCTCCTCGCTGTCTTCAGCCACTACATACAAAGCTTCAACTGCAGAAGGATCCTGCACGCCATAGCGCTGCAACATTTCCTTACCTTCTTTGGTAGGCTTATCGGTCACGTAATATTTTTTCACACCTTCCACGCCAATATCTACATAGTCAGTGGTGTAGAACCAGCCTCTCCAGAACCAGTCAAGGTCAACGGCCGAAGCATCTTCCATTGTTCTGAAGAAATCTTCAGGAGTTGGGTGTTTGAACATCCAGCGCTGAGAGTACGTTTTGAACGCATGGTCAAAAAGCTCTTTTCCCATTACTGTTTCTCTAAGGATATTAAGTGCTGTCGCAGGCTTTCCGTATGCGTTGTTACCCAGCTGATAAACATTCTCCGGATTGGACATGATAGGCGCGATGTATTTCTGATCTCCTTTCATGTAGTTCACGATCTTACTTGGCTCTCCCCTTCTTGAAGGATATTTGGTATTTGGCGCGATATCTTCAGGGTACCTTTCCCCATATTCCTGCTCTGCAATGTACTGCATAAAGGTATCCAGACCTTCATCCATCCATCCCCACTGGCGCTCGTCAGAATTCACGATCATAGGGAAGAAGTTGTGCCCCACCTCGTGGATGATCACACTCATCATTCCGTATTTAACACGGTCGCTGTAGTTTCCGTCTTCATCCGGACGCCCGTAGTTCCAGCAGATCATTGGGTACTCCATTCCCTGGTTCTTGGCGTGTACAGAAATAGCCTTGTGGTATGGGTATTCAAAGGTATGGTCTGAATAGGACTGCAGGGTATGCGCTACTACTTTGGTAGAGTATTCTTCCCACAGCGGATTCCCTTCTTTAGGGTACATGGAAACTGCCATCACATCCTTGTCGCCCACCTTAACGGCCATCATATCCCAGATGAACTTTCGTGAAGTGGCAAAGGCGAAATCACGTACCATTTCAGCCTTCAGTTTCCAGGTCTTTTTCTTGTCTGAAAAGCCTTTTTCGGCTGCTTCTGCCTCTTCCTGGGTCACGATCATCACCGGTTTATCATAGGTCTTTTTAGCCTTTTCATAGCGGCGCATCATCTCTTTGCTGAAAACCTCTTTTCTGTTCTGAAGTTCTCCCGTTCCGTCAAGCACATGGTCTGCAGGCACGGTGATGTTCACCTCATAATCCCCGAAAGGAAGCGCGAACTCGCCATTCCCCCAGAACTGGTAGTTCTGCCAGCCTTCCACGTCATTGTAAACGGCCATTCTTGGGAAGAACTGAGCGATCACGTATGCGTTGTTCCCGTCTTTTGGGAAATGCTCAAAACCTGAACGGGCGCGGTTGGTCACGTGGTTGTTCACGTTGTACCACCAGGCTATGTCAAAGGTGTAGCTCTCTCCTGCCTTCAATGGCTGCGGAAGGTCCACCCTCATCATGGTGTTGTTGATGAATGTCTTAAGCGGCTTTCCGTTGGCGCTAACTTCAGTGATGTTGAATCCGCCATCGAAAGGTTCTTCCATATATTCCGAAACGAAGCTTCCGGGCTGTGAAACCGGCGCGATGCCATTCCCGTCTTTCAGCTTAGCAACAGCGTCTTTTGAACGGATGTTCTGGTCCAGCTGCACCCAAAGATATTCAAGATCATTAGGAGAATTGTTGTGGTAAGTAATGGTCTCACGGCCGGTAAGCTTCTGCGTCTTATCGTCCAGCTCGATGTCCATCTTATAGTCGGCCTCGTTCTGGTAGTATGCAGGGCCGGGCGCACCGCTACCTGTGCGGTACTGGTTTGGGGTGGCAAACTCCTGGTAGAGCTGCCTGAACTTGTTCTGATTGATGTGTCCTTGTTCCCTTACTTCTGTTTGTTGTTCGGTCTCCTGAGCCAGGAGTCCGGCCGAAAACAAAAAGAAAAAAGCAGCAAGTGCGGTTCTAAATGATCTCATGTTTAAAATTTAAGTTTAGGTTGCTAAAAATAATTGAATTCTGAAGTTTCACAATCTATTTCCCGAAATTTAAGGTGCCGCGAAGTTCGTTGCGGGAAAGCAATAGGCTTTTGATCTTACCGTCGCGTTCTACTTTCACCACGTTCTTTTGCTCCGGAAAAAGGTCGGTCAAAATCCCGTTTTCCACGGAAATATTTTTAAAAGGCTTCACCTGTTCCACTTCCAGGTACACCAGCAGCTGGTCTTTATCATATTCCTTTCCTATGTAGCTGAAGGTTTGCGGCTTCCCGTCCACACTGATCATCAGCTTATCCCGGAAGTATTTTTCCACGTATTGGTCCGCACTCTCATGCTCGCCCTCCTTCAGCAGGAAAAGCTCTTCACTGTAGCGGGTTTGCAGCAACTTTTCCAGGTCATCTACAAATACATAAGAAATGATCTGCAGGGAACGATTTTCTTCGTTGTATTCGATATCGGTGGCGCTTACGTAAAACTTATGGGCTGCGGTAAAAGCCAGGAGTGGCAGCAAGGCCAGAAATAGTAATAATCTCTTTCTCATATTGTATTTATGGAAGTCATCACCTGTAAATCAAATACTGTTCCACTAAAATGCGGGTAATTTTGAGATAACTTCAAGCATAAGACGCTGAAACGGGAGAAAAGTTTAATGAAACGGGATATTTTGAGGATGGGGATTAGGGATTGAGGATCGGGGATTGGGGATTGATTTTTGTTGCAGGTTGCCGGTTACCTGTTTCCGGGAAAATGCATTAGTCCATAGGAGAATGATTTAAGGTGACTAGCTGCGAGTTGCGGGTTTAAAAAACATTAGCTATTCGCTAGCTTTTGGTTGTTTATTCCTGCACAATTTTTCACCTCCTCCTGAAGAATAGGTTCCGTACGTTCGTCATACTGAATTTAAAATCTCTCGAGTTGCGGGTTATTATTCCACGGACGGAAACTTAACTCCTTGTCCGTCTGCTTTTTCGGCTCCCTTTAGGGTTGGGGTAAAACGAAAAAGAATAAAGAGATCCCTCGTCCCTGTTCTCCCTTTCGGTTGAAGCAACTCTGTCGGGATGACAACATCACCAAACCACAAACTATAAAAAACTTACATTTTTCTGAATTCCTCACTTTCCTCCATCAAATACTGCAGTCTGTCCATTTCTTGTCCCTTTTGAAGCAGTTCCTGCGGAAAATCCTTTTCATACAGGAAATCCATGAAATTGCTGATCTGCTCGGCAGGTAAACCAAAAGATTCTTCAAAAAAGGCATTATCGTAGGAAGCTCTCAGGCTTCTTGCCAGTTCTATCCTGGTTAATACAGGTGGCTCACGAGGTTTTTCCTTCTTTCTGGGTACAACCAGGTTCACCACCTTTTCCAGGAGCCCGAAAATGTTCACTCCATACCGCATTTTTTTCCCTCCCACGGCTGCATTTTCCACCCCCGTTTGCATATCGGGCCGCATTTCATAGTCGTTAAAGTTAAAGTTCATGGGCGGGAGCTCAATTTCCACCACCTCGATGTTTTCGGCATCGGTTTCCAGGTTCCCGGTAAGATCGTGCGGCCTTACCACCACTTCGGGCAGTTCATTCACTCCTTCGCTGATCTCTACATTAAGCTGCCCCGCTTTTACTATCTCCTCATCGATCACTACCAGAAGTTCGCCATATTGTACCGCGGAAAAATAGATGGAATCCCCTGCTTTTATTTTTAGTTTGAAATCGCCTTTTTGAGAAGAAACTGTACCGTGTCCGGAATTCTTATTGTAAACGGTGATCCCTTCCGGCTCAGCACCTGCGGGAACCTTAATATTGCCTTCTATCTCCTTGCGATCAGAGAACTGGGCAGAAGAAATGCTGAAAAAGAGCAAAAATATTACTAAGAAGAACTGCTTCATTGTAGTAAAGAAACAGATTTTTTTTTAAACGGAAGGGGAATTAAGACTGGGGATCGGTTAATTGGGGATTGGTTAATTTGAGATGGGAATTGTTTTCATATGCTGTTTGACGGGATTGTCAGACTGAGCTGCCCGAAGGACACGGTCGAAGTCGCTTTGGAGCAGAAATTCAGATCGAAGTAATATTAGCTCAGCGAAGATCTGCGGAATCTGCGGGAAATATTGGAATTTGGAATTTCGTGACCTCCGAAAAGACTCCGACCATCCTCCCTCAGTCGGAGCTCAGTCTGACATTCCTGTGCAATAACCGGAGATCTCTCGTCCCTGCTTTTCCCTTTCGATCAAAGCAGCTCTGTCGAGATTGTCGGGTACTGAAATAGGTTGACCGTTTTACGGAGTTTAAAACAACTCAGTATTATGGCAAAACCACAAGATTTTTCTAAAGAAGCGTCACAACGAGTAAATCGTTATTTTAGTGATAGCTTTAAGCGTAAAAAAGTTCGGGAAATTGAAAGGAACCTCACCACAGTTTCAGAGGTTAGCAAAGAGTATGAAGTGTCTACAACGGCAGTTTATAAATGGCTGGACAAATACTCCCGTAATCGCAAAAGAGGTGTAAAACAAGTTGTAGAACTTATGAGTGATACCCGTAAAATTCAGGACTTGAAGGCTAAGATCCGGGAATTGGAACAACTGGTGGGTCAGAAACAATT
>NZ_FNGG01000013.1 GCF_900102915.1 Salinimicrobium catena
AGAATTTTTAAGCATTACCAGAGGATTATTACGAAATAGTATGTGTGATAATGTGTATGAAAATCCACATGCAGAAAGGATCAATGGGACCATAAAAAATAGCTACTTGAAAGGCTATAATCCCATTGATTTTAATAGTCTAAATAGAAAATTAAGTAAGGCTGTCTATATGTATAACCATGAAAAACCTCATAGCTCTATAAATCATTTTACTCCGGTAGAATATGAAATTAAAAAGAAAAAAGAATTAATAACTTTAAACTTCCATTAAATAGGATTCATAATCAACTTCGAAAATGGTCAACCCTATTTAGGACTCCACAAACCGACAACCGAGAACCGACAACCGACAACTGAGAACAGTCATCTGCCCACTCTCTACTCACTACTCCCTACTCAATTCTATATACTAAATGCAGCCCCGCTCCATATACCGGCGCCTTGTAGTTATCATACTCGGCCGCGAACTGCAGGTTTAATTCAACCTCTTTTTGCAGCAGTTTGACATCGTAGAGCGCGTAAAAAACATCCTGTTTAGGCTCAAATCTAACCGGTCGTGTCCCGTCATTCTGGGCGTAACTCAGGAGTAGACGGTACCGGTGATCCCCAAGTGTAGAAGAGAAGTTACCGCTAATTCCCAGATGGTGGGCGGTGAATTTGTTGTTGATCACCCTCGTTTCATTTTCATTAAGTGAAAAGAAAGGAGCACCTACAACGTTTCCAAAATAAGCCCATCCTCCGTAATTTCCGTTGAAGTAGTTATCGTTCTTATGGGGTCCGCTGGTTGTGTGGCTTTGATGATGGGTAGTATAAAATTCGTACATCAGGGAATTGACAAGGTGATCTTTCTGTGTACTTGTTACAAAGAGACCGTATCTACCATCTGGAGTGTTTCCTAATCTGCGACCGGAACCGTCTTCGAACAGGTGCTGGTAAAACAGTTCAAGTTCAAAAGTTGAGAACTGTTTATAAGCAGAAAGTTCATATCCACCCAAATGATTACCCAGGGCATTTTGTTGATCCCAGGCCCCTGCAGTTTCGCCACCCTGCATCCCGGTAATAATTCGAATGTAATCTTCAAGACTCTCAGGCTGTTCTCCTCCAAGATCATTGCTGCCTCCCCACTGAGCAAAATGCTGCAGTCCGGCCTTAAAAGTAAAATTACGGTTTGAGGTGCTATAGACGAAATGAAAGCTCTTGTGATGCAGTTTTACTTTTTCTAAAAAATCATCATCCATTAAATATTCTTCCCAGGCGGCTTCAAAGCCGAAGTTCTTAAACAGAAACACCGGACGGGTGGTTTGCAGTTGGAGTCCGGGCAGGGGTCGTGCATTTAGCGACCACAGGATGCTTTCATTCGAGGCGCTGAGTCCGTTGTAGGCCTCTGGGCGTTGTTTGCGGCCGACGGTAAATTCCAGCCAGTTTTTTTGATAAGTTAAATACAATTCATCGGTGAAGAAATCGTCAGAACTAGCATCTCTGCCCAGGAAGCCCGCGCCTGCTTCCAGTCTACCGGTGTTGCCAAGATCATAATAAGCTTTTCCGGAGACCCAGGAGGCGAAGTTGGTTTCCTTTTCTGTCCTTCCCCGCTGGTTATGATTCATCCAGAAGGGCAGGTGCTCCTCTTCGGTAGAGGCCATGCCCTGCAGGTTGAGCTCGGCATTCCAGGAGAATTGGGCGGTTACTGTTTGAAGGGAGAGTAGAAGTAGTAGGGTGATTAGGGGTTTCAATTGTTAATTGTTTAAATCGGTTGTCAGTTGTGGGTTGCCTGCCCACCGAAGCTTTTTAGAAGCGCAGGAGGGTCAGTTGTCGGTTTTTGGGTTGCGGGACAACTAGTATTTACCGTCTTTGCGAGCGAAATTCGTGAATATTTAATGATAAGTAATTTTGATTGAGCGCGGCAATCTGTTCTGGGTTTTGTCAGATTCCCTGTTTCTGGTTGCGAGTTTCGGGTACGGGCTGCTTATTTTTACCCCCAACCCTCCCTCAATAATTCGGGACAGGCTCTGAAACCTGCCTGCCGGTAGGCAGGGGGACTGTAAGTTTTGGTCTTTCAGGATGAGGTTCTAAGCAATTGAACTGAAAACAGTAAACCGAAAACGAGTTTTGCGCAAAGGCCGCAAAGCCGATTGCTATCGGATCGCAGAGAACGCTAAAATCTTTTTCTGCAGATCTCGGGACTTACTTCAGTCATCTCGACAGAGCTGCATTGAGCGGTAGCGAAAAGGAGCGACGAGAGATCTATAAAGGTTTAAGGTTTAATGTTCCAAGTTTAAAGTTCTAATTTTGGCGTTTTCTGTTTACCGTTTTGTGTTGTGAAGCTACTTAACATTAAAGACCGTCAACCCTATTCAGGACTCCACAAACCGACAACCGACAACTAAAAAAAGCAACAAAGGCTAACGGCAAACAGCCAACAGCCGATAAACTCGCTACTCAATACTATACACTAAATGCAACCCCGCACCTCCTGTAAAACCTTCTGATGAAAAATCTGCACTTAATTGAAGGTTTAAACGGAATGGAGATTGGATTATTTGTAAATCTAAATAGGAAGAAAGAATTTCAGAAGGAAGTATATATTTGCCAAGAGGATCGTCTGTGGTGAAGTAATCAACAATTTTGTTTCCCGCAATTCTTTTATGGCCGTAATTCTTCACATAAGCGGATAAAAATTGGAATGGAATTCTATCAAAAGCTAATCCTTCTATTCCTAGATGATGGGCTACGAAAATATTGTTGCCTATACGTACAAAACCTCGGCCATAATTTTCATCATAATAATTGATAAGAAAAAATGGAGCTCCTATCACCTGATTATTATAAGTCCAGCCGGAAACATAAACTCCGTTGTTGAAGTAGTTATCTGAAATATGTGCTCCAGAAGTGGTATGACTTTGGTGTTTTGTATAATAGAACTCGTATATTAAACTGTTGATCCACTGATCCTTTTCAATAAAATCTATGAAAATACCATATCTGCCATCGGGGGTATTCCCGAGTCTGGTACCGGAACCATCTTCGAAAAGATGATTGTACAATAATTCAATTTCGTAATTTGAAAACTTCTTGGTGATGAATAATTCGTAACCTCCAAGATGATTCCCTAATGCATTTTTTTGATCACCTCCTACTGCATTAGTACCTCCTTCTCGTCCGGTGAATATTCGTAGGTAGTCATTGATCCCTGTAGGTTGTTTTCCGAAGACGGGGGATTCTCCTCCCCACTGCACAAAATGTTGTATTCCGGCTTTAACCTGAAAATCCCTTACGGCTGAGCTGTAAACCAGGTGAAAGCTCTTGTGGTGCACACGTGCGTTGTCCACAAATCGTGTATCATCCATTAAGTGCTCTTCCCAGGCGGCTTCAAATCCGAAGTTCTTCAGCAAGAAAATCGGTCTGGTAGTTTCCAGTTGCAGTCCGGGCAGCGGACGAGCATTCAATGACCACAGGATGCTGCGGTTGGAAACACTGAGTCCGTTATAGATTTCCTCCTGCTGTTTCCTTCCGGCAGTAAAGGACCAGAATTTTGTTTCGTAATGGGCGTAGAGTTCATCGACAAACAAATTGTCCCCGCTTCCCTCACGGCCCAGGAATCCCGCACCGACTTCCAGTACGGAGTTGTTATTAAAGGTATACTGACTCCTTCCGGTGATCCATCCGGCAAAGTTTGAATCTTCCAAAATTCGTCCCCGCTGGTTGTGCACCATCCAGAAGGGTAGTTCATCTTCTGTGCCGGCCATGGTTTTCAGGTTGGCTTCCGCGTTCCAGGAGAATTGAGCGGTGGCTGTTTGAAGGGAGAGTAGAAGTAATAGGGTAATAAGGGGTCTCAATTGTTAATTGTTTAAATCGGTTGTCAGTTGTGGGTTCTCAGTTGTCGGTTTTTTGGTAGCGGGACAACTAGTATTTACCGTCTTTGCGAGCGAAATTCGTGAATATTTAATGATAAGTAATTTTGATTGAGCGCGGCAATCTGTTCTGGGTTTTGTCAGATTCCCTGTTTCTGGTTGCGAGTTTCGGGTACGGGCTGCTTATTTTAACCCCCAACCCTCCCTCAATACTTCGGGACAGGCTCTGAAGCCTGCCTGCCGGTAGGCAGGGGGACTGTAAGTTTTGGTCTTTCAGGATGAGGTTCTAATCACTTGAACTGAAAACAGTAAACCGAAAACGGATTTCACGCAAAGGCCGCAATAAGATAGTTATCGGAATCGCTAAGCGCACGAAGGAATTTCTCGCAGATTGTCGCAGACTTACTCCAGTCATCTCGACAGAGCAGCTTGAACCTTAGTGAAAGCTGCGACGAGAGATCTCATCTTGGTTACTCTTTCTCCTTGTTTCACACAAAGCTCACTAAGTCGAAAAAAAGAGCACAAAGAGATTAACCTTCAAACTTTTTTCTCCTCCTGAAGCGTCGGGATAGGGGCAAAACGGAAAATGATTTATCTCTGCCTGAGATCCCTCGTCGCCCTTACCACGGCTCTGTCGGGATGACAAAGAGCTCCAAACTGACAACAGAGAACTGACAACCGACCACTGTCCTCTGCCCACTAAAGAAGCATTCTGCTCAAAAGCGACTTCGACTATTCCTCCCTCCGGTCGGGCTCAGTCTGACAATCCGTTTTTAAAAACCGACCCACCTCCGCTAAAGCTGCGGCAGGCAAGCAACCGACAACCGACAACTCACAACTGAGAACTACCAAAACGCCGCCTTATCCTTGATCTTATCCCAGAAGCTAATTTGCTCCTCACCATAAGCGTAACCGTATTTGTTCCCGTAACCAAAGTTAGCGGTCTTTACATCATTGAGGACGAAACTCACATTCTTCAGCTTACCATCATTTCGGGAATCTACCGCGAACTGGATCAGTTTCTTTTCGGTGTAACCTGCGCGGGATACGTACAGGGTCAGGTCCGCGTAATGGTTGATCAGGAAGGTGTCGGTCACCAGTAGTGACGGCGCGGTATCTACCACCACGTAGTCGTACATGCTTTCCAGCTCCGCGAACAGCTCCGGGGTCTTTTTGCCTCTCCAAAGTTCGGAGGGGTTGGGAGGGATGGTACCCGAAGGCAGCATGTCCAGGTTGGGATGGAAAGCCGACTTGTTGATGAGATCTTTTAATTCCAGGTCGTTGTTCACCAGGTAATCACTTACCCCCTGGTACTGCCGTGCGTCGGTCTCGTAGCGTTGCAGCTGCGGATTCCGAAGGTCGGCGCCTACGATCAATACTTTTTTGCCGGTGTTCGCTAAAGTAAGAGCAAAGTTGTAGGCCACAAAGGTCTTTCCTTCTCCTTTGACAGTAGAGGTGACACAGATGGAATTTCCACCGTCTTTATCGGCAGCTCCCGCCAGCAGGTACTGTAAGTTGGTGTGCAGGATCCGGAAGGATTCTCCTAAAACCGAACGGTCATTTTCCAGCACCATCTCGCTGTCTTTTTTCCCGATGCTTGGGATCTCTCCCACGATAGGGATCTCCGTGGTGACCTCCTCAATATCAGCACGGCTCTGGATCTTGTTGTTGAGGAGTTGCTTCAGGTAGATGTAAAGGAAGGGGATCAGCAGTCCCAGGATAAGGGCAGCCAGTAAAATGATCTTTGGTTTCGGGGAAATGGGTTCATTCGTGCTGTAGGCCGCATCGACGATCTTTGCCTTTGGCGCGGTCACCGCTAAAGAAAGGGAGGTTTCCTCGCGTTTCTGCAACAGGAAGAGGTATAAAGCTTCTTTGATATTCTGCTGGCGTTCGATGTTCCTGAATTCTTTTTCCTTGGAGGGCACCGTGGCGATCTGCGCGTCTATCTTCGCCTCCTGGGCGTTCAGGTCATTGCGGGCGATCTGCAGGGAAGTGCGCAGGTTCTTAAGACTCTGCAGCACGTTCGCGCGAATTTGCGCGATCTGGTTGTTCAGGTTGACGATCACCGGGTTTCTTTCCGTAGAACCGGCCAGGATGCGGTCGCGCTCCAGCACCAGCTGATTGTAGGACTGGATGATCTCTACCACCCCTTCTTCTTTAAAACCAAGATTGGAAGGCAGTAGCCCGTCATCTTCCTTCAGGTAATCGATCATGGTGTTCGCCAGCTCCAGCTGGGTCTCCACCTCCAGTTGCCGGTTTCGGAAATCGCTAACATTCTCAATGAACAGCTCGGATTCAGCTTCGATATTGGTCAGTTTGTTCTCTTTTTTGAACTGTTCCTTCCCGGTCTCTACCGAATCAAGTTCCTCGGTGATAATAGCAAGACGGTCCTCGATGAAGTTCGCGGTGTTAAGGGAGACCAGGTTCTTGTCCTCGATGGCTTCCCGGTTGTACTGGTAGATGAGCTGGTCCAGCAGGGTCCTGGCTTTGGACGGCGACTGGTCTTCCAGGCTGAGTTCAATGAGGCTGGAGTTCTTATCGGTAAGGTTCACCTGCAACTTTTGGCGGTAGGCCGCAGCCATGGCGTCTACGGTGCTGAAGGTGACTTTAATTTGCCCCTTCTTAAGAGAACTTTCAATTTCTTCTACAGAATTAAAATTCGGCGTCACCGAAATTTCCGCATAGGGTAGGGTAAAGGCTTCCCCGAAATTCATTTTTTTCCGGAACTCTCCATCTTCGGTCTTTACCACATAAGTAGAATCTGAAAGGATCTCGAAGAATAGCGGTTCGGGATCGTCCTCCTCATAAATTTTCAGGAAGCGCTCGGTGTCAAAGGCTAAAAGTTGAACGTTGAATGGCCGGTCTTCAAATAATTCAGGAGTTCGAATCACTCCTTCCTGGAAATAGCGCACATGCAGGTGCAGCTCTTTGACCACATTGGTCATCAGCCGTTTGGAACGCAAAATACCGATCTCATTCTCGATGGAGTTGGTGCCCATTCCGGAGAACATGCCCATATCGGCAAAGGCAGCAAGTTCCGAAGCCATGCCGCCGCCTTTTTTCTCATCCTTGATGATGATGGTGGCCAGCGAGTTGTAGGTAGGGGTAGCGTAGCGCAGGTACACGAAAGCCCCTGCCAGGCACACCGCCACGCCAATGGCGAACAGCGGCCAGCGGCGCAGGTATTTTTGCAGTTCCTCCCGCAGGTCTAGTTCTTCTTCCTGGTGTGGATTAGGGACGTTTGCCATAACTTTATCTGATTATTACAATGATGAGTGAGATCAATACTGAGGCGATGGAGATGTAGACCGAGGCGTTACGGTTGTAACTGGCACCCTGCATCTGGGCAGAGTTGGGTTCTACATACACCACGTCGTTCTGTTGCAGGTAGTAGTAGGGGGAAGTGAGGAAATCACTTTGGGTGAGGTCCACGTATTTGTATTCTTTGGTATCGCCGGTTTCCCGCAGGATCATGACATTGTCCCTGCGCCCATAAATGGTAAGATCGCCCGCCAGGCCAAGGGCCTTGGTCAGGCTCAGGCGTTCATCGGGCACAGTATAGGTCCCCGGACGGTTAACTTCTCCCAGGACGGTCACCTGGAAGTTGATCAATTTTATATTGACAATAGGATCCTGCACATAGGCAGCGATCTGTTTTTTCAGTTTTTCGGTCAGTTGTTGGCGCGTTAATCCGGCGACATGAACCGTACCCAGCACCGGGAATTCGATGTTCCCGTCACTGTCCACTAGGTAACTCTGCAGTTGCATGTTTCCCGAAACACTGCCAGGTTCACCTACACGTGGAGCTGAGGTCACCGGCAGGTTGAACGGCTGTACTGCTTCTATGTTGGCTGCCGAAACAGTGATGGTCAACAGGTCATTTGGCTGTATCTCCAGTTCGGTCTTAGATTCATCCACTGCCGATTTCAGCTCTTCCATGTTCTGGAAGTAGGCCATTTTCTTTCGGGATACACAGGACCCCATTAGTAGTAGTGATAAGATTCCCAGGAGGATAGGTGAGGTAGATCTGGTTTTCATGATTGATTTTAAGAGGATGCGAATTTAGTATTTTATGATTTGGTTAACAACCTTTTGTTGGTGCATTAGTTGTTAAAGTCGGTTGGTTGTTACAAATTTTCTTGCAGTTGTCATTGCGAGCGAAAGTGGAATTACAATTTTTAAACTTGTTGTGTTGAGCGAAGCAATCTGTTTTTGGTTACCTGTTGCGGGTTCTTTTGTCACATTGAGCCCGAGTCCAGCGCACGAGGAAGGTCGAAATGCTTGTTTACCCAAATTTTGTGCGGAAGGTTATGTCTTCTTTCTATTTACCCCTAAATCCCCTAAAGGGGACTTTCTGAATATTTTCTTTATCAAAGAACGTCATTGCGAGCGAGCCACGTCTGTAGAAAGACTGGTATGAATTTGATCGAGCGCGGCAATCTGTTTCTATAATCACTCCGTTCTCCCTACGGTCGTTCATAATCCGCCATTGATTTAAATTGTTCTTTTTTGCTGTGCATTCCTCTCACTCCGTTCGTCGGATGCAGGCAAAAGAACCAAAAAACGCTAGGCTTCAGTTTCTTTTTCACCCATTACGGTTCGAAGCTAAAAAAATTGCACTCTCCCGATAGCCATCGGGATCAGACAGCAATTTTTTCTGACGCCTTCTTCACCTATGGGGCCCGAAGTCGAAACTGAGGCCATTTGAAATTCTGCTTCAAAGCTTTTCTAAATTCCTTTATAAAAACCAAAAAGGTGAACAGCAAACCGAAAACAGACTCGTTTGTCATCTCGACAGAGCTGATGCGACCGGAAGGGAGAAGCAGCGACGAGAGGTCTCTTTTTTAAAGTGATGCTGTGACGAGGTGATGAAGTGATCATGGTAGATATTTGAGATACAGAAAAGAATTTTACCAATTAACCATTCCCCATTCCCCATTCCCCATTCCCCATTCCCCATTCCCCAATCCCATACTACACTTTAACCTCCTCAGCAACATCCGACCCCACAGAAGCATGCGCTGAACTCGCTTTCGCTCTCCCAATCGCCTTTAATTTAGCGAACAGTAAAAAAGCGGCAGCATACATGAACACCACCAGAAACAACAGCCACAGCTGATCAAGTTTATTGGAAAAGTAGAGGTAGATGCTAATTATTAACAGGTTCAACAAGCCGAAACAAGCACTTGCTTTGAAATGGGAAAGGCCAAGATCTAAAAGCACATGATGGGCGTGGTTGCGGTCTGCGGAAAAGGGGCTGGTGCCGTTGATCTTGCGAATGATGATCACCCGCAGGGTATCGAATACAGGAATGAATAGAACGCAGCCAAGGAATAATAAACGATTTCCGGGATCATAGCCTTGGGTCATAAGCGGCACATTTGGCTCCATCACCAGGTGACGGATGCTCAAGAAGGCCAGAAGCAGGCCAATGATCAGGCTGCCGGAATCTCCCATGAACATTTTCTTACGCCTTCCGAAATTGTAGCGTAAAAAGGCTGTTAATACCCCTGCTACACTCAAACTTACCAACACATAATACGGCTGCCCGGTACCGTAGAAAACCCAGGCATAGACCCCGCTGATGATGATGCCCGTTATTGCTCCCAGCCCGTCGATCCCGTCAATCAGGTTATAGGCGTTTATCAAAGCGATGACAAAAAATCCTTTCAGAAAAATACCGATCAGCGGATGGATCTCATGGATCCCCAGAAATCCGTACAGGTTTGTCAGATCTAGCTCCGGAGAGAAAATTACAAAGAGTGCCGCCGTGATCTGCCCTACCAGCTTCACCTTCGCGGTAGAGATCACCAGGTCATCTTTAAGCCCTACCATAAAAAGTATGGTGATGGCCGCGATGAGATGGTTCCCTACGAAAGTAAGCCGCATGCTCTGCAAAATGGACAGTACCAGGATTAAGGTGATGTAAAAGGCCACTCCCCCAAAAGAAGGTATCGCCGTGGAGTGGGCGCTGCGTTCATTCACACTTGCCATTAAATTTCGTTCTTTACTTACCCATAATACCTTAGGGATAAGATAAAATGTAACGGCAAAAGTTCCGAGGAAGACGCAGGCCATGAACAGCTCGTAGTTGGCGCGGAAGAATTCCAGGATGATCTGCTGGTCAAGGATGTTCATTGGAAATGACTGAAGTTTTTTTAAAAATATTATTTTGGAAGGATAGGGGAAGGGGGAATTTTTGTTGTGTTTTTAGAATTACCTTTTTTATCGGATTAATTATAAAGGTAAGCAGAAATTGTTTTTTTATTTATTGTCATTCTTCAAGTTTTTGTATAATTCAATGAAGCTACTCACCATCTTCTCCTTAGTAAATAATTTTTCATATCTGTTCTTAGCCCCAATAGATAAATCGGCATATAATTTTTTGTTATTAGTCAAAAGGTTTATAGCTGTTGCCAAAGCTATCGGGTTTTTTGGAGGAACCACTAGTCCTGATATCCCATTTTGGTTTACCCACGGTACCCCAGAGCCTTTAATATTTGTTGATACAACAGGTTTTCCATAAGCCATGGCCTCTATTTGAGATACTCCAAAAGCTTCCGATTTTTCTGTTGAGGGAAAACAAAATATATCACATTGTGTAAAATAGTCCGGTAACTCTTCATCGCTAATTCTTCCTACCAAAAAAACTTTTTCCTGAAGATGATGGGTGTCTATAAATCTTTGTAAGTTCTGCCGTAAAGGACCTGTTCCTCCAATAATTATTATAGCTTCATCATTGATTTGTTGTGCGGCTTCCAAGAGATATGAAAAGCCTTTATAATATACCAGTCGACCAAGAGCAAATATTATTTTTTTATTCGATTTACCTGCTATTATTTTAGTTAAGGTGTTGCTTTTATATTTATTTTCTGCTGGGGTAATTCCAATTGGTATATTTTTTATTTTAGATTGAAACTTTTGAAGATCTATTGATTCTTTTCCATAATTAGCTGATGTAGTAACAATTGAATCGGCTTTTTTAAGAACCATATTTTGAATTGGTTTGTAGAAAAACTTTAAAACCTTTTGTTTAACTATATCAGAGTGCCAGTGAAGGACTAATTTAAATTTCCTTTTCGAAATTAAAATAAAAGGAAGTGTAGCCAAGGGATTAGGCAAATGTAAATGGACAATGTCATAGTTATCCGCGCACTGAAAAATTTTTTTCAGATAAGAAATAGAAATTGGTTGAGATGAGATAGTAATATTTTTTTGAGCTCTAAAAAGATATGTTTTAGAAGAATCAGAAGAAAATTTTTCTTTTCTGTGATTAACGACCAAAACATCGGTTTTTATGTTTTGCTTATGTAGACCTTCTACAAGGTCGTAATTAACTGTTTCTATTCCGCCAAGGAATGGGGGGTAAAATTTCCCAATATGTAAAATTTTCAATCGTAAAATTCTAGAGGATTAATGATGTGAAAAAGAAAAAAAAACCAATTATACTTTGAGTTATCAGGGACTTTTTATATACAATTGCATTTTTCCAAAGAATGAATTGTTGACCAAAAAAAAGTAGGAAAATGATTAAAGTATTCATCCAAACAAGATTTTCTAGGGTTATTAGATTTAGTAACTCCAGTAAGCTAAACCCTAAAAAAAGTAAAAAAAGGAATCCTGCTAAAAGAACTAGAAATGATTTCATCTGATTTTCCCGCTGGAGAATAGGTTCGAATAATGAAGTATTTATCCAAAAGACAATTTGAAAAAAGCAAATAAGAAATAGTCCGGAATATTTTTCATATGTATTATCAAATTGAGGGAAATTATTTTGTAACAGGACTGGAAGGATCCAATAAATCAGGATACTTAATAAAAATAAAAAGGTCATTGCAGAGCTATAATATTTATCCAGAACCTTGTGACTACTGACAAACATTCTTTTTAACAGTAAGATGCCAATTACCCTAGAAAAAATCAGCACAAAAGATGCTAGCCGAAAATAGAATGAATAAATCCCCACCTTTTCTAGGGTTGAAAAATGCTCTATAAATAAACGCGTACTACTTGTTATTAGAACCAATAGGGGGCCAGCTAAAACAATCAATCCTCCAAATTTGTATATTTCGTGAAATTCAGATCGATTTATTTTAAGCACTCCTTTAATGTGTCTCCAATGGTAAAAGAGGCTAAGTAATAGTAAAAATACTAAAATGGACGAAAACCAAATTTCCATTGAAAAAGTGAAAATATGGAAGAAGGAAAAAACTAAAACAATAGACAAAACTATATAAACGGAAGAATCAATAATAACGGCAGTTTTATTCCTACTCGAAAATTTTAACACCGCTGATAAAAACATTTGTTCAGCAAAGGCTGTTCCTATAAGTATTGCACCAAAATATATATTGTTCAATAAGCCAGGAAATAATACGGCTGCTATAAATAATGCTAAAGTGATTATGATAAAGTGAAGGTGAAAAACTGGTTGGAGTTCAAGACGTTTTTGTTTAAAGATAAAGAACGCATAGGCCCCGGCTAATCCCATAGAAAAAACACCGGCAACTGTTTGGCCTAGATTCAGAGAATATTCGAAGATTCCGAATTTATTAACGGAATTAACTACCTCATTAACTCCTAAAGGAGCGAAATAAACTAAGGATTTAACAAAGCCAAAAACAAGAAACAGAAGAAAAACCTGTTTTAATAGGATGCTTTTATTACGTAATCTAGGAAAAATTTTCTTTGTAAGATATAGAAAAATTAATGATACATTATTTTTAACCATTCCTAATTTCATAAGCCGTAGTAAAATTTAATTTTCACAACTTGAAAAATGAGTGAATTTATAAAAGGCTATACTATTTTAGATTCCGATTTCCTAAACCTACAATAATGGAGTTTGCGGGAATATCTTTTGTGACAACCACTCCGGCACCGATGATAGAATTTTTTCCTATTGTAATTCCACTTAAAACAGAACTATTTGTTCCAATCCAGACCCCATCTTCAATAAAAATGGGTTTTGCTATATGGTGGTTATAGGGAGGTCCTTCTGCTAAATCCAAACCTGCTGTTTCTATTGTAACAAACTTTGATAAAACAACATTTCTTCCAATAGTTATTCCTCCTTTTCCTCCCAAGGTGCAATTTTTTCCTATTCTTGTATCTTTACCGACTTTTATGTTTTCACCATATTTTATTTCTGTCGTAAAATGACAAATACTGTTTGAACACTCATGTACTAAGGCACGATATTTTATGTTTGACCATATGCGTTCCAAAAAACCTATAGTGTATAAAATTAATTTGCTAACGGGGCGAATTAACTGAGAAGAGCTAAAAATCTGTAATAATCGTTTCAATTTTTTAATAATAATCTATTAATATATGAGTTATAGTTATTCGAAATTTTAACAGGTTTGTAGTTTTCAATTCCAACAGGATTAATAGAATATTGGATTTGTAATAATAATCTGTCATTTTCAATAGGTAAAGTCCCTTTATGAAAACCATAAGTATCTACCAAAAAACAACTCCCTTTAGGTCGGGTAAAGCTAATTATATTGTCTTCACCAAATTGCTCAATAACTTCTGAATCTTGGTACCTTCTAATTGTGGTAAGTTTATTTGTAGAAGAGGAGCCCTTCACATAAGTATGTGGACCATCATTAGTGCCCACATCGGTTAAATAAATGAACAATTTGCAAAACTTTAAATCATCAACATCTCTGTGAAATAATTGAGCATCTTTGGCCTGTTCTTTTCCAGCTTTCGACCACCACATATTTACATTACTTATAGTAGGGGTACATCCCAAAAAATCCTGAACAATTCTTAAAATTCCTGGATCATTTGCAATATTCATTATCTCAGTGCATTTTATGAGATCTTGCCGGCTGAAATTTGCAACATGTGTTTTATTAGGGATAGTTGAAAATTCAAAATGTCCTAGTTTGCGGTCGAAGGGATCGAACAGTGGGAGTTTTGAGGAATAGTCTTTAATTTCTTTTAAATCCTTAGGGTCAAGCAGGTGATCCAATTCTACATAGCCGTCTTTAGATAGAATATTTGTAAACTCAGATTCATTATTCTGATCTACAAATTTTGACAGGCCAGTGATTTTAATTTTACCTTTTTTATGGGCCTGAATTTTCGTTATAGAGGTTCTTAATCCATAAGATTTGATGGTCCTTTGGCCGTAAAAAAATATTTTTTTAGAAAAGTTTTTCATATTTATAAAATCTGTTAGATATAATTGAGAAAATTAAAAGACTCGTAAGAATAAAGATTCCTCCTGCACCGTTTACAAAATTGAAAACTGGGGCAAACATAAGAACGATGAAAAAATAAAATAGCATTATAATAGCCCAATCGCTTCCTTTTTTAGATTTTTCATAAATATTTCTAGTGACTTTCCCAAATAATAACATAAATACGATAGTAAGCCACCCAAAATCGAGATATAAAGGACCAAAAAAAGTAGTATAGACACCTTCTCTAGGGGCTAACTTTTGAAGTTTTTCTTGATCAAAATTGGTTCCCATGATTTTAGAGAAAAATCTGTCATACACAGCAAATGTATATCCCCCTAATGAGTGTTCTTTGTGAAAGTTATCATATAAATAAGAAAATTCAATCATTCCGTGGGTAAAGTACTGGATAGTAGTTATATAAGTAAATGAAATTGTTTGGGAAATCGAATTCATATTACGGAAGTTATTTTTGAATTCTTTATTAGATGTTAGGGTATAATTAACATTAGACTCGTTTAAAACAATTTCATAAGTTTTATTCCCTGCGAACTCCCTAGTTCTTTCTAAAAAAATAAAATTCATTAAAAATAAGAAAGCAAGAAACGCAAATAGGACGATTATTGATTTTCGGAAAGTGAATCGAATTTTTTTAAAAAAGGCCATATAAAGGCCAAATAAAATAAAAAGAATAAATAAAATTGACCTCGACCCTAATAGAATAGCATCAAAGATTTGGGCAAAAAATAAAAGGAAAATAGCTCCTTTATAAAATCTATTAAATTTCAGGTTATATTTTAGGAGTAGAAACAATGGAATTATTCCTAAAGGTGAAAGAACTGCACTAAAAATAGCAAACGCATTTCCGCCTGCCCCTTCCATTAATTCACGATTATCGAAATAACCTGCTCCAATTGTAATTCCTCTTATAAAGAAACGGTCAAAAATTTTAACTGTGAGACCTAAAAGGGCTAAATTAAAAATGATTCTAAAAAGCTTTATTAAATGTTTATTACTTTTTGGAATTATGTAAAAATTAGTTTTGTTTTTATATAATAAAGTTCCAAAAATAAAAGCAAGAATGTTTAAAAATAATAAAATATAAGCATCAAAATTTAATTTAATCTGAACTGACAATGGTGAAGTAATGAATAAGGCAATCCAAGTTAAGAAAGCTAGTAATATAACTTTGATAGGATGAATCTTCTTGAGAAAATCAATATTATTATAATGTGGAAACACGATCATTAACTACTTTTGAATAAGCATTTTTTAAGTTCAGTAAATTTTCTGGATCATCTAAATATCTTTTGTTATGGAGCCCATCACCATTAGTACCTTGAAAACTGGTAGAAATTAATTGATTCAAAAATGATATTTTGTCATCCTCCTCAAGTTGGGGGAATTTACTTGTTTTCACAAGATCTATGGCATAATTTATATTTATTTCCTTCTCTTTGGTAAGGCAATTTTTTTGAAATCTTTGAATTCCCTGACCCAACAAAAAGACCGGTTTATTATCAAAAATACACTCGATTGAAATTGTGCCAGTAACGGTGACTACTAGATCAATATGTTCCCACACTTCGTCCATTTTACAGGAATGTTTTAAGGGAATAACTCTATCTGGATTGTCTTGGATAAATTTTATTACTTCTGGACAAATTTCATATTTCGATTTAGGATTAGGTTTGATAATTAACTTTTCATCTTCCCCTAAATTATCTAATATATCCTGGAGGACTTTAGCTTGATTATTAAAAGGGAACCCCCAGACATCAATATTCGCTTCTGGCTGCATTTGCATAGGATACATTACATAAAATTCTTTTTTCAAAGCCCCAATTCCTACTGCAAGTTCTTCCCATTCCTTAATTAATTGAGAATAAAATCTGTTGATTTTCCATTTTCTGAAAGGGGATGGGGTGTTGTATTTTTCTCCTAAATAGTATCCGAAGGTTAAACGAATTTTATCTTTAATTAGATCAATTTTGGATGGTTTGAACTTCGAAACTTCCATGTAGTCGGGTAATGCTAGTCGTTTTCCTATCTTAAAAGCTGTTTCTTTTGCTTCTTTTTCCGGCAGTTTTTCATTTGAAGAACCATAAGGTTCCAGAGTATCATATTTGTAAAAGGAAAACCTATTTTTGGGATATCTGCAGGAAGAAGGATGTAAATAAAGAATACCTCTTTTTTTACATCCTTTTATTACTAATAATTCATGGAAAAGAGTTGATTCTCCAAAAACCAGGTCAGGTTTCAGTTCATCTAATTTTTTTTCGATTTCATTTTCATACCAAAATATAAAATCATCTTTTTTTATTCCAAAATAGTTTAAGCCTCGATTCCCTTTTATTATTTTGTTGAGGGACCGTGTGTAAAACTTCTTCTTTTTAAACTTTTTGGGAAAAGGTAGTATATGAACTTCCCCAAAAGAAGGTTTGAAAATTGGGTTTTGTACTATCCATTGTACTTTATGTCCGTCTTTTTCATATTCTCTTCCAATCGACTCCCAAAGGGAAGTTTTATAGCGATTTTCAATAAATAAAATAGTCATAACTATTCAGCTATAAGTGAGAAATCCATTCTCGTACCTTTTTCAATAGAAATGTTTGCATGTTTTCCCAGAATTTGCGGAAGATATTTCGGATGCATTCCGAATCCCGGCCTAATACTTTTTACTTTTTCGTCAGTAATCACTTCTCCTTCCTTAATATCTTCAACCACATAAAGTGACCTGCTAAAATCCTTTCCTTTTTTTTGTTTTTCAGAGAGTGTATAATCCACTTTTCCGATAGCTTTTTCTGCTTCCCTAACGGCTTTGACCATTTCAGAAAACTCCTGTTCATCCATCGAGAAGGAGGCATCAGGTCCTCCCACAGATTTATTCAGAATAAAATGTTTTTCTATAATTTTGGCGCCTAAACATGTTGCAACTATTGGAACAGTAGAACCAATTGTATGATCTGATAATCCGGAAATTACATTATAACGATCAGCCAGATCCTTAACCATTACCATATTTGCTTCTTCAATTGGAGCAGGATATGATGAGGTACATTTTAATAGGGCAATTTCATGGTTCCCCATACGACGACAAGCATCTAAGGCTAACTCGATGTCATTTTGATCAGCAATTCCAGTGGAAATGATTATTGGCTTTCCTTTAGATGCTGCATATTCAATTAATGGGATATCCGTAATTTCAAAGGAGGCAATTTTATAGGCTGGAGTGTTCAATTCTTCTAAAAAATCTACCGATGTTTTGTCAAAGGGGGATGAAAAACAAATTAATCCTTCCTCCTGTGCAGCTTCAAAAAGTGCCTGGTGCCATTCCCATGGAGTATAAGCTTCCTTATACAAATCGTAAAGATTTCTCCCTTCCCAAATGGTTCCTTTAATAAGGAAATCATCCTTTTGAGAATCAATGGTAATGGTGTCTGGAGTATATGTCTGCAATTTGATGCAATCTGCCCCCGCTCGTTTTGCCGCCTTGATCGTTTCCAAAGCAGTATCTAGATTCCCGTTATGATTGGCAGAAAGCTCTGCTATAATAAAAACCGACTCTTCTCCTCCTATCGTTCTATTTCCTATTTTCATTTCAGCGTTTTTTCAAATTTAAATTCCGATGATTCTTTAACAGCCTTCTTATAATCAAGCTTTTCAAAAATCTTTATTGAAGCTATATTATCAGGTAATACCCACCCATAAACTTTTTTAACTAATGGTCTATTGATCTTAAGGAAATTCACTCCTTCTTCCAATAAATAGGTTCCTAATCCTTTGCCAGTAAAGTTTGGGTCCAACAAATAATTAATTTTGGCCAATTGTTCATTATCAAAATCGAATCTAATAGACCCTGCTGCCACCCCGTTCACTTCTAATATGTAATATTCCCTGCCCGGGTTTTCGAGAGTATTGAAAAACCAGACTGCATGATCTTGAAGAGTTACTGAGTCCTTATTAAAAGAATACATTCTAATATTTGGATCATTGATCCATGAATATGTTTTTTGCAAATCAAAAGTATTTACTTTTCGAATTTTCGGTTCATTATTCAATTTTGAATGAATCTTCACATCTATGAATTTATTCTCAAAACAGCAATGTTCTTTTAGCACTGAATCAAGTCCAAAACCTGCTTTTTCTAATGCAACATATAATCTGGGTCTGAGATCAAATGCATAGGTATATATCTTATGTAAATTCAAATCTTCCCAAGCCACCTTTTCTAACAAGGTTAAATAATTAGTCCAATGAAATTCGAAATGTTCTTTCTCTAAACTTGTATCCATGATAAAAGAAATTTCAGCATTCTTGTCTATCCAGTTAATATGAACCAGTCCCCCGTACCCAATGCATTTATCATCCTCTAAATAGGAAAACAAAATTTGGGATGGCTCCTTCTTTTCAAAAAGATCTGAAATAACCGTATCAAAATAGGTATCCTGGTTTTCTCTTGTCAAAGGTTTAACCTGTCGCAAATGATACATTTGGTCATTGCGCCAGTTCATAATCTCATAGCGATCCTCCATTCTAATTGGGACTATAGAGTATCTTCCTTCAGAAATGGATTGCATTTTCAGGGCCCTATAGAATTGCATTTAATTCAACCTTTTAAATCCGGAATGACACACAGGACCTTCCAGTAAATTCTCTATCTTTAATTCCCCTCTTTCACATTTACTGATCCTATCGAATACCTCATTTAAATTTTCAAAATATGCACTCAAATGCTTTTCTTCATGAGCAACACTGGCATAGAACAAGGTGCTGGCAAGAAATCCTTTTTTAAGCATTTCCTGAGTTACATAAGTTTTATAATATAATGTCTTATCACTATTGAAGGAGTACGTGCTTAAGGCGGGAATTCCCGAAATACTGATGGATACGTCATTTTCTTCCGCGAGCTTTTTCCAACCCTTCTGCATGTTTTTTCCTGTTTCAGTAATAATTTCCCATGACCGGATCTTTTCCATTTCATCCAGGGTAGCAAGTGCTGCCACAGAACCAATTCTTTCTGTCCAGAAAGTACTGCTAATAAAAGTGGTTTGAGCAGCTTCCATCACAGATTGTTTTCCAACGACCGCGGTAAGTGCGTATCCATTACCAATAGTTTTGCCATACATGATCATGTCTGGCTCCACATCATATTTTTGATATATCCCTCCGAAAGTTTCACGAAATCCTGAAGTACATTCATCAAAAATCAAAACTATTCCACGATCTGTGGCAAGTTTTCTGACCTTTTTCAAAAAGTCATTTTCCGGTCCAAAATTTCGTACCACCTCCATTTTTATCACTCCTATATTCTCGGCATTCACAATGGACTCTAATTCTTCATAATTGTTATATGAAAATGGGTATACGGTATTTTTTAAATCCTTTGGAACCCCCTTAGGGCTTAGACCTGGAATTAAATGATTAGACAGATCATCTCCACCATTATGATTAGCCGAAAGATACCAATCATGCCAGCCATGGTAACCACAAATAGCGACCTTATCTTTTCCAGAAGCTGCTCTGGCGATTCGAATTGCAATTGAGTTAGCCTCTCCTCCTGTTCTGGCAAAACGAACCATATCCGCCCATGGGTTTAATTCAATTAACCTCTCAGCCAGCAGAACTTCTTCTGGACAGTTAAGTGTAGACATATTCCCTTTACGAACAGCTTCCATAACAGCAGCATCCACTTTCTCGTTTCCATAACCAAGCGTGTTGGTTCCAATTCCCATTATCGACATATCGATAAGCTCCCTACCGTCAAGATCCCTTACCATACAACCCTTTGCCTCATCATAATAAGATGGCCACTCATCGGGAAGGAACATTTCGGGGCGCTTTGACAAAAGCATTGTCCCTCCCGGGATTAGCTTTTTAGCTTTTTCATAAAGCTCCTGTCCAGTTCTTAATTTAGTCATTTAATAAAGATTTTATATAGCCTTCGTTTCTTTGAATATTCTGATTTGAAAATTGAGAAGAATTCTCGACAATGTACCTTGTATAGGTTTTCCAGTTCTCATCTGGGCCCAGGGCTTTTAGCAAAATTCTAATAGTTTCAAGGTCAACCGGTTCATCAACGGTCATGCGGATATCACTGTAGTTGCCCGGAACAGCGTAGTTATCAGACCTGAACATCTCTTCATTAAAATAAGATGAATTCTTCCGGATAAAAGGCGTAACATGTTCCCTGTCTGAATTTAACCGGGCACCCTTCCATGCTTTCTCCAGAGCAGAAAACTTAAACACTTCGATGTCCTGACCATCTGGAAATTCCTGTTTTAAAACATTCGAACCATAATCCAGATCGTTTGCAACAGTCATTTCAACAACATCATCGATCAAAGTTGGATCTATCAGTGGACAATCTGATGTTACTCGCACCACATAATCCGGATTTGGATTGAAACCGGATGCAGCCTTGTAAAATCTATCGAGTACGTCTGTAGTAGACCCTTGATATACCCGTACATTCATAAAATCGGCAATATTGATTATTTGTTCTACTCCCTCTTCTTTTGTGGTAGCTACCGTAATGTTATCTCCATAACGCGACCTCTTAAGACGATATAAATGCAACCCCAGCATGGTATGCCCATTGACTTTTTGAAGGACTTTCTCAGGAAATCTACTGCTTCCTATCCTCGCTTGTGTGATAATATTTACTTTTATATCTGCCATTCTGAAGGGTTTAAAAGAAAGGGGTCTTTAACCTTAATGTTATCGATTTCATTCAAAATTGCCTCTGGAATCATATTCTCTGCCCAATATATATTTTGCTCTAATTGTTTAACCGAATCTACTCCAAAAAGAACTGCATCAACATATTCCTTATTTACAACATATTGCATTGCCAAATGACCTTTTTCCAGGTTATAGTCAAGAGCTAAATTCTTGATTTGTTCCAAATAGGGTTTCAAAGGTTTTAAATTACCGGGCAGATTTTTTTCATCCATAAAAAATAAACCTTGCAGAAAGCAGGAGCGGGTATGAATTTCCTTTCCTGTCTCTTTTAACTCCCTTAATTTCTGCCCTCTTTGTTGTTCATTGTCCAGCATATTAAAGGGCAATTGTATTACATCTACCTCATCTTCATCTTTCAAGGCCATTACCTCCCTGTTGGTATAGACTGAAACTCCCAATTTTTTGTACAACTTGTCTTTGGTGTTTATTATATCCTTCAAGTTGTCTTTGTTTTCCTGATAGGCATCAAAAGAATGAAACATAATAGTTTCCAGTCTTTCTAATTTTAGTTTTCCCAGACTTCGATTAAGAGATAATGCCCAGTTATCCTCAGAATTTTTACTGAACTTTGAAATTATTTTAAAACCTTTATCATGTTTCTGGTGATAAGAGCCAATTCTGCGCTCTGCCTCGCCATATGCTGCTGCTGTGTCGAGGGTTTCAATTCCCATTATGGCAGCCCTGTTTAAAATTTCATATACTTCAGCTTCGGGAAGTAAACCTGTTTGATTATTTATCCCGTATGGCAAACCAAATTGGACTGTTCCCAGAACTAATCTTTTACTCGTATTCATAAGTTATTTTAAAAATTTTCCTAACCGGAAAATTTTATTTTGTTGAGTTGATTTTCCATTAACCTCAATCTTCTTAACCAATAAATATCCGTCTTTCAAAGCTACTTTATACATTCCCAGTGAATTTTTACCAAATATCAATCCTTTAGCATGAGGGTGCAATTTTATAGTATTTACAAACTCTGCTTCCAGTATATTGATTTTTTTACCCTCCAGGTAACAGCATGCTCCTTCATGGGGATAACCAAATGCATGAATAAAACGAATTAAATCCTCTCCTGAAAAATTCCAGTTTATAATTCCATCAACTGGAGTACTTAGACGGGGAAAAGTCGTAGCATCCTCCATATTTTGTTTTAATCCTTTAAAACTAGGGTCTTGTAATGCTTTAATGGTCTCGGGCAGCAATGACTTAAAAGTATTCATCCTTATTTTAAACAAATCAATTGGATAGCATAAATCAGGAATTTTGTAATAGCTTTTAGCTATAATATTACCAGTGTCAATACCTGTATCAATGAAATGAACACACCCATATAGTTTTTTTCCCCATTCACCATTTAGTATCATCCAAGAATCACTGGCAGCACCTCGGTATTTAGGTAACGGAGTAGTATGAATATTAAAAACTTTTTTTTTGAATTTTTCCAAAAAAGGTTGTTTAATTATATTTCTACAACCTATGCTAATAATGTACCCTGGATTAATACTCTCTATCCATTTGACTGCTTCTTGGGAGTTTACATCACGGCTTTCTAGAAGAGGAATGTTGTAATCTTCTACAACTTTAAAAACATTATAAGCATGATCTCCATAAATTTCTTTCCTATTTTCCATCATTTGAAGATCATGAGTGTGCTCTTCTTTAGGATGAGTTATAACTCCACCTACTTCATAGCCTAGAGTAGAATTTTCTAATAAAGATTCTATTGTAAATTTCACTCCAACTCCATGACCTAACAGAACAATTTTTTTATTCATAAAAAGCTCTAATTTTTTTTATTACAAAATCTATCTCTAAATCTGTTAATGTTGGAAACATGGGTAAACTAATACATTTTATATAATAGTTTTCGGCATTCGGCATATCTCCTTCCTTCCAACCCAAGTCTCGATAATATGGCATTAAATGGCAAGGGATGTAGTGGATTTGAGCAAATATTTTATGATCTCTTAAATGGTTATAAAGACCTAACCGATCTTTAACCTCGAGAATGTAAAGATGATATGCATGACCTTCAATAACTCCTGTCTGTCCCAGAATGAAATCTTCATTTTTTAATTCATTATAGTAAATATCTGCAATTTGCCGTCGGCGGTTCAAACCTTCTCCTGCTCTCCTTAACTGGCTAATTCCCAAGGCGGCCTGAAAATCTGTTAACCTGTAGTTAAACCCTAGATCCTGCATTTCCATATACCAGCCAGGATAATTATGATTACCACCCGCAAATTCAATTGAGTTACTATACAGTTCATCATTTTTAATTATACCATGCGTGCGAAGCTGAAGTAATTTTTGGTATAATTCTTCATCATTAGTAGTAATCATGCCTCCTTCCCCGGAAGCAATATGTTTCACCGGATGAAAAGAAAATATTGCTAGGTCTGCAAAGTTACCATTTCCGCAGAATTGTTTTTGACCTTTAGAGTCAGTGAAAAATCCTCCAGGGGCATGACAAGCGTCCTCAATGAGCCAGAGGTTATATTCTTTAGCCAGAACTTTATATTCTTCTAAATTCACTGCGCGTCCAGCAAAATCCACGGGAATTATGCCGCTATATGTTCCTTTGGGAGCTTCTTCAAGAAGTTTTTTCACTGAACTGATGTCCAGGAGATAAGTTTCGGGATCAATATCAGCGAATACAACTTCACCACCACAATATCTTACACAGTTCGCTGATGCGGCAAATGTGATAGGAGTGGTAATTACTTTATCGCCTTCTTGTACGCCAAGCGCAAGTGTGGAAAGATGGAGAGCCGCCGTGCCATTCGCAACTGCCACTGCATACTTACTTCCTGTATAATCAGCAAAAGCTTTTTCAAATTCAGCAATCTTTGGTCCCTGAGTAAGATAATCTGATTTTAAGGTTTCAATAACCGCTTGTATGTCTTCCTCAGTAATATTTTGCCTCCCGTAAGGTATAGAGTTATTCGTCATAATTTGGTTATTGTACAACTTCGAAAGTTTCATCCACATGCTCTTTTATTAAAGAACGCAGTGACTCCACAGTTTCCCATTCTGTATTTTCTCCCGAATTGTATTTGAAGCCTAACGGTACTTTTTTGGCATCAAATTCTCCAATGAATTCTTCTAAACTCCATCGGGGATTTGACGGTAGTATTGCGTAATACCTTCCTAAGTCATAAGTATAAAATGAATCTGAAGGAGTGATCATTTCTTCATGAACTTTTTCTCCAGGTCTGATTCCAACTATTTTCTTTTCACAATCCGGACCGATCGCTTCTGCTACATCCATTATTTTATAAGAAGGAATCTTTGGAACAAAAAGTTCCCCTCCCCATGCATGTTCCAGGGCGTGCATTACCATATCAACACCTCCTTGTAATGAAATATTAAACCTAGTCATTTCTGGGTCGGTGATGGGTAATACTCCTTCCTTCTGTTTATTAATGAAGAATGGGATGACCGAACCATTTGAACCCATAACATTTCCATAACGCACTACTGAGAATCGGATTGGGTTCCATCCTTTAATGTTGTTGGCTGCAATAAAAAGTTTGTCTGAAGTAAGTTTTGTTGCACCATATAAATTAATTGGAGCACAAGCTTTATCTGTAGATAATGCAACTACTCTTTCAACTCCAGTTTCCAAAGAGGCATGAACTACATTTTCAGCTCCACCAATATTCGTTTTTATACATTCATCCGGATTGTATTCGGCTATAGGCACATGTTTCATGGCTGCAGCATGAATGACGTAATCTACATCTTTAAAGGCTCGTATTAATCTTTCCTTATCGCGAACATCTCCAATTAAAAATCGTAATTGAGGATACTGATGTTGGGGATATTCCTGAGCCATTTGAAATTGCTTCTGTTCATCCCGAGAGAAAATTACTAGCTTTTTTACGTTTGGATACTTATTCAGTATGTGATTGGTTAAAGCCTTTCCTAAAGACCCTGTTCCGCCTGTAATTAAAATTGTTTTTCCGTTAATCATGATTTAATTCCTGTTATAGTCGTCTTCTATTCGTACAATATCGTCTTCTCCGAAGTAGGTTCCGTGCTGTACCTCTACGAAAACACATTTTTTATCGGTGGGGTTTTCGATGCGGTGCTTCGCGCCCAAAGGAATGATGGCCACTTCTCCCGCTTTATAATCTTTTACCTCTCCGTCTAAAGTGATCCTGCCCACGCCTTCTACAATGGTCCAGACCTCCGCCCGCTTGTGATGATACTGATATGATAAGCGACCACCCGGGTTTACTTCGATTCTCTTTACTTTGTGTGTGGCTGAGTCATCCAAAACCCAGTACTGCCCCCAGGGCCTTACATCATGTTCCATTTTTTAAATAAGATTAAGCTGATTATAGCGGATTACACGGATTATTAAGGTGCGGATTCCATTGATTGATATAGATTCCGCGGATTGATTTAGTTTATGAGTAAAGATTTCTCTTGTTCGAGTTTCTGATAAATATTTTTCACATCCTGTGAAGCCTCTTTTTGCAGGACCAGGTTAGCATCTTCGGTGAAGACCAGGATGCTGTTCTTCAATCCTATGAAAGCTGTGAAACTGTCACTCCCGATGACCATATTACCAAATTCATCTACAGCGTGGCCCTGTTCTTTTAGGTAATCATAGACTGCTTCAAAGCTGCCCATGTCGCTCCATTCAAAAGCTGAGGGAACGACCTTGATACGATCGCTCTTTTCCATTACAGCATAATCTACGCTAATGGAAGGAATTTCCAGGGATGAAGTTTCTTCCAGATGATGATCCTTTGCGGCTTCAAAAGCTTCCAGGGATTTCTGATAAACTTCAGGAGTATATTTCTTTAATTCTTCTAGGAAGACTCTTGCTTTAAAGCAGAACATGCCGCTGTTCCAGAGGAAATTTCCTGTGGCTATGAAATTTTCAGCGGTTTTCAGGTCGGGTTTTTCCCTGAAGGAAAGCACCTCATTTTCCCGGTATTCAATGTATCCAAACCCGGTTTCCGGTTTTGTCGGTTGAATCCCAAAGGTGACAAGGTTATCCTGTTTTGCCAGGTCAATGGCTTTTTGCACAGCCATGGAATATTCCGGTCCTTCCTTGATGATGTGATCGGCCGGGGTAACCAGCAAAATATCTTCAGGTTGTGCTGCAAAAGCGGCAAAAGCGATAGCGGGAGCCGTGTTCCTTGGTGTGGCCTCTACAATATCTGTATACTCAGTGATACCTAGTTTCTCAAGGCCGACTTCAGAAAGCTGCCGGTTTCCCTGATTTCCAACTACTATCAACCCATCCGAGAAAGCAGCATTACGTTTCACTGCTAATTGGAATAATGAGTGATCAGAAAAAATATTCAGATATTGCTTTGGCCGGGATTGCCTGGAAAGGGGCCATAGTCGGCTTCCTACTCCTCCGGTCAATATTACGTGCAAAACTTTTGACATAGGTATGGTGCTAAAAAAAGAAACTTAGATCCAGTTGCTGGTTATGTTTGCGGGCGTTCCGCCTTATGATCCCTACACTGCCACAGCACTAAATTCTGTAGGGAGTGAATTTTTGCTGTGGGGTTTGGAGTGTTGGTTATTTTATGTTTCGTCTTTTCAGCAGGGTAGGGGCTGCTTGAAAATGATTGGTGACTGGTTGATCGGGGATTGGTTAATTGGGGATCGGGGATTGGATATTTAGTGATTCTTGTCCAGTCTCTAATCCCTGATCTCCGTTCTCCTCCCGCGCCTGCGGCGGGTACGGCTTCGCCGTTCCGGGTCCCATTTTTCATGAGAGACGGTCGGTGAAAGCATGAAAAAACCCGATGAACGGAAGCTTTTTCAAAGCCGACTGCAAATATATTGTTTCACAATTCTTTAACACAAATTTTAGAAGTTAAAAACCCTTTGAAGTTATTAACAATAACGAGTGATGAAGTGATCATGTGACCTTGTGATGTTGTGAAAGGGGAGCGGTGATTTGCTAAGTGGGGATTGGTTGTTCTGGAGTCAATAAACAATTAACAATGATCAATAATTAGTTTTTCAAATTGGAACTATCCTTGAACAACAAACAACAAACAACGAACAGCAAAACACTCCATTCCTTCGTCACTTCCTTACTTCATCACAGCAAAAAAGAGATCTCTCGTCGCTGCTTTTCCCTGCTGGTCAAATCAGCACAGTAGAGGTGATAAACCATGTCGAAAGACTTTCTTTTCCATTCATCTGTGTGGGCCTATCGAAAGTTTATCGTAAAATTTGAGATGAGGCTTCGCGAAATTTTAGGCTGTTTGAGCCAAACGCTTATTTCTAATTAGTAAAAATTAAAAAGGCGAGTTCCTAAAATTTAGAAGCCGAATGAAAAATTTAGATACACTTTCGTAAGCCCTAGACTTTTTTGGTTCTTTTTTGGGCGATGCAAAAAAGAACAGGAATAAAAAGGTTACAAGCTCCAAAACGCTGCTTTTCTCGTTAACCTCTTCCAAAGCGGAACCGTTTCCTCTCCATAGGTGTACCCGTATTTATTACCGTAACCAAATTCGGAGGTATCCAGCCCGTTCAGGATGAGCCCGATGTTCTCTAATTTTCCTTCTTCCTTAGCGTGGGCTACGAAATCCAGTAGTTTTCGGTCGGTATAATTGGCGCGTACTACATACAGGTTCAGGTCCACATGTTCGGTGATAAGGAAGGAATCCACTACCGGCATTGTAGGCGCCGAATCGATGATCACGTAATCATACAGGTCTTCCAGTTTTTCTATGAGGGTTTTCATGGCCGGCCTGTTCAGCAATTCGGTTGGGTTCGGGGGAATGCTCCCCGAAGCCAGGATATCAAAGCTCTCGTGCTGTCCTGATGGTTTGATCAGTTCTTCCAGGCCAAGTTCAGGGTCTACAAGGTAATCGCTGATCCCTCTGTAGCCGGTGCTTTCGGGAATGAAACGCTGCAATTGCGGATTCCTAAGGTCGGCTCCCAGCAGGATCACACTCTTCCCGCTGTGTGCGAGGGTGATGGCCAGGTTGAAGGAGGTGAAGGTCTTGCCCTCTCCCTTAATGCTAGAGGTCACCATGATACAGGTACCGTTGGTTTTACTGCTGCTCTTTACCAGGTATTGTAGGTTGTGCAGCAATATTCTAAATGCTTCTGCCAGCATGGAGCGGTCATTTCGCTGAATGAGCTCCGGATTATTTTTGGTGATCTTTGGCAGCTCACCCAGGATCGGAAAATTCTTCAGGTCTGTTTCCAGGTCATGACGGGACCGCACTTTATTGTTCAGTAAATTCTTGAGGTAGATAATTAAAAACGGAACCAGCATTCCTAAAATTAGGGCTGCCAAATACATGATCTTCGGCTTGGGTGACACCGGTGCATCTGAGCTTCTGGCGTGATCCACGATCTTCGCTTTAGGGGCAGTGGCCGCCAGGGAAAGCGAATTATCTTCCCTTTTCTGAAGCAGGAACAAATACAAACTCTCCTTGATCTGCTGTTGTCTCTCGATATTGCGGTATTCCATTTCCTTGACCGGAACCGCAGCAATCTTTGAGCCTATCAAAGCGGTCTCCCGGTTCAGGTTGTCCTGGGCTATTTTTAGATTCGCACGCAAGCGGGTAAGGCTGTGGTGAATGTTCTGTTTCAGTTCGGCGATCTGCTCATTGAGGGTGATGATCACCGGGTTCTTTTCGGTGGAGCCTTTCAAGATGCGGTTGCGCTCCAGGATCAATTCATTATAGCTGTTGATCTCTTCGTTGGCCATATTCTCATCGATTCCCAGGTTGGCCGGTAGCAGTCCGGAGGAAGAACCGTTCTGCATGAATTCGAGCATGGCATCGGCAAGCTCGATCTGGGTGGCCAGTTCCTGCTGACGTTTTTTGTTTTCGGTGGCGCTGGTCAGGAAGACCTGCGACTCAGCCTGCAGGTCGGTAAGCTTATTATTTTCCTTGAATTCCACCTTCCCGGTTTCCACCGTCGCCAGCTCTTCATTGATGATGCCTAAGCGTTCATTGATGAAGTCTGCCGTGTTCAGGGCCAGCAGATTCTTGTCTTCAATGGCCTCCCTGTTATACTCGCGCACCAGTTGGTCCAGGATATCCCGTGCTTTTTCACGAACAGGGTCCTGCAACTGAAGTTCGATAAGACTGGCATTCTTTTCTACTAATTGGACCTGGAGTTCCTCCTGGTAAGCGTCGGCTACTTTTTCGGGCAGGTTCAGGCTTAAGAACAAGGCTCCTTCGAGATCTGCAGAGTGTTCATTTCTTCGGAAGCTCACCGTCGCGAACCCCAGGTTCACAGGTTCATTAAAGTCTGCCTTGTATTTCCTTTCATCTGAAAGCCGGAAGACCTCCAGGGAATTGTCATTTTTAAGTTCTATTCTGAAGCTGCTCGCTCCTGTATCTTCCAGGTCCATGAACTTTTCCCTGTCCAGGCTTAGCACCTGGGCGGTTACCGGACTAGTGCCGTACAGCTCTTTGTCCTGGAAAAATCCTTCAGAAAAATAACGCACGTTCAGGTCCAGCTCCTTCACCACGTTTTCCATGAGTCGGTACGACCTAAGGATCCCGATCTCGTTTTCAATACTGTTGGTGTTCATCCCGCCCAGCATTCCGAGTTCGGTAAAGGCTTCCAGGCCGCTTGTCGGGTTCTTGTCTTCTTCCTTGATGAGGATGGTGGCGGTGGTGGGATATACCGGAGTCATGAACTTAAGCACTACAAAACATGCAGCTACCGCGGCAATTATACAGGCCAGGAACCAGGGCCAGTAGCGAAGGTATTTTTGTAGTTCTTCTCGCAGGTCTATTTCCGCCTCAGCGGGTGTGTTTTGATGATTGGACATTTGTTAATTGGTAGTCGTTAGTCTGTAGTCGGTAGTCTGTAGTCAGTAGTAGTCGTTAGTTTGTAGACGGTATTTTTAAAGCTGTGAATCGGTGATTGGTTAATTGGTGATTGGTTAAATGGTGATTGGTTAATCACTTTTATCTATTCTCCATTCTCCATTCTCCGATCCCCGTTCTCCGGTCCCATTCTCCGATCCCCGTTCTCCTTCCGCGCTTAGCGCGGCACGGCTTCGCCGCCCCGACTCCCATAAGGAGCCAGATGAAAAAGCATAGAAGATCGATAAAAAGCGCCGACAAAGATACCTGCTCTTCAGCCTTTTACGCAACGATTAACTGTTAAAAATTTAGGGAATTTTTCTGCAGTATTAAAGCATCTGCAAAAATAAGGTAGATAATCTAATTATATTACGGAAAACCATGATAATTATTATATGAATGTAAGAAAAAATTGTTAAGTAAATGTTATAGAAATATGAATTACAGGAGATTAGCCGAAAGAAAAATCTGTAGGAATTGATTTGAAATTTTTATCAACAATGACTGACTCGTGTTGCGGGTTGCCGGCTGCGGGATGCGTGTCTCGGGTTACTGGGAAATGACTAATCGGAGATTGGTTAACTGGGGAATGGTTAATCGGGGAATGGAAGTTCGGTTCTCAGTTCTCGGTTCGCCGTTCTTAGTTTCAGCGCCCGTCGTAGGGTAAGTTAAGGAAAGTCATCTTTTTCAATTCAGCGGATATCTGCGAGATCTGCGGGAATTGAATGTTGCCTGTTCCGGGTTGCCTGTTGCGGGAATGGTTGGTCCGGGATGGTTAACTTATTTGTTTTTGACCTTTTACGATTTATGACTTCTAATCTCCAACTTCTAACTTCCAACTTCAAGCTTCACTCCGTCGCTCGATCACAACGTTACTGGAAAGAGGAGATCTCTCGTCGCTGATTTTTCCTTTCGGTCAATCAGCTCGACGATTAAAGTCCCCTTTAAGGGGATTTAGGGGTTAAACCACAAACAACAAACAGCTTTACTCCGTGACCACCTTGGAAGTAACTGCCATTTTTCTAACAGCGATATTCTTCAGAATAGCAAAAAGCCCAAAGGCTGAAGCATAAAAAGAAAATACCAGCCCAGCCAGCCACAGGTGCGGAAGCATTCTAGAGAACTGAAGGAAGAAAACGATCACCCCTAAATTCATTAAGCCCATTACTAAAGAAGCTTTTCGATGGGAAAGTCCCAGATCCAGCAACACATGGTAGGAATGATTTCTGTCGGCTTTGAAGAGTCGGCTACCGTTTTTTACTCTGACCGCGACCACCCGCAGGGTATCAAAGATCGGTATAAAAAGAATGCAGGCCAGGAACAGGAGTCGGTTTGCCGGACTGTATCCTTCAGCCATCAGGTTGGCCTGGGGCTTCATTCCGATGAATTTAACACTCAAAAAAGCCAACAGCAGGCCTATTACCATGCTGCCGGAATCGCCCATGAAAATTTTCTTCTTCCGGGAGAAATTGAATCGCAGGAAAGCTGCCAAAACCCCCAGAATGCTGATGCTCACAAGCAGGTCAAAGGAATGTCCGGTAGTATAGAAGATAAAACCGAAGGTAGCGGAGATGATCATTCCTGTCGCCCCGGCCAGTCCGTCAATTCCGTCAATCAGATTGTACGCATTGATCAGGGCGATGACTATGAATAACTTTATGAAAAGTCCCATGAGAGGGTGAATTGCATGTACTCCTAAAAAGCCGTGCAGGTTTTCCAGCGCAAGGGCAGGGGAAAAGATGAGGAACATGGCCGCCGTCATCTGCCCCAGCAGTTTCACTTTGGCCGATGACTCTACCATGTCATCCCTAAGGCCTACCATGAACAGCAGGGTAATGGCAGCGATAAGGTGGTTGCCTTCAAAACTTAGCCTCATGGTCTGCACAATGGAAAGCACCAGCATGAGACTGATGAAGAATGCCACTCCGCCAAAAGCAGGCACCGCCGTTTTATGTACGCTGCCGGCATTCACAGTCGCCATTAGGTCTTTTTGGTTGCTTACCCAGATCACTTTGGGGATGAGATAATAAGTGAGGGCAAAAGTGATAAGAAACACACTGCCGATAAATAATTCGTAGTGGGAGCGGAAAAACTCTAGGATCACTTCCTGATCGAGGATGTTCATAACGGGTACATTAGGTTAGGATCCGATCGGGTAGGGGGCGATGGGTTAATTATAACTGACTGCAAATATCTGCCTTAACATATCTTTAAGACAAATTTTGTTTGTTAAAAAATTATTCTTTTTTTCAACAAGTTGAGTTCTGAGCAAAAATATAGTAGTTCCTGAGAAGGTCTTTACGGGAAAACGTAATTTTTAGAGGACAGAGGACAGAGGACAGAGGACAGAGGACAGAGGGCAGTGGGCAGAGGACAGAGGAAAGTGGGGATGGGTTAATTGGGGAATTGTTAATCGGGGATTGGTTAACTGGGGATTGGAAGTTTGGTTCGCAGTTCTCGGTTCTCAGTTCTCTAGTTGCTTACCCACCACAGCGTAGGTTTATCTTATTAATTAATCCGATATCCACGAGATCAGCGGGGAAACATGGTTGCCGGTTGCGGGTTGCCTGTTGCGGGTCTCGGGCTCTTGGAGAATGATTAATTGGAGAATGGATTGCAGTTGTCGGTTGTCGGTTCTCTGTTGTCGGTTATGGAAGGGTATCTCAGACTGAGCCCGACTGAAAAGAGGAAAGGCCTGTCCTGAGCCTTGTCGAAGGGTCGAAGTTGCTTCTGAGTGAACATTTCCTTTTGTTCTTGTCATTGCGAGCGTAACGCAGTGAAGCGTGCCTGCCTGCCGGTAGGCAGGGCAATCTGCCGTAGTTTTGCTGAATAGGGTCGGGTAGCAAATGAACATCCTGCAATTCAACGTGAGATTGCTTCGCTCGGTAATTATTTGGTTTCAAGAAAGTATCGTTTACTCGCCTGTCTGCCGATAGGCAGGCTCGCAAAGACGGTTTTAATGACATTTTTATCTAGAAACCACAAACCCCGTGGTCACTTGTTCACTTCATCACAGCATCACATCACAAAAGAGATCTCTCGTCGCTGCTTTCCCCTTCGGTCCAGCAGCTCTGTTGAGATGACAATGAACCACAAACCATAAACAACTAACAACAAACTACTCCAGCGCCTCCGAAACCTTGACGCTCACCACGCATTCCAGGCTTTTTAGTACCAGCCTAAGGCGTTTTCTTCCAACCTTGTCAATGATGGCTTCCTGTCCTTTAAAGCTGCCGCTTGAGATAGTGATCTTGTCGCCGGGGGTGAGGTGGCCTATCTCCACGTCTTCCACCCGGTCATCCTCCAGCCAGCGTTTGATGGTCTCGATCTCCACATCGCGGATGATTGCCGGTTTTCCCAGCCAGAAGATATACTGTACGACTCCCGGAACATCAAAGACCCTGGCGCGTTCTTTTTCCGTAAGCCTGACAAAAACATAGGATTTAAAAAGGGGAGTGGTGACCTTCTTTTTGCGGTCGCTCCACTGGCGGACCTCAGTAACCGTAGGACAGTAACATTCTATGCCGTTCTCTTCCAGTTCCTTCGCCACCTTCTTTTCCCATCTGGGTTTGGTGTACAGCGCATACCAGTTCATAAAGTTCTTTTCGTTTCGCAATTTTTCGATCTGATCTCCGTAGGGGTATGCACTCTGAAGTGCCGGGAGTCGCAGCCTTCTGCTGCTGAACAAAAGTAAGGATTTGAGGTTGGAAATGGAAATTTTTCGCAGTTGGAGAATGGTTAAATGGGGAATGGTTAATTGGGGAATGGTTAATTGGGGAATGGTTAATTCTTTAATTGTTTATTTCAATCCAACTGTCTGATTTTTGTTCTCCAATCCCTAATCTCTGATTACTATTGTTCCGCATTCTGCTTTCTCAGATACCTGATATACCCATTCAATAGTCGAATGCAGGAATCAGATTTATCCCGAATCTCCTGAAGAGTTTCTTCTGAAATATAGTTCCAGGAATGGGCTTCTAATGAGTGGTCCAGGATTTCGGCTACAGAGCCTCGGGCATTTAGCAAAAACTTAATATTTTCTTTATAGTGATATCGGCCCCAGCCTTCAGCTATATTCGCGGTTGCCGATCGTGATGCTCTTAAGATCTGAGAGTAAAGTTCAAAGCGTTCGGTCTTTGGCAGCTTAGGAAGGATCTCCTGCCGAATAAATAGCTTTAGTTCATTACAACTCTTCCAACATTCTAGCTTTTCGAAGTTTTCTGCCATTAATTATACAAGTTAAATAGTACTGGGTCATGTTGGACGTGCTTGAAAAAGTCCAATCCCCAGTCACAAATCACCAATCCCTTTTCCGAATTTTCCAATCCCCGTTCCCCAATCACCAATCACTCTGTCTTTATCTCAATGCCATCAAAGAAAAGTTCAAAACTCCCATCCTCATTCCTATGCCTTGTAGCGATCTTGACCCCCTTGAGATCTTCGTACTCTTCCCATGTAGCGGCAAAAGGATTCTCTTCGGAACCACCCGATTTGTATACCCACTCCTTGATGATATGGTCGTCGTCAAAATAGACCTCATAAACATCTCCCGGAGTATACCCGGCACCTGCCGGATAGGTTACGATTACCCGCTCCATGGTTTCTCCGCTGATAGGCGCAGTAGCTTCCTCCTCATGCTGCCACTTCATTTCATCCCACACCAGGTGGAAAGGGAACAAAAGCCAGTACTGGTCATTGATGAACCGCTGATCGACCCACTCGTGGGCAGCGGCCTCTGATTTGTGATTGTAGGTTACTGTGGAATCCGGAGTGGTGAGGGTAACCGTATTGGTCTTTGGTTCCCACGTCCACGCTCGACTTGTTCTTAAGCTGTCGTTTACCTTTACGTTGAAGGTATATTTGAGCTCGGTTATATTGTCAAAGTTTTCCAGTCCATTCGCGTTCGCGATCTTTTCAACGACGGTAGGTTCTTTTTCAGGTTCAGAATGTTTTTCTTCAGGTTCATTTTTGCAGCCGGATAGAATCAGAACAAAGGCTGTTAAGAGAGTGTAGTAGTTTTTCATTTGGTGGGAAGGTTTAGGAGACTAAAATAGTGATTTTATGTATCAAACTTTCCTCAGGCTTTGAAACTACTTTGTCAGACTGAGCCGATTTGCAGGCCGGTAGGCAGTTAATCGAATAGTCGAAGTCCTTTTGAAAGTGATATTTCATTTTTTGTTTTGGCTTACTCAAGTTTGTTTGAATTATACTTATTTTTTGAATATTCCACCAGTTTCTCCCAATCTTCCTCAATTAGAGCTAATTTTTTTCTGTGACTCCAACCCTTTAATTGTTTTTCAATAGCAATAGCATGGTTTGGATCGGTGAATTGTTCAACCCATTGAAGTTCGACCGGTCTTCGTTTATAAGTATATGATTCTCGATCATAACCTTCTTTATGTTGCTGGAGACGTTTATCCAGGTTAGATGTAAATCCTGTATAATAGGTATTATCTGAGCATTTCAATATATATACGAAGTAAAATTTCATAGTGGAATTACAGGTTTATCTAAAAGAGCACTTCGACTAATCCTCCTGCTATCGCAGTCGGGCTCAGTGTGACAATCGTTTCTATACCATGAACAATAAACCATCCTCCTTTGCTTTTTAGCTTCGAAGGACAAGCAAACCACAAACTACATCATCACTCCTTCACATTACCACTATAAAGAAGGAGATCCCTCGTCGCCTTTCAGGCTCCGTCGGGATGACTTTTTCATACAACAATGATCAATTAGCAGTGATCAGAGAAGTCCCCCTTTAAAGCTTGTCCCGAAGTATTGAGGGAGGATTTAGGGGTTAAACCACAAACAACAGCATCACTCCATCACTTCATCACTTCATCACTGCTTCAAATCGCCTTCACGCTCATTCCTCCATCCACGACAATGTTCTGCCCGGTGATGTATGAGGATTTATCCATGGCCAGGAAAGCGATCACCGAAGCCATTTCCTCCGGTTGGGCGACCCTCTTTAGCGGAGTCATGTTTAGAATGGAACGCTTCCGGTCTTCCTGCTGGAGTACGCTGTCGGTTAGCGGAGTGTGGGTGTACCAGGGAGAGACGGCGTTCACGCGGATATTCTCTTCCGCCCATTCCACGGCCAGGCTGCGGGTCTGTTGCAGTAATGCGGCTTTTGACATGGCATAAGGGGTTCCTGAACCCACGTCTTGTGTGGCGGCAGAGGAGGCGACATTGATCACCTTTGCGCGGTGTGCTTTTTTAAGCTGCGGATAAAGATGCATGGAAAGGGCAAAAGGCGCGAACATGTTTATCTCCAGCACTTTTCGGTATTCTTCTTCGGAATATTCCAGCGCCTTCTTGCGGATGTTCGTGCCGGCGTTGTTTACCAGAATGGTTAGCGCCTTCCAGTTGTTCTCTATCCAGTGTAGGATCTTCTGCCGGTCATCGGCAAGGGTGACATCAGCTATCATTCCTTTTACTTTATGGCCCTTGCCTAAGAGTTCATCTTCCAGTTTAATGATATCCTCCCCGTTTCGGGCGGTGAACAAAACTTCGGCTCCCAGTTCCAAAAACTCAAGCACAGTAGCCCTTCCTATACCCTTAGACCCGCCGGTTACCAGCGCGGTCTGTCCTTTTAAATTCCACATGTCAATCAAATTATGTTTAGAAATCAGTTTTAACAAAGAAGGCCACCCAGGTGACCGAATTCCGAAAATTACAAACCGTGCCATACGAGGCAGATCCGGAATTCTCCATCGGTTCCTGAAGGTGACCTGTTACAGTTATCTGGTTTTGCTACAGACTTCTGCCTGTAAGCAATTTGTAGATGATCAGGATCACTGCGATCACGATCAGTATATGGATAAGGCTTCCAATATCGGGAAAGGCAAAAAAGCCGATCAGCCATCCAATGATCAATAAAACGATGATAAGCCAAACTAGATCTCTCATAGGTCGATTATTTATGCAGCCCACGGACTGCTGGTTAGATTTAATTCTTCGGAAGGAATTGAAAACCGAATGATTCTCACGCTTCAGTTCCAATTCCGCACCTTTTTATCAGTTTTACTTTAAAACATCTAATAAATGTACGAAAGCTTTTGTTTTCCTGTTGCCCTTTTAACGGAGGTTTAACCGTTGTGTAGTGATGGAGTGATCTAGTGAAGGAGTGATGGAGTTATGTAGTGATGTAGTGAAGGAGTGAACCTGTGACGGAGTAACCCACCGATGAAGTGACGAAGTGCTCTGTTGAGGAGGTAAAATCAATATCTTTATTCGCCGGAACTCTAGTGAGGGAATCCCCAATCCCCGATCACCGAAGCCTAATCAAACTCCAAACAATGCTCCTTCGCTCTTTCTGAGCTTCGGAGGACAAGCAAACCCCAAACCCGAATCCACAGCCTTAAACTGTCGGGTACTGAAATAGGTTGACCGTTTTACGGAGTTTAAAACAACTCAGTATTATGGCAAAACCACAAGATTTTTCTAAAGAATCGTCACAACGAGTAAATCGTTATTTTAGTGATAGCTTTAAGCGTAAAAAAGTTCGGGAAATTGAAAGGAACCTCACCACAGTTTCAGAGGTTAGCAAAGAGTATGAAGTGTCTACAACGGCAGTTTATAAATGGCTGGACAAATACTCCCGTGATCGCAAAAGAGGTGTAAAACAAGTTGTAGAACTTATGAGTGATACCCGTAAAAT
>NZ_FNGG01000024.1 GCF_900102915.1 Salinimicrobium catena
GTTGTAGCACATTTGTAGAAAACAGTAAAAGTTGATGAATGAGTATTTCGACTACTTTATGAAGAAAAAATCATATTAATATGTGGCGGACTTTTAGAGATTTAGGAGGGTTTATTTGGGTTATACTTAAACTTGGACGGACTGACTTGGAGAGTGAACAATCTAGAGAAAATTGGGAAAGAAATATTCTTACTTCAATTGTAATTTTATTAGTCCTGACCTATATCTCAATAGCATCAGAATAAAATTCGCTAAATAAAAAAGCTTTAAAACTTAGATTATGGCAGCAGGGGGACCAGCGGATCATCCACTAACTGACATCTTAATATATAATTTGGATGTGTACAACAAAAAATGCGATGATTTAGTTAGGCAAATTTCTAAATTCGTCTCTATTCACACTCTTTTTGAAATGTTCGATTGGTTTGATAATTTCTCGGCAACAGAGGAGCAACTGATAGAATTTGAAAAAGTATTATCTCTCAAACTAAATGAACTCCAATCTCTCGCTGAGTCGAATGGCTGGGAGAAAAAATAAAACGTGCTACAACAATGAATAACACAAATTGCGGAACCCTTCCAAAAATGACATTTTTGACTACCTTTAAAATAATTCTTTAACGGAAAAATTCGAGTTCCCAAGCCGCAACTTGCGTTATTCGAGACGGAACTGATCAAGATCATTTACGATGAGAAGGATAAAATTGTTGGAATTCAACCCGTTAAATTTCTGGGCAAAGTAGCAGATTGAGAACTACATCAGGAAAATTAAATCAATTTTGAACAACTACCGCCTCGAAATACGAAAATTAAAGCCCGAAGAATATCAGCTGCTACGGCAGACCACCGGCTGGGATCCCATCGCTGAGGAGGTAGTTGGAAAAGCCCTTGAAAATGATCTTTTTTCGGTCTGTGTCTTTGATGATGAAAAACTAATCGGGATTGGCAGAGTCATAGGTGACGGGGCTATTTACCTCTACATTCAGGATGTTATCGTGCATCCCGATTTCCACGGAAGGGGAGTCGGAAAGTTGATCATGGACAGCATCGAAGAATACCTGAAGAAGGCTACGAACCAAAATTCCTTTGTCGGCTTAATGGCTGCAGAAGGGGTAAAGGATTTCTATAAAAAATATGGTTACCAGGAGCGGCCGGCCGGCAGGCCCGGGATGTTTAAGTTGATCAAAAAATAACCGGCTTGAGAAAAGAACATCTTATTCTACTATGTTCAGTGCTGTTTTTGCATTCCTGTTCTGTGAACAGGACGCTGATAGAAAGGCAAAGGAACCAACATGGCTCCCTGAAATTCTATACTGAAGTTGATCTAAAAGAGGACAGGCACAGGAAGAAGCTGGTGGCAAAAGTGAACAATTCTGCCTACTACAGCTTTTATCCCGATAAGATCGTCAAACATACCAGGGAGGAAAAACAATTGATCTATACCCTGTTCTTTGAGCAAATTCCCAAAGAGATGGATGACCCGAAGTACTACCAGAAGTTATCGGCAAAAGATTCTTTGGTGTTATCAAAAGGCGACCGCATCCTGGATTCGCTCCAATGGCAAAACTATCAAAGACCCCATGGAGCTTCAGCCTTCCAGATAGAAGTGAATTTTTATCACGGTTATCCTAAAAATGAGAAGTTCAGGCCTTATTGAGCTTGACGTAACACCTGTTCTGTTATCTCCACATTTAAATATCTCAAATGTTCATTTTCTCAAAAATCAATAACTTACTTTAAAAAACAGAGATATGGCATCAAAAAAGGTAACCGTGGAGACCACTGTGGATCTTCCCGCTGAAAAAGTCTGGGAGCTGTGGACCCGTCCGGAGCACATTACTCAATGGAACTATGCCGCTGACACCTGGCACTGCCCGAGGGCAAAAAATGACCTGAGGCCGGGAGGGAAGTTCTCCTGGAGAATGGAGGCTAAAGACGGCAGTATGGGGTTCGATTACAGCGGGGAATACAACGAAGTGATACCGCACAAACACATATCCTCCACGCTGGATGACGGCCGGAAGGTATCGGTGCGTTTTACTGAATACGATGGCAAAACCCGCCTCACTGAAAATTTCGAAACAGACAATGCCCACAGCATAGAACAGCAAAAGACAGGCTGGCAGGCAATTCTGGATAACTTCAGAAATTATGCATCAAAAGCTCATTAATGTCGAACAGCAAATTTTTCAATGAAGATCATTAAAAGAAAGGAGCTGACTTCAGCTCAAAAACAAGAAATACTGGAGCTCTGGAACAAAGAGTATCCGCAGGAACTTCAGTATAAGAAGCTTTCAGATCTTGAAAATTACCTCACCGGGCTTGAGGATCAGCGCCACATGCTATTGCTTGATGAAAATGACAAGGTACAAGGATGGTATGCTGACTTCAAAAGAGAAAACGAAAGGTGGTTTCTCGTGATCCTGGATTCTGAGGTCCAGGGAAGGAAATTCGGCGCCAGGTTCATGGAAATGGCCAAAGCCTCTCACGAGGAGCTGAATGGCTGGGTGGTCTCCTCAGAGGGTTATTTTAAGCTAAACGGGGAAAAGTACGATCCGCCCCTGAAGTTCTATAAGAAACTGGGTTTTCAGATCCTGGAAAATGTCCGGCTGGAAAATCAACCGATCAGTGCCATCAAGATCAAATGGACAAAGTGGATCAATAGTAAATCGACATAAGATAAATTTAACTTGCAGCACCGGCAGGTAAGCTGCGTCTTTAGCAAATCAAACTTACCTACCGCGGAATCGCAGGAAGTCACCATTCCTATAATTAGAAAATTTCTGGATATTTTTGGAGAATGAAAAAATTCATAACAGTAGTCTTCCTTTTCCTGGGAACTTTTATGACGGCCCAGATTCAGGAAACCGCATATTCCAGTCCGCTCCTTAAGATCGAAAAACTGGCAGAAGATCTGTTCGTGCATACTTCTTATATAGAGATCGAGCATTACGGAAATTTTCCCGCCAACGGGATGATCTACTTCGATGGAAGTGAGGCCATTGTTTTTGATACGCCGATTGATAATGCTGCTTCGGAAGAATTGTTCGAATGGGTAGAAATCGAAAGAGAGAAGAATATCATAGCGGTGATGATCAATCATTTTCACATCGACTGCCTTGGTGGATTGGAAGCCTTCCACAAAAAAGGTGTCAGCTCTTATGCAAGCGAAGTCACTATACTACTAGCGAAAGAAAACGGGATGGAACATCTGCCGCAAACCGCTTTTGATCAGAAAGTGGAGATCAAAGTGGGTGATGAAAATACGATCACGGAATTCCCTGGTCAGGGACATACTCCGGATAATATGGTGAGCTATCTCCCGGGTAAAAAGGCCCTTTTTGGAGGCTGTTTGGTGAAGGAAATGAACGCCGGAAAGGGAAATCTTTCCGATGCAAATGTGGAGGAGTGGCCAAAGACAGTAAGGCTTCTGAAAAACAAGTATCCTGAAGCGGAATTCGTAATTCCGGGCCATGGCAAAGTTGGAGGTAAAGAACTTCTGGATTATACCATAAGATTGTTTGAAGAATGATGAGGAGAGGACAGGACAGTGCTCTTATGGCTCGACTTAATCAATTTTTTTAGGTGGCCCAAAGACCCTAAAGGGACAAAATTTAATGATAAAAGGGATGAAATGTTTGTGCGACCCCGGAGGGGGTCGAATACGCTTCATTAATGATCCTGCTATCAATATTTGATCCCTTCGGGATCTCGGCCATAGTGATCATAAATTTTACCACCCTAAAAGAATTGAGTTACAACGGTTCTTTTAATACTTGAACTTTTGTGATCAATCCTTACATACAAATATTTAAAGGGCGAATTTAGGTTGACATAGTGAAATGGATTTGACGCAATAAGACCCCGAAGGGGTCATAAATTTATAGAGGAAAGTGTGAACGGTTTCACACGACCCCGAGGGGGTCGCATTTCCAGGCTTATATTCGCTAACCAGATTGTTACAGAATCATGGACAGATTAACACCTTCTTCGGCTTTTATTTTTATTAAATTAGGATAAGAAAAAAAGAATCCAATGCCGGGCACCTTCTCCCAAATTTACATCCAATTAGTATTTGCTGTTAAAGGGCGGCGTAGTTTGATCTCTGAGCAGTGGGAACAGGAACTTTATAAATACATAACAGGAATAGTCACGAATAAGAATCAGAAGTTATTGGCTATAAATGGAATGCCAGATCACATCCATATTCTTATTGGGATGAAACCTTCTTGCTGCTTATCAGACCTGGTCAGGGAGATCAAAAAAGCCTCTAACGAATTTATCAAGACAAAAGGTTATTCAAGATCAAAATTCGACTGGCAGGAAGGTTACGGAGCTTTTTCTTATTCTCATTTAGCCCTGGATAATGTTATTCAATATATTCATAATCAGAAGGAGCATCACAGAAGAAGGACTTTTCAGGAGGAATACAAAGATTTTCTAATCAAATATAAAATAGACCATAAAGAGGAATATTTATTTGACTGGATCGAAGAATAAAACATTTTTGTGCACCTCCTGAAAAATCGGATTCTTCAATTTTTAAAAATTTTGTTATAGTTCAATTCCTTCGGAATTATTCTCATTCCTTCAAAAAAGCTTTATCCAATGGATTCTTTAGGGTCTAAAAAGAATTAATTTTGTCTCGTGTTGCACCAAATGGTGATCTTACACATCAACTCTACCAATCAGAAAAAAATGAAACACATTTTTACCACCCTGGCCTTAATTCTCAGTCTCCATACGGGCTATGGTCAGGAGAAATTAGAACGCCTGGATTACTTTATCGGTAACTGGCAGGGAGTGGAAACAGGGGTGGCCGGTAATGGCATCGGTTTCCGGACGTACCAATATGAATTGGGAGATAACTACATCTTTGTCGAGAACCAGTCAACCTTTCCTGTTTCAGAGAAAAAGCCCATGGGGGAAGTGCACCGGGATAAAGGCATCTTCAGCTATAATAAGAATATAGAAAATATTGTTTTGCGACAATTCCATGTCGAAGGCTTCACCAACATCTATGAGCTGAACACTGCTCAGTCGAATGAGGAAAAACTGGTCTTCGTGACCCGGGAGATCGAGAATAACCCCGGTAACTGGAAAGCAAAACTTATTCTTACCAAAGACTCTGAAGAGCACTTCACGGAAGAATTTCTTATTGCCATTGATGGAAGCAATTTCAAACCCTTTTTGAAGAACACCTGGACCCGGGTGAAGTGAACCTCTCTGCTGTCAGTTCGAGCCTGCCTGTATCCTATGGTTAAAGCAAATTATTTATTATAGTTTTTTTTTATTTTCAGGAGGCAAATTTCATTGTATTGACATAAGGAGTTCCTCTCTTAATGACAGCAAAGGCTCGCGCTAATAACTTGTTCCTGATGATGTTAATTGTACTCATTTTATTTTTTCCCATTTGCACTCTTCTCTCATAAAAAGTCTTTATCTCCGGATTGTATTGGATTGCTGTTGTTGCGCATAAACTCAATAAAGTCTTGCCTTCCTTTTGAGCTAAGCGACTAACTTTTGTTTTTCCCCTAATACTTGTACCAGATTGATGAGGAAAAGGAGCAATTCCACAATAGGAAGCG
>NZ_FNGG01000005.1 GCF_900102915.1 Salinimicrobium catena
CGTCTCGAATAACGCAAGTTGCGGCTTGGGAACTCGAATTTTTCCGTTAAAGAATTATTTTAAAGGTAGTCAAAAATGTCATTTTTGGAAGGGTTCCGCAATTTGTGTTATTCATTGTTGTAGCACGTTTTATTTTTTCTCCCAGCCATTCGACTCAGCGAGAGATTGGAGTTCATTTAGTTTGAGAGATAATACTTTTTCAAATTCTATCAGTTGCTCCTCTGTTGCCGAGAAATTATCAAACCAATCGAACATTTCAAAAAGAGTGTGAATAGAGACGAATTTAGAAATTTGCCTAACTAAATCATCGCATTTTTTGTTGTACACATCCAAATTATATATTAAGATGTCAGTTAGTGGATGATCCGCTGGTCCCCCTGCTGCCATAATCTAAGTTTTAAAGCTTTTTTATTTAGCGAATTTTATTCTGATGCTATTGAGATATAGGTCAGGACTAATAAAATTACAATTGAAGTAAGAATATTTCTTTCCCAATTTTCTCTAGATTGTTCACTCTCCAAGTCAGTCCGTCCAAGTTTAAGTATAACCCAAATAAACCCTCCTAAATCTCTAAAAGTCCGCCACATATTAATATGATTTTTTCTTCATAAAGTAGTCGAAATACTCATTCATCAACTTTTACTGTTTTCTACAAATGTGCTACAACTTCGGAATATCGCCAACGTCATCCTTGTATTTATACTGAAGCATGGTATAGGACCTGCCATCAGTCCCCACCTGGATTCCGCTATAGATCAGCTCGGTCTCTCTGTCAAAATCGATATTGGCAATCAAAGCAGTAAGTTGCTCCCTGGTCACGGCTTCTTTAATTCGAGCAGATAAGAACTGTTTTGATCCTGAAAGATCCTCAGCTGACAGTGCCCGAAAGAATTCACCGGTCAAAGCCGTTAAGGTTTGAAGCCTTTCTTCACTTATTGTTGAGGAATTATTATCACCTTTTTCGGTTTTCTTTACTTCCAGCCTTATCCTATGGGTGGGTTTTATGGTGATCATTCCTCTCTTTTCATAATAATTTGAAATGACAGTATACAATTCTATTTCTGTACTATCGTTTGGCCGCCATAAGTCCTTTTTCTCAAGGCCGCTTTTTTTATCTGCCTGTTCAAGGTCAGTAAGATCCCCTGTGGTTTCAGGTTCTCCATACCGGTCTGAGATCCTTTCTTCCAGTTGGTTGAATTTCCTGATCAGGGCCTTTTGATATTCCCTGGACTTTTTCCTGTCAAGATCAGTGTTTTCAGCCTGCCGGCTTTCATCCCATTCATAAAGAACATGAGACATTGCGGAGTCTTTTTCTTTAAAGTAGTAATAAGAGATAAGGTCTGGTAAGCCTTTTTGTTGCCGTCTAAATTTAAAGGGTTGAGCATTTCCGCTGAAGGACACGTGATTGGAAGTAACCGGAAGGCTTTCACTGCCCAGATCTTCTTCCATCTGTATATATTGGTCAAGAGAAGTTTTGTGAATATCAAACCCGAACTCCTGCCCAAAAGTGGCGAATCCTATAATTAAAAATGCAGAGGTTAGTTTATATTTCATGTTTGGTTTTTTGAAATAGGTAGTCTGGAAAATTTCTGATCCAATCTTTTGGGACCTTTAGTTGCGGGAGTAGGGACGCGAATTTGTCGGCTTAACCATTTCTTTCCTGGTTTCTAAAATTACACTTTTTCGATAAAACCCGTTATTTGCGATGAAGCGGTGTTAGAGGTAGTTTCTCTAGTTTAAATTACTTACTGCTCTATATAAAAGTGTCAAATGATTTATTGACATATCAATTAATGGTTCAAACATAAAAGCATTGATATGAATGTTTTCTGGTGTCATTAAATTAACTTTATCTAGTGTAGTTATAGCTTCACTATTGGGATAATTAGAACAATATTCTTTATATAAAACTTGAGTTTGGTTTTTCTTAATGTCGGTTAAATCAACATCTGGAAGTTTAGCAATTAGATATTTTTCTGCTTGCAATCTGATAGCTATTGCAAGGCAAATTTTATTTTCAAGAGCTATCTCATCAGCATCTTCATCCGAAATAGAATCTGCTGTTTCAATAATGAAATCAATTAATCTTTTTTCTCCAAAAGTTATAGTCTTATCTTCTAATTTGACTAATCTGCCCTTAAATATCTCAAAGATTTGATCTACACTTATATCTTCCGTTTCTTCTTTTCTATGTAGGCAACTTGTAAGAGTAACATAGTGTTCATTAGTCTTAGATTCGCTGTATTCAATTAGATTTCGGACAAATGTAATTAGACTTATAAAGAACTTAGGATTTTGATAATTTCTAATAAGATAACTGAAGACATCATTTATATATTGGCCTTTATGAAAAGTTATTTCGTTTTGAACATTTTTAGTTGTCATATAAATTACATCTCTATCTAAATGTAATCTAGAAGCAACAGTTCGATAAAAGTCAAAATTATGAGTTAACACAATTGTTTTAAAATGACCTTGTTCGTGAGTTTCTTTTATGTACTCAATAATGGCGAACTTATTTTTATAATCAAATGAATCTGCAACATCATCAAAAATTAAAAGATTCTTATTAGTTTTTAATTTTCTCGATTCAATCTCGAATAAAAAGTGAAGGATAAAATAGGCTCTTTGTTCACCTTTGCTCAAAATGGTTAGTAAATTTTCCCGATTTTGTTTTACAGGCACATCTCCTCTATCGGAGTAATCAAAATTCAGATTAGCAGTTTCTTCTTTTAAAATAATATCTTCTTGGTTCACGATATTAACTTTGAAAGGGATGTGGAATCGCGAATTGAAGGTTTTTATGATCCTAGTCCATAAATCAAATTCTTTTTTTGATTCGCTAATAATCTTTTCTAATCTGCTTTTTTTTCCTGAGTATTGATCTACTAACTCCTCTGCTTCTTTTTTGATTTCGGAAAAGTAATTAATCCAAACTTCTTGTTTAAACTTTTCATAGTCCTTCAATTGGACTAAAATCAGATTATTTTTTTCAATAACTTTTTTAAAGGCCCTTAACTCTGCATTGGAACCAATTGCTTTATCTACTTTCTCAAATGACTTTTTTAGTTTTTCATCATTTAAAATATTTTGGATTTCTTCTTCAACAATTGTTTTTAGATTTTCAGCGTTTTCGATTTCAGTTCCGTCTTCCAAAACGAATTTATGGCCTGCTTCAAAAAAAGAATTATCCTCAATTGATTTTATTATAGTATTGGCCTGATATGTACCGAAACTATTGTTTGCAGATTCTTTGAAAAATTTGGAATTAGATATTATATTTTTGTAGTCACTAACGTATTGGTCTAAAATTGCTTGATTCTTATCAAGAAATTTCTTCACGTTACCTTTTTTATCAAATATGTCATTATAACGAAAATCATATTTTTCAAATTCCGTTTTGAGTTGATTTACTTGGTTAGAAAGAACTTCAAAAAAATCTGAATTTTCATCTTCTGAAAATGTATTAATAAATTCAGTTTCGCAATCAGTACTTTGCGAAATGGCTTTTAATTTTTTTATGAATTCAACTTTTAATTCATTTAGTTCTTGATATATATTATCATATTCATCTTTTAGTTCTTTACTTGCAAGAAAACTACTGATCTTACTTGATGCATCAAAACTATCATCCTCGGCATTTATTACTAATATATCATCTGGATTAATTTCGGAATCTTCGTTTAAAATTTCATATTTAGAAACTCTGGATTTGTAAATACGGTCACACGGTTTGTTCCTGGGATCATCCTTTGAAACTAATTCAAATGTCTTTGCAAAAGAAGTTTTCATTGTTCCATTTGGAGCGTAAACTAAGTGAGTATTACTTTTTTCAAAATCGAATTGATGGTTTAATTTTCCAATGCCAAAGCAATTCTCTAAATCAATTTTAAGTTGTTTCATTCGAGTGTTTTTAAAAGAAATTACTGCTAACGGTCTCGGGTATGAAACGTAGGGCTTTAGGAGCGATTCACTGTCCACCGAAACCAAAATTTGCTAGCTGAACGAACCTTTCAGAAAGCCTTGTCCGCCCTATGTTTTATACCCATTGCTGGCAGCTGGCTTTTAATTTAATCTTTCGGTTTTTCCATCTTTACCTTTGTAGAGTTTGTCGTCAGAAGAACCAAGTACATAATCTTCTCCAGCAAATTTCATAGTGAACTCGGAAGGACTTATTAGTTTGTATTCTAAACGACTTGAGCCTAGAAAGTTTATTTCCTCTTGAATAGCAATATCATCTAGTGAATCAGGGTATTTGTTATTGTCCTTGAAGTATCTGTCTAACGTTCCGGCAATTTTGCCCATAGCGGCACCTTCTCGTTTACCCCTTTGATATAGATAATCATCCAATGTGCTTTCTATTTCTTTTTGTTTAGTCTCATTCTCAAGTGTGGTTTTGAGTTGTTGCAATTCATAGTTTTTAGCATTCACACTTTCAACAAGTTTGTAGTGTCTCTCTGAATTTGAACATGGGTCACGAGTAATTGCAAGATAACTAGCTTTTAAGGTTTCTTGTAGCCTTATGCTTTCCTGATTCAGTTTATCTTTCAATAATTTAGATTCGTTTTTAATTTCTAGGTTATCGACTCCTACAGTAACTTGGTCTACCACATTTACGGTAGCTTTTAAATTAGCATTAAAATCTTTGACTGCATCTTGGTAAATCTTAGCAGCACATTTTTCAGATTTCGGAAAACTTACAGGTCTACCGTCAGGGCAAGACGCCATTCTTGTTCCACAGCATCCTGTAATCATTGCACTAGCTGTTAGAATTGATAAAGCTAGGAAAATTTGATTTTTCATATTTATTGATTTTGATTAGTTCCTCTTCTTTTAGCTTGCTGCCAACGTATTTTACCACAACAACAAGCATTTTTTAGCACCCCATTTAGGCTGGATAAAAACCACTGCTGCTGATCCTGTAAATTTATAAAATTTTGTTAAAGCGATTTACGAATTTCCGTAAAAGGAAGTTTCCGTTAAAAATTTGGCAAGAAAAAAGCCTGAAGAAGGCTTCAGGCTGTAAAATATATTTTTCGAAATCCTTTTCTGAGCAGGTTACTCTGTTACCATTTGCTGCACCCACACCGAGAATTGAGTTTCAAAAATACGGGTAAGGATGATCACCGCCGCGCCCGCCGCCACATAGAACCAGGTATAGTTTTCCTTTTTCACCAGCAACCAGCCGATGACCGCCAGGACCAGATAAGGCAGCATGAGCAATAGATTGGGCACAAGCCAGGCGTTCCCAAAGATCAGTACGATCGCCTTCAGCAGCACGTAGAAAAGGCTGTAGAACAGCACGATCTTGGTGAGGATGACCAGGTTCCTGTGAGACATCTTAGTTGTAGTTTTTAGGAGCCTTGCGTTTCCTGAAGTTCTTTTCAAAGGCAGCGCCCAGCTCAAGCAGCTTTTGCTCTTCAAAAGGTTTGGCGATGAACGTGACGTTCTTGGGCTCTCCGGTAGTTTCATAACCGGCAGGCACCGTAAGCGCCGGGTATTTGGCAACCGCAGCGTAGGCAGCGTGGTAATTGTTGATGGACAGCACCGCATCCAGGTTGTGCTCCTGCATGGGCACGTCAAAGAACTTCCTGCCGTTCTCCTGTAAACGAGCGCTCAGTTTTTCCAGTTCTTCCGCAGAGGTACTGTCGGCAGCGATGCCTTCGAACAGCTGTTGTCCGTAAGGAGCGCGTACCACAGAGTCTTCCTCATTAAAAGCGATGATCTCTTCCACGTTCTTCAGCTCAATGTTGTCTCCCGCGCCGGTCTGGATGTAAGCGGGCAGGTCCTTTTTCATGTCGGCATCCAGCAGGGTGGTAAAGCTGTCCAACGGGATCTCCGCCGGCTGGAATTCGATCACTTCGGCGCCCTGAGCTCTTAGATGTTCCACCGCGGCATTGTACAGCGAATCGGCCATCAACGGCTTCATCACCCCTATTCTTTTTTCTTCCAAAGTGGCATTTTCAAGGCCTCGTACATAATTCTTTCCGCCCTCCACAGAGGCCGCGTCAACAGTATCCTTCCCGGTCATGGCGTTTAGGAAAATAGCGTTATCGATAACCGATTTAGTCATGGGTCCGGGCGTGTCCAAAGTGCTTGAGATGGGAACGATCCCGCTTCGGCTAAGCAGGCCAACGGTCGGTTTCAGTCCCACTACTGAATTCTTGGAAGACGGCGATAAAATGGAACCGGCGGTTTCGGTACCCACAGCGGCTACGGCGTAATTAGCGGCCACGGCCACCCCGCTTCCGGAGCTGGAACCGCCTGTTTCAAATTGCTTTCTTCCGTAGGGATTCAGCGTTTGCCCGCCCACGGCGCTGTAGCCCAGCGGACAACCCTCGCAGAAGTAATAGGCCCACTCGCTCAAATTCACTTTTCCGAGGATGAGGGCTTTATGATCTTTTAAACGCTCTACGATAAAGGCATTTTCAGCCGGAGTGTTCTCTGCCAAAGCGATGGCCCCGGCAGTGGTAGGCATATTATCGGTATTGATATTGTCCTTGAGCAGCACGGGCATTCCGTACATGGAATTCTCGTTCACCCTCAGCTTGCCGCGGGCATCGAGTTCTCGGGCATCCTCAACAACATCGGGATTTAAAGCGATCACCGCGTTAAGCGACAGGTCGTTGTCGCTCTCGAACTTCCTGATGCGGTAGATATAGAACTTGGTAAGTTCCTCGTAAGATAATTTTGCTTGCTGCACAGCCCGCTGCAATTGCGGAATGTCCTGCTCAAGGATGAGCGGCTTCAGGCTGTCGTATTTTTCTTCAGTAAAATCGGCCAGCTCCTCATCGAACTCGTTCCAGATGGTATTCTTGTCCAGGAACTTTGAATTGATGAGTTTGAACTGCATGCGTTCGACCTCATGCTGCGCCTGCTCTTCGAGTTCTGCGGTTTCGTCATTCCGTTCCCAGACCACAGCAGGTTCGGTATCTTTTTCGGTTTCAGACTTACAGGAAAACAGTGTGAGGGCCAAAAAGGCCAGGAAAAAAAGATTTTTCATAAAGGGAGGCTTATTGATCTATTTGAAAAAAGAGTCTACGAACTCGTATTTATTGAACACCTGCAGGTCTTCCATGCCTTCTCCCACTCCAATATACTTCACGGGGATCTTGAACTGGTCGCTGATGCCTATCACCACCCCGCCTTTCGCGGTACCGTCAAGTTTGGTTACGGCCAGGGAAGTAACTTCTGTAGCCGCTGTGAACTGCTTGGCCTGCTCAAAAGCGTTTTGACCGGTAGACCCATCAAGCACCAGCAGCACTTCATGCGGAGAATTGTCGACCACTTTCTGCATCACCCGCTTAACTTTTGAAAGCTCGTTCATCAGGTTCACCTTGTTGTGTAAACGCCCGGCGGTATCAATGATCACCACATCGGCGTCCTGTTTCACGGCGCTTTGCACACTGTCAAAGGCCACGGAAGCAGGGTCGCTGCCCATCTTCTGTTTTACTATGGGTACGTCAACACGGTCTGCCCACACCTGCAGCTGATCTATCGCAGCGGCACGGAAGGTATCGGCCGCGCCAAGCACAACTTTTTTTCCTTCTTTCTTGAACTGGTAGGCCAGCTTTCCAATGGTAGTGGTCTTCCCCACACCGTTCACGCCCACCACCATGATCACGTATGGCTTCTTATCTGTAGGCACATAGAATTCCGTTCCTTCACCCGAATTGGTCTCGGCCAAAAGAGCGGCTATCTCTTCCCTAAGGATCTTGTTGAGCTCATCTGTCCCCAGGTACTTGTCTCGCGCCACGCGGTCTTCAATGCGGTTAATGATCTTCACGGTAGTGGCCACGCCCACGTCGCTGCTCACCAGCACATCTTCCAGGTCATCGAGCACCTCATCGTCTACTTTTGATTTTCCGGCAACAGCCTTACCGAGTTTTGAGAAAAAATCTGTTTTCGATTTTTCGAGCCCTTTATCTAAGGTCTCCTTTTTCTCTTTAGAGAAGATTTTCTTGAATAAACTCATTGTTAGATCTTAATGTTCAAAGCGGCACGGGAAGTGCGCCGCGCTCATTTCGCCTGTAAATATACGCAAAAAGAAAAAGCCGTCCCGATGGTCATCAGGACGGCTTTCAATATTTTTTGAAATAACTTATTTCTTGTTCAAAAAGTCATTTACTTGTTCTGGAGCCATAATTGCTTCCACAAAAGTATAGGCGCCGGTTTTAGGAGACTTAACCATTTTGATCGCTTTGGTCAATCTCTTTGATCCTGTTTGTAATGATGCTACTGATTTCTTTGCCATGACTTATTATTTTATTTCTTTATGAACCGTCATCTTCTTAAGAATAGGGTTGAATTTCTTCAGCTCCATTCTGTCTGGCGTGTTCTTTTTGTTTTTAGTTGTAATGTATCTTGAAGTACCCGGTTTCCCAGACGCTTTGTGCTCTGTACACTCTAATATAACCTGAACTCTGTTACCTTTCTTTGCCATTGTACTGCGTGTTAAATGTGAGGATTACTACTTGGTTAAAAATCCTTTTTCCCTTGCTTCTTTAATTACAGCAGAGATTCCTTTTTTATTAATGGTTTTAATTGCAGAAGTAGACACTTTCAAAGTGATCCATTTATCTTCCTCAGGAATGTAAAAACGTTTCTTAACCAAATTGGCGTCAAATTTACGTTTTGTTTTATTCATCGCGTGGGAAACATTGTTTCCTACCATCGCTTTCTTACCTGTAAGTTCACAAACTCTTGACATTGCTCTATACTTTAACTCGTTATTTCAAAACAGGCTGCAAATTAACGAATTTTTTACCTAATAGCCAATAGGGGAAGAAAAATATTTTTTGAGTTTTTTCTTCGGAAGGGTTCTGCTGCAAGAGCTTAGGAATGTTGCCGGTTTTCTGTTTTTTGTTCCCCGTTTTTCTGTTGGTTGTTGGCTCTTAGCTCTACTTTTTCTTTATTACGTCTTTGCGAGCGCAATGAAATGAAGCGCGGCAATCTCATGTTGTTTTCTGAAAATCACCATTGAAGTAATTCACGCTCCCGACAAATAGATTGCTTCAGTCGCCAATGGCTCCTTCGCAAAGACGTTTCAAAGTAAAGAAGGAAAAAACAAAGTACAACTTCAAACATCGAATTTTTAACTTCCAATTGCCTTGTTCTCGATACGATTTTCAAAACCGCAGGTTCGGACCTGTCTGGAAAAAGCATCCGGAATCGGTTTTGAAAATCACTTGAACTGACGGCCTATTTTTACAGTTCACACGACCAACTTCTAACTTCTAACTTCCCACATCTAACTTCTAATTTCTACGCAGTAATCTCCTTCAAGATCATCTCAAACGCCTTATAAACCGCTTTTTTAACCACCTGATCCCTATGATTCCCGAAAAGGAATTTTTTAGAGTAAGTTCTTTCAGGAGTGGCAAGGCCGATATAGACCGTGCCCACCTCGGCATCGCTGTCGCCTTTTGTAGGGCCTGCGTTGCCGGTAGTTGACAGCGCGTAATCGGTTTTAAAAAGTTTTCGGGCGTTCCGGGCCATGGCTTCAGCTACCTCGGCGCTCACCACGCTAAATTCTTCGATAAGCTCTTTTTTCACCTGCAGCATTTCGACCTTGGTCTGGGTGGCATATGAGACCATTCCGCCTTTAAAGCATTTTGAGGCGCCGGGATGAGTGGTGAATTCGGCAGCCAGCGCGCCCCCCGTACAGCTTTCAGCCGCGGCCAGGAATTTCTTTTCAGCGGTGAGAATCTTGCTGATCTGTACCGCGATGGTCTCGTCCTCGTCCTGTTCATCAGAAATGATATCTCCCAGGATCTCATACAGGCCTTCCACCTGCTTTTCCACGTCAGAGATAAGCGCACCCTCGTCCTGCCCCTTCCCCGAAATACGCAGCCTCACGCTGCCAATATCAGGCATATAAGCGAACTTCAAATGAGATGGAAGTTTTTCTTCCCAGGCAGCAAGTTTGTTCGCCACGGCGCTTTCCCCCATACCGCGAGTAAGTATGGTCTTGTGATAAATGAACGGCCGGTGGTATTTTTCCCGCAGCCTTGGGATCACCTCCCGCTCCATAAGCTCCTTCATCTCGTATGGCACTCCGGGCATGGAGATGTAGACCTTTTTATCCTTTTCCATCCACATTCCGGGTGCGGTGCCGTATTCGTTGTGGAGAACTTCGGCCTTGGATGGCAGCATGGCCTGCTCCCGGTTAAGGTCTGAAATGGGAGTGACCTTATATCTTTTAAAAAGTTCCTCGATATGTTCAAGCACCTGCTCGTTCAGCTCCAGCCGGTCGTCAAAGTATTCGCAAAAAGTATATTTGGTGACGTCGTCTTTGGTAGGCCCCAGTCCGCCGGTCATGATGATGATATCGGCCCTGGCCGAGGCTTCATCAAGGGCGTTGAGGATATGCAGCTTATCATCCTGTATGGAGGTGATCTGGAAGACAGAAATACCGATCTTGTTCAGCTCTTTAGCTATAAAGGCCGAATTAGAATCTACGATCTGTCCAATAAGGATCTCATCTCCAATGGTGATAACTTCTGCGGTCATTACAGGTCAAAGTCTTCTTTGAGCTCCTGCTCGGCAGATTTTACTTTAAGAGTGATCTTTTGAGCGGCCGCGTCCACTTCTTTTTTGTTTTTCCCTTCTTTTGACCATTCTTCAATGATCTTGATCTGCGGCATAAGCTCCAGCCCGAACATTTGCAGGTTGGGCTTCATTTTGTGGGCATACTGGTAAGCCTGCCCGGGATTGTTCTCGGCCACGGCCTGGTTCATGGCTTCAAGATCGGGCGGGATCTCCTCAATGAATGTCTGTACTACGACTTTAACGAAGTCCTGGTCGCCGCCGGCCATTTCTTCTACACTGTCTAAATTGTAACTGCTCATTATTTTACCTGTATTGAAAAAACTTGCTCCTCTTCTATGAAACCCGTGAGTTCATCACCAATAGCTACCGGGCCTACCCCCGCGGGTGTTCCTGTAAATATCACATCGCCTATCTTAAGCGTGAAATATTGTGAAATATATTCAATTAATTCGTCAATCTTCCAAAGCATGTGAGAAGAATTTCCTTTTTGCACCACATTTCGGTTCTTCTGAAGGCTAAAATTGATATCGTCCACATCCTGAAACCGTTGCTTGTCCAGCCATTTTTCGCCAATTACCGCGGCCCCGTCAAAAGATTTGGCCTTTTCCCAGGGCAAGCCTTTCTCTTTCAACTTCTGCTGAAGGTCTCTGGCAGTAAAATCAATTCCCAATCCCACCTGGTCATAATATTTATGGGCGAACTTCTTCTGAATGTGTTTTCCAACCCGGTTGATCCTCACCAGCAGCTCAACCTCGTAATGTACATCATCTGAAAATGGCGGGATAAAGAAGGGGTGTTTTTTAAGCAGGATAGCAGTATCGGGCTTCATAAAAAGCACCGGGTCTGTTGGTTTTTCGTTCTCAAGCTCGGCTATATGCTCGGTATAGTTGCGGCCTACACAAATGATCTTCATAGCTGTTTCTGCGGAAGGTTTCTTATTTGACTTTGGTATTGAGCTTTCTCAGCTTGATGGCGGTAAGCACCTTTTTGGTATACAGCGGAAAGTCGGAATTCTGCATCCACCCGTAGTACCCGGGCTCCTGGTCAAAAATATCTTCCACGCATTTACCTTTATGCTTTCCGAAGGAAAATACCTCCTGCCCTTTTTTGTTGAAGGCGATGAATCCGGCAAAATCTGCACAGTTCTTTCTCGCGCTGAATTGCGAAAGGAATTTCACATCGTTCTCAAGGTGCTCCTCATAGCGATCCAACTGAGATTTCAGCACTTCATAAGTAGCCTCGGCATCGGCAGCCGCGCTGTGCGCTCCTTCCAGGTCTTTTCCGCAGTAGAATTTATAGGCTGCGGAAAGTGTGCGCTGCTCCATTTTGTGAAAGATGGTCTGCACGTCAACGGCCAGCATGTTCTTCATGTCAAAATCAACACCTGCTCTCAGCATCTCTTCAGCCAGCAGCGGAATATCATATCTGTTGGAATTGTAGCCGGCAAGGTCACAGCCTTTGATCATCTCGTAAACCAGCCCCGACAGTTGCTTGAAAGTAGGTTCATTAGCCACTTTTTCATCGGTGATACCGTGAACGGCCACCACTTCTTTCGGAATAGGCCTTTCGGGGTTCACAAGCCAGGTCTTGCTCTCTTTGTTCCCGTTTGGAAACACCTTAAGAATTGAGATCTCCACTATACGATCTGTTGCCACATTGGTACCCGTTGCCTCCAGATCAAAAAAGCAAATAGGTTTGGTAAGTTTCAACTCCATTTTAAAAATTCGGGTTTTGGTAAAGATACTATTTTTTACAGGCCCTGAAATTTCTCTCAGCAGCATTTAAAAAAAGTAAAAGCCATAATTCCGCTTTTCACGGAAATATGGCTTTAAATTTTCTTTTAAAGAGATCTACAGATCCCTGTTCTTGTCAAATTTCTCAAGGTACTGGGCCACTCGCTGCACGAACTGTCCTCCCAGCGCGCCATTCACCACCCGATGATCGTAGCTGTGAGAAAGGAACATCTTGTACCTGATACCGATGAAATCCCCTTCTGGAGTCTCGATCACGGCAGGAACCTTTCTAATGGCTCCCAGCGCCAGGATACCCACCTGCGGCTGATTGATAATCGGCGTACCCATGATACTGCCGAAAGTTCCCACGTTGGTCACGGTATATGTACCGCCCTGAATATCGTCCGGCTTCAGTTTGTTCTGTCTTGCACGATTAGCCAGGTCATTAACCTTTTTAGCCATGCCTACCAGGTTCAGCTGGTCTGCGTTCTTAATCACGGGAACGATCAGGTTTCCGTCTGGCAAGGCAGCTGCCATTCCCAGGTTGATGTTCTTTCTTTTGATGATCTTGTCGCCGTCAACAGAGATATTGATCAGCGGGAAGTCCTTTATGGCCTTAGCTACAGCCTCCATGAAGATAGGCGTAAAAGTGAGTTTTTCACCCTCACGCTTTTCAAAGGCATCCTTGTTCTTCTTGCGCCAGTTCCAGATGTTGGTCACGTCTACCTCGATGAAAGACTGCACGTGAGCCGAAGTCTGCACACTCTCCACCATGTGGTGGGCGATCATTTTGCCCATCCTGGACATCTCGATGATCTCATCTTCGCCGTTCACGCTCACCGGAGTCTTGGCCGGTTGCGGCGCTGCCTGCGGCGCGGCTTTTTGCTGAGGCGCGGCTGCCTGTGCAGGCTGTGCCGATCTGTTCTCTACGTACTCTAAAATGTCATTTTTGGTAACTCTTCCGTCTTTGCCGGTACCTTTTACCTGCTCCAGTTCTTCGAAAGATATTCCCTCTTCTTTAGCGATGTTCTTCACCAGCGGCGAATAGAACCTGTCGCTGCCCGAAAAATCGGCTACGCTTATTTCTTTGGCTTCCTCCACCCTTTTTTCGGCTTCGGCTACCGCTTCCTGTATCTCTTCTGAAGGCACTTCCTGCTCGGCTACCGGGGTAGCTTCAGCGCCTTCTTCTCCTTCGGTCTCAATGATGGCGATGGTTTGCCCCACCTGCACCACATCATCTTCATTGAACAGTTTTTCCACCAACACCCCGTCTACTTCACTGGGAACCTCACTGTCAACTTTATCGGTGGCAATCTCCAGAACTGCCTCATCGGCCTCAATGGTCTCTCCTACTTCTTTTAACCAATTTGTTATCGTTGCCTCGGCAACACTTTCCCCCATTTTGGGTAATTTAAGTTCAAATTTTGCCATATTCTTATCTCGAAGATGTGTTAAGTTAGATTGACTGCGAATTTACTAAAAAAATAGCTTTTTTAATAATAAATTTTCAGCAGCAGAAAAATATCAGAAGCTGCTCCTGCCTTTTTGCAGGCTGCTTTCCCGAGTAAAATTACAACTTTCACCGGTTTCCGCAGAAGCTATTTTTTCGCTTTTTTAAAAAGGCTTCTTCTGCCTTATGGGCAAAAGGTACAAAGATCTTAGCTCTTTAAAGAGTTTTCGAAGGGAATCCTGTTAGTAATACTGCGGCCAAGAGTCACCTCATCGGCATATTCCAGCTCGTCACCCACCGAAATTCCGCGGGCAATGGTACTGGTCCTTATGTCAAGGCCTTCCAGCTGCTTAAAGATGTAGAAGTTGGTCGTATCTCCCTCCAGTGTACTGCTAAGGGCGAAAATGATCTCTTTGACCTCCCCGCTCCTGGCCTTATCCACCAGGCTCTTGATGGTGAGCTGCGAAGGCCCAACGCCTTCCATAGGGTTGATCTTGCCTCCCAGCACGTGATACAATCCCCTATACTGACTGGTATTTTCAATGGCCATCACATCGCGGATATCTTCCACCACACAAACTATCTCGCTCTGCCGGCTTTTGTTGGCGCAGATCTCGCAAAGTTCAGTATCACTGATGTTGTGGCAGTTTTTGCAGAATTTCACTTCGGTCTTCAGATCCACCAGGGACTTGCTGAGGGCCACGGTCTGTGACTCGGGCTGCTTTAGCAAATGCAACACCAGGCGCAGAGCCGTTCGGCGCCCAATCCCCGGAAGCTGAGACATTTCGTTCACCGCTTCCTCCAATAACTTTGACGAAAATTCCATGCTTCAAAATTACGGCTTTTTCACACAAGCACCAGAAAATTTACAGTTCTTCTCTTTGCTGCTCATTTCAGCTTAATTTGTATTTTGCCCCGGTAAAATTTCAACTATGCAGCCCCTCCAGATACTATTGTTGGTAGCAGCCTATTTTGGCGTACTTCTGATCATATCCTATTTCACCAGCCGAAATTCCAGCAACGAGACCTTTTTCAAAGCCAATAAGGAGAGTCCGTGGTATATAGTGGCCTTCGGAATGGTGGGAGCTTCGCTCTCTGGAGTGACTTTTATTTCGGTACCGGGCTGGGTGCGCGATTCTCAGTTCAGCTATATGCAGGTGGTGATAGGTTACCTGGCGGGCTACCTAGTGATCACATACATATTGCTGCCCATCTATTACAGTCTTAATGTCACCTCGATCTATGAGTACCTGAAGCAGCGCTTCGGGTTTGTGAGCTATCGTACAGGAGCCTTCTTTTTCTTCATATCAAGGGTATTGGGAGCTTCATTCAGGCTGTTTTTGGTGGCCACCGTGCTGCAATACTTTGTTTTTGAAGCCTGGAACGTGCCTTTCGTGGTGACCGTGACCATCTCAATTTTGCTCATCTGGCTCTATACCAACAGGGCAGGGATCAAGACCATCGTGTGGACCGACACTCTACAAACCCTGTTCATGCTGGGCTCGGTTGCCGTTGCTGTATATTTCGTGGCCCAGGAACTCAACTGGAGCTTTTCTGATTTCTTTACTGCGCAGGAATTGCAGCCATACACCAAAACTTTCTTTACCGACAGTTTCCTGGACAAAGACCATTTTGTGAAAGCCTTTTTTGGCGGAATGTTCATCACCATCTGTATGACGGGGTTGGACCAGGACATGATGCAAAAGAACCTTACCTGTAAGAACCTGAAGGACGCGCAAAAGAACGTGATGTCATACAGCCTGGTATTTGTTCCTGTGAATTTATTGTTCCTGTTCCTGGGAGCCCTGCTCTTTGTTTATGCGGAACAAAGCGGAATTGCAGTACCCATGCTTGACGGAAAAGAGAAAACAGACCTGCTTTTTCCCGAGGTTGCCCTAAACGGAAATATGGGAATAGGACTTGGCGTGATCTTTATCCTGGGACTTATTGCCGCGGCTTATTCCAGTGCGGACAGTGCTCTTACTTCTCTCACTACAAGTTTTTGCGTGGATTTCCTGGATATCGAACGACGGGAGGTTTCCCATCAAAAAGGGTTAAGACAGCGGGTTCATATAGGGATAAGCGTTTTGCTTGTGGCCGTGATCATTGCCTTCAAGTATTTGCTTGACAGCAGCGTGATCGATCTGCTGCTCAAGGCCGCGACCTACACGTATGGACCCCTGTTAGGGCTGTTCAGCTTTGGGATCTTCACCAAGATGAAGATAAAGGACAAATGGGTGTGGCTGGTAGCGGTACTTTCTGTTACCATCACCTATATCATCGGCAATATTCCTGCGGAATACCTGGGAGGCTACCAGTTCAATTACGAACTGCTCATCCTCAACGGGGCGATCACTTTCCTGGGATTAGTATTGATCCGTCGCAAGTAAGATGAGGGTACAGGCCACTTCGCTCTCGATGCCATTTTCCTTCAGAAGCTTATAAAATTCAGGATTTTCTGTACCCGGATTGAAGATCACTCTTTGGGGCTTCAGCGAGATGATATAATCGTAATACTGGGGCTGTCTTGCCGGACCGATGTAAAGGGTGACCGTACCTATATCCTGGAAAGGTACTTTTTCGGTCTCTATCTGCACTCCGGAAACTTCCCCTCCTCTAAGCCCTATAGCTACAGTTGGTACATCGTGCGACCTCAACCTGTTGATCGCAATATTTGAATACCTGCCCCTGTTTGTTGATGCTCCTATAACCAGCGTCTTCTTATCCTCCATTTTAAACATTTTTTAAAAAACTGTAACGAATATAACATTTCCTCGTCTCTTAAGGTAAGAAATATTTCCCGCATTGGGGTCTCTATAAGTACATGATGGTTAGTGTTAAAAGAGCTCTGATGTTAAACCCACGCAATTTTTGTGTGGGTTTTTTCTTTTTTGGTGTAACAAAATCTGTTTTGAACAGTCTATTGTTATACAAGGTACTGTTAAAAACAAGTTTTTCAGTAATTAATGGAAAAGCCTGTAACGCCGTTCCTTTTTGATCGTCTTTAGGATAAAGCAGCATTTTTGGAACCTCTATTGCTTCAGAAGTATGCTTTACCAAGTAACTTGCATTACATTAATCATCATAAATCAATCAAAAAATGAAGAGTTTAATTCTAATTTTCGCCTTAGTATCGGCCTCAGTTTTCGGAAACAATACCGATCCTGCCATTTTAGGCAGCGTGACCGGAGTGGTCATGGACCAGCAATTTCAGGAGCCTATCCCCTATGCCTCCATCAGTGTAAAGAATGCGGAAGGTGATATCGTCACCGGAACAGTAAGTTCTGAAGACGGTACCTTCAGCCTTGAAAAACTGAAAGAAGGGACATACACTTTCCAGGTACAGTTCATGGGTTACAAAACCTACACCGAAGAAGTGGTCATTTCGGACAGAAAGAAGGACTTTCAATTGGGAGAGATCTTCCTGGAAGCCGATGTGGCACAACTGGATGATGTGACCGTGGTGGCAGAAAGATCGACCATTGAACAGCGTATTGACCGCAAGATCATCAACGTAGGGAAAGACCTCACCACCCAGGGACCTACAGCCTCAGACATCATGAACAACATCCCTTCGGTGAGCGTTGACCAGGACGGCAACATCGCTCTTAGGGGAAGCCAGAACGTGAAGGTCCTGGTAGACGGAAAACCTTCAAACATGGATGCCGCCACTTTGCTGAAGACCATCCCTTCCACCTCTATCAAAAAGATCGAATTGATCACGAATCCTTCCGCGAAATATGACCCGGAAGGAATGAGCGGGATCATCAACATCGTACTGCACAAGAATACCAACCTTGGCTTTAACGGCGACGTGAGCGGAGGGGTAACCATTGGCGAACGCACCAGTTGGAACGGCTCCCTAAACATGAACTATCGTGAGGGAAAGTTCAACTTTTACACCAACCTTGGCGCCAACGACCGTAAGAACCTCCTGGACGGGCATATTGTAAACCTCACAGATGGCTCGGGAGAATACCACGACCTGTTATTTGGGAACAGAAGTTATCTTGGAAAATTTGGGGTGGACTTCTACCTGAACGAGCGCAATACCCTTTCTTTTTTTACCAGGCAGAACAAGTTCTACGAAGATTTTGACGGTACTGTTGACGTAAGATACCCAAATGAGCCGGATAGAAATTATTCCCAGCTTTTTGATACAGACCAGGAAAATATCTCTTCTACCTATAATTTCGTGTTTCTCCATGATTTTGAGAAAGAGGGCCACAACCTGGGATTTGAAGTAGATTACAACGAGTACACCAATGAAGAAGAAGCATTCTATTCTTATGCCGGCAACGCAGTTGCGTCTCCCTACCAGGATGACCTGGTAAAAGACAGGTTTAACACGATTGCCAACCTTGATTACGTAAATCCTCTGTCTGAAAAGAGCAAACTGGAACTGGGTGCAGAAGCGAGGTTGTTAAGGATCAGGAATGACTATGAATCCACCAATGAGTTCATCAATTCGACCCTGTACGATTACCACAGGAACATCTACTCCTTCTATTCTACTTTTGGACAGGACTTTGGTAAATGGGCCTACCAGGTGGGTGCAAGACTTGAAAATTATAATGTGGAAGCCATTGAAGAGGAAGCGGTGATCTATGAAGATGATTATCTGACTTTATACCCTTCAGCGTTCGTGACCTATGTACCCGGAGAAAAGAACTCCTTCCAGGTAAGTTACAGCCGCAGGGTAGACAGGCCATCTTTTGGGCAGGTGAATCCTGTTCGACAGTTCTCCACTCCCCGACTTACCATAGTGGGAAATCCTGAATTACAGCCAGAGTTCACCAACTCCTATGAGTTGAACTACACCCGTAAGTTTGGAAGGAATTCCCTCACCGCCGGGGTATTCTACCGCAGGACCACAGATGATATTATCCAGACAATGGCCATCGATCCGCAGGATGAAGAGAACATCATCCTCACCTTTGCCAACGTCGGAGACAATGATCTTTACGGTCTTGAATTTTCAGCGAACCTTAACCCTTACCGGTTCTGGGACCTTAACGCCAGCTTCAATCTGTACAGCCAAACCCTTTCTGGATTCATTGGCACAGAGTATATCGAGGATGAGAACACGAATTACAGGATCCAGGTCAACAATACCTTCAAGGTGACAGACCGGTTTAGATTACAGCTCTTCGGAATGTACAACAGTCCTCATTCAACTTTGCAGTTTGACATAGAAGATTCTTACTTCTTCAATGCCGGTGCCAGGTACAGCTTCTGGGAAGACAGGGCATCAATAAGCCTGAATGTGAATGACATTTTTGACACCATGAGCCAGGACATCAGTACCACCAGGCCTCTTCCACAGGAAGGAAGTTTCATGCCCGACACTCAGACCGTATACGCAGGATTCTCCTACAGGTTTGGCGGCGGCAAGAACAAAGCCCTTCAAAGAAAACAACGTGACGACAATACTGCCAATGGCGGAATGTTCTAAACCTTTGTTTGATTAGCCAAAAAAAACCGCAACGAAAGTCGTTGCGGTTTTTTGTTTATATGACTTTATCCGGATAAAATTCCGAGTAATTATTACCATTTCATGATGGCGCTGGCCCAGGTAAAGCCGCTACCAAAGGCAGCAAGCACTACGGTGTCACCCTCTTTGATCTTTCCATTTTCCCAGGCCTCGGTTAAGGCAATAGGAATGGAAGCTGCGGTGGTATTACCATACTTCTGAATATTGTTGTACACCTGGTCATCGCTTAATTTGAATTTCTGCTGAATGAACTGCGAGATCCTCAGGTTGGCCTGATGCGGAATAAGCATGTCGATATCCTTCACATCAAGACCGTTTGCCTGCAGTCCTTCCATGATCACTTCAGAAAAACGTACTACCGCGTTCTTGAACACGAACTGCCCGTTCATGTAGGGATAGTAAGGAATGTCATCTCCCTGCGGATTTTCAGCAATGATCTCTGGCACCCAGTGCAAAGTGCTTGGTCCCTTCAGGGAAAGCTCAAGCGCGTGTTTTCCTTCGGAATGCAAATGGGTTGAAAGAATTCCCTGCCCGTTATGGTCACTGCGGGTAACTACGGCAGCTCCTGCCCCATCCCCGAAGATGACAGAAACCCCTCTTCCGCGGGTGGTAAAATCCAATCCCCCGCTGTGGTTCTCACTTCCAATCACAAGCACATTCTGGTACATGCCGGTCTTGATGTATTGATCGGCCACAGACAGGGCGTAGATAAAGCCACTGCACTGGTTTCTTACATCAAGTGCCGGGCAGGTATTGATATCCAGCATATCCTGCACCTGTACCCCTCCTCCAGGGAAATAATAATCCGGACTTAGGGTGGCAAAAACGATAAGGTCAATATCGTCTTTAGAAATTCCGGCTCTTTCAATGGCGATCTTCGCGGCTTTCACCCCCATAGTAGCGGTGGTATTGCCGTCTCCTTTCTTAATATGACGGCGCTCTTTAATCCCGGTTCTCTCCTGGATCCACTCGTCATTTGTGTCCATTAATTTGGCAAGGTCGTCATTAGTCACCACATTTTCCGGCACATAACTACCAAGACCTGCTATTTTTGACTGATACATTTATTATTATTTAGGATCTGATAAAATATTTCTCTTAATTTAAGCAATTAATAAAAATTGCCGGCGCAATATAAGAAAGATTAACTTTTTGGATTTATTAATGTATGAAATACTCTTTTAAATTTCTTCCTATGAAACAACTCTCTTTTTACTTTCTAAGTCTTTTTATCACGGCCAGCATGCTGGCCCAGGAAAAACTTACTTACCAGAAACCTTCCAACGAGATCCTGGAACTGGTAGACGTGAGCCCCGCCCCATCCACCCTCGTGGACAGCAAGGGGGAAACAGTGATCTTTCTTTACCGCGACCCTTACAAATCTATCGCGGAACTCAGTGAAGAAGAATTGCGTCTTGGCGGCCTTCGTATCAATCCCGCTACCAACATTGGCAGCCGCACCAACTACTACAACAACATTAAGCTGAAGTCCATAGATGGAGATCAGCCTCAACCGGTTACCGGCCTTCCGGAAGCTGCCCGGCTTTCAAACTTCAACTGGTCACCAGATGAAAGCAAGATGGCCTTTACACATACTACTACAAAAGGGGTGGAACTGTGGGTAATGGATATTGCCTCCAGGCAGGCAAAGAAACTTACCGGGGCTAATCTCAATGCGAATCTTGGCAATCCGGCCGATTGGTTTGAAGACGGAAAAGCCTTACTGGTAAAAATGCTTCCCGATGACCGAAAGGAACTTATTGACACAAAAACTGCAGTTCCCTCAGGACCGACCATTTCAACAAGCGACGGGGAAAAGGCCCAGAACCGGACTTACCAGGACCTTTTACAAAACCCGAATGATGAGCATAATTTTGAGCAGCTGGCAAAGTCAAAACTGGTAAAAGTTTCCCTTGACGGCTCTTCTTCTGAATGGAAACCGGCCGACATGTACAGGCAGATCTCTTTTTCACCTGACGGAAACTACGTGATGGTCACTACCATAAAAAGACCTTTTTCTTACCTGGTGCCTTATTACAGGTTCCCTTCTGAAAGCATTGTTTATGACAAAGCCGGAAACCTGGTAAGCAAGGTGCTCGAAGTGCCATTGACCGAAGTCTTGCCGCAGGGCTTCATGGCCGAGAGAGAAGGAAAAAGAGATATGCAGTGGCGCAGCGACAAGCCGGCTACCCTTGTGTATGCAATGGCACTTGACAAAGGAGATCCCGAAGTAGAAGTACCTTTTCGAGATGAAGTGTTCCTGCTTGAAGCACCTTTTAAAGGAGACGGAAAATCAGTTTTAAAGACCAAAGATCGTTACGCCGGTATTATCTGGGGTGATGACAATACTGCCATTGCACGGGATTACTGGTGGAACACGAGGAATACCAGAACTTATGTTTTTGACCCCTCTAATCCTTCCAAAGAAGCCAAGGTGCTGTTCGACAGAAATTACCAGGACGTTTACAGCGATCCCGGAGATTTCGTGACACACAAGAATAAGTTCGGAACTTCTGTGCTAACCCTTGAAGGCCAAAACGCCTTTTTAATGGGTGCAGGTTATAGCGAAGAAGGTCAATTTCCTTTTGTGGACAAGATCAACCTGAAAACACAAAAGAAAGATCGTCTTTACCAGTCTTCCTATACAGATAAGAAGGAAACTCTGGTAGAGGCTATCGACATGAAAAAAGGAAAGATCCTGGTTCGCATTGAATCTCCGGTAGAATATCCTAATTATTACATCAGGAACCTCAACAAGAAGAACAGCCTTACGCAGGTCACCGACTTTGAAAATCCGTTCAAGGCACTGCAGGGAGTACACAAGGAAGTGATCACCTATGAACGTGAAGACGGCCTGGAACTGAATGCCACTCTTTATCTTCCGGTAGGATATGATAAGGAGAAGAAGGAGAAAGCGCCGATGATCATGTGGGCTTATCCGCGAGAATACAAAGACAAGAACAGCGCCTCTCAGAACACTTCCAATCCAAATGAATTTACCTACCCCTATTATGGCTCTCCCATCTACTGGGTGACCAAAGGTTATGTAGTGCTTGACGACACTTCTTTCCCTATTGTAGGTGAAGGTGAAACCGAACCAAACGACAGCTTCAGGGACCAGTTGGTGGCCAATGCCAAAGCAGCCATAGACGCGGTAGACGAAATGGGTTACATTGACAGAAACCGGGTAGCGGTTGGAGGACACAGTTACGGGGCCTTTATGGTGGCGAACCTGCTATCACACTCCGATCTTTTTGCAGCCGGAATCGCGAGAAGCGGGGCTTACAACCGTACGCTTACTCCGTTCGGATTTCAAAGCGAAGAACGCAACTACTGGGAAGCGCCTGAAGTATATTACACCATGTCGCCTTTCATGCACGCAGAAAAAATGGACGAGCCCTTATTGCTGATCCATGGAGAAGCCGATAACAACTCCGGAACTTATCCTATGCAAAGCGAGCGCTATTTTAACGCTCTTAAAGGACTTGGAGCGACAGCGAGGCTGGTTATGCTGCCCAAAGAAAGCCACGGGTACAGAGCAAAGGAATCTGTGCTGCACGTGCTGTGGGAGCAGGACCAGTGGCTGGAAAAATACGTAAAGAACAAGGACCCGGAGGAGGAAGTTTCAGAAAACGCTACTCCCCAGCTTCAGAATTAAAAACAGAAAAGCCCGCAAATGCGGGCTTTTTCATTCCTATTTCTTTCACCTATTAGTAATCATCTCTTTCGTAAAAGGATTCGTTGACAGTATACTCTTCCTCATCAAGGAAACCGTCACCGTCATCATCCCAATCGTTAAAGAGACCGCTGTTCCACTCATCATTATCAAGGCTGCCGTCACGATTGCGGTCATAGGCATCAAACCAATCATTGTTTTCGGCAAAACCTTCATTCCATTCATCATTGTCTATGGCATCATCTCTATTCGTGTCAAAGTCATCAAAATCGTAGGTACCGGTATAAATACTGTACATTCTTTCTGAACCTTCGTTCCACTCATTTTCGTTAATGCGTTCATCTCGATCTCTGTCGGTTGTTCTGAAGGTAGTTTCATTGAATTCATCATCGTCGATCAATCCGTCGCTATCTGTATCCCACAGGTCATAGTCTTCATCGTTGGTTTCTGCAAACTCATTTTCATCCCAAACCCCGTCATTGTTCTCATCATAAGTGTCAAAATCCTGGGCGAATATGGCGGTGGTAAACAAGAAAAACAGGCTAAAGCTTAAAGTTTTCATAGTGTTTGATTTTTAAGTTCGACATTTCTTTCCATGATCCGGAATCCATTCCGAACCTATTTTAATATAACACTACAAACACCTGAAATTAAGTCATTTATGATAATTAACAGCCTGATTATCAGATTTAAAGATAAACTAACATTTTACCCCCTAAAAGAAGGAGAACTCCAAAGCAACCTTACAAATACTTTCTAAACGCCCCGGTATCAACTGTCGCCCCCAATTCGTGCAGCAACATATAAAGCCCCATAAAGGTACGGCTGATGTATATAAAATGTTCACTGCCACGGTTGGTGTTCATTTTCCTTAGCCCTGGATCCTTCCCATAACGTTCGCTTAGAGCGGCGATCTCTGCCAGAAATGCCGGGTCTGAAAAATCGAATTTTTCGGTGTTCAATGGACGGGAAAACAAACTCAGCATTTGATAGTACAGCTGTGTAAAATAATTTTCCTCTGCTTCTGAATCCGAACTTTGAAGGATCTCCAGATCATGTAACCTGGACTTCAGTAATTCGGGATCTTCAAAATTTTCCTTTTTGGTCAACTCAAAGTAAGGTTGATAGAATTCCTCAGGCAATCTTTTAATGCATCCGAAATCTATAGCAATTAGGTTGTTTTCCTCGTCTACCAGGAAATTCCCGGGGTGCGGATCGGCATGCACAGCTTTTAAGCCATGGATCTGGAACAGATAAAAATCCCAAAGCGTCTGTCCTATTTTGTCAGCAGCCTTTTTGTCCTTATTAGTTTTGGCAAAATCACTTAGGTGCCGGCCATGCATCCAATCCATGGTGATGATCTTTTCGCTGGAAAGCTCCTCGTAATACTTCGGAAAATACATATTCGGAATCACTTCGCAGGCTTCGGAAATTTCTTTGCTCTGTTTCACTTCCAGCAGATAGTCGGTCTCCTCCAGCAGCTTCCCTTCCACTTCCCTGAAGAACTTTTCAGAATCCTTTGCCTTCAGGTTAAACATTTTGAGGGCTATGGGCTTTACCATTGCGAGGTCTGAGCTAATGCTTTCGGCCACGCCGGGATACTGTATCTTTACAGCCAGCTCTTTTCCGTCTTTTGTCGCTTTGTGCACCTGACCAATGCTCGCCGCATTGACCGACTCCCTGGAAAAGGAATCGAACAGGTCTTCTGGATATACGCCATGATATTTTTTAAAGGTCTTTCTAACCAGGGGAGCAGATAGCGGCGGTACGCTGAATTGTGCCAGGCTGAATTTCTCCACATACGCGCCCGGCAACAGGTTCTTTTCCATAGAGAGCATTTGCGCCAGCTTGAGCGCACTGCCTTTAAGGCTTTTCAAACCATTGTAGATATCATCTGCATTGCTCTGGTGCAGCTCCTCGAGGGAAGCTTCAGGATTTACCGCTTTTTTGCTGTAATATTTCAGGTAGTTGCCTCCCACCTTCAGGCCTGTTTGCAACATTTTACCGGTGCGGCCCAGTTTTCCGGTAGGTATCTTATCAATTGTCTTCATAGATTTTTTTCAGAAAAAACCCGCAGCAGAACAGTAGGGGTCTTCTAACTGCGGGTAATTAACGGGGATGGATCAGGCCATTTTTTCTTTCCAGATAAACTTGCCAAAGTCCAGCACCCGTTCTAAAGCTGTCGTATCAAACAGGTCAAAGACCGTGTTTACCGATTTCTCTATCGCCACATCTGTTTTTTCGAACTGCAGGGAACTATCATCCATCCAGAACTTCAACAGAAACAGCAACTGTAGCCAGGTAGCTTCAGCAAAAGCAGATCCGGGAGTTTTTATGGTCCTCTCCTCTTCTGCAAACCTGCTTTCCCTGATAAGGTCGCGGGAAAACTCTTTTACTCTTTTTCGCAACCCGGTCAATTGCTGCAGTTTTTTTAGCGCTCCTTTCTCCTGTTTCAGGCTAAAGAGGACATAGCTCCTGTTAGCAGACAGGATCTCGAAAAATGTATAGTAAAATGTCAGTAACTTTTCTCTAGCCGAAAAGCCCGAATATTCTTCGCTTTTTTGCATCACTTCAGTCGTATGTTCAAAAAAGCGCTCCCAAACACCTTTTTGGAGGGCTGCAAAACTTCCGAAAAAAGAATAGAAATCCTCCTCCTTTAGGTTATTATCTTTTGTGAATTTATAGATGTTCTTTGGAGTCGTACCCGTTTCGAGGACCTGATCCATGTAAAGGGCGATCAGCCTTTCCCGGGTAAGCTTCTCCTTTTTAGTAGTTTTCTTAGTAGTGGCCATTCCGTTTGTGGTTTTGATTCAGCTAGTTACATTCAAAAATGATGCAAAACACTGTCAGCCAGCCTCATGCTCCTGTTTAGACGGAAAAAACTCTTTATCATTACAATTTATGTCAGTTTGTCAGCGAAGTTTCCTTGGTACTTTTTTTGCCTTTTGGTGGCTGAACAATTTTAATAGTATCTAAACATCAAATTATATGGCAACCGGAAACATTAATGTATCTGTAGAAAACATTTTTCCTCTAATAAAGAAGTTTCTCTACAGTGATCATGAGATCTTTCTAAGGGAGTTGATCTCAAACGCGACCGACGCGACCTTAAAACTAAAACACCTCACCAGCATTGGAGAAGCTTCTGTGGAATACGGAAATCCTGTCATTGAGGTATCCATCGACAAAGAGAAAAAACAACTTAGGATCTCTGACCAGGGAATCGGAATGACCAAGGAAGAGGTTGAAAAATACATCAACCAGGTGGCTTTTTCGGGAGCTGAAGAATTCCTTGAAAAATATAAAGACACTGCCAAAGACAGCGGGATCATAGGACACTTTGGTCTTGGGTTCTACTCGGCATTCATGGTGGCCAACAAAGTAGAGATCATCACCAAGTCATACAAGGATGAGCCTGCCGCTCACTGGGTTTGTGAAGGAACTACAGAATTCACCCTTGAAGAAGCCGATAAAAAAGAACACGGAACAGACATTATTCTTCATATCAATGAAGATGATAAGGAATTCCTTGAAGAGAACAGGATAGAGCAGCTGCTTGTAAAGTATAACAAGTTCATGCCTATACCTATCAAGTTCGGGACTAAAGAGGAAACCATCGAGTTACCCGAAGACGCTCCCGAAGATGCCAAGCCGGAAACCAAGACGGTTGACAACATCATCAACAACACCAATCCTGCCTGGACCAAGCAGCCAACAGACCTTGAGGACAAAGATTACAATGAGTTCTACAGGGAACTATACCCTATGCAGTTCGAGGAACCGTTATTCCACATTCACCTAAACGTAGATTATCCTTTTAACCTTACCGGGATCCTTTACTTCCCAAAGATGTCACAGGATATGAACATCCAAAAGGATAAGATACAGCTTTACCAGAACCAGGTTTTCGTGACCGATAATGTAGAAGGCATCGTCCCCGAATTCCTTACCATGTTGCGCGGGGTGATCGATTCTCCTGATATTCCGCTGAACGTTTCCAGGTCTTACCTGCAGGCAGACGGTGCCGTAAAGAAGATCTCCAGCTACATCACCCGTAAGGTAGCTGATAAGCTGAAGACGCTCTTCAACAACAACAGGGAAGATTTCGAGAAAAAATGGAACGACATCAAGATCGTTATTGAATACGGAATGCTTACCGAAGAGAAATTCTTCGAGAAGGCCCAGGCTTTTGCCCTGTATCCAACGGTAGATGATAAATACTTCACTTTTGAGGAGTTCGAAGAAAAGATCAAAGAGAACCAGACAGACAAGGATGGCAACAAAGTGATCCTTTACGCGTCAAACAAAGATGAGCAGCACAGCTACATTGAAGCGGCAAAAGACAAGGGTTACGAGGTGCTTCTTTTGGACACTCCTATCGTTTCTCACCTGTTACAAAAACTGGAAACTTCTAAAGAGAAGATCTCTTTTGTACGGGTAGATTCAGATCACGTAGACAACCTAATCAAAAAAGATGAAGAAAAGATCTCCAAACTTTCTGATGAAGAAAAAGAGAAGCTGAAAGAAGATTTTGAAAAGGTGATCCCAAAGGAAAAATACAGCATCCAGCTGGAAGCCATGGACAGCAACGCTGCGCCATTGATCATCACGCAGCCTGAGTTCATGAGAAGAATGAAGGAGATGCAGCAAACCGGCGGCGGAATGTTTGGAATGGGCAACATGCCAGAGATGTACAACCTGGTGGTGAACACCAACCACGAGTTGATCTCTGAGATCCTGAACACCAAAACAGCCAAGAAACAGGAGCGTTTGATCAAGCAGTCGCTGGATCTTGCCAAACTGTCTCAAAACCTTCTAAAAGGCGAAGAGCTTACCGCCTTTATCAAGCGAAGCTTTGAAATGGTGAAATAGAAGTTTCTCTAATACAATAGAAAACCGCTTTACCTGGAAAGGAAAGCGGTTTTTTTATGGTGTAAACTTAGTACAGGTCCTTAATATTGAATCTTAAATATTGAATTTTGAATTTTTAAGCTACCGGCTGTAACAGATTCCTGAAGATGGTGCTGAAGAATTCAGGAATGTTGTAAGGCTTGTTGATGATATCGTTCATCCCGGCGCTAAGGATCTCCTCGCGCATCTCTCCCACTTCAACAGCAGTTAGGGCGATAATAGGAATGTTAGGATTGAACTTCCTCACCTCCTGTGTAGTCTCCATTCCGTTCATTCCCGGCATGTTCACATCCATAAGTACCACATCCAAGGATTCTGTTTTAAGGATGGCAAGGGCTTCTTCCCCGCTTCCGGCTACAAGGCATTCAAAATCCCGTTGCTCCAATATCCTGCGGGTCACCACCTGGTTAATACGATTGTCGTCTACGATCAGGGCTCTCTTCACCTGCTGATCAATGAACTCTCCAGTAACTTTCTTCACAGGAGTATGGACCTCTTCATTGCCTTTCTCAAATTCTATCTCAAAACTAAAGACAGATCCTTTACCCTCTTCACTTTCCAGGTGGATCTCTGAGCCAAAAAGCTGCAACAGTTTTTTCACGATAGGCAGGCCAAGACCCGTTCCCTGGTAATTGTAGTTATTGGACTGAAGCTGGGAAAATTCCTCGAAGATCTCCTGTTGCTTGTTTTTGGGAATCCCGGGACCGGTATCCCCTACCTCGAACTGTATCACACAACCTCTTTCTCCACAGTCTTTGAGTTGAGCTTTGATCCACACCTTTCCGTTTTGGGTGAATTTCACCGCATTTCCTACCAGGTTCATCATTACCTGCGAAAGACGCATGGAATCTCCGATAAGGCTGCGAGGAATATTTTCGTCTATCTGCAGTTCTATGCTGTTGTTGTTATGATTTCGGGTGGTTTCAAAAGATTTTACGATGCCTTTGAACAGCTCCTGCATATCAAAATTTCCGTTTTCCAGATGAACCAGATTTGACTCCATCTTATTCATCTGGAGCACATCATTAATAAGGGCCAGAAGATAATCTGCGGAGAATTTAAGAGATTTAAGATCTTCTTTTTGTTTTTCGTTCTCATTTTCTTCCAGCAACAGGGAGGTAAGACCCACTACCCCATAAAGAGGGGTCCTTAGCTCATGGCTAACGGTTGAAAAGAAGCGGGTTTTCAGCAGGGACAGCCGTTCGGCTTCTTCTTTGGCAGCGGTAAGCTCGTCGTTCTTTTCGCGCAACTCTCCTATCAGTTTTTTGCGAATTCTATTGTTCCTGAAAAGGAAGATGAGAAAAAGAAACAATCCGGCGAGAGAAAAGATCATAATTAACGTGATCTGTCTGGTCTTGGCCAGTACCTCATCTTTATATTGTTGTTCCCGTTGGGCAGCAGCAAGGTCTTTTTTATACTCTTCAGTTTGGAATCTTCCGTAGACAACTTCCCTCTGGTGATTCTTTTCCTTTTGGAATAGCAACTCTTCATACTCCTGATGTTCTTTAAGAGCGGAATATGCCTCCTCAAAAAGACCATTCTTCACTAGCATTTTAGAGTACTCCTCATATGCGAAGGAAGCTTCTACTAATAAAGAATCCTTTTTCGCCATTTCAATTGACTGGCGGAAATGTTCTCTGGAATCAGCAAACTCATCAATTCCCGAATAGTACATTCCCATAAGCGTCAAAAGGTTACTTTGGAGACTTTTATCTGATTCTTGGCTACTTAATTGCCACGCTTTTTTCAAAAATGGTGAGGCTTTGGAATGCTCACCATTCTCTAAATGTGTCCAGGCAATATTAACTACAGGAGTAATGGCATCTTTTAATGAGAGGGATTTTGATGCTATTTCTATCGCCCTCTCATAATAATCCAGCCCTTGCTCTATGGTTTCCGGATTGGAGGAAAGTATATTTCCGAGATTATTATATGAACCTAATAAGAGCGTATCATTTTTAGTCAGTTCAGCATAACGAAGAGCTTTCTCATAATTCTCCCGTGCCCTCGAAGTATCTTTTAAAACTTCATAGGCAACCCCCAAAAAATTGTACCCCTTTTGAAGATTATAGTAATCATTCTTTGGGGCCGCCAGTTTGATGATATCCAGCGAATATTCTATAGATTTATTATAATCGTAGGTATCATAAGCTTCATTGGCAGCTTTTTTTAGCTGCTGAATGCTGTCTTTATAAGCCTTTAATGTAGTTTGGGGATACAGGGAAAGACACAGTAGAAAGCCAATAACACTCAGAAAGTAATTATTTCTCAAATTATTTAGGTTAAGTTTCTATAACTGCAGGGCCCTGCAAATTATTTATTTTTAACGAATTATACAACATAAAAACCAAAAGTGCAATAATAAGCACAAAGCTTTACATTCTGTAAAAGTTTAGCAAAAAAAATCCCGGACCTTTTTAGTCCGGGATCTTTACACCTTTTGTGTTTAAATTATCCGAAGATATCATTCAGTACCTTAGCCAAGCGAATTCCGCCTTTTTGGATCTGGTCATGAGCTACAGGAAACCACTCATACATGTATTCATAACCTAATTTTTCTCCTGTTTCTACGGAATCATATAGCTTTTTGCTCAATTCTTTTGATTCATACATCCAGTCCAAAATAGAGCCCGATCTAATTTGTTTTATTTCTTTGGCTGTAAGTTCATCTGTACTTTCTGCAAGTTCGGTGAAGCTCATCTGGAAATCGTTGATCATTTCACTGTCCCAGACTCTGTGCAGGTTAGACCCCTTACCGAACCATCTTACCTGTATATCGTTCCCGCCTTTATCTTCTCCTCTACCTGTGTGCATAGGCTGGTGAAGGTCTCCCATGAAATGAACCAGCATTTTAAGATAAAAGGCCTTGTCTTCTTTAGAAGCTTTCGGGTCTTTTAAAACAGTAATACTGGTTTTTATAGCCTGCACAAGATCACCTTTGGGATTGGCTTCTTCTTTCGAATATTCAGTTTGCCCCTCATCAAGGTTTACATAATGCCAGGGTCCATATTTACGATATTGAGGATCACTTTTAATGTCATCTCCATAAGTAGAGACAAAAGCCAGGCTCTGCCCGTTCAAAAGTTCCTTTATTTGTTGTTTTGCTTTTTTAGAAAGATATTCTTCAGCTACTTCGCCGGTAGCCCGGTGGCCGGTTCTACCCCAGTCTCCTTCAGAAGCAAAGGATATGGAAGAAAAAACAAGAGCAGCGATCAATAAAATTTTTTTCATGTGTAGTATGTGTTTAAAGGGCAAAGATATAAAAACGCCCCTGCATTTTTATACAGGCAAGAACCTTGCCCAAATTCTTCGGCCGAAATTTGTAACTTTAAGACAAACCAAATGATTTATGAAGATCTTCCAGGAAAAACAGTTCATTAACCGGTGGTGGCTTTCTATGTTGATCCTCGCCATCATTGTCATTGTAATTGGCACAGCTTATTACGCCACACTTAATGCAGAAGAAGGCACTGCCCTTGCCGTTTCGGTTATTAGCCTTGCCATTACTTTTCCAATTGTGCTGGGCCTGCTATATTTGCGGCTCGAAACCCGTATCGACCAGGAAGGGGTTACCGTTTGGTTCAAACCCTTTGGTTTTACCAAAAAACATTTTTCCTGGAAGGAGATCAAAAAGTGCTACCTAAGAAAGTATGATTCTTCAGAATTTGGCGGCTGGGGCCTTAGAGGGATTGGCCGCGACTGGAAGGCCTATTTTATCTACGGAAGAAACGGAATACAGATAGTAACCCATAAAGACAGGAAATTCCTGATAGGAACCCAGCGTCCGGCAGCGGCAAAAGACATTTTAAAAAGATATTTTCAACCTATACCCGAATCAGATCATGAAAACTAGATCTTTAATCGCTTTCCTTTTTCTTCTGTCTACTGTTGTTGTAGCCCAGCAGCCTGCATTCACTTCAGAAGAACTTGACCTTAACAAATACATCAAAGGCACTCTGACGTTTCCAAATGATGTGGAGAAACCGCCGCTGGTGATCCTGGTACAGGGATCGGGGCCTGTTGACCGCAACGGAAACCAATCTTTCATGAAGAACGATGCTTTTAAAAAGTTAACAACCGAACTCGCCGAAGCCGGGATCGCCACCTATCGTTTTGACAAGCGAATCCTGCAAATGAGAAGACTGGGTATTAAAGAAGAAGATATTCGTTTTGATGATTTTATCACCGATGTTTCTACAGCTTTAGACCATTTTAAGAATGCTGATGCCTATAAAAATATCAGCGTTTTAGGACACAGCCAGGGTTCCCTGGTGGGGATGATCGCAGCAAAAGACAAGGCCGACGCTTTTATCTCTATAGCCGGAGCAGCTTACCCTATTGACTCCATCATTGTTGATCAGATAGCCGGACAAATGCCCGGCCTAAAAGAGAATGTGCAGCAAAGCTTTAAGGATATGCGGGAAACCGGAAGCAGCAGGAATTATAACCCAATGCTGGAGATGGTATTCAGACCTTCGGTACAGCCTTTTATTTTGTCCTGGATGCAATATGATCCTCAAAAGGAGATCCAGGAACTAGACATCCCGGTTCTCCTGATCAATGGCTCCAATGACCTGCAGGTGCAGGAAGAACAGGCAGAACACCTGAAAAAGTCCAAACCCGAAGCCGAATTGGTCATCCTGGAAAAGATGAACCACGTGTTCAGAAAGATCGAAGGAGATGATCTCGAAAATTCAAAATCTTACAATGATGCCGGCCTGCCGCTGCATCCGGAACTGGTTCCGGTAATTACCAATTTCATTAATTCCCTGTAATGCCTTATAAAATTATCTTTACCGACATTGACGGCACCCTGCTGAACAAGGACCGTAAACTTTCAGAATTAACAAAGGAAGTCTTTCAGCAACTGCAAAAAAAGGTGCCGGTGGTATTGATCTCCTCCAGGATGCCCCAGGCTATGCGGCACCTGCAACACGACCTGCACATTTCTCATCAACCGCTTATTTGCTACAACGGCGGACTAATACTGGTCGACAACCAGGTAGTGGGCTCCACAGAGATCCCGGTCCCAATAATCGAAAATCTGCACGACTTTAATGCTAATCTCAATTGTCACCTGAGTCTTTACAATGCCGAAGAATGGTACGTTCCTAAGATGGACCGCTGGGCTGAAAGGGAAGAGAACAACACCCGGGTCAGCCCAGAAGTATTATCAAATGCAGAGGTCATTGCAAAATGGAAGGAAGAAAATAAGGGGGCTCACAAGATCATGTGCATGGGAGAAAAAGAATATATTGACTGCATCACAGATCACCTTAGCCGTAACTTTAAGAACGAACTTCACCTCTACCGCTCCAAAGACACCTATCTTGAAATAGCCAACAGAAAGGTTTCCAAATTAACGGCGATTAAGATACTTCTGGAACGGCATTTTCACCTTCAACTGGAAGATTGTGTGGCTTTTGGTGACAATTACAACGACTACGAAATGCTACACGCTGTGGGCAGAGGTGTGGCTGTGGGCAATGCCAAGCCCGAGATCCTGGAGATCGCCAATGAAATCACCCATCATGGAAAAGAAGACGGGGTGGCCATTAGCCTGCAAAAACTTTTCGGACTTTCTTAGCCGGTGAAAGCTTTAAAATTTTCTTAAAAAATTGTACTTTGCCGTCCTTACAAAATAAGCTATGGACAATCCCCCCATTTTTACAAATGATGCCATCGTATTAGGTCTTTTGATGCTTGCGCTTGGTTTCGTTTTCCTGACATCCTCTAAAAAAACAGGTTTTTGGTATAAGTTCTATAAGGTAGTTCCTGCCTTATTGATGTGCTACCTTATTCCGGCCATCCTCAACTCGCTCAACCTCATCTCAGATGAAACCTCGCAGTTGTATTTTGTCGCCAGCAGGTATATGCTGCCTGCCTCTTTGGTATTGATGACCTTAAGCATTGACCTGAAAGCCATTTTTAACCTGGGCCCCAAAGCTCTCATCATGTTCTTTACAGGAACTATTGGGATAATCATAGGCGGACCCTTAGCCATACTTTTGATCTCTATCTTTTCTCCTGAAACCGTTGGCGGTGTAGGCCCCGATGCCGTTTGGCGCGGACTTGCCACCCTTGCAGGAAGCTGGATTGGTGGTGGTGCGAACCAGGCTGCCATGCTGGAGATCTTCGAATACAATCCGGATCTTTACGGCGGAATGGTACTTGTTGATATCGTGGTTGCCAATATCTGGATGGCGATCCTCCTGATGGGTATCGGGAAAACCGAAGGGATAGACAGATGGTTGCGGGCAGATAATTCTGCCATCACCCAATTAAAGCATAAGGTAACTGCTTATGCCGAAAGTGTCACCAGGAATCCTTCCCTGGCAGACCTTATCATAATGCTGGCAATTGCCTTTGGGGCGGTTGGACTTGCACATTGGGGCGCCAATGGAATTTCAGAATGGCTGGCATCAAACTTTGAAGCGGTTAACGACAGTAAATCGGCACTATCATCCTTTTCATCCTCCTTTTTCTGGATGATCACCATCGCCACTGCCGTGGGGATCCTTCTTTCTTTTACCAAAGCCAAAGAATATGAAGGTGCGGGCGCCAGCAAAATAGGAAGTGTGTTCATCTACTTTTTGGTGGCTACGATCGGTATGAAAATGGACCTTACCATGGTCTTTGACAATCCCGGACTTATCGCCATAGGTTTGGTTTGGATGTCTATTCACGCAGGCCTTCTCATCCTGGTAGCGAAGCTGATCAAAGCTCCATATTTCTTCCTGGCCGTAGGAAGCCAGGCGAACGTTGGAGGGGCCGCCTCTGCACCGGTTGTAGCCGCCGCTTTCCATCCGTCACTTGCAACAGTAGGAGTGTTACTGGCCGTGTTCGGTTATGTAGTGGGAACTTATGGTGCAATATTAAGTACCATACTTATGCAAATGGCCTCTGCCGGATAGTCAAAAAAGAATCTTTTTTACAATATTTACGACCAAATTCATCTTAACACGTACATGAGAAAACTAGGATTACTCACCTCTATTTTGTGCTGCCTTGTGCTGGCAGCTTGTTCAACCGAAGAAAAGAACCTTACTGTAAAAGGAAAAGTACAGGGACTTAAGAAAGGAACACTTTATCTGCAAAAGATAGAAGATACTGCCCTTGTCACTTTGGATTCCGTAATTGTTAGCGGACAGGAAACCTTTGAATTTGAAACTTTCATTGATGGTCCGCAGGTTCTCTATTTTTACCTGAACAAGGTTGACAACAGTGATTATGACGACAGGCTGTTGTTCTTTGCCGAGCCGGGAGAAATGATAGTGAACACCACGCTTAAGAACTTTGAGACCGATGCTGTGGTTGAGGGTTCCAAAAATCAGGAAAAACTTACCGAATATCGCAGCATGATGCAGAAGTTCAACACGAAAAATTTGGAGTTGATCAAATCAAACCTGTTGGCTAAAAAGGAAAATGATGAGAAATTAATTGACTCCACCGAACAGGCTCATGACAACCTGTTAAAAAGGAGATATCTGTACACCGTGAATTTTGCTATAAACAATAAAGATATGGAGGTGGCTCCTTACTTGGCGATCTCAGAAGTATATGATGCCAACATCAAATATCTTGACACCATTTACAAATCTTTAACTCCGGAAGTAAAAACCTCCAGGTACGGACAAAGCCTGAAGGAATTCTTAGCTGAAAGAAGAGCTGTAGAAAAGGCTACTGCCGATACTGCTGAAGCAGAAACCGAAGCCGATACAGAATAAACTGAATTCTTATTTATTCAGAATTGAAAGATCCCGCTGAGAAGCGGGATCTTTTTTTTAAGTAGTTGAATTTCCCTGGAAGGCAGGGACTTCTTATCACAGTACAATAAATAGTTATTCCTTTCTGAAGGTCCAATGTGCCGATAGAGAGATCCACCTCGACTAAAGCAGCCAATGGGCTGCTTTCCTCAGGACAAGCTTCTCCTCCCTCGACTACGCTCGGCCCCGACGCTTCGGGGTTCTCGTCCCCCACAAAAATGCAACAAAAAACTTCTCGAAAACGAGAGGTTTTTAATTAAGAGCCGATGGAGGGACTCCCCTCGACTACGCTCGGGATAAACTTCTCGTCCCTCCATAAAAAAAGCTCCTTCATTTCTGAAGGAGCTTTGAGCCGATGGAGGGACTCGAACCCACGACCTGCTGATTACAAATCAGCTGCTCTAGCCAGCTGAGCTACATCGGCAATTGCTTTAAATTATAAAGCGTTCACTTTTTCTACAAGAACCTGCGCCTTAGCTTCAAGCTCTTTTTCGATATTTTTAAAATGCTGCTTTTTATTTTCAACATCTTTCTGGTTCATCTTGCTTACCAATTCGTCAAAACCTGCTATTGCCTCATCAACGATCGCTTCAGATTTTGCAGGATCTTCTTTTGGATGAGTTACCTGGTGCAGGTAAGCCGCCTCAATGATATCTCCAAAAACGTAATTGATATCTCTTTTAAGTGTTCTCTTGTTGTTAGCCATCTTGTGCTTGATTTCAGGTGCGAATTTACACTATTTCCCGATTCGAAAAATATTTTTTTCAGTTTTTTTATTGGCCTCTGTAGGTCACAAAATTCCGTGGCGTCTCATACAAGGTTACCTCGAGATCAAGGTGAGCAGCCAGTTCATGCCGCAGCTTTCGCCATATCACCACTGCAATATTTTCAGCAGTAGGGTTTAGTTCTTTGAACTCAGGAACTTCCAGATTAAGGTTCTTATGATCAAAAGGCACTTCGATCTTTTCGTAGATCAGATCTTTCAGATCCTTGAGGTCGATCACAAATCCCGTTTCCTCACAGATCTCGCCGGTAACAGAGACGGTAAGCTCATAATTATGCCCGTGGTAATGAGGATTGCTGCATTTCCCAAAAACCCGTTTGTTCTTTTCATCATCCCACTCCTTCCGGAAGAGGCGGTGGGCGGCATTAAAATGTGCTTTCCTGTTTACCGTAACCTTCATTGCTGAATGTGTTTATAATACTTGTCAAAAATGATCTTGAACCATTCCGTATAAATATCCGGATTCTTGGCCATGTCTTCCTTAAGCGTTTCCAGGTCCACCCATTTATAGGCGTGCACCTCATCGGGGTTAAGATTTGGCTCTCCATTATAAGTTCCTACCAGGATATGGTCGAATTCATGCTCGGTAAGCCCGTTATCAAATGGTGCTTTGTAGATGAATGAAATGGTATCCTTCAGTTCTGTACTAAAACCCATTTCTTCCTGTAAACGGCGTTTTCCGGCTTCGATATTGGTCTCCCCTTCTCTCTGGTGACTACAGCAGGTGTTGGTCCACAGGCCGGGGGAATGGTATTTCCCCATGGCTCGCTGCTGTATCATCAACTCGTTCTTATCGTTGAAGACAAAGACCGAAAAGGCCCTGTGCAGCAGTGCTTTTTCATGAGCTTCCATCTTCGGCATTAGGCCTATCTGCTCATCTTTTTCGTTTACCAGGATAACTTGTTCTTCTTTCATTTCAAATTTTGAACTCCAAATGTACGAAATCGGTATAGAAAATAAAGCCGATTTGGGTTTAACAGCTTCTTGAATAGAGGAACGAAATTCACGTTCAAATAATTATCTTTGCAGCCTTAAATATTTGTATGAAATTTTCAGAAGAGATCAGGAGACGAAGAACGTTCGGGATCATATCCCACCCCGATGCCGGGAAAACCACCCTTACCGAAAAGCTGCTGCTTTTTGGAGGAGCTATTCAGGAAGCCGGCGCCGTAAAATCGAATAAGATCAAAAAAGGCGCGACCAGTGACTTTATGGAGATCGAGCGGCAAAGGGGGATCTCTGTAGCAACTTCTGTACTTGCTTTTGAATACAAAGATATCAAGATCAACATCCTGGATACTCCGGGGCACAAGGATTTCGCGGAAGATACTTTCAGAACACTTACCGCTGTTGATTCTGTTATCGTGGTGATAGATGTCGCGAAGGGGGTCGAGGAACAGACCGAAAAACTGGTGGAAGTTTGCCGCATGCGCAACATTCCCATGATCGTGTTCATCAATAAACTTGACCGTGAAGGAAAAGACGCTTTTGAACTTCTTGACGAGATCGAACAAAAGCTGAATCTTACAGTAACCCCTTTGAGTTTCCCTATAGGGATGGGATATGACTTTAAAGGGATCTATAACATCTGGGAACAGAACGTGAACCTCTTTACCGGTGACCCGAGAAAAGATATTGAAGAGACCGTAGAGATCTCGGATCTTTCTTCGAACGAACTGGATGACCTTATCGGGGAGAAAGCTGCCGGAAACCTGAGAGATGAACTGGAACTGGCTCAGGGAGTTTACCCGGAATTCAATAAAAAAGATTACCTGGACGGAAACCTGCAGCCTGTCTTCTTCGGATCGGCTTTGAATAACTTCGGGGTCAGAGAGCTGTTGGATTGCTTTATCTCCATTGCTCCTACTCCCCGCCCCAAGGACAGCGACACCAGGAAAGTGGAACCCGATGAAAAAGACTTCACAGGTTTCGTTTTCAAGATCCATGCTAACATGGACCCTAAGCACCGTGACCGTCTAGCCTTCGTAAAGATCGTTTCAGGGAAATTCGAAAGAAATAAACCTTACCTGCACGTAAGACACGGCAAAAATCTTAAGTTTTCAAGTCCGAACGCTTTCTTTGCCGAAAAGAAGGAGATCGTGGATGTTTCCTATCCGGGAGATATTGTCGGTTTACATGATACTGGAAACTTCAAGATCGGAGATACTTTGACCGAAGGGGAAACCCTTCAGTATAAGGGTATTCCAAGTTTCTCTCCTGAACACTTCCGGTACATAAACAATGCAGACCCTATGAAGTCTAAACAGCTTGAAAAGGGTATTGACCAGTTGATGGACGAAGGGGTAGCCCAGCTATTCGTTCTTGAAATGAACGGAAGAAAAGTAATAGGAACCGTGGGAGCCCTGCAGTTCGAGGTGATACAGTACCGCCTTGAACACGAATACGGCGCAAAATGTACTTACGAGAATCTGAACGTACACAAGGCCTGCTGGGTAGAACCCGAAGATGCTAAAAGTGAAGAATTCAAGGACTTTAAAAGGGTAAAATCAAAATACCTGGCCAAAGACAAACGCGGACAACTGGTATTTTTGGCAGATTCCGCCTTCTCTTTGCAAATGGCGCAGCAGAAATATCCATCTATAAAATTCCATTTTACTTCGGAATTCTAAAAAAAGAAGGGCCTCAAAAAGTGATTTTTTGAGGCCCTTCTTTTTTAAAGCACCAACTTTCAAACTCCAAATACCAAATTCTTCAATACGCTGCGCTTCATTCAGAATGACAGTGTGATCATCCTTCCGAGGCTTCGAATCAATTAATCCTTACCTGAATCAAAACTCTTTCTGCCGAAGAGGATCTCAAAGAACAGCTTAAAATCAGAAATCAGGCTCCAAAAAGGGTATTTGAAAGTAGCGGGTTTGTTCTTCTCAAAAAAGGCATGTCCCACCCAGACAAAACCATAGCCCACCAGCGGCAGGAAGATCCATTCCCAGCCCCAGCTGTTAAAAATGGCTAAGAATAACAGAATAAACACCAGGAAGGTTCCTGTAAAATGCAGAACCCTGCTTGTCTTGTTCTGATGCTCGGTAAGGTAAAACCGATAAAATTCGCTGTAGGACTTTATACGTTCTGCCATGATGAATGTTGAATTTCTAATTTATGACATGCTGAAATTCAGTATTTATGGAGCAATTTCCTTTTTTGTTTCCGCTTCAGAAGCATTCTTTACAACTGGTTGTAAGGCATCATACGAATCAGTATTTATTCCTATCAAACCGTATTTAGTCTCTCCCTTTTTTATCATGGTCCCCTGAAGATTATATTCCATCAAGTCTTTTTTAAACTTGCCATTGGCAGTACTTGCTGCGATCATATTACCTCCGGCTATCCCCGGCCCCAGCAGCAATCCAATAGGATAGGAATTGGTCACGATGTTTCCGGAGCTACTTGCTTTGGTAATATGCAGATTGAGAGGAGTAAGCAGAAGATAAAACAGATGTGTCAGCGGACTTTGCCTAAGGCTTTTAAAGGTTTTATCGTATTCCATTAATGGAACATAGTCTCCATTCTCATAGCTTAAGGTAAGATCTTTTCCGAAGATTAGATCCCTCTCTGAAGTGTTTGTAATGCTAACTGCTACCAGCTTCACTCCTCTTTTATCTTCCTTTTTCTCATATTTTTTATCAAGCAGATCATATTTATACTCTAATTTAACTCCATCTTTCACATTCACTGAAGCGTAATTAAGTGATTTGGGAGTGATCGAATCGTAGCCGGAAGCACAGCCTGTTAAGGATGCAATAGCTACTAACAACAAGGTGAATTTTAAAAATTTCATTTTGGTTTTGGTTTGAGATATGCTCTACAAAATCATAGGGGGCACATCTAGGTTAGTAATAGATTCCGTATGTTGCGGTTAAATGAACATTCAAAATGTGAATATAATGTTAATTTTAAAAATAGAATGAGGAAAACCGTAATAGCCAATTTCTCCGATTAACAAAAAACCCCGAAGCAAACGCTTCAGGGTTTTTTACCGATAATATTTCACTTTTCAGGTTATCTCGAAAAGGTTCTCTTTTCAAAAGGTCTGAATGTCTGTTTTCTCATTTTGGCTTTCCTCCCTAAAAGCAGGTAAATGATCGTTCCTATCACAGGCGCGAAAACGACCAGTAGAAACGATAAAAGCTTCTCAGATCCTCTATATCTGGAAGTAAGTATATCTAACATACACCAGATCCAGAAGCCAAAAAGAAGGAACAACAGCAGAATGAAAAATGGTCCTGCAAAGGGTTCAAAAGAAAGAAAAGTTGAACTCGAATTCTACAGCAATGTTTTACGCCTGTCCCGTAGGACCAAAGTTCAACGGAATGTTCGGCTGCTCATAATCCTTGATCTCGCCGTGTGCTTTTTCAAAACGGTTCACGTTGTCGGCCAGGGCTTTCAGCAGGCGTTTAGCATGCTGCGGAGTGAGAATGATACGGCTTTTCACCTTGCTCTTTGGAGTTCCCGGCATGATGCTCACAAAATCCACCACAAATTCTGAAACAGAATGGTTAATGATGGCCAGGTTGGAATAAGTGCCCTCGGCTACTTTTTCATCCAGTTCTATATTGATCTTTCCTTTTTGTTGCTTTTTTTTCTCGTCGCTCATTTCAGTGATTTTTATTTCAGAATAAATGTAGGGAATAAAGTTCAGGGTTCAAGGTTTAAAGTTCAAAGTTACTGGCTCCGAATTGCCAGTCGCCTGATTCGTACCTGACTTCTTACCTCATCCTTCAAAATAGGGTATAAAAAAAGGCCGCTTTCGCGGCCTTTTTTCTTAGTTATAATTTACTTCCTGCTTTTTCTCAAGCATTTCGTCAAATTCTTCTTTTGAACCTACAATGATACTGTCGTACTCTCTCATACCGGTACCGGCAGGAATTCTGTGTCCAACAATAACATTTTCCTTAAGTCCTTCAAGCGTATCAACCTTACCGCTTACCGCAGCCTCGTTCAACACCTTGGTGGTTTCCTGGAAGGAAGCCGCAGAGATGAATGACTTGGTCTGTAGCGATGCTCTGGTAATACCCTGTAGTACAGGAGTAGCGGTTGCAGGAGTTACATCCCTTGCAGTAGCCAGGTTCTTGTCTTCCCTTCTCAAGATAGAGTTCTCGTCTCTAAGCTGACGTGGGGAAACGATCTGTCCCGGTTTAAGGGTTTCAGAATCACCGGCATCTTCGACTACTTTCATTCCGAAGATCTCGTCGTTTTGTTCGATGAAATCATCTTTATGAACCAGCTGGTTCTCAAGGAAGATAGTGTCTCCCGGATCAACGATCCTTACCTTACGCATCATCTGTCTAACAACAACTTCGAAGTGCTTATCGTTGATCTTCACCCCTTGTAGTCGGTAAACCTCCTGAACTTCATTCACAAGATACTGCTGTACCGCGTTTGGTCCTTTAATGCTCAGGATATCTTCCGGAGTAACAGAACCGTCAGACAACGGCATTCCGGCGCGTACGTAATCGTTCTCCTGAACAAGGATCTGGTTAGAAAGCTTCACAAGATACTTCTTAACCTCTCCAAGCTTGGATTCAACGATGATCTCACGGTTACCACGTTTGATCTTTCCGAAGGAAACAACACCGTCTATCTCACTTACTACAGCAGGGTTAGACGGGTTACGCGCTTCGAACAATTCGGTCACACGTGGAAGACCTCCCGTAATATCCCCAGACTTGGAAGATTTACGTGGAATCTTCACAAGGATCTTACCTACCTTGATCTTCTCATCGTTGTCCACCATAAGGTGAGCTCCAACAGGAAGGTTATAAGAACGAATCACTTCGTCTTTCTTACCTAAGATCTGAAGGGTTGGGATAAGCTTCTTGTTCCTTGATTCAGAAATAACCTTTTCCTGGAATCCGGTCTGCTCATCGATCTCAACCTGGTAAGTAACACCCTGCTCGATATTCTCGTAGCGGATCTTACCTGCAAATTCAGAGATGATCACCCCGTTATATGGATCCCACTGGCAGATCACTTGATCTTTTTCAACTTTATCGCCGTTCTTAATGAAGATCTGAGAACCATAAGGAATGTTGTTGGTACTCAACACTGTTCCTGTCTTGGCATCCTTCAGCTTCAATTCTGAAGTCCTCGAGATCACGATCTCTGCCTCACCACCGTCAGGAGCTTCTCCTTTTACGGTCTTAAGGTCTTCGATCTCTGCGATCCCGTTAAACTTGGCGATCAATTTATTTTCTTCTGAAATGTTTCCTGCAATACCACCCACGTGGAAGGTACGAAGGGTAAGCTGTGTACCCGGTTCCCCAATTGACTGGGCGGCTACAACACCAACGGCTTCACCTTTCTGAACCGTTTTACCGGTAGCCAGGTTACGCCCGTAACATTTCACACAAACACCTTTTTTGGCCTCACAGGTAAGTGCAGAACGCACTTCTACACTCTCTATTGGCGCACTGGTGATCTTTCTTACTATTTCTTCGTCGATCTCAACGTTGGCTTCAACAAGAAGTTCGCCGCTCATTGGATCGTACACATCATGTAATGCAGTTCTACCAAGGATACGCTCTCCTAAAGACTCCACGATCTCTTCGTTCTTCTTCAATGGAGCAACATCCACACCTCTTAAAGTACCACAATCCTCTTCGTTGATGATCACGTCCTGAGACACGTCAACCAAACGACGGGTTAGGTATCCGGCATCTGCCGTTTTAAGAGCGGTATCGGCAAGACCTTTACGCGCACCGTGTGTAGAGATAAAGTATTCAAGGATAGACAAACCTTCCTTAAAGTTAGAAAGGATCGGGTTCTCAATAATTTCTCCACCTCCTGTGCTAGATTTCTTCGGCTTGGCCATCAATCCACGCATACCGGTCAACTGACGGATCTGCTCTTTAGATCCCCTCGCTCCGGAGTCAAGCATCATGTACACCGAGTTGAATCCTTGCTGGTCTTCGCGGATACGCTTCATGGCCAATTCCGTTAAGCCGGCGTTCGTAGAAGTCCAGATGTCAATAACCTGGTTGTAACGTTCGTTGTTGGTAATAAGACCCATGTTATAGTTGGCCATAATACCTTCAACCTGCTCGTTTGCCTCCTGGATCATACCTTGTTTCTCTTCAGGGATGATAATATCACCCAAGCTGAAGGAAAGACCACCTCTAAATGCGAAACCGTACCCAAGGTTCTTGATCTGGTCAAGGAACTCAGCAGTTTCAGGCACGCTGGTGATCTTAAGGATGTTCCCAATGATATCCCTAAGAGATTTCTTGGTCAATACCTCGTTGATATATCCTGCTTTTTCAGGAACTGTCTGGTTGAAAAGTACTCTACCAACAGTAGTTTCAATGATCTGGTAAACTAATTCACCTGCTTCGTTGTAATCTTTAGCGCGTATCTTGATGATCGCGTTAAGGTCTACTCTCTTCTGGTTATAAGCGATCACCACTTCTTCTGCAGAATAGAAAGTAAGGCCTTCTCCTTTTACAGGCACCTCTGGAGTAGATTTTCTTGGTTTGGTCATATAGTAAAGACCAAGAACCATATCCTGAGATGGTACTGTTACCGGAGAACCGTTAGCAGGGTTCAAAATGTTATGAGAAGCCAACATTAGAAGCTGGGCTTCCAAAATAGCTTCCGGCCCAAGTGGTAAGTGAACCGCCATCTGGTCACCGTCAAAGTCGGCGTTGAATGCGGTACAAACCAGTGGGTGTAGCTGTATCGCTTTACCCTCGATAAGTTTAGGCTGGAAAGCCTGGATACCAAGACGGTGAAGCGTAGGAGCACGGTTAAGCAATACCGGGTGTCCTTTCAATACGTTTTCAAGGATATCCCATACTACCGGCTCTTTCTTGTCAATGATCTTCTTAGCAGATTTTACGGTCTTTACAATACCTCTTTCGATCAATTTCCTGATCACGAAAGGCTTGTAAAGCTCTGCCGCCATGTTCTTCGGAAGACCACACTCATATAATTTAAGTTCTGGTCCTACAACAATCACCGAACGTGCCGAGTAATCAACCCTCTTACCAAGTAAGTTTTGACGGAAACGCCCCTGCTTACCTTTTAAGGAGTCAGAAAGTGATTTTAACGGACGGTTAGAATCGGTTTTTACTGCTGAAGATTTTCTGGTGTTATCGAACAATGAATCCACAGATTCCTGAAGCATACGTTTCTCGTTACGCAAGATCACTTCAGGAGCTTTGATCTCCATTAATCTTTTAAGACGGTTGTTACGAATGATCACACGACGGTAAAGGTCGTTAAGATCTGAAGTCGCAAAACGTCCTCCATCAAGCGGCACCAATGGACGCAATTCCGGCGGAATGATAGGGATCACTTTCATGATCATCCACTCCGGACGGTTTTCACGGTTCTTGTTAGCGTCACGAAGCGCCTCCACAACCTGAAGTCTCTTAAGAGCCTCAGTTTTACGTTGCTTTGAAGTTTCGTTATTCGCTTTATGTCTTAGTTCATAAGATAGTGCATCAAGGTCAATTCTTTGAAGGATCTCAATAAGACACTCTGCACCCATCTTGGCGATGAACTTGTTTGGATCGTTGTCATCCAGGTAAAGGTTTTCCTGCGGAAGAGAATCCAGGATGTTCAGGTATTCTTCTTCGGTAAGGAAATCCATTTTCTTTAAAGGCTCTCCATCTTCATTCTTTGCGATACCAGGCTGAATTACCACGTATCTCTCGTAGTAAATGATCATGTCCAATTTCTTGGACGGTAGACCAAGCAGGTATCCAATCTTGTTTGGTAAAGAACGGAAGTACCAGATATGCGCTACAGGAACAACAAGGTTGATATGCCCCACACGATCTCTACGTACTTTCTTTTCAGTTACTTCAACACCACATCTATCGCAAACGATGCCTTTATAACGGATCCTCTTGTATTTACCACAGGCACACTCATAATCCTTCACAGGACCAAAGATGCGCTCACAGAAAAGACCATCCCTTTCAGGTTTGTGCGTACGATAATTGATAGTTTCCGGCTTTAGAACTTCCCCGCGAGACTCAGCCAAAATGGACTCAGGAGAAGCTAAACCTATAGAGATCTTGTTAAACCTCTGTACTGTATTCTTATCATTATTTCTAGCCATAATAAATGGTGCTATCTAATTATTGTAAATGCGGCGCGGTGCGCGAACAACGCGCCGCAAATTTTATTCTTCTAATCTAATATCTAATCCCAGACCTTTCAGTTCGTGCATCAACACGTTGAATGATTCGGGTAGTCCCGGTTCTGGCATTGGCTCACCTTTTACGATGGCTTCATAAGTCTTGGCCCTTCCAATAACATCATCAGACTTCACGGTCAAGATTTCACGCAGGGTAGCTGAAGCACCGTAGGCTTCAAGTGCCCAAACCTCCATCTCACCAAATCGCTGACCACCAAACTGTGCTTTACCTCCAAGAGGCTGCTGGGTGATAAGTGAGTATGGCCCGATAGAACGCGCGTGCATCTTATCATCGATCATGTGACCTAACTTAAGCATATAGATGACACCAACAGTTGCCGGCTGGTCAAAACGGTCTCCGGTTCCACCATCATAAAGATAAGTGTGACCAAAGCGTGGAATTCCGGCTTCGTCTGTCAATTCATTGATCTGGTCTATAGTCGCACCGTCGAAAATTGGGGTAGCATATTTCTTCCCTAATTTTTGTCCGGCCCATCCAAGAACAGTCTCATAGATCTGTCCAATGTTCATACGCGATGGTACCCCAAGTGGGTTCAACACGATATCAACAGGGGTTCCGTCTTCAAGGAACGGCATATCTTCCTGGCGAACGATTCGCGCAACGATACCCTTGTTTCCGTGACGACCTGCCATCTTATCCCCTACTTTAAGCTTGCGCTTCTTGGCGATATAGATCTTGGCAAGTTTCAGGATCCCTGATGGCAATTCATCTCCAACAGAAATAGTGAACTTCTCTCTTCTTAGGTTACCCTGAATGTCGTTCTCCTTGATACGGTAGTTGTGCAGAAGGTCTGCCACCAACGCGTTAAGGTGATCATCTGTGGTCCAGGTTCCCTGGGTAAGGTGCGTATAGTCATCAACAGCGTTCAGCATCTTTTGGGTGTACTTCTTACCTTTTGGAAGGATCTCTTCCCCAAGGTCGTTCATAACTCCCTGTGCAGTCTTACCACCAATGATAGCGAAAAGCTTGTCCACCAGTTCAGACTTAAGAATAGCGAACTTGGCTTCGTACTTCTTCTCTAATGCCGCAACATCTTCCTTGTCCTGAGCTCTCTTACGCTTATCCTTGATGGCACGGGCAAACAATTTCTTGTCGATAACCACACCGCTCAAGGACGGAGAAGCTTTTAGAGAGGCATCTTTCACGTCTCCGGCCTTATCACCGAAGATGGCTCTTAATAGTTTTTCTTCCGGAGTTGGATCGCTCTCTCCTTTAGGAGTGATCTTACCAATAAGAATGTCTCCGGGCTTCACTTCTGCACCCACACGAATCATTCCGTTCTCATCAAGGTCTTTTGTAGCCTCTTCAGAAACGTTAGGAATGTCGTTGGTCAATTCTTCATTACCCAGTTTGGTATCTCTCACCTCAAGTGAGTACTCGTCAATGTGGATAGAAGTAAAGATATCGTCTCTAACCACTTTTTCTGAGATCACGATCGCATCCTCAAAGTTGTATCCTTTCCAGGGCATGAAGGCAACCTTCATGTTACGACCTAAAGCAAGTTCCCCGGCTTCAGTAGCATATCCCTGACAAAGAACCTGACCTTTAGAAACCCTGTCTCCTACTCTTACGATAGGCTTCAGGTTGATAGAGGTACCCTGGTTTGTCTTTCTAAACTTAACCAGTTCATAAGTTTTAGAATCTGAATCGAAGCTAACCATTCGCTCCTCATCGGTTCTGTCATACTTAATAGTGATCTGGTTCGCGTCAACATACTCTACAGTTCCAGCTCCTTCTGCATTTATTAATACTCGGGAATCTGTAGCAACCTGTCTTTCCAGTCCGGTACCTACGATTGGAGAATCAACTCTCAATAGAGGCACGGCCTGGCGCATCATGTTAGATCCCATCAAGGCACGGTTCGCATCATCATGTTCCAGGAATGGAATCAAAGAAGCAGATATAGATGCTACCTGGTTTGGCGCAACGTCAATGTAGTGAACAGATTTTGGCTCTACTACCGGGAAGTCACCTTCCTCACGGGCAATAATTCTTTCAGGCTCGATAGTTCCATCGTCCGAAATAGGGATGTTCGCCTGGGCGATCATTCTCTCTTCTTCTTCCTCGGCACTTAGATATCTTGGTTCTTCATTGATGTTCACTTTTCCGTCTACCACCTCACGGTATGGAGTTTCGATGAAGCCCATTCCGTTTACTTTGGCATAAACTGAAAGTGAAGAGATCAAACCAATGTTCGGTCCTTCAGGTGTTTCAATAGGACAAAGCCTTCCGTAGTGAGTATAGTGAACGTCACGTACCTCGAAACCAGCTCTTTCTCTTGAAAGACCACCTGGCCCAAGAGCTGAAAGACGACGCTTGTGAGTGATCTCTGCAAGCGGGTTTGTCTGGTCCATGAACTGAGACAACTGGTTAGTTCCAAAGAAAGAGTTGATCACAGAAGAAAGAGTCTTCGCGTTGATCAAATCGATTGGAGTAAAGACCTCGTTGTCACGAACGTTCATTCTCTCACGAATGGTTCTTGCCATACGGGCAAGTCCAACCCCAAACTGCTGAGACAACTGCTCTCCTACTGTTCTAACACGACGGTTAGACAAGTGGTCGATATCATCGATCTCTGCCTTGGAGTTAATAAGTTCGATCAAATATTTAACGATGGTAATGATATCCTCGCGGGTAAGCACCTGCTTATCCATGGCGATATCAAGACCAAGTTTCTTGTTCATTCTGTAACGCCCTACTTCCCCAAGGTTGTAACGCTGGTCACTAAAGAACAATTTGTCAATAATACCTCTTGCCGTTTCCTCATCTGGCGGCTCGGCATTACGTAGCTGACGGTATATGTGCTCAACCGCCTCTTTTTCAGAGTTGGTTGGGTCTTTTTGCAATGTGTTGTGGATAATCGCGTAGTCTCCTGTTTGATTATCCTCTTTATGTAGCAGAATGGTCTTGGAACCGGTTTCTACTATCTCTTCAATATGCTCTTTTTCGAGAACGGTGTCACGATCAAGAACTATCTCGTTACGCTCAATTGAAACCACCTCACCTGTATCCTCATCAACGAAATCTTCATACCAGGTGTTCAATACACGTGCGGCCAGCTTTCGGCCCAATACTTTTTTAAGTCCAGACTTGGAAACTTTCACCTCTTCTGCAAGGTCAAAGATCTCAAGAATGTCTTTGTCACGCTCAAATCCAATGGCACGGAAAAGAGTGGTAACAGGTAATTTTTTCTTCCTATCGATATAAGCGTACATTACGCTGTTGATATCGGTAGCAAATTCAATCCATGATCCTTTAAAAGGAATAACACGGGCAGAATACAATTTGGTTCCGTTCGCGTGGAACGACTGTCCAAAGAATACTCCCGGGGAACGGTGTAACTGAGATACAACTACGCGCTCTGCACCATTAATACAAAATGTCCCACTTGGGGTCATATAAGGGATGGTCCCTAAATACACGTCCTGCACGATGGTTTCAAAGTCCTCATGCTCTGGGTCTGTACAATAAAGCTTTAGCCGTGCTTTAAGCGGTACACTATAAGTAAGTCCACGCTCGATACATTCCTGGATGGAATATCTTGGTGGGTCCACAAAATAGTCTAAGAATTCTAGTACGAATTGATTACGGGTGTCCGTAATTGGAAAGTTTTCCATGAAGGTGTTATAAAGACCTTCATTTCCCCTTTCTTCTGATTTCGTTTCCAACTGGAAGAAGTCCTGGAACGACTTAATTTGGATATCCAAAAAGTCGGGATAATCAGGTCTGTTCTTCACAGAAGAGAAATTCAATCTTTCAGTTTGCGTTGCTAACATCAATGGACGGAATTATGTTATTATAAAAAAATGGGCGCGAAATAAACAGGAAATGTTTATATACGCAAAAGGGTTTAGACCTCAGAGAACCTAATCCCCGGGTCTAAACCTATATGAGTTTGTAGGCTTCGCTTACTTAAGCTCAACCTCAGCTCCTGCTTCTTCTAACTGTGCTTTTAATGCTTCAGCTTCGTCTTTAGCAACTCCTTCTTTCACTGGTTTAGGAGCACCATCTACCAATTCTTTAGCGTCTTTAAGACCAAGACCGGTAAGTTCTTTTACTAATTTCACTACGGCTAGTTTAGATCCACCCGGAGCTTTAAGAATTACGTCAAATTCAGTTTGCTCTTCAGCTTCTTCTCCACCACCAGCAGCAGCACCACCAGCAACAGCTACAGCTGCAGCAGCAGGCTCAATACCGTATTCTTCTTTTAAAATATCAGCTAACTCGTTTACTTCTTTAACGGTCAAGTTAACTAATTGTTCTGCGAAATCTTTTAAATCTGCCATTTTCTATCGTTTTTAAAATGTAATGTAATTTATATTTGTTAAAAAGTGCGTACTTGGTTTATCCTTCTTTTTCAGAAAGGGTCTTAAGAATTCCAGCCAGTTTACCACCACCAGACTTAAGAGCCGAAACAACGTTCTTAGCAGGTGATTGTAGCAATCCAACGATATCCCCAATAACTTCTTCTTTGGATTTGATGTTCACCAGGGTCTCCAGGTAATCATCTCCCACATAGATAGCTTCTTCTACGAAAGCACCTTTTAGAAGGGGTCTGTCAGATTTCTTTCTGAATTCTTTGATCACTTTAGCAGGCGCGTTTCCAGTGTCAGAGAACATGATTGAAGTGTTTCCTTTCAATACAGAAGGAAGATCTCCAAAATCCTTATCTGAACTTTCCATGGCCTTGGCCAAAAGTGTATTTTTAACTACCGCAAGCTTCACATTGGCCTTAAAGCAGGCACGACGCAAATTTGAAGTATTTCCGGCGTTCAAACCTGAAATATCTGCCAGGTAAATAGTGTTATTTTCAGCTAACTGGGCAGTTAAATCTTCAATTACTCTTGATTTTTCTTCTCTTGTCATAATCCAATAATATTATTGCTCAGTGAACCTTTTAGTATCTATCTCCACGCTAGGACTCATGGTGCTAGACATGTGAATACTCTTAATGTATACACCTTTAGCAGCCGTAGGCTTCAATTTTACCAGGGTAGTTAATAATTCTCTTGCGTTCCCAGCAATCTTTTCAGCATCAAAAGACGCTTTTCCGATTCCTGCATGAACAATACCAGTTTTGTCAACTTTGAAGTCGATCTTACCGGCTTTCACGTCTGAAACAGCTTTTGCTACATCCATAGTTACCGTACCGGTCTTAGGGTTTGGCATAAGCCCTCTTGGTCCAAGAACACGTCCCAGTGGCCCAAGTTTACCCATAACGCTAGGCATAGTGATGATCACATCAACATCTGTCCATCCTCCCTTGATCTTATCAAGGTACTCGTCTAATCCAACATAATCTGCACCGGCAGCTTTAGCTTCTTCTTCCTTATCTGGAGTTACAAGAGCCAAAACTTTTACGTCTTTACCTGTACCGTGTGGTAAGGTAACAACACCTCGCACCATTTGATTTGCCTTACGCGGGTCTACGTTCAAACGAACTGCCAAATCCACAGAAGGATCAAAGTTTACGTTGGTAATCTCTTTTATTAAAGCTGAAGCTTCTGCAACCGAATAAGTTTTACCTTTTTCAAGTTTAGACTGTGCTTCCTTTTGCTTTTTAGTCAATCTTGCCATTCTTAATTTCTTTTTGGATTAAAAAGGTGCTTGTCCTTTTACAGTAATTCCCATAGATCTTGCTGTTCCAGCTACCATTTTCATTGCAGACTCAACAGTAAATGCATTTAGATCCTGCATTTTATCTTCAGCAATGGCTCTTACCTGATCCCAAGAAACACTAGCTACTTTCTTACGGTTTGGCTCACCAGACCCTTTTTTAGCTTTTGCAGCTTCCAAAATTTGCACTGCAGCCGGAGGGGTTTTAATTACAAAGTCAAAAGACTTGTCTTTGTAAACAGTGATAACAACAGGCAATACTTTACCTTGCTTATCCTGGGTCCTTCCGTTGAATTGCTTACAGAACTCCATGATGTTCACCCCGGCAGCACCCAAAGCAGGACCTACTGGTGGTGAAGGGTTAGCAGCACCTCCGCGAACTTGCAACTTAACAACCTTACTTACTTCTTTTGCCATTTTTCTAATTTTAAGATGATAGTTTTGTTAGTGGAAGCATTACTTAAACTATCGAAAATATGTGTGTAACAGTTATTATACTTTTTCAACCTGCATATAGCTCAATTCCAGCGGCGTCTTCCTTCCGAAGATCTTCACCATCACCTCAAGCTTACGCTTCTCTTCATTTATCTTCTCTACAGTACCGTTAAACCCGTTGAAAGGTCCGTCGATAACTTTAATCGTTTCACCAATGGTAAATGGTATGGCTACATTGTCTGTCTTAACAGAAAGCTCATCAACCTTACCCAACATGCGGTTAACTTCAGATTTTCTAAGAGGCACAGGATCTCCGCCTTTGGTCTCTCCTAAAAACCCGATAACACCGTTAATCGATTTGATTATATGCGTAACTTCCCCGCCAAGATTTGCAAGGATCATTACATAACCGGGAAAGTAAACACGCTCTTTGTTCACTTTTTTCCCGTTTCTTATCTGGATCACTTTTTCGGTAGGAACAAGGACCTGGTCTATAAAATCTTCAAGACCTTCATGAGAGATCTCTCTCTCAATATATTCCTTCACCTTATTTTCCTGTCCGCTTACGGCACGAACTACATACCACTTTTTGTCTTTCACTTCTGCCATAGCAATACGATTTATGATTTGATCCACTCAAAATATTGCTCGATAGCACCGCTAAAGACAGTGTCTACTCCCCAGATCACCAAAGCAAAAATGATAGAAAAAACAGCCACAACCACGGTAAGTCTTTGAGCTTCTGACCAGGTTGGCCAGGTTACGTGGTTCTTTAATTCGTTGTATGACTCTGATAAATAATTTGCTATTCCTGCCATGGTATTTTAATTTTATTCACCCGATTTTTGCGGGCGCAGGCTCAAAGAATTTTATCTGCTGAAGAAATCTTTTGCCCCATTGATCAATATTATTTAGGAATACAGGGTAATAACCGAACATTTCCTTAAGCACGGGTTGAGAGACTCGAACTCCCGACACCTGGTTTTGGAGACCAGTGCTCTACCAACTGAGCTAAACCCGTAAGTATAAGTTAAGGCATTCACCGGGGTGAATACCTTAACTTTATATCAAAAGACTATTCTTAGTCTAAGATTTCAGTAACCTGTCCAGCACCTACAGTTCTACCACCTTCACGGATAGCGAAACGTAGACCAACGTTCATTGCGATTGGCTGGATAAGATCTACAGTAATTGTAAGGTTATCACCTGGCATTACCATCTCAACACCTTCTGGAAGGTTGATAGTTCCAGTTACGTCAGTTGTACGTACGTAGAACTGTGGACGGTAGTTGTTGTGGAATGGAGTGTGACGACCACCTTCTTCTTTCTTAAGGATATAAACCTCAGCTTTGAATTTAGCGTGTGGAGTTACAGATCCTGGTTTAGTGATTACCATACCTCTTGAGATCTGAGTTTTCTCAATACCTCTAAGAAGAAGACCTACGTTATCTCCAGCTTCACCTCTATCAAGAATCTTACGGAACATCTCAACTCCAGTAATAGTAGAAGTAAGTTTTCCAGCTCCCATACCAATGATCTCTACAGGATCTCCAGTGTTAGCAACACCAGTCTCTATACGACCAGTAGCAACAGTACCACGACCAGTAATAGAGAATACATCTTCGATAGGCATTAGGAAAGGCTTATCAACGTCACGCTGTGGAAGCTCGATCCAGCTATCAACAGCCTCCATCAATTCCAATACAGTGTCAACCCATTTTTGCTCACCGTTAAGTGCACCAAGAGCTGAACCAGAAATAACAGGACCGTTATCACCATCATATTCGTAGAAAGAAAGAAGATCTCTTACTTCCATCTCAACTAGTTCTAATAATTCTTCATCGTCAACCATGTCAACTTTGTTCAAGAATACAACGATTCTTGGAATACCAACCTGACGTCCTAATAGGATGTGTTCACGAGTTTGTGGCATTGGACCATCAGTAGCCGCAACTACAAGGATAGCACCGTCCATCTGAGCAGCACCAGTTACCATGTTCTTAACGTAATCGGCGTGACCTGGACAGTCAACGTGAGCGTAGTGACGATTAGCAGTTGAGTACTCTACGTGTGAAGAGTTAATGGTAATACCTCTTTCTTTTTCTTCCGGAGCATTATCAATCTGATCAAAAGATCTAGCTTCTGAATAACCAGCATCAGCCAATACTTTAGTAATAGCTGCTGTTAAAGTTGTTTTTCCGTGATCTACGTGCCCAATAGTACCTATGTTAAGGTGCGGTTTGGACCGATCGTAAGTTTCCTTTGCCATAATTAATACTTATTTAATCTTAGTTATATATTAGTGTTCAATTTTATACAAAATCTAGAGCCAACGACGGGAATTGAACCCGTGACCTCTTCCTTACCAAGGAAACGCTCTACCCCTGAGCTACGTCGGCAAAAAAGCTTATCTCCAAAAAGTCAAACCTTATGGAGATAAAAATCTAGCGGGTCTATTCACTAAATTTCACAAGACAAGATCTGCGCGTTCACGAGATCTTTCTTTGTTGAGCGGGAGACCGGGTTCGAACCGGCGACATTCAGCTTGGAAGGCTGACGCTCTACCAACTGAGCTACTCCCGCAGTACCTTAAACTTCCAAATTTCAAGCACCAAATTCCAATTTGGTATTTGGAATTTGATTTTTTGGAATTTTAAATTTTGTGGGGAGAGCAGGATTCGAACCTGCGAAGTTAAAAAACAACAGATTTACAGTCTGTCCTCGTTGGCCGCTTGAGTATCTCCCCAATTTTTACCTTTTCCAGTATTTCACAGAACCACCGCTTTGGAATGGCTTGCTTTTTGAAGCCGCAAATTAATAGAAAATAAAACTATCTTCCAAAGCTTTTTTTCAAAAAATTAAGAACTAAAAGAGAAGTTTATCTTAATTCACATCAGATCAATTTCTTAATCTGAATTCCTCTCTTTTTTCAAAATTTCAAGAGCCGATGGAGGGACTCGAACCCACGACCTGCTGATTACAAATCAGCTGCTCTAGCCAGCTGAGCTACATCGGCAAAGAACTTCTTTTCACAAAAAAAGTCCGCTATTTCTAACGGACTGCAAATGTATTCATTTTTTTCAGTTCTCAAAACATTTCTAAAAAATATTTTAAGCAACCTGAGGGTTAAATTTTTTCTTTCGTTTTTGAAGCTGCCTTTCCAGCGAACTAACGCACTCATCTACACCCACTTCAAACCTTCGGCCCTTCTTTTTACAAATGATCTCATCTCCCGGTATGCTCAAAAGAATTTCTGAAACCTTGTTCTCTTTTTCACTGGTGTTTTGAACTTTTAGATAAACATCGGCATAAATGACGTTGTCAAAATGATTCTCCAGTTTGTCCAGCTTCTTTTGAATGAAATTAATCAATTTTTGATCTGCAGTGAAGTTGACCGATTGTACGTTCATTTTCATAGTACTTGAAGTTTAATTAAACAATTATTGAGGTCCCTTTTTCCTGCTCCGGGGGTGCGCGTTATTGTAAACCCTGTTCAATTCGGCCATGCTGTTATGGGTGTAAACCTGGGTAGCAGCAAGACTGGAATGTCCTAGGAGTTCTTTTACAGCATTTATATGAGCACCCTGGTTCAGTAAATGAGTTGCAAAAGAATGCCGCAGTATATGCGGGCTCTTCTTTAACTTACTCGAGATACCTCTAAAATAATTATTAATTGTTCTATAAACAAGCGAATCATACATTTTAACGCCCTTACCGGTGAGAAATAAATAACCCTCAGAAAGGCTATTTTCCACCGCTTTTCGTTCAGGCAAATACTCTTCCAATACTTCTACAACAAAAGGCAAAAGAGGGATAAATCGCTCCTTGTTCCCCTTCCCTATCACTTTTAAGGACCTGCCCGGTACATCCACGTTTTGCAGCTTGATATTGATGAGCTCACTCCTTCTTATACCGGTGGAATACAGCAGCACGACCATGAGCTTATTCCGGATCTCCTCAAAACCTGCTGCCGGAAAAGCGTCAAGTGCCAGGTCGATCTCTTTTTCGGAAAAAGGGACCTGCAGCTTTTTCGAGATTTTCAAGGCTTTATGTTTGGCAAGAGGAGAGATCTCCAGCTGTTTTGTCTTCTGAAGGAACTTGTAATAAGATTTTAGAGAAGATATCTTCCTGTTGATGCTGGAATTGGAAAGCCCCTCTTCTACCAGTTGCACGAGCCAGCTGCGCACCTGCGGATAAGCCACCTCCTTGAGGTTCTGCCCCTGATATTGAAACTCTATAAACTCCGCGAAAGCCTCCAGATCCTTCTTATAGGCAGTGACAGTATGCTGAGAATAGTTCTTTTCCAGTTCAAGGTATTGCAGAAAGGAATGGAGTTGGTTTTGGGGCATAAAAAAACTGTTGACAAGCAAAGTTATCAAACTTTAACTTACCAACAGTTCATTTATTTGTATATCTAAGAACTAAAGCTTAGGATTCGATACTAGATCTCTTCCTGATCTCTTAAGTGCTGAATGTACTGCGCTTTTTGGACTTGAGCTCTACGTTCTACAGACGGTTTTGTGAAATGCTGACGACTTCTCAACTGACGCATAGTTCCTGTGCGATCAAATTTACGCTTGAAACGCTTCAGCGCTCTATCAATATTCTCTCCGTCTTTTACTGGTATTATTAACATAGTGTCACCTCCTTTCTTTAAAAATTTTGAGTTGCAAAGATACTCCTTAATTACAATCTCACAATTAAATTTTATAAATTTTTCAGTTTTAAAATAAGTAGTTGAAAAAATTCCAAATTCCAAGCTCCAAATTCCAGATCTTGAATTCTGAATCTTGAATTATTTAGCCGCCGGCTTATACTCCTTCTTATCTATGACCATCTTTGCTATCACCTCTTTCAGGATCTCTGAGGTACCTCCTCCAATAGGCCCCAGTCTGCTGTCGCGGGAAAGCCTTGCCAGCGGATAATCTTCCATGTATCCATACCCTCCAAGGAACTGAAGGCATTTATAGATCACCTCATCGGCCATCTTTGTGGAAAGCAGTTTAGACATGCTCGCTTCCTTCACCACGTATTCTCCCTTTCCAAGTCTTTCAGCAACCGAGTAATTGAATTCTTTGTTCATTTCCACCTCACTGGCCATTTCGGCTATGCTGTGACGCAGCGCCTGGAACTTATCAATGGTCTTTCCAAAAGCAACTCTTTCGCTCATGTATTGCAAAGTGTAATCAAGCGCATATTCTGCACGGGCATGTGCGTTGATCCCCATGATGAGCCTCTCAAAAGCGAAATGCTGCATGATATAAGGGAAACCTTTACCCTCTTCGCCCATAAGATGAGACGCGGGAATTTCAACATTATCAAATGCGATCTCGGCGGTATCTGATGCTCTCCATCCAAGTTTATCCAATTTGGTGGCAGAGATCCCAGGAGTGTCTCTGTCCACAATAAAAATGCTCATCCCTTTGTTATGCAGCTCGGGATTGGTCTTGGCAGCAACCACCAGGTAATCTGAATAAACTCCGTTAGTGATAAACGTCTTGGATCCGTTGATCACATATTTATCTCCTTTTTTAACAGCGGTGGTTTTCATGCCGGCCACGTCACTTCCTCCAAAAGGCTCAGTGATACAAAGGCAGCCAATTTTCTTTCCTTCAATGCTGGCGGTAAGATATTTTTGCTTGATCTCCTCGCTTCCTTCTTTCGCCACGTGCGTCATTGCCAGGTATGCGTGGGCCCACATGGCAGCCGCAAATCCGCCACTATTTATTTTTTGTAACTCTTCCAGAAAGATCACGGTATAAAAAATATCCAGTCCCATTCCGCCGTACTGCTCAGGATAATTGATCCCGAAGTAGCCCATCTCACCGAATTTCTCCCAGATGAACCTTTCAATGGTTCCGGTCTTTTCCCATTTTTCGATGTGCGGCACAACTTCCTTCTGCAAAAACTCCTGAAAGCTTTTTCTGAATAATTCGTGTTCCTCTGTAAAATATCTGCTGTTCATAATGTCTTTAAATTCTGATTTTCCTGAATGTTTTCGGGGGATAATTTTCTAGTCGATTGCCAAATATAACTGAATTCCCTTTATTTTCTCTACCGGAAAACCGGGAATGTTCCCCAATTCCTCAAAAGATTTGATGCCGTTCTGACTTTGGCGATAGCTCACCACCTTCCTGGCAAGTTCATAATTGAAATATGGCAGCTTTGATAATGCAATAATATCTATGGAGTTCAGATCTTGTTTTGGATGGTTTACATTCCGGACCTCAAATCTTTGCAACAGCCGCTGTATCACTTCCGACGAAAGGCCATAGACATCCTGAAGCTGAACTTCTCCCCTGTAGCCCCCAATGCTTTCCCTGTACTTCACGATCCTGGCCGATAGCTTTTCCCCAATCCCATTGATCTGCTGAAGGTCTTCGGAAGTTGCCGCGTTCAGGTCCTGTTTCCTGAGAGGTGCTTCAGAAATGTTATTCTTAAAAGACTTTGCTTCGGAAGGTTTTTGTCGCCATTCCGGAAATTTAAAGTATGGAGCAATTTTCCGGAGCAAGGAATCAGAGACCTGCGTTACCTGCTGAAAGTCTTCCGCAGAATTCACCCACAGTTCCTTACCCCGGTGCGCATGTAAACGATCGATCTCTTCAGGTGACATTCCCATGAGGTAACCATTATAATCTGAGATGTAATTTGGATTGAAAGGCGCCATTTCAACTGAATCTTTTTTGGCCGCCGCTACAGCCTTCAGGGAATCTATTTCCCGCTGCAGCTCCAGCAGCTCTTCCTCTTCTTCGGGAGGCAGGGCCGCTTTGGAAGAAAAAGGACCGAAGAAGTAGATCAACTGCAGCACCACTATGATCAGCACCAAAAGAAAGATCCCATTCTGTTGACTTCTGCTGAAAACAAAATGGGATCTGAAATCTTTCATTATATAGTAATTAAGAAGCTTTCTTCACTTTTTCCTTTTCAGGTTTATGAAAAAGCTCTCCTGCTTTCAATTTTCGGCTGTATTCGCGCAGGTCGTTTCTCACTTCGCCAGACATCATATAGAGTCCAATGATGTTAGGGAAAGACATGGCGAGGATCATCATATCTGAGAAATCAAGCACAGCTCCAAGGCTCACAGAAGCTCCCACCACTACGAACACTAGGAAAAGGGCTTTGTAAGCAAGTTCGATCTTGGTGCTTTTTCCAAACAGGTAAGTCCATGCTCTCATTCCGTAGTAAGACCAGGAGATCATGGTTGAGAACGCGAAAAGGAAAACTGCTGTAGCCAGTACATATGGGAACCAGGAGATAACACTTCCAAAAGCGCTTGAAGTAAGTTCTACCCCTCCAACTCCTTCAACTTCGTGCATTCCGGTAAAGATAAGTACTAACGCAGTCAAGGTACAAACCACTACAGTATCGATGAACGGCTCAAGCAAGGCTACAAAACCTTCAGAAGGCGGATGATTGGTCTTGGCCGCACTGTGAGCGATGGCCGCAGAACCAACCCCGGCTTCATTCGAGAAGGCCGCACGCTGGAACCCTACAATAAGAACCCCTATAATTCCACCTTTTAAAGCGCTTGGACTGAATGCCCCGTCCCAGATAGCGGTCAAGGCAGGACCTAAGTTTTCAATGTTCACTCCAATTACCACAAGGGCTCCAAGAATATACACAGCTGCCATGATAGGCACGATCTTACCGGTTACCTTGGCGATACTACTGATACCTCCAATGATCACCACTCCTACAAGAATAGCTACAATTACTCCAAAGATGAATCCGTTTCCTTCAAGCAGTGGGAACTCTCCGGCCAGGATTACGAATGACTGGTTGGCCTGGAACATGTTACCACCTCCAAAAGATGCTCCAATAGCAAGGATAGCAAAGAAAACGGCAAGCAATTTCCCAAGACCTTTCTAGCCTCTTCTTTCCAGTCCATATCTAAGATAGTTCATAGGTCCACCAAATACGCGACCTTCAGAGTTGATGAAACGATATTTTACACCAAGGGTACATTCCACGAATTTTGAAGACATTCCCAGGAGTCCGGCAACGATCATCCACATTGTAGCTCCTGCCCCTCCAAGGGATACGGCAACTGCAACCCCGGCGATGTTACCAAGACCTACAGTTCCTGAAACCGCAGTAGCAAGTGCCTGGAAGTGGGTAACCTGTCCCGGCGCATTAGGATCGTCATATTTTCCTTTGGCCAGCTGTAAGGCATGTTTGAATCCGCGGATGTTGATAAAGCCCATCCGTAGCGTGAAGAAAAGGGCTCCAAACACCAGCCAGATCACGATGAAGGGAATATTTTTGGTTTGAGGGTCTCCATTAGGATGCAAAAGGGCAACCGGCTCATCATATTGAATGGAAGCCAGATATTGGGCTCCCTGCTCGATCACGTGCTGTTTGTTCTCAGAGTTGTAGATCATTCCACCTTCTTCTACCAAATATTTCAAGTTCCCGGCGGCATTGGCGTAAGCGGTAATATCTTCTCCGTTCTTTGAAACTATAGCGATGGCATCTCCTTCTTCCACATGTTCTCCTTCAGATTTCAACCACTCCTTAAGAATGAATTGACCTTCAACGGTTGCAGACCACTCTGGTGCAGGAACTCTTTTTACATCAGCGTATACCACAGGATCATAAACCCCTATGGCTGAAAACGGATCCCAGAAAAGCACGTTACCCATACCGGCTACGATGGGTGAAAAGGTTCCGTTGAAATGTTCTGTAATTGCTTTTGCGGGTACGGTGAATTCTTCAGAAACTTCATTTCCCGCAGCATCGGTCACTGTGACAGAGTAAGGCACTCCTTCAACAAGGCCTTCAGAGATCGGTGAATCCAGCGGAGTGGATTGATTGGACCACTTGTAGGTATAAGGCGGGGTTCCTCCTTCAACGTTCAACTCAATGAACCCATTATTAATAATTTTGGATGGATTCTCGATCTCGGCATTTAGCTTTAGCTCCTGGGCGTAGAGGGTAAATACTGAAACCGAAAATAAAAATGAAAGCAAGTACTTTCTCATAAAGATCTAATTAAAAATTTAATTAAGGATTGTGTTTTTCGGCGAAGCAAGATGCTAAAAAAATTAACGTTTTCAAATTTTACTGAGTTAAATTGCCAACAAAACGTTAATCAACAACCTATTTCAGAGGTTTTTCTGCCCGTAATTACCGCTAAAGATCAAAAACCGAAGTGCGCTTGGCATAAAGCATATCCTTAAACTTCAGCAAGAACGCAAGGGTTAGGTACACAGCAAACCAGGCCCCAAAAGTGGCAAAAGAGAGATAGATGAAGAACAGGCGCACGTTCTTAGCCCGCATCCCCAGCTTATCTGCAAACCTCGAGGAAACGTAGAAACCGTGCCGCTCAAAGAAATGCCTTATTTGATTGATTATTTTGCTCATAGCACAAAGATATTAATTTACAGGCTTCCTGTGCAGGATATTTAAGCCTAAACTGCATTGCAGGCAGCGTGATCTTTCGCAATAATCCTTCTTCATGTGCAGCAAGGCCTGAGAACTGAAAGCATTTTCTGCCGAACCTGGTCTGATTTCGGTGAATTTCTTTATTATCCGGTTGGCTTCCGCAGGTAACTGGCGCATCAATTCCAGTAAGCTTTCGCCCCCCTCCTTCCCCATGGCTTTCTGATAGCAGAATTTTAACGGCACCAGGCTATTGATCACCAAAAGGTCCAGGAAGTTATTGCTTAGCTGTTTTTTCCGCACCGGATGGGTTTTACTGAAGGTGTAGTGGGTTCTCCAGAATTCTGCAGCTTCAGCTTTAAAAAGCTCCTTTAAGTGCTCAGGATTTTGTTCTTTGATCACTTCGGAAAAAAGATGTTCGCGCCGGTGATATACGGCAGCCAACTGGGATAAACGAACCTCGGGAAAATTATCGGGCCTTAATCTGAAGTATTTTACGGGTGTGATCCCTTCAACAGTCAGTGAGAATTTATTTTTCAGGAAAAGATAATTTTCTCTGAGCTGCCAAAAATTAGGTTCCTCCACCTCTCTTTCCAGCAGCCCCGCCTGCCCGAGAAAAAGAGCCTCCAGCTTATCCCGGTCATTCCTGCATTTCCTGATAACCGAAAAGGGAATGGATTCCGCCATACTTAAAAAGGCATCTCCGTTCACGTTTAAGCCAAAGTTTTTCGCCAGCAGCTTGAAAAGCACCTCCTCCCAATCCCCGGCAGATCTTTTGAGCAGATCAAAAACAAAGACCGATTTTGCCTCAAGCCTATCAATGTAAAGGCGCTCAAGCCACTTGTCGAATATAAAAGAATCAATTTGAGGAAGATCTTTTTGGCAATTGATCCACTTTTCCGAAGAAGCTGAAATAAGATCCCGATACTGCTCAACCGTCTCCTCAGCAATCAGATTTTGCAGCTCCAGCACAGGAACCACCGACCTGTCTTTTCTGAAAATCTCTGAATCATGCTGCCACACCACATGAAGAATGACATTGTTATAGGCAGGATCTTTCTCGTGCCCATGCCGGTACCAGTCAGAAGAATGAATGTGGATCTCCACATTTCCGGCCCACTCCTGCTCTCCTATTACTACACGGGAATTGAAAAAATCTGGACCAGAAAGCTGGTTGTGCATTCCGGGAGCAAGTACGGTCACCGGTAAACCTTCGGTGGTTGAAAGGCCGGAAATTTGCCATTTCTGGAACTCCCAGAGGTAATGTAAATAGTCTTCCTGCATCGAATAAAAGTATACCTTTTATTCATTATGATGCTGATTTTTAACTATTTATAAAACTATTTTTCAGAAGGCAATTTTTCAGCCAGCCTGTCCGCAATTTCTTGCACCCACAGGCTATACATTTTTCCTGAAGGATGCAGTTCATCTGACGCGGTAAGATCCTTATCTTCTTTCGCCTTTTTAGAAACAGGCGTGATATTGTAGAATTCGACCCCGAACTCTCCGGCCACCCGTTTAAAAACGGAATTGAATTTGGCTACTTCCTGGGCGATAGTTTCTGAATTTTCGGCACCAAAAGGAGTAACTCCATAATCAGGTATGCTTACAGCGAAGACTCTTTCAGCTCCCGATTTTGAACGCGCAATGGCTCTTTGAAAGATCTCCCGCAGCTCTTTTTCGTATTCCTCGATCGATCTTCCCTGGTACTGGTTGTTCACGCCGATGAGCACTGAGACAAGATCAAATTGCTCCTCTTTTAACCGTTTATCCATTGCCGCCAGAAGATCTCCCGTGGTCCATCCGGTACGGGCAATAATGCGTGGATGGTTCAAAGGGATCCCCCTCTTCCTAAGGCTGTCGCTCAACTGTACCGGCCAGCGCAGGGAAGAATGAACGCTTTCACCAATGGTGTAAGAATCTCCCAGCGCGAGGTAGGTGAGCTCATTGGTCTCTTTAATGGGATTTTTCTTCTCTGCCTCGGAATCAAGACAACTCATAAAGACGAAAGCAAGTGCGAAAACAATAAAGATCTTTTTCATTTTGCAGGAAATTAAAATGCAAAATAGTCTTTTTCGGTTGAACTATTACAATCGCTGAATGGTTGGTTCCGGCTGAAGCTGCCTGTACCTAATTTCTTAAGACAGGGTTAAACCTGTTTCTGCAGGATAGGAATAACTTCGGAAATAGTTATATTCTTTCAGAAATTTGCAAACCTTATGAAGCTTGAAGATCCCTCTAATCCGGAGAAATCCGATCCGCCATTCCCTACCGAGGAAAATGCTGCCTCTTCCGGAGATAAGAATAAGAAGTCTTTCCTGGAAGGGTTAAAAAAAGTAGGATTTTCGGTGTGGATAGCGGTCATGGTCATAGGAGGTATTCTGGCATTCCTCACCTCTCTCCTCTTGCTATGAATAAAGTCAATTATTTATTTGTGACATTTTCAGCCCTCTTCATTACAGGAGAAATTTTTTCCTTTCTGAATTTTACTCCACCATGGTGGATAAGAAATTACCTGAATGATCTTTTATGTATGCCCATAGTTCTGGGAATCTGCCTTCACCTAGTACGTTTTATGAAAAACGACAGGACCATCAGGATCTCATTATTCACAACTCTCTCCCTGGCTGTATTTTATTCTTTGTACTTCGAGATCTTTTTACCCCCGTTCACAGAAAGATATACCGCAGATGTTTTTGATGTACTTCTTTATTTCACCGGAGCGCTTTTGTTTTATTTCATGCAGAAACCCGTAGCCAAAGCTCCTGCTGTGCACAAAAAGTAAAAAGGCCGCCAAAACAGGCAGCCTTCTTTTACTAATTCTAAGGAAAATCTATTCGATATACCCCATTTTGCGCATCCATTCATCGTTGTACATCTTCCCAACGTATCGGCTGCCGTGATCGTGGAAAAGCACCACTACCACATCGTCTTTTTTGAAATGCTCCTTTAACTGAAGTAACCCCTTCATGGCCGCCCCGGCGCTGTTCCCAAGGAACATACCTTCTTCACGAGCTAAGCGCTGGGTGTAAATAGCCGCGTCCTTATCGGTCACTTTGGTAAAGCCGTCAATAATGCTGAAATCCACATTCTTTGGAAGGATGTCTTCGCCGATACCCTCGGTCACATAAGGATAGATCTCGTTCTCATCAAATTCCCCTGTTTCGTGATATTTCTTAAAAACCGAACCGTAGGTATCAACTCCCCACACTTTTATGTCAGGGTTTTGTTCTTTCAGGTATTTTCCAACTCCGGAAATGGTTCCTCCTGTTCCTACTCCTACCACGAAGTGCGTGATCTTTCCGTCTGTCTGTCTCCAGATCTCAGGCCCAGTGCTTTCGTAATGGGCTTTGGTGTTGGAAAGGTTGTCGTACTGGTTCACGTACCAGGAATTCGGAGTTTCTTCAGCAAGCCTTTTTGAAGTGGAATAATACGATCTCGGATCTTCCGGAGCCACATCGGTTGGGCAAACCACCACTTCGCTACCCACCGCGCGCAGAATGTCGATCTTTTCCTTTGACTGCTTGTCGGCCATCACACAGATCATGCGGTAACCTTTTACAATAGCTGCCAGAGCAAGTCCCATTCCGGTGTTTCCTGAAGTTCCTTCAATAATGGTTCCTCCCGGCTTCAGCAATCCGGCAGCTTCGGCATCTTCTATCATTTTTACGGCCATTCTGTCTTTCACAGAATTCCCCGGATTAAAGGTCTCGTACTTTGCCAGTATCATGGCCTCAATGTCTTCAGTAAGTTTATTGATCTTGACCAAAGGAGTGTTTCCTATGGTTCCTAATATATTTTCAGCGTATTCCATATCCAAATTTTACGGCTGCAAAGTTAGCAAAAAAAGCAGCTTTTGAAATAGGTCGCTAAAAGGGCATTTTCATTACCTTAATCGAACTTCATGGCCTTGACAGGAGAGATCCGGGTGATGATATAAGATGGCACCAGCAGCATAAGCATACAGAGTATCAATGTTCCAATGTTCACTCCAACGATGTATTCCCAGCCAATGTATACAGGTGCCTCGGTCACGTAGTAAGTTTCCGGGTCAAGAGGGATCAGTTTTAAGTACTTTTGAGCAAACAGCAGCCCCAGGCCAAGAAGATTCCCCCAGAAAAGTCCCAGGAGGATAAGGTATCCCGCATTATAAAGAAAGATCTTTCTTATGCTCCAGTTCTGACTTCCCAGCGCCTTGAGGATCCCTATCATCTGCGTGCGCTCAAGAATGAGTACAAGCAGGGCAGTGATCATGTTGATGCCGGCAACCAGGATCATGATACCAAGGATGAGCGCAATATTGAAATCGAACAGCGACAGCCATTCAAAAATGGAATAATACTTCTGCTTTATGGTTCGGGTGTCGAGAAAAGACCCGGTATTTTCATAGATCTCCCGGCCTTTTTTGTCTAATTCGCTAAAATCTTCCAGGAAAACCTCAAAATTTCCTACCTCATTCTTTTCCCATTTATTCAGCCGCTGTATATGCCGAATATCAGCCAACAGATAAAGCTCATCAAATTCCTGGAATCCTGAATTATAGATTCCCTTAATTTCGAAAGCCCTCAACAACGGAGTTTTGTGGCTCTCTTCTCTTAGAAAATAAGTTACCACCTTATCCCCAACATCGAATCCGAGGCGGTTGGCAGTATATTGAGAGATAAGAACCTGCTCGTTCAACCCGTCAGAATAATCGGGTAATGCACCTTTGACAAGAAAATCTTCAAAATAGCCCCAGTTATAATCGGCTCCTACCCCTTTGACGATGATGCCTTCAAAATCGGTTTCGGTTCTTATCACTCCCGCCTTGTAAGCCGTCGCCTGCACGTGCTCCACCCCTTCCACCGAGGTGAACTCAGGATAAAAATCCTGTTCCAGGGAAATAGGCTTCAGCGAGATCTGCGAATTGTTATTGTCGTAGTTGGAAATGGTGATATGGCCCGTAAAAGCCGACATTTTCTCCCTGATCTTTTGCTGTAATCCGAGGCCCGTAGCAAAAGAGACTAGCATCATGACCACCCCTATCGCAATTGCCACAATGGCTATTTTTATTATAGGGGCCGAAATGCTACTTTTGTGTTGCTTCGCACTAATAAGGCGTTTGGCTATAAAAAATTCAAGATTCAAGAAGTAACGTATGTTTTTAAGATTTTTCAAAAGTACATTTTTATTCCTACTTATAACGGTCACCGCCTGCGGAAACACTACTACTGAAAAAACACCTGATAAAGATCCTGCCGAAAAAACTCCTTCTGAAGCCCCTGCAATTGTGACGGGCGCCGAAAGACTCTCAGCTTACCTCCCACTTCTGAAAGGAAAGAATGTAGGAGTGATAGGAAATCAAACCAGTGTAATTTCTACGGAAAAAGGCCGGGTACATCTTATAGATACTCTTCTGGCACTTGATGTACAAGTGAAGAAGGCTTTTGCCCCCGAACATGGTTTTCGCGGTACCGCTGATGCCGGTGAAGTTGTGAAAGACGGAAAAGATCCAAAGACCGGGCTCCCTGTTCTTTCGCTCTACGGAAATAACAAAAAACCTTCCGCAGAACAATTGAAAGAACTTGATATCCTCATCTTTGACATTCAGGATGTGGGGGCTCGTTTTTACACTTACATTTCCACCCTTCATTACGTAATGGAAGCCGCCGCCGAAAATGATATCCCGATCCTCGTTCTGGACCGGCCAAACCCGAACGGGCATTATATAGATGGCCCAATTCTGGAACCCGATCATAAAAGTTTTGTGGGCATGCACACTGTTCCGGTTGTTCACGGCCTCACCATGGGAGAATACGCACAAATGATAAACGGGGAAAAATGGCTGGAAAATGGCATTCAGGCAGACCTAAGGGTGATCAAAATGGAAAATTACGATCATGACACTCAGTATGACCTGCCGGTAAAACCTTCCCCAAACCTGCCGAATGCACAGGCCATCAATCTGTACCCGAGCCTCTGTTTCTTCGAAGGGACTAACGTAAATGCAGGCAGAGGAACCAGCAAACAGTTCCAGGTCTTCGGCTCCCCCTTCCTGCCCGAAGACAAATATTCCTTCAGCTATATTCCGGAATCTAATGAAGGAGCCAGGTCACCAAAGCACCTCGGGAAAAAGTGCTTCGGAAAAGACCTCTCAAATCACCCGAGGCTGGACAGGCTCAACCTGGAATGGCTGATCAATGCCTACAAGAATACCGATGATCAAAAAGAGTTCTTCAATAGCTTTTTCACTAAACTAGCCGGCAGCAACAAACTTCAGAAGCAGATCGAAGCCGGAATGAGCGCCGAAGAGATCAGGCAAAGCTGGCAAAGCGGCCTGGAGGAATTTGCGATTGTGAGGGAGAAGTATTTGTTGTACGAATAAATGTTTCGAGTTACGGGTTTCATGATGCGGGTCGAGTGCTAAGGGTTTCTGGTTACCGGTTAATAATGCTTTAGTCTCAATCTTTATATCAACTTTTCCAGGAAGTCTCTACGTATTTTATAAACAGGTTAATTTTACCTCCTAAAATATTATACTGTTCCCGAAGGTAGAGATGATCCTTCATAACTTCTGGATAGAGAAAAATTAATTTCTCTATGTGGTTCAAAGTTTCATCATTACTGGAATGTGCAAATACTAGAAACTTCAAAAAATCTGCTTTATACCTTCTGCGCCCGTAACCCTCAACAATATTGGAGTTTACAGAATCTGCAGACCTGCGAATTTGGCTACCAAGTTCATAAAGTTCATACTTCGGAAGCTTTAAACTTACGGGATGAAGCTTGTAAAAGAGTTCCAATGAGAGGGTGTAGATTTCCAGCTGCTTATATGAGTTTGCCATGTTTTCTATGTTAGGTGAACTCAAAAATCAGCAACAATTCCCTCATTTTAAACTTTTTAACTATTCAGTTAACACGCAACAATTTTCAACCCATCCTCCTTTTCATCTCCTCCACAATATTAAATGCCGCGGGACAAATGGCAACATTTTTCATGGTGAGGTTGCTGATCTTGTGAAAATCCTTGCGGTTGGTGTGCGGAAATTCACTGCAGGCTTTTGGTCGAACATCGTAGATCAGACAATAATTATCGGCGTCAAGAAAGGCACATGGTACCTGCTGTAGCACGTAGTCATTATCCTCATCAATTCTTAGGTACTGATCGATGAACTGCTGCGGCTTTAATTTCAGGTGCTTTGAGATTCGCTCGATATCTTTATTGGTGAAGAGAGGCCCGGTGGTCTTGCAGCAATTGGCGCATTTTAGGCAGTCGGTTCGGTTGAATTCCTCTTCGTGAATTTCCTGCATTTCCCGGTCCAAATGCCTGGGTGGCTTCTTTTTAAGCTTCGAAAAAAACTTTTTATTCTCCTTATGCTTATCTTTGGCCCTTTGCGGGAGCCCATTAATCTCTTCCTGCATGCTGCAAAGATAAAAAGAACCTGAGCTTGAACAACGAAAAAAAGAATCCCGATATCTTGGGAAATGCCATCAAAGCCTATTTTGAACACGGCGAGGAAGAGGATATTGCCGTACATTCCCCCGACTTTGACGATGATGTGATCCCGGTGGCTTATCTCTTCAGGAATTACGAACAGATGCCCCCATTGGAGAAAAAAGCCCTGCAGCTTTGCCGCGAAAAGGTGCTTGATGTGGGCTGCGGCGCCGGAAGCCATTCGCTCTATCTTCAGAAGGAGGAAAATTTAAAGGTCACTGCCATTGACACTTCCGAAGGAGCTATAGAAGTCTGTAAAAAACGAGGAATTACCGATGCCCGTAATGTTGCTTTCGAAGAGCTTTCCGAAGAGAAATTTGATACCATTCTCCTGTTGATGAACGGGACGGGCATTGTTGGAAAAATGAACAGGCTGGATGATTTTTTTTATAAATTGAAGCAGCTTTTAAATCCAGGTGGGCAGGTAATTATTGATTCTTCAGATCTTATCTATCTTTTTGAAGCCGATGAAGACGGAGGTGTATGGGTGGATTCTGCCCAGGGATATTATGGCGAACTCAGTTACAGTCTTAGCTATAAGGGGGAAACTTCTGAAGTATTTGACTGGCTGTATCTCGATTATGATTCCCTGTCGTTAGCCGCGGCTAAGAACGGCTTCTCCTGTGAATTGATAAAAGAAGGTGAGCATTACGATTATCTGGCAAAACTGACCATAAATGAGAAATAGATCCTTACTACTCACAGCCCTGTTCCTATTCCTGCTGAGCTGTTCTACAGATGACCCCGCGCCCGATGATCAGCCTTTAGGGGTTTCGGCAAGATCATTTTTAAGCGATGAGAATTTCACCTCTCTTGTGGTAGAAATTGTATACGTGAACGGCTTTGAACCTTCGGGCATTTCATTGAGCGCCGTAAAAAACTTTTTGCAAACCTACCTCAATAAACCCGAAGGTATTGTGATCAAATCTCGGGCAGTTCCATCTCCTGATATGGATATTATTTCTCCTTCTGATATCATTGAGATTGAAAATATGCACCGCACTGAATTCTCTTCAGGACAAACTCTTACAACATTTATTTTTATTGCTGACGGTAAGAGCGATTCCTCCACAAGTGAGGAATGGGTGCTGGGAAAAGCTTACAAGAATACTTCAATGATAATCTTTCAAAAAGAGATCAGGGAACTGGCAGAAAGCTCACAAGTATCCAGCGACCAGGTGCAACAGATTACCATAAAACATGAATTTGGACATCTTTTCGGCCTGGTGGATTATGGCACCCCCGCACAATCAGATCATGTGTATCGTGATCCTGAAGACCCTAAAGAAAAAGGACATTGCGAGGTAACCGATTGCCTTATGTCCCGACTACTGAATTATGAAAGGGCCGAAAGCCTCACCCTTGATGAGCTGTGCCATATTGACCTTATCGCCAACGGCGGAAAATAAAAAAGCCTGCTCGGCAGAACAGGCTCAAAAAGTGTTATTTAAAGGCTTCTTCTAATAAACCTTTTTTCCGTCTAAATAGGTAGCTCTTACTTTGGTCTGAGGAATTTCATTTTCAGGAACTTCCATGATATCCCTGTCTAAAATGACAAAATCGGCGAACTTTCCTGGTTCAATGCTGCCCTTCTCATCTTCTTCAAAGTTACTGAAAGCGGCCCAAATGGTCATGCCTTTAAGTGTTTCTTCTCTGGACAAGGCCTGCTCGGGCATGTAGCCTCCTTCGGGATACTCCTGCAGGTCTTTACGTGCAACGGCAGCATAAAAGGTAAGGAACGGATTAACCTCTTCTATGGGGAAATCTGTACCCAGAGCTATAACTCCCGCCTGATCCAGCAATTGTTTAAAAGCATAGGCACCTTTTTCCCTGTCCTCTCCCAACCTGTCTCCGGCCCAGTACATATCGCTTGTAGCATGAGTAGGCTGCACAGAAGGAATGATGTTCTGGTTAAAATACCTGAAATCTTCTTGGTCAATAACCTGCGCATGCTCCACTCTCCACCGCCTGTCTCCGGCATCTGTTAGAAGAGAATCATAGATCTTCAGGATTACAGCATTTGCTGAATCACCAATGGCATGAGAATTCATCTGGTAATCTGTATCCGCTATTCGGGCCGCTGTGGCATGAAATTCTGAAACCGGAGACAGCAATGCGCCATAATGCCCGTGCTTATCTGAATAGGGTTGTTTGAGGGCAGCACCGCGCGATCCCAGGGCGCCATCGCCATAAAACTTCACAGATCGAACATTGAGTTTTTCAGTCTTGTACGGTTCCCTTTCCAGGTAATAGTCCAGGTTCTCCTTAGTGTTGCTGATCATTGCATATAAACGGATATCAAGAGTACCGTTCTTTTGTAGGCTATCGAGTAATTCAATGGTTTCCCGATCAATTCCGGCATCTACCACAGTGGTGAGACCGTAGCCAAAAGCTATTTCTTGAGCATCCAGCAGAGCTCTTATCTCATCTTCCACATCGGGTCTGGGGATCACGGTATTTACCAGATCCATAGGGTTATCAATGAGAATCCCGGTGAGTTTCCCGTCTTTCTTTTCAATTTCCCCTCCTTGGGCAGGAGTGTCAACTGTAATTCCGGCAGCGTCAAGAGCAGCCTGATTCACCAGCAAGGCATGCCCGTCTATTCTGGTAATGGCTACCGGAGTATTGGGAAATAACTGATCAAGAGTATCCTTTACCGGAAATTCCTTCACCTCCCAATCATTCTGATCCCAACCCCTTCCGGTGATGAAATCCACACCCTTTTCTTCCTGGAATGAAACGATCCTGCTTACTACCTCCTCAAAACTTTTGGTCCCTCTAAGATCGACAGTTTGAAGTTGAAGCCCGAATCGGTAAAAATGGGCGTGAGCATCTATGAGTCCCGGAAAAACCGCTTTCCCGCCTGCATCTATCACTTCTTTGGCGTCATATTTTTCCTGAATTTCAGCAGCAGTACCTACTGCAAGGAATTTTCCGTTTTTGACCGCAAAAGCTTCGGCTGTAGAAAAAGCGTCATTCACGGTATATACTTTCGCATTGGTCACCAAAAGATCGGCGGTTTCTTTCTCTTCGCAGGAAGTCATCATTCCGCAGAAAAGAAAAACTAAAAGGATTTTCTTCATTTTAAAAAAGTTTGGGTAAAAATAAAAAATGCGCCCCAATAGGAAGGCGCATTTCTATATATCTTGATCGAGGATCCTTACCAGCTGGTAAGGGCATCAATAACAGCAGCGCGTATTTCACTATTGGCTCCCGCAGCCAGTGCAACTGAAACGAAAAGGCCTATCATCGCCGCAGAGAAATCCCTGAAGATCATCTTACCGGCTTTCTTGCGGTGTTTCTTACCTTTCTTGGTTCTCGCCAGACTTATCGCGATCTCTCTACCACCTATCACCCCAAGGAAAACCCAGGTGGTACTCATTGGCACGGTACTGATGAAAAGCTTGTAAATAAGCAGGATCACATAAGTGGCATCTACGAGAGTGGCTGCCCTAACGTCAGAAATCCTTGCTTTTTCACTTACCACTTCCTGGATCTTATCTCCTCGTAGATAGAATAACAGTCCCAGACCGGCAAAGATCGTTATTGCAAAGATGGAGAACTGCACCGCATCAAGCTGTCGCGGAAGGAATACGGCGATATTTGCGCCATCCTGCATTACCCATACACCCCACAGAGTACCACTCACGATCCATTGAACAATATTCCAGCTTTTATTGAACTTTCTGCTTTTAAAGTACTTTTTGATCATGTTATAGGAGAAGTACCATACAAGGAAGGAAAGAATGAAGGCCATGATATAACCTGTCCAACTCTTCCAAACTACAGAGGTGATCCCAGAAGTATCTGCACTAAATACACTCAAAATAAGAAAGGTAGTAGATACCGGCATTCTCATCCTGGTGAGAATAAGCAGTACCAGCGGAGCAATGATCTGGAAGAAACTAAATGTTTCCGGATGCGGATATTTCGTTGTGCCGTCTGGTTTTAAAAGTCGCTGGTAGGTCACGTCCCCGTCAAAATACACCCAACTAAAGGTCACCGTAAGGAGGAAAATACCACCTATGAATAACCAAAGCAGCCACCATTTCCTGGTTTTGTTACTTTCTATAAAGGTTCCCAAAGACTGTATACTGTCGTTGGCCACGGTAGCATATGCAGCAAAGAAGAAGCCAAGCCACATTCCTGCCTGTCCCTGCCCCGCCATGATTCCTGCCAGTGCGAGACCAATGATCACAATGAAGAGGAAGGTCTTTTCCTGCACCATGAAGTCCAGGATGTTCAAGTAAGGTCTGTCCCTCTTCACCCTAGTAAATTTCGCTTTTTTCGCCATTTTAGTTTTCTGATTTTCACCGGTTCAAGCCCGGCTTTTGAGTAGGTGTTAAGATAAAATATAAATTGACCGCGAAAATACTGACTTAGATCCAATTTCTGTTGGATCCTAATGTTATGTAATTGTTAAGAAAGAATTAACATCCGGAAATCGTACTCAGACGGCATAAAACAAAAAAAGCTTCCCGTTAAGGAAGCTATTGTGTGGTGGGCAATGAGGGATTCGAACCCCCGACCCCCTCGGTGTAAACGAGGTGCTCTGAACCAACTGAGCTAATTGCCCCAATATGTCTTGCGTGGGTGATACTGGGTTCGAACCAGTGACCCCTACCTTGTCGAGGTAGTGCTCTGAACCAGCTGAGCTAATCACCCTTTGATATTGCCGGTATTCAAAATCAATCAAAAAAGGCCTCCGGATAGGAAGCCTTCTTTACGTGGGCAATGAGGGATTCGAACCCCCGACCCCCTCGGTGTAAACGAGGTGCTCTGAACCAACTGAGCTAATTGCCCGACAATATTTCTTTGAACTTCTCGCATTCTTCGGGAGGGTTTCTCTTTCTGAATGCGGATGCAAATATAGACCACATTTTCTTTTATGCAAAGAATAATTTCAAAAAAATCAAATTATTTCGGCCACCGTGAAAGTACTGCCGCCAACGTAGACCACATCGGCTTTTGAAGCCTTTTTCAAAGAAGCCTGATAAGCTTCTGAAACCGAATTATATGCCTCTCCAAGAAGGCCATTTTCGGCTGCTTTTTGTTTCAGTATTTCAGCATCAAGCCCTCTGGGAATGTTGGGACGGCAAAAGAAATATTCGGCTTCTTTGGGAAACAATGGCAAAACCGCCTCAAGGTCTTTGTCGTTGACCATCCCTATTACCAGCAGCAATCTTTCAAAATCCTCTTCCTGCAGCTGCTTCATGGCATACTGCAATCCTTCTTTATTGTGAGCGGTATCGCAGATCACCTTAGGGTTTTCCTGTAGTACATCCCATCTTCCTCTTAAGCCTGTATTTTGAATGACCTGCAAAAGTCCGTTTTCAACAGCTTTTTCCGGGATCTTCCAGCCTTTTTCTCTCAGCACTTCCACAGTTTTTAGAACACTGCGGATGTTCTTCTCCTGGTATGCCCCTTTTAGATCTGATCCGTAATTGGGTTTTTCGAAAGTTGCCGCGGAATGCAATGGAGCGTTAACTTCTGCTGCCATTCTCTCGAACACCGGAAAGGTTTCAGGCTGAAATTCGCCGATCACCACCGGAGTATTCCTTTTGATGATCCCGCCTTTTTCGGCAGCGATTAGCTCCAGGGTGTTTCCGAGAATGCTGGTATGATCCAGCCCAATGTTGGTGATCACCGAAACTTCGGGAGAAATGATGTTAGTCGAATCCAGCCTTCCTCCCAGCCCTACTTCGATCACTGCGACATCTACCTTCTCCTGAGAGAAATACTGAAAGGCCATTCCCACAGTCATTTCAAAGAAAGACAACTGCTCCCTCTCGAAAAAGCATTTATTGGCAGCAATAAAATCGGTCACCGCCTCTTGGCTGATCTCTTTTCCGTTGATCTTGATGCGTTCCCTAAAGTCTTTGAGGTGCGGGGAAGTGTACAGCCCCACTTTATAGCCGCTCTCCTGCAGCACCGAAGCCAGCATATGAGACACAGACCCTTTGCCGTTGGTACCCGCAACATGAATGCTCTTAAAATTTTCCTGGGGTTCCTGCAAATGCGCAGCCAGCTTTTTAATGTTGGAAAGGTCTACCTTGTAAGCCTTGTTCCCCACCTGCTGGTACATGGGCAACTGCTGAAACATCCAGTCAACAGTTTCCTGATAAGTCATCAAGTTATTCTGAAAGTTTGAAGTTATAGATAATTGTTCCCACCTGGGTAGCCGGCGCGTTCTTATCACTGTTGAACGTGGTCGCTAAAGCGGCTCTTTTAGCAGGATCCAGTAAGCAGGCTGCGTTATTGGTGGTGCCCTTCACGCCTGGAACAGCCCGCACCACCCGGCCGGTTCTGTCTACCTCGATCTGTACCACCACTACTCCCGATTCATTGCAATCCTGCACGAATTTTTCCTTGTTGAGGGCTCTGCGCCCTCCCAGACGATAGTTTCCGTCACCGTCAAGTCCCATTCCGGTGCCGTAATAAGCTTTGGCGTCAGGATCACCATCGGGGCTGCCTTTATCGCCAGCCTGCCTGTCATCGCCTTCTCCCCCTGTGGCTTTCCCATCGCTTTCGGGACCATTGAGGATACTGCTTAAAGCATCAGTAGTCGATTTATCGGGTTTGGGATCGGGTTTCTTAGCGGGTTCCGGTTCTTTCTTGACCGGCTTTTTTTCCACTTTTTGAACTACCGGATCTTCTTTTTTCTTCTCGATCACCGGCGCCTCTTCCACCTCCTGGGTTACTACTTCTTCCTTGATCGAGGTCTCTACGGGCGTCACTTCAGGAGTAGTATTCTGCGGGGCGGCTTTTATTTCCTCTACAGGCTGTTCTGTACCCGAACCAACATCGGATGTTCCAAAATTAATGGCAATACCGCTTTCTGGCGGGGGATCAAGATATGTAAAACCAAAGAACAGCAAAAGCAGGATCAACAACACGTGCAAGACGGTCGTGATCGCAAAAGATTTCTTTTCGTGCTTGGTTTCTAAATATTTCACCAGATAATTTTTCTTAGGATTAGCAGCAAACTTAGTTCCACTTTTAGTAGAAAATGGAAAAAGCGGATATTATTCCGGTTTTACCGCCAGAACGATCTTATACTTGTTGCGATTGGCAATATCCATAACATTTACCGCTCTCTCGATTGGCACTCCTTCTTCGGCTCTAAGAATGATGGTAGGATCTTCCACTCCCTGCAGCTCAGCTTTAAGCCTTGACTCCAGGGCGCTGTTACTCACCCGCTCCTTGTTGATGTACACCTGCAGATCTTTAGTAATGCTTACAGAAATGTTCTGCTTTGTGGTGGTCTTGCCCTTGGCTTTAGGTAAAATAAGATCTAAAGCTTCCGGAGTGATCGCCGGAGAAGTAAGCATAAAAAAGATCAATAAAAGGAATACAATATCGGTCATGGAACTCATGCTGAATTCCGGACTGATCTTATTTCTGCCTCTTAAGTTCATATTATGCAGGTTCGTTTAACAGGTCAAGGAAATCAACCGCGGTAGCTTCCATCTGGTGCACCACCTTATCGGTCTTTACCACCAGGTGGTTGTACCCGATGTAAGCGATAATACCCACGATCAATCCGGCTACGGTCGTGGTCATCGCGGTGTAGATCCCTTCGGCCAGGGCGCCCATTTCTGCCTGCCCGCTGCTGGTCGCCAGTTCATGAAAGGCGATCACCATTCCTATTACAGTTCCAAGGAACCCTATCATAGGAGCGGCACCGGCGATGGTCGCCAGGATACTCACGTTCTTTTCCAGTTTATAGACTTCAAGTCTTCCCGCATTTTCAATAGCGGTGTTGATATCCTCCAGCGGACTTCCAATCCTATCAAGTCCTTTGGCCGTTAATCGGGCTACCGGGGAATTTGCCTGGGCACAACGAATACGTGCCGATTCAATGTTTCCGTGCACCACACTGTCCTTGATCTGGTTCATGAAATTGCTGTCAGTTTCCGAAGCCGCTTTAATAGCGAACAGTCTTTCAAAATAGATATAGACCGCGGCAAAAAGCAGAATGAAAAGGATGGCGATAATGATCTGACCGCCTACCCCGCCGCTCATAAAAAGATCGAATAAAGAGAGGGTTTTTTCTTCAACTACAGGTTCTGCAGACTGGGCGGTTTCTGCAAGGCCATCCTCCTGAAAAAAGTTAAGCATAAGTGGTTCCTGATTTTAGTTTTTAACGTGATAAATATCTTTTAATTGTAAAAGGTATTGCTTTTAATCTTCTGAAGTGCCTAAACCAGCTGTTTTAACGCGATCTCAAAAGCAGTTTCGCTAATGTGTGTTTTGGCCGTATTGTGATCGTGCACGTCCTGAATGGCTTTTTTAATGATATCTGAAGTGTCATTGAAAATAGCCTCATCGGTCATCTGCACCCTTCTTTCCATGAAGTAGGCAAAAACACGCGCCATTCCGCAGTTCGCGATAAAATCAGGGATCACGCTCACCTTTCCGTCTGTATACTCCATGATAGGACCAAAGAAGATCTCTTTATCTGCAAACGGCACATTGGCTCCGCTGGAGATCACCTCCAGTCCAGAATCCACCATCTGATCTACCTGTTCCCTGGTGATCAATCTTGAAGCGGCGCAAGGTGCGAATATTTCAGCCTGCAGGCTCCAGATCTTTTCATTGATCTCGTCGAACGGCATCATGTTATCAGCTTTTAAAGCATTCCCTTCCTTCTTAAGGAAAAGGTCTTTGATCTCTTCAAAAGTAAAACCTTCTTCCTTGATGAGTCCGCCGTCACGGTCAATGATCCCCACAACTTTGGCGCCCATCTGGGCCAGGTAATAAGCAGCTGCAGAACCTACGTTTCCGAAGCCCTGCACAACAGCTCTCTTTCCTTTCACATCTCCACCGTAAATATCGTAATAATGTCTCACTGCCTCGGCCACGCCGTAACCGGTGATCATGTCGGCAACCGTATATTTTCTTGTAACATCCGGGGAATAATTGCTGTTTTCAAGCACTTTTATCACTCCCTGTCTCAGCTGACCAATTCTATTGATCTTATCGGCTTCGGTAGGCTTGAAGTGTCCGTTGAACACTCCTTCCTGCGGATGCCAAACTCCGGAATCTTCAGTAATTGGAATTACTTCATGGATCTCATCCACGTTAAGATCTCCTCCTGTTCCGTAGTAACTTTTCAATAGCGGAGAAACAGCTTTATACCAACGCTCCAAAACGCCCTTTTTGCGGGGATCATTTGGATCGAAGTTAATTCCTGATTTTGCACCACCAATTGCCGGACCGGAAACGGTGAATTTCACTTCCATGGTCTTGGCCAAAGAAAGCACCTCGTTCATGTCAAGACCTTTTCTCATTCGTGTTCCCCCACCGGCAGCACCGCCGCGAAGGGAATTGATAACCGTCCAGCCTTCGGCTTCGGTTTCAGGGTCTTTCCAATTAAATACGATTTCAGGAGCTTTATTCTGATATAAATTGAGTAAATCTTTCATGAGTATATGGATAATAGTTGCACAAATATAAAAAACTAAAGGTGTGGAAGGCTTAAATGGAATGATTTTATATCAGGGCTCAAAAATGACTCCTGAAGAGTGGTCTTTTGAGGCTCCGGTTACAGAACTCAGCACATTGACCTCTCCCCGTAGTTTGAGAACCCCCAAAAATCCGAAGATGAGCGCTTCTTTGAAATTTACCAGGTCTGCGGAAGGGATGACCACCTCAACCTTAGTTCGTTCCGCGATCTCCCGAATCAAATAGCCATTGAAGGCGCCCCCGCCGGTGACAAGGACCTTTGTTGTTTCATCACCTTTGAGTTCCTTAGCGATCTGGGTCCCGGCATGTACCGTGTAGGTACGCAGGGCCGAAGCTACGGAAGCCGTGTCTTCAAAAAACGGAAGAATGTTGCTGTTCACCCATTCTATCCCCAGGGATTTCGGTGGATTCTGTTGATAATACGGCAGGGAATTCAGTTTTTCCAGCAGCCCCTGCTCTATCTTTCCTGAAGCCGCGATCTCGCCGTCACGGTCATAAGCCAGGTTGAGCTTATTTGCAAGAAAATTGAGAACGGTATTGACCGCGCAAATGTCGTAGGCGATCCTTGTTCCGTTCCTGTTAGTGGAAATATTCGCAAAACCGCCCAGATTGAGGCAGTAATCATATTCAGAAAAGAGGAGCTCATCGCCTATAGGCACCAAAGGGGCGCCCTGGCCTCCCAGGTCCACATCCTGCACCCTGAAATCACAAACCACCTTATGCCCCAGCATCTTTGCCAGTTTTGGAAGATTTCCTATCTGCAGGGTAAAGCCGTTTTCAGGTTCGTGTTTTATGGTATGCCCGTGGCTGCAAACGGAATCTATATCTTTAATCTCGTGTTTCTGTATAAAACCATGGATAACTTCAGCAAGATAAGAGGTGTATTCCTCGTTGAAATTATGCAGGCGAAGGTCATTGTAAAAAAGCGCTTCAGAAAGTTTCTTCTGCCATTCTTCGGGATAAGGAATGGTTTCAGCAGTGAGAATTTTATAGTCCCAGGTTTCGTTTTTTTGAAAATTCAGCAGGGCGATATCGATGCCATCCAGAGAAGTTCCGGACATTATTCCTAAAACGTTGTAGTTATTTTCATTCATGAGGGTAAAAATAAGCTTCTTAATTGAAAAAGTGTAGGTAAAACGGTATCTTTGGGCTCGAAAATTCAACTTTTTTAAACATTTAACCGAATGGATTTCAAGCTTACTGAAGAGCATCTAATGATACGTGACGCGGCACGTGACTTCGCAAAAACAGAATTACTTCCCGGCGTAATAGAAAGAGACGAAAAACAGGAATTTCCGAAAGAACAGGTAAAGAAGATGGGGGAGCTTGGCTTCCTTGGAATGATGGTTTCGCCGGAATATGGCGGGGGCGGAATGGATACGGTTTCTTACGTGCTGGCCATGGAAGAGATCTCCAAGATCGACGCTTCGGCGTCTGTGGTAATGTCGGTGAACAACTCACTGGTATGCTGGGGGCTTGACCACTACGGAAACGAGGCCCAGAAGGAAAAATACCTTACCAAACTGGCAACAGGAGAATCAATAGGGGCTTTCTGCCTTTCTGAACCAGAAGCCGGAAGTGACGCCACTTCACAGAAGACCACTGCGATAGACAAAGGTGACCATTACGTGCTTAACGGCACAAAGAACTGGATCACTAACGGGAGCACTGCTGATTATTATATAGTGATCGCCCAAACCGATGTGGAGAAAAAACACAGAGGGATCAATGCCTTCATCGTGGAAAAAGGATGGGAAGGTTTTGAGATAGGACCTAAAGAGCAAAAATTGGGTATCCGCGGAAGTGATACGCATTCTTTGATCTTTAACGATGTGAAAGTTCCTAAAGAGAACCGCATTGGAGAAGACGGATTCGGATTTAAGTTCGCGATGAAAACTCTATCCGGAGGACGAATTGGGATCGCGGCGCAGGCTTTAGGAATCGCTTCAGGTGCTTACGAACTGGCCAAAGAATACTCAAAAGTGAGAAAAGCTTTTGGAACCGAGATCATGAACCACCAGGCCATCGCCTTCAAACTAGCCGATATGCACACTTCTATTGAAGCTGCAAGACATTTGGTAATGAAAGCTGCCTGCGATAAGGACAAAGGTGAGAACTACGATCTTTCAGGAGCCATGGCGAAGTTGTTCGCTTCAAAAACAGCAATGGACGTGGCTGTGGAAGCAGTACAGGTTCACGGAGGAAACGGATACGTTAAAGAATATCACGTAGAGCGATTAATGAGAGATGCCAAGATCACTCAGATCTACGAAGGAACTTCAGAGATCCAAAAGATCGTGATCTCAAGAAGTATTTTGAGAGACTAAGATTTCCTCTCTATAAATCAAAAAAAGCAGCCCACGGGCTGCTTTTTTCATATCTGATAATTTATCGATTACCTCCTTCCGAAGTCGAACTTATATGTAGCCCCTGCCATCACCTGCAGTCCCATCACCGGATAGCCCATCCATTTCTGATAGTTGTCGCCAAAAAGGTTATTTCCTTTGGCAAATATTGACAACTGGTCATTGAATCTGTAGCCTAAATTAAGATTCAGGTCAAAATAACTGTCGAGAGTCACGACTTCAGGATTAACAGGCAACACTGAAGGGCCACCATTGTCAAAGGACACCTCATCCTTCCGCTCCCCGACAAAGAAAGCATTCGCTCCCGCGAACCAGTTTTCGGTGATCTGGTAGTCTGCCAGTAAATTCGCTTTGAAATCGGGCAGGTTCCAGGCTTCGGCCTCCACATCGGTGTCATAAACGAAATATTCTCCGTTAAGGCGCAGGTTAAAGCTTCGGTTCACATCAAAATTCAGCTCTCCAAAAGCCGAAACCGTCTTCACCTTATCATACACCACTCCAAAGGAATTACCGTGGGCATAATCCTCATCATTATTTACTGTGTACTGCGGATAAGCTTTGAACAAAGGCTTCATATCTTCAGAGATATAAGAACCTTTAATATTGAAACCTACCGAGTTAGATAGCTTTCCTTTGGCTCCCACATAAGCATTGGTCTGCTGATCTGTAGGCTGCACTACCAGAGTTGGCGCTACAAAAGGGTTCTTTTGGGTAAAATTGTAGTAACTATTTTGTTTCAGGCCACCTTCCAGTCCGCCGTAGGCAATAAAATACTCTCCTGCCATTCTATAGCTGGCGGTAACTTTTGGATAGACAAAGACGCTCCCGTCGCTGTTCTCTGTATCCATACTGTAGAAAACAGCGGCACCAAGGTTTAAGGTCAGGTCATCTCTTAAGATCAACAGGCTGGAATCCAGTCCCAGGTTGAAAAAGCTGTAATTGAGGCCTTCTTCAGTAAAAAAGGCGCGGTCAAAACTGCCGTTCACATAATCAAGGTGAAAGTTGGTGTGAAACAACTCCCCGCCTATGGGCAATTCTAAAGTTGGCTTAACAGTAAATCGGTGTTCAACCGAACTGTAATCATCTCCGAAGTACCGGTATTTTGCTTCAGCCCTGTCAAAAAAGGAATCCTCCAAGTTGATCTCCCCGCCTGCGTACACGCTGTAATAATTGTGCAGCGGATCGATCCCTGGAGAAGCTGTAGCTACTGAAGGTTCCACCCCATACCAGTTGAACAACTGATGTTCCACTCCAAAATCTGTGTTCCAGGTCAAATTTCTCTGGCGCGAGGAATAGTTCAGGTTGAGTTCGGTATCGTAGTAATGATCGTCCAGCACCACGTCTTCAATGTCTCCCTGGGCAGAATTGTGAGTAAGGAAAATTCCGAAGTTATTGGTTCGGTTCACCTCCAGGTTGCTGTAAAACTCGGCGAGTACGCTGGTGTAGGTTCCGAACCCAAGTGTAAAATAGTTCTCGTACACCTTTGGAGGTCTCTCCCGCTCCAGACCGGCGGCCCGTCCTTTTGCCGGGGAAAAGGTAGAGGCTACGGGAACCGAAAAAATGCTGTATTCCACTTTTTTCTTCTCGAGGTCTATGGAATCTGTGATCGCCGGCTTTTCCTTGATCTTATAGGCATCGCTCACGCTGGGCGTGTAGGGCTTTACCACGACTATGGAATCGCTCTTGATCTCCTGAGCGCTGAGCAGCCCGGTGAAAAAGAAAAACAATATATAAGCGAATGATCTTATTTTCATGGGAAGGCTATGTTTTTTTATGAAAATTAATTGTTGGGGTTTACTGAAGCGTTCGTTTTGGCTTCTTCGGCTTTGATGCGCGCCAGTTCCTGTTTGGCCTCTTGCACTACCTCGGGGAACTGGGAGAAATTCTTCACCACATTGTCCAGAATGTATGTCGCCTGGTAAGCATCATCCAATTCATAGAAGTTTTTCCCCATGAGCACCAAGCCTTTGGCACCGTACAGCTTGTAGCCCGAATACTCTTTGGCCAGCCTCTGCACCACATCATTGGAACCTTTGTAATTTCCGGCCTTGTGCTTAAAGTAAGCATCATAATAAAGGGCTTCGGCGGCAAGTTCTCCTGTGGCCGTTTTCTGAACTTCGGCATATGCCTGTTTGGCCTTGGCTTCATTTCCGGTTTTAATGGCAGCGCGGGCAATGATCACCTGCGCGTCATTTTTGGCCTCTTTTTCCGCTTCAGGATTTGCAAGAACTTTTTCTGCATAGGCTACAGCCTCATTATATTTATTCTCCTGCAGGTATGATTTCATGAGGTTGGACTGCGCGAAAATCACATTTTGAGGGTAAGATGCTTCGGCCTCCAGACGCTTTAGCACGGGAATGGCATCGGAATAATTTCTATTCTCCAGGTAGACTTCAGAAAGTCTTGCCAGAGCCTGCTCCACATGCTCACTGCTCCCCCTGTTAATGACAAACTGGTAATGCGGAATGCTTTTCTTCTTATTGCCTTCACGGAAATACAGCTGCGCCAGGTAAAAATTAGCGTCAATTGAGTGAATTCCATTAGGGAAAGAGTTCAGGTATTTTTCAAGAGAAGTGATAGCCTGCTGAGTCTTGTTCTCCCTGTATTGCTTTTCTGCCGCCTCAAAAGAGGTGTTATCCAGATCGGCATCGGTCACTTCCACAAAATCCAGGTTTCGTACCCAGGCAGCGTATTCGTCAATCCTACCCAGATCGATATAGACCAGTCTGGCGGTTTGCACGGCCTGTGCCGCTTCGGGGGAATTAGGATGGTCTGTGACCACTTTTTTGAGTTTATCCAGTGCCTGATTTCCGCGGTCATTATTATAATGTATCAATCCCTGCTTCAAAAGGGCTTTTGGCACCAGCGAACTTCCCGGCACATCTCTGATAAGCCTGTCATAAGCTTCCAGGGCGCGAGCATTGTTATTCATGGACACATAAGTGTTGCCAAGTTCATAGGATGCATCGTCCCTGTACGGAGAACGCGGGTACCTGCTTAAAAATTCATTCAGCGCCTCCAGTTTTGTCTGGTTGCGGTTCACGAATCCGTAGCTGATAGCTTTTTGAAATGCCGCATAGTCATTTTCTGAACCGTTAAGCGAGATCGCAGAGTTATAGGCTTCCATCGCTGGCCAGTAGTTGCTGTTCACAAAATAGCTGTCCCCAAGCCTCACATAGGCATCATTGCGATGTGCCCTATCATGATCGGCGTTGGCAGCATATCGCTTGAAATAGTCTATCGCACGATCGTACTCTCGTTGCTTGAAATAGGCGTAACCGATATTGTAATCGAGGTTTTCCCTTTCTGAAGCCTCTTTGGCGCCGCTCATTCCGCTGAATTCACGGTACCCGATCAACGCCTCCTGATAATTCCGAAGGTTAAATTCACTTTCCGCTTTCCAGAAAGTGGCAAGAGCAGTAAAACGCGGATCACGACGTTCATTCAACGCCATATCGAAGAACTCTTTAGCTTCGGAATAATTCCCTTCATTGAAAAGTTCCAGTCCGCGGTAGAGAGCCACCTGCTGATAGACCACATTGTTGCGGAAGTCCCGGCTTCCCTGAAGCAGCCTCATGGCTTCCTCGTAATTCTTTGTAGTAATAAAAGAGTTGATCAATAATTCATAGATCTCATCTTTTGCGGGAGAATTTGGATACTGCTCCAGGTAATTCATCAGCACCTGAGGTACACTTGCATAGTTATTCCCTATCTCATAGCTCAATTTCGCATAGTTCAAAGCCGCATCTGCCTGGATCTCCTTGTTGAAATCCATCTCGCTGGCATTCTTGAAGGCGTTGAGAGCCTGTTGTTTTTTATCGGTCTTCAGGTAAGATTGCGCCAGGTGGTAATAAGCGTTCTGGGCCACGGCATTGTTCCCGTCAATGATCTTGTTAAATTCTGAAATCGCTTTTTCAAAATCCCCCTGCTGAAAATAAACATATCCCAGCTGGTAATAATCGGTGTTGTTCCATTTACCACGCTGACCTTTATATTCGGTCAAATACGGAATGGCTTTTTCATATTCTCCCAGGTTGAAATAGCTTTCCCCAATGATCTTGTTCAGTTCTGACTGGTCTTTCCTGTCGGCTCTTGGCAGCTGTTCCAGCCCCAGTTCAATGGCCTTTTCAAAGTTCCCCTGCTTGAAGTTCATATCGGCCTGGAAGTAAGAAAGGTCTTCCCGGTATTCCTCTTCGAGCTCCACGTCTTCAAAAAGTTCCTGTGCCTGCCGGTAATCATCACCTTCATAGGCCATGAACCCGAGGTAATATTTGGCCTTGGAACCATATTTTTTGGAATTCTTTACTTTTCCGAGATATTCTTTAGCCTCTTCGAATTTATTGCCTTTAAAATAGGCGTACCCGTTATTGAAGTAGAACCGCTCTTTTTCAGACCTGCTAAGGTTACGCTGGTCTACCGTATCATACCATTTCCTGGCAAGGCTGTATTTTCCCGTCTCGAAATAATAATCAGCTACATCAAGAAAAGCAGCATTGGTCTTAGTGCTGGTAGGATAGCGTTCCACAAAATCTTCCATGAGCTCATCGGCTCCCGGCTGGTTGAGCCTTATCGCGGCATTGGCAATATAATAGGCGCAATTGGCTTTGATCCTTTCATCTTCCACCTCATCCTGCACCTCGTCAAAAAGGGTTTGTGCAGCAAGGTATTGGCCGTTATTATAGAGTTCGAGCGCCCTGTTGTAATCTACCAGCTCATTGGTATGGATGGCAGATTGCTGGGGGAAAACCGAAATGGAGAAGAAGAGAAAAACAACAAAAAGAAAGGTTTTGTTCTGTATCATTCGAGGGTCTGGTTTTGTTGATGTATCAAAGATATAAGAATCTCTCTGGTATTAACGTCAATCTTGTAAGATAAATTATATGCATCGGCTAAATATGCGCTTCGGAAAAATCCTTCAGGAAAAATATAAGTTTCCTGAATATTTACGTTCTCTTTCTTACTTTTACCTCTCTAAAACACAATCTTCATGTCCAACACGGTGCTGCACCTCAAAGACGCTTCCATTTACCAGCGCGAAACGCTAATTCTTTCTGAAGTCAATATCGAGATCCAAAAAGGGGAATTCGTTTACCTTATTGGAAAGACCGGAACCGGAAAAAGTAGTTTCATGAAAACCCTTTACGGGGACCTGCCTCTGATAGAAGGTGAAGGGAACATCGTGGATTACGACCTGCGGAAATTAAAGGAAAAGGACATTCCCTTTCTGCGCCGTAAGCTGGGGGTGGTCTTCCAGGATTTCAAACTGCTGAATGATCGCAATGTGAACGAGAATCTGATCTTCGTGCTGAAGGCTACCGGCTGGAAAGATCGGGCGGCTATGGACCAGAAGATCGCTGAAGTGCTCAAAAAGGTTGGCATGGAGACCAAGGGCTTTAAAAATCCGTTCCAGCTTTCGGGAGGAGAACAACAGCGAATCGCCATTGCCCGTGCTTTGCTGAACGACCCCGAACTGATTCTTGCAGATGAGCCTACCGGGAACCTCGACCCGCAAACTTCGGTAGAAGTGATGGAAGTCCTGCAGCAGATCAGCAAGAACGGAAAGACCATCCTCATGGCCACGCACGATTACGCCCTTTTACTGAAATATCCTTCCAAAACCCTAAAGTGCGACGGACAGAAAGTTTTTGAGGTGGTGCAGAAGACGGTTTAATTCTCTATCTGTCATTCAGAACGAAGCGCAGCGAAGTGAAGAATTTATCCTGAAGAGATTCCTCCTGCCGTCGGAATGACAAACGTCTAATAAAAGACCTCCCAAAAATCACATTGAATACATCCTTCTAAAATACCGTCACCCTGAACTTGTTTCAGGGTCTTTTTTATAAGATGCTGAAATAAATTCAGCATGACGCGCATCCTCTTCCCGACCCTCTCCAGAGGAGAGGGGAGGTGAAAAGATCAGCCCCTCTTCCATTGGGAGAGGCGTGAGTATGGGATGACTTCCAAAAAAATAACCTCCCAAAAATCAGATTTTTGAGAGGCCTCTAAATAAGTTTATTCGTTTCTATTAAGCTTCAGCCGTTTTCCTGTTTATGAACAGGTAGTAAATGTTGATCAGGATAATGGCACCATTGGTAATGGCAATCGGCCATGATCCAAGAAGAACTCCGTAGATGACGAACAGAAAACATCCCATGCTGTTGATATACCTCAGGGTGGTGATATTGCGCATAAGGAAGGATAACAGCAGTACCAAAGATGCTAAATACCCTATCCATTCGATGTATGATATTCCAAGAATTTCCATAGTTAAAAATTAAGAGCTGCAAAATTAAAAAACCTGCAGCTCTTACTGATATTTTAAAATAATTAAATCGCTTTATTTCTTTTACGCTCATTCTCGGTAAGGAAGATCTTTCTAAGACGAAGATGATTTGGAGTTACCTCCACGTATTCATCTTTCTGAATGTATTCCAGCGCCTCCTCTAAAGAGAATTTAATAGCCGGAACGATCTTCGCCTTTTCATCTGCACCCGAAGAACGTACGTTAGACAGCTTTTTGGTCTTGGTCACGTTCACCACAAGGTCATCCTGGCGTGAATTTTCCCCAATTACCTGCCCTTCGTAGATATCCTCTCCCGGATCGATAAAGAACTTTCCTCTTTCCTGAAGTTTATCAATAGAATAAGGAATGGCGGTACCTTTTTCCATAGAAACCAAAGAACCGTTCTGGCGCTCAGGAATTCCTCCTTTTAATGGCTGGTATTCCTTAAAGCGGTGAGCCATAATCGCTTCCCCGGCAGTAGCTGTCAACAGCTGATTTCTTAAGCCGATGATCCCGCGAGACGGAATGATGAACTGAATGTTCATACGGTCACCTCTGGATTCCATGCTCAGCATCTCCCCTTTTCTCATGGTTACCATTTCTACAGCCTTTCCTGAAACATCCTCAGGAAGGTCAATGGTCAGCTCTTCTACCGGCTCGCATTTCACTCCGTCAATTTCCTTAATGATCACCTGCGGCTGACCTATCTGCAGCTCATAACCTTCGCGACGCATAGTCTCGATAAGTACAGATAAATGCAGAACTCCACGCCCGTAAACCATGAATTTATCGGCACTGTCGGTCTCCTCTACCCTCAGGGCAAGGTTCTTTTCAAGCTCCTTGATAAGACGCTCCTTGATGTGTCTTGAGGTCACGAACTTTCCGTCTTTTCCGAAGAAAGGAGAATCATTGATCGTGAACAACATGCTCATGGTAGGCTCATCAATGGCGATGGTCTTCAATCCTTCAGGGTTTTCAATATCGGCAACGGTATCACCAATTTCAAAACCTTCCAGGCCTACCAAAGCACAAATATCTCCCGGCTGCACCTCTTCCACTTTTCTGCGGCCTAAACCTTCAAAAGTATGCAATTCCTTGATCTTTGTTTTCTTCACGCTGCCATCGCGCTTCACAAGAGAAACCTGCATTCCTTCTTTCAAAACCCCTCTTTGCAGACGACCGATGGCGATCCTTCCGGTGAAGGAAGAAAAATCCAAAGAAGTGATAAGCATCTGTGGCGTTCCTTCTTCGATCTTTGGTGACGGAATGTGTTCGATCACCATATCAAGAAGCGGCTCGATATTCTCTGTCTGCTTTTTCCAGTCATCGCTCATCCAGTTGTTCTTGGCCGAACCGTAAACAGTCGGGAAATCCAGCTGCCATTCTTCGGCTCCAAGTTCGAACATCAGGTCAAATACCTTTTCGTGCACCTCTTCTGGAGTACAGTTCTCCTTGTCCACTTTATTCACCACCACGCAAGGCTTCAATCCAAGGTCAATGGCTTTTTGCAGTACAAAACGGGTTTGCGGCATAGGCCCTTCAAAAGCATCAACCAGCAGCAATACGCCGTCGGCCATGTTCAAAACCCTTTCTACTTCCCCACCAAAGTCGGCGTGACCTGGGGTGTCGATAATATTAATTTTGGTGTCTTTATATACTACGGAAACATTCTTGGAGGTAATGGTGATCCCTCTTTCCCTTTCAAGGTCATTGTTGTCAAGGATAAGGTCTCCGGTGTTTTCATTTTCCCTGAAAAGCTGACAATGATACATGATCTTGTCTACCAGAGTGGTCTTTCCGTGGTCAACGTGCGCGATAATCGCGATGTTTTTAATAGATGTCATATAAACGCCTGATTTTTAAGGCTGCAAATGTACGGTTATTTTTTCCGAAAAAAACAGGCAAATCTTTAAATCTTTTTATGTGATTTCCTACACATAAAATATTGATATACATTTAGTTAAGGTTAATTGCTTTGAAATCCTTCCGAAGAAAGAGAATTTAGCGCTGAGGAAAAAGCAATAAAACTGAGGTTTCTCATAATTTATGATTTGAAAATTCCATTTATGCTCAATATTCATTAACTTTAAGTCATTGAAAATAAACTTTTTACATTTTAAAGAAACCCAATAAAACCCTCATATTATGAAAAATCCTATCTCCCATAAAGTAATGATCACCCTGTTTACTGCACTCCTGTTCCTTGCGGTTCAAACAAACATATATGCCCAGGTACCCGAAAAGGCGATGCTGGAATATCCTGAGGCAGACAAGAACATGAATACGGTCAAAAAGGCCATGGAAGCCTATGAGACGGGGAACTGGGAACTCCTGCGAAATTCTGTGACCGAAGATGTGCGATTTTACAATCTGGGCAGCTTTGACAGCCTTAACCTTGACCAGACCATAGAATACTGGAAAAAAGGACGGGAAACAGCCACTCCTACCCTGGCCGAAAACCAGATCTGGCTTCCTGTTTCTGTCAAAGAAGGTCCAAGACAAGGGCAATGGGTGCTTCACTGGGGGTCAAATACTTTAAGTTATCCCAACGGGGAATCCATTAGTTTCCCTTACCACATCGCCACCCGAATGGAAGGCGACAAGATCTCCAGGATCTATTTCTACTATGACAATAACCGTATTATAAGGGCGATGGGCTACGCCATAGATCCGCCGCTCAAAGAAGAGGATGACGAAGGCCTGGAAGATTTCAAGCCTAACGAGAAAAGGAACTAATCGGGGCTTCAGGTTTGCAGGTGTAAAGAAAGTCAAAAAAGGTATCTTTGCACATAAATTGTAAAACTATGAAGCTTAATAACATCCCACAGATAAAACATTCAGATTCCGGGAATTTCTTCCTGCTCGCCGGCCCCTGTGCCATTGAAGGTGAAGAAATGGCCCTGAACATTGCCGAGACCATTCTTAAGATAACAGATAAACTGGAGATCCCCTTCATCTTCAAAGGTTCCTTCAAAAAGGCCAATCGAAGCCGCATTGACAGTTTTACCGGAATTGGAGATGAAAAGGCGCTAAAGATCCTTCGGAAGGTTTCTGAAACTTTCAAGGTACCTACAGTAACCGATATTCATGAAAGAGCTGACGCCGCCAAGGCCGCCGAATATGTAGATGTACTGCAGATCCCGGCTTTCCTTGTTAGACAAACCGACCTGGTAGTTGCCGCAGCCGAAACCGGAAAGGTGGTCAACCTTAAAAAAGGTCAGTTTATGAGCCCTGAAAGCATGAAACATGCCGTTACCAAAGTAACCGACTGCAATAACGAACAGGTAATGGTCACCGACCGCGGAACCATGTTCGGGTATCAGGACATGATCGTAGATTTTAGAGGCATTCCAACCATGAGACAATTCGCGCCTACCGTTCTTGATGTGACTCATTCCCTGCAACAGCCAAACCAGAGCAGCGGGGTAACAGGAGGAAGGCCCGATATGATCGAAACCATTGCCCGCGCAGGGATCGCTACCGGTGCAGACGGGATCTTCATCGAAACTCATTTTGATCCGTCAACGGCAAAAAGCGACGGAGCGAACATGCTGGATATACAATATCTTGAAAAGTTACTTACGAACCTTACCGCGATCAGGAAGACGATCAATTCTTTTGAATAAAAAAATAAATTAACCCTTTCAGGGTTTGGAACCCTGAAAGGGTTATTAATTCGGCACAGATTACAAATCCGCGCCAGCTGAAATATAGAGACCCACAGGTTTTGAAAACCTGTGAGGTCTTTTTTTTACCCCTTTTAGGGTATGGAATCCTGAAAGGGTTGAGTTGATATAAAAATATTCGTGAATTCGTGACTAAAAATGCCTACAAGGTCAAAAAGACCTTGCAGGTCATTCTTAAACAAAAACCCCGGTTTCCAAAAAAGGAACCGGGGTTTTCTCATTTTTATCGGGGGACAAAAATAATATTATCCGCATTTGGAGTAGCCACAGCTTTTACATACCAGGCAACCTTCAGAGAAAATGATCCCTTCAGGATCTCCACATTCGCCGCATTCCTTATCGGCTGCAGGAGTTCCGTCTGGCACGAACTGCTTCAGCGCCCTAACCACCCCTGCTTTCCAGGTGTTGATGTTCTCATCCATCAGGTTAAGGTTATTGATAAGGTCTACCACGTAAGGAATTGGCATTCCGTGGCGCAGTACCCCTGAAATCAGTTTCGCGTAGTTCCAGTATTCCTCGTTGAAGGATCTTGAAAGTCCTTCAATGGTTACTTTATAACCGTGTTTGTCGCAGAACTGGAAGTCATATCTCGAATTCTCATCCTCGTCACGGTTCTTGATCACGTATCCTTTTTCAACCCAATTTGGCAGGTTGAAAACGTCTTCCATTTTACCGGTAAAGATCTCGTAGGGACGGTCGTGCAGCAAACCAACCACTGCCAGCCATTTCTCGTTCTCATTGTTGAAACGCACGATCTTGGCCTCCAGTTTCTTTGGTCTTTTTGGCGCGAAAGTTTCAGAAAAAACAGATTCTTTCTCCTTATTGTCTTTTTTATCTTCAGAAGAGACAAGGATCCCGCTTCGGGAACCGTCACGGTAAACTGTGATCCCTTTTAGACCTTTTCTCCAGGATTCCACGTAGATGTCACTCACCTTTTCCAGGCTCACATCTGTAGGAAGGTTGATGGTGGAGCTGATGGAGTGAGTGGTGTATTTTTGCACCAAAGCCTGCATCTCCACACGTTTTTGCCAGTCGATCTCAGGAGCTGTGGCACCGGCATAGGCGCTAAGGCTAATATCATCTTTTCCTGAAGCTTCCATCCAGGTCTTCACCTTTGGATGGTAAACTGTAAATTCTTCAAAAGCGTCTCCGGTATCATCAACAAAAGCAACTTTGGCGTTCTTTTCTGAAGGGTTCACTTTTCTTCTTCTCTTATAGGAGAGCATGAAAACCGGCTCGATTCCAGAAGAAGTCTGCGCAAGCATACTCAAACTTCCGGTTGGGGCCACTGTACTGATGGAGATGTTCCTTCTTCCGAATTTCATCATTCTTCCGTAGAGATCAGGGAATTCCCTTTTCATCATTTGCACGAATTCTGACTGCTCTTCAATGGCAGGGTCAAACACCTTAAACGGCTCTCTTGAGATCGCCATGTCAATACTACTGTCAAATTCCCCGCGCATCTTGGTCTGCATGATCTGGTCAACCACTTCAAGAGCTTCGGCAGTGTCAAACTTCACTCCAAGAGCGGCAACAGCATCGGCAAGGGCGGTAAACCCTAACCCGGTACGCCTTCCGTTCTTACCATTTTCGGCCAAAAGTTTCCAGGTTTCCACCTCTGTTCTTTTAATGAAATCAGGCTCCTTGTCCTGACCAATCTTTCCGAGAATCTTATCAACCGCTTCCAGCTCAAGGTCTACAAGGTCATCCATCAAACGCTGAGTTTCATAGATCACTTTATAGAATTTCTTGTGGTTGAAAGAAGCATTTTCGGTGAAAGGTTCATCCACGAAGTTGTACAGGTTCACCGCGATCAATCGGCAGGAATCTCCTCCCTGCATCGCGATCTCTGAACATGGGTTTGTAGAACTGTTTTTGAAGCCGGGATAGTAAGAAGAAGTGGAATAAGTATGTTGCTTGTCCCAGAAGATCAATCCGGGTTCTGCAGTATTATGGGCACATTTGATAATGGTATCCCAAAGTTCTTTCGCTCTTACAGTTTTCTTGTATTCAGGATCTGGGCTGTCAATTGGCCAGCGCAGGGTGAAATCGGCATCATCTGTTACGGCCTGCATGAATTCATCTGAAAGACGTACAGAAATATTAGCGCCGGTCACCTTTTTAAGGTCCTGCTTAATGGTAATGAAATCTTCCACATCTGGGTGTGCCACGTCAATAGTGAGCATCAATGCCCCACGACGCCCGTTTTGAGCCACCTCCCGGGTGGTGTTGGAAAAACGCTCCATGAAAGAAACCGCTCCGGTAGTTGTTCCGGCGGCATTTGAAACCAGTGCATCTTTTGGACGAAGGCCGGAAAGGTCTACTCCTACCCCGCAACGTCTTTTGAAAAGCTGCACCAGTTGCTGATCTGTGTACAGGATTCCGCCGTAAGAATCATAGACCGGCGGCACCACAACACAGTTAGACAAAGAGGCGATCATTTGATCATTTCCCAGGGCTGCCATGACACTTCCCTGCGGAATGCTGTATTTGAAATCTTTGAAAAGCTGAAAAATTCGTTCCTCTGTTAAGGCTTCACGGGTCTTTCCGTATTCAGACAGATTTTCTTTATCCCCTGCTCTGTCTGCATATTTTGCTTCAATGCGTGCAAATTCCCTGGCCATGCGGTGGTGCATGTCATCTGGGGTCAATTCCAGGAATTTCCCATTCTTGTCCTTTACCGCATACTTGTTTATCCATGTAGTAGCAGCGAGCTCATCATTCTTGAAATATTTCAAGCATGCTTCCAGCACCTCATTGTATGTATAGGTCTGGGTACTAAATAATTCTTCAACCATGGCAGTTTCGTTTTTGTTTCAATTAGTGGAGGGATAAAGTTATTTTAATTATTGATTTTTTGGATAAGCCCCTCCACATTGTTATTAACCAACAGCTGTTGAAAAATTTTCCGAAAGTTAAGGTTGATTTTTTTCATTCTCCTTCAGCCCTTGTCAATACTGATTTGAAGCAAAATCTCTTCCATTTTTTCACTTTAAAATAAAATTAACAACAGCTTAAAATTTTCTTTAAACTCTTGTTAAGCAGCTGTGTATTAAGGGCTTTTTAAATTAACTTCAAGTACTAACTTTCTAAAAAAACCAAAAATTATGGAAACTCAGCTGGAGGATATCGGCGAGAGGATCGCCAATTTTTTACCCGATCTTTTAGGCGCGTTACTGGTCCTTTTAATAGGATGGTTGATCGCCCGGGGAATCAAAGCCCTTATTGTTAAAATGCTTCGGAAAACCTCATGGGACGAAAGGGTTTTTGGAAGTGATAATATAGAAGACACCAACGTTTTTGTGGGCAACATCTTCTATTACCTTATAATGATCATCGTTTTGCTGATCGTGCTTGAGATCCTGGGGATAAGTGAAGTGCTCACCCCTCTCGAAAACATGATCAACGAATTCCTGTTGTTCATACCCAACCTGATTGGAGCGGTTTTGATCGCCTTCATAGGTTATGTTTTGGCAAAATTTGTCGCTAACCTTATTCATATAGGCGGTGGAATCATTGACCGATGGGTAGATAAAACAGGGTTCAAGGATACAGACAAACTGGTGGACATCATAAGAAAGATCGTCTTCCTTGTGATCTTCATTCCTTTCCTTATACAGGCTTTCAACACCTTGCAACTGGAAGCCATTTCTGAACCTGCCAATGACATCCTTTACGGCTTCACCGAACTCATTGGAGAGATCGTCATTGCCGCGCTTATCCTGCTCGTATTCATCTGGGGAGGAAAGTACCTGGCGAATTTCCTGGAAGACCTGTTCAGAAGCCTGGGACTTGACCGCTCTGCGGAAAAGATCCAGATCCATAATATGATTGGAGCCGGCCAATCTTTATCAAAATTGGTGGCCAATCTTATTTATTTCTTCCTGGTCTTCTTCGGAATCATCACTGCAGTAGAAATACTCGGCCTTTCCAGATTGACCGAAATCTTGCATGATATTCTTGAGATCACCGGACAGATCCTCTTTGGAATCGTGATCCTGGCGATCGGAAATTACATATCGCTGTTGATCTACAATACCATGACGCGGTCCAACAAGAACCACTTTATTGCAGGGGTGGTCAGATGGTCAACTTTAGCTTTGTTCATTGCTATTGCATTAAGAACAATGGGTATTGCCAACGAGATCGTGGAACTGGCCTTCGGACTCATTCTTGGAGCCATCGCCGTAGCTGTAGCCTTAAGTTACGGACTTGGCGGACGTGATGCCGCGGGAGAACACTTCAGGGACATCATCAAGAAGTTCAGGTCTGAAGCCTCAGACATGGAAGATCCAACCAAAAAGAAAACCGATCTACCGGGCGACAGAAGGACTCCGCCCCCACCGGGAACTCCAAGAGATAAAGATGAACCAGATAATCCTACTCCACCCATGTAGGAGGTGAAAATAAAAAAACCGGCTTCGGCCGGTTTTTTTATATCTTGAAAATTACTTCTTTAGCTTAAGCTCCACCAGTACCGGCAGATGGTCAGAAGGATATTTGAGATCTTTGGAATCGGAAAGCACCGCATATTTTTTCACCTTAAAATCGCCTTTTGACAGAAAGATATAATCTATTCGCCTGGTTACCGGTTCCTGGAATTCATAGGCGTTAAAAGTGCCTTCCGGACCAAAAACAAGGTTGGCAATCGTCTTTGAATCCTCCATATGTGCTGAAAGAAACTTCACCTCTTCGGTGTCAGGTTCCAGGTTAAGGTCACCCATTAAAACGGCGGGAAGATCCTGCTGATTGATCTCTTCCATCTTCTCAAGGATCATTCGGGAGCTTTTCTTCCTGGCCGAGGTCCCCATGTGGTCAAAATGAGTGTTGAACACCCAAAATTCATCTTCATTCTGAACATTTCTGAACTTCGCATAAGTGCAAACCCGCGGATATGCAGCATCCCAGCCCATTGAAGGTACTGTGGGAGTCTCAGAAAGCCAGAAGGTTCCTTCTTCCAGTTTCTCAAATTTTTCGGTCTCAAAAAATATGGCGCTGAATTCCCCTTTTTGGCCACCATCCCGGCCTTCTCCAAGATATTCATAGCCGTCGAGATTCTGCTTTATATGCTGCAGCTGTTCGAGAACCGCTTCCTGGACTCCAAAAATTCCCGGTTCGTAGAATTTGATCTGGCTGGTAAGGTGATCCTTGCGCTGGGACCAGCTGTTCTCCCCATCGGTCTCATTAAGGTATTTGATATTATAAGTCATTATCTCCATTGTCTGGCTGTAAAGGGTTACCTGCACAAAAAACAAAAGGATCAAAAATGTGCTCTTTTTCATATTTTCCTGTTTGCTTCAAAAATCGGAATTATTTCAGAAGAAAAACATTTTTAGCTCTTTTTTGGTGGGAAATACGATTTTTTTATTTTACTTTGTTTTTCAAAGTACTTTAAAATGAAGAATGAAAAGTATCTTCGGGACATTAGCGAGATCAAACAAATGATGAACCGCTCCTCCCGGTTTATTTCCCTGAGCGGACTCGCGGGAGTTTTCGCCGGGATCTACGCCCTTGCAGGTGCCGTGGTAGCCGAGCAATTACTTGGAGACCAGGCGCTGAATACCGTAGCTCCGGAAATGAACCAGGAGGTGCTGCAGCAGCTGTTCCTGGTAGCTTCGGCTGTCCTTGTGCTGGCCATTGGCACTGCCGTTTTCCTAACCACCCGAAAAGCCGGAAAGAACGGACAGAAGATATGGGAAACTACTACAAAGAGATTGCTGATAAACTTCTTTGCCCCTCTCATTGCCGGCGGGATCTTCTGCCTGGTACTGGTGCAGTATGAACTCATCGGCCTTATCGCCCCTGCCATGCTTATCTTTTATGGCTTGTCATTGATACACGCGAGCAAATATACTTTTGGAGACCTCAGGAGCCTGGGGTACGCCAACCTGGTACTGGGGCTTTTAGCTACCCAGTTCTTAGGCTACGGAATTTACTTTTGGGCGACCGGCTTCGGGTTGTTTCATATTGTTTACGGCATCTGGATGTACAGGAAGTACGATAGAAAAAATGCCTGATGAAGAATATTATCAGCAATATCAATAAGGCCTTTGACCACCGCGTGCGACTTGGGATCATGAGCGTGTTGATGGTGAACGAGCATGCCGATTTTACCACCCTAAGAGAACTGCTGGGAGTAACCGACGGAAATATTGCAAGCCACATAAAGGCTTTGGAAAAGAAGGATTATGTAAAGGTAGAAAAGTCATTTATTGATCGGAAGCCTAACACCCGATACATCGCCACTAAAAAAGGAAGGGAAGATTTTCAGAAACATATTGATGCTATTGAAAGTTTATTGGGTCAACAGCAGTTAAAACCATAACTATATTTTTTTATCAATTCACTTTGAATTTCAAAGTCCTTAAAAAACCTGATTATTAACTTAAATCATTCATTATGAAAAACTCAAGAATCCTGATCATCTTAACGGTCGTCGCAGGCCTTTTACTTATCCCTTTAATTGCTATGCAGTTCAGTGAAGAAGTGATGTGGACAGTATCTGATTTTGTTATCATGGGAATTTTGCTCCTGGCCACCGGTCTGCTCATCGAACTTGCTTTTAGAAAAGTTTCCAACCCAAAGAACCGGGTCATCGTGTGGGGAGTTATCCTGATAGCTTTTTTCCTGATCTGGGCAGAACTAGCCGTGGGGATCTTCGGAAGTCCGTTTGCCGGAAGCTAAATTAAAAACCAGTATCATGAGAGATCAGATCATTGCAGGCCTAGACAGTCCGGCAGAACTGGAAAGGCTATACCGTAAGAACAAAGCTGAATTCAGGCAGCATTTTGAAGCGGTATACGGGGAATACCGGGACCGGCCCATAATGCATTTCTGGCAGGAAAGGTTGCATTATGCAGCGCCGGAAATCACCTGGGGCTCAAAAAAGGACTTGAAGTTTGTGATTTTAGCCGCAGTAATTGCCGGACTTCTGGCTAAACTTCCTGCTATTACAGGTATAGCGGAAGAGTTCTTCTACCCCAGGAACATCGGGTTTTTGACATTTCCATTCCTCATTTTATTTTTTGCCCTAAGAAATAACTTGTCGAAAGTTAAAATCGCCATACTTACCGGCATTACCGCCGCAAGTTTGCTCTACATCAACCTGCTTCCCGGCGACCTGCAGAGCGACACGCTTGTCCTCGCCTGCATACATTTGCCCTTGTTGTTATGGGGAGCACTGGGAATTTCTTTTACAGGTAACGATCTTCGGGATTACAGAAAAAGGCTTGACTTCCTGAGCTTTAACGGAGATCTCTTAGTGATGTGCGCCATGCTTGTGCTGGCCGGAATAATGCTTACCGGTGTCACCCTTGGTCTTTTTGGACTCATCGGGCTGCAGATCGCCGAATTCTATTTTCAGAATGTAGTGATCTTTTCCTTGCCTGCCGTTCCCATTCTTGCCACGCTCCTGGTGCAGACGAACCCCGGCCTGGTGAACAAGGTCTCGCCGGTGATCGCCAAAATTTTTAGTCCGGTAGTTCTGGTCATGCTGCTCATTTACCTTGGCGCAATCGTCTACTCCGGAAAAGAGCCTTATACTGACAGGGATTTTCTGATACTTTTCAACCTTCTGCTTATCGGCGTTATGGCGCTCATCTTTTTCTCGGTAGCTAAAGAAGACAGGCTGGGCCCCACCAAATATATCCTGTTCCCGCTTTCCCTGGTGACCATCCTGGTCAACGGCATTGCACTGTCGGCTATAATCTACAGGATAGCTGAATGGGGTTTCACCCCCAATCGCCTGGCCGTCCTGGGAGGAAATATACTGATCCTGGTCCACCTGTTCATGGTGAGCTCCAGCATATTTAAAAGCCTTAGAGATAAGAACCACAGTGTGGAAGTGGGAAGGTCTATCGTGAGATACCTGCCGGTATATTTTGTTTGGATCATTATAGTGGTATACCTCTTTCCGTTCATTTTTGGTTTTAAATAAATTCAAGATCATGGTATCCAATTTGAACCTCCATAAATTGACAGGAGCCATTGCTGAAGGTATCCTAAAATCATTCACTATGAACACGGAAGAGAAAAATTTTGTTGCTGAAAATTCTATCGTCAGGGAGATCTGGGGAAAAAGCGATACCATCCTTTTCATTTTTGCGGGGGCTTCTGCTGAATTCGCGCTGAACAAGGCAGTGGACTGGCTTTATTTCACCGGCAGGCTTCCAAAAGATCCTTTGGGACGCCTCTTTTCCACCGTCTCCTATGCGCGGCAGATCGTTTTTGCCGAAAAAGAACAGGCCATAGAAGCAATAGACAGGATGAATATTATCCACTCTTCAGTAGAGAATAAACGCGGAAAAAATATTCCGGATTGGGCTTATCGAGATGTATTGTTCATGCTCATCGACTATTCCATCCGTTCCTTCGAGGTCCTGGAACGCAAGCTGACCCTGGAAGAAAAAAGGGAAGTTTTCAAAGTATTTTTCAGGGTTGGGAAAAGAATGGAGATCAAGGACCTTCCTGCAAATTTTGAGAGCTACGAGAAGATGCGGGCCCACCACCTGCAGGAGCATTTGCAATACGGTGCCTATTCCAAAGACCTGTTCACACAATACCGGAAACACCTTGGCCCTGTGAGATTTCAGCTTTTACTGGAAGCCCAGCGCCTTCTCCTTCCTGAAAAAGTCAAAGAACTACTGGGCTTCAGGCGCGGCTCCCTCTTAAAGCCACTGCTGGGCATGTATGATCTTAGCCGGGATCTTGATCTCGACTGGCTGTTGAAAGAACTGCTGCTGCCTTCTGAATATAAAAAAGAGATCAGGTCGCTGGACAGGTTTTCTGCAGCTTATTGACCGGCATCAACGTAATCCTGCAGATATTTAAATCTTTCAGTTAACTTTCCGTCTTTGGTCATTCTTGCTCGTTCCAGGATCCCGTCCTTGTCCCCGTCAAAGAATGCCGGAAGCACATTTTTCAGGAACATGTCACCAAAACCTTCACTTGCGTCCTTAGGCAATTCGCAAGGCAGGTTATCCACAGCCATAACGGCGATAGCGCTTTTCTCGCTAAAATCCACTTCCCCGTCACTCTCAGCACTGTAACCATAAAAAGGTTCAGCGATGGTAGACGGCCTTATGGTGCTGGCAATCGGTCCGGCGATATCGCAGGAGATATCTGCCACATATTTAATTTTAAAGGCCGGGGACTTCATATCTTCGGCCGTGTAGAAAACCGGAGCGCCTTCTCCGTAAAAATGCCCTGCGATGAAAAAATCGCTGGCTTTTGCAAACCTTAAAAAGTCGGATTCATAATTTTCAGGATGGGTGTAAAAATCCTGGGCTGAACCTTCTTTTCCGTCCTTACGCTTGTTATAATCAAGCACATCGATATGGCAGTAGACCGGCTCCTGGAAACTGCCTTCCAGGTACTCCTCTACTCCAACCTGTTTTATCTTTAGATGATCCAGGATCTCTTTGGCTCCATGCGCCACTTTTCCGCTTCCGGTAAGAACGATCTTGAGCGGCGGCAGGCTGATCTTATCGAGCTCTGCCAGCATGGCATTGAGATCTGGTAGGGACTCCGCTTTTGGCAGGGCAAAAATGTCATTTTTAAGGCCTATACCTCTAATTCCGTTATAGGCTCCTACCAATCCGGCATACCTTCCAAAGCCAATGAGTCGGCCGCCGGTCTCGTTCACGATCACCTCGTGGTCATACAGCTCAATGTTGTTCTTAAGGATCTCCCGCAGCAGGTCCCGGTTATAGGGCTGTTTCTTTATGGTATGCGAAAAGAAAAAATATTTCTTATTCGGAATAAGGGCCGGGATAGGAACTTCCTTCACCCCCAGCATCACGTCGCAATCGGAAACATCTTCGGAAACCTCGAAGCCCGCATCGCGGTACTCCTGGTCTGAAAATATACGGATGTCTGAACTTTCTACTTTAAAACTTGCCTCGGGAAACTTTTCTACGGCTTCTTTCAATTTTTGGGGAGAAAATACCACTCTTCTGTCGGGTGGGGTTTTTCGCTCTTTGATGAGGGCAAATTTTATCATATTTGGGTATGGATTTTGAATAATACTGAGTGAGTCTCAAAGATAGGAATTTAATACTATCTTTGCACTGCGGCAGGGATTGAAGCGGGTAGCTTTTTGTGAGGAAACGAACAAAAACTATGAGCGGAAAGCCCGGTGCACTGAAGCGGGAGCGAAGGTGTAGCCGCCCGAATAATCCTCCTACGCCAAGGCTTCGGAGGACGAGATTGGCATAATTAATGCGATAATAGAAGTAAGTTCTTTACATAATGGGGTCGACTTGGTTTTGACAGCGAGTCAAATTGAGTTGTAAGCACGTCGAGCGCTGGGATATAGCTCGTAAATCTCATATTTCAGACTTTTTTAAACGGCGAGAATAACTACGCCTTGGCTGCGTAACCGAATCATAGTAGGTTACTCTTAGTCCCTGCAAGGCAGGGAGCCAAGATGTCTCGCGGGAGCCTTGATTTACGGCGCCCGCACCAGAGGCACCGGTAAAGTAAATATAGAAACCGCAGGGTCCTGATGCGGTTTTGAAACTTAAGCGGGAATACGTGCAAGATTGGTGGTTTTCGGCCGGTCTTGCATCGACAACCAAACGAAAACTAAGCGTGTAGAAAGCAGCTGAATTGCTTGTTTGGACGGCGGTTCGAACCCGCCCGACTCCACCTTCGCTCGCCGAAGCTCAGACATGAGCGAGGGCGAGCTTTTTTTTGCCATCCTTTTCTTATTTTTTATTTATTCTCCTTTAAGTGGCGAGCTACGGTGGACACAGTCCACTCCATTCATCTATGAAATAAGCCCAACATCTTTCGCTCGCCAAAGCTCAGACATCTCGAATACGAGCTTTTTTATTTAATTCATTTTCCATCAACTTATCCACCGCTCTAATTGGCGAGCTACAGTGGACACAACCCACTTCATTCATCAATGAAATAAATAAACATCTTCGCTCACCGAAGCTCGGACATGAGCAAAGACTAGCTATTTTATTGCAATTCTTTTCCTATATTTATTTATTCTCCTTTAAGTGGCGAGCTTCGGTAGACAAAGTCCACTTCAATTTTTTCTTCAAATGGAAACATGGACAGTCTATTTATTGAAATGCTCAAATAATTCTGTTTACGTTGGATGCACTTCAAATCTTGAACAGAGAATAAAAGAACATAATAGTGGAAAAGTAAAATCTACACAGTACAGAATTCCTGTTTCTGTGACTACCAAAATCACCTTTAATGATAAATACAAAGCATACAATTTTGAAAAATACCTCAAAACGGGATCAGGAAGAGCTTTTTTAAATAAACGATTACTATAAACTAACTTCCCGAAGCTTTTGGTTTTCAAAAGCGAAGGAGGGCTTTTTATTTGAATTTATTTCCAACATAACGAATCGTGCGAGGGCTTCAATGGACACATCCACTTCTTCTTTACTCACAAATTCTAAATCTTTCCTATTTTCATTTACATCAATTTGATCGATTATGGAATTACCTTATGCCGTTTACATCCTGAAATGCTCGACCGGACAATATTATATCGGCTTTACAGAAGATATTCAGAAAAGGCTAAAGAAGCACCAAAAAGGAGAAGTACATTTTACAAAGGATAAATTGCCTGTAGAATTGATTCATCTTTCACCGTTCCCCGACAAGAAAAAGGCCTGCGATTTTGAACGATACCTCAAGACAGGATCAGGAGCAGCCTTCCACCAGAAAAGATTGCTTAAAAAAAGCCCGGCACTGGCCGGGCTTTTGATCTCAGAATATTTTCTTACTTCTTTATTTCTGCCGGAGTTTTCATGGTTTCATTCACCTGGTCCTTGATCTTTTCCTTATCACCCACAACAATTAAAGTCATTTTCTCCGGCTGGATGTATTTTTCAGCCATGGTCTGGATCTGCTGTGGAGTTATGGCATTGATGTTCTTCACCTGGTCTACCAAAAAGGATTCGGGCAGGTTGTGAACGTCTAAAAAGCTCAACTGGCTAATAATACCCCAGGGGGAAGAATTCTGCAGTACGTAGATCCCTGATTCATAGTTCTGGATCCCCTGCAATTCCTCCTTTGAAGGCGCCTCGTTTTGCAGTCGGCGGATCTCTTTATTGATCTCTTCAATTGAAGCTCCGGTGAACTCTGTGGTCACATCGGCATTCTCGAACCAAAGGCCGGTCTTGTAATTGGCGACCAATGCACTGTTGGGAGAATAAGTGTACCCCTTATCTTCCCGAATATTACTGGTGATACGTGAACCAAAAGAGCCTCCCAGTAAGGAATTCATCACATCAAGCGCGATATAGTCTTCATGCGACGGATCTACTACAGGCAACCCATAGTAGATAGTGGACTGTGGAGCTCCGGGCCTGTCGATGATCTTTACGGCGGCAGCTGTTTCCGGTTCTGCAATCGGGTAATCAACTGCCGGGCCCTTTCTCCAGCTGCTCAATTTTTCTTTTACCGCTGTTTTCACCTCCTCTGCATTAAAATTCCCCACAACATAAACCGTTGCCCGTTGCGCCCCGAAATTCTCCTCATAGAAGCCTTTTACATCCTCAAGATCATAAGAATTTACCTGCTCGGCTGTAGGATACTGCCTGCCGTAAGGATGATCTGGATATATCTCTGCAAAGAACTCTTTTCTTGCCTGGGTTCCGGGTCTGGACAATGCAACACTTAAGTTCCGATTCATATCTTTTTTAAGCCGCTCCAGTTCGCTTTGCGGCAGCTTTGGGTCTACAAGTACATCGCTCAAAATACGCATTGCTTCGGGCGTAAATTCTGAAAGCACACTGGTGCTTAAAGAGGTGGTATGGGTGCCGACTCCCACGTTCAGGTTCCCTCCCATTCCGGCGAGTTTATCCTTTACAGAATAATCTGCCGTCGTTCCTTCTTCCATCAGGTCTGCCAGGAGATCTGCCAGCCATACCTCATCTTCAGCTTCATTTATATTTCCGGTTTTCAAATTGATGCTGATGGTAGCCTTTGGAATACTGCCATAAGGCACCAGCACGAGCTTAAGGCCATTATCATAATTGATCACCTCCTTTTCGGGAAGGGTAAAATCCTTTGGTTCCCCACCTTGTGGCGGAGTCTCTTTGTCCTGAGCTTTACCCGGCAGCACCAGGAATAAAGCTAATATGAAGGTATAAATAGATGTTTTCATTAGTTCGGGTTTTCATTATTAGCCAAAAGCGGATTTACGGTGAGAATGGTTCTGTTCGATCGACGCAGATATTCAGAAACCGTTTTGTTCATTAATTCGGGAGTTACTTTCTTGAATTCCCCCTCAAGTTCGTTGATACGGGCCGGATCGTCATCAAAAAGAGCGAAAGTCGCAAGCAGATCTGCCCTGCCCAGTCCAAATGTACCGCCCAGGTCATCATAAAGCTGGGAGCGCATTTTCACGATGGCATTGTCCAGCATTTCCGGGGTTATCTTCAAATTGTTCATCACCTCATCTACTGCCGTAACCACCTGTTCTTTTGAGGTCTCATTATCGTAGGTGAAATTGAACATGAACTGCATAGGTCCGTTATAGTTGAACATATTTCCTAGATAATTGATCCCGCCGCTCACATTGGAAGTATAACCGAGCTCATCGACCAGCTTTTTCTGAAGCAAGGCATTGTCCCCCTGCACCAGGATCTGGTTCAGCAAGCCCATGGCATAATATTCCGGGGTATTTCGTTCCGGCATATGGTAAGCGATGGCCATTGCAGGTTTATTCGCCAGGGAATCATTTTTGACAAATTGCTTTTCCTTTTCCTGTCTGGGCTCAGAAATGTCCGGTTTCTTCGGAAGGTCTGCAGCCGGGATATCTCCGAAGTATTCTTTGATCCATTGTTTGGCTTTTTCCATATCAAAATCTCCCACTACGGCAAGTGCAGCGTTGTTGGGTGAATAATAGGTATTGAAGAAGCTTTCCACATCTTCTAAAGTCGCAGCATCAAGGTCTTCCAGATCCCCATAAAAGTTGTGGGCATTATACCAATTGGTATTCGCATACTGCGGCATATCCAGCCACGGGAATCCTCCGTAAGGCTGATTCAAAACGTTCACTTTTACCTCATTTTTTACCACTCCCTGCTGATTGGTGAGGTTTTCTTGAGTAATGTCAAGCCCCCGCATCCTGTCGGCTTCGGCCCATAACATGGTTTCCAGTTTGTTCGCCGGAACGATCTCAAAATAGTTGGTAAAGTCAAAACGGGTGGAACCGTTCAAAACACCACCGTTTTCCTGAACCAGTTTAATGAATTCCATTTTTCCCAGGTTCTGTGATCCCTGGAACATCATGTGTTCAAAAAGGTGAGCGAAGCCCGTGCGGTCTTTGGGTTCGATCCTGAACCCAATGTTATAATATACCGCGACGATCGCGGTAGGTGCAGTTTCATCAGGAGAGAGGATTACCTTGAGACCGTTATCCAGGGTATAATATTCCACCGGAACATTGTACTCGTTTGGTCCACTGCTTTGCTGTTGGTTTTGCGCAAAACCTGAGGAGGTGATCATCAGGAGCAAAAACAATTTCATAATTTTCTTCATAAGTTGATAATGTTTAGTTGATCTATTAAAATTGTCACTAACAGACTCTTAAAATATAAAAATTTTCAGAAAATATCTGCTGAAGAAATTATATTAGAAAGCTGACCCTCAGTCTTAAATACAGCAAGAGAGAAGATTTTACTTCATTCCGGAAAAGTAAATCAGAAATGAAATTCAGGTTGAAATAAGCTCTCCCGAAAAAAAAGATCCCGCCAAACATGAGTTTGAGCGGGATCTTTAAGTTCCTTTCTTTAAAAGTTAGAAGATTATTCTTTCTGATCAAAAAGCTCGTCATCCACCATATTAGGAATGGTGACCTTTAACTGCGGCTCGGATTCCATAGCGCGCTTGATCGCGAATACGGCACCCTCGTTTCGGGCCCAGGCTCTTCTGGAAATACCATTATTCACATCCCAGTGCAGCATGGACTGGAGGCGTCTTGCAGATTCCTTGTTACCTTCCAGAACCATCCCGAATCCGCCGTTGATCACTTCTCCCCAGCCAACTCCGCCGCCGTTGTGGATGCTCACCCAGGTGGCTCCTCTAAAACTATCGCCAATTACGTTGTGTATGGCCATGTCGGCCGTAAAACGGGAGCCGTCGTAGATATTGGAAGTTTCGCGGTATGGAGAATCGGTTCCCGAAACGTCGTGGTGATCCCTTCCCAGAACTACCGTTCCTATCTCACCTTTGGCGATGGCATCGTTGAAGGCCTTGGCGATCTCCATTCTTCCCAGGGCATCGGCATACAGGATGCGGGCCTGTGAACCTACCACCAGTTTGTTCTCTCTCGCGCCCTGTATCCACTTGATGTTATCCTGCATTTGCTGCTGGATCTCTTCCGGAGAATCTTTCTTTAGTCTCTCTAATACTTCGGAAGCGATCGCATCGGTCCTGTCAAGGTCTTCCTGCTTTCCGGAAGCGCATACCCAACGGAAGGGTCCGAAACCGTAATCAAAACACATGGGCCCCATGATATCCTGCACGTAACTCGGGTATGCGAAATTTTCCTTGTCTTTGGCTTTTTCCGAAGTCACGAAATTGCCCTGTTCGTCTTTAAATATTTTTGCGCCCGCTCTGGAAGCTTCCAGTAAAAAGGCATTTCCGTAATCAAAGAAATAAGTGCCTTTTTGGGTGTGGCGGTTGATCGCCTCGGTCTGCCTTCTAAGACTCTCCTGAACTTTTTCTTTGAACGCTTCTGGGTCATTAGCCATAAGCTCGTTCGACTCCTCAAAGGAAAGTCCCACCGGATAATAGCCTCCTGCCCACGGATTGTGAAGGGAGGTCTGATCACTTCCCAGGTCGATATGAAGTTCCTGCTTGTCAAATTCTTCCCATACGTCAACCACGTTGCCCAGGTAAGCGAAAGAGATCGTTTTCTTTTCTTCTTTAGCCCTTTTTACTTTTTCAACAAGGCTTGAAATATCGGTGACCACCTCATCTACCCAGCCTTGTGAATGACGGGTTTCCACGGCTTTAGGATTCACCTCGGCACAAACCGTGATGCAGCCTGCAATGTTCCCGGCCTTAGGCTGCGCCCCACTCATGCCTCCCAGGCCAGAGGTGACAAATATTGAACCACCCCCTGGCCCCCTCCCTGAAAGGGAGGGGAGCTTTTGAGCTATTTTCCGAAGAGCATTTAGTACGGTAATGGTGGTACCATGAACGATCCCCTGCGGACCAATATACATGTAACTTCCCGCGGTCATTTGTCCGTACTGGGTGACACCCAACGCATTGAACTTTTCCCAGTCATCGGGTTTGGAGTAATTGGGGATCATCATTCCGTTGGTGACCACCACCCTTGGCGCGTCCTTGTGAGATGGGAACAGCCCCATAGGATGTCCCGAGTACATCACCAAAGTCTGTTCATTTGTCATCTCGGCGAGGTATTTCATCACCAGGCGGTACTGCGCCCAGTTCTGGAAAACGGCGCCGTTCCCTCCGTAGGTGATGAGCTCGTGCGGATGCTGGGCTACCTTCGGATCCAGGTTGTTCTGGATCATGAGCATGATGGCCTTGGCCTGTTCGCATTTACCCGGATACTCTTCAATAGAACGGGCATACATGTCATAATCCGGCTTAAAGCGGTACATGTAGATCCTTCCGTAGGTGTCCAGTTCCTCACGAAACTCGGGAAGCAGCTCGGCATGGTGCTTCGGCTCAAAGTAACGAAGCGCATTTCTCAGGGCCAGTTTCTTTTCTTCGGAATTTAATATTTCCTTGCGCTTTGGCGCGTGGTTCACATTGGGATCGTATGCTTTTGCTGCAGGCAGCCTATCGGGAATGCCCTCTAAAATCTGTTGTTTAAAATTCATTTCTGTAATCTCATTTATGGCTTCAGAATTTTCAGCTATTAAAAAAGCTGCCTTACCGACAGCTTTTTTAGCTTTTCAGAAAATACTGCTGATCACCTGAAAATAGTATCTAAAGCCAACTTCTTAAACGGTCGTTTTCTTTGTCTTCTTTTTCTTCTTCTTTTTGGGGTCAAGAAATTTCCTGATGGTAGGCGAAGAAATGTACCACAGTACAAATCCGCTCAACACCGTGATCAATCCAAGAAGAGAGAAAACTCTCAAGATGATGTTGTTGAAATCATCCCTTCCTTCGTAATCCATGGTATGGGTCATCCATAGGAAATCGAACCAGCGCCAGTCCCTGTGGCGAAGTGTCCTGAAAGTTCCGTCTTCGATCGAGATATAGGCTCTTATATTTTCCGGCGTGTCATACGAAACCACGTAAGCCGGCAGTGGTCCGCCGCGATACTCGTGGTGGTTGCCGGTTTCGGTTATTCTTTCCACGCCTTCCACTTTCAAACCGTCTATCATATTCTTTTCGGCTATTGAAAGGGCTTCCGCTTCAGTAAGCCCATGTTTCATCTCACCGGTACGGGCATGGTGAAGCATACTGTGGTTGATCCAGTAATAAGGTTCTCCCGCGATCTCCTTTAGTTCTACGGAATGCACTTCCATTCCTGAAGATTCTGACGGACTTTTCAGTCCCTCGAAGCTCGAATGAGCCATTTCAGTTTTACGATATTGATCTCCATGTATCTCATCAATATCTGTCCAGCTGAAGTATAGTCCGCTCACGGTCCACATGATGAACTGAATTCCCAAAAATATCCCCAGATACCTGTGGGCCTGCCTAATCTTTAAGGCTGTTTGTCTTTTTACCATTATTGTATTGTTAAAGGAGGCCGGGCGGTTTTCTTTTTAAACCCGGCCTCCGGAAATTTTAGTTTCTATTAATATCCGTCTGTTTGCTCCATTCCTGAAGCTTCAACTTCACTGGCAGGAATTGGATAGATGGTACGATTATCGGTCGCCGCAATATCCAGGTTAGCCGCATCAACACCGGTATTGACATGCTCGTCTACCGGACGAATGATGTCCACGCCCCTGCGGATGTAATCGTAAACTCCGTGACCTTCCAAAGCCAGTTCCCTTCTGCGCTCCTCAGCGATCCTTGCTTTTAGAGCATCTCCAGTTTCGGTTACCTGGTGTGCGGTAAAGTCTGTGGTCCTGTTTTCGATAAGGGTATTGAGATAATCCTGGGCTGCGGTATCGCCTCCCCCGGCACCATGAGCCGCAGCTTCGGCCGCGATCAGGTACATTTCAGACAACCTCAGCACCGGAATGTTGTGCGCACTCAATCCGCCGCCATCACTCCTGTTGTTGTACTTCACAAAAGCCTGCTGCGTACCTTCCTTGTCTTCTTCTAGAAGCGCTGCCCTAGGGTCGTTTTCATAGGCTCCTAAAAGGTTTACAAAGGTCTCGGTCGCAATCACATCTCCCTGCCCCCCGTTCTTCATATCGAACTGGGCTCCAAGACCGTTACTTCCCAAAGAGTTCTGGCTGGTGATGCTCAGCTCAAAAAGTGATTCGGAATTATAATCGGAAAAAACATAAGAATTGACACCCATCAGGTTGGATTCACCCCTGGCCGCGATCACTTCTTCTGCATATTTTAAGGCGTTTGCCCAGTCCTGCTTGTAAAGGTACACCCGTGCCATCAAAGCTTTAACCCCTGTCTTGGTGAGGTATTGGGTACTCCCCTGTTCCCAGGTATTTGCCGGCAAAACATCATGCGCCGTCTGCAGGTCAAGCAAGATCTGGTCATATGTCTCTCCTAAAGTGCTTCTTTCTACCACCACTTCTTCCGAAGAAAGTTTAAGCGGCAGGCCCTGAGCAGAGGCACCTCCTTTTATCCATGGATAGGCAAAGGTCCTGGCCAGGTCAAAATAGACCATCCCGCGAAGCCCTAATGCCTCCCCGCGAATTTCTTGCTTTGCAGCATCGCTTCCTTCTGCAGCATCTATGTTATTGATGATAAGGTTCAGGTTATTGATGGCCTTGAAAGATTGTCTCCACAAGGCTTCCCCGCTTCCGCTATTGTTAGCGCTTTCCTCGTACTTGTACTCGATAAGTTCGTACTCCCTGGGGTTAAAAGTTGTTTTAACGAACCTGAAATCTGTTCCCTTTACTGCTGCTCTTTTATAAAGCACCCTACCGAGGTAAGCCCCGCGGGAAACTTCATTATAGGTTCCGGTGAGCAATTTATCAAGTTTTTCTACGGAATTGAGCACCAATTTTTCGGAGATCACATGGTCCGGAGTCTGTGTAAGCACATCTTCGCTGCACCCCTGTAGGGATAGCAAACCTAAGATCACTAATGTGTTTTTTAATATTCTCATTTTCTTGCTTTTTTAGTCTAAAATTGTAATTGAAGTCCCAGCATTAACGTCCTTGCCGTAGGCACCTGGAAGAAATTCACTCCATTTGCCACAGCTTCGGGATCATAGCCGTCAAGTTCTGTCATCAACAACAGGTTATCACCCTGTGCATAGACCGATCCTCCCTTAATGGTATTCCACATAGCCGGAAGTTTATAGCTCAGCTTTACATTCTTCAATTTCAGGTAATCTGAATCATACAGATGCCTGGTGGAAACATCGTTCGAAAAAGTTGGGTTTCCGTTTATCCTGATAGGCACAGTAGCATCTGTGTTGTTCGGGTTCCACGGATTCAACTGCGCGACAGTGTTGGTGAACTGTGGTGAATAACCGTCATCATCACGTTTGAAGGCGGTACGATCGTAAACTTTTCCACCCATTCCGAAGGTGAAAAGGAAATCCAGGGAAAAGTCTTTGTAATTGAATTCATTAAAGAATCCTCCCTGCAGATCCTGCAAAGCGTCTCCAAAGATCCCGAATCCGGCAGCCTGCGCATCTGTGGTAACTTCACCGGTTCTTTGCCCGTTCTCAAGCACATAGTACTGCGCCATTCCGGTCTCTTGATCAACCCCTGCGTAATCTCTTAGGTAGAAAGAATAAATGCTTTCTCCTTCTTTAATGATCAAAGGATCCTGCCCGTACCTCGCGCTGTAAGTTGAAACGATCGTATTCTTCAGTTTGGTTACTTCATTATCCAGAAGAGTAAGGTTTACACTGGAATTCCAGGAGAAATCGTTATTGGAATAAGGAGTATATCCTACTTCGAATTCCCATCCTGTGTTCACCATTTCCCCGTAGTTCTGTAACTGGGTAAGGAAACCGGTGGTTGGTGAAACCGGAACGTTCAACAACAGATCTTCGGTCTTTTTGTTGAAGTAGTTCACGGCAAGGTCAACTTCCTGGAACAGATTAAGATCTACCCCAACGTTGAAGTTCTTGCTCTGCTCCCATGAAAGATCAGGATTCTGCAATTGCCCGTAAGACAAACCTGATTCGCCTCCATAACCTTTACCATCTGTTTCGAAAAATGCCAAAGCAGCATAGTATTGCGGCGGAAGGTTTCCGTTGGTTCCGTAACTACCTCTGAACTTCAGGTAATCCACTCCGTCAATGTCGATGAAGTTCTCTTCCGTAGCAACCCACGCCCCGGAAAGCGACCAGAAAGTTCCCCAACGGGCATCTTTTCCGAAGCGGGAAGAACCGTCTTTTCTGAAGCTTGAAGACAGATAATACTTCTGATCAAAATTGTAGGCTACCTGTGAAAAATAAGATAACAGGGAGTAATTTTCCGCATACCCGGTATGTGACCATAAAGATCCGATACTACTGGCAGAAAGCAGTTCACTGTCCAGAACGTCATATCCATAAACGTTGATGGAATTCATATTCGATTCCTGAACTTCATGACCTAACAACACGTCGAAACCGTGTTTTCCGAAGTTGTCATTATAGTTAAGAACATTGGAAAGGGTATACTGAAGCACCTCACTTTTCACGCGGTTAAGAACCCCGTTCCAGATTCCGCCTCCGGCTCCAAATTCTTTGTTGTCATAAAGAGTCTCGTCAATTGCCTGCTGGTCTACACCAAAAGTGGTCTTGAAACTTAGCGGCTCGAAGATCTGGAATTCTGCAAATGCATCTCCCCTCACGCGGAATTCGGTATTCTCGTATTCTCCCACTTTTAAAACCCCGATAGGGTTGGCGTTCTTTTCAATGTCGTTCGGAAGGTTTGCATACCCGCCGTATCCTTCAGGATCATAAATTGGTGCGGCCGGCGGAAGCACGCGCGCCATGTACAGCGGGTTCAGTCCGCCGGCATAAGCTCCGTCAATATTGGCCGCGTCCCTTTCGGTCTTGGCCACAGAAAGATTCACTCCCAGTTTGATCCAGTCCTTAGCCTGGTTTTCAAGATTCAGTCTTCCGGAGTAACGTTTCATCCCAGTCTCGATTATAGTCCCGGCCTGGTCCAGGTAATTACCTGAGATATAAAAAGAAGTGTTCTCATTCCCTCCTCGTGCAGAAAGGTTGTACTTCTTTAAAGAACCTGTCTGGTAGATGGCATCCATCCAATCTGCATTGGCATTGGTGGTACCGTAGATACTTTCGTAATCTGCAACCGCCTGGGTTTGATAGGTGCTGTACAATGCGTTATCTGCATAAACCCTTTTGAATTCGGCGTTTTCATTGTTCTGGATGTACTGGTTAACCTGTCCCTCGATCCAAAGGTCTTTGAATTGCTCATTGTTGATGAGCTTCTCTTCGGTAAGATTCTCGCTCCAGCCGTTCTCCACGTTCAGGGAAATTTCAGTATCCCCGCTTTTCCCTTTTTTGGTAGTGATGATCACCACCCCGTTCGCTGCTCTGGACCCATAAAGGGAAGAAGCCGCGGCATCTTTGAGTACGGTGATGCTTTTGATATCTTCGGAATTGATCGTAGACAACGGATTGTACCCGGTACTACCGGTCATGTAATCCCCGGCCCTTAGATTGGAGTCGGTGTTTATCACCACTCCGTCAAGTACATAAAGTGGTTGGGTCGATCCACTGATGGATCCAACCCCACGGATCTGCACGTTCGATTTCCCTCCCGGCTGTCCCGAAGTGGAAATATTAACCCCTGAAACCTTTCCCTGCAGGGCGGTCTCAAAGCTCGCGGTAGCCCCGCGTGTAACAGCTTCATTGGTTACGGTCTCGGCAGCACCGGTAAAGCTTCGTTTATTGGCCGAACCATAGGCCACGACCATCACCTCATCAAGGGCTTCGGCGCTTTTCGCCATTTGCACATCGATCACGTTAGAAGAGCCTACGGTCCTGTTAACGATCTTTTTCCCGATGTAACTAAAAGTTAGGATTTCTCCCTGGTTGGCTGTGATGGAATATTCGCCGTCAAAATCGGTTTGGGTTCCGTTGGTGGTATTCTTCACCACCACATTCACTCCCGGGATCGGCATTCCGTTCTCATCGGTCACCGTTCCGGTAATTGTTTTTTCCTGGGCAGTTAGCTGCCCTACCAACCCCAGGTACAGGGTTAGCATAAGTAATAATTTACTTCTCATAAAGTAGGTTTTAAATTGGATAAATTTGAAAAATAGGATCCCTGAGAGATACATGCACCCTGCGAAGGGCGCCTGTATTCCGAAAGATCAAAAAGAATGGTTCTATAAATGGATCAAATGATGAACACCTGGCACAAGACCTGTAGATCATATACCAGTTGCGGAGGTTCATAAGGTGGATAGGACATCACTCCGGGAGATAGCTCCGGAAGCAGATCTATTAAAACAAAAGAAAGAGGGACAATGAATGTTTGCGGCACCAGGTTGAAGCTCATCTGAGAATGGCTTAGCTCATCCTGTCCTTCAATACATTCAGTCTTGTTGGAACAGCAGGAATCTTTCATCTTCATGTGATCCATTCCCTCCACTCCGCAAGAATGGGTTTCAGCCTTACATTTGTCGGCAGAAGAAAAGACTCCATGACCAACCAGGCTCTTGCCGCAGAAATGCTTTTCCACCGTAAAAGACATGGTGGAAAACAAGACCAAAAAGGCCATGAGTATGGAAAAAGTATGTAGGGGGACCTTTTTCATAGGAGCCAAATATAATAATTTGATAATGTAATCAAACTAATTCTTCTTATGATTGCCTCTTAATTTCAGGAGCTTAGCAAATTCACAACAATTAGAGAAATTCATTGCATTTGTTGATTCTCAATATTTATAAATATCATTAAGAATTTTTCAGCAGCAGGAAATTCCGAAGCTGCTTCTTTAAGAATCTTTTAATATTTAACTACCGAAAGATTGGCTGTACCTCCACCAAAAAAACCTTAAAAATATTTATCCACAACTTATTAAAAAGAGAAGAAAATCTTTGCTCTCCCGGAGTCTAAAAAAACAATCTTATTTCTCCTTTTTAAGAGGAAACCACCTTATTAATTAGCTGATTAAAACTTCTTTTGCAACATCTTCATTCAACTGCCGTCTTTAAAAAAAATCCCGAAGTCAAACTGCTTCGGATCAACATCAATCATCAAAAACATAACATTATGAAAAAATTCATTCTAGCAATCATTTTATTTTCAGGTTTGGCTGTACAGGCTCAGAAAAAAATTCAGAAAGAGATCAAATTCCAGGAACAGCCGGTAGAGGTCGACCTTGCCCTGGCCAATTCGATAGAATTCAAAACCTGGAATAAGTCATTGATCCAGGTTGACGCTTCCGTAGAAACCGAAGACCCTCAAGACGCTGAAAGGTACGAACTTGAAGTTAGGGAAGAGTCAGGGGGTATCAGGATCGTTTCCAATTCTGAAAAGATCTTCAAAGACAAAGAATGTGGCGAGCTTGTCATTAACAGAACCAATGAAGTGGACCTCAATTATGTCATTTATGTGCCAGAAGATATTCAGCTTGAAGTTTCAAGTATCATTGGCAACGTGACTTCGGAATACCTCAAAGGAGACATTGAAATAAACCTGGTGACCGGAAATATCAATATCATAAAATTTGAGGGAGATCTTGACCTGAGGACGGTGACCGGAAAGATAAGCCTTCCCGCAAAAGATTCCAGCTTTAAAGCTACCACTGTTATGGGCAAGATCCGCGCTGCCGATGACCTGAAAGTGGAGAAGAAAGACCAGTTTTTGGGAGAGGAAATAGCCCTCCATTTAAAAGGCAGCAAAAATCGCCTGAATTTAAAAACTGTTACCGGAGACATTTTTCTTCAGTAAACAATCATATATCGATCAAAAAGAAAGATCCGCTTCAAGTTGAAGCGGATCTTTTGTTTCTGATAATAAAAGATCGTCCTTTTATTTCCTCAGGTCAAAACGGTCCAGGTTCATCACCTTCTCCCAGGCTTTTACAAAGTCTTTTACGAACTTTTCCCGGGAATCTTTTTGCGCGTAAACTTCGGCTAAAGCCCTAAGTTCAGAATTAGACCCAAAGATCAGGTCTACCCGGGTAGCGGTCCATTTAACTTCTCCCGTATTGCGATCTCTGCCTTCAAAAACATTTTGAGCATCGGTTTTTGCTTTCCAGGTGGTGTTCATGTCCAGCAGATTCACAAAGAAATCATTCGTGAGTTGCCCGGCTCTGTTAGTAAAGACGCCGTGAGCAGAACCATCAAAATTCGTGTTCAAAGCCCGCATCCCTCCTATGAGTACGGTCATTTCAGGCGGAGTAAGAGACAACAATTGCGCTTTATCTACCAGCATCTCTTCAGCAGAAGCCGAGATGTACTCCTCTTTTTTCACGTAATTCCTAAAACCATCTCCTCGAGGTTCCAGCGGTTCAAAAGCCTCGATATCTGTATGCTCTTCACCGGCATCCATTCGACCCGGTGAAAAAGGTACTTCCACCTCAAAGCCGGCATCTTTTGCCGCTTTTTTCACGGCTAAGGTTCCTGCAAGGACGATAAGATCGGCCAGAGAAACTTTTTTGTTCCCGCTTTGCGACTCATTAAATTCCTTCCTGATCTCTTCCAGTTTGGTGATCACCTCCTGTAGTTGCGGCGGATTGTTCACCTCCCAGTTCCTTTGCGGCTCCAGGCGAATACGTGCCCCGTTTGCCCCTCCCCGTTTATCGCTGTTTCGGAAGGTAGATGCCGAAGCCCAGGCTGTAGTCACCAACTGAGAAACACTGAGATCTGTATCAAAGATCATTTTCTCCAGTTTGGAAATATCGTCCTTTTCGATAAGCTCATGGTCTACTTTTGGAATGGGATCCTGCCAGATCAGTTCTTCTGAAGGCACTTCGGGACCAAGATATCTTGCGATAGGCCCCATATCACGGTGAGTGAGTTTGTACCAGGCTTTTGCGAAAGCATCCGCAAATTCATCAGAGTTTTCGTGGAAATGTTTTGAGATCTTCAGGTATTCAGGATCTTCACGCAGAGCGATGTCTGAAGTCAGCATGAAAGGCGCATGTTTTTTGTTAGGGTCATGGGCATCGGGAATGGTCCCCTCTCCTGCTCCGTCCTTGGGCCTCCACTGCCAGGCTCCACCCGGACCTTTATGACATTCCCATTCATATCCGAAAAGGTTGTCAAAAAAGCTGTTATTTCTCCATTCTGTGGGAGTGCTGGTCCAGGTTCCCTCTATCCCGCTGGTGATGGTATCACCCGCATTTCCTTTTCCGAGCTTATTTTTCCAGCCAAGTCCCATTTCAACGATATCAGCTCCTGCCGGCTCTGCGCCTACATTTTCTACAGGGTCTCCGGCTCCGTGGGTCTTTCCGAAGGTATGACCTCCTGCGATGAGGGCCACGGTTTCATAATCGTTCATGGCCATTCTTCCGAAGGTTTCCCTAATGTCTTTTGCAGACCCCAGAGGATCAGGATTTCCATTAGGCCCTTCAGGATTCACATAGATAAGTCCCATATGAGAGGCCGCGAGAGGTTGCTCCAGTTTGTTCTCGTGGGCGTACCGCTCCTTATTGCCTACCCATTCCCCTTCAGAACCCCAGTAGATATCCTCAAGCGGTTCCCAAACGTCTTCCCGGCCGCCGCCAAAACCAAAGGTCTTGAAGCCCATTGATTCCAGAGCCACGTTACCGGTAAGGATCATCAGGTCTGCCCAGGAGATCTTTCTTCCATATTTTTGTTTGATAGGCCACAATAGCAGGCGGGCCTTATCGAGATTCGCATTATCGGGCCAGCTGTTCAACGGAGCAAATCGCTGCGCCCCGGTGCCTCCTCCTCCGCGCCCATCCGAAATTCGATAGGTCCCGGCACTGTGCCAAGCCATGCGTATGAAGAGTCCGCCATAGTGTCCATAATCTGCCGGCCACCAGTCCTGGGAGTCGGTCATAAGTTCACGAAGGTCTTTCTTGACCGCCTCGAGGTCTAGGCTTTTGAACTCTTCGGCATAATCAAAATCCTCTCCCATAGGATCGGATAAATTGGAGTGCTGACGCAAAATAGAAAGGTTCAGCATATTTGGCCACCAGTCCCGGTTAGAGGTACCGCTGCCGGCAGTCTTATCAAGGGCCCCTCCCATAAAGGGACATCTTGCAGATTCATTTACTTCCCAGGCTTTGTGCGTACCCGGCGAGTTGCGATGTTCGTTTTCGGCCATTTTTATAAAGTTTTAGTGGGTTAACCTTCTAAAAATACAAAAATCAACTAGTTATGTTCGTGCTGGTCATTGGAAAAATCGATATACCGGAAGAAGAATATTTATAACAGAAGAAATTTACATCAAAACAATATGTTTCTCTGTAATTATATAGCACGAGAAAAAGATTCAAAAAATATATGACGTCCTCTGGAATAACTTTTTGTTTAAATAAAAAGTTAATTATTTAAACAATAACACTTAACTTATTTATATTTAGATCATTATAAACCAAAAATGATTTAGTTATGAAAAATTTCACCACAGTGAGTGTGAATGGCAAAATGCTCCTTCACCTCTTAATTCTGACAGTTTTATCAATTTTTCTCGTTTCCTGCGAGAAAGAAGAGATGGATACCCCTCTAGAGAACGAGTTAGCCGCCTCGGCGGTGATCCAGGGAAAGGTAGATTACAATGGAGCCCATAAGAAAGGAGCCCCCGCACCTGGAGAAGACCCGATCGCTGCCATTGCCATTGAAGCGGGATTTGATGAACTGGTTGCAGCGCTGATGTATGTGGATTCAGAACTGGACGCGGGACTCGTGGACCTTTTCCTCATCGGAACTGATCAGTATACCGTCTTTGCACCAACAAATGCAGCTTTTCAAGATCTCTACAGCGCCCTGGGAATTGATGGAATAACCGATCTACCTGCAGAACTAGTGCTGGAAGTTTTGCTCTACCACGTCACAGATGGGCGCAGGGCTGCCAACAGTGTGGTTCCTCCCAGAAACTATAAAACCATTGAAACTTTGCTTGGTAAAATTTTCAAAGTAGATCCTAATTCGGTGATCATGGCCATTGGAAACAACGCAAATATCACTACCGCCAACATCTCTGCCTCCAACGGGATCATTCATATAATTGACGGGGTACTCCTTCCCATCGAATAGATGGTACCTCTCGAAGAGAACAGCTGCCTTAAAAGGCAGCTGTTTCTGTTTGATCCAAGTTTCAAAGCACAAGATCATAGCTTGAAAAGCCGCTTCCCCCGCTCAAATATAATCCCTCCATCTCCCCACATTTTTCAATAAGGAATAAGACTTAAATATTTTTTCTTTTTCTGCGTCTTTTTCTTCTCTTCCGCGTCATGGTGATAAAGAATGTAAATCCAAAAACTTTAAGCCATGGAAGAAATCATCAAAATTAGCGAGTTCATCCTGAATTCCTTCATACACATCTGGCCTTACCTTTTAATCACTATTCCCATTGCAGTAGGGGTGCAGATATCGGGTGCAGCAAAATACATCAATCAAGCCTTCAGTAAAAAACCGCTGGTCGCTATACTACTGGCTACGGTGGTGGGAGCTTTCAGCCCTTTCTGTTCATGCGGCGTGATACCTGTTATTGCCTCTCTGCTCATCGGTGGAGTGCCCTTGGCCCCGGTAATGGCCTTCTGGATCGCTTCCCCTTCGATGGACCCTGAGATCTTTTTCCTGAGCACCGCTACTATTGGCTGGGATCTCTCAGTATGGCGGCTGGCAGCCACTTTTGGTATTAGTTTGTTCTCGGGATATTTCACCCATTTCGCCCTTAAAAAAGGTTTACTGGGAAAAGAGATCCTACGATCGGATGCCCTGGAAGCAGGGGGAGCTCTTAATTTTGGATTTTCCGAAATTAGAAGCAAAACCCGCGAAATTTTAAATTCTTTCCGTGCACCTCAGCTCCAGTTCGCGGCCTCAGGTTCAACTTCCGGAGAGCCAAAACTTAATTGCTGTGCTCCGGTAAAGGAAAGCAGTTGTGAAACTCAGCAATCCCCATCAAAAAGCAGCTGCAACCTTCCGGTTCCCGGCAAACCTTCCAATGCTGCCCGGTTGTTAACTGAGACCCGAAAAGCCACCTGGATGGTGGTAAAATTCATGTTCCTGGCTTTCCTGGTGAACGCCTTAATCACCTTTTATGTGCCGCAGGAACTTATAAGCAGTTTTCTGGGTGGAGATGGCCCCGGTGCCGTGGTAACAGCTGCCCTAACAGGTATTCCTGCCTACACCAGTAATCTAACAGCCCTGCCACTTGTCAGCGGACTTTTGGGTTTGGGAATGAACGCCGGGGCAGCCCTCGCTTTTCTTATCGCAGGCCCCACTACCACCCTACCCGCAATGGTAGCCGTTTACGGCATCGTGAAAAGAAAGATCTTTCTCCTTTACCTCGGCTTTACTTTAACAGGTGCCGTTTTCTTCGGCATCCTTTACAATCTTATAGCTTAAGGCATATTAAATATTCACATCAACATCTAATACTTAAACTCATGGAATTAAACATCCAAACCTTCAAACCTAAAGATCTTACAGTCGTAACTGAATTTTTAACTTCCAATAAACTTCCCGCTTCTGATCTTACTGAAGATAACATACAGCTTTTTCTGGCCTATGACGAAGAGGAACTAATAGCTACCATAGGGCTGGAAAAAAATGGCAGCAGCGGCCTTCTGCGCTCCCTGGCTGTAAAGGAAAATTACCGAAACCTGGAGGTGGCTGATAAAATGATCAAAGGATTATTTGCCGTCTGCGAATCCCAGGGAATCTCTGATATTTATTTGCTCACTACCACGGCGGAAAAGTACTTTTTAAAAAAGGGATTTCTGCAGGTGGACAGAAAATCGATACCTTATGACATCAGGCAGTCCCGTGAATTCAGAAGCATCTGTCCGGCTTCGGCAGTAGCAATGCACCGCCAGGTTGAGAGTAGTGTGATAAAAGGATCTAAAGATGATTTAGAAGTACGGCGTACCTCCTAAAACTGGGATCACATTCCTTCGGTATATTCTTCAGGCTTACACAGGCTATTCATAAGGTGAGAAATTGAGAAGCAGCATCTTTTATAATTCTTTAGAAATAGATCAGGGACCCAACAGCTCCTGATCTTTTCATTAAAAAGATCCTGCGCACTTACTCTTGCCCAAATCTCTTTTTTACCCTATCTTATTGTGCGAAATCAACCTAAAAACCAAAAAGTGATGAAAAGATGCATTCCCCTTCTTTTATTTTTCCTTGCCCATACTTTGTTTGCACAGCAAAACGTGCTCACACCCCAGGATGTGGCAAAACTAGAGATCGTTACAGAAGCTGTGATCTCACCTAATGGCAAACATATCGCCTATCAAAAACTAGTTCCGGCAGCTCCTACTGAAGAAAATGCTCCCGCCAGCATGCACCTGTATATTTACGACCGGGATGCTAAAAGCAGCAACGCGTTGGTTACAGATTATAGTGTATCCAACATAAAGTTCAGGCCGGGGAAAAACACCCTCACCTTTGCAGCCAAACAGGAGCAGGATTCGGCTACAGCCATTTATGAAATCCCGGTTTCCGGCGGAGCTCCGACCAAGATCTTTGAATTTGGGTCGGCCATTACTTCTTTTGACTGGCATTCTTCGGGAGATAAAATTGCCTTTGTGGCCTATCCCGTCAAAGAAGATACAACATCTCAACTTCCTTATCAACCGGAGATCTATGAAACCGATCTTAAGAATGCGAATGCTTTTGTAGCAGAAATGAATGATCCCACGCTTAAAAACCTGGAAGTTGATGGTCATGTCACTGCCGTGCAGTGGAGTCCTAAGGGAGAAATGATCGCTGTTAGTGCCGCGCCTTCTTCCCTCGTCGATGATTTCTACACAGGACAAAAACTGTTTTTGGTAGACGCCAACTCTTTAAATGTTGCTGCGGAAGTGGATCACAAGGCAAAAATGGGGCAATTCAAGTGGAGTCCCGATGGTAACAAAATTGCCTTCATTGCGGGGGAAGACGAAAATGATCCTATAGATGGTCGTATCTTTATAGCCGAAGCCACCGGAGGAAGCCCTAAGATCCTGCAGGGAGATTTCAAAGGGAAATTTGAAGGCCTCACCTGGAAGGATGAAAAAACCCTTTTATACCTGGCCAGTGAAGGAGTCTACAGCAGCCTTGGAAGCATGGGAATGGACGGAAAAACCAAGGAACTGTTTAAAAACCAAAATATGCATATTACCGGTTTTTCTGTGGCCAATGATAACAGCATCGCCTTTACCGGCAATACCGCACAACATCCCGGGGAGCTTTTCTTCCTGAAATCGGGTGCTAAATCGGCAGAAAGACTTACCACTTCTAATCCATGGCTTGAAGAAGAAACTTTAGGAAAACAGGAGGTGATCACCTACAAGGCTGAAGATGGACTGGAGATTCAGGGAATTTTAATACATCCTGTTACCAAAAGCGGAAAAACCCCTCTTATCACTGTGGTACACGGTGGGCCCGAAGCGCATTACAGCAATGGCTGGCTTACCAGTTACAGCATGCCCGGTCAAATGGGAGCCGGGGAAGGATATGCCGTTTTCTACCCAAATTATAGGGGAAGTACAGGCCGCGGAGTAGAATTCGCGAAATCCAGCCAGGGTGACCCGGGAGGTAAAGAGTTTGATGATATTATCCACGGAATAGATCATCTCATCGCCGATTACGGGATAGACAAAGACAAGGTGGGGGTTACCGGGGGCTCCTATGGAGGTTATGCCACTGCCTGGATGTCTACCCGTCACACCGACAGATTTGCTGCCGGGGTGATGTCTGTTGGGATCAGTAATAACATTTCCAAGTGGGGTACCAGCGACATTCCCGAAGAAATGTTCCTGGTACACAGCCGTAAAAGGATATGGGATGATTACCAGTTCTTCCTGGAGAGAAGCCCTATTTATTATGCCGACCAGGCAAAAACTCCGCTTTTGATCATGCATGGTAAAGAAGATACCCGTGTAGATCCCGGGCAGTCCTATGAATTGTACCGCCACATCAAAACCAGAACAGATACTCCTGTGAGGCTGGTATTATATCCCGGCGAAGGACACGGCAACAGAAAATCCACCGCTAGGTATGATTTTAGCCTTCGCATGATGCGCTGGTTCAATACCTATTTAAAGAATGAAAATGCAGAAATGCCCCAGCCTGCTTTAGACCTGCAAAGCAGATAAAAAGACTAAAAGATTTTTTGAACCCGTGGCATCAAATGGCCACGGGTTTTTTGTTTTACAGAATTTTAGGAACTGTCCAAATGAATTAATTTTCTTATTTTTAACAATATTTAACGTTTGTATTTCCAAATCCTCAATTATGAACAGAATATTCACCTACTTTTTTCTTCTTTTTATTTTTATACTTCAGCCTTCCACAATTCTCGCTGAAGGAACCATTTTCAAACTGGAGTCCCATCAAAAATTTACAGGAACTTTCTCCGGAGATATTGATCAGGAGAACTCCGTACACCTGGTGATTTTTAAAGACAAGGATGCCGGTAACTACGGAATAATCCCTTTTTTCATCAATGCACAGGACGAGCTTATTTCTTTGGAGCACATTCAGATGGAAGATGAACCTTCTGTGGTTTCTTTTCACTTCAACCCCTCCACGTCTAATTTGACTTTGCTTCTTAAACAGGGACGCAGAACCGATAAGCAGCTTGAAATCATAGATCTCAACATTAATTCCAACACTATTTCCAAAAGCCAAATTGAAGATTACGAGGATGCCCATCTCGTAATTCGGGAAAAAAACAGGTCATTTCTCATTTTCAAGGAAAAAGATAACCTGGAGATCAATACTATCTTTGACTCCCAAAGAAAAATCATTGAAAATTTTTCATTTAAGGGGGAGAACAAAAGTCTTTTTAATAGAATATTTGAAAATACTCCCGAAAGCATCAACACCAATGAATATGTAAAGAACGGGTCCATTAACCCTTCAAATGTATATTTTTATAATGACCGCTTAATATTTGATCATATCTCTGAAGAGAAATACACCACATTAAGCATAAACCCTGAGGATAACAGCCATAAGGCCTTTTCTGAATTTGAACTAAAAGGGGTAAACAAGGTTAGAGATATCAATTCTTTCATCTTTAAGTCAAAAGCTTTCCTTTTTATCAACAATAAAGAAGACATTAATTTAAGAAGCTATGACCTGGAAACCGGCGAAATGATCAAGGACTTGTTTTTACAGCAGGAATTTTCCCATTACTTTGACAGCGAGATCCTGGAAAAGCTTATCAAAAAATCTTCCCGAAAAGCAAATAGATTAACAGGTACTGTAAATGAAGGTCCAGAGAATTCTATGGTGGTCACAATGGATTTCGTTTCGGCCAGAAATTATTTTTACCACTATAACTGGTGGTGGCACCACCAGTTCCTGCATCAACAAATGATGTGGCAAAATCAAATGATGCAACAACATATGCAGATGAATACTTTTGGGCCTAACCCAGATTCCTACATGCCCGAAATTTTTCCTGCGGAAAATTCGCAGTCAGTAAAATTGGTAATAGACAAAGATCTTAACGTACTGGCCGGAAAGGATGTATTAACTCTGCGTCCTGAAATCGATAAGGAAAAACACATTGAAAAGTTTCAAAACGATCGAAAAGTAAAAAATGTGACACTTGCCTTCACCAGGAGATCAGGACGGGCAGTTTATTTTTCAAAGGAAACCGATTTGATACATGTAAAAACCTTTGATCTGTAACTCTATAACGAATTGAAAAAGGAGGGAGAATTGGGATAGAAATGACCCCAGTCATAAGACAGTGCTTTCTAAGCTTTTAATTTTGCCGAAAATTTAGCGTCATGCCACATACCGATAAAAGTCTGCAGTCAAGGTTCCTGGTTTTCCTGTTTTTTGTCCTGGCGATATTTTTAAAATACCTTGTACAAGGCTTGTAGAAATAAGATCTTCAAGGCCGCCGTTCTCCCTCCTTCTTCTCTTCGGAAACACCGGAGAGATATCACCTCTGTCTTACCGTTGCTCATGAATTTTTAAGGATTATTAGTCATAAATCTCTACTACTTCGGAAGTTGTATAATCTTTGTGAACAAAAAAATACCTTCCGAAGAAAAAAACCGTTAAATTTATAGACAGTAAATTCAGCCCCCTATGAAACGTTACGTTCTATCTACCATCAAAAATGAGCAGGGAGATCACGAAGTGCACGAGAGCAGTTGCGCCAGGCTTCCCTCCTATATTTATCAGAAAGATCTTGGCTATCACTTCAATTGCAAATCAGCCCTTGAACTTGCAAAGACCAATCATGCAACGGTGAATGGCTGCCATGAATGCAACCGCGTTTGCCATACTGCTGAGGTGGAAGTTTAAAGTACAAATTACCTAGTAAACGTACTGTCACATTGAGCCAGCGACTGAAAGGAGCGACGGTCGAAATGCTTAGAAATTCAAATCTTCCTTCTTATCCTTTTTATGTAAATTAAAGAATGAAACTGTTTTACGTTTATATCGTGGAATGCTCAGATAAATCCTATTACACAGGATTCACTTCCAATCTGGACAAGCGCATTGTGGAACATAATGTTGGAACTCATGATAATGCCTATACATTGAAACGGAGGCCGGTTATTCTAAAATGGACCGAGCAATTCACAGATCTAAATCCAGCCATTGCAGTTGAAAAGCAGATCAAAGGCTGGAGTCACAAAAAGAAAAGGCACTTATAGAAGGAAAATGGGAGGATCTAGTGGAATTTTCCAAGAACTTCAGGAATAGAAATAGCTAGGCGCTCTTTAAAAAAGGCTTCGACCATGTTTTTTTCTCCTTTCCAGTCATGAAAACAGCTCAGCCTGACTTTTCGTATCACCCCGCCAGTTTCCTTACCGGGATCTTCCCCGCCCGGATCATTTCAATTGTATGGTCATACCCTACTTCAATGATCTCTTCGATCTTTCTGAAATCGAACAGGGAATAATTCTGCATCTGCGGAGGGTCAATAAAGAAATCACAGCGCTGCATTTCAGGTTTAACATTTTGGGTGATCCCCAGGTTAACCGAACGTTCCATGATACCTTTTGGTCCGGTGAATTTGGATTTCTTTCCGGGGAAATTCACATGGGAACCTATTAGAAACCTGCATTCTTCCCGTATGGAAGAAGCCGGAAGATTACACATTAGCCCCCCGTCCACAAAATTGACCTCGTCAAGTACTATGGGCGCGAAGAACCCGGGTACCGAACAGCTGGCGATGAGATAATCAAATAAGGGTCCGCTGCTGCGCACTTCGCCACAGGCTTCGTTAAGATTGGAAAGCCCCAGGAAAAATGGTTTTTTGAGCACGCTAAAATCGTCTTCAGCGATATATTTTTTCAGGGCGATCTTCATCTTTTCCAGCTTGTAAAGCCCCGTTCTTCTCCAGGAAAAACCGGTCATCTTTGAAAAGGTCTCCTCAATGAGGATCCCTTTGATCTCTTCGGGAGAATGTCCTGCCGCATACAGCACCCCTACAATGGCACCCATACTGGTACCCGAAATGATCCCCGGTTGTATCCCATGTTCATGCAAGGCCTGTAGCACTCCCACATGGGCATAGCCGCGGGCACTGCCCCCGCTAAGGGTGATGCCTACCTGGTAAGGGTATTTCTTCCTGAAAGGATTGATATTTCGTAGGTTCTGTAGGGTAATGGCCTTAGATCTTTTTAATTGCAATTACCTGCAATATACTATTTTTCCCGACTTCTGCGGAAGGGAATTTTGAACAGAGTTCTGCCCTTTTTTGAAGATCCTTACAGCCGAATTGCCTACTACAAAAAAATCCTTAACTTTAGAGGAATTGACAATCAAATCATTAATGGCATGCATGATCTCTGGAGAAAGTATGCCATTTTTAAATATCTGATACTGTATTAAGACCGCACCACAGATTCTTCAGCTCCTGAAATTTTTCGGCGGAAAACTCCGTTTTCAAGACCGAGCAGTTCTGTATTTCATTATCCCATTAATGCTTGGAGGCTGCTCTAAAAAACTGGGAGAAGTACAAGCGCCCATCGAGGAGCCTGCAGCTTTCTCAGCTTCGGGAACTGCAGTTCTGCCCGACAGATGGTGGACAGCCTTTGATGATCCTGTTCTTAATGAGCTGGTAGAAACCGCCCTGGATTCTAATTTAAGGCTACAGGCCAACTGGCAACAGTTTCAGGCGGCCCTTGCTGTGGTAGACAGGGAATCCTCTTTTCTCTGGCCGCAAGCCGAAGTTTATGCCGGCGCCTCAATAGACAGACCGGAACAGGATTTTTCTTCGGGGGAGGACCTTCAAATTGGTGTTGGCGCTTCATATGAAATTGATCTTTGGGGGCGCATCCGTGCCGGCGTGCAGGCAGAAAAATTTCGGGCTCAGGCCACATTTCTGGACCACCAGGCGGCGGCCATGACCCTTTCTGCAGAAACGGCCATTACCTGGTACCGGCTTGTTACTACCGCGAAACAGCTTGAACTGGCCGAAGAACAGATCGAGATCAACCAAAATATCATGAAGCTCATAAGGAACCGCTTCGCCAGCGGACAGGTGCGGGCGGTGGATATTCTGAGACAGGAACAACTTCTGGAAAGCACCCGGGACCAAAAGATCTTTTATGAAAGACAGTTACAAATACTTGAAAATGATCTTTCTGTATTACTGGGAAAACCTCCGCAAAATGAACTTGACCTGCCGGAAAAATCCCTTCCCAAACTACCATTATTGCCAGATACCGGCCTTCCGCTGGAACTCATTCGCCGCCGGCCCGATGTGAGACAGGCTTACAACCTTGTTTTGGCTGCCGACCGGGAGCTCGCGCAGGCCATAAGGGCAAAATATCCGCGTCTTTCTTTGGATGTATCCGGGGAATTTGTTTCCCAGAGCTATAATGACCTTTTTCGTAATTGGGCCTACACTCTGGCAGGAAACCTGGTCGCGCCGGTATTTTATGGCGGCAGGTTACGGGCTGAAGCAGAACGTACAGAAGCTGTGAAGGAACAAAGGCTTTATGAGTATGGCCAGACGGTACTCACCTCTTTCAGGGAAGTGGAAAATGCCCTTATAAGGGAGATCGCACAGAAACAAAGTATCGAAGTTACAGAAAGAAGGCTGGAACTGGCGCAAAAGACCAATGGACAGCTTCGGATAGAATTTTTGAACGGCATGAGCGATTACCTGGACGTGTTGCTGGGGCTGGATGAAGAACAACAGCTGCAAAGAGACCTGCTCGATGCGAAACAGGAACTGCTGGAGATCAGGATCGCCTTATACCGCTCTTTAGCCGGAGGTTTGGAAATGCCCGAAATCCCTTAATAAAATAGAAGACACACCATGAGCACCAAAAAAACCCTTATCATCTCCATAAGCATCCTGCTTTTTGCGGCAGTGGTGACCACTTTGGTCTTCATGACCGAACCTACGGCCAAGAGCGAAGGTGCGACCAAAAAGATGGCCATGCTGGTAGAGGTCATTCCTGCGGAAAAAGGGAACTTTGAACCTGTTTTTATAGCTACCGGTACAGTTTCTCCAGTAGAGGATGTGACGCTGAGTCCGCTGGTGAGCGGACAGGTAATAAGACGGGCACCGGCCTTCACGCCGGGAGGTTTTGTTGAAGAAGGCACTGTGCTTCTCCAGATCGATCCTTCAGATTACCAAAATGAACTGGAGCTGAAAAAAAGTGATCTGCTGCAAGCGCGTACAGATCTTGATATGGAAATGGGAAGGCAGGAAGTGGCCGAAAAGGACCTGGCCCTTATAGGCGGAGACTCACTTTCTCCACAAGAGAGATCTTTGGTCTTGAGAAAACCTCAGCTCAATGCGGTAAAAGCCAATATCGCGGCTGCAGAAGCTGCTGTGGAACAGGCTAAATTAAACCTTGCCCGCACCACTATACGAGCCCCTTTTGATGCGCACATTTTAACCCAGAACGTCACGGAAGGATCTCAGGTGGCACCGGGAGACAACCTGGGGCGCCTTGTTGGAAGTGAATTTTATTGGGTTAGCCTCACCGTGCCGCTGGCTCAACTGCAGTGGCTTAAGTTTCCGGCTACGGAAGAAGAGCAAGGATCTGAAGTTAAGATCAGGAATACTTCGGCCTGGCCAAAAGGGGTTTTCCGAAGCGGTTATTTGTCGAAACAAGTGGGTGCGCTTGATGAACAGACCCGCCTTGCAAGGGTCCTGGTTAAGGTGCCACAACCACTTGCCCGGCAGCAGGATAAACCTGAACTCATTATAGGTTCCTTCGTGGAAGCTCGATTGCTGGGAGAACAGATCACTGATGTGGTACGCCTGAAGCGGGATTATCTTCATAACAACGATGAAGTATGGACCATGGAAAATGGAAAACTTTCCATCAAAAAAGTGGAAGTACAGCTGAAAGATTCGGAGTATGCATATATCTCTTCCGGACTGGAAGATGGCGCAAAGGTGGTCACAACCAACCTAAGTACCGTCACTGAAGGAATTCCGTTAAGGACTCAGCGTGATACAACGGCTTCCGAAGAAAACAAGCAGCAACCTGTCAATAACTAGTCATGGAAGAGCAGAGCCGCAAAAAACCAAGAAAAGAAGGAGCCATTGGTTACATGGCGCGCAATTCCATTGCCGCCAACCTGCTTATGATCATCCTGATAGGTGGCGGCATCTGGACCATGTTCAGGATCCAAAAAGAGGTTTTTCCGCAGTTCCAGCTTGATTATGTAGATGTAAGCGTGGTCTATCCCGGTGCGGCCCCGGCCGAAGTGGAACAGGGGATCCTGCTTCCGGTAGAAGAGGCCGTACGCGGCATACAGGGAATAAAAGAAGTTGTTTCCACGGCCAATGAGGGTTCAGGACAAATAGCCATTGAACTGGTTGCCGGCACCGAACGCATGAAGGTCTTTCAGGACATTGACCAGGCAGTGAACCGTATTAGAACCTTCCCAGATGACATTGAACAGCCGCGGGTAAGCCTGCGGTCCCGCCAACGTGATGTGATGGAGGTGAGCCTTTATGGGAACATAGATATTTGGGTAATGCGGGAACTGGGCGAGCGGTTAAGGAACCGACTTCTAAGCAATCCAAAAGTGACACAAATTGAGTTTGGAAATGTTCCCGATTACGTGACCCATGTGGAAATTCCGCGCCATAACCTGAGAAAATACAATCTTACTCTTGGCCAGGTGGCCGAAATCATAGAACAATCCAGCGAAGACGTTCCTGCCGGTGCCGTGGAAACCAGAACCGGAGAGATCCTGCTACGCATGCAGGAACGCAAACAATGGGCAGAGGAATTCGGCAACATCACCATCGTCTCTTCCCCTTCAGGCGCAAAAGTCACCCTGAGTGATATTGCTGTCATTTCTGACGGATTTGAGGAAGCCGGATTTCACGGCCAATTCAATAAAATGCCTTCCATTGGGATTTCCATTTACAGGGTTGGCGACCAATCGCCGATGGAGATCGAGGAAACGGTCAAGGAGATCATGGAAGATTTCCCGCTTCCGCCAGGCGTGAATTACAGGATAGACAGCAACCGTGCAGAAGATTACCGGGACCGTTTGTCACTGCTCACAGAGAACGGACTTCTTGCCATTGTGATCGTCTTTTTTATCCTGGCTCTTTTCCTGGAGTACAAACTGGCTTTCTGGGTCATGATGGGAATGACCATTTCCTTTATTGGAGGGATCATCTTTCTGCCTTTTATAGGGGTAAGCATCAATATGATCTCCATGTTCGGGTTCCTGGTAGTACTGGGAATTGTGGTAGATGACGCCATTGTGGTGGGTGAGAACATACACGAATACCGGCAGCAGGGCTATAACTTTGTAGACGCTGCCATAAAAGGAACTAAAGACGTATCAAAACCCGTAATTTTCAGCATCATCACCACCATTATCGCTTTTGTGCCCTTGCTGTTTATGCCCGGCGAGACCGGAAAGTTCTGGTGGCCCCTGCCGGCGGTGGTGATCGTCATACTTTCAGTTTCTCTGTTGGAAGCGCTCTTTATCCTTCCGGCACACCTTGCCCACACTTCTAAAAAAAGTTCAGCAGGATGGTTAAAAAAAATGGAGAGGTGGCAGGAAGCTTTTTCAAAAAAATTCGATTACATCATTGACACCTATTACCGGCCGTTCCTGGACCTGTGTCTTAAGTGCAGGTACATTACACTTAGTGCTGCCGTGGCCCTGCTCCTGATGGTAGGCGGCTATGCTTACAGTGATCACATGGGAATGATCATGATGCCCGAGGTAGCAGCCGATGAGATCGAGGCCGGAGTACGGCTTCCAGTGGGCACCACCCAGTTACAGGCGGCAAAAGTGGCCGAGGAGATCACCCTTTCCACGCAACGCATGTTCGAAGAACACGATCTATATGAGGTTGCTGAAGGTATAAAGACGAATGTACGCGGGCAGAATTTTATCGATGTGGAGATCGTGATGCGTCCGCCTGATGAGCGGGATATGACCGCCAGGGAAGTCATAGACCTGTGGCGGGACAATATTGGCGATCTTGAAGGGGTAGATCAGATCACTTTTGAAGCCGAAAGGGGCCCCGGCGGTTACCAGCAGGATATAAGTGTAGATCTTAGCCACACTGATATCGAAGTACTGGAGCGGGCAAGCAAGGCTTTCCTGGAGCGCATGGAAGCCTTTGAAAACACCCGCGATGTCAGTGACAATTATAACAAGGGAAAATTGCAGTATGATTTCAAACTACTGCCCGAAGGTCGCAACTTGGACCTCACTTCTTCCGAAGTCGGGCGACAGGTGAGGGATGCATTTTACGGAGCTTTGGCCATGCGGCAGTTGCGTGGCACGAATGAGATCGAAGTAAGGGTAAAACTTCCGCTTGAAGAACGGCGGGAACTTCAAAACCTCGAAGAGTTCCTGATTAGGAATCGCGAAGGAGTTGAGGTACCCCTGCTTGACGTGGTACGGGTAGAACAACGCGAAGCTTTCACTAACATCAACCGCCGCGACGGCAGAAGAGTCGTCAATGTAGGAATGGATGTAGAGCCGGCCAATGCAGTTAGCAGAGTACTGGCTTCTGTTCAGAACCAGGTCCTGCCCCAGCTTAGAGCCGATTTCCCCGGCATCACCTGGACCTTTGAAGGCAGCCAGGCCGACATGAGAGAATCAACCGACTCCCTCTGGAGCAGTTTCTCCATGGTGCTTCTCATCATGTATGCCCTGCTGGCCATCGCCTTTAGCAGTTATAGCCAGCCATTGATAGTGATGATCGCGATCCCTTTTGGCATCGTTGGGGCAGTGATAGGCCACATTCTTTTGGGCTACGACCTTTCCCTGGTGAGCCTCATGGGAGTCATAGCCCTTTCGGGCGTGGTGGTTAACGACTCGCTCATCATGATAGATTACGCGAATAAGAAAAGAAAAACTCTCTCTGTTTACGATGCCATACACGAAGCAGGATTAAGGCGTTTTCGGCCCATCATGCTCACGACCCTTACCACGTTCGGGGGACTCACCCCTATAATCCTCGAGACCTCCAGCCAGGCTTATTACCTGATCCCTATGGCTATTTCACTTGGTTTTGGGATCATCTTCGCCACTTCCATTATTTTAATTATCGTACCCTGTCTCTATTTGATCCAGGCCGATCTAAGAGGGTTGATCCTGAACCGGAAAACGGTAAAAACCTGAAAGTTTGTCAAAAATGAAGATAAATCCATTCCCTTTTCTCTGAACATGCTATTCTTTACCTTTATTCCACATTTGGAACCAAATTTTTAACACCCATGCAGAAACCCCTAACCGCCGTCCACAATTCCTTTTTTGCCTTACTTCTTTTCTTCACTCTCCTGATCTCTTTTCCTCTAGGCACCCAGGCTCAATTGGTTCCTGAAAGGCAAAAAGACGAACAGGTCCCGGATTGGGGTGAGGACCGCTTCGGAAGGCGGACACCGCGAGGAACTATTTCAGGATTTATCAATGCTGTGGCTGAAAAAGACTACGAAAAGGCAGGAAATTTTCTGAATATGGAGCAGGCTTCCGTAGAAGCTGACGGACAGGAACTGTCGCGGGTACTGGAAAAGTTTCTTGATCGCAGGGGACAGATCTTCCCCTACTCGTGGATAAGTGCCGACATGGGAGGACGTATAGATGATGACCTGCCCCCCAGCCTTGATAGGGTGGGAAGTATTTCGGCTGAAGGGGAGACCATTGATCTATATGTGGAAGAGACCAAAGATGAGAACGGGGCTCCTGTATGGCTTATTTCTTCGGCTACCATAGAAAAGCTCCATGCCATTCGTGACCTTAGCGACACCAATATGCTTATAGACAGGATCATGCCGCCGGTGCTGGAAAACTATGAGTGGGGAGGTGTTTCTGTAGGTCAGTGGTTGATGATGGTATTGCTGGCAGCCCTTTCTTACCTGCTGGCGTGGAGCTTTTTAAAGATCTTGTTCTATCTGGTGCCTAAGATTTATTCCAAGGCAGGCGAGGAACCTGCCGCGGGAATTATAAAAGCCTTTGGCCTGCCTATAAGGCTTTACCTTGCGGTGTGGCTTTTGGTATATCTCTCTCAGGAAGTCGGAATTTCGATCATTGTACGACAAAAGTTCAGCGGAATTACCCTGGTCATCGGCTGGCTTGCCTTTCTTATTCTGCTTTGGCGCCTGTCCGAGTTCATTTCAAGATTCAGTCAGCACCGCATGAACCTGCGTGGAAATATTTCAGGACTTTCTGTTGTGCTCTTTCTGCAGAGAGCGGCAAAGGTGGCGATAGTGATCGTAGGGATCATTGCTATTTTAGGAGCAGTAGGTGTAGATGTCACCACAGGACTGGCCGCTCTTGGGATCGGTGGTATTGCACTGGCCCTGGGAGCACAAAAGACCATAGAAAACTTTGTGGGCAGCGTCACGGTCATCACCGACCAACCTGTGCGGGTAGGAGATTTTTGTAAAGTGGGCAACACTATGGGGACGGTAGAAAAGATCGGGATGCGTTCCACGCGCATCCGTACTCTGGACAGGACCTTGGTCACCATTCCCAACGGGCAGTTCTCTTCAGAAAACATTGAAAATTACGCCCACCGCGATAAATTCAGATTCTACTCTATTCTCGGCCTGCGCTATGAGACCAGCCCTGAACAAATAAGATATTTATTGGTAGAATTGCGGTCGGCTCTTTATGCCCACCCTCTTGTCTCGCCAGATCCTGCCCGGGTGAGGTTCGTTGGCCTTGGTGCAGATTCACTGCAGTTGGAAATATTCGCTTTCATCACCGTGGCCACTTACGATGAATTCCTGGAAGTGAGGGAAGACCTGCTCCTGCAAATGATGGATATTGTAGGGGAAAGTGGTACCGGATTCGCCTTTCCTTCTCAAACCATTTATTTTGGTCGGGACAGCGGACTTTCTTCAGAAAAAACTCAGCATGCCGAAGAAAAGGTCAAAGAATGGAGGAAAAAGGGCGAATTGCAAATTCCAAAATTCGACCCCGAAAAGGTGGAGGAACTCAAAGGCAAATCCACTTATCCGCCTGAAGGATCCGCGCAACAAAAGAATGAAAGCAGCGGTAGGATTCCGGGGTTATAACAACATCCTCAGTTTGGTAAAAAGGTCAATTTTGTGCCTGTTTCAAGCCCTCCTTTTCCTTAAAGTATTGATAAATGGTTGGTTATCTCCTGTTCTTCTGTTAAATTTAATAAGCTAACCAACCAAAAATTTTATGGACGATAAGATCAAAAAAGTAGCGAGAACAGGATTTGTGGCTAAAGGAACGGTATATGCCATTACAGGGATACTCACCTTTATGGCTGCCTTTAATATGGGAGGCCAAAAAGCGGGAAGAATACAGGTGCTGGAATTCCTGGATAAACAAACCTTCGGAAACATTCTTTTGATCCTCATGGCTATAGGCCTTGCCTCCTATGCCACGTGGCGATTCATCCAGTCTGTAAAGGATCCTGAGAACATTGGCGATGACACCAAAGGAAAAGCAAAGAAAACGGCATTTTTCATAAGCGGGATCATATACCTTGGGCTTGCAGTACTGGCTGTAATGCGGGTTATAGGTTCCGGAAGTGGCAGCAGCGGCTCTTCGGGAGCGGCACAGAAATCCTCATTTTTGGCCAGTGAGACCGGTCTCATTTTTATTGGAATAGCCGGTGCGGGAATCGCGATAGCCGGAATATTTCAGTTTGTCAAAGCCTACAGAAACGATTACGCCAAGAAATTCGATCTCTCCTCCCTTTCCGAAGAGAAAAAAAGAAAAAGCATCAAGAACACCGCGAAATTCGGCCTCAGTTCCCGCGGAGTGATCTTTCTTATTATCGGGTATTTTGCCCTGAAGGCAGCTTTTTCAGCAGACCCTTCAAAAATTAAGACCACTACAGAAGCATTCTCCTTCATCCAGGAGTCCTCATACGGGGCGTGGTTAATGGGACTTGTAGCGGCAGGACTGGTAGCCTACGCCATCTACATGTTCTTAATGGCCAAGTACAGAAGGTTTCCCGCATGACCTTAAAAATCACTTTTTTGGGGGTTATCCCCCATACTCTAAAATGCTTATTATGAGTACATTTAGATATACCAATTAAAATAAAACACGTGTCTGATTTTTAAAAGGTAGTTTAAATTTTTTAAAACGGAAGAAGAGAGATTGGGGGATCTCTCTTCTTTCTTTTTTGGTCGTTACCTATTAATGAAAAACCTAAACCTTGATCTCTTCAAGAATAAAATCTACTGCCATTTGAGCGTGTAAATGAGTGGTAGGAATTAAAGGCAGATCAAAATCATCCTGCTCAATAAGCAAGGGTAATTCTGTACATCCTAAAATGATGCCCTGTGCACCTTTTTCCTTCAGCAACTGCATTTGATCAAGAAAGAAAGAGCGGGCTGTTTCGGTAAATTTTCCCTGGGTAAGTTCATTAGACACAAAATTATGAGCGCTATCCAGATATTCCTCGTCCGGTATAAGGGTCTTGATCCCAAATTTCTGCTCTAACCTGTTCTGTATGAAACCACCTGTCATGGTTGGCCTGTTACCCAGTAACCCCAGCAGGGAAAGATCTTCTTCCCGGGCCTTTTTCCCAACCGCATCGGCAATATGCAGAATTGGAATAGAAATTTTGGGTTGTACAAAATCATATACCATATGAGGGGTATTCGCGCAAATGACTAGAGCCTTGGCCCCTGCCACTTCCAGTTTTCGGGCAATGTGCAGGTAAGCGCGGTTGATCTTTTGCTTGTCCTGTTCCCGCATCAACTCTATGTTAAGGCTGTAAATGATGAGCGGAGGATTGGCTTGTGTCCCTATTTTTTTACCCGCCAGTTCATTGATGAGACGGTAATAAACTATGGTGGAATGCCACGAAGTACCTCCAATAAGACCAATGGTTTGCATATCTTGATATTTTCTCTAAAGTTATGGAGAATCTTGACCGACTTTTGTGATGAATATCAGCTTCAGCCATAAAAAAAGCACCCAAAAAGGGTGCTTTTCATCATATTTTACTAATCTTAATGTACTATGATAGCATCGGCACTTCCGTCAGGATCTCCGTTCACGGTACCATCAGTAGAGGCATTTCCTAACAAGAGTACACCGGCAGCATGTGGTGCAGCCATAGAGGTACCACTAATGGTATTGTAACCTCCGTCTTTCCAAGTAGATTTAATAGAAACTCCAGGAGCACAGTAATCTACAGGTGGGTTTCCGAAGTTAGAGAAAGAAGCAAAATAATCACTGCTATCCATAGCAGAAATTGTCACGATATTTGTTCCATTCGCCCGGGCTGGAGAATAATTGTTAGCATCATCTGAATCATTCCCTGCGGCTAATGAGAATTTGATTCCTTTTGACGCTGCATTTTTCACAGCAGTATCAAGGGCATCAGATACAGGTCCTCCCAGACTCATGTTGGCAACATCTCCACTGCTACCATTGGCAGCCACGTGATCAACTCCATTGATCACTCCGGAGTAGGATCCGCTTCCTCTGCTGTCAAGTACTTTTACAGGAATTACAGTCGCTCCTGCCGCAACTCCAATAACTCCAATATCATTATTGATAGCGGCAATAGTACCGGCAACATGAGTACCATGACCATTACCATCATCTAAAGACTTAGAGTCTTTTCCAGAGGTGAAGGCATTGTAACCTCTTGAAGCATCTACATTCAGATCGGCATGATCAAGATCAATTCCGGTGTCTATCACCCAGGCAACACCACTTCCGGTGTAAGAAACCCCACCGTTTACACGGGCAATTCCGTAAGGAGTCTCCTGGCTACCGCTTCCGCCATCACCATCACCTGGATCATCACAAGGTCCTCCGTTAGGTGTTCCACAAGGTGGCGCAAGAGTTAAAACGCGGTCTTGCTCGATGTAGGCAATATCGCTGCTGTTACGCAACTTTGCCACCTGGTCTTTGGTCATTCTCACAGTTACACCAGATAAAGCTGCACTGTAGACCTGTAGGATCTCCGCATCGCTGATCAGGTTTTCAGATAATAAGTTCTGAGTTTTGGTTCGTACTGCAGATTTGTTCAATTGATGATCTCCCTGAAGTTTGCCAGATTCTTTGTATACTACAATGTACTGACCGGGAATAGGTTCAGAAAAAGCCTGAGCTGCTTCAGGATTTGCAGGACTGGTTTCTGTTGTTGCTTCATCTTTTGAACAGGAAGCGAACACTAGTAAGGCAAAAGCCATTACCCAAAATGTAGAAGTTAATTTTAATTTCATAAAGAAAATTTTAATGGTTAATGTTAAAAGATTTTCCGAATCTATACCATATAACCATAAAACCAAATTTTTTAACAGAAAGAGAATCAACTTTTTACAATTTTTAACAAGAAAATTTTGCCATTTTAAAGGTATCAACGCGCTGTTGAAAAACCGGGTAAATCTGCACTCATCTCCTGTGCCTGCTGCTAATTCGGGAATAAAAAAGGGCAGAAGATCCAAATGGATCAACTGCCCTTTTTAAGCTGTTAATAAAATTATAAAATTATTCGGATTTTGGTCCCTGCCACTGTGAAAATCCGCCAATAAGGTTGAAAGTCTTATTGAAACCCATTTGGTCCATTAGGGTACAAGCCTGGGCACTACGGGCTCCCGAACGGCAGTACACATAATAATTCTTGCTTTTATCCAGCTTTTCTATTTCTTCCACAAACTCGCGGCCTTTGTAAATGTCCAGGTTCTTTGCTTCAGGTATGTATCCTTCGTCTACTTCTTCTTTGGTTCTTACGTCAAGGATCACTGCATTGCCGTCTTTTTCGACCTGCTCTCTCCATTCTTCCTGAGATAATTCTTTCATGACTTGGTTCTATTTAGAATTAATGATTTTAAAGTTTGCCCCGCAAATATAGCAAACATGAACTCCAAACAAGGCGTGGCAAAAAAACAAGTCATAAACTCTGCCAAAAAAATTTGTTTTAAAGATTTTCCCGCATATATTTGTCCTCAAATGAAATTCAATTTTGCAAATAACTGGTGGTGGAAGCACTTACGTCGATCGTCGTGAGCAACACCTCCTGTAATCATATACTAAGGCTTGTCATCACGACAAGCCTTTTTTTATTTAAAGATTTTAGAACAATATGTTTCAACTTCATACCACTTATAAAAAGTTGCTGGCCGATACTTTTACCCCGGTGAGCGTCTACCTAAGGATAAGGGATAGGTTTCCCAATAGCCTCCTGCTGGAGAGCAGTGATTATCATGGCAATGAGAACAGCTTCTCCTATATATGCTGTAATCCTATTGCCTCTATAAAAGTTCAAAATGAACGCATCGTTCAGAATTTTCCTGACGGTACAGGATCCGATATCCCTATTGATCCTACCGTTAACGTTCCGGAAGTGATCAGGGAATTTTCTCAGAAATTCAGTTCTAACGGGCCACATTTTGATTTTATCAATCAGGGGCTTTTCGGCTACATTGCCTATGACGGCGTACGGTATTTTGAGAACATCAGCATCAGCAAAAAGCCCGGCGACCTGGAGATCCCCGAAATGTATTATGCCGTTTATCAAAACATCATTGCCATCAACCATTTCAAGAACGAGGCATACATCTTTGACCACAGCTGTGATTCAGAAAGCAACCTGGACCGCCTGGAGCAGTTGATCAAAGTGAAGAATTTCTCGTCCTATCCTTTTTCTTCGGAAGGTTCACCGATTTCCAACGAGACAGATGAAGGATATATGGAAAAGGTTCGGCAGGCAAAAGAGCATCTTCAGCGGGGTGATGTTTTTCAAATGGTTTTATCCCGACGATTTTCACAGGCTTTTAAAGGAGATGAATTCAATGTATACCGGGCCCTGCGCAGTGTGAATCCTTCGCCGCATCTTTTTTATTTTGATTATGGCGACTTCAGGATATTTGGCAGTTCGCCCGAAGCGCAACTGGTGGTAAAGAATGACAAGGCAGAGATACATCCCATTGCCGGCACTTTTAAGCGTACCGGGAATGATGAACTTGACGCCCAGAGCGCGAAAGACCTCGCGGCAGACGAGAAAGAAAATTCAGAGCACGTGATGCTGGTAGATCTTGCCCGCAATGACCTCAGCAGGCATGGAAGTAACATACAGGTTGAAAAATATAAGGAAATTCAGTTCTTTTCACATGTGATCCACCTGGTAAGCAAGGTCACAGCAAAGAAAAAAGAAGGAACCTCTACCATGCAAATGGTGGCCGACACCTTTCCGGCAGGTACCTTGAGCGGAGCACCCAAACATAAGGCGATGGAGCTGATCGAAAAATTTGAGAACGTGAATCGTGATTTCTACGGGGGCGCTATAGGATTCATGGATTTTAACGGCAATTTTAACCATGCCATCATGATCCGCTCTTTTTTAAGCAAGAACCATAGGTTGCATTACCAGGCGGGAGCCGGGATCGTTGCCGTTTCAAATGAAAAGAACGAATTACAGGAAGTGTATAATAAACTCGGAGCCCTGACAAAGGCTCTTGAAATAGCAGAAGAAATTTAATTTCTCTTTTTGAACAGAATATGGAAAAAAAGACTCATAAAAAAGTAAAAATACTGGTTATAGACAACTACGATTCGTTTGTTTACAACCTGGTGCATTACCTGGAAGAGCTGGATTGTGAAGTCACAGTGCGCCGCAATAATGAACTTGACCTGGAAGAGGTGGAAGATTATGATAAGGTCCTCCTCTCCCCCGGCCCCGGCATTCCCGATGAAGCCGGTCTGCTGAAAAAGATCATCTCGACTTACGCTCCCAAAAAGAGCATTTTAGGAGTATGTTTGGGGCAGCAGGCAATAGGGGAAGTATTTGGCGGCAAGATCATCAATCTCACCCAGGTTTATCACGGGGTTTCTTCCAAAATAAAACTCTGCGTGGCAGACGAAGTGCTGTTCAACGATCTCGATGAGGAACTTGAAGTAGGCCGTTACCACTCCTGGGTGGTAGACATGAAGCTTCCCGATTGTCTTGAAGCCACATCTTATGATGAGAACGGCCAGGTAATGTCCCTCCGCCATCGGTATTATGATGTGCGGGGAGTGCAATTTCATCCTGAATCTGTGCTGACCCCGCAGGGTAAACAGATCATCAGGAATTGGGTGAAGGCCGAATTAAATAAAACTGAAGAAATTCTGGATCAAAAGGAAGAGGTATGAAGGAATTACTAAACAGGCTCATTTCCCACGAGACCATCAGCAAAGAGGAAGCGAAGCGGGTATTGATCAGCATTTCGAAAGGTGAATACAACGACAGCCAGATCGCTGCATTTTTAACCGTCTACATGATGCGCAGCATCACCCTGCATGAACTGGAAGGCTTCAGGGACGCCTTGCTGGAGCTTTGCCTGCCAGTAGACCTGCAACAGTATGATCCCATTGATCTCTGCGGTACAGGGGGAGACGGCAAGGACACTTTCAATATTTCCACCCTGGCCTCCTTCGTAACGGCCGGCGCAGGAATTCCGGTTGCCAAGCACGGTAATTATGGCGTTTCCTCTGGCTGCGGCAGCTCCAATGTGATGGAATACCTTGGAATTAAATTCAGTAGTGACAAGGACTTTCTAGAAAAGAGCATGGATGAAGCGGGCATTTGTTTTCTGCATGCAGCCTTGTTTCACCCGGCGATGAAAAAAGTGGCTCCCATCAGGAAATCTTTGGCAGTAAAAACCTTTTTCAACATGCTGGGCCCAATGGTGAATCCGGCGTTTCCTAAAAAGCAGGTGGTAGGGGTGTTCAACCTGGAGCTGGCCAGAATGTACGGTTACCTTTATCAAAAGACAGATAAAGAATTCACTATTTTACATTCCCTTGACGGCTATGATGAGATCTCGCTGACCGGAAACACCAAATTCATTTCCAATTCTTCGGAAGGAGTCCTAAAACCTGAAGATCTTGGGGTGAAGCAGATCAGTGCAGAAGATATTTCCGGCGGAAGTACGGTTAAATCAGCCGCGACTGTTTTCATGAATGTTTTGGAAGGTAAGGGAACCGAAGCCCAGAACAATGTGGTTTGCGCCAACGCGGGCATAGCAGTCCACACGGCTTCAGGAATTTCTCCGGCAGCAGGTTTTGAAAAGGCCAAAGAATCGCTGCTTTCAGGAAAAGCTTTAAAGAGTTTTAAAAAGCTTCAACAGTTGAGTCAGGTATAAAAACGAAAGAAATGAATATTTTAGAGAAAATAGCAGCCCATAAACGCGTCGAAGTAGCAGAGAGCAAAGAAGAAGTGCCATTGGAAGCGCTTGAACTTTTACCCCATTTTAAGCGGAAATGTATTTCCTTAAAGGAAAGGTTACAGCAATTCTCTACCGGCATCATAGCTGAATTTAAAAGACGTTCTCCTTCTCATCCCGAAATAAATCTGGAGGCTGAAGTTGAAAAGATCGCCTTAGGCTATGCAAAAGCCGGTGCTGCAGGAATTTCTGTGCTTACCGATGAAGAGTTCTTCGGGGGCAGCCTGGACGATCTCATGCAGGCGCGGGAAGCTGTAAACCTCCCCTTGCTGCGGAAGGATTTTATCATCGACGAATACCAGATCTATGAAGCCAAGGCCGCCGGGGCCGATGTGATCCTGTTGATCGCCGCTATTCTAAATCGAAATCAGATAGCTAGATTCGCAAAAACGGCTAAGAAACTCGGGCTGGAGGTGTTGCTGGAAGTGCATAATGAAGAGGAACTGGAAAGATCTTTGATGCCGAACCTGGACATGATAGGAGTGAATAACCGAAATCTAAAAACCTTTGAAATTGACCTTGAAAACAGCAAGAACCTCGCAGAAAAGATCCCCGCTGAGTATGTTAAGATCTCCGAAAGCGGCATTAGCGAAACAGTCGCTATCAAGGAACTTCAAAAATCTGGTTTTCAGGGCTTTTTGATCGGGGGCAACTTCATGGCTACAAATGATCCCGGAAAAAGCGCTGCAGAATTCATTAAAGAACTTAAAGGATAACAATGGACCTGAAATTAAAGATTTGCGGCATGAGAGAACCTGAAAATATTCAGCAGGTTTCCTTGTTACGGCCAGATTACTTTGGCTTGATCTTCTATGAAGGTTCTCCCAGGTTCGTAAGTGAAGACATTGGAAATCCAGGACAGGAAATTAAAAAGGTGGGGGTTTTTGTAAATGCTTCGGAAGAGTATATCCTGGAAAAGGTAAAAAAATTCGGACTTTCAGCCGTACAGTTACATGGTGGAGAAAGCGCTGACTTCTGCAGCCGGCTCAAAAAAGACGCAGGAATATTTCCGCAGATCATTAAGGTCTTCAGCATAAAAGAAGCCTTCGATTTTCAGCTTTTAAAAGATTTTGAAGAACATGTAGACCTTTTCCTTTTTGACACCAAAGGCAGGCAGCATGGCGGCAACGGAATTGCCTTCAATTGGAAAGTATTAAAAGATTATTCATCCACTACCCCATTTTTCCTGAGCGGCGGAATTGGCCCTGATGAGGTGCCGGCGATCAAAAATCTCTATAAATACTTTCAAAATGAGGGGAAGCAAAACGTCTTCTACGGGGTAGATGTGAATAGCAGATTCGAAAATGCACCGGGGCTTAAAAATGCAGATAAACTAAGGAATTTTAAGAAGGAACTTTTTTCAGTAGAACAAAAATAGAACAATGAACTACCAGGTAAACGAAAAAGGATATTACGGCGATTTTGGCGGAGCGTTCATTCCCGAAATGCTCTACCCCAACGTGGAGGAATTGAGAAAGAATTACCTCAACATCATGCAGGAAGAGTCTTTTCAGAAGGAATTTAACCAACTGCTGAAGGATTATGTGGGCCGGCCAACACCATTATATTATGCAGAACGTTTCAGCAAAAATTACAATACAAAGATCTATTTGAAGCGGGAGGATCTTTGCCATACCGGGGCACATAAGGTGAACAATACCATTGGGCAGATCCTTATGGCAAAAAGGCTGGGCAAGAGCCGCATCATTGCCGAGACCGGTGCCGGGCAGCACGGGGTGGCCACCGCGACCGTCTGTGCCCTTATGGGTCTGGAATGCATCGTCTACATGGGAGAGATCGATATCGCAAGACAGGCACCCAACGTGGCTCGAATGAAAATGCTCGGAGCGACGGTGATCCCCGCAAGATCGGGCAGCAAAACCCTAAAAGATGCCACCAATGAAGCCATTCGCGACTGGATCAATAATCCGATGGACACGCATTACATCATAGGCTCGGTGGTGGGGCCGCACCCTTACCCAGATATGGTGGCAAGGTTCCAAAGCGTAATTTCAGAAGAGGTTAAAAAACAACTTCTGGAAAAGGAAGGCCGGGAAGATCCCGATTTTGTGGTTGCCTGTGTTGGCGGCGGAAGCAACGCGGCAGGTTTATACTACCATTACCTCAACAATGAAAAGGTGGGCATCATCGCGGTGGAAGCCGCGGGGGAAGGTGTCCTGAGCGGAAAAAGCGCGGCTACCTCTGCTCTTGGAAAGGAAGGCATCATTCACGGCAGCAAGACCTTGCTGATGCAGACCCAGGACGGGCAGATCACCGAACCTTATTCCATTTCGGCAGGACTCGATTATCCCGGAGTAGGTCCCATGCATGCCAACCTCTTTAAAACAGGCCGGGGAGAATTTATTTCGGTCACCGATGCCGAAGCCATGGCAGCCGGGCTTGAACTTTCCAAACTGGAGGGGATCATCCCCGCAATTGAAACCGCGCATGCCCTGGCCATATTTGAAACCCGAAGATTCAAAGAAGATGATGTGGTCGTGGTAAACCTTTCCGGTCGCGGGGATAAAGATCTGAACACTTACATTGAACATTTCAACCTTTAAAACCTCTAGACCTAACAGGTTTTAGAAACCTGTTAGGCCTGAATTTTGAAACTATGAATAGAATAAAACAAAAGCTGCAGGAAGACCCACAGAAAAAATTGCTTTCCATCTACTTTACTGCAGGTTATCCGCAGCCTGAAAATACCGTACCCATTATCGAGGACCTGGAGAAAAGCGGGGTCGACATGATAGAGATCGGCCTCCCCTTTAGCGATCCTTTAGCCGATGGGCCTACAATACAGGAAAGTTCTCAGGTAGCTTTAAAGAACGGAATGACCACTCAAAGGCTTTTTGAACAACTAAAGGACATCCGTAAAGCGGTTTCCATTCCTTTGCTTATAATGGGCTATTTTAATCCTATCCTTCAGTTTGGAGTAGAAAAGTTCTGCCAGAAGTGTAAAGAAACTGGTATAGATGGGCTGATCATCCCCGATCTTCCGGTAGAGGAATATTTGCTTCAGTATAAAGAGATCTTCAGAAAATATGATCTGCTGCCGGTATTTTTGATCACCCCGCAAACTTCCGAAGAAAGGATAAGGGCCATCGATTCAGCTTCAGAAGGCTTCATCTATATGGTAAGCAGCGCCAGCGTTACCGGCGGCACAGGTGGTTTTGGCCCTGAACAAAAAGCTTATTTTGAGCGGGTGTCAAAAATGGGATTAAACGCGCCTCTTATTGTTGGTTTTGGAATAAAGGATGCAGAAACTTTTGAGCAGGCAACCGCGAACACGAAAGGGGCTATCATTGGCAGTGCGTTCATCAAGCATCTTACGAAGCACGGAACCAGGAATATCGCCGGCTTCACCCGCATAATCCGCTGACTTTAACCTTCTTATAACAAGGATTTAATATAGCCAACAACCTGTTTTTTGTATCTTGAAGAGAATCTAAAAAACGAATGTTATGGGAATTATAGAAGACAATAAAAAAAAGAAAGACAGACAACGCAGAAGACGTAGCGACAATGACCCATTAAGCGGTGAGATTGGGAACAGAGATATTGAAACCAATGATTTTGATATTGATGAACCAAGGATCAAAGACCAGAAAAACAAAAAGTAATGGGAAAAGGTGATAAAAAGACCAAAAGAGGAAAAATTTCCATCAACAGTTATGGAAAATTGCGCCCGAGAAGAAAAAAATTTAAGGTGAGTCCTAAAAAGACAAAAAATCCTCTTGAAAAAGAACCCGTTTAGTTCTCAAGGAACTGACGGTACTGCAAGACCCTGAAGTCAATCGTATTGAATTCAGGGTTTTGTTTTTTTAGGTCCTTGTAAAGCTGCATACTTCCAATCGCTCGGTTAGCAGATCCCGAAGGTGCGGTCAAAGATACCGTATTGATGGCCCTCCCGTCAAGAACGAACTGGTGAACACGCGGCACCTGGTTGGAAACCACTTTAAGACTAAGGCCGTACTCTTTTAAGTGTCTCCTGAAAAAGAATTCAGGACCATTCTTACTATTCCCGCCGGTAAAAAGCAAGGTGTCGATCTTTTCATGCCTTTTTAAAATGGAGATGAGATCGCGGAGTTCCACCTCCTGCATTCCCAGATCTGAGGCGTCGATCTTTTCCCTTCGGCAACTCTCTACCGTATCACATATCCCTATGCCTTTGTTTCTAAGGAACTGCTTTCTTTCCTTAACCGCTTCTTCAGTGGTTTCAAAGGAAAGATCAAGATCAAAAACCCGGTCAATTACCTGCCACAGTAATCCGTCACGGCTTCCGTAGCAAAAATCCACATCCCCTTCTCTTAATTCACGGGATGTGAACCGTGGCGGAGGCAAAGTGCCCACGATAAGTTTTGTAGCATTTTCAGGAATGAACGGGCTGTAGGGATGGGTATGGTGAAACATAGATTAACAGACAATTTTTTATGTTATTACAAAATTTGAGCCACTGCGCGGAAATTCAAAATTCAAAATTCCAAATACAAGATTCAAGGTTCAAGGTTCAAGGTTCAAGCTAAATGGTTCTCGGAGCTTGATGTTTGATTTTTGTGATTGCACTTCGATTTTCTCACATCTCACATCTCCCATCTCACATCTCAAGTCTCACATCTACTTCATTACCACTACCAGGTCATCTGCATAGACCATATCGCCTTCCTTGAGCACGATCTTATCTACCTCGCCGGAAAGGTTGGCTGTAATGGTAGTTTCCATTTTCATGGCTTCTATAACGAACAAGGGCTGGTTCTTTTCAACCTTGTCTCCCGGTTTGACCTGTATATTTGACAAAGCACCCTGTAAAGGAGCCCCTACCTGTTTCTTATCTTCCTTGTCCACTTTTTGATGTACCACCTTCTCTACCTTCACCGATTCATCTTTCACCTCCACAGCACGGGTCTGTCCGTTAACTTTAAAGAAAACCTTGGCCATGCCGTCTTCATTGGCGGCTCCCACAGAGAGGAATTGGATCAACAAGGTTTTTCCCTTGTCCAGCTCCACGATGATCTCTTCTCCCGGTTCCATTCCGTAGAAGAAATTTTTGGTGGGAATATTGATCACACTGCCATAAGTAACCTGGTGGTTATAGGCATCGGTAAAGACTTTCGGGTACAATTTATACGAGAGAAAATCGGTGATATCGAGCTCCCTGCCCATACCTTCGCTGAAGACCTTTTCGAACTCGGCATATTCAGCTTCAAAGTCTATAGGATCAAGATGTGCATTGGGCCTGTCGGTATACGGCTCCTCATCCTTTAGAACGATCTTCTGGATCTTTTCAGGGAATCCTCCGGGCGGCTGACCAAGATCTCCCCTAAAGAAGCTTTTTACCGACTGCGGAAAGGACAGCTCCTCCCCTTTTTCCAGAACATCTTCAATGGAGAGATTGTTGCTTACCAGGTACTGCGCCATATCCCCCACCACTTTTGAACTCGGGGTTACTTTGATGATATCTCCAAAAAGCTCGTTTACCTTGGAATACATTTCGGTGATCTCATGAAACCGGTCAGAAAGTCCAAGAGATTCTGCCTGAGGTTTCAAATTGGAATACTGCCCGCCGGGAATTTCATGTTTATAAACCTCTCCGGTTCCGGCCTTGAGGCCCGATTCGAAGGGATAATAATATTTTCTCACCGCTTCCCAATACTGGGAGTATTCATTCAGTTTATCGGTATTGAGAAGCCTTCCGCGGTTGTGAAACCTCAGCATTTCCACTACCGAATTGAAATTAGGCTGCGAGGTAAGGCCGGAAAGCCCTCCCAGCGCCAGGTCTATCACGTCTACTCCGGCCTCCACCGCCTTTAGGTAGGTAGCAGCCTGAATAGAGGAAGTGTCGTGGGTGTGCAGATGAATAGGAATATTGATGCGGGACTTCAGCGCAGACACCAGCTCAAAAGCGGCATCGGGCTTAAGGATTCCTGCCATATCCTTTATTCCGAGAATATGAGCTCCCGCGTTTTCAATGTCTTTGCCCAGCTGAATGTAATATTCCAGGTTGTATTTGTTCTCCTGCGGATCCATGATATCACCGGTGTAGCAAATAGTACCTTCCGCGAGGCCATCGGTCTTTTTTCGAACATATTCGATACAGGGCGCGATAGATTCCATCCAGTTAAGGCTGTCGAAAATCCGGAACACATCGATCCCGTTCTCCCAGGATTTCTCCACGAACTTTTCTATAAGATTATCGGGATAAGCCGTGTAACCCACTCCGTTAGAACCTCTCAGCAGCATCTGCATAAGGATATTGGGCATGGCCTCGCGCAGTCTTCTTAGTCTTTCCCACGGATTTTCCTTCAGGAAACGCATACAAACGTCAAAGGTCGCCCCGCCCCAAACTTCCATACTGAAGACTTCCGGGTGATTGCGAGCAAAACCTTCAGCTACCTTGAGCATATCTGTAGTACGCATCCTTGTGGCCAGCAGACTCTGGTGCGCATCGCGCATGGTGGTATCGGTGTAATGCACCTTGCCTTCATGTCTCAGCCAGCGCGAGAACTTATCGGGTCCGTATTCCGTCAACAGGTCCTTGGTTCCTTTTGGATATCCGTTGTCTTCAGGAAAAGTGGGAATGACCGGCTTTATAAAATCGGTCTTTTTTTCTGCATTTTTGACGTCATCATTACCGTTCACGATGACGTCACCCAGAAATTTCACCATTTTGGTCGCCCGGTTGCGGGTCTTTTTGAACTCGAACAGTTCAGGATGGTCTTTGATAAAATTCACCGTGACCTCTCCATTTCTGAAGGTCTGGTTGGAAAGAATGTTATCCAAAAATCCGATGTTCGTCATCACTCCCCGAATCCTGAACTCAGCCAGAGCCCGCCGCATCTTTCTGCAGGCCCCGTCAAGGGTACGGCTGCTGGCAGAAACCTTCACCAGCATGGAATCAAAGAAAGGCGAAACGGTCACCCCCTGATAGATACTGCCCGCATCGAGCCTGATCCCGAATCCGGAGGCACTTCTATAGGTGGTGATGGTACCGTAGTCTGGTTTAAAATCGTTAGTGGGGTCTTCGGTAGTGATGCGACACTGCAGAGCATAGCCATTCGTTTCCAGGCTTTCCTGGCTATCGATCTTGATCTGTTTATCTGACAGTTTATAACCTCCGGCAATAAAGATCTGAGTTTTGACCAGGTCAATATTCGTTATGATCTCTGTCACCGTGTGCTCTACCTGGATCCTGGGATTCACTTCAATGAAAAAGATCTCGCCGTTCTTATCTACCAGGAACTCTACGGTTCCAATGTTGTTATAATTTACGGCCTCACAAATGTCAAGCGCATACTTGTAGAGGTTCTGTTTGATCTTTTCGTCCAGGCCTTGAGAAGGTGCGAATTCGATAACTTTTTGGTAACGGCGTTGAACTGAACAATCGCGCTCAAAAAGATGCACCATGTTCCCGTGATTATCGGCCACTATCTGTATCTCTATATGCTTGGGATCTTCCACGAATTTCTCCAGGAAAACCGTATCGTCCCCAAAGGCATTTTTGGCTTCCCTTCGGGATTCGTTAAAGCCGCTTTTTAGCTCCTCCTCACTTCTTATCACCCGCATTCCACGGCCACCTCCCCCAGACGCAGCTTTCAGCATCACGGGGTAACCTATGTTTTTAGCTTCTTCAAGCGCTATTTCTACGGAAGTGAGCTCTTTTTCATTGCTTTGAATGACTGGCACTTTTTTCTCTACCGCCACTTCTTTCGCCTTCACCTTGTCACCAAGCGATCTCAACACCGAAACCTTAGGGCCGATAAAGATGATATCGTTCTCCTCACATTTTTGAGCGAATTCAGCGTTTTCTGAAAGGAAACCATATCCCGGGTGAATGGCATCCACATTATTCTTTTTAGCGATCTTGATGATAGCGTCTATGTCCAGGTAAGGCTTCAAAGGCTCATTGTCGGCACCTATCTGGTAAGATTCGTCGGCTTTATAGCGGTGCAGGGAATAGCGGTCTTCAAAAGTGTAGATCCCCACGGTGCGTAAGCCTATCTCTGTGCAGGCTCTAAAAATCCTTATGGCAATCTCTCCTCTGTTCGCTACTAGTACCTTCTTTATGTCCATTTCTGAAAAATGCTTTTTATGATTGGTTAAATTTTCTCCCTCTCCCGAAGAAGCAATTGTTCAGAAATTAAAAAGAAAAAAGCGGTGAGACACCGCTTTTTGAAATACTTTAACAATAAACCCGCTGCTGCTTAGCGCGTGAAAACCAGCTCGTTATTTTTAACGCTTTCTTCCTCGCTGTAACGGTAACCGTCGTAATCAAAACCCTTGAGGTCCTCAACGGAATTGGCTTCGGTATCTACTATATATCTCACCATAGAACCTCGTGCTTTCTTTGCGAAGAAGCTGATGATCTTGAGCTTTCCGTTCTTATAATCCTTGAATACCGGAGTGATCACAGGGACCTTAAGCTTTTTGGTATTTATGGCTTTAAAATACTCGTTACTGGCCAGGTTAACGAACAGTTCCTCATCAGCTAATTCTTTGTTGAGATAGCCGGTCACTTTTTCCTGCCACAGGTCATACAGATCTTTTTTGCGGCTTACCGAAAGTGAGGTGCCCATTTCCAAACGATATGGCTGAATAAGATCCAGCGGTCTCAGGATTCCGTAGTAGCCCGAAAGGATCCGCAGGGAATCCTGCAGAAAATCCAGTTTTTCAACCGGAATGGTATAAGCCTCCAATCCCGTATAAACATCGCCGTTGAATGCGTACACCGCGGGGCGGGAATTCTGCTTGTTGTGTTCTGCTTCAAATTCGTGGTATCGGGTGTAATTGAGATCGGCCAGCTTATCACTGATGCCCATTAATTCTGAAATTTCCTTTTTGGACATCCTGGCCAGTTTCCGGTTAACGGTAGCTGCGGTCTCCAGGAACTCAGGCTGGGTGCCTCTTGAGGTGGGTAGCTTGGTTTCGTAATCTAAAGTTTTGGCGGGGGAAATAACTATTTTCATATTCTGATCTTTCCGAAGAAATTTATTGGTCTAAAATGCTGCTCTAAAATATAAAATCCCGGAAGGTTTTCCTGCCGGGATTCTTTTTTCCTTTTGATAATGCTATTGAAAAAGCTTATTTAATCGATGAACTCCTTCTGATTTTTAGCATAACTGCGCCATTTCTCGATACACTGCTCCATATCCTCGGGAATTGGAGTATCAAAGCTCATCCACTCCCCGCTAACAGGATGTTTAAACCCAAGGGTTTTGGCGTGCAGTGCCTGCCTTGGCAGCACCTTGAAACAGTTCTCCACGAACTGCTTATATTTTGTAAAAGTGGTTCCCTTCAGGATCTTATCGCCACCATAACGTTCGTCATTGAACAGGGTATGGCCAATATGTTTCATGTGCACCCTTATCTGGTGCGTTCTTCCGGTTTCCAGCTTACAGGAAACAAGGGTAACATATCCCAGCCTTTCGATCACCTTAAAATGGGTCACAGCCGGTTTCCCTTTATCTTCATCATCTCCCAGGTAAACGGTGTTCTGCAGCCTGTTCTTTGGGTGCCTGCCAATATTGCCTTCAATAGTTCCTTCGTCTTCCTCGACATTTCCCCAAACTATAGCCACATACTCGCGTTCACTGCTCTTTTTAAAAAATTGTTTTGAGAGGTGCGTCATGGCCCGTTCGGTCTTGGCGATCACGAGGAGTCCGCTGGTATCCTTATCTATACGGTGCACCAGTCCCGGCCGTTCACTGCTGTTCTGCGGAAGGTTGTCAAAATGGTACACCAGGGCGTTGATCAGGGTTCCGCTGTAGTTCCCGTGTCCCGGATGCACTACCATACCTGCAGGTTTGTTCACCACTAGCAGGGCGTCATCCTCATGCACGATGTCAAGCGGAATATCTTCGGGAGTCAACAGGAATTCGTATGGCGGATGCTCAAAAAGCACCTGCACCACATCTCCCGGTTTTACCTTGTAATTCTGTTTTACGGGAACCTCGTTGACATGGATGTTCCCTTCTTTAGCGGCCGTTTGTATCTTGTTACGGGTCGCTTTTTCAATGTAGTTCATGAGGAACTTGTCCACCCTCAGCGGTTGCTGGCCTTTATCGGCTACAAACCGGTGATGCTCATACAGCTCATCATCATTCTCATCCAGTTCAGGATTAGTATTCTCAGAAGTCAAATTCTTCATTCTCCAGGTCGTCTAATATTTCTTCTTCGGCTGTTTTTTCCTCTTCATCTTCCATCCCGTATCTTCCGGAGCCGTCACCCAAAACCAGGTCAATTTTTGAAGTTTTCATCAATTTATCTCCCGGTTCCAGCTTTTCGCCTTTATACCTAAGTTCCAGCACGGCATCTTTGGCCACATCGGGCTTATACGTGATCGAACCAATTTCAAATCCAAGTGACTTCAATGTGGGTTCTACCTGTCTTCTTGTCCTTCGGATAAGATTCTCCGGAATTTCCACTTTTCGGTATCCCGAAGGGTTCAGCGTCAAATAGATCTTTCTGTTCTCTTTAACGAATTTCCCCGGAAGCGGCACCTGATCGATCACCGAATACGGAGGATAGTCAGGATTGTAATTGGCAGAGTCAAGGATCTCCCGTCTCAGGTCCAGCTCAGCCAGTTGCTGGTCAACCTTATCAAGCGAAAGTCGTGCCAGATTGGGAACCGTAATTCTCTGGTCCTGATTGGTGGAATGCTCCAGCCATTCAAGGATCACAAAAGTGATCAATACCAGGGCAAGGGCTGCCAAAACCAGTTGTATCAAAAAGGTTTTGCTAAAGATAAATTTGAGGAAAGTCATAGTTTCAAATAAAAAACAAAGATATAAAAACAGGTGATTTTGCAGACATTCATTTAATAGTCCTACTTTTGTTAACGCAAATAAACTGCCAATATTCGAGTATGAAGAAAAATGTCGCCATAGCCATGGGTGGCTATTCCAGTGAGTACCGCATTTCCATTAACAGTGGTAACGTGGTGTACAAGAATCTTGACCGCGAAAAATACAACCCGTACCGGGTTCATATCCTGCAGAAAGAATGGTTCGTGATAGGTGAAAATGACACGCCCTACCCTATCAACCGTAGCAATTTCACGGTCACCATAGACGGAAAACTGATCACCTTTGACTGCGTTTTCAATACCATTCACGGTACTCCCGGCGAGAACGGACTACTTCAGGCTTACCTGGAATTGCTCGACATTCCGCAGACATCCTGTGATTTTTACCAGTCGGCATTGACCTTCAATAAGAGGGACCTCATCAGTGTCCTTAAGCCCTACGGAATAAAAACGGCAGTGAACTATTTCCTCAACAAAGGAGACGAAGTGGAACCCGATGAGATCGTGGAAAAGGTAGGCTTACCCTGTTTTGTAAAGGCCAACAAGGCCGGAAGCAGTTTTGGGATCACCAAAGTGAAGAAAAAGGAAGACATTATTCGGGCGACAAAATTCGCTTTTAAGGAAGATGACGAGGTGATCATTGAATCTTTCCTTGACGGCACCGAAGTTTCAGTGGGTGTGATCATGTATAAAGGCGAGATCACCGCCTTGCCTGTAACCGAAATAGTTTCTGAAAATGAGTTTTTTGACTACGAAGCTAAATACCTCGGAAAATCCCAGGAGATCACTCCTGCGAGGATTTCCGAAGAGCAGACCCAAAGGGTACAGGAAATTGCGAAACTGATCTATAAAAAGCTGAAGATGAAAGGTTTTTCAAGATCAGAATTCATTTTCCATAATGGAGAACCTCATTTCATCGAGATGAACACCAACCCGGGGTTGAGCGAGGCGAGCATCCTGCCACAACAGGCAGCAGCAGCTGGTATCTCTCTTGAAGAACTTTTCGGGAACGCCATAGAAGCAGCTACCCGCAGCTGAATTCACAGGAAAATCATTACTTTAGAACTGCAGGAACAAAATAAAAGGTATGAAAAAAGCTGTTTTTCCGGGCTCTTTTGATCCGGTGACTTTAGGACATGTGGACATCATTGAACGCGGATTGCCTCTTTTTGACGAGATCATTTTAGCCATAGGAGTCAATGCCGATAAAAATTACATGTTCTCACTGGAAGATCGTGTGCGTTTCCTGGAAGAGACCTTCAAAGACGAGCCCAAGATCAAGGTGATGACCTACACCGGCATGACGGTGGATTTCTGCAAAGAACAGAACGCCGATTTCATTCTGCGCGGCCTGCGAAGTTCCACGGATTTTGACTTCGAAAAGGTGATCGGTCAGACGAATTTCAAGATTTCAGGAATAGAAACCCTTTTCTTCATTACTTCTTCCGGAAAAAGTCATATTTCTTCAACCGTTGTTCGTGACGTGATCCGCAATAACGGCGATTACAATTTCATGGTGCCTAAGGCAGTGTGGAAGAAAGAGTAGATTATCGAACTTTTTATTCTAACCCTGTCAGGGGTTTGAAACCCTGACAGAGTTGTAGTTAAAAGAAATAACTGACCGATATCCCGCCAAAATAATTCCTGGGATCTCCCGGATAAAAATATCTCGGCTCCGCCCCGCCAAAGCCTACAGCATTAGGAACTATAGAAGCGGCATAGTGTTCATCAAAAACATTGTTGATTCCAAAGAAGACCGCGGTTTCCCAGTTCTTAAAAATGTCAGGAGCGTAAGATAATTTCAGGTTCAGCAACTCGTAAGCTTCGGTATAGCCGGTATTCTGATCATTCAGCGGCATTTGCCCCTCATGCTGAAAAGAGGTGAAAAGAGAAAATCTGTTAGAAGTATGGAGATCAAAGCCGGCGTTAAGGCTCTTGTCGGGCACGGCCGGCAGGTCATTTCCGGAGAGATCTGTACCCGCGTCCACGAAATCACCAAAATAAAAATCATTAAAAGAGGCGTTCAGAAAAGTTTTTGCACTGAGCCATGAGCTAATGTTGAAGTTGTACTTAGCGAGGAATTCGAGTCCGTTATGGTCTGTTTTTCCAAGATTTCGGCCAATGTATCGATCTTCGGCCACCCGTTCGGCCACCAGCAGGTTGTCCACCTGTATGGAGAACGCGGAAACCTCAGCATATAGCCGGTTGTCCAGGAAATTACCTTTAAATCCTATTTCGTAATTCACACCCGTCTCCGGCTTAAGAGCCGTGTTGATAATTCCTTCGGGAGTCAAGGTTTCTGCCACAGTTGGCGTGGAAAACCCATGGCTCACTGAAGCGTAAAGATTCTTTCCGGGTAAAAAAGTATAAACCGCTCCAAGCCTGGGTGAAAAAATGCTTTTGAACCTGTAATTGCCTGTCTGGTCCACCTCATCTTCAGTGTAAAGATCTGTGAGCTCATAGCGGGTAGAATTCAGGTTGAGGCCGGCTTCAAGTTCCAGTTTTTCAGAAACTGATACATTCCACTGAGCGAAAAGATTATAATAGCTGCGATCCTGTTCATTGTTGCTCAGGTTGCTTCCTGCCACACTGCCTTTTCCCGGATCCTCCTCGTACAGGTTTTCAAAAGTGGCCGTATCGTACCACTCCCGGTAAATTTCACCGCCAAAGCTCATTTCTGAAGGCAACGAGAAAAGCTCATTTTTGAGACCGAATTTTGTGCGGAAGCCGGTAGCCACCTGCTCCTCCTTCAGAATATCAAAAGGTCTGGGTTCATACCCGTTCCTGAAATTCATGAAAATACTGCTGGTGTGGAAGAATTTTTCAGAAAACTCCTGTTCATAAGACAATCCCAGTAAACCTTTATCATACGATTCGTAGCCCTGGGAAGCAGCCCAGGTATAAGCCGCCGAAGAAGGATCGTTCTCAAAATCTTCCCGGTTCAGCGAACTGGGAATATAGGCTTTTAGCCGCACCAGGTGCCCAAGCAGTGAGAGGGCGTTTTTTTTATTTCCTGCAACCTGCCCAAAAAGCGTGAAAGAATCCCGGTCGTATTCCCCGTTCTCCCGGTATCCGTCGGCAGACAAATGGTTGTAAGTGGCAGAAAACTTCGTCGATTCCGAAGAATGTGAGGCGTTTACGGTATGCTTCATAAGCCCAAAACTGCCAAAAGTGGAACTTACGGCCGCCGTGCTTCCCTCTTTTGCCGATAGATCGGGATACATGGTGATCACTCCACCCAGGCCAGCGCCATAAATGCTGGAAACCGGGCCTTTTATGATCTCCACCCGCTCAATGACGGCAGGATCAATATCGTCAAGAGTGGTTTCGCCTTCGGCCGTTGAGAGGGGAATGCCCATAAAATAAGCCTTGATTCGGTTGCTGCTGTATTGAGCCCTCGCTCCCACTCCGCGAATGCTGATCTTGTTGGTGTTCAATGCCCCCTGCAGCACATTGACTCCTGGTGCCCGATCCACTGCGCTTAAAATATTGGTCTTATCGGTTCTCTGGATCTCTTCCTGCCCTAAAATGCTTACCGACGCGGGGGTTCGCATCAGTTCCCGCGGAATGAGGGTGCTGCGCAATACTACTTCGGAAAGGCTTTCAGCCAAAGGGAAAAGCTGAAAAATTAGGTCTTCTTCGGAATTTGAGATCGTCACCAAAAGAGTTTCAAAGCCGGAAGCTGATATGGTCATTACTACCGGAAATTCCTTCAGTTCAAGTTCAAATTTCCCGCGATCGTCAGTCGTGGTTTTTTCCGAAGAACCTGCCACATTGATTAATGCACCATCTACCGCCTCGCCGGTGCTGGCGTTGATCACATTTCCGGAAATGTTTTGAGCTGCAAGATTTCCGCAAAAAAGTAACAGGCTGAGATATAGAGCGAAGTGCTTCAAAAAGGGAATTTTTAGGTCGGTTTTCCTCACAAGATCGTGCGGTGTAGCTAAAATAAGTTTAATTTTATAATTATAGCCTGCTTTATGATGGCATCGTGTTTAGGTGTTTATGGAGTTTTTGGCTAAGTTTATGCCCTAAATATTTTTTGAATGAAAAAGATCCTGTTTCCGGTGCTCCTGCTGTTATTTTTGAGTGCCTGCGATTTTTCTGATTATATCCTGAAACAAGATTTGACTTTTACCACTGTTTTTGAGGAATCGGGCGGGACGGAAACCGCCACCTACCAGCAGATCATTGACTTTTACCAGGACCTGGCTGCCGTATACCCTTCCATAGAACTGCAATCTATTGGTGAAACGGACAGCGGAAAACCACTGCACCTCGCGATCTTCAATCCCGACAAGGATTTTGACCTGGAATCAGCAAGAGCCGACAAAACCGTGATCCTGATCAACAACGGGATACATCCCGGCGAAAGCGATGGCATAGATGCTACCATGATGCTTTTTAGAGATCTGGCGCAGGATTCTGTCAAAGTACCCGAAAACACCATTATTGCAGCCATTCCTGTTTACAATGTTGGCGGCGCCCTTAACCGCAACTCCTTTACCCGCACTAACCAGAACGGACCAAAAGCTTACGGCTTCCGCGGAAATGCCCGCAACTATGACCTTAACCGGGACTTCATTAAAGCCGATACTAAGAACACCAGGACCTTTTACGAAATCTTTCACGAGGTAGATCCCGATGTTTTTATCGACACCCACGTAAGCAACGGGGCCGATTACCAGTACACGCTTACCCACCTGTTCACCCAGCACGACCAAATGGGCGGGGAATTGGGAAGTTATATCAAGAACCAGTTGCGGCCGGGGCTGGAAAAAGCACTGAAGGCAAAGGATAACGAAATGACACCCTATGTGAACGTTTTCAATGATGTTCCCGAAAAAGGGTTTACCCAGTTCCTCGATACGCCGCGGTACTCTACCGGTTACACCAGCTTGTGGAACACGGTTGGGATGATGATCGAGACCCATATGCTGAAACCCTACGACAAAAGAGTTTGGGGCACTTATGAAACCCTGCTCTCAATGATCGAGATAGCCGATAAGGACTCCAAACTCATTAGAAACCTGAGAACCCAGGCCTTCCAGACCTTTCCCGAGCAAAAGTCCTATGCTTTCGATTTCAAGCCGGACAGCAGCCAGGTATCAAGCCTGCAGTTCAAAGGTTATGAGGCGGAAAGGATAGAAAGTGAGGTTACCGGCGCCATGAGACTTAAATACGACACCACCAGGCCGTTCACTAAAAAAGTGGATTATTATGATACTTTTAAAGCCCAGCGGCAGGTCACCATGCCCAAAGGATATATCATTCCCCGGGGTTGGTGGCCTATCCTGCAATTGCTGGAACTTAATGAAGTGGTGATGGAGGAATTCGATAAGGACACTATGATAACGGCGCAGGTGTACCGCATCAAAAATTTCAAGACCCGCAGCCGTGCTTATGAAGGACATTATATGCATTCGGAGACCAAAGTGACGCAGGGAATTCAGAAAGTGCGCATTAGAAGAGGTGATGTTTTTGTTCCTCTGAAGCAAAAAGCAGCAAAATATCTGATGGCGACGCTGGAACCCGAAGCCCCCGATTCCTTTTTCAACTGGAACTTCTTTGACAGCGTACTGCAGCAAAAAGAAGGATTTTCACCCTATGTTTTTGAAGATATTGCCCGCGAATTCCTTGATGATTACCCTAAAATAGAAGAAGAATTCCTTCAGAAGAAGCAGAACGATCCGGAATTCGCCCAAAACTGGTATGCCCAGCTGGAGTGGATCCACAGGAAATCTGAGCATTACGAAAAGTCACATTTACGATACCCGATTTTTAGAATAAACAGGTAGCATTTCTTCAGGGAAGAGAAGTTTAATGTTGGCATAAGATTTCTGAAGGGCCTTTTGAGCCTTTTCGCGATCCTTCCATTTTACTTTCATGATGCCCTCTTTCACTTCGGGAACCAGTTCCCCGGTGTAGTCGGTTCTCATTTCGTACCAGTAGGTCACCTTGAGCTTGTACTTTCCTTTGCGCTGAAAGACATGGTAAGTCTTCTGCAGAAAACGGGTGATCTCAAGGTTCTGCACTCCCGTCTCCTCCTCTACTTCCCTTATCGCCCCTTCCTCGAGGCTTTCGGTTTTTTCTACTCTTCCCTTCGGAAGGTCCCACCTGCCGTTACGATAGATGAAAAGCACCTCATTCTGCTTGTTCAAAACCATTCCGCCTGCAGCCGTCACCACCGGAAGTTTCTTAAAAAGATGTTTCAGCAGTTTCTCCTCTTTTGAATGGTGGAGGTGCACGTATAAAAGTTTTCCTTTATTGATCTTTTTAATGATCTTTTTTAATTTCACTTCCTTTATGGGGAGAGATGTGTATTTTTCCCCCATATCCTGCTCTGCGGAAAGAATAATGGGAATATCATTAACAAAAACTTTATACATTTGCAGTATGGTTTTAGATAAAGAAACAGCACGCAAAACGGCTGAACTGTTATTGCAAATTAAGGCAATAAAATTAGATGCACAACAAGGTTTTCAATGGGCGAGCGGCTGGACCTCTCCAATTTACTGTGACAACCGTGTAATCCTTTCCTATCCTCCCATCCGCAATTTTGTGAGGGAGAATATGGCCAAACAAATTGAGCAACTGTATGGCCGTGCCGATGTGATCGCTGGCGTGGCCACCGGCGCCATTGGCGTAGGAATGCTGGTTGCCGAATACCTGGGACTGCCGTTCGTATATGTGCGTCCTGAACCTAAGAACCACGGAAGAAAGAACCAGATAGAAGGCAAGCTCGACGAAGGCCAGAAAGTGGTGGTCGTTGAAGACCTCATCAGTACTGGGAAAAGCAGCCTTAACGCGGTGAACGCCCTGAAGGAAGCCGGAGCTAACGTTAAGGGAATGCTGGCCATCTTTTCCTACGGATTTCAGAATGCTTCCGAAAACTTCAAAGAGGCCAACGTGGAACTGCATACCCTGAGCAACTATGACTTTTTGCTGGAAGTTGCTCAAAAAACAAATTATATCAATCAAGCCGAAGCCGAGCTGTTGGAAGGCTGGCGCAAAGATCCGGGGAACTGGAAAAAATAAAATGCTATGGAATTAGAAAGCGATAAAGTAAAAGTAAATAAGAGTCAGGAAGAGCTTTTCAACTTTTTGACCAATGTAGAGAACTACGAAAAGATCATGCCCGAGAGCAAGGAGAAGTTCGAGGTGAAGTCTCAGGACACCTTTGCTTTTGCCCTAAAAGGCATGCCCGAGATCGAACTGCAGATCAAAGAAAAAAGAGCACCGGAATTCATCGTGTTGGGATCTACTTCAGACAAGTTCAATTTCTCGCTTGACGTGGTCATTGAAGAAGCCGGCCCTGACCAAAGCGAAGCCCAGATGTTCTTCCACGGAAAATTCAACACCATGATGGCCATGATGGTCAAAGGTCCGTTGAAGAAATTCATTGCCACCCTGGCAGAGAACACCTCAAAACTTTAGAAACATAGCCGCACCTCCTTGAGGTCGAATTCCTTGAGGAGTTCCTCTTCGGTACGCACCAGGAGTTTTCCGCTTAAAGAAACATCGGCGATCATCCCGGTAAAGAGGGTTTTATCGGGAAGCTCGAAGGTGGATGGTACATGGATCCGGAAAAGCTGGCTTTTATAGTCGGTTAAGATTTCCGCTGCACGTTTATTGGAGAGTTGATCGAGTTCCTTTTCGAGGGCATATAGCAGTACGGCCAGCACTTCATCAAGGTCAAATCTCTTCTGGGTGACCGAGAACATGGAGCCTGCCTGCGGGAGACCGGAAAATGCTTTTTGATTCACATTGAGTCCTACTCCAATGATGCTCGCAGCCACCTTGCCGTCGTTAAGGACGTTTTCAATAAGCACGCCTCCTATCTTGTAATTGGCTGACATTATGTCGTTAGGCCATTTCACCTTCAGCCGTGGCAGCTCGAATTGATCAAGGGCTTCCACGATGGTTGTGGCTACTGCCGCGCTTAACAGGAATTGGTGGTCAGGTGAAATGCCGGGTTTGGGATAAACTATACTGAAAGTAAGGTTTTCGCCGGGTTCAGAATTCCAGACAGTGCCCCGTTGTCCCCTTCCTGAGAGCTGATTTTTTGCTACGATACAGGTGGCCGGCAGCTGTGGATTTTCCCGAAACATCTCACGCCCAAAAGAATTGGTGGAGTTGATGGCATTAACTTTGATAAGGTGCATATAGATAAGAGAATAATGCAGGCGTTAAATGTTATGAAAACCAAGGTTCAAAAAGAGTAAAAAGTAATAACTTTGCGCAAAGAAATAAATTTAATGACAAAAAAAGAAACGAGCAGCGACATACTTATTGCACATATAATCAAAGGGATTGAGGAAGTAAAGGGAAATGATATTGATATCCTGGATTTACGAGAAATAGAAAATACCGTTTGTGATTATTTCGTTATCTGCAACGGAACTTCAAATACGCAGGTAAACGCCATAGTGAATTCCATCCAAAAAACCGTTAGCAAATCAATTAAGGACAAGCCCTGGCACATAGAAGGTTCAGAGAATGCCGAATGGGTGCTGATGGATTACGTGAATGTAGTTGTTCATGTTTTCCAGAAACATATCAGGGAATATTACGATATTGAAAGCCTTTGGGGAGATGCCAAAGTGACTTCAATCGAAACAAATTATTAAGATCTAAGAACAAGAGCATGGCTAAAGAGCAACCGAATAAAAATAATTCGCCTAAGAAACCAAAATTCAGCGCATACTGGATCTATGCGGCCATCATTTTGGTTTTCCTGGCAATAAACTTCTTTAGCGGTAGCGGGTTCAACGAACCTGCCAAAACGAATCCGGCCGAATTCCTGAATTACCTCGAGCAGGGGGATGTGGAAAAGGTGGTGATCGTGAACCGCAATCAGGCTAGGGTATTCCTAACCGAAGAAGCCAAACAAAAAGACATTCACAAGCAGGCAGTTCAGGATGAGCTGTTCCCGTCGGGAGATACGCCTGCCTACACCTTTGAGTTCGGGGACCTGCAGAACCTGGAAGACGATATAAGGGAAACCAAAGCAGAAAACAACCTGAACACCCCTGTGGTTTTCGAGTCTCAGCACAACATGTGGGGAGATATTTTCCTCACTCTCCTACCCTTCATCCTTATCATTGGGATCTGGATCTTCATCATGCGAAGAATGAGCGGCGGTGCCGGTGGCGGTGCAGGCGGACAGATCTTCAACATTGGGAAATCCAAAGCCAAATTGTTTGATCAGAATACCGACGTTAAAACCTCTTTTAAAGATGTTGCCGGTCTTGAAGGCGCGAAGGAAGAAGTACAGGAGATCGTGGATTTCCTTAAGAACCCTGAAAAATACACTTCTTTGGGAGGAAAGATCCCGAAAGGAGCGCTTTTGGTAGGACCTCCGGGAACCGGTAAGACCTTACTAGCAAAAGCGGTAGCAGGAGAGGCTAAAGTACCTTTCTTCTCCCTGTCAGGTTCAGATTTCGTTGAAATGTTCGTGGGAGTTGGTGCTTCCAGGGTTCGTGACCTGTTCAAGCAGGCCAAGGAAAAATCACCTTCAATTATATTTATTGACGAGATCGACGCTATTGGTCGTGCCCGTGGAAAAAGCAATTTCTCAGGTTCAAACGACGAAAGGGAGAATACCCTTAACCAGTTATTGACCGAGATGGATGGTTTTGGAACCAACACTAACGTGATCGTGATAGCAGCTACGAACCGTGCCGATGTACTGGATAAGGCCTTAATGCGTGCCGGACGATTCGATCGCCAGATCTATGTGGATCTGCCAGATGTAAGGGAGAGAAAAGAGATCTTTGACGTACACCTTCGTCCGCTCAAGAAAGTGGCCGACGAGCTGGATACAGATTTCATGGCGAAACAGACTCCGGGATTCTCGGGAGCAGATATCGCCAACGTATGTAACGAAGCGGCGCTTATCGCCGCAAGAAAAGGAAAACAGGCGGTAGGCAAACAGGATTTCCTGGATGCAGTAGACCGTATAGTGGGTGGTCTTGAGAAAAAGAACAAGATCATCACCCCTGAAGAGAAGCAAGCCATCGCCTTCCATGAAGCCGGTCACGCTACTGTGAGCTGGATGCTGGAGCACGCTGCGCCTCTTGTAAAAGTTACCATTGTGCCTCGCGGGCAATCGCTGGGAGCTGCGTGGTACCTTCCGGAAGAAAGATTGATCGTGCGTCCTGAACAGATGCTGGACGAGATGTGTGCCGCCCTGGGAGGACGTGCTGCCGAAAAGGTCATTTTCAACAAGATCTCAACAGGAGCTCTGAGTGACCTGGAAAAAGTAACTAAACAGGCACGTGCCATGGTGACCATCTATGGACTGAACGATAAGGTGGGTAACCTTACCTACCACGATTCTTCAGGACAAAGCGAATATAATTTCACAAAACCATATTCTGAAAAAACTTCAGAATTAATAGATAAAGAGATCTCCAACCTTATCGAGGAACAGTATCAAAGGGCCATCAAATTGCTGGAAGAGAACAAGGACAAACTTACCCAGTTAGCTGAGATCTTACTCGACAAAGAGGTCATTTTCAAGGATAACCTGGAAGAGATCTTCGGAAAGAGACCCTACAAGAGCCGGGATGAACAAGTGAACGGACAGTCACACGGAAAAAATGTTCCGGCGAGGGAAGAGACGGTGACCGAGAGAACATTTCCTTCGGGATCGGGAAGTGAAGATCCCGCTTCAGATAAGCCTTCAGAAGAAAAATAAGACATCAAGAGTAAAAAATCTTAACTTTAATTAATCTATAAGTTAAGATTTTTTACCTTTGGTAGAAATGCTACTTTAGTGTAATAAGCAAAACCTATATGAGTCTATTTAGAAATTTTTTGAATCCTAAATCTAAATCAGACAAAGGTCAGGACACGCCAGAAAATTCTGACCGTAGCAAGTATATGCCAGATGTTAAGTTACCTACCGATGAACGTTTCATGCTTAACTTCAAAAACAACGGAGGTAAATTCCTTTACTGCGAGAGCAATGAGGAGTTAATGGAAATATTTGACAACATTATGTTGGAAAATGATTGGTATGAAAAGAAAGCTTGTTGTTTTGATTCGAATTTAAGGAACAAATTTTCAGATTATAACCTGGAATTCACCAACTCGGGTGACGCGGCGTTCTTTCTGAGCTCCTGTGAATATCTCATTGCCAACGACGGATCTGTGCTGATCTCCTCTAACCAGATCAAGGAAAAAAAACTAAGGGAGCTGCCCTACAATTTTGTCATGGTAGCCTCTACGAGCAAACTGGTAGACGCTATTGGAGAAGGCCTTAGAGGGATCAAATTCAAGAACAAAGACCGCATTCCGTCTAATATCACCACCATTAAAAACTTCGAGAATAATAAGGAAGGAGACTTCATGAGTTATGGAAGTAGCACAAAAAACCTATATTTGCTGCTTCTGGAAGATCTATAACATGAAGGAAAATATTATTCGTGGTTTATCAGGTGTGATGTATGTCTCTATACTTGTAGTCTCCATATTTTCATCTGAATTTGCCTTTACCACTCTTTTCCTGTTGTTCGGGATCATTTGTTTAAGGGAACTTCAAAGACTCCTGCATTTAAAAAGTTACCTGGGTTATTTCCTGCTCTTTTTCCTGTTCTACCTGTTCAGTTATGCCCGATGGAGCCCCTACGCGACCATGGTGCTGCTCATCATCACCCTTTTCGTAAATATGTTCCTGGTCAAGGACCTGATGCTGGTAAACAAGATCCCGCTCTTTGAAAAGAAGAAGTATGTGATCATCGTTTTCTACCTCATCGCTTCTCTTATCTTCCTAACCCTTATCCCCAGCTATACCGGAGACTTCACACCCGAGCTCGTTATAGGCATCTTCTCCCTCATTTGGATTAACGATACTTTTGCCTATCTTGTAGGGAAGAACTTTGGAAAGAAAAAATTGTTTGAACGTATTTCACCTAAAAAGACCGTGGAAGGTTTTTTGGGAGGTCTTATTTTTTCGGCGGTAGCCGCTTATCTGGTCTATTTTTTGACCGGACTGCTTAACCTGCACACCTGGGTGGGAATGGCCATTATTCTAAGTATTTTTGGCACCCTTGGAGACCTTATACAGTCAAAGTTCAAAAGACAGGCAGGCGTTAAAGACAGCGGAAGGTTAATGCCCGGCCATGGAGGCTTGTTTGACAGGTTAGATAGTATTATTTTTGCAAGCCCTTTTGTCTACGCATTTTTACAATTTCTAAACTATGTTTCATAAAGAAGGATATAAAATTATGGCCATCGCAGTGATCTTGCTGATCGTTGTGAACCTGGTCGCCCATACATTCATTTTCACCGACTGGATCAAACAGCTAATCCTGATTGGAACCCTCATCCTGTTCTTTTTGATCATACAGTTCTTTAGGAACCCAAAAAGGAACACTCAGCTCAACGACGCTCATATTGTAGCGCCCGTAGACGGAAAGGTCGTGGTCATAGAAGAAGTATACGAAAAAGAATATTTCAAGGACCAGCGTCTGATGGTTTCGGTTTTCATGTCACCGATCAATGTACATGTCACCAGGCATCCTATAAGTGGAAAGGTGAAGTACAGCAAGTACCATCCCGGGAAATATCTCGTAGCCTGGCACCCCAAAGCCAGCGAAGAGAACGAGCGCACTACGGTTGTTGTTGAGAACGAGGTGGCAGGAGAAGTGCTTTACAGGCAGATAGCCGGGGCACTGGCCAAGCGCATTGTGAACTACGCAAAAGTAGGCGATGAAGTGGTACAGGGCAGTGACAGCGGATTCATAAAATTCGGGTCGCGAGTAGATGTTTTTCTGCCTTTAGGCACTCCTCTGGAAGTAAAACTTAACCAAAAAGTAAAAGGTGGTTTAAGCCTCATCGCTAAAATTTCTTAATCAATGCCAATTCTTAATTTTATTATGACTTCGGAAGAAATTGACAAAGAATTCCAGGAAGCCTATAAAAGGGCAAGTAGAACCGATCAGAAATTTCCTCCCGATATCATGCTGCAGTTTTATGCCTACTACAAGCAGGCCACCGAACAGGAGGGGATCTACACTCCTTCAGGCGAAGATGACGTAAGAAACGCCTTTAAATTAAATGCCCTCCTGCAGATCAAAGGAATGAGCATCAAGGAAGCCAAAAAGAATTACATAGACCTGGTGAACCGGTATATTACGGAGTAGTTCTTCGGTTGTCTGTTGTCGGTTTTCGGTTCTGAGTTTTCGGTTTTCTGTTCTCTGTTCTCTTTTCTTAAATTATAGTTGTTCTTCCGGTTTTCTCACCATACTTTCAGTTCTTTCTAAAAACAAAAAGGGCCACTCCTTACGAAGTAGCTCCTTTTTCTCTCTTTATTCTTTTCAGAAGTAACCCAAATTTTGAATATTGAATCCTAAATCCGGATTTATGTCGGGTACTGAAATAGGTTGACCGTTTTACGGAGTTTAAAACAACTCAGTATTATGGCAAAACCACAAGATTTTTCTAAAGAAGTTTCTCAGCGGGTAAATCGTTATTTTAGTGATAGCTTTAAGCGTAAAAAAGTTCGGGAAATTGAAAGGAACCTCACCACAGTTTCAGAGGTTAGCAAAGAGTATGAAGTGTCTACAACGGCAGTTTATAAATGGCTGGACAAATACTCCCGTGATCGCAAAAGAGGTGTAAAACAAGTTGTAGAGCTTATGAGTGATACCCGTAAAATTCAGGACTTGAAGGCTAAGATCCGGGA
>NZ_FNGG01000018.1 GCF_900102915.1 Salinimicrobium catena
GGAGGAACCTGGAGCGGAATGTATGTAAGTGCATCCGGACTCTTTGATGCTGATGGTTTAGCTGCAGATGATTACACCGTTACCTACACCTATAGTGATGGCAATGGTTGTGAGAACAGCGATACTGCTGTTGTCACTGTACACCCTACTCCGGAGTTTTCTTATGTTATGCCACCGCTTGACTGTTTTGCCGAGGCGGGATCTATAGGCATAACTTCTAACACCGAAGGTCTGGAATTCCGGATTGATGATGGACCATGGTTCACCTATACCGGAACTATAGATGTAGCTCCGGGACCGCATACGATCATGGCAAGGGATGCAGTGACCTTATGTGTATCGGATGAAGAGGATTTTATCATTCCACCATTGCTGGATTCTCCTCTTACCCCGACGTTAGATGCAGTTCAACCCACATGTGAAACGCTTACAGGAACCATTTTAGTGACCTCGCGGACAGAAGGATTGGAATTTGCAGTTGTTTTAAGTACAGATCTTAATGGAGAAATTCCTGATGAGAGTTACCTTCCTTATCCTTCTGGTGGCTTTAGCGGACTGGCACCTGGTCAATATGCTGTGTTTGCTATGAGTGCTGATGGATGTCAGTCAGGTATGGCCACCATATCTCTAATTGAGCCTGAATGTCCTGAATTTGAAGGCTGTACCCTGGGTTACTGGAAGAACCATACCGACAGATGGTGTGATGCTTATCAAACCTGTACCGAATATGATGAAGTCTTCGGAACTGAGGAAAATCCTGTACCTGATGAGCTTTCCGGTTTAACCCTGTTGGAAGTATTGAACCTTGGAGGTGGCGGAATTTATAACCTGGGTAGACAGTCGGTTGCAGCGTTGCTGAATGCCTGTACTGAACAAGTTTATTTTGAGTTGGAAACTACAGATGACGTTATTGCTTATGTGAATGACAACTTCGGCAATGCGAGTGACGCGGGCGCCTATCTCGACATGCTGAACAATGCAGGTTGTACCATGGGAGGTTCCCGAGCTACTTCAGCACCGTCTGATGGTTGTGACGACGAAGCCTCTAATGGTAATGGTAACGGCAACAATGGAAGGGGCAATGACAAGCCTAACCCTGGAAAAGGTAAGAAAGCTGATAATTCAGAGATTAATACCTTCCCGGTTCCTTTCAAAGAGACTGTGAATATCCAGTATGACTTTGACTACACGTCTGATGTCACTATCGAGATATTCAATATGAGAGGGAATCATTTAAGAACCTACACCGACAGGAATGTCACAAAAGGTTCTGTGACCCAATTACAGGTTGATTTCGCCATGAAGGCAAATCAAATGTACATCCTGAAAGTGAAAACAGATAGGGAGACTTTTGTAGAGCAGATCGTCTCTTCTAAGAAGTAGAAATTATTAAACCTTAAAAAAGCAAAAGCAGCCGGAAACGGCTGCTTTTTGTTTTGGTGCCCAGAGCGGGAGTCGAACCCGCACGCCCTAATGGACACATGGCCCTCAACCATGCCTGTCTACCAGTTCCAGCACCTGGGCAAAAAAATTATTCTGAAAAGTAAGTTTTGAGAGTAGTTGCACGCCTGAAATGGTTTGCAAACCAATCGAATTTTTCAGAGTACCTGGAAATAAAAAAGTGATCTGGCTGGGGCTTCCCTCGATACGCTTCACTTCGTTCAGCTACTCGGGACAGGCTTCTCGCCCAACAAGATCAGAACTTCATTGTGTGATCTGGCTGGGGCTTCCCTCGACATGCTTCACTTCGTTCAGCTGCTCGGGACAGGCTTCTCGCCCAGAAAGATCAGAATTTCAAAAAGTGATCTGGCTGGGGCTTCCCTCGACATGCTTCACTTCGTTCAGCTGCTCGGGACAGGCTTCTCGCCCAGAAAGATCAGAATTTCAAAAAGTGATCTGGCTGGGGCTCGAACCCAGGACCCTCTCCTTAAAAGGGAGATGCTCTACCAACTGAGCTACCAGATCATTGAATTTTAAGAACGAAAAAGAGATCCTTTTTTGATCACCTTTCTTAGTGATCTGGCTGGGGCTTCCCTCGACACGCTTCACTTCGTTCAGCTGCTCGGGACAGGCTTCTCGCCCAGAAAGATCAGAATTTCAAAAAGTGATCTGGCTGGGGCTCGAACCCAGGACCCTCTCCTTAAAAGGGAGATGCTCTACCAACTGAGCTACCAGATCTTGCTGTTTGTGCTTTTGCTAATGCGGGTGCAAATATACTATCATTAATTTATTTTTCAAGAACAAATTGACATAAATTTGTGCAGGAATTAATCAGGCGGGTAAAACCCGCTCGCAATCATTGCTTTAAGTTATGAAAATTATTTTATCGGGATACATGGGATCTGGAAAAACAGCGGTTGGAAATGAACTTTCCCAGGTTACCGGCCTAAGATTTTTGGATCTGGATGAAGAAATTAGCAGGAGGGAAGGCCGTAATATTCCCGAGATATTTAAAACCTCCGGAGAGATCTACTTCAGAAAGAAAGAAAGCGAGGTGCTTCAAGAGCTGATCAACTCCTCAGAAGATCTCGTCCTCTCTCTTGGCGGCGGCACTCCCTGCTACGGCAAGAACCTGCAGCTCCTTCAGGAAGATTATGAAGTGAAACTCATTTATCTAAAGACCAGCCTCGAGGAGCTTACTGATCGGTTGTTTAAGGAAATGGAGCAAAGGCCTTTGATCTCTCATTTGGACAATAGAGAACTCCTGGAAGATTTCATTAGAAAACATCTTTTTGAGCGCACGTATTATTACAACCAGAGCGATAAGATCATCACTACCGATGGCAAAACGGTAAAACAAGTGGCAGGGGAGATCCTGGAAGATCTAAATTAAGACCACCCGGCTGTCTTCTTCAAAATGGACTTTTACGGTCTCATTTATAGAGGTTGAAAGGGAGATACCCTTAAAATCGGCTTTTACAGGATATTTTTTGTGGCTTCGGTCGACTAACACGGCTGTCTTGAATTGCTTAAGCGGTACTTCCAGGAAATGTCGTACTCCGTAGATCAATGTAGTGCCCGAATTAAGTACATCATCCACCAGGACTATAGATTTATCTTTATATTCTTCGGAAGGAAGGGAAGTTTCCACTTTTTGAAGAGGATCTTTCTTGTTCACTTTCACCTCACAAAGAGTGACTTTGAGATCGGAGATCTTCTCGAGCTCTTCTCGTAACTTTTCAGCCAGCTCGAATCCGCTTTTTAGTATGCCTGCCAGTACAATATGATCCTCGTTCACATTGTTTTCATAGATCTGGTAAGCGATCCTTTTGATCTTGTGACTTATCTCTGTATGGTCAAGGATCAATACTTCTGTTTTCTTCATGAAGTTCTTTTTTCAAATATACTAAACTAGCCGGTGTAGTTGCTTAATTTTGTTCGTCTTCCCCTTCGGGAGATTCAAACCAGTCGTCGAGTTCCCTGCGGTCTTTCTTGGTAGGTCTTCCGGTTCCTTTTTTTCGGTAGTAATCCTGTGAGTATTTCAGCAACTCCAGCTTTTCAAATTCTTCTTTTGGGGTGACATCATTGATGTAGATATTTACCAGCTTAGCCCCGACCCGGCTGGGGGGCAGGTCCAGGATCTCGATCTGGTAATTGATCTGGTTCTTTCTTACGCTCAATTTATCTGTAGGAAACACCTCTCTGGAAGGCTTTACCACCGCATCGTTCACCCTTACTTTTCCCTGTTTACATGCATCTGTCGCGATACTCCGGGTCTTAAAATAGCGCACGCACCATAAAAATTTATCTACTCTCATATTTTTGCAGTAAAACTCGGTTATTCTTCAACAAAAATACAAGATTATTGTATCTTGCGGCCTTTAAAATTAACTATTGATGAGATTGAATAGGTTTTTATATGTCTTCCTTCTGCTAGGGTCTTTTTTCATTTTTTCCTGTAATAATGATGATGACGGCTCTGAACCTGTACCTCCAAGAGATAGGGGGGAGCAAGAGATAGCCGACCAGGAAGCGATACAGGAATATCTTGAAACACATTTCTACAATTACGAGGATTTTCAAAATCCTTCCGAGGATTTTGACTATAATGTTGTTATTGATACGATCAATGAAGCAAATGCAGATAAAATTCCATTAAGTGAATCAGATCTCCTAGAATCTAAGACCTTTACTTATGAAGGGGTAGATTATAAACTTTATGTTTTAAAAATAAGGGAAGGAGTTTCAGAACAACCAAAATTTTCAGATTCAACTTTTGTATCTTATAGAGGGGAACTGTTGAGTCGCACGATGTTTGATAATTCGGTGTCTCCCGTGTGGTTTGACCTCACTCAGACCATTCCCGGGTTTGCTCAGGGAATAGTAGAATTTAAAGGGGCTTCAGGATTTGTCATGAGAGAGGATAATACTGTGGAATGGAACAATGATTATGGAATTGGAGCTATATTTTTACCGTCTGGATTAGGATATTTCGCTAATGGTCAGGCCGCTATCCCGGCATACAGTCCTTTGGTCTTTTTGATCAATCTTTATGGGGTAAATGAGGCCGATCATGACAGGGATGGAATTCCTTCCTGGATGGAGGATCTTGATGATGATATGATTCTTGTGAATGATGATACAGATGGAGATGGCCGGCCAAATTTTATGGATACCGACGATGATGGCGACTTTATTCCTACTCGTGAAGAGATCATCATTGAAGAAGACGGCAGCATCACCTTTCCTGATGGAGACGGAGACGGTACTCCCGATTATTTGGATCCCGATTATGTAGAAGGACAATAATCTGCAGAATAAATATTAAAAAGAAAGCCCCGGAAAATTCCCGGGGCTTTCTTTTTTAAGGTATGTGGGATAATTAAAGATCCAGTGACAAGGCGAAAATGATCTGACTTGGTCGTGAATCCACTCTTTTTAGTCCGTCTGGGCTATTGAGATCCAAAACCTGCGCTTCGTTCTCTGAAAGTCCTCTTTCATATCGCACATCAAGACCTACACGGCCTAGTTGCAGTCCGGCTCCAAATTGAGCGCCAATGGTGAACTCATTTTCTACATCACCTATAGTAACCCCGTCAAAATCGTTCTCCAGGATGTACTGAAAGCTTGGCCCGGCGAATACATGAACGGGTCCCAGAACTTTTATCCCCAGTAGTACAGGTAGGTCTAGTTTGGAAATATTATAATCTGCTTCCTCGTTGTTATACTGGTACGAACTCTTCGTTTGGGTGTAGAGCAGTTCAGGTTTTAGGTATAAGCCTCCCAGGTCGCCCCTGTAATAGATACCCATGTGATAGCCCACCTTTCCTTCGGCTCCCTTTACGGCATCCTCTCCCGCGTTCTCAAAGTCTGAATATTCTATTTCTCCGTTGTCTCCGTAATTCAGTCCCGCTTTTACCCCAAAGCTGCTTTGTGCCGTGGCTGCAGTGGCTGTGAACGTGAATAATAAAATTAAAAGTCCTTTTTTCATAATGGTCATCTTTTTGTTTTGTAGGAATTAAACGATACTTTGTCTATAATATTTCAGCAAATAAAAGGACCCTTGTAAGAATATACTTTACAAGGGTCCACAATTATGAGTTTTTTAACCTCAATTACTTCCTTTTAAGGACTTTTTGAGCTGCCTTTACAATGGCTTCAGCATTTAAGCCATATTTTTCCATTAACTGCTCCGGCGTACCGCTTTCCCCGAAAGTATCCTGGGTAGCAACAAATTCCTGCGGTGCAGGGAAATTCTGGGTTAAGGTACGGGCCACGCTCTCTCCAAGACCTCCAAGGAAGTTGTGTTCCTCGGCAGTTACCACACAGCCGGTCTTCTTCACAGAAGCAAGAATGGCTTCTTCGTCAAGAGGCTTTATGGTGTGAATGTCGATCACTTCAGCCGAAACTCCTTTTTCTTCTAATTGTTCGGCTGCCTGTAAAGCTTCCCAAACTAAATGTCCGGTAGCGATGATGGTCACATCGGTTCCCTCATTCAGCATATTGGCTTTTCCAATAACGAATTTCTGATCTTCGGGAGTGAAGTTAGCCACTTTTGGCCTTCCGAAGCGAAGGTAAACCGGCCCGTGATGCTCGGCAATAGCAATGGTTGCCGCTTTGGTCTGGTTGTAATCACAGGTGTTGATCACAGTCATTCCAGGCAACATTTTCATCAGCCCTATATCTTCAAGGATCTGGTGTGTGGCCCCGTCCTCTCCCAGGGTAAGCCCCGCGTGAGAAGCACAGATCTTCACATTTTTGTCTGAATAGGCGATCGACTGTCTTATTTGATCGTAAACCCTTCCGGTAGAGAAGTTGGCGAAAGTACCGGTAAAAGGAATTTTTCCGCCAATGGTCATCCCCGCGGCGATTCCCATCATGTTAGCTTCGGCGATCCCTACCTGGAAGAACCTTTCCGGATGATTCTTTTGAAAATCTCCCATTTTAAGAGATCCGGTAAGATCGGCACATAATGCGACCACATTAGGATTTGTTTTTCCCAGTTCGGTAAGACCGTCTCCAAATCCTGAACGGGTGTCTTTATTTCCTGTATTTGTATATTTTTTCATTTTTTGAACTTTATCTTTCCGAAGTAAGCTTGGGCTCAGTAGTCGGAAAAAATTTAAGATTTATAAGGAGGTTTGAGAGATGTCTAAAATCTAACATCTAAGATCTCAGATCTAATAATCTCCTAAAGTTTCAGGGTTTTGTGAAAGGGCTTTTTCCAGCTGCTCGTCGTTAGGAGCAACTCCATGCCATTTATGGGTATGCATCATGAAATCTACCCCGTGGCCCATAACAGTGGTCATTAAAATGCAAACAGGTTTCCCTTTTCCGGTTCTGCTTTTGGCTTCTTTCAGGCCTTCCAAAACTTCAGAAATATTGTTCCCGTCTTTGATCTCCACAACATCCCAACCAAAAGCCTCAAATTTGGCGGTAAGATCGCCCATTGGCAGTACATCATCTGTACATCCGTCGATTTGCTGATGGTTGCGGTCTACCGTGGCGATAAGATTGTCAACCTTTTTAGCTGCGGCATACATGATAGCTTCCCAGTTTTGTCCTTCCTGAAGCTCACCGTCTCCATGAAGGGAGTACACCAGGTGATCATCTCCGTTCAGTTTTTTAGAGTTGGCAGCACCTATGGCTACAGACATACCCTGGCCCAAAGAACCTGAAGCGATCCTTACACCAGGCAAACCTTCATGAGTGGTAGGGTGCCCTTGCAGGCGGGAATCAATTAACCTGAAGGTGTTAAGCTCTTCAACAGAAAAATACCCGCTGCGGGCAAGTACGCTGTAAAAAACAGGGGAGATGTGACCATTGGAAAGGAAGAAAAGATCCTCGTCTTTTCCGTCCATGTCAAAACCTTCTTTGCGATCCATCACTTCCTGGTAAAGGACCGTGAAGAATTCGGCGCAGCCTAAAGAGCCTCCGGGATGTCCCGAATTCACCTTATGAACCTGCCTTAAAATGTCTCTTCTCACCTGAGTGACAAAATCTTCTAATTGTTGTGTGTTTGGCATTTTAGTTTTATTAAATGTGCTGCAAAAATACTATTTTAATAATGCTTTGAAAATCAATAAGCATCAATTCGTATGGAAGCGGCCAATTTAAGAATTGAAAGCTTTAAAAAATGCCCCTAAGTTGGTTATCTTTGCGGCCTTAAAGTCTTCTATGAAATTTGAATTAGCAGTGAATGACCCGGGCAGCAGTGCCAGGGCAGGAATCATTACCACCGACCACGGAACCATCGAAACTCCTATTTTCATGCCGGTAGGCACCGTGGCTTCAGTAAAAGGGATCAGCCAGAAAGAATTAAAAGAAGAGGTGAATCCCGATATTATTTTAGGAAATACCTATCACTTATATTTAAGGCCGCAAACAGAGATCCTCAAAAAAGCCGGCGGGCTGCACAAATTCATGAACTGGGACCGCAACATCCTTACCGACAGCGGCGGGTATCAGGTTTATTCCCTTGCTGAAAGAAGAAAGATCAAGGAAGAAGGTGTTCGTTTCAAATCTCATATTGACGGCTCTTACCACAATTTCACTCCCGAAAATGTGATGGAGATCCAGCGACTAATCGGGGCTGACATCATCATGGCCTTTGACGAATGCACACCTTATCCCTGCGATTATAATTACGCGAAGAATTCTATGCACCGCACTCACAGATGGCTGGATCGGTGTATTACTCATTTGGATAAGACCCCTCCGGAATATGGTTATTCCCAGGCCCTTTTTCCAATAGTTCAGGGAAGTACCTATAAAGATCTAAGGAAACAATCTGCGGAATATATCGCGAATGCCGGAGCTGAAGGGAATGCCATCGGCGGACTTTCTGTAGGGGAGCCTGCGGAAGAGATGTACGCCATGACCGAAGTGGTGACTAATATACTTCCGAAGGAAAAGCCGCGATACCTGATGGGCGTGGGTACTCCTATAAATATTCTTGAAAATATCGCTTTGGGAGTGGACATGTTCGACTGCGTTATGCCCACCCGAAATGCGAGAAACGGAATGCTTTTCACCTCCCACGGAACCATCAACATCAAGAACAAGAAGTGGCAGGATGATTTTTCTCCGCTTGATGAGAACGGCACCACCTACGTGGATACCTTTTATACAAAAGCATATCTGAGACACCTTTTTACGGTGAACGAAATGCTTGGCAAACAAATTGCTACCATGCACAACCTCGGTTTTTACCTGTGGTTGGTTCGTGAAGCCAGAAAACATATCTTAGCCGGGGATTTCGCTTCCTGGAAAAATATGATGGTAAAGCAAATGGACAAACGACTTTAAGTGAAGATACTCGACTGGTACATATTAAAGCGATACCTGGGGACATTCCTGTTAATGCTCCTTTTGTTCATTCCTATTGGAATTACCGTCAATCTTGCTGAGAAGATCGATAAGATCCTCGAAAATGAAGTGCCTTTCTGGGAGGTGGTGAATTATTATGTGGACTTTACCATTTATTTCGCCAACCTGCTATTCCCATTGTTCCTTTTCCTTTCAGTGATCTGGTTCACCTCCAAGCTGGCCCAAAACACTGAAATAATCGCCTTTTTGAGCAGTGGCGTTTCCTTCTGGCGATTCCTGAGGCCTTATATGATAGGTGCTACCATTGTTCTGATAGGTGCTTTGATCCTGGGAATGTATCTCGCGCCCAGTGCCAGTAAAGGATTTAACGATTTTAAATATACCTACCTAAAAAAGGGAAGAGAGATACAGGAAACCAGCGATGTTTACAGGCAGATCAATGACAATGAATACATCTATGCTTCACATTTTCAGCCGCAGACCAATTCTGCCCGAAATTTCACTTTGGAACATTTTGAAGGCAATGATCTCAAGTTCAAGATAAGCGCCTCGCGGTTGAAGCTTAATGAAGAAGATACTACCTATACCCTCACCAACTACAACAAACGCATTATTGGTGAAAACGGGGATAAATTGATCTCCGAGATCAGTAAGGACACAATTCTTCCGTTCGAATTTGATGAACTGACGCCGGTTTCCTATATGGCCGAAACCCTGAATTATAATGAACTCAATGATTTTATTGAGCAGGAACAGCGCAGAGGGTCCGGAAATATTAACCGCTATAAGGTGGTTGCTTACAAACGATGGAGTCTGCCGGTCTCAGCCTATATTCTGACCATTATTGCTGTAGCCGTTTCTTCGATAAAGAGAAGGGGAGGAATGGGGGTGAACCTGGCTTTGGGAATAACTTTGGCTTTTGTGTTCATCTTTATGGATAAGGTCTTTGGAACAATTGCCGAGCAAAGTAGTTTCTCTCCGCTCATCGCGGTTTGGACCCCTAATATTTTCTTCGGAATCCTGGCTATTTACCTGCTTTTCCATGCCAAACGATAAGCTTCGAAGTTACCTTCATTTTCACGTCATCGTGTTCATCTGGGGCTTTACCGCCATTCTGGGTGCGCTTATTTCTTTAGATGCTGTGCCGCTGGTGTGGTATCGCATGTTGATGGCCAGTGTTTTCATCCTGCTTTGGATAAAATGGAAAAAGAAGAAGCTGCGCCTGGCGCCTAAAAGAGTGCTCGTGATGCTCATTGCCGGAGTGGTGATCGCCCTGCACTGGCTCACTTTCTTCGGAGCTATTAAAGTTTCGAATGTGTCTATCACATTGGCCTTGCTTTCTACAGGGGCATTTTTCACCTCTTTTTTGGAACCTATTTTTTATAAGCGGAAGGTGATCTGGTACGAGATCCTTTTCGGGCTTATCGTGATGGTGGGTCTTTATGTTATTTTTCGGGTGGAAACCGAATATGTGCTGGGAATTCTTTTAGCCCTTGTTTCTGCATTTCTTTCCGCGGTATTTTCTCTGATCAACGGGAAACTGGCCAAACAGGAAGACGCTTCGGTGATCTCATTTTACGAACTGCTTACGGGAACAGGAGCCATCACCGTTTATTTGCTCATATTAACCTATTTTGCCGGTGGAAACGGTGGATTTTCAGCTGACTTTTTCTCGGTTTCAGCGGCAGACTGGGGGTATCTTTTGATCCTGGCTTCGGTTTGTACGGCCTATGCTTTTATTGCTTCCGTAGCAGTCATGCGCCACCTGAGTCCTTATACTATAATGCTTACCATAAACCTGGAGCCGGTCTATGGTATTTTACTGGCTTTCTGGATCTTTGGAAGCGAGGAAAAAATGGCCCCGGGATTCTATTATGGCGCCGTGATAATCCTTACCACGGTCATCCTGAACGGCTTCCTCAAAACAAAGAGAAAAATTAGAAGACAAAGGAAAGCTAACTTTTAAAGTTTGTTATATTTGTAAGCTAATTTTAAACAAACCCATAACTCATTATGGAATATTTGGATTTTGAATTACCTATAAAGGAGTTGGAAGAGCAGTACCAAAAGGCTTGCGCCATTGGTCAGGAGAGTGAAGTGGACGTTTCGGCCACCTGCAGACAGATCGAGAAACGGCTGAACGAAACCAAAAAAGAGATCTACAAGAATTTGACTGCCTGGCAACGGGTTCAGTTGTCAAGGCATCCAAACCGCCCATATACTTTAGATTACATTCACGCTATCTGCGGAAATTCCTGGCTGGAACTTCACGGTGACCGCAATGTGAAAGACGACAAGGCGATGATCGGTGGCCTTGGAAAGATCGGCGATCAGAGTTTTATGTTCGTTGGTCAGCAAAAAGGATACAACACCAAGACCCGCCAGTACCGTAATTTCGGAATGGCAAACCCTGAAGGTTACCGCAAGGCATTGCGCCTGATGAAATCTGCGGAAAAATTCGGAATTCCTGTAGTGACTTTCGTTGATACTCCGGGAGCTTATCCGGGACTTGAAGCCGAAGAGCGCGGACAGGGAGAAGCCATCGCCCGAAACATCCTGGAAATGACCCGTCTAAAAGTGCCGATAATTGTTGTCATTATTGGAGAAGGAGCCAGTGGTGGTGCTTTGGGAATTGGAGTGGGAGACAAGGTGCTCATGCTTGAGAATACCTGGTACTCGGTAATTTCTCCTGAATCCTGTTCTTCGATCCTTTGGAGAAGCTGGGAGTACAAAGAAAAAGCTGCCGAAGCTCTAAAACTTACCGCCAAAGACATGAAGAGGCAGAAGTTGATCGATGAGATCGTGAAAGAGCCTCTTGGTGGCGCGCACAGTAACAGGGAAATGACCTTTGATACCGTGAAGAATGCGATCACTGAAGCTTACGAAGAGTTTAAAAACTTATCACCAGAAGAATTGATAAGCAACAGGATGGATAAATATTCCAACATGGGAGTCTTCAAAGGATAAACCCAGTAAAAATATAATGTTAAAAAAATCCGGAGCAGGTGCTTCGGATTTTTTTGGCCTTATCAACAAAAAATTAAAGTTTTCAACAGTTAAATTGTTCATAACCTGTGGACTATCTCAAGTGGTTCCCGGGAAGTTTCTAAAGTCAATTTTTCTACTTTCGCTCTATGGAAAAAGCCAGGTCCCCCCAGAATTACAATTACAGCCCCGGAAATGTCATCAACCTTGAAAAAGGGAAGATTCCTCCACAAGCTGTTGATCTTGAAGAAGTTGTGCTCGGCGCAATGATGATAGATAAAAAGGGTGTAGATGAGATCATCGACATTTTGCATCCGGAAGTCTTTTATAAATCGGCACATCAGTTCATTTTTGAAGCCATCTTCAAGTTGTTTGAAAATTCTGAACCTGTCGACTTATTAACGGTTTCCAACCAGTTGAGAAAAGACCAGAAACTGGAGCAGGTAGGAGGCGATTTTTACCTGGTGCAGCTCACGCAGAAGGTTTCTTCTTCTGCACACATCGAGTTCCACGCGCGTATTATCCTTCAAAAATATATTCAGCGCAGCCTTATCAAGATCTCCAACGAGATCATTGAAGAGTCCTACGATGAAACCACAGATGTTTTTGATCTTTTGGACACTGCAGAATCCAAACTTTACGAGGTAACCCAGGGGAACATCAAACGTTCTTCTGAAACTGCGCAGGATTTGGTAATGCAGGCGAAGAAAAAGATCGAAGAGATCTCGAATAAATCCGGACTTTCCGGTATTCCTTCCGGGTTTGAAAAACTTGATAAATTGACTTCGGGATGGCAGCCCAGTGATTTGATCATTGTAGCGGCCCGTCCGGGTATGGGTAAGACGGCTTTGACCCTTTCTATGGCCAGAAATATTTCCGTAGGACAAAACATTCCGGTAGCCTTTTTCTCCCTGGAGATGTCCTCTGTACAGTTGATCACCCGTTTGATCTCATCAGAAACCGGTTTGTCTTCAGAAAAACTTCGTACCGGAAACCTTGAAAAGCACGAATGGGAGCAGCTTAACGTTAAGGTGAAAGGACTGGAAAAAGCGCCGCTTTTCATTGATGACACCCCCTCGCTATCTATTTTTGACCTTAGGGCAAAAGCAAGGCGACTGGCCTCTCAACACGGAATTAAGTTGATCGTGATCGATTACTTGCAGTTGATGACCGCAGGGGGTAGCCAGAAAGGCGGGAACAGGGAACAGGAGATCTCGACCATCTCCCGAAACCTGAAAGCCCTTGCCAAGGAATTGAACGTGCCTGTGATCGCGCTGTCGCAGCTGTCGCGTGCGGTTGAAACCAGGGGAGGAAGTAAAAGACCTCTTTTGAGTGACCTTAGGGAATCTGGAGCGATCGAGCAGGATGCCGATATTGTTTCCTTCATTTACCGACCGGAGTATTATAAGATCGAGGAATGGGATGACGAAGAAAGATCTCCTACCGAAGGTCAGGCTGAGTTCATTGTGGCCAAGCACAGAAACGGTGGTTTAGAGAATATTAGGTTGAAATTCCTTGGACATTTAGGTAAATTCGATAACTTAGATGACTTTGATTCCCCGTCAGAATTCTATTCTAAAATGAATGATGACGACTCGGGAGACGGAGGTTTCAGCACCGGCCATTTTCCAAGTGCCGATGAAGCTTTTGGAAGCTCAATGAATGATTTTAATGATGATAATGACGTGCCTTTCTAACAGCTTTGTGGGTTTCCGAAATCTATTCGGAAGCTACACTCCTGTAAAGAAAAATATAGCAACCGGAACTGAATTTTTCAGCTCCGGTTTTTTTGTGCCTATGAAAATGGTATTTTTTTTCCTGTTTCTATTCCTGTTCAGTTTTTCGGTAAAAGCTTCACAGATCCTTATTCCTATGGACGCTGAAACACAGCAAAATCATTTAAAGGCTTATGGAATTACCTACTGGTCCCTTGAAAAAGGGAACAAGATACACTGGTTGCTTAATTATCGTGGAGGTTCTTTCCTTTTTCCTGATTCTGAAGAGCTGCGGAAGGAATGTATGATCCGCGGAGTCTCTTTTGAAGTTCTAAGCGACCAGAAGACAGGGGAGATCCTTGAAGAGATCAGCAGTCCGTCTCAGAATATGGAAGCTGTGTTGCTTGAAAAAGCGCCAAAGATCGCTGTTTATTCGCCCGAAGGGAACAAACCCTGGGATGACGCGGTTACCATGGTGCTCACCTACGCCGAGATTCCTTATGAAACCATCTATGACGAAGAGGTTTTGAACGACGCATTGTTGCTGTTCGACTGGCTTCACCTGCACCATGAGGATTTTACAGGGCAATACGGGAAATTTTACCGCAGTTACAGGACCGCTCCCTGGTACATAGAAGATAAAAAACAGGCTGAAGCCCTGGCAACAAAGCTGGGGTATGATAAGGTTTCCGAAGAGAAACTCGCTGTGGCTTTGAAGATCCGTGATTACGTGGTAGGTGGTGGATTTATGTTTGCCATGTGCAGTGCCACCGACAGCTTTGATATAGCCCTGGCAGCCGAAGGCGTGGATATTGCCGAACCTATGTTTGACGGCGATCCCAGCGAACCCGATTACCAGAACAAGATCGACTTTCAAAAAAGTTTTGCCTTTGCGAATTTTATCCTGGAGCGCGATCCCATGGTATATGAATTTTCATCGATCGACATGACCAATAAACGGAGGGTGCCCATGGATATCGATTATTTTAATCTGATGGAATTCTCGGCGAAGTGGGACCCGATCCCTACCATGCTCACGCAGAATCACACTATGTTAGTGAAAGGTTTTATGGGGCAGACCACGGCCTACGATCCTGAAACCATCAAACCCACAGTTCTTGTGCTGGGAGAAAGTGAGGTGAATGGCGAAGCAAAATATATCCATGGAATAAAAGGCAACGGATTTTTTACCTTTTACGGCGGTCATGATCCCGAAGATTATCAGCACATGGTAGGCGATCCCAAAACCGAGCTGGAACTGCATCCCACTTCTCCCGGTTACCGCCTTATCCTGAACAATGTCTTGTTTCCCGCCGCGAAAAAGAAGAAGCAAAAGACTTAGTAATTGGAAATTTCAAATTCAATATTCCCGATCTCAGGATCTAAATTTCAAAATTATTGCTCCTTTTCTACTTTTGAAAGGTATTTTGAATTCTAACATCCAACTTCTAAATGTCGGGTACTGAAATAGGTTGACCGTTTTACGGAGTTTAAAACAACTCAGTATTATGGCAAAACCACAAGATTTTTCTAAAGAAGTTTCTCAG
>NZ_FNGG01000025.1 GCF_900102915.1 Salinimicrobium catena
TCCATTTTGGGCACCAGCATTTCTTGTTATGGTTCTTCTGATGGTTATCTTTCCTTGAATCCTAACGCAGATCCTGAGAACAGTGCTTTCACTCAGTATGATCTTTACAAGGTAGACGGTGATCCTGATAGTCTTGCCGAGATATTGGATGGTAGCGGAGATGATGATTTAGTAACTTCTGATATTACGGAGACTGATGGTGTATTTGCACCTGCATTAGGAGAAGGGAAATACCTGATATTAGGCAGTAAAGCCTCTCCTTATCAGACCGGAGTAGATTGTTATGCTTTGAGTAATGCTGTTGAGATCCAGGAGCCAAAGGAGTTGAATATAGTAATTGAAAGCTCAAATGTTACTTGTGCCGGAAACGATGGTACAATTTCTATTGACGAAGAAAACAGTGATACTTTTGATAACTATCAGTTGTATAAAGTAGTGGGTGATCCTGATTTTGATGAAGTTGAAGCTGATCAATCTGATACAAAAGTGGGAGCATCGATTTCTGTTGCTAGTACAGGATTCAATGGTTTGGGTGCCGGAGATTATTATGTAATAGGAACAGTGGAGTCTAATCAGGAGGGAATTAATTGTACAGCAATAAGTAATATTGAAATCATTAACCTTCCAACAGATTGTGACCACATTTATCCCACTCAAACCACCTGTAATTCATATTATATAGATATGGATGCAGAAGTTTTGGAGGAAGTATGTATGACCATTGATGATTCAAAAAATAAATGGGTGGTAACCAATGCAACTCCCGGTGTCTTTTTCTATTATGGTGATTTTACCACAGGTGATTTTGGTACAGAAGGAAACACAGGTGAGACTCAGTTGATCACAGTTTACCTCACTCAAAGCAGGAATACGACCTTATTAGGTCCTTTTGAACTCCAAAACGAAGCAAATGTGAGGCTTTACGATTCATCTTGTAGTACCTTAAGTTATACCGTCCATATTGGGACAGGAAGAGGAAATGACGATGTTCCTCTTGGAGATGCTTCCATCACTTTTATTGCTAAAGAGTTCACCACCTATATTACATCTGGAAAGTATGATGTCAAGTCTATCAGGAATAAAGTAGTGACCGGTCTGAGATCAGCTACTTATACTTTTGGAATGGCAGATGGATATAATGAAGACGGTACTCCATTAAATCCTTTTGGTGTTGGTCAAATTGATGTTAATGATTGTAATTATAGTGCTAGCACTTTGGCAACTTCCACCCAATCCATCCAGGCAGAAAGCCTGAGCCTGGAAACTGTGGAGAACGATGTGAATGTTTCACCGGTACCATTTGATGAAGAGATCAACTTGAGTTATGATCTTGATTACTCTTCAGATGTTACCATAGAAGTGTTCGACTTTGGCGGTAACCTGTTGAAAACCGTGCAGGATCGTGGAGTATCTAAAGGATCCTCTACTTCCATAGGAGTTGACTTCTCAATAGGTGCCAATCAAATGTACCTGTTAAGAGTGACCACAGACAGAGAAACGTTTGTCAAACAAATACTTTCTGCTAAAAAGTAGATTTTAATTAACCTTTAAACCAGAAAAGCAGCCGGAGACGGCTGCTTTTTTATTTATGGCCCTGGGGCTGAGCTGCTGCAGAGAGTAGGAATTTCGTTAAGGCTATGTTGATAAAGAAACAGCAAATTTTTGTAGGAGATTCGAAGGGAAACTGTTGCTAATCTAATTTTTAACAAAAAATTCTAATAATCAGGTAATTACAATTATTTTTTTGTCTTACATTTAAGGTAAGTTTAATGGATTGAAGTGAAATCTTACATTCTTCCCTCAAAATTTTTACTTCAATTTATTAGGTGTTTTCTTCCCCCGGAATGAGCTGTTACTGTGCTTCCCTAAAGCCTGTTAATTCGTTCCCCCAATTAATTTTTTTACTGCCTGTCAGTACATTTCACCCCACAACAATTTCCCCCGTTGTCTTTTTCCTTCCTCCATGGAAAGAGTATTTCCCCCGCTTGAATCCTGCCTATGGCAGGTGATCTCGCCCGGATCTGCTTTTTATGAGAACCACTTGTGTTTTTGGTTGTATTAACCAAAAACTATTAAATTATGAAAAAATGTACTTTGAACTTCTGTAAGAGAAAAACCGGGGTAGGGAAACTCTTTGAGAAAGGTTTCAAAAGCAGCCTGAGTACTCTCTTTCTGCTAACCTTATTTTTCTTTGCGAGCACTGAATCTTATGCTCAATTAAGCTGTGACCACGTTTCAGAAAATTTTGTCACTTCCGATCCTTCTTGCCCCGGAAGCGAGGAATTCAACATCGCAAAAATTGACCGGTCAATTACTCATGAAATATTTTACGTCAAAGTAAGCGGAGATGCTTGCTGCGGAAATTTTCTCATTAATCCTAAAAGCGGTCCCAATTGTTATTTTGACACTAGCATTGCCGGCCCATCCGGTCCGGGTGTAATGATCACAGAAGTGGGTACTGTTTCCAATACTTGTGACTTTGGTGATTTAACTCAATGTCCTGATTATGGTGCCGACTATGATAAAGAGTTGATCATTAGATGTTCAGATGGTTCCATTGGTCATAGAATTACCTTCCTCGGTTCTTTCGAAGATGGTACTGACAGTTATTGGTACTATGAGGTTGAAAATAATGTTGATGGTTGCATAAATGATATCAGCCATTTAGCTTTTGGTGTTATAGATGACAGCGTTTGTTGCATAGATTATATGGGACAAACTTCAGCTGTGTGTGAAGGAGAAGATTCAGAATTTAAAGTTACCCCAACCGGTGCCGATGATTACCTGTTTTTCATTGATGAAGATGGAAATGATATGTATGATGGAGCTGTCGATACTTTTTTAGCTCAGGGTACCGATAATATCTATTCCGGAGTCCATATTAATAATGAGGTGATTAGTGTTTTAGTTACCGATGGAACTAAATGTGAAGATTACTTGGAGATCACAGCTGATGTCTATCCTCTTCCGATGGTCACCGCTGATGATGACTCCGTTTGTATAGGAAGTACAGTCCAGTTGTCAGCGACTCCTTCCGGAGGAACCTGGAGCGGAATGCATGTAAGTGCCACCGGACTTTTTGATGCCGATGGTTTAGCTGCAGATGATTATAGGGTTACCTATACTTTTACTGATGGCAATGGTTGTGAGAACAGCGATACTGCTA
>NZ_FNGG01000001.1:0-943398 GCF_900102915.1 Salinimicrobium catena
CATGAACATTATTTAACCACTCCCAGTATGGGTGGAAAAGCCTGGGAAAATGCTCATGCGGAATCGTTGAATGGTATTCTCAAAAACGAATACATAGATTTTAGACATATGGATCTAACATTAACCGAGGCTCAGAGAATGATAAAAAAGGTGGTTTATTTATACAACAATGAGCGGCCACATGGTTCACTAAAGAATAAAAAACCACAAGAATTTGTAAACTTTGTTCAGCACTTAACTACTGAACAAAGACCAATATTAAAGATTAATTATTAACCTGAAAAAAGGCAACCATATTCAGGCAAGCTCAAACATTGAACCTTGAACATTAAACCTTAAACCTTTACACTAACTCTTCCAGCAACTTGAGATAATCTTCCCGGTTGCTGACAAAATCCAGTTCAGAAATATCGATGATCTTTACGTTGAGTCCAGGCTGAGACTTGATAAATGAAAGATAGCTTTGGTTGATGTTGGCCAGGTAATCGTGCTGAATGTTCTGCTCATAATCCCTCCCCCTTTTCTTGATGTTCTCCAGCAACCTGTCGGTGTTCTGGTACAGGTATACGTAAAGATCCGGCTTCACCAGTTCTTTATACATGAGGTGGAAAAGCTTCTGGTACAGCAGGTATTCGTCTTCGTGCAGGGTGATCTTGGCAAAGATCAGCGACTTGAACACGTCATAATCTGAGATCACGAAATCCTTGAACAGGTCGTATTGGGCAAGGTCATCGATGAGCTGCTGGTAACGGTCGGCCAAAAATGACATTTCCAGCGAAAAAGCATATCGCGCCTGGTCTTCATAGAACTTCGGAAGAAAGGGATTGTCTTTAAACCGCTCCAGGATAAGCTTCGCGTTGAAATCCTGCGACACCATGGTGGCAAAACTGGTCTTTCCCGCCCCGATGTTCCCTTCCACGGCAATGTAATTATACCTGGAAAAAGTAAAGCTTGACGGCTTCTTCAGTTCCTGCGGAATTTTCGTGATTTCGGAAGTATCAGGAGTTTGATTTAACAAGTTCTTTATCTTCTCATTGCGAAGAGGATGTTTCACTTCCGCGGCGATATCGGCCAGCGGCAGCAGCACGAACTTACGGTTGAGCATTTGGGGATGCGGCACCTGCAGGTTCTCTGTATCGTGCACCTCCTCTTCCACCAGTACAATGTCAAGATCCATGCTGCGGTTGGCATAACCCTGTTCTGAACTTCTCTTTCTGCCCAGGGAAGTTTCGATCTTTAACAGCTTTTCCAGCACTTCTTCGGGTTCGAAACGGCTGTCTACGGCCACACAGGCATTTAAAAAAGCATTGCCTTCAAAACCCCAGGCAGGGGTTTCGTAAACAGGGGAGATCTTCTGCACGTCTCCAACCCTTTTTTGAATCTCATTTACAGCCTTTTGAAGAAGGTCAAAACGATTTCCCTCGTTGCTACCAAGGGCTATAAAGACTGTTTTTGGAGGATTCAAGGGTGTTTAAGAAAAATTTAGTAAGACTAAAGGCGTAAATTTCACAGCAAATTAAATAAAACAAAACCACATACTCTTAACTTTGTTAGAAAGAGTTTTAACACAAAGAGGCCTTTAACATCCCAGCTGATATTTTCACAGGAGGTTTAAACCTGTGCTTTGAAATAACTTTTTAAAATGTTCTTTTTATGAAAAAATTTCTGAAAATAGCTGCGATCGCAGTGGGAGTCATCCTGTTAATACTCCTGCTCACACCCATTCTTTTTGAAAAACAGCTGAAGGACCTGGTGCAAAAGACCATCAATGAAAACCTCAATGCGCAGGTGGCTTTTGCCGATATCGATCTCAGCCTTTTCCGGAATTTTCCCGACGCCACCCTGGGCATTGAAGACTTGAGCGTGGTGAATAACGCCCCCTTTGCAGGAGACACCCTGGCCTTTAGTGAGGAAGTGGTCCTGCAAATGTCGGTCATGGAACTTTTCAGGGACAGTGGAAAACCCTTGCGAATTGATGCCCTCAAACTCAACCGCACCCTGCTCAATATAAAGGTAGACTCCCTGGGAAACAACAACTATGACATAGCCATTGAAGATACATCGGCCACAAAAACATCCGGTGGCGGGGGCTTTGAGTTCGACATGCAGCATTACGAGGTGAATGACTCCAGGGTGAGCTATTATGACAAGGGAGCCGGCATCAAACTGCTGGTGGAGGATCTCAACCATAAAGGAAACGGAGACCTTTCGGCTCAGAACTCTACCCTGAGCACTTTCTCCTCTGCCCTGGTGAGCCTGGTAGTAGATGAAGTAAAGTACCTCAATAGAAATAAAGTGCAGCTGGAGGCCGATTTCATGATGGACCTGGAAAATCAGAAATATTCCTTTCTCGAGAACGAAGCCCTTATCAATCAGCTGCCGCTCACCTTTGACGGCTACGTGAAGGTGAACGAAGACAACAACGAGGTGGACATCACCTTCAAGACTCCCAGCTCCTCGTTCAAGAACTTCCTGGCGGTCATCCCCGAAGAATACTCCAAGAACATAGAAGAGGTGGAGACCAGCGGCGACTTTGTGGTGAATGGCTTCATCCGCGGAATAGTGGACGAGACCTACATCCCAAAGATGGAGATCAACATTAACTCTGATAATGCCTCCTTTAAATATCCCGACCTTCCGAAGAAGGTGGAAGACATTACCATTGCCGCCGAGGTGATGAACACCACCGGCCTGGCCGACGACACCTACGTCAACATAGACACCCTCAACTTCAGGATAGACCAGGACGCCTTCAGGGCCAATGGGAAACTGAGGAATCTTACCGGAAACATGCTGGTAGACATGGCAGTGAAAGGCAGCATTAACCTGGCCAACCTGGAAAAAGCCTATCCGCTGGAACTGGAGCAGGACCTTAACGGGATGGTGACCGCTGACATGTCGACCAGTTTTGACATGGAGTCCATTGAAAAAGAGCAATACCAGAACGTGCAAAGCAACGGGATCGCCACCATCAGGAACTTCAGTTACAGCTCTCCGGAGATCCCGAACGAGATCAAACTGGCCACGGCGACCATGAAGTTCAATTCGGGGAATGTGGCCCTGCAGGATTTCCTGGCCACCACCGGCAGTACCGATCTGGCCGTAAACGGGAACATCCAGAACTTCATGGGTTACATGTTCACCGACCAAAAACTGAAGGGAAATTTCACCGCCCGCTCCAAATCTTTTTCGGTGAATGATTTCATGGTGAAGGAAAAGCCTTCCGCAGAAACAGAAAGCACCCGCACGCAAACAGCCGCGACAGCCGAAGAGGCAATAAAGATCCCTTCTTTCCTGGATGTGCAACTGGATTTTGTGGCAGACCAGGTTTTATACGATAATCTTGTCTTGAAGAACGCCAAAGGGAAACTGGCCATTAACAATGAGACGGCGAGCCTGCAGAACGTTACCGCCAGTATCTTTAACGGCAGCATCAACCTTAACGGAAATGTCTCTACCGGCGAACCTGTTCCCACCTTTGGAATGAAGCTGGACCTCAATTCCATTGACATCGCGCAGGCCTTCAGAGACATGGAACTGCTGCGAAACCTGGCGCCCATCGCCCAGGCCCTGCAGGGGAACCTCTCCACCAATCTCGATCTTCGCGGAAATCTGAACGAAGACCTTACTCCTAAACTGCAGACCCTGGCAGGAAATGCCCTGGCAGAAGTGCTGGGAGCCAGGGTGAAACCGGAGCAAACTCCCCTGCTGGCGCAACTGGATCAGAACCTGAATTTCATCGACCTCAACAACCTCAACCTGAAAGACCTCAGGACAAACCTCACCTTCAACAACGGGCAGGTAGAGGTGCAGCCGTTCGATTTCAATATCAAGGGGATCAAGGCCACCGCTTCGGGAAGCCACGGCTTTGACCAGAACATGCGCTACAACCTGGCGCTGAAGATCCCGGCCAAATACCTGGGGGATCAGTTGGGTTCCACCCTTTCAAAACTCAGCGCCACGGCACAGGATTCCATGACCGTAGCCCTGCCGGTTGACCTTACGGGCACATTCAACAACCCAAGGATCAACCTCAACATGGAGCAGGCCGTAAGCAACCTTACCCAGAAGATAATTGCCAGCCAGACAGAGAAGCTGCAGGAAAAAGGAAAAGGTATTCTAACCGATATCATCACCGGCAAAACCGGGAAAGACACTACCACGGCCGGACAAACCCAGAAGAAGGATTCGGTCAGGACCCAGGAAGAAGTGGTGAAAGAAGCCGCCAGGGATATCCTGGGAGGCATCCTGGGCGGAAAGAAAAAGAAAAAGGATACTACGAACCAGTAGAGGCTACTGCACGGTGAGGGCTACGCCGTAGCCTTCGTGTTTCCTTACATTGAAGACCGTCCCATCCTCAAAAATGAGATACTGTCCTTTTACCCCTTTCAGCACACCCTCATAAAATGGGGTTTTCTGCAGGTTTAGAGATCGGCATTTTGCAGGATAATTTAGCACGGGGAATTTGATCTCCAGCTCTTTAGAGCTGGCAAGGTAATAATCCTTCACCTCTTCGGGCAGGTACTGCTTAAGGTCTTCCTTTATCTGCTGCAGGTCCAGGTCTTTCAGGTCATTGGTGAGCATTCTCCTCCAGTTGGTCTTATCTGAAACGTGCTCCTTCAGCGCCACTTCTGTGATCCCCGCAAGATAGCGATTGGGGACTTCTACGATCTCAATGGCCTCATGCGCACCCTGGTCTATCCAGCGGGTTGGCACCTGACTTTTTCGGGTCACCCCCACTTTCACATTGCTCGAATTGGCCAGGTAGACGATATGCGGCTGCAGCTGGGCTTTTTGTTCATAGTCCAGGTCACGGTCTTCCTGCCCCAGGTGCGCGGTGCTCAGCTCAGGGCGCATCACCCACTCCCCCATTTCGGGAAGGGTGCTGAAACACTGGTAGCACACTCCGTTAGTGAAGATCTTCTTTTCCTTTTCGCAATTGAGGCAGAAATAATGCAGAAAATTGATGCTGAGCTTCTTGTCTATTACCTGGTTCACGTTGAGGAAGTCCTGTTCAAAGATCATATAGTACTGCACCGTTTCCTTCAGCTCTGTCTTCATCTTGGTAAGTACTCCTTCGTAGATCATATATCGTCTTTAAATTTTATCGATCGCAGTTTTTGCCAGCAATCAGAATAGTTTTATTTTTAACCGGTTTCCCCTTACAGGCGCCCCGGCGTTTGAGGGCCTAAAGATAAAAAGAAAAATGCCAATTCCTTTAGTTCATTCCGTGGCTTCCTGGTTCCTCAAGAAGCGTATTCACCAAATGGAATTGTTCATTAAATACCCTCATGAGGTACAGTTCGAGCTGCTCAAGAAACTCCTCCAAAAAGCCAAAAATACAGAGGTAGGCAAGAAATACGACTTCGCCTCCATGACCAGCTATGAGGAATTCGCGGCCCGCGTCCCCCTGCAGCAATACGAGGACTTTGAGCCCGATATTGAACGCAGCCGAAGGGGCGAAATCAACATCTTTTGGCCGACTCCCATCAAATGGTTTGCCAAGAGCAGCGGCACTACAAATGCCAAGAGCAAGTTCATTCCGGTGAGCGAAGAGTCTTTGGAAAACTGCCATTATGCGGCGGGAAAGGACATGCTCTGCATGTACCTCAATAACAACCCCGATTCACAGCTTTTCAGCGGAAAGAGCCTGCGGCTGGGCGGCAGCAAGGAGATCTATAAGCAAAACGGCACCCAGTTCGGAGACCTTTCGGCCATTCTTATCGACAACATGCCTTTCTGGGCAGAATACAGCAGCACTCCCAGCAACGAGGTTTCCCTCATGAGCAATTGGGAGGTGAAAATGCCAGCCATCGTAAACGAAACCCTGGATGAAAATGTCACCAGCCTGGCCGGAGTGCCTTCCTGGATGCTGGTCTTGCTGAACAATGCTCTTGAAGCCGCCGGTAAGGAGAACCTGTTCGAAATTTGGCCTAACCTGGAAGCCTATTTCCACGGCGGGGTGAACTTCCTGCCTTATATTGACCAGTACCAAAAGATCCTGCCGCGCGATGATTTCAGGTATTACGAGATCTACAATGCTTCGGAAGGTTTTTTTGCCATCCAGGACAGCAACGACTCCAAGGAATTATTGCTGATGCTGGACTACGGGGTGTTCTATGAGTTCATTCCGATGCATACCTTCGGAACGCCTGAAGAAAAGGTGATCCCACTGTCTGAAGTCGAAAAGGACAAGAATTACGCGGTGCTTATCACCACCAATGCCGGACTCTGGCGCTACAAGATCGGGGATACGGTAAGATTCACTTCGCTGCATCCTTACCGCATTAAGATCACCGGCCGCACCAAGCACCACATCAACGTCTTTGGCGAGGAGCTGATCATCGAAAATGCCGAAGAGGCCCTAAAAAAAGCTTCCGAAGAAACAGGATGCGAGATCGTGGACTATACCGCGGCACCCGTTTTTATGCAGGGGAAGGAAAAAGGAGCCCATGAATGGATCATCGAATTTAAAACTCCCCCGAAAAATTTTGACCACTTCACCCACTGTTTTGATCAATACCTGCAAAGCATCAACAGTGATTATGAAGCCAAGCGCTTTAACAACATGACCCTTAATCCGCCTAAGGTACACCAGGCCCGGGAAAAGCTCTTTTACGACTGGCTTAAAAAACGGGATAAACTCGGCGGACAGCACAAGATCCCCCGCCTTAGCAATCAGCGGCACTACGTGGAAGAGTTGCTGGAAATGAATGGTGTTTAGACGTTAGATTTTAGAAGTTGGAAGTTGGAAGTTGGAAGTTAATTTATTTATCCAGGGGAAATTATTCTTCACAACGTATAATTGTTTTTATTCTTTTCCACAGCTCCAGAGGAGCGACATATCTATAGCTACGGAGGAGCGGCATATCTATAGAAGGTTGACCAGTTTGAAAAAGAGCTCCAGAGGAGCGACATATTTCCGGTATGACAAATAACCAAAAAACCTAACAGGTTTCTAAAACCTGTTAGGTTTGACTTATAACCCCTGTCAGGGTTCAAAACCCCTGACAGGGTTGTCGTTATATTCTACAATTCCTTCGACACCTTATCGACCGCCGCGATGGTCGCGTCCAGGTCTTCGTAAGAAAGGGCATCGGTCAGGAACCAGGTTTCGAACGCGCTTGGCGCGATATAGATCCCGTTCTCGAGCAGCCCGTGGAAGAACTTTTTGAAAGTATCGTTATTCCCTTTAGCCGCCGAGGTGAAATCCACCACCGCCTCTTCAGCAAAATGCACAGAGATCATTGACCCCCTGCGGTTGATGGTGTGTGTTACGTTGTTTTTGATAAGGACTTCAGCAATACCTTTATGAAGATATTCTGTCTTTTGGGCCAGGCTGGTATAGATCTCAGGATTATCATTCAGCTCGGTGAGCATAGCCAGTCCGGCAGCCATGGCCAACGGATTCCCGCTAAGGGTACCCGCCTGGTAAACAGGGCCGGTTGGCGCCAGGTAATCCATGATCTCTGTTCGGGCAGCAAAGGCCCCGACGGGTAATCCGCCACCAATCACTTTTCCGAAGCAAACAATATCGGCATCCACACCGGTCAGCTCCTGTGCCCCGCCTCTCGCCAGCCTGAAGCCGGTCATCACCTCATCAAAGATCAATAAAACATCATATTCATCACATAGTTTTCTAAGGCCTTCCAAAAAACCTTCTTTTGGAGGAATACATCCCATATTCCCGGCGATAGGCTCCAGGATGATGCAGGCGATCTCCCCCTGGTTGGCTTTAAGCAGATCTTCGACGCTTTCCAGGTCATTATAGGTAGCCAGCAAAGTATCTTTCGCCGTACCCTGAGTCACCCCGGGGCTGTTGGGAGTTCCAAAGGTCACTGCCCCGCTTCCTGCCTGGATAAGGAAAGAATCACTGTGGCCATGATAACAGCCTGCAAACTTGATGATCTTTTCCCTGTTCTTGAAGCCGCGGGCAAGGCGCACCGCACTCATGCAGGCTTCGGTTCCCGAATTCACGAATCGAATCTTGTCAATGTTCGGCACCATAGACACGGCCAGCTCGGCGATCGTGGTTTCGATCTCGGTAGGGGTTCCGAAAGAGGTTCCTTTTTTAGCCTTTTCGATCACCGCGTTCACCACCGGGTCAAAAGCATGGCCCAGGATAAGCGGCCCCCAGGAATTGATATAGTCGATATACTTATTTCCGTCTTCGTCATACATATAGGCTCCCTTGGCTTCCTTTATGAACAAAGGTTCCCCGCCAACGGCATTAAAAGCCCTTACTGGCGAATTCACTCCTCCTGGGATCACTTCTTTCGCGGCAGCGAACAACTCGCTGCTTCTCTTATAGATCATAATGAAATTTCCTTTTAGGGGGTAACGTAAAGGGTTTGTCCTATCCCAATATTGTTATCCCGTAAATTATTGTATTGTTTTAATTGCTCTACCGTGAGTCGGTAGCGTTTGGCGATGGAATACAGGGTATCTCCCTGCTTTACCACATACTGCTGCGCCGAGGGCGCTTGCTGAGCCTTTTCATTTTTTGTCTCTTTATAAGCCACTGCCTTTTTACCCAGCACCTGTCCGTCATACTTATACAGTTCATAGCGTTCTATCAGGTTGATGAGCTTGTCGGGGTATTTGCGGTCTGTAGCATAGCCGGCCGCCTTCAGGCCTTTTGCCCAGCCCCTGTAATCATCGGGCTTCAGCTCAAAAAGCGCTGCATATCTTTTCCTTTCGGTCAGGAATAAAGAATGGTCGCGATAGGAATATTTCGGGTGGTTGTATTTTCGGAAACACTCCTGTGGGCGGTCATCATCATGATATACTCCGCCGCCTTTCCAGCCGTGACATTTTATTCCGAAGTGATTGTTCGCCTTGCGGGTGAGCTCCCCTTCGCCGGCCCCCGATTCCAGGATCCCCTGGGCCAGGGTGATGCTGGCAGGTATCTTGTAAAGTCTCATCTCCTCCTGGGCTATGGGCGCGTAAGTATTAATGTAAGCCGAGATCTTATCTACATATTTTTTAGGCTTAGGGGCTTCGAGAATTTCCCTTTCCCCGTCAGACAACCCTGTGATTTCCTCAACCGCCATGCGGGTGCCTTCATCGATTCGTTGTTCTTTTTTCTGCTTGCTGCCGGCAACGTTCTTTTTGCTTCCGCAGGAAAAAGCAGTGAATACCAATAAGAGCAATAAGATCTTAACAGTAACTTTCATTTTAAAATTCAATTTGGGGTAAATCTTTGTTTTTAAGTCTGTTGTTCATGCCGGCAATACCCTGCAGCCCTCCCGTATGAATGGCTAAAATACGAGTATTTTTAGAAAAATAACCCTTCCCGATGAGATCAAAAAGCCCAAACATCATCTTGCCGGTATAGACGGGATCAAGCTGAATTCCGTATCGCCTTTTAAAGTCATTTATGAAGAGGATGAGCTCCCGGTCCACCTTAGCATAACCCCCAAAATGGTAATTTGTTATAAGTTCCCAGTTATTTTTTTCGCTGAACTGCGCCACTTCGGCATTGAGAAAATCACCCTTCAGGGCAGGAAACCCCAAGACCTTCTGGCTCTCTTCGGAAGCATTGATAAGCCCCGAAATCGTTCCGCCGGTACCAACGGCGCAGCTTATCTCATCAAATTCCTTATCTTCTGCGGAAAGGATCTCTTCGCAGCCTTTTACGGCCAGGTTGTTCGTTCCGCCTTCGGGAACAGTGTAGAATTTCCCGAATTTTTCCTGAAGCCTTTTTAAAAATTCTTCGGAAGTCTTTTCCCGGTAAGCCGCCCGGGACACAAACTCGAAGGTCATTCCGCAGGAAGCGGCAAAATTCAGGGTCGGATTCTCCCGAAGCGTTTTCTGCAGATCCAGCCCCAGCTCCTCTCCTCTAATCACGCCGATGGTATTGATCCCGAATGCTTTCCCCGCCGCTGCGGTCGCGGCGATATGGTTTGAAAAAGCCCCTCCAAATGTGAGCACGGACTCATGCCCTTCAGAAATGGCATTTTTGAGGTTGTACTTCAGCTTGCGGAACTTATTCCCCGAAACCTCGGGATGCAGCAGGTCTTCCCGCTTCATAAAAACGGAAACTCCGGAAACTTCAGCGACGAACTGATTCGGAATTACAGGATGATCTTCAAATAATAGCACAAGATTCTCTTCTAAAATGCAAAGGTCAGAAAAGATGCGGCACTTTCCGAAGAACTTACAGGTATTTTAGAAAGGCCCAGAATTTTCGATTGGTGATATAGCCAAGATCTTTCTCATTAGCATAGGCCTCCCGCTCAAAACAGATCCTGCTATAGGCCTTATAGGAATCGCGGTATTTGATGAGACGTATGAAGTATTCAAAGAAATACCAGATAAAAAAGAAGATGAGCAGCATTTCCACCTGCTGCTTCAGGTGAATGCGTTCGTGGTTCATGAACACCGGGTTCTTCTTCAGTTCTTCCCGCTTCAGGACTATAAAGGGCCAAAGTACCACGCCATCAAAATGCCTGGCCAGGATGAATTTATTTACCACCACAAACATGAGGACAAGATAAGAAAATGCTATTTTTGTGATATGAGTTTTTTCAAGAAAAAAATTCCTTTAGAAGAAGGAGACTATTATCTCACCCCAGAAGGCTACCGCTGTTTTACCGAACAATACCACCTAAAGCGTGGTTATTGCTGCCAAAGCGGCTGCCGCCACTGCCCGTATGGGTACAACAAAAAAACCGATCAACAGACCAAAGAATAATTATGGACTTCAAAAAAGCGATCTTAGAAGGAATTCCCGATAAACTGCCTGCAGCCAAAGCATACGACCCAAATGTGAACCACGCGCCAAAGCGCAAGGAGATCCTGAACGAGGAGGAGAAGAAGCTCGCCCTGCGCAACGCGCTGCGGTATTTTGAGCCGAAGCACCACGCCGAACTTCTTCCTGAATTTCGTGAGGAACTGGAAACCTACGGCAGGATCTACATGTACAGGCTGCGGCCAGATTATGACATGTATGCCCGATCCATCGAAGAGTATCCCGGAAAATGCGAGCAGGCCAAAGCCATCATGCTCATGATCCAGAACAATCTTGATCCGAAGGTGGCCCAACACCCACACGAACTTATCACTTATGGAGGAAACGGTGCCGTGTTCCAGAACTGGGCGCAGTACCGCCTGGTGATGAAATACCTGGCCGAGATGAGCCAGGAGCAAACTTTGGTCATGTATTCGGGACACCCGATGGGGCTGTTCCCATCTCACAAGGACGCCCCAAGGGTGGTGGTCACCAACGGGATGATGATCCCGAACTATTCAAAACCGGATGACTGGGAGAAGTTCAACGCCCTTGGCGTCACCCAGTACGGACAAATGACCGCGGGAAGTTATATGTACATTGGTCCGCAGGGGATCGTGCACGGAACTACCATCACCGTGCTCAACGGTCTAAGGAAGATAGGTAAAGGAGGAGGGTCCTTATTCGTTACCTCAGGTTTAGGAGGAATGAGCGGCGCCCAGCCAAAGGCAGGGAACATTGCAGGCTGTATCACGGTGTGTGCCGAGGTGAATCCCAAAGCGGTAGAAACCCGTCATTCACAAGGCTGGGTAGACGAGGTAGTGACCGATCTCAATGAGCTGGTTGAAAAAGTAAAAAAGGCTAAAGAAGAAAAGAAAACGATCTCTTTCGCCTACCAGGGCAACGTGGTGGACGTATGGGAGGAATTCGAGAAGCAAGACCTGCATATTGACCTGGGAAGCGACCAGACCTCCCTTCACAATCCGTGGGCAGGAGGCTATTATCCGGTGGGACTTTCCTTTGAGGAGTCAAAGGAGCTTATGGCCAATGATCCGGAAAAGTTCAAAGAAAAGGTTCAGGAGAGTCTCAGAAGGCAGACAGAGGCGATCAACCGCCACACCCAAAAAGGCACCTATTTCTTCGATTACGGAAATGCCTTTTTACTCGAGGCTTCCAGGGCGGGCGCTAAGATCTATAAAGACGAACAGGGCAATTTCGTGACTTCCGAAAAAGCCAAAGACAAGGAGAATTTCGCATACCCGAGTTACGTACAGGACATTATGGGCCCCATGTGCTTTGATTATGGCTTCGGACCTTTCCGTTGGGTATGTGCTTCCGGAAAACAGGAAGACCTGGACAAAACCGACGCCATCGCTACCGAAGTGCTTCAGAGGCTAAAAGAGAATTCCCCCGAAGAGATTCAGCAGCAGATGCAGGACAATATCAAGTGGATACAGGGTGCCAGGGAGAACAAGCTGGTGGTAGGTTCCCAGGCACGGATTCTTTATGCCGATGCCCTGGGAAGAATAGAGATCGCCAAAGCTTTCAACGACGCCATCGCCAAAGGAGAGATAGGAACCGTGGTCCTTGGAAGGGATCACCACGACGTTTCAGGAACCGATTCCCCTTACCGGGAAACCTCGAATATCTATGACGGATCCCGCTTCACGGCCGACATGGCCATTCACAATGTGATAGGCGACAGCTTTAGAGGTGCCACCTGGGTGAGCATTCATAACGGCGGCGGTGTTGGCTGGGGAGAAGTGATCAATGGCGGATTCGGTATGGTTCTTGAGGGTAATAAAGAGTCCGAAAGACGACTTAAGTCTATGTTATACTGGGATGTAAACAACGGGATCGCCCGCCGGTCCTGGGCCCGAAATGAGGGCGCGCTGTTTGCGATCAAACGGGCCATGGAAACAGAGCCGCAGTTACAGATCACCATTCCTAATATGGTAGATGAAAGTTTATTGTAAAACCAAAACCCAAGGATTATGAGATCATTGAAAATTACCACTGTCGCGTTACTGTTCGCCCTGGTACTCACCTCGTGCAGCAGCGTTAAAGTCGCTACAGATTATGACCAGAACGTGAATTTTAATCAGTATCAAACCTTCGCTTTCTTTAAACCGGGAATCGATAAGGCAGACATTTCTGATCTCGATAAGAAAAGGATCCTTAGGGCCATTGAGGCTGAACTGCAGCAAAAAGGTCTTACCAAATCTGATAACCCCGATATGCTGGTGAGCATTTTCACCAAGACCAGGGAGAATATCAACATCTACAATAACAACTACGCCTACGGCTATGGCTGGGGATGGCATCCCTGGTACTGGGGCTCCGGCTATAACACCGTGAGTTCGACCACCGAAGGAACCCTGTATATCGATCTTATCGACGCCGATAAGAAAGAACTGGTATGGCAGGGAATGGGTACCGCCGCGCTTGCCCGTGAAGTTGACCGTAAACAGGAAAGGATCAACGAGATCGTTGAGGAGATCCTGGAAAAATATCCCCCGGGACGAAATTAATCGTTCAGTCCCCCCGAGCTGAAGCCGTTAAAAATTGATTTTTTTAGCGGCTTTTTTTGTGGCTAATAAAATTTCAAATTATTGAGTTCTATTTATTTTGGCAGGATCTTGCCGCGTATCAAATACATCTGCAATTTTTATAAAACCTTTGACCTGATCAACCGAATATATAATTTTGAAGTTCTTTTTTAAAAGATAGCGGTAAATTATTTCTCTGCCTATAAGTAATTCTTCCTTCTGCCCAATAAAAGGATCTTTTTTTAAGCTGTTAGATTCATTAACAATGTCCTGAACCATTCTTATAGCTGTCCTTTTTCCGGCATTTTCCAGATAGTAGAGAAAAATTAGATCTAATTGCCGTTCTGCAAAATCTGACCAGATAATTTCAAATGTCATTTACTGATATTTCTTCAGTAGGTCTGAAGATCTTTTGAATCGATTGTTTTGAAAATCTGCTTCAGAAATATCAATTCGCTCATTCAATTCCTCTTTGGTCATAGGTTTAGAATTCTCCTGAACAAGGCTATTCGTTTCCTTCCTCAGAAGTTCTTCCAGGCGGGTTATCACCTCTTCACTTTGAAGCTTTAAAAATTCCTGAACAAATTCTATTTTCCTTTTTTGCAGATCCATAAGGGATGTTTTATTCAAAAATACAAATTATCTGCTTAATGTATGTGCCTTCCTCCAGTCCTTTCAGCCTAAATATCAACAACTTGCAAGTCCAATATTTTTGTATCTTTAAGCACCTGTTTATTACCGATTTTTATGGAACAAGAATTTGAATCCAACGAGATAATTGACCGTCTACCGGCGCACCTCAAACAATTCATCAAGCCTCAGAATTATGAGGAGTACACCCCAATTAACCAGGCGGTGTGGAGGTATGTGATGCGCAAGAACGTGGAGTACCTGAGCCAGGTAGCCCATTCCTCTTATCTTGACGGACTGCGGCAAACCGGAATTTCCATAGACCACATTCCCAACATGTACGGGATGAACAGGATCCTGAAGGAGATCGGCTGGGCAGCCGTGGCCGTTGACGGTTTTATTCCGCCGGCAGCTTTTATGGAGTTTCAGGCCTACAACGTACTGGTAATTGCCAGTGACATCAGGCAGCTGGAGCACATTGAATACACCCCTGCCCCCGATATCATCCACGAAGGAGCGGGACACGCACCCATTATTGCCAACCCTGAATATGCCGAATACCTGCGTCGCTTCGGAGAGATAGGCTGCAAGGCCATTTCCAGCGCGCATGATTACGAGGTGTACGAAGCCATTCGCCACCTTTCGATCATCAAAGAAGCCGAAGACACTCCGCAGCAAGAGATAGAAGCTGCAGAAAAGCGTGTGGATGAGTTACAGAACAAGAATCCGGAGCCAAGTGAAATGGCCCAGATAAGAAACCTGCACTGGTGGACCGTGGAGTACGGACTCATTGGCACAGTGGAGAACCCGAAGATCTACGGGGCCGGACTACTTTCTTCTATTGGGGAAAGTACCTGGTGCATGACCGATAAGGTGAAGAAGATCCCTTACACCATTGAGGCCGCGAAGCAGGATTTTGATATCACCAAACCTCAGCCGCAGCTGTATGTCACTCCAGATTTCGCTCACCTGAGCTCGGTCCTGGAGGAGTTTGCCAATAAAATGGCCCTGCGGGTCGGCGGACTGGAAGGATTGAAAAAGCTTATTAATTCCAAGAATATTGGCACCATTGAATTAAGTACGGGGATACAGATCTCCGGAAACTTTTCAAGGGTCATAGAACATGAAGGCAAACCCATTTATTTCCAGACCACCGGAAAAACCGCCCTTGCTGCCAGGGAAAAGGAACTGGTGGGCCATGGCACCGAAAATCATCCCGAAGGATTTGGCTCTCCCGTGGGAAAATTGAAAGGCATCAACCTGGCGATCGAAGACATGAGTCCGCGTGACCTTCGCGCCTACGACATTTATGAAGGCGAAAAGATCACCTTCGAATTCGAAGGCGGCGTGGTAGTAAAAGGAGAGATCATTACCGGTACTCGCAACCTGCAGGGCAAGGTCATTCTGATAAGCCTGAAGGATTGTACCGTCACCTACAACGACGAAATGCTCTTCCAGCCCGAGTGGGGGAAATATGACATGGCGGTAGGTAAAGAAGTGATCTCGGCTTTTGCCGGCCCGGCTGACTGGCACTCATTTGACATGATCACCCACAAACCTTCTTCGACTACCATCAAGAGCAAGAAAACTCCGGAAAAACAGGAACTGGAATCGCTTTACGAGTCGGTGAGAAATATCCGGGAAGGCAAGAACACGAAGTTCTCACTGCAAGCCGCTTTTGATATTCTGAAAAAGCACCATCCAAAGGACTGGCTGCTTTCAGTAGAGATCTTTGAACTGGCCCACGACAAGGATGAAAAGCTGGCTTCGGAAGTACTGCAGCACCTTGAAGAGGTCAAATCAAACCGACCTGAAGTTGCTCATCTAATAGACGGTGGGGTGAACACCGTAAAATCAGACTTTGTAGCGGGATAAGGTTTAGAGCTTAAGCTCCTTCAATTCTCCGGAATCGAATTTCTCTCCTTTATATTCCAGGGTCCAGCCCAGGGAACTGGTAAGGATATAGATCTTTTGCAATTCACTGATGAGCCTGTTCTGCGCGTTCGATTTTAAAGAGGATTTCTCGACTTTCTCACGAATGGATTTTCTGATGCGGCTTTTGATCTTGTTGTAATCCTCGGCCTCGAACTGGTTAAGGTAATCCTGGGTCACGTCGTAGTACTGAATATCGGGATAGATCGAGATCTCTTCTTTCGGGATATGGGTGATGGTTACGGTCTTTTCCTCTTCGTTCACCTCCACCTTCAGCTTGCTAAGATCGTAAGCGACGGTAGCTTTCGCGTTCACCACGATCAGGGCCTTTTTCCTGGCAGAGAATACGTCGAAATAGAACTTTCGGGAATCTTTATAGGTATAGACCTGCGAAAAAGTTCCTTCGGTCACCACCAGCTTTCCCACGTTCTTTACCTGCTGCTGAATTAACGCGGTGCTTTCCTCAAGCCGGTCCTTTTCGGCATCACGACGTTCACAATACCGCAAGCCAAGTACGATCAGCAATACCGAAACAGCGCCTAAAATGAATTTTCTCATAACCTGAAGTTACAAATAAGCAGCTGTCTTTTTTTGAATAAAATGTTAGAATCTTATTTGCGGGTGCGAGGTTTGGATCTCCTCTATCTTCTTTTGCAGGTCCTTTTTGAACTTTTGATGCGCTTCAGAAGCTTCATTGAAAGGCCGGTGAGAAAGCCCTTTTTGGATGCCATCGATCTTTTTCATCACCTGCCCGGCTTCTGCAGAGATCCAGGTTTCCCTGAACCTTTCCCAGATGTAATCTATAGCTACCTCGTTTGGATGCACCATATCTTCGGCATAGAAGCGGTAATCTCGCAGCTCATCCATCATGACCTCATAAGAGGGAAAATATTCTGTATTGGACTGTTCGGCAACAATTTCATGGATCGCTGAAATAAGTTTTGCCTTGCTCTGCTGATTTTCGAGGAATCCATCCTTTATATGTCGGACGGGACTTACCGTAAAAATGATCGCTGCGGAAGGATTCAGCTCTTTCACGATCTCCACACATCTTACAAGATCCTCTTTCACCTCCAGCAGCTCTTTGCTGAAGTTCTTCTGCGGAACTTTATGGCAGTTGGCCACCACTTTTCCGGACTCCCTAAAGCGATAGCCCCAGGCGGTACCCGGAGTGATGATAACTTGAGTGGCCGATCTTAAGAATTCGGCTGTCTCCTCTACCGCCGTATTCAGCCGCTCCAGGATCTCGCCTTTATCACTGCTGTTAAGATCTGAATGCGCCCCAAAGAAATGCCAGGCCTCATTGTGATAAAAAATATCTTCTTCTGAAAAACGCTTTTTTGACCGCACATTTTCCAGGAACGCCCGAATGGCCGAGGGATGAAATAAAATACCGAAAGGGTTCAGGAAATTCCGGAATTTGAAGTACTCCAGTTTCTTCCCAATGTTCTCTACAAAACAGGAACCCAAAAGCAGGATCCGGGATTCGTAGGTGATCTTCGGCTCCTTAGGCTGAATGGGTATTTTGGTCCTGAAGTCTATCGCTCTATAGGTTGGGTTTCTTTTCGTACTTCCTTATCACCTGCAAGGTTTTGAAAACCTTATAGGTCTGAAATATTTGATTGAAGAACCTACAAGGTCAGAAAAAGACCTTGCAGGTTTGCTATGCTATTTTATATACTTTTCCGCATTCTGAAGGGCTTCATTGATCCCTGCCGGATTCTTCCCGCCGGCGGTAGCGTAAAATGGCTGTCCGCCACCGCCACCCTGGATGAATTTTCCGAGTTCCTTGACGATCTTGCCGGCATGCAGGTCTTTTTCAGCTGCCAGTTCTTTTGAGATATAGCAGGAAAGCAGGGCCTTCCCGTTCTGTTCGGTTCCAAAAATTAGGAATAGATTGTCTGTTTCATCCCCTAACTGGAAAGACAGGTCTTTGATCCCGCCGGCATCCAGATCCACCTTTTTTGCCAAAAAGTTCACTCCGTTGATCTCTTTGATCTCGTTCTTAAGGTCACCTTTCAGGTTCTTGGCCTTATCCTTCAGCAGGGCTTCTACCTGTTTCTTAAGTTCGGTATTCTCGTCCTGCAGGTTCATTACCGCTTTTACCGGGTCCTTCGGGTTTTTCAGCACCGCCCTGATCTCGCTGTACACTTCGGTCTGGGAAACGAAATAATCTTTGGCCGCTTCCGAAGTAATGGCTTCGATTCGGCGTATACCTGAAGCTACAGCACCTTCGGAAATGATCTTAAAATGCCAGATGTCGGCTGTGTTACCAACGTGAGTTCCGCCACAAAGTTCAATGGAATCTCCAAACCGGATCGCGCGAACTTTGTCTCCGTATTTTTCACCAAAAAGAGCAATAGCCCCGTCATTAATGGCTTCCTCGTAGGTCATCTCCCGATTTTCAACCAGGGGCAATTTATGGGCGATGCGGGTATTCACGAAATCCTCTATCTCTTGGATCTCTTCCGCAGTCACTTTGCTGAAATGGGAAAAATCGAAACGCAGGTAATCGCTCTGCACCATGGATCCTTTTTGCTCCACATGCGTTCCCAGCACATTTCTCAATGCCTGGTGCAGCAGGTGGGTGGCCGAATGGTTAGCCGCGGTTCGCGCTCTTCTTGCCGCGTTCACCACCGCTTTAAATGTTCCCGAAAGGTCCTGCGGAAGGTCTTTTGAAAGGTGAATGATCAGGTTATTTTCCTTCCGGGTGTCGGTAATGTAGATCACTTCACCTGATTCGCTTTCCAGCACCCCTTTATCCCCTACCTGTCCCCCGCCTTCGGGATAAAAAGGAGTTTTATCAAAGACCAGCTGGTACAGCTCGCCTTCTTTCTTTGATTTTACTTTTCGGTAACGCAAGATCTTCACCTCAGCCTCAAGCGTGTCATAGCCCACGAAACCTTCGGTCTCCCCGGCATTGACTTCCTGCCAGTCTCCGGAGATCACTTTTGAAGCACTTCTGGAACGGTCTTTCTGCTTCTGCAGTTCTTCTTCAAATTCTTTCTGGTCAAGAGAATATCCTTTTTCACCAAGGATCAAAGCTGTAAGATCTATAGGAAACCCAAAGGTATCGTACAGTTCAAAAGCCTTTTTTCCCGATACTTTTTTATCGGGAGTTTCCTGCATGATCTGGTCCAGCAGGATGAGCCCCTGGTCAAGGGTGCGTAAAAAGGAATTTTCTTCCTCTCTTATCACATTTTCGCAAAGGTTCTGCTGGGCACGCAGCTCGGGGAAAGCTTCGCCCATTTGTTTGCTCAGCGTATCCACCAGCTTGTAAACAAAGGCTTCTTTTTGGTTCAAAAATGTGAACCCATATCTGATCGCTCTTCTCAGGATCCTGCGGATCACATAACCGGCACCGGTACTTCCCGGCAGCTGCCCGTCGGCAATGGCGAAGGCCACGGCACGCACGTGGTCGGCGATCACGCGGATGGCGATATCAGTCTCTTCATTTTTTCCGTATGTGGAACCGGTGATCTTCTCGATCTCCTTGATCAGCGGAGTAAAAACATCTGTATCGTAATTGGATTTTACTCCCTGCAACACCATACACAGGCGCTCAAAGCCCATTCCCGTATCCACATGCTGCGCCGGCAGTTTTTCCAGGGAACCATCAGCTTTTCTGTTGAACTGGATGAATACCAGGTTCCAGATCTCCACTACTAATGGGTGGTCCTGGTTCACCAGCTCCCTTCCGGGGATCTTCGCTTTTTCCTCTTCCGATCTCAGGTCCACGTGGATTTCCGAAGAAGGTCCGCACGGCCCCTGGTCTCCCATTTCCCAGAAGTTGTCTTTTTTATTCCCAAAGATGATTCGATCCTCAGGTACGATCTTTTTCCAAAGTTCCAGTGCCTCGCCGTCAACAGGAATCTCTTCTTCCTCGTTCCCTTCAAAAACAGACACGTAAAGAATTTCTTTATCGATCTTATAGACTTCGGTCAATAATTCCCAAGCCCACTCAATAGCTTCTTTCTTGAAGTAATCTCCAAAACTCCAGTTGCCCAGCATCTCGAACATGGTGTGGTGATAGGTATCTTTCCCCACCTCTTCCAGGTCATTGTGCTTCCCGCTTACCCGCAGGCATTTCTGGGTATCGGTAACCCGCGAATTTACAGGGGTCCCATTTCCTAAAAAGAACTCCTTGAACTGGTTCATCCCCGCGTTAGTGAACATCAGCGTGGGATCATCTTTGATCACCATGGGCGCCGAGGGAACGATGCTGTGGTTTTTGGATTTAAAGAATTCTAAAAAATGCTTGCGAATATCCTGGGATCTCATGTAGGAATAATGTTTTCAGTATTTATTAAATTATGCGGGAGAAAAAACAATTTCTATATTTGTTCGTTTCTCAACCTTATTGTTGCACTGTTTTTGCAACATGCACAGTAACGCAAAAATAGCATAATTTAACTTATGTCGAAGGTTAAATATTATTACGACAGTGAGACGCTTTCCTATAAAAAAATAGAGCGAAGGAAGGGCCGGCAATTGGGAATTGTCTTTTTGAGTATTGCAGGAGCATTCCTTGCCGGATTCATTCTTTTGGTCATCTACCTCAACATTCCGCAACTTGAAACTCCCAAGGAAAAAGCCCTGAGACGGGAGCTGGAAAACATGAAACTTCAGTACGGGCTGTTAAACCGAAAAATGAACCAGGTGCAGGAAGTACTGGCCAATGTTGAAGACCGTGACAATAACATCTACCGACTTTACTTTGAGGCCAATCCTATTCCTGAAGAGCAGCGACTGGCTGGTTTCGGCGGGATCAACAGGTACAAGGACCTGGAAGGTTTTGACAATTCAAAACTGATCATTGAAAGCCATAAAAAACTGGATATCCTCACCAAACGCCTGGTAGTGCAGTCGCGCTCCCTTGACGAGATCGTGAGCCTGGCCGAGGATAAGCAGGCTTTACTGGCTTCTATCCCCGCCATTATGCCTGTAAAGAACGAACATCTCAAACGCATGGCCTCAGGTTATGGCTGGCGAACCGACCCTTTTACCAAGGTGAGAAAATTCCACTACGGAATGGACTTTTCGGCCCCCCGAGGTACTCCTGTTTATGCATCGGGAGACGGTGTGGTACGCAGGGCCGATAATCGCTCCAGCGGCTACGGAAGACATATTCGCATTGATCATGGATTTGGTTACACCAGCCTCTATGCCCATCTTTACAAGTACAATGTGAGGGCAGGACAAAAGGTAAAGCGCGGAGACCTTATTGGGTTTGTAGGAAGTACTGGCCGTTCACAGGGACCTCACTTACATTATGAGATCTTCAAGGATGATGACAGGATCAATCCGCTTAACTTTTACTACGGACATTTATCGCCCGCAGAGTATGACGAGATCCTGCAGCAGGCGCAACAAGAAAACCAATCCCTGGATTAATGCACGTAGACCTACCCGAAAAACTGTATTACAGCATTGGCGAAGTGGCCGATGCCTTTGGAGTGAACACATCCCTAATTCGATTTTGGGAAAAGGAGTTTGATGTGATCAAGCCGAAGAAGAATGCCAAGGGCAACCGCAAGTTCACCAAAGAAGACATAAGGAACCTGGAGTTGATCTACCACCTGGTCAAAGAACGAGGTTTTACACTGGAAGGCGCAAAGATCCACTTAAAGGAAGAAAGACAAAAAACATTATCTAACTTTGAAATAATCAGAAAGTTAGAGAACATAAAATCAACTTTAATAAAACTAAAAAACCAACTGTAACATGAAAAAATGGCTCGTACCCGTATTGATAATCGGTGCAATCGTTCTGGGAATCTATTTACTTTTTGCGGGGAAATATAATAACGCAGTAGACAAGCAGGAACAGGCTCGCAAGACCTGGGCCGATGTGGAAAGCTCTTACCAGCGCAGGAATGACCTCATCCCCAGCCTGGTGAACACCGTTAGAGGAGCTGCCGACTTTGAACGCAGCACTATAACCGAAGTTATCGAAGCCCGCTCAAAGGCTACCTCGATCAACGTCGATGCCGAAAACATGAGCGAAGCTCAAATGCAGCAGTTCCAGCAGGCGCAAAGTCAGGTCTCTTCTGCCCTATCGCGCTTACTGGTTACGGTTGAACGTTATCCGGAACTGAAGGCTACACAAAACTTTCAGCAGCTACAGTCTCAGCTGGAAGGCACAGAGAACCGCATAAACGTGGCAAGAAACCGCTACAATGAATCGGTTACCGAGTACAACAGATACATAAGGCAATTTCCTAACAATATCATTGTAGGCATGTATGGTTTTGACAGGATGCCTGTTTACGAAGCCGATGCAGGGGCAGAAACCGCCCCCGAAGTGGAATTTGAATTTTAAAACCTTGAAAAATGGCTAAAATTGAGGAGTTCCTGACCCAGCAGGAGGAAGAAGAAGTGGTAGAAGCCATAAGACAGGCCGAGAAGAAAACGTCGGGAGAGATCCGGGTGCATATCGAAAAGTCCAGCAAAGGTGACATCTGGAAACGTGCCATGGAGGTTTTCCACCTCTTAAAGATGGACAACACCAAGCAGGATAACGGTGTGCTCATCTATGTGGCCATAGACGACCGCAATTTCGTGATCTACGGTGACAAGGGGATCAATGACGTGGTACCGCCCGATTTCTGGGAAAGCACCAAAGACGAGATCGTCGCCGAATTCAAAAAAGGCAACTTTAAACAAGGCTTGATCAACGGAATTACCCGGGCCGGACATGAACTCCAAGTTCATTTCCCCTGGGATGAAGGCACTGATGAAAACCAACTTTCGGATAAAATATCCAGATAAATGAAAAATTTCAAACGGAATTTCACCTTATTGCTCCTCTTGTGCTGTGTAGTTTTCACAGCAACGGCACAGCGTGACATTCCGCCCAAACCCTCAGAGGAAACCAGTGTATATGATGAGGCTGACGTATTGAGCACTTCTGAAGAAAGAAGCCTCGAACAGAAGCTGATCAACTACGCCGATACCACTTCCACCCAGATCGTGATCGCGACCATTGAATCCCTGCAGGGAGAATACATTGGCACCTATTCTGCGGAATGGGCTCATGAATGGGGAATCGGTCAGGCCGATGAAGACAACGGAATTTTGATCTTGCTGGCCGAACAGGAACGAAAGATCTGGATCTCCACAGGATACGGAATCGAAGGCACGCTTACCGATGCCCTCTCCAAGCAGATCGTTGAAAATATCATTTTACCCGAATTCCGAAGAGGCAGCTACTACGGCGGACTCGATGCCGGTACCACTGCGATCTTTGAAGTCATGGCCGGAACTTATGAGGGCACTCCGCAAGCCAGGAACGGCGGCGGAGCAACTCCAAGATTTATTATACTCGCAATCATCTTCATCTTTTTCATGATCGTACTGAGTCAGCGCAACAAGCGTGGCGGTGGCAGGAACGGCGGCCACAGAAGAGGCGGTGGTTTGCTGGACATCCTTGTTCTCAGCAGCCTGGGCCGTGGCGGTTTTGGCGGCGGAAGCTTTGGCGGTGGCGGAGGCTTCGGCGGCGGAGGCGGCTTTGGTGGCGGTTTCGGCGGCGGAGGCTTTGGTGGAGGCGGCGCCGGAGGAGGCTGGTAGTTTTAGAAGTTAGAGCTTAGAAGTTAGAATTCAGAAGTATTAAGTATAAAAAAAGCCTCCCGAAAATGGCATTTTCGGGAGGCTTCTTTTTTATGTAACTCCTTATTATTTCTTTCTGAAGTAGACTGAAACCGGAACTCCGGTGAAGTTGAATTCCTTCCGAAGCTTATTCTCTATAAAGCGTTTATACGGATCTTTTACGTACTGCGGCAAATTACAGAAGAAAGCGAACTGCGGCTGCGGCGTGGGCAGCTGGGTACAGAATTTTATCTTCACATACTTGCCTTTGTATGCCGGCGGCGGATAAGCCTCAATAATAGGCAGCATCACCTCGTTGAGTTCGCTTGTCTTGATCTTTTTGCTTCGGTTCTGATAAACCTCGACGGCCGTCTCGATGGCCTTATAGATCCTTTGTTTGGTAAGAACAGACATGAAAACGATAGGCACGTCTGTAAAAGGTTCCATTTCTCGTCTTATCTGCGCTTCATACTCCTTCATGGTATTGGTTTCCTTATCAACCAAATCCCATTTGTTCACAAGAATCACGATACCTTTTCGGTTTCTTTGCGCCAGCCAGAAGATGTTCTGCACCTGTCCGTCAAAGCCGCGGGTGGCATCCATCACGATCAAACACACATCGCAATGTTCGATGGCACGTACCGACCTCATGACAGAATAGAACTCCAGGTCTTCCTTCACCTTTGATTTTCTCCTTATCCCGGCCGTATCTACCAGGTTGAACTCAAATCCGAAGCGGTTGTAACGGGTATCTATGGAATCGCGGGTAGTACCGGCAATATCGGTCACTATGTAGCGGTCTTCCCCTATGAGCGCATTGATAAAGGAGGATTTCCCTGCGTTAGGGCGTCCTACCACTGCAAAGCGCGGCAGTTCTGCCTCTTCTTCGCGGGTATCTTCGGGAAGGGCTTCCACAAGAGCATCAAGCAACTCCCCTGTTCCGCTCCCGTTGGTACTGGCAATGGGAAAATATTCCCCCAGGCCAAGAGAGTAAAATTCCACCGCATTTTCCAAACGTTTGGCATTATCAACTTTGTTTACGGCAAGAAAGACAGGTTTGTTGACCCTGCGCAGCAGGTTAGCTACATCCTCATCCATAGGAGTGACCCCTGTTTCCACGTCAACCATGAAGATAATCGCATCGGCTTCTTCAATAGCCAGTTCCACCTGCTTGTCGATCTCGGCTTCAAAGACATCTTCGCTCCCAATCACATATCCGCCGGTATCGATAACCGAAAATCCGCGGCCGTTCCAGTCGGTCTTGCCGTAGTGTCGGTCACGGGTCACCCCGCTCACCGAATCCACAATGGCTTCCCTTCTCTGGATCAACCGGTTGAAGAAAGTGGATTTCCCAACATTAGGCCGTCCTACAATGGCTACAATACTGCTCATAATTCATTTTTCTAAATAGGGTGCAAAATTACGAGTTTTTAATTGAGATATTAGTATTGAGATGTGAGAATTGAGATTATAGTTCTTATTTGAGTAAAATATTCAGTATTAGTGGATGGTGGACAGCGGACAGAAGGTCCTGAAAAATCAAAAATTCGCGGAGCGAAGATCAAGTATAACGCTCAAGGAGAAAAGAACTGAAACTTCTTTAAAAGGCAACAGAACTCCAAAATTTTGAATTTTAAATCCTGAATTCGGGATTCTAATTGTCGTTGTACCCGAAACGCCTCAGCTGTCTGGCATCACTGCGCCAGTTCTTGTTCACCTTTACATAAAGTTCCAGATGAACCTGTTTTCCGAAGAAATTTTCGAGATCCTTACGGGCTTCCACTCCCACTCTTTTAAGGGCGGCGCCTTTATGCCCAATGATGATACCCTTCTGGGTTTCCCGCTCCACCATGATCACGCTGCGCATGCGAATGATATTTTCTTCCTCGAAGAATTCTTCAGTCTCGATCTCCACGCTGTACGGGATCTCTTTTTTGTAGTGCATAAGAATCTTTTCGCGGATGATCTCGTTGACGAAAAAGCGTTCAGGCTTATCTGTAAGCGTATCTTTTGGGTAAAAAGCAGGAGATTCGGGCAACAGCTCAACGATGCGGTTGAACACCTGCGGCACGTTGAACCCTTCCAAAGCGGAAACCGGAAAGATCTCGGCGTTGGGCACTTTTTCCTTCCAAAGCTGTACCTGCTCTTCAAGCTGCTCCTGATTGGATTTATCTATCTTATTCAGCAACAGCAGCACGGGAATTTCAGAATGAATGATCTTATTGAAGAAAGCCTCATCCTTTAATTCTTTCTCGCCGATCTCTACCATATAAACCAGCACATCGGCATCTTCAAAAGCCGATTTCACAAAGTCCATCATTGACTCCTGCAGCTGGTATGCGGGTTTGATGATCCCGGGGGTGTCACTTAAAATGACCTGAAAATCATCCCCGTTCACTATCCCAAGAATGCGGTGGCGTGTGGTTTGCGCCTTGGAGGTGATGATACTTAGCTTCTCGCCCACAAACGCGTTCATGAGCGTGGACTTCCCCACGTTGGGATTTCCTATGATATTGACAAAACCAGCCTTGTGCGCCATAACTTAATTTTTTACAAAGATACCGGTTTTATCGCCCCCCTCACAATGCGGAAAAAGATTGTTTGCTTACTGCTTCATTCCCCGGTCATACATTACGATGCTGCCGGCAACCGAAACATTAAGGCTGTAGGTTGATCTGAATTTCACCAGAAAATGCGCTTTTTCAATGGCTTTTTTGGAAAGTCCGTGATCTTCGGCGCCCAGCAGATACACGCAGCGCCTGGGGTGTTTGAACTCCTCAAGAGGCTCTGCTTCTTCGGTGAGTTCCACTCCCACCAGCATGGCGCCTTTTGGGAGGTGCGTATAAAAATCCTCAAAAGTCTCATAATGAAAATAAGGCATGGCGCCCACCGCCTTGTGCGTATCACAAGCCTGTTTCGCGTACCTGTTCCCTATCGTGAAGATAAAGCTGGCGCCCATGTTCTGGGCAGAACGCCACAGCACTCCGAGGTTTTCTGGAGTTTTTCCATTCTGTATGCCAATTCCGAAGAATCCCTGTTTGAGGTTATCCACTTTCATAGGGGGCAAAAATACGGATTTTTAGAGCCTTTCCAATTCAGAAAAAATTAAGAATGACAAAAGTCATTTCAGAAAAGCGAATAAGAGAATATCTTTAAGAAGATTCCCGACCGTGAAAAATGTTTTAATCCCAACCGATTTTTCCAAGAGCGCCGAACTTGCAGCCAAATACGGGGTAGAGATCGCCAAACAACTCAATTCCGGAGTGACCTTTTTGCATATTATCTCGACCCCGGTGGAATGGAAAAAGATCCCCCTGGAAAAAGAGTCGCTTTATCCGGAAACAAAAGCCGCCATAGGGAGTGCGAAAGATGCCCTTTTCAAACTGGAAAGAATGGCCGAAAATCAAGGCGTGGATGCCTGTACTTCCTTAATTTTTAATACAGGGATCGAGGAAATACCGAAATACATCAGCAAAAACAGCTACAACCTGGTGGTGATGGGTACCCATGGGCAAAAGGGAATCGACAAGGTTATGGGCACCAATACCCTTAAGGTGATCAACAGATCTACCGTGCCGGTACTTGCAGTGAAGTTAACCGACAGGCACAGCTTACCTAAAAACTGGGTCTTGGTATCAGATTTTCAGGATGAATCCAGGGAGAAATTCGAAACCCTGCTGGAGCTGGCACAAGGCCTTCAAGCCCACATACAAGTGCTTTATGTCAACACCCCGTATTATTTCCTTGAAAGCGGGGACATTCAGGACAAAATGGAGGGCTTCCTGAGCACAATGCCTAAGGACCGGGTGAAAAGAAATATAATCAACGCCCGTAACGAGGAACGCGGGATCGAAAATTTTCTAAAATCCTGCGAATGTGATTTGGTAGCGGTGGTCACGCATGGCCGATCTGGCCTTTTGCCGCTCTTTAGAAGAAGCATGAGCGAGAGACTTATCAACCACCTGACGATACCGGTGCTGAGTCTCAATACCTAACAATTAGAAATTGAGCTCCTGTACGTTCACCAATCCGCTACCCGCGGCTGCCACGGAAACCAGGAGATAGTCCTCGCCCGGCACGATCTCGGTTATTCTGAAATCCTGAATTTTTCCGGTGAGAAAGATGCCATCAAAAACTTCAAATTGAGAATTCAGCTTGTCGTTTATGCTTTTCAATTGTTCCTCAATTACTGGCGAAAAATTGAACCTCATCTTCTTTTTAAGGCTGCTGTACATAAAGGTATTCGCCAGCACCTGGATGAACTTGTTCATAAGCCAGCTCCTGTTCTCCCCTTCCAGGGAATAATCATTTACAAAGATCTCCTGTTTTTCTTTCTCAAATTGCAGGGAGGCATGAAAATTAAGCCTCAGGATCTTGTTCTTGAAAAAGGAGGTGAGGGTTTTGATGCGAAGGATGAGGGCAAGATCAAAATTCTCTTTCCCGCTTTTCCGAAGCGAAAGCGCCAGGATCTGGGCATATTCTGAAGTCTCCTCCTTACTGTGATCATCACGGATCACCTCGCCAACCAGCTCCTTTCTAAGATAGGCTTCCAAAACCTTATAACTGATCTTTACCGGCAGGTTCAGGACCAGGTTTTCTTGTGGCTTTTCAATGTTCTCCATACCTGTTGATTTACAGGAGAAGATAAGAAAAAAGAAGCTCTGAAGCCTCACAAGAGAGGGTTAAAAGAACTTCTACAAATGGTCAAAACCCATTAATGATTGATTGTAATTAACTAATATTCAGGTATTTAAAATCATAAAAATGACGTAACTTAATTTACACTAATTTAAAATTTGAGTACTATGAAAAAGATGATTTACAGTTCGTTGAAGAAATGGTCGTTTTTAGTTACCATGATGCTCTTATCTGCAGGTATTTTTGCCCAGGACATGTCATACGACAATGCGAAGAAAGAAATTGAAGAGGAATTTGGAATGTTCCCTAGCATGTTCGAAGTATTCCCTGAACATGCCCTGGGGGGAGCCTGGGAAAGCTTCAAAAAACTGAATAGTCCCGAGAGCAAGATCCCGGCCAAATACAGGGAACTTTTACAATTGGCTGTAGCCGCTCAAATTCCCTGTGATTATTGTATTCATTATCACACCGCCTCGGCCAAAGCTTATGGTGCGACCGAAGAGGAAATACAGGAGGCTGTTGCCCAGGGTGCCCAAACCAGACACTGGAGCATGATCTTGCAGGGCAATCAGATAGATTTTGAAAAATTCAAATCTGAGTTTGATGCAATGATGCAGCACATGGCTGCAAAGTCAAAAAAGTAAGATCCTGCCAAGGGTCAAAAAACCACCTGTTACAGGTGGTTTTTTATTAAACTCAATTGGTTAAATACCATCCTAAGGCGAGCAGTGCTAATCCAATGATTCCAAAGACCGCGAACCATAGGTTATGATCCTTTGCTTTCATGTAATCCTTAAAAAGTTTTTTCTCCAGTCGAAGGTTGGTGAGGTATCTTTTCACTCCCACCCCCAATGCATGTTCACCTTTGGAGGTGATCCTAAAGATCCCTCGAGCTCCTGCCCGAATAAGATCGAACCTTTGCAGCATCTGAAAAACCTGTATCTCCTTCTGATCCTTTAGCTCAACAATCCTTTTTCCTGATCTGAACTTTCGCAGGAAGCGCTCTTCCAGACCGCCTATTTCTTTAGTTAACATAATATTAAGATTTGGGGCGGCGAAAATAGTCCTTCCCGGGAAACTGGCAAATAAAAACGTGGGAATAGGAGAATTTAGTGGAAAAAGCCCCGCAGCCTCGGCGGAACCGGTGACCTTCAGAAACAAAAAACCACCTCAAAAAAAGGTGGTTTGGTATAGCATTGACTAAATTAGCTCACTGGTATAGAGAAGTTGAAGAAGCCGGGTTCAGATCATTTAATACAGTAGCTAACAGCATAAAACTTAACTACAGTACCATTTTAAACTACTTCCATAACAGAAGCACAAATGCCTCTGCAGAATCTTTTTATGCAAAGATAAAGGCCTTCAGAAGTCAATTTAAAGGAGTGAAAAAATGTAGAATTCTTCTTGTTCAGATTAAACCAGAATCTTTGCCTAATCCCCAACATTTAGAATGATCCGTATATAGTAGGATTTTCTGAGAAACCCAAGCAAAGGGAAAGGGCCGGAAACAAAAAAACCACCTTAATAAAGGTGGTTTTCTCTTCGTAGCGGGAACTGGACTCGAACCAGTGACCTTCGGGTTATGAGCCCGACGAGCTACCTACTGCTCTATCCCGCGATATTGCACTGCAAATATACAATCACTTTTTGTTTCTCCAAAGGTTTTAAGGAAAATAATTTCGACAAAACCTCCTCTCATTGCTTACTATTCTTGCTGTCAGCGGATTGAACAGCATAAATCCTTTATTACTGCTCTATACTTCTCGCCTCAAAAGAAATTAGCTCTCGGTCTTCAAACTGTGCATTGATTTCAATGGGATTACAACACACCTCACAATCTTCAATATACTTTTGAAAGGAAATAGAAGAATCTAACAAAACCGATATTTCCTCCCAGCAATATGGACATTGAAAAAAATGTTCCTTCATTTTTAATATTCCACATTAAGAAGTTGACCGGTAAGTCGCAACACTTCAAGCTCTGCAAGCTTAGCGTCATATTTTGCCAGGTTCAGGCTGGTCCTGGCGTTCAATAAATTGATCTGCGCCTGCCGGAATTCGATAGAGGAAACCTGTCCCAGTTTGTATTGTTCCTGTGTACGGTTGAAATTGTCCAGATTGGTAATCACATTTTCTTCCTGAACATGGAAAATGTATAGTTTATTCTCATAAGTCCCTAGGGCATTGGCGATATCCCTTCTTACTTCCAGCTCAACCTGCTCTTTCAAGAGACGCTGAGTTTCATTATTGATCTTACTGTTCTGAGTTTGGATTCTGGTTCGTCCACCGTCAAAGATGTTCCAGGTAAGATTAACTCCTGCAGAAAGACCTGTAGTGCTAGTGGTGGAACCGGGAAAAAAAGCTGTCGGGCCCCCTATGTTTTGATTCCAGCCGTAAGAGCCCGTGAGACCTACGGAAGGTAAATATCCCGATTTACTCACTTTAATATCATATTCGCTGATAGTAATGGAAGATTCACTTTGGAGGATGCGCACGTTATTTTCAGATGCCTGAGCGATCAAATTTTCTATTTGTAACATGGGAAGAAAAGTCACCGTAGTATCTACCATATAGCTTAAATTTTCCATTTCCCTGTCCAGCAACACATTGAGATCTCTTTTGGTGTTATTGAGCTGTTGTCTCGCCTGGAGCAAATTGATACTGTCATTATTAACATCCACCCGGGCGTTCAAAACAGCCAGGTTGTTTACCTGTCCATATTCATATTGATACTTAGCTCTCACAACCCTATCCCTGGAGATCTGCATACTCTCTGCCAACACATCTATATTTTCATATAGGCGTGCAATCTCAAAATACACCGACATCAATTGCAAAATGGTATTTTCAACCGTTTCCCTTGCTTCCAGGCGGGAGAGATGATACTCTTCCTTCAGGCTTTTGAAATTATAATATCTCCCCAACCCGTCGAACAAAAGATAATCAACATTTAAAGAACCTCTGTAAAGCTCGTTTTCGACATTATTTTGGTCAATCGTTTCTTCTCCCTGTATTTCGGTATTGCGATCGTTAATATCATACGAGGCTCCTGCCAAGCCGGTTAGTGAAGGCAGATACCCGGAATTCCAGATACTTTGATTGTTTTCTGCGATCTCCACCCGGTTAGAGGATATTTTTATTCCATAATTGTAATCCAAAGCGGCCTTTACGGCTTCTTCTTTTGACAGTACTGTCTCCTGCCCCATCATCTGAAAAGATATCAGGGCAGGCAAAATAAACAACCAGTTAAATATTCGCTTCATGCTCTGCTTCTTCTTTCTGTTCTTTAATAGCTCTTTCCACTTCCTCACTGGAAATCCTATCTCCTGTAGCCAACCATTTTGTTCCTACTTTAAGTTTATTGCTCACAGATAATAACAGCGGCAAAAGGAACAGGGTTAGGACAGTTGCTATTGCGATTCCGTAGGAAATAGAGATCGCCATAGGTTTTAAAAATTGAGCCTGCCTGCTTTTTTCCAGCAATAAGGGTGCGAGCCCGGCAATGGTGGTCAAGGAAGTAAGATAGATCGCGCGGAATCTAGAACGGCCCGCCTGGTACAGCGCCTCCTTAAACTCCATACCTTCCCTAAGATAACTGTTGAATTTCCCGATCAAGACAAGTCCATCATTGACCATAATTCCCACAAGAGCGATAATTCCCAAAGCCGAAAGCACGTTGATAGGGAAATCATGTATCCAATGACCCCAGGCAACTCCTATAATACTGAAGGGGATCATGATCATTAACAATAACGGCTGACTGTAACTTCTAAAAGTAAAAGCAATGGTGGCATAGATCAGGAACAAAATAATGGGTAGTACCTTCTTGGCAGAACCGGTCAGCTTTCCTGCCTCCCTGTTCTGACCTTCATAGGAAACCGAAATACTGGGATAGGTATCAAGGATCTGAGGCATTATATTTTCCTGGATATCTGCAAGTATTTCTGTGGAACTTCCATTAGGGTCTTCCATATCTGCAGTGACCCTGATCTCACGTCTTCCGTCAAGATGACTAATGGATTCTGTTCCTCTTATTATTTCATAATTCGCAATTTCATCAAAAGGCACTCTGCTTCCGGAAGGAGTCATAATACGCATTTCATCGAGATCTGTAATAGAGGAACGATTTTCAAGATCATATCTAACCCACACCCTTATTTCATCCTGTCCTCTTTGAAAACGTTGCGCCTGGGCTCCAAAAAAGCCATTCCTAACCTGTCTCATCACTTCACTCAGATCAAGCCCCAAAGCATAAGCATTATCTTTTAGTTTGACATTGATCTCTTTTATTCCTTTTGGATCGTTATCACTAACATCTTTTAGCAAGGAATTGTTTTCCAGGTTTTCCTTGAGTTCCTCTTTAGCCGCTTCGAGTTCGTTCAAATTGTTTCCCAGTAAAGAAACCGAAATTGGTGCGCCACCAAAATTTCCTCCCGAACCAAAAGTGAGGTTTTCCACGCCGTATACAGGTCCCACCTCATCCCTGATAGCATTGGTGATCTCAGGAGAACTAAAATCTCTTTCCTCACCCGGTAACAGGTTTACCTGTAAAGAAGCTTTGTTATTTCCGGGACCTACTCTTTTAATGATGTTTTCTACAACCTGCTTATTGCCCGACTGCCTCTCGGTGAAATCTTCGTTTACCCTCCATGCTGCTGCTTCCACCATAGAAATAATGGAATCTGTTCTTTGTGGGTTTACCCCTTCAGGCATTAAAAGGTCAATGCTCACCCTGTCGCTGGCGATGCTTGGGAAAAGGGTGACTCTTATGATACCCCCTCCAACAGATCCCACAGTAAGTATCAATATGGCCGCCAGGACTCCCAGTGAAAAAAGCTGATTATTGATCACGAACTTCAATACCGGGGAATAGATCTTGTCACGCTGGTAGACCATGATACGATCTCCCAATCGATTTATACCGCGCATTTTGGCAAAAAATGCCCCGAAACGTCTTTTCCTGGTTTTCTGGTCCTTACTTCTATCTCTAAGGGCTCTTGAGTGAGCAATATGAGCAGGAAGTATTATCAGGGCCTCAATAAGGGAAATTCCGAGGGTAAGGATCACCACTGTTGAAACCTCTCCAAAAAATTCTCCAATCCTGCTATCAAGGAACAGAAAGGTAGAAAAAGCGAGCACCGTGGTGATTATAGCCGATATAATTGGAGGGACCACTTCCATGGTGCCATCCAGAGCAGCATGAATAGGAGATTTACCTTTTTCATATTGCTGGTAAATATTTTCTGAGATCACGATGCCGTCATCCACAAGAATTCCGATAACAATGATCATCCCAAACAGGGAAAGCACATTAATGGTCACTCCTAAAGTTCCTGCAAAAATGAACATTCCCAGGAAAGAGATGGGAAGTCCCAAAGCAACCCAAAAGGCCAGCCTGATATTTAGGAACAATGAGAGAAAGAACAGCACCAAAAGAATTCCCATCAGTCCATTTTCAAGAAGTAGCTGCGTTCTTTGCTCTAAGGTGATGGACGAATCAAAAACCACATCGAGCTGAACATTGCTGCTGCGTTGGTTGTATTCTTCGATATACTCTTTCACCTGCTTAGCGGTGGAAAGCAGATCTTCATTATTGGTGTTGCTAATGGTAATGTTTACTGCCGCATTTCCGTTAAAATAAGAAGCGTTTGGGGTTTCAGAAAACTGGTCCCGTATTTCGGCAACCTCTCCTAATCTTGTAATTTCACCGGTTTCAGAAGACAGAAGTACCAGGTCATTTAATTCATCTGCAAAATATGCGCGATTGTTGGCCCGTATTAGATAATCCTCGGCAACTGTTTTTACCGTTCCTCCTGTAGATAGAATATTGGCACTGGCAACGGTTCTCGCCACCTCTTCAAAGGTAAGATCATGTGCCAAAAGAGCTTCTTCGCTAACTGCTATCTCTATTTCCTCCTCGGGAAACCCCGAGATCTCGATCTGTGAAACACCGTCAAAGGTTCGAAGGTCGTTTTCAATCTGTTGAGCGATCCTTTTAAGAGTAACGAGCGGCACGTTCTCTCCACTTACGGCAAATGAGATGGTAGGTCTAACAAATTCCTGCTTTGAAACTACCAGAGGTTCCATACCCGCAGGAAAAGAGGGAACACGGTCTACCGCATTTTTCACCTCGGTCAACATCACATCGATGTTCTCATCCTGTTCGATCTCTACAGTAATGGATCCGCCGCTTTCACGGGCTACAGAGGTTACCCGGTCAATTCCTACAAGACCCTTAAGGTTATCTTCAATCTTAAGAATAATTCCTTCCTCTATCTCTTCAGGAGCTGAACCGGGATAAGCAATGTTTATGTTTATGATCCTGGACTCTTCAAGCGGAAAGAATGAAGATTTCATTCGCAACGCCCCAACGATCCCAAAAATGGCAAAGGCGATGATCACTACATTGACAGCAACCTCGTACTTTATAAAATAACTTATGATCTTTCTCAAGGCCTGTCACTTTTAATGGCACTTTCCTCTTCCTGAATAGTGACCAACATTCCTGAATACGCCCCGGGCACGTTAGAAGACAGCATTTTATCACCATCTTCCAAACCTTTTATGACCACTGTGCTTTTTCCAAAGTAAACCGGCTGAACACTCACGAGGTCCAGGACACTGTCTTTGACTATATAGACCTTGGACCGGTCAACAAGTAATTCCCTGGGGATCTCAATGGCGTTCTCCTCATCTTTTGCATCTATTAATGCCTGCAGGAACATACCTTCTGTAATTCCCTTACCTTCTACCCTTATAAACACCTCAATAGTCTGAGTTTCCTGATTTACCCTGGCATTGATCCTGCTTATGACTCCAGAATATTCTTCGGTTTCATCAAGATTCGTTAAGGCAACCTTTTCCCCTACCTGCAGCAGATCACTGAATTTCTTGGCGACTGAAACCTCCAGCTCATAAACCGAAGGATCTATGAATTCTCCAAGTTTTTGTCCCTGTCTTATTAAAGTTCCGCGAGTTACCAGCGCTTCGGTCAATACTCCGTCAAAAGGCGCCACTATTGTATATTTTCCAAGCCGTTCTTCCAGGTTTTTAATACTATAGTAGGCAGATATAATTCCGCGACCAGTTATAAAATATTTTTCTTTTTCAGAGTTCATTTCCGGAAGTTGCGGAACCCTTTTGTTGATATCGAAACTATTCAGGTAACGCTCCCATTTTGGAAAGGCTTCAGGATAATCCAGCCTCAGGTCGGGCATGATCGCTGTGATGTCATTATAAAGATCACTCTTAGCCGACTGAACAGTGGCAGCATATTCACGGGAATCAATATTCAATAACACTTCCCCTCTTTGGTATTTTTGCCCCGGACGGAAATCATGACTGCTGCTTTGGAAGATTCCCTGTACTTCGGAAAAAAGCTCTAATTTACTTAACGCCGTAACACTTCCATTGGCAGGAATCGTAATGGGTACGGTTCCATTTTTTACCGTTTCTACAAAGACATTTTTTACAATTTTTGAAACCTGAGGTTTTTCCTGAACGTTGCTGTCGATGATTGCTTTGGCACCAAAAATGGCGGCTACTATAAGAATTACACCTATAGCGGAGAGAATGATTTTTCTTGTATCCATAATTAAAGGATTGGACTATATAATAGGGAAAAGGTTTAACGTAAATTTCAACACGAAGGTCTATCCCATAACCTCAAGCTCCTCCTGCACCTGTTCCCACTCCTTCATAAGATTTTCAAGCTCCTTCTTCTTAGCATGGTATTTTTCAAGGAAATTCGGCTTCGCCATGCATTCTTCATAATTTGTGGCAAGTTCCACATCCTTTTCCTTTATCTCCTTTTCAAGTTTGGTGATCTTGGATTCGATATTGCTCAATTTGTTGTTGAGGGATTTCAGCTTTTTTTGATTCTGGTAAGAGTCCTTGTTGCTCTCTTTGCCTACCTGCTTCTGAACATCTCGTTTTTCCACTTCCCGCATATCGTTCAGTTTACGCTGCTCCAGGTAAAAATCTATATCTCCCAGATATTCTTTGATCTTGTGATCCTTGAACTCATACACCTTGTTGGTAAGCCCCTGCAGAAAATCCCTGTCGTGAGACACCAGGATCAATGTACCTTCAAAACTTTTTAAAGCATCCTTTAGAACGTTCTTTGATTTGATGTCAAGGTGGTTGGTAGGCTCATCCATCACCAGCACATTGAAAGGCTGCAGCATGAGCTTTGCTAACGCAAGCCTGTTACGCTCTCCCCCCGAAAGCACTCTTACATACTTCTCAACTTCATCTCCACGAAAAAGAAAAGACCCCAGGATATCCCGAACCTTTGCCCTGTTGGATTCATTGGCCGCGTCAATCATGGTATCCAGCACAGTTTTAGAACCGTCCAGGTGCTCGGCCTGGTTTTGGGCGAAATAACCTATCTGCACATTGTGCCCTAGTTTAAGTTCACCCTTGTGCTTTATCTCCCCCACTATGATCTTGGCCAGGGTGGATTTTCCCTGCCCGTTCTGCCCCACAAATGCCGTTTTTGAATCTCTTTCTATCAGCAGGTCAATATTCTGAAGCACCTCCAGTTCTCCATAGCTCTTAGAAATATGGTGGGCTTCGACCACCACCTTACCGGGAACTACTGAAACAGGAAATTTCAGGTTCATCACCGAATTGTCATCCTCATCTACCTCAATACGGTCTATTTTGTCAAGCTTCTTTATCAGAGACTGGGCCATGCTCGCCTTTGAAGCCTTGGCACGAAACTTTTCGATAAGTTTTTCAGTCTGCTGAATTTGCTTTTCCTGGTTCTTTTGTGAAGCCAGCTGCTGCTCCCGAAGCTCCTTCCGCAGCACCAGGTATTTTGAATAAGGCTTATTAAAGTCATATATCCTGCCCAAAGAGATCTCTATGGTCCTGTTGGTCACATTATCCAGGAACATCTTATCGTGGGAAACGATCACCACCGCCCCGGGATAGTTGTTCAGAAAGCTTTCCAGCCAGATGATAGATTCAATATCCAGGTGGTTGGTAGGCTCATCCAGCAGCAGAATATCATTTTGCTGAAGCAGGAGCTTTGCCAACTCTATTCTCATGCGCCACCCGCCGGAAAAGGTATCGGTAAGCTTGTTGAAATCTTCCCTTTTAAAACCAAGCCCCTGCAGGATCCTTTCGGTCTCGCCCTGATAGTTGTACCCGCCGTGAATTTCGTACTGATGCTGCACATCGTTTAGATCTACCATAAGCTGATGGTAGGCCTCACTTTCATAATCTGTTCGCTCGGCAAGTTGCCGGTTGATCTCCTCCAACTCTTTTTCAAGCTTTTTGATCTCTTCAAAAGCCTGGTAAGACTCTTCCAGCACAGTTCTTCCTTCTATAAAATCTATATCCTGCTTTAAAAAACCGATCTTCAGGTCTTTGTCGGTCGCTATCTGTCCGGTGTCCGGTTCCATTTCTCCGGAAAGGATCTTGAGCATGGTAGATTTTCCCGCACCGTTCTTTCCTATGAGCCCAACCCTGTCTCCCGCGCCCAGCCTGAAGGTGATCTCTTCAAAAAGGTATTCTCCCCCAAAGGAAACCGACAAATTATGTATGTTCAACATTCTCTTTCTATTTTTTGCAAAGATGCTTAAATTTGGGCTCTTAAAAAACACCTCATGACTTTCCTGAAAGGCAGCAAGCTATATAGCATTTTCACCGGCACCTGCCCTGTATGTCAGGAAGAAAGCATATACAAGGAGCCTAATCCTTATAAGATATCCAAATTGTTTGATATGCACGAGCGTTGCTCCAATTGTCATACCAAATACAAGATGGAGCCGTCGTTCTTCTTTGGCGCCATGTACGTAAGTTACGCTGTAGGAATTGCTTTTGGATTTGCCGCTTTTGTGATCTCTTACTGGCTTTTCCAGCTTTCGCTGCTAAACACCTTTATTGCCATTGTGATCACCCTCATCGTTTTTATGCCGGTGATCATCCGCTGGAGCAGGAATATCTGGGTCAATTTTTTCTTTAGCTACGATCCAAAAAAGGCTAAATCTGAGATTTAGGGAACCATTTTTTAGTAAAGCGGGAGATATCGATCTCTGGAGTGAGTTTATTGTTTTTTTCAATATAGTTGAGCAGTTCTTCGGACACCATTGGAGCCAACAGGATGCCCCTGCTTCCGAAGCCATTGCAGCAGTAAAGATTTTGGTGCACCGGATGCCTTCCCACCAGGGCTCTCCTGTCAATGGTTGAAGGCCGAAGTCCTGCCACCTGGTCTACCACTTCAAAATCCACATCAATTAGATCCCTGAGCTTCTCTACCAGCTCTTCCCGCGCCGCTGTGGTGGGTTCGGGAGTTTTATCAGTATTGCTGTAGGTCGCTCCCACCGCAAAATGATCTCCGCCTGCCGGAAATATGAAAATTGAAGATTTCACCCCTACCTGCAAGTCGAGGCCAGGAGCTTTAATAATGATGTATTCTCCTTTGTTTCCCCTTAACGGAAGGTATTTAAAGTAAGGATTTTTGAGCAGACCGAAACCTTCGCAAAAAATGATATTTTTGGCCCTGATCCCTTTGTAGACTACGCCATCTTCCTGAATCTCTAGTGCCTCATGATCGAAAGGCTCTTCTTTCAGCTTCCCTAGCTGCCGAAGGTGCCCAGCATAAGACTCTAGCAAGTTCCGCGGATCGATCCTTTTGGTATTTCGAACTTTTCCGAAGGAATATTTGCCCGGGATCTGAGGGCTTACGTTTGAAATGAGCTTATCATCCAAAAAAGGCGCTAATCGAGGGTTATCAGCAGCGGCAAACCAGTTGTTCTGCTCTTCCACAGAAGAGAACCTGCGATAGATCTCCAGCGGCCCCATGAATTTCTTATTTAAGAGCTCTTCCATCTCCTCATAGAAAGGAACAGCTTTGGCCATTTGTTCATCTGCCTTCCAGGCAAGGGTAAATCTCTTCAGGATAACCGGGTTCATGAAGCCTCCGGCCACTTTGGAAGCCTCCTGTGATTGGTCATCGTAAACGAGGAACGATCTTTTGGCTTTTTCAAGCCTGAAGGCTATACTGGCTCCGCTTAGCCCCAGCCCAACGATTAAGTAATCTTTCATGCTGTAAATTTAAAAAGAAAAACGCCTTTCCGGGAAGAAAGGCGTTTCTATAATTTCAACAGACTTGTGAATTAATAATTCCACATATCCTGTTCAAAATTCCTTATCTGCTCTCTTATGCGCTGCGATTCGAGCAACTGCATAAAGGCATTGTTATTAATGTAATCATCAACCTGCCGGTCTCCCTGCAGGTTATCTTCAGCATAGATCACTCCGTGGAACCTACGGGCATTCAACAAATGATCGTAAGAAATAGGCTGAGAGGTATTGCCTGGGTTAAAAGCATAGGCTTCGTTCAGCACTTTTCTTGCTGACGGAAACCACACCCAGAACAACTCTACAAGAGCCGGTTCATCACTATCAATGAAGTTCACATCGGGCGCTACGGGAGCGATTCCCAATAGGCGGTACTTTAGCTCTGCCTGACGTTTATCAAAATACCAGTACCCCCTAATATGGTACTCGGCAATATCGGCAGATGAAATATCCCTGCGGCTAATGTACTGCGGATCGATCTCTTCTCCTGCGTTGTACTGCTCGATACCAAGATCGGTCGTATCAACTTTAGAGAGCGCAGCCGAAATATCTTTAAGCTGGATCTTATCGTTAAAATAAGAATCTGCGTAGATATCCTGGATCTTACCGTTCTTAATGTTCTTGATCAAAACATCATATAAAGAACGTCTGGAACTTCCAATCTGGTTTGTGTCTATTGGATAGTACAACGGGAAATTCACCCTTTCGTCAAGGTCAATGATCTCCCATGTGGTTTTAGACCACAGCACATCGCGGGTATCCACGTATCCATACTCCAACGGATCGTTCTTCCCATAAGCCAGTTCAGCCTTGGAAGGACCTTCAATGTCCTCGGGTTTTTTGGCGTTTAGAATATTCGTCTGGCCAAAAGTTGTCACCGAAAAGAGCAATCCACATATTCCAACTAAAAATCGGTTCCAGTTCATATTACTATACTGTTTAGTTTGTTAGCTCCACAAAAACGGGAGAAACCTGTTTTAATTTATAGCCTGAGTTGTTTGCCAACTGAGCTTCCACATCAAAGATCTGAACAGACTCACCTCTACCGGCTCTTCTTAGTGCAGCGATCGCCCTGTCGTCTAATTTCTGACCTCTCACCTGTACGGTTGGCTGCCCGGGAACTTTAAATTTGAACCCGGTAACCCTTAGATCTAGATCGAAATCGAAATCTGGCAATGCAGCGCCAATAGTGGCGATCTCAAGCGTGTTTCTCTGCATTCTCACAGTTCCGTCCTCACCTCTTACGGTTCCAACAGGTCGTGGGATATCTTTAACACGGAAAGTTTTACTGTCAGTCACTCTTTCTCCTCCAGGAAGTTCACCACTAACGTTGATGGTTACCTCACGGGCCTGAAGAGTGGTCACATCCATAACGTAATTCCCGGCTCCACCTGTTGCCCTTAGGCCCGGTGCGTTTGCCGAAACATTTCCAACCCCTGGGATAGAAATGGTCATTGGGTTTGCAACCCCACGGTAAACCACGTTCATCTTATCTGCAGAGATCACGGCAGAGTTTGGTTTAGGGATCACACTATAAGAACTTTTTACAGGAATAGACACGATGGAGTCACCTTCCTTAAATTCAAGTTTACCGGTGATCTGCTGTTCGCCCACATTACCTGCAGGAAAATCAAGCTGCACCTGTCCGGCTTCAGTACTCTCCACTTTGTTCCCGTTGATCACAACGTTATCAAAACGCAAGGTCTTATCTACCCTTCCCAGCACCACTTTTCCGGTGAAATTTTCACCATTGAAGAAAGCGGTTTTATCAGGAATCACGATAGCGTCATAATTGGTCAAAGAAACCTCACTTTGCAGTTGCCCTGAAAGCATGGTAGAAAGAATATCGTTCTCTGCAGACCTGGCATCCCCCTGCATTTGGGTAAATTTGGTCACAGAGGCGATCATAGGAAAGCCTTCAAAATTATATGCAAGCCATGGTCTCTTCACTCCTTCCCTGTCTTCAACAGGCTCGGTTGAAAATTCCCTTCTTACCTCTGCAGCGATCTGCGGATAATTATCTTCGATCAAAGAAGCAACACCTTCTCTGTATTGCTCAATTCTTTGAAGGAATTCCTCACCCTTGTTGCTTGGTTTCCCGCTCTGGAAGAAATATTCATCCAGTTGCGCAGATTTATCCATAGCCTCGTAATTATCCGGATCATCCACATCGGCCAAAGTGTATTCCTTCAGCTCTTCAAGATAAGCGGTGAAATTAGTAGTAAGCTCATGGATCTTTTCCGCCTTTTCCTGCAGCGGACCGTATTTTGCAGGCTGTTCATCTGCTTTAGCCACTAAGCCTGCCATGGCCGCCTCGTTACGTTCAGCAACAGAGGCATTTGATTCGTCTAATTTTTCATTGATATTACCAAATGCAGTCAAAACCTCTTTTGACATGTTCAAAGCCATCATCGCAATGAAGACCAGATACATCAGGTTGATCATCTTCTGTCTTGGTGTTTGTTTACCTCCAGCCATTCTCTTAGTTTAATGTTTAATACTGATTCGTGTTAGTTAAACCAATTTAGGCCTTAACGTGCATGGCAGAAAGCATTCCGCCGTAAACACCGTTCAAAGAAGAAAGGTTGGATGCCAGAGATTCCATCTGTGCATTCAGTCTTTCTGCATTTTCAGCTACCGCTTCGTTGATCTCTGACTGGCGGCTTGCAGATTCTACCTGAACTTTATAGATGCTGTTAAGAGACTCCAGCTGATTTGCAGCCAGGTTCATCTCTTCACTGTATCTCTTCTGAGATGCAATTGCATCAACGGTAGGAGTAATATTTTTGGCGGCACCTTCGAAGTTACGGATGCTTTCACCCAGGCTTCCCATAAGGTTTGCGTCGATCTTGGCTTCGCGCAAGATCTCATCCAGCTTTTTAGATAACATGCCATCGGTCTCATCTGTGGTGACCACAGCTCCGCCTCTTGCGGAAGGCTCACCTCCGGCTAGTTCCGGATAGACCAGTGACCAGTCGAGTTCATCGTCAACCGGTTCGAATGCAGAAACAGCGAATACCAGAGCTTCTACGATAAGACCAAGGATTAGCATCAGGTTACCGAATGGCCAGTGCATGATCTTGAAAAGTGCTCCCAGGATTACAACAGATGCACCTAGACCGTACACCATGTTCATTAGTTTCTTAGTTCCCTTCTTTTGTGCCATAATTCAAATAATTTAGATAGAGTTTTTTTTAGGTTGTTGTATAATTAGGGGGATTTTTTATCTGGTTTGGTTAAGGGTAACATCTGTTCCCAGGTAGTCCTGCACGGTTCTAAAGCCAATGTAACTTCTGGCCGTATCGGCATATTCGTAATCTCGAGAACTTACCTGCAGGAAGTAAGCCACGTCTTTCCAGGAACCACCGCGCACTACTTTTTTCATGTTGGCATCATCATTCACAGAAGGGTTCATAGATGAAGAATATTCATAAGATCCCGGATCATAAGAAGAGAAAACCCATTCAGAAACGTTACCGGCCATGTTGTATAGTCCGTAATCGTTTGGCTCGTATGACTGAGCTTCTACCGTATACAAAGCCTGATCTGCCGCATAATCCCCTCTCAAAGGTTTAAAGTTTGCCATAAAACAACCTCGATCATTCTTGGTATAAGGCCCTCCCCAGGGGTAGGACGCAGATTCAAGCCCTCCACGGGCAGCATATTCCCATTCAGCCTCGGTTGGCAGCCTGTAAGCAGGCACATTGTGCTTTCCTCTTTCTTTACGGTAAGTGTTGTGATACAGCGTTCTCCACTGCGCAAATGCCCTGGCCTGTTTCCAGGAAACTCCTACAACTGGGTAATCCCCGTAAGCGTCATGCCAAAAGTAATCATTGTGCATGGGTTCATTATAGGAGTAGTTGAAATCTTTGATCCATACAGTGGTATCGGGATAGATAGCGATCTCTTCGGTTTTGATGAACTCTGCCCTTTTTCCGGGTTCTGCTCTCGCCGCTTCCTGAATGTCCATCCAGGAATAGCGGAACTTCAGATGTTTTACATCTATGGAACGTTGCCCGTTGTACACTTCTTCAATAGGAATGTACATGGTATCCATCACTTCGGCATAATATTCATCGGGATAATCACGGGTATCCCAGATGATATCCACGTTTTTGTTCAGTTTACGGCCTTCGTATCCGCCCATGCTGTAATAGTTGTCATACATGTACTTTTCGTAAACGGACATGTTCTCTTCCTCGGTGTCGGCAAACGCATATTCGCCAATTCCGCCAGATCCCGGAGTTTCACCCATCTCTTCGGCAAAAATGGCCAGCTTCATTCGCACTACAGAATCACGCACCCAGTTCACGAACTGCCGGTACTCAGAATTGGTGATCTCTGTCTCGTCCATATAAAAAGAACGAACTGTAACTGTTTTTGGCGGTGCATTGTTAAGACCTACCCTGTCATCATCAGATTTTCCCATGATAAAAGCACCTCCGGGGATCAATGTCATACCCAAAGGTTTCTCCGGATGCCATTTCTTTCCCTGCACGCCTACCAATTGCCCCTGATCGCCCCGGCCGCAAGAAGCCAGTAAAGAAATTACAGCAATAAGTAAAAATAGTTTCCTCATAATATCTTTCAAAGTTAGGACCTAGTAGCTCTTTCCAAGTCAGTAAACCTATTTATTTATTTCCTAATAAACAATTTATTTCTAAAAATCGGTTTGCTACCGATGTTTAAATATAGTTAAATTTCGTTCTTACGTTTGGTCTTGTACCAGCGCTCGGGGATGTTCTGATTGCAGGCGTCAATGTAATCCCCTTCAGTGCAAGGTAATAACGTATGGCGTTTTAATTTATTATTTTCAGAAGAGGTGAAGGGAATCTCTATCCACCATCGGCCGCTTACTGGGCTCTTATAAAACACCAGAATCTCATCATCTACCGGCACCTGATATTTTATAAACTCTTTTTTTGCCGAAATAGTATTTTCATTCTTCCTAAAATTAACTCCTTCAATAAAATACCAGAGTATTTGGGCGACGAGCATGCTCGAAGAAGGAAAGTTTAATTCCGAATCGATCTCATAGATACCAAAAGACGACACCTTATCACTGATCCCGGCATAGCGGGCCAAAGCACAGATCTCCTTTCCGTCAAACCCGTTGGGCGAAGTCAATCTATAGTTCCCCAGGGCACCTGCACTGACAGCTCCCATATCCAGCCCCACCAGGTTGGCGTCACGCATTACGGGCTCTACCATACTTATATCTCCCGAAACCTCTCCCAGACGATAGGCATCAAAAAAGAGTCTTTCCATGAGCTCTATCTCGTCCTGAGAATTGAAATAGGTCTGGTAGCCAAGATTGGAATAATTGAACAGGTTATAAGGTTTGTTCACTACTATTTTCCCCACATAAGATCTGTTGGTCAAAGCTTCGCTCGCATCCCCAAGGTCAAATCGGGAATCGACGTTCACCAGGTTCACCATCTGCTCCACCCCGTCATAGGCGCGGTACTGAGCATATATAAGGTCCTGTGAACCTCCAAGAATGACCGGAATAATGTTGTTTTTGAGCAGGTTGTTCACCACCGTTTGCACGGCAAAGAAAGTATCCTCCACAGATTCTCCGGGCTGTATGTCTCCCAGGTCGGCCATTTGCAAATGCCAGTTGCCGGGATACAGCTGATACAAGTTTCTGCGGATGTTGAAAAAGTCAAAAGGCTCTCCCGTTCGGTTCTCGTCCAGCCGGTCTTCGAGCACCCCAAAAAAGGCGATCTTCACCCCGTCAAGGTCAGGAAAGGCTTTTTCTTCGGAATGTATTTTAAGAGATGACCCTATACCCGGGCCTTGGGTAGCTTCAGCAACGAGTTGCTCATCTACCGGGGTAAAAAAATCATAATCCATTGATTATTTCTTTTTGGTCGCGGTTTTCTTTTTGGTGGCTGTCTTCTTCTTCGCAGTCTTCTTCTTCGGGGCTTTCTTTTCGATAAGGTCTTTTACCTCCTCTAAAGTAAGTTTTGCGGCATCAACCGTTTTTGGCAGCTCGATCTTGGTCTTTCCTTTGATGATATTCGATCTTCCCCACCTTGCCTTTTCCACGCGAATGCCTTCCTCTTCCCAGTTGTGGATCACCTTTTCACGCTCCTTGGCCAGCTTGTCCTCTATCAGCTCTTCGATATCTTCTGCGGAAAGATTGTCGAAATCATATTTCTTGTTGACATTGATGAACATGTCGTTCCACTTAAGATAAGGTCCAAAACGACCAACTCCTTTTTGCACCGGAAGGTCCTTATATTCATATATAGGAGCATCTGCCTTTTCTTTTGCTTTGATCAGTTCCAGGGCACGCTCCATGTTCACCTCGATAGGGTCTTCACCCTTATCAAGGGAAACGTATTTCTTTCCGTATTTCACATACGGCCCAAAACGTCCATTGTTGACCTCTACTTTTTCTCCTTTATACTCCCCAATTTCCTTCGGAAGTTTGAAGAGCTCCATAGCCTCTTCAAAAGTGACAGAATCTAAGGTTTGATCAGGAGAAAGGCTGGCAAATTTCGGTTTTTCCTCATCCTCTACAGACCCCATTTGCACCATAGGACCGAATTTACCCAGACGCACGCTCACAGGCTTTCCGGTATCGGGATCTTTTCCAAGGATGCGCTCCCCGACTTCACGCTCGGCATTTTCGGCGACATCTTTTACATGCGGATGGAAATCGTTGTAGAATTCCTTCATCATCCTGGTCCACTCCTCGTTCCCCTCGGCAATGTTATCAAAATCCTCTTCCACCTTTGCGGTAAAGTGATAATCCAGGATACTCGAAAAATGATTTACCAGGAAGTCGTTCACTACCATCCCTACATCCGTTGGCACCAGCTTTCCTTTATCCCTTCCAACGGTTTCCGAGAGTTTCTTTTCGCTCAACTTATCCTTTTTAAGAGAAAGCTGTACATATTCCCGCTCGGTACCGTCAACAGATCCTTTCTCGATATATTTTCGGTTCTGGATAGTAGAGATGGTTGGCGCGTAAGTAGAAGGACGGCCAATTCCCAATTCTTCAAGTTTCTTCACCAAAGAAGCTTCGGTATATCTGTATGGTGGCCGCGTGAACCTTTCGGTTGCGGTGATATATTCGTTTTCCAGTTTTTCATTCAGCTTAAGGGCTGGCAGCATCCCTTCCTGCTCCTGCACCTCATCATCCTCTTCATCCCTTCCTTCCAGGTACACTTTTAGGAATCCGTCAAATTTAAGCACCTCCCCATTGGCAGTGAATTGCTTGTCGTGCTTATCAGCTTCAATTTTTACATTAGTCCTTTCCAACTGAGCCTCGCTCATTTGGGAAGCGATCGCTCTTTTCCAGATCAATTCATACAGGCGCTGTTCATCCCTGTCCGCATTCACCGTGTGCTTCTCAAAATTGGTGGGGCGAATGGCCTCGTGAGCTTCCTGTGCTCCTTTTGATTTTCCTTTGAATTGCCTGCTCTTGCTGTATTTTTCCCCGTAAGCCTTGAGGATCTCATTTTTAGCGCCTTTTCTCGCATCATCAGAAAGGTTTACGCTGTCTGTCCTCATATAAGTAATATGACCGGCTTCATACAGGCGCTGGGCCATGGTCATGGTCTTGCTCACCGAAAAATACAGTTTTCGGGAGGCTTCCTGCTGCAGGGTCGAGGTGGTAAATGGCGGTGCAGGTGATTTTTTGGCCGGCTTGGTGGTAAGGTCGGCGACCTTGAAGTTCGCTCCCATGTTTTGGGAGAGGAACTGCTCGGCTTCGGTTTTGGTATCAAAGTTCTTCGGAAGCTTCGCCTTAAAGGTCTTTCCTTCTTCCGAAGTAAATTCGGCATCTATTCTAAAAGAGGCCTCCGGCTTGAAATTCTGTATCTCCCGCTCGCGTTCTACGATCAACCGTACAGAAACGGATTGCACCCTTCCGGCTGAAAGTCCGCCTTTCACCTTGCGCCAAAGCACCGGGGACAGCTCATAACCTACTAAACGGTCAAGCACCCTGCGGGCCTGCTGGGCGTTCACTAAATTGTAATTAATGTCACGCGGATTTTCGATCGCCTTCAGGATCGCCGATTTGGTGATCTCATGAAAAACGATGCGCTTGGTCTTTTTCTTGTCAAGATGCAGTTCTTCGGCCAGGTGCCATGCAATGGCCTCTCCCTCCCGGTCCTCATCACTGGCCAACCATACGGTCTCTGCATCCTTGGCCAGGCTCTTGAGCTTGCGCACCACGTCCTTCTTTTCTTTGGGCACTACATATTTAGGAGTAAAGTCTCCTTCTGTATCTACTGCCAGCTCTTTTGTTGGCAGGTCGGCAATATGACCAAAACTGGAGGCGACCTTATAGTCTTTACCCAGAAACTTTTCAATGGTCTTTGCCTTTGCAGGGGACTCTACAATCACTAAATTCTTTGCCATAGCATCTATTTTTGTTCTGCAAAAGTATAGGAAATTTTAAATATCAAATCCAAATTACATAAAAGGGGGGTTTCCCGAAGTTAAAAAACCCCTTAATTTCTTCCTGTCACTTTGTCACATCTCAACTAAAAACGTATCTTTGCGCGTTCAATTACCAAACGGTATTTTTTGATTATGGAGAAGATAATAGACGAAAAACAACAGGGGAATTCACTGGTCATGGAGCCGCAATCGGGTAACGGAAAGAAGTTGATGATAGAGAGTTACGGCTGCCAGATGAACTTTAGCGACAGTGAGATCGTAGCCTCCATCCTGGCCAAGGAAGGTTTCAATACCACCCAGTCACTTGAAGAGGCAGACCTTGTGCTTATCAATACCTGTTCTATTCGAGATAAAGCAGAGCAAACCGTGAGAAAGCGGCTTGAAAAATATAACGCGGTCAAAAAGATCAATCCGGGAATGAAAGTGGGCGTGCTTGGCTGTATGGCCGAACGTCTCAAAGCAAAATTCCTGGAAGAGGAAAAGATAGTTGACCTGGTGGTGGGGCCAGATGCCTATAAAGACCTGCCCAACCTCATCAATGAAGTGGAAGAAGGAAGGAACGCGGTGAACGTGATCCTTTCAAAAGATGAAACTTACGGAGACATTTCTCCCGTGCGGCTTCAGAGCAACGGAGTTTCAGCATTCGTTTCCATTACCCGTGGCTGTGACAACATGTGTACTTTCTGCGTGGTGCCTTTTACCCGCGGAAGGGAACGAAGCCGCGACCCGCAGAGCATCCTTGAAGAGGTGAACGACCTGGCAGCAAAAGGCTTTAAGGAGATCACTCTTTTGGGGCAGAACGTGGACAGCTACCTGTGGTATGGTGGCGGATTGAAAAAGGATTTCAAAAATGCTTCGGAAATACAAAAAGCGACAGCGACCAATTTTGCAGGATTATTAAAACTTGTTGCCGAAGCTCATCCTAAAATGAGGATCAGGTTCTCCACTTCCAATCCGCAGGACATGACCCTGGATGTGATCGAGACCATGGCAAAGTATCCGAACATTTGCCGATACATTCACCTTCCGGTGCAAAGCGGAAGCGACAGGATCCTAAAAGAGATGAACCGTCTTCATACCCGCCAGGAATATTTCGAACTAATAGACAACATCAGGAAACTGATGCCTGATTGTGCCATCTCTCAGGATATGATCACCGGCTTCCCTACAGAGACCGAAGAAGATCATCAGGACACGCTTTCTTTAATGGAGTATGTAAAATATGATTTCGGGTTCATGTTCGCTTATTCGGAAAGACCGGGAACCATGGCTGCGCGTAAACTTGAGGACGATGTGCCTGAAAAAGTTAAGAAAAGAAGGCTTACCGAGATCGTCAACCTGCAGCAGGAGCACAGTCATTACAGAACCAAACAGTTTTTAGGAAAGACCGTAGAAGTTCTCATTGAAAAAGAATCTAAAAAATCTAATCTTCACTGGAGCGGAAGAACAACTCAGAATACCGTTGCTGTATTTCCGAAGGAAAATTACAAGGTCGGGGATTTTGTGAACGTTAAGATAAACGACTGTACCAGCGCTACTTTAATAGGAGAAGCTGTGGGGTATAGTGAGAATAATTAGGAATTGGTGATCGGGGATTGGTGATCGGAAAAACAAAATTTTGAATTTTGAATCCTGAATTTTGAATTAACTAAATGGAAAGCGTACAAGCGATAAAACAACGTTTCGGCATTCTTGGAAATGACGAAAAACTAAACCGGGCGGTCGAAAAGGCCATTCAGGTGGCACCGACAGATATTTCTGTCCTGGTCACAGGGGAAAGCGGGGTTGGTAAGGAAAGTATCCCAAAGATCATTCACGCTCTTTCTCATCGCAAACACGGGAAATACATTGCCGTCAACTGCGGCGCGATCCCGGAAGGGACCATAGACAGTGAATTGTTCGGACATGAAAAAGGAGCTTTTACTGGTGCCACTCAAACCCGAAGCGGGTACTTTGAAGTAGCCGATGGGGGTACAATTTTCCTGGATGAAGTCGGGGAACTGCCACTTACAACCCAGGTAAGATTGCTAAGGGTGCTTGAGAACGGGGAATTCATAAAGGTGGGTTCCTCAAAGGTGCAGAAGACCAACGTGCGCATCGTGGCGGCCACCAACCTCAATATGTTCGAAGCGATCAAAAAAGAGAAATTCCGGGAAGATCTTTATTATCGTTTGAGTACGGTGGAGATCTATCTTCCGCCGTTAAGGGAGAGAAATGATGACATACATTTGCTCTTCAGGAAGTTCGCAGCCGATTTCGCCATGAAATACAAGATGCCAACCGTAAGGCTGGAAGAAGATGCCGTGGAACTGCTTCAAAAGTACCGCTGGAACGGGAACGTACGACAGCTGCGTAACATCGCAGAACAGATCTCGGTCCTGGAACAGGAGCGAAACATTAGCGCTTCTATATTGAAAGAATATCTTCCCGGGATAGGTACCAACCTGCCTGCGGTCATTGAAGAGAAGAAAAAGGAAAGCGACTTCAGCAATGAACGCGAGATCCTTTACAAGGTGCTTTTTGACATGAAGAGCGATCTGAATGACCTCAAGAAGCTGACTCTGGAGCTTATGAAGCATGACAGCAGCAAGGTAAAGGAAGAGCATGAAGGGCTCATTGAAAAGATCTACGGCAACAATGACGAGGAAGAAGTGGTGCCCGAAGAGGTAACCGACGAACAACTGGAAGTGCTTCAAATTCCGCAGAATAATGTGCCTGATAAGCAGGATAAATATTATTTTGCAGAGGAGATCGAGGAAGAGGAAACCCTTTCTTTGCAGGACAAAGAGCTGGAGCTTATCAAGAAATCTCTTGAGCGCCATAACGGCAAACGCAAGGCGGCTGCAGAAGAACTTGGAATAAGCGAACGCACCCTTTACCGAAAGATAAAACAATACGACCTTTAAAAGGCCTTTTCAAGACCTTATTATAATATGAGAAAATTACAAGCCCTCCTTTTTGTTCTGCTGATCTTCAGTTTTCAATCCTGCGGGATCTATTCCTTTTCTGGAGCCGATGTGGGGAACGCACAGACCTTCCAGGTGAACTATTTTCAGAATGCGGCCCCTATCGTAGAACCGGGAATTGACAGGACCTTCACCCTGCAATTACAGGATCTGATCCAAAGCCAGACCAATCTCAACCTTACCGATGAGAACGGAGACCTGGTTTACGAGGGGGAGATCGTGGATTACTACGTGGCACCCATGAGTGCCACCGCACAAAGTACAGCCGCTCAAAACCGGCTTACCGTGGTGGTGAACGTGAGGTTCTACAACACCCTTGATCCGGAAAAGGACATGGAGCGAAAGTTCTCTTTTTACTACGATTATCCGGCCAATGCCCAGCTCACGGGAGCTACCCTGGCAACGGCGCTGGAGGAGATCTTTACCCGTATAACCCAGGATATTTTTAACGCCACCCTTGCAAACTGGTAATGAAACAGGAGGAAATAACATATTTGCTACAAAATCCGGCGGCGGTCACTCTTGACCAGACGGCAGCCCTAAAAGAGGTTTTGCAGGAATATCCATATTTCCAGGCAGCCCGGGCGGTTAGGCTCAAGGGACTCAAAAATTCCAACAGCCTGCATTACAACAAGGCACTAAAGATCACCGCTGCCTACACCACAGACCGGGGAGTGTTTTTTGACCTCATCACATCGGAAGAGTTCAACCAGAACCAGATCGCCGAGCAGATACGCAAGCATGAGGAGCAGGAAAAAGAGCTTTCTGAAAAAGAGGAAGAGAATCTCACTTTAGACAAGGCTTTAAAAATGAAAATTCGGGAGTCTGAGCAGGTGTTCGATCCTGATCTTTTCAGAAAACAGGAAAAGACCGAAAAAGAAGAAGCCCGGCTGCAAATTGGTCGACCGCTCGACTTCAGCAAAGAAGAAAACCATTCTTTTTCTGAATGGCTTAAACTCTCTACCGCTACCCCGGTAAAACGGGATGAGGAACCTTCCGAAGAAAAAGACGATGATTTTAAGTCGCGCAAATTCGATTTGATCAATAAGTTCATTGCCAAGAACCCAAAGATAGCCCCGGTAAAAAGCAGTAAAAAAGCAAACATTGCCGAGGAGAACCTCATCTCGCCCGAAGCCCTTATGACAGAGACATTAGCGAGGGTTTACCTGGAGCAGAAAAATTACAAAAAAGCCATACAGGCATATAAAATTTTAATTTTGAAAAATCCGGAAAAAAGTGGTTTCTTTGCCGACCAGATCCGGGCGATCGAAAAATTACAAGAAAATAATAGTTAAGCATAATGAGCACGTTTACAATCTTTTTAGCATTAATCATTATCGTCGCATTTTTGCTGGTGGTAGTTATCATGGTACAAAATCCTAAAGGCGGAGGATTGTCTTCGGCATTTGGAGGAGGTGCTAACCAAATTGGCGGGGTTCAAAAGACCTCAGATTTCCTGGACAAAAGTACCTGGACATTGGCTACTTTGCTGCTGGTACTTATCCTGTTGTCAAACGTGACCATCATGGACGGGAACGGAATGGGAGAATCAAAGATCATGAATGGAGAGACCGAAGTTGAATCAAACGTTCCTGCTCCAATACAAACTCCTGTAGAAACACCTGCAGAAGAGAACTAAGAAAGAATTTATATCCTTTATTAATGCCGGCTTATGACAAGCTGGCATTTTTTTTTGGCATATGTCAGCAAAATTCAAGTGGCATAATTTTCGTCATATTGGGTATTCAAGTAAAAAAATTATTTAACTAAAATACAATCGTAAAATGGCACTAAACATTAAACCTCTTTCAGACAGAGTACTTGTTGAGCCTGTAGCCGCAGAAACCCAGACTGCCTCAGGTATTTACATTCCCGAAACTGCAAAAGAAAAGCCACAAAAAGGAAAAGTGGTAGCCGTAGGCAGTGGAAAAAAAGATCACGACATGACCGTCAAGGTTGGTGACACCGTGCTTTACGGAAAATACTCTGGTACCGAGCTTAAATTGGAAGGTAAGGATTACCTTATGATGAGAGAGGACGATATTCTTGCCATAGTATAATACTGTGGTTCCCGCCGCTCCCCTTCTTCAAATGAGCGGTTTTCCCTCAATTAAAAAACAACTAACTAATTCCCGAGAGGTTCGGGATAAAAAAATTAATTCAAAATGGCAAAAGACATAAAATTTGACATTGAAGCCCGTGACGGGATCAAACGCGGAGTAGACGCATTGGCGAACGCGGTAAAAGTAACTTTAGGTCCTAAAGGCCGTAACGTGATCATCAGCAAATCTTTTGGAGCCCCTTCAGTGACCAAAGACGGGGTGACCGTAGCAAAAGAGATCGAGCTGGAAGATGCTCTTGAGAACATGGGGGCGCAAATGGTGAAGGAAGTTGCCTCCAAGACCAACGACCTTGCCGGTGACGGTACTACCACTGCTACTGTTCTTGCACAGGCTATCGTAAAAGAAGGCCTTAAGAACGTGGCCGCCGGAGCAAACCCAATGGACCTGAAAAGAGGTATCGACAAGGCTGTTGAGGCTTTGACCGCGAACCTGAAAGACCAGACCCAGCAGGTGGGAGATTCTTCTGAAAAGATCAAGCAGGTTGCCTCTATTTCTGCGAACAATGATGACCAGATCGGGGAACTTATCGCTCAGGCTTTTGGAAAAGTTGGAAAAGAAGGCGTGATCACTGTTGAAGAAGCCAAAGGAACCGAAACGTACGTTGACGTGGTAGAAGGAATGCAGTTTGACCGCGGATACCTTTCTCCTTACTTCGTGACCAACAGCGAAAAAATGACCGCAGATCTTGAGAATCCATACATTCTTATCTTCGACAAGAAGATCTCTGCCATGAAAGACCTTCTTCCGGTACTTGAGCCGGTTGCGCAAAGCGGAAAGCCATTGTTGATCATCGCCGAAGATGTAGATGGGGAAGCTCTTGCTACCCTTGTGGTGAACAAATTGAGAGGTTCCTTGAAGATCGCTGCTGTTAAGGCCCCAGGATTTGGAGACAGAAGAAAAGCCATGCTTGAGGACATCGCTATCCTTACCGGTGGTACCGTGATCTCTGAAGAAAGAGGATTTACTCTTGAGAACGCAACCATCGACATGCTTGGTACTGCAGAAAAAGTGGCTATCGACAAGGATAATACCACTATCGTTAACGGTGCCGGAGAGAACGAAGCGATCCAGAACAGAGTGAACCAGATCAAAGCCCAGATGGAAACCACTACTTCTGATTATGATAAGGAAAAACTTCAGGAGCGTCTGGCGAAGTTAGCCGGAGGTGTTGCCGTACTATACGTAGGTGCAGCTTCAGAAGTTGAAATGAAGGAGAAGAAAGATCGTGTTGACGATGCGCTTCACGCGACCCGTGCGGCCGTAGAGGAAGGAATTGTTGCCGGAGGTGGTGTTGCCTTGGTACGTGCAAAAGCCGTACTTGCAAACCTTGAGGCTGCAAACGCCGATGAAGGTACCGGAATCCAGATCGTGAACCGCGCTATTGAAGCTCCATTGAGAACTATCGTAGAGAACGCCGGTGGTGAAGGTTCTGTGGTGATCAACAAGGTTCTGGAAGGTAAAGACAACTACGGATATGATGCGAAATCTGATTCTTTCGTAGACATGTTGAAAGCAGGTATTATCGATCCTAAGAAAGTGACCAGGGTAGCTCTTGAAAACGCTGCTTCTGTTGCCGGAATGATCCTTACTACCGAGTGTGCTTTGACCGACATCAAGGAAGAGAACGCAGGTGGCGGCGGAATGCCTCCAATGGGCGGCGGAATGCCGGGAATGATGTAAAATAGATTTGAGATGTGAGAATTGAGATATGAGATCTTGATTCTAATATCTGCAGATCATAGAAAAACCCGCTTTTAAAAAAGCGGGTTTTTTATTTTTCAGTAATGCATAGCACTGTCAACCACCACAAGCGCTTTTGTTGACTTCTTTAATTTTTCCGCAAGCTCCTAGCTTCAGAAAAAATGGAATTTGAAATTTGGAATTTGGCAATTTTGCTTTTTAAAGTTTTTCCTTCATAAAATCAAAAGCCCCTTTTCTCAAGTTGATCCCGTATTCCACATAAGCTTTTAAACTGGCGAGGAAATTGGCCCATCCTTCGGTGTTTTGTCCGTACCAGTTGATCCCTGCGGGGTCAACGTCCATTTTGCCTTCGGTTATCCTTACCAGAGTAGCGGGACCTTCTACCTTTTCCAGCCTTATCTCCACCTTTAGTTTTTGTCCTTTGGCCCCATCCCATTCAAAAGAGATGAATTCATTCGGTCTTACTTCTAAAATTTTCACGGGAAAAGCCTCTTCAAATTCAGGGAACTTCCAGTTGATGGTCTTCCCCTCCTCCATCTTGCCGGTGCTTTCAGAAATAAAATAATGAGACATATTAGAAGGATCGACTATGGCGTCAAAAACGGTTTTTTGAGCTTCATTTATCTGCAGCGCAGTCTTTATCTCAAGTTTTTCCATGGGTTTGGTCTTTATGATTAATAGTTCCTGAAAAGCGATTTTTCAATAGCATATTTAAAATAACATTTTTTTATAAATTGGGAGTCATTTAACCTGAATCTTCTAACACTTAATATCTACTTAATGAGAATTTTTTATTCGCTTTTATTTCTGCTGCTTACCCTGCCTGTGGCTGCGCAGAAAACATCCGAGTCATTCATCCCTGCTTCTGAAGTCGATACTTCTTACCTGGCTGCCGTAAAATGGCGGAATATAGGCCCTTTTCGGGGCGGTCGTTCGGCTGCGGTGACTGGGGTTTCCGGCAAGCCCAATCTTTATTACTTCGGAAGTACCGGAGGCGGCGTTTGGCGCACCACCGATGCCGGTAATAGCTGGGAGAATATATCTGACGGTTATTTTGGCGGCTCGATAGGCGCAGTGGCCGTAAGCGAATGGGACAATAATGTTATTTATGTGGGTGGCGGCGAAAAGACCGTCCGCGGAAACGTTTCCTACGGCTACGGAATGTGGAAATCTGTAGATGCCGGAAAAACCTGGCAGCAGAAAGGGCTTAAGAACTCCCGGCACATCTCACGGGTGCGCATTCATCCGAAGAACCCCGATCTGGTCTACGCGGCGGTAATGGGAGACCTTTACAAAAGCAGCGAAGAAAGAGGGGTTTATAAAAGTACAGACGGCGGAGATACCTGGAGAAAGGTGCTTTTTGCCAATGCCGATGCCGGGGCGGTAGACCTGGTGATGGATCCAAATAATCCAAGGATCCTATACGCCACGACCTGGAGGATAAGAAGGACTCCATACAGCCTTGAAAGTGGCGGCGAAGGAAGTGCGATGTGGAAAAGTACTGATGCCGGCGAGACCTGGCAGAACATTTCTTCCAATAAAGGTTTGCCCGAGGGCATCTGGGGAATTTCGGGTATCACCGTTTCCCCTGCCAATTCTGAGCGCGTTTATGCCATTATTGAAAATGAGAACGGAGGAGTCTTTCGATCTGACGACGCCGGCAAAACCTGGAACAAGGTCAATGATGACCGAAGCCTTAGGCAAAGAGCCTGGTACTACACCCGAATCTATGCCGACCCGGAAGAGGAAGACAAAGTATATGTGCTGAATGTAGATTACCACGTTTCCAGAGACGGAGGAAAATCATTTACTTCGAGTGCTGCCCCGCACGGCGATCACCACGACCTGTGGATCGCCCCCGAAAATAATCAGCGCATGATCATTGGAGACGATGGCGGCGCACAGGTAAGCTTTGATGCGGGAGAGAATTGGTCTACCTATCACAACCAGCCCACAGCGCAGTTCTACCGGGTAACTACAGACAATCATTTCCCTTACCGTATTTATGGGGCTCAGCAGGACAACTCCACCGTAAGAATACTGCACAGGACAGATGGCGGTGCCATTGATGAGAGCGACTGGGAATCTACCGCCGGGGGCGAATCGGCTCATATCGCTGTAGACCCGAAAAACAGTGACATTGTTTATGGCGGAAGTTATGGCGGTTTCCTCACCCGGGTGAACCATTCTACAAACGAGGTAAGGGCTATCAATGTGTGGCCCGACAATCCTATGGGACACGGAGCAGAAGGCATGAAATACCGCTTCCAGTGGAATTTCCCGATCTTCTTTTCTCCGCACGATCCTGATAAACTTTACACTGCCAGCAATCACCTGCACGTGACCACCAATGAGGGGCAAAGCTGGGAAGTGATAAGCCCCGACCTTACCCGGGCAGATACCACTAAGCTGGGACCGTCGGGTGGACCTATTACTAAAGACAACACCAGTGTAGAATATTACGCCACCATCTTTGCCGCCATTGAATCACCTTATGAAAAAGGTTTGCTTTGGACAGGATCTGATGATGGCCTCATCCACATGAGCCGGGACGGCGGTAAGACCTGGAACAATGTGACCCCAAAGAACCTTCCGGAGTGGCTGATGATCAACAGCCTTGAAGCCGATCATTTTACCAAGGGCGGACTATATCTTGCCGGTACCCGCTATAAACTTGGGGATTATCAGCCTTATCTATACAAGACCAACGATTACGGAAAGACCTGGAAAAAGATCACTAATGGGATTCCTTCCGATGATTTCACAAGGGTAGTGAGAGCCGATCCTGCACGAAAAGGGCTGCTCTATGCCGGGACAGAATCCGGAATGTATGTTTCCTTTGATGACGGAGCTACGTGGAAACCTTTTCAGCAGAATTTACCCATAGTACCCATTACCGACCTGGCGGTGAAGAACAACAACCTCATCGCGTCCACCCAGGGAAGAAGTTTCTGGCTGATCGACGACCTTACACCACTATACCAGCTGGATGATGAGCTGATGACGAAGCCAGTAAGCCTATTCAAGCCTATGGACAGTTACAGAATGGACGGAGGCTCCAGGGGACCGTCAAAAACTGCAGGCACCAATCATCCCGGTGGTGTCATGGTAAATTTCTTTGTAAAAGACACCACCACAGTAGATACGGTGCGGCTGGAATTCAGAAACAGCAGCGATGAACTGGTTACGGCTTACTCCACGCATCCTGAGAAAAAACAAAAGGAAGGCAAACTGGAGATCGAACCGGGAATGAACAACTTTAACTGGAACATGAGATATCCGGGAGCCGATACGTTTGACGGGATGGTGCTTTGGTGGTCTTCTATGGACGGACCCAAAGCCATACCAGGAAAATACAAAGTTGCCCTGATCACAGAGGATGCAGAAATAGAAAAGGAATTCAGCATTTTAAAAGATCCGCGTTCCACGGCAACCGAGGAAGATCTGATAGCCCAATTTGACTTTTTACAGTCGCTGGTAGATAAGATCAGTGAGACCCATAACGCCATTGAAGACCTGCGCACCACAAAAAGCCAGATCACTGAAGTGCTTGAACAGATAGAAGATGTTGAAAATGCTGAAAAAGTGAAAGAGCTCGGAAAGAGCATAAAGGAGAATCTTACCGCAGTTGAAGAACGCCTGTACCAGACCAAGAACAGGAGTAGGCAGGATCCTTTGAACTACCCCATTAGACTGAACAATAAACTCGCTCACCTGAATTCCCTGATGGCGGTTGGCGATTTTAGCCCTACAGATTCTGCTTTGAAGTTTCGCGATGAGATCTCAGAAGAGATCGATGAGGAACTGAACAAAATAAGGAAGATATACCAGGAGCAGGTTCCGGAGTTCAACGAGATGGTGAAAAACCTGGACTGGAACCCGGTAGAAGTTCAGGCCCTGCCTTAGGAAATTTAAATTAAAAAAAAGAGGCTGCAATTAAGCAGCCTCTTTTTGTTTTCTAAACGGTACTTCCGGCTTCTGTCTGTGGCACTTTCAATGCCAACTGCGCCTGCTGTAGATGCCGCTGGTTGTGGTAAATGACCACACGAAAAGCATCGCCCAGCTTGAGCCTTATAAATTTAGAAATACTTGTTGGCACCTTAGTCTTTACGAGATCCACTTTTTCCGCCGCCCGTAGCAGTTCCAGCATTTGATGTTGTTGTTTTATGAATTCCGAGATCACCTCAGAATCCAGATCTGCACCAATGGGATCCTTGTCGGCAAAGGTTTTCATCCTGTTCAGTTTTTCCTTCGGCAGCATGCTCTCAGCGAAATAATTCCCCAAAAATCGGCTTTTGAACAGTGCCTGGGGAGGATAGTCGCTTTTCCTGATCTGCTTTTCGATTTCGGGAAGATAAAATTCCCCGTAAAGATTGAGATGCTCGAGACACTCCAGCGCATTCCAGCTACCGGGTGTCGGCCGTTGTATAAGGTCTGTGTAGGATCTTTTATTCAGCTCTTCGGCAATGGCAATATGTTGCCGGGTACGGGATGTGAGATCTCCAAGGAGCTCCAGAGATGATATTTTCATAATTAGAAAGACCGTTTAAGTATCGGTCTCCTTTTTTTCATAAGAAACTGCCCAGTTTACCCCGTATTTATCGGTGCACATTCCGTAGTAACTGCCCCAGAACACATCTCCTATCTGCAAAATGATCTTTCCTTCTCCTGAGAGCGTTTCAAAAAAGCGGTCTGCATCTTCCTTTGTCTTTGCAGTGATAGAAAGAGTTATGTTATTACCGGCAACCAAAGCCGGGCTCCAGTCATCGTCTGAATCGCTTCCCATAAGAATGGTCTGTTCACCAATGGGCAAAGCAATGTGAGTGATCTTGTTCATCTTATATTCAGGTACGATCACTCCTTCATCAGATTGCATGTCAGAGAACCTGCCAACTGACAGGAACTCTCCTCCAAAAACTGATCTATAGAAGTTAAAAGCTTCCTCGCAATTTCCTGGAAAAGTCAAGTAGGGATTTAATTTTTCCATTTTTAACTGAATTTCAATTCTTTACATCCTATCTAATTTACATTTTAAATTGAATTAGCGGAAAAAATTCAGAAAAAAAATGAAGAAAATTTCGTGCAACAAAAAACCCTCCGCCAGGCGAAGGGTTCATTTATTCTATTATCAAATCCCAGATCAGGAAACCGCCTTTAATCGCTTGATACCGGATTTATCCAGTTTCTCTTCGGCATATTCCCTGGTAACCTCCAGGCTGTTGCTCTTGCTCTCTGGCATTTCGAACATCGCATCGGTAAGGATGGCTTCACACAAGGAACGCAGTCCTCTTGCCCCCAGTTTGTACTCTATCGCCTTCTCCACGATATAATCCAAAGCCTCATCGGTAATGGTGAAGTCAATATCGTCCATCTCGAACAGTTTTTGATACTGCTTGATAATGGCATTTTTGGGCTCGGTAAGTATAGAGCGTAGGGTTTTCTTGTCAAGCGGGTTCATATGGGTTAGCACCGGAAGACGCCCAATGATCTCGGGGATCAATCCAAAGTCCTTAAGATCTTTTGGAATGATATACTTGAGAAGGTTCTCTCTCTCAATGGCATCATCGCTTTTAGAAGCGCTAAACCCAACGGCCTGCATGTTCAGTCTTTTACTGATATTTCTTTCGATGCCGTCAAAAGCCCCTCCGGTCACGAAAAGTATATTTTCGGTATCCACTTCTATGAACTTCTGGTCGGGATGCTTTCTACCTCCTTTGGGCGGTACGTTCACCGTGGTTCCTTCCAGAAGCTTTAGCAATGCCTGCTGCACCCCTTCTCCCGAAACATCCCGGGTAATGGAAGGATTGTCGCTCTTACGTGCGATCTTGTCTATTTCGTCAATGAACACGATCCCGTGCTGAGCCTTTTCCAGGTTGTAGTCGGCTGCCTGAAGTAAACGGGTAAGGATGCTTTCCACATCTTCTCCCACGTAACCGGCTTCGGTCAAAACGGTAGCATCCACGATCGCCAAAGGAACGTTCAGCATCTTGGCGATGGTCTTTGCCATGAGGGTCTTCCCGGTTCCGGTCTCCCCCACCATAATGATGTTACTCTTCTGGATCTCGATATCCTCATCGCTAACGGGCTGCAGCAGCCTTTTGTAGTGATTATAGACCGCCACCGAAAGCACTTTTTTGGTGTGCTCCTGCCCAATCACGTACTGGTCCAAAAAGGCCTTTATCGCCTGTGGCTTCCGCAGTTTTAATTCTGAAGAGAGCTCACTAGTACCTTCCTGTTTTGACTCTTCGATAACGATACCATGAGCCTGTTCAATGCAGCGGTCGCAAATATGCGCGTCCAGCCCGGCGATGAGCAGGTTGGTTTCAGGTTTTTTCCTTCCACAAAAGGAACATTCTAATTCTTCTTTTGCCATAACTTTTTTATTGTTGTCTCCCTTAGGAGACTATCTCTTTCATTCTTTAAAAAGGCTCTTTAGGACCTCGTTAAAATTTCATCTATCATTCCGTATTCCAAAGCCTTATCTGCCTTCATCCAGTAATCACGGTCACTATCTTCCTCGATCTTCTCATAAGGCTGACCCGAGTGCTTGGCGATGATCTCATACAGTTCCTTTTTTAGGGTAAGGATCTCACGGGCTGTGATCTCAATGTCACTGGCCTGGCCCTGAGCTCCGCCTAAAGGCTGGTGGATCATCACTCTTGAATGCGGCAGACCGCTTCTTTTTCCTTTTTCACCGGCACACAAAAGAACGGCTCCCATAGAGGCGGCCATCCCTGTACAAATAGTGGCAACATCGGGTTTTATGAACTGCATGGTATCATAGATCCCGAGACCTGCGTAAACGCTTCCTCCCGGTGAGTTGATATATATCTGGATGTCTTTGGAGGCATCTGTGCTTTCTAAAAACAACAACTGTGCCTGAATAATATTGGCTACCTGATCGTTAATGGCCGTTCCCAGGAAGATGATACGGTCCATCATCAATCTTGAGAAAACATCAAAAATAGCAATGTTCATCTGCCTTTCTTCAATGATGTTGGGGGTCATTCCCAGCGGGTTCATGCTGCTAATTATCTGGTTGTAATAATTGGAGTTGATCCCGTGATGCTTGGTAGCATATTTTTCGAATTCTTTTCCGTAATCCATTTAAAAAATGTTTTTCTGTTTTTTGTTGTTCATGCCGCTTTCAGGCAGCTGTTTTAATTGCCAAAAAAGGCGTTATTCCTGTAGAACCGGAATAACGCCCTTAAAGATAACTATTAATTTAGAAAAGTTCTATTGATAAACCTCTTTAACAAATTCTTCATACGTTACCTCTTTCTCCTTAAGGTTTACCTTCTCCTTATAGAGCTCAAGTAACTTCTGGTTCATCAATTGCTCAGACAAACGCTTCACTTCATCCTGACGGGACAAAATACGTGCTGCGATATCGTCAAGCTCTTTATCATCAGGGTTCATCTGGCCAAACTGCGCCATTTGCTCCTTGATCCTTTCTTTAGCGAAAGCTTTAAGATCTTCGAATTTCACCTGCAGGTCATGCTCGGCGATCAGTTTTCCTTCGATCAACTGGAAACGAAGCCCTTTTTCGCTTTTTTCATATTCTTCTTTAGCCTCTTCTGCGGAAAGTTCTTTTTCTCCGGCAGTCTGGATCCACTTCTGAAGGAATTCCTTCGGAAGGTCAAAAGAGGTGTTTTCGATCAACATTTCGGTCACATCGTTAAGCAACTGCTGGTCGCTTTGCTGCTCGAACTGCTTGGCCGCATCTTCCTTGATCTTTTCCTTAAGTTCGGTAACCGAAGTAACTTCTCCTTTTCCGAAGAGCTTATCGAACAATTCCTGGTCAAGGTCTGCCAATTCTTGCTGATTCACTTCAGAAACAGTGAATTCAACCTCAACATCAAGGTCATGCGCCTTGTCATGCTCCACTTGAAGGAACTCCATAAGATCGTGCTCGTCCTCAAAAAGACCTTTGGTCTTGAGTTTGATCACGTCTCCGGCTTTTGCCCCAATGAACTTGTCTTTGTTCTTCTTTCCTTTGATCTTATCTAGCGGAAGGGTTGCTCTGGCATCGATCCCTTCTTCTTCATTTTTGAAAGTACCGGTCACCTGGTCACCTTCTTCGGCAGTTTCTTTGGAAACCAGTTTCCCGTACTGCTTTTGAATGGTCTTAACCTGGTTCTCGATCATCTCATCACCGGCCACGATCTTGTAATGGGTGATAGGTTCTTTGTTATCAAGGCTTACTTCGAATTGCGGAGAAAGCCCAAGTTCGAATTCGAAGGTATAGGTTTCGCTATCCCAGTCGAAGTTTTCCTGCTCTTTAGGTAACGGATTTCCAAGAACATCCAGTTTTTCTTCGGTAAGGTACTTATTAAGGGCATCCTGAAGCAACTTGTTCACTTCGTCTACCAATACTGCCTTTCCGTACTGCTTCTTCACCATCCCCATAGGCACGTGCCCTTTCCTGAAACCGGGAATATTGGCATTCTTCCGGTAGTCTTTTAAAACCTTTTCAACTTTGCTGCTGTAGTCTTCTTTGGCTATGTCAACCTTTACTACCGCATTAAGTTCATCAATGTTCTCTCTCGTTATATTCATTATAAACTCTTATAAAAATTGGTTTGCAAAAGTACAACTTTTTTAAGAGCAAGCAAAGTTTCAATTTCCTGAAATTCAGAAGGCTTTATTTCCTTTCAGCCAAAGAGAAAAGAAGAGATTGGAAAATGGACAGCAGAATACTGAACAACACCGCGATCCAGAATCCCGATACATCAAATCCGTCCACAAAGGCATCTGCCAGGAGGATGATAATGGCATTGATAACAATGAGAAAAAGACCGAAAGTGAGAATGGTAACCGGCAGGGTGAAAAGAATAAGAATTGGCTTAACAATAAGGTTGAGCAAAGCCAGCACCAGGGCCACAATAATGGCGGTAAGATAACCGGCAACTGTCACACCGGGTAGGAATTTGGCCAGGAAAACCACTACTACAGCGGTAAGGAGTATGCGAAGAATAAAGATCATTTTGGTTAGATTTTAACCCTAAGATACACTTTCAAAATAAAAACGCCGGAAAAAATTTCCGGCGTTTTCTAATTTCAATTTTGTAGGAACCTACTGGGCAACATTGTTACTCACAGTAATTGTTCCGTAGTTGCTAATATTAACTTTAGGCACAGTGGCACCATAAGTTTCATTGATCGCATCGATCATGCGGTTAGCAAGCAATGCTGAAGCCCGCGGAGTAAGGTGGATCCCGTCAAGAGAAAAAGCACCTCCAGTCGCAAATTCTGCGGTAAGCGTACCTTCATCATATGGAATTCCTCCAGAAGCAAGCTCCTGGATGATCTCATTCACATCTACATAAGCCAATCCTTTTGATTGGGCTATTCCCTGAATCGCAGTGTTGAATTGAGTGCGAGCAGTATTTAAGATCTCCACTTCATCAGTAGTAAGCACATACCGGTCGGCCATAGGAAGGGTAATACCCCTAACAGATAATTGTCCAGCTTCTTCCTGTGACAATCCTACAGCCATCCATGCTGCTAAGACTTCCATATCTATTTCTGAAATTGCACTGGCACTGGTTAACAGAACACGATCTCCTGGAGTCGCCTGCCGAACCTGACCATATTGCTGACCATACTGCTCAGCAACAGCTTCTGGATAACCAGCCTGCATCAAAGCGCCCTTGATCTGGGCTGATATGTCAGTTAAAGACTCATCCTTTATCACTAATGGACTTGCTCCTGCCGGATCAAATTCTATAGTGAACTCAGTATCAGCGATCTTATTCCCTTCTGCGTCGAACTCTTGAGTATTTCTTACTGCTGAAATGATCTGATTAAGACCTGCAAAAGAAGCATTCAAAGTTGGGATCATAGGTCCAAACTCAGGATTTGTGGGATCTAATGGTGCATAGGGCACACGGGTAAAGAATGGCGCAACAGTAACATCGGGTACAGCATTCACCACGCCTTCTTCGGCACCGGCAGCTATAAGAGCATCTACAACCTGAGAATATACTCCTGCGAACAACTGTGAGTCTGTAATATCATCAGAATCGTAAGAAGAAGCATCTAAATTTCCTGTTTGAGCAATTCCTGTACCTCCAGAAGTAGCAAAACTCAAGATATCGTTCTTTCCTATCCATAGACTGAAGAAGGTTGGGTTTTGTGCCACGGCATCTCCAAGGATAGTGGCATTAGGAGCAGAAGCGAAACGAACGAAATATGGGTTTGCAGTTCCTGCTTCCAGATTGGCGGCATTTCCATAACCTTCAGCAAATAAATGAAAACTCTTCATCCCAGGCACCCCCATATTATTAAAGGGACCCGAAAGTACGTTTGTAATTTCAGTTGTGGGAGTTTCATTAAGATTTTTAGGCATTGGATTTCCCTCGTTGTCGAAGGCTAAAACCAATCGGGTATTGGCTCTTTGTTCACCCGCAATTAAAAATCCTCCATAGTTATCGGCCATTAAAGGCTGGGTGAAATCTCCCCCACCAACTTTAGCGAATTGCTGTGCCATGATGTTGGGATAAGATGCTTCTTGTGCACTTATGTACAAAGCATTGTCTGCATACCCTGAGGTAATGGAATTCCCTATTGCCACAAAATTAGAGAAATCTGCTTCCCCGCTTGTATACGCGTCATTCGCGTCTACCGGATTTTCGAATTCCGGCTCACAGGCAACCATTCCCAAAGCAAGAATTCCGATGTATTTTATATAATTTTTCATTGTATAGAAATCTTTTATTAAAGTTTATAAGTCACACCCAGGCCAGGAATAAAGGCCACAGATTTATAGGTTCCACCAAAAGGAGCACCCTGATATTCGGGAAACTCCTGTGGATCTGGGCTGTAAGTAGCATCAACCTCATCAAATCTTATATATGCGAATGAAGCATCTATGGCCAGTTTTGAGGTGACATCCAGAGAAAGTCCGCCGGTGAAGCCCATGGAATCATTTCTTGGAGTTTCAGGGGCAAAATACCCTTCCTGTACAGGTGATTCATCATAATAATACCCTGCTCTTAATACCAGTTTATCGGTCGCAGTATACTGTGCTCCAAATCTCCAGGTATTGGAATCTTTGTAATTACGTGGGTTTTTGGAATCCGGGATATTCGGATCTGCAAAATCAAGATCTAAGGACCTATAGACTTCCCAGAAAGTACGATTAAAATCAAATGCAAAAAGCCATTTATCATCAAACTGATAAGAGGCACCAACGGTCAATTCTGCCGGCAAAGGCAAAGAGGCGTCAAACGTGGTATCACGGAACGGAGTCATTGGAGAGTTTGGAATGTTTTCAAAATCTGCACTACCGCCTTCAGCATTCATCATGATCTCTGAACGATAGTTAACCCCAAACTTAAGATCATCACTAGCCACGAACATGGCACTCGCACTCCAACCCCATTCATTCACTCCCGAAGCATCTACAGTTACGTTTGAACGATTTCCCTCCTCATCGGTAAGGGTTCTGGTAAGGTTACGGTTAAAGTTAACGGCACCGGTCACGAAGATAGGACCACCTCCAAGGCTAAGGAAGTCGGTCACTTTTACAGAAACCAAAGGCTGTACATAAATTGCCTGTAACTCTATATTATTTACGAGGTGTGATCCTGGCCAGTCTTGCTCCCACTCAACCGTACTACCGTAAGGAGTGTAAACACTAAGACCAACAGAGACCCAGTCTCTTAATTTGTAAGACGCATTGATGTAGAAAGGAGTACCAACAGGGTTGTCTGTGCGGGCTATATCCCCGGTTTCCTGATTTTGCCAGGCCACATCGGAAAAAATAGCACTGGCCCCTGCCGATATTGTAAGTTTATTCTCAAGGTAGACTAACCCGGACGGGTTAAAGAATCCTAATTCGGCACTGTTAACGACCGCCACCCCTGTGTGTCCCATCGCCAGGGCTCGCTGCCCCTGAACACTTACGCGGTAACCGCCGGCATAAGTCACGGCACTTGCCAAAGCAAATACCGCCAGAAATAAAAATTTTCTCATAATTGCAATTGTAGATTAAAGTATGGATAATGGGTCAAAAATAGCATAAAATGGGGATTACGCAAGAATAAAGCGATTTTTATTATGCGTGCACAATAAATTGCCGGTTTATTTACAGGAACTGCATTACAGCTGTGAAAAACGCCTTTTTATCCTCAGCATGTACCCAGTGTCCGGTATTGGGAATGGAGACTATTTCCGCTACGGGAAAATGACTCAAAATATCTTTTTCATCTTCTGCCGTGATGTAGTTAGACCTCTCCCCTTTGATGATTAAAGTAGGTTTAGAATAAGTAGCATCATTGGGTAGAGCCTGCCCTACTTCTTCGATATTTTTCACCAGAGACTCAAGATTCATTCTTAAAGCCAGTTGTCCTTTGGTCTTCCAATAGAGGTTCTTCAGCAGAAAAAGCCGAACTCCCTCCTCTTTCACATATTTTGCAAGCAGATCCTCTGCGTCTCCCCGGGAAGGAAGGTGAGCTTCATCTACAGCCTGCAGACCTTCCAGGATCTGCTGATGATGCGGCGCATAATATTTTGGAGCAATATCTACCACTATCAGCTTCTCGATAATATGAGGAAACAGGGAAGCCGCCAACATGGCCACCTTCCCACCCATGGAATGACCCAGCAGGACGCAATCCTTTAGCTGATGCGAATCGCAATATTCTTTTACATCGCGAGCCAGCAGCAGGTAATTAAACTCATCACTGTGCGGGCTCCTCCCATGGTTGCGCTGATCTATCAAATGCACCTGGTATCCTTCTTCGGCAAACTGCCGACCAAGAGTCTTCCAGTTATCGCTCATGCCCAGGAATCCGTGAAGGATCAACATGGGCTTTCCTTCTCCTAATATGGTAGAGTGTAACTTCATGAATCCTTTAACAATTTTAAATATCGTTGTATCACATTTTCCAGCCCCAGGTAAATTGATTCTGCTATTAGGGCATGCCCAATAGAAACTTCAAGAAGACCGGAAATAGACCTCTTGAAGAACTCTATGTTCTCAAGCGAAAGATCATGGCCCGCATTAATACCTAATCCCAATTTATTGGCCAGTTCAGCGCATTCCACGTAAGGACGTACCGCTTCTTTATTGCCCTTGGCAAATTGACTGGCATATTCTTCGGTATACAACTCTATCCTGTCTGTACCAGTCTCCACAGCTCCCTCGATCATTTTGGGCACAGGGTCTACAAAAATGGAGGTTCGAATGTTATTTCTCTTAAATTCAGAGATCACTTCCTTTAAAAAATCGCGGTTCTTGATCGTGTCCCAGCCGGCGTTGGAAGTTATCGCATCTTCAGCATCGGGCACCAGGGTCACCTGTTCGGGCTGCGCCTTTAAAACAAGGTCAATAAATTGCTTTATAGGATTTCCTTCTATATTGAATTCAGTATATACCACCGGCCTCAGATCGAATACATCCTGATACCTGATGTGCCGTTCATCGGGCCTTGGATGGACGGTTATGCCCTGCCCCCCAAACTTTTGCACATCTTTGGCCACCTGCACCACATTGGGAACATCTCCCCCGCGTGAGTTTCTCAGGGTTGCGATCTTATTAATATTTACGCTTAATTTTGTCATTTTTAGCAAGATTTTCAAACAAAAATACAAAGTTGAAGATGCAAAAAAGTACTTTATTTTAATTAATTTGCAGGAAAAAGGAGGAGCCATGAACATTGAGCCGTATATCATTAATGACATTAAAATGCCTGGAGTTACCGACAGCATCGGGGAAATTCAGTCGCTTTTTAGTGAGCTCACCTACTCCCATATCCCTATACAGCATGACGGCCAGTATATTGGATGTATTTCTGAAAACGACATCCGCTCCTTTGACCCAGAAAAACCCGTTGAAGAATATCAATATGCGCTGGAAGGTTTCTTCGCCCGCGCACATGACAACTGGCTGGATACATTGCATGCCTTCGCAAAGAATGATACCAATCTCTTACCAGTCCTGGATGAGGAGAACAACTACCTGGGTTACGTGGAACTTCATGATATCATGAATATTTTTACCGAAGCTCCTTTTCTGAACAATCCGGGCGGAATCCTTATCATTGAAAAAGGTTATAAAGATTACTCTTTTAGCGAGATCAGCCAGATCGTGGAATCAAACGGCGCTCACCTGTTGGGGGCATTCGTGTCCGGTATGGACAATGACATGACTCAGATAACACTCAAAATAGGACAATCACCGCTCAACGCCATTCTGCAATCCTTCCGGAGATATGGCTATAAAGTGGTCTCTACTCATGAAGAAGACAGTTTTTCAACAGATCTACGAGACCGCTCCCGCTACCTCGATAAATATTTAAACATATAATGCCAGGATGAGGAAAGTAGGGATTTACGGGCAGTTCTACCACGCCAATTCAGAACTTTACATTGAAGAACTTTTGAATGTACTGGACAGGAAAGATGTCGAAGTGTGCATTGAAAAAGAATTTCTGCAGCTCATTGACGAGAACAAGTCCATTGAAAAAGAGTTTACTCAGTTCAGTACCTTTCAGGAGCTGGATGAGTCTTTTGATCTTTTTATAAGCGTTGGAGGTGACGGTACTATTCTCAAATCGGTAAACTTTATTCGCGACCTTGACATTCCTATCGTCGGGATCAACACAGGAAGGCTTGGGTTCCTAGCAACCGTGAACAAGGAAGAGATCCGCAGCACGATCGAACGGATACTGAACAATGAATACAGCATTTCTGAACGCTCCTTGCTGTGCATCAAAACCGAACCGGAGGAAAAAGATCTCTGCGACAACAACTTTGCCCTCAATGAGATCGCCGTCAGCCGAAAGAACACCACCTCGATGATCACTATCGAAACCTGGCTGGATGATGAATACCTCACCGCCTACTGGGCAGACGGACTCATTGTCTCCACCCCTACCGGCTCAACCGGCTACTCCCTGAGCTGCGGCGGACCAGTGATCACCCCCTCTACCAAGGCCCTGGCCATTACGCCTATAGCGCCTCACAACCTCAACGCCCGCCCCCTTATCATTAAAGACAACACCAAGATCGTTCTAAAAGTTTCGGGAAGAGAAGATGACTACCTGGTTTCCATGGACTCCCGCATCGCTTCCCTAAAGAACAATACTACCGTCATTATTGAGAAAGCCCCCTTCAAAATAAAAATGATAGAATTCACCGGAGACACTTTTTTACGCACGCTTCGCAAAAAGCTTCTATGGGGAGAAGACAGGCGCAATTAAACAATAAAAAACCTCTTAATCTGTTAATGAAGAACGCAGCAGGCTAATTTATTAAAGAGCAAACATATTTGCTATATTTGCAAACTTTCGACCCCATGAGGTATACAGTTGTTATGGTTTTACTATTTTTTTGCGGAAACCAGGCATATTCCCAGAATTTCGAAATAGGCCCCTTTGCAGGAGGCGCTAACTATGTTGGGGATGTGGGCAACTCTACCTATATAAATCCGAACACCACAGTCTTTGGCGGCATCTTCAAATGGAATCGCAGTCACCGCCACACCCTCAGGTTCTCTGTTATGTATGCTGAGATCAAGGCCGATGACGCCAAGTCTCACGACACCAGAAGGCAGCAAAGAGGCTACTCTTTTGTCAACAATATTACCGAAGCATCTTTGGGGCTGGAATTCACTTTTTGGGACTGGGACCTACATTCTGATAAATATCAAGCCACACCTTACCTTTACACGGGAATAAATTATTACTTTGCCAACCATTTTATGCTAAGGAATAATGCTTATACCAATCCGGCCAACAATGAATTGCTGGAAGCGGGGAACAATTGGGAATTTTCCATTCCCATGGTCTTTGGGTACAAACAGACCCTCAACTCGTTTTTGGCAGCAGGTGTTGAAATTGGTGCAAGGTACACCTTTACAGACAACCTGGATGGCAGCCAGCCATCTGAAGTTGACGGCAGCTACGGCTCCAAGGATTTTGGGAACAGCAACACGACCGATTGGTACATCTTTACGGGTGTTTACCTGACATTGAATTTTGGACCCAAATCATGTTACAACGAATATTAGAATGAATTTTAAAGAAAAGATTGATCCCAAAAACCTCCCCCAACACATTGCCATTATCATGGACGGCAATGGAAGGTGGGCAAAGAAGCAGGGATTGATGCGGGCTGTGGGGCACGAAAAAGGAACCAAGGCCGTAAGAGAAGTAGTGGAAGGCTGCAGTGAAATAGGGGTGAAAAATCTCACTTTGTATGCCTTTTCTACAGAGAACTGGAACCGCCCTAAACTGGAGGTGGATACTTTGATGAAGCTTCTGGTATCCAGCCTTAAGAAGGAGATCAAGACCCTTCAGGACAACAACATCAGGCTGAATGCCATTGGCCGCCTGGAGAATCTTCCGAAAAAAGCTTACAGCGAACTTTCCGAAGTGATCAAAAAAACCAGCAACAATGACCGTATGACCCTCACCCTGGCTTTAAGCTACGGATCAAGGGAAGAACTCACCCATATGGTCAGGGAAATTTCAGAAAAAGTAAAAAACAACGAGATTTCATCAAAAGCTATTGATGAATCGGTTATAAATGAGCATCTTTACACCCGAAATTTGCCAGACGTGGATCTTTTGATAAGAACCAGCGGCGAACAGCGCATAAGCAATTTCCTTTTGTGGCAAATAGCTTATGCCGAATTATATTTTTCAGAATTACTATGGCCAGATTATCGCAAAGACGATCTATTTGAAGCCATCTATAATTATCAAAACAGAGAACGAAGATTTGGAAAAACAAGTGAGCAACTTAGCTAGTGCAATTACAACAAAACACATTATAGCACTTTTGGCCTTCTGCCTTTTTTATAGTTTCCCCACCACAGCCCAGGATCTGCCGCTTGCAAATGGCAAAGAATACACGATAGGAGACATAGATGTCACCGGCACGGTTTCCTACAATGAACAGACGGTGATCGCGTTCACCGGGTTAAAAAAAGGAGAAAAGATCTACATTCCGGGAGACCGGATAAGTAAGGTCCTTAAAAAACTCTGGGACCTTGGCCTTTTTAGCGACATCAATATCTACGTGACCAGCATTGAAGGCGACACCGCCAACCTTGAACTGGAGATACAGGAAGTTCCTACCATGGCCCAGGTGAAGTTTCAAGGTATAAAAAAGAAGGCCCAGGAAGAGTTCATCAAGGAAAACAAGCTCACCCCGGGAGCCAAGGTTACCGAAAACCTGCTTACCACCACCAAAAATTATATCGAAAACACTTACCGTGAAGATGGTTACCTGAATACCAAGGTGCACATAAACACTATTCCCGTTGAAGATACAGTGGCCTCTAACCAGGTGAACATGGTGGTTAACATTGACAAGGGAGAACGCGTGAAGGTAGAAGATATTGAGATCGTAGGAAACGAAGCTATTTCTGACGCTAAATTGCGTCGGAAGATGAAGAACACCAAAGAGGAGAACTTCTTCCGGTTCTGGAAAAGGTCTAAATACATTCCAGAAGATTACGAAGAAGACAAGCAGAACATCCTGAAGGCCTACAAGAAAGAAGGATATCGCGATGCCCGAATTGTGTCCGATACATTAATAAAAAAGGATGCTGATGATGTTGCCCTTCGGATAAACATTGAAGAAGGAAACCAGTATTATTTTGGTAATATCGACTTCATAGGAAACAGTGTGTATACTGATGCTCAGCTTGCACGAGTACTGGGGATCAACAAAGGCGATGTTTATAATGGAGTATTGCTTGAAAAGCAGATCGCAGACGCCACCAAGCCCGATGCCAACGATCTTACCAACCTTTACCAGAACAATGGGTACCTGTTCTCGACTATCAACCCGGTAGAAACAAGGGTGTACAATGACACTATTGACTTTGAAATTAGGATAAGAGAAGGAAAGATAGCTTACTTCAATGAGATCAATGTCATTGGAAACGACAAGACCAAAGATCACGTGATCTACCGTGAAATGAGAACCAAGCCCGGGAACAAATACAGCAAACAGGATGTGGTAAGAACCATTAGGGAATTGGGGCAATTAGGATATTTTGATGCCGAGAACCTACAGCCTGAGTTCAAGAACGTGGACCCTAATAGCGGAACTCTTGATCTTGAATATTCTGTGGTAGAAAGTGGCGCGAGCCAGATCGAACTTCAGGGAGGTTACGGTGGTGGAGGTTTCGTAGGAACCTTGGGACTTTCCTTTAACAACTTCTCCCTCGCTGGAATTTTTGACAAGGAAGCCTATAAGCCATTGCCAATGGGAGACGGTCAAACTCTTTCTTTGAGAGCTCAGGCCAGTACTTACTATCAAACCTACAGCCTTTCCTTTTCTGAACCCTGGTGGGGCGGTGTGAAGCCGGTGAGATTATCTACTTCCTTCCAGCACACTGAGCAATATTTCTATGACTACAGAAGACGTGAGGCCGATAAGGACAGGAAGTTCTCTATCACCGGAGTTACTTTGGGACTTGCAAAAAGATTAACTGTGCCTGATGACTTTTTCACCCTGTCTCATGCTGTGGCTTTTCAGCACTACAACCTGAGCAATTATAATACAGGGCTTTTCACATTTGGGGATGGATATTCCAACAACCTGTCTTATACAGTAGGACTTACACGGGACAACACCTTCACAAACCCGATCTTCCCACTGGGAGGCTCCAAGTTTGAGATCATTGCCAAGTTAACCCCTCCATATTCCTTATTTAACGATACAGACTATGGGAATCTTGGTAACCAGAGAGAGTTCCAGTTGCAAAACGATGCTGGAATCCTGATCAATCGCCAGGGAAGACCATTGCGTGCCGGGGAAGATCCTGTACCCGATCAATCAAAGATCGATCAGGAGAAATTTAAATGGCTTGAATTCTACAAGATCAAATTCAACGGTACCTGGTATGAAAACCTTTATGATAAATTAGTAATGAGAGCCCATACGGAATTCGGATTCCTGGGAGCTTATAACAATGAGCGTGGAGTTCCTCCTTTTGAAAGATTCTATCTTGGAGGTGACGGGCTAGGAACCTATAGCCTTGACGGAAGGGAAGCGATCGCCTTAAGAGGATATCCAAACCAATCGCTTATTCCTGTTGACCGCGGAACATTAAGTACGGCAACAGACAATGACGGGGCAACAATTTATAACAAATATTCGTTAGAGTTAAGATACCCCATCACATTAAAACCTACTGCCTCTATTTATGCGCTTACCTTTGTTGAAGGAGGTGCGTCTTTTGACGGGTTCAAGAATTTCAACCCGTTTCAGCTGAACCGATCTGCCGGCGCAGGGATTCGTATCTTTATGCCAGCCTTCGGATTATTAGGGATAGACTTTGGTTATGGATTTGACCCTGTACCGGGTGAGACACAGGCTAACGGCTGGGAGACTCACTTCATTATAGGACAGCAATTCTAATTTGGCATGGTATTTTCTATAAACACTTGAGATATGAAAAAATCAATTCTTGTAGCCCTCGCTTTAATTTTTGCCGGTTCCACCGCAAAGGCACAGCAAACGGTGAGAATTGGTTATGTAGACATGGAGTACATCCTGGAAAACGTTCCGGAGTACCAGGAAGCATCAGCTCAATTGGACAAGAAAGTACTGCAATGGAAACAGGAGATCGAAACCGAGCTTAGCCGGATAGATCAGATGAAAAAAGACCTGGCAAACGAAAAACCACTTTTGACCAGTGAGCTCATTGAAGAACGGGAAGAAGAGATCGCTTTTGAAGAACAAAAGATCCTGGACTACCAGCAAAAAAGGTTTGGTCCAAAAGGAGACCTGATGATCCAAAAAATGCAGCTGGTAAAGCCGATCCAGGACCAGGTTTTTGTAGCGGTTCAGGAAATAGCAAAGAACAGGGACTATGACCTGATCTTTGATAAGTCGGCAGATGTGATCACCCTATACGCGGCAGATCGTCTGGATGTGAGCGATCAGGTATTGCGCAGCATCACCAGGGCCTCAAAAAGAGAGCAACTGGAGACCCGCAAAGAAAAGCAGGAACTGATAAGAGATGAGGAAAAGACCGTGGAACAAAGCGAAGCGGTAACCGAAAGGGAAAAGATACAGGAGGCTAAAAAGCAGGAAAGAGAAGCCCTTTTAAAGGAAAGAATGAGAGTGAGGGATTCCATCAGAACGGCCAAGCAAAAGGCTTATGAAGAAAGAAGGGCCAAGATCCTGGAAGAAAGACAACGTAAAAAAGATTCGATAGCCAAGGCAAGAGAACAGAAAAAAGACGACAATTAAAATCAGCCGGATATACGGCACCCCATAAATCAGGAATTATAAATCAACAATTAATACTTTAACAATGAAACAATTCAAGACCCTTTTAATAGCTGTAGCCTTAATTTTAGGAGCAACTTCATTTACTAACGCCCAAACCAAAGTGGCACACATCGCCACCCAGGAGTTGATCGAGCAAATGCCTTCCTATAAAGCAGCTATGAATCAGTTGGAGAAACTACAGAAGACGTATGATACTGAGATAAAGGATATGGTTACCGAAGCACAGAGTACCATGAAGAGATATGAAGCTGAAGCGCAAACTAAAACTGACGAAGAGAACGCTAAAAGAGCAACCGAACTTCAGCAGACCCAAAGAACAATTGGAGAGTACCGTCAAAACGCGATGCAGGAACTTCAGAAGAAAGAAATGGAGCTTTTAAAGCCTGTATTGGAGAAAGCACGTACTACCATTCAAAAAGTGGCTCGTGCAAAAGGTTACGACTACGTTCTTGATTCTACTACCGGAACCGGAGTGATCATGGCCGACGGGTATGACCTAATGCCAGACGTCAAGAAGGAATTGGGAATCTAAGAACCCAACTTTAGAAAATAATTTCAGGAAACTGCGCATCATTGATGCGCAGTTTTTATTTTTACACCAATGAGCAAAGACAGTCCCATTGGTATATTTGATTCCGGCGTGGGCGGAACTTCCATCTGGAAAGAGGTGCATAGCCTGCTCCCCCTGGAGCACACCATCTACCTTGCCGATAGCGCGAACGCCCCTTATGGTGAAAAATCACCGGAAGAGATAACCAGGCTCAGCATAAAGAACACCGAGAAATTGTTGAATATGGGCTGCAAGCTTATCATAGTGGCCTGCAATACTGCGACCACCAACTCCATCCAGACCCTTAGATCGACCTACGACGTTCCTTTTATCGGGATAGAACCCGCCATAAAGCCGGCTGCGCTTCAGACAAAAACAAAAAGCATAGGTATCCTGGCAACAAAAGGAACCCTCTCCAGTGCCCTTTTTGCCAGGACATCAGATCTTTATTCAAAAGATATAAAGGTCATTGAAGTAGTAGGAAAAGGACTGGTGCAGGAAATTGAACGCGGCAACAAAGATTCGGTCCAGGTGGAAGCCATGCTGGCCGAATTGCTCCGACCCATGCTCGATGCCGGAATCGATTACCTGGTGCTGGGCTGCAGCCATTATCCTTACCTCATTCCTAGTCTGAAAAAAATCCTCCCTAATCACGTAAGCATTATCGACTCGGGAATGGCGGTGGCAAAACAAACAAAGCTGGTGCTTCAGAGCCTCGATCTTTTGACCGAAAGCCAACAGGCCGCACCGGAATTCTTCACTAATGCCGACCCTATAATTCTTAAAAATCTTCTTTCGGAAACCGGTGAAAACCTTAAGGTTTCTTACCTGAATTTCTAACAGGTAAGAATCGTTCTAAATATCCGACTGAAAACCATCTGATTTTGTAATTTTGCAAAAAATTTGATATGTCTGAATTCACTATATCCATACAGCCCACCACCAAACCTACCATAGTTAAGTTTGAGGCCAATAAATTCCTGACCCAACACGAAAGTTTTGAGTTCCATAACATTGAAGAAGCGGCAAGGTCACCCCTCGCCCAACAGCTTTTTCATCTGCCGTTCGTAAAAACGGTTTACATCGCTCAGAATTTCGTGGCCCTGGAAAAATATAACATCGTGCACTGGAAAGACGTGCAGCAGGAAATAGCTGACACCATACAGGATTTCCTCAACAAAGGCGGTGTCGTGGTAACTCCTTCTGAAAAGGAGAACCAAAAGGTGCCGGTAACGGTTTATGCGGAAAGCACCCCGAATCCCACTGTAATGAAGTTCGTCGCCAACAAGAAGCTCGTACTTCAGTCGGTGGAATTCAAAAATATTGATGAAGCCAAGAACGCCCCCCTGGCAAAAGCCCTTTTCCATTTCCCTTTTGTGAAGGAAGTTTTTATGGATGATAATTACATTTCCATTTCAAAATATGATATAGCCGAATGGGGAGAGATCACTTCGGAATTAAGAGAGTTCATCAGAGAATATTTGGAGCAGGGAAAAGAAGTGATCACAGATGATCATGTGAATTCCTCTTCCGCAGCAGCTTCAGAAAAAGTCGAGATCAAAGAAGTTCAGCTGGATGATACTTCACAAGAGATCGTCGCCATTCTCGATGAGTATATTAAACCGGCTGTGGCCAGCGACGGCGGAAACATTCAGTTCGAGTCTTATGATGCCAATGAGAAGCTGGTGAAAGTGATCTTACAGGGCGCCTGCAGCGGATGTCCTTCTTCTACCTTTACGCTGAAGAACGGGATCGAAAACATGCTGAAAGAGATGATGCAGGGCCGCGTGGAAAAAGTAGAAGCCATCAACGGATAAACCTCCTAAAATCTAATTTTTAAGGCTGAAGAGATCGCAGGATCTTTTCAGCCTTTCTTTTTTGCATTCGCCTGAAAACTAAGGTTTAACAGTTTCTTAAAAAACATCCAGGCTTTCATTTTGTAACTTGATAATAAGCAAGTTAACCGCATTAAAAACACCAAAAACATCCAATTATGGCTACAATGAAAGTTTTAGAGATAATGGCAAACTCCGACCAGAGTTGGGAGCAGGCCGTTAAAAATGCTGTGAAGACGGCAGCCAAATCAGTTAAAAATATTCGTTCGGTCTATGTGAAAGATCAGACCGCGAATGTATCAGGCGACAGCATAACCGATTACAGGGTGATCGTAAAGATCACATTTGAGGTAGAAGCCTGATCCAAATTAATTTAATTAGTTAGCTTAAAGCTCCTGCGATTCAGGAGCTTTTTTTATCTTACGCTTTTCAGAAAAATCCTTCTAAAATGACCTTTTCAGAAGGGTTTTTATTTGTGGAAACATTTAAAATTCAAAAAAACTCTATGGAAGAATTTAACAACTTGAAAGATGTTACGGAAGAATATATCGGGCAGTTCATCAGTTTTTTACCCGATCTTTTACTGGCAATACTTTACCTGGTCATTGGCTGGTGGCTCATCAAGATGTTGATCAAATACATGAAAAAGTTCTTTGTAAAGAAGGATTATGACCCGGCTCTTTCCAACTTCCTGGCAACCATCTCAAAATGGGCTTTAGTCATACTCTTGCTGGTAAGTGTTGTGGAGACCCTTGGAGTTGAAACAACTTCTTTCATCGCTGTATTGGGTGCTGCCGGTCTTGCCATTGGTCTTGCCTTACAGGGATCCCTTTCAAACTTCGCGGGAGGAGTGCTCATTATTGGACTCAAACCCTTCAAAATTGGAGACTGGATCGAAGTGAACGGAATTTCGGGCAGTGTAAAAGAGATCTCCCTGTTCTATACCAAATTGAACACTTTCGGAAATCAACTCGCTGTCATTCCAAACGGGGAACTTTCCAACTCCAACGTGGTGAATTATTCAGGCGAAGCCACAAGAAGGGACGCGATCACCATTGGGATCTCCTATGAAAGCAATATTAAGGTTGCCAAACAAACCTTGCTGGACCTGCTTCAGGAACAGGAAGACATCTTAAAAGATCCTGCCCCCGCGGTTGTGGTGACCGAACTTGCCGACAGTTCTGTAAATCTCTCAGTTCGATTCTGGGCCCGTAATGAGGTTTTCTGGGACAGACACTGGTACACCATAGAAGAAGGAAAAAGAAGGCTGGAGGCCGCCGGTATATCCATTCCGTTCCCGCAACGGGATGTGCATTTCTTTGATCACAGCAAAGAAAAGGCGACTACGGAAAAATCGGTTTAATAGACAATTTGATAAATATAAAAGCGCCGGCCTCAAAGATATGAAGCCGGCGCTTTTTGGTATTATTCAGTTTCAGGAGTTATCCTGCCATAAAATCTTTCAGATAATACGGCTCGAAGTAAGCCACATCTTCAAATTCTTTTTTCGCGAACTTTTCCGAAGCGATAACTACCATTTCGGCAGCCGAAGGTAATTTCCCATCGACAAAGCTGGCATTTTTATGGCTACAGATTTTTTTGAACTTTTCTACCCCGTTACCAATAAAGGTCACTTTGCCTTTTTCAAGGTACTCCAGAAAAGAAGTATCATCAAGCACCTGCGCCCGGGTCTCAAAAACAGCTTCCATTCCTGAAGTGAATCCGGCAGTGTAGACTTCCATTCTGCGGGCATCTAATAGCGGGATGATGAAATCTCCCGCATTTTTATCAACCTGCAAAGCCAAAGAGGTTAAAGTAGGAATGGAAATAAGCGGAAGGTCCAGGGAAAAACACAATCCCTTTGCCGCCGAAACCCCAATGCGAAGACCGGTATAGGAACCGGGCCCTTTGCTTACAGCCACCGCGGAAAGATCGCCGGGAGTTAGGCCACTCTCTTTTAGAATTTCGTCAATATATTTATGCAGCCGCTCTGCATGCGAATAGTTATTGTTATAGTCTTCTTTTAAAGCCAGTAATTTTCCTTCTTTTCCCAAAGCTACCGAACAGTTCGTGGTAGCCGTCTCAATACTCAATATTACGTCCAAAATGCTTCTTTTTTATTCTGTTTCTTCCTTCCCGGTCACTTCAACCTTATCACCCGGTTTAAGGGTTTTGGTCACGGTATTGTAAGGACCGGTGATCACCTCTTCTCCTACTTCAAGGCCAGAGGTTATCTCAATCCTGGCATCATCCTGTATCCCCGTTTTTACAACGCGCAATTTAGCCTCTTCTCCTTTCTTAACGAAGACAGTTTCAAACTTTTTATCTGTAGCTACGGCTTTTTCCTCCACTTTTTTCTTGCCTGCAGTGGCCGAAGTATCGCTTTTCACCACGATCGAGCTGATAGGAACTGCGATGACATCATCTTTCCTGTTGGTGATGATATCAACAGTGGCCGTCATTCCTGGTCTGAAAGGAGAGTAATTTTCCGGCTTTCCTTCCAGCAGGTGCTCGTAAGATTCTTCAAGGATCCTCACCTTCACTTTGAAGTTGGTCACCTGGTCTGCAGTTTGCGCGGTATTGGCAGAATTGCTGATCTCTGTTACCAGCCCTTTGAACTGCTGCTTGAGGTAAGCATCCACTTCCACTATAGTCGAATCGCCTATAGATACCTTCACAATATCATTTTCGTTCACGTCTACCTCAACCTCCATGTTCGAAAGATCGGCCACACGAAGAATTTCTGTTCCCGCCATTTGCTGGGTCCCCACTACCCTTTCTCCCAACTCAGCACTCAAAGAGGAAATGGTTCCAGACATAGGCGCGAAAATGGTAGTTCTTCCCAGGTTTTCCTGAGCTTCGTTCACACTGGCAGCAGCGCTCTGCACATTGTAGTAAGCCGATTGCCTTCCGGCCTTCGCCACTTCATAAGCTGATACGATACGGTCCCACTCTGCCTTTGAGATGATGCCTTTTTCAAAAAGCGATCTATTCCTTTCATAATTTGACACAGCCTCTTTCAGGTTAGCTTCGGCCTGGGCCAACCCGGCACGAATGTTCTGCAGTCCGGCGCGGGAACGTTCCAGGTTTGACTGGTAAATTTCAGGATTAACCCTCACCAAAAGATCACCTTTTTCCACCTGCTGTCCTTCAACAACGGGCAGTTCTATGATCTCTCCGGAAACTTCCGAAGAGAGCTTTACCTCCACCTCCGGCTGAATTTTTCCGGTAGCCGATACGGTCTCTATAAGATCTGTCTTCTCAACCTGGGTGATCTCCACTTCTTTATAATTTCCCGATTTACCGAACCATCCGGCCTTTTTACCCACTATCAGCAGGACGATCAAAACAAGCGCGACTCCAACAATTATGAAAAGGGTCTTTTTTTTCATTCTTTAGAATTTAAGTTCGGTTACGGGAACTCCAAAGTACAGCTCCAGAACTTTTAGATTAAAAATATACTCGTACTTGGTTCTTACCACCTCGCTCTGAGCGTTCTCAAAGTTGAATTTCGCCTGACTAAAATCAAAGGCATTGGTAAGACCCACATTATATCTTTCGGTCGCATAATCATAGGCCAGCGATTGCGCCTCCAGGGCGACAAGGGCAGCTTCATATGCTTTAAGAGCACCTTTGGCATCTACGTAAGCCTGATAAACATCAGATTCCAGGTCAAGCTTGGTTTGTTCCAGCTGATATTCTGACCGCAATACATTCACTTCGCGACGCTTAACTGCGTTGCGGGTAGAAAAGCCGTTAAAAATGGGAATATCAAGCTGTACCCCGTAAGTGATACCATCATTATTTTGAAGCTGCTCAAAAAACGGCAATGGGTTGCCAATTTCTGTTACCATGTTCGGCGCTACCACGATCTCCTCGGTGCTTTCCACAAATCCGATCTGCCTGTATGGTTCATCCGGATCAAGACCTCCTGAAATGATCCTTCCGGCACCAGATTCCCTGGTATTGTAATTGAAGAATGCGGCAAGGCTTGGCCAGTAAGCTGCTTTCGCGATCTCGGTTTCTTTCTGAGCCATCTCAAGGTTCGCCTGGGCCACTTTCACCTCGTAACGCTCTTCCTTCGCGTTTTCGATAACTTCAGAAACAGGCATTTCCATCACCTCACTGCCAAAGATCTCGTAATCACGTTCGGCGATATCAAAGTTTTCATAGTCTTTGATCAAAAGCGTCTGCGCAAGCGCTATCAGAGAAACCTTCACGTTGTTTGCGGCAACGATCATTCTTTGCTCTTCATTGGCCGCTGTCGCTTTGATCTCCAGGAGGTCTCCCCTGGGCAACGAACCCGCCTCTACAAGTTCCTGAACGCGCTCCAGCTGTTCAAGGGTGATCTCATGCTGCGCCTCGATCACTTTTAGGCTTTCTTTGTTAAAAAGCACCTGCAGGTAAGCATTGGCCACGAACAAGGCAATGTCATCTTTCATCTGCTCCAGGGAATACTCGCTGGCCAATTGAGAAAGTTTAGCCAGCTGCAACCTTTTCCAGTTGCTTAAGCCTGAAGACAGGTTGGCGCTTGCCGTAGCTCCTGCGGAAAAGTTTCGGGTGGTCTGAGTTTGCAGGATCCCGGTGGTAACGTTTTGGGTTAGTCCCGTATTCCATGAGTTGGAAGCCGAAGCATTCAGCCTTGGCAGGAAGTTCCCGACAGCCTCAGCACGGTCTATCTCGGCGAGCTCCACCTCCAGCTCTGACTGTTTTATCGAGATGTTATTTTCAAGGGCGTAAGCTACGCACTCCTCAAGTGTCCATTCTTTATTTTGTGCATTTACATTAATTCCGAAGAAAAGAAAAAGTACAGGTAATAAAAGTTTTTTCATAATTGAGATTGTAAATGATAAGTCTTCCTTATCTGAAAGATGTTACAGTAGTTAATTAGCGGTAAATCCTGCAGGTTTGATCTGGTTCCACACCTTGATCTTGTCATCTTTGGAAATTCCTTCTTTCACCTCAACATATATCCCATCGCTTATTCCCAATTCCAGGTCCTGCCGCTCGAATTCCTGATCACCTTTTTCCACTTCTACATAAGGCTGCTTGGTTTTGTCATCAAACTGTACTAGGGCCTCTTTTATAGCCAGCACCTCATTGGCCCTGTCCAAAATAATGGACGCATTGGCACTCAGTCCTGCCCTGATAAAGGTGGTATCGGCCTTGTTCAGGCTTCCTTTTATATTGAACTGAATGGCCCCGTTCTCTTCCACTCCTTTTGGCGCTATATAATCAAGCACCGCGTCAAAGGTCTTGTTCTCAATGGCACCCACTGTCACCTCAAGAGGCAGGTCTTCTTTGATCTTTCCAACTTCGCTTTCATCCACCTTTCCGTCGAAGATCATCTTGTTCACATCGGCAAGAACAGCAAGGGTAGTCCCGTCATTGAAGTTGTTACTCTCTATCACCTGGTTACCTTCTTTCACCGGGACATCGAGCACCATGCCCTCAACCGTAGAACGGATAAGGGTATTGGCAGAACTTTCAAGCCCGCTGGTAGTACCTGTTTTCACGATCTCATAGTTCTCGCGTGCAGAAGTGTAATTCTGCTCCACCCTCTTGTAGGCCACTTCGGCATTGTCAAACTCATTCGCCGAGATCACCCCTTTTTCAAAAAGACTTTTTTGTCTCTCAAAGTTCTTTTTCTCATTGTCAAGATTGATCTTCGCAGTAGCCACTGCATCTTTCGCGCTTTGCAAGGCAGAAACGTTCGGGATCACCCTGATCTTGGCGATAAGATCTCCGGCCTTCACCTTGTTCCCCGCCTCTATGTAGATCTCTTCAATGATTCCTGAAATATTCGGTTTTATAAGCACCTCTTCTTTTGGCACAATATTACCCGTGGCCACTGTTTTCTTGACAATGGTTTGCGTGGAGGCTTGTTCGGTCTCATACACAACCGGGTCTTCCTGGTTCTTCTGGTACAGGTAGTAAAGGGCTCCTGCAAATCCCAGGACAATGCCTACTATGATCACGATGGTTACAACTCTTTTCATGCTGATATTTATTAAACTTTGATTTTTAATTTATTCTGTTCTTAATGCATCAACCGGTTTTACCCTTATGGCATTCTGCGCCGGAATGAGTCCCGCCAGCAATCCTGATATCACCAGAATGGCCAGGGCGGTCATCACCACCTGCAGGTCAACGCTTGGGTTGGCAAACATCATTTCTGAAGTATCCATGCCCTGCATCATGTAATTTATACCGGCAATGATCAGCGTTGCCAGAACGATCCCTGCCATTCCCGAAATGATAGTAAGGAAAACCGATTCGGTAAGCACCTGCCCTCTTATTTTCCAGGGTCCCGCTCCCAGGGCACGGCGTATGCCAATTTCGTTCGTACGTTCCTTTACAACAATAAGCATGATGTTGCTTATTCCAATGATCCCGGAGAGCAACACCAGCACTCCCACGAAATAAGCCACGCCCTTAAGTGCCACGAAAAGTCCGTTGATCTTGCTGAATTCTTCATAAAGGTCAAAATGGCCTACTGCCCTGTCGTCTTCGGGGTGAATGGAATGCCTCGATTTGATCACATCCATAATAGAGCCTTTAAGTTCGGTTATTGAAGAACCGTCATTGGCAGTTATTGCCATCCAGCCCACGTCTTCTCCACGATTAAAAGCCTGGGAAAAGGCAGTGAAAGGCACATATATCTGTTTCTGGGCCTCTTCCATATTACCGTTGTTGCCTTTCTTTTTATAAGTACCTATTACCATGAAGTTCACCCCGTTGATCTTAATATAAGATCCAAGCACTTCCTCTCCCTGGTCATACATTTCCCTGCGCACTCCGTCTCCTATGACCGCGACCTTTCGTTTCTCGTTTATATCGGAATAATTGACGAACCTGCCAGAAGTGATATCCATAGGCTCCTGCTGAATGATCTCGGGGTAATCGCCATAGACATTATAGGCTCCGGTATTTAATCCTCTCACCACGTTATTGGTTCCGCCGAAGCCTCCCAGCTGATTTCGGGGAGAAACGAAGCGAAGATCGGGGACCGCCTCTTTAATGGCAGCCACATCACTTATTTTAAAACTATACCGCCTTCCTTTGGGCAAACCTTTATAAGGCCTGGAAGCCGTTTGGGTCCACATGAACATGGAATTGGTAGCTATCCCTCCAAAACCCTGTTTCACACCGTTCTCCAAGCCTTTCCCGGCGGCCAGGAGGATCACCAGGATAAAGATCCCCCATAACACGCCAAAGGCCGTTAAGGTGGTCCTGAACCAGTTGGAGCTTAAAGCTTCTATTATTTCGTTCCAGTTATCTCTGCTGAACATGGCTATTCATCTCTAAGTGCGACAATTGGTTTGATCCTGGCTGCTCTCCAGGCAGGGAAAAAGCCTGCAACGGCTCCGGCGATGATCAGGATAAAAACGGTGCTAAGGGCAACATTGAAATTCACTGAAGGATTAGCTATGTACTGGGTCTCTATCATTGGGCCCACAAGCTCAAGAAGGGCAAGGCTTCCTATTAGTCCGACAAAACCCGCAATAGCCGTTACAAAAATAGATTCGTGCAGCACCATCATTACAATGGACCAGGGCCGCGCTCCCAAAGCTTTTCTCACCCCAATCTCACGCGTTCTTTCTTTTACTATGATCAACATGATATTGCTTACTCCCACGATCCCAGCGATGATGGTACATATTCCCACCCCCCAGAAAAAGAATTTGATCATATCCATGAGGTCATAGAACCTTTTGGCATTTTCAAGGGAATTATTGACCACTACGGCCCGGGTATCTTCGGGCGCTATGGTATGCTGTTCTTTTAGGAATTGCTGAAGTTGTTCTGAAAACCTGGTGGAAGCTGCAAGGGCCGCTTCAAAACTTTCCTCCTTTTCAAGAGTGAAAGCCATGTTGTTGATGTTGTTCGACCCGTTAAAGACTCGCTGCGCTGTAGAAAGGGGAACATACACCCGGGTTTCTTCCCGTTCTCCTCCGGGATCTGTAAATACTCCGATAACCTTAAAATTGATTCCGGAGATCTCTATGTATTCCCCTACGGCTTGCTTGCCTTTGAAAAGATCATCATTCACACGTTTTCCAATGACCGCTACCTTTTCATAACCGGAATGATCATTATGATTAATGAATCTCCCGCTCATCATCCCGCTGTTCTCCAGGAACTGGTAGTCGGGTAGCACGCCTTCAACTCTGTAAGAACCCGATTCCTTGTTATAATTGACCACTCCATTCCAAATGCGGAACATGGAGGATTTATATTCGAGCTCATCCTGGTGCTTCTGCACTGCAAAATCATAATCGGCGTTCTTCATCTGAATGCGCCGTCCGGGATTCATCCCTTTATAACCCACCGAAGTAGATCCAGTCCACACATAGAGGATATTGGCGGCGTCCTGCTCGAACTCCCTCGAAATACCGTTTCGCATGCCTTCACCAATCCCCAGCAGGATCACGAGAATAAAAATACCAGAGGCCACAGACAAACTGGTAAGAAAGGTGCGAAGTTTATTCTTACTTATCGTCTCAAAGATCTCCTCCCAACGTTCCAGATCAAACATACTGCTGCGCTTTAACCTGATCTACTAAAGTATCGTCTATGATCACACCGTCCTTGAGATTAACGATGCGCTTGGTCATCTGGGCAATGTCGTGCTCGTGGGTAACGATTAGAATGGTACGGCCTTCTTCGTTTATTTCCTGGATAAGATCCATTACCTCGTAGGAAGTCTTACTGTCAAGGGCTCCCGTAGGCTCATCGGCAAGCAGCACTTTCGGGTCACTGGCCAGGGCACGGGCAATCGCCACCCTTTGTTTTTGTCCACCTGAAAGTTCATTGGGAAGATGCGAAGACCAGTCCTTAAGCCCTACTTTTTCCAGGTAATTCATGGCACTCTCCATTCTCTCCTTCCGCTTCACCCCTTGATAGTACAGAGGCAGGGCCACGTTATCAAGAGCCGATTTATAGGAAATAAGATTAAAGGACTGAAAAATGAATCCCAGGAACTTGTTCCGGTAGCGGGCCGCCACTGTTTCATTCAGGTTCTTTATAGGAACTCCGTCAAGGGTATAGGTTCCTTCATCGGCCTCATCCAACATGCCCAGAATATTGAGCAAAGTAGATTTACCTGACCCCGAGGAACCCATAATGGATACCAGCTCTCCTTCAGCAACACTGAAATTGATCCCCTTAAGCACATGAAGGGAAGAACCTCCTGTCTTATAGGACTTGTGTAAGTCTTTTATCTCTATCATAATCCTGGAAAATCTAATTCGGGTTCAAACTCACCCATTAGACTATCCAAATCATGAAATGTTACATTCTAAGGAAAATTCCGCAGAAAAATTTCAGCTTACTGCTGCTGATCAGGATCGATCTGCTTGTCTTTTTTACGGGAGCGCCACACCATATAAGCCACTCCTCCCATCAGAAGATAGGGGAATACCATGAGGTACATGATCCCGTCATTGATGCCTTTTGCGGCAGACTGGTCACTTTCACTCTCCAATACGGCACGACACATGGCGCACTGAGCCTCAACCTCAAAAGAGAAGAGCAGCAGCAACAATAGGATAAAAACGGTCTTAGTTCTCATATTTTTAATAATAAGGAGCCATAAAGATATAAACCAGCACTCCGGTCACAGCTACATAAAGCCAAACCGGAAAAGTGTAGCGGGCGACCTTTCGGTGTTTCTCGACTTCACCCGTAAGCCCTCTGTACATCGTGAACAGAACGAGCGGAACAATTATGGCCGATAACAGGATATGGGTTATCAGCACAAAGAAGTAGACAGGCCTTAGAATTCCCTCGCCACCGTAAGGCACAGGATCATTACTGATCTTGGAGACCACATAACTCACAAGGAAAATAGCCGAGAGGAAAAATGCCCCGATCATTAAATTTCGGTGCCAGGTCAATTCTTTCATCCTCATGGAAAAATATCCGGCGATCAATAAAAGGGCAGTGCAAAAATTAAGCACGGCATGAAAGAAGGGGAAGGTTCCCATTTCTATCCCGGTGAAGTTATACCGTTCTGGCAGGTACATCAATATAAGCACCAACACGGGCACTAAGATCGATAGCCCTACAATGGTCGGCACCATCACCCTGTCTCTGTTCTTAAGCATCATCATTCAATAAATTCTTAACGTCCTGTATCAAAATATCAATTTGCGGCTCTTCCTGACCCGCTCCCACGACTTTATCCCTTTCTACGGAACCCCTGTAATAAATGATCGGGTTTCCGAACTTGTCTTTCCTGGACCTGATGTATCCCTCTTTATCTATCAAAGCGAAATACCCCGAATGCTCGAATCCGCCCTCAGCTTCGGGATTTTGCCCCGCATAGATATTAAAGCCGGAATTGGCCAGTTCATAGATATCTTCCCTTGAACCTGTCAATAAATGCCAGTTTTCATGCTCAATTCCGTTAAGCTCTGCATATTCTTTGAGTACAGCGGGAGTGTCATGAATGGGGTCTATGCTGTAAGAGGCAATTCCAAAATCGTCATTACTCTTGAATTCATTTTGCACCGCTACCAGATTATCCTTCATGATAGGACAAATGGTTGGACAGGTAGAAAAGAAGAATTCTGCGATGAACACCTTGCCTTCATAATCTTTATTGCTGATGGTATCACCATGCTGGTCTACAAATTCAAAAGCAGGGATCCTTTTCTTTTCCCCGTTTACCAAAATATAGGACAAAGGCTCTGCTGAAGCCATACGCTCTTCCTGACCGTCTGAACGGCTGGAACTAACCACTTTTTCGGCTCCAACCCTGTCAATGATCTCAGGGATCACAATGATCCCGAAAATAAGGATCACCAGGGAAATTCCTATGTATGAATAGTTCTTCATATTTACTTTTTACGCTTCTCGTTGTACTTCTTTAGCTCCAGCCTGTACTCGGCCAGGATCACCTTCACATCGTCATTCATTTTATTGTTGAGCACAGCAATGGAATTGGTGTCATATCCGTATAATTTTCCAACATCTTCATCATCCTTCCGGCCCCGCAGCTTGGCATCCTTGTCAATGATAAAAACATTAGGTGTAGAAAGATCTTCAGACAGCTCAAGATTCGATCCAAGACTTTCAAAAAGCTGTTTCACCTCTTCTTCGGAAGCGGTAACGAATTTCCATTTTTTGAGGCCGATCACCGTTGAAAGTTCCTTCTTCAACTTTTCAATTTCTTCTTCATTCCCCTCTGGGACTACAGACACAAAGTGAAAGTCTTTGAACTCGGAATAAGGATCATAGATCTTTTCGGCCAGGTGATAGGCATTGGTAAGGTAGTCCATTGGCTTACTTCCGGGAAATCCAAGAATGGTGATATGGTTCTCAAAGCTTACAGTATCGCCTTCAATAGACTCAAATTCTTCGAGCGGCTGTATTTCAGAATTAAGGACAGGCAAACGTGCAAAATTGTTCACTCCCGATGCAAAGAAAAGATAGGCAACCAGCGGCAGGGCGAACAAAACGGTTATTACAAAAAACTTCTTCATTTCCGTGTTTAGAAATAGTGCACAAAAATAAAAAAAGGCGGTCTTAAAACCGCCTTTCCAATATCATTTAACTTTTAGAAGTCCCAGGCGACATGTCCCCTGTTCATGACCTCATGAACATAATCCCCTTCGGTCAATAGAATGAACACCAGGTATACGATAAGGAAACCGGCGGTCCACACTACAGAGCGTCTAAGACCTTTTGTCTCGCCCTCCATGTGCATGAAGGCCCAGGTAATATAATATGCTTTCCAGATGGTAAGGATAATGAATATCCAGTTCAATAATTTAAGACTAATAAAGTACGTATGTACCAGGAAATCTGGTTTAATGATTCCAAGTATCACCTCCACCAGGGTGATGGCAGAAAGAATAATGAATACTGTCCAGATCCTTTTTGAATTCGATTCGTGTGCTGTATCGTGTGCCATTGTTATGCTCGTTTATTATACCAGATAAAAGAAAGTAAATACAAATACCCATACCAGATCCACAAAGTGCCAGTACAGTCCAACTTTTTCGACCATCTCATAGCTTCCTCTTCTTTCATAGGTTCCTAAAAGAACGTTGAAGAAGATGATGATATTGATCAAGACCCCTGTGAATACGTGGAATCCGTGGAATCCTGTAATGAAGAAGAAGAAATCTGCGAAAAGCGGGTTTCCGTACTCATTGCTTACCAGGTTGGCTCCTTCTATCACTCCTGTTGCTTCATCCTTAAGCTTGGCCAGAGATTCCTGGCGGGTAAGCACCACTTTCTCCCCTCTTTCGGTCAATTCCTGAGTTCTTATCAATAAGCCAGAATTAGCTTCAAAGCTATTAATCACATCCTGCACATCGTAAGCAGGGATGGTAGGCTCATCTACGAACCATAATCCATTAGATCTTTCGTGCTGCAATCTTTCCTTTGGAGTTGAAGTTACAAAATCGGCGATAGCTACTCTGTGTCCTTCATCATCAACCACCTGCAGAATGTTTCCACCTTCGGTTTGGATCGCACCATAAGTACCTGTAATGAAGTTTTTCCACTCCCACGCCTGAGACCCAAGGAAGATCAAACCTCCAATAATGGTCAAAAGCATATACAAGGTCACTTTGGCCTTCTTCATCTGGTGCCCGGCATCTACTGCCAATACCATGGTCACAGAAGAAAAGATAAGAATAAAGGTCATTAAGGCCACGTAATACATGGGAGCATCTACTCCATGCAAGAACGGGAAGTGATTGAACACCTCATCTGCGATCGGCCAGCTGTTGGAAAATTTATATCTTGCAAAACCGTAAGAGGCCAAAAAGCCCGAAAAGGTAAGCGCATCGGACAAGATGAAGAACCACATCATCATTTTTCCGTAGCTAACCCTTAATGGCTCATTTCCGCCGCCCCAGGTTTTTCCTTCGGTACCTGTTCTGGTAACAGTAGCTTCCATAGAAAGAATTTGAAATTTAAGTATTCCGCAAAAATACAGTTTTTTATTATCTAAAGAAATATAAAAAGAAAAACAGGTAGATCCAGAGGGCATCTACAAAGTGCCAATAGGTCGCACCGAGTTCTAATCCAAGGGTTTGCCCCGGCCGGTACTTCTGTTTAAAATGGTTATAAATTAAGACCAAAAGGACCACAATACCCCCTGCCAGGTGGGCAAGGTGAGCCAGAACAACCACATAAATAAAAGAGGTGGTAACGGTACTCTCACTTCCGGTGAAGTAATACCCTTCAGAAATAAGAGCGCTAAAACTTTGAAACTGGAGGAAAATAAAAACAGCCGCAAGTCCCAATGTCGCCCATAGCAAACCTGTCGCCGCACCGCGATTATCTTTCTTGACAGCTTTTTCAGCTAAATAAATAGTGATGCTGCTCAGAAAAATAACAATGGTACTCCAGTAGAAGGCATCGGGCAACTGCAGGTCTGAGAGCCAGTCCGGGCGATTCTTGCTCACCACGTAAGCACTCGTTAACCCGGCAAACATCATAGCCATACTTATGATACCAAACCATAACATCATTTTCTTGGCTCTTCCGGCCTTATGCTGATGACTTCCTTGTGTTAAATCCATGTACGAATCAATTTATCTAAAACATATATTATTTGAAGCAAAGTAATATAGGAAACACTTGCCAGCATTAATTTCTTGGCCGACCTTTCATCACGGTCACGGTACAATTTTACCGCATAATACAGCATTCCCAATCCTAACAGCAGAACAATTACTACGGAAAACGGCGTTATGTACAGTTTGCCCGTAAGACCAAAAACAGGGATCAGGGAAACCACAACCGTCCAGATGGTGTACAGCACGATCTGCACCGCTGTACCTTTGTCTTTCTTCCCCGTAGGCAGCATGAAAAAACCTCCTTTTTCGTAGTCATTGTACAACCACCAGCCAAGGGCCCAAAAGTGAGGGAACTGCCAAAAGAATTGAATCATGAACAAAGTACCGGGCTCGATCCCAAAGTTACCCGTAGCGGCTACCCATCCGAGCATAAAAGGGATAGCACCCGGAATGGCACCTACAAATACCGATAACGGAGTCTTCGTCTTTAGCGGAGTGTATACGCTCACGTAAAGGAAAATACTTATAGCCCCGAACATGGCAGTCCTGGGGTTGATAAGGTACAGGATCACCAACCCAAGAATGGTAAGCGAACTGGCGATCACAAAAGCGGTGTTGACCGACATTCTTCCTGAAGGCACCGGGCGGTTTCGGGTTCTGTCCATCAACAGGTCGAGGTCTTTTTCAATGATCTGGTTGTAAGCGTTCGAAGCACCTACAAGACAATAACCCCCAATAGAAAGCATCACTACCGTTAAAAGGTCTACGGAATCTGCCCCGAGAAAATATCCGGCAACAGAAGAAAAGACCACGCTTATAGCGAGCCTCATCTTGGTAATCTCTTTAAGATCTGATATTACGGAAACCTGGGAAGTATGTACGCGGGTATTCTCCAAAAAGGTAGTTCTTTAGTGGCGCAAAGATACTCCTTAATTGCTTTTTAGCAAGGAGTTGAAAACGTTAATTTTTTCACACTTCAAAAAACCAGAATTTGATAATCAGCTTTTTAAGCCATCAATAATCGAAGTACCAGTTAAGAATGTCGGTTCTTAGGCCGATGTTGATCCAGTAAGTGGAATTATCAAAAGTACTGGCAGTATTAACCTCTGCGTCAAAATTCCGGAAGATGAAACTTCCGAAGAATTTAAGATTAGTAGCAGGATTGACGATGTAGCCCACCTCGGCTTCGGTAAAAAAGGAATTTACCGTATTTCCCTGGCCTATCGAAGCAGTTTCACCCGCCCTATCCTCTTCGGTGCGGTAAATATCGCCTCCGTAATTGGCCATATCTTCGGGAGTATTATAATCAAATCCGCGCTCGCCATAAATGACTTTGAACATTCCGTAGTAACGGCCCTTGCGATAGCGGGCAATTCCTAAGAGCTCCCTAAAATTAGCACCCCAAAAGTGAGCCATAGACTGGTTATTGTGCCCGTAGTTAAGAGTGATAGTGTTATGGGAGTAAGTGTAAGGCCGCACCTGGTTGTATTCCAGCTGCAGGTAAAGTTCGGGAATATTGAAAGCGTTAAAATATTTCGTACCCAACTGGAAGCCGTGCTTGTTCTTCCAACTGCCTTCCCCGCCAAAGACATCTACCGAAGAAAACTCATCGATCAACCACTGCCCATAAGTAAGGAAATGATCGTTCCACTTGAATTTTCCTGTGAGCCCCATGATGGCGTTCCCTGCCTGGTGGCCTGTAGAATATTCAATGGCGCGATAAAAGATGATCGGGTTTAGATAATTGAGATCAAAGCCCCGGTTATTGTCGTTCTCCCACATCACCGATTCAAAAAAGCCAATATTAAGCCTCTTTGTGACATTATAACTTAGGTAGTGATTGGCCATGAATTTTGTGCGGAAAGAATCTTCTCCGGTAACCTCGGGCCTCACATCGCGCAGAGACATCCAGGTGTTCGTGTACTTGATCTTCCAGAAAGTGGTGTTCAGCTTAAAGAACGGGTAAGGGGAAGCATTGTCACTCATGAATAACGATCGGTAACCATCACCAATAAAATTCTTGCTGTGCCCGAACTGAAGGTTGAAGAATTTCGCCGGACTAAAGGAAAGATAACCTTCAGCTACAGGATAATCATAGGCCTGCCCCATAAAACTCTTGGCCACGCCCCTTGCCGGAATAATGGCAGCACCTTCGGTGCCGGGCCTGATAGATTCAGCATAACGATTGATATAGTCGGCGAACCTGCCCTGGCTTTCATAGACCACCGAGTAGAAATTGAATTTCTTCCCCAAACCTCCCTGGAAAATGGCTGCCCGGGTGTTGTTGTAAGTAACATCAAGATCACTGTCAAGATCTTTCCCCACCTGCAGGTCAAGCCCAAAATCCACCGTGAACCAGTAATCGGGCCCCTGGAACCTAAACAGATACTCATTCCACACCTTTCGACCCAGCCAGGAATCAACCGGTTTTAGGAGTTGGTTGGTTTGTTTTTCAAAATCATAATAAGACTGAACTTCAGCATATAAAAAGGGCTTTGAAGCGGTGTGAAAATTAGTGCCCACCCGGTTCACCTCATCATCAAACCTGCTGTACAGTTCATGAGAAAAGGGAATATTCAGGTCACTTGACGCCCGCTGGTTGGTAATAGGTAGTGTCTTTATTTGATCGTATTCCTGCGTTACCGAATCCTGAACCGCACCATTTTTATCTATATCTTCAAATTTTTGAACCGATGCCGTTTTCCAGGAATTCTTATCAAGCGGAACTTTCACCGGCATTCTGAACTGCATATCAATAGGACGGCTGTTATACTCTGCCGGCTTTACCTGCGGCAGGTTGTTAAAAACACGGTTCACCTCTTCTTTCAGCTCTTCAAAAGGCGCGTCCACATATATGATCTCAAAGCTGCCTTCACGGGTCACCTCGAACAGGATCACCATCTCTCCTTTAAATTCATCTTTGACCACTGCCTGTGGTAATTCGAATTCCTGCAGGACATTCGCCTTTAAAGTACTGATAAAGCATGCTTCTTCCCGGTCATAGGTCACGTAGCGACATTCATCAAAAGTCGGGTAACGCTCACGATCTCCTGGTGTAGATTGGGGGAAGGAAATAAAGGGGATAAAGAAAAACAGCAGCGGATAAAACTTCCTCATACTTTAGGTTGAATTAGCTGCCTGAAAGATACATTTTTTTAAAGAAGTGAACCTCTCCACTGGAAAAAACCCTTCCGGAGCAGAATATTAAAAAGCCTTAGATCTAAAGCAAAAAAATCCCGCACCAAAGTGCGGGATCTTCTATATCATATTTAGACTTGTTTAGTCTTGAACTCTAAAGGTGATTGGCAGAGAGTAAAGTACCCCAACGGCTTTTCCACGCTGTTTACCAGGTTGCATTTTAGGCAGCATGTTCACAACACGCTCTGCCTCCTGCTTTAGACGAGGGTGCGGTGCACGGGCCCCAAGAACCGTAACATCACCATTCTTCTCGATCCTAAACTGCACGTAGATCCTGTTAATACCCGTCAATCCAAGATCACTGCCCAGTCCGGTGTCGAATCTGCGGTTCACAAATTCGTTGATCTTTTCACTCATACAGTCTTTACGTTCCTGGTTGTTCCTTTTGCTTTCACAACCCGGAAAGATTGGCACATCTTCAATTACTGCAAACGGAACATCCCCAATCTCTTCTTCTTCCTCTACAACCTCAACTTCTTCAACCTCCACGATCTCCTCCTGACTTGTCTCGGTAGACTCGATAATGGTCTCCTCCACTTCTTCTTCATCTTCCACAACCTCGATCACTTCGGGAGCTGGCGGTGGCGGCGGTGGCGGTGGCGGCGGGGTATTTTGAAGTTCGGTGATTGGCACATCTTCCTCTTCAAAAGCATCCATATCTACCATTCCGGTATCTATGGCTTCTTTGTCATAGGTTTTCCACTCAATTGCCCTCCATGTTATAAAAAGCATCAAAATCATTCCAATCTGAAAGAAGAGAATGCTTCTCCTGGACAAATCAGCTTTTGGGTTTTTCTTGGGTTTCATAAATCCGTTTTAATTATAGGTTGGCTAAAATAATTATTTTTTAATAAAAAATAAATTAATCTTAGCTTTTAACCTGATTAGAGAATCCTTTAGGAGCCACACTATAATTCCCGCGCTTACCACTCCAATGCTATTGGCTAAAACATCATAGAGATCGAGTTGGCGATAAGTGGTCAATCTATCCTGAAGAACCTCAATAAAAATGCCAAAAACGATCGCAGCTAGCGAGATCACTAGTATTTTTGCCAAAAACCTGTTATTCTTATAGTTAAAGATCACAAAGAACATCCAAAGAAGGTTGAGCCCAAAATAAGCCCCTCCATGCATGACCTTGTCACTCATCCCCAGCTCTTTCACAGGCGTGTCGGCCAGGTTTATAAGAGATAAATACAAAATGCCGATCGTATAAACGATCGCGGGAATTAAAAACAGGTATCTAGCCTTCAACAACTTCAGTGTACTCTTCGGCGCTCAACAGGTCATCTACTTCAGAAGCATCGCTGAACCTTATCTTCACCATCCAACCTTCTCCGTAAGGATCTGTATTCACTTTTTCAGGTTCGTCTTCAAGACTTTCATTGAACTCAATGATCTCTCCCGATAGCGGCGCAAAAAGATCAGATACTGTTTTCACAGCTTCAACAGTACCAAAAACCTCTTCTCTCTCAAGAGTCTCATCAACCGTTTCAACTTCTACATATACGATATCACCCAATTCACCCTGGGCAAAATCTGTAATCCCTACTGTGGCTACATCGCCTTCAATTTTCACCCACTCGTGATCATTGGTGTACTTTAAATCTTTTGGAATCTTCATTGGTTAGCTATTATTTATGGTTACAAAGTTAATTTTTTAATCGTTCTGTTCAAGAGCCAAGTGTTAATTTCCGAAGTTATAGCGCAAAGTTATCCCAGACCTGATGGTGGTTTGCGGAAAAGCGGTGGAAATGGCATACTCCGAAAAACTGTGGTCATAATAGACCAGCGCAGTAAGGTTTTTTGAAAGGGCATAATCTGCCGTGAAATTGATGGCCCAAATATCCTGTCCTGCCGTTACCTGACTGTTTTCCACATCAAGGTACCTGATGATGGTCTCGTTGTGACGATAAGAAACATCTGCCTTGAAGTTAAGATCACTGCTCAAAATGCGTTGTCTACCGCCCACCGTGGTGGTGAACTTGAGGTCTTTTATTCTGTAACCCAGCCCCACGGTGTATTGATTTCCGCTGATCTCGGTCAACAGGTTGTTGTCAAAACTCAGGGAAAGTGCCCTGTCCTTTTGCACGTCGGCCAGGATTTTTACAGAATTGTTCATTTCCATGTCTATCCTCACTAACGGACTGAACTGTTCTGTTAGGTTTACATTCGAGTAAAGCAGCTCGCTTTTATAATTCCCTGCCTGGTCAACATCTGTCGGGTTCTCAGGGTCGTAATCAAGGTTGGTCTGGAACTGGTTGATGGTATATCCCGCAGTATAACCATGGTTCACAGAAAATCGTTTGAATTTCTTCTGAAACCATGGGATCCGCATAAATCCGGTGTATTTCAGGTTCCAGTTAGGCAAAGGAAAATCCCTGAAGGCTCCCAGCGAAATCTCACCAGCATCCTTACCCGAATAAGCCGCAAGGAAGGCCGGCAAGAGCACATCCTGACTGGTCTTTCCGAAGCCTACAGGATATCCTTCCGCATCTGTATTATTGGGGTTGAATCCGCGTTCAACTGCCAGCCTTCGAGCAACCTCCAGCCTGTTGTCCCTGAACTCCTGGAAAGTGGCAGAAGATTCCGCAGTGCTTTCATTGAATGCCGTTCCCAGAAGTATGGTAGAAATATTGAAGTTTCCGAAGGTTACCGGGGTGAGCGGCATGTACTGGCCGCCAACGACACGGTAGTTTTCAGAAAAAGTTTCTGAATACATTCTGCCTGCAGATAGCTCTATTGTCAGATCGGGAAGCAGGGAAGCGCTGGCATTTATGCCCAGTTGTTCGTTCTCCACCTCTGAATACTGCTGATTGAAATCCTGGTAAAGCGTGAGCCAGCCTTTTCTTGCCGCCAGGTAGCGTACCTCTTCCTGGCTGCCCAAAGTGAACCCAAAAGTAGGTTTCCAGGTTCCCAAAAAACCGATGTCATTGGTGTAACCCGGAAGGTAGATCCCGTTGTTTTCCTGATAATTCACCTGTATCTTTTTGATCGCAGTGATCAAACCAACAAAGGTATTATAGGTCTTGTCACCTCCACTTAGGCGATTATCGTCTTCCCCGCCTTCCTCCTGAGCGCCTTCGGGCTTAAGTGTAGGCACATTTCGGCTTCTCTCTTCAATGGTCGTGCCTGCAGCCTGTGCGGTCCTTTTCTTCAGCCCCACATAGTCATAAAGCGTTTGCATCTCAAGGTTCGCATTGATCTTGTGTGAATTCGAGTTCTGAACCGAATTCCCCAGATCGGGAATTTCATCCAGGAACCTGAACATTTCTGAACCTCTTTCCCACTGGAAGTTCCCGGTGTAAGAATAGGTGGTATTGATGAATTCCAGAACAGGGATCTTCGAGAACGGTAGTTCATAGTTCACCTGAAGGGACTGGAAATGCTGATTGGGAATACCCGTGTTAAAAAACCCATCCCAGATATCAGTTGTTGTATCTGGTCTGTTCTCTTCATCCAGGTAATTGCGAATGATCCTGTTTGTAGAAGAGTTAAAATTAAGACTCAGACTTTTGGTGAAATTATAATTGATAGTGTACTGCCAGTCAAAAAGGAAGTTTCTCTGATAAAGGGTGGGTATTCCATTCAGGAAACCGGGAGGTAAATTGATCTCCCTGAAGGTTTGCTCATTGTACTGCCTAAAAATGGTAGAACTCGCCGAAATAGTAGAGGGAAAAACATTAAAATTGATATCCTTGAGGAGCGCAAAATAAGCGCTGCTATCAAGAACCGCTACATTCTTCAACGGCTCTATTGAAAGCGGCGCGAAGGTATAGTCATAGGTCGCTCCCAGCCTCACATTTTGATCAAAAGCATCCTCGATCTCAAAATCGCGGTGATCTATCTGATTGTAACTGGCTGAAACGGTTAGGTTCTCCACATCATAAGGCATAGGCTTACTCTCTCCTACCCTGTCTTTTCTAAGACCGATCACGTTTATGCTTTGTCGTTTTGTATAACTCTCTGCCCTTTCCTTAAGGTCTTCACGTACCTCGGGAGTGGCAGCATTATCCAGAACGGTTTCCAGTTCAAGATCCAGAAACTCAGGATCATATTTTGGGGTCACCAGCTCTTCACCAATGCTATAGCTCACAGGTATTTTTATACCCCATTTCTTCGGAAGCAGCTGCCCCATGTTCACATTGCTCACCACATCATACTGCTGCAGGTCTTCACGACTTCTCTGATTGGGACCGTATTCCAGAGCCCCGAAACCCACTGTACTTCTTCTTCCGGTAGCTGAAAGATTTGCAAAATCGGCCACATTAGCATCCATGTTTACAATGGCCGCCCATCCGCCTTCGTTCTTAAGGTCGGTCAGCCGCAGCTCGTTGAACCAAACCTCCCCGCACAGGTCCCTCGAATTGCCTTCGGGAAGGCCATTTTTGACACCCAGCATCAGCATACGTATGTTCCCGAAACTTGGATTTCCCTTGATCCCTATGCGAAGGTCCCCCACTTCATATGGCGTGTTTGCATCAACAGGAGTGAGATCTTCAGAATAAAACTTCAGTTCTGTGGCATCTAATGTCGGCTCCCCAATTTGTTTGGCCTTTACCTCCTGAAGCAGGTCGAGGGGCAGGCTCAAAAAGTTCTCCTCAGGCCATATTTCTGAGGCACTTGCCGCGCCAAAATCTGTTGGTTTCAGCGGCACTTCGATCTGGTAGAAGTTATTGGTGAAATCTGTTCCTATCCTGATAAAGGCCACGAGCTCTCCCTCGCTCCACTTAAGACGATCTACCAGGGCTTCGGCATGAATGTACATCTCCAGGTTCTTGTACTGCCTCATGTCTATCTGGAAATTCTTGTACACCGCACGCGCATCCTGAGGCTCCAGTTCGCATACCGAAAGCGAAAGGGACTGTTCGTTTTGGCGGATGCGGGTATTGTTGTTCATCAGCTCTTCCCGATCCACTCCCGGAGGAAGCACATACGGAATTGGCTGCCGGTTCTCATTCTCTTCAATGCTCACTGCAGCCACCTGAAAGGAGGTCTCCTCATTGGCAGGATCAGACTTGTCCGGATCAAGGGTTTGGGTATAGCGTCTGTAATCTCCCCGCACCAGATCCATAGTTCCAAATCTTAGAACAGTTGGATCCTCAAAATTAGTTAGGTACATTCTCATGAACCTGATAGACCTGAAGTCGCCTATCCCTCCAATAGCTTCGGTGGGCTCATATATTGGCACCTTGAACTGCAACCATCTCACCGGCATCTCCTGCCCGTTGGCGAGAGTTGTATTGAACTGCTTCACATCTGTAATGTATTGACTGTTGTCAATGTTCATTCCCGGGAATAGCGGCACCTCGTATTCAAAATAACTGTCTACCGTGTTCATAGTATTATCACGGTTGATATCTTCAACAGTGGGCAGGGTAGTATTCCCCCTGTCGGTATTGGTTACGGTTGGAGGAGAATTCCCCTCGATACCGTTATAATCAAAGTAGCGGTTTAAAATACTACCTTCAGCACTGAGGAAATATGAGTAGTTATCGGCCGCGGGATCGGGCAAATTGGCAAAGTTTCCGAATTCGGCTGCCTCTTCTGCATCGCTCAATCCGTCAAAACCAATGTCCTGGTTCAGCCTTTGTTCCCCTTCAGTATTAAACGCATAAATGAGGGATTGGTTTGAAGGCACTTTACCAAAGACGGTTTCTGTAGTGTTAAGATCTCCTCCGTTTTCAGGAAGACCGTTCTCATATTGCTTTCGGCCGTCCTTTAAGACGTCTTCGGAAATATTCCCCAGGTTGAAAACCAGAGTACCCCCGCTATTTCCGGCATTCTCCGAATAGATGAATGGATCCATCATCCAGAATTCGATATACTCAACATTGCTTTGCTCAAAGTTGGTGGAGTTCAGGGCCCGGGTGATCCCTCCAAAATTGCTCGCGGGATCCTGAAGTTCGTTCGTTCCCGCAGCTGACGGGTTGTAGTTGTAGGGGCCTCTAATTCCGGGGTAATAAGCAAGATCCATAGTGTATAGCACCTGAGACTGTCCCTGCACTACATCCACGTTAGGGAAGATCTCATCTAGAAACACCCTTCTGGTGGCGTAACTGGAAAGGTCGGCATCTGTGATCCCGTCGGGGCGGCTGCTTCCGTAGAAAATAGGGTCAATGCTGTACCAGGCCAGTTTTGCCCTTTTGTAGCCCGTGGCCAGGTCTCCGTTGCCCAGCTCCCCTCCGAAACCTATTGGCACACTTGAAAGTTCCCAGCCCAATGGGTTATCAATGGAGATCGAGGTTTGAGCCGCTTCAAAATCATCTATATAGGTGGTAGCTTTGCCGTCAAATTCATTCCCTTTGGGCGCCCCGGGCAGAAGGTAAGCCACCTCCCCTCTCAGCGACAGGTTGGAAACCACATCTGTATCAATGTTGGGAAGTTTGTTGACCATGCGGGTCAAAAAGGGCACTTCGGTGGAATAATTCAGGTTAAGCCCAAAGATCGTATTGTTGATGGGTTCGTAGCTGTAATTGGATTTTTGGGTAAGAGGCCGCTCGTTCAGATTAAGGTAAGTGGCGCCCACCAGGAAATTCTCTGTGAACATATGCTCCACATTGATCCCGGTGAACCGTTTGGTCTGCTGCCCAAAAAGGGCGTTATTTTCGGTCGATACCTGGATAGGAATATTGGAAGCCAGGAGCGCCTCATCCAGTATCTGCACTCGCCCAAACTGATAGTTCACCACGTAATCCACCCCTTCCTGCAACACCCTTCCGCCGGCAGTCACCGTCACCGATCCCTGCGGCACGTTAAAAGCGCCAATGGGAATTCCTTCCACATTCGAGGTTTTGTAACGCCCGCGTAACTGGAACTTGTTCTTATCGGCCTGCAGCTGCTCTGCCTGTGTTTTGGTGGTATTGTAAAGCGCGCTGAAAACGTATTTTTCCTGGTTCGCGTTATAGGTTTCCGGAAATTCGTAATCTTCGGGGCCAGTGTTCGGATTGGGATCAAGCTTGTCAAAAAGGTATTTTCCGAAGGGCTCTACCGAGGTGAAAATAATGTTCCCCGTTTGCGGATCAACCGTTATTCCGGGAACAAAATCAAAGAATCCGTCCCCGCCAATTATGGGATCTCCGTTTATTGTAAGATTGTCAAGGTTGAAAACCTTCAAAAGTGTGGTCTCTTCAACATCTTCGGGCAGCGGCACCCCGTCAACCCCGGTAATGTAATTGAGGGGCTGCGGATCTGTATAAACGATGTTCATCCTGAAATCCTCCCTTTCCAGCTGAAGGGCTCCTAGATTATAGATGTTCTTCATCATGAGGTCCCACACCGGCTCGTTCACGTTGGTGACCGAACTTTTTAAGAGTTTCACTACCAGGTTCTGTGAAATAGCAGCCTCTCCCGTTCCTCCCGAAGCATCTATTCCGTCATTGGCGAATTCCCCTACCTGGTACACCTCACCCCCCACGGTATACTGAAAGGCCACGGCCAGTATCTCGTCACCGGCAAGCCGTTGGTTCAAAGAAATATACCCCAGTCTGCTGTTGAGGGTATATTCAGTACGTCTTAATTGTCTCGCATTCTCCAGTTTCACGTAATCGGTACCCTCCGCCACCTGCAGGGGGCCGAATCCGCTTTCTACCGTGGCTATATCCCGAATGGCCGGAGTAAGCACGGATTCCTGTGGGCCGGTAATGCCAAAAGGGTTCAGGTCGTTGTTGGTGTTATCGGCGTAAGCTCCCGGAGGCGCATTAAAAAATCCGGCAGGCGGATTCTCCAAACCAATATTACCTTCTACCGGTGACTCCCCCAGGTCCTGAATTGCCACAATATTTCGAGAATCGGTGAGATTTTGGACGCTGTTGCTGCGATTGGTCACCCACACCTGTACCCGGGTGATCTGCACATTGGAGTTTATAAAAGGGTAATTTTCCAGCGCTTCATCGTAATGGTCCCGAAAGTAATGCGCCAAAAAGAAGTGACGATTCTCGTCGTATTCTATGGCGAACTTTTCGAATTCCTGCACCGTGGCACCACCTTCCACGTTCACCGTGCGTCGCTCTGATTTCTGCTCAGAAAACACCCCGGTGATCCGCGTTTTTCCGAACTGCAGCTCGGTCTTGACCCCAAACAGGCTTTGCGCACCCTGGATGAGGGCAGAATTGAGCGGCATGTTGATGTTCCCCACCTCGATCTTGCGCACGATATCATCTTCGGTGGGGGTGTATTCCAGCTTTAACTGATTCTGAAAGTCGAAAGTGGATTCGGTGTCGTAATTGGCGGTAACCCTCAGCCTTTCCCCGATATTTCCGAGCAAACTCAGCTGAATCCGCTGATCAAAATCAAAGGTGAACGTACGGCGGTTTCGGGGCGAAAAAGCCGGATTATCGCGCTTGGAGTACAGGATCCCTAAATCTAAGGCCACAGATCCCTGCGGAATGAGCTCGATCTCTCCCCCTCCAAAAATGTTCTGAAAGAAATCTGAATTCACATAGAACCCGGGCAAAAGATCTTTTTGCTCCTCTTCGGTTCCTTCTTTTCTTCCGGAAAGCGCATCTATCTTCTGCTGGAAGTAATTCTTCATTTCCTCCTGCATCACCAGTTCCTCATACTCTTCAGGAGTAAGGATGAGCGGGGCTGAAATATTAAAATTTCCGAGGGTCTCTTTATAAACATACCGGTCTATCACCGGATCATATTCATAAGAAGCTACAATGCTGTTAGGACGGGGCAGTTCAATGCGCCCCAGAGAATAACCTGTTTTAGTGGTATCCTGCTGGGTTTCGGTTTCCTGGGCCAAGGCAGAAAAAGGAAATGCCATTACACAAAGAAGCGCAAAGGCAAGTGAAAGCGGAAACCGATGATTGTAGTTCTGCCTCAAGACATTTATAATTTTTTAAGTGCAAGCTTAATCAATGACTCTACAGTGGCATCGGGGGCCTCCTTCACAATTCTGTCTACTACCTTCTCAGATTGCTTACGGGTGTAACCAAGTGTCTCTAATGCAGATAACGCTTCTTCGCGGTTAGTATTGCTCGCAGGGGCCGAAAGTTCATCAAATCCGAACACTTTTATGATCTTATCCTTAAGGTCCAGGATCACCCGCTGGGCGGTCTTGGCACCAATGCCTTTTATGCTCTGAATGGTTCCCACATCGCCGGCCGCGATCGCCTCGCTAATCTGCTTTGGCTCCAGCGATGACAACATGGTACGTGCGGTACTTGCCCCCACGCCCGAAACCGAGATCAACAGTCTGAAGATCTCCCTCTCACTCTGTTCCCAAAAACCGAAGAGGGTGTGAGAGTCTTCCTTTACCTGTAGATGGGTGTACAGGCGCACTGCTTCCGAACTCGGAATAAGCGCATAGGTATGAAGTGAGATGTGGATAAAATAGCCAACGCCGTTACAGTCGACCACTACATTCGTTGGATTCTTTTCAACGAGTTGGCCTTTAATCGAGTGGATCATGTGTTTAGGAAATCTTAATGAATCAAATGTAGTAAAATAAACGGGACGAGAAAAAACTAATCTTTTGCCGTAAATACCTTCTGAAAATGGGCTTTTCGAAAGATTTTCCAGCAGCGCCTGAAAATAAAAAAGCTGTTAAAGAAAATCCTTAACAGCCTTTTAAATTTCACATTTTATTTATCCTTACATTCCGTCTTTCCTGGCCTTACGCTCCTTTTCCTGGGCGTCGACCACGGCCACGGCTGTCATGTTCACGATTTCTTCCACGCTCGCACCCAGCTGCAGCACGTGAACGGGTTTGTTCATCCCCATTAGAATTGGACCTACGGACTCCGTCTTGTTGAGCTCCTTGATGAGCTTGTAAGTACTGTTACCCGAGTCAAGGTTAGGGAAAATAAGCGTGTTCACTTTCATTCCTGCCAGCTTTGAGAACGGAAATTTCTTCTGAAGCATTTCCTTGTTCAGAGCAAAGTCGGTCTGCATCTCGCCATCCACCACAAGATCCGGGTAGAAACGGTGCAGGTAAGCCACGGCTTCTTTGACCTTTTCGGCATTCTCGTTCCTCGAAGAACCGAAGTTGGCGTAAGAGATCATTGCCATTACCGGCTCCAGACCAAAAAGCCTCACAGTTCTCGCTGTCATTTGCGCGATCTTGGCCAGTTCTTTGGCCGAAGGATCAATGTTCACCGAAGTATCACTCAAAAACAGCGGCCCGCGGGAGGTATTCATCAGGTTGGTCGCCGCTACTTTTGAAACTCCCTTTGCCTTTCCTATCAGCTCCAACATCGGTTTTAAAACAGTTGGATAAGAACGGGAATAGCCTGATAACAATGCATCGGCATCGCCGGCGTTCACCATCATGGCCGCGAAATAGTTTCGCTGGCGCATCAACAGCTCCGCATCATATTTAGTAACCCCTTTTCTTTTTCTTGTCTGCCAGTAAACTTCAGCATAACGAATGCGGCGCTCGTTCTCGTCATCAGATTTGGAATCGATGATAGCCACATCGTCTGCCTGGAAATCGATCTCGTGCATCAGTTCTTTGATCACATCCCTTCTTCCCAAAAGAATAGGAATGGCGATACCTTCGTCATGAACGATCTGGGCAGCCTTCAGCACATCCAGGTGATCTGCTTCGGCGAAAACCACTCGCTTGGGATCCATTTTCGCGCGGTTCATCAGCAGTCGGGTGATCTTATTATCGTTCCCCATTCGCTCGAGCAGTTCATCTTCGTACCTGTCCCAGTCCAGGATCGGACTTTTGGCCACACCGGTTTCCATTGCGGCTTTGGCAACTGCCGGCGGCACTTCGGTTATAAGCCTTGGATCAAAGGGTTTCGGAATGATATAATCCCTTCCGAAGTTAAGGCGGGTCTCCCCATAAGCGATGTTCACCTGCTCGGGCACCGGCTCTTTGGTCAGTCTGGCAAGCGCTTTTACCGCCGCCATTTTCATCTCCTCATTGATCTTGGTGGCACGCACATCAAGTGCTCCCCTAAAGATGAAAGGGAATCCAAGCACGTTGTTCACCTGGTTAGGATGATCACTGCGGCCGGTGGCCATAATGATATCCTTGCGGGTAGAAACGGCCAGGTTATAATCTATTTCAGGATTTGGATTGGCCATGGCAAAAACGATCGGGTTTTTGGCCATTTTCTTCAGCATTTCGGGAGAGACGATGTTCCCTACCGAAAGTCCGAGGAAAACATCGGCCTTTTCCATGGCTTCTGCCAGGTTCTTATATTGTTTCTTCACGGCAAATTTCTGCTGTAGCTCAGACAGATCAGTTCTGCCGGTATGCAACACGCCGTTAACATCAAACATTACGATGTTACTGAGTTTTACTCCGAGAGCCACGTAAAGGTTCGCGCAGGCGATAGCAGCCGATCCCGCCCCGGAGATCACCACCTTCACCTTTCCGATCTTTTTCCCGGCAAGCTCCAAAGCATTCAGCAACGCAGCCGAGGAGATGATCGCCGTACCGTGCTGGTCATCGTGCATCACAGGAATATCCAGCTCTTCTTTAAGCCTTCTTTCGATCTCAAAAGCTTCGGGAGCCGCGATGTCTTCAAGGTTGATCCCGCCAAAGGTAGGCGCGATGTTCTTAACCGTATCAACAAACTTATCTACATCTTTTGCGTCAACTTCTATGTCAAAAACGTCAATATCTGCAAAGATCTTGAATAGAAGCCCTTTTCCTTCCATTACCGGTTTTGAAGCTTCGGGACCAATATCTCCCAGACCCAGAACAGCGGTTCCGTTAGAGATCACCGCCACAAGGTTGCCCTTGGTGGTATATTTGTATGCGTTTTCTTTGTCTTTGTGGATCTCCAGGCAGGGTTCTGCAACACCGGGGGAATAAGCAAGGGAAAGATCTCGTTGTGTGGAATATTTTTTAGTGGGCACCACCTGTATCTTACCGGGGTGCGGCTTGGCGTGGTAGACCAGGGCCTCCCGCCTTTTGCGTTCGTTACTCATAGTTCCCGTATTTTTTCAGGACATAACAAAGGTAGGTTTTTCTACATTAAATGGTAAAATTTTCGTGAAAAGGATAGGCGGTTTCCGCTGTTAAAATAGCGCTTCAGGCCGGACCACTTTGTCCAGTTTCTCCCGATATTCTTCCGGCAGCAATTCGAGGCCCAGCTGGTAGGAAGCGTTCATCCAGCCAAAGCCCGAGGTAGTGATATAGTCGAACTCGGTTCCCACGTTTCCGTATTCGGCGTAGACCTTATGGGTGGTATTCACCACATCATATTTTTCGGGAATGGTACCGTTGTAGTCTGCCGCATTTTTGGTGATCATCCACAACCAGCGGTAAATGAGCTCGTGCGCCTCTTTTTCATAGCCGTAGTTGAGCAACCCCTCCCACAACAGCATCTGGTGCGGAGCCCAGCCATAGGGGTAGTCCCACTGCCGCTGCACCTCATTGGTCGCCGTCTTTTCTGCGGAAGATTTGGCACTCGCCAGGATGCCGCCCCTGGCTTTGAGATCCTGCAGCAGGTTAGGAACCATCCTTTGTACCTGCTCTTCTGAAGCCATTTTTGCCCACAAAGGATAGAAGTTGGTAGCGGAAATATATCCTGTCTGTTCCCCTTTTTGAAAGTCGTAATCAAAGAAGCTTCCCTTCTCTTCGTCCCAGAGATAGCGGTTCATCAGATCTTTTCGTTTTTCGGCTTTTTCGGCCCAATATGCATCAGAATATCCTTTCCCTGAAGAATGCGTAAAACTTCCGCCGAAATATTCAGAAATGAGATACAGAAAATCCTTTTCATACTTGTACAAGAGCGAATTGAGATCAACCGTGTTGAGATGCGCGGCCCGATTCTCCAACCTCCATGAGGTGTCGTGCCCGCTTTCCCTCACACTGCGGTCATGCCTGAAATATTCATCCAGGTCCTTGTCTTCTATTTCTTCTGACTTGTATTTTTCTTCAAATTCAGCCGCAGGAAGACCATGCTTTGCGGCGTATTCCTTTAGCACCGCTTCAAAATGCCCTTTTTCGGTCTCGGGCGGAATACCTATCCCCTGCGCAAAATATCTGTTAAGGCCATTTTCGGTCAGTCTTTCTCCTTCTTCCATCCAAACTTGTTCGTATTCGGTGATGGCTGCATCAAGAGCTTTCCGCAGCCACACGGTATCTTTTTCTTCGGAAGCTTCAAAGACCTCCCGAACAAATGAAGACATGAACGGCGGCTGGGTGCGGGTGAGGTAATAGGAACGATTGGCGTTGAGGATCTTTCCGTAGTGGTTGATCTGGTAGATGAAATTATCGACCATAGCCTTTGCGAGGTCAACCCGGCCGTCAATGATGAGACCCACGCCTTCAAAATAACTGTCCCAGCCGTACATCTCATTGAAGCGCCCCCCGGGCACCACGAACGGCACCCCTTTTCCGTTCTCGATTTTCAAGGCAAGTAATCCCGGCTCATCGTTAATCGACTTCACGTAATCCGGAGTGATCTTCTGCGGAAGCACCACCACTTCAAAATCCGGATATTCTCTTTCAAGATTCTTGAAATATTCCAGCCCCACAGTATCGTTTGGGGGAACGTACAAACGCTGCACATCTCCCGATGCTTTGGTGTCCCGAAGAATCTTTTTCAGACCTTTTTTGTCAATGGTTCGGGTAAGGTCATCCCAGAAATAGTTTTTGATCCTTCGGGAAATGCGCTGCGAGGGCGGCTCTTTGATCTCTGAAAGGGATATTTTCAAAGTGTCCTCGCCTTTCTCCCTGGCCTGGGCAAGCTCCTGAAGAAGGTTGGACAGGTAATAGACCTCATTTATTGCTATAGAATCCCCGGCAATAGTGGCAGCCAAAAATGGCATTTTTGGCGAGTCTTCAATTGTGATCTTTTTGTCATTATCTGTGTCTGCAGATAGTAGCAGGCGCTGCATGTTCGGCTGCACCTCCAAAGCAAAATCAGGGGTTTGCGCAAAGATGACCCCTGTAAAGACGGACAATAAAGCAGTAATAATCCCCTTTTTCAGATCCATGGTAAAGATTTACCGAAGAAGTTACGAAAAATGGCAAAAAAGAGGAAGCTTAGTCTTCCTTCAGAAAATCAATATTCCGGGTAAGCCCTGAAAATTTGGTCCTTTTCACGGCTGACTTTTTAAATACTTTTCGGAAAGTGTCTTCGGTGATCTCCTCCCAGTCTTTTTTGGACATGCTGAGCAGATCGGGGTGAGGATCGAACAGGGGCTCGTTATGGGGTTTTGAAAAACGGTTCCAGGGACAAACATCCTGGCACACATCACAACCGAACATCCACTCATCAAATTTACCTTTCATCTCCTGCGGCAGCTGATCTTTCAGTTCAATAGTAAAATAAGAAATACACTTGCTGCCATCCACCTTGTAAGGTTCTATAATGGCATTAGTGGGGCAGGCGTCAATGCAGGCAGTGCAGCTTCCGCAGTGATCGGTCACCGGGGTATCGTATTCCAGGTCCAGATCCACAATAAGTTCAGCTACAAAAAAGAAAGAGCCGGTCTGCTTGGAAAGCAGGTTGCTATTCTTCCCGATCCAGCCGAGTCCGCTCTTTGCCGCCCAGGCCTTATCCAGCACGGGGGCAGAATCCACAAAAGCCCTTCCTTCCACCTCACCTATTTCTTCCTGAATAAACCTTAAAAGATCCTTCAGCTTGTCCTTGATCACGAAATGATAGTCTGTTCCGTAAGCGTACTTGCTGATCTTATAAGAATCTTCTCGCTGCCTTTCTTCAGGGTAATAATTAAGGAGCAGTGAAATCACGCTTTTCGAACCTTCTACCAATTTGGTAGGATCCAGGCGCTTGTCGAAATGATTTTCCATGTATTTCATTTCGCCGTGCATGTTCTTCTTCAGGTAGTTTTCAAGCCGAGGCGCTTCCTCTTCAAGAAATTCCGCCTTGGAAATTCCGCAGGAGAGAAACCCAAGGCTTTTCGCCTCGGCTTTGATCATTTCTGAATATTTGGACCTGTTGGAAAGATTCACCTGTTGTTCTTTATTTAGCGTGCGTCAAATTTCAAAAACGCATTCTTCGGCTTCAGGGTGATGAGCGGCTGTATCTCGATCTCGTCTTTAACCCCTGAAATTTGATATTTGGATACCAGTCCGGCAATGGTAAGCACCATCTCATACATTGCAAAATTGTTGCCAATACATTTGCGCGGACCAGCCCCAAAAGGGTAATAATGAGAAGTCTTTGCTTCTGAAAAACGCCGGGGCCGGAATTCTTCAGGTGCCTCCCAGTATTTCGGATGCCTGTGGATCTCATAGATATTGAATAGCAGGCTCGAACCTTTAGGATAAGTCTTTCCCTCGAATTCGTCATCTTCCAGGTTCACCCTGTCAATGAAATAAGCCGGCGGGTAGAGCCTCATGGCCTCCTCGATCACCATTTGGGTGTAGCTGCACTTCCGAAGAAATTCATATAAAGAATCGGTCTCCTGTTTTGCAGCCATGACTTCAGCGAAGATCTTTTCCTGCTCGTGCGGATGCCTGGCCAGCAATTCACAGGTAAAGGTAAGCGCATTCGAGGTGGTTTCATGGCCAGCCGTGAAAAGGATAAGGATCTCATCTATCAGCTGCTCTTCGGTCATGGCGGTTCCGTCTTCGTACCGGGAGTCGAGAAGCATGTCCAGCAGGTCATCTTCTTTTTTACCTGACTTCTTTCTTTCTTCAATAATGGCTTTGAGAATCTCCCTTGCCTCCTGTGTTAACGCCAGGTGCTCCTTTATGCTACCGCTTAGTTTGAACCACCAGGTGAGGTATGGCTGCCGCAGTTCGCGCACCAACATCTTCTGGGCCGCTTCTGTAATGTATTGCAACCTGTCTATTTCCTTTTGCCCAACCGCCTCGCTAAAAAGCGATTTTACAACGGTTTGAAATGCGAGATCATTGAATACCGGGAAAATATCCATAGGAGCATCTGTGCGGATCTTTTTCAACTCCTCTAAAATGGCCTCATGCATACTCCCCAGTAGGCTAACAAGTTGCTTTTTATGGAAGGCCGGCTGGATCAATTTACGTTGCTTTTTCCAGTGTTCCCCTTCCGCGGTGAGTAATCCATGGCCAAGGTATTTAGCCATATCCCGGGTCTGGATCTCGGACTTTTTATAGTTCTTCTGGTTCTTCTGAAGTACGTATTCGGCAAAACCCGAATCTCTTGAAAAGATGATCTTGCGGTTAAAACCCAGGTTCAGCCTGAAGGTATCCCCTACCTTTTCAAATTTTTCATGATGAAACGGCAACGGATTTTCAAGTATGCGTTTGGCGCTGGTATAGAACCGGAAACGGGAAACGGTGGGTATGCCTTTGGTTTCTTTCATTTGAAAATCATCTCAGACCTCCCAGGTTTTGAAAACCTGGGAGGTCTAATTCGGGATCTAAAATAATCCTCCCTGCACCCCACCACGTTCACGCCCCAAATGCTTGTATGCGGCTTCGGTGACCTCGCGCCCGCGGGGAGTTCTTTGAATGAACCCCTGCTGAATGAGAAACGGCTCGTATACTTCTTCGATGGTTTCGGCACTTTCACTCACGGCAGTCGCCAAGGTAGTTATTCCCACAGGTCCGCCCTTGAACTTGTCTATAATGGTAGTAAGGATCTTGTTATCCATCTCATCCAGCCCATGCGCATCTACATTTAGAGCCTTCAAACTAAACTTCGCGATCTCGATATCGATCTTTCCATTGCCTTTGATCTGGGCAAAATCTCTCACCCTTCTTAAAAGGGCGTTGGCAATACGCGGTGTACCCCGGCTGCGGCCGGCGATCTCAATGGCGGCTTCCATGGTAATCGGTACCTTGAGGATCTGGGCGCTTCGCTGAACAATATCTGAAAGTAGTTCTGTACTATAATATTCCAGCCTGCTGGAGATCCCAAAACGCGCTCTCATAGGCGCGGTGAGCAATCCGCTGCGGGTGGTGGCGCCAATAAGGGTGAACTGGTTGAGATGTATCTGCACAGAACGGGCATTAGGCCCGGTCTCTATCATAATATCGATCTTAAAATCTTCCATGGCCGAATAGAGGTATTCCTCAACAACGGCACTAAGACGGTGTATCTCATCAATGAACAACACATCACGCTCTTCAAGATTGGTGAGCAGGCCGGCAAGATCTCCGGGTTTATCCAATACAGGCCCCGAGGTCACCTTTATACCCACTCCCAGCTCGTTGGCCAGGATGTGGGCCAAAGTGGTCTTACCAAGTCCCGGAGGACCGTGGAAAAGGGTATGATCAAGAGCTTCACCCCTCATATTGGCTGCTTCAACAAAAACCTTCAGGTTTTCAAGCACCTGATCCTGTCCGGTAAAATCATCAAATTCCAGGGGCCGCAAAGCTCTTTCTATATCCATTTCTTCGGAAGAAAAATGCTCTCCTGTAGGATCAAGGTGTTCGTTCATTGCCAGATTTTTAAGTTCAACAAAGATAAAAGAAAAAGCCTTTTCCGAAGAAAAGGCTTTGTAGAATATACTTTCTGAAAAGACTCTTAGTGATTCAGTTCTTCTTCGTCTTTTAGAAGCGGCACTGTTTGGGGTGCAAAATCCTGCCCCGGAATCACGTATTCTCCTTTTTCATTGGTTTTACTATAGTCATATGCCCAACGGTAAACAGTTGGCAGTTCTCCAGGCCAGTTTCCATGGATAGGCTCTACAGGAGTGGTCCACTCCAAAGAGTTCGAGTTCCATGGGTTGGCTGTTGCCTTCTTTCCGTAGAAAATAGAATGGATGAAGTTGTAAAGGAACACCAACTGCACCAATGCTGTGATGATAGCAAAGATCGTGATCAACACGTTGATGTCTGCAAGGTCATCAAAGTATGGGAAGGCAGTGTTGTCATAGTACCTTCTTGGCAGCCCGGCCATTCCCACAAAGTGCATCGGGAAGAACACCCCATAGGCACCAATAATGGTGATCCAGAAGTGGATGTAACCCATGTTCTTGTTCATCATTCTTCCGAACATCTTAGGGAACCAGTGATAGATCCCGGCAAACATTCCATAAAGGGCAGAAATACCCATTACCAGGTGGAAGTGAGCCACCACGAAGTATGTATCGTGTACGTTGATATCAAGAGTACTGTCTCCAAGAACGATCCCGGTCAAACCACCAGTGATGAAGGTTGAAACGAAACCAATAGAAAAAAGCATTGACGGGTTCAATTGCAGGTTACCTTTCCAGATGGTCGTGATCCAGTTAAACGCTTTTACTGCGGAAGGGATCGCGATCAATAAGGTGGTAAAGGTAAATACCGATCCAAGGAACGGGTTCATACCAGAAACGAACATGTGGTGTCCCCAAACAATAGTCGAAAGAAACGCGATACCAAGGATAGACGCGATCATGGCACGGTAACCAAAAATAGGTTTTCTGGCGTTGGTTGCAAGAATTTCTGAAGCGATACCCATCGCCGGAAGGATCACAATATAAACCTCCGGGTGACCAAGGAACCAGAACAGGTGTTCAAAAAGTACAGGAGAACCTCCCTGGTAGTGTAATACTTCACCTTTGATATAAATATCACTCAGGAAGAAAGATGTTCCAAAGCTTCTGTCCATGATCAACATTAAGGCTGCCGATAAAAGAACCGGGAAAGAAACCACCCCAATGATGGCAGTCACGAAAAGAGCCCAGATGGTCAATGGCAAACGGGTCATTGACATCCCCTTGGTTCTAAGGTTGATCACGGTAACAATATAGTTAAGCGATCCAAGCAAGGAAGAGGCAATAAAGATGGCCATGGAAGTAAGCCAAAGCGTCATACCCAAACCTGATCCTCCGATAGCCTGCGGTAGCGCACTTAGCGGCGGATAGATGGTCCATCCTGCCGAAGCAGGTCCTGCTTCAACGAACAAAGATCCTAACATTATGATACAGGAAATAAAGAACAGCCAGTAAGAAAGCATGTTCATGAATCCTGAAGCCATGTCTCTCGCCCCGATTTGAAGCGGGATAAGCAGGTTACTGAATGTACCACTCAAGCCCTGTGTCAATACAAAGAATACCATGATGGTACCGTGAATGGTCACAAGAGCAAGGTAGATCTCCGGAGACATTACTCCGTCTGGAGCCCATTTTCCAAGGAAGATCTCAAATATCTTAAAAGATTCAGCCGGCCAGGCGATCTGCATACGGAAGAAAACAGACATGGCGATCCCAATCGTTCCCATAATAAGCGCCGTGAAAAGGTATTGCTTGGCAATTACCTTATGGTCCATGCTAAAAATATACTTCGTTATGAAAGTACCCTCATGATGGTGGTCATCGTGAGTGTGATCATTAACCGGTGCGTGTCCTACTGCTGACATATTTCTTTAATCTTAACTTTTAATAATTTTTACCTGTGTTCCTTCAGCTACCTATTCTACAGATGCAGTTTGCTGATCTACGGGTTCAACTGTTTCAATGAATTCTTGCTGTTCTGCCATCCAGGCATCAAATTCTTCCTGCGTCTCAACGACGATCTTCATTTGCATGTTGTAGTGGGCCACCCCACAAATCTTGTTACACAACAGGTAGTAGTCAAAGTCGGCATATTCGGTAAGAGGCTCCTCCCCGTTAGCCATTAGTTCTTCGCTATTCGTTTTTCTTATTTCCTGGATTCTCGCCACTTTCTCCCTCATGTACTCGGTACCTCTGATCTCTTCGGTAGTTACAGTTGGAGTAAAGCTGAACTGTGTGATCATACCCGGCACAACGTTCATCTGCGCCCTAAAGTGCGGGAAGTAAGCCGAGTGGAGCACATCCTGAGACCTGAACTTGAAAAGAACCGGACGGTCTACAGGAAGGTGCAGCTCCCCGGTAAGTACATCATCATGCGCGTAAGAGTCACTCGCGTCAACTCCTAAAGTGTTGGCTCCTTCAATGAACCTAACGTTTGCTTTTCCAAGAACATTATCTTTCCCTGCATATCTCGCATGCCAGCTAAATTGCTTGGCATAAAGCTCGATCACGATAGGATCTTTCTCTTCTTCCACGTCCATAATGTCTGACCAGGTGAAAAGTCCGTAGATGATAAGACCAGCCAAAACGATCACCGGAATAATGGTCCAAACGAATTCAAGTTTGTCATTATCGGCAAAGAATAGAGCTTTTGTACCTTTCTTTCCTTTGTATTTAAAAGCGAAGTAATGAAGTAAGCCCTGGGTGATCACCTGCACGAACATGATCACAGCCATGGTGATCAAAAGCAGGTTATCATAATCAGATCCATGTTCAGAAGAAGCAGCAGGCAAAGCCCTGTCGCCAAAACTCCAGAAGTTGTAGATCATGAAGATGTAAAAAGCTATACCAAAAGCGAGCATGAGGTTACCCTGCATCCTGTTGTCCTTATCACTTGCGATCTCAGAGGACTCCAGGCTCTCAGTACTTCTTGACAATTGAAAGATCTTGTTCAATTGCCAAACAGTTATCGCGAAAAGCGCTATTACTATTATGATTAAAAATACCGTCATTTTATAATTTCTTCTTTAAACAATCTTATTAATAGTGATAATGCTCACTCTCTTTTCTAAATGGGTTGCGCTTCACAAGTAGCGGAGCTTTGGTCAATGAATTGAATACCACAAAAATAAACAATCCGCCAAACAGAGCTAAGGCACTCAGTTCAGAAATTCCTATGAACCAGGATTCTCCAACTGTTGCAGGCATTACCATTACAAACACATCAAGGTAATGTCCAAATAGGATGATAATTCCGGTCATTACCACGAACCAGTTCACTCGTTTGAAGTCACTGTTCATCAAGAGCAGTAATGGGAAAATAAAGTTCAAGGCTACCATTCCGAAGAAAACAAGGCCATAGTCCTCTATACGGGTTACAAAATAGGTCACCTCTTCAGGAATGTTAGAGTACCAGATCAACAGGAACTGAGAGAACCACAGGTAGGTCCAGAAAATACTGATCCCGAACATGAACTTTGCAAGGTCATGTATGTGGCTGTCGTTCACATATGGAAGATATCCGCGAGATTTCAGGTAAATGCTGACTAATGCGATCACAGTGATACCAGACACGAACATACTTGAGAACACATACCATCCAAAAAGCGTACTGAACCAGTGCGGATCAAAGCTCATGATCCAGTCCCACGCCATCATAGATTCGGTCACTATGAAGAATACAAGGAATCCGGCGGCCAGCTTAAAGTTCTTTTTGTAAAAAACATTATCGGTCGCGTCATCCTGCTTCAATGAGTTCTTCTTCATAAAATATCTGAAGATATTCCATCCAGCGATGTAGATCGCAGCCCTGATAAGGAAGAAGGTCACATTTAGGTACCCAGATTTATTCTGAATAATTTCGTCATGCGCAACTACTTCAGGATCCATCCATACAAAAAGGTGGTTTATATGGAATCCTGAAAGGGCAAGAAGAATGAACATAATGATACTTCCGGGAAGTAAATAGGCGGTAATTCCTTCCATCACCCTGAAAAGTACGGGTGACCATCCTGCCTGGGCAGCATACTGCACTGCATAGAATGCCATCACACCAAGCGCGATCATAAAAAAGAAGAACGCGGCTACATAAACAGCAGCCCATGGTTTATTTTGCAACTGGTGAAGAACGTGCTCCAGGTGCACCAGCTCGGCATCTTCGGCCATTGAATGAACCTCCTCATCGGTACGTTCGGTCTCCACCTGATGCTCAGAAGGAACATAGTCGAATCCTTTTGCATCATCTTCTAATTCATCTTCTGTTTGCCCCGTAAGCGGCATTTCTACAGCCTCACCATGATTGTCATGGGCAACCAGTTCCCTTACCTCTTCAATAGTGGAAGGTGCGGCAATAAATCCGTAGACCAAGCCCAACAGACCTACCACCATTAGAATGATAGAAAATAATTTTAATTTACTGGATAGCGTGTACATATTCAATATATCTAAGTGCTGTTATTCTTCGTTTTGGTTGTCCTCTTTGGTTTCCATCACCTTTTCAGCATTCACTGCAGGAATCAGGTCTTCCTCGTTCTCAAATTCCCTTGCAGGTCCTCCCTCAAGGTCATTTTTAAGCTTCATCACGTAATGATCAATCATCCATCTCTCTTCAATAGAAGTTTGAGAGGCATACGATCCCATCGCGTTAAGGCCATAATACATCACGTGATAAACACTACCTTCAGTGATCGCTCTTCCCACATCATCATAGCTGGGAATACCCAGTATTTTTTCTCTTTCAACCAGGATGCCTTTACCGTCACCCTTGTCGCCGTGACAAACCGCACAATATATAGTATATAGAGCTTCACCTTTGTTCAGGTTATCTTCGGTATATGGAAGCGGGTTTTCAAGGTTGGCTTTTGCACCGGCATATCCATCAGGACTGTTCTCATACTCGTAAGGCTTCCAACCTCTTGAAACTGTCCCTTCAACCGGAAGCTTGGCCTCCTGCTCGTTCACAAAAACGTCGTATGCTCCATATGGTTCATAGGGTACCGTCTCATACATGTTTGGCATGTACTGGTAGTTAGGCTTTGAGTTCTCCATACAGGATACTGCACTCGCTGCCAAAATGAAGAATATGGATTTTCTAAATAAACTTTTCATTGGGTTTATTTGTTATCAATTAGTTTAATTTCAGAAGCTCCGGTGTTGAACAAAAAGTCGGTCAGGTCTTCTGTATTATGGTTGGCTACTTCAACTTCCATAAGGAAATGATCGTCTGTGGTTCTCACGTCCGGGTTCTCGGCAGTTTTGAATGGCCATAATTTACTTCTCATAAAGAAGGTGAAAACCATTAAGTGAGCCGCAAAGAATACGGTCAATTCAAACATGATAGGCACAAAAGAAGGCATGTTTTGAAGGAAGCTGAAACTCGGCTTTCCACCAATGTCCATTGGCCAGTCCTCGATCATGATGAAATTCATCATGGCAATGGCCACAGAAAGACCAACCAGTCCATAGATAAAAGCGGTGATGGCTAGCCTTGTGGGTGCAAGCCCCATTGCTTTGTCCAATCCGTGTACCGGGAAAGGAGTATAGATCTCCCCTATTCTGTACCGGGCCTCCCTGACTTGCTTAACAGCCTGCAAAAGCAAATCGTCATCGGTATAAATTGCTTGTATAACTTTAGACGCCATTCTTATTTGTTTTTAAGTTCATTTGCCTGCTGGTTCCAGTCACCACGGTTACTTTCGGTGGTGAAATTGTCGATCACCCTGCCAAGCAATTCATAATCATCTTTGGTCAATCTGCTAACCTGTTCGTAAGTATAGATACCTACCTGGTGTAGCTTTTGTTCCATTACAGGACCTACGCCGTTAAGTTTTTGAAGGTCATCTGCAGACTGAGTTGCAGGATCAAAGGTCCCAATGCGCTGCAACATCTCATCAATCCTATCTCTCTCTACTTCAGAATCAGTCAGACTCTCTGTATTTGTTGTAGGCTCGTGTTCTTTCTTTTGATCATACTCGTCTCTTTTGATCCAGCCTCCTTCAACATTGGCCACAGGCTCCCTAACAATGGTATTGGTGTGATCTGCATGGTCACCGTGCTCTTTACGAAGTTTCTTGTATTTTTCTCCGGAAGATTTAAGAATGGTCTTCACCTCTGCCTGGGCGATCACAGGGAACGTACGGGCATAAAGCAGGAATAATACGAAGAAGAATCCAATGGTTCCGATAAAGATCCCGATATCCACAAAGGTTGGAGAGAACATGGTCCAGGAAGACGGCAGGTAATCACGGTGTAATGAAGTCACGATGATCACGAAGCGCTCGAACCACATCCCAATGTTCACGATAATAGAGATAAAGAAAGAGAACATGATACTGGTTCTAAGTTTCTTGAACCACATAAACTGCGGTGAGAACACGTTACAGGTCATCATTGACCAGTAAGCCCACCAGTAAGGTCCCGTCGCACGGTTAAGGAAAGCGTACTGTTCGTATTCTACTCCAGAGTACCACGCCATGAACAATTCGGTAATATAGGCTACCCCAACAATAGAACCGGTGATCATGATAACGATGTTCATCAATTCGATATGCTGAATGGTAATGTAATTTTCAAGATTCGAAACCTTTCTCATGATGATAAGAAGGGTGTTCACCATTGCGAATCCTGAGAAGATCGCCCCTGCAACGAAGTATGGAGGGAAGATCGTGGTGTGCCATCCCGGAATTACCGAAGTAGCAAAGTCAAAGGATACGATGGTGTGTACAGAAAGCACCAGTGGCGTTGCCAAACCGGCCAACACAAGAGACACTTCTTCAAAACGCTGCCAGTCTTTGGCGCGTCCGCTCCATCCAAAACTGAGGATGCCGTAAATATGTTTTTGAAAGGGCTTTATTGCGCGGTCCCTGATCATAGCAAAATCAGGAAGCAATCCTGTCCACCAGAATACAAGGGAAACCGAAAGATAGGTAGAGATCGCAAATACGTCCCAAAGCAGCGGAGAGTTAAAGTTCACCCACAGAGATCCGAACTGGTTTGGAATAGGAAGTACCCAGTAAGCCAACCATGGACGCCCCATGTGAATGATGGGGAAAAGACCCGCCTGCACCACCGAGAAGATGGTCATGGCCTCTGCCGACCTGTTGATCGCCATTCTCCATTTTTGACGGAATAAAAGTAGTACCGCAGAAATAAGTGTTCCGGCGTGACCAATACCTACCCACCATACAAAGTTGGTGATATCCCAGGCCCAACCTACAGTCCTGTTAAGACCCCAGGTACCAATACCGGTAGAAACAGTGTATATTATACAACCTAACCCCCAAAGAAAAGCTACAAGCGCAATTGAAAAAACAATCCACCATGATTTGTTTGCCCTTCCTTCAACCGGCGCAGCAACATCAACAGTCACGTCGTGATAGGTTTTATCGCCGGTTACTAAAGGCTTTCGTATAGGTGCTTCGTAATGAGACATATGCTTTTTATAATTGATTCTTTATTAAAATTTATTAAGCTTCAGATGTATTTCTAACTTTCGTCTGGTACATCACGTTTGGCTTTGTACCTATGTATTCCAGCAGGTGATACATCCTGTCGTCTTCTTTAAGTTCTGCGACCTTGCTGTTCTCATCATTCACATCTCCAAAGATGATCGCACCTTTGTCACAGGCAGCCGAACAAGCGGTCTGGAATTCGCCATCCTCAATAGCTCTTCCTTCTCTCTTGGCGTCAAGAATGGTCTTCTGAGTCTTCTGGATACAGAAAGAACATTTTTCCATCACCCCACGAGATCTAACGGTCACATCTGGGTTCAATACCATACGGCCAAGGTCGTTGTTCATGTGGTAATCGAACTCATCGTTCTTGTTGTAAAGGAACCAGTTGAATCTTCTTACTTTGTAAGGACAGTTGTTGGCACAATAACGAGTACCCACACAACGGTTATAGATCATCTGGTTTTGTCCCTGGCGCCCGTGCATGGTAGCAGCAACAGGACATACAGTCTCACAAGGAGCATGGTTACAGTGCTGACACATTACCGGCTGGAACACAACCTGAGGATTGTCTGCAGCTACTTCCATTTCTCCGAACTGAGAAAGAGAATCTCCTAAACCAGACATATTCTCCTTTTTCTCAAGATCTGCCTCAAAGCTTTCTTCAGAAGAGTAATAACGGTCAATTCTCAACCAGTGCATATCTCTGTACTTGCGCACCTCTTCTTTACCTACAACAGGAACGTTATTCTCAGCATGACAAGAGATCACACAAGCCCCACATCCTGTACAGGCATTAAGGTCAATAGACATGTTGAAATGGTGCCCGGTAGAACGGTCAAATCCATCCCAAAGGTCAACATCTGGCGAAGTCACCGGGGTTTCCACGTGGTTAAGGGAAACTTCTGGCATCTTGTTCCACACATGAGAATCTTTGGTATTGAAGATCTCAAGAGTGGTTTCTTTAATGATATCATTTCTTCCCATCAATGTGGTATGAAGCTGAAGGCAGGCAAATTCATGCACTCCTGCAGTCTTCTCAATAGTCACATTCTGGAAAGATTTAAAATCTTTATATACCGGGTAGGCATTCACCCCTACCTGCATTTCTTTCTGAATTCCTTCCTTCTTGCCATATCCAAGCGCAAGAGCAACAGAACCTTTTGCCTGCCCAGGCTGAATAAATACAGGAACGTTCTTAAGAACGGTTTCCCCAACCTTCAGGTTCACCAAACTTCCGTTCAATGCACCGTTGGCCACATGTTCGTTTTCAAGACCAAGCTCAGCCGCATCGGCCCTGGAGATCTTAAGGTAGTTATCCCAGGATGCTCTGGTGATAGGATCTGGCATTTCCTGCAACCAAGGGTTATTTGCCTGGTTTCCTGATCCCATTGCGGTTGAAGTGTACAATTCAAGCTCAAGGCCTTCTCCGGCCGCTCCCGCAAGGTTTCTTGCAGCCACACTGTCGCTGTTCACGCTGATGCTTCCGGCACCGGCAGCTTCTTCTGAAACTCCAACTGCAGGAGCTGTAGCTTCAAAAACCCCATCGTGCAAAGCATCTGTCCAGGAAGTATTCCCAAGAGAACCAGACCAGGTGTCTTTAATATAATTATAATATGAAGTTGAGTTGTCTGTCCATCTCAACAAAGTATCCTGAAACTGGCTAGTATCAAATAACGGTTTGATAGTAGGCTGCATCAGGGTAAATGTTTTTTTCGTAAACTGGATATCTCCCCAGCTCTCCAGGTAGTGCGGAGTCGCCGCAACATAGTTACACAACAAAGCAGTTTCATCCTTCTTCATTGAGAAAGCCACAGAAAGATCTACTTTCTTGAGTCCTTCCACGAATTCTTCAGCAAACGGAAGGCTGTAAGCAGGATTCACTCCGGCTATAAGAATCGCTCCCACCTGTCCGGCATTCATATCTTTCACCAGTTGCTTAACCTGGGCAGCATTACCCTGTCTTAGCATTCTCGGGTTCTCGGTATCCATAACCGCACTTCCAAGCGCCTCGTTGATAGAAAGCACAAGAGACTGAGCATCTGTATCTGGAATACCTGTCACGACAACAGCACTGCTTCCAGATTTACGAAGTTGTCTCGCAGCTTTCACCACAGCGTCATCAATTGCTGCAGGCAGGTTGCTTGTAGATGCCCCACCGGTCACATACCCATGGAGTGCGGCAAGCACCATTTTTTGCTGAGAAGGAGTTACAGGAACCCTTTTATCTGCATTTCCTCCCGAAAGAGAAAGGTTTGATTCAAATTGTACGTGACGGGACATTTTTCCATTCTTCGGAATACGTCCTTTGGCATAAGCCGCATCATAACCTCCGCCGGCCCAATCGCCAAGGAAGTCAGCTCCAACAGAAACGATAGTTTCGGCCTTGGAAAAATCGTAGTTTGGAAGGGCACGGGTTCCATATCTAGCCTGGAAAGCATCCAAAGCAGCATCTTCAGAAACCGTATCATAGACAACATGCCTTACATTCCCATATTTTTGAGAGAAATCATTTATCAAACGTGAAGTAGACGGACTCGCAAAAGTCTGAGTCAACAACACGATCTCACCTGAAAGATTGTTCAGCTTCTCCTTCACCTCCTTATCGAACTGCTCCCAGGAAACAACCTGTCCGTTTGCCTCAGGTCTCTGCAACCTCTTATTATCATACAATGACAAAACAGAAGCCTGCACCCTTGCATTAGCACCGGTGTTAGCCATGGTGTTATGCTCTATCTTGATAGGACGCCCTTCACGAGTCTTTACAAGCACTCCCGCAAAGTCAAACCCATCGGCCATAGTGGTGGCATAGTAGTTAGCAACACCCGGAACGATTCGTTCAGGTTGCACCACGTAAGGAATAGATTTCATAACAGGACCCTCACAAGCCGCCAGCGAAGCAGCAGCAGTACTGAATCCAACATACTTAAGGAAATCCCTACGCGAAGTAGTTGAACTTTCAAGAGTTTCTTTATCACCCAAAAATTCATCTGTAGGTATCTCTTGTGCAAATTCTTTTTGCTGGTGCGTCTCAACAATAGAGCTCGATTCTTTCAGCTCTTCAACACTTTGCCAGTATTTCTTGTTTGATGACATATAAATAAATGTTTCTTCTAGTTTATTAATAGTGGCATTTACCACATTCAATTCCACCAATCTGGGAAACGGTAAGTTCCTCTACCCCGTACTTCTTAGAAAGCTCTTCGTGTACTTTTTCGTAGTACTCGTTACCGGCAGTTCTAACATTGGTTTCACGGTGACAGTTCACACACCAGCCCATTGTAAGCGGTGCGTTCTGATACATGATCTCCATTTCCTGAACAGGACCGTGACAGGTTTGACAGGCAATTCCACCCACTTCTACGTGCTGCGAGTGATTGAAATATGCGAAATCAGGAAGGTTATGGATCCTGATCCATTTTACAGGTTCGGTCTCGCCGGTGTAAGCCTGCTGACTTACATCCCAGCCCACAGCGTCGTAAAGCTTGGCGATCTCCCCGTCGTAGAATTCTTTTGAATATTCATCTGTAGCAGTTTCAGGAGCCACTTCACTAATAGATTTGTGACAGTTCATACAAACATTCAGAGAAGGTATTCCTGAAGTCTTTGAAACTCTTGCTGAAGAGTGACAGAACTTACACTCAATCTGGTTATCTCCGGCGTGAATTCTGTGTGAGAAGTGTATTGGCTGGATTGGCTGATAACCCTGATCAACACCAACCTGCATAAAGTACCCGTACAAAAAGTAAGTTCCAATAAGCACAAGAACCACAGCACTCACCAACACCAGAAACTGGTTTTCAACAAATGCCTTCCAGATTGGCTTTCTTTTAGGACTCACAGGAAGCTCAACTCCGCTTGCAGCCGCAAATCTTCTAAGAGTACGGTTCACAAGGAAAAGGATCACCAATAGCATTGCTAGCACAAACGCCAGGATCACAAGCAGAATATCTGTAGAGATCCCTCCGCCACCGGAAGCAGCACCACCGGCAGCCTCGGCACCGGCTTGCTGAGCCTGAGGCACAGCTTTCGGCTGACTCACATACGCAAGAATGTTATCGATATCCGCATCACTTAACTGCGGAAACGGCGGCATGGCCACCTGATTGTACTCGTTATAGATCTCAACCGCCTGCTCATCTCCCTGGGCGATCAAAGCAGAACTGTTCCTGATCCAGCTGTGCAACCACTCGGTATCTCTTGTTTCGGTCACCCCTCTTAGAGCCGGTCCAATAGACTTGCTATCCAACTTGTGACAGGCAGCACAAAGAGTATTAAAGATCTCTTTACCTGCGGCAGCATCACCACTACCGGCCTCGGCCTCTACGTTAGACTCCTGGGCACCCTGCACCGTTTCCTGAACCACGGATTCATCCTCAGCCAGAGGAGAATCCTGCGCGTAAACCAATGCATTAAAGGTTAAGAAGAAGGATACACTTAAGGAAAGTATTCGAGCGACTGAATGGCGGTATTTCACCTTTTTCATATATATGTAGAATTAACGTCTTTTTTGGTACGGTTTTTTGGGGAATAAAAATGTGATAATTATCATAATTTTAAGAGCCCAAAATTTTACCGACAAAAGTAATACTTAAAGTCGATTTTAGCGGGCTGAAGCCTAATTTATAACTGTTCTAAATAGTCAAAAAAGGTAATTTTGACCGATTTAGTTATACATTTGTGAATCAGAAAATTAAAAATGAAATGTTAAGAAGAACCAAGCTCATTATCACCTCTTCCCTCCTACTGGGATTCAGCGCCTTAGGGACGGCTCAGGAGGGCACTCAAAATATAGTTCAGGACGAGAGAATCCCGGAATTACTGGCCTTAAAAACCCAGATGACCAAGGACAGCCGACTTGGAGATCGGTACCGAATTCAATTGTATTCGGGAGACAATAACCAGGCCAGCAAGATCATTAAAGAATACCGCGCATTATACCCAGATTGGCCGTCTACAGTAGTCTATGAAACGCCAAATTACAAGGTATGGGTTGGCAACTTTAGAAACAGTCTCGAAGCCGATCGCGCATTGCTGGAGATCAAAAAAACCTTTCCGGCGGCTTTCAGGTTCAAACCAGAGAAAAGATAAGATCAGTTGATCTATGGAAATAAAAAAAGGGATGCGTTTGCATCCCTTTTTTGGTTCTATACAATCTTAATTACTTAAGCTTCTTTTTAACGGCTACTTCCTGGAAGGCCTCTACCACATCTCCTTCTTTAATGTCGTTATAGTTCTTGATCTGCAATCCGCAGTCATAACCTTTAGAAACTTCTTTCACGTCATCTTTGAAACGCTTCAAGGATGCCAATTCGCCGGTGTAAACCACGACCCCGTCGCGAATAAGGCGAATCTGTGAGTTCCTGTAGATCTTACCATCGGTAACCATACAACCGGCAATACTTCCGATCTTGGACACTTTAAAGATCTCCCTGATCTCTGCGTTACCAGTGATCTCTTCTTTCATCACAGGAGAAAGCATTCCTTCCATCGCATCTTTAAGATCGTTGATGGCGTCGTAGATGATCGAGTAAGTTCTGATATCGATCTCCTCTTTCTCGGCAACCATTCTGGCATTTCCGGCAGGACGCACATTAAATCCGATGATGATCGCATCTGAAGCCGAAGCTAACAGCACGTCACTTTCAGTAATGGCACCCACACCTTTGTGTATGATGTTCACCTGGATCTCTTCCGTAGAAAGTTTCTGGAAACTATCGGTAAGCGCTTCCACAGAACCGTCCACGTCACCTTTGAGGATAATATTCAATTCTTTGAAATCTCCAAGAGCGATACGCCTTCCAATCTCGTCAAGAGTAATATGACGCTGCGTACGTACAGACTGCTCTCTTTGAAGCTGAGTTCGTTTTGCGGCAATGTCCTTGGCTTCACGCTCATCAAGCATCACCTTAAACTTGTCACCCGCCTGCGGCGCGCCATCAAGTCCAAGAATGGAAACAGGAGTGGAAGGACCGGCCTCTTTGACCTCTTTTCCACGCTCATCATGCATGGCTTTCACCTTACCGCTGTGCTTACCTGCCAATACATAATCTCCTATTCTAAGGGTACCGGCTTGTACAAGTATCGTTGATACATAACCTCTACCTTTATCAAGATAAGCTTCTACTACGGTTCCGTTAGCCAGCTTTTCAGGGTTGGCCTGCAGTTCAAGGATCTCGGCCTCAAGAAGTACTTTTTCAAGCAGTTCTTTCACACCCATTCCGGTTTTAGCCGAAATGTCGTGAGACTGAACTTTACCTCCCCAGTCTTCAACCAGAAGGTTCATTCCTGCCAGTTTTTCCTTGATCTTTTCAGGATTTGCGGTAGGAAGGTCAGATTTGTTGATGGCAAACACGATAGGAACTCCTGCCGCCTGGGCGTGAGAGATCGCTTCTTTTGTTTGCGGCATCACATCATCATCTGCCGCGATCACGATGATCGCAATATCGGTAACCTGGGCACCCCTTGCACGCATCGCCGTAAAGGCCTCGTGACCCGGAGTATCCAAAAATGCTATTTTTTGTCCGTTTTCCAGCTCCACCCCGTAAGCTCCGATGTGCTGGGTAATTCCACCACTCTCGCCGGCGATCACATTCTCTTTACGAATGTAATCCAGCAAAGACGTCTTACCGTGGTCAACGTGTCCCATTACGGTCACGATCGGCGCACGCGGCTTAAGATCTTCCGGATTTTCGGGTTGTTCGTCTTTGGTCTCTTCAAGATCTGCAGTAACGAACTCTACTTCATAACCAAACTCGTCGGCTACGATAGAAAGCGTTTCTGCATCAAGACGCTGGTTCATGGTCACCATCATTCCAAGAGACATACAGGCAGAGATGATCTTGGTAACCGGCACATCCATCATCGTAGCAACTTCACTAACGGTAACGAATTCGGTCACCTTCAATACCTTGTTGTCTTCCTCCATCTGGGCCTCTTCTGTACGCTGACGGTGGGTATCCCTTTTGGTTCTACGGTATTTGGCTCCTTTTCCTTTTCCGGATTTACCCTGAAGTTTTTCAAGGGTTTCCCGAACCTGCTTTTGTACTTCTTCTTCACTCGGCTCCTCCTTGGCAACAGGCCTGGTGCGTTTTCCTCTTCCTTTGGAAGCTCCACCTGCTCCTGCCCCGGGGGCACCTTTTACATCTTTGCTTATTCTTCTGCGACGCTTCTTGCGTTTATCCTTATCGGCATCCGCTTTTTTGTCGTCTTTTTTCTTAGCCGGCTTCTTGAACTGGGAAAGGTCGATCTTTTCTCCTGTAAAGTTAGGACCGCTAAGCTTCTGGTATTTTGTGGTCACTGTAGAAGATTCCTCCTCTTTTTCTTTAGGAGCTTCTTCAGGCTTTTCTTCGGCCTTCTTCTCCTCTTTTGGAGCGGCCGGTTTTTCAGCTTTTTCTGCCGGTGCAGGTTTTTCAGCCGCAGGCTTTTCTTTCTTCTCTTCGGGCTTGGCTTTCTCCTCCTGCTTTGGAGCTTCTGCCTGTGGCTGTTCAGGCTCTTTTTTCTCCTCGGCTTTTGGCGCTTGCTCAGGCTCCTCTTTGGCTGCCTTCGGTTTATCAAGGTCTATCTTTCCAACCTGTTTTGGGCCTTCCAGGTTAGACTTTGCCTTAATCACTTCCTGTCTTTCTTCCTGTTTGCGCTTCTCTTCGAGTTCACGCTCCCTGGCAAGACGGATCTCCTCCTTCTCTTTTCTCTTTTCTTCACCCACTTCTTTGGAGGCTACCTTCTTACTCTTGTCAGTTTGAAATTCATCAGCAAGCACCTGATAAATCTCTCCGGAAATTTTAGTGGTAGGACGTGCCTCTATCTCGTGGCCCTTGGAATTCAAGTATTCCACAGCACGATCCAGCGAGATATTGAACTCACGTAGTACCTTATTTAATCGCATTGTTTTTGCTTCAGCCATAAATTGCCCTCTAAATTATCCTCTTTTTATTTCTAATTATTCTCTTCCTCGAACTCTTCCCGAAGAACTCTCATCACGTCACGGATGGTCTCCTCTTCAAGATCTGTTCGCTTCACAAGATCTTCTACATCTTGCTCCAGGATACTTTTGGCCGTATCAAGCCCTATTTTTGCGAATTCTTCGATCACCCAATCTTCGATCTCATCGGCGAATTCTCTCAATTCAACATCTTCCTCAACACCTTCTCTGAAGACATCTATCTCATAACCTGTCAATTGTCCTGCCAGTCTTATGTTGTGTCCTCCACGGCCAATGGCCTTAGAAACCTCTTCAGGCTTCAGCATTACCTCGGCACGCTTGTTCTCTTCATCGATCTTCAAAGATGTGATCTTTGCCGGACTCAAGGCACGGGTGATCAACAACTGGTTATTTGTTGTGAAGTTGATCACATCAATGTTCTCATTGCCCAACTCCCTAACGATGCTGTGAATACGGGAACCTTTCATTCCCACACAGGCTCCTACAGGATCAATTCGATCATCATAAGAATCTACCGCTACTTTCGCTTTTTCTCCGGGGATCCTCACCACTTTCTTAACAGTGATGAGTCCGTCGAAAACTTCAGGGATCTCCTGCTCGAACAATTTCTCCAAAAATACAGGAGAAGTTCTTGACATGATGATAGCAGGTTTATTGCCCTTTAATTCCACACTTTCTATTACACCGCGCACATTTTCCCCTTTTCTGAAGAAATCAGACGGGATCTGGCGATCTTTAGGAAGAATGATCTCATTACCTTCATCGTCGAGCAAAATGATCGCACGGTGACGAATATGGTGCACCTCTGCGGTGTATATTTCTCCTTCAAGCTCTTTGAACTGCTTGTAAATATTAGTGTTATCGTGCTCGTGGATCTTTGAGATAAGGTTTTGACGCAGGGCCAGGATAGAACGGCGCCCAAGGTCGATCAACTTCACCTCTTCAGAAACATCCTCCCCTACTTCAAAGTCAGGCTCGATCTTTCTTGCTTCTGTAAGAGAGATCTCCTGGTTAGGATCTTCCACTTCTCCATCGGCCACAACTACACGGTTTCTCCAGATCTCCAGATCCCCTTTATCGGGGTTCACAATAATATCAAAGTTATCGTCTTCCCCATACTTCTTTTTCAAAGCATTTCTAAATACATCTTCCAAAATCGCCATCAGGGTAACCCTGTCTATCAGCTTGTCATCCTTAAATTCTGAAAACGATTCTATCAACGCGATATTTTCCATATCATTTGTCTGTTAAAATGTTATTATCACTTTTGCCTCTTTGATCTCCTCAAGAGACAACACGGCTTCCTTAGTTACAGTAACCTTTCCTTTACCCACAGGCTTAGGCTCCCTGGCTTTCCATTGCAGCGTGATCTTGTCACCCTCCATTTCAACCAGATTTCCTTCTATCTTTTCACCTTCTATAGTAGTCACGGCCAGTTTACGTCCAATATTCTTGCGGTACTGTCGCGGCATCTTCAAAGGCTGCGAAACACCTGCCGAAGCTACATCAAGAGAAAAGTCTTCTTCATCGCGATCCAGATTGTGTTCAATTTTGCGGCTAACGGCTATACAATCATTAACAGACACCCCGTTATCACCATCGATCACCACAGATATGTGATTGGCATTGTCGATGTTCAGCTCAATTAAAAATAAGGATTTATTTTCTTCAAAAGCTTCCTGCAGCAAATTTTCTACTTTCTCTCTAAGCATCCCCGATTCTGACTATAAAAAGAGGGGACTTTCTGTCCCCTCGTTGTTCTTTTTTCGCTTCAACGGTGCAAATATAGTAATATTTATCAAGATAGAAAACAAGATTTCGAATGAAAAAATATTTGTAGCTTTATAACTCAATCAACCTTACTTAATTACACGACCTTTATGAAAAAAATCCTGGTGCCCACCGATTTTTCGGAACATGCTGAAAACGCCCTGCAGATCGCCGCACAACTGGCTCATAGATATGACAGCGAAATCTACCTGCTCCACATGATAGAATTACCGGCAAACATGACCAATCCTGTGGGCGACACCCGAAGTAACGATCTTCCCGAAGCCATTGGATTCATGAAACTGGCAAAAAAGAGATACAACGAAGTGCTTTCAAGGCCCTATTTAAAAGGTCTGAAGGTTCATGAGATCGTGGAGTTCCACCAGGCTTTTGATGGCATCATGGAAACCAGCAAAGAGCACGGTGTGGATTTTATCGTCATGGGTTCCCGTGGCGCCAGCGGATTTAAAGAAATGTTTGTAGGCTCGAATACAGAAAAGGTGGTTCGCACCTCAGAGATCCCAGTACTCGTGATCAAGAAAAATATTCCTGAATTTAGGATTAAGAATTTTGTCTTTGCCACCAATCTTGACAGCAGCAATAAAAAGACGCTTGAAAAGGTAGTCAACTTCGCCAAACTGGTAGACGCCAAATTACACCTGCTGTACATCAATACAGCCAACGAATTCATCACCTCCAAAGACACAGATAATTATCTGGAAAAATACCTTGAAGGGATGGATTTCGAAAACTATGAATTTCATGTATACAATGATGATTCTGTTGAACAGGGAATCCTCAATTTCGCCCAAAAAACTGATGCCGACCTGGTGGGGATCGCTACGCACGGACGAAAAGGCATATCTCACTTCTTTAATGGCAGTATTAGCGAAGATCTTGTCAACCACGCAGAGAGGCCTATCATCACCTTTAAACTTGAAAAAAAGGACAGCCGCAAGAACTTTCCTTAAGGTTCTTTAACCTAAATAATTTAACCTTTGACAAGAGACACGTTAAATTTGAGTCAAAGGTGATTTAGGGTACAGGTTTTGATTTTTCACCGGTGTATATTTATTCCCTATTTATGACATACACATGGTGTTAAAAGCAAGTTTTCAATTAGCATTTTTAGCAATAGAGATCATTTTGACGTTCTATGATGACATTTTGGAGAACAGTCTGTTCGTCAAATTCCTTCTCTTTTTGATCACCGCCATTCTAATTGCGATGGGGGTAACCAAACTTGCGAACAATGTTCTCCCTCCAGATAAAGATTTTGTCTCGGCAGAAGACGAGGCAGGAGATTAATTGCATTTCTTACAACTGCATGAGTAGATGTTAGATGGATAGTTAAATTGTGAGGATGTAATTGAGGATCCGGTGAAATTTTCACCGGATCTTTTTTGTTCTATTTGCGGCTGATTATCCCCCGTCTGCAGTTTCCTGAATTTATTTAATTTTGGTGATTGGTAAAAAAGGCATTTCTTTATAATGCCCGAAGAACAAGGTACAGGTATGTTTGAAAAGAATGAGAATGTCTTTAATGTGCTTTTTGAAGCTGCTTCAGAAGGTATTATCGTAGTTGACGAGTCCCAGATCATCGTAAGCAGCAATATCGCTGCAGATACCATGTTTGGATACGAAAAAGGAGACCTGGTAGGAAAACCACTTAACACGCTGATCCCCAGAAGGTATCAGGCTGCCCACCCTTCCCATTTCAGGGATTTCATGGATCATAGTGAAAAACGACAAATGGGCCATGGCCGCGACCTGTATGGCATCAAGAAGAACGGTGAAGAGTTTCCTGTAGAAGCCGGTCTAAACCCCTTCAGCATTGGTGGGGAGAAATACGTGATGTCTCTGATCATCGATATTTCTGTTAGGAAAGAAGCGCAAAGGCAGATCAAAGAACTCAATACCGAGCTTGAAAGTAAGATCAAGATCCGCACAAAGGAACTTGAAGAAAGTGTTCAAAAGCTGCAGAACGCAAACAAGAACCTGGAGCTTGAGATCAAAAGACGTAAGGAGGCAGAGAACCGTATAAAGAATGCCCTTCAAAAGGAGAAGGAACTTAACGAACTTAAAACTAAATTCCTTTCCCTGGTTTCACATGAATTCAAAACCCCGTTAAGCGGTATCCTCACCTCTGTAGTTCTTGCAGGAAAATACAAACTGGAAGACCAGCAGGAAAAAAGGGAAAAACACCTCAACACCATAAAAAGCAAGGTTCACTACCTGGATAATATCCTCAACGATTTCCTTTCCATAGAAAGACTGGAAAGCGGGAAGGTCAATTATAAATTCTCCACCTTCAGTCTCAGTAAACTGGTTAACGAGGTGGTGTATAATGCCAATGTCACTTTAAAAAGCGGACAGGAGATCCAGTACCCCCGAAACATTGAGAACATCAACCTGCACCAGGATGAAAAGATCCTTGAGCTGGTCTTATCAAACCTGTTAAGCAACGCGATCAAATATTCTCCGGAAAACACCCTGATAAAGTTCACTATTGACACCCAGGACGGCAGGATCACCTTTAAGGTGGCCGACCAGGGAATGGGGATTCCTGAAAAAGATCAAAAGCATATATTTGAAAGATATTTTAGGGCAGAAAACGCCCTTTTGAACCAGGGAACCGGCATTGGCTTGAACATTGCCAAGGTCCACCTGGAGAATCTCGGCGGCTCTATTTCGTTTAGCAGTAAAGAGAACGCCGGAACGGAATTTATTGTAGAACTACCTATTATTAAAGAATGAAAAAGGTTTTATTTATAGAAGATGATACCGTGGTAAGGGAAAATACCGCCGAATTGCTGGAACTTGCCGATTACGAAGTGGTCACGGCTGCCAACGGAAGATCGGGTGTGGCCATCGCAAAAGAGGAACACCCTGATATCATAGTATGCGACATTATGATGCCCGAAATGGACGGCTACGGAGTTCTGCAAGCCCTCGCCAATGATCCTAAGACTCAGCAAATTCCATTTATCTTTCTCTCGGCCAAGACCGAGCACAAAGACATTCGAAAAGGAATGGATTTGGGAGCCGATGATTACCTCACTAAACCTTTTGAAGAGGAAGAACTTATCAGCGCCATTGAAAGCCGTCTGGCAAAAGTGGCCATTCTCAACAAGATCAGGGAGAACAACCAGGGTAAAGCCGCTGCGCCTGCACAGGAGCCAAAGATCAATTCTCTGAGCGACCTGCGGGAAATGCTGAAAAAGTACGAGCTCCAAACCTACAAAGCGGGTGAAACCATTTATGAGGAAGGAAAGCAAAGCAACCACTTCTTTTTCATAGACCGCGGGGTGGTAAAAAGCCACCGCATGGACGAGTATGGAAAAGAGTTGATCACCTCTGTCTACAAGGAAGGAGATTTCTTTGGAAACACGGCTTTCAAAAAGAACACTCCTTACGAGGAATACGCCACGGCTATGGAAGAGACCCGCATTTATGCCATTTCAAAAGATGAGCTGAAGGATATCCTGGCTAACAACAGCAACATTACGCTGGAGCTTATCGATGTAATGGGCGACAATATTTCGGGCATCAAGGAACAACTGCTGGAAATGGCTTACGGATCTGTACGAAAAAAAGCGGCCAGAACCATCCTTCTATTCTCTCAAAAAATCAGAAGGCATCCCACCCAAAGCATCAGGATCTCGAGAAGTGACCTGGCCAGTGTCGCGGGAATGGCTTCAGAAACCTTAATCCGCACGCTTTCAGACTTTAAAAAAGAAGGATTATTGGAAATTGAGGGCCGAAACATCAAACTTTTGGATGTGGAAGCGCTCAAAAGGATAAGCTAAAATCGCGCTTTATTTAGAATGAATCAATAACTGATTTTCATCATTTTTTTCGCATCCCTTCACGCATATTTTTGCAGGGTAAAATAGATGTGACTGATGATGAATATCTTATTGCCCACCGATTTTTCAGCAAATGCAAGGAATGCAGCAGCATATGCCTTGCAGTTCTTGAAGGATACTGCCTGTAATTTTTACCTGTTACACGTAGTGCCTTTTCCTGCGGAAAAATTGGGAGCGCACGCAATGAGCATGTCACCCGAGATCAGAGGGAAGTTCGACGAACTCCTCTCCTGGCTCGAAAGCATTAAGACAAATCCGGAACATCATTTTCACGTTTGCTTTAAGGCCGATTACCTCATAGAAGCCGTCAGAGAGAAATGCAGTGAAAAAAAGATCGATCTCATCCTGATGGGCACCAAAGGCGCTACCAATAACCAGGGCGCCGTTATCGGCAACCACACTTCAGATGTGATGCGAAAAGTAAAGTGTCCCGTTTTGGCCATTTCAGAAAATGCCACTTTCAAAGAGCATAAAGAGATCTTGTTTCCTACAGACTACAAGATCCACTATGGCAGCAGGATGTTGCGCACCTTGCTCAACCTGGCTTCTTTGTCTAATGCCAACGTAAAGATCCTGGAGATCTTCAATTCTGAAAAAGAACCCTCTCCAGAACAGATAGAGAACAGAGATTTCCTGCAGGATTCATTTTCTCCAAAAGTACCTGTTCTGCAAACCTATTACTCATCTAAAGAACATAATCCCAAAAAGGTTTTCGTATCCAACAGAAATGTAGATATGATAGTTCTGGCAGCCAAAAACCTCAACCTGTGCCAGAAATTTTTGCAGAATGACCAGGATGACCATATACCTTTCATTAACCAATTACCACTCCTGGTCCTGCACGGTTAATTAGTGTTATTCCAATAGTTATTATTACTTTTTTTAATCTGCAATGCAGCACCTCCAAAGAGGTGCTGTTTTTTTATAAATAATTAGGACAAATTCCTCCTTTATGACCTGCCTCATAATGCAGGGGCCTATTATTAATGACTTTTGTTCCAAACATTTAAATCACCTAAATAAAAAATAGAGTCATGAAAGAATTAGCATCAAAAACAGTCGCAGACCTGGTAACCGAAAATATCAAGACTGCTCATATTTTTAAAAAGTACGGAATAGATTTTTGCTGCGGAGGCGGGATCAGTATCGAAAAGGCCTGTGCAAAATATAATGTTGATTATGACCTGCTGGTAACCGATCTTGAGAACGTTGACAAGGATAATTCCAAGGCAACAAATTACAACAGCTGGGAACTTGATTTCCTTACAGACCACATCATCAACGTGCACCACACTTATGTGGAAGAGAACATTCCATTACTACTTCAGTATGCTGAAAGAGTAGCACAGGTACACGGGCATCATTATACTGAGCTGTTAGAAATAAAGGAACTGGTGAAAGAAGTAGCCGGCGAACTTAGCGCCCACATGAAAAAAGAAGAACTCATTCTCTTCCCGTTCATCAAAAAAATGGTACAGGCCAAGAAAGAAGGTTCGGCATTACCCGAAGCCCATTTTGGAACAGTAGACAATCCCATTAAAATGATGGAAACGGAGCACGAAGACGCCGGGGAAGTTCTCCGCAAGATCGCCTCTTTAAGCAGCAACTATACTCCGCCGCAGGGCGCCTGTAACACCTATCGGGCCTTTTACGCGAAGCTCGACGAATTTGAGCAGGACCTGCATCAACATGTGCATTTGGAGAACAACATCCTGTTCCCAAAATCGCTTCAGCTGGAAAAAGAACTTAGAAATCAATAACATACAATTACTAACTAGCGAAGGTTGTTCTTCATAGCACACATTTTGCCGACCTTACGACGACAAAGAATGAGCAACCTTCCTTTTTACATCTACTTATGAGTAAAGAAAGAAAGTTGTGGCTGGCCTTTTTAGCGGTTACCACTATCTCGTTTGCCATCCTGGGCTATTATGGATTTGAGATCTATCAGAAAGCCCCACCTCAACCAAAAAAGATCGTAACCACAGAAGGAGAGGTCCTGTTCGAGGGACAGGACATACTTGACGGCCAAAACGTCTGGCAAAGTATGGGAGGCCAGGAAGTGGGCTCTGTTTGGGGCCATGGAGCATATCAAGCACCCGACTGGACTGCCGACTGGCTGCACAGGGAATCTCTGTACATTCTTAACAAATGGTCTCAGGAAGAACATGGACAGTCTTATGAAAGTCTTGCGAGCGAAAAGCAGGCCGCCCTGGAGCGCCGGCTAAGAGAAGAACTTCGGAAGAATACGTATGACGAGGCCACCGGTATTATCACCGTTTCTCCTCTAAGAGCTGAAGCCGCCGAAAACCTCCACGGGTACTATAAAGGCCTGTTCATGGAGAATCCGGAACTGGACGAGTTACGTAACTACTATGCTATTCCAAAGAATGCGATCAAAGATGAAGGGCGAATGAGACAAATGAGCGCCTTCTTCTTCTGGGCCACCTGGGCCACCGTTACCGAAAGACCCGGCAGCGATGTTACCTATACCCATAACTGGCCACCTGAAGAACTGGTTGGCAATAAACCCACCGGAGACCTGTTGATCTGGACCGGTTTTAGTATCATTCTTCTTCTCTTCGGAATTGGGGTAATGGTTTTTTATCATGCCAAAATGAAAGCTGAACATTCCCCTGAAATGCCCGTGGAAGATCCTTTGATGAGACAAACCATCACGCCTTCTATGCAGGCGGTGAAGAAGTACCTGTGGGTAGTGAGTCTTCTCATCCTGGTACAGGTCACATTTGGGGTGGTAACCGCCCATTATGGGGTGGAAGGTGATGGGTTCTATGGACTTGACCTGGCAAAGATCCTTCCCTACTCGATCTCCAGGACCTGGCACGTACAGCTGGGAATTCTCTGGATCGCCACCGCCTGGCTGGCCACCGGACTCTATATCGCTCCGGCTGTGTCGGGGAAAGATCCGAAGTTCCAGAAATTGGGAGTCAACTTCCTCTTTATCTGTCTGCTTATCATTGTTGCCGGTTCTATGGCCGGACAATGGATGGGTGTGATGCAAAAATTAGGTCTGGCCGAAAACTTCTGGTTCGGGCACCAGGGTTATGAATATGTCGACCTGGGCCGCTTCTGGCAGATCTTCCTTCTCGTAGGACTCTTCCTGTGGCTGGCTTTGATGACAAGACCGTTATTACCGGTGCTACGCAAAAAGACTTCAGAAAGAAACCTATTGCTTATGTTCCTGGTTTCTTCCGCAGCCATTGCCTTGTTCTACGCCGCCGGACTTATGTGGGGAAGACAGACCAATCTGGCCATTGCAGAATACTGGCGCTGGTGGGTAGTTCACCTTTGGGTAGAAGGATTTTTCGAGGTCTTTGCCACAGTAGTTGGCGCCTTCCTCTTTGTGAGGCTGGGACTGCTTCGAACCAAGACAGCGACCCTAAGCGTGCTCTTGGCTACCGTGATCTTCCTTTCGGGAGGTATTTTAGGAACTTTCCACCACCTGTATTTTTCGGGAACTCCAACCGCAGTGATGGCCCTGGGAGCCACGTTCAGTGCGCTTGAAGTAGTGCCTCTTGTACTGATAGGTTTTGAGGCCTATGAAAACTATAAAATGAGTAAGGCCACCAAATGGATCAGCGATTATAAATGGCCAATCTACTGCCTTGTAGCTGTTGCCTTCTGGAATTTCCTTGGTGCTGGTATCTTTGGGTTCATCATCAATCCGCCAATCGCGTTGTATTACATGCAAGGCTTGAACACCACTGCCGTCCATGCCCACACCGCACTTTTCGGAGTCTACGGAATGCTTGGAATTGGCCTGATGATGTTCGTTCTAAGAAGTATGTATCGCCAACAGGTATGGAGCGAAAAACTGCTGAAGTTTTCTTTCTGGTCCATCAACATAGGACTTATCCTGATGGTCGTTCTTAGCGTGCTGCCTATTGGGCTGCTCCAAACCATCGCGAGCGTGAACGAAGGAATGTGGTATGCACGTTCTGCCGAGTTCATGCAGCAACCGGGAATGGATACCCTGCGCTGGATGCGTGCCATTGGGGATACCATTTTTGCCATAGGCCTGGTATCTTTCGTGTGGTTCGTATTTTCACTTAACAGCAAAAAGAAAAAGACTCAGGAAATAAGAGTTGAAAAAGAGGAGCCTGTTCTTGAGGAAGTGGAATAAATAAAATTTCTTAATAGCATTTTAAAAGGGGTGTGAGCATTTTGTAACCTTCAAAACATCACACCCCTTTTATTTTTTTAATTTTAAGCCATGATCAATCTGAAAAAACACGCCCAAATCTCATTGGGCTACTTTTTGCTCGCCGCCCTGCTGGGAGTATTCTTAAGATTTTTCTTTGTTACCTCGATTCCAGCGAACTTTAGATATGTGGTGCACGCACACTCGCACATCGCCTTGCTGGGCTGGGTCTATCTGGGGCTGAGTACCCTGATCTACAAAATGTATTTTCAGAAGGCAGGTACAGCAAAGACCTACAGGCGTATATTCTGGTTCACCCAGGTGACATTGCTGGGCATGCTGTTCACCTTTCCTTTCACCGGTTATGCCGCCCTTTCCATCACCTTTTCCACTCTTTTTCTGTTCGCTTCTTACCTGTTCACCTGGTTCGTACTCAAAAAGGTACCTGAAAAATATAAAAGAACCGCCTCTTTCAGGTCTATAAAAGGGGCTTTGTGGTACCTGGTCTTTTCCAGCATTGGCCCCTGGGCGCTCGGGGGAATAATGGCCACCCTTGGCAAGACCTCCATCTGGTATAAAATGGCGATATATTTTTACCTGCACTTTCAGTACAACGGCTGGTTCATCCTTGCCCTCTGCGGCGTCCTGTTCTACTTCCTGGAGAAACTGGGACTGGCTCCCAGAAAAAAGGATTTTTCACGCTTCTTTTACCTCCTCAATGCCGGGGTGATCCTCAGCTTCTTTCTGTCTGTGCTATGGATAGAACCTCACTGGATCTTTTACGCACTTGGTGCCCTGGGCGCGATCTTGCAGCTCATGGCATTTTTCGAATTCTTCGGAATTTTACGGAATAAAGACCTGCAATTTTCACCCTTTGTAAAATCACTGCTGAAGATAGCCGCCCTTCTGCTGGCGGTAAAGATCATCCTGCAGCTGTTCTCTGCCCATCCCTTTTTCGCGGAGCTGGCTTTCACCTATACCGATTTTGTCATTGGGTACCTGCACTGGACCTTCCTTGGCCTCGTAAGCATCACTCTTTTTGCCTTTTTTGAGATCACTGGCCTGCTGAAGGTTTCAAAAATGGTTTTCTGGATCTATTTTGTTGGATTCGCACTTACTGAAGCATTGATCTTCTACAAAGGCACCTCCATATGGCTGGGTTGGCCTTTCGTTGAAAATTATTTTACCATACTTGCAATAGTTAGCGGTCTGCTCCCGCTTTCCCTGGCAATCATGCTGACCAAAAACCTGTTAACAAAAGAGTAAACCTTTCCTAAAACTCAGGGATTTACCAAAGCCTTAACGCACTATGGCCCTGTGGTTTATTATCTTTTGAACATGAGACAGTCAGCGATATTTCATGTAGTTATAACCACGATCCTTCTGGTGGCAGTTGCCGTTATGGTTTTCTACAACCTGTCTTATGACCTTATCTTCTATACAGTGCTTGCGGGACAGGCCTGGTGGCTTCTTACTGTCTACAAAGTGCTCACAGACGACTATTCCACAGATAAGACTTTTGATGACTGGTATGAAGACCATCCTGTAGGGAGAGACTAACCCAATGCTCTTCTAATGAGTGATATCCACGCCTGAACATTTACTTCCCTTTTCCTGATCCAGGTCATATTTTATAATCCCCTCATTTTCAAACTTTGCACCCGGTACGAAACGAGCAATTTATTTTTATGGAGGATCTTTCCTGTTATCACTGCGGTGATACGATAAAGACATGCATCACTTTTGATGAGAAATCTTTTTGTTGCAATGGCTGCAAAACCGTCTATGAAATTTTTTCAGAGAACGGACTTGCTTCCTATTACGACCTTGACGCCGCTCCCGGAGCTGCCCCCGGAAAATTTGAAGGAAAATTCGATTTTTTGGGCAACGAGCAGATCGTGGAAAAATTACTGGAATTCGATGACGGCAATACCCAGATCATTTCCCTATACATTCCGCACATTCACTGCAGTTCCTGTATCTGGATCCTGGAAAACCTCAACAAACTAAAGCCCGAGATAAGTTCTTCACAGGTAGATTTTCCGAAGAAGAGCATCCGGGTCACCTGGAATTCAAAAAAATTAAGTCTAAAGGAGCTGGTGCTTTTTCTAAGTAGTATCGGGTATGCGCCATACATCAGCCTGGATGATACCGAAACGGCCAAAAAGAAGATAGACCGCAGCATTATTTATAAACTCGGAGTTTCCGGATTCGCCTTCGGAAATGTGATGTTCCTCTCCTTTCCCGAATATTTCGAGGTCAACGAGTTCTGGCTTGACCAGTATAAAGGGCTTTTCAGATGGCTCATGTTCGTGTTCTCGTTGCCGGTGGTTTTCTATGTCGCGCAGGATTATTTCATTTCAGCCTTTAAAGGCCTTCGGGCGAAGATCCTGAACATTGACGTACCGCTGGCCCTGGGAATCGTGGTGCTGTTCGTAAGAAGTACCCTGGAGATCATTTTTGACTGGGGCACGGGCTTCTTTGACAGCCTCACCGGACTCGTCTTTTTCCTTACCCTCGGAAAGTTCTTTCAGCAAAAGACCTATAATTTCCTCTCTTTTGAGCGGGATTACAAGTCATATTTCCCCATTGGTATCACCCGTATCACTTCCGAAGGGAAAGAGGAAAGCGTACACGTGAATGAAATTGAAAAAGGCGACAGGATTCTTATCCGCAACGAGGAGCTTATCCCCGTTGACGGTATTCTTATCAACGGAAGCGCCCGCATTGACTACAGCTTTGTAACGGGAGAATCTGAAGCTGTCAAAAAAAAGTCCGGCGACAAACTTTTTGCCGGCGGTCGGCAGCTATCTGGTATTATTGAGATGGAAGCTTTAAAATCGGTTTCTCAAAGCTATCTTACCAAGCTGTGGAGCAACGATGTCTTCCAGGCAAAAAAAGAAGATTCTTTCACTTCTTTGATCAACACTATCAGCCAGTATTTCACTGTTGTGCTGCTGATCATCGCCTTTACAGCCACCGCTTTTTGGGCATTTACAGACGTCAAGGTGGCCATCAATGTTTTTACGGCCGTGCTTATCATTGCCTGCCCCTGTGCCCTTGCCATGTCCACGCCTTTTACGCTGGGGAATTTGCTGCGCATCTTCGGAAATAAGAAGTTTTACCTGAAGAATGCCGGGGTCATCGAGCAGCTGGCAAAAGCCGATACGCTCATTTTTGACAAGACCGGAACGATCACTTCCAATAAAAAAAGCAGCATTACCTATGAAGGTGTTGAGCTTTCTGCCGAAGAAGAATCGCTGCTAAAGAACACCTTAAGGGCGTCCAACCACCCGCTTAGCCGAACGCTTTACGATATGCTGGCTGAGTATGAGATCTCGCCTCCAAAGGAATTCCGCGAATTCACCGGAAAAGGGATCGAGGCTGTTTATGACACAAGTGCCATGAAAGTAGGCTCAGCTGAATTTGTTGGGCATACCGCTTCGACAACAACCCTCAATACTTCGGTGCATGTTAGCGCCAACAACGAATACAAAGGCCGTTACGTGTTCTATAATGAATACAGGGAGGGCGCAAAAGAACTTTTTGAAGAACTGGCCCCGGAGTATCACCTGTCGATACTTTCGGGCGATAACGAAGGGGAAAGATCACGGCTGCAGAAACTGCTTCCGCAGCAAACAGAAATGCACTTCAACCAGAAGCCCGAAAATAAACTGGAATTCATCAAGTCCCTGCAACAAAAGGGTCAAAAGACAATCATGGTGGGCGATGGCCTGAATGATGCCGGAGCACTTGCACAAAGCGAGGTGGGAATTGCCATTTCTGAGAATGTCAATGTCTTTTCCCCGGCTTGCGATGCCATTCTGGATGCCTCGGCTTTTGGAAAATTGTTCGGCTTTATTAAAGCTTCTAAAGCCGCGATCAAGATTATCAAGATAAGTATGGTCCTGTCCTTTCTTTACAACATTGTGGGGCTTTACTTCGCAGTTACCGGGCAGCTGTCTCCGATCATTGCAGCCATTTTGATGCCATTGAGCTCAATTAGCATCATTGTTTTCACCACGGTCTGCACTAATTTGACAGGAAGAAAGATTTAAGCCAGGTCATGGATTTTTCGCAGGTTTGGACAAAATTAATCCGGTCTAAAATGCTAAATTAGGATCAGCTTAATAAAAGAAGTTGTCTATGGAAAAGGTAGATTGGAGCAGGTTTGTGGTAAGAACCGCCCTCAAGGTCAGCAATGAGGAGATCAAAACCGCCTGGACCACCCCGGCCGGATTGGAAAAGTGGTTTTTGAGAATGGCAGAATTCACCACTCCCAAAGGAGAACACCGCGACAGCAACGAAAATGTGCAGGTCCATGACACCTACAGGTGGCGCTGGCACGGATATCCTGACAGCGTCGAGGAGCAGGGAGAGGTTCTGGAACCTCAAAATGACGAGATTATTCGCTTTAGGTTTGGAAAAGCGGGAATTGTAAGCGTAAAGATCAAGGAGATCGACAGAGAAAAGGTAATCGAGTTGTTGCAGGAAGATATTCCGCAGGACGAGGAATCAAAGATGAACTTTCACGCGGGCTGCAAAACCGGTTGGACCTTCTATCCGGCCAATCTAAAGTCGGTACTGGAAGGCGGCCATGACCTGCGGAACAAGAATGTGAACCTGAAACTGGAGTAAAAACCCACAATCCTTTCCATCAAATATCTGCGGAATAAAACTTCATTTTCTGAAAAAATATTCCCGAAAAGCCCTAATTTTAAGAAGGTGATCTTATTTTCATGGAAACACCTGTACCCCCGCTTTTATTCCCCCGCCAAACTTGAAATTATCAACCATTTAAATCCTTGATTATGACAACAGTAAACGTTTATCTTACCTTTAACGGCAACTGCCGCGAAGCATTTGAGTTTTACAAGTCGGCCTTTGGCGGGGAATTCGATTATATAGGCACCTTTGCCGAAATGCCTCCCCGCGAAGATGCACCCCCTCTACCCGATTCAGAAAAAGACAAGATCATGCACGTTAGCCTGCCAATTAGCGAGGAAACAGCATTGATGGGCAGCGATACCTCTGAAGCGTTTGGACCTCCCGTCAAAGAAGGCAATAATTTCTCTATTTCCATTAATACCGAAAGTACAGAGGAAGCCGATGAGCTGTTCAATACCCTCTCGGAAGGCGGAAAAGTGACCATGCCGCTGGAAAAGACCTTTTGGAGCCCGTATTTTGGAATGCTTACCGATAAATTCGGTATCAACTGGATGGTGAATGTAGACCAGGGGGAGAATGTTTAATTTTCCAAAAAAATTACTATAAAAAAAAACCGAGAAGAAATTCTTCCCGGTCCTATTTTGATCGATCTGAAAAATTACATGCTAATTTGAAACTTCCTGGTGAATCGCAGTGACGGTTTCGGCATTGTCCACACCCAGTCCTTCCTGTTGATGTACCAGCACGCCTTCCTCATCAAATACGCTGATGATATTGGAGTGCGAAAAATCAATTGGAGAGATCTTCTTGTAACTCACAGCCAATACGGCAGCGAATTCCCGGGTGTCTTCTGGTGTGCCCCGAAGAAACATCCAGTGGTCATCTGTCATGAGATTCTCTTCAGAAAACTTTTTAAGACGCTGCGGGGTGTCGGTTTCAGGGTCAATGCTCACCATGATGAACTTCACCTTGTCCAGATCCTTTTCAGGCACCTGCTTCTCAATGTTCCGCATATCGGCGACCAGCCTGGGGCAGGCAGCTTTGCAGGAGGTGTAGATCATGACCATTACAAGCACATTGCCCCGCAGGTCCTTTAGCTCAATATTCTCATTTTCCTGGGTGGTCCAGGTTGAAGGCAGATTATATATGGAAAGTTCCGGCAGCTCTTTAGTAAGGTTCAAAACAGCTTTATTTTCAGCTATTTCCTTCACAACTTCCTTCTTTGCCTCCCCGTTATCACAGGCAGTCATCAATCCAAATACGCTTAATAATAAGATCAGTTTTTTCATTTTCCTTGTGTTAAAGAGCTTCGGGTTTTACATCCTGTACACACCTAAAGCCCAGGTTCTTTATTGAATATTTCGCTTTCATACTTCCGCGGAAGGCATAGCGCATAAAGGCCGCATAATTCATCAGGTCTGTCGCGCCCACAGCCGCGGCACCGCAAAACAGGTTGTTCTCGCCTGTACTGTCCTGCCGGGATTCGCCGGTGATCAACACCGAATTGAAATCAAGCGTCCATTCCCATACCAGTCCGTGCAGGTCATACACTCCCCAATAATTTTTAAAGGTCTGCCCAATGCGGTTCTTATAGGTATTTGGCGTCTCATACCAGCCAAGAATGAATCTGTTGTATGACTTTTCTTCGCGGGCATCGGCTTTTTCCTTATTGGCCATGGCCACGTATTCCCATTCGTCTACGGTCGGCAAACGTTTGCCCTGGCATTCGCAGTAGTTCTTTGCTGCATACCAGGAAACGTTGGTGACAGGAGCATCCTCGAACTGATCCTCGCCCAAAGTTTCATCATCTTTCCAGTCCTTCAGGTAATTCTCGTCTGCAAAAAGTTTTTTTACCTTCGAACGCTTCCACTGCGGATTCTCCTTTACGAACTTCTGAAATTGGGCATTGGTCACGGGATATACGTCCATCAGGAAGTCGCCCACCGGGATCTCGGTCTTTGTTCCGTAGAGCGGCACGAATTCCCCGCCTTCGATCTCCACCATTGAATCAGACTGGCCATAAAGCTGGCTCTGTATCAATACCGTGAAGCAAATGGCCAATCTGATTAAACTTTTCATTGTTCCTGAAATTTAAATTTTGAGCTACTACTTTCTGGATTTCACCATTTCGGTGGTAACTTCTGTCTTATTGTTGCCCCAGTTGTTGTACACATAGGTAAGCACGGCTGCAACATCCTCGTCAGAAATATTTTGTTTAGGCATGGCGCTGTTGTAGATATTTCCGTTCACTTCCACTTCTCCGGAGAGACCGAATTTCACCACTTCTATTGCCCTGTGCACATCTGCATTCAGGTAGTCTGAATTGGCAAGCGGAGGGAAAGCGTTAGGGATACCGGCACCGGTAGCCTGGTGGCAGGCAAGACAGTTCTGAGTGTACACCTGCTTACCTCTTTCCATTTTTTCGGCAAGAGATGCTTCGGAAACCTGAGCAGTTTCAGCTTCTTCAGTAACTTCGGCTGAAGCGGTAGTACCTGGATTGTATACATTTTCAGCAATTTTACCACCCCAAACTTTTTCATTCTCTTCACCTTCCACTTTCAGAATTCCCAGGGCTCCTTTATTGAAAGCCCTGAAGATGGAGTGGTCAACCAACACCAGGTTACCGGGTACGTCAACTTTGAATTCCACGATGGCAGCACCACCGGCAGGGATAAGAGTGGTTTGTACATTCTCGTTGATCATGGCACCACCTTCAACGTGTACCTTGTCAAAGATCTCTCCAATAACGTGGAAAGAAGAAACCAGGTTAGGACCACCGTTACCTACGAACAATCTTACGGTCTCTCCCACCTTCGCGGTAAGGGCGTTGTCTCCGGTTAGCCCGCCAACTTTTCCGTTGAACACCACATAATCGGCATCCTCGTCAACGGCTTTTTCCATGCTAAAGGCCTGCAGCCCTCTTTCGCCATTTTCACCTTCAGTATAGAAATCTCCCTGCATTACATAGTATTCTTTATCAACAGGTTCAAGTCCGCCTTCGGGCTCAACAAGAATAAGTCCGTACATTCCGTTTGCGATGTGCATTCCCACAGGGGCAGTGGCACAGTGGTACACATAAAGTCCGGGGTTCATGGTTTTGAAAGTGAACACGGCTTCATGGCCGGGAGCCACAAATGAAGATTCGGCTCCGCCTCCGGGACCGGTCACCGCGTGCAGGTCAATGTTGTGAGGCAGTTTACTGTCCGGGTGGTTCTTTAAGTGGAACTCTATTTCGTCTCCTACTCTTGTACGTATAAAGCTTCCCGGAACGGTACCGTCAAATGTCCAGTACACATAGCTAACGCCGTCGCTCATTTCCATTTCTTTTTCCACCACTTCCATATTAACTACGAGCTTTGTGGCGGCTCTTTTTCCTACCGGCCGCGGAACCATAGGCGGCGCAGTTAGTTCGGCTTCACTTTCGCCGTAAACTTTCATTTTTTCAGGCTGTTCTTTGGCTGCCACGGCCTTTTCACAAGAAGTAAGCACCCCGGCTAAAACAGCGGCTGCAAAGAACAGGTAAACCAGTTTCAATTTAGATGTTTTAGAATTTTTCATGATCGGATTTTTAGAAGTCAATTTTAATTTCAGACACAAATGTCCTAAATAGGTTCCGGGCTAAATATGAGCGTAATCATATCTGCCTGAATTTTTTACGAAAATCGATTTCTTTTCAAAACCTGATCGAGGTCATATTTAGAGAAAGAGACACCTCCTAGTTTTGCCCCCTAATAAAATAGGTATGAGCGTAATCTATTTGTTACTGACAGTAAGTATTACTGTAGCGGTATTCTTTTTCATTGTTTTTATCCTGGCCGTTAGGAAAGGACAATTTGATGATGATTATACCCCTTCGGTACGTATGCTGTTCGAAGATGAGCTTGTCAAAGAAAAAACAAACAAATCCAGTAAACATTAACAAATCAAGTATGGAATTGCAACAGTTCTATTACGACAACAAGATCGTAAAAAACTTTCTCTATGCCACCCTGTTCTGGGGCGTAGTGGGAATGTCGGTGGGCCTTTTACTGGCCTTCATGTTTTTATTCCCTAATCTAACCGATGGGATCTCCTGGTTAAGCTTTGGCCGTTTGCGCCCTTTGCACACTAACGCGGTGATCTTCGCCTTTGTGGGTAACGCCATTTTCGCGGGAGTGTATTACTCCACCCAGCGTCTGCTAAAAGCCAGGATGTACAGTGATATTTTGAGCAAGATCAATTTCTGGGGCTGGCAAGCCATTATAATAGGTGCCGCTATCACTCTGCCAATGGGCTTTACCAGCTCAAAAGAATATGCCGAGCTGGAATGGCCTTTTGACATTGCCATTGCAGTGGTGTGGGTCGTATTTGGCTGGAACCTCATCGCCACCATCTTTAAAAGAAGACAGCGCCACCTATATGTTGCGATCTGGTTCTACATTGCCACTTTCGTGACCGTAGCCGTGCTGCACATCTTTAACAGCCTCGCTATTCCGGTAGGATTGTTCAAGAGTTATTCGGTTTATGCCGGAGTGCAGGATGCGCTGGTGCAGTGGTGGTACGGGCACAATGCTGTTGCGTTCTTCCTGACCACTCCTTTCCTTGGCCTTATGTACTATTTTGTACCTAAAGCCGCTAACAGACCGGTATACTCCTATAAATTATCTATCATTCACTTCTGGTCCCTGATCTTTATCTATATATGGGCCGGACCTCACCACTTGCTATATTCCTCGTTACCGGACTGGGCTCAGAACCTTGGGGTTGCCTTTTCTGTAATGCTCCTTATGCCTTCCTGGGGAGGGATGATCAACGGATTGCTTACCCTGCGCGGAGCATGGGATAAAGTAAAAGCAGATCCTGTACTTAAGTTCATGGTGGTAGCCATTACCGGTTACGGGATGGCCACTTTTGAAGGCCCTATGCTTTCCCTTAAAAATGTGAACGCGATTGCCCACTTTAGTGACTGGGTTATTGCACACGTGCATGTGGGAGCACTTGCCTGGAACGGATTCCTGACCTTTGGTATGGTTTACTGGCTGGTGCCAAGAATGTTCAAGACAAAACTGTTCTCTATAAAACTGGCCAACACCCACTTCTGGGTAGGAACCCTTGGAATTATCCTTTACGCGCTGCCAATGTATGTGGCCGGTTTCGTGCAGGCTTCCATGTGGAAGCAGTTCAATCCTGACGGTACCCTTGTCTACGGAAACTTTTTGGAGACCGTGACCGAGATCATCCCGATGTACTGGTTCAGGGCTATTGGAGGAAGCATGTATATCCTCGGAATGTTCATTCTGTTATACAACGTGTACAAGACCATCAGATCTGGTTCACAGGTAACCGATGAATTGGCTGAAGCGGCTCCTCTTGAAAAGATCAGTAAAAGAAGGCTTGTAGGAGAAGGATTCCACACCTGGCTGGAAAGAAGACCTGTTCAATTGACCATTTTAGCGACTATCGCCATCCTTATTGGAGGTATCATTCAGATCGTTCCTACTATTCTTGTTAAATCGAACATCCCGACCATCACCAGCGTGAAGCCCTACACTCCGCTGGAACTGGAAGGAAGGGATATCTATATCAGGGAAAGCTGTGTTTCCTGTCATTCGCAGATGATCCGTCCTTTTAGAAGTGAAGTGGAGCGATACGGAGAATACTCCAAAGCAGGCGAATATGTGTACGATCACCCGTTCCTTTGGGGAAGTAAACGTACCGGACCTGACCTGATGAGAATTGGCGGAAAGTATTCAGATAACTGGCATTTTAACCATATGTACGACCCGCAGAGTACCTCAGCAGGATCTATCATGCCCGGTTACAAGTGGCTGATCACCGATAAGGATGACCGCTCCAACATTGAGGCTAAAATGAGAGCCATGGTAAAACTGGGAGTGCCTTATACTGAAGAAGAGATCGCCAACGCACAGCTTTCAATGGAAGAACAGGCTTCTCAAATTCAGAAGAACCTGTACAACGACCCCGATTTCGTGGCCACTTATGAGGCAGATAAACAATATGCCGAAGAGAACGGACTGGATTTCGTGGAAATGAAAGACCGTGAGATCGTTGCCCTCATCGCCTATATCCAGAGACTGGGAACAGACATCAAGATAAAAGAGCCTGAAACTTCAACAACTTCAAACTAAGACATCATGTTAAAATTCATCAAAGGACATATGGAGACCATTGCAGGAATCGAGATCTACCCGATCCTTTCCCTGCTCATCTTCTTCGTCTTCTTCGTGTTGCTTTTCTGGTGGGTATTCACTGCCAGAAAAGACTATATAGAAAGAATGGAACAGATCCCTTTAGAAACTGAAAACGACCAATTAATATGAGACATGCAATCCCGGCCTGGATAAGAATACCGGTTATCTTTTTGATAATCGTCGGCGGAATGGAGTACTTCATTGACTCCGGAGATCAATTCGCCTTCATAGAGTACCCTATGCTTCAATTGGTGCTGTTATTCATTCTGTTGTTGCTGATCTCAGCTGAGATCGTCTTAGCAGCTTTTGAAAACATCCTTTTCAAATCGCTTTCACCCGAAGCCAAGGAAAAATACATGGCTGCGAATGAAAAGCGCATGGAGAAATATGATCTTAAAAAGATCTACAGAAAATTGATGGGAACCCGGCCAATTTCAGAAGAAAGAGACCTGGAACTTGACCACAACTATGACGGGATCAAGGAGCTTGACAACAAGCTTCCGCCATGGTGGCTTTACTCCTTCTATGTTTCGATAGTTTTTGCTGCAGGTTACATGGCCTACTACCACCTACTTGACGGTGACAGCCAGGTGATGGAGTTTGAACAGGAAATGGCTGCTGCGCAGGAAGCTATTAAAGAATATAAAAAGAATGCGCCAGACCTTATCGATGCAGAATCTGTAGTAGCACTTACAGACCCTGCCGAACTGGAAAAAGGAGCATCAATCTACCAGACCAATTGTATGGCGTGCCATGCAGCCGACGGTGGAGGTGGAATCGGACCTAATTTGACCGATGAACACTGGATCCTTGGTGGCGGCATCAAGAACATCTTCCATACGGTAAGTGAAGGTGGCCGCTCCGGAAAAGGAATGGTAGCATGGAAATCTACTTTGAGTCCGACCGAAATCCAGCAGGTATCCAGCTATGTCTTGAGCCTGCAGGGTACCACTCCGGCTAACCCTAAAGAAGCCGAAGGAGACGTCTGGACAGCAGATTCAGAATAATAGATTAGAGAATAGAAGAAAAGTGAGCAACAAGAGCGTAAGTTACCGGGACAGAATAGGCACCATGAACGATGAAGGAAAGCGGGCATGGGTATATCCTAAAAAACCGGCGGGCAACTTTTACAAATACCGCACCTGGTTTACCTGGTTCCTGCTCATTTTTCTTATTGCTTCGCCGTTCATTAGAGTAAACGGCAACCAATTCATGATGTTCAATGTCCTGGGGCGCGAATTCTACATTTTCGGATTTCCGTTCTGGCCCCAGGATTTTTATATAGGCGTCACCGCCATGATCATTGGGGTGCTTTTCGTGACCCTCTTCACCAATGCCTACGGAAGGATCTTCTGCGGATGGATCTGCCCCCAGACTATTTTTATGGAAATGGTCTTTAGAAAAGTAGAGTACTGGATTGAAGGAGACCGCGGTGCCCAGATGAGGCTGGACAAGCAGGAATGGAATGCAGACAAGATCAGGAAAAAAGGCATCAAATGGTTCATCTTCTTTCTGATCTCCTTTGGCATTGCCAATGTATTTCTGGCTTACCTGGTAGGCAGTGACAGGCTGCTGCAGTACATTACCGCGGGACCCATTGAGAACCTGAGCACCTTCACGGCACTCATGATCTTCACCGGGGTCTTCTATTTCATTTTTGCCTGGTTCCGGGAACAGGTGTGCACCATTGCCTGTCCTTACGGAAGGCTGCAAAGTGTGCTGTTAGATAATAGATCTGTCGTGGTGGCCTATAACCATAAGCGGGGCGAGAGGCAACTGGGAAGATCAAAGTTCAAGAAGAATGAGAACCGTGCAGACCTTGGGAAAGGGGATTGTATAGACTGCTCCCAGTGTGTGCAGGTATGCCCTACGGGAATTGACATCAGGAACGGGACGCAGCTGGAGTGTATCAATTGTACGGCCTGCATCGACGCTTGTGACGCCATGATGGAAAAAGTAGATCTGCCAAAAGGGTTGATCGGGTACTATTCCGAAGAAGATATTGAGAATGAGAGAAAATTCACCTTCACTCCCAGGATGAAAGGTTATGCCGCCATACTTTTTGTGCTGGTGGGAATACTTTCAGGCATGCTGTTTCTGCGGAATGATGTGGAGGCCACCATACTCAGGCTGCCGGGCCAGTTATATGAGGCCAAGGAAAATAATATGATCAGCAACGTGTATACTTTCAAGCTGATCAATAAAACAACGGGAAGTTTTGAAAACGTGAGTTTCAGGTTGCTTTCCCATGAAGGAAAAATTGAATCGGTAACCCATCAAAATATAATGGTCCCCGAAAAAGGGCTCGCAGAGGGTACCTTGTTCATAGAGATCAATAAGGCGCTGCTCGATGCCGAAAAGAGCAATGTGGAAATTGGAATTTACAGCGATAACGAATTGATAGAAACCACCAGCACCAATTTTATGGGGCCGCGAAGTTTCAGATAAAAAAATATTGAGATGAAAATAAATTGGGGTGCAGGCATCGTCTTGGCAATAATAGGTTTTGTGAGCTTTATCCTTTTCCTGGTGATCACCATGAGCACAGATAAGGCTTACAGTCATGACCTGGTGACCGAAGAATATTATAAGACAGAGTTGGAGTTCCAGCAGCAGCTGAATAAAGAATCTAACGCCCAACATCTTTCAGAAAATATCAAGATCGAAAAATCATCTGAAGGGCTTATAGTTCATTTTCCTGAAGAACTGGACCCTTCACAAATAAAAGGTAAAATGTTCCTTTACCGGCCGTCAAACAAGCAACTGGACAGTGAGTTTCCTCTTTCATTGTCCTCTCATCAATTGCTCGTACCTGATAACCGCTTGGTGGGCGGCCGCTGGAACATCCTCATTGACTGGACGGCAGGCAATGAAGCTTATTTCTATAAAGAAGAGATCAATTACTAATGCTATTATCGGCCCTCATATTCGGTGTACTGGGAAGCTTCCATTGCGTCGGCATGTGCGGGCCTATAGCTTTTATGCTGCCGGTGAGCAGGGACAACTCTGCTAAAAAATTCCTGCAGATCCTGTTTTACCACACCGGGCGGTTAATGGCCTACGGCCTAATAGGGCTGGCATTTGGAATGCTGGGAAAAAGCCTTAACTTTTTCGGGTTTCAGCAACAACTTTCGATCGCCGCCGGAGTTCTTATGATCGCGGTGATCGTCATTCCTTCCAAAACCTTTGGAAAATATAATTTTTCACGTCCTATATATAAGATAATAGGAAAGGTAAAAACTTCACTTGGCGCTGCCTTGAAAAAGAGAACGGCAGATACTTTTTTCACCATTGGTTTCCTCAACGGGTTTCTTCCCTGCGGCCTGGTGTATATGGCGGCTTTTGGAGCCATCGCCTCGGGCACCATTTTAGAGGGAAGCCTGTACATGATCCTTTTTGGCGCGGGCACTATTCCCTTAATGACCTCCGCGGTCTACTTCAGCGGGATGTTGAGCGGGATAATGAAAAGAAAGGTTCAGAAGGCCATTCCTGTTTTCGTTGTTATAGTAGGGATGCTGTTCATCATTCGCGGAATGGGGCTGAACATTCCTTACCTCTCTCCTGCCCCGGTTACCGAAATGGTTTCAGCCTCAGCTTCCTGCCATTAATTTTCTCTTTTATTTATTCAGAAAATATTTTAATTTGGATGTTTTTGTCCTGATTACCAGCAGGTTTAAGGTTTGACATCCTAAAATTTCTCTAAAATCCTTAGCTGTAAAAGCTTGGAAAATAGAAAATTTGGAATCCATGATGCTCTGAAAACATGAGAATAATCATGCTTTTGAAGTTTCCGCCTCCTCTCAAAATCCCTAAACCCTTTATTTACGGGCCGTTACAGGTTTGTGAAAAAAATCTTAAAAGTAACTAAAAACCCCCGCAAAATTCTGAAGGAAACCTGACCGCGGTCATACTTAAACCTGCATTTATGAGCCAACTTTGTATCAAATAAAAAACAGTAATCATGAACACAACAAAAAACTTTTGGTTAGTACTTGGAAGCTTTCTTGTAATGATTTTTTCAGCCAATACCATCGCGGCTCAATCTTATAATCTTAACAGCGGAGCTTCTAATTTAAAAGTAGAAGGTACTTCAAACATCCACGATTGGGAAATGACCGCAAAGGATTTCCAGGGGACTATGAAGGTAGAGATGGAAGACGGGCAATTGGTGAAGATCGATCAACTGGATTTTGCAGTAGTTGCCGAAAGTCTTAAAAGCGGTAAAGGCGGAATGGACAAGAACGCGTATAAAGCTTTAAACACAGATGATCACAAAAAGATCACTTATAAACTGGAAAAGGTAAACAACATTGACTGTACTTCAAGTTCTTCTTGCAAAGTGACAACCAGCGGATACCTTACCATAGCAGGGACCAGGAAACTTGTAGACATCACCTTTGATGCAAAAGTGAACGGGAACCAGATCACCCTTAGCGGAAGCAAGAAAATCAACATGACCGACTATAAAGTAGACCCTCCAACAGCCATGTTTGGAACAATTACTACCGGAGAGGAAGTCAACATCAAATTTCAAGCGGCTTATTCAAAATAATTCATGAACAAAAACAGAGAAACAATTTAACTATCAACTTTTTACCATTAACAAAATGAAAAACTTAATTAAATATTCCGGAATCGCACTTTTGATGGCCATGGGCTTCCAGGTTCAGGCACAAGAGGTAGAAGTACAAGAAGAAGAACAAACCAAAACCATTTGGGACAGAGAACTTCCTAACTTTAGAGCTCCCGATCAAAGAGGGATCAACGAATTCGAACCTACAAAAGACACTGAAACTTCTTTTGACGGTGTACAGGTGAGAATTGGTGGGGCTTCAACTATCCAGTTCCAGTCTTTAGATCAAGAAAGTGACGCTATTGCACTTCCAGACCTTGAAGGAAACTTTAACCTTCCAACTGCAAACCTTGACCTTGATGTATTGCTTTATGACGGTGTAAGAATGCACTTGAGAACTTATCTTTCTTCTCAACACCACACTGAAGCTTACGTAAAAGGAGGTTACATCCAGATAGACAAGCTTGACTTCATCAGCGAAGGATTTGCTGCCGGACTTATGGATCACATGAGAATTCGTATCGGACACATGGAGAACAACTACGGTGATGCTCACTTTAGAAGAACTGACAACGCGATGGCTCTTTACAACCCATTCGTAGGTAACTACCTAATGGACAGCTTTACTACAGAAGTTGGTGCAGAAGTGTACATGTTCAACGGACCATGGTTAGGTATGGTTGGATTCACAAACGGTAAATTGAACCAGTCTACTTCTGGTGACGGAGAAACCGATCCTTCATTCCTTGCAAAACTTGGATATGACAACCAGTTCTCTGATGATTTCAGATTCAGATTAACAGGATCTCTTTTCTACAGCGGACATAACTACGGACGTGGTAACTACCTTTACACTGGTGACCGTGCAGGTACTCGCTACTACAACGTAATGAACGAAGAAGGTGGAGATTTCAGAGCTGGACGTATCAGCCCATCTTTCAAGAATGAAATGACCTCTTTCATGATCAACCCATTCATCAAGTACGGTGGACTTGAATTCTTCGGAATCATTGAAACCATCTCTGGTCAGAACAAAGACGATAACGACACCAGAACTTACAACCACTATGCAGGTGAACTTATCTACAGATTTGGTGCCGAAGAAGATTTCTACCTAGGAGGTCGTTACAGCACTGTAGACGGAGAACTTGACAGCACTACCGATATCAGCGTAAACCGCTTCCAGCTAGGTGCCGGTTGGTTCATGACCAAAAACATCCTTGCTAAATTAGAGTATGTTACTCAGGATTACAACGATTACCCTGTAGGAAACGTGCTTAATGGAGGAAACTTCAACGGAATTACGCTTGAGGCGGCAATAAGCTTCTAAGATTTCGTTTGAACTTAGCCCGAAAATGGGGGAACAGGGTTCCCCCATTTTTTTTACCTAAATTTATACTCCTATGAAAAAGTTAATGCTAATCGCTCTGTTACTGCTTTCAGGTGCATTGGTCCATGCCCAAAACAACTTTCATGAAAAAAAGGTAACAGTACTGCCCACAAGTCAGCTCTCCATCAACGGAGATACCAACATCAATAAATTCGAGTGTGTCTTTGACACAGAATATTTGAACGAAGGGAAAAAGGTCTATTATTCCAGGAGAGATTCAATAATGAAATTCACGGGAGCCATTCTCGTTCTCAATACCCAGGGTTTTGACTGCGGAAATAAAGGGATCAATCAGGATTTTCATGATCTCATTAAATCTGATGAGTACCCCGAGATCCATTTAGAAATAAACCAGGTAAGGCTTAGAACTTCTGAATTTGGTGTTGCTACCATCTGCATTACCATGGCAGGAAAACAGAAGTACTACGAGGTTCCTATCAATATTAAAGATGGTAAAATTGCCGAATTCCAGGGAGAACTGGAGTTGAACATAAAAGACTTCGGCCTGGAACCTCCCAAGAAATTGTTCGGTATTATTGTGGTAAAAGATGACATAGAGATCAATTTTGATCTGAAGGTTAAAAAATAAAGAAGAGAAAAAAATGGAGATCGTTTCAGCTGCAGAAGCAGTTTCGCATGTAAAGTCGGGTGACAGAGTATTTTTTCAGGGAGCCGCCATGACCCCGAAGGTTCTCATAAATGCCCTGACGGACCGGTATGAAGAACTTGAAGACGTAGAACTGTTTCAGATACACACTGAAGGAAAAGCCAAGTATACAGAGGAGCCTTACAGGAATTCCTTTCGCACCAACAGTTGTTTTGCCTCAGGAAATGTGCGGGATGCGATCAACTCCAGTTATGGCGCTTATATCCCCATCTTTCTTAGCGAGATCCACCTGTTGTTCAGGAAGAACATTCTGCCATTGGATGTGGCTTTCATACAGGTATCCCCGCCAGACAAGCATGGGTACTGTTCTCTTGGAGTTTCTGTAGACATAACTTTGCCGGCCATTCAAACCGCGAAAAAGGTGATCGCGCAGATCAATCCGCAGGTACCAAGGACCCACGGGGACGGAATCATCCACATCAGCAAGATATTTGCCGCTACCCAGGTAGACACTCCTATCCATACGCATGATATGGAAGCTCCTTCAGAAATTGAGCAACAGATAGGGAAACATGTAGCGGGATTGATAGAAGACGGTGCCACCCTGCAAATGGGTATAGGCGGAATACCAAATGTGGTGCTTTCCAACCTTATGAACCACAAGCGTCTGGGAATTCACACCGAAATGTTCTCTGATGGGATCTTGCCGCTGGTAGAAAAAGGTATTATTACCGGAGAGGAAAAAGAGATCAAGACCGGAAAGATCGTTACCTGCTTTGCCCTGGGCTCGCAGAAGCTTTACGATTTTATAGATGACAACCCGCTTATCCATTTCAAGGAAGCAGGATATACAAATGATACGGCCATTATTCGGCAGAACCCAAAGGTCACAGCCATTAACAGTGCCATTGAAATAGACCTTACGGGACAGGTGTGTGCTGATACTATCGGGAATTACCAGTATTCCGGAGTAGGCGGACAAATGGATTTTATACGAGGTGCTTCTCTTTCTGAAGGCGGAAAGGCCATTATTGCCATGCCTTCCATCACCAGTAAAGGGATCTCGAAGATCGTTCCTTACCTTAAAGAAGGTGCCGGAGTGACCACTACACGCGCTCACGTGCATTATATAGCCACAGAATATGGCGTGGTGAACCTTTATGGCAAAAACCTTAAACAACGCGCACAGGCGCTTATATCCATCGCACATCCGGAGCACAGGGAACAGCTGGAAAAAGAAGCCTTTTCCAGGATCAACAAGACACGCTAACCGGCATAAAGATGTCCTAAAACCGGTTTTTCCGGAAGCGATTTTCATTCAAAATTTTTAACTTTAAATCCTGTATTAAATCAGCAGTTATGAAAAGTAGTTTTAATGAGATCATCAAGGACGACAAACCCGTTTTGGTAGATTTCTATGCAGACTGGTGCGGGCCCTGCAAGACGCTGGCGCCAATTCTTCAGGAAACCAAAGCAGAATTGGGTGATGATGTAAAGATCGTAAAGATAGATGTGGACAAGAACCAGGAACTTTCCGAGAAATACCAGGTTCGCGGCGTGCCTACCCTGATCCTTTTCAAGAACGGACAACAACTTTGGAGACAGTCTGGCGTTGTTCAGAAATCTGCACTGGTGCAGTTGTTAAGATCGCACCAATAGTTCTATGATCGACGAAAACCTCCTGCTCGACTTCGGAGCAAAAAAAATATCCTTTTCAAAGGGCGACCAGCTCTTCAGGGAAGGGGAAAGCGCGCTGAACTTTTACCAGGTGGTTTCCGGAGAGATCAAAATGAACAACTACAATGAAGACGGCAAGGAATTCATCCAGGGAATTTTTGCCATGGGCCAGAGTTTTGGCGAACCTCCGCTCCTGGCCAACGTAAAGTATCCGGCGAATGCAGAAGCGATTTCAGATGCTGAAGTTCTCCAGCTGTCAAAAGAGAACTTCTTAAAACTTTTGACCTCCAATCCCGCGGTACACTTAAAGATCACCGAAACCCTGGCAAAAAGGTTATTTTATAAAGCTATTATGGTCTCTGAGATCTCCAGCCAGGAACCCGAACACCGCATTCTACGAATTCTCGATTACCTCAAGAAATATGTGCACAAAGTCGAAGGTAAATTTGCGTACAGGGTAGATCTCACCCGCCAACAACTCGCCGACCTTACCGGCCTTAGGGTGGAAACAGTGATAAGAGCCACCAAATCTCTTGAGAAAAAAGGCGAGGTACAGATCAAAAAACGCAAGCTTTACAGATAAAACTCCTGAAGCTTAATACTTTAAAAAATATAAAGCAGACACAAATGTCTGCTTTTATGATTCAGGTCATATTCTCCCACAGGCTCTCCCTTTAGATTTGTACCATAACTAAAAAACGAGCAAGTTATGAGACTTTACAACAATTTATACAAAGATTTTGAGGAATTATTCGTGGGATATTCGGCTTTGGCCATCATCCTTTCTACCTGTTTAGGAGCCGCATCGGCCATGGTGATCTTGATGAACGGTCATGACCTCCTCCAGATGATACAATTATTTGTTGTGGTGGCAGTGTGCATGATCTACATGGTTACAGTTCTCGCCCAAATGAAAGCGAAATTTGTTTTTAATACCTTAATTTTGAGCCTGGTTGTAAGCAGCGTCCTTCTTCTTGTGAACGTGTGGATGCGTTACTAAAAGCACTCAAATGAAAACCGATATAATGAACAGGGAGGATGTTTTCCTCCTTGTTTCTTCTTTTTATTCCAAAGTAAGGGCAAATCCGGAGATCAGCCACTTCTTCAATGAGACCATTGAAGATTGGCCCTCACATTTGGAAAAACTTACCGACTTCTGGGAAACCAACCTGTTCATGGTGAGCAAATTCCGAGGCAATCCCATGCGGGCGCATAAGGAAGTGGATACCAGGTTCAACAACAGCATTGAACAAAGACATTTTGGAGTATGGCTAAACATGTGGTTTGAGACCATTGATGAACTTTTTGAGGGCGACAGGGCGAACATCGCGAAGAACCGTGCCCGGAATATGGCAGGAAACCTGTTCATGAATATGTATTTAAGCCGCTCTAAAGGCTGATCTTTCAACCTCTATAAATAAAAAAACCGAAGGCTGCCCTTCGGTTTTTTTGTTGGGAAATCGCCAACCCCTCTATACCGTCATTGAGAAGAGTTGAGTTTCCGGCTTGCTTCTTTGCAATAAGAGGTCAAAAGCCATACACACATTGCGTACGAATGGCCTCCCCTCCTCTTTTATGGTAAGTTTTTCGTTCTCAAATGTAATTAGGCCGTCTGCTTCCATTTCTTTCAGGCGGATGAGGACATCAGGTAATTCCGGAAAGTGATCTTTCTCATCGCTCCAGGAAGTTTCCAGATTACACATCAGGTTAAGAATGTGCCTTCTCAGCTTTTCATCTTCTTCTGTAAGAATATGGCCCCTGTAAAGCGGAAGTTCTCCCTTCTCCAGGATCTCGTAATATTCTTCTATGGTCTTTACATTTTGCGCGAAACCAGTCCAGCTGTCACTAATGGCCGAAACCCCCAACCCTATCATCACTTTTGTCTTGGATGAGGTGTAACCCATAAAGTTGCGGTGCATCTTTTTATTTTCAACCGCCCTGTAAAGAGAATCTGTTTTCAGCGCGAAATGGTCCATTCCTATTTCCACGTAACCGGCTTCGGCCAGCATTCTTTTCCCCGTCTCGTACATTTCCCGTTTTACATCGGCCGTTGGCAGGTCCTCTTCTTTAAAGCCGCGCTGTCCGTTCCCTTTTATCCACGGAACATGAGCGTAACTGTAGAAAGCGATCCTGTCCGGCATTAGCTCCTTGGTCTTTTCAATGGTGCTTTTGATATGCTCTACCGTCTGAAATGGCAGCCCGAAGATGATATCATGTCCCACCGAAGTATATCCGATCTCCCTGGCCTGCTCGGTGGCATTCTTTACGTTCACAAATGGCTGAAAACGATGAATGGCCTGCTGCACCACCAAATTGTAGTCCTGCACCCCATAGCTCACCCGGTCAAAACCAAGCTCATACAATGCCTGTAAATGCTCTTTTTTGGTATTGTTGGGATGACCTTCAAAACTGAAGTCAAATTCTTCGGCCTTAATGGCTTTTTCAAAGATCCCGTTAAGCAAAAGTTTGAGGTTTTCCGCAGAAAAGAAAGTGGGGGTTCCCCCGCCCAGGTGGATCTCCCTTATTACTGGTCTGTCTTCCAAAAGCTCCAGGTAAAGGTCCCATTCTTCCAGTACTGCCGCGATGTAGGGCGATTCTACCTCATGGCGTTTGGTGATTCGTTTGTTGCATCCGCAAAAGGTACACAGGCTTTCGCAGAAGGGCAGGTGAAAATACAGGCTTATCCCCTCACTTTCATTGCTCTCCAAAAATGATCTTTTCAGGGTCTTTTTGTACTCCTCAATACTAAAGTTTCCCTGATCCCAATACGGCACGGTAGGATAACTGGTGTATCTTGGCCCGGCCACATTGTACTTGTTAATTAAAAAATTGCTCATTCCTAATAGTTTGTGAGCAAAATTATGGGATGAATTGGTCCTAAAATATGATTCCAATCAGGTAGGCAGGCTTCTTCGGAAAGATTACAACTGACCCAATGCGTCAATAACACCTTTTTTCAATCCTTTCCAGACATAATTCCAGAACGATTTGGTTTTATCCCTGGTGAATTCCACGCTGTGGGTGCGCTGTTCAGAAAGCCCGTCATTATCGACGAATAAATTTGCCAGGGCAGAGAGCAGTTTGTTCTCCTTTCGTCCCTGGTCTTTCATTATATTGATCTTGAACCGGTCATAACTCACCCGAACATCGCCGGTAGCCATCTCTTCATTTCCGGTAAAGGTAAAATAAACCGACTGCAGCTTGCCTTCAGCTTCCATTCCAAGGGAAGGTTTCAGCATAGGATTCAGTAGTTCCCCGGGAACAGTGCCAAATTCCCCGGAAATCAGGAATTTTTCATTGGGATTGGATACATTGAAGGACCAGTCCAGGGTAAGGCTGGTCTCGCCCATAAACAGGGCACTGGCATCTACAGTTGTCCGGGGAAAATCTTCAGTATTGAGGTTTATATTTTGGAGATCCTGCACTGAGCCTTCAATCCCGGTAAAAAACACCTTTACAGGAGGACCGGTTTCATTCAATTTCTCCTCGTAACGAATCTTACTGTTGTTTACCTGTATCTTTTCAAAATCGAATTTTACCGGCGAATTCCTGATCTTTTGGCTGAACAGGGTTTTAGTGCGTTCATCATCAGGAAGAAGCTTGTTGCGGTAAATATCCAGGTCTGCTCCCGTAACGTTTAGCAACGGGTCATAAAGGTGCAGGGTATCATTTTTGAAGTTGAAGTCTAAAGTGTCAAGCGTGATCTGGTTTACCGTTAGGGCAATGCGATCTTTTTCATACGGGATCTGGCGGTCAAACTCATCTCTCTCATAGTAAGGGATTATTCTGAAGTTGCTTATAGAGGTCTTTCCGTTCTGAACTGAAAATTCTTCCGCAGCAATAAAGTGTTGCGGATTCATGCTCACCGCCAGGGAATCGCTTTTTAAGGAGTAGCTTTCATATTTGAAGGGCAGCATGTTGCCTCTGCTTGCTGAGTCTATTTTTATCTGTGATAATTTTAGCTCCGGAAAACTGAAAAAAATCGCATTGCCGGTCGAGTCTTTGTTCTGCAGCCTGAAAGTACCGTCTGTTGCCTGGAAATCCCGGATAAGTATTTCCTTTTTAAAAGCTTTGCCGCTGTCCTGCTGTTTTTCCTTTTTCCGGTTTATGATGATCTCAGGAGAGCGCACTACAATTTGGTCCATTACCAGGCTACCTTCTGTGAGATATTTCCAGTAACTGATACCCAGCACAGAAACTTCGGCAGCCGAAAGAGTACCTTGCCCCTGCTCCATTTGCACCCGCTTCACATGGATGTTTTGCTGAAAAAGGTCTACATCTATTTCCTCATAATCCTGTACAGCTTTACCTATCCTGTCCTTAATCTTTCCGGAAAAATAGAACCCTCCCAAAATGATCAGTAATAGCAGTCCCAGCACACTGCCGGCAATTATAAAAATGGTCTTTTTTCGCATCGATCTCCTTTCTTAATTCAGTATTGAACACAAAGCGTCCCTGTTAAATCTCTGAATTTAATTTTAATCAGATTCCCACAATTCTCCTAATATTTTCACAAACCCCTGATTTACTTGTTAATAGTATACTAATAAACATTTCATTAGAACATTCTTAACAAGCTAAGGCTTAATTTAGGCCATACAATAAGAAAAATTGAACCTTATAACATAACCTCATGACAACATTTCAACCCGCCGAGATCCTGGAAAATTTTAAGAACTTTATTCACAACAGTTGCACCGACTGCAGTGGTTCTAATACAGTTTATAATTCCCTTCACAAGGGGATCATTAAAATGTATTTCCAGGCAAGGAATGTAGAGATCGATTATTTAAATAAAGTGATCAAAGCCGAAATTCCGGTTTCTGACAAAGAATACACCTCTGTGAGCTTTGAATGTCTTGACCTGGAAAGGTTCCTTACTTCATGCATCAAAAAGGATAAAAGAAGCCTGAATTTTTATCAAAGTGCATTGAACTATTACAGCTTTTCCAGAGTAGCGTAGTAAAAGCGTCAGTGGTTATCCCATAATACCCCGAACTTCGGGGTATTTTTATGCTCAAAAAAGAAAGCTCCGGAATGTATCCGGAGCTTTTGGTTTAGTTATGTTATTTAAATCAGTCGCAGCAGGGAAAACGTCAATTTCTTAATTCAGGTATTGCTCCTTACGTAAAAAGGCATCAAGGTTTCCTGCTATCTCATAACATTTGCTCACTTTTTCGGCACCACTGCACGACCTGGAATCCAGGGCATGAGTTTTACAGGTAAATCCAGAAAGGTCCAGGTCTTTGAACTTTGGGTTTATGGCTACACATTGTTCATACAGGCTATTGATGCTTTCATAGTCCTGCGGGTCAATTCCTTTGTTAAGAAGATATCCTTTAAGGAAATTTTCTATAGCAAACTGGGAATTCTTGCATACCAGGTAAGAAACCACGTCCTCCTCTGGTCTGCACAGTTCACTATCGGCCTCCTGAAGCTTTTTTATAGCTTCACTGAATAATCTGATCGCTTTGTTTTCCATGCTTTGATTTTTTAGGTTTAACGGGATCCTTCCCGGCACAGGATGTTCACCTGTGCCCGAAAGGAATTTTTACATGTCTCTGTAAAGTTCTAATCGCTCCCACTTGGAATCCACTTCTTCCTGGGCCTGTTTCAACAGGTTGGCACCCAACTCTGCATTCTCTTTGGCTACCCGGGTAAAGCGGGTCTCGTTGTACATGAACTCCTGAAGCGGTGCTGCAGGCGGCTTGGAATCAAGTTTGAAACGTTTTCCTTTTTCCTTGGAAGGATCAAACCTGAACAGCGGCCAGTAACCGGTCTCCACAGCTTTTTCCTGCTGTTTTGCCCCGTGTTTCAGCTCGTAACCATGCTCCCCGCAGTGAGAGTAAGCGATAATTATTGAAGGTCCCGGATAGGCGGTCGCTTCTTCAATGGCCTTTAGCGTCTGCAGGTCTTTGGCTCCTATCGCCACCTGGGCCACATAAACGTTCTGATAGGAAACTGCCTGTAAAGCGAGGCTCTTCTTAGAGGTTTTCTTTCCGGAAACCGCAAACTTGGCACTTGCTCCCAATGGAGTGGCTTTAGACATCTGACCTCCGGTGTTGGAATATACTTCGGTGTCCATTACCAGGATATTGATGTCTTCGCCTGAAGCGAGAACATGGTCCACACCACCGTAACCAATATCATAGGCCCAGCCGTCTCCTCCCAGTATCCAGACTGCCTTTTTGCGCAGGTACTCTGTTAACTGATTAAGCTTTTTAGCTTCGGGCGTATCGATGCTTGAAAGTATGGTCTTTAAATCCTCTATCTGAGTATGTTTTTCTTTCTTCTGAACTTCGGTCTCTTCAGGATTATTCAGTATAGCCTGCACCAATTGCGATCCTACGAAAGGCTCGAGCGATTTCAACAGGTCAACAGCGATCTCCTGCTTTTTAGTGAGCGCCAGTCTCATACCAAGACCGAATTCAGCGTTGTCCTCAAAGAGGGAATTTGCCCAGGCAGGACCCCTTCCGAATTCATTCTTCTTATATGGAGTGGTAGGAAGGTTACCTCCATAGATCGAAGAACAACCGGTAGCGTTAGCGATCATGATGCTGTCGCCATAAAGCTGGGTAAGCATCTTGATATAAGGGGTTTCCCCACAACCGGAACAGGCCCCCGAGAATTCGAATAACGGCTCAAGGAATTGCGATCCTTTCACATTGGTGATCTGCAGCTCTGTACGGTCGTAATATGGAAGTTTAGTAAAGTAATCCCAGTTGGCATTTTCAGCTTCGGCAACATCCAGTTTTGGTCGCATGTTGATCGCCTTGAAGTTCTCGATCTCCTTGCTCTGGGCCGGACAAACCGCCACGCAAAGGTCACAACCGGTACAATCTTCCGGAGAAACCTGCAGTATATAAGAATCTTCCCCTGTGAACGGCCGTCCCTTGGCGGGAACTGCCTTTAGGGAATCTGGTTTGTCTGAAATATCTACGGAAGGTACCACTTTCGCCCTGATGGCCGCATGCGGACAAATAGCCACACACTTGTTACACTGGGTACAAAGATCTTCGTCTTCCCATACCGGAACGAAATCGGCAATTCCTCGTTTTTCATACTGAGTGGTACCAGTAGGGAAAGTACCATCAATTGGGAATGCACTCACCGGAAGTTCATCTCCTTCCCCGGCAAGTATCTTACCAAGAACTTCTTTCACAAAAGGATCGGCTTCGCCCGTCATCATGGGCTTAAGCCCTTTTTGACTGGTGATCTGTTTTGGATAATCCACTTTTTGAAGGTATTCGAGCGACTTGTCCACAGCGTTAAAGTTCATCTGTACGATCTTCTCTCCTTTATGAGAGTAAGATTTCACGATCGCATCCTTGATCTTCTGAATAGCCTCATCCTTAGGAAGAACACCGGAAATGGCAAAGAAACAGGTTTGCAATACCGTATTGGTCCTTTTACCAAGTTTCGCTTCATGGGCAACTTTGGTCGCGTCTACCACATAGAACTGCAGCTCGTTTTCCACGATCTCTTCCTGCATTTTCTGCGGAAGCATATCCCACACTTCCTCGTTTGAGAAAGGAGAGTTTAAAAGGAAAGTTCCTCCTTTTTTGATCTTTTTGAGGATATCGTATTTCTCGATAAAGTTGAACTGATGGCAGGCGATAAAATCGGCTGTATTGATCAGGTAACTCGAGTATATTGGATTAGGACCAAATCGCAAGTGTGATACGGTCTGCGAACCGGCTTTTTTGGAATCGTATACAAAATACCCCTGTACATAGTTATCGGTAGTTTCTCCAATGATCTTGATGGAGTTCTTGTTCGCGCCCACCGTTCCGTCTGAACCCAGTCCGTAGAAAAGGCAGTTGAATGTGGATTTTTTAGTTTTGAATACAGGATTGTAAAGCAAACTTTTGAAGGTCACATCATCGTTGATACCAATGGTAAAATGGTTCTTTGGCTGCGGTTTCAGCATCTCGTCAAAAATTCCCTTCACCATGGCCGGGTTGAACTCTTTGGAAGAAAGTCCGTAACGCCCGCCAATGATCTGCGGCATTTGCCTTTCGCTTTCAGCAAAAGCGGTGATCACATCCTGGTACAGTGGCTCTCCTGTACTTCCCGGTTCTTTGGTACGGTCAAGAACAGCGATCTTTTTCACGGTTTTTGGCAGCACCTCAATAAAGTCTTTCACAGAGAAAGGACGGAACAAGCGAACGATCAGCACCCCAACTTTTTCATCTGAATTAAGCAGGGTATCTACTGTCTCTCTTACCGCTCCTTCTCCGGAACCCATGATGATCACTACACGCTCGGCTTCAGGATGACCTTCATAATCAAAGAGATTGTAACGACGGCCGGTGTGCTGATAAAATTCATCCATCACCTCCTGTACGATCTTTGGTACCCGCTCGTAGTGAAGATTGGCAGCCTCACGAGCCTGGAAGAAAACATCAGGGTTCTGTGAAGTACCTCTTATTACCGGACTGTCCGGATCTAAAGATCGTTTTTTGTGTTTCATGATCTCCTCTTCGGGCATCATGGCCTTGATGATCTCGTCTGGGATAGCATCTATTTTAGAGATCTCGTGAGAAGTTCTGAAGCCGTCAAAAATGTTCAGGAAAGGAACTCGTGACCTTAGGGTGGCTACCTGAGAGATCAGTGCAAAGTCCATCGCTTCCTGCACCGATCCTCCAAATAACATGGAATAACCCGTTTGACGGGCTGCCATGACATCAGAATGATCTCCAAAAATGGAAAGCGCATGGGTCGCAATGGTACGCGCGGCAACATGAATAACGTTCGGTAAAAGTTCTCCCGCTATTTTATACATGTTAGGGATCATGAGCAGGAGACCCTGGGAAGCAGTAAAGGTGGTGGTAAGGGCACCGGCCTGCAATGAACCGTGCACGGCACCGGCAGCACCCCCTTCGCTCTGCATTTCAACTATTCTGGGAACGTTGTTCCAGATGTTCTTTTTACCTTTTGAACTATAAACATCCACATGTTCTCCCATGGGAGAAGCCGGCGTTATAGGATAAATAGCACACACCTCATTTGTTTTATGTGCCACTCTGGCAACAGCCTCGTTGGCATCACAAATGAGCTTAGGGAATTTTTCAGCCATTTTTTTACATTTTATGAATACATACTAAGCCCCGTGAAGCCATTCTTTCTTTTCAAGCAACTCGGCTTCGGTTTCCTGGTAATCTTCCCGCGGATGGATACAATCTACAGGACAGACAGAAATGCACTGAGGCTCATCATGGAATCCTTTACATTCGGTACACTTATCGGCAACGATGAAGTAGAATTCATCCGAAAGCGGTTCGTTCTCTGCGTCGGCATCCACTTCTTTACCACCTGGGGTGGTCACTGTTCCGCTAAGGGTTGTTTCGTCTGAATATGACCATTCTTGATCTGGTTCATAAATCGCGTTGTTGGGGCATTCTGAGATACAGGCATCACAGTTGATGCATTCATCGTTTATAAAAAGAGCCATAATCTTAATTTTTAATTATTAGTAAAATTTTTCTATAAAAGTATTTGAGGCATACCTGGTTTAACATGACCGCTATCATATTTTCTTTTATGAAGAATTATTCTTAATAACCTTATTCCGAAGCCAATATGATCTACATCATATTTAATACCTGAGAGTCCTTTTACATTTACCCGAAGATCCAATGCTATCGGTAAATACTGATGGTTTCTAAAACCTTAAATATGATCACAGAAAAAATGAATCAAGCCGAATCCCTGGATGCAGTGGTAATTCGCTTTGTGGGCGATTCTGGTGACGGAATGCAGTTGACCGGGACTCAGTTCTCAGACACTTCTGCCATGTTCGGGAATGATGTGGCCACTTTTCCAAATTATCCATCCGAAATTCGGGCCCCTCAGGGAAGCCTTTACGGGGTTTCAGGATTTCAGGTTCATATTGGAAGTGTAGAGGTAAGCACTCCCGGCGACAACCTTGACCTGCTGGTCGCCATGAACCCTGCCGGGCTCAAGACCAACCTTTATGCTGTAAAACCGGGACAGACCATTATTGTAGATGTAGATTCTTTTACCAAAAAGAACCTGGAAAAGGCACAATATGAGACCAATCCCTTACACGATGGCAGCCTCGAAAACTACCGCGTGGTCGAGGTGCCGATGACCTCATTAACCAAAGAGGCCTTGAAAGACATTGAAGGATTAGACAATAAAAGCATTACCCGCAGCAAGAACATGTTCGCGCTGGGAATGGTGTACTGGTTGTATGACCGCTCGCCGGAGCATACCATAGAATTCTTCCACAAAAAATTCAGGAACAAGCCTCATTTAATAGAGGCCAATACCAAGGTGCTCAATGCCGGATTCTTTTATGCTGAAACCATCGAATTGATCCCCAACTCCTATAGTATATCTCCGGCTAAAATGGCAGGTGGTACTTACAGGATCATTATGGGAAATACTGCTACCGCATGGGGATTTTTAGCAGCCGCTGAAAAATCTGGCCTGGAATTGTTCTTAGGATCATACCCTATCACGCCGGCCACCGATATTTTGCACGAGCTGGTAAAACACAAACATTTTGGAGTGAAGGCTTTCCAGGCCGAAGATGAGATCGCGGGCATAAGCTCGGCGATCGGAGCTTCATTTGCCGGAGATCTTGCCATCACTACTACCTCTGGCCCCGGACTTGCTTTAAAAGGAGAAGCCCTTGGACTTGCGATGATGATAGAACTTCCGTTGGTTGTGGTAAACGTACAGCGAGGTGGCCCTTCTACAGGATTGCCCACCAAGACCGAACAATCTGACCTGCTGCAGGCTATGTACGGCCGTAACGGGGAGAGTCCGGTTATCGTGCTCGCTGCCAGCACTCCCGCAAACTGTTTCACCTATGCCTACCAGGCAGCGAAATTGGCCCTGGAGCACATGACTCCGGTGGTACTTTTAACAGACGGTTATATCGCTAACGGCTCGGCGCCGTGGAAAATAAAAAAACTGGAAGAGCTTCCCGAGATCAAGAACCACATTGTCAAAGAAGCCAAAGAGAACTGGCATCCATATGACAGGGATGAAGAAACCCTGGCCAGGAATTGGGCCATTCCGGGAACACCGGGACTGGAGCACAGGGTTGGAGGTCTTGAAAAAGACAGAATAACCGGAGATGTTTCTCACGTGCCCGAGAACCACGAGATCATGACCCACACCCGCGCAGAAAAAGTGAAGAGGGTGCAAAATTACATTCCTGAAGTGGTTCCGGAATTCGCCGAAGAAGGTGACCTGCTGGTCATTGGCTGGGGAGGAACTTACGGTTCCCTGCACTCGGCTGTGAAGCAGTTAAATTCTGAAGGATATAAGAACATCGGATTTGCACACTTCAACTATATCAATCCGCTTCCGAAGAATACGGGAGAGCTATTGAAAAAGTTCAAAAAGATCGTGGTCTGCGAACTTAACAACGGACAGTTCGTCAATGTGTTGAGAATGCACTTCAACCAGGACTTCCTTCAGCATAACAAGATCCAGGGCTTGCCTTTCGCAAACTCTGAACTTATCGAAAAATTCAAACAACTGGTAAAATAACTATGGAAACAACAATTCAAAAAAAGTACACGTACAAGGATTTTGGCAATGACCAGGAAGTAAGATGGTGTCCGGGTTGTGACGACTATGTTATTTTACGTTCTGTACAAAAAGCACTGCCCGAGATGGGCGTGAAAAAAGAGGATGTGGTATTCATTTCCGGGATAGGCTGCTCTTCCCGCTTTCCATACTACATGGGAACTTACGGAATGCACGGAATCCATGGAAGGGCTCCGGCGATCGCTTCGGGAGTGAAACTTGCGAATCCCGACCTTAGCGTGTGGGTGATCACCGGAGATGGCGACAGTATGGCCATTGGCGGTAACCACTTCATCCACGTGCTAAGAAGAAATATTGACCTCAACATCATTCTTTTCAACAATGAAATTTACGGACTCACTAAGGGACAATTTTCCCCTACATCCCTGGTGGGCCAAAAAACCAAATCCTCTCCTTTTGGAAATACCCAGCCACCGTTCTCTCCCGGAGAACTGGCCATTGGTGCACAGGCAAGATTCTTTGCCAGGATAGGCGGGAACGCCCCAAAAGAGATGAGCGACATTTTTGTGGAAGCCGAAAAGTTCAAGGGAACATCACTTATAGAAGTACTCCAGAACTGCGTGATCTTCAATGACGGCTGTTATGTAAAATACACAGACAAGACCGTAAGGGAAGACAAACAGCTATTCGTAGAGCACGGCAAACCTATGATCTTCGGAAAAGACAAGAACAAAGGCCTTGTCCTTAAAGGGCTGAAACTGGAAACTGTGACCATTGGTGAAAATGGCATTACAGAAGACGATATCCTGGTACACGATGCGAAGGAAAAAGATCCTACCATGCACCAGATGCTGGTACGGTTGGAATATCCTTTAGTGACCGGAATTATCAGAAGTTTTGAAGATGTGACCCTGGAAGAAAGAGAAAATGCGCTTACTGAACAGATCAAAGCAAAGTCTGATTTCAAAGTGACCAATGACCTCTTCTTTTCGGGAGAAACTTACCAGGTAAAATAGCGGGAATCCTGATCATGATCAGTTCCTGCCTGCAGGGAAACTGTTAATTTTATTAACATAAAAAAGCGATGAAAAAATGGGATCAGAAGCGATAATCGTGTTCTTTCTTGCCGGGGTGGTTTTGGTTGCCGGCGCAAATTTTCTTTCGAACTTAATCTCTCCAAAGTCAGATAACCCCCAAAAAAGGGAGCCTTACGAAAGTGGAATGACCACCATAGGTCCAACCTGGGTGCAGTTCAAGGTTGGCTATTACCTGTTCGCCATCCTCTTCCTCATCTTTGATGTGGAAGTCGCTTTCCTGGTGCCCTGGGCAGTGGTCTTTGGAGAAATGGGCTCTATCGCCCTGGTTGAAATACTCATCTTCCTGTTCATTTTAGGCTTAGGCCTGGCATATGCATGGAAAAAAGGCGCATTAAAATGGGAATAGTAAATAGCAAAACTGCTTCAACAGCAGGAAATATACCCGAAGATTTTCCGGGAAAAGTGATCCCGGCCGGCAACGGTGCCAATATCGTGGTCACTTCGCTTGACAAGATCATCAACTGGGGGCGTGCCAACTCGCTGTGGTCTCTTTACTTCGGAACAAGCTGCTGCGCGATCGAAATGATGCAGACCGGCGCAGCACGTCATGATTACTCCCGCTTTGGTTTTGAAGTCGCGCGGCCTTCCCCCAGGCAGGCAGACCTCATCATTATCGCGGGAACAATCACGACCAAAATGGCTCCGGTACTAAGAAGATTATACGACCAGATGGCCGAGCCAAAGTATGTGATCGCTATGGGCGCCTGCGCAATTTCCGGAGGGCCTTTCTTTTACAACTCCTATTCCGTAGTAAAAGGCGCAGATCACGTGATCCCCGTAGATGTTTACGTGCCCGGTTGCCCGCCGCGACCCGAAGCTTTGCTTGAAGGTATGATCATGCTGCAAAAGAAGATCATGAACGAAAGCCGCACCAAACAAAAGAATCCTATTGAAGGATTCGATGAAGGAATTTAATAAAGGTGCTATGACAAACGAAGCCCTACAAACGACGATAGAAAGCTGGTTTCCCGACCCTGAATTCAGTCAACCGCAGTTTTCTGAAGAAGGTTCACAGTTCCTTAATGTAAGTGTTGAGGCCGACCAACTTCACGAACTCATGCAATTGCTAAAACACAACCCCGACACACACTTTGATTATCTCTTTTGCCTCACCGGGGTTGACTACGGCAAGGAATTGGGCGTGGTTTACCACCTGGAGTCCACCATACACCGCCACATCCTGGTCGTGAAGGTACAGACGAAGGACCGCGAAAACCCAATTTTTGACTCTGTTCAGGACTTATGGGCAACGGCCAATTTCCACGAACGGGAGGTGCACGATTTCTTCGGAATAAAATTCAGGAACCATCCCAACATGAAAAGATTGTTCCTTTCTGAAGACTGGGAAGGTTTCCCGCTTCGGAAAGATTACGAAGACGAGATCAACATGGTGGTCAAATAGCAGAATTATGGAAACAGCTACACTAAATAATACCTCTCCAAAAAGCAACTTCAAATCTGAAGAATACTTCATCAACATGGGGCCGCAACACCCGGCGACTCACGGAGTTCTAAGGTTGTTGCTGACCATAGACGGAGAGATCATCAAAAAAGTGGAACCCGATCTTGGTTACATTCACCGTTCCATAGAAAAGATGTGCGAAAAGGACAGCTATCAGCAGATCGTTCACCTTACTGACAGGATGGATTATCTCTCCTCGCACATCAACAACGAAGCGGTTTGCCTGGCAGTAGAGAATGCCCTGGAACTTGAAGTACCGGAAAGGGTACAAGTAATAAGGACCATTCTGGGAGAACTTACCCGTCTTTCTTCACATATGCTGTGGTGGGGCGTGATGGGAATGGATGTGGGAGCATTGACCACCTATTTTTATGGCTTCAGGGACCGCGAGATGATCAATGATATCTTCGAGGAAACCTGTGGTGCCAGGCTTACCATGAATTATAATATTCCTGGCGGGCTTATGCACGACATCCACCCGAATTTCGTCAAAAGAGTAAAAGAGTTCATTGCTCACTTCAAGACCAAACTTCCGGAATATGACCGGTTGCTTACAGGGAACGTCATCTTTCAAAAAAGGACAAAAGGAGTGGGAATTCTCTCAAAAGAAGACGCCATCAATTTTGGAGCTTCCGGGCCGGTTGCCCGCGCTTCAGGTTACTCCTGTGATGTAAGGAAATATCATCCTTACAGTGCCCTTGATAAAGTAAACTTCAAGGAAGCTCTTGATACGGCCGGCGATTCCTTCGCTCGCTACACCGTAAGGATCCGGGAAATGTGGGAGTCCCTTTCGATCATAGAACAATTGATAGACAACATTCCTGAAGGAGAGCATAAAGTAGCCACGAATGCCGTGATCAAATTGCCGAAAGGAGATTTTTACCAGAAGGTGGAAACCGCGAGGGGGGAATTGGGCGTGTACATCATAAGCACCGGCACCAAGAACCCGCACCGTGTAAAATTCAGAAGCCCCGGGCTTTCCAACCTTTCGCTGTTGAACCACATCGCCGTTGGCGGCAAGATAGGAGACCTGGTGGCAACCATGGCTACCATTGATATTGTTGTACCCGATATTGACCGATAAATAGTAAAAAATGAAGATCTTAAGCATCAACGAGTGGTTGCTCAGTTTTATGCCGGCAGGCGCAGCAAGTATCACCGAAATGGTACTTATAGCCCTTATTTACCTCACCGTTTTCGCAGTATTGGGATTATACCTGGTGCTGCTGGAAAGAAAAGTGGCTGCATGGTTCCAGTTAAGGCTGGGCCCTAACCGGGTGGGCTACAAAGGGATGTTTCAGACGCTGGCCGATGCCCTCAAACTGGTTTCCAAGGAATTGACAGGCACGGTGAAGGCAGATAAGTTCCTGTACAATCTCGCACCTTATTTTGTGATCATAACGGCCCTAATGGCCCTTTCGGTCTTTCCTTTTACCGAAAATCTGCAGGCCTTCGACATTAACATCGGTTTGTTCTTTTTGATCGCGATCTCCTCAATTGGGGTTATCGGGATCCTGTTAGGCGGCTGGGGTAGCAATAATAAATTCGCCCTTATCGGCGCAATGCGAAGCGGGGTACAGACCATCAGTTATGAACTTTCTGTAGGATTGTCGTTGTTGACCATGGTAATCCTTACCGGAAGCCTTCAGCTTTCAGAAATAATTGAAGTCCAGAAAAACGGTTGGCTTATTGTGCAGGGGCATATTCCGGCCATGATCGCCTTTATGATCTACATGATCTCGGGAACTGCCGAAACCAACCGGGCCCCTTTTGATATGGTGGAAGCAGAATCTGAACTTGGAGCGGGATACCATACTGAATATTCGGGAATGAAATTCGCCTACTTCTTTTTAGCCGAATTCATCAACATGTTCATCATCGCGGCCATCGCAACCACAGTTTTCTTTGGTGGTTGGCTCTCTCCCTTCGGGATCACCGAATCCATACCGTTCATGGGCATCTTCTGGTTCCTGGCAAAAACCTTTGTACTGGTGTTTCTTATGATGTGGTTCAGGTGGACCTTCCCCAGGCTTCGGGTAGACCAGTTGCTTACCCTGGAGTGGAAGTACCTGCTCCCCATTAACCTGGTGAACCTGGTTTTAATGGCAGTGATCGTATGGTTAAATATCACAATTCAATTCTAAGACGATGAGTTACTTTTCAGAAATATATGACGGAATAAAGACCCTGCTCACAGGCATGAGCGTGACGGGAAAATATTTCCTCAACTCAAGAAAAGGGGCTATAACCCAACAGTACCCCGACAATCGGGACACGCTCCAAATGTTCGATCGTTTCCGCGGAGAAGTGGTAATGCCACACGATGAGAACAACGAACACAGCTGTACCGGCTGTCAAAAATGTGAACTGGCCTGTCCTAACGGAAGTATCGAGATCATTTGGGACAGAGTTGTAGACGAGGAGACCGGAAAAAAGAAAAAGATCATAGATCAACATATCTATCACCTGGGCATGTGTACCCAGTGCGGACTTTGTGTGGACGCCTGTCCTTCAGATGCCATAAAATGGGCACAGAACTTTGAAAATTCTGTTTACGACAGGACCCAGCTTACCCGAGTGTTGAACAAACCCGGTTCTAAAGTAAGAGCCGGTGTAGAAGAATAAGTCATGGAAAAAGTCATTTTTTACCTTCTTGCTATAATAATGGTCGCTTCTGCAATTGCGTCAGTGAGCAGCCGAAGAATGTTGCGTTCTGTTGTGTATCTGTTATTTGTGCTGATAGGGGCCGCCGGGTTGTATTTTTTGATGGACTATAATTTCCTGGCGGCCATTCAGCTAACGGTATATGCGGGAGGCATCGTGGTACTGATCATCTTTTCGGTACTCCTCATTCAGCATATAGAAATGGAACTGGAGATAGCCAAATCCTCACGGCGCTGGTTCTCAGCCCTGCTTTGCCTTATGGGGCTCAGCATCTTTCTGGGTACTATTTACTCTCATCCTTTTGCCGTTGCTGAAACTACTTCTACCACTACCGTTGCCGAAATCGGCAGAGCCTTATTAAGCTTTGAAAAAGGTGGTTTCATCTTACCTTTTGAAGTCATAAGTATCCTGCTGCTGGCAGCAATGATAGGAGCCATCACTATTGCCAAAGGAGGTAAAGAGATAAAGCAGGAAGTTCCGGAAAGCCTGGATATCGATAAGATCCTGCAGGATGCAAAACAGCAGGCGGAAGAGAAAGTAATGGAGCTGGAATCTTCAACTAAAAATTAAAGACAAAAACGGGTTTTAAAGCCCTGTAAAATTTCAGAAAATATGATCCCGGGAGTAAGCATAACCGAAATCCTCACCCTCACCTCCATCCTGTTCTTTATTGGGGTGTACGGGTTCATTACCAGGAAGAACCTCATCTCGATCCTTATCTCTGTGGAATTGATCCTGAATTCTTCTGTGGTAAACTTTGTAGTGATCAACAAATACCTCTATCCTGAAATGCTTCAGGGCATGGTGTATTCCATTTTCATCATAGCGGTGGCCGCGGCAGAGACCGCTCTGGCAGTGGCCATCATAATCAACATCTACAGGCGACTGAGTTCTGTGGAAGTCAGGGAAACTGAAACAATGAAGTATTAAACTTTTGATGACATGAACTTAATCAACCTTATTCTGATTCCTGCGATCCCCCTGGCTGTGTTCCTGGTACTGGGGATCTTCAGCCATAAAATAAAACCCGCGGTTTCGGGCGTGGTGGGTGTCGCCGGTCTGGCTACCTCTACCCTGCTCTCCTTTTACACTGCCTGGCAGTATTTCTTCGTGCTGGGCAAGCTTGACGGCGTCTACCAGACCTTTGTAGAAAAGATCACCTGGATGCAGTTCACAGAAAGCCTTCATATAGATATGGGGGTCCTTATAGATCCTATTTCAGTAATGATGTTGATCGTGGTCTCTACCATTTCCCTTATGGTACATATCTACAGCAGGGGTTACATGAAAGGAGATGACGGCTACACCCGCTTCTTCGCTTATCTTTCATTGTTCACCTTCTCCATGTACGGACTGGTGCTGGCCACGAACCTTTTCCAGATCTACATTTTCTGGGAATTGGTGGGAGTTTCATCATTCCTGCTGATAGGTTACTACTACACCAAAACTTCGGCCATAGCGGCGGCCAAAAAAGCCTTTATCGTGACCCGCTTTGCCGACTTCGGATTTTTGATAGGGATCTTCATCATCGGGTTCTACACCAATACTTTTGACTTTCAAACTTTGAACGATCCCCAAGGACCCGCGATCCTTACCTGGGCATCATCTTCGTTCATGGGACTTTCTGTGATCACCTGGGCATTGATTCTCATCTTTATGGGAGGTGCCGGAAAATCAGCTATGTTCCCGTTGCACATCTGGCTGCCCGATGCCATGGAAGGGCCTACCCCTGTTTCGGCACTTATTCACGCTGCGACTATGGTTGTGGCCGGGGTATACCTGGTGGCCCGTCTGTTCCCAATGTTTTACATGGTCGAGGACGGCTTCGCCCTCAACATCGTGGCCTATGTAGGTGCATTTTCTGCACTGTTCGCCGCGATCATCGCCATCACCCAGACAGATATCAAACGTGTCCTGGCATTTTCCACCATGTCCCAGCTTGGGTACATGATGATGTCTTTAGGAGTTTCCGGGTTTGATGGACACGAAGGGGTAGGTTATATGGCTTCCATGTTCCACCTGTTCACCCATGCCATGTTCAAGGCTTTGCTGTTCCTTGGTGCAGGTTCGGTCATCCATGCTGTTCACAGCAATTACCTGAAAGACATGGGCGGCCTCAGAAAATACATGCCGGTCACCAACATCACCTTTTTGATTGCGGCTCTTGCCATTGCCGGGGTACCGCCACTGGCAGGCTTCTGGAGTAAGGATGAGATCCTGGTGGCAGCATATGAAAATAGCCAGTTCCTCTACGGAATCGGAGTTTTCGTCGCCGGATTGACCGCTTTTTATATGTTCAGGATCTACTTCGGAATTTTCTGGGGCAAGGAAACCAATTACAAACACGCCCCTCATGAATCTCCGTTTTCCATGACCCTTCCCCTAATGATCCTTGCGATCTTGAGCATTGGGGCTGGTTTTATCCCTTTCAGCGAATTCGTAACGGCCGATAAAGCCGGTTTTGCTACCCATATTAATCTTGAACTGGCAGCAATTGCTATTGTTGCAGGGCTGCTGGGAATTGTTCTGGCCTGGATCTTTTATAAAAAGGAAAATGACCTGGCTTTCCGCTTTTCAAATGCCTTCGGGAGGTTTTATACCTGGACCAGCCATAAATTCTATTTTGACGAGATCTACCTTTTCATTGCCCGCAGGATCTTCTTCCAGAGTGTGGCTGCCCCAATCGCGAAATTCGATAAGAAGATCGTGGATGGCACCATGGAAGGCATAGGAAATCAAACGGTTGTTGTTTCGAGAAAGATCAAGGGCATGCAATCGGGGAAAGTGCAGGATTACGCTTTCGGCTTTATAGGTGGGGTGGTCATCCTGGCACTGGTATTCATTTATATATGGACTAATTAACGAACGATCATGGATATTTTATCACTTTTTGTCATACTTCCGGTGCTCACAGTGATCGCACTGGGATTCACAAAAGACCTGAAACAGGCTCGTATTCTCTCCATGATAGGAGGGCTGGTGCAGCTTGGAATGGCAATAAACCTGCTTTTCTCCTATTTTAGAGAAAGAGCGGTCAATGACAGCATCATGCTGTTCACCCGCGATGTGGTGTGGTTCGAACAGTTCAACATTCATTATAACATAGGGGTTGATGGCATCTCTGTTGCCCTGATCCTGCTAACCTCTATTATCGTACTTGCCGGAGTTTTCATCTCCTGGAAAATGGAAGAACTTCCCAAGGAATTCTTTATTTCCCTGATCGTACTTTCCACAGGAGTGTATGGGTTCTTTATCTCTATAGACCTGTTCACCATGTTCGTATTCTATGAGATTGCGGTCATCCCGATGTATCTTTTGATAGGCATCTGGGGTTCAGGCCCAAAAGAATATTCGGCCATGAAATTGACGCTGATGCTGATGGGAGCTTCTGCAGTATTGATGGTTGGGATCCTGGGAATCTATTTTAACTCAAATGCAGATGGAGGCGCACTGACCTTTAACATCCTTGAGATCGCAAAAGTGAACATTCCGTTCGAAGCTCAGAAACTGTTCTTCCCGCTAACCTTTATTGGCTTTGCGATCCTGGGAGCTTTATTCCCCTTCCACACCTGGTCGCCAGACGGGCATGCTTCGGCACCAACCGCCGTTTCCATGCTGCACGCCGGGGTCTTGATGAAACTGGGAGGATACGGGATATTCAGAGTGGCCATGTACCTGCTTCCGGAAGGAGCAATAGAATGGAGCTGGTTCTTCATCATCCTTTCAGCCATCGGGGTCATCTACGGTGCTTTTGCGGCCCTGAGACAAACCGACCTGAAATACATCAATGCATACGCCTCTGTTAGCCACCTGGGAATGGTAAGTTTTGCACTGCTTATGCTGAACAAGACCGCCTGGAACGGAGCTATTTTACAATCCCTGTCCCACGGCTTCATGACTGCCCTTTTCTTCGCGTTGATCGGGATGATCTACGGAAGGACGCACACCCGTGACATCACAAAATTGGGAGGGCTGCTGAAGGTGATTCCCTTCATCTCGGTCATCTATGTGGTCGCCGGAATGGCACTTTTGGGACTTCCGGGCTTCAGCGGATTTGTCGCGGAAATGAACATTTTCATGGGAGCTTTTCAGCATGACAGCATGTTCTACAGGATAGTAACCATAATATCCATATCGGCAATAGTGGTCACCGCGGTCTACGTTTTAAGAGTAGTGGGAATAATGCTGATGGGACCTGTAAAAAATGAAGCCTATACTAAGCTTGCGGGGGTAACCTGGTATGAAAGAACGGGAATCCTTCTGCTGCTGATTCCGATTATTGGCATTGGAGTGGCTCCATTATGGATAAGCAACATGATCATGGAAAGCATTCAACCCTTCATTCAGGGAGTGTTATAATAATTAAAGAGGAGAAAAATGGAACTTAACAGTTTTTTACTGATGCGGCACGAGATCTTACTTTTTTCGATCATCCTGCTCTTATTGATCGCTGAACTATTCCTGCCCCGGAATAAAAAAAGCAGCATGATACACCTGGCTTTGGTCTTCTTCGGAATTCATACGGCAGTGGGGTTTCTTCCGCTGGCTGAAGGCAGCCTTTTTGGAGGCATGTTCCGAAGCAATGAAATGATACATTTTTTCAAAGGAGTGCTGAACATAGGAGTTTTTACCTTATTACTGCAGTCGGCCCAATGGTTGGAAAAGAACATGCTGAAACAGGATCGTGGAACTGAATTTTTCCTCCTGTTGTTCGCTTCCCTGCTGGGCATGTATTTTATGATCTCTGCAGGTGATTTCCTTATGTTCTACATCGGTCTCGAACTCTCTACGCTTCCGGTAGCAGCCTTGGCGGCTTTTGAGATCATGAAGAGAGAATCGGGGGAAGCAGCCGTTAAGTTCATACTTTCCGCAGCACTGGCTTCGGGAGTATCATTGTTTGGTATTTCCATGCTTTATGCTACCAATGGCTCGATCTACTTTGAAGATATCATGTCTACCTTGACCGCAACTAATCTCACCTTATTAGGGTTTATCCTGTTCTTTGCGGGATTGGCCTTTAAAATTTCACTGGTGCCTTTCCATTTCTGGACTGCAGACGTGTACCAGGGAGCGCCAATAAGCATAGCGTCTTACCTGTCTGTGATCTCAAAAGGTGCGGCTGCCTTCATTTTAATGATCTTGCTGTTCACGGTTCTCAAACCGCTTATGCATGTATGGGAGCCGCTGTTGTACATCCTGGCCCTGGCCACCATGTTCACGGGTAACCTTTTCGCGCTAAGGCAGCAGAACATGAAAAGGTTTTTGGCCTATTCCTCTATCGCGCAGGCCGGTTTCATCCTGCTTGGGCTGGTCACGGGAACGCAACTGGGGACCGCAACCGTGGTCTACTTTGTCACCATTTATATCTTTTCTAATCTTGCCGCTTTTGGGGTGGTACAGGCCATTTCCTCACAGACCGGAAAAGAAAATATGAAAGATTACGAAGGACTTTACCGCACCAACCCAAAACTAAGCCTGGTGATGATGCTAGCCTTATTTTCATTAGCGGGAATACCTCCTGTGGCAGGTTTCTTCGGAAAGTTCTTCCTGTTTACCGCAGCCGCCAGCAAAGGCTACTATTTACTGGTATTCCTGGCCGTAGTGAACGTTACCATATCCCTATACTACTACCTGCTGGTAATAAGAGCCATGTTCCTAAGAAAAGGGGAAAACCCGATCCCGTTCTTTAAAAGCAAGATCTATATGAAACTTGGCCTTTTCATCGCGGTAATGGGGATGTTGGCGTTGGGATTATACAGCCCGCTTTACGATTATATTTATGAATTAAGTGCAGCTTTTAATTAGAAGATCATGGCATTAGATGGCAAACATACATTCGGAAGTATTGGAGACACAAGGGTAAGCTTTGTAGAAAAGAAGATCGACGAGCCCAGAAAAGAGTTTCTAAAAGAGCTTTTAGAGTTCAATGGTTTTGAAGTGATCATTGAAGAGGAAAAAAGAAAAAGCGAAGAAGAATCTCAGCTATATACTTTAGGGGTTACAGACATGACTTTTAACCCGGTGATCTGGGTTTATGAGCGTAAACTCAAGACCTTTAACGGACGCAAAGTGACAGCTGACTACTGGAACCAGGTTTCTACCGAAACAGCACCACAATACTGGCAAAAGAGAAGATAATTGTTTTTAGTTTAAGTTTAGGATGCCCTGTGAAAACAGGTTAAACCCCTCAGAGAGATCTGCAGGGGTTTTATTATTTTTTACTTTGCAGGGAAGTCAGCTTATCTCGTGGGATGGGAGCCGGCACGGCATTTTGTATGGGTTCGGTACTTTGCAGGTAAGCGAACATGGCTTGAAGGTCTTCATCAGAAAGATGAGCATAAGCCGGCCACGGCATTGGCGGAAGCATATCTCTGCCATTCTCCATTCCTTTATATTTCCCTTTCCGGATCGCCGTTTCAAATTGTTTATAGCTCCAGTTTCCTATGCCCGTTTCATCTGAGGTAAGATTGGCCGCGAAGGAAACTCCCCACGGACCTACCGCGGCCGTTAAGTCTCCCGAAAAAAGGATCCATCCATTCTCAAGAACCTTTTGATCAATGGCAGGCAATTCCTGGCCCTGTTGATAGCCTGATAATTTTAGTTCTGGGATCTCTTCCGGCCCCCGCCCACTGATCCTCTTAGGAGAATGACAATCTGCACAACCAATGCTGGTCACAAGATATTTCCCTCTTTTCAACAGGTCTTCCTGGCCTGCATCTGTCTTGACCTCCTGCAGTGCTGTACTGTCGGGAGTTTTAGCGTAATTCTTTTCCTGGCATCCGCTTAAGATGAAGGGTATTGACAGGAGGAAAATGTAAAGTAGATCTTTTTCCTTTAAAAGCCGGTGATTTGATTGGTTAATCGTTCCCATAAAAAAGCCTTTTAATATATAATTACCTGATAATAAATATATTAAAAATATAGAGCCGTATTGAGAACAATTAAAAATCAGGGAATTCCCTAATTACTTTTTCAGATCTGAATTAATTGATAGTTACTCCACCATCGGGATCAAACCCCGTAGCCCCATATCCACAACTTTCTCTCCCAGGTCCACATCCCATTTCCCGTTGCCGTTAGTATCTTCCCATTCAAAACTTTTGTTGACAGAAAGGGACATGTTGATCACCACATCTTCGGTCTCCTCTCTTGTGATTACGAGAGGTGTCCTGAACTCACCCGTCACCACACAAGAACCGGGAGGAACGGCAGAGGTTTCAGATATAGGATTGGGAACAGTGGTTGCTCCTTCGGGAGCCTGTCCGTCCAGCACTCCGTAAGGATGCTCAAAAGCCCAGTATCCCTGTAGTCGGGTATCGTTCACTGCTACTGTCTCGTCCTTCACCTTAAAATCTTCTATGTAGGTGTTAAAACCAACAAAACTGGCTACGGTTCCGGAAAAACTTTGTCCCTGGTAATTGTATTCCACATCGTAGTTTTGGTATGACAGGGAAAGCCTTACCCATTCATAACTTCCGGCAGGTAATTCCTGCAAAGGGATCTTGAGATAAGTTTCTCCCGGCGCGGTCACTATAGCTTCAGAAAAATCAATGACAGTGGTTCCTTCAATATCTTTTTCAGCACCATGATACAAAACGGCACCTTCTCCCAGTTGTGTCCATTTATTGGGTGCGAATTCCACGTAATGAGAAGAGATCTTGTGGAAGACAGGGTCCTGGGCAGCATGACCTTCAGGAATATCTGCGGAATTCCCGGCATTTCCCAGGCGCAGCTGTGTAGGATCAACATTAAGTTTAATGATCAAAAAAGGGGAGTCCTGACCTGTTTTGCTTTCTTCACTGCAGGATACAGTGGTGAATAAAAGACTCAAACCGGCTAAAAGTAGAGGGATCTTTCTCATGGACCTTAATTTTCACGGCGCATTTGCACCAGGACGTTAGTAAAAGGCCGAAAGTACTCAAATTTTCTTATTAGCGGCAGCCGGATTATGGATTGCGAACAAATCTCAGCCGATCGCGATCAACACTCACCACGAAACTTCCTCCAGTAAATTCAGGGATGAGATCGTCATCTACATGCACATGGGAATCTTCCCACTTAATTTCAGCCTGTTTGATCCGCATTGAAAAAACCAGGTCCTTCAGGTCATCTTCGCCTGCCTGCCTCAAGAGCATTTTTTCCAGATATTCCATCAATTCTTCTCTTTTTTCATCGGGAATAAGCACCAGGTCGAAATAACCGTCGCCGGGATCGGCCTTGGAAGCCAGTTCAAAATTAGGTCCTATGTACTGAATGTTCATCACTTCCAGCAACAGGAAGCGACCGGTGATACTAATGCCGGAAGTTTTTATAGTAGCCTGTTGGGCTTTAAAGTCTTTTACGATCTTAAGCAACCTCTTTAGGGTGTAGTGTAGTTCTTCATTTGCCGTTCCAACTTCCACAGGATTTTCTTTCATCTCCGCTATGAGTGCTGGAAACAAACCTGCCCCCACTCCTTCAAGAAAAGAATCCTGACCGGGCAAGCCTTTTACCCTTCCCACATCAAATTTTTGAAGCTGTTTGGAAGAATCAAAGGCATGAAGCTTATAAGGAGAAACCACATCCAGAGTTTTTGCGATATTGTTTGCCGTACCCAGCGGAAGGATATGTATAGGCGTCCTGGGATCCTGGTATTTACTGTGGAGCAGCACAGTAGCCAGTTTATGCACGGTACCGTCTCCCCCTGCTAAAAAAATAAGGTCGGATTTGTTTTTATCGAAATCCTCCCAGCCTTCCTCATCGGTAGAAACATACTTCACCTTGGAGAAATGGCCCTGCTGTACGAATTTCTCTACTTCTTCTTGTCTGTGCTCATCTTTTCCTGCAGTAGGGTTATGTACGATTTGTGCTTTCATCTTCAAGCTTTTTTCAAATTTAAACATAGACAGAAATTTTTCCTTCTGATTAACACATACTTATGACTGTACATTGCAAATGTTCTGAGGAATGTTAAAACAAGAATAATTTTGGGTTAATCCGAAGAAACAGGTCCGGCATTGAGCGGTAAATTTTGTATTTTAAAAGTTAGCTGAAAAAAATTAGATTATGAAGATATTAGTGACAAATGACGACGGAATATACAGCCCTGGCCTTATGGGCCTGGCAAAAGCGGCAGCCCAGTACGGCGAAGTGATTGTTATGGCTCCCGATGTGGAACAGTCTTCAATGGGGCAGGCCATAACTTCGGGCAAGCCCATCACCTACAAAACCTCTCCCATACATTTCGAAGGCATTGAGGCATATCGGGTAAGCGGTACACCCGCCGATTGTGTAGCCTTGGGAACTCACCTTTTTGAAGATATAGACCTCGTACTCTCAGGGATTAACATTGGTTCCAACCTGGGAAATTCTGCCTGGCACTCCGGAACCCTTTCCGCAGCAAGACAGGCGGTCTTATTTGGCATAAGAGGTATTGCCTTCAGCGTTTCTGTAGGGGAAAGTGAGCCCGATTTTGAAGCCTTGGACCCCTATGTAAAGGATGCTTTAAAAGAAGTGGTGCATGAGTATGACAGGGAACTCTTAAATGTCAATCTTCCGCGGCAACCCGAAGGAGAGATCGTCTGGACCACCCAGTCCATTAGACATTATGATGGCAAGGTGATCGATCAAAAAGATCCCATGGGCCGCCAGCATTACTGGTTCACCGTGATCCCTATTGAAGAGGTGGAAGAAGGGTCTGACCGCTGGGCCATAAGAAATGGCAAAACGAGTATCACCCCTATGATCCTGGATCTTACCGACAAAAAATATTTGAAGGAACGGGAAAAACAGGAATCTGATTAATTCCTTCCGAATAAAATTAAATCCAGTAGAGGCAGGACTGAAAAGTTGTGCCTCTTTTTTGTGAAAAGCCCGAAAAGCCTTGAGGCACCTTCCCCTTTGATTTTAAGCAGTTTGCCCACTAGGATTTCCCTCGTCACGCCTCCTAAAGTCGGCTGCTCGGGATAAACTTCTCGCCCTAAATTAATTCCATAAAAAAACCCAAACCTTTCGGTTTGGGTTTAAGCAGTTGGCCCACTAGGGCTCGAACCTAGACTCTTCTGGACCAAAACCAGACGTGTTGCCAGTTACACCATGGGCCATTGCTTGAATGCGGATGCAAATTTAAAACAAACTTTGGCTTGAACAAATATTTTTAAATAAAAAATTCAACTTTTTCCATCCCTTTTCAGGGCGCTGTGGGCAACTTCCTGTTTTTCAGAAAAAAATAAATATGCTGACTCCTGAAAAAAATTATAGAGCAATTCGCCGGGTCAAAATTTGTCCTGCAGGTTCTTTTGTCCGGTAAGCGTTCCTATTCTATATTTATTCTTAAATTCGCCACAGTTCTCAATAACACCACTTATGACAGATCTTAACTTTACCAGATTAAATAAAATTCTGGGTTGGTTGGTTTTTCTTATCGCTCTTACAACTTACTGGTTAACAGTCGAGCCCACGGCCAGCTTTTGGGATGCGGGAGAATATATCTCTACCTCGTCAAAACTTGAAGTGGGTCATCCGCCCGGTGCACCTCTTTACCAGATGATGGGCGCCTTCTTTTCTATTTTCGCCGGTGAATCTTCCCAGATCGCTTACATGGTCAACCTCATGTCTGTCTTTGCCAGTGCTTTTACCATTCTGTTCATGTTCTGGTCGATAGTGTTGTTATTGCTGAAGATCACAGGGCCTGCTGAAAAAATATCAGCCTCCAAAAAAATGACGGTTTTAGGTAGTGCTTTGGTTGGATCCCTGGCCTTTTCATTCACCGACAGTTTCTGGTTCAACGCCGTTGAAGCTGAAGTTTACGCCATGGCCGCCCTTCTCATGTCCGTTTTGTTTTACCTCGGTCTTTTGTGGGAACGCGATATGTTCGCGCCACGCGGAAACCGCTGGGTCATCTTGATCTCGTTGATTATAGGGCTTTCCTTTGGGGTGCATTTCATGGGACTACTCACCATTCCGGCCATTGGTTTTCTTTACTACTTCAAGAACTTTTCAAAGATTACGGTCAAGAACTTCATTATCGCCAACCTGGTAGTAGTGGCCGTATTGTTGTTCATCTTTAAAATGCTGCTGCCGTATAGTTTGAGCCTTTTCTCGGCCACGGAAGTATTCTTTGTGAACTCCCTGGGAATGCCGTTTCATTCCGGTACCATCTTTACCGCCCTGGTGTTGATCGCCGCTTTTTACTATGGAATAAGATACACCCGAAAAAAACATTTTTACCAGCTTAACACCCTGCTGCTATGCATTCTGTTCATCTTCATTGGATTTTCAAGCTGGCTGATGCTGCCTATTCGCGCCAACGCCAATACGGTTATTAACGAGAACAACCCGAGCAACGCAAGAGAACTTTTGGCGTATTATAACCGGGAACAATATCCCGAAACCCACCTTTTTTACGGACCACAGTTCACTGAGATCTACAGCGGACTTGATGAGGATACTCCTTACATTGACGACAAGCCAAAATATGAAATGGATTATGAGAAAGGAAAATATGTGATCGTTAATGAATACAAAAATGCCAAGCAGAATACAGATGATGACCACAAGGCAATTCTGCCGCGTATGTGGAGTACAGAACATGCGGCCAATTACATGGATTTTACCGGCCCTATCGACTTCACGGTAAAACCAGAATATCAAAGCGAAGAACAGTTGCTCAATGCAGTGAACAACTTCAGGCAACGCTATAATCGCGGTGAGATCGATAATCAGCAGTATGATGCTTTCCTGAAGCAGTTCCGTCAGTATCTTGACGTGGACAAACCTTCTTTCGCCTCCAACATCAATTATCTTTTTGAATACCAGATAGGATATATGTACTGGCGCTATTTCATGTGGAACTTTGTTGGCCGGCAGGATGATATACAGGGGAAATATAATGACCAGCACGGAAACTGGCTTAGCGGCATTGAATTCATTGATGAAATGCGCCTGGGCTCTCAGGATGAACTGCCAAGCGATGTAAAGAACAACAAGGCAAGGAATACCTATTACTTCCTGCCTCTCCTTCTTGGTCTGCTGGGATTGGTCTTCCAGTTCACAAAAGACAAGAAGAACTTTTGGGTGTTGTTAGTGTTTTTCTTGTTCACCGGGATCGCCTTGAAAATATACCTTAACGAAAGACCTTTTGAACCAAGAGAAAGAGATTACGCTCTGGTAGGCTCCTTCTATGTTTTTGCCATTTGGATCGGGTTCGGGGTATATGCCCTGTTCGAGATCGTAAAAGATTATTTGAGTCCAAAGATCGCGGCACCTGTTGTGGTTGCCGCCTCTCTACTGGCAGCACCGGTAATACTGGCTTCAGAGAACTGGGATGATCATGACCGTTCCGGAAGATATACTGCACTGGCCATGGCAAAAATGTACCTGGACAGTCTTGATGAAAATGCAATTTTATTCACCATTGGAGACAACGACACCTTCGCCCTTTGGTATGCCCAGCAGATTGAAGGCTACCGTACAGATGTGAGGATCGTCAACACCAGTCTTTTCGCTACCGACTGGTACATTGACCAGATGAAGTCAAAGGCGTGGGAAAGTGATCCCATCCCCGGCCAGCTGGTCCACGAACAATACAGCTACGGTACGAATGATGCCGTTTGGTTCCAGCCCATAACCAAAGACACTATGCAGATCAAGAACTGGCTTAACTGGATCGCCAGCGATGATCCTCGAACTCAGGCCGAACTGATGAGCGGACAAATGGTGAATACCTTCCCTACCAAGCACATCCGCATTCCGGTGGACAAGGAAAATGTTCTGGAATATGGCATCGTGGACCCTGAAAATGCCGATGAGATCGTTGACCATATAGATATTGAGCTTGAAGGTGACATCTTGTATAAGAACCGGCTTCTAATGCTTGACATCATTGCTAACAATGAATGGAAAAGGCCTATTTATTTTACCGGCGGAAGTTTTGGAGATGACGATTACCTGTGGATGAAAGATTACCTGCAGCTGGATGGAGTAGCTTACAAGCTGGTACCTATCCATACGCCTGTCAATCCACAGAATCCATTTGATATGGGCCGTATTGACACTGAGAAGATGTACGATATTGTGATGAACTGGTACTGGGGCAATTCAGGTTCACCAGATATCTACCACGACCCTGAAACCCGTAAAAATGCCATTACCTACCGCAGCAACCTTGCCCGCCTGGTGGAAGCACTGTTACAGGAAGGAAAGCTGGAAAAGGCCGAAAATGTGCTTGACCTGGCTATGGAAAAAATGCCGGTAGAATATTTTGAATATTACACACTTTTAGAGCCTTTCATCACCGGCTATTACGAAGTGGGTAAAACCGAAAAAGCCCGTGAACTTTGGGAACAGGTAGCTACAAAATATCAGGAAAACCTGAACTATTACAGCACTCTCGACCTGGAAAGGCAAATTAACCGCGGCACAGAGATCGTCACTGATATTGAACGCTACAGAAGCCTCGTAGACCTGCTCATCATCAATGACGAGGAGGAAATTGCACGGGAAAAGGCCAGGGAATTCAATGAGTATTTGCAGATGTTCCAGCATTTCTACGGAAGCCCTCAAGCGCCCGAAGAAGTACGATCCCAACTTCAGGAGGAGCAGATCCCGGAGGAGGTGGTTGACAGCCTTGAATAAGACACAGGAAAGTCCGTTTGTTTATCAGTCGGACTTTCTTTTTATTAGAGCATGAAGACGCCAAAGCTTGTCAAAAAACTTTTTCCCCGGCGCCTGTGGGGCGGCCCCACTGACGGGAAAAAACTGTACCTCACCTTTGACGACGGGCCCATTCCAGAAGTTACTCCCTGGGTGCTGGAAGAGCTGAAAGAATACAATGCCAAAGCTACCTTCTTTTGCATTGGCGATAATATCGCAAAACATCCTGAAATTTATAAAAAGGTGATTTCTGAAGGCCATTCAGTAGGGAATCATACTTTCAACCACCTCAACGGCTGGAAAACCTCTGTAGAAAAATATCTTCAAAACACCGAAGAATGCCGGCAGGTAATGGAGCGGCATTCGATCCAGAAGATTTCTTCCGAAGAAAAAGGGATGAAAAATGAGTTTTTTCGCCCCCCTTATGGCCGGATCAAAAGCAGGCAGGCACAAGCCCTTGAAAAGCTTGGCTATAAGATCGTGATGTGGGACATCATCAGCATGGATTATGACTCTAATCTTTCAGCTGAAAAATGCTACAGGAGAGTCGCGTACTATGCCAAAAGCGGCAGCATCATTGTATTCCACGATAGCTTAAAGGCCGAAAAGAATTTGAGGTATGCCCTGCCAAAGATCCTGAAGCATTTCAGCCGGGAAGGCTATAGTTTTAACAAGCTGAAATAAGGTTTATTTAAGGATATTTATCGCTCCTAAAAAGCTAACATACAACAACATAGATTGGGATTATTTCCTTAAATTAGATAGCTTTTTGAGACTATCTGGAGATTCAAAAGAGGCAATAAAATCCTTAACCTATGAGAAGGTATCTTTCAACTGCAGACCTGATAGTAATTATCGTGACTTTTTTGCTGTTCACACTAGCTTTATTTACCAAGGGTTTTACTCATGATTTGCTTTTGGAAGCAGGTGTGTTACTGGTTTCAATTAAATTAATCCTGATGAATTACAAAAACACGAGACTTAACATTAAGATCATGGAAAAGTTGGACCAAATAGACCAGGATATTAAGCAACAAAGAAAGGATTGAGTACTTCTCCTAAAATATCCTGAGGTTGCTTTAGAGACAGATCCTTAAATAATGCTGCTGTTTAATCTTCTGCAAGAGCATCCACGTCGACAAAAATGTCTTCATTTTCAGAAAAATCAAGCGTCTCCGCAGACAATCCGTATTTCATAAATTGATCTATTCCTTTTTGAAGCAGCCTTTCGGTGCTGAATTTTCTGCTGGTAGCCAAAACGAGTCCGCCCCGGGTGATCCTGAAAAAGTATTTACCGCTTCCGGTTCTGGCTTTTCTGAAGGTAAAGGATTCCAGGTCGTTTTGCAGCGTGGAAATGATCAACTCACAATCTGATTTTTCTTTGCACGCGATGCTGGTAAAGATGGTCTTTCCCCTACGATTGGCGAAAGTGAATTTAAAATTTTCGTTAGATCGTTTACTTATCACGAATGCACTCATAGATACCCCTGAAATTTTTGACAGGGTGCAAATCTAAAAAAAGCAGAAAATGAAAACCCCTCCCCACTTTGAAAAGTTATCAAGAACAGAAGATCTGGGGAAAAGACCAGCCAACAATCGATTTATTGCCTCCTGTTATTGTCGGCCGCAACTTCATCAGTATCGCGGCGATATTTCAGCATGGAAATACCGGCGATAAAAAATATGAACCCGATAATGGCGAGCGCCCAGGGATGCAGCATGAGGGCTACGCTTCCGAAAATTCCCAAAATGCCCAGCACAAGCGAAATTGCGCCTCCAATCAACATAATAAATGCCAAAAGCTTGATCATAACAAATGTTTTGGTTAGGGAAATAAAATTAGAAAATCCTGATAATTCCCACGCAGCATTAACATTTATTATGCACTTTCCGTAGAAAATTTAACCATACATATAGGTTTCTGCCAAAGAAGCTCATTTATAGCTACCTCAACCTGTTCCTTTTCAGGATAGGACCTAGCCGTCCTTTGAGCTCTTCGGAAGCATCCACCAGCATCTGCTCAGTGGTTGGAAAAGGAACAAAGCGATTTTGAAGAAGCAGCTTATCCTCCTTGTTCAAAAGCCGCTCGTCGCCTTTAAAAGATGCAAACACGTTTTCAAAGATAAACTCTGTTCCCAAAGGATAGCTATTAAGCAGCCTGTCCTGGTGAAGGTCTATGTAATCCACTTCCCCCTGCAGGGCAAGAGTTTTGGTCTGGATGGTTTTATATAGAACCCCTTTGACAGTTTTGAAGTTCTCGATCTTGATCTTATTACCAAGGCTGTCCAGAACAAACTCGCCCTTTCGGTCCTTTTTGTAATAGGAACTCTCCAACACCTCGGCCTCCAGCGGAATTTCACGTTCCAGGACTCTTTCAGGGGAGACCACTATTTCCCTGAAATTGAGATTCACAGCAAAATCATATTTATGGTCACTGCTCATAGAAGCATGGTACTCGGTCCAGAAATCATCCAGTCCGTAAGTATTGAAATCCAGAAGTTCCTGTTCCAGCCGCTGCGGGATCACCAGCGGAGTTTCATTCTTCAGTTCCACGAAGACGAAATCGGTTCCGTAGAAATGAGATTTTTCCAGCAGTTGTTCGGTGTCTTTGTAATTCGGGTAAAGACGATCCAGTTCTGAAAGTTTTTGGTGCGCCTGGCGGAAAGCCATTTTATCATTCTTCTGCATCAAGCCGCGGGATTCCTCATAAAGGAAATCTGCATAATCGTTCCTGGCAGCTATAATATCTTCAGAATAATCTGCGAATTTGAATTTTGCCTCCCTGTTCTTTGAGTACAGGTTTAGGGGTAGAAGAGGAGAAATCTGCTGCTGTACCTGCTGCAGCCCTTGGTACAGCCGGTAGATCTCGCGGCTGCTTGTGGGATTCCCGGCTTTTTTCAGAAAACTGATCCGTTTCTTTGTGGCTTCTGTATGTTTCTTGAAGGCATCCTCCAGGATAAGAATGTGCTCCTGATTGGCTTTTTTGTCTTTATCCTTCTGAAGTTTCTCAACGGCAATGGCGATAGCTTCGGTATAATTACCTTTGTTGAGGGCCTGCTGCCCGCGCTTCACACTGCTGCATGCGGTGAGGATCAAAAAACTGAAGATTAGGAGTATGCTTTTTTTCATGGTGTTACCGGTTTGGTGTACGTACCAAAAATAGAAAAAAAGCGCTTTGATTTTTAGATGTACTCCTGCATCAATCCAATAAGTGTATTGGCATCCTGCTCCCCGCTTTGGCGCCACCTCATTTCGCCCGACTTGTAGATCATGAGCGTAGGCAGGCTTTTCACCCTGAGAGCTTCAGCCAGTTCGGCATTTTTATCAACGTTGATCTTGATCACTTTGCCTTTGTCGCCCATGGCGGCAGCCACATCCTTAAGCACCGGATGCATGGCTGCGGAAGTTTCATCCCAGTCTGTATAGAACTCCAGAAGAATGGGAATGCGCAGATCGATTAATTCACCAAATTTTGACATAAACCCAATGTATTAAATGAGCTAAAAAGGCCATTGTAAATCACTCCATCTACAGCAGCCTCTATCAAATATAGTGAAATCTTTGAATTATGCGGGTTTAGGCCCTTTGCGAAGTTCGATCACCGAAATCTCAGGCCAGATGCCCACCCTGCCGGGGTATGCTAAAAATCCGAAGCCACGGTTCACATTGATATACTTGCCGAATTCCTCGTATATACCCGCCCAGTTTTCGTAGCGGTATTGAACCGGGCTCCATTTGAACCACCCGGGTATTTCAATACCAAACTGCATTCCGTGCGTATGTCCGCTCAAAGTGAGGTGGTAATGTTTTTCATCTTTCTTGATCCTTTCCTGCCAATACGAAGGGTCATGAGAAAGCAGCACTTTAAAATCTTCAGCCTGCAGACTTGCAGCAGCCTTATCAAGATCTCCGGCTTTTTTAAAACCGCCTATCCCCCAGTTCTCAACTCCAACTAAGGCAATACGCTGTCCGTCCTTTTCCAGGTACCGGTGCTCGTTGAGCAACAGGTTCCAGCCCATATCGGCATGTACCTTTTTTAGCGCATCGAGGTTTTCCTTTTTGGCTTCGGAAGATTCCCAGTTCACATAATCGCCATAATCGTGATTTCCCAGAACTGAATACACCCCATCTTGAGCTTTTAACTGCGAAAAAATTCCTTTCCAATCATCCATTTCTGAAGCCTTGTTATTCACCAGGTCCCCTGTAAAGGTGATCACATCGCTTTCCTGTTCATTAATAAGATCTATGCCGTATTTGATCTTTTCGGGATTGTCAAAGCTTCCGCTGTGAATATCGCTTATCTGGGTAATTCGGTATTTGTCAAAAGCATCTGGCAGGTCGTCGAAGTAAAGCACATATTTAAGCACTTTATAGTTATACCTTCCCTGGTACATTCCGTAGAGCAAAGAAGCGAACGGAATGGCAGCAAGGCCAAGAGCGATCTGACTGATGAACTTTCGCCTACCGGGAATGGAAAAATCTTTGTTGGACTGCGCCAGCTTTTTACCTGCACCCACCAGGACCCTTACCAGATCCTCTCCAAACAGCAGGAAGAACATGAGCAGCTTTGGCACAAAAAAGGCAAGAAAGAAACCTACCGAATAACTTCTCGCGCCAGACCATCCTTCATTTCCCGGTCCGTTGAACTGGTACAGTAGGTTTCCCAGCGCCAGCAACGAAAAGAAAAGGTAGATATAGTAGATCCAGGAATGCCGGGTAATTGTTTTAAAAGCCTGGTAGGCATAAATATCCAGAACAACATAAATAGCTACAAAAATGATCCAGCGCATGGGCAAATTTTTTGCCGAAGATAATTCGGAAGAAGGTTTATTAAATTGTTTTTAGGTGGTTTAAATTAATAGCTCCATAACCACCCTTTATTTCAGTCGAATCTTTTGAACAATAATAAGGCCAAACCCAATAGTGGCAGCTTCAGAAGAATTCTTATTTTAGGGCATGAAAAGAAGAAAATTTATCAGGAATGCCGCTTTAGGCAGTGCAGGCCTCACCGCCTTCTCGCCTCTCAGCCTATTTTCAACTCCCATAAAAGCCTCTGTCATGAAATTCAATCCTGTTACCATTGCCACCTGGAATTTTCCCAATGCCAGTAAAAAAGCTGGAGAAATGCTCGCTGCGGGCGCTACTGCGCTTGATGCGGTTGAACAGGGCGTGATGGTGGAAGAGGCCGACATCAGGAACACCACTGTCGGGAAAGGAGGCGCGCCTGACAGGGAAGGAAGTGTCACTCTTGATGCCTGCATCATGAATCCGGAAGGAGATGCCGGCGCGGTGGTTTACCTCAAGAATAATACCCACGCGGTTTCTGTCGCTCGTAAAGTGATGGAAGAAACCCCGCATGTTATTCTGGCCGGGGAAGGCGCCGATCAATTTGCCCGGTCACAGGGCTTTGAAAAAGAAGAACTTTTGACAGATGCTTCAAAAGCAGCTTATAAAGAGTGGCTCAAGAAAAAGGAATACAAACCTATCATAAACATTGAGAACCACGACACCATTGGGATGTTGTGCATGGATCAAGAAGGAGACATTGCCGGAGCCTGCACCAGCTCCGGACTCTCTTACAAAATGAACGGCCGGGTGGGCGATTCTCCTATCATTGGGTCAGGACTTTTCCTGGACAACGAAGTGGGCGGCGCTGTAGCGACCGGTATGGGTGAAGCAATCTTGAAGAGTGTGGGCAGTTTTCTTATTGTAGAACTTATGCGGCAGGGAAGAACGCCGCAGAAAGCCTGCGAAGAAGCTATAGCGAGGATCATCAAACAGAACCCGAACTATAAAGATTTCCAGGCCGCATTCATCGCTCTAAACAAGGAAGGTGAGGTAGGCTCCTATTGCATTCAGCAAGGCTTTAGTTACATGAAATACAGGGACGGCAAAAATGAAAATTTCAAAAGCGCATACTATTTTTAGCAGATGAGTTTCCCAAAGCCAATCCCCTTTTTTTGGCAATAACTTTGTAGTTTTGGGAATTATCAAAAACACCAAAATGGCCGAACAAAAGCGACTCTTTCTACTTGATGCATATGCCCTGATCTTCCGCGGATATTATGCGTTCATCAAAAATCCACGTATCAACTCTAAAGGACTGGACACCTCTGCGATCATGGGGTTCACCAATTCCCTTTTTGATGTGATACGCCGGGAGAAACCGGACCACCTTGCCGTGTGTTTTGACAAGGAAGGAAGCGACGCCCGCACCGAGATGTTCGAGGCTTACAAGGCCCACAGAGATGCCACGCCGGAGCCTATTTTACAGGCCATTCCATACATCCAGAACATTTTGAAGGCCATGCACATTCCCGTGGTGGTGCTTCCCGGCTGCGAGGCCGATGATATCATTGGCACCCTTGCCAAACAGGCAGAAAAAGAAGGCTACAAGGTATTCATGGTCACCCCAGATAAGGACTTTGCCCAACTGGTGACCGAAAATATTTTCATGTACCGACCTGCCCGAATGGGTAACGGGATCGAGATCTGGGGAATCCCCGAAGTTCAGAAAAAGTTCGAGGTAGAAAGGCCCGAGCAGGTGATCGATTTCCTCGGAATGATGGGCGATGCTGTTGATAATATCCCGGGATTACCGGGAGTGGGTGAAAAGACCGCCAAGAAATTCCTGAAGCAGTTCGGAAGTATGGAAGCGCTTCTGGCCAATACAGACCAGCTGAAAGGAAAAATGCGCGAGAAGGTGGAAGCCAATGCCGAGTTGGGACTTATTTCCAAGAAACTGGCAGCCATCATGACCGATTGCAATGTGCAGTTTCACGCAGAAGATTATGAGCTTTCCATGCCCGATTCTGAAAAGGTACAGGAGATCTTTGAAGAACTGGAATTCAGAAGGCTGAAGGACCAGTTCCTGAAGCTATTTTCGGGTGAGGAAACAGCCTCTCCTACGCAAGTGACCAATTCTCCAACAGCCAAAGCCCAGGCACAAAACGCAGGCGCAGGCCAGTTCTCTCTTTTTGGCGGAGAAGAGGGTCAGAATTTGGAAGCTGTTTCAGGAAGAAGGACCATAAAAGAGGCGGCACATGTTTACCAAAGCGTAGAGGCCGGCATGGCCATGCAGCTGTTCCTTCAGAATTTGATGAAACAAAAATGCGTGTGCCTTGAAGTGACCACCACAGATCTTGACCCCATCACTGCGGAAGTAATAGGGATCGCGTTTTCCTGGGAGGCGGGAAAAGGTTTTTACCTGCCCTTTTCCGAAGATAAAGCAGAGGCACAACAGTTAATGGATGAGCTCAAGCCTTTCTTTGCCGCAGAAGACATTGAAAAAGTAGGCCAAAACCTGAAAAACGATATTAAGGTCCTGGCAAAATATGGCGTGGAATTCAAAGGTCCGCTCTTTGACACCATGTTGGCTCACTATCTTATCAATCCGGATATGCGTCACGGGCTGGACGTACTTTCAGAAACCTACCTGAATTACACTCCTGTGTTCGTGGAAGAATTGCTGGGAAAAGGCAAGAACCGGAAATCAATGAGGGACATTCCGCTGGAAGAGCAAACAGAATTCAGTGTAGAAGATGCCGATGTCATCCTTCAGTTAAAACAAAAATTCGCCCCTGAGCTCAAGGAGGCCAACACCGAAAAATTGTTCAATGAGATCGAGATCCCGCTGGTAAAAGTACTGGCAGACATGGAACTGGAAGGCATCAGGCTGGATAAGGAGTTCCTGAGCAGCCTTTCCGAAGAACTGGAGAACGACATAAAGAACCTTGAAAAGGACATTTACGAGACAGCGGGGGAAGAGTTCAACATTGGTTCTCCAAAACAGCTGGGAATCATCCTTTTTGAGAAATTAAAACTGGTTGAAAAACCAAAAAAGACAAAGACCGGACAGTATTCCACGGGAGAGGACATCCTCTCTGCCCTGGCTCCTAACCACAAGATCGTACAACAGGTAATGGATTACCGCGGGCTGGTTAAACTGAAAAACACGTACATAGACGCATTGCCCCTGCAGGTAGAGGAAAGCACCGGCCGCGTTCATACCGAATACATGCAAACCGTTGCCGCTACCGGAAGGTTGAGCTCCAACAATCCAAATTTGCAGAACATTCCTATCAGGACAGAAAGGGGAAGACAGGTAAGAAAAGCCTTCGTACCCCGGGATGAAGAACATGTGTTGCTGGCTGCCGATTATTCCCAGATAGAACTGCGCATCATCGCTTCGCTGAGCAAGGAAGACAACATGATCCAGGCTTTTAAGGACGGGCAGGACATTCACACCTCCACGGCCGCCAAAGTCTTTGGAGTGCCTATGGAAGAAGTGACCCGTGAACAGCGCAGCAACGCCAAAACAGTCAATTTCGGAATAGTGTACGGGGTTTCCGCTTTTGGACTGAGCAACCAGACCAACCTTTCAAGAGGTGAGGCGAAAGACCTTATTGACACCTATTATAAGACCTACCCGAAACTTCGGAATTACATCAGCGAACAAATAGATTATGCCCGAGAACACGGTTACGTGCAAACCATTTTAGGAAGACGGCGTTATCTGCGCGACATCAATTCCCAGAACGCGGTGGTTAGAGGCGCCGCCGAAAGAAATGCTGTGAACGCTCCTATCCAGGGAAGCGCAGCCGATATCATCAAACTGGCCATGATCAACATTCACAGAAGGCTGAAAGCGGAAAATTTCAAAACAAAAATGCTGCTGCAGGTTCACGATGAACTTGTCTTTGATGTTTACAAACCCGAACTGGAGGAAGTCAAAAAACTGGTAAGATCAGAAATGGAAAGCGCGTTCATCATGGATGTGCCGCTAGATGTAGATATGGGAACAGGTATGAACTGGCTGGAAGCACATTAGGTGAGACGTTAGACGTTATATCTTAGAAGTTAGCCCAAACCTTACAGGATACAGAAATCTGTGAGGTTTCTTTTATTTCAGAATAAAAAAGGCTCCTGCCGGTTTAGCAGGAGCCTTTATACATTAATCGGTCAAATAATTATAGAAGAAAACGGTAGGTCGCTTTGATCAAAAAGGTGTTCTGCGGTTTCTGTCGCAACAACTGACTATCCACGATCCCGCTGAAGTTGTCGTTGACATCTCCCATGCCGTTGATCCCCTGCGACCACACCAGGTAGATCTCAGATCCCGGAATGTATTCCCACCTGGCCACCAGGTTGGAACGGTACTGCACAAAGGCAAAATCTGGATTTGAAACGCTGTAGTCGGTCACATTATCACGGTTCTCATCGATCAAGTAAGTATTGTTCGCAAAACTCACCTGTGGTTCATCATACCAACGTACACGCTGATCGATATCCTCGGCGGTCGCGTCTACAACATAATTCAGGTTTGAATAATCGGCCTTGAAAATGTACGGTTGCCCGTAATACTGAATGGTCAGATCGGGATTGATGTTGTAATTCAATCTTAAGGTAGCGCTCAGGGTTTCCTGGTCTATCGCACCGAGAATATATCGGGCAGAGTTATTAAAAGAACGTTCGGCAACATATTGGGTCTTGCTCGGATTGGTCGCGTATTCAAGCTCCAGTGACAGACTCAGGGAATTGAGCGGCTGGTACTTTAGGCCGGCCTCGAACCTGTCAAGGCTAAAGCTGTTCTGTTTTCCTTCAGAATGAACCCATCCGAATTTCGTGGCCAGCTTCTTTCGCTGATCACTTCCGGAGAAAATAAAGAAATAGTTTTCTTCATTATATCTCCAACGCGGCCCGCCACGTAAAAAGGTATTGACAAAGATGCGCGGTTTGTGCGCAGCCCCGCCTTCGCTCCACCAGTTGTTCTTGTAATTAATAAAACCTACCACCTCATACTGCGTCCTGTTGTAGTTGCCTTCGAAATCGAACGCAGTGGACTGGTTCAAGCCTAAAACTGCTTTCCGGAACCAGCTGGTGGGTTTATTGAATTGCCTTCTCACATTTAGATATTGCTTGATATTGTCAGCTTGCCGCAAAAACCCGATATCATTGATCTCCAGCTCCGGGGAAAGCCAGTTGCCGCCTACCTGGTACTGCCAGTCACCCCCGCCCTTTCCAAACTCCAGGCGACCTCCTGTTCCGGTCAATGAATTCCTGGAAGCATCTGTCTCCACATGCTCGGCATCCACCCGCTGGAAAAGGTGCACTATGGAATTCTGGGTACTCAAAATAGCTTCTTCACTTCCTTCTACCCTGCTCATCACTCCACTACCCATCAAGTAATATTTGCGGTCTTTCCAACTGTGCTTGAAATCAAGTCCGCCGGAATAGGCCCGGGTGTGCAAAAAAGAAACTTCATCTTCCATGTTCCTGTTCACCGCGGTAATGATTCCGCCTAAATAACTGTTCTTATCGTTGAAATCTTTTTGCACGCGGCCCACCACGTAATTGGTAAGCGGCTCCACCAGCCTTTCGGTTTCAGTTCCGTCGGCAGTCACCACCTCTGCATATTCCCTTGCAGTAACCGATTCCAGTACACCAACAGTCCACCCATCTTCTGTTTTTCCGCTGAATTTTGCCGCACCCAAAATGGTGGTATTGTTCGGCTGATCAACGTAAGCGGTATTCGGGCTATATGCACTTCCCTGCGGGGTGCGGCCTATTCTTCTTGAGAAGAAAAGATTATCCTGGCTGCCTGTAAAATTATAATTGAAAACACTTTTGTTCTCCACAAAGAATGGCCTTCTCTCTTCAAAGAAGATTTCAAAGCCATCCAGGGAAACGGCGCCGGGATCGGCATCTACCTGTCCAAAATCGGGGTTGATGGTAAGATCTACCGTAAGATCGTTGGTGATCCCGATCTTCGCGTCAAGTCCGGCAGTAAGATTCCCATCGCGGCCATCACGAAACGGATTTCCTTTTTCCTCTTCATAGGAATTATAACGACCAACCGTGTATGGCTGAATCTCCAGCTGCTTTTGAGGTTTGAGCCCTTTTAATCCCTTAAGCTCTCCAAAGGAACTCACCCAACCCGTTGGATTGGCGGGCACCGGCTGCCAGGTAGAACGTTCTTCGTTATTGAAATACCGGCGGGTAGACTGGATGCCCCACACCTGTTCCTCCTCATTACCGAACCTTAACTGACTCAAAGGGATCTTCACTTCTGCCGTCCAGCCCTGGTTGTCAATATTGGTTTTTAAATACCAGATGGGATTCCAGCTGGGATCGAAATTGCCATTATTGGAAACGAATTCATCACCCTTTACTCCGCTTGCAGAAATTGTGAAAGAAAAGGCGGTGCGATCGTCATTGTAACTGTCAATGTTCAGCTCCACCCAATCGCCGGGGAAGTCATCCCTGCGGCCCATTCTCCGGACGATATTTTCGGGATCGGGCTCATAACAACGGAAGGCCACGTACAGGTTCTTGTCATCATACGCGATCTTCATCATGGTCTGCTGGCTGGGCGGGGTACTATTGTCGGGTTCAAATTCAACATAGTTCGACGTCCATTCTACCGCATTCCAGGCAGGGTCATTTAAATGACCATCTATCTCTATAGCTTCCTTTCCTTCTACAGATGCTGTGGTATATGTCCTTTTTGCAAAGCTCACATCAAGTTTAGGCTCAATACTGGCCTGTGAAAAGCCTTGCAAACTGAAGAACGAAAAAGCTAAAAGAAAAGGTGTAATTCGAAAAAAATTCATTGCTCGTTTTCTGATGGTTGTCTTTAAGAGACTACCAAAACTACAGTTTGTGACAGAAAAAAGAGATTTTTTTCAAAATAAATTCAAGATACCTCCCTTCTGCTGAGAAAAAAGCAAAAAAAAGCCCCCGGAAAAATTTCCGAAGGCTCCTCAAGTATTAAGGGGGCAAAAAAGGGGGTTATTGTTTCTTATAAACGATCTCGATTCGTTCAATATCTGAAGCCACGGTGTTTCCGGGATCAGAAACTATCTGCTCGACTTCGTAATCTTCTATGGCAACGTGTAGGTACTCGCCGCTTGCATCACTGCTTAAACCGATAGTTTTAGTAAGGGTTACGGTCTGGCCGTTGATCTCTGCAGTTACAGAAAGAGTGTTACCGGACACTTCATAACCGGCAGTGTACACTCCGCTTCCGTCACATTCTACTCTGTCTTCTAAAACACTGATCCTTCCCTGTTCTGTTTCAACAATGCCTTCAGCATTAAAATCAAAATACATGCCGTCAAAACAGGTAGTTTCTGTAAGCAGGTCAACGCTGCTGCTTCCGTTGGCGTCAAGATCTACAGCAATGTTGGAGGTCATGGACTCGATCATCCAGGTTCCTACCAGTTGATTTTGCTGAATATCCTGTCCTTCAAAAACGGTCGCCGTGGCATTGAGGGAGGAATTTTCTTCGGTTAGCGTATCTGTCGAACAACCTACGAACAGAGTCGTTGCAACAGCTAGCGATAATAGGTTCAGGGCAATTTTTTTCATTTTTAACAGTTTAATTATCTGAGCTTTAGCTGTGGCAAACATACAATGGAAAAAACTTTTTTAGCAAAATTTTAACGTTAAAATTTCCTTTTGTCGGACGCTTCTTACCTTTCATCCGAAAGAGAGCTTTTTCACCTGATTTTTTCCGCCTCAAAAAAGCAGCTCCAAAAAGCGCTTTTAAGGGTCGTAGATTTTGAAAGTCGAAAAAGAAGCAGGAGATAGAAAATGCATTTTCAGAGGTCACTGAGAATCAGAAACTTTTAGCTGTTTCAAATTAATGCATCACCGTTTGTAATATAAATTTATAATTGTACATTTGCACCCCTGTTTTATGCAGGGAATGGAATGTTTAATTATTAAGTAAATTTAATTAGTGTGGACACATTAAGCTACAAAACGGTTTCTGCCAACAAAGCCACTGTAAACAAGGAGTGGGTTGTTGTAGACGCTGAAGGACAAGCCCTTGGTCGCCTATCTTCAATAGTTGCTAAGCTGTTGAGAGGAAAGTACAAGGCTAATTTTACCCCACACGTTGATTGCGGAGATAACGTAGTTGTTATCAATGCTGAAAAGATCAACTTAACAGGAAAGAAATGGGACTCTAAAGAGTACATTCGCCACACAGGCTACCCTGGGGGTCAAAAAAGTTTAACTGCTGCGGAATTATTCGGAAAAGCTCCTGAGAGACTTATCGAAAATGCAGTTAAAGGAATGCTTCCAAAGAACAAACTTGGAGCAGATCTTTTCCGTAACCTAAGGGTTTTCGCGGGCTCAGAACACAATGTTGAGGCTCAGAAACCAAAAACTATTAACTTAAACGATCTTAAGTAATGGAAGTTATTCACAAGATTGGCCGTAGAAAAACGGCTGTTGCACGGGTGTACGTTTCTCAGGGAAGCGGAAACATCACTGTAAACAAAAAAGACGTTCAGGATTACTTCTCTACTGGTACTCTTCAGTACAAAGTAAGACAACCGCTTAACATGACCGGAAACGGAGAGAGCTTTGACATCAAAGTGAACGTTTACGGAGGCGGGATCACAGGACAGGCTGAGGCCATTCGTCTTGCGTTGTCCAGAGCAATGGTAGAAGTAGACGCTGAGAACAGAGGAACACTTAAACCAGAAGGTCTGCTTACCAGAGACCCAAGAATGGTAGAGCGTAAGAAATTCGGTCAGAAGAAAGCTCGTAAGAAATTCCAGTTCTCTAAACGTTAATTTTATTTGGCGTTCAAACCGCCGAAAAGTTCATTTAAAAAAAGATTTTTTGTTGTTACTCATTCCGAAGCGAGTGAGGTTAGTTTAGCATCTAAACAGACAAGGCCGGATATATTTAGGTATCGCCACTTGCCTGTTGCTATCTCAACAGAACGTAAACTATTACAAAAATGGCAAACAAAGTAGAAGTAAAAGAATTACTTGATGCAGGTGTACATTTTGGACACCTCACAAGAAGATGGAACCCAAACATGGCGCCCTACATCTATATGGAGCGCAACGGGATTCACATCATCAACCTATACAAGAGTGCTGCTAAAATGCAGGAAGCCGGTGAGGCTCTTAGCAAGATCGCAGCCAGTGGACGAAAGATCCTTTTCGTAGCCACTAAAAAACAAGCAAAAGAGATCGTTGCTGAACAAGCCGAAAGAGCCAACATGCCTTTCATCACAGAAAGATGGCCAGGTGGTATGTTGACCAACTTCGTTACTATTCGTAAAGCTGTTAAGAAAATGGCTTCTATCGATAGAATGAAGAAAGACGGTACCTTCAACACGCTTTCTAAAAAAGAACGCTTACAAGTAGATCGTTTAAGAGCTAAGTTAGACAAGAACTTAGGTTCTATTGCCGACATGAGCCGCCTTCCAGGTGCCTTGTTCGTAGTAGACATCACTCGTGAACACATTGCGGTTAAAGAAGCTCAAAAATTAAACATTCCAATTTTTGCAATGGTCGACACCAATTCAGATCCAAGAGATGTGGATTATGTGATCCCTGCAAACGATGATGCTTCCAAATCTATCGCTAAAGTAGTTTCTTATGTTGCAGATTCTATCGTAGAAGGATTGTCTGAAAGAAAATCTTCTGGAAAAGAGAAAGAAGAAGGTTCTGAAGACAAGCCGGCAAAAAAAGCTCCAAAAGCTAAAAAGTCACAGTTAGAAACTGAAGTTCCTTCAACAGATCCTCAGGATAAAAAAGACATGAAGGAAGCGAAAGAAGATGTGAAACTACAGTCTAAACAAGAGACTTTAGAGAAAGCACGTTCTAACGACGAGGAAGAATAGAAATAACATCAAGTTAATTTATATGAGTCGTTTAGTTGCTTTTTTCGGAATTTAACTAAGCGACTTGTTCATTAAATAAAACATTTAAGACTATGGCCAAGATAACCGCCGCAGAAGTAAATAAATTAAGAAAAGCTACCGGTGCCGGTATGATGGATTGTAAAAAGGCATTGGTTGAAGCTGAAGGGGATTACGATACCGCTATCGAGATCCTTCGTAAGAAAGGACAAAAAGTTGCCGCTAACCGTGCCGACAGAGAATCATCTGAAGGGGCTGTTATCGCAACTGTGAACGCCGACAATACAAGAGGAGTTATTGTTTCCCTTAATTGTGAGACAGATTTCGTTGCCAAGAACGATTCTTTCGTACAGTTGGCTCAGGACTTCGCTAAACTTGCTCTTGACGTGAACTCTAAAGATGAGCTTTTAGCTAAAGACTACAACGGGATCACTGTTCAGGAGAAATTGACTGAGCAAACCGGAGTTATCGGTGAGAAGATCGAGATAGGTGACTTCAGAACTCTTGAGGCTCCTTTCGTAGGTTCTTACATCCATGCGGGTAACAAGATTGCTGTTCTTACAGGTCTTTCCGGTAAGTCTGACAACGCAGAAGAAGTTGCAAAGAACGTTTCTATGCAGGCAGCTGCCATGAACCCTGTTGCTTTGAACGAGGAAGGTGTTGACCAGTCTGTAGTTGAGAAAGAGATCGAGATCGCTAAAGATCAATTGAGAGAAGAAGGTAAGCCGGAAGAGATGTTAGACAACATCGCTAAAGGTAAGATCAAGCGTTTCTTCAAAGACAACACTCTTGTTAACCAGGCTTTCATCAAGGACAACAAAATGACCGTTGCCGAGTATGTAAAATCTGAGGACAAGGATCTTTCTGTTGTTGCTTTTGAAAGAGTAGCTTTAGGATAATTTCTTCGGAAAAATCAAAAAAAAACCCGCTTCTGAAAAGAGGCGGGTTTTTTGTTTGATACTAAGGCTGCGGAAGCTTCTCAAAAGTCATGAACTTATCAGGGTCACTTTCGGGAATAGACGGGTATAAGTAACCTATATTGAACCGCCCCGGATCCAGCTTATCGAAAGACAACGCCGTTTCATCTTCAGAACCTTCAAGGCTCAAGAAGATCTCATCGCCGTCTATACGAAAATCATAGACCTCGACATTTTCATTTTCATCTATCCGGGTCATTTTCTTATCTGAAGAAAAGATCAATGTAGTCCGGAAACTTTGCGGATATACCTCCTCCCATTGCCCATTCAGGGTATCTTCTACCTCCTCGTCTGTCATACAGCCCGTGAAGCTGACACAGACAACTAAAAGAGTGAAAAGCTTTGTAAATAGTTTGGTTTTCATGTTTACTGATACTTGTTAAAATCACAATAAAAATATAAAATTCTCTCCGGCTAGATTCTTCGGCTCAATAATATATTTTGACATAAAATTCTCAGCAATAATTTCCTTAGTTTTGCACAACCCACAATTCACTTACATGCAATACAAAAGAATCTTACTAAAACTATCAGGAGAGGCCCTTATGGGGAATCGCCAGTATGGGATCGACCCGGAGCGTCTCGCCGAATATGCTAAAGAGATCAAGGCCGTTACCACCAAAGGGGTTGAAGTAGCGATCGTGATAGGCGGCGGAAACATCTTTAGAGGTGTGGCCGGAGCCAGCCGCGGAATGGATCGTGTAACGGGAGACCACATGGGGATGCTGGCCACCGTGATCAACGGACTAGCTTTGCAGAGCGCGCTTGAAGATGCCGAGATCGAAACCCGGCTTCAGTCGGCGGTAAAGATAAATGAAGTTGCCGAGCCCTTCATCAGGAGAAAAGCGATGCGCCACCTGGAAAAAGGGCGGGTAGTGATCTTTGGAGGAGGAACGGGAAATCCTTATTTTACAACAGATTCCGCAGCAGTTCTCAGAGCTATAGAGATACATGCCGATGTGATCCTTAAAGGCACACGCGTAGACGGTATCTACACCGCAGATCCTGAAAAAGACAAAAAAGCTACTAAATTTGATTTTATTAGCTTTGATGATGTGTTGACCAAAGGACTAAAAGTAATGGACACCACGGCCTTTACTCTTAGCCAGGAAAACAAGTTGCCGATCATTGTTTTTGACATGAACAAACCGGGTAACCTTGAAAAAGTGGTTACCGGAGAAAATATTGGAACCAAAGTAAACCTGTAACAGCTTCTCAAAAAGCAGTTTTAATTAAGTTTAAAAATGAACGACGAAATAGATTTTATTCTTGACAGCACAAAGGAGGATATGCAAAAAGCCATTATTCACCTTGAAAAACAACTGGTAAACATTCGCGCAGGTAAAGCGAGCCCGGCGATGCTTGGAAGTGTAAAAGTAGATTACTACGGTGCGCAGACCCCGCTCAACCAGGTGGCCAATGTGAACACGCCAGATGCCAGGACTATTTCAATCCAGCCTTTTGAAAAGAGCCTTATCCAGGCTATCGAAAAAGGCATCATGCAGGCCAATCTTGGCTTCAATCCAATGAACAACGGAGACAACGTGATCATCAACGTGCCGCCTCTTACTGAAGAGCGCCGTAAGGAACTGGCCAAGCAGGCCAAGGCCGAGGCAGAAGAAGCGAAGATCGGGGTGAGAAACGACCGCAAGAATGCCAACCAGGAACTTAAAAAACTGGATATTTCTGAGGACCTTTTAAAAGGTGCCGAAGCCGATGTTCAAAAACTTACTGATTCTTATATCGAGAAGATCGACAAGATCCTTGCGGTGAAAGAAAAAGAGATCATGACAGTGTAATAATGATCTTAACAGATATGAAAAGCGGCTTAAAGCCGCTTTTTTCATTTAAATGCTCAAAAAGCTCCTTTTCAAGCCTTTACTTCTGTGGCTTTTGCGTTAAAAAGTGCTTACCTTTGCAGCCCTTAAAAAACAAGAATGTCCAAATTTTTAAGCTTTGAATTCTGGAACACCGTTGCGCGTACTATTCTGCGGAACAGGATCCTTATCCTTATACTTATTTTTGCCGCCACAGTCTTCCTGGCTTCCCAGTGGAAGAACATGCGTTTTTCCTATACCGAAGCCAACCTCCTGCCCGATGATGACGAAATAAACCTGCAGTACCAGGAATTCCTTGACAAGTTTGGGGAGGAAGGAAACCTGATCGTCATGGCGGTGAATGATCCCTCCCTTTTTACTCCGGAAAAGTTCAAAGCCTGGAACGAACTCGCCCAAGAACTTAAATCCTATCCCGAAGTTGATTTCACGGTATCTATCGCTGATCTGAAAAAACTTGAGAAGTTTGAAGATCCCGGCCGATTTGAAATGGTGCCCTTTATAGCAGAACCAGATCCTGACAGCATTCAGGTCTCGGAGTATCAAAAAGAACTGTTTGACAGCCTACCTTTTTATGAAGGTCTCGTATACAGCAAGAAAAGCAACACGGTGCAATCGGCCATCTACCTAAAAAAGGACATTGTCAATACCGAGATCCGCAGGGATTTTGTGGTTGAGGAATTAATTCCCCTAATCGAGAATTTTGAAGAAGAGAACGACCTCAATGTCTATGTCTCCGGAATGCCTTACATACGCACGCTCAATTCCCAGAACATTATAGACGAAATAGGCTTGTTCATTGGTGCGGCCTTGCTTGTCACCTCCCTGATCTTTTTCTTCTTTTTCAGATCCTTCAGAGCGACCCTCATTTCGATGTTCACGGTCATCATTGGAGTGATGTGGGCCTTTGGGGTACTGGGATTATTACATTACGAGATCACGGTACTTACAGCGATCATTCCGCCGTTGATCATCGTGATAGGGATACCCAACTGTATCTTCCTCATCAACAAATATCAGCAGGAGATCAAGAAGCATGGAAACCAGGCAAAATCCCTTCAACGGGTGATCACCAAGGTGGGAAATGCCACTTTGATGACCAACCTTACGACAGCTTCGGGATTTGCCACATTTATCCTGACCGAAAGTACGCTGCTTAAGGAATTCGGGATCGTGGCCTCCATCAACATCATAGCCATCTTCGTGCTCAGCCTTTTGATCATCCCGATCATTTACAGTTATATGCGCGTTCCCAAGCAAAAGCATTTGAAGCATCTCAACAAAAGATGGATAGGCGGGTTCGTGGACTGGATGGAGCGCATGGTAAGGCACCACAGGATCAGCATCTTCATTATTTCCATCCTCTTGTTGATTGCCAGCATAATTGGGATATACACCATTAGGATCTCGGGAAGCCTGCTGGAAGACATGCCCAAATCTGCCGGGTTCTTTAAAGATATCGAATTCTTTGAAGAAGAATTTGACGGGGTAATGCCGCTGGAGATCCTTATTGACACCCAAAGAGAAAAAGGAGTGATGAAACTCTCCACGCTGAAAAGAATGGAAGAGCTACAGCAGTTACTGGCCGAAGAAGAGGAACTATCAGATCCGCTTTCGGTAGTGAACCTGGTGAAATATTCCAAACAGGCTTATTACAACGGTAACCCGAAATATTACCAGCTGCCAACCTCCCAGGAACAGAACTTCATTCTTCCTTACGCTAAAGATCTGGGGAGTGACGGCACCAACATTCTGAACACCTACGTGGACAGCACCGGACAATACGCGCGCATGACAACTTTCATGAAGGATATTGGGACCGAGGAGATGGAAAGGATCGAAGAAGCCCTGTGGCCCAAGATCAAAAAGATCTTCCCAGAGGAGCGGTACCAGGTGGAGATGACCGGGAAAGCCCTCATTTTCCAGAAAGGAACCAATTACCTGGTGAAAAACCTGGTGATCTCGCTGAGTCTTGCCATTTTTCTCATAGCCCTGCTCATGGCCTGGATGTTCAAATCCTGGAGAATGATCGTAATTTCATTGGTGCCCAACCTCCTGCCCCTGCTGGTCACCGCAGGAATGATGGGTTATTTAGGTGTACCCATAAAACCCTCGACCATACTTGTATTCAGTATCGCATTCGGGATCTCTGTTGACGATACCATACATTTCCTGGCAAAATACCGCCAGGAGCTAAAGGCGAATAACTGGAAGATAAAAAGATCGGTTTACGCGGCCCTTCGGGAAACCGGGGTCAGTATGTTCTATACTTCAATCGTGCTGTTCTTCGGATTTTCGGTCTTCATGATCAGTAGTTTTGGAGGAACGGTAGCCCTGGGCGGGCTGGTATCAGCCACCTTACTATTCGCCATGTTGTCGAACCTGCTGTTATTGCCGGCACTGTTGCTGTCACTTGAAAAAGAGATCGCCAACAAGGAGGTGCTGAAAGAGCCTGCCATAGATATCATTTCCGAAGAGGATGAGTTTCTGGAGAAAAGAAGAAAAAGAAAAACAAAGTCAAAATAAAGAAGCAAAGACCAGGCGGTTAAAGCCGGGTGCCTAAGTTTTCATTTACTTGCCAAGCTTAAGCGGAAAAATTATCTTTGTTTCCCAAATTAAAAGAAGATGATAAAAGCCAAAGTTGCTGAACTTTTGAACAGCACTCAATATTTGCAGGAAGTACAGGTTAAAGGATGGGTTCGCGCTTTTAGGAGCAACCGATTCATTGCGCTAAATGACGGTTCAACCATTAACAATATCCAGTGCGTGGTTGATTATAAAAATATGAGCGAGGATCTGCTAAAACGAATTACTGTAGGAGCTGCGATCAAAGTGAAAGGAACTTTACATGAGAGCCAGGGAAGCGGTCAAAAAGTGGAGATCCAGGTAACTTCTGTCGACATTCTTGGAGATGCCGATCCTGAAGAGGTGAAATTGACTATACTTTCCCCTAAAAAGCATTCCCTTGAAAAGTTAAGAGAACAAGCTCATTTACGCGTTCGCACCAATACCTTTGGAGCCGTGATGCGTTTACGTTCCAAGCTTTCTTTCGCTGTGCACAGCTATTTTCAGAACAACAACTTCCACTACGTCAACACCCCGATCATTACCGGGAGTGATGCCGAAGGTGCCGGAGAAATGTTCAAAGTGACTTCATTTGACCTTAAGGACATTCCGAAAAATGAAGACGGCAGCATCAATTATAAAGAGGATTTCTTCGGAAAAGAGACCAATCTTACCGTTTCCGGTCAGCTGGAAGCTGAAACCTACGCTTTAGGTTTAGGCCAGGTGTATACTTTTGGTCCTACTTTCAGGGCCGAAAACTCCAATACCTCAAGACACCTTGCGGAATTCTGGATGGTGGAGCCTGAAATGGCCTTCTGCGACCTGGACAAGAACATGGATATAGCCGAAGATTTTATAAAGTACGTTCTAAAATACATTTTAGACAACTGCCAGGACGACCTCGCTTTCCTTGAGCAGCGTCTTGCCAATGAAGACAAGGCTAAACCTGAAGCTGAAAGAAGCCCGATGGCACTTACCGAGAAACTGAGGTTTGTCATCGAGAACAACTTCAAAAGGGTGAGCTACACAGAGGCTATAGAGATCTTGAAGAACTCCAAACCCAACAAAAAGAAAAAATTCAAATACATCATAGAAGAATGGGGTGCCGACCTGCAAAGTGAGCACGAGCGTTACCTTGTTGAAAAGCATTTTAAATGCCCGGTGATCCTGTTCGATTACCCTGCGAACATCAAAGCTTTCTACATGCGTCTTAATGAAGACGGCAAGACGGTTCGCGCCATGGATATCCTCTTTCCGGGAATTGGAGAGATCGTGGGAGGTTCTCAAAGGGAAGAACGTCTTGATGTACTGAAAGAGAAGATGGCAGCACTGGGAATCGATGAAAAAGAGCTCTGGTGGTACCTTGATACCCGAAAATTCGGAACCTGTGTTCACAGTGGGTTCGGACTTGGTTTTGAACGCCTGGTACAGTTCGCTACAGGTATGGGTAACATTCGAGATGTGATCCCGTTCCCGCGTACCCCGCTTAACGCTGAGTTCTAAAAAAATGCTTTCCTAAAGTAGTCATAAAACAATCTGCAAAGTTTTACGTTTGTAGATTGTTTTTTTATTTTTATAGAAACCCCGACAGTCTATGCTGAAGCAGCAGTTAAATTTAAAATTATCCCAGAAGCTTTCCCCGCAGCAGATCCAGTTGATGAAGCTCATCCAACTGCCTACAATGGCATTTGAGCAGCGCATCAAACAGGAAATGGAGGAGAATCCTGCTTTAGAAGGTGGTAAAGAGGAAAAGGATGAGTATGATGAGGATTTCAGCAACGAAGAATACCAGGATGAAGATCCTGGCAACGAATCTATAGAAGCCGAAATTGACGTTGATGAATATCTGAGCGATGACGAGATACCCAGTTACAGGCTTCAGGCGAACAACTACAGTGCAGATGATGAAGACAAGCAGGTGCCCTATGCTTCGGGAACCTCTTTCACCCAATATTTAAAAACTCAGCTAAGTACCCTAAGGCTAAATGAAGCTGAAAAGGAAATAGCAGAGTTTCTCGTAGGAAGTGTTGATGAGAGCGGGTACATAAGACGTACCGTACAGGATATAGTTGACGACCTCGCCTTTACCCAAAACATTTATACCGATGAGAAAACGGTAGAAAGAGTCCTAAAACACGTGCATGAGCTTGACCCTGCAGGAGTGGGAGCGCGTTCCCTTCAGGAGTGCCTTTTGATCCAGCTGGACCGTAAAGAACCTACCAAACAAGTAAGCCTTGCAGCCGATATCATTGAAAAATCCTTTGATCAGTTCAGCAAAAAGCATTATCAAAAGCTGCTTTCCAAGCACGATATTTCCGAAGATGAACTGCGGGACGCCATAGACGTTATTGAACATCTCAATCCAAAACCGGGAGGTGCCTATTCGGGCAACACCCGAATGGTAGAGCATGTGATCCCCGATTTTACCATCAAGATCGTGGACGGGGAACTGGAGCTTAGCCTAAACGGAAGAAATGCACCCGAAATGCATGTATCCAAAGACTACAGTGAAATGCTGAAGGGATACAAAGAGTCCAAGGAAAAATCAAAGGCGCAGAAAGACGCGGTAATGTTCATCAAGCAGAAGCTGGATGCGGCAAAATGGTTCATCGAAGCCATCAAACAGCGGCAAACTACCCTTTTTGTGACTATGAGCGCTATAATGAACTACCAAAAAGAATATTTTCTAACAGGAGATGAGCGCAATCTCAAGCCAATGATCCTTAAGGATATTGCCGATGAGATCGATATGGACGTGTCAACAGTATCAAGAGTGGCTAACAGCAAATATGTGGACACTCCATACGGCACAAAACTCATCAAGGACTTCTTTTCAGAATCCATGAAGAATGACCAGGGTGAAGATGTATCTACGAGAGAGATCAAGAAGATCCTGGAAATGACCATAGAGGATGAAAACAAGAGGAAACCCCTCACCGATGAAAAACTGGCAAAGATGCTAAAAGAAAAAGGCTATCCCATAGCGCGAAGAACGGTTGCCAAATACCGGGAACAACTTGATATTCCCGTAGCCCGTTTACGTAAAGAGATCTGATGAACTTCCTCTTAAAGATCGTTTCTTACCTTTTTCACCCTGTTTGGATGCCATTTGCGGGCACTTTGCTCTATTTTCTTATCTCACCCCGCTTTTTCCCCCTGCCGGTTGTCAAAGCCAAAGTTTTGGCCATTGCGATAATGACTGTTTTCATTCCCATAGTTTTCTTTCTTATGCTAAAAACACTTGGGAAAACTTCCTCTCACTTTCTGAGCGATGTGAGGGAGCGAAAATGGCCCCTGCTGCTCTCGGCCTTTTTAGACCTGCTCATTCTGAAATTCGTACTGGACACCTTTGATTATCCCGAATTATACTTTTTCTTCCTCGGGATCTTTCTTTCCACCCTTACAGCTCTTTTACTGGTCTTCGTAAGGATCAAAGTAAGTCTGCACATGGTAGGCCTCGGCGGAGTATTGGCTTTCCTAATCCTGCTAAGTTTTCACTTTCACCTGAATCTTATCTTTACCATAAGTTTTCTGATCGCTGTCACCGGCTTAACAGCAACTTCGCGGTTGCACTATAAAGCCCATACATCTACGGAACTGGTACTGGGAATTTTGCTGGGAATAGTACCCCAAATCGCTATCGCCCTCGCCTGGCTATAACAGGTAGAACATCAGCCCAACCTGAAAGGTCCTCAGTTCTATTTTTTCACCCTCTACCACCGCGTCTTCATCGAAGAAGGAGTTGAGGCTGTAGTAGAAGTGAAAATTAAAGGTATTGTATCCAAAAGTAAAGGTCGCCCCTAACCGAAAAGGATTAAATTCCGGAACATCTGTCTGCCTGACGGTGTTGCCAGGTTGTTCAAAATTAGACCTGAAGTAGTAAACATATGATGGCCGCAGGCCCGCATAAATACGCCAAAATTTATAAGACTCCGCTGTGGAGGTTCTCCAGCGAAACTGGAGGGGCACATCTACCGACTGGGTAGCAAAACGATTTCGGTCGTAATCCACCCCCTCCCTGTCAAGGATCCTGAAAATGGTCTTTTCAGTTCCCGCTTCTTCGCCAATGAACAAATTTTGGCCGTAGGTATTGATGGACCATCCAAGGCCAAGCCCCAGAGCGATATTTCGTCTTTGGTTAAAAGGGAAATCCCTGATGAAACCCCCATGAAAGCCTCCGGAAAATTGAGGCCCGGTAATATTATCGGGCTTTCCTGCGAGGAGATTATAAGTGAACCCAAGATAGATCTGATCTTCCCTGTAGAGGCTGTCCACAACAGCAGTATCCTCTTCAGCCTGGGCATAGAGACCGAAAGATAAGATTCCGAAGCAAAGCAAGCACATGAGTTGGATCCTGGCCATAGAGAACAGTTTGGAACAAAGATAGGATTTACAAAATTTCTATAAATAAAAAATCCCCTTCTAACAGCGTTAAAAGGGGATAAGTTATAAGTAATGAATAAAGATCTATTCCAGGTTCTGCGATGCTTTACCTGTACGGGTAGTGTAGTTGATCTTAAGCGCTTCCGCTTTTCTCAACTCCTGCTTGATATCTGATACAAGCCCCATATTTGTTTCTTCGTCAACTTTTAATGCAGTGGTAAGAAAAGGAACTAATTCCTCTCTCTTTGCCTCTCTTTCGGCATAAATGAACTGCTGAATTTCACTAACGTCTGCGAAGTTGTCATTCAACTGAATCCTCGCTTCGGTACCAAAATTACTTCTGTATCGTGAACTCGGCTTTCCTGCATAGATGTACATTACCAGATCCTTTTTATCGAGCTTTTCAACCTGATCTGCATAAGGCAATGTATTCTCAACCTTCAGAGTAGTTTCACGCATTGTGGTAGCCACCATGAAGAAGAAAAGAAGCATGAACACAATATCCGGTAAAGATGCCGTGTTTACTGCAGGTAGTTCACTACTCTTTTTCTTTGTGAATTTAGCCATTTGTCAATTTTTAATTCGTTTAGTTACTCTTAGGTTCAGCTTCAGAAAGCTTTTGAGGCCACATGTCTCTAATTTCCTGAATCTGCTCCTTTAATCTCTCCTTATCTCCGCGGTAATTCACATCGTCATAATCGGCTTCCATCTTGGTAAAAGACTTTCCGTACAATCTCTGTGCGGTACGATCACGCAGCTCGTTATACGCAGCCACTAGTTCGTTCTGTACAGCAATGTAGGTACCGTATTCGGTTTGACGGTCATTCACCAACATGATCACCGCCTTTTCAGGGTTGTCTGAAGATTCAGGATCCCTGGCTCCCTGACAATAGTCACAAGCCTCTTCTCCTACTCCACCACCGTTGTCAAGAAAGGCTATTGCAGCTTCCCTTAGTTCACCAAGCTCCATAAGTTCATCTTCAACTAGGAGATCGTTGTTTCGGCTTACAATCACCTGGAAAATGTTCTTTTGCTTAATGACTGGTGGTTCCACTTCTTCTTCCTGCATAGGTGGCAACTTTCGGCTAATACCGCTATCGGTTTCAATAGTGGTGGTCACCAGAAAGAAAATTAAGAGCAAGAAGGCGATATCGGCCATTGAGCCGGCATTTACTTCTGGTGAAGATCGTCTGGCCATAATTTCTCTATTTAATTAGTTTTTTCACCCCTGAGATAACCATCAGCAAGATCGCTGTGATTGCCAGGATGTAAAATGTGATTAATCCGGCACCTACCCAGTGGACCGTGTTTGCTGAGATCACCTCTCCGTCTGTCATTGTCATCTCTGTTCCGCCCGAAACAAGATAGGCTACAACCACTATAAGTATAAATACACCTACAGAAAGTAACGTCTTCTTGATATCACCGGCAAACAGTCCTTTGATCACGTAAACTGCCACCAGCAGGACGATCAAAGCAAAGATGAAGTAAGCCACATAAAGGAATGGAGTTACCACACTCGCCTGCACGCTGGCAGAACTCTCTATAGCCTCATCGCCGGCCATAAGAACTCTTCCCCAAAGGATAAGCCCTATAACTCCGATAACGAGCGCTAGATATTTTAAGATTTTATGTAAGGTCATAATTTTAGTCAGGTATAATTATACTCTTCTTTTGTTCTTGTAGTCTACTAGCATATCGATCAGGGTGATAGAAGCATCCTCCATATCGTTAACGATCCTGTCGATTTTTGCAATGATGTAGTTGTAGAAGATCTGAAGAATAATAGCAACAATCAAACCAAATACTGTAGTAAGAAGTGCTACTTTAATACCTCCCGCAACCAAAGATGGCTGCATATCTCCGGCAGCTTCAATTCTATCGAAGGCCTGGATCATACCAATTACCGTACCCATGAACCCAAGCATAGGAGCAAGAGCGATAAATAGAGATACCCATGATACGTTCTTCTCAAGTTGTCCCATTTGAACACCACCGTAAGCCACAACAGCTTTTTCAGCAGCTTCTGTACTTTCGTCTGCACGATCAAGTCCTTGATAGTAGATAGAAGCAACAGGTCCTTTTGTATTTCTACAAACTTCTTTAGCAGCTTCAATTCCACCTGTGTTCAAGGCATCCTCTACTTCCTGAGCCAATTTCTTTGTATTGGTAGTAGAAAGGTTAAGGTAAATGATTCTTTCAATGGCAATCGCCAAACCAAGGATCAAACACAAAAGAACGATCCCCATAAATCCTGGACCTCCTTCAATAAAACGCTTTTTAAGCTCCTGGTGAAAACCTAAGCTCTCTTCTTCCACTTCCTCTTCGGCAGCAGCCGCCTGATCTTCATCCTGAACGAAGCTTACCACAGAGGCTGGCAAAGCGTTCACGTTATTTGTCGCGTTAACATTTACGGCTCCGAAAACCATAATTGTAGCGATTACCAAAATTGAAAATAATCTTTTCATTACTTTTTTTCTTAATTTAATTAGTTAACGGGTTTAAAGATATAAATATTTATTCAAATAAAAATAACTTGCAGAGAGGAAGGGATTCGAACCCTCGATACGCTTTTGGCGTATACACACTTTCCAGGCGTGCGCCTTCGACCACTCGGCCACCTCTCTAAATGTAAAAAATACCGTTTTATTTAACGGTCCGCCAAATAACGAAAAAAATTATAAGCGGGTCAAGTCTGAACCCTAATTTTTACGTTATCTCTCCCCTCAGAGAGGTCTCAAAAATCGTTTTGAACACTTTTGGCGACAATTCCTTTTCCAGCAGATACATGACTTTTGCCACTGCTGCTTCTGTAGTGATATCTTTTCCTGAGATCACTCCTATTTTTTTTAGTTGTGTACTGGTCTCATACTGCCCCATTGCCACACTCCCTCCAATACACTGCGTCACGTTCACCACTACAATACCTTTTGAAATGGTTTTCTTAATAAGATCCACGAACCACTCTTCTGTTGGCGCGTTCCCACTGCCATAGGTTTCCAGGATTACCCCTTTAAGATCCTCTTTTGCGAAAATATGTTCCAGCAACGACCTGTTGATCCCGGGGAATATCTTTATAAGAGCGATCCTGTCATCCAGCCCCTTATGAAGTTTCATTTTCCTCCTGCGATTGGGCTTCCACAAGGCCTGTTCATTAACCGCCAAATGCACGCCCGATTCCACCAAAGGGGAATAATTGAGAGATGCGAAAGCCTGAAAATGTTCCGCATTGATCTTGGTGGTGCGGTTTCCGCGATACAATTTGTACTCAAAATAAAGCCCTACTTCTGTGATCACAGGCCGACCATGCCTTTGCAGCCCGGCGATCTGTATACTGGTGATGAGATTTTCCTTAGCATCTGTTCTCAGGTCACCAATAGGCAATTGAGAACCGGTGAAAATGATAGGCTTGGAAAGGTTCTCGAACATGAAACTAAGCGCCGATGCACTATAAGACATGGTATCGCTACCGTGAAGCACCACAAACCCGTCATATTTATCGTAATTCTCTTCAATCAGTTCCGCGATCTGAAGCCAGAAAGAGGGACGCATATTGGAAGAATCAATAGGCTTGGAGAAGCTCACCGTCTCAATATTATGCTCCAAAAGTTTAAGTTCAGGGATGTTCTGCAAAAGCTCATCAAAGTTGAAAGCCTTCAGCGCCCCTGTCTCGAAATCTTTTACCATACCAATCGTACCACCGGTATAGATGAGCAGAATATCAGAGCTGGTTTTCATTCAGTGTCTTTTTATTAAGAACAGGATTAGCATACATCAACAGGTAACTGTTCACCTCCAGGGAATTCTTCACATCGATCCTCCTGGTAAGGCGGCGCTCGAACTGCCTTTTTTCCTTCTGAGTATAATGTGCCTCGTAATCATTGGTGCCATTCAAAAGATCGCAGGCAATGAAATTCGCAGGCCACAGGCGGTAATTCTTATAGATCTGTCTGTCGATATACCCTGTAAGAGACTGCAGCTGTTCATTCACCGAGGCGGATTCTTCCTCCAGCTTTTGAAATTCTGAAATGCTGATAGGTTCCCCTGCAGCAATATGGATGCGGCCCTTATGGCCTAAAGCACCTTTAAGAATGGACTTAAAGTCTTCATTGGCTGATTTAATATAGATGGTCTCCATTCGCTTCGCCAGAATCTCCGGCATTTTCAAGACATCTGTTGGATCAAACTCGTAGGAAATGGAAACCGGCACTATCTTCAACTTAGCTAAATATTGCGCTACGGAATCGTCTTTTTTTGCCATCGCCAGCATCTTCAGAACTCCCTGCTGGGTATGATCGTTCCCGTCCTTGGTCCTTCCTTCCCTTTGCGCCATCCATACCGATCTTTTTTCTTCCAGGAGAAGTTCCCTGATGTATTCGGAAAGCTTTTGCGAACTCTTGAGCATCTCCCGTGGAGAAAGCCCTCTTCTCACCAGGAAATTCCTGTTGAGTTTTGACAGGGCAAGCAAAAAGGGCTTTTGCACCAGGTTATCCCCAATGGCTGAAGCGGTCATCTTTAGATCGGCTTCATACAGCACACAGTTGAGCAGCGAAGTGTCCAGTACAATGTCCCGGTGATTGGAAATGTACATGTACGCTTCCTCTTTTTTAAGATGATCAAATCCCGAATAGCTAAGTCCTTCAGAGGTTTTCTCCAGTACCTTCTGCACGGTCCAGTAGATGACCTGGGTCTGGAAATCCCTAATGGAAGTACAGGCAGTCACCTTCTCCTCGATCTTGTCATATTCCATTTCGGGAAAAGTGAACTGCAAAAGAGCCTTTATCATTGGATGTTTTACATAGGCGAGAAGCGCTTCCTGCACTTCGTCATCATTGTAAAACCTTATATCATCGTAATTTGCCACTATTTTTCGCTTATGGTTAGCAAATGAACAAAATTTAAAAGAATTCCCTTCCCTATATTTTAAATATCTCCTTTGAGGTTCTGGTGGTAATTTCGGCTACCTCTTCCTCTGAGACATTATAAACTTCGGCCACCTTTTTCAGCACCTCCACAATGTAAAGGCTCTCATTTCTCTTGCCTCTGTAAGGCACAGGAGCGAGGTAAGGCGCATCTGTCTCCAGCACGATCTCCCTCAATGGGATCTGGTCCAAAAAGGTGTCTATCTTACCATTTTTGAAAGTCACTACTCCCCCAATACCTAGCTTCATATTATAGGACAGAGCTTTTTTGGCCTGTTCAAAAGTGCCGGTGAAACAGTGAAAAATTCCGAAGAGATCCTCGGCCTTCTCCTCCTCCAGTACCTCGAAAACCTCATCAAAAGCATCACGACAGTGAATAACGATGGGCAGCCCATTTTGTTTAGCCATCTTGATCTGTGCCCTGAAAGCTCCTTTTTGGATCTCAAGGGTTGATTTATCCCAGTAAAGATCGATCCCCGTCTCTCCTACTGCGTAGAACTTTCGCGACTCCAGCTGCTCTTTTACCAGGGCCAGTTCATCCCGATAGTTTTCCTTCACATGGGTGGGATGCAAACCTGCCATTAAAAAAACATTCTCAGGAAAGGCTTTTTCAAGAGAATACATACCTTCAATGTAAGCAGAGTCAATGGCAGGAATAAAGAACCTTTTTACTCCGGCGGCAATTGCCCGATCAATCATCTCCTCACGATCTTCATCAAAAGCTTCACTATATAGGTGGGTGTGGGTATCTGTAATTGTCATAAAGGCAAAAATAATTTATTTTATACACCTATCTTTGTCAAAAAGAAAAGAATGTCGTCTCTGAAAAAGTTTTTGAAAGAAAAAGGATATAAAAAGATCCCTCTTACCTATACAGCCACCAAGCACCTTGAAGTCAAAGCAAAGATCAATGATATTGAAGGCACATTTATCCTCGACACCGGCGCGTCAAGCTCCTGTGTTGGATTTGAAGCGGTCTCCCATTTCAATCTTTTAGCAGAAGATTCTGATATAAAAGCCGCAGGGGCAGGAGCTACCAATATGATGACCCAGATAGCGCAAAAGAATATCGTTGAGATAAAAGGCTGGAAAAAGAAAAAAGTTGATCTTGTTCTCTTCGACCTGCGCCACGTAAATGACGCACTGGTAAAACACAAAGCCGAAAAAGTACAGGGGATCATCGGGGCTGATATCCTTAAAAAAGGTAAAGCCATCATTGATTACAAATCAATGAACCTTTTCCTGAAATAAACAATAGGGGTTTTCCCCCATACCATTTGGTTCATGCTTTTCGGAACTTTAGGATAACCCAAAAAACCTAAAGCTATGAACTCTTTTAACCACAACCACCACCAGGTATTTCCTGTTATTATCGCACTTGCGGTGATCTTTGTTATTACGCTGAACATTTACACTCTGTTCAGCTATTGATCAAAATTTTTACTTTACGTTAATCAATAAAAAAGGGCAATGATCAAAATCATTGCCCTTTATAGTTTTAGCTACGGAAAGCTTTACAGCTCTAGAGCTCTCTTTACATCGTTATCCATCAGCAATTCTTCAGGATTTTCCAAAGCTTCCTTCACGGCAACAAGGAATCCTACAGATTCTTTCCCGTCGATGATCCTGTGGTCGTAAGAAAGCGCCACATACATGATAGGACGAATCTCCACATGGCCGTCAACGGCCACAGGTCTGTCCACGATGTTGTGCATTCCTAGAATACCGCTCTGTGGTGGGTTAATGATCGGTGTTGACAACATAGAACCAAACACTCCACCATTGGTAATGGTAAAAGTACCTCCCGTCATTTCGTCCACGGTGATCTTACCGTCACGTACTTTAATTGCCAGTCTTTTCACTTCAGCTTCAACAGCTCTAAAGCTCATATTCTCTACATTCCTCATTACCGGCACCATAAGTCCTTTTGGACCTGATACAGCAATGCTGATGTCCTTATAATCGTAAGAGATCTGGTAATCTCCGTCGATCATTGAATTCACAGCCGGGTAAAGGTCAAGAGCCCTTACTACAGCCAGGGTAAAGAAAGACATGAAGCCAAGGCTTACCCCGTGCTTGTCTTTGAACTCATCTTTATACTGCTTACGCAGGGAGAAAATGGCCGACATGTCCACTTCGTTGAAAGTGGTCAACATGGCGGTATCGTTCTTGGCGCTTACCAGTCTTTCTGAAACCTTACGGCGCAGCATTGACATTTTCTTGCGGCTCTCCCCTCTTTTTCCGGTTCCCGGAGTACCCATAGAAGGTTTTGCGTTCATCGCATCTTCTTTGGTAACTCTTCCATCACGCCCGGTTCCGGTAACAGATTTTGCCTCCATACCTTTTTCGTCAAGGATCTTCTTGGCGGCAGGGGAAGGACTTCCGGTCGCGTAAGTTTCCTCTTTCTTGGGAGCCTCCTTAGGTTCTTGTTTTTCTGGAGCAGCTTCTTTTTCAGCTGGCTCTTCTTTTGATTCCTTTGCTTCAGAAGACTTTCCTTCACCTCCCGGTTTAGGCGCATCTGTATCGATCAAACAAACCACCTCTCCAACAGCAACGGCATCTCCTTCTTCTGCCTTCAGGGTGATGATACCGCTTGCTTCAGCAGGAAGTTCCAAGGTTGCCTTGTCACTATCCACTTCGGCGATCGCCTGATCTTTTTCTACATAATCTCCGTCTTCGACCAACCATTGAGCGATTTCAACTTCGGTGATGGATTCTCCCGGAGAAGGGACTTTCATTTCTAAAGCCATGATCTTTTGTTTTTATTGTTTCCGGCACTTGGCCGGGGAATTTTAATTATTACTTTTTATAATGGACTATCTGAACTTTTATCGAATACCGAAGCGATCACTCTCTCATGACGCTTCTTGAATCTCACAGAACTACCTGCGGCCGGAGACCCGTAGAATTTCCTGCTGCACACCCTGAAGTTCTTCGACTCTTCAAAATGCAACAGCAAGTGACTGTAAGCTCCCATGTTCCTAGGCTCTTCCTGGGCCCACACAATGTCATCGGCATTGGTGTATTTCTCCATTACCTTTTTGATCTGTTCTGTAGGCAACGGGAATAACTGCTCGATCCTTACCAGGGCAACATCCTCACGGTTTTCCTCTTCCCTGCGCTCCAGCAGATCATAGTAGAATTTCCCGGTACAAAATACCAAAGATGTTACTTTTTCTACAGAAGCAGTTTCGTCATCCAGTAAAGGCTGGAACGTGCCGTTCGCAAATTCTTCTTTTGTAGACACCACTTTTGGATGTCTCAGCAAACTTTTTGGAGTGAAAACAATAAGAGGTTTTCTATAGTTCACTTTCATTTGCCTTCTCAACAGGTGGAACATGTTGGCAGGTGTGGTCACATCGGCCACGAACATGTTATCCTTGGCACAAAGCTGCAGGTATCTTTCCATTCTGGCAGAAGAGTGTTCCGCACCCTGGCCTTCATAGCCATGTGGCAGTAACATAACCAACCCATTTTGCAGCTTCCATTTATCTTCAGCTGCGGAAATATACTGATCTATCATGATCTGGGCTCCGTTACTGAAATCCCCGAACTGAGCCTCCCAGATGGTAAGAGATTTAGGGCTTGCCATAGCGTACCCATAATCAAACCCGACTACTCCATACTCTGAAAGCAAGGAGTTATAGATCTGGAAGTCGCCTTCAGATCCTTTAATGTGATTCAAAAGAACCACTTCTTCTTCACTGTCTTCAACTTTCACAACAGCATGCCTGTGAGAGAACGTTCCACGCTCTACATCCTGCCCGCTCATTCTCACAAAATAGCCTTCCTTAAGAAGGGTTCCGTAGGCTAGTAATTCGGCCATAGCCCAATCTAGGCTGTTGTTTTCAAAAAACATCTTATGACGCTGGTCGATAAGTTTCTGGATCTTTCGCAGGAACTTTTTGTCCTCTGGAAGTTTCGTGATCACATCGGCCACCTCAGTAAGCATCTCCATGGGCACGGTGGTGTCCACATCTTCCATCATCCTGGTCTCATCCACATGCTCAAACCCTTCCCATTCATCCTGCATGAAAGGCGTGATCCTGGTAGTCTCTTCTTTTCGGGAATCCTCCAGGTTCTCTTCCAACTTGGCTTTATATTCTTCTTCCAGCTTCGCCACATGATCCTCTCCAATAATACCTTGCTCTTTTAGCTTTTCGGCATAAATGTCACGAGGGTTCTTATGCGAGCTGATCGCTTTATACAATTTAGGCTGGGTGAACCTTGGCTCATCCCCTTCGTTGTGCCCGTATTTTCTATACCCCAGAAGATCAATGAAAACATCTCTCCCAAAGGTCATTCTAAAATCAAGCGCGAACAACACAGCGTGAACAACTGCCTCTGCATCATCGGCATTGACGTGCAGCACCGGTGACAAGGTCACTTTTGCCACGTCTGTACAATAGGTCGAAGAACGACCGTCAAGGTAATTCGTAGTGAAACCTACCTGGTTGTTCACCACAATATGCACGGTTCCCCCTGTTTTATAACCATCCAGCTGAGCCATCTGCACGATCTCATACACAAGCCCCTGGCCAGATATCGCGGCATCTCCATGCACGATGATAGGAAGCACGTTCTGAATGTTTTCCTTATAATGACGATCCTGCTTTCCACGTGCAATACCTTCTACTACAGCTCCCACTGTTTCCAGGTGAGAAGGGTTGGGAGCGATGTTGATATTGATCTCTTTCCCGTGATCGGTTTTTCGGCATGAGGTCCATCCCAGGTGATATTTCACATCCCCGTCAAAAATATCCTGCTCGTAATCTTTTCCGTCAAATTCACTGAAGATGTCTTTGGCGCTCTTTCCGAAGATATTGGTAAGGGTACTCAAACGTCCTCGGTGTGCCATCCCCATCACGAAGTCTTTCACTCCAAGGTCGGCAGCTTTTTCAATAAGGGCGTCCAAGGCGGGAATAAGGCTCTCCCCTCCTTCCAGAGAGAAACGCTTTTGCCCCACGTATTTTGTATGAAGGAAGTTCTCAAAAGAAACCGCCTCATTCAGCTTTTTAAGAATGTGTTTTTTCTGCTCGGCATCAAACTTTGGCTGATTTTCATTGATGTTCAGCTTGTTCTGTATCCATTGTATCTCTTCCGGCTTTCGAATATACATATATTCAATACCGATGGAATCACAATAAACCTTTTCCAGGTGAACGATGATCTCCTTCAGCGTAGCAGGCCCTATGCCCAGGATCTCTCCCGCATTAAAGGTAGTATCAAGGTCACTTTGCCCTAATCCGAAATTCTGAATATCTAAAGTAGGGCTGTATTTTCTTCTGGCACGAACCGGGTTGGTCCTGGTAAAAAGGTGACCCCGTGTGCGATAACCTTCGATCAACTTAACTACCTGGAATTCTTTAATCACAGGCTCTGGGATCTCAACTGCATCTCCGTTCTGTGGATGTTCGAACACAGCCTGCCCGTTAGAGGCATTTTCCATTCCAAAGTCAAAGCCCTGGAAAAAAGCCCTCCAGCTGGGTTCTACACTATCGGGATATTGTAAATACTGGTCATATAGTTCAGCAAAATATGCTGTATGTGCGGCATTTAAAAATGAAAATTTATCCATAAGGTGAAACTACTGTTTCTTTTTTTTAAAACTCTACAAAAGTACAATTTTTAAAAAAGATAAAGAGATCCAATTCCTATATTTATCCCTCAACTTAAAACAATTTTAACAATATGATCCTCCAGTTATTCAAGGGAAAACGTTTTTTATTTTTCATAATATTATGCTTAAGCACTCATTCTTATGTTTTTGCACAAACTGAAATGAGTCGGGAAAATTCCCGCTTTTTAGATAATGTGCGTTTTGGAGGAAGCCTGGGCTTGAGTTTCAGCGACAACGCCTTTAGCGCGTTTCTTGCCCCAAAGGCAGTTTACGACTTCAATAATTTGGCCTCTGCCGGGATAGGGATCGCCGGCACTTACACCAATGCCGATAATTATTCGGCTCATTCCATTTCCGGAAGTCTTATTGGGCTATTGAGGCCGATCCAAAATATTCAGCTTTCCGCAGAGTTTGAAGAGAATTACGTTTCCCGAAGCTGGGAGCTGGAAGGCGCTAATAGAAAGGATTCTTATTGGTATCCCGCCCTGTTTCTGGGCGCAGGCTACACCACCGGACCTGTAACGGTCGGCATCAGGTACGATGTTTTATATGATGATGAAAAAAGCATTTACGGCAGCGCGTTAATGCCTTTTATCAGCGTCTATTTCTAAACTTCCCGGTCCATAAGGCCCTGTCCGAAATTGCGGAGCAGGGCCTTTTTTTCTTCTGAGATCTCCAGCTCCTCAAGCACCTGAAATGCCTTTTCAGTATACTTTTCGATCTCCCTGCGGGTAAGTTCTGCCGCACCGCTGCTCTCAAAAAGGCTTTTTACGGTCTCCACCTTTGCACCGGCATCGGGCGGATTGATAGAGTACAAATGCTCCAGCTGTAAGGCCACTTTGGCCGCCGCGGTATCTAAAGTGGTGAGATATAAAAAGGTCTTCTTGTTCTCAATAATGTCGCCACCCACCTGTTTTCCGAAGGTCTCAGGATCTCCAAAAGCATCCAAATAGTCGTCCTGCAACTGGAAAGCTATCCCCAGCAACCTTCCGTATTCGTAGATCCTTTTCTTATTTTCTTCGGAAGCGCCCGCCACTATGGCTCCCATTTGCAGAGAAGCACCCACTAAAACCGCCGTTTTGTATTCTATCATTTTGAGATACTCCTGAATGGTAACATCTTCGCGCGTTTCAAAATTCATGTCATACTGCTGCCCTTCGCAGACCTCGATCGCTGTTTTTGAAAAGAGCTTGGCCAGCTCCCTGAAGGTTTCTCCTTCATAATTCTCGAACAGCTGGTAAGCCTTGATGAGCATGGCATCTCCCGAAAGGATGCCGGTGTTCACATCCCATTTCTCATGCACGGTCTTTTTCCCCCTGCGCAGGGGCGCATCATCCATAATATCATCATGCACCAGGGAGAAATTATGAAAGATCTCAATGGCCAGGGCCGAATCAAGCGCCTTTTTTGGATCACTCCCAAAGATCTCGGCAGCCATCAACACCAGTACAGGCCTCACCCGTTTTCCTCCCAGCCCAAGGATGTAGATCATGGGATCGTAGAGGTTTGCAGGCTCTTTGGTCTTCACTTTTTCTGAAAGATATTGCACGAATTCTTCCCTGTACCAGTCAATGGAATGCATAAATCGAATTTTCGGCTAAAATACCAAAATCAGCAGGAAAAACCGGTCTTTTGAAAATGGGAATTTCCGAAGTAAAAAACTTTGGAAACTTTTATTGTTTTAAAAGTTTCCTATAGTATCTTTGCAGCCTCAAAATTTTAGAAAGTGAAAGAAAGTATTCTTAGCAAAGCTGCCGAAAAGTTCCTCAGCCTGGGCGTTAAAAGCGTGACCATGGATGAGATCGCGGCAGACCTCGGAATATCCAAAAAGACGATCTACGCGCATTTTGCCACCAAGACCAAGCTGGTGGAGGCAACCGCCCTGTACGTCTTTGAGAATATTTCTGAAGGGATAAAAGAAATAAGAGAGGAGCAGAGTGATCCCATTGTTGAGATGTATAACATCAAGAATTTCGCCTGCCAGCATTTAAAGAACGAAAGGTCCAGCCCGCAGTTTCAGCTGCAAAAGTATTATCCTAAGGTCTACAGCACCATTACCGGGAAGCAGCAACAACTCCTGGAAGGCCAGATCAAAGAAAACCTTGAAAGGGGGATCGCTTTAGGGATCTACCGCAAAGACCTTCCGGTAGAGTTCATCAGCAGGATCTATTTTGTGGGAATGCTGGGAATAAAGGATCGGGATCTTTTCCCGGAATCTGAATATTCCACGGCCGAGCTTATCGAGAAACACCTGGAGTATCACCTAAGGGCCATCGTGACGCCGGAAGGCCTGGCTACTCTCAACGAACTTTTAAACACCAACACTCAAAAATGAAATATTTAAGCAGTATCATATTCGGGTTCTTATGGATGGGGCTTTCGGCACAAACTCCGCAGGAAACCCTCTCGCTGTCCCTGGAAGAAGCGATAGCTTTGGGGCTGGGGAACAATTACAGCTCGATCAGATCTGAGAAGGAAGTGGAAAAGGCCCTGAAGCAGAAATGGGAGATCATTTCCCAGGGTTTACCGCAGATCTCGGGTGACGTTGATTATCAGAACTTCCTAAAACAGCCGGTAACGATCATTCCCGGCGAGATCGCGGGAGGAGAACCGGGTACTTTTGTTCCGGTGCGGTTTGGAACCAAACAGAACCTCAACGGTACCGCCACCTGGAATCAACTTATTTTTGACGGTTCCTATATAGTAGGAGTACAATCGGCCCGCACCCTTTTGCAGATCTCCAAAAATGCGAAGGTCAAGACTGACCTCGAAGTGAGGAAAGCCGTGATCAATGCCTACGGAAATGTGCTCATGGCTGAGGAAAGTGTGGAGATCCTTCAGAATAACCTCGAAAACGTCGAAAAGAACCTGAGTGACACCCAGAAAATATATGAGAACGGGCTCGCAGAAGAAGAGGATGTAGAACAGCTGAAGATCACCCGCCTGGGCATTGAGAACAATCTTAATCGCAGCGTGCGCATGCTGGACATCGCGTACCAGGTGCTCAACATGGCTTTGGGCATTCCGGTAGAAAAACCGGTCACTCTCACTGAAGATCTGGACAACCTTGCAGTGCAGTTCATAGACCTGCAGGTTCTGGAAAAGTCCATACCTGTTGAAGAGAACATTGATGTGAGGATCGCGGCGAACACCGCCGAAGCTGCGAACATTTACGTGCGGCTTGAAAAGGCAAAAGCTTTACCTACCCTTAACGGTTTCCTCAACTATGGGGTAGCCGGATATAGTGACGACTTTACCTTTTTTGACGAGGAACAGGAGTATTTCGGACAATCGATCTTAGGATTGAGCCTTAACATTCCCATTTTTAGCAGTGGAATGCGCAGTTCCAGAACCAAACAGAAGGAACTGGAATATGAACAGGCCCTGCTTGACCTGGAAGAAACCAAAAACCAGATAAGGCTGGAGATCAAATCGGCCAAATCGAATTACCGCTACAGCCTGGAAAACTATCAGGCGCAGCAGGAAAACCTTCAGCTGGCCGAAAGGATCGAGAACAAGAACCAGATAAAGTTCTTCGAGGGCCTTGCCAGCAGTTTCGAACTAAGCGAGGCGCAAAGGCAACTTTACGCTGCTCAGCAAAGTCTGCTCGAGGCCATGCTTGAAGTGATCAACGCAAAAGTTGAGCTGGAGAACATCCTTGACACCACCCATTATTCCGAAGAATAGATCAGAAAAAAGAACATTTGAAATCCAAACAATGAAAAAAATAAGCCTATTAATTGTCAGTCTCTTCATTCTTGCATCCTGCGGAAATTCAGACAGATCTGTAGAAGAAGTCATCGAGGAAGGGAACCTTTCAGAAATAAGAGCCAAAAAAGCCGAACTAAGCAAACAGCAAGGCGAACTCAGTTCCAAGATAGCCAAACTTGATGCGGCCATTCAAAAACTGGACAAAAGGACTCAATTCGCTTTGGTAAGAACCACAAGGGTAGAAGACACGCTTTTCAAGCATTATGTAGAGATCCCGGGGGATGTGGAAACAGATGAGAACATCACTATTTACCCGGAATTTTCCGGCGTTCTGCTCGACGTGCTGGTTGAGGAAGGAGACCGCGTGAACAAAGGACAGGTATTGGCACGTATCGATGATGGCGGCCTATCAAGTCAGCTAGCGCAGCTTGAAACCCAGGCTGCCCTTGCAAAGACCACTTTTGAGAGGCAAAAAAGGTTGTGGGAGCAGAACATTGGTTCTGAGATCCAGTTCCTGGAAGCAAAAGCGAATTATGAGGCGGTACAGAATTCGGTGAATCAATTGCAATCCCAGCTTTCAAAAACAGTAGTGAGAGCCCCTTTTTCAGGGGTTATTGACGAAACTTTTTCAGAACAGGGAGAGGTGGTTGCCCCTGGACAAAGCAGATTGTTCAGACTTATCAATCTATCGAACATGTACATCACTGCCGCCGTACCGGAATCTTACCTGGGCAGCATCAAAAAAGGCACTGAGGTGATGGTAGAGATCGCCGCTACGGGAACCGAATTCCAGTCAGAAATTCAACAGGTCGGGAACTTCATCAATCCGAACAACCGCACCTTTGAGATCAAGGTGGCCGTCCCTAACGATAAGGAGCTGGTAAAACCAAACCTCATCGCTACCGTGAAGCTAAACGATTACACTTCAGAAAACGCGGTGATCATTCCTGAAGGGGTGATCCAAAAGAACGCCGCTGGCCAAAGTGTGATCTATGTGCTACAGCCTACTAATGACAGTACCGGCACTGCGGAAAAAAGGATCCTGGAAACCGGAAAGATTTATAATGATCATGTGGAGGTACTTTCCGGCCTTAAACCGGGAGAGCTGTTGATCACCGAAGGCGCAAAGAACATTAGTGAAGGAGAAGAGGTAAAGATCCTCAACTAATCATTTTCAATCAGAAATTCACAAGATGAAATTAGATAAAGATTTTAAACTTTCTTCCTGGGCCATTGACAACCGTATGACGGTCTACGTCATCATTGCCATTGTGCTGCTGGGCGGATTACTGTCATACTACAGCATGCCGCGGGAGTCTTTCCCCGAGGTGGTGGAGACCAAGATCTACGTTAGTTCGGTCAACCCGGGGAACTCGGCAGAGGATGTGGAAAAGTTCATTACCGAGCCTTTAGAGGAAGAATTCAACAATATTGGGGGAGTGAACGAGATCACCTCCACTACCCTTCAGGATTACTCGCTTATCATCGTGCAATTTGATGAGGATATATCCGTAGATGCCGCTCGGCAGAAAGTAAAGGACAAGGTAGACCAGGAAAAAGCGGCCACCACCTGGCCCACCATGGACAATGGTGCCAAGGTAGAACCCAACGTTTTTGACCTGAACCTTTCCGAAGAAATGCCCATCCTGAACATTAACCTTACGGGAGATTTTCCGGTACAGCAGCTAAAAGAGTACGCCGAATACCTGCAGGACAGGATCGAATTACTACCACAGATCAAGGAGGCTTCCATTCGCGGGGCTGAAGAAAAAGAGGTGGAGATCGCTGTTGACCCTCATAAAATGGCTGCTTCAAAAGTAAGTTTTGGCGACATTGTAAGCGCCGTGAGCATGGAGAACCAGACTATCTCGGGCGGGAATGTCATTACAGGAGGGATTCAGAAGAATATCAGGATCCTGGGAGAGATCCAGGATCCGAAGGAGCTGGAAAACATCATCATCAAAAGAGAGGAAGGAAATGTCTTTTTGCGGGATGTAGCCGAAGTCAAGTTCCAGGAAAAGGAGCCTACCACGTTCGCGCGTGAATATGGCGAGCCTGTGGTGATGCTTGATGTCAAAAAACGAAGCGGAAAGAACATGATCCAGGCCATTGACGACATCAAGGAGATCATTGAATACGAACAGGAAACTTATCTGCCGGATGATCTGCATATCTCCTATTCCAATGACCAATCTACCACAACTGAGAACATGGTTGACGATCTGGTAAACAACATCATTTTCGGGGTGATCCTCGTGGTGTTGGTATTGATGTTCTTCCTTGGGTTCAGAAATGCACTTTTTGTTGGGTTTGCCATCCCGCTTTCCATGTTCCTTTCGTTCATCATTCTGTCCAGTATCGGGTTTACCCTCAATACCATGGTGCTTTTCGCCCTGGTTATGGGACTGGGGATGCTTGTTGACAACGGGATCGTGGTAGTAGAGAATGTATACAGCCTGATGGACCAGGGCATGCCGCGTCTTAAGGCTGCCAAGCAGGGAGTGGGCGAGATCGCCTGGCCTATCATTGCCTCCACAGCCACAACTTTGGCCGCCTTCTTCCCCTTAGGCCTCTGGCCGGGAACCATTGGAAAGTTCATGATCTATTTCCCTATCACACTTTCCATCGTGTTGGGATCATCGCTCTTCGTGGCACTTATCATCAATTCCATGCTGACCTCGCAGTATATGAAGACCGAAGAGAAGAAACTCACCAAGAAGAAACTCATCAGGTGGAGCGCTATTTTGGCAGGAGTAGGAATTCTTCTTGTCATTGCAGGATATATCATAGACATGGGAGCTTTACGTGGAATCGGAAACCTTTCCATCCTGTCTGCCATTTTGCTTTGGGCTTATAAATATTTCCTGAGTCCGTTCGTTGATTACTTCCAGTTCAAAGCATTGAAAAAACTGGAAACCAAATACGAACAAACCTTAAGGTTTTCTTTAAAAGGAAAGAATGCCTACCTGGTATTTTCAGGTACGCTTCTTATGCTTATCCTGTCATTCATCCTGGTGGGGATCGTAAAACCGAAGGTGCTTTTCTTTCCAGAAAATCAGCCAAACCAGATCATCACCTACATAGAATATCCTGAAGGAACCGATATCAGGAAGACCAATGAGCTCACCAAGAAAGTGGAGGAGCGCATCTACGATCTCATTGAAAAATATGAGGATGAAGACGGGTATAACTATATGGTGGAATCGGCTATTGCACAGGTAGGCCAGGGAGCGGGTAACCCGCAGACCGATGGCGGCCAGCAAAACGAGATGCCACATAAAGGAAAGGTCACCCTTACCATGCGGGAGTTCAAGGAAAGGCGCGGAGTAAAGAGTAGCCATGTGCTTTCAGAGGTAAGGGAAGCCGTGCAGGGATTTCCGGGAGCGTCGATCATCGTTGAAAAAGATGCGGCAGGGCCACCAACCGGTTACCCTATCAACCTCGAACTAAGAGGCGAGGATTATGAGCAGATGCTCCTGGAAGCTGAACAGCTAAGGGAATACATCAACGAACTCAACATAGGCGGTATCGAAGAGCTTAACATTGACGTAAACAAGTCCAAACCCGAGCTGAATGTGACGGTAGACAGGGTCAAGGCCGGGCAGCTGGGAGTTTCTTCAGCTACCGTGGGACAAACCTTAAGAAGGGCGATCTACGGAGAGGAGATCTCCACCTATAAGGAAGGCGATGAAGATTATGAGATCAATGTGAGATTCAATGAAGATTTCAGGTATGATGAAAACGCACTTTTCAACCAGCCTATCACCTTTAAGAACCAGAACACGGGAGAGATCGTGCAGGTTCCGGTTTCTTCGGTTACCAAAAAGGAACTTACTTCAGCGTTTAGTTCGATCAAAAGGAAAGATCTTAAAAGAGTGATCACCCTATATTCGAACGTGCTGGAAGGATACAACGGAAATGCCATTGTAGAGCAGCTTCAGAATGAACTTCAAAGCTATGAGCTGCCAAAGAACATGGAACTGCAGTTTACGGGAGAACAGGAAAAGCAAGATGAGAACATGTCCTTCCTGCTCAAGGCATTGATCATTGGCCTTGGCGGAATCCTGCTGATCCTGGTTGCGCAATTCAACTCTGTACCCAAACCTCTAATCATTCTTATGGCGGTGTTCCTGAGTTTGGCAGGGGTATTCCTGGGTATGGTGATCTTCCAGATGGACTTCATCATCATCATGACCATGATGGGGATTATCTCCCTCGCAGGGATCGTGGTGAACAACGCGATCGTACTGGTGGACTACACCCAGATCCTCATAGACCGTAAAAAGGCTTCGCTGGGGCTGGATGAACATGATCTACTGACAAAAAAACAGTATTTTGCTGTTATCGTTGAAGGAGGGAAATCCAGGCTGCGTCCGGTTCTGCTTACTGCCATTACGACAGTATTGGGGCTTATCCCTCTGGCAATAGGCTTTAACATTGACTTTTTTACACTTTTCACAGATTATGACCCGCAGATCTATTTTGGAGGTGACAACGTGATCTTCTGGGGGCCGCTGGCGTGGACAGTGATCTTTGGATTGATCTTCGCAACCTTCCTAACCTTAGTGGTGGTGCCGGCTATGCTCTATATCATCAACAGGGCAAGAGTGAAGATCAGGAAAAAAAGGGATAAGAAACTGCAAAGCACAGCAGCTTAAAAACGAAACCTCCGGCAATACACCGGAGGTTTTCTTTTTTAAGGGGAGTCTGGCAAAGTGTTTGCGCCCTTATGAGCGAAGTTCAATTATTTATTAATTAAAAATCAAAGAATGAACACGCTATTAACCATTGATGAACGAAATGCCGTTTTAAGATCAATGGCCAAACTTGTAGAACAGGAAAAAGAAAATATTTTAAAAGCAAATAAGATCGACCTGGATAACTATTCAGGTGACGATCTGGCCATGGAAGACAGGCTTAAAGTAGACGATTCAAAAATAAAAGGAATGGTCGCGTCTTTAGAACATTTGGCTTCCCAGGAAGACCCTGTGGGAGTGGAGCGCTTCAGCTTCAAGCATGAGAACGGGATGCAGGTCTACAATAAGACCGCGTCTTTTGGAACGGTCATGATCATTTATGAATCAAGACCCGACGTGACCGTGGAGGCGGCAGGGATCGCCTTTAAATCTGGTAACAAGATCCTTTTAAAAGGAGGTAAGGAATCTCTTAATTCCAACCTTAGGATCGTAGAATTGTGGCACCAGGCCCTTAAGGAGAACAATGTTTCTACAGAATGGGTGGAGTACCTGCAATTTGACCGCAAACAGACCCAGGAATTCCTGGCACACCCTACCCAGCCGGTAGATCTTATCGTCCCTCGGGGCGGGGAAAGATTGATCAAATTCGTAAAAGACAATTCTTCGGCACAGGTGATCGTGAGCGGACGCGGTAATAACTTCGTTTACGTACACGACCAGGCCGATATTGATATCGCGTTAAATGTCATTTTGAACGGAAAGACCGGGAAAATTTCGGCTTGTAACGCAGTAGACAAGGTGCTGATAGATTCACACCTTCCGAATAAAGAAGAATTCCTGAAAAAACTGGTAGAAAGACTTTCAGAATATAATGTGGAATTCATCGCCGATAAGACTTTAGAGGGTAAGCTTGAAAATGCAAGACCTGTAAAGAGTGAAGATGAATGGTATGAAGAATTTCTTGATTATAAGATCCTCATTGGCGAAGTAGATTCAGTTTCTGAAGCGATCGCCAAGATCAACAAATATTCAGGAGGGCACTCTGCCTCTATCATCTCTAAAGATGACCAGGCAGCAAAACAATTCATGGAGACCGTAGACAATGCCGCTGTTTACCACAACGCCTCTACCCGCTTTACAGACGGGGGACAATTGGGCCTTGGTGGAGAACTGGCCATTAGTACAGATAAGTTACACCAGCGCGGACCTATTGGTCTTCAGCATTTAGTAACCAATAAATGGTATATACACGGTAATGGACAAATACGATAAGAATAACTTGAATAAGATTTTAGAACACAACAATATAGAGATGGAAAAGCCTAAGAAGAAAAAGAGAATTCTGTTGAAATTAGGATCCAACACCCTCACAAGGGAAACCGATCAGATCTCCCGCGGTAAGATCGAGGATATTGGTCGCCAGATCGCGGCTCTAAAAGATGATTATGAGTTCGTGCTTATTAGCTCGGGAGCGGTAGCTGTGGCAAAGCAGTTCGTGAACCTGGAAAGAAGTGGGGAGAACATCGACGTAAAACAGGCCCTGGCTTCAATTGGTCAGCCGCACCTGATGCGTATCTTCCAGGAAAGCTTTAGAGAATTGGGACTTTTGACCTCTCAGATCCTGCTTTCTCCTAATGACTTCGGAAGGGATGATTCCAAGAAGAACATCATCAACACGATGAATGTGCTTCTTGAAAATGACTACATCCCTATCATCAATGAGAATGATACCTCTTCAACCGAAGCCATTCAGTTTGGGGACAATGATAATTTGGCTGCACAAACGGCTGCGTTGCTTGATGTGGACCTGTTCATCATCGCTACCAACACGCACGGAGTGTATAAGAAAGGGTCCATTAGCGCCGAAACTCCTGAAACGATCAGGAAAGTAAGCGATATCGACGAGCTTAAGAAAGAGGTGATGTCTGAGACCAAATCTGCCCATGGTACGGGTGGAATGGAGTCGAAGGTTTCGGCTGCAGAGATCACGCAAAAGGCAAAGATCGAGACCTGGATCGTAAACGGGCTTGACGAGAACTTTATATTGAACGCCATTAATGATGAGGTGCATTTCACCAAAATTCATCATTAATATTAATTTTTAATTGAACGAAAGATCCGGAGTTAGTGCTCCGGATTTTTTTGTTTTTGGTATAAGTAGATCCCGCAAAAAAAGCGCTTTTCCGGGACCTTTTTTAATTCTTCCTGGTCACCAGATCGTATACACATGGTATCACGACCAGGTTCAGAAGGGTCGCCGAAAGCAATCCTCCAAGGATCACTACCGCCATCGGGCTCTGGATCTCACTTCCCGGTTCGCCTCCTTTTAGAGCAAGCGGAATTAGTGCCAGCCCTGTTGTAAAGGCCGTCATCAGAATAGGGTTTAGCCTGTCCAGGGCTCCGCTTTTGATAAGTTCATAACCTCTCAGTCCTTCCTTTCTCAGGTCTTCATATCTCGACACCAGCAGAATTCCGTTTCGCGTAGCGATCCCGAAAAGGCTGATGAAACCTATCGTAGACGCAATGCTCACGATACCTGAGGTAAAGTAAACGATCAAAATTCCTCCGATCAAAGCCAGCGGCAGGTTGATCAATACCACGAAAGCCAGTTTCACGTTGTTGAACTCAAAATATAACAACAGGAAGATCACAAAAATAGCGGCTATTGCACTTATCAATAACATTTGTGAAGCTTTCGATTCGCTTTCGAACTGTCCGCCATACTGTATACGATAACCTTCCGGCATATCCACCGAAGAATTTACGGTTTCCCTGATCTCTTCAACGGCACTTCGCAGGTCACGCCCCTGCACATTGGCAGCTACCACGATCTTACGCTGCACGTCTTCCCTGCTGATGGTATTCGGGCTACTTACCGAGGAAACAGTAGCGACCTCGTTCAATGGCACCTGTGCGCCATTGGGTAAACCTATCAGGGCAGTTCTGATGTTTTCAATGCTGTTCCTGAAGTTTTCGTCATAGCGCACTACCAGGTCAAAATATTTCTGACCCTCATACACCTCCCCTACTTCGTGTCCTGCAAAGGCAATATCAACCTGCTCCATAAGCTGACCAACGGTCATTCCGTAAGCGGAAAGGATCTGCCTCTTTGGGGTGATCTTGATCTGCGGAACTTCGATCTGCTGATCAACTGCCACATCGGCGAGACCGTTTATCGGGGTGATCTGCTCTTCAATATCTTTCCCAATGGAATAAAGCTGCTGCAAATCGGGCCCAAAGATCTTGATCGCGATATTCGCCCGGGTTCCCGAAAGCATATGATCTATACGGTGGGCGATTGGCTGACCTAAAGTGATATTTACCCCCGGAACAATGCTCAGCTTTTCCCTGACGTCCTCGAAAAAGTCTTCCTTCGACTTATCTTCAAGAGTAAACGGCACGTCGATCTCGGCCGCGTTCACTCCCTGGGCGTGTTCATCGAGCTCTGCCCTACCCGTTCTCCGGGTAACCACTTCTACTTCAGGCATTTCAAGCAAGAGTTCTTCAACTTGTCTGCCGGTCTTGTTGCTTTCTTCCAAAGCCATCGCCGGAGGCCCCACTACGCTTATTACCATTGAACCTTCGTTGAATTCAGGCAGAAAGCTTCTTCCTAACTGTGTGAAAAGGGCAATACTCAGTAGAAAGGCAATTACCGTTATTCCAATTACGGTTTTCGGGATCCTAAGAGCCCTGTTCAAAGTTGCAGCGTACCTGCGCTCCAGCCATCTTTCGACTTTAGTGCCCTCAGCCTGTTTCAACAGCATTTTCTCCTTTTTCAGCAGATAGGTACACAGCACCGGAGTAACGGTAACAGCTACTACTAAGGAAGTCAGTACAGAAGTGATGAATGCAATCCCAAGGGGTTTCAGCAATCGGCCTTCCATTCCGCCAAGGAAAAACAAGGGCACGAAAGAGACGATAATGATCAGCGTCGCGATAATGATCGAACTCCTGATCTCCACCGATGCCTCCCGCACCACGGTGATCACCGATTGCCTTTCAGCTTTCGGTTTTCTGATGTTCTCCCGCAGGCGTTTATATACGTTCTCCACGTCGATGATCGCGTCATCGACCAGGGCACCGATCGCGATCGCCATTCCTCCAAGACTCATCGTATTGATGGTGTAGCCCAGCATTTTCAGCACTATGATCGACACCAATAAAGAAATTGGAATAGCCAGCAAGGAAATAAAAGTGGTGCGCCAGTTCATCAGGAAAATGAACAATACGATTACCACAAAAAAGGCTCCCTCGAGCAGGGTCATATTCAGGTTACTGATGGAAGCATCGATAAAATCTGCCTGGCGGAAGATCTGACTTTTGATCTCCACACTTTCTGGCAGGCTGGTTTCCAGTTCGGCGATGGCTTCATCCAGCCTTTCCGTAAGCTCCAGTGTATTAACATCGGGTTGCTTGGAAATGGTCAGGATCACGGCCGGCTTTGCATTCAGCGAACCATCCCCGATCTTATCGGCAGCCCCTATATGAACATCCGCAACATCCTTGATCTTGATGCTTTGGCCGTTCACCTGTTTCACCACGGCTTCCTCCAGGTCTTCCAAAGCATAAGCTCTTCCGCTTCCTTTGATGATGTATTGATTTCCGTACTGGTTCAGAAAACCACCCGGGGCATTGGTATTTGCTTCCTTCACCTTTTTTGTGAGCTCCTCAAGGCTTACATCGTAATATTTCATCTTCCCCGGATCGGCAAAGACCCGGTACTGCTTGTAATCTCCACCAATAACTACCACGTTGGCGATCCCGCCTATGGCTTTTATCCGCGGACGGATCTGCCAGTCGGAAAGTGTTCTTAGTTCCATTGGGCTCAGGCTGTCTGAAGTGACTCCCAACAGCATTACTTCTCCCATTATGGAAGAGATAGGTGCCATCCTTGGAGCTCCGATCCCACTTGGTAGGTTTTCCCTAACCATCGGAATTCGTTCACTTACGATCTGCCTGGCCTTGTATATATCGGTCCCCCAGTCAAACTCGACCCAAACAATGGAGATCCCGGCCGCGGAAGAAGAACGGATCCTTCTCACGTTCGGCGAACCGTTCATCGCAGTCTCAAGCTGATAGGTCACCAGTTTTTCGACCTCTTCAGATTCCATTCCGTGAGCTTCCGTCAAAATAGTAACAGTAGGCGCTGTAAGGTCAGGAAATACATCCACGTTCATATCACGTGCGAGGTAAAACCCGGTAACACTAAGCACCACTGCTGCCAGCAAGACCAAAAGCCTGTTCTGAAGAGATACTGATAAAATTTTGTTTAACATCTAACTTATCTTTTCAGAATTAATTAATGTTCGTGCCCATGCGCCGGCGTTGAACCTGACATTGAAGCCATCTTCACCTGATAAGCTCCGGTGGTGACTACCACATCTCCGGGTTGCAGTCCGCTAAGTACCTGCACCTGCCGGCCGTTTCGTTTTCCTATTTTTATAGGGCGTCTTTCAAAGCTTTCTCCGCTTACCTGAACGATCACCGAATAATTACCATAATCTTCCAGTAAAGCAGCTTCAGGCACCACGATCCCCGGCTCTGCATTACCCAGTGCGATCTGTACCTCGGTGAAACTGCCTTCAGGCATTTCAACCACATCGTTCACTTTCACATATACCGGGATCATTGGCTTGCGGTCTTCCACTTCTTTACCAACAGAAACAATGGATTCCCCAGCTACCTCTTTCCACTCACCATTGTCTCCTTTGTACCAGATACTGGCGATGGATTCCTTGGTAGGGTTTTTAGAAGCGCTCAACTGGGTTTTCAGCAATCTTGACTTATCGGTCCCGATAGTTACCAGGTTTGCACCCTGCTCCACGTAAGCTCCGTTGGAAGTGCTGATGGATTTGATGAACCCGTCAAAAGGCGCACGGATCTGCTTTCCGCCTGCTCCGTAATTGGAAGCCAGGGCCCGATAATTTGATTCGGCTACACGAAAGTTGCTTTCTACTCTCTCGAATTCCGCTTTGGGAACTATCTTATCCTCGTAGAGTTCTTTCTTACGCTGGTATTCGGCTTTTGCCTGATCGTACCTGGCTTTCGCCTGAGCGATCTCTGCCTGAATATTGTTGGACGAAAGTCCTTCGCTGCTCACATTCATCAACAGCTGACCTTTTTTCACCTCGCTGCCTTCCGTAAGGTTTTCCGAAACGAAATTTACCATTCCGTTTGCTCCTGCCGCCAGGGTCTTAAAAGTTCCCGGGGCAGCCTGCCAGACTCCGGAGGTATGAACAATGCCATAAACTTCTCCCTGAGTAACAGGTTCAGTTTGGAAATCGATCTTCCAGGCCTGCTCCTTCAGAAAACTGATATCGCCTTCTGCGGCTTCTTCTACATTTTCAGCAGCTTCAGCAGCCGAGCCATAAACCTGAACATTTTCGACCACGATCCTGTCTGAATATTCAGGAGTTTCCAGGTCAAAAACCAGGTAATAAGTCCCGGCTTCCTTAGGTTGCAGCTTCGGAGAAAAGATCCCCGGAGAGGAAGGCGCGTCCACTTTATGGCGAATCCCGCTACCTCCTTTTATCAAACTAACCGTAACCGAACCTTCACGAACAGGCTGGTGTTTGTCAAGCCTGGTGAAGTGAGCAGCAAATTTGCTCGTTTTTCCTTCCACGAGAGCCGGAAACTCCACGAAAAGCTCCGTCTGGTCTGTCCAAACGGTTTTACTTATCGCAGGTACTCCCGAACTCACGTGATTTCCTTCTGCATCATGCGCATGGCCTTCCTCCCCGTTACTTCCGCAGGAAAAAAGCAAAAGCGAGATGCATAACAATAAAATATATCTCATGTCCTTTTTAAGCATTAGTGGTCGTGGTGCTCTGTGCCGTCATCGTGGGTATGGTGGTCGGTTTCCTCGTGCATATCCAGCGAATCCTCTCCCACTGTAAATTCTTCCTGCTCCGTATGCTCACCGTCCATATGACTCCCATCTTCGTTATGCGGGTGCCCGTGCTCTTCCTCCTCGTGACCGTGAGCCTCGACTCCCTCTTCATGTTCATGGCCGTGTTCTGCGCTAGCTGTGTCTCTGCACGCCGAAAAACCAAATACTAATATTGCTGCGAAAAATAAATTCTTGAAATTCATATCGTTTAATTTGAAATTATAATTGATGTTTTAATAGTTCTGCTTTTAACTGAAGTAGTTCTTTTTCCATCTCCAGCATCCTGTTATAAGCATGCCGGTAGAATTCCACTTCCCGGTAATAATCAAGGAAGGAAAGTTCTCCCAGATCATAGGCTTTGAACAAAAGCTCTTCGGAATTAAGGTCCTCAAAGGTTTCCTTGTATTCCAGATATTTTTCATCCAGTAATTGAAACCTCTGAAACTTTTCCAGGAAAGCAGTGTAAAGCTCTGCCTGAACAAATTCGGAATTCGACTGCTCATATTCATACCTTGCTTTGGCAGCCTTGACTTTATTTTTGCTGTTCCAAAGCGGTATGGAAAGTCCGCCCAGAAAACCTGAATAGTTACTGGAACTCACTCCCTGGTAATTATATCCCACACTTAGCTCAGGAAGCACCTTGTTCTTTTCCAGTTTCACCTGTTGCTCGGCAAGCTCGGTTTGGGCCTGTAAGGCTTTAAGTTCAGGGTCGACCGAAAGCTTTTCCTGCCAGATGGCATCCTGGGAAAGCAGTTGGGTTTCTTCAGAGATATGGAGCTGACCAACTTCTATGGCCTGTCCGCCATTCATTTTCTGAAGCTCCCTGAGCACACTTTCCATTCTAATTTCCAGCTGCTCGACCTCAAACTGATCCTGTAACCAGGCTACTTTAGCCTTGTTCAGTTCCAGGATCCCGATCTGTTCGGCTTCGAATAGTCGCCGGATCTGATCATAGACCTCTCTGGCCTGCTCCACTCGTTTTTGTTCCAACTCTTTCCGCTTTTGAAGGACCTGAAGTTCGAGCAGCTGTTTTTTGGCATTCAGCAAAACTTCCTGCCTTAGCCCTTCATATTCCAGCTCCATCAGTGCTTCCTGCTTTTCAATACGCTTGCTTCGGGCGCCATAGACCGTTGGAAATTCAAATCGTTGCGAGATCTGGTATTCATAATAATCATCGGTCTCATGTTCCCCAAAAGGCAGGTAATACGCTGAAGCCTGCGGATCCTGGAGATTGTTTTCAGACTTATTAGCCAGATTCCGGCTCGCCATGAAGGATTGATAAGCCTTGATCTGCCTGTTGTTTTTACTGATCTGTTCCAGTACCTGGTCAACTCCCATATCCTGGGCTGAAAGACCCAATGAGAACAGGCATCCGAAACAGACGGATACTATATATTTATACATTGTAATTTTTTAGGTTTAACCTATTTGAAAGTGATAAGCATAGTGTTTATCAGAAGTTTAACCTAAAGCGGGAGGGCCCCGAAGGGAATAGTTAGAATAATATTTTATGACGAATAAAGGCGGAGGTTGGTAATTCCTGAGCCGTTCTTTCTCTAAGACCCCGTAAACAATCAGCTGCCCATAAACCTCAAATTCCGAAGTGCTTTCTGCCTGTGATTCCTGAAGATTAAACTGCTCTATGGAATTTTCAACAGGTACTTCAGAAGAACTGCTGCTATGAGAATGCATGGCCAGCAGGATCGAAATGATGCCTTTTGGCTCTTCAGATTCTTTTTTGTGATGGTGTTCGTGGGAATGAGAATGAGAATGTGCTAATTCGTGCCTTTGATTTTCCCTATGTTCATGATGAAGATGAGGAACGAACTGGTGAAGCAGAGTTAATGCAAAAACTGCCAGAAGAAATGAAGCGAATATCCTGGGTCTTTCCTTCATGCCTCAAATATAAAGAATAATAACGAGCAGCAAATGGGAGAAAGCTTCCTCGAAACACATTCGGTGCCGGCTCTGTCTTAAAAATTGGCTAAAACACCTCTCCTCAGGCTTCAATTATTTTTCAGGCTATTTCGGCAGAATCCGCGCAGTTCTTCTTATTTTTGCTTCTTCGAAAATCAAGAAAATTATGTACAGAAGTCACACCTGTGGTGAATTACGAATAGAGGACAAACAAAAAGAAGTTACGCTTAGCGGATGGGTGCAGAAGATCAGGGACAAAGGTTTCATGATCTGGGTTGATCTTAGAGACAGGTATGGTGTGACCCAGCTTATCTTTGATGAAGAGCGTACTCCAAAAGAAATGATGGAAAAAGCCTCCAGGCTTGGAAGGGAGTTCGTGATCCAGGCTACAGGAGAAGTGATCGAAAGGGAATCCAAAAACCCTAATATGCCAACGGGCGATGTGGAGATCCTGGTAAAGGAACTTACTATTTTAAACACTTCGGAAGTACCTCCCTTCACTATTGAGGAGGAGACCGATGGCGGGGAAGACCTAAGGATGAAATACCGTTACCTGGACATCAGAAGGAATCCGGTGAAGGAAAAACTGATCTTCAGAAGCAAAGTAGCTATGGAGGTGCGTAATTTTCTTTCTGACAAAGGCTTTATTGAGGTCGAAACTCCTGTATTAATTAAATCCACGCCCGAAGGCGCGCGTGATTTCGTGGTGCCAAGCCGTATGAACGAAGGGCAGTTCTACGCCCTGCCACAGTCCCCGCAGACATTTAAGCAGCTGCTTATGGTGGGTGGAATGGATAAATACTTCCAGATCGTGAAATGTTTCAGGGATGAAGACCTTCGTGCCGACAGGCAACCGGAATTCACCCAGATAGACTGCGAAATGGCCTTTGTGGAGCAGGAAGATGTCCTTAACATCTTTGAAGATTTCACCAGGCAACTGGTCAAAAAAGTGAAAAACGTCGAGGTTAAGGAATTCCCGAGAATGACCTATGCCGATGCCATGCGCAAGTATGGAAATGACAAGCCCGATATTCGTTTTGGAATGGAGTTCGGGGAACTTAATGATCTTGCAAAGAACAAAGGTTTCAATGTCTTTGATCAGCAGGAGCTAGTAGTGGGGATCGCTGTCCCGGGAGCCGCTTCCTTTACCCGCAAAGAGATAGACAAATTAATTGATTGGGTAAAACGCCCGCAGGTAGGAGCCAATGGCCTGGTGTGGGTAAAATACAATGAAGACGGCACTTTAAAGTCTTCTGTGGATAAATTCTATTCTCCTGAAGACCTGCAGGAATGGGCAGAAAGAACCGGAGCTAAACCGGGAGACCTTATCCTGGTGATGGCCGGTAATACCGATAAGACGAGGACTCAGCTCAGCGCGCTGCGTATGCACCTGGCCAACGAGCTTGGATTGAGAAAAGCAGATGAGTTCGCACCTTTATGGGTAGTCGATTTTCCACTTTTGGAATGGGACGAGGAAACCGAGCGATACCACGCCATGCACCACCCGTTCACCTCTCCAAAACCGGAGGACATCAAACTTCTGGATACCGAACCCGGAAAAGTACGTGCCAATGCTTATGACCTGGTGTTGAACGGGAATGAGATAGGCGGTGGTTCCATCAGGATCCACGACAGAAAGACCCAGGAAATGATGTTCGGGCACCTTGGTTTCACTCCAGAAGAAGCCAAAGCTCAATTCGGATTTTTAATGGATGCCTTCCAGTATGGAGCGCCTCCTCACGGTGGTATCGCCTTTGGATTCGACAGGCTGGTTGCCATTTTAGGCGGACAGGAAACCATCCGGGATTATATCGCATTCCCCAAGAACAATGCAGGGCGCGATGTGATGATAGACGCGCCTTCAAAAATTGACGAAGAGCAATTAAAGGAACTAAACCTTCAAATAGTTTCAGAAACAGAATAACATTAAAATCCTGCTTAGGCAGGATTTTTTTATCAACGGGTAAATATGCCGGGTAGAAAAAGAAATCCCCTACTCCTCCGGTTTTTGATCTGGAGAACAAAGAATCTCTCGCAGCAGCAGTTCGTGATGCTCCTTAGCGCACTTATTGGTTTTACTGCAGGGCTGGGTGCGGTGGCCATCAAGAACCTTACGCATTTCATTCAGCTGCTTCTTGAGGGAAAATTCATTGCCAATTATCACCATGCCTTCTATTTTGTTTTTCCGGTAATTGGATTGGCCATCACCATGGTCATTATCAAGTTCTTTCTGCGCCGCCCCGTGGGTCATGGCATTCCCTCTACCCTTTATGCCATCTCGATGAAAAAAGGGATCATGCGACGCATGCATATGTTCGCTTCCCTGATTACAGCCCCCATAACGGTGGGATTTGGAGGATCTGTGGGGTTGGAAGGACCAACCGTAGCCACAGGGGCCTCTTTGGGCTCTAACATTTCCAGGATGTTCAACATGAACCAGGCCACCCGTACCCTGCTTATAGGTTGTGCGGCAGCCGGAGCCATGTCCAGCATCTTTAAGGCTCCTATCGCGGCCATCGTTTTCGCCATTGAAGTCTTCAGCCTTGATCTTACTTTAGCCTCCCTCCTGCCGTTGCTGCTGGCATCGGTATCTGCTATCCTCACCTCTTATTTCTTTTTTGGGTCAGACATCATCCTGCCCTTTAGCCTGAAGGATAGTTTCGAGATCGCTGATGTGCCTTATTACATTTTATTGGGAGTGACAGCTTCTCTGTGTTCCATCTACTTCACAAAGACCTATTTTAAGATCAATGATCTTTTTAAAAATCTAAAGAATCCCATTATGCGTTTGCTGGTGGGAGGTAGCGCCCTGGGAGTATTGGTATATTTCATTCCGCCGCTGTACGGGGAGGGCTATGATGTGATCAACAACCTGTTGCAGGAAGATTATGTACAGGCAATGGGTAATACTTATTTCAATGCCTATTTCGACAATTTCTGGGTGGTGATAACCTTGCTGGCAGGGCTGGTAGTCTTTAAGATCGTAGCCACCTCACTTACATTTAATGCCGGTGGCGTTGGCGGGATCTTTGCGCCTGTACTTTTCATGGGAAGTACTATGGGACATTTGTTCGCTCTTTTTATCAATCACCTCAACATCTTGAAAAGCCCGCTTTCGGTTAGTAATTTCACGCTGGTAGGAATGGCCGGGTTAATGGCGGGAGTGCTTCAGGCGCCGCTTACAGCCATCTTCCTTATCGCCGAACTAACTCATGGTTATGAACTATTCGTCCCCCTAATGATCACTGCTGCGATCTCCTTCATGGTGACCACTCAGTTCTTACCACATTCGGTATATACCATGGAACTGGCCCAACGCGGAGAACTTATCACTCATAATAAAGATCAGGCGGTGCTCACCCTAATGGAGATCAATAAGGTGATCGAGAACAACTTCGTTCCGTTAAAGCTTGGCATGACGCTTGGAGAAATTGTACATAAAGGGGTAATAAGATCTTCCCGGAATATCTTTCCGGTGGTAGATGATGAAAACAATTTCATGGGTATCCTGCTGCTGGACGATATTCGCCCTATCATGTTTGACAAAAAACTGTATGATAAGGTAAAGATCGACGAGCTTATGCAGAGTGCCCCGGAGATCATTGACAGCAACAAGGACGGAGTAAGGACGATCATGAAAAAATTCCAGGACAGTGATGCCTGGAACCTTCCTGTGGTGAAAGAGAATAAATACCAGGGCTTCGTTTCAAAGTCAAAACTGCTCACCGCATACAGAAAAAAATTAATTGAAGTAACTGTTTAATTATGAATACAATACTTAAAATTTTAGGAATTCTGATCCTGCTGGCCATTGGCACCGGGTTCTATTTCAGACTGAATGACAACCTGCTTTTAGGAGACAGGATCATTGGCGTTGCCGTGCTGGCTAGCGCCTTTATTCTCATGCCCTTGTTCCTCTACCACAGGTGGAAAGGGAAGAGATTGAAAGATTACACACTTTCCGATGAAAATCTTAAAAAAATGAAAGAACGGAATAAAGACCAATTTTAGGAAAATAAAATTTTTAGAAATAAATAACACTTTCATTAACAACCGTTTCATTTATTCCAGTATGTTTGTACTTTATTAATTATTATTTTTTTACAATGGAAGGTACAGTTAAATTTTTCAATGAATCAAAAGGTTACGGATTCATCACCAACGACGACACAGGTAGAGATATCTTTGTTCACGTTACCGGTCTTAATGGAGAAACTATTCAGGAAGGTGACAAAGTTGAGTACAACGAAACTGAAGGAAGAAAAGGAATGACCGCATCTGACGTGCGTGTTATCAATGGATAATATACAGTTCTATTTCTAAGTAAAACGTCCTGCAATGCAGGACGTTTTTTTATGCGCTTATTTCAGCTGAAGATCACACGTGGTGCACCTCTTTAATGCCTTCCAGCATCTCTTCGGTCATTCGGTCAATATCGAATTCATGCTGCCAACCCCAGTCTTCACGAGCCCTGGAGTCATCAATGCTTGACGGCCAGGAATCGGCTATGGCCTGGCGGAAATCGGGCGCGTAGTCGATCTCAAATTCAGGGATGTGTTTTTGAATGGCTTTGGTAAGTGTTGCCGGCGTGAAATTCAGGGCCGCAAGGTTATACGACGAACGTATCTTCACATTTTCTGCCGGCGCCTCCATTAAAGAAATGGTCGCACGAATGGCATCATCCATGAACATCATCGGCAGTTCTGTATCTTCTTTCAAAAATGAGGTGTATTTCTTGTTTTTCAAGGCCTCATGGTAGATCTCCACCGCGTAGTCTGTAGTACCGCCTCCCGGTAAAGTTTTGTAACTGATAAGTCCCGGATACCTGATGCTTCTTACATCAACCCCAAATTTATTATGGTAGTACTCGCACCAGCGTTCCCCGGCCTGTTTGCTGATCCCGTAAACCGTAGAGGGTTCCATGATGGTAGTTTGCGGCGTATCCTTTTTTGGAGTGGTGGGCCCAAAAACCGCGATGCTTGATGGCCAGAATACTTTTGATACTTTCTTGTCTTTAGCAAGGTTAAGCACGTGAAAAAGGGAGTTCATGTTCAGAGCCCAGCCTTTCATAGGGAACTTTTCGGCAGTCGCGCTAAGCATGGCTGCCATTAGGTAAACCTCATCGATCTCGTATTGTATCACCAGGTCCTGGATCTGTTCAAAATTGGTCGCGTCGGCTACTTCAAAAGGGCCCGAAGCCATCAGCTCGGGGCTTCCCTCCCTGATATCACTGGCGATGACGTTTTGATTTCCCACTTTTTCCCTTAGCGCCATGGTAAGTTCGGTTCCTATTTGTCCACAAGCACCAATTATCAATATCTTTGAGGCCATAAATTTCAGTTTTAGAGTTAAGCAAAGATATCTATTTCGGCATAGATGAAAAATGATTTAGATTAAGCTTTTCCACGGAAAAAAGTCTGCCAAATTCATACCTTTAGAAAATGAAAAAAATCCTGTTTCTCTTTTCAGCCCTGATCCTAATTTCCTGTAGGGAAGAAGCTCCGCAAAACACCGGTTCAAATTCCGCAGGAAAGGCAGCTTTTTCCGAAGAACTACAGGTTACCACCAACCGCAGGGTAGAGCTTTTGCCCGAAGCCCGGGCAGAAGTGAGCGAATGGCTAGCCTATGCCACCGCGCAGAATGAGATGCAGAACCTGAGGAACAGCACCGGTCACGACATCCTCGAATCCTCCAACAGCATTATGCAGATCATGGAATCGCTGAAGGAATCTACGCCCGACACTCTTCAAACCCCAGCTGTGCAGTCGCGCACCAATGTTTTGGTGACCAAGGCCAAGATCCTTCACCAGCTTTCCAACAAAAAACAAAAAGATGCAGAGGAGATCTTCGAGGTCGCCAACGACCTCATTGTGGAATTCGATAATTTCAAACTGCAGCTCAACGAGCTTTTCCTCAAAACCCCCGTAGATTTCGAGCAGGAACTGGATGAGGAGTTTGAGGAATCCCTCGAATCCACAAGCTCAGATACTCTTCCGCTATTGAGGTAAGAAAAAATATCACAACTACTGCAAATTCTTCACATCAAAAGTTTAGAGATGGACTTTCGATAATCTTCTGCATCCTGAAAAGAATCATATTTTCAACACCACCTGAAAAACTACCGCTCCTCCCTCATTGCCAGCGAATTGAGAATTCGTTAAGAGGATATTATGGAAATCTTAACCAGATTTAAGAAGGGAATTTTGAGGATTCACTAATTTAGTGAGAGACAGGAGTAAAAGGATGACAAATTCTTTTTACTCAGGCCCATAAACCCTAAAAAGTTTAAAAATGAAATCGCTATTCAAAACCACTATTATTGCCCTGATGTTCATCTCAATGATTGGGTGTAAGGAAAAGCAAACGGTAGAAATAAACACGCCCGAAGAGGTTAAGAAAGAAAGGAAAGAGACTGCTGACATTGCAGATCAACATTTTATTGATGGTATGACAGGTAAGGTATGGCATAACTACCTTGAGATAAAAATGGCATTGACTTTATCTGATGCAGATCAAGTGCAGCAAACAGCAAAAGTAATGGCTGAAACTTTTTCCCAGGAAAGAGCCGAGATGAAGTCTTTGGCTCAGCAAATGTCCGAGACAGATGACATTGAAGTCCAAAGGGAGTTATTTGCCAAATTTACTGAAAAAGCAGGGCCGATGTTTGAAGATGCCCTTTCAGGAGGAACGATCTACAAAAAGTTCTGCCCCATGGCATTTGATAACAAAGGCGCTTATTGGTATGCCAGTATAGAAGAAATTTCCAATCCCTATTTCGGAGAAAAAATGCCGAAATGCGGTTCTGTTGAAAAAACCATATCAAAATAAATTCTCGCTTTCACTGTAAATAGGCAGAAAACGAATAATCAACCAACAACAAATTTTCTAAATAATGGAATCAAAAGAAAAGAAGCACGGCGGAATGAAAAAGGGAATGTACACCAAGTTCATGGTCATGCTCGTTCTCTCATTTATTGCAATGTATATAACCATGTACATGAATACCTATTCCTGGGACCATGTTTGGTTTAGTTTGACAAGATTCTATATGGCAATCTTAGGGATCTGTGCAATGGCCGTGATCATGCTCACCGTCATGCTGGGAATGTATAAAAACAAAAAAAAGAATATTGCGATATATGTAGGCAGCCTGGTGATCTTCTTAAGTGCTTTAGGTTTAGTAAGAGCACAAATTCCTGTGGGCGAGGTATTGTGGATGAAGGCAATGATACCTCATCACTCCATCGCGATCTTAACCAGTAAAAGAGCAGATATTAAGGATCCTGAAGCAAAAAAACTTGCAGAGGAAATTATTGAGGCTCAGGAACGGGAAATTGCAGAAATGAAAAAAATTATATACAGGCTTGAAAATGAGGAAGATTAAAGCCTGGTGTTAATTGAAGACAGCCAAGCTAGTGGAAGCGCGTAAGATGTTCCATATTCTCCTAATGCACAAAAAGAGAGAAACAACAGCACTAATCTGGAAAAAAGTAGCTCAATAAAAATAGCGAGAAGTGAAACTCCTTAATGCATTCTTTGTTATCATCTTCAGCATTTCTGCAGTTATACAATATAATGATCCAGATCCGGCCCTGTGGATGGCCATTTACGGTTATGGCGCTTTGGCCTGTACCCTTGCCTTTTTGGAAAAAGATAACAGAATATGGCATTTTGCAGGAATAATTGTTTTCCTGACTTATGCTATATTCCTCTTTTTTGTTACAGATGGTGTACTTTCCTGGCTTACACAGCATCGAGCCGAGAGTATTACCGGCCCCATGGCGCACGAAAAGCCCTGGATAGAATTTACCCGGGAATTTTTAGGGCTGCTTATCTTAAGCTTTGCGCATTTACTCAATCTCCTTTTCAGATTTAAAAAGAACCCTCCAACTCAAATCACAGACCATGAGAATTAGACCGTTGTTTATCTTCCTATTTATTTTTGTTTCTTTTTCTTCGGCCGCCCAGAATAGTGGGACCGTGAATGGGCAGGTTCTTTCTGAATCCTCGGAACCCCTTGCAAATGTGGTGGTGAGCATCTTAAATACTTCCTTCGAAACCTCAACCGGCCTCGAAGGAAATTTCTCATTTCAGGATGTGCCTTTCGGTTCTTATATCCTCAGCATTCAGAAAAAAGGCTACGCAGAAAAGACGCGGGTGGTTGAAGTGGATAATGATGTAGTTGAATTGGAAATAGTGCTTAATTCTGAAATGGAAAAACTCAGGGAGGTTGTGGTGACAGCCCAAAAAAGAGAAGAAGTGATCCAGGAAATACCACTGAGCATCACCAGTCTCTCCTTTGAAGCCATAAAACAAAGCCAGATCCAGAACGTGAACGATCTCACGGCCATTACTCCCAATCTATATGCTAGCGATCCGGGTGATCGAAGGACTGTGACCTCTATAAGGGGAATTGTAAGCACCTCTTACGATCCGGCCGTGGCGACCTATATTGACGGCGTGAACCAATTTAACCTGGACACCTATATCACCCAGCTTTTTGACATTGAAAGAATTGAGGTTCTTAGAGGACCACAGGGAACGCTTTATGGGAGAAATGCCATGGGAGGGGTAATAAACATCATTACCCGAAAACCTGAAAAAGGCACCAACATCTTTGGCGAGGTGAGCCTGGGAAATTATGATCAGCAGCGGTACATGTTAGGATTAAAAACCACTATAACCGATAAATTGTATTTTGGCGCTGCAGGGCTGTATGAGAAGAGGGAAGGTTTTTACACCAATGAGTTTACCGATTCCAGTTATGATGATCAGGAAAATTTCTCCGGAAATTATTACTTTAAATATCTTTTTAGCCCCACCTGGAACGCCACTCTCAACCTGAAGCATTTTTCCGCAGAGAATGAAGGAGCTTTTCCGCTTAACATGGGTATAGAGGGGGCTTTTGAAGATCCTTACACGCTCAACCAGAACGAGATCTCGACCATGAAAGATAATACTTTCAATACTTCGCTGGTAGTCGACCACAAAGGAAGAGGTCTTAACTTCAGTTCCCAGACCGCCTTTCAGCAGAATTACCGCTACTACCATACTCCTATTGACGCCGATTTCTCTCCCTTGGATGCCATGTCTATCATTAATGACTACGGAAAGGATTGGAACAATGTTAAGGTAGCCACGCAGGAATTCAGGTTTTCTTCTCCTGCAGGACCAGGTGATGATCTGGAATGGACAGCGGGAACTTACATGTTCTATCAGGAAAGCCCGGTGAAGCAGGCAACTCATTTTGGGGAAGATGCGGCGATGATGGGTTCAGAAGAAACCAACTTCTCCCTCATCAACACCAGCGAAGAAACAGGAAAAGGGATTGCCATTTTTGGACAGGTAGATTATCAGATAGCCAAAAACATCGGAATAATTGCAGGTCTCAGGTATGACCATGAGTATGTAAAACAATCTGTTCTTGGAGAATACAAGTTGGATTCAGACCCTGAACCAATGTTCGCTTATCAACCCGATACTACGGCCACTGCCAGCTTTAATGCGGTTTCTCCCAAAGCAGGTTTGACGTATGACCTCACTAATGAAAATCTGCTTTTCTTCACCTACAGCCGTGGCTTCAGGGCCGGCGGGTTAACTCCGCTTAGCGCAGATCCTTCACAGCCTCCTTTATATGAGTTCAAGCCCGAGTACAGTAACAATTACGAACTGGGAACAAAAAATTCATTTTTTGACAACAAACTACTGCTGAACGCTACCCTTTTCTATACTGAGGTGACCGATGTACAGGTGCCTACCCTTGTAATGCCCGAGGGGGTGATCGTTACCCGCAATACCGGGAAAATGCGTAGCAAAGGTGTGGAGCTGGAAATGAAAGCTTTACTTTTAAGCGGACTTGAACTGAACTACGACTTTGGATTAACCGATGCCACCTACGAATCTCTTCTCATCGCCCAGGATGGCAGTGAAGTAAACCTGAAGGATAATAAACAGATCTATACTCCAGAAGTTACCTCTATGTTAGCCCTTCAATACAGTTCGCACCTGGGGCTGGGAGAAAACTGGGAATTCCAGGCTCGTGGGGAGTGAAAATACCTGGGAGAACAATACTTTGACCTGGCCAATAATCTTAGGCAAAGCCCATACAACCTCTATAATGCAAACTTAGGCCTTGCTTACAATGATGTAAAAATAGTGGTCTGGGGGCGTAATATTTTTGATACCGAATACATTAGTTACGGATACAATTTTGGCGCCGTGCACCTGAGCAATCCGGCTACTATGGGCGTGACTTTATCTTTCGAAATTTAAATCTGTATTCTGCTGGTTTCACGCAGAGGTCGCAAAGTTGACGCAAAGGACGCAAAATCATTATCTGGGTTAACTGTTTCAAAGAGCCCTTTAACTAAAAAAGGTTCAGCCATTCCGGGCTGAACCTTTTCCTTTCAAAATTGTCATTTTCAGATCTTAATTCGCGACCAGTTTATACACTTTTCCGGTGGTTCCGGTTGGCCCTTCTTCGTCGGTGGTGAGGACGAACATTTCTCCTTTGTTGTTCTGCCCGAAGCTTAGCAGGTAATGGCCCAAACCTTCAGCATCATGACGGTGTACCTTAAGATCTCGGAAATCCCATTTTCCGGAGGCTTCAGGATCGGCGATAAACAGAGCTCCTTTTGGCTGTCCATGATGTTGCGTCCAGGTTCCGAAAATGTACTTTCCATCCATTCCTTTTAATTCACTTCCGCGGTACACATAACCACCTATCACTACCAGGCCTTTGCCGCCGTGGTCAGTACCACCTTGCTTGAACTCGATAACAGGATCTAATAAAGGATTTCCCATCTTATCTTTTTGAGGGCATTCTTCCTTTTCCTTGTCATTATTATAGGCGTTAAAACAATGCGTTCCTTCTTTTACGTTCCAGCCGTAGTTTCCTCCTTTTTTGATCACGCTAACTTCCTCCCAGAGTACCTGTCCCGCATCTCCCGCGATAAGGTCATTGTTACCTTTCATATCAAATGAGAACCGGTAGGGGTTTCTAAGTCCGTAGGCATAGATCTCGTCCATTCCGTCTTTGTCCACAAATGGATTGTCTTCAGGAATACCATATGGCGAACCGCCATCCACATCTATACGGAGAATACTTCCCAGGAGATTCTGTTCCACATCTTGCCCGTTCCCACCGGCGTTCTTGTCATACCAGTCGGGCACGTGGCCCATGTCAATGTCGTTCGCGCCGCCGCCGTCACCAAGAGCTATATAGAGATAGTTATCAGGTCCAAACGCAATGGTACCGGCGTTGTGATTATCCTGTGGCTGATTCACTTTCAGCAGAATGTCTTCAGAATCAATATCGGCCTTGTTTGGATCATCTTCAGAAACTTCAAATTCCGAAATATGACTGGTGTGGTCCCAGCCTTCAGGGGCATCATCATCTAAAGGCGCGCTGTAATAAACGAAGAACCTGCCGTTCTCTTTATAATCGGGGTGAAAAGCAAGTCCTAAGACCCCTCTTTCCTCATGAGCATCCTTAAGTTTTACGATCTTGTCTTTCAGGTTCAAAAATGGCTTCTCTAAAAGGCCTTTTTTTGAGTCATGTATTCTTATAGTCCCGGCCTGGTCTACAATGAACAGCCTGTTAGTATCATCGGGAGCTTCCACCAGCGCCACCGGCGAGATCAGGTTTTCGGCTACAAGTTTCATTCCTACCGTTTCCTGGGAAAATCCTGTGAGCGTAAAGAGCCCAAAGGTGAGCATCATAAAGAACGTTTTCATCTTCATATCGGTTAATGTTTAAAATTGTCATTGTTGATCACTTATAAGTTAATGATTCCAAAACATTTACAAGTTAACCACCTGTTAAATAAGACATTACATCAAATACTCGTCACCCGAAAAACCTTAAGTTTAACAATACTTAAATACAAAAAGAGGCTGAAGCTGATTAACTTGAAAAGTAGCCTGAAATGGCGTTTCTGAACCCTTGTTATGAAAATTTTCATCCTTACTTTCATCTTCTTATTCGCACTAAATTTCACTGCCTTTTCACAAAGGCCTCAGTCGGTAGAAGGAAATGTCAACAACTGGCCGGTTCACGAATACCATCTCACCATAGATGAGGAAATGATGAATTTTACAGGAGACCCTGTAAAAGCAATGACCATCAACGGCAGTATCCCGGGGCCCGTGCTGGAATTCACTGAAGGTGAATACGCGAAGATCCACGTCACCAATAAAATGGACGTGGAGACCTCTGTGCACTGGCACGGACTTTTGCTCCCAAATTTCTTTGACGGCGTGCCTTATCTTACTACCCCGCCAATTCGCCCGGGAGAAACCTTTACCTATGAATTTTCCCTGAAGCAATCGGGAACTTACTGGTACCATTCCCACACCGGTTTGCAGGAACAGAGAGGAGTCTACGGCAGTATTCAGATCAATCCGAAAGAGCAGACCTTGGACTATGACAAAGACCTGGTGTTGGTACTTTCTGACTGGATGGATGAAGATCCGCATGAACAGCTTCGGAATCTTAAAAGAGGAAATGAATGGTACCTCATTAAAAAAGGCCAGGTACAAAGCCTCAATAAGGTGCTGGCGAAAAACGCATTAGGTGCCAAACTGAAAATGAGTTGGCAGCGCATGCCCGATATGGCCATTTCTGACAATTACCACGATCTTTTCCTGGTCAACGGAAAACCGGAGCAGCAGTATCCCGAATTCGCACCCGGTGAAAAGGTGCGGCTCAGGTTCATCAATGCTTCGGCAGCTTCTTACTTCTGGCTCACCTTCGGAGGGGAGGATCCGCTGTTGGTCTCTGCAGATGGCCTGGATGTGGTACCCGTGCAAAAGAACAAGACGTTGATCGCCGTTGCCGAAACCTATGACTTCATAGTCACTATTCCGCAGAGCGGAAAACTGGAAATTCGTGCCACCGCCCAGGATGGTTCTGGCCATGCTTCAGCTTATCTGGGAAATGGAGCAGTTATTCCCGCACCGGTAGTTCCCGAACCCGATCTGATCGAGATGATGAAGAAAATGATGGCTATGGACATGAAGATGGGGGCGCCCGCATCCGAATTCAGGCCAGGTAAGAATGACTCCATTAAGGTGATGAAGAAATATGCCATGGAAATGGATCACATGAATATGGAGATGGACACTGAAGAAATGGACATGCAGCAGGATCACACCGGTCACGACATGCAGATGAATGAGGACATGAAAAGGGATACGCTGGTTATGGACAAGATGAAAGACCCTAACCTGATGGACCCCATGAAAAAACCCCTGCCGGATTCGCTGGTTATTGGTGACGCTATGAAGACCGCAGGTTCGCCAGTCTTTAACTACGATTATTTAAGAGCTCCGGAACCCACTACTATTTCAGACGAGCAGCCGCTTAAAGAGATGCTATTCAATCTCACGGGAAATATGAACCGCTATGTATGGAGCATCAACGGAGTACCACTTTCAGAAACCGATAAGATCAAGATCGAACAGGGTCAGAAAGTAAGAATTACCTTGAACAACCTCACCATGATGCACCACCCGATGCACCTTCACGGGCATTTCTTTAGGGTGATCAATAAGAACGGGGAATATTCTCCCTTAAAGCATACAGTGAATGTGGCGCCGATGCAAAAGACCGTCATAGAGTTTGACGCCAATGAATATGGCGACTGGTTTTTCCATTGCCATGTGTTATATCACCTCAACAGTGGAATGGCGCGGGTCTTCAGCTATGATACTCCGCGAGACGAGCGCCTGGCTTCTTATCCTTTAGCCAATTTGACCACAGAAGCCAATGAATACTTCACCTGGGGTGAGTTTAGCGCTGCAAGTCAAATGGCAGAATTCTATGCCACTACCACCAATATCAGGAACCAGTTCAGGTTGCGGGCCGAGTACGGCTGGAATGAGAACCTGGAAGCCAGCCTTACCTATGAGAGATATTTAAATGATTACCTGCGTGTATTTGTTGGCGGTAATCTCGAGAATGAAATGGAAGACAGCCTGGATGAACTGGAGACCACGGCTGTTGGTGGGTTCAGGTATTTATTGCCCCTCCTTATAGATTCTGAGTTAAGTATAGACAATAAACTCCGGCCACAGGTTGCCTTTGAAGCAGGCCTCATGCTTTTTCCCCGACTGGAATTGTATGGAGAATACGAATACCAGATTGACTTTGGTTGGAACGGTGATCTGGAAGCGGGCAAAGACTACGAAAGTGAGACCGTTTACCAGGTGGGGCTTGAATATGTGCTCAGCAAAGGGTTAAGATTAATGGGAAGTTATGATAACCGGTTCGGCGCCGGGGGCGGAATCTCCCTTTGGTTCTAAAATTTAAAAATCAACTATGGACGTACTTGTATTAAGCATCGGCTTACTTCTTCTTATTCTCATCATCTATGATTTCTTTTTTACCACCCTCTCCGGAAGCGGGGCGGGTTTCATTTCCAAAAATGTAGCCAGCCTTACCTATCGGGCCATGCGGAAATTTGCAGGTCCCACAAACCGGAAGACCTTTGAGTACAGCGGTATGATCGTCAACCTGTGCGTGCTGTTCGTATGGATCGTCATTGTGTGGGCAGGGCTGTTCCTGGTCTATTCATATGACCCCGATGCCATTACCAACAGTAGTTCGAGGCCGGCAAACTGGGTTGAAAGACTGTATTTTACCGGCTATGTACTTTCCACTTTAGGTCTGGGAAATTTCAAGCCAATAACACCCTTTTTCGAGATCATGACCGGGATCTTCTCTTTTTTCGGGTTCATTTTCTTCACCAGCTCGATGACCTATCTGATCTCTGTTTCTTCGGCAGTGATACGGAAAAGGACACTTTCCAGGAGCATTTCCACGCTGGGTAAAAAACCTTCAGAAATCGCCGATAAACTTAAAAACCTGCAGCCATCATACAGGGATCAGCAGATACTTTCCTTGCAGGAGCAGATCACCAGCCATCTGGTGAGCCACCAGGCCTATCCTGTGGTGCATTTTTTCAGCCACCAGAACCCTGAAAATTGCTTCAACCTCAACTTCGTGCGGCTTGATGAGGCGGTAACTATTTTGCTGAAGGAGGATAGGGAAAACATTGCAGGTACTACAGGTAAGGACGAACTACAGCTGCTGCGCAGCACCATGAGCGACCTTCTCATGCATATGAAAGAGAATTTTTCAGCTTCTTTGCCTAAACCAGAAGGCTATACAGACGTTCAAGACCTGGAGGAAGCCACTTTAGAGCAGAGAAGAAAGCTTTTACTGGCCATGCTTAAAAGTGAGGAGTTTGAATGGAGTTATGTGAAATGAATTTGGTCGAACTAATTTTAAGAATACGACAGTTCTCAAGATTTGAAAATCTTCTAGAAGAAAACACTCTGCATAAAGAGTTGTTTTCTATTTTAATCTAAGATGAACTTAGTAACCTTATTTTCCTTCATCTCGTAAGGCCTGTATATAATCCACGATCTTGTCCACTTCTTTATCTGAAATCTTTTCTTCACTGAAAGCCGGCATTTCCCCTAACCCATTCCTTATCTGGTAACGTATGGCAAAACCGGGAATGGAAGTGGTTACTATAGGAGCACCCAATCCTGCAGTGCCGTTGGGATGGCAGGAGTTGCAGTATTTGTGAAACAGCACCTTTCCTTCCTCTACTTCCTGGCTCATTTCAGCCAGTGGTTGTTTGGTATAGGCTTCTTTTTTTGAGGAACATCCCCAACTTAGAAATATAACTATTACTATTAAAATCAGTCTTCCTCCCATGATCTTTACTCTTTAGATATTTTCCAAATCACTCCTGTACCTTTTCTTGGTTTTGCTCCCTCCTCTTTAGAAACGTTTAATATCCCAAAGTCTACAATATATAAAGCATCACCTTCTCTATTGAATTGTACCGACACGGGTCTTTCTAATCCTCCGGTTCTAAGAAAAGTGGCCGGGCCATTTCCTTTTCCTTTGTTGACGGCAAAGTTTTCGACCACTCCGTTACCAGGATTTACTCGCACCACCTTATATCCTACTGGTCTCATTACCTTTCCAACATTGGGTGCCATGTCACCAAATTGTGCAATAAAGACTTCGCCTTCAAAGCCAAATTTCCCGTTGCGGGCAATGTCCATTCCGTTAGAAGATGAATGCACCCCCAATTCCGCAATTGGATGAGGCGGTGAATACGGGTTTTCCTCCAACAGCAGTTTCGGAGCCCCCTTATCGGGCACCTTCATATGAGAAATTTCATGTCCGGCATTATAATCTGGCCAACCGTGCCAGGCTCCTTCCTTGATCTTCCATAGAACATCGCCTGTTCCCCAAACGGGCCTGCTTCCTCTTACATCATAACTGTTCTCGGTAACAAATAGTTCCCCCGTACCAGAAAATGCGATTCCATAAGGATTCCGCAACCCCCACGCTACCAGTTCAGGTTCCCCTCCCTCTAAAGGAATTTTCATGATCGCTCCATTACAGGGAACTGAACCTGCTATTACCTGCCCCGGCCGGGTGGATTGGCCAAAAGGCACATAAGCTCCGGTAGAGACGGAGTCTTTTGGTGCATCTGTCAAAGGGTTTTCACTGGTATAGTTGATACCTTTTAAAACGATATCCTTACATGGAATATCATGAAATTGGGGTTTGCGGGAAAGCCATCCAAAAGCTGCATTATCGGGTCCTACAACTGCCGAATTGGTTGCTGTTCCCTGCCCAAAGTAAATTTCACCATCTTTGATCACGGGTCCGTTCGTATGATGATCTCCCAAACTGGGTAGATTTTCCACCAGGGTATCAACATCTCCGCTACTGTCGATCCTCAGGATCTTTCCCCCTTCCATTTGGCCACCCTCAGCAACGTAGAAATAGCCATTGTTATAGGTTATTCCCGTCCAGGGACCATTTTTTGCTCCTTCTAAAACTAATTCGCTGCTTCCGTCTTCAGAAATTTTTAATAGCCTGGGCGGAAGAAAGATCTCTCCATATGCATATCCCGATTCGATCGCAAAAAGTTGCCCCTCATCGTTTTCTGTTACTGCTGTGGGAAACGTGAGTCCACGGGCAACTACTTCTACATTGTATCCATCAGGAACCAATATATCTGCCGGATCAATCTGCCTTGGACCGGGATCATAATTGAGTTGTCCTCCTCCAGTAGGATTGTCTAAATTAGCACAACCCTGGAGTAACACGAATAAAGAAAGTGTTAGATACCAGAAATAGCCTCTCATTAGAATATTTTTTAGTGGTTAGCAAAAAACGGGAGGCAAGACAAAAGGTTCTTTTTTAATTTACAACATCTGAATCAATTAATCAGCATGTAGAGCAATTAAATACAATGCTAAAATATTATTTATCAAACCATTAACCTGTAACATGATAAAGAATCCAACCCAGGCCGGTAAGACCAATTGCTCCATGAACAACGGCAACCCAAACAGGTATATTTTTATGCCGAATATCTTTTGAAAAGAGGTAGATACCACCAATCGCGGCCGTGAAAAAAATGGCGAAACTGTCCCAGTGTTTGTGATGCTCACTTGTGGTAAGGGCATAGATCAAAAGAATAAGTATTCCCAAGGCCGCCAAAGTGCCGTGAACGATCGCCACGCCTTTTGGCGGATTCTTTTTTTGTAAAACGAATTTTATCATGTACAGCCCCAGGATCACTGCAAGGCTTATCAAAATTATTGCGGTAAGTACCATTAGGAATCTTTTCTGGATTTCACATCTCGTTTATCAAGGGGTGAAAAAGCAGGGCCTTCAATGACATCTCCTGTAGCCTCAAACCGACTGCCGTGGCAGGGACAATCCCAGGATTTCTCGGCATCGTTCCAGTCTACTATACAGTCCATGTGCGTACAAACGGCCGAATGGCAATGCACCTGGCCCGTCTCGTCTTTATAAACTGCCCATTTTTCGTCGTCCACCTCAACCACTTTTCCTTCTCCTATTCCTACTTCGTAAAATCTTTCAGCTTCGGCTTTGCCCGGCAGGTCCTTCAGGTATTGTTTGGCCACATTGATGTTCTCCTTGATGTAATTCTTTGCCGACTTTATCGGCGTGAACCTTTTGGCTTTGTACAACTCTGCCCACTCATTTTCCCTTCCGGAAAGCAGATCTTTGAAGATCATCGCCGAAAGCACTCCGTAGGTAAGCCCATCTGTAGAAAAACCAGTGGCGAAGTAGATACCGTCATCAGAACTTTCGCCAATGTACGGCAGCCCGTCTGCGGGTTTGTAATGCTGCGCGCTCCATTTGTATTCAATTTCGGCCACATCAAATAATTTGCGGGCATGTTGCTCGAGTTTCTCAAAGAACCTCTCGTAATTGTCCTCCTGCCCTACCTTGTGATGCCCGCCAAGAACCAGCACATAGTTCCCGGTGTGGTTCTTAAAAGTTCTCATGGAAGTGTGGAAGGTAGCTTCGGTATCCCAATAGATCCCGTCTGGGTAGTCGCCCGAATTCAGTTTGGCGGCGATGGCATATTCGCGGTGAGGATAAATGGCCGTTTGTACCGGATAGATCCCTTTAGGAGAATGAGTGGCCAGGATCACCTTTTTGGCGGTCACTGTTCCGTGTTGGGTAGAAAGCACATGATCTTCCCCTTTTTCGATATGGTGTACGTTGGTGTGTTCGTAGATGTGGCAGTTTTCAGAATCGATCTTTTCTGCCAGGCCTCTCACAAAAGCTGCCGGATTGAACTGAGCCTGCCCTTCTACTTTAATGGCAGAACTCACCTGCACCGGGATAGGCAGTTCCTGAAGCGTATCTGCCTTTATTCCGTAGTCTTTTGCAGTGATGATCTCCTTTTCAATGGTTTCATCTTTTTTATTCGTCTCGCTGAAGAGGTACCAGGGAACTCTTTTAAAATCGCATTTTATCTCATGTTCCTTTACAAGGTTTTCGATCAGGTCTACCGCGGCCGCTCTGGATTCGGCTACGGCACGAGCCGTCTTCTCATCCCATTTTGACTGAATGTGATGCAGGCGCTTATCGACCATTTTGTAAAGGTTCCCGGTAGAGTCTCCCGTGGTACCGCCCGCCAGTTCATGGCTTTCCAGAACGGCTACTTTTTTTCCCTCTTTAGCGAGGAAATAGGCACTGGTGATTCCGGTAATACCACCTCCCACGATGGCTACATCTACTGTGATGTTATTTTTTAGTGCCGGATAATTCGTTTTTTGGGCTTTGGCTTTCCAGAGAGATCGTGTCATAATCAGGTGGTTTTACTTAAAATTAGCCAATGCAGGCAATACCTACCAAACCTGCGTAGTTAGGATTTTGTTAATCTGTAACAAAGCTGTACTAGCTTCGTCTACTAAGAAACACGCGACATGAGAACCATCATTTTCCTTAGTTTTTTACTTTTTCAATTTTCAACGCTGCAAGCGCAGCAAGTGAAGGCTCAAGTGCTGGAATGGGGCAGCAAAAAGCCCGTTCCCTACGCCAACGTGATCTTCGGCGAGCACAAAGGTGTGGTGACCAACGAAGAAGGTTTTTTCAGCTTTACTTCGGAAGAATTACCGGCCACCCTGGAGATCTCTTCCCTGGGCTATGAAGCAGTGGAACTGAAACCGGAAGAGATCAACAACAGCATCGTGTACCTGAAGCCGGCAAGCATAGAACTAAAAGAAGTTTTCCTTAGCAATAAAGAACTGAGTCCGCGGGAGATCGTGGAAATGGCCAAAGAAAAAGTTGCCGATAATTATGATTTTGACCTGGGCCAGAAAAGAGTGTTTTACAGGGAATCTGATTTTAGCCATATCAGGAAGTTTGATATGAAGGTGGAAGAAAGCACCATTCCTGGTATAGATCAGAACCTGATGGATCGTATTGAGGCAGAAATGCCCAAGGTTACCGATTCTTATAAAGAAGTTTTAGCCGATCTCTACGGAAACTATGACAGCCAGAAAGTGAGGATCGTGAAAGCGGCAAACCTTTATAATCCGCAGAATACACAGTCCCTGGACCAACTTACAGAACACCTGGAAACCCTTTTCAGGCAAAACCTGAAAGAGAGATCCTTCCTCAAGATCAGGTCGGGGCTGCTCGGGGTCAAGGTAGATGAGGACGAATTAAAAGAGGGCTTTGAAGATTCAGATACCGATAAAAAAGAAAAAACTCCGGAAGAAATTGCGGAGAAAGAGGCCAAGATAAAGAAAAACCTTCAGGAAGGCACCGGTAAGGAGATCCAGTCTCTGCTGGCCAACATGTTCTGGAAAGAAGACATTGCATTTAACCTTTTTGAGAAGATCAGAAAATATGAATTTGACCTGCAGGGTATTCTGCACCTGGGGCAGAACACGGTCTATGTGATCAATTTTGAACCCAAACGCCGCGCAGATTTTAAAGGAAAGATCTTTATTGACGCCCATGATTATGGCGTGCACCGCATAGAATATGAAAATGTGAGGCCGCTGAGCAAATTCAGATTGTTCGGCATTAGTGCCATTGATGACATTTACCGCGGCAAAATGTTCTTCATGAAAGATGAAAATGGAAAATACAGCCTCAGTTACCTGGAGCGCGAACTGGGGGAAACCGTCGGCATAGATCGTCCGTTGACCATTATCGAGAAGAACAGGCACGTTCCCGGCCGCAATAAGCAGAATGAGCTTGACCTGGAACTCGACATGCGCTTTGGGCAGGTGGAAAAGTGCAGCTGGTGGTCTATGAGAACAGGCCGCTTGCCAGTGAAGAATATGAAGCTGTAAAAGGGCAGGAAACCTTTGAGTATCAGAAATTCAAATCTTACAACCCAGATTTCTGGGCAGGGTACAACATCATAGAACCCAACGCGGCCATCAAAGAATTCACGGCAATGGAGGCGGAGTAATGCCTTCAACGGTCACGGCTATTTTTTGTGAGAGAAAATCGTATCTTGGGAAAAATTTTCCCGAACCATGAAAAACCTTCTATTTTTCTGCCTTAGCGTGGTATTGTTTACCGGCTTTACAGGCCATGCGCAGGCACCTAAAGAAAATATCAATAAGATGCTGGAGGCCTGGCACGATGCCGCCGCCCGTGCAGATTATGACGCTTACTTCAGCAAAATGGCCGATGAATCCATTTTCATTGGCACAGATCCCACCGAGAACTGGGAAAAAGACGAATTCGCAAAATGGTCAAAACCATACTTCGACAAAGGAAAAGCATGGAGCTTCTCCACCCTTGAACGCAACATCTTTCTGCAGGAAGATTGCGACATCGCCTGGTTCGATGAGCTGCTGGAGACCCAAATGGGAATCTGCCGTGGTTCGGGCGTGGTTGCCAAAGAAGACGGCGAATGGAAGGTAAAACATTATGTGCTTTCCATTGAGATCCCCAATGAAAATGTGGACCAGATCACCGAGATCAAAAAAGACTTCGACCAAAAACTTATTTCCAAAATAAAATCTGAATAGCATGTTTCAAAGAATTGCCCTCCTGGCCCTTTTCCTGGGGTCGGGCCTATGTTTTGCCCAGGAAAAAAAGTCGCTTACCCATGAAGACTACAACCTTTGGAAGCGCGTACAAAATACCCAGATCTCCAAAGACGGGAACACCATTGTCACTACCATAGTGACCGGTACCGGCCGTGGTAACGGATACATCAAGATCTACAATGCAAAGACCGGTGAATCCTTCACTTTTGAGAATGGTTATAACAGTCGTATTTCAGGAGACGGTAATTACGTTTATTTTCTGCGGAAGCCTGCTTATGAGCTTACCCGCAGTGAAAAGAAAGAGGAGGTCAAGGAAGAAAAACGCACTAAAGATGCTTTTTTCATCTATGACGTGGCAACGAATAAGATCCTGGATTCTGTGCAAAGGGTGAAGAAATTCGAAGCGCCCGAAGACGTCACCGGCTGGGTGGTGATCGAGAAGCACAAAGACCTGAAGCCGGAAAAAGACACCACTGCCGCAAAAGCTTCCGAAGAAAAAGAAAAAGACAGCCTGAAGACCAGAAAGCCAGAAAATCTTGCTTTAAAAGCAGATTACGCCCTGGTATACCACCTCAAAAAAGGGAAAACAGACAGCATTTTCCAGATCAAGGATCTTGCCTTGCCTAAAGAAGGGAACCGCTTCATCTTTTCGACCACAAAAGGCGAAAAGAAAGGCGATCTTGGGGTTTTTGCCTATGATGTTAGAGAGATGAGCAGAAAACAGCTGGATACGGGACGGTATTCCTACACTCAACTGGCCATAGACAACAGCGGGCAGCAGCTGGCCTATATTTCGGCAAAGGATTCTACGGAAACCGATTCGCTGAAGTATGAGCTGTTTTACGTAAAAGACCTGGCTCAAAAACAACTTACCGACACCCTTGGAAAGAATCTGAAAAAGAACTGGAAGCTCAGCGCAGCCCAGCAGCCGCAGTTTTCAGAGAACGGTAAAAGACTATTCTTCTACTCCCGCCCTGTGCGTGACCTGGACGTTGACACCACCCTGCTTGATGAGGAAATTCCGCAGGTAGACGTGTGGAGCTACAAGGACAAATTGATCCAGCCCGAGCAAAAAGCCAGACTTGAAGAGTTAAAAGACAAGGCCTACAGATCATTTTATGACACCTCAAGCGGGCAGATCGTGCAGCTGCATGATGAGACGCTGGAGTATATCAAGCTTGGTGACACCGGGGAACAGCGTTACGCGCTGGGTTATACCAGTACCCCGTATAATGTGCAGCGCAGCTGGGAATATCCGTGGTTACGCGATTACTACATTGTAGATACCCAAACCGGAGAAAAAAGGCTGGCCATCGAGGCCCAGGCTATGGACCCGGATCTTTCTCCTGACGGGAATTTCGCGGTTTATTATGATATGGAAGACCGTAACTGGTGGGTACTTGACCTAAAAGCCAACACCAAAAGAAGCCTGACGAAAGACCTACAGGTGAATTTCTTTGATGAGGAAAACGACGTGCCTACCATGCCATGGCCATACGGATTTGGTGGTTTTACAGAAGACGGAAAAGTGCTTCTTTACGACCAGTTCGACATCTGGAGCACTTCCCTGGCAAAAGCTGAAAAACCGGTGAACATCACCCGTGACGGCAGAAAAAACCAGATCGTTTACCGCACGCTTCGGCTGGATCCCGATCACCGGAATAATGCCAGCACCTACCACAAAGATTTACTGGTCACTGCTTTTGATGAAAAAGACAAATCTGAGGCTCTTTTCAGCCTTAATTCCAGAAACGGAAAAAAACAGGTACTTATTGAAGATGCGGCACATCACCTGAGTGATTTCGAATTGGCAGAGAATGACGACAACCTGGTTTTTGCCAAAGAGAACTTTCAGCATTTCCCTGATGTGCACCTGCTAAAAGGACCAAAATCACAGCCTGTACAGCTGACCAATGCGAATCCGCAGCAACAGGATTTCAAATGGGGAACCGTGGAGATGATCTCCTGGGAGGCCTATGACGGCACGCAGCTTGACGGACTCCTGTACAAGCCCGAAGATTTCGATCCCAACAAAAAATATCCGCTTATCACCTATTTCTACGAGAAGCGTAGTGACAACCTCAACCGTTACCACAGTCCGCAGCCAAGCGCCTCTATTGTGAACATGAGTTACCTGGTAAGCAACGACTACGTAGTATTCGTTCCGGATATTGTCTATAAAGAAGGAAAGCCGGGAGAGAGCGCCTATAATGCGATCGTTTCGGGAGTAGAAGCGGTGGAAGAATTAGGATTCATCGACTCCGAAAATATGGCCATTCAGGGACAAAGCTGGGGTGGTTACCAGGTGGCACATTTGGTTACCGTAACCAACAAATTCAAAGCTGCCATGGCCGGTGCACCGGTGAGCAACATGACATCAGCCTACGGGGGCATCAGGTGGCAAAGCGGGTTGAGCCGTGCCTTCCAGTATGAGAAGACCCAAAGCCGAATAGGAAAGAACCTGTGGGAAGGTTTTGACCTGTACATCGAAAACTCTCCTCTTTTTGGGATCCCCAATATCGAAACTCCGCTCTTGATCATGCATAATGATGAGGACGGGGCAGTTCCCTACTACCAGGGCATTGAAATGTTCATGGGAATGCGAAGGCTTAACAAGCCGGTATGGCTTTTGGTCTATAACGACGAGGCGCACAACCTAAGGAAGACCAAGAACAGGTTTGACCTTTCCATAAGAATGATGCAGTTCTTTGATCATTACCTTAAAGGTGCCCCGGCACCCGAGTGGATGACCCAGGGAGTTCCGGCGGTGATGAAGGGCAAAGACCTGCGCTATGACCTGGATGTCAAAGCCACTTCTGCAGGCAGTGAAACAGCTAATTAAAAACTTATGAAAACATCAGTTTTCTTTACTACTTTTCGCATCCAATAAAAATTTATCAATACATGAAGAGAATACACAAGGCATTCCTTTTTCCAATGGCAGCAGCGACGATCATGGTCGGCTGTAAGGATGATAAGGAAACCGCACAAGTTGAAGAGACAAGAGGGATCAACCTCGAGAACATGGATACCACCGTTACTGCCCGCGAAGATTTCTTCCGGTTCGTGAACGGGCGCTGGTTGGACACCAACCAGATCCCAGAAGACAAGACCGTATGGGGCAGTTTTAACGAATTAAGAGAACAGACCGATGCAGATGCACTTGCCCTTTTAGAGGCCGCGTCTAAAAATGAGAAGCTTGATGCGGCCAGCGACCAGGCAAAAGCGGTCTATTTGTACAAGACGATCATGGATACGGCTACCCGCAACGAGCAGGGAATAAAACCTATTGAGCCTTACCTGGCCAAGATCGAAGCAATTGAAACCAAAGAAGACCTGCAGCAATACCTTACCGAAATGCAAAAGTATGGCGGCGGCGGATTCTTCAGCTTCGGAGTGGGCGCCGATGCCAAAAATTCCAACAGGAACGCAGCTTACCTGTCTCCTGGAGGCTTAGGCCTGCCGGACCGGGATTATTATGTGGCACAGGATCCTGATTCTAAGGAAAAACGTGAAAAATATGAGGCTCATATTACCAGGATGCTTCAGTACTTAGGAGATTCAAAAGAGGAAGCAGCACTTAGCGCAAAGAAGATCCTCGCTTTTGAGACCGCTATGGCCGAGCCCAGACTGGACAAGGTGGAGCGTCGCGATGCCCGCAAGACCTATAATCCTATGACAGTGGCCCAACTTCAGAAGACCACTCCGGCTATTAACTGGAACAAATTCTTCAGCGAGATCGGGGCCAAAGATGTGGACACCGTCATTGTTCGTCAGCCCAAGTACATGGCTTCATTGCAGTCGGCACTTTCTGCCAGCAATGTAGATGACTGGAAAGAATATCTAAGATGGACCCTGTTCAATGATGCTGCCGGCATGCTGACCACCGAAATCGAAAGAGCGAACTGGGAATTCTACGAGCAGACTCTTAGAGGTGCCCAGGAGCAACTGCCAAGAGACGAGCGTGCCCTGTCAACCATCAACGGAACAGTTGGCGAAGCCCTCGGAAAATTATACGTGGAAGAACATTTCCCTGCTGAAGCCAAAGCTACTGCTGAAGAAATGATACAGAACGTGGTAAAGGCATTCGAAAACCGAATTGATCAGCTTACCTGGATGAGCGACAGCACCAAGGTAAAGGCCAAGGAAAAGCTGAACACCACTACCATTAAAGTCGGCTATCCGGATAAATGGAAAGACTACAGCACGCTTGAAGTGAAAAAGCCTGAAGAAGGCGGATCTTACTTCCAGAACATGCTGAATGCCGCCAAATGGCACGTGGAAGAGAACATGGCCAAGTTGGGGCAGCCGGTTGACAAGAGCGAGTGGTTCATGGCACCGCAGATCGTGAACGCTTACTACAACCCAAGCTACAACGAGATCGTATTCCCTGCGGCTATTTTACAGCCGCCTTTCTATGACTATAAGGCCGATGCTGCCGTGAACTACGGCGGAATTGGAGCCGTAATCGGTCATGAGATCTCTCATGGATTTGATGACAGCGGCGCACGCTTTGATGCCGATGGAAACCTGAACAACTGGTGGACCGAGAAAGACCTGGAGCAGTTCGAAACTTTAGGTGGAGCCCTGGCAGACCAGTACAGTGCCATTGAAGTGCTTGACAGCGTATACATCAACGGAAAATTCACATTAGGTGAGAACATTGGAGATTTAGGAGGTGTGAACGCCGCCTATGATGGCCTCCAGATACACCTTGAAGAACATGGAAACCCAGGAAAGATCGACGGATTCACTCCGGAGCAGCGTTTCTTTATGAGCTGGGCTACTGTTTGGAGAACCAAGATGCGAGAGGAAGCCTTGAGGAACAGGATCAAAACCGATCCGCACTCCCCAGGACAGTACCGCGCTTATGTTCCATTACAGAACATTGACGTCTTCTATGAAGCTTTCAACATTCAGGAAGGAGATCCAATGTACGTGAAGCCTGAGAACCGGGTGAAGATCTGGTAAGATTCTTCTGAAATATTAGAGGTTCTTTGTCATTCCGACGAAGGAGGAATCTCTTAAAAACTAAAATTTTCTAAGCCTCTTCTTAACAGAAGGGGCTTTTTTTATGTAAAACGACCAGATCAAATTGTTTTCGCCATAAAATAAAATTAACTTTATTACCCCTCTCCGCAGTTAGTCAACCTACTCTCTTTAATTACCGTAAGAGCCATGGACACATACAAGGAAACATTCAACACCTGGAATAAAGTAGCTAAACTCTACCAGGACAGCTTCTTTGACTTTAACCTGTACAATGACACCTATGATGCTTTTTGCGCGCTTTTGCCTGCTGCAGGCTCAAAGATCCTTGACCTGGGCTGTGGCCCCGGTAATATCACCAATTACCTTCTCCATAAGCGAGCCGATTATAAGATCACCGGGATAGATGTCTCTCCACAAATGCTGGAGCTCGCCAAAAAGAACAATCCAACTGCCGACTTTAAGGTCATGGATATCCGCGATCTGCAGACTCTCGATAAAAGATTTCACGGTATCATTGCGGGCTTCTGTGCACCCTATTTATCTGCGGAAGACCTGCGGCAGCTTTGGAAAGCAGCAACCAGATTACTTATTGATCCAGGCATTTTGTATTTCAGCTTTGTTGAAGGTGATCCGCAGGATTCAGGATATCAAACAGGAGGTGACGGTAGTCGGGTTTTCTTCTATTATCATCTTCTTTCTGATATTACTCAGGAGCTCAAGGAAAACGGCTTTGAGATAGTTCAGATCTATTACAAAATTTACCGGCGGCTTGGAAAACCGAAAGAAACACATACGATTTTGCTAACCCGGAAGATATCTTGATAAGTCGATTCACGGAGCTTTTTTTAAATTCTCCGAGAGTTCTTAAAAAAATTAACAATATATTAGCAATCAGATAATTTTTGCTTCTCCCTACACAGCAGGATTATCAGTAATAAAGCTCCAAACCTGATCATATGAAAAAACTCTGCTTATGTGTGGCATTCCTTGCCCTGGGCGCCTGTTCCACGCCTAAATATGTATTAACCACCAGTCTTAAAGACCACCAGGGTTCTTCATCTATGGGGGGCCAGGTAAGCCATTCTGCTTATACAGGCTATTCTGCCACAGGTCCCACTCACACTTACCACTATTATTCAGAGACTAAGGACTCTTCTTTAAAGCCTCTTTTGATCCCTGTGCAGACAGTGGAAGATGAAGGGTTCAAAGAGTTCAAATCCTTCGTGTATCTCTGCAACAAAGGAAAGTTCGGCAAAGCCAGAGAGATTCTGGATCAACAGGAGTTTAAGAACTCTGAAGTAGAGATCTACCTTGAGAGTCTTTTTTTGTTCATGAAAAAAAAGAATGAAGCAAGCCTTGAAAAGCTTACGACTGCTAAGCCAAATTTAATACCTCTGCATTTTGAATTGCTTAAACTTGACATTCAATATGAAATAAACAAAGGTCCCGACCTGGATAAGCCTTACTTCATTCAAAAGTACCAGGAGATCATTGACATATATGAACTTAACGAGATCCAATCTGATCTTATAAAGACGAGAATCAAATATCTTCGATATTCCTAAAAACCAACCAAAATGAAAAAATTCACCTCCCTATTTGTTCTCATGGCCCTGGGTCTGCTATTTACCAATTGCGTTGGGCCCAAGTCTCTGCAAAAACAGATAAATCGCACCGCATATGAACCTGTTCTTATCCTGGATTCTGAACAGGTGCCTGAAAAAAGTGATAAGACAATTGCTTTTGAAGTCCTGAATGAAAGTCCACTCACTCCTGAATCAACTGTTTTCAAGAATGACGGACATTTTTTATACCTGCTCGTCTTTTTCACCTACGAGTATGATATGACAATTACTCTGGGAGACAATGCTAGCAATCCGACGGCACTTTCCGTTCTGCAAAATTCCTTTTTCGGCACATTTGACAGGTCTGGGTTACTTCAAAGAACTCCTAAGGAAGAGGGCAGTGAAACAGATTACAAAGCCATAGTAAGGGTTAAAGAACTTGATATTAAGTGCGATTATATGAACAAAGGATTTGGTTTTGGAAGCTTTAGTACAGCCGAAGCCAAAGCACAGAAATCAGTAGGTAAGATTCTTCTGAATCTTGAACTATATGACCATGAGGGAGCCCTTCTTTTGGAAAAGGATTATGTGGAAAACAGGATCATGGATTTTGCCTCAAACACTACTAATTATTCTAAGGTCAAGAAAATGGCCATGAAAAACCTCGTTGAAAACCTCACAGTTACCAGCCAGGCTGTTGCCCTGGAAATGACCAGGGACATCAATGCCAGCATCCAGGGCCATAAGGAGCTTACGGCCAGTTCTGAGGTTATTAATGAAATTCCTGTAGAAAAGCAATAACCACTCCCATGTGGGCGTGCTGCTAAAACTTAGAATATCTTAGCTGAAATTACATAAAGAATTCCATCACTAGTTTTCTGTACAGCATGAAGTATACCTTTGACACCCTTAGAAATAGATGGGTGATTGCCATAATAACCCTACTGAATGTCTTCATTCCAGCTTTTTTATGGGCATATCTTCGGGATCCACAGTACCAGAACTTTTTTCCGGAAGAACTTTACCGGAATAATATTCTGCCAGTGCTTTTATTCATTCTCCCTCCGATTTACTTCATTTCAAACCGCAAGAAATTCTTTTGGAAAAAAACGGCAATTGAGATCAATGATCAAGCTAAGCAGCTGAAAATAGACGGCACCACATACCTGCTTCAGGAAATTAAGCATTACGAATTCAGAAGGGGAAGTCTTTTTAATTCTGGCACCCGGGAAAGTTTGCATCTGAAATTTGCTGATAAAACAATCTCTGTCATCCCGTGCTGGTCTTCCGCAGCGATCAAAAACTACGATGCTTTTTATCAGCATTTTCTGGTTCAAATGGAAGAGGTTCATCCCGGGAATAAAGAGAGAATTGTGTCCCCTGCTTACAAGATTACTTTTGCGATCATTTTGGTAGTTGGCATTTTTTCTTTTTTCTACTTATATAAGAACATGGGAAGAGAGGCTGCTTATGACGTACTTCCGGGCCTATTACTGGCAGTAGCTATCTTTATTCCTTTCTTTTTTAAAAAGGCAAGAACAAGCAGATAATTCCCCATGGCTTATTCAGGAACAACTAAAAAGAAGTACTTTCAAATGAAAAATTTCTTATTACTATTACTCTTAATTGGCTCATTACATGCAAGCGCCCAGCAGATCAATACCAAATTAAAACAACAGCTGGACTCTATAATGCAAGTGGACCAGGAACTCAGAAAACTCTTCACCTCTATTCCGCAGGAAGAAAAAGAGGTGATCCTGGAAAAATTCGGTTATACAGCTAAAGACCTCGAGCAAAAAGGCTGGGAGATCGTTGCGAAACAGGATACTATACATATTCATCGGGTAAAAGAGATCATCTCCAGCTATGGTTACCCCGGAAAGTCCTTGGTAGGGACCCCAACAAATAAGGCCGCCTGGTACGTGATCCAGCATTCCAACCAGCTGGAGAAATTTTTTCCTCTTATTCAAAAAGCGGGTGAGGAAAAGGAAATACCCATGACCCTTGTCGCCACCATGGAAGACAGAATACTGATGTACCGCGGAGAGGAACAGAAATACGGTACCCAGTTAAAAAGTGGAGTAATAAATGACCCTGAAACAGGGGAAAGAAAATGGCAGTTCTACTTTTGGCCTATCAGATCGCCCGAAAAGGTAAATGCGCTGAGAGAACAGGTGGGTTTTGAGAGAAGCATTGAAGAATACGCGGAATCTATGAACGTTACTTATAAAAAGCTGAAATTGGAAGATGTAAAATAGCTTGGGAATATTTAAGTTTGGCTTAAACAGGACCACATCCCATGCTGGAATATTTCATTATTTGTCTTTTCGCGCTCCTGGCTTCGGGCCTGACCTTTTTTTCGGGATTTGGTCTGGGCACCATCCTCCTGCCGGTTTTCGCGCTGTTCTTTCCGGTTGATATCTCGGTGGCACTGGTGGCCATTGTGCATTTCCTGAACAACCTTTTTAAGCTTAGTCTGATAGGGAAAAAAGCCAATAAACAGGTGCTGCTGAAATTTGGGGCGCCGGCCATCCTGGCTGCCTTTGCAGGGGCTTACCTGCTCACGCTGCTCTCAGAAACCGAGCCCCTTCTAAGTTACTCCCTGGCAGGCCGCAGCTTTGACATCACTCCGCTAAAACTGGTGATCGCTTTACTATTGTTCGTTTTTGCCCTTTTTGACATCATACCCAAACTGGTCAAACTGAATCTCGAACCAAAATACTTGCCGCTGGGCGGCACCTTGAGCGGATTCTTCGGCGGCCTATCCGGTCACCAGGGGGCTTTACGCACGGCTTTTCTCATCAGGGCAGGCCTCTCAAAAGAAGCTTTTATCGGCACCGGCATCGCCATATCGGTGCTCATCGATATTTCGAGGTTAACGGTATATTCCGCAGACATTCTCAGGACCGGTGACAGCATCGATTACGCCCTGTTGCTTGCCGCAACCCTATCTGCTTTTACAGGTGCCGTCATTGGCCACCGGGTGCTTAAAAAGATCACCATCGAAACCCTGCATCTGGCCGTGGGAATTATGCTCCTGGTTTTTTCTGTGCTGCTTGCTGCCGGCATAGTGTGATAAAGCAATTATTATGGGCAGGACCGCCCTTTCTTTAGAAAATGTTAAATTTGTGGTGAACCAGCCTTAGTTAGAGGCAAAACGAGCAATAAATTTGGAAAATTCTATCCGCCCAACGGCGAAAAGCAAACGCATCGATCTTTTAGATGTTTATCGCGGTTTTGCCCTGCTGGGCATCTTTGTAGTGAACATCGTGATCATGAACTCCACTTTCCTCAACCAGGATGAATTTGCTAAGCAGTGGACCTCGGGCATTGATCAGTTTGCTGAACGCGTGCTGCAGCTTTTCTTTTATACAAAGTTCTTTCCTATCTTTTCTTTGTTGTTCGGGCTTGGGATCTCTATGCAGGCCCTGAAGCTGAAAGCAAAAAACAAGCTTTCGTTTTCCTTTTTTGGCCGAAGAATGTTCTTCCTGTTTCTCATAGGGGTGGGACATATCCTTTTCCTTTGGTCTGGCGATGTGGTGCACCTTTATGCCCTGCTGGGCCTCTTCGTCACGCTGCTCCTTTCACGATCAAATAAGATCATCCTCTTTCTTTCAGGTTTCTTCCTCTTATTTCCTTTTTACGATGAGGTGCTTTTTTATCTCTTCGGAAAAATGAATTTTGATCCGGGAAGGTTCCTGAGCGGTTTTGATGGAGCTGAAGTGAACAGGGTGATCAACCACGGCTCTTACCTGGAAGGTTTAAAACTAAGGGCACTGGAGTATATGGCCAACCTGCCCATGCTTCTTGGTTTTCTTGCCCCGCTCGCTCTCTCCATGTTCCTGCTGGGCTTATACCTGGGGAAGAACCGCATTTACGATTCCCTTGAAAGTTATATTACAAAGATCAGGACTCCAATGCTCATTTTAGGGCTAATAACCAACGTATACAGAATTCTTTTCCTGTTCGTGTTACCAGATTACGGAATGTACTCCAACGATCTTCTGCGACCTTATTTTATAAAAGCCATGGTGCTTTCAGATGTTTTCATGGGGCTGTTCTACCTGTGGATCATTGGCTGGTTGTGGTATAATACGAAGTTGAAATTTCTTCTGAAGCCGTTGCGACATGCCGGACGTATGGCACTCACCAATTACCTTATGCAAAGTGTGATAGGACTCCTTCTGTTTTCCTCGGTCGGATTTTCACTTTATGAAACCATGAGCCCCTCACAGACTCTTTCTGTTGCCACAGCCGTTTTTGCCTTCCAGGTGCTCTACAGCAAACTCTGGCTTAGCTACTTCAAGTATGGACCTATGGAATGGCTATGGAGAAGCCTTACCTACAAAAAGGCCTTGCCTATTACCAGATCCAGTAAAAAAGAAATTCCCGAGGCAAAAGAAGGCGCTCTGTAACAAGCCGGTTTATATCGGTTGCTTGAACTCATAATCAAGCTCCCGCATCGCTTTAGATGCGGAAATGATCTTTCCTGCGGAAGGTTTTGAGTGATCAAAGAGCGGTGGTTCCAGCCCCAGTTCCTTTGCTTTTTTCTGATAGTATTCTTCCCGCGGAGGGCTAAGCGGATAAACAGCGTTGAACACCTCTCCAAAAACCTCTTTTTCGAGGATCTTTAGAATGATCCCGATGCAGTCTTCCTGATGGATCAGGTTGACCGGCCCCAGCGGATTGGAAAGGTTTTTTCTGCCCGCCAGGTACTTTACAGGATGCCGTTGAGGCCCGAACAATCCGCCAAACCTCAGCACCGTGGTCTCAAAAAAAGGATTTTTCATTAATATTTTTTCCGCGGCAGCAAGTTCTTTTCCGCCGCGGGATGTGGCGTTGGGCGCAGCAGCTTCGGTGTAGATCTTAAAGCTTTCGGTTTCTGCGTACACTGAAATAGAGCTCACAAAAAGCACTTTTTTGACCTTCGCTTTTTCAATTTCTTCGGAAAGCTTTTTAATTCCACCCGAAAAATTGAAATTCGGATCCTTTCTCAGCCCCGGCGGAATGTCCACGATCAGCACGTCTGTTTCTGCCAAAAATCCGCTGATGTCCCCCGAAATACCTTCCGCAGCCACTTTTACGAGGTAAGGCTGAATGCCTTCAGCTTTCAAACTGTCGAGCTTTGCTTCAGAAGTAGTGGAACCCTTTACCGAAGAACCTTTTTTCAGCAGCATTTTCGCCAGCGGCAAACCCAGCCAGCCGGTTCCTAAAATAGCGATGTTCTTCTTATCTGACATGATTCCTGGGGATTGGTGATTAGGGATTTGGAATTTGGAATTTGGTGCTTTCAAACCGTATCTTTTCTCTTCTCTCTATTCTATTTTCTATATTATTCCAACTTAAAAGAACTCTTCAGGATCACCGCATCATTCAGCACGAAAGGCCTGGGGATCATTTCTGGCCCACGGGGCTCCACGTCGAGTTGCGGGTGGTCAAAAAGATCATAAGCAGATTCATATAACTGAATTGTAGGGTGCATTCCCTTCTCCACCGCCATTACCAGCCTCAGGGTGTCGCGGCTCACCGGATAATACTCCAGCAACCGGTCGTTCCATCGGTTCTTGAAAACATGCAGCTCACTGAATTCCGGCTGCAGCTTTGGCGCTTCATTTCCGTTGGCAGTAAAACTTCGGAAGTCAAAATTCCTGTCCAGGTACAGCTCTAAACGGTTGATCTGCCGGTTAGGTGCGATCTTTACCGAATAAGCATCTTCTTCAGGATTGATCGAGGCTTTTTTCTCTACACTTATAAAAGGAGCCGGCACCTCCACTTTGGGAGCCACGGCTGTATGCCTGAAGGCTGATCCGTACTTACTGCTGAACTCAGGCTTTTCAGAAACTACTTCGGAAGCATTTTCAAAGTAAGGCGCATTCCACTCATCAAGTTGATGATCATACGAATTCCAGGTAGCCACATCTCTTTCTTTGTCATACACGTAAACCAGGCTGTTTGGCCGTGGTCTTTCCGCAGAAAAATCGGCTGTGAAATGCGCTACCATAAAGAACACGAGGAAGGTCAGAAAACTCAAAAAACCGAGCAACTGAAGTTTGCTGTAGCGGGAAAAAACCGGCCACAAAAGCACCCATAGCAATACCGTCAAAATTGCGGTCACAAAAATGATCTTTAGCCCCAAGGCTACCGGAAAACGTACCGTAAAATCTGTAAAGAGGAAGATGGCGGGCAAACTCAGAAGTGCCTGCACAGGCAGTTCTAATCTGGGCTTTTTCAGCATCAGGAACAGCTGGATAATTCCGAAGAAGACCGGAACGATGAAATAGGCTGCTCCCTGAAGGAACACTGCTACAAGCAGGCTCAAAAGAAGCCAGAAAAACAGCGGGGCCACAAAAAGAGCAGCTTCGTTTCCGGGCTTCCTGAAGGCATTATAAATGTAAAGCGCTACAGCCAGACTCAGAAAGGCTGCTGCAGCAATGTAAAAATAGCCGTTGTAGGTGAAGCCATGCTCCATCTCCAGGTACTGCGGATACAGGTACAACGCCAGCTCCCACAGGCCATAACTCAGCAATCCCCCAAGCACAAGCGAAAGCAGCAGGGGCAAAGATCCTTTGAACACCGCCGAAATTTGCAGGTGCTTTTTATAGAAACCGAAACCAATAACCGCAAGGAAGCCCACTGCAGCCAGCAGCAGCATGGGCCAGATCCAGGAGAACGGGTACATGACCAGGTCCAACACCGGAAGATTGAAAAATATCATATCTTCTTCAGAACTCATATCTTCTAAGGAGTTGTGGCTAAAATAATTCAGCAACGGCATGAGGTATTCACCCTGGTGCGCGAGGCTGTTGATGTCCAGGTTAACAGGCAGATCTGTCGCGGTGTGGTAGTCGAAATGATCGTCAATAAAGGCAAAATTGAATCCGTTGATATTTCCCTGCTCCCGCATCACAGTAAGGTCTGTATCGTTGGGCATCATCTTATAAATGCTGTACACGAGGGAATTCCCCACGGGATATTCCACCCCGGCTTCCAGAAATTCTTCCAGCAGCCTGCGATTACCATCATTGGTTTCCAGGAACATTAAGGAATCGCCACCGCTTCCGCGGGACTCGAAATTGAGGACTAGGCCAACATCTTTGGCCCAGGGATGTTCTTCCACAAAAATATCGGCCCCATTAAGACCAAGTTCTTCAGCATCGGAAAATAGCAGGATAATATCATTTTTCGGGGTTTTTCCGGAGGCTAAAAAAGCGCGTACGCCTTCCAGGATGGTCGCTATTCCACTGCCGGCGTCACTGGCTCCAAAAGAGGAATGCATGGCAGAGTCGTAATGCGTGAGCAGTAAGAGCGACTTGCCATTACCCGAACCTTCTATGCGGGCAAGAATGTTCTGCGGACGGGTGAGCAGTCCCTTCTTGTTGAGAGAATAGGCTTCCTGCGTCTGCACCAGAAGCCCCATTTTTTCAAGTTCTGAAACTATATAATTCCGCACTTTTCGGTGGGCAGCGCTGCCAACATAATGAGGTTCCTGAGCCAAAGCCTCTACATGCGAAAAAGCCCTTTTTACCGAGAATTCTTCCGCAGGAATATCCTGCTGCAGTTCAACATGAGGACCTGTTCCGTAGAAACTCCAGAAGATGGCAGCAACAAGGATAAGAAAGGAAAGGAGGGCTTGAATTTTTTTGCTCATAAGCCAAATATATTTAAAAGACAGGCAAGGAATAAAGCTTTCAGCTACAATATCTTAAATAATTGCTAATTGTCTTTTTGAGATTCGGAAATTTCAGGCAAAATATCTATTTTAAGAACTAATAATCAAAGACTTATGTTATGGGAATAAAAAGTTTTCAGGGAAGAAGAGCGGAGCCCGAAAAAGTGGAAACGGCCTCTGTATCGGTCTCAGATTATATGTCCACTAACCTGGTCACTTTTACTGAAGACCAGTCTATCTATGAAGTGATGGAACTGCTTATGAAGCATAGTATCTCTGGTGGATGTGTGGTCGACGAAAAGAACAACCTGGTTGGGGTCATTTCTGAAGGGGATTGTATGAAACATATTTCGGACTGTCGATATTATAATATGCCAGACGATCACAATACCGTAAAGCAACGAATGACCTGCCATGTGGAGACCATAGACGCTAACATGAACGTACTCGATGCCGCCAAGAAATTCATTGAGTGCAAATTCCGTAGGTTTCCCATCGTGAAAGACGGGAAATTGATTGGCCAGATCAGTCAGCGTGATGTATTACGCGCAGCCTTGAATCTCAAGGGAGACAACTGGCATTCTTAGATGCGCTTAACCAGGGCATAATAATCACCTTCCAGGGGCAGGTAACCCTGATCATACACAAAGTAATAGGTATTTCCGGTCTTGGTGGTGTAAATACTCGTGAAATAATCAAAATTAAAACCTTTGGCCAGCAACTTCGTCTTGCTGGTCTTTGTTTTATCGGCCGGGTTTAGTTCCTCCAGGATGCGGTAATTCTTGCGCAGCACGTTGTTCACGTTGCGCACTAGGTTCTTACGGTCCTTGTTCAGGTTGTTGTTATAGGAATTGCGGCAGTAATCACTGCAAAATTTCTTGTCGGTCCTGCCAACGATCTTCTCCCCGCATTCCAAACAGGCTTTTTCCATATTATTAAAGTTAGCACTTTTTCTTTTATGGTTTATGGTTCCTTGTTTGTGGTTTGTGGTTTAGAGTTCAAGATTTTTAGCGATATTTTTGTCTCTTGTCTCTTGTCTCTTGTCTCTAAAATTACTCAATTCCCAATACACGTTACTCCCTACTCAATTTTTCAAGCTCAAGGTTAAGATCATACTGCAGGTCTTCATGTAACTTCGGAATGTTCTTTTTCACCAGTGCCAGCTGTCGGTCAAAGAGGTTTTGCAGGGTTTTGTTGCGATGTATGGAAGGGCTAAAGCTATCCATTTTCTGAAGATAATAGATGAGCAGCTCGGTTTCGGTCTCCTTTTTACCCGAATAGCGGCTGAACTTTTTCACATTCCGAAGGATCTTGCGCATGCTTTTCTTCATGAAATAATAGCTGCTGCGGTTGATCTCTTGAAATTGTTCATCCATTTCCTGTTTTACGGCTTCAATATAGCCTTCTTCATCGGCCGCGGAAAAAAGCAGGTAGGTAAGCAGTTCCTTGTTCTCTTTTTTGAAGCGGGAGAGACGCAAGACGATCTCGAGGAGCTCCCGGGGCGAGCGGTGTTTGAGTTCATCTTTGAGTTCTTTGACCGAAGCGGGTTTCATCATTTTAGACAGTTTTTTCCGAAGAGATAATATTACAAAAATTAAGTGGTGCAGGCGATTTACCGTGTACAAACGCTTACAAACGAATGTAAACGAAAACAAATCAGTATCAACCGGTTATGGGTTTTTTGACGTGGTATGTTTGTCTCGTTGAAATGAACGAATGATTTTCAACTAAACTAATTCTTTAATCATGAATACATTAAGAAACAAAGTACAGTTGATTGGCCACGTAGGTAACGCACCCGAGATCCTAACTCTTGAATCGGGTAAAAAGCTGGCAAAATTCTCTATCGCCACCAATGAGACCTACAAGAACAACAAAGGAGAAAAGATCACCGACACGCAATGGCACAATGTGGTGGCCTGGGGCAAGACCGCAGAACTGGTTGAAAATTATGTACCTAAAGGTAAGGAGATCGGCGTGGAAGGAAAACTTACCAGCCGCACCTATGAAGATAAAGAGGGCAAAAAAAGGTATATCACAGAAGTAGTATGCAATGAGCTGCTGTTACTCGGAAAATAAGGACTTGTATACAATAATACATACGATCATGAATAATTTAAAAAACCATGTACAGCTGTCCGGAAATGTGGGAAAGGCACCAGAGATCCTGAACCTGAGCACCGGCAAAAAACTGGCCCGATTCTCTCTGGCCACCCGTGAGACCTACCGCAATCATTTAGGAGAAAAGATCACGGATACGCAATGGCACGCCATCGTTGCCTGGGGCAAAATCGCCGAAATGATAGAAAAAGAAGTACCTAAAGGCAAGGCAGTAGAAATTGAAGGAAAGCTAAGCAGTCGCAGTTATACTGATAAGAACGGAAACAGAAAATATGTGACCGAGGTTTTGTGCAGGGAACTGCTGTTTCCCGAAAAATAAATATTGTAAAGAAAAATCCCATCATACCGGTGGGATTTTCTTTTTTAAGGGATACGTTACCAGTGTAAAACAGCATATTTCAGCAGGTTATTAAATATTTCCTATATTTAAACTTCCCAAAATCTTCCCCTTAATACATTCCGAATTATGCCTGCTTCAAAATCGTAACCTAAAACCGATCAATATGAAAAATGTTTTCACACTACTATCGCTTGGATTATTATTCTTTGGAAGCGTACAGGCACAATCTTCAGGCAATTCATCAGACAAAGTTAAAGCCTACATTCTCGAGGCCGGGGAAAAGATGGAACAGGCGCTGGCAAACAAGGATGCGGAAAAGTTTGGTTCATATTTCGCAGATGATGCCTTGTTCAAACTCTCAGGCCAGGAGGCCCTACATGGTCAACAGGCTGTAATTCAAGCTCACAAGGGGATGGTGGCCAATGGATTGAAACTTAACATCAATGCGGAGGAAGTCCACAGCTTTGGTAATTATGCTGCCGAAATTGGAAATTACGAGATCACCTCCCCCGACGGGCAAGTAATCGACAAAGGAACTTATTCCACGCTGTGGAAGAAAAATGGCAATGAGTGGAAAATTTACCGGGATATTGTCAGCACCTCGATGAAATGAACAGGAAATAGAAGTTAAACTATAAGTACAACCAAAAACCCGCTTTCAGAGGCGGGTTTGGTTTTTATTTTCTTTTCAAGGTAAGTTTCTCATAAGCCCTTATCTTTTTGATCCCGTGAATGCCTGCCGCCATTCCTGTCAATCCGTAGGATACAAAGCACAGTACGGCGAGCCCAATAAAGAATTGTGAATAGGGTGATAAATTTGCGAACAGGAACTGTGATACCCATACAACAATTGGAAGACTCAACCACTTATTTTTTCGGCTGTACCTGGCCAGTTTTACCAGGAAAGGAAGAAAGAATAAAAAGGGAATAAATCCGTACACAATTGAAAAAACCAAGATAACGTAAGAAGTTTCGTAGAAATTATTATAGTCGAACTCAGAAAGACCAAGCAGGTCAAGAAAGATGAAGATCGAGATTATTGTATGTCCTAAACCTGTTGTAAAGTAAAATCGGTACAGGTAAATAATATACTCATCTTCGGTCGGCAAACGCACTTCTGGGAGCATGACAATTCATTTTTACAGCTTTCTCACGATCAACAGAGAGAGATCCTGTACATGAAATTAGAAAATATCACCAGTATATTTCCTGATTTTTGTCAATCTGCAGATTTAAAAGAAGATCTCCTGCGCCAGTCTGAAAGTGTTGGCATGAGCATCAACTATATTTTTAATATGCGGCGAATAACCGCCGCCCATGCTCACCTCTACGGGGATATTCAGGTCATGACAGGTCTGTAGTACGAACCGGTCTCGTTCCTTGCATCCTGCTTCAGTACAGGCGAGTTTCCCCAGTTTATCGGTCGCCAGTATGTCTACTCCGCTCAGGTAAAAGATAAAATCGGGCTTCTGTTTTTCGATAAGTTTTGGGAGAGTCTGTTTTAGTATCCTGAGGTATTCTTCATCCCGGATTCCATTCTCCAGCTCAATATCCAGGTCAGATCTCTCTTTTTTAAATGGATAATTATTCTTCCCATGCATGGAAAAGGTGAAGACGGAATCATCACCTGCAAAGATCTCGGCAGTTCCGTTTCCCTGGTGCACGTCAAGATCTACCATCAGGATCTTTTTAGACAGGCCCTTCCGAAGCAGCCATTTCGCTGCCACCGCCTGATCGTTGAACATGCAAAATCCTTCTCCCATATTGGTATAGGCGTGGTGAGTACCACCTGCAACGTTCATGGCGATGCCATACCTTAAGGCATACTCTGCAGCTTTTATGGTACCTGAGGCAATAAGGAATTCGCGCTCTACAAGCCTTTTTGAAAGGGGTAATCCAATCTTCCGTGCTTCCCTGTAGCTAAGGGTCTGTTGCTTTAAAGCCTCCACGTATTCCTTATCATGAACCGCAAGAATATCGGCTTCATCAGGGAAGTCAGGTTCAAAGAAATTTTCTTCGGTACAGGTGCCTTCGTGCAGAAGTTGCTGCGGCACCAGCTCATACTTTTCCATCGGGAAACGGTGGCCTTTTGGCAAAGGCAGGACGTATATGGGATGGTAAGCGATCTTGAGCATTCGGTTTAAATTAGACCTAACAGGTTTTGGAAACCTGTTAGGTCTGTCAAAATTTTATCCTATGAAATCACCGTCCCCTCCTTCACCCCTTCTTCATCGGGGTTCACGAAAACAAGTTTTCCTTCCTTGTTCTCTGTCATTAAGATCATGCCTTCGCTCTCTACCCCGCGCAACTTTCTTGGAGCCAGGTTCACCAGCACAGTCACTTTTTTGCCAATAATCTCTTCAGGTTTGAAGCTTTGGGCGATACCCGAAACAATGGTTCTCACATCGATACCGGTGTCAACTTTCAGGACCAGAAGCTTATTGGCTTTTGGCATTTTTTCAGCCTCTACAATGGTTCCAACCCGCAGGTCCATCTTGGTGAAATCCTCAAAAGTGGTGATCTCCTTCTGGGGTTCGGCTTTTTTATTTTCAGCTTCGTTCGCTGTTTTTGTCGCTTCCAGTTTTTCCAATTGTTTCTGAATTTGTTCGTCTTCAATTTTTGAGAAAAGCAATTCTGCTTTTCCTATTTCGTGCCCGGCAGGCAATAATTCGGTCCTCTGGCCTATCTGTTCCCACTCGTTCTCTTCGGAATCTTCCAACACCACTCCACTGGTACTGATGACCGCTTCTGAAGAGGATTTGCCATAATCAAGCATGTTCTTCAGCTTTTCCGCAGTAAACGGCAGGAAAGGCTCACTCAGTGTGGCTAAAGCCGAAGCTATCTGCAGGGCAACATACATGATGGTCTTCACCCTTTCCTCATCGGTCTTAATTAGCTTCCACGGCTCTTCATCGGCCAAATATTTGTTCCCCAGACGGGCCACGTTCATTAACTCTGCCTGGGCTTCCCTGAAACGGTAGCGCTCAATAGAGCTGGCGATCACTGCCGGATAAGCGCGAAGTTCGGCCAGTACCTGTTCGTCTATTTCTGTATAGTTCCCAGGTTCAGGTACGATCCCGTCGTAATACTTGTTGGTAAGCACCACCACTCTGTTGATGAAGTTTCCAAAAATGGCTACCAGTTCGTTATTGTTCCTGGCCTGGAAATCTTTCCAGGTGAAATCGTTATCCTTGGTTTCGGGCGCGTTGGCGGTCAAAACGTATCTCAACACATCCTGCTGGCCGGGAAATTCTTCCAGGTATTCATGCAGCCATACCGCCCAGTTCTTTGAGGTGGAAAGCTTTTTGCCCTCCAGGTTCAAAAATTCGTTCGCGGGTACATTTTCCGGAAGCACATAGCTGCCTTCAGCCTTAAGCATGGCCGGGAATATGATGCAATGGAAGACGATGTTATCTTTCCCAATAAAATGAACGAGTTTGGTGTTTTCATCCTTCCAGTAAGGCTCCCAGTCTTTGCCGGTCTTCTCTGCCCATTCTTTGGTTGAGGAAATGTAACCTATAGGCGCATCAAACCATACGTAAAGTACCTTGCCTTCTGCCCCTTCAACCGGCACGGGAATTCCCCAGTCAAGATCCCGAGTCACCGCACGAGGCCTTAAACCATCGTCTATCCAGGATTTTACCTGTCCGTAAACATTCGGTTTCCAGTCCTTCTTATGGCCTTCCAGGATCCACTCCTTAAGCCATCCTTCATATTGATCAAGCGGCAAAAACCAGTGGCGGGTTTCCTTGAGAACCGGAGTTGCCCCTGTAATAGCCGATTTTGGGTTGATAAGATCTGTAGCGTTATGACTAGTTCCGCACTTTTCGCACTGGTCACCATAACTTTCCTCATAACCGCACTTGGGGCAAGTTCCCACCACGAAACGGTCGGCCAGGAATTGCTGCGCCTGCTCGTCATATAACTGCTGCGTGGACTCTTCAGTGAACTTTCCGGTGTCGTAGAGTTTTTTGAAGAATTCCGAAGCGGTCTTATGGTGCACTTTTGCAGAGGTGCGCGAATAATTGTTGAATGAAATTCCGAAGTCCTCAAAAGACTTTTTTATGATCTTGTGGTACTTGTCCACCACATCCTGCGGAGTTACCCCCTCCTTTTTGGCCTTTATGGTAATCGGTACTCCGTGCTCATCACTACCGCACACAAACGCCACATCCTGCCCCTGCATTCTTAAGAAGCGGGCATAAATATCGGCGGGTACGTAAACCCCGGCCAGGTGGCCAATATGGATAGGTCCGTTAGTGTATGGCAAAGCTGCCGTGATCGTATATCTGTTAGAGGATTCCATCAAATTTTCAGGTTGAATTTTAAAGGCTGTAAAGTTAAGCAAGTGCAGGGGAATACACGTTAAATTCTTGTAAAAGGCCGAGGGAGTGGAGGTATTCCTCACTAAATTTAAGAAAAAAAGCTATGAGATTACTTTTACTTGTTTGTACTTTATTCGTCCTGACTTCCTGTGGTAATAAAAAAATTACCGCCAGTTCTCCGGAAAAATTCGATATGGAGGTTCTGGCCGATGTTATTGCCCAGCAGGACCTGGAGAACATTTATCCTGAAGCGCAGATCGCTAACGGAAGTGAATTCTTTGAAGAAGGAACGGTAGAACGCTCCTATTCGATACTTTATCCGCATTCAACTGATAAGATCCTGGTCATCTGGAAAGATCCTGAACGCACCGAACTGCACCAGATCTACCTTGACGGAAAAAGCCGCTGGCGCTCAAAAACCGGGATACATATTGGAACCACTTATGAGGAACTGGTAGAGCTCAATGGCGGTCCTTTAAAATTCTACGGCTTTGGCTGGGACTACAGCGGCGCGGTTGACTGGAACAAGGGCGGATTGGAGAATTCCAACATCCGGGTATTTCTTGAACCAACCGTAGCTCCTCCCCGAGATTTTTATACAGATAAGGTGATTGAGACCACAGAAGATGAGATCGACAACCTTAAACTCAGGGTCAGGGCTATCATACTTCAACAGCCCGAGGTAACGGGAAATAATTAATGGCCGATCACAATGCCCTGGGGCAGGAAGGCGAGGAAATGGCAGTAGCCTTCCTGGTGAAAAAAGGTTTCCATATCCTGGAACGCAATTACCGTTTCCAAAAAGCCGAAGTGGATATCCTGGCCCAAAAGGAGGATATTTTGGCTGCGGTGGAAGTTAAAACCCGCAGTACACCAGATTTTGGAGATCCGCAGGAGTTTGTCAAGAAAAAACAGATCAATCTTCTGGTAAAAGCTGTAGATCATTACGTTAATGATAATAAACTTGAGGTCGAGGTGAGATTTGACATTATCGCGATCATCAGGAACAAAGCAGGTACGCGTATTGAGCACCTGGAGGACGCTTTTCTACACTTCTGAAAAACTCTTCTGCGGAAGATTTAGCGGTCCACTATCTTAATGTCGTAAACCTCATAGAGGTTGTCGTAGTCGTACTCCATGTTCTTTTTGAGGTATTCAATGATCCTTTTTTTGGCTGTCTCTTGATCCATGGTCGTATCCTTCAGCATAATAGTGGCTCCAAAGGTCACCACCGGCGTATCCTGAAATTTCTCGTTGGTAAAGGTCACTCCTTTGTGCAGCACCTTGATATAGGAAAGATTTTGCAGTTCAGAATCCAATATTTCAGTAAGCTCGGTATTCATGCTGGCCTTCCGCAGAAATGGAGGCTGACTGAACTGCCAGAACATCATCGCACCGATTCCGATCACTACCAAACCGGTGGTCACAAGGCCCATCATTTTACTGCCTTTTAAAAATCGGACTCCCCGCGGATTTACTTTTCCGTAGAAATAGAAAACTAGGGTTGCAGTTAAATGGATGCCGAGCAACTGCAATAGGATCCTGAACAGGCTGCTGAAAACCACCTGCCAATCCATCATATACAGCCCGGCACCCACCAAACCAACGGGCGGCGCCAGGGAAGCCGCAACCAAAATTCCCACTGCCGCGCCTGAAACCAAACTGTCGCGCTCGCTTTGGCAGATATTCACCGCACCGGCAAAGCCTGAAACCAGCGGAAGTAATACCGCGAATTTCGAAACCTGGCTTATCTCTTCCATTAAAGGCGTAAGGGTTGTAAGCGGAAACAACAGCGTCATGAGAAAACTTGCCACTATTCCCACCAGAATGGCCATCCCATACCGGCCAAGACTGCTTTTTAAAAGATCTGTCTTACCGGCTGCGGTTCCCAAAGCGGCATTCATGGCCGGACCTGCAAAGGGAGCTACCAGCATGGCGGCCACGAGTAAAAAATTAACATTGGTGAATAACCCAATCCAAACAATTATTCCCGAAACGAATGAATATCCTATGAGCCCGAAGATCGAGCCTACACTTTGAATTCCTCCCAAATAGATCTCTAGGGAACTCTTTGGTTGTACATCTGCTACCTGGTCGGGAGCTTCTGAAGCCGGGGGATACAAAGCGATAACGCCCCTTGGGATCAAATTCACCTCGGGTTCCTCGTAATCATCGATCTTCTTCAAAAAATCATTTACTTTTTGGTTGGGAAGGTAGATATAGAACACATCCTGGTCGCCATTAGCAAAATGAATAGTGTTTTTTCCGCTGAATTCTTCAACGGTTTTAAGAACCTCATCTTTGTGTCCTCCCGGGATCTTAAGGATAAGCTGTCGCATGAAAAATAGATTTTAATCTGCCAGTAACAGGCTCTCTTACAAGATAAAAGAATCGGCAGAGAAGCACATTTCCCTTAAGGGAACTTTAAGGAATTCGGATTAAATATGCTCCAAAAGTGCATAACACTGAAGATTTATAGAAATCTTAAGGAAATCACGGCAGTCACTGCTTAACTTTAAAATGCACTTCTAACTGCCACCATTATGGATTTGATGACCATCATTTTCTTCATAAGTATCCTGATGATCCTGGCTGGTGGTTTTTTCCGAAAAATTCAGGATATCTCCGTTACCGAACCTTTGCTGGCCCTCATTTTGGGAGTGGTGGTTGGACCAGATGTACTGAATCTTATTAAATCCTCTGATCCTGAAACAGAATTTAAAGTGCTGGAAATTGCCTGTCAATTTACCATTGCCATGGCTCTAATGGCAACTGCCTTACGATTGCCAAAGCACATTTTCAGAAAAAATGCCACGTCGCTTTCAAACCTGGTGATCTTTGGGATGATCTTGATGTGGCTGCTGGGCAGTGGAGTCTTCTACTTTCTCTTTCCAAATTTCACTCTTTTTGAATGCCTTCTAATCGGCGCTATTGTTACACCTACAGATCCGGTAGTGGCATCTACCCTGGTAACAGGAAGAAAAGCAGAGAAATATTTACCGGCAAAGTTGAGAAACACTCTTTCGTTTGAGGCAGGTGTTAATGACGGCCTGGCATACCCTATTGTTTTTTTGGTTCTGTACCTGATGGGCGCAGGTTCCGGAGATCTGGGAACCTGGTTTACCAAGGTCCTGCTTTATGAAAGCATTCTCTCCGCGATTCTAGCTTATGCGGTAGGATATGGTTGTGGATTCCTGATGAAAATAACGCATAAAGCCGGTTATCTCAATGCCAAAACCTTATTATCATTTTCAATAGCCGTTGCCCTACTTCTTTTAGGAGGTTTCCACCTGTTAAAAATGAATCCCATTATTGCTGTTTTTGTAGGTGGCTTTGCTTTTGCCAAGGACATTACGGCTAAAGAAGACCTCAAGGAAGAGAGGATCCAGGAGACGATGGAACGGCTAACGACTATTCCGGTATTCTTTATCCTGGGCTTAATGCTACCCTGGCAGGAGTGGATCAAAATGGGTTGGACACCGGTATGGATCATCGTGCTTATCCTGTTCCTTAAAAGGCTGCCGGCACTTCTGCTCCTTATGCCGGTCATGCCTCAATTTCGGAAGAAAATATACAGCGTGCTCATCATGGGTTGGTTTGGCCCTATTGGAGTGGCTGCTCTTTATTACGCAGTGCTTTCAAAAAACAAAGCGCATTTTGAGGAGGCCTGGATCATTCCCAGCCTTATCGTAGCGGCTTCAACAGTAGTTCATGGTTTGACCAGTGTTCCTTTGGAAAAAATCTATCATCAACAAACTGAAGGAACCAATGAACGGGAAAATCTTGACAGCGGTGAATAAAAAGACCTAACAGGTCGTGGGGACCTGTTAGGTCTATAAAATGTCATTTACGGAAGGTTTCTTTCTACTCCACCTCCACCTTCGCCTTGACATCCAGAGGTTTCAATACCTGCAAAGCGCGATCTACTGAAGTCACTTTTTCGAAGGTTAATAACAACCTCAGTCCGGCACGAGTTTTCTTTTCTTTCATGGTACAGGCATGCGGATGTGTTTGCACGTACTGCAATACCTTCGTAAAGGCCTTGCTCTGGTAGAAACCTGAATTCTGATCGGCGATGAAGTAACCTATCAGCTTGCCCTGTTTCATTACGATCTTCTCCAGGCCAATGGCCGAAGCGATCCATTTGATGCGGACGCTGTTCAAGAGGTCCTGTGCAGGATCGGGCAATGCTCCGAAACGGTCTACGAGTTCCGCCTCGAACTTCTCCAGCTCTTCCTCGTTCTTCACATTGTTGAGCTGAGTGTAGAGATTTAGGCGCTCAGAAATGTTGTTGATGTAATCATCAGGGAACAACAGCTCAAAGTCACTGTCGATCTGAGTATCTTTGACGTATTCTTTATCTTCGGAAACCTGGTCGGCATACAATTCCTTGAACTCATTTTCCTTGAGTTCTTCGATGGCTTCATTTAAGATCTTTTGGTAAGTATCAAATCCTATCTCATTTATGAATCCGGATTGTTCCCCTCCTAAAAGGTCTCCGGCACCCCTAATTTCAAGATCCTTCATCGCGATATTGAACCCGCTGCCCAGTTCACTGAACTGCTCCAGGGCGGTGATTCGTTTGCGGGCATCATCGGTCATCGCAGAGTATGGCGGAGTGATGAAATAGCAGAAAGCTTTTTTGTTGCTTCGGCCAACCCGTCCGCGCATCTGGTGCAGGTCTGAAAGTCCGAAGTTATTGGCGTTGTTGATGAAAATTGTGTTGGCATTAGATACGTCGAGTCCGCTTTCCACGATGGTGGTGGACACCAGTACATCAAATTCCCCGTTCATAAACTTCAGCATAAGCTGCTCCAGTTTCTTCCCTTCCATCTGACCGTGACCGATCCCGATCTTCGCATCGGGCACCAGCCGCTGTATCATGCCCGCAACTTCCTTAATATTTTCAACCCGATTGTGGATGAAGAATACCTGGCCACCTCGTTGTATCTCGTATGAAACAGCATCGCGAATGGTCTCTTCAGAAAAACGGATCACATGGGATTCAATAGGATAACGGTTTGGCGGTGGAGTGGTAATAGTAGAAAGATCTCTCGCAGCCATCAAACTGAACTGCAGCGTACGCGGAATAGGTGTCGCCGTCAGCGTTAAGGTATCCACATTTTCTTTGATGGTCTTCAGTTTATCTTTTACAGCCACCCCGAATTTCTGCTCCTCATCAACAATAAGCAATCCAAGGTCTTTGAACTTCACGGTCTTGTTCACCAGCTGATGGGTTCCTATGATAATATCCACTTTTCCGTTTGCCAACTCCTCCAAAGTGGTTTTTCTTTCCTTGGCAGTTCTAAAGCGGTTCAGGTAATCAACCGTAACCGGAAAATCCTTCAGGCGTTCGGTAAAAGTCTTGTAATGCTGAAATGCCAGAATGGTTGTCGGCACCAGCACTGCTACCTGTTTTCCGTTATCAACGGCTTTGAAAGCGGCACGGATCGCTACTTCAGTTTTTCCGAAGCCAACATCCCCGCACACTAGCCGATCCATAGGGCGTTCATTTTCCATATCGGCCTTGACATCAGCCGTGGCTGTACTTTGATCGGGAGTATCCTCGTAAATAAAGGATGCTTCCAGCTCGTGCTGCAGGTAGGAATCGGGACCAAATCCGAAGCCTTTTTGTAGGCGGCGCTTGGCGTATAGCTCGATTAGGTTATAAGCGATGTGCTTGACCCGCGCCTTGGTCTTCTGCTTCAGGTTCTTCCAGGCGTTGCTGCCCAGCTTGTAGATCTTGGGCGGCTTCCCGTCCTTGCCGTTGTACTTGGAGATCTTGTGTAAGGAGTGAATGCTCAGGTAAAGAATATCCCGCTCGCCGTAGATGAGCTTGATAGCCTCCTGTTTTTTGCCCTCTACATCAATTTTTTGAAGGCCGCCGAACTTCCCGATCCCGTGATCGATATGGGTCACGTAGTCTCCTACTTCCAGGTTAGTAAGTTCCTTCAGGGTAATCGCCTGTTTCTTGGCGTAACCGTTCTTCAGGTGGAATTTATGATAGCGCTCAAAGATCTGGTGATCTGTATAACACACCATTTTCGAGGCTTCATCGATAAAGCCCTGGTACATGGAAAGCACCACGGTCTGGTATTTCACGTCTGTGTCAACATCGTCGAAAATGTCATGAAAACGCTTGGCCTGCTGCTCGCTGACGCAGAAAATATAATTGGTATAACCTTCCTCAGAACGCTGATGCAGGTCCTGGATCAACAGGTCAAAATGCTTGTTGAACGAAGGTTGGGGTTTGGTATTGAACTGAATCGTCTCAACCTGAGACCCTGAAACAAGTTCAGGGTGACGACCCGACATTTCCACCAGGGTGTACTCCTGCAACTGTTCTTGCAAAAGAGCGGAATTGCAGAACAATTCTTCAGGCGTACCGTGTTTAATATCTTCGGAAAGGTCCTTAAAAGCTTCAAGAGCTTTGTTGAAAAGTTTATCGATCTGTGCCGAAAGCAGCTCCAGGTCTTTGGTGAAGACCACGGTCTTATCTGAAATGTACTTCAGAAAACTCTCCCTAACTTCTTCCGTGCGCTTGTGCTCTACATTTGGAATGATAGTGATCTTCTTCACTTTTTCAGTAGAAAGCTGTGTCTCCACATCAAAAGTTCTTATGCTTTCCACCTCATCGCCGAAGAATTCGATACGGTAAGGCTTATCATTGCTGAAAGAGAAAACATCCAGGATCCCTCCACGTACCGAGAATTCTCCGGGTTCGGTCACAAAATCCACTCTTTTGAACTTGTACTCGAACATCACCTCGTTCACAAAGTCGATGGAAAGTTCGTCATCCACCTTGATCTTCAAAGTACTCTTTTCAAGCTCCTTTCGGGTGACCACTTTTTCAAAAAGTGCATCGGGATAAGTGACTATGAGCGCAGGTTTCTTGCGGGAATTGATGCGGTTAAGGACTTCAGCCCGTAAAAGCACGTTGGCATTGTCGGTTTCTTCTATCTGGTATGGCCTGCGGTAACTTCCGGGGTAAAAAAGCACGTGCTTCTCTCCCACCAGCTGCTCCAGGTCATTCAGGTAATAGGCCGCTTCTTCCTTGTCATTAAAGATCAGCAAAAATGGCTTTTCTGAATCCTCAAAGGCATTGGCGATCACAAAAGAAAGTGAGGAGCCAACGAGGCCTTTTAAATGAACATTCTGTTGAGGCTGGGCAATAGCTTTCCCCAGTTCCAGCTGCTGGGCCGACTGTGCAAAGCTTTGGGCGATAGAAGATCTACTCAAAAATTAAATTTTGCGCAAAGATACTAAGTTCTTTGCTTTCAGCTAAAGAGTAGTGTTTTAAGAAGGAGTTAATTTTGGTTAATTGGTGAATAGGAACTGGTTAATTGGGACTATATCCCGGGATTTCAATCCGGGGAATAACAATTCTCAAAAATGACATCTTTGGAGACTTTTATTGGTTCAATCTGAATGCAATCCTTTTTTGCTTTACCCCGGCCCTAAAGGGTGGCAAAAAAGTCTTTCCGAAAAGCCGGTTTCCTCCCTTTAGGGTGGGGAAAAGAAATCGGCATTTCACTTCAACAAAATAACCTCCTCATTCGCCAGGACATACACCTCATTTCTCTCTTTAGGATGCAGAATATGTTTCCCGGTGAACTCTCCAAAAGCGGGAAGTATCATTTGATTCTCATTTTTGAAAAAACAGGGTAGTTTCAGAGATTGACGGGCAAGTCCGTTGATACGGACTCCCGGATGGATGTGTCCTGAAAAGTTGAAAAACCCCGACCTTTCCTCGGGGTGATGGGTTAAAAGAAAGTTTTTTAGGATGATCTCCGGAAAGAGCTTCACTCCCAAAGCCTCATATTTTAAGGGTGAAATAATGTCGTGGTTTCCTTCCACAAGGATAACTTCCGAAGTAATATTATCCATCCAGGCTTCAAAGAATAACCATTCCTTGTTGAGGGAACTGTGAAAAAGGTCACCCAAAAAGACAATTTTTGAAGGCTGAAAGAATTCAACGACCTCGGTGAGCTTCAGAAAATTTCCCTGCACCGCACTCTGAGGCACCGCGCTCCCGAATTTCCTGAAGTGGGAAACCTTCCCCAAATGCACATCGCTGATGAGCAGCATATCTTCTTCCTCCCAGAAAAGGGCGCCCGAATAGTGCAGAATAAAATTCTGCTCAAAAATGGTAATAGATTTAGTCATTTTGGAGGTCATAGATTTTCCCACTGTGCCATCATTCTTTTTACGCGATCCTCCAGTTTTTCCGAAGTCAGTTTTTCCCGCAGCCTGTCGGTAATGATCGGGAAGGCAAAAGGCGTTGGCTTCTCGCAATCTTTCCAGACGATGGTCTGCTGCTCGATACGTTCCATTGCCATGAGCAACCGGCCTTCCTCCAGCTGGTGTTCAAAGGTTTCCCGAAATGCCTGCTGAAAAAGCAGATTATCGGGTTCATAATCCCTGAAAACGCTGAAAAGCAGCTGAGAATTTGACTGAAGGTGTTTTGTTTTGATCATTTTATTCGGAAAGCCTGTAAAAACCATGCCTGAAATGACGGCGATGTCACGAAATTTTCTCCGGGCCATTTCGGTAGCATTTAAACTCTTCTGCAGATCGTCCATGAGATACTCTGAAGTGATCAGGTTGTTGTCAAAGACCTGCTGCATATCTATCGGCTGATCTGAAAGCAGCTCAAATCCGTAATCATTGAAGGCAAGCGAAAAAGTGATGGGTGACAACAGACTGATTCGATAAGCCAGCAAACTTGCCATAGCCTCGTGTACGAACCGGCCTTCAAAAGGATAAAAAATTGCGTGGTAACCCTCACGGGTTTTAAAGGTCTCGATCAGGAATTCATCTTTTCCGGGGATAATGGATTCCTTTTTCTGGCGTTTGAAAATATGGGAAAGAGCTTTCAGTTCAACCGACTTATGGGACTTGCCTGCCGCCACGAACATCTCCTCCCGCAGCAGCTCGCTCATCTGGGCCGAAAAGGTCATTCTCCCTCCTGCCCAGCTTGGGAACCTCGAACTTTTTTGTTTTGACTTCTTGACGATCACCTGCATGTTCTTCACCTTGTAAAGTTCGAGGTTCTTTCCGGCGAAGGTAAACACATCTCCCGGATTCAATTTTGAAATGAACCATTCCTCGATCGTGCCAATGTAGCCGCCTCCCAAATATTTTACTGAAAGCACGGCGTCACCAACAATGGTTCCTATCTGCAGCCGGTGACGCATGGCGATTGCCCGGTTATTCACCTTGAATTTCCCGTTTTCTTCGATCTCCACTTTTTTGTACTCGTCATAGGCCTGCAGTGTCTGACTTCCTTTTGTAATGAAATTCAGGATCCACTCCCATTGATCGTCGGAAAGAGCCTGGTAGCAGAAGGTGGATTTTACTTCAGGATAAATATCCTTCGGAAAGAACCCGTCAGAAACCGCAAGCGTGGTAAGATATTGAACCAAAACGTCAAAGCTCTGCAGGTAAGGAACACGATCTTCAACAGCCGTATTTTTCACGGCTTTCTGAAGGGCCGAAGCTTCAATGAGTTCCATGGCATGTGTTGGCAGAAAATAGATCACGCTCTCTTCTCCCGGGCGGTGACCGCTTCGGCCCGCCCTTTGCAAAAACCGGGCGACCCCTTTTGGCCCGCCTATTTGAATGATGGTTTCTACCGGCGCGAAGTCAACTCCCAGGTCCAGGCTGGAAGTCGCCACCACCGCTTTCAGCTGCTCGTCCCGAATGGCCTGTTCTACCCAAAGCCTTGTTTCCTTATTGATGCTACCGTGGTGCATGGCCAGTTCCCCGGCAAATTCAGGGTATTTCTGAAGAATACGCTGAAACCAGATCTCGCACTGCGAGCGGGTGTTGGTAAAAAGCAAGGTGGTCTTGCTATTCCTGATGATGGGGATGACCTCATCCAACAGGTGCATTCCCAAATGTCCCCGCCACGGAAAAGTTTCCATTTTCTCCGGAATAATAGAACTCACCTTTATCTTCTTATTGATCTTCGCCTTTATCAATACCGAATTTTCAAAAGCCTCCGACCCCGGCCCTAATAAAACTTCCCTTGCCTGCTGTAGATTCCCGATAGTAGCCGAAATGCCCCAGATCTTCATTTTTGGCGAGATGGTCTTCAGCCTGGAAAGCGCCAATTCCACCTGCACTCCGCGTTTGGTACCCAGTAATTCATGCCATTCGTCAATAACGATCGCGTTCAGATCTTTAAATGTCTTGTCGTAGCCTTTTGAGGAAAGTAGCAGTTGCAAACTTTCCGGCGTGGTGATCAGCAGATCGGGCATTTTTTTCTTCTGGGCCGTTCTGATCTTTTGTGGAGTATCGCCCGTTCTTATTCCCACTGTAAGGCCACTACCAATATCCTGCGCAAACCGGTTCGCCGCCTGTTCTATTTCTACGGAAAGTGCCCGCAGCGGAGTGATCCAGATGGCTTTCAGTCCGGGTTTATGTTTGGTCTTATAATCAGGATTTTGCCGAATATAATCCAGCACGATCGGGATCCAGAGGGCGTAGGTCTTTCCACTTCCGGTAGGCGCGTTTAGCAGTCCGTGTTTGCTTTGTAAAAAGGCGTTCCAGGTCTGTTTCTGGAATGGGAAGGGCTTCCAGTTCTGGGAACTGAACCAGTTTTCTGCTATTTTTAAAAGTTCGTTTCTATTCATAATTCTGCTCGGACCCTTCCGTCTCCGCCTCCCGGCGGAGCCACCTTCCCTTAGCAAGGGAAGGAACTTTTGATTGTGCTACTATTTTTGATATTTCTTCATTTATAAATATTCCAAACTCAAGTTTTCATAAAGCTCCCCTCCTTTCTAAGGAGGGGTGTCCGAAGGACGGGGTGGTTTGAAATTATTTTTTATTTCCTCCAACACCCAATCCAGATTCTCAAACACGCTTCTATTCTCAAATCTTACAACCCTAAATCCAAGTTCTTCCAGCTTCTTTGTTCTTGCCGCATCTCTTTCTTCGGCTGTGGAATTCATATGATACTGCCCGTCAAGCTCGATGATCAGTTTTTCTTCGGGGCAGTAGAAATCTACAATGAAATTCAGAATGCTGTGCTGCCTCCTGAATTTTCTACCTTCCAGTTTTTTCTGCTGTAGGTATTTCCACAAAAAAGCCTCTGCCGAAGTGCCATGACTGCGGAGTTTCTTCCAGTACGGCTCGAGAGATTTCTTGTTGTGAATGTGTTTTTTCATTTTTTCAACAGCAGTATTTGTTCTGCAAGATTTTTTGTTTTCATAACGGACCCTTCCGTCTCCGCCTCCCGGCGGAGCCACCTTCCCTTAGCAAGGGAAGGACCTTTTATTTGTGCTACTATTTTAACTACTTCTTCAATTCTAAATTTTCCTAACCCAGATTTTTCACAGGAAACAGCAAAGCTGTTTCCCTAAAGATCCCCTCCTTTTTAAGGAGGGGTGGATTTGCCAAGGGCAAAGACGGGGTGGTCCGTCGCACCTTAATTCTACTTAGGGATCAACGCCTTCAAATCCTCCAACGTATTGGCTTCCTCTATCTTCTTATCCTGCCGCCACCTCAGAATTCTGGGGAAACGAGTGGCCACTCCGCTTTTATGTCTGTTGGACTCCGCGATGCCTTCAAAAGCGATCTCGAAGACCAGTTCGGGTTTTACACTGCGAACAGGGCCGAAACGTTCCAGGGTGTTTTTCTTGATGAAAGCATCCACCTGCCTGAATTCAGCATCGGTCAGACCTGAATACGCTTTTGCAAAAGTGACCAGTTCCTCTTTCTCCTCATCCCATAACCCGAAAGTGTAATCTGTAAACAAATTCGATCTTCTTCCGTGGCCGCGCATGGCGTAGGTGAGAACTGCATCGATTGTTAATGGCTCGACCTTCCATTTCCACCAGTCCCCTTTTTTTCTTCCCACCAGGTAGGGCGAATCCCAACGCTTGAGCATCAGTCCTTCGCTGCGCACTTCCCTTGCACGCTCCCTCTCGGCAACTGCTTCTTCCCAGCGTTCAAAGGAAATGGTATGCGAAAGGTGCAGGGGAAGCTCTTCATGTCCCACTTTGGAATGCAATTCTTCCAGGATCTCCCTTCTCTCTGAAAATGGTTTTTTTCGCAGGTCTTCCCCCTGCCATTCCAGCAGATCATAGGCCTTCAGGATCACCGGGGTTTTCTTCAGAAGGGCTTTGGAAACGTTCTTTCGGCCAATGCGGGTTTGCAGGTCATTGAAGGTTCCTATCTCCCCTTCCGGAAAAGGCAGGATCTCCCCATCGAGAACGGTTCCGTCAGGCAATACTTTTGTAAAATCAGAAAATTCAGGGTATTTATCGGTTACCAGTTCTTCTCCCCGGCTCCATACGAAAACTTCTCCATTGCGCACCACCACCTGCGCCCGAATGCCGTCCCATTTATGTTCTGCGCTCCACTCGGCAGGATCACCCAGATCTCCCGGTTCCCCTTCAATGGCATAGGCCAGGTAGAACGGGTAAGGCTTGGAAAGGTAATCTTCCTCATTCTCCTCTAAAATGAGCTTTTCAAAGGAAATTTTCTGCGGATCCCAGTCGCCCATCAGCTTATAAGCCAGGACATCTTCATCAATATCGGTGGCTTTTGAGAGGGCCCTGGTCATTAGTTTCTGGCTCACCCCTATCCGGAAACTACCCGTGATCAATTTCGTGAAAACAAAGCGTTCGTAGTAATTCAGGGCCAGCCAGTTCTCGTGCAGGTATTCTTTCTTTTCAGATTCTGTCGCAGCTTTAAGGTCGATGATCTCATCGAGGTACTGAGAAAGGCTTTTTTCGCTGTTTTCTTCGGAAGGCGGGATCACCAGGGCAATGGTTTCTGCCAGGTCACCAACAATGTGGTAGGATTCTTCGAAAAGCCACAACGGGATCTGCGCCAGTTCTGCGGCGAAGGTGCGCAACAGGGTTGTATTCACAGGTCTGGGCGGGCGTCGGTGAGAAAGGATGGCGATAGCCCAGACCTTGTCCTTCCCGGGTACCCGCTGAAAATATCGGGTCAAAGCCGCTACCTTTACCGTTGTTTTGTTGGTGCTGTCAAGTTCTTTTATGAGTGCTGCAAATTCTTCCATCGGACCCCTTCCTTCCCTCCCCTGGAAGGGGAGGGAGCTTTATATACTTTTTAAAATATTTTCTTTTCCTGCCCTCTCTTAAAAAGACAGGGAGGTTTGTTCTTTTATTTTCTCCAGACCCAACAGGTTTTGGAAACCTGTTAGGTCTTTAATCTTCTTTTTCCTCCTCTTCTTTGCTGTTCATCTCTGCCAGTTCTCCTTCGTACTGGGTTTCGGCGGTGCGGGCATCATAGCCCTGTTCATTCAGAAATCGGCAGAAGATCTCAGAATAGCCATGGGTGCAGATGACCCTTTCACAGCCTGTGGCTTTAATAGAAGTCAATAGTCCCTGCCAATCGCAGTGATCTGACAGGACAAATCCCCGATCAACCGCCCTTCGCCGTCTCGCTCCGCGAAAGGCCATCCAGCCGCTGGCCATGCCGGTCTCGTAGGGCACCATCTTCCTGATCCAGGCACTCCCCTGCGCGCTTGGCGGCGCCAATACCATTCCGCCTTTTATTTCCTCCTTTTTGACATCCCTGGTGATGCGGATAGTTTTCGGAAAGTCTGCCAGTGGTCGCAGTACCTCGGTCATATTTTCGATGGCACCATGAGTAAAGATCTTGCCGATGGTAGGATCAAGAGAATGCAACAATCGCTGTGCTTTCCCCAGAGAATATCCCAACAAGACAGAAGTTTTTCCTTCCTCCCTGTTTTGTTGCCACCAGGTATTGATCTCGTTCATCACCTGCTCTTGAGGGTGCCACTTAAAAGCCGGTAGCCCAAAGGTGCATTCAGTTATGAAAGCATGGCACTTTACCGGCTCAAAAGGAACCGAGATCCCATCGTCCTCCACCTTGTAATCTCCAGAAAACACCCATACTTCCCCCTTGTATTCCACCCGCACCTGTGAAGAACCAATGATATGACCCGCAGGGTAAAATGAGAATTTTACGTTATTAATGCTGAATGTTTCCCCGTACTCTTTCCCCGCTACTTCTATCTCTCCAAGCCGATGCTTAATAATGGGTACATTGGTATGATGTGTAATATATTGTTTGTGTCCCCAGCGGGAATGGTCTGCATGCCCATGCGTAATAATGGCCTTATCAACAGGCCTCCAGGGGTCGAGATATACATCTGCCTGCTCACAATAAATGCCTTTGTCGTTGAAACAAAGCAGGGGATTTCTATTTTTTAATACCGGCATAATTTCAAGTTAGGATTTTTCTTGCAGGGCAGCTGAAGCATTAGGAAAAAATTAAAATTCAGTATCCGTGGAGTAACCACAGAATCTTTATCTTTGAGTAAAAACGGTAGCATATGTCATTTTCAGATCTTTTTGGAACAGGGGAACACCTCAGGAATTTGGGCCATTTTGCGGCAATTGTCAACCTCGCGGCCGTAGACGGGGAAATCAATGAAAAAGAGGAAGCGCAATTAAAACGTTTTGCCAGCAAACTGGATATTCATGAAGAGGAATACAACAAGGTTCTAAAAAACCCCACTGCATTCCCCATACACCCGAACAACAGTGTGCAGGGCCGGCTGGAGCGGCTTCACGACCTGTTCAAGATCATCTATGCCGACCACTATATCGACGAAGAGGAAGAAGATCTGCTGAAAAAATATGCTATAGGACTCGGTTTTTCAGCCGAAGTTTCTGAAGGGATCATCAAACGTTCCATCCAGATCTTTAGCGGACAAATCAGTTTTGACGACTATGTCTACCTGCTAAACAAGGATGAATAAAATAGTAGTACCGAACGAAAAAAAGGACCTTTCTCAGGTCCTTTTTTTATGGTCGATATTTAGAATGGTTAATTAATATTTCGCCATGAATTCTTCGGCCTTGTCTACCATATCCCTGCTTCCGCAGAAGAAAGGCACCCGTTGGTGCAGTTCTGTAGGTTCTATGTCAAGAATCCGCTTGTAACCGTCACTGGCTTTGCCGCCCGCCTGCTCGGCGATGAAGGCCATTGGATTGCATTCGTAGAGCAGCCTTAATTTTCCGTTAGGCGCCTTCGAACTGGTGGGATAAAAATAGATCCCGCCCTTGATCATGTTTCGGTGAAAATCTGAAACCAGAGAACCGATATATCGGGAAGTGTACGGCCTGTCCTCTTTTTCCTCCTGGCAATACTTGATATAATCCTTTACCCCCTGCGGAAAATGCACATAATTCCCTTCATTTACCGAGTAGATGTGTCCTTTTTGCGGATATTTCATGTTGGGGTGCGACAGGTACCACGAGCCCAACGCGGGGTTAAGGGTAAAGCCGTTCACACCAAAACCGGTGGTGTACACCAGCATAGTTGAGGTACCGTAAACAATGTAACCTGCGGCCACCTGTTTGTTACCGGGCTGTAAAAAATCTTCTATCTGTACGGGAGTACCTACCGGAGTCACCCTTCTGTAGATCGAAAAAATGGTTCCTACAGAAACGTTCACGTCAATGTTCGAGCTTCCGTCCAGCGGATCCATCAGCACCACATACTTGTTGGCATGGTCTCTTTTGCTTCCGGCAATAGTGATGAAATCCTCCATTTCTTCGGAAGCGATTCCGCAGACGATCTCGCGGTTGGTAAGGGTCTGGATGAATTTCTCATTGGCATACACATCCAGCTTTTGCTGGTCCTCGCCCTGCACGTTGGTTTCTCCGGCAGCCCCGGTAATATCTACCAGTCCCGCCTTGTTCACCTCGTGGTTCACCACTTTTGCCGCCAAACGAATGGAATTGATAAGCCTGGAAAGTTCGCCTGAAGAATACGCGAATTCAGACTGATTTTCAATAATAAACTCTCCTAAAGTTTGGTGTTTCTGGACCATTTTAATACTCTTGATTTTAATACTGAACAAAACTAACCCAAATTAATTGAAGCTACTACAACGTTTTCGTAATTTTTACTTAAAATCTAATTCTATTTTTGTCGTTTAAACAAGGCTTATGAAAACTGTCATTAGAAAAGGAAAGAAAGAAGACATGCCCGCTGTTCTTGAGCTCATCAAAGAACTAGCTGCATTTGAAAAGGAACCCGACGCGGTGATCACCACAGTTGAAACACTGGAAAGAGAAGGTTTTAAGGAAAACCCGCTTTTTCACGTTTTTGTAGCCGAAGTGGATGGCAAGATAGAAGGCATGGCCCTTGTTTATTACCGGTTCTCAACCTGGAAAGGCCGTACGCTTCATCTGGAAGACCTTATAGTAAGGGAAGAAAAAAGAGGTACAGGCCTTGGAAATGCGCTTTATAAGCAAGTGATCCAATTTGCCAAAGAGCAGGGGCTGAAACGTGTTGAATGGGTGGTGCTCGACTGGAACAAACATGCCATTGATTTTTACGAGCGCAGCGGTGCCAACATCCTCAAAGACTGGTATACGGTACAAATGGATGAGGACGGGATCACCAGATATGTTGAAATGAACCCATGAAAATATACAAGTTTGGAGGCGCATCGGTCAAAGATGCAGAAGGAGTTAGAAATGTGCTGAAGGTTCTCGAGGCCAACGGCCATGGCAGCAAGGTCATAGTGATCTCGGCCATGGGCAAGATCACCAATGCCCTTGAGGAGGTGGTCAATGCTTATCTTTCTACCGGAAAATACACCGAAGCCCTGCAGCCGGTAAAGGAATTTCACCTCAACATTCTGCAACAACTTTTTCCGAAGAAAGAGGAACCTGTATACGCAAAGGTGAAAAACTATTTTGAGGAACTGGAGAATTTCATTCAGCACAACCGTTCGCAGCAATATGATTATGTGTACGACCAGGTAGTGATCTACGGTGAACTTTTGTCTACTACCATTGTCAGTGAATTTCTAACTGCCGAAGGATATGGAAACGACTGGCTGGATGCCCGAAACTGCATAAAAACTGACAGTACCTACAGGGACGCGCAGGTGCAGTGGCCGGAAACACAGGCCGCGATCATCAATTTGGTCAAAAGGGATCATGTCACCATCACCCAGGGATTCATAGGGACAGACAGCAACAACTTCTCCACGACATTAGGAAGGGAAGGAAGTGATTACACCGCCGGGATTTTCGCTTACTGCCTCAATGCAGACAGCGTAACCATCTGGAAAGATGTCCCGGGCGTACTCAATGCCGATCCACGAGTTTTCGAAAAACCGCGGTTACTGGAACAGATCTCGTATGAAGAAGCGATCGAGCTCGCTTTTTACGGAGCTTCAGTAATTCATCCAAAGACCCTGCAGCCCTTGCAGCGCAAAGAGATCCCATTATACGTCCGTTCTTTTCTGAACCCTGAAAATGACGGGACAGCCGTAAAAAAAGGGCAGCCAATTTCGCCCAAAATACCCTGTTTTATCGTCAAAAAGAACCAGGTGCTCATTTCACTTTCGGCGCTAGATTTTTCTTTTATCATAGAAGAGAACATCAGCCATATCTTCAGTTTGTTCCATAAATACCAGATAAAGGTGGATCTAATCCAAAACTCGGCCATCAGCTTTTCGGTTTGTGTTGACAATAAATTTAATAACTTGGAAAAGTTAATCAACCAGCTAAAGGCAACGTTCAGAGTCACCTATAACACCGGGGTATCCTTGTATACCATCAGGCATTTCGATGATGCCGCCATTAGAGAGCTTGAAAAAGACAAAAAAATACTTCTGAAGCAGACCACCAGGGAAACTGTTCAGATCATTGCGACTCCGTAACCGCCTTAGGCATTAAAAACTTGATCAATGGGAATTGTTAGCGCCAGGGAAGTGGCCAGGGTCATGAATCTTGATAAATTCGGCTTTTTAGGCACTTCAATGGGTTGGGTGGTCTTGCAGACCACTCGACTTTCGGTTATCAACCGGGAATATGAAAAACGCAAGAACCTGCCGGCCACAGAATTCATCGATTCCATTCTGCAGGCTTTCGAAATAGATTTTGAGATCCCCGAAGAAGACCTGAAAAGGATCCCGAAAACAGGGCCTTTCATCACCATTTCCAACCACCCTCTGGGAGGTATTGACGGCATGATCCTAATGAAATTACTGCTATCAAAAAGGGAAGATTACAAGGTTATCGCCAATTTCCTGCTTGAAAGGATCGAGCCTTTACAACCTTATATCATGCCGGTCAATCCTTTTGAAGAACATAAGGAAGCCCAATCAAGCCTTAAAGGCATCAAAGATGCCATTCTACACCTGCGGGAAGGCAGACCGCTGGGAATCTTCCCCGCGGGGGAGGTTTCCACCTACAAAGATCAGCGCATGATCGTGGACCGGCCCTGGGAACCATCGGCGATGAAGCTTATTCAGAAAGCTAATGTACCGGTAATTCCTATTTATTTCCACGCCAAGAACAGCACCTTCTTTTACAGGCTTGCTTCCCTGAGCGATGTTTTGCGTACAGCGAAGCTGCCGAGTGAAATGCTCTCGCAAAAAAAGCGGAAGATCAAGGTAAGGATCGGGAATGTGATCAATCCGCAGGACATGGAGGATATTCCTACTACCGAAGCTTTAACCGCTTTCCTAAGACGAAAGACCTATATGCTGGCCAACGCCTTCGAAAAAAAGCCATTTTTGAAGGGCATTCCAAAGAACTTTAAAATTCCGAAGTCACCCAAGGAGATCGTCGCCGAAACCTCATGCGATCTGATGCTTGAGGAGGTGGAAACTTGTAGAAAACTGGACAAGCGCCTGTTGGAAAGCAAGAACTACGAAGTCTTCCTGGCCAAAAAGGAGATCATCCCCAACATTTTGAAGGAAATAGGGCGGTTGAGAGAGATCACCTTCCGCGCGATAGGCGAAGGCACCAACATGTCTACAGACCTGGATAAGTTCGATGACTACTATTACCACATGTTCCTTTGGGACAATGAAACGAATAAGATCGCGGGCGCCTATCGAATGGGAATGGGGTCCGAGATCTATGAAAAATACGGCATCAATGGTTTTTACCTGCAAGATCTTTTCAGGTTCGAACCTGAGCTGCACCAAATGATGAGTGAATCCATCGAGATGGGGCGTGCATTTATCGTGAAGGAATACCAGCAGCGGCCCATGCCGCTATTCCTGCTTTGGAAGGGGATAGTGCATTGTACTTTACGTTTTCCGAAGCATAAATTCCTGATAGGCGGGGTGAGTATCAGCAACAAGTTCTCCAATTTCTCCAAATCGCTGATGATCGAGTTCATGCGCTCCCATTATTATGACCCTTATATCGCCCAGTATGTAAGGCCGAAAAAGGAATTCAAGGTAAAGCTGAAGGACGGGGACAAGGATTTCGTGTTTGACGAAACCAAGGCAGACCTCAACAAATTCGATAAGATCATTGACGAGGTAGAACCGGGAAGCCTGCGCCTGCCGGTTCTCATCAAAAAGTATATCAAGCAGAACGCCAGAGTGGTTGCCTTTAACGTGGACCCGCTGTTCAACGATGCGGTTGATGGACTCATGTATATTCGGATCGCAGACCTGCCGGAAAGTACCGTAAAACCGGTTATGGAAGAATTTCAGCAGGAATTGGAGAAGAAAGTGACCGAAATGAGAAAAAAAGAGTAACTTTTTGAAGGTTTATGCTCCGGAAGGCTCACTTTCTGCCGAAACCTTGCAGTTCCCTTTCTGGATTAGTATATTCCTCGAACTAAAAGAAGCAAAATGGAAAAGATATTGATAGTGGGTGCCACCGGAAGCACCGGAAAAAGAATTATAGAGATTCTCAACAACAGCCAGAGTTTTGAACCTGTGGCCATGATAAGAAAAGAGGAGCAGAAGAGCATTTTTGACGACATGGAAGTGCAATCTGTCCTGGCCGATCTTGAACAGGACGATTTTTCCGCAGCCTTAAAAGGGATCAAAAAGGTGATCTTTACGGCAGGTTCGGGAAGTAAGACCGGCCCTGACAAGACTACCGAAGTAGATGAAAAAGGTGCTATAAAGATCATTGATGCCGCCAAAAAAGCCAAGGTCAAAAAGTTCATCATGCTTAGCGCCATGGATGCCGATGAACCTTCCAAACACAAGGAACTGGAACATTACCTGGAAGCAAAGGCCAAAGCTGACGAACACCTTAGAAACAGCGGACTAAACTACACCATTATACGCCCAGGCAGGCTTACTGATGACATGGGTATGGGTAGGGTGAAACTCGCTACGAAACTGGATGAAGCAGGAGAAATTGCCCGTGATGACGTTGCCTTTTTGCTCATCATGTCGCTGGCCGATCCTTTGGTAAAAAACATGACATTTGAAGCCATTGAAGGAGAAGAGCCTATCAAGTCGGCTATGATAGAGTTGAGTAAAGGTTAATTAGACATTAGATTTTAGACGTTAGACTTTAGACCTAAGATCGCTGCGCTGATAGAAAAGAGAACAGAGACCGTTTAAAGCCATAAATTAAGTTTAAACCATTCGTGAATTCGTGGCAAAAAGAATTGAAACTAAATCATGAAACCCCTTAGGAATGACATTTCTCCCGGCAGCCGGGTAGCCATTGTACAAAAGCAGGATCAGCGGTCGGGGAAACTTACAGAAGGCACAGTAGCCGACCTTCTTACCAAATCGCCTACGCATCCGCACGGAATAAAGGTGCGGCTACAAACAGGAGAAGTAGGCAGAGTACAACAGATCTTAGATCAACCCGCATAAAATACAAGGTGTCAAAAATCTAAATTTGGCACCTTGTGTTTTTTAAGAATAACTCCTGATCCGCTGGGAATTCAGGATGATAAGCAGCATCAGGGCAAAGATCCCGCCCATCAGGTATTCGAAAGAGACTCCGGCATCCATCAGCAGGCCAACAACCAAAGGGCCGAGCGCAGTACTGATAACCGAGAACATGGTGAACACGCTTCTAATGGCACCCATTTTTTCGATTCCGTAAAGCTCGGCGATGAGCGAAGTCTTCACCGTTCCGGAAATTCCCATAGTGATTCCGGCGGTAATGAGGAATAGCAGCGCGCCAATGATGCTGTTCATAAAAGCAAAAGGAAGCAGACCTAATGATGCGGGAATGAGATAATAGCGGAACATTTTTTTCGCAGTGTACTTATCCACCCAGACACCCCCGAAAAGGGAGAAAAGAAATCTAGTAACTGCGTAAACCGTAAAAAAGGCCGCATATAATTGAACCGACCAGCCTTTATTTTCCACGAATACGTACTGGTAAAAGAAGATGGCCGTTGCCGAAAAACTCCAGATGAAACTGGCCGGCATCATGATGCCGAAACGGCTGTCAAAAACCACCTGTTTATAATCTTTTAAAAGGGCAAAAACAGAAGGTTTTCCCGAAGCAGACAGACGTTCATCAAAAGTATTAAGATCGGTAAATTTGAGCCTGAAGAGGTACAGCAATAAAACAGCGCCACTAAGAACCGCTGCCACCCGCCAGTTCCACCAGGCAATTAGGAAGGAGATGATCAGCGGAAAGATGGCCTCCCCCACTGAAAATCCGAGGGAAGAAAAGCTAAGGGCTTTTCCACGGTCGCGCCCATATTGTTTGGACATAATGGTCATGCTGATGTGTGTCATGAATCCCTGCCCAGTGAGCCGCAGCCCGGTTATCGCCAGGATGAGCAGGATCAAACCATTGGAAAGCCCCAGAAGAATACTGGAGAGCGCCAGCCCGATAACGGTAAAGGCCGTTACCTTTTTCACCGGTATATGGTCTACCGTATGCCCCACAGACAGCATTATGAAGGAAGCGGCTACGGTACAGCCGGCATAAATGGCTCCAAAAGCCCCTTCAGAAATGGAAAAAGCGCGAAGAATTTCGGGCACATAGAGAGAAATGAGAAAGGTCTGGCCAAAAGCTGATAGGAATGTCAGCAGCCAGCCAAAGCTGACCGTTCTAAAATTGCCCTTTATGAAATAGAAGAAATCCTTCAAGAATGCTGTTTTTCATTTAAAACATGCAAAGGTAAAAGGCACAGATCGAAAGCAGGGACCAATTACAATAAAAATGATCTATTAGGCGGTATTTTCTATTAATCATTTGAGTAACTTTTCTTTAAACCTCATTGACGTCATTTCTTAACTTTGAAAAAACAGACCATGAAAAAGCACCGAATTTTCACAACCTCTTTCGCCAGTGTTTATCCGCATTATGTTCAGAAGGCCGAAAAGAAGGGTCGAACAAAAGAAGAAGTGGATACCATTATTCGCTGGCTGACCGGCTACAGCCAGGAAGAGCTGCAGGAACAGCTAGCTCAAAAAAAGGATTTTGAAACTTTCTTTGAGGAAGCTCCGCAGCTGAATCCCAATGTTTCTAAGATAAAAGGAGTGATCTGCGGTTATCGAGTGGAGGAGATCGAGGACGAGCTCATGCAAAAGATCAGGTACCTGGATAAGCTCATAGATGAACTGGCCCGAGGGAAGAAAATGGAGAAGATCTTAAGAGAGTAAAGCTTTTTCTGAATTATGTACAGATTAGTAAAAGGTTTAAAGCACCTGTTTTTTCCTGTCACGTTAATGACGCTGGTGACCATTTTAGGAATTATTCTATCCGTACAGGCTGTATATGTCGCCTTGACCAATGATCACACAGCGGCCATTTATGCGGCTGTTATATTACCATTGACTGTGATCGCGGTCATCCTCTACGCAATTGACCGGGTTTTGATCAAAAGAGTAAACTACTTTAAACTACTCCTGGGAGAAGTTATCGTTCTGGGGCTCCTTTACTACGTGTTTTTCCGGATGTAAACATTAAAGGGGATCATATCTGTTCTGTTCCAAAATGCCGGATGATCTTTGTGGCAATGGTGTCAGCCAGCTTGATATGAGATTCGGCCGTCCAGCCAGCCACGTGCGGACTAAAGATCACGTTGTCCATCAGCAGTAGTTCCTGAAGGGCTTCGGGCATCTCGCCTTCCAAAAACAGGTGTTCAAAAGAGGATTTTTCATACTCCAGCACATCAAGTCCGGCGCCAAGGATCTTTTTCTCCCTAAGGGCCTCTACAAGGTCGGCAGTCACTACGCTTTTTCCACGGGCGGTATTCAGGAACCAGAAAGGTTTTGAAAAGGCAGAGATGAATTCTTTGTTGATCATATTATTCGTTTGGGGAGTCCAGGGAGTGTGAAGGCTCACCACGTCTGCCCTTTTCTGCAATTCTTGAAGCGAGACCTGCTTTGCATTTTCATCTTCCAGGTCTGGAAGTATGTCATGAAAGATCACCTCCACATCAAAGCCCTTCAGCTTTTTAGCAAATGACCTTCCCATATTTCCGTAGCCGATTATCCCCACCGTCTTGCCTTCCAGTTCCACACCGCGGTTGGCTTCACGGTACCACAGGCCTTCCCTAACCTGCCGGTCGGCCCTGTTTAGATGGTTAAAAAGAGACAACAGCATGCCCAGGGCGTGTTCTCCCACAGCATTTCGATTACCTTCGGGGGCAGAAAAAAGAGCGATACCCTTAGAGCGGGCGTAGTCTACATCAATGCTTTCCAGGCCTGCACCTACGCGGGCTACAAATTTTAGGTTTGGGGCGGCATCAATAAATTCCCTGGTGATCTTGAACCGACTTCTGATCACGATACCATCGTACAAATGCTGATTTTCCAGGATCTCTTCGGGAGTCTGGTCATAGGCCTCCACGTTCTCGTGACCGGCTGCAGCAAGTTGTTCAATAAGGGTTGGATGATTGCTATCGGCATGCAGAATGATCATAAAATATCAGATTTTTGGGTAATCGGTTTGGGTGAGGGAATCTTCCACTTCTCCGCTATGCCGGGTGCTGAGCTTTTCGAATAGCATGATGTGCACCTCCTCCCCATTTTTGGTCATAGGGCAGTGTTTAACACCTTTCGGCACAATAATGATCTCCCCTTCTTTCACGGTCTCGGTTTTATCTTCAAATTGCAGGCACAAAGTCCCTTTTAACACCTGGAACAACTCATCTTCCTCTTCATGCTGGTGCCACACAAATTCATCTTTCACCTTGGCTACAAGTACCTGCATGTCATTGACCACGCCAATTTGATGCGGATGCCAATGGTCGCTGAATTTGGTAAGCTTTTCTTTTGGATCAATACTGTTCATGCTGTTTTCTCCGGTTTAATACAAAGCTAAGCAATGGATCGGGATTTGGGGCAGGGATTGCAGCGGCATCTTTTTTGCCTCTTTAAGGCAAAAAAATACAGCGGAAAGCCCGGTGCAAAGCAGCCCCCCCAAAACTAAAACCCAAGAATGAGCTTTGCGATGGTAAAATAAATAAGAATGCCAAAAATGTCATTACTGGTGGTAATAAATGGGCCGGTAGCCATAGCCGGATCTATCCCGAACTTGTCCAGAATAATAGGCACAAATGTCCCTATAAGAGAAGCGATCACGATCACCGAAATAAGGGAAATTCCCACGGTTAGACCAAACCAGAAATCAAACCCTAAGAGAAAAATTCCGGCTACTATTAAAAGTAAGGCTAGCGCGGCGCCGTTCAAAAGGCTCAATAATATCTCTTTTATGAGCCGGTTAAAAAGCGAGCCGCTAAGACTTTGATTGGCCAGACCCTGCAGCACGATAGCCGAGGACTGCACTCCTACGTTCCCTGCCATAGCCGCGATAAGCGGCACGAAAAAGAACAATGCCGCATGCTCCTGCATGGCGGCGTCAAAAGTTCCCAAAACGGTTACCGACACAAAACCTCCCAGCAGGGCCAGGATGAGCCAGGGCAAGCGGGCGCGGGTAAGGCGAAGAATGGAATCATCAGCCTCTACATCTTCAGAGATACCGGCAGCCATCTGGTAATCTTTTTCGGCTTCATCACGAATGAAATCCACGATATCATCAATGGTGACCCTGCCGACCAGCCTTCCCATTTCGTCTACCACGGGAATGGCTTCCAGGTCATATTTCTGCATCACCCGGGCAACTTCATCACCCTTGGTATGCACGTTCACGTAATCTACTTTTGGAATATAAACATCGCTGATGTTGGCCTTGCTGGGTGCAGTAAGCAGGTCCTTCAGGGAAAGCCGGCCTTTCAGCTTTCCGCGGTCATCAACCACGTAAATAGAATGGACCCGCGTCACGTTTTCGGCCTGGGCGCGCATCTCGGTCATACAACCTGTCACGCTCCAGTTCTCGTTAACCTTCACCAGTTCTTTCGCCATCAAACCACCCGCAGAATTTTCGTCATAACGCAGTAGCTCGACAATATGCTCGGCATGCTCTTCATCAATGATCTCCCCAATTACTTCCTGTTTCCTTTCTTCGGAAAGCTCAGCGATGATATCGGCAGCATCATCGGTATCCATGTTCTCGAGCTCTTCGGCGATCTCTTTAGCCGAAAGGTTGTCAAGAATACGTTCCCGCACATCTTCTTCCAGCTCCATAAGAGCTTCGGAAGTCTTGGTGCTGTCCAGCAGTTTAATGATATAGGTAGCCTGGTCGAGTTCCAGTTCATCTATGATCTCGGCAATATCGGCATGGTGCACCTCTTCCAGCAACTGCAAAAGCTCGCCATCGCGGTGTTCTTCAATGAGTTGCTGAATGTTGTCGATATATTCTTCGCTTACCTCAAACTGCATGCGGTTCGATTTTTTGGGTCAGTTCTATGAACCGGGCAGTGCTTAGCTGCTCCGGCCGCAGCCCAAAGATACTATCTTCTTTGATATCTTGGGGCAGGTCAAAGGTTTTGAGACTGTTTCTTAATGTTTTTCTTCTCTGCTGAAAGGCGGTTTTCACCACTTTAAAAAAAAGCTTCTCATCGCAGGGAAGGGAGAAATCCTCTTTTCGGGTAAGCCGAAGGACTCCGCTGTCCACTTTTGGAGGCGGATTGAACACTGAAGGCGGAACGGTAAAAAGGTACTTGGCCTCGTAAAATGCCTGTACCAGAACCGAAAGAATTCCGTAGGTCTTGCTGCCTTCTTTCTCGCAAATTCGCTGCGCTACTTCTTTTTGGAACATCCCTGAAAATTCAGGGATTTGATCCCGCAGTTCGAGCATTTTAAAAACGATCTGAGAAGAGATGTTGTACGGGAAATTCCCGATTATGGCGAACTGATCCTTACCAAAGACCTCCCTGGTATCGTATTTCAAAAAGTCCTTTTCGTGGATCTTTCCCCTAAGAGGTGGATAATGTTCCTGCAGGTAGGCCACACTCTCGGTATCTATCTCTATAACATGAACATCTGTTTCCTTTTTCAAAAGGTATTTTGTGAGCACTCCCATTCCCGGGCCAATTTCCAGCACATGTTCATAACCCGAGTAGCTCAGGGTTTCGGCGATCTTTGAAGCCACATTCTCATCTTTCAGGAAATGCTGCCCCAGGTGCTTTTTTGCCCTTACCTCTCCTTCATTTGCATGGGATGTCTGCTGACCTTTGAACGGACCTTTTTTACCGTAGTTCTTCTTCATGTAACGGATTTTTGCGCAAAGAATTATTGTTCGCTAATGACCTCAAGTTCTGTTCTAAAAGCCACGAACTTTCCTTCAAAAGGTGCGCTTTTGGCTCTCATTTCGGGTGCGTCTTCTTCGTAGTATGTCTGAAGCTTCTCTTTACTCTCTGTGGTGTATTGTACCGAGTAGGTGATCCCGCCCATTTCCTCGTTCACCATTACTTTGGTCATTAAGGCCTTGGTAAACTTTCCGGTGTTGAGCATTTCGGGAATATGTTCTGTCTTCATCCAGTCTACCCACTTGTCGTGCACGTCTTCCTGGATGTTTATGGTCACATTGTAAATGTACATGGTCAAAAAGTTATTTGGAAAAAGGAAGTTATTCGAGTTCGTCTCCCCTCAGTTTCCGGAATTTTTTCCGGGCGTCCACAAAGTAAATACTATCGGCGTAATTAAAGATAATTTTTTCATAAAACTCCTGCGCCTTTTCCGGCTGTTCCAGCTCGGTCGCGTACAATTCCGCTAATCGATAGTGGGCATTATCCCCCAGTACTCCATTTTTATAATGCTGAAGGAGTTTCAGGTAATTAGCTTCTGCCTTGTGATACTGCCCTTCTTCTTCAAACAACATGGCCTGTTTAAGCAGCGCGTCATCCTCGATCTTTTCGCCTTTGTGATTGGTGAGCACAGAATCAAGTACTGTTATCGCTGCTTTCCTTTTTTCCTGAAAGTCCAGCAGATCGGCCCGGGCAAAAAGTTTCAAAGCCGTCTGCGTAGAATCCTCCAGGGAATTCTCGCTTATCATCAGGCTTAGCTCCATGGCGTCATTGGCGATCAACTGCGAAGTAGCCGACTTAAGCACATCCAGCTGAATGGTAGCCCATTTAAAATCTCCCTTATAATAACTTGTTTTGGCTACCTTGAACCTTGCCATCTGGGCAATGATGTCATTTTGCACCAGATTTTGAACCTGGGTATAGAAAATAAGAGCCTGGTTGAACTTTTCTTCCAGTACCAGAATATCGGCCAGAGCCATTTTCACCGCAGCTTCTTCCAGTTTTTTGAGCTGCTGATCCATCAGCTGTCTCAAAATAGCTACAGCTTCCTCTCCTCTTTTCAGGTCAAAAGCGAGAAAATTAGCATGATCTATTTGTAGCGATAGTGTATTAATTCCGGTGCCATATGTTTCAAAAAGTTCTTTGTAGCCCGCTTCAACTTCAGAAAAACGTTTGGGAGGCAGCGTTTCCTTCAGAATATTGAGCCGCAACTGGTGGGCCTGCAGTTTCACCTCTTGCAGAGGGGCTTCTTCTATGATAAAATCCAGGATCTCCAGGGCAGTCTCGGACTGGTCGTCTTCATTGGCAAGAACGGTTAGCCTCATAATTGGAGCCAGTCCCTGTTGCGATCTCCTATAAATGGCCTTTTCCTGTAAAAAGGCCTTTTTGAACTCCTTTTGCTGTACGAAGAGCCAGCTCAGCATTTCGTTGTAGAGAATATTCTGGTCTTCCTGCAGCTTTTTCAGCAGCAGTTTGCGGAAGATGATGTTGGCTTCATTAGCAGGATCTTCGGTAATGAACTGACCGTAAATACGGCTCACCCCCGGCAAAAGTCCGGGATTATTGCCAAGCACGTTGATGTAATTGCTGAACATCTTTTCGATCTCACCCTGTTCCCCGTAAAGCCGCGCCAGCTGAATATGGTATTCGGCATCGGGATTCATTTTCATACCGAGCTCATAGGCTGTCACCGCGTTGTTGAGCAAACTGTACTTTTCAAAAGTGCGGGCAATGGAGAAAGCATAATTTGGCCGGGATTCTATGGCCCTTAAGGCTTCTTTATAGAATTGTTCTGCCTGCTCCCGCTTTTGCTGCAGTTCATAATTATGGCCCAGCTCCACCAGGTAATGCGGCGCATTGGCCGTATTGTTTACTTTGTATTTAAGCAGGTCTTCTGCCTCCTTGAATCTTTCCAGTTGCTGATAGGTGGCAATGAGTCCGAAGAAGATCTCAGGATTCCCCGGCTCCTGCTCCACCAGTTGTTCATAAATGTGAAGTGCTTTTTCAAACTCTCCCCGATCAAAATAGTTCTTTGCCAGTTGCTCGGTCTGGGAAAAACCGGAAACAACAAAAAACAGGCTAATGAAAAGGGCGTAAAGAATGCGCATTCAGGAGTTTTTAATAAAGATAAGAAAATGCGGTCTTAGAAGGTTGTGAATGAGGAAATTATTCCTAAGTAAATAATTCACAATAAAAAAACCTAACAGGTTTTTGAAAACCTGTTAGGCTTGGTGTTGTATTGAAGATTATAAGAGTTAATCTATCATGTCAAAGCCGGTATAAGGAACAAGCACCTCTGGTATTTTGATTCCTTCAGGTGTCTGGTAATTTTCAAGGATCCCGGCCAGCACGCGCGGCAATGCCAGGGAACTTCCGTTAAGGGTGTGAGCCAGTTGCTTTTTACCGTCAGCGGTCTTGTATCTCAGCTTCAGGCGGTTTGCCTGGAAAGTCTCAAAATTGGAACATGAACTAATTTCCAGCCAGCGGTCCTGCGCGGTAGAAAACACTTCAAAATCATAAGTAAGCGCAGAGGTAAAACCGAGGTCTCCGCCACAAAGTCTCAAGATCCTGTAAGGCAGTTTCAGTTCCCGCAGAATGTCTTTCACCTGCTCCACCATTCCGTCTAAAGCGGCATAGGAATCTTCAGGTTTTTCAATGCGAACGATCTCCACCTTGTCAAACTGGTGCAGCCTGTTCAGTCCGCGAACATGAGCCCCGTAAGATCCGGCCTCTCTTCTAAAGCATGGGGTATAGCCCGTACAGGCAATAGGCAGGTCACTTTCAGCAAGCATCTCATCCCTGAACATGTTCGTAACGGGAACTTCGGCGGTTGGGATCAGGTACAGGTTGTCTTCGGTCACGTGGTACATCTGCCCTTCCTTATCGGGCAGCTGCCCTGTTCCGTATCCAGAAGCATCGTTCACCAAAAGCGGCATCTGGTACTCGGTATAGCCGGCGGCCACGTTCTTGTCCAAAAAGTAGGCGATAAGCGCTCTTTGCAGGCGAGCACCTTTGCCTTTATATACCGGAAATCCGGCGCCGGTGATCTTGTTGCCCAGCTCGAAATCTATAATATCATATTTCTTCGCGAGTTCCCAGTGCGGCAATGCGCCTTCGGCCAGTTGCGGCACCTCGCCTTCCTTAAAGATCTCTTCATTATCTTCTTCTGAAGCTCCCGCAGGCACAATGGCGTTAGGTATATTGGGAATATTGTACAAATGCCGATTCAGGGCCGCAGTGGTATCTGCCAGCTTTTCTGAAAGGCTTTTGGAGGTTTCCTTTAATTCGGAAGTCTTTTCTTTTAAAAGATTCGCTTTTTGATGTTCGCCGTTCTTGAACATCAAGCCTATCTCTTTGGAAAGTTTATTGGACTCGGCCAGAGTTTCATCCAGTTCAGCCTGCGTGGAACGACGGGTCTCGTCAAGATCCAGCACTTCGGAAAAGAGCTGTTCGGCATCAAAATTTCTCTTTTTCAAGGCCTCGATATACGCCTCTTTATTCGCCCGAATATTGGCTACCTGTAACATAAATTTCTGTTTTTTGAAGGTTTACCGGAGTGAATTTTCCGGCTTAGGCAACAAAAATAACAAAAGCCCATGAACATTAGTCAATGGAGGAAGGTAAAATCCAGGGGGCGTGCCTAAAATGGTCCCACTTCACTTTTGCCAGGTCAACCGAAGGATCTATAAATGGCTGGTAAGGCCTCCCGTTCACGCTCAACCTGCTTTTCACATAGACTTCCACTTCCCTGCCTTCTTCTGCATACTCCTTTTCAAGACGCTGCGCAAACTGCCAGATAAGATCTGGTTTTGAAGGCATGGCCCGCAGCTGCTTTGATGACAGGTATTCTTTTTGGTCAACAATGATCGTATCCTGCCGGTTGGCCTTGTCCACCACCTTGAACTTGATGATCCCGCTTTTGGAGCGCAGCATCATGCGCCAGCTAAGTCGGTGGCCTTCTTCGGTCCACAGCACATCATCCTGAATGAACCAGTGCCTTACGGGCAACAAAAGCTGCACCACGAACCAGATACCAAGAAAGATCAGCAAAGGCTTCCGGTAAGCGGGAATTTCGAGCTCTTTTTTATCGTAATAAGGCTTTTTCCAGAGAAAAAGTCTGTTGATCTTTTCCGAAGAAAAAAAGAAAAGGGTAAAAGCCAGCGCCAGGTAAGGAAAGATCCCAATGTGGAAGACGTAGCTGTTGAAAAGGTGAAAAAATATGGCGGCCAAAAAGGCGAAAATGCGGGTCCTTTTCCAAAGCAAGAGCGGGATGATGAGCAGATCGAAGAAAAATCCGAAATAGGCGATGCCGTAATGCACCCATTCCTGCTGGAGGAAATCACCTATCAACCAGTAATCTTCCCGCGGTGCCATTAACACCTTGATGAATCTACCATTGAACCAGTCGGGATAAAGTTTTGCGATGGCCGCGTAGGTGTAGACGATCCACATTTGCCCAACAATAAGCAGCCACACCCAACGGGGCATGCTTTGCCGTTTCTTCTGCGGATCCCGCCAAACATCAACCGAAGCATAGCGATGTGCAGGCACCAGGACCATCAAAAAACACAGCAGCATCAACAGGTAATAATGATTGTTATAGGAGGATTTTTGCATAAGGTAAACTCCCGCCCATAACAGGCCATAAAAGAAGACGCACCAGCGGTATTTGAAGCCGACCATCACAAAGAGCCCCAGGACACCCAGCACAGCGTACCACCAGATCATTCCATTTCCCGGAAGGGGCTGGAGGAATTCAAAGCCTATAAAATTGAAGGTAAACTCGGGCTCCATGAAGGTGCGGCACACCCACCCGGTAAAAATGGCCCCGAATGCTTCAAGAGCCAGCAAGGCCCCAAAGATGATCCTGAAAACGATCAGTGCTGAATTATCAATTCGGGTAAATAGCCATTTATTGAACATAATTGTCTTTAATGTACTGCCTGCTAAAGGCCTCATCCTGCTTCATGGCCCGCTTGAGACTCTCCACCGAATCAAATTTCTTCTCATCCCTGATCCGGGTTAAAAGTTCAATGCTGATATATTTTCCGTAGAGGTCTTTTTCAAGGTCCAAAAAGTGGGTTTCTATGGTCTTTTCTGTACCACCCACAGTAGGATTTGTTCCAATGTTCATCATTCCGAAGTGCTGCTCGCCGTCAATTTCGGCCCGCACCACATACACTCCGTTCTTCGGAATTAGTTTATATTCTTCTTCAATATGAAGGTTGGCAGTGGGATATTCAAATTCCTTCCCCAGGCCTTTTCCTTTCACCACAGTGCCGGCGAGGGAAAAAGGATAGCTCAAGTAGCGATTGGCTTTTTCCACATGCCCTTCCAGCAGCGCGTTCCTGATCTTGGTAGAACTTACCGCCACTTCCTCCACGTCCTGCTTGGAGATCTCTTCAACATCAAAGCCGTACTCGCGGCCAAATTCCCGCAGGTCTTCAATATCGGCCGTACGGTTGCGGCCAAAGCGATGATCGTAACCAATGATCACTTTTTTCGCCCTTAGCTTATGCACCAAAATATCCCGAACAAATTCCCTGGCGCTTAGCCGGGAGAACTGCTGGGTAAAAGGATGAATGATGATATGATCAACACCCGACCTGGCGAGGATCTCTTTGCGTTCCTGGATGGTATTGATGAGCTTGATGCCCGCATCTTTTTGCAGCACCATCCTGGGATGCGGAAAAAAAGTAAGAATGGCTGACTCCAGATTTCCCGCTTTCGCGGTATTCACCAGCTTTTCGATTATTTTTTGATGACCCACATGCACCCCGTCAAACGTACCAATGGTCACCACCGTATGATGGGAACTATTGAAAGCATGGGCTCCTTTATGTTCTTTCAAAGTAAAAAGCTATTTTCCGTTAAAGGTATTCATTGTATTGTTAATTCCCGCCGTGCCGAAAGATTTTATCACTTCCACCGACTTCTTAAGCCGTTCGGGAAGCTGCTTTTCCTCCTCTTCATCCCATTCTCCCAACACATAGTCTACCTGCCTGCCTTTGGAAAACTCATCGCTGATTCCAAACCGAAACCTGTTATATTTTGTGGTGTTAAGCTGTGCCTGGATGTCTTTAAGTCCGTTGTGACCGCCATCGCTGCCTTTGGTCTTTACACGGATCGTTCCGAAGGGTAAATTAAGATCGTCTGTGATCACAAGAAGGTTCTCCAGTGGCACTTTTTCTTTCTGAAGCCAGTAGTTCACCGCTTTTCCGCTCAGGTTCATGTAAGTGGAAGGCTTCAGCAGAATGAAGATGCGGCCTTTGAACTTATAGGTGGTAACATCACCCAGCTTCTGGGTTTCAAAGGTGAGGGACTCCTGTTCGGCTAAAAAATCGAGCACTTTGAATCCTATATTATGTCTTGTATTGTGGTATTTAGGGCCAATGTTCCCCAGCCCAACGATAAGAAACTTCTTCATAGGGGGAATTTTTTCTTTTTCAATTTTCTGCTTATGGATCAATCTTCCGAAGAAAGAGAGCATACTATCCTTTTTGTAAAAATAAAAAAGCATCCCGAAACCGGGATGCTTTTATGATCGAAAACTTGTAAAGTCTTATTCGTTAGTCTCAGTAGCCGGTACTTCGTCAGCTGCTGTTTCTTCTCCTTCTTCTTCTTCGTCCTCATCAAGAGCGACAACGTTACGAGAAGTTCTAACCTGGCAAACCACAGTGTTATCTGGGTGCATGATCTTATAGTCATCGCTTTTAAGAGCAGTAACATACAATTTGTTACCGATCTTAAGCGGAGTGATATCGGCTTCGATGAAATCTGGAAGATTTCCAGGAAGACCTTTCACTCTCATGCGGCGAAGGTTGAAACGCAACACCCCACCATTTTTAACTCCACGGGCGATACCGGTAGTATGTACAGGGATTTCCATAGAGATCTCTTTGTCTTCGAAGATCTGGTAGAAATCGATGTGCAAAATAGCATCGGTTACCGGGTGGAATTGGATATCCTGAAGAACAGCATCAAACTTTTCTCCGTCTTTCAATTCAATAACTACAGTGTGAACATCTGGTGTGTACACTAAGTCTTTGAAGGCAATCTCATCTGCTGCAAAGTGTAATGGCTGATCTCCCCCGTATAATACGCAAGGAACCTGTCCAGCATTACGTAAGGCTTTTGTAGCTTTCTTGCCTACGCTTTCTCTTTTAGATCCGTTGATCGTAATTGATTTCATTGTTAAAAATTTTAGGCTGCAAAAGTAGTTCTTTTTTTCCAGCTTTTAAAAGCTTCGCAGCGAATATTTTATAGAGGTGTCGATCTCTGTAAATGCTTCGGAAGGATCTTCTTTCAAAAGGCCATTTTAGATGATGAACTTGGAACTGATGGACCTGTTGTTGTGCACACGGCTCATCACATCGGCAAACAACTCGGCGCAGCTCACAACTCTTATTTTCTTGCTTTCCTGTCTCATAGGAATAGAATCGGTCACAATAAGCTCCAGGAGTTTGGAGTTCTCGATACGCTCATAGGCTTCTCCCGAAAGTACCGGGTGGGTACAGATGGCCCTGACGCTTTTCGCGCCTCTTTCCATCATCACATCGGCTGCTTTGGTAAGAGTGCCGGCGGTATCTACCATGTCATCCACCAAAACCACGTTCTTTCCTTCAACGTTACCAATAAGCTCCATATGAGAGATCACGTTAGCCTTGGCCCTTTGCTTGTAACAGATGACCACATCGCTTTCCATGGCTTTGGAATATGCGTATGCCCTTTTTGATCCACCCATATCTGGAGAAGCGATGGTAAGGTTATCCAGCTCAAGGCTTCTCAAATAAGGAAGAAAAATAGTAGACGCGAACAAGTGGTCAACCGGTTTTTCGAAGAACCCCTGGATCTGGTCTGCGTGCAGGTCCATGGTAATGATTCTCGTTGCCCCTGCAGTTTCCAGCATTTTGGCAATAAGCTTTGCAGCGATAGGAACACGTGGTTTGTCCTTACGGTCCTGTCTTGCCCACCCATAATAAGGAATCACGGCGGTAATATGCCTTGCCGATGCCCTTTTGGCCGCATCAAGCATTAGCAGCAATTCCATTAAATGGTCTGACCCTGGATGGGTGGAACCAATAATAAAGACACGTGATCCTCTTACAGACTCTTCAAAAGAGGGTTGGAATTCTCCATCACTATAGGTGGAAGTGATCACATTCCCCAGTTTGCTGCCGTAAGATTCTGCTATTTTTTCAGCGACGCTCCTGCTCTGCGTACAGGAAAAGATCTTGGCTTCGGTAATTACATTAGACATGTTGTGTTGTTTTTGTATAGGTTGTTGTTTGCCCTGCAAATTTAGAAATTAATTTGTTGTGAGCATCCCAAGGCTTAGGCTTTCTACCGAGTGAAAAAGCAGCTATACAAAGCGTGAAAAATCCAAAAAATATTATTTGTAAAAACCAAAAAATTCATACTTTTGCCGTCCACTTTGAGCTAAAGCTTAAAGCGGAAAGGTTCTTAAAAGACATCTTAATGCTCGAGTGGCGGAACTGGTAGACGCGCTGGATTCAAAATCCAGTGACTTCGGTCGTGTGGGTTCGATTCCCACCTCGAGTACAAGAAACCCCGGAAAATTCAATTTTTCGGGGTTTTTCTTTTCCTACTACCTTCAATTCATTCAATTAGGATATTCTTGTCCAAGTTGTGTTAAAGGAATTATAAGATTCCTTTGCTTTTGCCCAAAGCACACTCGAAATCTTATATTTACCGCCCAATTTTTGAAACCTGAAGTCAATCTTCTAACATTAGTAATTGAAAAAGAAGCTGTTGAAAAGGACAAGCCCCTATGCATTTTAAAGAATTATTTGATGATTCCCCGGTTGCCTTTTATACCTGTGACGCCAATGGCAAGATCAGTTATTACAACCGGTCAGCCGCGGCTCTTTGGGGCAGGGAACCGGTTGTGGGTGAGGAAAGCTGGTGCGGTTCTTTAAAGCTATGCAGTCCTGACGGTTCACCACTACCCAAGGAGGACTCTCCTATGGCCCGGGCCGCAAAAGACGAAAGGCTTCAGAAGCCATTTGAAATTAAAATAGAGCTGCCCGAGGGCTCTTTTCGAAACCTGCTGGTATATCCTCAGCTTAAGCACAACGAAAAAAAAGAAATCACCGGGAGCTATTTTACATTGGTAGACATCAGCGACCGGCACAAAGACCATATCAAACAGGTCACCCTCTCGGCCATCGAGCAATCTTCTGATGACGCTATTGTAAGCAAGGATCTTGATGGAAAGATCACCAGCTGGAATGCCGGCGCTGAAAGGATCTTTGGATATACAGAAAAGGAAGCGCTTGGAAAGCAAATTACCATGCTCATTCCGCAGGACCGCCTCAATGAAGAAACCTATATAATCAGCAATATCAGGGAGGGAAAGAAGATCGACCATATCGAGACCATCCGTCTTGACAAATCGGGAAAGGAGATCCCGATCTCGGTCACGGTTTCCCCTCTAAAAGACGCATCGGGAAAGATCATTGGCGCTTCAAAAGTGGCCAGGGACATCAGCGATAAATTGCAGGTCGAGGAAAAGCAGGCCATGCTTTCGGCTATCGTAGAATCTTCAGATGATGCCATTGTCAGCAAAGACCTAAACGGCATCATCATGAGCTGGAACAGGGGCGCCGAACAGATATTTGGTTACATGGAAGAGGAGGTGATAGGGAAATCGATCAAAATTTTGTTCCCAAAAGAAAGGCTACAGGAAGAAGACGTGATCATAAACCGGGTCATTAACGGGAAAAAGATCGATCACTTCGAGACCATCCGAAGACACAAATCGGGTAGAGAGATCCCGGTTTCAATCACTGTTTCCCCAATTAAAGACAGCCATGGCAGAATAATCGGAGCCTCAAAAGTAGCGCGTGACATCAGCGCCCAGGTGGAGTCTCAGGTTGCCATGGAGAAATATATCAAGAATCTCGAGATCCTAAATTCGGTAGGGAAAAGCATTTCTGAAAAGCTGGATGTGAAAGGCATACTTCAGCGGGTAACCGATGCCACTACCGATCTTACAGGAGCCGCTTACGGAGCATGTTTTTATAAAAATACCGGAGAAAAAGAAGGTGGTTTGCGTCTTTTCACCACTTCGGAATATCAATTACCTTCAGGAAATTCGGTAAAAACATCTCACTCCCGGGTATTCGAATCTTCGTTCATTCCGGAAGAGGTAGTAAGAGTAGACGACATTAGCAATCACCACAATAAAATAAAAAAGGGCTTTCCCTTCGGAATTTCTACACAAAACTCCCCCATAAAAAGTTACCTGGCCGTGCCAATCATCTCTAAATCAGGTTTTCTCATTGGCGGTTTGCAATTTGGACATCCAGCTGCCGGGGCTTTTACCGAAGAACACGAGCTAATGGTGATGAACATTGCTGCCCAGGCCGCCGTTTCTCTTGAAAATTCCAAGCTTTTTGAACAGGTGAAGTCTTTAAGTGCCAAAAAGGATGAATTCATCGCACTTGCAAGCCATGAACTAAAGACCCCGCTAACTACTATAAAAGGATATATACAGGTGCTTTCAAAGCTCAAACAGGAAGGCATGCCGCAGCATTTTTTAAGCAGATCGCTTAACCAGGTAGACAAATTGAACACGCTTGTTGAAGACCTTCTCAACATGTCCAGGATCGAGGCCGGGCAACTGAACTTTCACCTGGAAGTGTTTGACCTCAAAGAGATGCTTCATGACCTCATCGACACCTTCACTTATTCATCTCAAACTCATAAAGTGGTAAAAGATCTGGGAAATTCAGCAGCAATGATTGAAGGTGACAAACAACGCATCGAACAGGCCATACTTAACCTGTTGACGAACGCCATAAAATATTCACCCAGAGCCGATGCTATTTACGTGAGCCTGGAGGTGACGGAAAATCATGTAAGGTTAAAGGTAAGAGATGAAGGCATTGGTCTTACTGAAGACCAAAAAAGACAACTTTTCACCCGTTTTTACAGGGCCGAAGATACTACGGGGATAAGCGGACTAGGTTTGGGCCTGTACCTAACAAAGCAGATCATTGACCGACATCGGGGAAAGATCGAAGTTACCAGCGAGTATGGAAAAGGTTCAGAGTTCTGCTTCACCCTGCCCATGAAAAAATTAGAAACACAAAATAGGCTATATAACAGTAATAGTCTCAGGTAAAAATATTTTAGCGACCTATGAAAAAGATTTTTATTGTTGAAGATGACGAAGGAATACGTGAACTGGTCGAGTTTTTACTCACCACTCAGGATTATTCTGTACAGGCTTTTCCCAACGCAAGGACTTTTCAAAAAACCGTAAAAGAACAGGTGCCCGACCTATTTCTGCTCGATATCATGCTACCAGACGGCAATGGCCTTGACCTGTGCAAAGACCTTAAGGAGTCAGAGGAAACCAGCCATATCCCGGTAGTTCTCATGTCGGCCCACGCAAATGTGGATCGCCTGGAGGGAGCCAATGATTTTATCGCCAAACCATTTGATGTTGATGAACTTCTTTTGCGAATAGGTAAGCAGTTCGCCTAGAACCCAAAAAGCAATTGCCTTAGTTCAGGTTTAAGGTCAGTTCTGTAGTTAAAAAGAATTCATGTGCCAGTTGGCGGGTGTAATTCTCCATTCTGTATTCAAAGCCCAGCCCCAGCTCAAGATCTTTGAAGGAAGTATTTTCAATTCCTATTGAGAAACGCTGTTCTGCTTCAGGTTTAGTTTCGGCCGCAACAGCATACAGAGCTTCGGTGGCGGCCATGAAGTCAAGACTGGAACCAAGAGGTCTTGAAAAGGAAAGTTCATATCTCAATCTATGAATTATGATTTTTCTGAACCGCTGTTCCAGCCTGACCCGGTGAGAAAATACGGAAGCCTGCGGCGAGATCTCGGCCTGCTCAATGATCCTGAACTCATCTGTACTTAAGGAATTAAACATTTCCCTGAACCTGTATCTAAGGCCAAGGCTAAGCACTAAGGATTCGTTTGTTATATAATTGGTGAAATGGTTCAATTCCAGATGGTCATGTTGATAACCGGAAATTCTCTCCCCGTTAGATCTCTCCTGAAGCATTCAGCGGTTTCCTACACCTATATCCATTGACCACTCTTTATCAAGGAACAGTGAAATGCCCAGTTCGTTTTCATAGAAATAGGAAGAGGCATTTTGAGCAAAGACGCTGCTTCCGGGAAGCACAAAGAAGATGATCAGGAAAGGGAATAATTTGCCACCCATGGGTTCTTTTTCATTAGCAGCCTCTAAAATAACAGTTCTTTCGGCAAACAAAAAAACCGACCCCAAAAGAAGTACCAGTAACCCCTACACTATCTGGTCCTTCACGGAAAGTCGGTTATTTTTTGGAACAGCAGTTTCAAAAAGCTGTTCGCAATACCGTTAACAATTAATAAACTATTCAAAAATAGACATTTCTAAAATGAGTTTTTTACGGTTTTCCGTAAAAATGAAAAAACTCTTCAGGTTCAGGCAATTTTCTCCCTAATACCTATTGGTGAATTAATTTCATTAACTGCCGGTCTTGGCATTTTTATCGAGATGTTGTACTTTCGGGGCCTTCAACACCCCCCAAATTATGTCAGAATTCTGGTTATACTTCAAACTGGGCCTGGAACACGTACTTGACTGGCAGGCTTATGATCACATTTTATTTTTAATAGTATTAGTTGCCTGCCACACTTTTCACGGTGCCAAGAGAGTCATCTGGCTGGTCACTTTATTTACCCTGGGCCATACCTTATCGCTGTTCCTTTCGGTCTACGGAATTGTTTCAGTGAACACTAAATGGGTGGAATTCCTTATTGCTGCATCCATATTTATCACAGCGGTCTTCAACATAGTCACCGCGAAAAAGATGGAGAACAAAAAAGACATTACCCTGCTCTACGTAACCTCCCTTTTCTTTGGAGTGATCCACGGACTCGGGTTCTCGTCTTACTTCAAGGTGATCTCTGCAGGAACCGAAAGCAAATTTCTGCCCCTGCTGGAATTTGCCCTGGGAATTGAAGCCGCCCAATTGATCGTGGTGATAATTGTGTTGGTACTTGCCTTTATATTTCAGGGCTTGTTTGGCGTTAGCCGTCGCGACTGGATCCTTGTGGTTTCTTCGATCGTGATAGGAGTGATCTTGCCTATTCTTATTGAAAATTATCTTGCCCTCTAAGCAAAAATTTAACGTCGGGAAATTGTTTTAACTTCACGCCTGCAATATTTTAGTAGAGCTGGAAAAGTTATTTCAAAAGCTTCTTATATTGCACGTTAATTTACACCATGCAGAAAAAGAAGCAATTAAAATACGACAAGGCATATCTAAGGATAGCCAGGGAATGGAGTAAACTGTCACATTGTAAGCGAAAACGGGTTGGCGCACTTATTGTGAAAGATAGGATGATCATTTCCGACGGATATAACGGCACCCCCACCGGTTTTGAAAACGCTTGTGAAGATGAAGATGGTTACACCAAATGGTATGTTCTGCACGCAGAAGCCAATGCCATTCTAAAAGTAGCCGGTTCTACGCAGTCCTGCAGGGAAGCCACTTTATACATTACCATGTCTCCCTGTAAAGAGTGCAGTAAATTGATCCACCAGTCTGGCATTAAACGACTGGTTTATATGGTAAATTACAAAGACGATTCCGGACTTCAATTCCTTAGAAAAGCCGGAGTTGAAGTTCAACAAATTGATGACCTTGACGATTGAAAGGTAACTCGAGAAAATACTTGCCATTGTTATTGGGATTCGCCTGTGCCGTTGGGGTACTATTAGGCGCAGCCCTTGATTTTTCTAGTTACACCTCAAATTCCCTGCTTTCAAATAACAAGAAAAAAGAAAAACTCGCCCGCCTCATAGACTACATTGAATATGAGTATGTAGATGATGTGAATATTGACAGCATTGTAGATGTTACCGTAAATGGCATCCTTACCGATCTCGATCCACATTCCGTCTACATTCCCCAACAGGAATATGCCAGCCTTAGCGAAAGCATGAAAGGCGACTTCGTGGGTATAGGAGTTAGTTTCTATAATGTCAATGATACAATTGCTGTAATTCAGCCACTGGAAGGCGGTCCCAGTGAAAAAGTGGGAATACAGGGAGGAGACCGCATACTTTATGCCAACGGTAAGCCTCTTTTCAACAAGAATATCAGTAACGACTCAATTACCGAACATCTTAAAGGAGAAGAGAATACCAAGGTCGTTCTCAAGATCTACAGAAAAGGAGTGCCAGAACTTCTTGAATTTAACGTAAGAAGAGGCCGTGTCCCGCTACGCAGCGTTGACGCCGCATATATGCTCGCCCCACACCTGGGTTACATCAAGATCAATCGTTTTGCAGAATCCACTTATCAGGAATTCAGGGAAAGTCTTTTAGAACTAAAGCAGAAAGGCGCTACACAGATCGCGCTTGACCTGCGTAACAATCCCGGAGGATACCTGGCTGAAGCTACCCAGATCGTAGATGAATTTTTGCCCGATGATAAGCTCATTCTCCTCACCAGGAATAAGAAAGGAGCCATTGAAAAGACCTTTGCCACCAAAAAAGGGAATTTTGAAAAAGGAAAGTTATTTGTCCTTATCAACGAAAATTCGGCATCGGCCAGTGAGATAGTGGCCGGCGCTTTACAGGATAACGACAAAGGTATCATTGTAGGCCGGCGTTCTTATGGAAAAGGCCTTGTACAAAGAGAAATGGCTCTTGGCGATGGCAGTGCGGTGAGGCTCACCATTGCCAGGTATTACACACCAACCGGAAGGTCTATCCAAAAACCTTATGACCACGGAAACGAAGAATATTTCAATGATTACCTCAACCGCTACAAGAACGGAGAACTTATAAGCGCCGACAGTATCTCTGTAGCAGACTCTCTCAAGTATGTTACTCCCGGCGGAAAAGTAGTTTACGGTGGCGGAGGGATCATTCCAGATGTTTTCGTTCCGAAAGACACTAATTTTGAAAAGGAAAGCCTTAACCTGATGCTAAGAAGCGGTTATATGGACAGGTTCATTTTCGAAGTGCTCGAAAACGACAGGGGATATTATAATTCTCTTGATTTTGAAGAATTCCTTCAAACCGAAATGGTCAGTGAGGAGATCCTGCAGCAGTTCAGGGAATTTACCCGCAGGGAAAACTTTCAGGTGAAGATCACCGAGTACAGGCCGGTGCTAAAGAGATATCTTAAGGCTACCATGGCCCAGCAGCTTTTTGGCAGCAATGCTTTTGAACAGATCGTCAATGAAGGCGACAGGATGATCGAAAAGGTGATCGAACTTTCTTCGGAAGAGTAGTTCGGGCAGCTTCAGGTTCACGAGAACTCATCCCTTCATACAATGGTTTTTCAGCTCTCCTTCCGAAGTAAAAATCTTCAGTTAAAAAAAGGATAATTCAACTTAATTCCAGCTTTTCGTCAAAAGGGGATTATTCCCCAGCTTTTTCAGAAATAGCACGAGACATCAGCAAGATCACCATTAATACTACCACGCAGCTAGAGGCAAGAATTCCTATCAATGCGGTTGCGCTGTCGCCGGCAAGAGGATTTGCGAAGTCAACAAAAGTAAAGTTATAAATGATCAAAGCCACGGCAATGACCAGCAGGGAATAAATGAAGATTTTCATATGAACAGACTTTTTATGTTGGCGGCAAAGAGCTTGACTGCAATAGCCAGCAGGATCACCCCAAAAATTTTACGAACCACGTTAATCCCCTGTTTCCCAAGAAAATGCTCGATCTTGCCAGAGGATTTTAACACGATGTAAACGAAAATTATATTTATGACAATGGCGGCTATGATATTGACCGTTGCATACTCGGCCCGCAGGGAAAGTATGGAAGTCATGGTTCCCGCACCGGCTATTAACGGGAAAGCAAGCGGCACCACCGCAGAGGTTTCGGGAGCTTCATCCTTATAAAGCGTGATCCCCAGGATCATTTCCAGGGCAAGGAAGAAAAGGATCAATGAACCGGCAACTGCAAACGAGTTCACATCTATCCCAATAAGGTTGAGGATCTCCTTCCCCACAAACAAAAAAGCGATCATAAGCAAACCGGCTACTATTGTGGCTTTTTCACTTTGTATGTGGCCGGCTTTCTTCCGCAGGTCGATGATAATGGGTATACTCCCAATGATATCGATCACCGCGAAGAGCACCATACTGGCCGTTGCTATTTCCCTAAAATTCAGCTCCATAATAAATTCGTGCAAAAATACAGCGAAAATCTTAATAAAGACAACTACTTCAGAGTTTTTGAAGAAAATGCGGGGCTATGGGTTTAAAATAAGGAGTTTAAAATGTATTTTTGCCGCATGTTTCAAATTGGCAAAACCATAGTTAGTGAAGAGATCCTGGAGAAGGATTTTGTGTGCAACCTTTCTGCCTGCAAAGGTGCCTGCTGTATTGCGGGAGATGCCGGGGCTCCCCTGGAAGAAAAGGAAACCGAGATCCTGGAGGATATCTATCCAAAAGTTAAACCCTTTCTTCGTGAGGCCGGAATCAAAGCCATAGAAGAACAGGGAACTTCTGTGATAGGTGAAGACGGCGAATTTGAAACCCCCTTAATTGACGGAGCTGACTGTGCTTATGTTACTTTTGACAAGAAAGGCACCGCCCTTTGCGGGATCGAGGAAGCCTACAACCAGGGGCACATAGACTGGAAAAAGCCTGTTTCCTGCCATTTATATCCCGTGAGGACGCAGGATTATTCGGAATTTTCCGCAGTGAACTATCACCACTGGCAAATTTGTGACGATGCCTGCACCCTTGGAAAAGAGCTTCAGGTGCCTGTTTACAAATTCGTTAAGGACGCTCTGATCAGGAAATACGGAGAAGACTGGTACACTGAACTTGAAAAAACAGCCCAGCAGCTTCAGAAAAAATAAGCAGCCTACTCAATAGATCAAAACAAATAGACAAGCTTCAAATCCTCTTTTGAAGCTTTATTTTTATGCCTCTATTTCTCCAACACTCTTGAGAAGTGCAAAATTCACGGCCTTTTTTGCATTTGATATCCACTGTTCACAATTGAGGGGATTCCAAAACCTATCAGATCTTATTAAAATTATTAACAACTTATAAATGTCTATTTTACAGTAATTTACAAGTATAGTTTAACGTAACATCAATAACACTGCGGGCTTGCCGTGTTGAAAACTTTGTTGAAAACGTTTCTGCTGCTGCCTTTATATATCTGCCTGATTTTCCAATATTTGTTAAGCAACTAACCAAAGAATTAATAAAATACTTGAAAACATGTCCCAAGTAGAGCCCATTTTACAGGAAAACAAAGACCGCTTTGTCATCTTCCCCATCAAGCACCACGATATTTGGGACTGGTATAAAAAAATGGAAGCAAGCTTCTGGACCGCGGAAGAAATTGACCTGCATCAGGACCTTACCGACTGGAACCAGAAACTTACTGCGGATGAACGATATTTCATCAAGCACATTCTTGCTTTCTTTGCCGCTTCTGACGGGATCGTAAATGAGAACCTGGCCGAAAATTTCGTCAATGAGGTGCAGTATTCCGAAGCAAAATTCTTCTACGGTTTCCAGATCATGATGGAGAACATCCATTCAGAAACCTATTCCCTGCTCATCGATACTTACGTAAAAGATGAAAAGGAAAAGGACAAACTTTTCAAGGCCATTGAAGTATTTCCCGCCATTCAGAAAAAAGCCCAGTGGGCATTGAAGTGGATAGAATCAGATTCTTTTGCCGAAAGGCTTATCGCTTTTGCCGCGGTAGAAGGCATTTTCTTTTCGGGAGCTTTCTGCTCAATTTTCTGGCTTAAGAAACGTGGGCTAATGCCGGGGCTGACCTTCTCAAATGAACTTATTTCAAGAGATGAAGGTGTGCACTGTGACTTTGCCGTGCATCTGCACAACAACCACCTGGTGAATAAAGTGCCAAAAGAGCGTATTCGCGAGATCATCGTGGATGCCCTGAATATAGAAAGAGAATTCATCACAGAGTCATTGCCGGTCAGCCTGATTGGAATGAACTCTAAATTGATGACCCAATACCTGGAATTCGTTACTGACAGATTGCTAGTAGAACTGGATTGTGAGAAAGAATATGGAACAGCCAATCCTTTCGATTTCATGGATATGATCAACCTGCAGGGAAAAACCAACTTCTTCGAAAAGAGAGTTGGGGAGTACCAAAAGGCCGGTGTGATGAATAAAGATAAAGAATCTGACAAGATCAGTTTCGACGCCGATTTTTAGGCACCTTGAAAAACAATTCCGCGTCCCCCAAGCGCGGTATTGTTTTCCTATAAATAAATTAAACTGTTTTTTCGGGTTTATTTGAACCTGCGGGAATCCTACATCCCATATTGAACCAGCGTTAAAAAAAGAAAGTACTGATATGTATGTAGAGAAACGAGACGGCCGTAAAGAACCAATCATGTTCGACAAGATCACGGCCCGCGTGAGAAAATTGTGCTATGGCCTCAATGAACTGGTAGACCCTGTAAAGGTGGCCATGCGGGTTATTGAAGGACTTTATGACGGGGTGACCACGAGCGAACTGGACAACCTTGCTGCGGAGATCGCGGCCACCATGACCACCGCTCACCCTGACTATGCCAAGCTTGCCGCCCGAATCTCCGTTTCCAACCTGCATAAGAACACCAAAAAGACCTTTTCGGAGGTGATGACAGATCTTTATGAGTATGTCAACCCCCGCACCGGTGAGAAAGCCCCCCTTCTTGCCGATGATGTTTACGAAGTGATCCAGAAGAACAAGGAAAGGCTTGACTCCACCATTATTTACAATCGGGATTTCCAGTACGATTACTTCGGATTCAAGACCCTGGAAAGATCCTATCTTCTGAAGCTAAACGGGAACATCGCCGAGCGTCCGCAACACATGCTGATGCGCGTTTCCCTAGGAATTCATCCAGATGATCTTGACGCGGCCATAGAGACCTATGAGCTGATGTCTAAAAAATATTTCACCCACGCCACCCCTACACTTTTTAATTCGGGAACTCCGAAACCACAGATGTCTTCCTGTTTCCTTTTAACCATGAAGGATGACAGCATTGACGGCATTTACGATACCCTGAAGCAAACCGCTAAGATAAGTCAGTCGGCGGGTGGAATAGGTCTTTCTATACATAATGTAAGAGCTACCGGCTCATATATCTCCGGAACCAACGGAACTTCGAACGGGATCGTGCCCATGCTCCGCGTTTTTAATGACACCGCGAGATACGTGGACCAGGGCGGCGGAAAAAGAAAAGGTTCATTCGCTATTTATGTAGAACCCTGGCATGCCGATATTTTCGATTTCCTTGACCTGAAAAAGAACCACGGAAAAGAGGAAATGAGAGCCCGCGACCTGTTTTACGCTATGTGGATCCCCGATCTTTTTATGAAACGCGTGGAAGAAGACGCTCAATGGACGTTGATGTGCCCCAACGAATGTCCGGATCTTTACAACAAACACGGGGAAGAGTTTGAAAAACTCTATGAAAAATACGAGGCCGAAGATAAAGGTCGAAAAACCATAAGGGCACGAGAACTTTGGGAGAAGATCCTTGAATCTCAAATTGAAACGGGAACCCCATATATGCTTTACAAAGATTCGGCTAACCGAAAATCGAATCAGCAGAACCTGGGAACCATAAGATCATCTAACCTTTGCACCGAAATACTTGAATACACCAGCGAAGATGAAGTTGCGGTTTGTAACCTGGCATCCATAGCCCTTCCCATGTTCATCAAAGGCAATGAGTTTGATCATAAGGAACTATTCCGAATTACAAAAAGAGTTACCCGCAACCTGAACAAGGTCATAGACCGAAATTACTACCCGGTAAAAGAGGCTGAAAATTCGAATTTCAGGCATCGCCCGGTAGGTTTAGGCGTGCAGGGACTGGCAGATACTTTCATTAAACTTCGGATGCCCTTCACCAGTGACGAGGCCAAAAAACTGAACCAGGAGATCTTTGAAACCCTGTATTTTGCAGCCGTTTCTGCTTCAATGGAAATGGCCAAAGAAGAAGGTCCATATTCTTCTTACGAAGGTTCGCCTATGAGCAAAGGGCAGTTCCAGTTCAACCTGTGGGGCATTAAAGATGAAGACCTCAGCGGAAGGTGGGACTGGGCAAAACTGAGAAAACAGGTGCTCAAGAACGGGGTGAGAAACTCCCTTTTGGTAGCACCCATGCCTACGGCATCCACTTCACAGATCCTTGGCAATAACGAGGCATTTGAACCGTACACTTCAAATATTTACACCAGGAGGGTACTTTCCGGAGAATTTATCGTTGTGAACAAACACCTGCTCGAAGACCTCGTGGAACGGGATCTTTGGAATGATGAGATCAAGAACGCCATTATGCGTTCGAACGGTTCCATCCAAAACATAGACATCATTCCGCAGGACCTGAAGGAGCTGTACAAAACCGTCTGGGAACTCAGCATGAAAGACATTATTGACATGTCGCGGCATCGCGGCTATTTTATAGACCAGTCGCAGTCCCTTAACCTGTTCATGGAAAACGCGAATTTCAGCAAGCTCACCTCCATGCATTTTTACGCCTGGAAAAGCGGCCTGAAGACAGGTATGTACTACCTGCGGACAAAAAGCGCTGTAGACGCGATCAAATTCACCCTAACCAAAGAAGAAAAGAAGGAAGACCTGCCGCAGCAGGTTTCCGAAGAAAATAAAAAACCTTCTACAGCGCCGGCCAAGCCCATCGCCCCGGAAGGAACATCCCTCTCCCCCGACGAACTTCGGGCCCTGATCGCACAATCAAAAGAGGCCGAGGGAGATGATTGTTTAATGTGTGGCTCATAATAAATTTAAATAACCAACTCTAAATGGCAACAGTTACCGTTTTTTCAGAAGAAGAGATCATTAACGATCAAAGCATGCCCTCCACCGTTTTTATGTCCGGATTCGAAGATCTGCTAGACATAGACGATATTCTCCCAGAAACGGAGGAACTGGAGCAAATTTTCATCAACTGGTAAGATGAAAAATCACCTGAAACCACAAAAGAGGGAAGCGATCAAAAGATAGCTTCCCTTTTTTGCTATTTTTGGAACCGGTGAAAAATTTAAAAAAATGATGAACTGGGAACAGCTCCTGTCCTTAAGAAAGGCGGGAGATACAAATAAAAGGCTGCGCAAGGAACAAAACGAGACCCGCCTTGGCTTTGAAGTGGATTATGATCGTATCATTTTTTCTTCGGCCTTTAGGAGCCTGCAGGACAAGACCCAGGTCATCCCGCTTTCTAAAACAGATTTCGTACATACCCGGCTAACCCACAGCCTTGAAGTTTCGGTAGTGGGGCGTTCCTTGGGCAGGCTTGCCGGGCAGAAGATCCTTGAAAAGCATCCGCACCTTCGCACCATTCACGGCTACCAAATGAACGATTTTGGGGCCATTGTCGCCGCGGCTGCCCTGGCCCACGACATTGGAAATCCGCCATTCGGACATTCCGGAGAAAAGGCCATAGGAGAATATTTCAGCAACGGTAATGGAAAACGATTTAAAGATCAGCTAACTCCGGAAGAATACCAGGATCTTATCAAGTTTGAAGGAAATGCCAACGGCTTCAAGATCCTTACAGAAGACCGTCCGGGAATTCCCGGCGGAGTGCGTCTCTCATATGCAACTCTCGGTGCATTCATAAAGTACCCTAAGGAATCCCTTCCGCATAAACCCACTACCAATATTGGCGATAAGAAGTTTGGGGTATTTCAAAGCGAGAAAGAGTTCTTTAAGGAAGTTGCTGTAGAGTTAGGGCTCATCTCCACAGGAGAATCCAAAAATGCCAGATTTCACCGGCATCCGCTGGCATTCCTCGTAGAGGCTGCAGATGATATTTGCTATACAATAATTGATTTTGAGGACGGCATCAACCTGGGGCTTATCCAGGAGGAATATGCCCTGGAATACCTGATCAAACTGGTCAAGGATTCCATCAATACCAAAAAGTACCACAACCTGGAAACCCGGGCAGACAGGCTGAGCTACCTCAGGGCCCTTGCGATAAACACGCTTATAACGGAAGCTGTAGAGATCTTCCTTGAAAACGAAGAAGCCATTCTAAAAGGAGAGTTTCATAAATCCCTTTTTGACAAAAGCCGTTATGAGGCGCAGATCGCAGATATCATCAAGATAAGTGTAGACAAGATCTACCAGAGCGAGGAGGTCATAGGAAAGGAAATCGCCGGATACCAGATGCTATCTCACTTGCTGGACACCTACACCCAGGCGCTTTTACCCGAAGAAGGCACGGCTCCTACCAATTACAACAGGCTGGTCTTAAAAATGATCCCAAATGCCGAAGAATATGAGGATCTTTCGGTTTACGGAAAACTTATCAAGGTTTGCAGCTACATTTCTTCCCTTACAGACAGTAACATTGTGGCTTCGTTTAAAAAATTTAAAGGCCTGAAAATATAATTTTTCGTATTTTAACAAACCCCTTCCTTACAGAGGTTTTTAACCCAGCATGAAAAACAGAATCTATTTCACATTTCCGGTCCTGATATTTGCCGTCGTCTTCTGTTATTACCAGATCACAGACCATGGCTCTGCACGCATTTCAGATATCCGGAAAAAACATTCGGAATTCCTGAAGAAGAAAACTCCTAAAAAAGATTCCGGGCTTTCAAGGCTGGAAAAGATCCAGGAGGGAATTCCTCCCAATGCTTATTACGAACTCATGGAATACCTCACCATGAATCCGGCGCTGGGTTATCCCGAACCATATAAAGTAAGGGAGCTGCATGAAAAACTGAAAAAACAGAGAAAAAAGGAAAAGTCTTATACCAAAGCCCCGGGAGAAACCGCAGATAATTCCTGGAGGTCCCGTGGCCCGGTCAATGTCGGTGGAAGGACCCGCGTGCTGCTTTTCGACCCGAATGACCCAGATGCAAAAAGGGTTTTTGCCGGTGCCATTAGCGGTGGATTGTGGGTAAACAATGACATTACCCGCGAAACCTCGTCCTGGCAACAGGTTAGCGGGTTACCGGCTAATCTCAATATTTCATGCATCACTGTAGATCCTCGTGACTCAAATATCTGGTACGTGGGAACAGGCGAGCAGTATACTGCTGGTGATGTTATGGGCACGGGAGTATACAAGACCACAGATGGCGGTGCTTCCTGGACGCAAGTCCTTGATGTGAAGAAATTCAGTACCCCCGGATCCGGGGAAAATGCAAAAGTGGTTGGGGGACTACATTATATTAATGACATCCAGGCCTGGGATAATGGGAATGAGACTGAAGTCTACATAGGGGTGAGTACTCATATCTATGCCAATGCGCGTAACCCCTATAATTTCATGGGGTTTTACGACCGCGGACTATACCGAAGTCTAGACGGCGGCAGCAATTGGGAAAGAATCTTACAGGATGACTCCTTTAATGATTTTGAAATAGATGTAAACGGAAACCTTTGGGTGGCGACCACCGAATCGCCTGGACAGTCCGGTTCAAGGGGAGGAAAGATCTTTAAAAAAGAAAAAGGAGCAGATACTCAGTTCACGCTCATCAATACCATACCAGGTGTACTGCGAACAGAAATAGAAGCATCACAAATAGACCCTGATAAGTTCTACATCCTGGCCGAAACAGCCAATACAGAAGAAGCTGACATCTGGATCACCACTGACGCCTTTACTACGCTGAATCGCCTTCCGGAACCCGCAGACATTGATTACGATGGGATCTCACCCAACGATTTCGCGCGAGGCCAGGCATTTTATAATTTAATGGTGGAATCAGATCCGAATGACGACAATACCGTGTACGTGGGAGGCATCAATCTTTTCAGATCTACCGATGGCGGAACTACCTGGAGACAGATCTCGAAATGGAACAAGGAAGGCCTCTACAAGAGTTCACCCATTTCAGAAGTGCATGCAGATCATCATGTCATGCAGTTCCGGCCCGGTAACAGCAATCAGGCAATCTTTGGTCATGATGGCGGAGTATCATTCGCCAGGGATCTTTCCGCAGCAGCGAACAATGATGTCTTCATCTCCCCGCAAAGAGATTACATCACTACGCAATTCTATTCTGTTGCCGTAGCACCCAGAACCTTCGCAACCGGCGATTACTACCTTGGAGGCACCCAGGACAACGGCACTCAGTTATTTCAGAAGCAGGATCACACCTCCCTTGGTTTTTTAGGTGGGGATGGCGCCCATTCCTTCTATGACCAGGTAGATACAGACTATTTGATCGCGAACCTCGTCTACAATGACCTCATCATCGCCTACGACTACAGCCAGAATGAAGTAACCCTCATTGCCAATAATGAGGACAGGGATGGATTTTTTATCAATCCCCAGACATTGGATTCCAACCTCGACAAATTATATTCCAATGGCCCCGAAGGTACACTATACCGTTATGATAATTTGACCGATCTTAAACCCGTAGGAGATAACCTGACCGATAACGATGTGGTGGCTTCCCGCACTTCCCTTTCAAATTCATTGCTGGACGCTTCTATTAGCGCGCTTGCCGTTTCCCCATACCAGACCAACAGCAGCACAGTATTGCTTGGGCTGGTGAACGGAAAGCTTCTGAGGCTGGAAAATGCCCATGGCGCTTCTTCGGAAGCGAACTGGAAAAATATCGGCAGTTCACAATTTGTGGGAAGTATTTCAGATATTGAATTCGGGAGTACTGAAGCTGAGATCTATGTCACTTTCTACAATTACGGGGTTAAAAGCGTCTGGCACACCAAAAATGCCCTGGATACTAATCCCACGTGGGTAAGCAAGGAAGGAGACCTGCCAGACCTCCCGGTACTTGCCATACTACCCAATCCTGTCAATTCACAGGAAGTGATCCTGGGAACCGAACTAGGAATATGGTTCAGCGACAATTTCGACAGCGACCGTCCCTCCTGGAAACAGGCTTACAACGGGATGAGCGATGTTAAGGTCACCGATCTTGATCTAAAAAAAGGAACAAATGAGGTCTATGCCGCATCTTACGGCCGCGGAATTTTCTCGGGGCAATTCACTACTTCACCTTCTGAAGGAGGAGGGATTACGGATGGAAAGATAGCCGTTTATCCCACGGTATCTAATGGTACTTTTAACCTGCTAACAGCGAATGGATCTGGTCCTGCTGAAGTGTACGTTTATGACCTGCAGGGACAGCTGGTACAGGTTTCTCGTTTCCAGTTGATGTCAAACATTCCCGAACAGGTAGATCTTACCAAAGAGGCTTCCGGGATCTATTTCATACAAACCCAATTTTCAGGAAACCGGCAGGTCGAAAAAGTAATAAGGAAATAGATTTTCTTAGAACTCATACACCAGCCCTACTCCCAAAAGCTGCTTCCATTGAATCCTAGGTCCGCCGGTATCCAGCTTTCCGTCGCCGTCAATGTCTTTCTTGAACTTGACATCGTCGTCATACTTAAGGTGTGAACCCACGTTGGCCTTCACATAATCATTCACCTTCAGGTCAACGTTCAGTTCCCAGTCTACATCCACGTTACCGAATTTGTTCAAATAATCGGAATAAAGCCGAAGCTGATTGGAGAGACCAATATTGTTAAAGATCTGTTTGCTAAAATCACTACTGATCAAAAACCCGAATTCTGTCCTTACTTTTTCTCCAGGCTGAATGATGTTTCCTTCTTCGTCTTTTACTGCCGGAGTTACCCCGAACATCCCTTCATTGGCCAGTTCCTGGTCAAGCACGAAAGTGGATTTCTCGGTCACGGGCGAAATATACACCGTAAGATCTTCGGTTGGGGAGGAATACTCGGTCCCTACCCCCACGAAAGCGTAACCGGGCGCCATGAATTTTGAGATCGGCTCATCTGTGTTGGGATATCGATACCCGTAGGTGAACTGGGTGTTAAAGTTGAGCTTTGCCGAATAATACCAGTTGCTGATGGAATCTCTTCTGTACCCGAAGTTAGAGTTGATCTCAAGTGCGTCTTCCGTCTTTCGCAGCTCCCTCCCCTCCTGGGCGTTCAAACCATATTTGATGGACAGGGTAGAGTTCCAGTTTAAAAGTTCTTTTTTGTATCTCCTTCCGAAGAGAGCGTGCATCAAGGCCGAAACAGAGTTGTTACCACCCGAGTTCCAGTTGACAAAGGCCACTTCGGTCATGTTAAGCCCTACCTTGTTCACCTTTTTCCAGTACGTGATCCTTTCCCTTACCACTACAGTGGTATCAGCAATGACGTTATCGGTTTTTATCTCTTCGGTCACTTCCATCTTCATGATCGGCGGGCCTACAGAGGCAAAATCGGTAAGCATTGGTGTAGTAGGTGGGCGCATGTATATTGTATCCAAAACGACCGTATCGGTTCTTAGGCTGTCCTGTTGTGTAGGATTAGTAATTTGGCCGTAGGTCACGGCCGAAAAGATCAAAAACAGTAGGCTTAGGTATAATCTGGGCATAGGGGGCATGCTAAAATGTTATTCTTAATTCTTCTTCAGAAGGGTGGAAAAACGTTCTTTCAATGTCTTAACGTCAATTCCCGCAATTTCTTGTAATTCAATCACTTTTCCGTGGTCAATAAACCGGTCCGGGATCCCGAAGATCTCCACGGGAACAAAATAATCGTTCCGTTGGGCGAATTCCAGAATGGCAGAACCAAATCCGCCGGAAACCGCACCATCTTCCACGGTAACTATTCTCTCATATTTTTTAAAGATATCATGCAGCAGCAGCTCATCCAGGGGTTTAGCAAACCTCATGTCATAGTGCGCGATCTCTTTCTCTTCGGAAAGACCTTCAAGCGCAAGGCTAACATTCATTCCAACCGAGCCAAGGCTCAAAACTGCCATTTTAGAGCCTGCTTTGAGGCGACGTCCTCTTCCGAAGTCAAGCTGCTCAAAAGGCAGTTTCCACTCCTTTCTAAAACCTCTGCCTCGCGGATATCTTATGGCCAAAGGATGCGGAAGATCAACTTTTTGTGCCGTGTAAAGCATGTTTCGAAGGTCGACCTCATCCAGCGGTGCAAAAATAATCATATTAGGGATACATCTTAAATAAGCGATGTCAAAAATCCCGTGATGGGTGGCACCATCTTCTCCAACCAGTCCTGCACGGTCAAGGCAAAAAATTACCGGGAGATCCTGAAGCGCCACATCATGAATCACCTGGTCGTAGGCCCGTTGCAAAAAGGTGGAATAAATAGCACAATAGACGCTAAAACCCTGAGTGGCCATACCGGCGGCAAGCGTTACCGCATGCTGCTCTGCAATGCCTACGTCAAAGGCCCTTTCGGGAAAGGCATCCATCATGTACTTAAGGGAACTTCCGGTAGGCATGGCCGGCGTGATCCCTATAATATTCTTATTTTTCTCTGCAAGTTCCACAAGAGTCAGGCCAAACACATCCTGGAATTTCAAAGAAAGATCTTTGGAATCGTATGGTAAAAGTTCGCCGGTATCGGGCACGAATTTACCGGGAGCATGATATTTTACCTGATCTTCTTCGGCCTTTTTTAGGCCCTTGCCCTTTCGGGTGATCACGTGGAGAAATTTTGGGCCCTTGATCTTTTTAAGATCTTCAAAAGCCTTTATAAGCCCCTCCAGGTCATGCCCGTCAACAGGACCAAAATATTTAAAATTCAGCGCTTCAATGATATTGTCCTGTTTCGGCTTATAGCCGACTCTGGCCTTGGTCAGGTAATTCTTTAAAGCTCCTACACTGGGATCTATCCCGATCGCATTGTCATTCAGCACGATAAGCAGGTTGGCGTCTGTGACCCCCGCGTGGTTAAGCCCTTCAAAGGCCATCCCGCTGGCGATGGAGGCATCTCCCACCACGGCAATGTGCTGTTTTTCGGTCTCTCCTTTTAAATTTGAAGCAATGGCCATTCCCAGGGCCGCCGAAATGGCCGTAGAGGAATGTCCTACTCCAAAAGTATCATATTTGCTTTCACTTCTCTTTGGGAAACCGCTGATGCCATTTAGCTGCCGGTTGGTATGAAAAACATCCCTTCTGCCGGTAAGGATCTTATGGCCGTATGCCTGATGGCCTACATCCCACACCAGCAGATCATTCGGCGTGTTAAAAACATAATGCAGGGCTATGGTAAGTTCCACCACGCCAAGGCTGGCTCCCAAATGGCCTTCTTTGGTAGCAACGATCTCAATGATGAACCTGCGCAATTCAGCTGCAAGCTGCGGCAGTTCTTCCGCGGAGATCTGTCTCAGGTCAGCTGGAGAATTGATGGAATTTAGAATAGTTTCGGCCATGAATCGCAAAGGTACATTTTGAAATTGTATTTTTGAATATGCAAATGGTTTTTGACGACAGCTATTTTATGCGTAAAGCGCTGGAAGAGGCGCAGCTGGCATATGAAAAAGGGGAAATTCCCGTGGGCGTGGTAGTGGTGGCCAACCAGCAGATCATTGCCCGCGGCCATAATCTCACCGAACTGCTTAACGATGTGACGGCGCATGCAGAGATGCAGGCCATTACCTCAGCAGCCAATTTCCTGGGAGGAAAATACCTGATAGACTGCACCATGTATGTGACCCTCGAACCTTGCCAAATGTGCGCCGGAGCTTTGTATTGGAGTCAGCTTTCCAACCTGGTTTTCGCCGCCGAAGATCCTGAGAGGGGCTATAGAAAAATGGGCGCAAAATTACATCCAAAAACAAAGATAAAAAGCGGCATTTTAGAAGAGGAAGCCTCAGAGCTTTTGAAGCGCTTCTTTATTGAGAGGAGAAATCTGAATTAGGTATTCCGGTATGTATTGGTGACAAAAAAAAGAACCCTGTCAAGGTTAATAACCGCTGACAGGGTTGGCCAAAAGGATCTTCAAAATGAAGACAACCATTGGAAACTGATCCTTCTATTTTGTAATTAAAACCCAGTCTACAAGCACCTCGGCTTTTCCATGTTTTATAAGATCAACAGTCGATGCCGGGAGTCCATTGTAAGGTTCTTCAACTCCATTGGTTTTAAAGGGGTATGCCCCGCCTAAAGCCAGGTTGAGGATGAGAAATTTCGGGTTATCAAAAGCCCATTCCCCATAATGCTCTACCATGGGCTTGGTCACTCTGTAGATCAACCTTCCATCTACTCTAAAATCGATTCCTTCAGGCGACCAGTCAACCGAATATACATGCCAGTCGGTTACATCTTCGCCTTCCGGAAAGAAGTATTTATTGACCAGCGGCGTTTCTCCAGAATAACCGGGACCATGTAAGGCCACTCCGATCCAGTCGGTCTCTCCCACATATTCCATGATATCGATCTCTCCCGTATCAGGCCAATCACCGCCGCCCAGGGCCCAGAAGGCCGGCCAGTAGCCCGCACCTTTTGGCAGTTTCATCCTGGCAGCTGCCGTGCCGTAGGTAAACATCACTTTATCGCGGGTATTGATCCTTCCGGAAATAAAGTCAAAATCATTTCCCTTATAATTAATGTAATTAGGGCTATAATGAGCCTTAAGCACCAGTGCGTTATCAACTCCTTTGGCATCGGCACCTTCGACCATAAAAACAGTCGCCGTAGAATCTATATAGATCTGCTGCTCGTTGTTAACCCAAAAGTCGGTACCCATCACGTTCCATTTCTCACGGTCGAGTTCACTTCCGGAGAAATCCTCGAAGAAGATCGTGTCAGCTACAGCTTTGGAGCCTTGATCCTGCGCATTGATCAACGCGCCTGAAGAAAGCATAAGCCACAGCAAAAGATGGTTTATAATTTTTTTCATATAGATTTTATTTTAATTAAATCGGAAGCTTTCTACTTTAAGGTCCCTCGAGTTTCCTCCAACCATAACCTGAAATTCTCCTTCTTCTGAGGCCCATTCCTTATCGGCATTATAGAACTGAAGCATTTCCTCTGTGATGGTAAACTTCACCTCTTTTGTCTCGCCGGGTTGGAGCTCAACCAGTTCAAAGGCTTTTAATTCTTTCACCGGGCGGGTAGTAGTAGCCACCATATCCCTCAAATATAACTGAACGACTTCTTTTCCTTTCACTTTTCCGGTGTTCTTGACAGGTACTGTGACCGTAATTTCACTATTATGATCCATTTCTTCGGAAGAAAGTTCCAGATCACCATATTCAAAAGTGGTATAGCTTAACCCGAAGCCAAAAGGATATAAGGCATCTCTCCTCTCATCTGTATAAGCCGAATAAGTAACATCTGTAGGATTACTTGGCCTTCCGGTGTTCTTCTGGTTGTAGTACAAGGGTTCCTGCCCAACTGCTCTTGGGAACGATACCGGAAGCTTCCCTGAAGGATTGTATTTTCCGAAGAGCACATCGGCGATAGCGTTTCCGCTCTCGGTACCCAACTGCCAGGCCATGACGATGGCCGGAATGTTTTCTGCAGCCCAGGAAATTTCCAAAGGTCTTCCGTTTTGAAGCACAAGTACTACATTTTTATTGGCTGCGTATATCTCTTGCATGAGTTCTTTCTGAACTCCGGCAAGGCCAATGTTCACCTGACTTCTTCCTTCCCCACTCTGGAAAGCATCTTCCCCGAGGGCAAGGATCACAAGATCAGCCTTTTTCGCAACCTCAACAGCCGCTTTAAAACCAGATTTATCTGTGGTATTGATCTCCAGGGGTTTCAGAAAACTTCGCTCTCCTACTCCGAGATCAGCACCCTTGGCATAGGTCACTTTGACGTTCTTGCCAACCGCATTTTTTACTCCTTCCAGAATAGAAACGGCCGAGTTGGCTTCTCCCTGGGCTCTCCAGTTACCTATAGGAGTGTTCTTATCATCGGCAAGCGGACCAATAACAGCTATATTCTTAACAGAAGAAGCAAGCGGCAAAAGACTTTTTTCGTTCTTCAAAAGAACGATAGATTTTTTAGCCACCTCTCTGGCCACCTTCCTGTGTTCCTGGAAATCGATCTTTTCGGCCATTTCAGGGTTTGAATACCTGTATGGATCTTCAAAAAGACCTAATTTGAATTTTACTCTTAAGATCCTTCGCACCGCATCATTGATCAGCTCCTCATCCACTTTACCTTCCTGAAGCAATTCTACCAGACCGGTTTCATAGGCCCCACCTTCCATGTCCATATCGCTGCCCGCTTTTATAGCAATTTCGGCTGCGTGGGTAAGATCTTCAGCAAAACCATGATCCCTCATTTCGGCAATAGAGGCCCAATCGGAAACTATAAAACCATCCCAGTTCCAGTCTCCTTTCAGGATTTCCCGTTGCAGGTATTTACTTCCGGTGGCGGGAGTTCCGTCAAGGTCGTTGAATGAATTCATGAAGGTTGCCACACCCGCTTTTGCAGCCGCTTTAAAAGGCGGTAGAATGGTATTGTGCAGTTGGTTATCGCCCACATTCACCGTGTTGTAATCACGCCCGGCTTCTGCAAATCCGTAGCCGGCAAAATGCTTGGCTGTGGCCGCAATGGTATTTGGATCGGAAAGATCGGTGCCCTGATAACCCTTGATCTTGGCAACCGCAACCTGCGCGGTTAGAAAAGGGTCTTCTCCCGAACCTTCCATGATGCGACCCCAGCGAGCATCACGGGAAACATCGATCATGGGTGAGAAGGTCCAGTTCACACCATCTGCAGCGGCTTCTACAGCAGAGATACGTGCTGTTTCTTCCATTGCTTCCAGATCCCAGCTGGCTGTTTCTCCCAGGGGAACCGGAAAGATGGTTTTATAACCGTGAATTACGTCATAGCCGATCATAAGAGGAATCTTGATTCGCGAATTTTCCATGACCAGCTTTTGGGCCTCTCGTGTAGCTTCAATAGACAGCACATTGAGCATTGAACCAACAAGGCCCTTTTTAAGTTGTTCTTTTCTGTATTGATTCTTATCGCCACTGGCAGGCCCGGTAAGATCCCAGGTGCCGCTGTACTGTACCATTTGACCTATTTTTTCTTCAAGGGTCATAAGAGAAAGTACTGAATCTACTTTCTTTTCAACATTCTCAACAGAACTCGGGATCTTTGAAGACTGAGCCTGGGTTGAGAAGTATCCAAAAAGGCATATTATAAGTATGCTGAATTTTTTCATTTTTGGCAATTAAATTCCAGGGGGAGCATTTTTGTCCCCCTGGAGATTAACAAAGTTTGTGGGTAAGAACTATTGAAAAACCTTCACATAGTCTACCAACATGGCAGATTCTGTAAATGCAGGATCAATAGTACCGCCAAAGGTTCCTCCCATGGCTACATTCAGGATAAGGAAGAAATCTTTATTAAAAGGAACATCCGGTGAATTGTCAAACTCGTGGAATACCTGATTATCTACAAGGAAGTATATCTTATCTTCTGTCCATTCAACAGAGTAAAGATGAAAATCAGTTTCTACACCCTGGACCGTTGTGGTTTCAGTCACGGCATTCCCTCCTGAATTCCCTGGAAAATGAAGCGATCCATGGATCACGTTTGGCTCATTGCCCTTGTACTCCATAATGTCTATCTCACCTGCCTCAGGCCAACCGGCAGTGTCAAAGTCTGCACCTAACATCCAGATCGCAGGCCAAACACCACCTCCCGATGGAAGTTGTGCTCTTACTTCAACTCTACCATAGGTAAAATCAAAATTATCTTTAGTTGTGATGCGGGCTGAAGTGTAATCAAATTCATTGATAGTTTCAGCTTTTGCAGTGATAACCAGGTTACCATCGGCTACAGCCACATTATCGGCAGTATAATACTGGGCTTCCTGATTACCCCATCCATCAACACCATTTCCTGTTTCAATATTCCAAATGCTTGTATCTAATGATCCTGAATCAAAATTGTCCTCCCACAACAAAGTGCTAAACTGACTTTCGAATTCTGCAGATTCTTCCGGTTCGGTTCCCTCAGGTGAAGTCGTGAGGATTAGATACCACGCAAGGAAGTCATTATTTCCCTGAATGGCACGAAGAACCATGGTATTCTCAGTGATTGAAAGAATTTCATAAGAACTGGCACCAATGTAGTAGCTAATGAAGCCACCGTCCGAAATATTCATAACTGTACCTGTAGACTCAGGAAATCCTGAAGTGGCAGGAGACAGAGAAACAGTCATAGTGCCTGAACTATCGTATGGTAGACATTCATCTTGACTTTCATCTGTACCACCGAAGTTGGGATCATACGCATTGTTGAAAAATGTAAATCCTTTGTTGTCGTAATCATACAGGATATCGCCGTCCTGCGTAAGGCTAAAGGTCATCTCATCCTCATAAAAACAAGAGCTAACCTCTGAACCTGCTTTCTCGTATGGGGCAGCAGCATACCAGAAGCCAGGAACATTCCAACCGTTTTCTGTCGAAGGTGCGGGGCCTACGCCCAGGTGGCCAGGTTGGGCTGCAGCTATATACCAGGTCTTTGTCCCACCACCAGTCAATAGTTGAGTTGTTTCGGGATCACTGAAATCACTAAAAACTGTAACTGTAACCGTGGTATTTGCGGAAGCTCCGCCAGCACCGTAAGCTACAATAGTGACAGTGTAATCATTTATCCCATTTCTATTAAAAGAATGGGTTGTTGTACCGTCATAAGATACTTCTTCAAATCCATCACCATAGATAAATTTATAAGTCATAGCATCATCTGCCGAGACTGAAAAGTCCACTGCCCCACTTCCATCTCCATAGGGCATCTCTTCTGTCTGCCCCACTACTTGTGTAGAAACATTGAAGTTCGATGGATTTATGATCTCCCCAATGTTGAAATCATCATCCACACAGCTCACTGCCAGCATTGACAGAAACAGGAGAGTGATTGTATTTTTTATTTTTAGAATATTTTTCATCTTTCTTCTCTTTTAATTATGAAAATAAACATTGGAGATATAAACATTTGCCTCTCCTGCCGGTGCAGCTGAATATATCAGTTGAGAAATATTCGCAAAATTGGTAAGATTCTCAAATGCCGACAATGGTATGTCTAAACTCACCCATTCATTCTGGGCCGGATTATCTATGACTATTTCGTGTTCTGAATCATCACCTCCCTGCCAAGCGCCGTCAGGTCCAAAATCCACCAGTTTTACCCTGAAAGTGGTAGCATTATCTGTCCAAATTTCAGTATGAAAGTGAGTCATATTGGATACATCAAGTTGGTTAGTAACCGTTTCAATTCCAACATAGTTTAGGTTGTAATAATGTTTGGTGACTCGGCCGTCAAAAGAAACTTCTTCATAATCTGAAACAGACCAATCAGTTCTCCAGGTATCCACCGTGACATCGTCTGCAATATCACTAAACAGGGAAATATACTCCGTATCTCCAACCTTTATGTCATCAAAGTAGAATGTGGTTCCTTCTCCGGGATTTCCAAAGTCATAGAAGATCACCAGATTATCATAGTTTATAGACGGATCAAATGCTTCAAATGTGGTAAGATCAAAGCTCAATTCTTCCCATTCTCCAGAAGTAGTAGTATTAACAAACACTTCTGCTACTATAGACGGATTACCATTGTTATCTGGTGATGAAGAACTATCTTCCAGTTTGAAAAGTATACTTGCACCCTTCTTTGGTGACCATACTTTCATTTTAACAGTGGTCCCTGCTGAGAAATCAACCGGCTCATCAAGACCAAGAATGATACCCGCCCAGGTTTGGGCTCCACTACTTTTATTCAGCTCAGTAACATTGGCACTAGTATTAATACCTGATTGATCTGGATTGGCTACAACCGCACCACTAGCACCACCAAAGCCATTCCATCCATAGTTAAGATTCTCTGACTCAAAGGTAAGTGGCAATTTTACCAGCTCCAGTTTTGTAGTTCTGATATTATCAAAATAATAAGTCTCACCGTTACCTGGGGTTCCGAAGTTGAAGAATAATACTATTCTTCCGTACTCTACAGCCGAATCAATTGAATTAAGATCAAAAGTTAATGTTTCCCAATCTTCACTTACCGTAGTTGTAGTAGAGAACTCTGCACTAAGGGAGTTATCGGCTAAATTTTCAACTTTGAATAATACTGGTGTTCCTGCGGTAGGAGACCACACATCTACCTGAATATAACGCTCTGTAGAGAAATCAATAGGTTCATCTAGCGCAATGGTTGTTCCAGCCCAAACCTCGGAATTAACCGGTTTAGTATATTCAGCAACTCTGCTACTTGGATTTACATTATTAGGATCGGGATTATCTATAATTGGTACTCCATCTACTACATCTGGACCAAAATTGATAAAAGTATAATCTAGTTTTTCAGATTCAAAATCGATGGGTAGAAACAGGGGGTCTGAGATTACTACTTCCTGAGTAAATTCTGTAGTCGCCTCTCCTCCACTCAAGGCAACCACACGAATATTGTAGGTGCCAATGGTTTCATAGGAATGGGAAACAGTTTCACCTGGCATTAGAGGAGTTGGTTCTTCATCTACAGCGTCCCCAAAGTAAACCTGGAACATAGCCGCGAAATCTGCTTCAGCGCTCACAGAAATGGAATAATTATCTTCGGGATCTCGTTCTATAGTAACCTTTAAATTTTCAGGAGCTCTAAAAGATACAGTAAGCGGTTGTGTTCCCTGCGCAGTTTTTCCTGACAGGTTTTTACCCGTTACCACTACATCATAATTGCCTTCAGCATAAATATGCTCCACACTCTCTCCGGCTTTTAAATCGTCTGAAGTAGGGGAGCCGTCCCCAAAATCTACTGAAAACAAGGTAGCACCTTCCCCGGTTGGTGTTATGGTCACCAAGCCGGTATTATCCTGGGTTATCTGGAAGGTAGCTCCAAGATTCTCAGGAGCTGAAAGGCTTTCCAGGTCAACCCCAAGATTATCGTCGTCCATATCACAGCCAATTACTGCAAAGGCAATAAAGAATATGAATATTGTTTTTAAAATGTTTTTCATAATGCTCATTTTAGTATCCTGAGTTTTGGCTCCAGTTTCCTTGTGAAAATTCAATTTCTTCTAAAGGAATTGGGAATAATTCGTTCTTTCCAGTAGTAAAGCCCTCTATTTCCTGGGCAGCTCTACCTGTACGTACAAGGTCAAAGAAACGGTGCCCTTCTCCCATTAATTCAAGTCTTCTTTCAGTGTAGATAACGTCAAGCAGGGTAGCTCCGGCTGAATCAATAGGATCCAAACCTGCTCTTTCCCTTACCATATTCACATAAGTTCGAGCTCTGTCCTCATCTATATTTCCACGCACTAAAGCTTCTGCAGCCATCAGCAAGACATCTGCATACCTTATAGCGCGATAATTGTTAGGCTGAGTAAGATTAGTGTCTCCCAGGTTATCGTTTTTTCTAGGAAGATACTTTCGGTTGAAATACCCTGTATGCTTGTAACCTTCGGAGTAAGAAGCACCAGTCTCTGCAGCCCAGGCTTCTATATCTAATATGGTATAATACCTTCTAATATCATTATCTGTAAAGGCATCATAAGCTTCCTGAACTGGAACATTAAAACTATAGCCAGATTCGAATAAAGGTCCAGAGTAGTTCCTGATCCCCTGGAAACCTACAGCTACGTTTCCTTCGCTACACTGCAAACATCCAAATCCTGCTCCTTCTTCTCCTGTATACTGGATCTCGAAAACAGATTCTGCGCTGTTCTCACCTACATACTCAAACAGGTTCGCGTAGTCCTCATCTCCCTGAGTTCCATAAAGGTGATATTGTCCGCTGTTTATCAGGTCTGTCAATACTGAAGCTGACTCCTGGAACTGCTCCTGGTACAGGTAAGCCTTTCCAAGCAATGCCTGGGCAGCACCTTTGGTGGCTCGTCCAACCTGTGGTGCAGTGTAATCCAGATTATTAATCGCGAATTCAAGATCTGATTCTATTTGATCGTAAACTTCAGATACAGGAGAACGTGGAATAGTAGTCTCATCACCCAAAACAAATCTCTCATCACCTGACAAAGGTATCGGGCCAAACCATTTAACCAGTTCAAAAGTGAAGTAAGCTCTTAAAAAACGGGTTTCCGCGATGATCTGATCTTTTCCCGGGAAATCGGTCTTATCCTTGAACTCCAGAATGTAATTAGCGCGTTGCACTCCTGCAAAGTTCCAATCCCACACATCATCAAGATTGTCATTAACAGGAGTGTGTGTCATTTCATCTACCTGCTGAAAACCGATCACGTCTGTGGCACTTTCACCCCCGCTAAGAGTATTGTCTGAGGCGATCTCTCCAAGCAGAACGTTCACATAAGTTGATTGGAGCACATCATATACCCCGATAAGGGCATTATAATAATCCTGTTCAGAGTTGAAATAGTTCTCTGAGGAAATATTATACTCCTGGGTTTCATCTAAAAATTCCTCTGTACAACCCAAACTGAAAGTAAGAGTAAGAAGCACAAGAAGGGTTTTAGGTTTAAAATTATATCTCTTCATAAGGCAATATTTTAGAAATTAAGATTTAGGCCTACCTGATAGATTCGAGGCAGGGGATAAAAACCGTAGTCAATTCCGCCTCCAATAGCAGCCCCACCGGTTGCTGAAGGGTCAAATCCGCGGTATTCTGTGAAAGTATACAGGTTATTCACCGCAGTATAGATCCTAAGCCTGTCCATTTTAAGTTTCTCAAGGATGTTTCCGTTAAAGCTATAGCCTAACTGTACATTCTGGATCCTGGCATACGAAGCATCTTCTACATAATAATCAGAAAAAACCATATTGGAAGTAGCCCCGGTAGTGACTCGTGGAACAGTGGTGCTTGTTCCGGGCCCTCTCCATCTGTCAAGAATGTAAGAAGCCCTGTTCACATTAGGCTGATTCCTTTCATAGTTTCTCACCATATCATTTCCTATTGATGCGAAGGTGTAAGCGACAAGATCAAAGCCTTTGAAGTTCACATTTAGATTTAATCCCATGGTGGCATCAGGAATTGGATCTCCAATATTGGTTCTATCCTCAGGAGTGATCACTCCGTCACCATTGATATCCACATATCTAAGGTCACCCGGAGCAGCTTCTGCACCTAAGGCTAACTGACTTGGATGAGCAGCAACTTCAGCAGGGGTTTGGAATATTCCATTTGTTCTGTACCCGTAGAAATAACCTATTGGGAAGCCAGCTTCAAACCTTGCCGGTTGTGGTTGTCCTACTCCAAACTGGCCACCTGGAAGAAAATCTGTTCCTTCCACACTCACCACTTCATTGTTCAGGAACATGGCATTATAGGAGATGTTGAAATCTAGATCGTCATTCACCACCTGGTTGTACCGCACAGAGAATTCCACTCCTTCATTTCGGGTGGTCCCGGCATTAATTGTTGGAGATCCCGCTCCCGGGGCACCACCACCAAATATTCCTGAAACAGGAATTCCTGCAACAAGAAGGTCTTTACGGTCTTCCCGGAACAAATCGGCTGAAATATCAAGCTGATTATTGAACATTCTAAGGTCAACCCCAATATTTGTCTTTTCAGCTTCTTCCCAACCGGCATCCGGATTCGCGAGGTTACCCAAAGCTACCCCGTTAATTAACTGCCCGTCGAGCACATAAGTGGCTTCTCCATTCAACAATGCCCTGTAATAGTTAGTGGCACCTGTTTCATCATTACCTAAAGTTCCGAAGCTACCCCTGATCTTCAGGAAGTCGATCACTGCAGAGTCATTGAAGAAATCTTCTTCAGTTACTATCCATCCTGCAGTTACAGATGGAAAATAACCTACACGATTGTCTGGACTAAAGTTGCTGGAAGCATCCCTTCTTAACATTCCGGAAAGAAGATATTTTCCTTTATAATCATATTGTAACCTTCCGAAGAAAGAAAGCTTACGAGTGTCATATACATATGCACTGGTAGTGAGAGCGTCACTTGCCCCCCTTGCAAGACTAATGTCTGCAAATTCCCAGGAGTTATTCGGCACATCAAACCCTGTAGCAAAGAGCCCGTCTCCCCAGTTGCGAATAACGGTCATCCCTCCTGTTAGGGTAACATGGTGCGCTTCATCATACATGTCTTCGTAGGTACCAAAGAGGTCATAGGTGTAACTGTTATCATTGATCCTGTTCTGGTTTACCTGACTTCTGGTGTTATTGAAGACCTTACTTGGCCCAAAATTAGCTATAGGTAAAAAATCTTTGCCTTTACTATTAGTAAGACTGTACCCCAACCTGGAGGTAAAAGTCAATTCTTCAATGGGTGTAAATTCTAACGCAAAAGAACCATTGAACTTATTAAGATCATAGTCGTTGAAGGTGTTCTCAATCTGAGAAAGCGGGTTAATGATCTCATTACCCAGTATTCCTTCCTGATCCTCCTCGTCTATTCCAAAAGTAGGCGCGATATTAAGGGCGTTAAATAACACAGAACCCAGACCATTTTCATTGATGGATTTTCTATCAATATTTGTGTAGATGGTATTGGCGGTGAGATTCAGTTCATCTGTGATATCGATTCCAAGGCTGAATCTGGCAGTATTCCTGGTGAAATCTGACTTCTCTGCTCCTACTATACCTTCCTGGTATAAATGAGAGCCACCAATAGAATAGGTGATCTTTTCTGTACCTCCTGAAACGCTCAGGTAATGATTGTAGACGGGCGCAGTATCAAATACCTCATCCTGAAAATCTGTCCCGGTACCAAGACCGCTTACATCAGGAAAAGGAATTTCCTCACCGTTATTAGCATAACTCTCATTAAGAATAAGTGCATATTCTGTTGCATTCAATAATGGAACTTTTCTGCTTGTCTCCTGCAACCCTACATAAGAGTCAAACTTTACTACAGGAGCCGTATTCTTCTTACCAGATTTGGTAGTTATCAATACAACCCCGTTTGCTCCGGCAATACCATAAATAGCAGCCTGAGCATCTTTAAGAATAGAAATAGAAGCTACATCATTGGGGTTGATCGTTCCCAGATCTCCCTGGTATCCATCAATAAGAACCAAAGGCTGGTTCACGGTATTGGAAGCAATACCTCTAATATTAATACTGATACCCGCACCCGGTGCACCAGATGATGGCAGAACATTTACACCCGCAGCAGTTCCCTGCAGGGCATTTTCAAGTTTAATAGGATTAAGTTCCTCAATGACATCTTCAGAAACCAGGGAAACAGATCCTGTGATATCCTTTCGCTGTTGGGTACCATATCCAATCACTACAACCTCAGCCAGTGACTCGGAATCGGTTTGCAGTACTACGTTTAAAAAAGCATCATTAAGTACAGTAACTTCCTTTGGTTCAAAACCCACATAGGAAAACTGCAGGACGTCTCCGACAGAAAGATCATCAAGAGTGAAATTACCATCAAAATCGGTGACAGTCCCTCTGGTTTGATCCTTGACCAATACATTGACCCCGAGAAGTGGCATATTATCTTCATCTGTCACGTTTCCTTTAACAGAAAACGTTTGCGCATGTACAGATAAAAAACCACCCACAAGAGCAATTAGAATACATGTAAATTTCTTCATGTTTGTAATTGTTAAAATTCTTTGAACTAATTTATTTTAATTCAGCCCAACTCTTTTGAAAAACACCTTTACAAAAAACATACAAGATGAAAATATCTTTTTTTAGATGTTAAGAAGGGCTAAAAAAGCTTTAAATACAGGTTTTATCTAGGATTTCAGCAAAACTCTCAACCAAAGACAATCTGCTGATTACCAGGTTTTGTAGAGGTCATGTAGAGGAAAAAGCTAAAGCTGTAGAGGTCTTAAATGGCAAGAATATAATCTACCAGGTTCACTTCACGCGGAAGATCCATTTTTTTCCGCAAACGATATCGTTTAATTTCGACACTTTTTACAGAAATATTAAGAAGTGGTGCTATTTCCTTAGAAGATAAATTCAGTCTTAAATAGGCACACAATTTCAGGTCGTTCGAGGTAAGATCTGGATGTTTGGCTTTTATCTTTTTAAAGAAATCCTTGTCGGCATTTGAAAAGGCTTTCTTGAAGAATTTCCAATTATCCTCTCCATTAATATCCTGATCTATTTTCTTGATCACTGATCTTACCTCAGAAGATGATCCTGTCTCCTGTAATTTCTGTTTAATACTGGTAAGGAATTCATTTTTCTTTATTAGGCTCATAGTGGAAACAGCCAGCTCTTTGCTCTTACCAGCCATTTCTTTCTCTAACTGCTCATTTTGAAGTTCCATGATCTTCTTTTCAGCCTCGAGATTTCTCATCCTTAAATTCTTTTCATTCTCTCTTATCCTCTTCTCCTGCTCTCTTTTATAGCCTAGATGAACAAGGAACAGAAAACCGAAGAATAACAGTACATAAGTTGCGATAGCCAAATTCCCAAGATACCAAGGTCGGCTGATCTCAAAATCATAAGAGGCCCCCGAAAAAAGTTCATTGCCAATTTTTCCGCGTACTTCAAATGTGTAGTCTCCGAAAGGAAGGTTTTTAAAAGTGGCCGAAGGGTCAGGGCTCCAGTTACTCCAGCGGGAATTGAACCCTTTCAACCGGTAACTGTATACGGGCACCAGGAACTTTTTGTACTCTGTGAAGCCAAACTGGAACGTAAAATTATTCAGCTTATAATTAAAAGTACCGGCTTCTTTTCTGGAAATTGAGGTCTGATCTTCTTCAAGGCCGGAAACCAATACACGGTTTATTCTCAACTCATAATCTGCCAAAGGATCAGAAAGGCTTTGGTTGAATATTAAATAACCATCAACAAGCCCAAGAAGATAACGGCTTTCAGAAAGAGACGAAATATTCTCATACCCCTGCGGAATAGCTCTTAAAGCTTTGGGAATAAAAATTGAATTGAGATCATATCCTTTTTTGAGCTGTGCCAGCTTTACATTCAAAAGCTGTGAATCTCCAAAGGTCCATATTTCGTTCTCCAGGCTTACCACCCTCCCAGAAATGCGTTTATAGCCCTTCAGGATTTGAGCAAGCTCATTCTTTTCTGAAAAGGCATCATCTCCTTTTTGGTATTGAAAGATCTTGTTTCGAGAAGAAAAGTATAGCGTATCATTAAATTCAAAAATGCTGGAAGTAATTCCAATAGTGTTCTTAAAGGTATAATTCTTACTGGAGCTGATATTCCGAAGTGAATCCTCCAAAAGTATCCGGAACACCCCCTTGTGTTCGTTGCCTATCCATATCTCCCCGTTTTGTCGGGTCACTATATGTCGGGAAGAATGAGGAAAATCCTTGACCATAGGATATTCGACAAAGCCTTCTTCTTCTCTTTTAAGCAAACTGAACCCGTTATAATGCCCCTGTATAAAATGTTCTTTGCGTCCCCAATACTTTTTAACTGTCCAGGTTCCCAGGTGGTCAGAGATCTTTTTAGCTTCTTCTCCCTCTACCAAGAAGGTCCCGTTGTTGTGCCCCACGAAAATGTTTCCTTCCACCATTTGTATACTCCACACCTGCCCATTTGTACCGGGCATGAAGGTGAAATCATCATCTTCTAATTTTCTAAAATATAATCCCTGATTGGTACCCAGGTAAAGATGATCTTCTGTTTGCAAAGAGGTATATACCGTTCCTAACCTACCAATATTGTCCTGGAACAGCTTAAATGGGGAGTCCAGATTAATGACGCTTATCCCGTTATCCAGTCCGGTCCACACATTACCTTCCCGGTCTGGGAAAAGGCTAAGCACGGTATTGTTATTGAGTCCGTTCTCCTGCCTAAAATGAGAAACGATCTTTCCATCTCTTCCTGTGATATAGAGTCCGTTTTCCACACTACCCAGCACAAGCGACCCATCCTCAAGTTGCAAGGCAGAAAAAAGACTGATCCCCGCCAGTTTTTCGGAAAGCTCAAGATTATAGGTTTCAAGCTCACTCCCTTCCCAACGGTAGAACTTTCCTCTACGGGAAACCATTTCAAGCCCGTTATTGATTTGGCGCATCTCGATAATTTCTATACCATTTAGTTGGGATGCCGGTATAACTTTTTTCGCTTTTCCATTATCAATTTCAAAGAGTCCAACTTCAGGAATTGAAAAAAAGATTTTGTTGCCAGCCTTATACAGTCCTGTGACCGGTTCCTGAGCAGGCAGATCCAGTACTGAAAATTCCCCGCTTTTTGTATTAAACAGGTAAATGCCTTCAAAACTTTGCAACACTACATCTTCTCCAACACTTTCAATGTGCCAGAACTGTTCCCCGTCCTTTATGGGTTTCGGAAATAAATCGGTTAGACTGGTGTAGGCCAATTGGCCATCGGGTTGCTTGAGCCAGTATCCCACTTCCATGTAAGCCCCCGTAAAGATATGCTCTCCAACTACCTTTACCGAACGCACAATGGTACGATTGGGCATTGGGTAAAGACTCCACTCCGCCCCATTATATTCCATGAGCCCACTACTGTTGGCAACGTAAATGTTTTTGTCCTCCCCCTGCGAGATCATCCAGTTCTGGTTACCGGCACCATAATCAACAGGGTCAAAATTCACCACAGGAGGCAATTCCTGTGCAGTCGCTCCAAGCGAGATCATGAAAAGAAATGAAAGAAAGAAAGAAGAAATTGAGGTTTTTGGAGCGCCCATAAGATTTTCAGGTTCAGTACAAATATAACCGCAAAATCGCTTTATGAAAACTTTTAGGGAAAGCATTTCTCAACTGTTATAATGCGTTAAATATTTCTGCTATGCACGCAATTTTTTTGAAATTGAATCCTCCTGAAAACAGAACAAAAAATTACTATCGGTTCATATATGCTTTCTTCACAGGTAAATGAGAACTTGTTGCGTTCGCTCCTCATCTTATGTACAATTTTCTTTTATGTCTCTCCTACCTTAGCGCAGGACAGCATCTTTCAAAATAAAAAAATATCCCACAGTTTCTATATCACTGCTAATACAGGTGACAGCAAAGAAACCAAAGTGCTAGAGGCCATTACCAAAGCTGCAAAGAACGATAAAGCTTCCAGTGTGTTGCTACTGGGAAATGTCACCAGGGAAAATGGTTATCCAAACGAGCAGGGCGAAAGGGAGGCTGTAAAATCTTTTCTTCGGAAAGATCTTCTGCATCCACTAAGATCTTTCAGCGGAAAAATTTTTCTCACTCCCGGGGAAAACGAATGGAACAGGGATGCACCGCAAAGCATTGACGATCTCGAATCTTTTTTGCAGGATAACAGTAATTCTGAATTTTGGCCCGACGACGGCTGCCCCATTGAAAGGGAATCCATCAACGATCTCATCGAACTGGTTAGCGTTGATTCTCAATGGTTCCTGGAAGATTGGGACAAGTACCCAAAAATGAACTCTGACTGCGACTATAAAACCCGGGAAGAATTTTTTACCGAGTTCAAGGATGATCTAAAAGACAGCCATGGGAAGGTCATAATAGTCGCGGTGCATCACCCGGTGATGAGCAGCAGCCGCATCCCTTTTTTCAGCAGGATCACGGGTGCATCGCCGATTCATTTTGAAAGCAATCAGCAGAAAGAATTGAGGGGAAAACTTGAGACTTTGGCCAGCCTTTTTGAAGATGTCATTTTTGTTTCCGGGAACCATAGAAACCTTCAGTATCTCTACAACGGCCGCAATCCGCAGATCATCAGCGGGGCTGCAGCAGGTACCCAACCTGCAAGGACAAAGGGAGATGCGCTGTTCACTTCAGCAGAAAAAGGATATGCAAAATTCACCATTTTTGAAGATGGTTCTTCCGCAGTGCAGTTTTTTGAACTGAACAAGGAAGAACCGGTTTATGCGCATTCCATAGCAAGAGAAAGGCCTACCCTTGATGAGCTGGATATTGAATATGCAGATATGCCCGAAAAACAGGTTTCTTCCATCTACACTCCTGAAGAAACGAAAAAGACCCACCTGTATGAATGGCTTTGGGGCAGCCGCTACAGGAAAGTCTACAGCCAGCCCATAGAAGCCCCGGTCCTGGCCCTGGATTCTCTTAGGCCTATTTCTGAAGGAGGCGGCCAGCAGTCGAGGAGCCTTAGGCTTATCAACGATTCTCAAAATGAATACACCCTGAGGGCCATGAGAAAAGACCCTCTGCAATACCTGCAGGCCGACGTGGTCAAGACCAATTTTATAGAAGAGTTCCTTCAAAATACCATTGCACAGCGTTTTGTTGCAGATTTTTTCACCACAGCCCATCCATATGCACCATTCGCAGTGAACGATCTCTCCACAGCACTTGACATTCACCACGCAAACCCAAAGATCTATTATGTGCCCAAACAGAAGGGGCTGGATATCTATAACGAAGATTACGGCAATGCGCTTTTCATGCTGGAAGAACATGTAGGGGATGAAAACAAGGAATTCAAAACATTTGGGTCACCAGACAACATTATCAGCACTGCAGACCTGTTGCTGAAGTTGCGGGAAACCAAACAGGCATACGTAGACCAGGAAATGTACCTGCGGGCGCGTATTTTTGACATGCTCATCGGCGACTGGGATCGTCATAGTGATCAGTGGCGGTGGGCTGCTTATAATGAGAACGGGAAAACCCGTTATGAACCCATACCCCGAGACCGTGATCATGCTTTCTCCAAATACGACGGTGCCTTGCTGCCCATTATAAAGTCGGCAGTGCCATTGCTTCGGAAAATGCAGAGTTACGATGAAAGCCTTAAAAGTGCCAAATGGTTCAACTGGTCAGGATATCCTCTAGATCTGAGGTTCATAAAAGAAACCGAATGGGAAAAATGGCAGGAACAGGTCAAATACATCCAGGAAAATCTCACCGATGAGGTGATCGAAGAGGCTTTTGCCGGGCTTCCGAAGGAGGTGGTAGACAACAAAGATATCACCATGATCAAAGAGAACCTGAAAAAGCGCCGAGGAAATTTGGCCGAAATCGCACGTGATTATTTAGAATATCTGCAGGAATTTCAGACCATCACGGGAACCGATGAAGACGACCATTTCAGGATAACGCGGAAAGAAAACGGAGTTACCGAAGTGGTCATTCAAAAAGAGGATAAAGAGATCTTCTCCAAAACATATTCTTCCGAAGAAACAGACGAAATATGGCTTTACGGCCTTGATGGCGATGATGAATTCGTTCTGGAAGGAGAGGCTGATGATCTTATTGAATTGAAGATCATTGGCGGGTATGAGGAGGATACTTATCATTTCAGGAATCCTCGAAAGGCCAAACTTTATGATTATAAAAGCAACGAAAGCATTATTACTAATCCGGCTTCAAGAAAGTGGCTGGTAGATTCTTACGACATCAACCAGTTTCATTACCTCAAGAGAAAATACTCCGAGAATAAGCTCATGCCGGTGCTAGATTACGTGACAGATGCCGGTTTCACTTTAGGCGTAAAAGACATTTACACTACTTATGGCCTGTCCACCAATCCCTTTACCACGCAATATATTTTTAGCGCCCAGTATTTTTTTGCCAGCCAGGGTTATGAACTCAATGCCTCGGCAGAATTTGCCAATGTTTTCTACAAATGGAACTTTAAGCTGGAAGGCCGGTATTCGAGTCCCAATTATTTCATCAACTACTTTGGTACCGGCAACGATACCCAATATGATCGTGATGAGGTAGAAAGAAGGTATAACCGGGTAAAGCTCGAACAAAGTTCTTTCAAGCCATCCCTGGTTTGGCGCAGTGATGCGGAAGCTTTTTTCTCTATTGGCCCCACACTTGAAACCGTGCAGGTTAGATATCGAGAAAACACCTTTTTAGCTGATGTTTTTTCTCCGGAAAATCCTGTTTTTGACCACCAGTTATATGCCGGGGGTGAAGCGGAATACTTTTACGAGAACAAGAACAATCCGTCTTATCCCAGTCTGGGAAGCCGACTAGACGTGATAGCCGGATACAAGCAGAACATTGATGAGAACAACAACGAATTTGGGTACCTGAAGCCGTCATTTTCTATAGACTATCCCTTGATCCCAAGCGGTTTCGCGGTTATCGCCACAAAAGTGGGAGGTACGGCCATAATGGGTGACAACTATGAATTTTACCATGCGGCCACCCTGGGTGGGAACAGGAGTTTGCGAGGTTACAGGAACCATCGTTTTAATGGAAAATATTCCTTTTACCACAGCACCGACCTGCGCACTGCACTTGGCTTAATAAGAACCGATTTTATTCCCCTGATCGTGGGAGTAAGTGCGGGCTTTGATTACGGCCGGGTCTGGACCGAAGATGACGCCACCCACAAATGGCATAACAACTACGGTGGATCTGTATGGATCAACGGCTTTTATGCACTCACTGCGAACTTAGGTTACTATCATGGAGGTGACGGCAACCGACTCACCTTTACCGTCAACTTTAAATATTAAAAAAGAAACCGGCTGTAAAATAGCCGGCTTCTGCCACCATCCTCTATCAAAATAAAAAACAGAGATCAAACATTATTAATAGAGTCCGTTGCCTCTTATATGAATAGCATTTGGGTTCCTTCCTGGTCAGCCTGGTTATAGAAATCACCAATGGTCAATATTCCATCAAGGTCATCAATTAGATCCTTTTCTTTAAGATGGAACATGTCTACAGCCAGTTTACATGCCCAGAGCTTTACCCCTGATGCAGAAAGTATCTCAAGGAATTCGTCCACCGGAGGCATGTCCAGTTTTTCCATTTCTTTTTTCATCATTTTGGTCGCCAGGGCTTCCATTCCCGGGAGGCCTCCTACCATGGTAGGAATGTGCATGGCCGGGTTACCCACAGTGGCCACATGTAAGCCATTCATTTTTTTCTTTTGTATGGCTTCAAGTCCAAAGAACGTAAAGAATATTTCAGCTTCAATGCCTTCCATCCTGGCACCGTTTGCCATTATAAAAGCTGCATATACATTCTCTATGGTCGCCTTTGATAAGATGAAGAGCATCTTTTTTACTTTAGTCTTGCTCATTTTAGTAGGTTTAAATTATATACAACTTTTAGGTTTAGGCACTCCCGCGATCTTGGTAGATATTTTTAGAGGTCCGCCGGGGAAAAGTGCATAGAATTCTTTGATGTCCAGCACCCCGCTTTTTTTAATACCTCTAATAGATAAAGCCTTATCTGCTTTCACCTGGTCCTGAAGCCACTCGATCACTTCCCAGTGACGAGGGGTCATTGTGATCCCTTCGGCCTGTGCTATTTGTTCACCGACTTCCCTGTTCCATTCAGAAAAATCTAATAAGTATCCTTCTTCGTTTACTCTTACGTTTGTTCCTGCTAAAGTTTCCATGATTTTAAATTTTAAAGTTATTGATCTATAGTTTTTTACCTTTTGTACTCATATTTCGGCTCACCAGAGGAATTGGGATCCCTTTCAGCAGCATGTTCCAGTAGATCCATCTAAAGGCGAGCTTGCCCCAGTGATTGAACACGCTCTCTTTGAGCAACTTTAAGGGTCCTATTCCGGGTACAGGGAAAGTTCCTTCCACCGGTTCCTGTTTATAGTTGAAGTCAATAAGAAGCGCTTTGTTCTTTCCGGTTTCAATAAAACAGTTGGCGTGGCCGTCAAATTCGGGTTTAAGTGGTTTTCCTTCTATGTAAAGAAGAATATTATCTGTTAATGTTTCAGCTTCAAAATGCGCTACCGAACCGGCTTTTGAGGCCGGCACATTGGTAGCGTCACCTATCACGAAAACATTCTCATATTCTTTTGATTGAAGCGTATTATGGTCGGTGGGCACAAAGTTCAGGTCATCACCCATTCCGGAGCGGGCTATCACCTCATCTCCCATGTTAGTTGGAATGGTGACCAGCAGGTCATATTCCACTTCTCTTCCGCCGTAATCAATGATCTTGTTATTATCATTATCCACGCTTTCTATCGCAAAATCTATCTCCAGGTTAATGTTCTTCTCTTTCATGAGATAACCAAGGGCCGCGGAACTCTTTTCTTTGGTAAATGCTCCGGAAAGCGGAGTGACATAAGTCAGGTCAACTTTGTCGCGCATCCCCTTCTTCTGAAAATAAGAATCGGCTAAAAAGGCGAATTCCAGAGGCGCTACGGGACATTTTATAGGCATCTCGGTTAAATGAACTACCATTTTTCCGCCTTCCCAGGTTCTTAGTTTATTCCGAAGGGCCAGTGCACCTTCATAAGTATAGAAGTCAAAAACATTTTTATGCCAATTCTTACCCTTCATTCCTTCCACCTCTTCCGGGGCTATTTTTGAACCTGTCGCAATGATCAAAAGATCATAATGAAGCGTCTCATCTTCCAGCTGCACTTTACTGTCTTCCGGAAAGATCTGCTCAATCTTTTTCTGAACATAGTTCACTCCCTTGGGGATGAATTTTTTCCCCGGTTTTTTCACCTGATCCTCAGTATAAATATCAAAAGGAAGGAATAAGAAACCGGGCTGATAGTAGTGCGTTTTGTACTGGTCCACAATAGTTATGTTCCAATCAGATCGTTTTAATTTGGGCCTTAGATGGTTGGCCATCATGGTACCTGCGGTACCGGCGCCAAGAATCACTAAATTTTTCATGATGATCTCTGTTTTTAATTCTGATATAAAGGTACTGCTCAGGCCTCCCGGTAATTGTAACTTTTGTTACGTTAACCCTTTTTTATTAGCAAAAACTGACTAAAATCAGTTTTTTGAGCAGATATCATTAAATTCCTAGCTCTCGAGATAAATTATATCCATCGTTCACTTTTAATATTAAAAAGGACCGGCATCAGTTTCCGCAGAAAATTTTCCATAAAAAAACCCGGATCTAACGATCCGGGTTGTTCATTTTTAAATCTATTTAATTTACTGCGCAGCTCTGTAATCAAATTCCTGGCCGCCCACAGAAATACCTACCATGGCTCCGGCTTTAGGCATGATCGCCACACCAACTCCGTTCTCAAAGGTAATGGCCTCGCCTTTACCTTTGTCCCAAATCACTGCTGAAGCACTTCCGCCAAATTCAAAATTTCCTTCTTTGAATTTATCAAGTGCTTCCTGAGTTTGAAATACGATCAGTTCCCTAAAAGCTTTACCTCCAAACTGGAAACCGATATCTATCTGCCTTAGTTCAGCATACCCAACTAGTTGATCATTTTCATATACAATTCCGTTACCTGCTCCGCCACCAAGGATCCATGCTCCTTTTCCCACGTTCGGAAAAATAGCATAACCTGCGGCATTTGAAAGAGTTCCTTCCAATTCAGCATTGGCTTTCATGAATGCTGCCTTGGCATCTTTAGCATCCATTTGGAGCTGTTTTTTCTTATCCTGGTCAACTATTTGCTCCTTTTCTTTGTCCTTGTTTTTATCCTTCTTATCATAATCCTGAGCCATTACTGCTCCGGAAGAAAGGAATAACATTAGTGCAAATAAGGCAGTTAACTTGTTAAGATTCTTTTTCATGACTAGTTCATTTTTTGGTTATGAATTTAAAATAGTCATAATACACAGAAAAACATGTTAATCAATGGTTATTTCACTCAATATTAAGGTTTTACAGCATCCACCTTAAAGAATTTAAAAAGAAAAACCGGGAAAAATTTCCCGGTTCTTTAAGACTAAGTACCATTTAAATTACCACCAACCCCTTAAATTATAGGTCATTGTTTGAGGCTGATTTGAGCCATAAGCAATACCAACTGCCCTGGCCGCTTCGATCTTTTGTTCCTGAAGATCCTGAGCTTTTAATACAAAATTCCATTCCCTGTCATCTATTTGCCTTACACGCTGACCTATTTGATTTGAAAATCTCTGGGCCTCCTTAAAACAATCTGAAGACGGCTCGATGGCTGATAAGTAGTGTACAGCATTGAGAGCTCCTTCATAGTCCTGACTGGCATTCCAGATGTTTCTGGCGTTTTGCAGGTTCACCTTGCAGTCCTTATCGATCTTTTGCTGATAAACTGGGCCTATTAAAGTTGTTGCCTTTTGGTAACATTCGCTGTTTATATTAGGAATTCCACTTAAAATAAACAAAGACCTATCAAAGTCATTTTGAGCTGCAGCTACTTCAGCTTCCTTCAGTATAAAATCACATTGTGTATTATAATAATTAAGGATCTGTTGCTTTGCTGAAGAAATTAATCTTGATACCTGGGGATTTTGATTACCTATTTGTTTTAGAGCATTGATATAAGCTTTGTTCTCATTAGCTCCTACTCCTTTCACAGATATTGTTGTGCTTCCGAATTTTGTTCCTTCAAATCCGTCTCCTACAAAAAGCTGTACATCCAGGTTAACAGCTACTCGCGGCGGTGCCCCGGCTACTATAGATTTACCGGTCACCTGAATATTAGGAGTGAGAATAAATCTGGTATTATAAGATGCATTTCCAAAGCCATTCATGGAAATGATTTGCCGAAGTTTACTTTGCAAATTGCTCTTTGCTCCGGCAGGTAAATATTCCACCTGGTCTGAAATATAGGGCGCAATACCTATCCGGTCATAATCACTTAAATTTCCATTCTTTTCCTGAGCCAATACGCTAAACGTGTTGATGAACAAGAAGGCTACTGAAATTATATGAATAATTTTTATCATCATGATCTAATTATTTACTTCCTAAAAATAAAGTGGCTTCCCCCAGTCCCCGGGTGGTAACCTTGTTCTCAATATTGAAAGGCGCATCTTCAAGATAATTGCTTAACCCTCTCATGAAACTGCGGGTATCCACAGCGCGTTGCCTTCCATTACGCTCGGTATATAAAGGAATTCTTACCTGCTCAAAGATCATCATGTTCTCTGTAGCATCTATGGTAGAAAATCTTCCCTGAACAGTATTGTCAGCTAACCAGTCTTCAATTAATAATCCCAGTTCATCTTCATTGGGTCCGTATTCCGACTCCAGATCATGCTCCCAGTCATCCCACCTCTTTATGCGGATGGTAACCTCTCTTCCATTTTCGAATAGATCATCAAAATGATCTTGCAAAGAAGAACTGAAATTATCAATGTGAGATAGAACTGCCTCTTCCAAAAGAACAGGAAGTTCAGTAGAGAACGAAGGTGCTCCCGTACCGGCAGCAGTTGCCACCTGCTTGTTAGAGTATGAGTCGAGGCCCTGCAGGTTAAACGTCACTGATTTCCTGGGACCTGTTTGATTCACGTTCCAGGTAAGCTGCATAATAATATCTGCTTTGGCAATAGATTTTAACTGGTCTACCGGACTCTCAGCCACTTCAGCCCCCGAAGATTTGGAACTTCGCATAGCGTCTTCCGCTGCATATGAGGAAAGTGATCTTACTACGGACTCCATATTTTTAAGGGGAAAATCCCGTTCGGCCATTAAACCGTTGATCTTACTTATAACCAAAAGCAACTCGGTATTTTCTTGGAAGGCCCTTTTATAATCGGGAATGCGGGTAGGAATTCCCTGATCATCGAACTCCAGCACATAACCGTTCTGGATACACCAGGCATCACTTGGTACCACCATTAAAGTAGGCTTTTTTGCCTGCGCAATAGCAGCATTGGTTATGAGGGTCAAAAATGTAATTAAAAGTAATTGTTTCTTCATCTTTTTAGGGGATTATATCGTCTGTTCTCAATTGTTGTTTCAAAGCAGGTATGTCGATCTCAACTATATAGCCATAAGCCTCCTTCATATTACTTCGGTTATTCCTAACCAGCTTTTTGTTGTTCCGGGTCTGTTTGATGAAATCTCTGTAATTTCCTTTTTCCGAAAAGAAATGATTAAAGTAGGCATCATACTTTTCGAGGGCATTGACTTCAGTGACCAAGGGTCTCATATTACAATCTGAATTTCCGTTGCGAATACCTTCAAACAGGACATCATGAAGAGCTTCCTGATAAGCTCTTATCTTGGCACTCTTGACATCCTCTCCCGTTCCCCAGGTTTTAACTATTTGCGATCCGTCGTAGTTTTTGCCCATACATTCGGTATCGTAGGAGTAGTATCCCGAAATTGGAGTTTTACAGCCGGTAAAAAACAGGCTTACAACTAGAATAGTAAAGAATAATTTTCTCATAATTAAAATCCTGATGACAGCCCTCTTACGATCCCGGCATCCTCAAGATCCCTCCGCAGTAAAGCTTTATTAACTGATACGATGACTCCTATTTTATATTCGCGTCTTCCAATCTTCATCCGGTCTCCCTGGGCTATTGCACCATTGGTGGTCAAATTCACGAACTTCTGATACTTCCCGCCTTCCATAAAGAAATTTTCAAAAAATGCTGCTTTTTCCTCCTCCAGGTTAGCATTCCTGGCAAGGGCAGGTTGAGAGACACATCCTCTGTCTCCCGCTGGCACTCCTTTAAAGATCACCCCGTGAACCGCGTTCTTTTTGGCTTGTTCGGCCGCCACATGTGGCCTTTTAGAGAAAGACCACACTTTAAGAAGGTAATTCCCTTCAGTTCCTGTTCCCACGCATTCTATTTCATATCTCCATTCATGAGTATCCTCATCTGCCTTTTTCTTAGCACGTCTTTGTGCAGTTGCAGTAGTACACACGAAACTGAAAAGCACAACTGTAAATAAGATCCTGATATTATTTTTCATAGGGTAATTAATTGATTTGTCGTATTAGCATTCCGGAATAGTATTTTCCTCGTTTTCCTTTAAAAACGGTATATTCCTCTTCTGAAGTAGAAGATTCTTCAGATTCCTCATCATAAAGAGTATTGTCCCAAATATGATTAGGGTCTACTTTAATTTTACCAACCCTTTTATAGTGAGTTCGGCCATTCTCATCTATCACCTGCTCAAGAACCTCGAATTTATCTCCCTTTTCCAGACCCTCTTTCAGCCCGATCTTGGCAGAAATTGGATCTCCGCTCAACAAAGGAGACTTGGTTCGGAATTCTTCAAATTTTCTCTGCAATTTTGATATTCCCTTGTTTGTAGCTCTTACAGTAGCTTTTTTGATCAAATCCTGATCTGACTTTTTGGTGAAAGCAGTAGATTGTAGATCGGCCCATGCTGATTGTGATCCTACCAGCCTTAATTTGAACAGGTCTGAAGTTTCAAAGGCTTCTTTTTTTGCCGGATCGTAATTCCTGTTATCCATCCAGAGATTGGAGTAAAATTCGTTGGCAATCTGATCATTCCAAACCAGGCGGTAGAGGTAAGAAGTAGTTTTGACCACATAACCTTTACCCATCACTGTAGCACCTACATTTGCCGCATCGGCAGCTAAAGCCACTCCATCATAACCGGCAATAGAAGCAACATCACTAACAAAGCTCAATACTCCTGAAGCTTTCTGTGCTACCTCCTCCTTATTCACATATTTATAGTCGTTCACAATGAGAAAAGTGTTTCCTATCAGCTCCTCACCTGCATCAGCTAAAAGGGCCTCTCCCCGCTTGCTGTCTTTGGCAATCAATACGTCAAGGTCTGAAGCATTATAGGAGCCCCGGCTTGCCACCAGGTCCATGGTAAATTCCCCTTTGTCGTTTCTACCAAACCATTTAGCTACCAGATCGCGGGCCACTCCGTTCTCATTTAGATATGCCGTGATAACATCAGACTGATCCTTCTCCCCGCCTTCTGCATCGATTAGGTATGGTCCAATATTATGATCATTGAACTTTTCTGATAGTTCAAAGTTTCCAAAGGCATCTCGTATAGCATCAAAATGCAATCTCTCTGTATCATTGATCATCATGGTATAAAGAGAACTACGGCGATACTTTAATCCAGCCTCGGTATTGTCTTCGGAATGTTTTACCTTTTCAATATCTCCTTCTTCCTCTATGACACTGCTACCGGGTACGGTGGTCGATGTAGTATAAGAGCTGCCTGTTTCATTGGATTTCAGGATCTGTTGGTAAGCAATTTCACGTTTGTTTGCGCCATATTCTACCGGAGCGTCAGATGTTGCAGTTGTAGAACTGGTAAAATCACCTGTTGAAGGTCCCGCAGTGGCATCTGCCAGATATTCTGAAGCTCCGGCACTAATATTTGTTGTACTTTGAACCAATTTTCCATAGGTCTGCTCTAGTTCGGCTTTTTTCGCTTCAGAAAATGCTAAGGAACTTTTCTTACTCACCAGCTTCTTAACTGCCATTTGCTTTTCCTGCTCCCCGGTCACGTCAGTAAGGAAGAAATGCGTTAGCTTCCCATCAGGTGATGCTTCCATTTTATATGCTCCTCCATTAAGATCAGCATGAAGGTAATGGGTTGATCCGGGTAAGGCTGCGATATTGACAGTAGAAGCAAAATTCACTTCTGAATATACGCCGGTAAAGGATAGGTCACCCGGAGGAGCTTTATAGGTAATGGTATTTTTACCTTTTATGCTCCCAATATATTGGTTGCCGTGAAAAATGGGAAGTTCAATATGTTCCGCTACTATGCCCACATGAGCAAAGTGAATGGTCACCATATCTTCGGGCGCAGTTATTGTTGCCGCCTTTTTAGCAGCTTTCTGAGCATTGGCAAGCTGAACCGTATGGTCTACCTCTTCCTGTTCCCTGGTTAAAATATGAGCCCAGCGATCTTCATACTTTTCCTCATACTCTCTTTTTTCGGTGGAGGAAACTACTTGAAAATCTCCTTTTTCCACTTTCTTTTTTGCTTTTTTCAGTAATTTTTGGTCGTTACTGGCATCAAAAAGAAAATCTGTGGGATCGAACATGTTTAGCTTTCCAACTACATAATAGGTTTTCCCCGGCTCCAGATCCATCGAAAAAGTTGTGGTCATGTGACCTGCGGGAAAAGCACCCACGATCTGTTGTTCCCCGGGATCCATTTCAGCCTTTATCGTATTATTTCCACGGATGGCACCCTGATAACCCGACTCAGTAAAAATGTGCAGGTTTATTGCCGACCCCTGAAAACCGGCTCTGGCGAAATAAACTATTGCTTTTTCCTCATTAGCCTGAGCAAAACCATACTGAAAGGGTACTAATAAAAGAAGTAAAAAAAGGTAGAATTGTTTCATATAAAGCGATTGGTTAGTTTACTGCAAAACGCGACAGGATCTTTTCTGTTCAAAATCAGCCGGTTAAAATTTCTCCTTGCAGAAAAAATTTTCGGACCAAGTTATCCTTCTTCAACAGGAGCTGTCAATACCTATAAAAGGGTATTTTTAGAAAACTTTAATATTTAATAGCTCAGTTGTTAATATGTTCTAAAAATTTATCGCAACAGATTACTCCGGTAAAAAGGAGCTTTAGGCAAAAAGAAAACAGGAAAATTACACGGCGTAGCACAAGCATTTGAAGAAGGTGAAAAATAAAAAGCTCTGATAATCATCATGATCACCAGAGCTTTTATTGTAGCCTCGCCAAGAAATTATTTGATATGATAACCATATCAATAGCTATAAATTTTAATTTAAAATTGAACTAGATATTGTTGTAAAGAAAAAGTATCTTATACTGAATTATAGAGTAAAAAAAATGCCGTTTTTAATAGAGTAAAAAAATTAGGTCCGGATCATTCCTTAGCTTCAAAATCCGATAGAGTCGTTGGTCAGAGGGATTGAGAAAGGGGAAATCAAGTCAACATCGCTTTGCGTCTTGTCCTCTTGCTTTTCCCCACAATAAAAAAATTGATACTGCAACAAAGCAGCTGATCTTCAAAAAAAACGGGAACTGTCGGTCTTCATTAAAACTGTTCTATCCAATAAGGTTTCCATTCGAATCGTAAAATTCGGTTTTAGTAATAGTGGAATTCTGATCCTTATATTCCATTTTATAGGAACCGTCACTATTTATGGTTTTCCAAATCGAGGTACCGTCGGCGAATGCTGTAATAACTTCAATTAAAGTTCCCTTATAATAAGTTTCGATCACATCTGTTCCTTCACCATCAACATCATATAAGAAGTTGGTGATATAATCACCTGCAGTCACTTTCCACCTAGTTCTTTTTTCTTCCTCATCAAAGAACATTTCTTCGGTACGTCCCGTTGATAAAGCACCGGGATCATGTTTAATCCAGCTCTCCAGGGTATGATCATTTCGATATTTAAAAGATTCGGTTGCAGTAGAGTTTGGGGAATTTATTTCAATTTCCAGATAATCTCCAGCTGAATTGTAAGTATAAATTTTGACGCTAGTGACTTCCGATCCGTTGTTAGAATATAGGCTATTAGTTTTTCGATTTCCATCAGGAAGATGGGTATAAACTTCCCTATAGATGGTATTGAAATTTTCATTCTGTATTTGAACCACAGCTGCCTTAATTTTTAAATCTGAGCCCAATTCAAGAAACTGAACAGCTTCAAATCTGGAGTTATCCATATTCACCTTTTCTATTTTAGAAATCAGATTTGATTCGCTATAGAAAATCTCCACAATCTCATTGAAATTAAGCTCCCCATTTTCAAAAATATCCAGCTCATATGAAGTTGGCAATCCTTCAGAATTATATTCCTTATACCTCAGTTCATAAACTACACGGTTTGGATATTTTTCATATAAAGTTGATGTTGCTAACAATCCTTCTTCCTTTGTTTCGTGAACCCAGTAAATACTGGAAGGAGGTTTAGGAATCCAATCCTCGATGGTAGGGGTGAAATTCATGAATATTCTATTCTGCACATCATAGTTAAGATTAAGATTTTCAGCGAGATGGAGAGCCGCTTCTTCAGGATACACAACAGACAAATTGGATCCAGTAGACATATTGACCTCCGCAATAATTTGACCTAGTACCTTTTCGATAGGTTGCATAAAATCAATACTGGAAACCGTTATAGCATTAACTGTAGAGGCAGTTATTTCAATTCCATTTGATGGATCCTCGTCGTTATCCAAAGACTGGAGGAATGCTGCAATATTTTTAACTTCAATAGAGTTTATGTCTGGATTATTTGATGACGCAATGTCAATGGGATTCATATTTTCTTTAGCAATTCCACTTCCTATAAGAATATCCCCCACATAAAAGGTTACGGTCTCTCCTTCTAGATATTCAAACTCTCCGTTTTCGTCTGTTACACCACTTTTAGTCTCAGTGGTATACTTCAGGCCACTTACTTGAGAATCTATAAAAATTCCTGTTTCAGTTCTGGCTCCCGTTTCTCCTTTGCCTGTATCATCTGTAGAACACCCACAAATTACCGTCAAGCTGACAATAGTAATAATTCTATAGAATTCCCTCATAATTGGTTAGATTTTATGCCGTCGTTCAATGACAACCCATTGTTTTACAGCAATTTAACTGATTTTATTAACTGCATAAATTAATATTAAGTTAATTTTAACTTGAAATGTTTTTAGACATTCTATTAATTCGAATTACCCGAAAAACATTAAAAATTCCTGTTTGAATCTTCTGAATACTGAATGTTAATCCTATACACCTCCCGTAGAGCCTTCGCGCAGCCATTTTTCTGTCATTTTTTCGTAAATCGGAAATAGGATAGGCCGTATTATTAATTGGACAGTGTGGACAACAGTTAATGCTCGCCGGCTAATTTCCTAATTCCATTATTTTGCATTTAAAAAAAGGGTTGCCTGAAGGGCTAAGGAAGCGATTATAGGTAAAGGAGGATTTTATAATTTATTTCAATTTAGCCGACGGTAGGGAATGTATACTAGTAGCGGCAAGTGATTGTGTCAAATAAATAAAACCCTGTAAATCAATAGATAAACAGGGTTTCTAATTAATTAAATAATGTGAAGTAGCCTCGCCAAGAATCGAACTTTTCTCTTGGACCCTGTATTCCTGCTGGGTTTGATAAAATAGTTTCTGAAATGTTGACGATTTGTGAACTCGCATAAGTTGATTTTTCCTCTTGATAATAAAGATAATTATTTGATGTGAAACCATTGAATTAAATATGTCGTGAAGAAAATTTGAGTAAAAAAAGTACCGGTTTTAGAAGGGTTACACCCTTTTTACTAAAAAATTTAAATAGGTTCGGATAATCCTTTTTGTCGAAATCCGTAAAAGCCTCTAGCCATAGGGGTTGCCAAATGGGAAACCAACTCAACATCGCTTCGGCGTGTTGCCCTCTTGCTTTTCCCTACAGACGTAAAATACATAGTTTGGGAACGATTTATCAGTTATTTCTAGACAAAGGCGGCGAGCGAGGGTTCTCAAATTTTCCTAAGCAATTAGATTTCCGTTTGAATCGTAAAATTCGGTTTTAGTAATAGTTGAATTCTGATCCTTATATTCCAATTTATAGGAACCGTCACTATTTATGGTTTTCCAAATCGAGGTCCCGTCGGCGAATGCTGTAATAACTTCGATCAAAGTTCCATGGTAATAAGTTTCGATCACATCTGTTCCTTCGCCGTCCACATCATATAAGAAGTCAGTTATATAATCACCTGCAGTCACTTTCCACCTAGTTCTTTTTTCTTCCTCATCAAAGAACATTTCTTCGGTACGTCCCGTTGATAAAGCTCCGGGATCTTGTTTAATCCAGCTCTCCAAGGTATTATCATCTCGATAATAAAACGTTTCGGTTACAGTAGAGTTTTGGGAATTAATTTCAATTTCTGAATAATCCCCGGCCGAATTGTAAGTATAAATTTTTACGTTAGTTAGTTCCGATCCATTATTGGAATACAAGCTATTCGTTTTTCGATTTCCATCAGGAAGATGGGTATAAACTTCCCTATAGACGGTACTGAAATTGTCATGTTGTATTTGAACCACCGCTGACTTTATTTTTAACTCCGAGTCCAATTCAAGAAACTGAACAGCTTCAAATCTAGAGTTATCCAAATTCACCTTTTCTATTTTAGAAACTAGATTTGATTCATTGTAGAAAATCTCCACGAGCTCATTTGATATAAGTTCCCCATTTTCATAAATGTCCAACTCATATGAAGTTGGCAATCCCTCAGAATTATATTCCTTATACCTCAGGTCATAAATGATACGGTTGGGATATTTTTCATACAAGGTTGATGTTGCTAACACTCCTTCTTCCTTTGTTTCGTGAACCCAGTAAATACTGGAAGGAGGTTTGGGAATCCAGTCCTCGATGGTAGGAGTAAAATTCAAAAATGTTTTATTCTGTACAACATAATTGAGGTCAAGACTTTCAGCGAGATGTAGAGCTGCTTCTTCAGGGTATACAGCAGACAACCAGGAACCAGTCGACATGTTGACCTCTCCAATAATTTGTCCTAATAGCTTTTCAATAGGTTGCGTGAAATCAATGTTGGAAACAGTTATAGCATTAACTGTCGAGGCGATTATATCAATTCCATTTGAAGGATCATTGTCGTTGTCCAGAGACTGCAAGAATGCAGAAATATTCTTAACTTCAATAGAATTTATGTCTGGGTTAGTAGATAACGCGATGTCAATGGGACTCATGTTTTCTTTGGCAATTCCACTTCCTATAACGATATCACCCACATAAAAAGTTACGGTCTCCCCTTCTATATATTCAAACTTTCCATTTTCATCCGTAACACCGCTCTTAGTCTCAGTGGTATACTTCAACCCACTTACTTGAGAATCTATGAATATGCCTGTTTCGGTTATGGTTTCCGTTTCTTCATTACCTGGATCATCTTTAGAACACCCAGATATTAGAGTCAAGCTGACAAGAGTAATAATCCAGTATAGTTTCCTCATAATCGATTGAATTTTATGCCGCCGACAACTAACAACACATTGTTTTACAGCAATTTAACTTATTTTATTAACTGTATAAACTAATATTAAGTTAATTTTAACCTTGATGTTTTGGCCTTCTAGTAATTCTAATTTCTCGACAACATAGAATATTTACTTTTTGTATCCTGAAGCGCCTTCCATTTTTCTCTGGATCTGTCCTTCTGAACATCAGACCCTGTCTAATTTCATTTACTTCCCGTAGAGCCTTCGCGCAACCATTTTCTGTTGCTTTTTTTTCGTAATTCGGAATTAGGATAGGCCGTAATTTAAAATATAAAGTTTAGGTTATTCAGTTAGTGCAGGCCGGCTAATTTCCGAATTACGTTGCTTTGCATTTTGGAAAATGGTTGCCTGAAGGCTAAGGAAGATTATAGGGAAAGGAGGACTCTATTTTGTACTTAATTCGAGTTGGATTTCTATTTAGCGAACTCGTGGTAGCAGCGGCGACCGGAATGGTGCGACTGGATTTTCCCAGGAGCGAAATACAGGGAGTCCTGCTGCCATGGGTTCAAGATCATTTCCGAAGCTCTTTTCCCGCAGCATAGTGAAGGGGAATGTGCTGAGGAAAATTTTATTTTAAAGCGTTTAAAATCGCTGCATATGCAGCATAAGTTTTTCATTTAAGTCTTTAAAGCCTTTATAGACCGATGAACAATCCTTGATTGAATATTTCTTAAGTTCATGGACAGCTTTCCTTCCTGCAGGATCATTGTCCAGATATAAATTGATCTCCTCATAGTTGCCCAGTAATTGAAAGCTATTTTTCAAAAAGCCAAGGGAGTTCAGTACAATACTATCTGAGGAACACACCAGGTCCAAATCCAGTGTAGCGAGGGATAAAAAATCAAACATTCCTTCGAAGAGTAAGAGTTTTTCATTTCCTTTTCTAATGGAACTGTACGATTTAGGAGCTGTCGAATTTTTAAAGAATTTATTCCTAAGCTCCCATCCTCCTAAAGAATTTGGGAGCCCAATTGAGAAATGGGTCTTTCCATTATGGGTGTACCACACCTCCTTACAAAACAATTTGGCAGTAGATTCTGATATCCCTCTTGACTTGAGATAATGAATAAGTGCCGGGTGTTGTAATTCTTTAACCTTAATGACTTCAATGGAACTATTTCTTCTGGTTTGCTTGATTACCGGCGGGTTAAAGAAAAATGAAGTTTGGCTGCTTAGGTAGCGCAGAGCATCTACCGCTGTGCAGGATTTCAACTCCATAACCAGATCTATAACATTCCCTCCTTTTGCAATTCCGAAATCGTACCAAAGGTTTTTGTACAGAGTTACACAGAAAGATGCTTCTTTTTCTGTCCGTAGCGGACTCAGATACCAGGCAGCTTTGCTGGTTTGTTTTTTAGGGACAACACCAAAATCTCCAAGAACTTTTACGATGCTCTTTTGTCTGGCCTCCTTCCAATCCAATAAATTATTTTCCATATGTCATTTTTTCACTTACCTATCTTACCTTATGCATTATTACTGGGCTAAAACTTACCTGAGCTATCTTTCTTGATCTTACCCATCTTACCCTTGGGTAAGATTAGGTAACATTAATTTTTTTTCTTTTACCCGCTTAGAACTCTTTATTGAACCGGCTTTTCCTTTATTAGGTAACTAGGTAACTTTTTTTTACTGTTTTTTATATTACCTAATTCACAATAGCTCCAGAGGAGAATTTTTAAAAAGAGGGCGGACCAGGTATCCATAAACCTGTCGCTTTGGTTCTTTGATCCTTTCGAATCCACGGCTTTTTAATGCCTTTCCCATGCTGATCACATTCAACCGTGAATTAATGCAATTAAGACTGGCAATAATATCCGAGGCAGTCATAAATTCATTTGGATCACTGCTAATTTCAAAGTACTTCGATAGAAATTCTTCCTCCATGGAAGGTTCTTTGTATGGTTTGTTGCGTTCTTCATTTTGCAGAATATCCTGTAATGATAGTTCCGGATCAAAACTTTCTTCACTATAGGCTAAATGATATGCCTGTGCCCATACATCATTAATATCTATTTCCTTGAAGTAGTCAAAGTTGATCTTTCCCAGAAGGTCAAAACACAACCATCGCACAGATCCTGTTTCATCATTAAGAAAAGTGGTCCTATTAGTTGAGCCTACAAAACTGCATATTCTTTGGAGGGAAGTATTTTTCCGGTCATACGGCAATCTTTCATTGATCATAGTTTTAGAAAAATAGGCTTTCAGAGCATTGATTTCCTTTTTTGCCAGGACAGACAATTCGTCAAGGTTGATCAGGAAATTCCTTGCCAGCTGAATCCTGGCATCTTTATCCGTACTCATGTCCTCAGCAAAATAGGTCCGCAATTCAGGAGGACACAGGAAACGGCACCAGGTTGACTTTCCTGAATTTTGTTGTGCCTGCACCAGGACAAGACACTGCTTATTAAAATACTGTTCCTCCAAGGCACATTTCACACATCGAACCAACCACTTCTTGAAATGATACTCGAATAAAGCTTGTTCTTTCAATGGCAAATAACGGGCGAGCTTCACTATATGATCCTTTCCATCCCAGTCAGGTAAAGATTCAAAATATTCTCCAAGCGGATTAAACTTTGGAATCAGATGAGAGTTAAGGAAGATTTCCAGTTTTGATAAGGAGATTTCTATGTTAGCCTGGGCTAGCTCAATGAGAAATGAATTCACTTCTAATTTCTCCCAATTGTATTATGAAACTGTAGTCAAGATCTCCCAAATAATAATTTTTCCTATTGTATTCCTTTTTTAAAAAAAGTCGGATATAGTTTTGGCTTGTAAGATAGAGACGTGAAGTATTGTTCTTCAACTTGGAAAACATATTCTCATTATGATAAAGAAATAGATCCTCGAAAGTAAATAGGTTCTGATCTTCTTTAAAATATCTTGCCTTGATGTTTTCCGGAGAAATTACTTTTCCTTGATACCGAATTTCCTGATAAATTTGAACAAGACGAGCATGTTCCTGATCCAGAAACAAATTTAGATCCCTAGCTTTAGTTCCTGTTCCTCTTACTCGCTGTTTTACGGAATCCCAGCGATTTACTTCCACTTTTCTCTTGAGGCTAATATTTAGCTTCTTTCTGTTTACGCTTATTCTGACATAAAGAGGCGCCTCATTATTTTTTGTACGCTGGGAATAGACCCAGAATAGGACTGAAAAAGTTGCATTTGTTCGCATAACTGATGTTTTTACTTAGACATTTTACGAGAATCCAATCACCAGTTTTGAGTAAACAAAAGACCTTTTAAGATAGAAACAAAAGCTGGAAAAATGTTGACGATTTGTGAACTTTTTTCTTCAATTTCATCTTATTTCAAATAACATCAAAAAAAATGAAAACCCTGACAACTCATTGATTATCAGGGTTTTTAATATGTTAAAGAAATGTTAAAGTAGCCTCGCCAAGAATCGAACTTGGATCTAAAGTTTAGGAAACTTCTATTCTATCCATTGAACTACGAGGCCTATTATTGAGTGGCCGGTTGGTCTAAAGTTTAGGACCCCGATGCTTCAGGGCTATTCTATCCATTGAACTACGAGGCCAAAATTACTTTCACCCAATGAAGCTTATTATGCAGCCGCATCAGGCGGGAACAAATTTAAAAAGTTCCCCTTAGTTTCCCTACCCATAGCTTTATTTTTTTACTCAAATCAGCAAACCGAATTTATTCCTTATTTTTAGGAAAATTAACCACATGAGCATAAGAAACTTACCCTTCGTCCTTTTTATGACATTTAGCCTCAGTGCATTTTCTCAAAACGCAGGAGTTTTCAAAGATCAGTTCGCCCACACCTATTCAATAGTGGCGCGAGATTCGGTAACAGGCGAAATGGCCGTGGGGGTACAAAGCCACTGGTTCTCTGTAGGATCACTGGTGCCCTGGGGAGAATCTGGCGTGGGCGTAGTCGCCACCCAGTCTTTTGTGAACCCGGCTTATGGTCCGCAAGGCCTGAAGCTTATGGAAGAAGGAAAAACCGCTTCGGAAGCATTAGGGATCCTTATCGCCCAGGATGAAGGGAAGGAATTCCGCCAGGTAGCTTTCCTGGACAATGCAGGTCGCACTGAAGCTTTCACAGGAAAAAAATGCGTGGAGGCAGCCGATCACATTACAGGAAAGAATTTTTCCGTCCAGGCCAATATGATGCTTAATAATGAGGTGGTACCTGCTATGGAACTGGCTTTTAGAAGCCACCCTAATCTACCCCTGGCCGAAAGGGTGCTAAAGGTCCTTGAAGCAGCCCAGCAAACCGGTGGTGATATTCGCGGAAAGCAGTCGGCGGCATTGATCGTGGTGGGCCCCGAAAAAGTGGATAATGAGTGGGAGGATAAGCGCATAGACCTGCGGGTGGATGATCACCATGCTCCCGTAGAAGAACTGGGCCGGCTTCTGAAGGTTGCCCGCGCCTATGAATTCATGAACAAAGGAGATGTTGCCATGGAGGAAGAAAACGTCGCTGAAGCGCTTGAGTTCTACGGAAAGGCCATGGAAATGTTTCCGGAAAACCTGGAAATGCAATACTGGACCGCGATAGCTTTGGCCAACAGCGGAAGGTTGCAGGAGGCTAAGCCCATGTTCGACTCTATATTCCAGCAGGATGAGAACTGGCGGGAAATGACCAGAAGATTGCCCGCTTCGGGCCTTTTAAATATTTCGGAAGAAGAATTGGAAGAAATTGTAAATTAGCAAAAATTGACCGATATGAAAACAAGAGGAATTAACCTGATGCTATTTGCCTTTTTACTGAGTATAGTCGTTTCCTGCAAAGACCAGGAGAAAGACCCTGAACAGGCTGCAGCGCAAACCGAAAATGAAGCGCCAGGCAAGGTTACAGAAGATAAGATCAAGGTGAACCCTGCTCACGGTCTTCCGGGACACAGGTGCGACCTGCCGGTAGGAGCGCCTTTAGATGCCGCGACAACTTCAAACCCGACACCTACTTCCGAATTGCCGTCTACCTCGGTATCCCCAATAAGGATTGACCAAACACCAGATGTGAATCCTCCTCACGGCGAGCCTTACCACGATTGCTCTATTCCGGTAGGGGCAAAATTGGAAAAATCATAACATTCCATAACCCGAGTTTTAGCAGATTTTTCGCAGTGGTAATTTCTTAAGGAAACAGAAAATCTGTACCTTAAAAAGAAAAGAGCCATGGAAGATAAAGCATTGGAATTTGCCAGGGAGGCTCATGGTGACCAACTTCGAAAATACGGGGATGAACCCTATATTCAACACCCCATAAGGGTTGCAGGGCTGGTGAGGACGGTGCCGCATACTACTGAAATGATCTGTGCCGCCTACCTGCATGATGTGGTAGAAGACACTCCTGTTTCAATACGTGACATTCAGAGGAAGTTTGGCCAGAAAGTGGCCCTGCTGGTTGATGAATTAACAGATGAATACGTAAAGGAAAAGTACCCACACCTAAACAGGAGAAAAAGAAAGGAAAAAGAAGTGGTCCGCCAATCCAATATTAGCAAGGCAGCCAAGACAATTAAGCTAGCTGATGTTATTGATAATACCCGCGACATCATTCAAAATGACCTGGGATTTGCACGTCGCTACATCCCTGAAATGGCAGCTCTTACCGAAGCCCTGCAGGGAGGAAATTTCCGCCTGTTTTTAAAAGCCTGTTACGAAGTACAACGAGGATTGTATGTTCTTAATAACGACAGGCCGGTTTCTGGAAGAAATGTAAAATAACCTCTTTTTCTGACTTATTTTCAGAAAACCTGAAAAGATGACGTGTTGACACCCTTACCTCAAATCTTCACAACCCCTTTAAATTCAACACCTAACACCAACTCTCCCACCAAATTCCGCATTAAAGGAGATAATTAAGTAGCCCTGTACAGTCTTTGCACATACTGGTATTGAAAATTTATTCGTAAATTTTTGTCTGTTACTTTTCAGGCAAAAGAAATCTAAAAAAACACAAATGAAAGTTTTAGTTATTGGTGCAGGAAATATGGGTCTTACATATGCGGAAGGAATGGCCTCATCAACTTATTTGAACCGCAGAAAGTTAATGGTCTTTGATGTTTCTCCAGACAAGATCATATCCCTCAAGGAAATGGGAATGTTTGATGTTTATGAGAAAATGGAAGATGCCTTACCTCAAGCAGACGTGGTTTTCATTGCGGTAAAACCTTATCACAGCGAGGAACTATTTGAAAAGATGAAGCCCATGATGAACGAGGAGCAAATAGCAGTTTCCCTTATGGCCGGGGTGACCATTGAAACCATTCAACAAGGACTTGGAATAAAGAAGGTGGTTCGTACCATGCCCAATTTACCTGCACAGGTAGGAAAAGGGGTTACTTCTTATACTGAATCTGAAGAGGTTTCCAGGGTGGAACTTTTGATGATCAGGAATTTACTGGACACAACAGGAGAATCCATCCATGTGAAAAACCAGAATTTCATTGATGCCTCCACCGGGATCTCGGGTAGCGGTCCTGCATATGTCTTCTACTTCATGAACTCTATGCTCGAAGCTGCCAAGAAAATGGGCTTTTCAGATAATGATTCCAGGGTACTGGTAAGCCAGACCTTTGAAGGAGCGGTAGAACTTTTTAACCGCAATGATCTTTCCCCAACTCTTTGGATGGACCGCGTGGCTTCAAAAGGAGGAACTACAAGGGCCGCTCTTGACTCCATGGACGATAACAACGTGAAAGAACTTATTAAGGAAGCCGCTTACGCCGCCTTTAACAGGGCAGTAGAGCTGGGAGAAGAAGATTAAATTTCAGCTCTTTAAGAGACAGAGAAAAGCCCGGTTTTGAAAACCGGGCTTCTTTATGTTTTTTCGGGAAAAGATCTTAATTCCTGACACCCAAATTTCTTTTTATTTTTTATTCGAATATTTAGCGAAAATTAAAAATAACACTATATTTGCATCCGCAAAATTGATTGCAAACATTCCTCCTTAGCTCAGTTGGTTAGAGCATCTGACTGTTAATCAGAGGGTCCTTGGTTCGAGCCCAAGAGGAGGAGCAAAAAGCAACAGAAGGCTTTTCAAAAATTCTGGACATATTGAAATTCCTCCTTAGCTCAGTTGGTTAGAGCATTTGACTGTTAATCAAAGGGTCCTTGGTTCGAGCCCAAGAGGGGGAGCAGTGAAGCCCCGCATTTTTATGTGGGGCTTTTTATTTTAAAAACTTTTGGGCGAGAAGCCTGTCCCGAGCGGCAGTCGAGGGGAGCCCAAGAGGAGGAGCTTTTTAAATGCCATCTTTTATAAGGTGGCTTTTTTTTATCACAATACTACCTACCCATTAAATATTAAGTATCCGGAATTAAAAAAGGCTGAAGTTATCTTCAGCCTTTTCTTTTCCTTATCAAGAGTTATTTTTACTCAAACAACCATCTGTAGATATCATTTCCGTTAGCGAACAGCACCAGGGCAATAAGAATGATGAACCCTACCAGCTGCGCGTATTCCATGAATTTCTCGTTGGGTTTTCTTCCGGAGATCATTTCATATAACAGGAACATCACATGCCCACCATCAAGCGCCGGAATTGGCAGTATGTTCATGAAGGCAAGAATGATTGAAATAAAAGCTGTGGTCATCCAGAATGCCTGCCAGTTCCATGCATCGGGGAATAATCCTCCAATGGCTCCAAAACCACCAACCTGGGTCGCACCTTTCTTGGTGAACACATATTTGAACTGCGCCACATAATCGTGCAGCGTCCAATACGCGAGGTCAAATCCTTTGCTGACGCTTTCCCCAAGAGAATAGGTTTCTTTCCTGATATTGATAGAACTTGCCTTGCTTATTCCAATATTTCCTTCTTCATTGGGAGTGACCGAAATGGTTCTCAATCCTCCTGCCAATACCCGCTCACCTTCCTGGTCCAGCTCCATGCTCTCAAATTTTCCGTCACGTCTAAAAACTATCTCCAGCGGCTTGTCCTGGCTCTCCCCTATTTCGCGGGTCAATTCATGCCAGAAGCCTATTTCCACATCGTTCACAGAAATGATCCTGTCTCCTTTCTTCAATCCGGCTTTTTCCGCAGGGCTGCCGGCAACCACAGAATCAAGTACCGGAGCTTCCATTGGCACGAACGGTTGCAGCACTCCCTGTTCGAACATGGTAGAACCTATTTCTTCGGGAATGGAAATGGTCTCTGTTTGCCCGTCCTGGTGCAGAACAGTGATGCTTTCAACATCCCTTAGAAAAAGATATTTATTGATATCTATACTGTTCTTCAGGTCATCTCCATTCACCTCAAGCACACGATCGCCATCCCTGAAGCCCATTTCTTTAAAAGTGTCATCTACGGCAAATCCATTGGGCATGTCTTCCGGAGTGATATACGGACTTCCCCAAACGAACAACACCATCATGTAGATCAGGAATCCCAGGATGATATTCACGGTCACCCCACCCACCATGATGATCAATCGCTGCCATGCAGGCTTGCTTCTGAATTCCCATGGCTGCGGTGGTTTTGCCATTTGCTCGCGGTCCATGCTTTCATCTATCATTCCCGCGATCTTTACATAACCTCCAAGCGGAAGCCAACCAATTCCATATACTGTACTACCTATTTTCTTCTTGAAAAGAGCGAATTTGACATCAAAAAAGAGGAAGAATTTTTCAACCCTTGTCTTGAACAGCTTCGCCGGGATAAAATGCCCCAGTTCGTGCAGCACGATAAGGATTGACAAACTTAAAATGAGTTGTAAAGCTTTTATAAAAAACGGATCCATATGCAATCTTCGAAAATTAAAATCGCACAAAAGTAACCTTTTAAAGGTTGCTAAAAAAGTCCCTGCACCTGCATGGGAATTTCTCAACGTAAAATTCCGGGCTGCGACTTCCCTAATTTGATATTTAGAATGTAATTTTGCGGAAAATCAGTCCAGTATGCTCCGTTTCTTCGCGAAATATAAGTTCTTCGGAATATTCCTTTTTGTGCTTTCGGCTATCATTATTTTGATCATTTACAATGTTCTGAAACCACAGGAGCGGCTTCCGGTATATCAGCCCAACATGGTGAGTAATGAACTGGTAGACTCCACCATTCAGGAGGTGAGAAAATACCACACTATCTCCGATTTTAAGCTCTACAACCAGAACGGGGATACTATTACCCAGGATTTCTACGACGGAAAGATCTACGTAGCCGATTTCTTTTTCACAACCTGCCAAACCATTTGCCCTATCATGACCGATCATATGCTGAAGATACAGGAGAAGCTGAAGGACGATCCTGAAGTCCTCCTGCTTTCACACACCGTGATCCCAAATGCAGACAGTGTTCCGCAGTTAAAGAAATACGCACTCGAAAAAGGCGTAAATGACGCGAAATGGAACCTGGTTACAGGCGATAAAAAACAGATCTACGACCTGGCCCGTAAGTCCTACCTTGCGGCCAAAAGCGAGGGAGACGCGGGTCCTTTTGACATGATACATACAGAGAATTTTGTGCTGGTAGATAAAGAAAAACGCATTAGGGGCTTCTATGATGGGACCAGTTCCGAGGCCATAGATGATCTGCTGCACGACATAGAAATTCTCAAAAAAGAGTGAAATTTTCCTCGTTAAGACTTCCGCTTTTCTGATAAGGATCAGCTTTGCGCTTTTTAATTCTCTCTTTTCGCTTTACAAGTTTTTGTAATCCTGAATTTTGCCTTATTTTTGCCTTGTTTAAAATCAATCTAAATAAACATTGAGTAAGACGATCGCAGATTTGAAGAGAGGCCAGCGCGGTATCATAAAAGAGTTTTCGGCAGAGGTGATCCCCTTGAAGCTGCTGGAAATGGGCTGTCTTCCCGGTAATGAAGTAGAGCTGGTGCAAATGGCCCCATTCAGAGATCCGTTATACCTCAATATCAACGGAAGCCACCTTGCCATTAGAAAGGAAACGGCCCTGAATATTCAAATAGAAATCCTCCCCTAAAAATGGGAAAACAGATCAATGTTGCACTTATCGGGAATCCCAACACGGGTAAGACCTCGGTATTCAATCTGCTTACAGGTTTAAATCAGCAGGTGGGTAATTACCCCGGAATAACTGTTGAAAAGAAGGAAGGGATCTGTAAACTTCCGCGGAACGTTAAAGCTCATATTCTTGACCTGCCCGGAACATACAGTTTAAACGCTTCCTCTCTTGACGAGAACGTGGTCATTGAACTGCTGCTGAACAAGAACGATAAAGATTATCCCGATGTGGCAGTGGTGGTGAGCGATGTGGAGAACCTGAAAAGGAATCTTTTGCTGTTTACCCAGATAAAAGATCTTGAGATCCCTACTATCCTGGTGATCAACATGGCTGACAGGATGAGCAGAAAAGGGATCTCTTTAGATATTCCTGAACTCGAGAAACAACTTAAGACAAGGATAGCACTGGTAAGTGCCCGAAAAAAATCGGGAATTGAAGAACTTAAGGAACATATTCTCAATTACCGGCACATCTCTACAGAGCCCTGTTTGAATGCTTCGGTAATGGATCCTACCTATTTTGATAAGCTACGGAATGCCTTTCCTAACCAGTCGCTGTACAAGCTTTGGCTGGTGATTACCCAGGATGTGAATTTTGGAAACCTGAACCGGAACAGCATTGATAACAAACAGGATTTCCGCACCAAGGACGAAAGCACCCTGAAAAAGATGCAGCAGAAAGAAACCATTCTGCGTTACCAGTTCATCAACGGAGTCCTCAAACAGGCAATGAGCGTTGATGTCAACGCGGCTAAGGGGCTTAGGGCAAATTTTGACCGTATTCTAACTCATAAGGTGTGGGGCTATGTGATCTTTTTTTCCATTTTACTCCTGATATTTCAGGCGATATACGACTGGTCCAGCTATCCAATGGATTTTATTGACGATAGCTTTGTGGTCTTGAGCGAACTGGTAAAACAGAATTTCCCTGCCGGAGATTTTACAAACCTGGTTGCAGAAGGCATCATCCCCGGTCTTGGCGGGATAGTGATCTTCATCCCACAGATCGCCTTCCTCTTCCTGTTCATTTCCATACTGGAAGAAAGCGGGTACATGAGCCGCGTAGTCTTCCTGATGGACCGTACCATGAGGAAATTTGGATTAAGCGGAAAAAGCGTTGTGCCGCTGGTATCAGGGACTGCCTGTGCCATCCCGGCCGTCATGGCTTCAAGAAACATTGAGGACTGGAAGGAGCGTCTTATTACCATTCTGGTGGTACCCTTCACCACCTGTTCGGCAAGGCTGCCAGTTTACCTAATCATTATCGCCCTGGTCATCCCAGACAGATCATTTTTAGGCTTTAACCTTCAGGGGCTAACCCTTATGCTGCTTTACCTGCTTGGTTTCTTTATGGCCATCTTTGCAGCCTGGGTGCTTCATAAAATGCTTCAGATCAAGAGCAAATCATACTTTGTGATCGAAATGCCTAATTACAAAATGCCCATCTTGAAGAACGTGGGGATCAATGTGCTGGAAAAGACAAAATCATTCGTGGTTGGTGCCGGAAAGATCATTCTCGCAATTTCGATCATCCTGTGGGTGCTGGCAAGCTACGGCCCGGGAGATGAATTTGATAACGCCGAAAGCATAGTTCAGGAAAAGTTCAGTGAAACCTATCTTCCGCAGGAAGAATTAGATAATAAAATAGCCTCTTATAAATTACAGCATTCCTATATCGGCAATATAGGAAAAGCCATAGAGCCGGCGGTAGCCCCATTGGGTTATGACTGGAAGATTGGCATAGCCATTGTAAGTTCCTTTGCCGCGAGAGAAGTGTTTGTTGGGACCCTTGCTACCATCTACAGCGTGGGCAGCGATGAGGAAGAAACCATTAAGGCCAGGATGAGCTCAGAAGTCAATCCCATCCTGGGCGGACCACTCTTCACCTTTGCCAGCGGAGTAAGTCTCCTGTTATTCTATGCCTTTGCCATGCAATGTATGAGCACCCTGGCTATCGTAAAAAGAGAAACCAACACGTGGAAATGGCCGGTACTGCAGTTAGTAGCCATGACCGGGATAGCTTATATCGCTGCCCTGGCTGCATTCCAGGCTTTGAGTTAGAATTTAAAAATGATGGAAATGATTCAGGAAATATTAGTCTTTATCACCTTTTTTTGGGCAGTAGGATACATGTTCACGAAGTTCATTTATAAGCCAAAATTCCTCTTCGGAAAAAGCAAAGCTTCAAACAAATCCTGCGGCACTGAGTGTGGAAGCTGTCATTAAGGAGCAATATCCAGTAGGAATCCTAAAGAATATTCTTTAGGAGTGATCTTTTTTGGCGTGGCCGGATAAGGATCTAACTGCAAACTTGAGAACTTGATCTCTCCCAATTCTAATACTTCTGAAGTCCTGCCGGATATGGTCACTTGCCTTTCAAAATAATTCCGGTTGAAGTTGGTCCCCAGCAGTATTTTAGCCTCTCCTTCCCAAATGCAGGCTACGCTTTCCGGACATCGGGAATCAGAGATCACCTTTATAAATTCAACTGAAATATCCCCGAAAATTTTTTCCTCTCCTAACTTTAAAGAATCCATCTCAGCTACCTCGCTCTTTTGAGCTCCCTGAGCAAACATCAGCGGACTGGAATTAAAAAGCATGAACAGGATGATCCCTAATTTTTTCATACTCTAAGGACGAGGTAAACATCCGGGTATTACAGATCAACCCAGCCCAACATCCAGGGTCATCATTACCATGAAACCGCCGATGAAGCCCATGGTGGCAATGTCTGTATACCGTTCCTGTTGTGATTCCGGGATCACCTCCTCCACTACCACAAAGATCATGGCTCCTGCCGCAAAACACAAGGCATAAGGCAAAATGGGCTCAAAGGTCATCACTGCCCAGGCTCCAAGTACCGCTGCCACAGGTTCCACGATAGCCGAAAGCTGCCCGTAATTAAAGCTTTTCCACCTGCTTAGCCCCTGTCCTCTTAAAGGCATGGCCACCGCGAAACCTTCGGGAAAGTTTTGAAGACCGATTCCCATTGCCAGTGCTACTGCTCCACCAATACTAGCCCCTTCAAGCCCCATGGCTGCCCCGCCAAAAAGCACTCCAATTGCAAGTCCTTCAGGAATGTTGTGCATGGTAATGGCCAAAGTAAGCAGTACAGATCTGTGCCAGGGAGTTTTCACCCCCTCTTTATCGGCCATTTTAAAATTCACATGTAGGTGAGGTAAAACCTTGTCCAGCCCAAAAATGAAAAATGCACCCAGGCCGAATCCAACCACTGCAGGAATCACCTTTTGAAATCCTTCTCCTTCGCTCATTTCGATCCCCGGGGCAAGAAGGCTCCAGAAACTGGCTGCCACCATCACTCCGCCCGTGAAGCCAAGCATCCCGTCAAAAAGCGCCCGGTTCATTCTTTTAAAGAAGAATACCAACGATGCTCCGGTCGCCGTTAACCCCCAGGTGAACAATGTGGCTAAAAAGGCTGCCCAAACCGGGTCAATCGATTCAAAGTATGCGATTATATTGTTCATGATTCAATAGGTTTTACAAATAAGTTGTTTGAAACAGTATGGGAGATCAAAAGTTCCTTATCATCAATTTTTACGAGCAGTGACTTGTCATATTCTTCCTTATAGACAATATGTATCTGCTTCCCAAGGGCAATGTGGTTCTTATCAAGGTACCTGAGGAACTCGGTGGAAGAATCTTTTACGCCCACGCAAACTCCCGTCTGACCCTTTTCGAGATCGGCCAGGAGCAGGTTATTGGCGATACGGAAATTCCCCTGCGCATCGGGAATAGGATCTCCATGCGGATCCCTTTTTGGATTTCCCAGGAAATTGTCCAGTTCGTTGGTAAGTTTCGCTGACTTGATATGCTCCAGCTGCTCTGCTATGTCGTGTACCTCATCCCAGGAAAAATTCAGTTTTTCAACCAGGAAAACCTCCCACAGCCGGTGTTTCCGTATCACCTCAACCGCTGTTTTTTTCCCTTTTTCGCTCAGTTTTACCCCCTGGTATTTCTTATATTTTACCAGCTCCTTGTCTGAAAGTTTCTTGACCATATCGGTGACCGAGGAGGCTTTGGTCTCCATTTGTTCGGCCAAAGCATTGGTGCTCACTCCTCCCGAATATTTCTTCTGAAGGTGAAAAATGGCCTTTAAATAATTTTCTTCTGAAAAACTGAACATAAACGAGGTGTGTTTTTACACCCCAAAACTACATTTTTTATTATTCAGAAACAATTTTTAGATACATCTAAAATATATTTATAACTTTGCTAAAAATTATATTGCTTTGAGATCTTTTTTTACTTTCTTCCTTTGTATATCTGTGTTCAATTTGGCCGGGCAAACGGCACGTGTTTCGGGAACTGTCACTTCTGGTGGCAACCCGGTTGAATTCGTGAATATTTACCTGGAAGGAACAGAAAAAGGAACAACCACAGACAAAAGCGGAAAATATTCATTAGAAGCTCCCCTGGGCCACTATGATATTGTAGTAAAGGCAATAGGGTATAAGACCATAAAAAGCCACCTGGACCTTTTAAAACCTGAACCTCGAAAAATGGACTTCGCCCTACAGGAGGACATTACAGGTCTGGACCAGGTGGTTATTTCTGCCAGCCGAACAGGTCAACTGAGGCATACCGCCCCGGTGATCGTTTCGGTTACCTCTTCAAAAGAATTTAAGGCCACCAATTCCATAAGTTTGAGTGAAGGCCTCAATTTTCAACCCGGTTTAAGAATGGAAACCAATTGCCAGAATTGCGGCTTTTCCCAGGTGCGAATGAACGGACTTGACGGTGCCTATTCACAGATCCTTATTGACAGCAGGCCGGTCTTTAGCGCCCTTAACGGAGTTTATGGGCTGGACCAGATCCCTGCCAATTCCATTGATCGTATAGAAGTTGTACGCGGAGGTGGTTCGGCCTTATACGGATCAAATGCCATTGCCGGTACCATCAACATCATCACAAAAAAGCCTACTGAAGATCATTTTGAGGTCGCCGCAAACGTCGCTGCGATCAACGCAGAAGCCGGTGACAAGGCTGTAACCGTGAACGGCACCATTTTATCCAATGACTTCAATGCCGGAATGAACGTTTTTGGGATGTTCAGGGATCGTAATCCGTATGACCACAATAACGATGGCTTTACCGAGATCACTACCGTGGAAAATAACACTTTTGGTTTTAAATCCTTTTTTAAGCCTAACGACCGCAGTGAATTAAGCGTGGATTTTCATACTATCCAGGAGTTTAGACGCGGCGGAAACAAATTACACCTTGTACCTTTTGAAGCCGATATTACCGAACAGATAGAAAGTGAAGTAATAGGCGGCGGCATCACCTACGAAGCCTTTTCAAAAAATAAAGAGATCAGGTACTCGCTTTATAGCACGGCACAGCTTTCTGAAAATGAGAATTTCTACGGAGGCAAAGGGGAAACATATGAAGAAAGCATTAAAGGCTTCGGAAATTCTCTTGATCATACCTATTTACTGGGAGCCCAATTCTCTCTGCCGCAGGAAGATTTTCTTGGTTCCCCGGCAACCTTCACTGCCGGCGGGGAATTCAAGAACAACTTAATGCGGGACCGCAAACCTGGCTATAGTGCAAAAATAGACCAGAACCTTAACATTTTAGGCATCTATGCCCAGCAGGAATGGCAGGCGACGAATAAACTGAAAATACTTGGTGGTCTTCGGGCAGACCTGCACAATGCAGCCGATGAAAATGTGGTTTTCAATCCGCGGCTGAATTTGCTTTATTCACCAACCGAACAGCTCCAGTTTCGTACCAGTTACGCCAAAGGTTTCAGGGCACCCCAGGTCTTTACCGAAGATATCCACGCCCGTATCGCAGCGGGGGAGGTTAGCCTGGTCACCTTTTCAGAGGACCTGCAGTCTGAAACCTCTCACAGCTACCTGGCTTCGGTAGAATGGAGTAAAAGCACCCTTGAGCAGAATTACCGGCTTACCTTTGAAAGCTTTTACACCCGGCTCCAGGCTCCCTTCATTCTGGAACTCATTTCAGAAACCGTTTATGAAAAGAGGAACGGCGAAGGGGCAAATGTTTATGGCCTCAACCTGGATGCTGTGTACGCGCCAAATGAAGACTGGATCCTGCAAATGGGAGGGACGCTCCAGAAAGCACTTTATGATTCCCCGGTGAGGTATAGCGATGATCCTGAAGTTTCCCTTGACCACGCCCGCAATTTCTTTAAATCGCCTAATATCTACGGAAACTTCATTCTTACTTACGCGCCGGTGAAGAACTGGCAGAACAACCTTTCAGGGGTTTACACAGGAAGCATGTATGTGCCTCACCTGGCAGGCTACATTGAAAAGGACAGGCTTGAAAAGACCCGTGACTTCATGGAACTGAATTTTAAAACCGCCTATACTTTCGAACTCGCAAAGAATTTTCAGCTGGAGCTAAACCTGGGAGTGCAGAATATTTTTGATCATTACCAGCAGGATCTTGATATGGGGGTGAACCGGGATGCCAGCTATGTCTATGGACCGTCCAGGCCTAGAACGGTTTTCGTAGGTTTCAAGTTCGGAAATAAACTGCTACAATAAGCCTTTTTAGAACCCTCGCTCCTTCTGGATCTGCTCGTAAGCTTCCTGGACTTTCCTAAACTTTTCCTCGGCACCTTTGATGTAAGCCTCGTCCATGTTCTGGATCTTATCTGGGTGATACTTTTTGGCCATGGTCCTGAAGGCTTTTTTCACCTCGGCGTCGGTGGCCGATTTCTCGATCTCCAGGATCTTATAAGCATTATCGGTGGTCTTGAAAAACATGGCCATGATGCTTTCAAAATCCTTCACACCCAATCGCAAATACTTTCCTATCTCCCTTATCTTGTTCGCTTCGGCGGTACTCACCTGCCCATCGGCATTGGCTATGCTAAAAAGAAAGTGAACGATCTGCAGCCGTGCCGCATATTGGGTGCGTTGCGCCAGGAACTGGGCGATCCTTGCCGCGTTCATTTCCCTTTTGTTCACCACCTCATTAAATGTTCTGAAAATGGCATTTGCACGATCTTTTCCATAGGACTGTACAAAATACATCCTCACGTAATCCATCTCCTGCTGGCTTACCTTGCCGTCTGCCCGAATCACAATGGCAGAAAGCGACAGCAGGTGCAGCTCGAAATCTCCGGGGGTGACCCGCTCTTCCCGCCCAAACATGCCAAAACCACCACCCTTTCGGGAAGAAGAAGTAAGGTTATCAATAAGACTTCCAATAATAAATCCTAAAATAGCTCCCCGAAATCCGTAGAACATGAATCCTAACAGGGCAGCGATCCATTTGATCATGCACAAAATTTTTCAGAAGCAAAGATAACATTTTAAAGCTCTCAGCGCGAAGCAGTCTTCCTTTAAAGCCTTTAGCAGCCAAAGCTTTATCCCTGAGAAATTTACACAGCTTAACTTAATTTGGTATCTTTGCAGACTATTAAGTCTTAATAAAAAAATTAGATATATGTATCCACCGGAATTAGTAAAGCCAATGCGTGAGGATTTGACGAGCATTGGATTTCAAGAATTACATACAGAAGCAGAAGTTGATGAGGCCATGACCAAGAAGGGAACCACCCTGGTAGTGGTGAACTCGGTTTGTGGTTGTGCCGCGGCAAATGCACGCCCGGGAGCCAGAATGTCTCTACAGAACAGCAAACGCCCAGATAACCTGTACACTGTTTTCGCAGGAGTTGACAGGGAAGCTACAGATAAGGCCCGTGATTATATGGTGCCGTTCCCTCCTTCATCGCCATCTATGGCTTTGTTCAAGGACGGGGAGCTAGTTCACATGCTAGAAAGACACCACATTGAAGGCCGTCCGGCCGAAATGATCGCAGAGAATTTGATGGAAGCATATAACGAATTCTGCTAAGATCCTTCAAAAAGAACATTTTAGGCTGTGGATAAACCCACAGCCTTTTTTTATACCCTTTTACCACTTGTACCACCCGAATTATTTTGAGAAATTGCCCCTGATTTCTGCAACCACATTGAAATGAAAAAAATAAAGAAGCTCCTCGCCTACCCATTATCTCTTCTGTTCTATTTATTTTTCTTTTTGACCCTCCTCATATTTCACCCTATACAGTGGCTCAGCCTGAAGCTGGGAGGATATCAGGCGCACAAAAAAAGTGTGGATATCTTCAATTTTTTCCTGCTGCGTTGCCTCAACATTCTGGGCACCAAGTACAGTTTTGAAAATGAGCATGAACTGCCAACCGACAGGCCCTGCATCTTTGTGGCTAACCACCAGGGGATGTATGACATACCGCCTATTATCTGGCACATGCGAAAGCACCACCCAAAATTCGTGAGCAAAAAAGAACTCGGAAAAGGCATTCCCAGCATCTCTTATAATTTAAGGCACGGCGGAAACCTGCTTATTGACCGCAAGAACGGCCGCGAAGCTCTGGTGAAAATGGCAAAATTCGCCGGCTACCTCAACAAGAACAATCGGTCTGCTGTGATCTTTCCTGAAGGTACCCGCAGTCGTACAGGAGCGCCTAAAAAGTTCGCCGTACAGGGACTGCAATTACTCCTTAAGAAAATGCCCGAAGCTACTGTTGTTCCAATCACCATCAACAATTCATGGAAGCTTTTTCGCTACGGAAGCTTTCCGATGGGAATTGGAACGCATATCAAGTTCAAGGTTCACGAACCTATTCCGGTAAACTCCGATGCGCCCGAAAATCTGGTGGCGGTTGTAGAAAGGACCATAACTGCAGATATCAGATAATTATGGAAAAGGATAAGATCCTGAAGAACACCCGAAGGTTTGTTAAAACCACCCTGCAGAATGCCGAAGGCGGACACGACTGGTTCCACATTCAAAGAGTGGTAAAGAACAGCAGAGAAATTGCCGCTGGCGAAGACGTGGATCATTTCATTGTCGAACTTGGAGCTCTCCTGCATGATATTGCCGATTCAAAATTCCATAACGGCGATGAATCTGTGGGACCTATCGTGGCAAGCGAGTTCTTAAAGGAGCAACAGGTTCCTGAGAATGTAATTGATCATGTGGTCAAGATCATTGAGAACATCTCCTTTAAAGGAGGAAATATTGAGCAGGAATTCACCTCGCCTGAACTGGACGTGGTACAGGATGCCGATAGGCTCGATGCCCTGGGAGCCATAGGTATTGCCCGAACTTTCAATTACGGCGGGCACAAAGGCCGCGCATTATATGATCCGGCCATTAAGCCGAACCTCAACATGAGCAAGGAAGAGTACAAAGCTTCCACCGCGCCAACAGTAAACCACTTCTATGAAAAGCTGTTTTTACTGAAGGATCGTATGAACACAAAAACCGGCAAAAAGATCGCTGAAAGAAGACACCAGTTCATGGAATTGTTCCTGGAAGAGTTCTACAGGGAATGGGGCACAGAATCTGAAGAGGAAGCCTAAAAAAGTTTAAGTTGCCCGTCTTTATACTGCTCGTGAAGATCACAATTGAGCACCGGCCGCTCCCTGCCTGAAAGATATTTTTTTCTCCCAATGGCAAACTGCTGGGATATCTGGTCGGCAATGTTGCCCTCGCCTTTCATACGCGTACCAAACCTGCTGTCATTAAGAGTTCCATTGTGACATTCGGCTATTTGATGCAGTACTTTATCGGCTCTGTCGGGCATCGCTCTTCTTATCCATTCAGAAAAAACCTCGCCTATAGCGCCATTAAGTCTTACTACGGTGTAACCTACCCCACACGCGCCCCTTTCGGCAATTTCCTTGATCAAAGGCAATATCTCATGACTATTTATTGACGGAATAATGGGCGCCATCATCACATTGACAGGAATGTCCTTTTCGGAAAGTTTCTCAATGGTCTGCAGCCTCTTTTTAATGCTAGCAGTTCTAGGTTCGAGCAGCTGCCGGGTCTTTTCCTCTAACGAAGTGATCGAGAGATTGACCCGCACCAGGTTATCCTTTGCCAGCTCTTCCAGGATATCTATATCTCTTTGAATAAGGGCATTTTTGGTGATGATGCCCACGGGATGCTTGTATTTAAGGAAAAGCTGCAGCAACTTTCGGGTTATCTGCAGCTTTCTTTCTATGGGTTGATAACAATCTGTATTTCCTGAAAGCACTATGGGTGCAGCCTTCCAGCTCTTACTTCTCAACTTTTGCTCGAGCAACTCCACTGCGTTCCTTTTAACAAGGATTTTCTGCTCAAAATCCAGCCCGGGTCCATATCCCCAGTACTCATGGGAATTTCGAGCATAGCAGTAAACACAACCATGTTCACATCCCTGGTATGGATTGAGGGAAAATTCCAGCCCCACATCGGGGCTGTTCACCTTGTTGACTATAGTATTCGGAAAAGTGTCTATAAAAGTGGTTCTGCTATCTGTTGCTTCCTCCCCTTCTGCAGCACAATAATTGAGGAAATCGTCCCTCATTTCATAGCTCAGTTCAAAGAACCTGTTGGCTACCTGGTGCTGCGCTCCTCTACCCTCAATATGCTCGTTCCCCTTCACAGGAACAAAATTAGGAAAATATCCTAATTATTGGAAAATTTCCATACAATTATTTTCCGGGGAAATCTGCTTTGCGCTTGTTGAGAAAGGCTGAAGTTCCTTCTTTGAAATCTTCTGTTCCAAATGATCTTCCGAACTCCTCTATCTCTATTTCAAATCCGTTCACACCGTCTTCGTAGTTGGCATTCACGGCCTTTATAGCTGCTGAGATGGCCACCATGGAATTTTTCATGATCTTACCGGCGATCTGCTCAGCCAGAGACAACAAGTCCTCAGGAGTGGTCACATGATTCACCAGATTATATTCCAGTGCCTGCCGGGCATCTATCATACCTGCGGTCATGATCATCTCAAAAGCCCTGCCTTTACCCACAAGCTGAGGCAAACGCTGCGTGCCTCCATAACCAGGTATTACCCCAAGAGAAACTTCGGGAAGACCCATTTTTGCGTTGTCACTGGCTATCCTGAAATGTGCTGCCATAGCAAGCTCAAGACCGCCACCCAAAGCAAAACCGTTGATCGCGGCGATCACGGGCTTGGAAAAGTTAGCAACATAATCAAACAACTGTGTCTGGCCTTCAGCTGCAAGTCTTTCTCCTTCTTCCCGGGAGAAATCGGCGAATTCACTAATGTCGGCACCTGCAACAAAAGCTTTTTCCCCGCTTCCGGTAAGGAGGATCACCTTGGCATCCTTATCCTCCTGCGCCTTATTAAATGCCAGGTGCAGCTCGTGTATGGTCGCCTTATTCAGGGCATTGAGCTTCGAAGGCCTGTTGATGGTGATTGTTGTTATTCCGTTATTATTTTCGAATAAGATGTTCGTGAATTTCATATTGGTTTAATTTGGAAAACGCACCTTAAAGATAGTGCCTTTATTTAATTTAGAAGTAAAACTGATGCTGCCGTCGCAGCTCTCCACAATATTTTTGACCATGGCGAGCCCCAGTCCCATCCCGCTTGATTTTGTGGTGAATTTAGGTTCGAACACTTTGGGTTTGTTCTCTTCAGATATCCCGGTTCCGTTGTCAGAAACAGTGAGGCAGGCATAACCTTCCTCTTCGGTCACCGCTACGAGTATTGCCGGATTTTCCACATCTTCAGTTGCCTGAATGGCATTTTTCACCAGGTTTGTAACCACCCGGATCAACTGGGTGCGATCAAATTTTGCCAGGATCTCCTCTTTTTCCGCAGAGAACAAAATATATTCTTCATTAAAAATATCCAGGGCCAGCTTAACTATCTTCGGAACGTTCAAAGTTTCATTCTGCTGAGCCGGCATCTTCGCAAAATTCGAAAAAGCAGAAGCGATGGAGCTCATGGTATCTATCTGATTGATCAGGGTATGGCTGAATTCCTTAACCTTCTGGTCGATATTGGGATCATCGCGATCAAATTTCCTTTCAAAATTCTGAACGCTGAGCCTCATAGGGGTGAGCGGATTCTTGATCTCGTGCGCCACCTGCTTGGCCATTTCACGCCACGCCTGTTCCCGTTCACTGGTAGCCAGCTTCACCGCGCTTTCCTCCAGCTCATCGATCATACTGTTATAGGCGCTCACCAGCGTAAAGATCTCCTCACTTACGTTACCAATATCTATTTTTTGATTGCGTTTGTCCAGCCTGGTCTCGGTTATTTTATCTGAAATGGTCTTAAGACTACGTGTGATGTACTTAGATAGAAAATATGCCAGCAGGATAGCGATCAACAGCATGAACAGGTAAACCTCCACCAGCCTGATCAAAAAATTATGCAGGTCACGGGTGATGAAGTAGTCATCCTCAAGATATGGCAAATTAAGAATTGCCAGCGGCATGAACTTATTATCGGTAATATAGGTGTAAGAAGACTGAAATTTTTTATCGTTCTTGGTAGTGTGCCTTAGAACCCTCTTTGTTGAGGAAGTTTTAAGCCCCTCCATAATGGTTTCATCAAGCTGCAGATCGGTTGTATCTGGGAAGAATGATTGTTTTGACCTAAGAATAAGATCACCTTCGAGACTGTAAATATTAAGAGGCATATTGTGCACCTGGGAGATCTCGTGGATCTTTCCGCGTTCTTTCAGGATAAGCGTGATATTCTCCTCCTTCACCTCATAAGTGGTGCTCTCAATAACGAATTTGATGTTCTCACGAATGGCTTCTTCCTTTCTTTCGAGCCGCTCCTGGTGATATTCCTTAGCCTCTTCCTTGTATTGATACACGGTGATAGCGGCGATAAGGATCGACGCCAGCAACACCAGTAAGATCATAGAAAGAAAGATACGTGTGCGTAAGGAGAATTTTAAAGGCTTCATGAAGTCATATTACGCTTTAAAGGTAACAATTATCAAACCATTCTAAAGTTCGGGATTCTTTGATCTTAGCCGCTTGTATACTTTAATTCCAAGCATCAGCATTCCGGCAAGTAAAAAGATGCCCACCACTCCATAGATCCAGTTCACTGCGTCTTTGACGATCACCAGGAAAACAACGGCGAAAAGTATGAGGGTGGAAACTTCGTTCCACATGCGCATCTGGTTGGAGTTCCACTTGATCACATCCCTCTGAAGCTCTTTGAAGATCAAGTGGCATTTACCATGATAGAGATAAAGGAGCAGTACAAAGCCCAGTTTTACCAGCATCCAGTCCATTTTCAGCCAGGCCGGATTTATGAATAACAGCCAGAACGCGAACAAACTGGCAAGAATAGCCGAAGGCCAGGTGATGATATACCATAGTCTTTTGGTCATCAGCTTTAGTTGTCGCGTCAAAATATGATTTTCGGGCTCAGGTTTTTGAGCAGCTTCAATATGATAGATGAAAAGGCGGGGAATGTAAAAAAGTCCGGCGAACCAGGTGATCACAAAAATGAGATGAAGCGCCTTGATGTAATTGTAGTATTCCAATTTCTGAAGTTTAAATTTCAGGCATCCACACCGCACCAGGCTTCCGCACTTTCTGCCTCTTCACAAAGATAGGCAATCACTTTTCTTTCTGCTGAAAATTCTCCGGAAGGTTATTCCTCAGGAGAAGCCACAGGTTGCATAGCCCATTCATCTATCCAACGTGCCAGCACCTTCACCCATTCATCCCGGTCGTTGAGACAGGGCACCACTGTGAATTCCTTACCGCCTACCTCCTCAAAGATCTCTTTGCCTTCCATAGCGATCTCTTCAAGAGTTTCAAGACAGTCTGAAACGAAAGCAGGAGTAACGATAGCCAGTTTTTTAGTGCCTTCCAGACCCAGTCGTTCAATGGTCCTGTCTGTATAAGGCTTCAACCATGGGTCAAATCCTAATCTTGACTGAAAAGAGACCGAATATTTATCTTTTTCGAGTCCCAGGTATTCCGCTACCAGGCGTGTGGTTTCAAAGCACTGGTGCCGGTAACAGAACTGGTGTGCTGCCGATGGGGTCTGGCAGCATTTGTCGTCCATTTTACAATGGGATCTAGTGATATCGCTCTTCCTGATATGTCTCTCCGGAACTCCGTGATAAGAGAACAAAAGATGTTCGTAATCAACCCCTTCCAGTCTTTCTCCAATGCTGTTGGCCAGAACTCTTATGTAATCTGCATGATTGTAGAAAGCCGGAACCGAAGTGAACTCCATCTTCGGAAAATGCTTTTTCCGAAGCTCTTCGGCCAACACTAAAATGGTTTCTGTTGTTGCCATAGCGAACTGCGGGTAAAGCGGAAATACCAGCACCTCATCCACACCCTTGTCCTGCAACTCCTGAAGTCCGCTCTTGATGCTTGGCTTTCCATAGCGCATGGCCAGGGCAATAGGCACCGAAGTAAGTTCATCAACTTTTGCCTGCAGCCTTTCAGAAAGCACCATCAAAGGCGAACCTTCTTCCCACCAGATCTTTTGATAAGCCTCGGCAGATTTTTTAGGCCTGGTGTTCAGGATGATTCCCCGCACCAAAAGCGTGCGCGCCCAGTAAGGCACATCGATCACCCGCTCATCCATAAGGAACTCGTCGAGATATCTCTTTACATCCTTTGGATCTGTACTGTCTGGAGATCCTAAATTAACCAGTAAGACGCCTTTGCTCATAGCCTGAAATTTGTGTGCGAAAGTACGATTTATAAATTTTTGAGTAAAAGATCGGCTCCATTAAAGATCAATAGAACCATTGAAAAGCCTTATCTGCCTATCCGGCATCAGAAGTGAGCGACATCAGGTACTTTTTAGGGGTGGTCCCGAACTTCTTTTTAAAAGCCGCGATAAAGTGGCTGGATGTGCTGTAACCCACCTTCAGCCCCACCTCGTTCACGTTGAATTCTCCGCTGTCCAGCAGCTTTCGGGCGTATTCCATTTTGTAATCGAACAAGAAACTAAAGACAGAGTCTCCGTAGATCTGTTTAAAACCTTCTTTCAGCTTTTTCATGCTCAGGCCAATTTCCCTTGACAATTCCTGGAGTGAAGGCGGTTCGGCCATGTTAGCGATGACAATATCCTTGGCTTTCCTTATTTTCAGCACATTTTCCTCATCGGTAAGGAATGGACACTGTTCCACATCGGGTTCTTCGGACCTATTGAAATAAAGACTCAGAATTTCATAGGCCTTAGCTTTATAGTATAGGTTTTTGATAGTGGGAACTATATTGTAGTTGGCCAGCTGGTTGAGCACGATCACCATTCCGGGAGAAAGTGGCGCATCTTTATAGTACTGTTTATCCCGGTTCTCCAGATTCAAAAAGCTGATATAGCCGGCTTCTTCAGAAAACAGGGCGTGAAATTTTTTGATGGAGATGACGATCGAGATCACCCAGCTGTTTGGCTGCAGCTCAAGATCAATAGGCAGATCCCTTTGCGGATTATAGAGTAGCAAAGAATTCTCTTCGAGCAGTGGAATCTTATAACTCCCGTTATTAAAGAAGAATCGCCCCTCCCCTTTTCCAGAAAAATGGAACTGGATAAACTTGCTGTTGATGTTGCGGGTCACCTTTACCGGCTGCTTCTGCTCGTTATTGAACTTAAGAAGATAGAAGCCTTCTTCAAGTTTTGTCTTTTCAAAAATTCCTCCAGCGATGTTTTTTTCTTTCTCCTCCATGATGACCTTGATCATAAAATAACGGACAAATTTGCCCAATTTTTCCGAAACCCCTAGTTTCATAGGTAAAATTACGCAAAAATATGATTTGTATCAGTTTTCTGCCGAAAATCACGTGCAGCGACACAAAATGTACTTTCAGCGTTGTTTTTTAAAATAACCTTAACTTAATTTTGTTTCCTCAATTCCTAATCAGGTACATGGAGGATTACAACATATCAAGAGGAAAGCATTTTTATACCATTGGCCTTAGTTATAAAAAAGCCGATGCCGAGATTAGAGGACATTTCAGCCTTAGCGACGAAGCCAAACAAAATTTGCTGAAACAGGCAAAAGACGAAGGTATTGACGGGCTTATTGTCACTTCTACCTGCAACAGGACCGAGATCTACGGTTTTGCACAACATCCTTTTCAATTGATCAAACTGCTTTGTGAGCATACTCACGGAACAGTGGAAGAGTTTGAAAAAGTAGCTTACGTATATAAGAACAAAGAAGCCATTTCTCACATGTTCAGAGTGGGAACCGGGCTTGACAGCCAGATCCTTGGCGACTTTGAAATAATAAGTCAGCTTAAAATTGCCTTTGTCCAGTCTCGTGAAGCCGGGGTGGCAAATGCGTTTTTTGAGAGATTGATCAATGCGGTGATACAGGCCAGCAAAAGGATCAAGAACGAGACCCAGATCTCGTCGGGTGCTACTTCTGTAAGTTTTGCTTCAGTCCAATATATTCTGAACAATTTCGAAAAACCGGCAGAGCAGAACATCCTTCTCTTCGGAACCGGAAAAATTGGAAGGAACACCTGTGAAAACCTGGTGAAACACACCAAGAACCACCATATCACGCTGATCAACCGCACCAAGGACAGGGCCGAGAAGATCGCCGGAAAGTTTGATCTTTCGGTGAAGGATTACGCCGATCTTCAGGCAGAGATCAGGCAGGCTGATATTCTTATTGTTGCTACAGGGGCACAACACCCAACGATCACCAAAGATCTTATTTATAATAAAAAAGAGCTGCTTATTCTTGACCTTTCCATTCCGAAGAATGTTGCCGATGACGTACAGGAGCTGGAGGGCGTGAAGTTGATCCATTTGGACCACCTTTCACAAATGACCGACGAGACGCTGGAACGCAGAAGGGAATCCATTCCGCAGGCAAAAGCGATCATAGCCGAAATTGAAGGGGAGTTCAACCAGTGGCTGGAAACCCGAAAATTCGCTCCTACCATCAAAGCTTTGAAGAAGAAGTTCAAGGCCATGAAAGATGCGGAGATCGATTTCCAGAGAAGAAAGATCACAGGTTTTAACGACCAGCAAGCCGAGATCATTAGTGACAGGATCATTCAGAAGATCATGAACCACTTCGCTAATCATCTTAAGGGAGATTCCAACACCACCGATGAAAGCCTGGAGTTGATCCAGAAAATGTTCCAACTGGAAGAACCCGTGAGAAAATGAAAAAGACCATAAGGATAGGCACCCGCGACAGCGAACTGGCCATGTGGCAGGCGAAGACCGTGCAGAGCGCTCTGGAAAAACTGGGTCATAAAACAGAACTTGTGCCGGTAAAATCACAGGGCGACCTGGTTTTGGACAAACCCTTATATGAATTCGGAATTACAGGGATCTTTACCAAGACCCTGGATGTGGCGATGCTTACCAACACTATAGACATAGCCGTGCATTCCATGAAGGATGTTCCCACTGCCCTTCCGAAGGGAATAGTAGAGGCTGCAGTTCTAAAAAGGGCACATACGCAGGATATTCTGGTCCACAAAGGAACCGATTTTTTAAACGAAGAAGGGATCATCGCCACCGGAAGCCTTAGAAGAAAGGCTCAGTGGCTGCACAAATACCCGAATCATGAGGTGGTAGATCTCCGCGGAAATGTGAACACCCGCCTGCAAAAGCTGGAAGACAACAACTGGAACGGTGCTATATTCGCCGCTGCCGGCCTGGAAAGGATCAATCTTACTCCGGAATCTTATGTAGATCTTAAATGGATGATCCCGGCACCCGCCCAGGGCGCCATGCTGGTAGTTGCTAAGGAAGAAGATGAGTTCTGCAGAAAAGCCCTTATTGCTTTGAACCATGAGGAGTCATCGATCTGTGTTCATATAGAAAGAGAGTTTCTTCGTACCCTTGAAGGAGGATGTACCGCTCCTATCGGCGCTCTTGCCGTGATCGAAGATGAAAAAATTCATTTTAAAGGCGCACTGTTCAGTATAGATGGAAGTCAGAAGCTGGAAGTGGAAAAAAGCATTCCAGTTTCGGAAAATAAGGGCTTTGGAAAAGCCTGTGCAGAGGAGATCCTGGCATCGGGCGGAGCAGAATTGATGAAGCAGATCAAGGACTCCATCAAGAACATATGAAACACCTGTTGTCTACCAAAAAACTGGAGCCTCACCAAAAAGAGCTTTTATTGAATGCCGGGTTTAGCGTGGTAGAAAAGGATTTCATAAGTATCATTCCATTAGATTTTCAGCTGAACACGGTTCCGGAAAACCTTATTTTCACCAGCAAGAATGCGGTGAAGGCAATTCTGAAGCAGCCAGGTCTAAAGGAACTTCAGGAAAAGAAAGTGTTTGCCGTAGGTGATAAAACTTCGGATTTTCTGGAACAAAATGGATTCACTGTTTCTGAAACCACCAACTATGGAAATGATCTGGCCCACAAGATCGTGGCTGAACACAAAAAGGAAAAATTCCTCTTTTTCTGCGGAAAAAAAAGAAATCCTGACCTTCCGGAAAAGCTAAAAAAGAATAATGTTTCTATGGAAGAGATCGCGGTGTACGACACTGTTTTCTCATCCACCAAAATTGATCGTATCTTTGATGGAGTTCTGTTTTTCAGCCCCAGCGGAGTGAAAAGCTATTGTTCCTTGAACGATATATCAAGTAGCACTGCTTTTTGCATAGGAACCACAACAGCTTCCGAAGCAAAAAAGCATACCAAAAATATTATAGTTGCCGCCAAACCTTCAATAGAGAATGTGATTGTACAGGTGGTAAAACATTTTAAAAACTGACCTGCAAGGTTTTCAAAACCTTACAGGTCTGGCACAGGTAATTAATCAAGACCTACAAGGTCGAAAAAGACCTTTCAGGTCTTCTCAAGTAAGAAAATGAAATTAGAAGTATTAGAAAAAGATCGTTTTTACCATATCTACAACAGGGGGATTAATGGGTGTAACATCTTTTCTAATGATGAAAACAGGAATTACTTTCTTAAACAATACCAAAAGTACCTGGTGGATAAAGTATCAACTTTTGCTTATTGCCTTCTCCGGAACCATTTTCACTTCGTAATAAGAATTGATGGGGAACCTAAAGAAGTTACTCAAGGCTTTTCAAATTTCTTTAATTCTTATGCCAAGGCCTACAACAAGGCTGAAAACAGAACCGGCAGTTTATTTGAGAAGCATTTTAGGAGAATAAAAGTGGATAGCGAAAAGTATCTGAAACAAGTAATTATCTATGTAAATTTAAATTCCCAAACCCACTTTGGGAAAGATTACAAAAACTATTTTTTCTCATCATACAAGGAAGTAATAAGTGGGTCTTTTAATATTTTGAAGACAGAGGAACTTCTTGATCTTTTTGGAGGTAAAGAGAATTTTAAGGAAGTCCATGATTCTCGCAGAATCTTCTTGTCTGAACAGCTAACATTAGAATAACATTATAATTATGATAAAGAACGATCTATTTCTAAGAGCCTTGAAGGGCGAAACTGTTGAACGTCCCCCGGTATGGATGATGAGACAGGCAGGACGTTACCTGCCCGATTTCATGAAGCTCAAGGAAAAATACGATTTTTTCACCCGTTGCCGTACTCCCGAGCTGGCTACAGAGATCACCGTAATGCCCATTCATCAGGTAGGAACAGATGCCGCTATACTTTTCAGCGATATTTTAGTGGTTCCGCAAGCGATGAATATTGAAGTGGAGATGAAACCCGGAGTGGGTCCATGGCTGCCGAATCCCGTGCGGACCATGGATGACGTGCACAAGGTGATCGTACCCGATATCGATGAAACGCTCGGTTACGTGCTCGATGCCGTAAAAATGACAAAGAAGGAACTCAATGATGAAGTTCCCCTGATTGGGTTTGCAGGCTCTCCCTGGACCATTCTTTGTTATGCCGTACAGGGACAGGGTTCTAAGAACTTTGACATTGCAAAGAAATTCTGCTTTACCAATCCGCAGGCGGCACATACCCTGCTTCAAAAGATCACCGATACTACCATTGCCTATTTAAAAGCAAAAGTTGAGGCCGGAGTTGATGCGGTGCAGATCTTTGATTCCTGGGGCGGCATGCTCTCACCTAAAGATTACGATGAGTTCTCCTGGAAATATATTCAGCAGATCATCGACGCTTTAAAAGGAGATATTCCGGTCATCGCCTTTGGGAAAGGTTGCTGGTTCGCTCTTGATAAAATGGCCGTTTCGGGCGCTTCTGCCCTTGGAGTGGATTGGACCTGCTCGCCTGAAATGGCACGAAAATTAACCGGCGGGGAGATCACCCTTCAGGGTAATTTCGACCCGAGCCGATTGTATTCGCCGCCTTCAGAAATAAAGGACATGGTCTGCACCATGATCGATGAGTTCGGAAAAGACCGATATATCGTCAACCTGGGCCACGGGATCCTACCTGATATCCCGGTAGAGAATGCCATTGCTTTCGTAGAAGCCGTTAAAGGGTACAAAAAGTAGAACATGAAAGAGAAATTTTACGCGTACATCCAGGACCTGCAGGACAGGATCACTTCCCGGCTAGAAGAGATCGACGGAAAAGCTGTTTTTCGCGAAGATATCTGGAAGCGTAAAGAAGGTGGCGGCGGCCGCACCCGCGTCATAGAAAAAGGTAGCGTTTTTGAAAAAGGCGGCGTGAACATCTCCAAGGTACACGGCCCCCTGGCGCCCGCCATGCAGCAATATTTTAAGGTGGGAGATGTGAATTTCTTTGCCTGTGGCCTAAGCCTGGTGCTGCACCCAAAAAGCCCTATGGTTCCCACCGTTCATGCCAATTGGCGTTATTTTGAGATGTATGACCAGGAGGGTAATACTATCGACAGCTGGTTTGGCGGCGGTCAGGATCTTACTCCTTATTACCTTTTTGAAGAGGATGCCACGCATTTCCACAAGGTCTGCAAATCGGCCTGTGACCGGCATGATCCTCAGTTTTATCCGGAATATAAGCAGAAGTGCGATGAATATTTCTGGAACTCCCACAGGGATGAAGCCCGCGGAATTGGCGGATTGTTCTTTGATTATTGCAAGGCTTCTGAAGAAAGATCTATGGAAGACTGGTACAGCTTTGTGACCGATGTGGGAAACAGCTTCCTCGATGCCTACATTCCCATTGTTCAAAGCAGAATGGATATGCCTTACGCAGAACATAACAGAAAATGGCAGGAGATACGTCGTGGCAGGTATGTGGAGTTCAACCTGGTGCACGACAAAGGCACTCTGTTCGGATTGAAAACCAACGGCCGAATAGAAAGTATTTTAATGAGTCTCCCGCCACATGTTCAATGGGTATATGACCATCATCCCGAACACGGCAGCGAGGAAGAGAAATTATTGAAAGTATTGGAGAAGCCCAGGGAATGGTTGTAAAAAAGTTGACAGAGGACGGTGGTCAGACTGATTAAATATAAATAATTAAGGGCATGTCATTCATTATTCGTGAATTCGTGGCAAAACCCTGAACGAACTTTAAACTTTGAAATCGAGATGTTGATAAGAAACCGAAGATTACGTTCCAGCGAAGCAATAAGAAGCCTGGTGAGAGAGACCAGCCTTTCCCCAAATGATTTCATTGTGCCGCTATTTGTGGTGGAAGGAAAGGATGTAAAAGAAGAGATCGCTTCCATGCCCAACTATTTTCGATACAGCCTTGACCTGCTTGAAAAAGAGGTCAAAGAGCTTTGGAATTCAGGCTTAAAGGCGGTACTGGTCTTTGTAAAAGTCCCTGAAAAACTGAAGGACAACGAAGGAACGGAAGCTTTGAATGCTAACGGACTCATGCAGCGAGCAGTGAAAACCATAAAAAACGCTGTGCCTGAAATGCTGGTGATGACCGATGTTGCGTTAGATCCTTACTCCTCTTATGGCCACGACGGAATAGTGGAGAACGGCGAGATCCTGAATGATGCAACTACCAAAGTACTGGCAAAAATGGCACTTTCCCATGTTAAGGCAGGAGCCGACTTCGTCGCGCCAAGCGACATGATGGACGGACGTATACTGGTGATACGGGAATTGCTGGAAAAGAACAACTACGACAAGGCCGGGATCATGAGCTACAGTGCCAAGTACGCTTCGGCATTTTATGGACCTTTTAGAGATGCTTTGGATTCCGCTCCCGGCTTTGGTGATAAGAAAACCTATCAGATGGATCCTGCCAACCGTGAGGAAGCCATAAAAGAAACACTGATGGATATTGAAGAAGGTGCCGATATTGTCATGGTCAAACCAGGTCTTTGTTACCTGGATATTGTAAGAGACATCCGCAATGCTGTAGACGTTCCTGTGGCTGTATACCAGGTGAGCGGAGAATATGCCATGATCAAGGCCGCAGCAGAAAAAGGCTGGCTGGACCATGATGCGGTGATGCTTGAGCAGCTTACCGCCATCAAAAGAGCCGGCGCGCAAATGATCGCCAGCTACTTTGCCAAAGATGCTGTTAAATTACTCTAACTGAACAACTTTTCAGTTAAATTTACAGGGTGAAAATAAGAGAGAATTTCTTCGGAAGATTCCTTGTCCTGCTGCTGGCGATTTTCAGCCTTGGGGGAAATCATCTTTTTGCCGGAACTCTGCCTGAAATCCGGGAGGATCATTCTCCTTCCGAAGAAACTATAATAGCTGCCCATATTTACCTTTGGGCGACCAGGGAAAATCCCGCACCCGAATTTTCAGAAGCTTCAGAATACCATTTTGTCGGAGATTTTAATGAAAAGGAGCATCTTACTTTTCTAAAGCTTATTTCCTTTAACGTTGATCTCCCCTTTGACTACACAAGGGATATCCGAAGATCTATCACAAACCTCATTTTTCCGACTCATTTTTTCTTGTGAAACCTGCAGTTCCTGATCTTCCTAAGCATCAGGATAACCCGCACTACAAATTGTTTCACATTAAAAAATTTAATAATGGATACTTCTGCCACCCTATTGGGGCTTGGCCTTTTAATGGCTTTCATAACACCAATTGGTTACCTGATCATTGACCAGTCTCGCCGTGAAAAGGCAAGAAAAAAGATTTTATTCAACACTGCATCAGACTTTGACCTGCAGCTTTCAAAACTCCTTATTTTAAGAAGTCTTTCGCTTGGCCTGGACCAGGAGCAACGTAAATTACTTGTCATTGATCCTGCCAATAAGAACAAACCTCAGGTGATCGATCTTCCTGAGTGCAAAATTCATCTGGTCAAAAAATACTTGAACAACAACCCTACAGGCTCGGTTGATGACCTTACTGAGATCTCGCTGCAATTTCACTGCTCCAAAATGGAGAAAAAGATCAGCTTTTTTCAGAAGGATGTTGATCCAGTGACCGAAACGGCCGATCGGCTTCAAAAAGCCCTTGAATGGGAGAAATTTTTGGTTCACGTAAAATAGTTCCAAAAACCGCTTTTTTTACAAACAGGGGCTTTTGCTCCTGTTTTTATTTTCAGGCAGCAGCATCATCCCCTGCCAGGAGTAGGATGAAGGTGTTTTTTTCACCTTTTTTCATCGTTCATTTAGAAACACAATCCTTCCGTTTGCCCAGTAAAATAAGGCGGTTTAAGAATCATTTAGGTTTGTTTTAAAACAATTTCACAGCTTCCTCATGTACCTTTGGGAAAAGCGGCTTTTAACAGAACGCTCTATCACTGCGGAATTCCCCTCTACAAATGTTCTGCAGGGAACAGATTTTTTTTGATCTGAAGTCCAAACGCAATCAAACAGAATAGTCAATGAGTAGAACACCTTCTTCAAAAATAGCTCTTGTAACCGGCGGCAGCAGTGGCATAGGCAAAGCCATAGCAGACAAATTAACTGCCGAAGGGGTGCAAGTGATCGTGGCAGACATTGCTGCCGCCAATACCGAAGAAGAAGGGAAAGTCTACAGAAAATGTGATGTCAGTAAATCAGAAGACATCGACCAGCTTTATCGATTTGTCACGAAGAATTACGGGCAGCCTGACATTCTGGTGCTAAATGCCGGACAGGGAATCAGGGAAAAACTTACCGAGGGAGACCCTGAAAAATGGCAAAAGATCATTCACACCAATTTGATGGGGCCCTTGCGTTGCATCAGGGCATTTACGCCGGCAATGTTGGAAAACAAGGAAGGTAAGGTGGTGTTCATCTCCTCTGTTTCTGCCAATCAACCCCATCCCTACGGTGGGATCTATTCGGCCACCAAAACCGCTCTTGAGGTAATTGCCGAAACCTTAAGACAAGAATCACTCCCCCACCTCAATGTTACCGTTATAAGCCCCGGAATTGTGGATACGGAATTCTTCAAAAATGAGATCTCCGGTGACATGAACATTGAAAACATGGGAATGGGCGCCATTTCTCCTGCAGAGATCGCAGAAGATGTATGGTATGCCCTGAACAGAAAAAAAGGAACGAGCATTAACAAGATCATAACCAGACCAATATTACAGAATTTCTAATCAACTAAAACGATATACATGTCAAAACAAGTCTTAATAACCGGAGGCGCAGGATTCATCGGCTCACATTTGGCCGATGAACTTATCAACAAAGGATATAAAGTTCGGGCGCTCGACAATCTTTCTGAGCAAGTTCACGGAAAGAATGCCAGCAGGCCCGAATACCTTAATCCTGAAGTTGAACTGCAGATAGGAGATGTACGGGACCGGGCGGCCGTTGAAAAGGCGCTGGAAGGTGTGGACGCTGTTTTTCACCTGGCAGCAATGGTAGGAGTCGGCCAAAGCATGTACCAAATAAAAGATTATACAGATGTAAATAATGTAGGAACCGCCGTGCTAATGGAAGCTTTGATGGATAAACCGGTAGACAAACTGGTCACCGCTTCCAGCATGAGCATTTACGGCGAAGGCCTTTATAAAGACTCTGCCGATAACGACAGAATGGAGTGCGAGCGAAAACTTTCTGACCTCAAAAAAGGAAAATGGGAAATGTACGAGGAGAATGGAGATATACTTTCTCCTGTTCCCACGCCAGAAACCAAGCAACCTAATCTGTCATCGGTTTACGCTTTGTCAAAATATGACCAGGAAAGACTCAGCCTTATCACCGGGAAGGCCTATAATTTTCCTGCAACCGCTTTGAGATTTTTTAATGTTTATGGAACCAGGCAGGCACTCTCCAATCCCTACACGGGAGTGCTCGCCATTTTTGCTTCCCGCCTGCTCAACAACAATTCGCCTATGATCTTTGAAGACGGAAAGCAGAAAAGGGATTTCATCCATGTCAACGATGTGGCCCGTGCCTGCCGTCTTGCCATGGAAAAGCCTGAAGCTGACGGTGAGGTTTTCAACATTGGAAGCGGAAACCAGTACACCATTCAATTCATTGCCGATAAGCTGGCAGAGGTAATGGGAAAAGAAGGCATCAAGGCAGAGATCACCGGGAAATATCGTGTGGGAGACATTAGACACTGTTTTGCCGACACCACAAAAACAAAGAAGGTATTGGGCTTTGAACCACAAGTGAAATTTGAAGAGGGGCTGTATGAACTGGCAGAGTGGCTTAAAACTCAGATAGCCACTGATAATGTAAGCAAGGCAAGCAATGAACTTTCTTCAAGAGGACTAACCGTATAAACCAAAAGCTATGGAAATTTCAGAAAAAAAGAATTCGTCAACTCCTGTCCTTGGGATCCTGGAGTGGTTCAGACCAGGCGAATATGAGGAGGTGAAAAATGCCATTGCTGACCTGAAGCGATTAGGAATAACTCATTTACGTACCGGCATTTCGTGGGCAGACTGGTACGTAGAAGGAACAGAAGAATGGTATGACTGGCTTTTCAAAGAGCTGGAACCCCATGTCGAGATCCTGCCGTGTTTTCTTTACACCCCGCCTTCTATAGGCGAAATGCAAAAAACCTCAGCCCCACCAAAAGACTTGAAAGCATATGCCGACTTTATTGATGTGATGATCAATAAATACGGAAATTACTTTGAATGGGTAGAACTATGGAATGAACCCAACAACAAAATAGAATACGATTTCACCCTTGACTATTCATGGAACAAGTTTGCTAAAATGATAAGTATGGCAGCAAACTGGGCCAAAGAAAGAGGCAAAAAAACGCTTCTGGGAGGTATGAGTCCCATTGATCCTAACTGGCTTCAAATGATGGTGGAGCAGGGTGTGCTCGAGAAGATAGATGCCGTGGGAATCCATGGCTTCCCACATGTTTTTGACCAGCAATGGAAAGGCTGGGATGTGAATATCAAGGCGGTAAGGGAAGTGCTTGAAAAGGGTGGATATGACAAAGAGATCTGGATCTCTGAAGCCGGATTTTCCACCTGGCAGAACGATGAGGTAAAACAATACCAGGAGTTCAAAAATGTACTCAACGCAGATGCGGACAGGATCTACTGGTATTCCTTAAAAGACCTGGATCCAAAGAACGCCACCGTGGGTGGATTCCATCTGGATGAAAGAGAATATTTCTTCGGATTAAAAAAGACAGACGGGACTAAAAAATTGCTTTATAAACTCCTCGAAAAAGACGGAGTTGAAAATATTCAGAAACAGGATTATATCTCAAAGCAGTACCAAATTAAGGAAGATGAGCAGTACAGCCTTATAACTGGCGGTGCCGGTTTTATAGGAACAAATCTCGCTTCCCGCCTCCTTTCCGAAGGAAAAAAGGTGATGGTCTATGACAGCCTTTTCAGAGATGGGGTTGAAGAGAACCTGCAATGGCTCAAACAGCAGTATGAAGATAAACTGATCATCCAGATTGCGGGAATCAATGAAACAAGGATCCTACAGAATTGCGTAGAGCATGCCTCTGAAGTGTTCCATTTATGTGCGCAGGTTGCGGTGACCTCTTCGGTGACCAATCCTATTCATGATTTCCATGTGAACCTGCAGGGTACATTTAATCTTTTAGAAGCTATTCGAAACTCGAAACATCAGCCCCCGCTCATCTTCACTTCTACAAATAAGGTGTACGGAAACCTGAAAGATGTGGAAATGATAGAGAACGAAACCCGCTTCTACCCTGCCGATGAAAAAATGAAAAAATACGGAATAAACGAAAAGATCCCGCTTGACTTCCATAGTCCGTACGGGTGTTCAAAAGGGGCTGCAGACCAGTATATTCTGGACTATTCCAGGACTTACGGATTGAAAACGGTGGTCTTCAGAATGAGCTGTATCTACGGACCTCACCAATTTGGAACAGAAGATCAGGGTTGGGTGGCACACTTTCTTATTAGCGCCCTTCAGGATGATCCCATCACCATCTACGGAAACGGAAAACAAGTCAGGGACATTCTCTATGTAGATGATCTTATCGACGCCTTCCTACTGGCTAAAAAGAACATGAATTCCTTGGCCGGAGAAGTCTTCAATATTGGCGGCGGACCGGAAAACACGGTTAGCCTTTTAGAAATACTGAACCTCATTAAGGAAAAAGCAGATAAGAAAATGGATGTAAGTTTTGAGGACTGGCGTACCGGAGATCAATTCTATTATGTCTCCAATACTGATAAGTTCAAAGAAGCTACCGGCTGGAAGCCGAAGTATAAAGTAGGGCAGGGTGTCGAAAACCTGGTCCACTGGCTTTGCGAAAATCGCAATATCGAACTTCCTGCAACTTTAAAATCTAAAAAAGCGATCGCTATATGAGAGCATCCAAAAGTGTACAGGAAATGCCACCTGTTTCAGAAAAAAGAACTGAATTAACGGCTGCTGTTTTAAAAGAGCCACAAAATGTCATTTTAGACAACCTGCAATTACCTCAACCTAAACAGGGAGAGGTGCGCATTAAGCTGGAAGGCTCCGGCGTTTGCGCTTCGAATATCCCGGTGTGGGAAGGCAGGGACTGGTTCGATTACCCTATCACTGCTGGAGAACCGGGCCACGAAGGCTGGGGAATTGTGGATGCCGTAGGGGAAGGTGTTGAAAACCTGACAAAAGGTGACCGTGTTACCGCCCTCACTTACAATGCCTACGCCACCCATGATATAGCCAAAGAAGAAAGCGTGGTAAAGCTGCCCGATTCTTTAGATGGAAAACCATTCCCCGGAGAACCTTTGGGCTGCGCCATGAATATCTTCAACAGGAGCGATATTCAACAAGGGCAAAAAGTAGCCATAGTAGGCAGCGGCTTCTTAGGTACCCTGCTAATCCAACTGGCAAAGTCTGCAGGGGCTGAGGTAATAGCCATTTCGCGCCGGGAATTTTCCCTGGAAACCGCAAAGAAAGCCGGTGCAGATCATCTTATTCAGATGAATGACCATTACGAGATCATTGAAAAAGTAAAAGAACTAACCAACCAAAACTTTTGCGAAAGAGTGATCGAATGTACCGGCAAGGAATGGCCCCTAAACCTGTCCATAGAACTTACCGGCGAAAGAGGAAAACTCATCGTTGCCGGATTTCACCAGGACGGGATGAGGAATGTGAACGTGCAAATGCTCAACTGGCGAGGAATCGATATGATCAGCGCACATGAAAGAGATCCGCAGAAATACATAGCCGGAATTGAAGCCGCCATTAAGGCTGTAGAAGCCGAAAAAATGGATCCTTTCCCGCTATTCACCCATCACTTTGCTCTGGAAGAAATGGAAGAGGCTTATAAACATCTAACCGAACGCCCTGACGGATTTATTAAAGCGCTTATAATTAATCAACCAAAATGATCACAACTCAACCAACCAAAAAGATATTAAACCTTGGTTTTCTTGGAGTCGGCTGGATAGGCCGCAACCGCATGGAAGCCATTCTCAACCATACTCCTGCCACAGCCGCAGCCATTACCGAACCTCATGAAGAAAATGCAAAGGAAGCTCTGAAAAGTGCCGAAAATGCTACCTTAAAAGAGTCTCCTGAAGAAATGTACCAAGATGAGAATCTAGACGGGATCGTGATTGCCACGCCCAGCGCCATGCACGCCGAGCAAAGCATTGAGGCGCTGAGATCTGGCAAAGCCGTATTTTGCCAGAAACCTTTAGGAAGAACAGCCCTGGAAGTAAAACAGGTGGTGGAAGCGTCAAGAAACGCAGATAAACTTTTGGCGGTAGATCTCTCCTACCGCTACACGAAAGCCTTCAAAGCAGTATATGACCTCATTAAAAATGGTGAGATAGGAGATATCTACGCTATAGACCTGGTTTTTCACAACGCCTATGGGCCTGACAAAGAATGGTTCTACGACATTAAAAGATCAGGCGGGGGCTGCGTCATGGATCTGGGGATCCACCTGGTGGACATGGCCCTTTGGACGCTGGATTTTCCGGAAATAAACGAGGTAAAAAGTCACCTTTTTCACAAAGGACAAAAATTGGATTCCTTTGATGAACATGTGGAAGATTTTGCCAGTGTCACTATGACCTCAGAAAAAGACCAGGTGATCAACCTGGAATGTTCCTGGCATGTTTCCGCAGGAAAGGATGCCGTCATTGAAGCCAAATTCTACGGCAGCAAAGGCGGGGCCGCGTTTAAAAATATCAATGGCTCGTTCTATGATTTTACAGCCGAAAAGTACTATGGCACTCAAACTGAAACCCTGGTGACTCCACCCGATGAATGGAGCGGCCGGGCCGGAGTTGTCTGGGCCGAAAAAATGCTCACCCAAAATCGTTTTGATGAAACATCTGCCGAAGAATTCATCAGGACTGCTCAACTAATCGATCGAATATATGGAAGGTAAAGGAATGAAAATATTAATGACCACCGATACGGTGGGCGGAGTTTGGGTATATTCCCTGGAATTGTGCAAAGCTCTCGAGAAGTTCGGAATAGAGGTGCATCTGGCAGCTATGGGCTCCTGGCCCTCCCCGGCACAACAGGTTGCCGCCGAAAAAATGCCGAACGTCGTCTTTTACAAAAGCGATTACCGGCTGGAGTGGATGGAAGATCCCTGGGAGGATGTAGAGCAATCAAGGAAATGGCTAAACAGCATCTATCATACCGTACAGCCTGACATTGTTCACCTCAACAACTACGCGCATGTAGACAGCACCTGGACCTCACCGGTCGTTACCGTTTTCCATTCCTGTGTACAAACCTGGTGGCAGGCTGTTAAAGGCAAAGCGGCACCTAAGGATTGGGACAGGTATACCCAAAAAGTAAAAGAATCGCTCGAAGCTTCAGATGTGGTAGTGGGACCGACCAATTCCATACTCGAAAAAGCGAAAGAGGTACATGGTTTTTCTTCAGAAACAAGGGTCATCCACAATGGGAGACGCAAGTATGCTTCGGAAGAAAAACCTCGTGAAAAGTTCATTTTGTGCATGGGCAGAATGTGGGACGAAGCCAAGAACCTGCCTCTGCTTTCCAAAATAGCGGGAAAACTTCCGTGGCCGGTTTATGTGGCCGGAGAAAGAGTGAATCCCAATACCGGCAAGGAATGTACCGCCGAAAATGTCAATTTCCTCGGAAAATTATCTCCCGAAGAAGTGCAGCAGTGGATGCAACGGGCCAGCGTTTTTGTAAGCCCTACCCGCTATGAACCATTTGGCCTGGCGATACTGGAAGCGGCAAATAACGGCTGCGCCCTGGTGCTAAGTGAACTCGACACGCTGAAAGAACTATGGCAGGAAGCCGCTCTCTTCTTCGATCCTGAAGATGAAGCCGATGCTGAAAAAATGGCCCTGCTCCTGCTTGATAATCCGCTGTTCCTGAAAGAACTTTCTGTAAGAGCCAAAGAAAGGGCAGCAAATTTTTCCGCAGAAAAAATGGGGGCAGCATACCATCAGTTATACCGCGAGATCGCCAAAAAAGAACATAAAGTAGTAAGTGCATGAAAATAGTGATGTTTTACCATTCCCTATATTCTGATTGGAATCATGGGAATGCGCATTTTTTAAGAGGCATTGTCAAGGAACTTCAAAAGAGAGGTCATGACGTGGAAGTCTATGAACCCGAAGGCGGCTGGAGCATGAAAAACCTGCTGAAGGATCATGGCGCCGAAAAGCTGGATGAGTTTCGGCAGTATTATCCTTCTTTAAACCCTCAATTCTACAATCCGGAGAAAAAGCTGAACTACGGGAATATTTTGGGTGGGGCAGACCTGGTCATCGTACATGAATGGAACGAACCGGAGCTTATTTCAGAAATAGGGAAACAAAAGGAGAAATACGGGTTCAAACTCCTCTTCCACGACACGCATCACAGGGCGGTTTCCGACGAAAAGAGCATGTCCAAATATGACTTTTCACATTTTGACGGCGCCCTCGTCTTTGGTGATGTGATCAAAAACATCTACCTGGAAAAGAAATGGGTGGACAAGGTATGGACCTGGCATGAAGCTGCCGATGCCGACTTCTTCAGCCCAAACCGCGATGAAGAAAAAGAAGGCGACCTGGTATGGATAGGGAACTGGGGCGACAATGAACGCACCGAAGAACTGATGGAATTCCTCGTGGAACCTGTGAAAGAACTCGGAATAAAAGCTAAAGTTTACGGAGTCCGGTATCCCGAAAAAGCTAAAAAAGCCCTGGAGGAAGCCGGGATCGAGTACGGCGGTTACCTTCCGAATTATAAAGTGCCTGAAGTCTTTGCAAAATATAAAGTGACCATACATGTGCCGCGACGGCCATATGTTCAAATGTTGCCGGGTATCCCTACTATCCGGCCTTTTGAAGCCCTTTCCTGCGGAATACCCCTCATCTGTTCCCCCTGGAACGATGCCGAACATTTGTTCACGCCGGGAGAAGACTATCTCATAGCCAAAGACGGGAATGACATGGGCTATAAGATCGCCGAGGTGCTGAAGAGTCCGCACCTGGCAAAAAGCCTTTCCGATAACGGAAGAAAGACCATTCTTGAAAGGCATACCTGCGCCCATCGCGTAGACGGTTTGGAAATGATCTTACAGGAACTGGGCATACCCGATGAAAAAATTTTTCCAATTCACAACAAAAGTTTGGAAGCATGAAAAAGAATCTTGAAATTGCCTTTTTCGGGTCCAGCATAGTTTCGGCTTACTGGAACGGGGCGGCAACTTATTACCGCGGCATCGTCAAGGCGCTGCACAAAATGGGGCATAATGTTACCTTTTACGAACCCGATATTTACGAACGTCAAAAGCACCGTGACATAGAAGATCCGGACTGGTGCAAAGTAGTGGTCTATCCTGATGATAAAGTCACGCTGCAGGGATTGCTGCGGCAGGCTTCAGAAGCAGATGTCATCATCAAGGCAAGCGGCGTGGGGGCTTTTGATGAATTTTTGGAAGATGCCGTGGTGCAGCTGAAAAAAGAAGATAACCTGATCATTTTTTGGGATGTTGACGCGCCAGCAACTCTTGACCGTATCGAGTCTGACCCTTCAGATCCTTTCAATAAATTAATTCCAAAGTACGATTTTGTGCTCACCTACGGCGGCGGCCAACCCGTGATCGATGCTTACGAGCGCAATGGAGCGAAGAGATGCATTCCTATTTACAACGCGTTGGATACTGACACCCATTTTCCCGTAGATCCTGATGAGAAGTTTAATGGCAGCCTGGCCTTTTTAGGAAATCGTTTACCTGACAGGGAAGCGCGGGTGGAAGAATTTTTTATCAAACCTGCCCGTAAACTGTCGGGCGAACGCTTTATTCTTGGAGGCAGCGGCTGGGGCGACAAAGCCATGCCCTTCAACATAAAATATGTGGGGCACGTATATACAAAAGATCACAATGCCTTTAACTGCACTCCAAAAGCAGTGCTGAACATCAGCCGCGATAGCATGGCGAAGTACGGCTTTTCCCCAGCTACCCGCGTCTTCGAAGCTGCCGGTGCCGGAGCGTGTATTATTACCGATTACTGGAAAGGAATAGAAACTTTTTTTGAGCCCGGAAAAGAGATCCTTGTAGCCAATGATGGCGATGAAGTGGAAAAGATCCTTTCAGAACTTTCTCCGGAAAAAGCCAAAGAAATCGGGCAGGCTGCTTATAAAAAAGTGCTTGAGAAACACACTTATGAGCACCGGGCAGAGCTATTGGAATCTGTCATTTCTGAAAAACTGCAAACCGAAGCCGAACTAAAATCCTGAAGCATGAAATTTGTAATCATAGGACTTTCCATCACTTCTTCCTGGGGCAACGGCCATGCCACGACCTATCGTGCTTTGCTGAAAGAGCTAAAAGCTCTTGGCCATGATATCCTGTTCCTCGAAAAAGATGTGCCCTGGTATTCGGGAAATCGCGATATGCCAAATCCCGAATTTTGCCGGCTGGGCCTCTATAAAACCAACGAAGAACTCTATTCAGATTATAAGCAGGAAGTCGCTGAAGCCGATGTGGTCATAGTGGGTTCTTACACGCAGCAAGGTGTGGAAGTCGGCAACTGGGCAATTAAAACAGCCACAGGAGTAACCGCCTTTTACGACATTGATACGCCGGTGACACTTGCCAAACTCGAGCGGCAGGATTATGAATACCTAAACCCGGAGATCATCAGCAAGTATGACCTGTATTTGTCATTTTCGGGAGGACCAATTTTGAATCATCTCGAGAATCACTACGGTTCTCCTATGGCCAGAGCGCTTTACTGTTCGGTTGATCCCGATCTTTATTATCCCGAAGAAAAGGAAAAGAAATGGCAAATGGGATACCTGGGCACTTACAGCACAGACCGGCAGCCCACCGTGCAGGAACTGTTGAACAAACCTGCCGCGGAATTTCCCGATAAAAAATTCGTTGTCGCCGGTCCTCAATATCCTGAAGATTTTCCCTGGTCTAAAAATGTGGAAAGAATAGAGCATTTGCCCCCGGCAAAACACAGGGAGTTCTATAATTCCCAAAACTTTACCTTGAATGTGACCCGGGAAGACATGATCAAAGCCGGCTATTCGCCCAGCGTTCGGTTGTTTGAGGCCGCGGCTTGTGGTGTTCCCATAATTTCAGATAACTGGGACGGTATCGAAAGCATTTTTGAACCAAATAAAGAAATTCTCATTGCCAGGACTTCTTCGGAAGTCGCGGAATACTTCCGAAGCATTTCCGAAGAAGAAAGAAAAAATATTGGTGAACAGGCACGGCAAAAGGTTTTGCAGTCGCACACAGCCAAAGCCCGCGCCCTGGAACTGGTAAAATATGTCAGGGAAGTGAGACAGCCTTCCGAAAAAGTATAAAATCAAAAACTATGTCTACCGAAGCAGAAATTAAAGCCTTAGCGCCCTGGTTTCACAACATTCACCTGCCCGACGGCAACATCACCGCTCCCGATCATTTTTTGGGAGATTTCCCGGCCTTTAAATGGAATAACATCAAAAACTCCATTCCCGAAGACCTGAGCGGCTGGAAAGTGCTGGATATTGGCTGTAACGCCGGATTCTATTCCATAGAACTGGCGAAAAGAGGCGCCGATGTGCTGGGGATAGACCTTGACGAACATTATTTGAAACAGGCAAAGTGGACGGCACAGCAATTTGGTCTGGATGACAAAGTGCGGTTCAAACAAATGCAGGTTTATGACCTGGCCCATAGCGAAGAACAGTTTGACCTGGTCTGGTTCATGGGTGTTTTTTACCATTTGAGGTATCCAATGTTGGCTATGGACATACTCACTCAAAAAGTGAAAAAAATGATGGTTTTCCAGACGCTAAGTCTACCTGGCAAGGAAGAAATGGACATTCCCGAAGATGTGGAATTTCATCGCCGGGAGATCATGAAGCAGGATGCTTGGCCAAAAATGGCATTTATCGAAGATAAACTGGCGGGAGATCCTACCAACTGGTGGGCGCCTAATCACCAGGGCATCATCTCTATGTTGAGAAGCTGTGGTTTCAAAGTTTCTGCCATGCCCGAGGATGAAACTTATGTCGCTGAAAAAGATCCCGCCCTGCAATCAAGTCTCGACACCTGGAACTATTCCGAATACCTTTCGGCGGTTGGGAAAGACTGGAAAGAAGAGGTGCAGAAAAAGACAAAAAAGTAGCTCTCCGGAATTTCAACAGGGCGTTTCAGAAATTAATTCACATTTGGGAAAATTCCCTCAAAGCTTTCTTATTTTTGAAGGAACCAACAAAGAACCGCTATGCTCTGCATCAAACACCACTCTACAGATCCTTACTTTAACATCGCCACAGATGAGTATATTTTTAAGCATATGGAAGAGGATTGTTTTATGCTTTGGCGAAACGACAACGCGATCATAGTGGGAAAACACCAGAACACTCTGGCCGAGATCAATCACGAATATGTTAAGGAACGAGGCATCAAGGTAGTAAGAAGACTTTCAGGCGGGGGCGCGGTCTACCACGATCTTGGAAACCTCAACTTTTCCTTTACCCGCACCGGAGACAGCTATGAAATGATCGATTTTCAGCGGTACACAAAACCCATAATTGAAGTACTGAAAGAATTAGGAGTGAATGCGAAATTTGAAGGCCGCAACGATCTTACCATCGAAGGCAAAAAATTTTCGGGCAATGCCGAGCATGTATTTAAGAATAAAGTATTGCATCATGGAACTTTGCTGTTCTCTTCAGAAATGAAAGACATCAGCGGAGCGTTGAAGATCAATCCGCTAAAATATAAGGATCGCGGAGTGAAATCGGTGCCAAACAGGGTGACCAACATCAGTGATCATTTGAAGGAAAAGATAAGCCTGGACCAGTTCACCGATAAGATCATGGACTACATCACCGGGCATTTTGAGGACGCGAGAATGTATGAGTTCACCGAGGAAGATCTGAAAAAGATCCAGGAGATAAGGGATGAAAAATACAGCACCTGGGAATGGAACTTTGGTTACTCCCCCGACTATAACTTTAAACAGGGTGCCCGCACTCCGGGTGGGACCATAGAAATGAACATGAACGTTTCCCACGGCATCATACGCGCCGTGAAGATCACAGGCGATTTCTTCCATATAAGGGACATCAAGCCCATAGAACAGGCGCTGGAAAACACCAAGCACGAAGAAGAGGCCATTCGTGTAAAACTGGAACCTTTCAACCTCAAGGAGTATTTCGACAAGATCTCTGAAGACGACCTCATCTCCATCATGTTTTGATCCCATCAATTATGCAGATGAAAAGGAAGTTCATTATATTGACGAATCAATAAACACTACATGGGATTACTCATTCTATACGCGGTATTAGCGATCTTTTTCTCCTTTCTGTGTTCTGTATTGGAAGCTGCTTTTTTGAGCATCACCCCTTCCTACCTCAGGATGAAGTCAAGAGAGGGTAAAGGTTACGCAAAAACTTTAGTGCACTATAAACAGGATGTGGATAAGCCGCTTATCGCCATTCTAACTATTAACACGGTCGCCCATACTGTGGGCGCGATCCTGGTGGGAGTACAGGCCGAAAAGGTTTTTGGCGACGGCGGAAATATGGTGGGTATCGTTTCGGCGCTTATGACACTTGCCATTCTAGTGCTTTCGGAGATCATTCCGAAGACGATCGGCGCCACTTACTGGAAATCTCTGGGGAACTTTACGGCAAAAACTTTGGATATTTTTGTTTTCCCGCTGAAGTATACCGGAATCTTATGGCTGATGATGCTTACCACCAAACTCATTGGCAAATCGGCCCACGTAAGCACCATGAGCCGGGAAGAATTTATGGCTATGACCGATGTGGCCGAAGAAGAGGGCATTTTCGAGGGCAAAGAGACCACGGTGATCAAGAACATGCTCATTTTTGAGAAGGTACAGGCTAAAGACATTCTGACCCCTTTTTCTGTTGCAGTCACCGAAGATGAGAACACCCCAATAGAAGAATTTTACAGAGCTCATAAGAACCTAAGATTCTCAAGGATCCCCGTATACAGCAAGAAATCGAATAATATCACAGGGTTTATTTTAAAGGACAATGTGCTGGAAGAGATGCTGGAGGAAAAAGGAAGCGAGCCTTTATCTATTATCAAAAGGGATATACATATAGTTCCTGAGGATATTCCCATTCCCGAACTCTTTGACCGGTTCATAAAAGAGCGGACCCACCTTTCCATTGTGGTAGATGAATACGGAAATACGGTGGGGCTGGTGACTATGGAGGATATTATTGAAACCCTCCTGGGGCTTGAGATCATGGACGAAAGCGACAACATTGCCGACATGCAGGTACTCGCCCGCAGGAACTGGGAACGACGTGCTCGCCGCTTGGGTATCCTGAAGCAAAAAGATGAGGAAGATGAATAAAGCCTTTTTGAAAACCCCGCTGGGAACGGCGATTTTAGAAGGTGATGAAAAAGGGGTCTCGAGTATTCTAATTTCTGAAGACCCTCCACAAACAACTCGCAATATTCCTTCACCACTTCAGGAAGCTGTAAAGCAACTACAGGAATATTTTGACGGAGAGCGAACCCATTTTGATCTAAAGCTCAATCCTGATGGCACCGATTTTCAAAAGCAGATATGGCAGGAGCTGCAGGAGATCCCTTTCGGAAAAACCACTTCATACCTCGAGCTTTCCAAAAAGTACGGAGACCCGAAAGCCATAAGGGCAGTCGCGGCCGCGAACGGCAAGAATCCGTTGTGGATAGTTGTGCCCTGTCACAGGGTAATTGGCAGCGACGGCTCACTAACCGGCTATGCGGGCGGGGTGTGGCGAAAGAAATGGCTGCTGGAACATGAGCAGCCCGAAAAACAACAAAGTCTCCAATTTTGACCCTGATGAAAGTATTAAAAAAAACACTTTTTTGGCTCCTCATTATTCTGCCGGTAATTGTTCTGCTCCTATACATCTTTGATTATGGTTATATTTTTAGGGGATTGAAGGTTACTTACCTTACCGGCCATACTACTGCCTACATAGATGATCATCCCCAATTCAGCAACAGAACTATAGAAGCAGGAAAACCTCAGCCCTGGCCTTTGCATAAAGATTATAATTCAGTTAAGGCCACTCCAGGGCTACAGGAGATCAACGAAGATCTTAATACCATAGCTTTTTTGATCATTAAGAACGACAGCATCTGGTATGAGGATTATGCCGGAGAATTTGGAGAAGACTCCCGCACCAACTCGTTTTCAATGGCCAAAAGCATTACCGCTGCCCTCCTGGGAAAAGCCATTTTTGAAGGTAAAATAGAAAGTTTAGAGCAACCCGTAGCCGATTTCTTTCCGCAGTTCGATCGCCGGTTAACAGTGGGAGATTTGGCATCCATGGCCTCAGGGCTTAACTGGAATGAAAGCTATTACAATCCTTTCTCCATGACCGCGAAAGCCTATTTTGGAGATGACCTGAGGGAGCTCATCCTGGACCTGGAAGTGACCGAAAAGCCGGGGCAGGAATTTGAATATCTCAGCGGAAACACCCAGCTGCTGGGCATGGTAATTGAAAAAGCAACCGGAAAAACCCTTGCCGAATACCTGAGCGACAGTTTCTGGAAACCGCTTGGAATGAGAAATGATGCGCTGTGGCAGCTGGATAGCGAAGAAAGCGGTATGGAAAAGGCCTATTGCTGCATCGCTTCAAATGCGCGGAATTTCGCCCGCTTCGGAAAACTGTATAAAGACTTCGGAAGGTGGCAGGAAAAGCAGCTTTTAGATTCAGCTTTTGTCGCCAAAAGCATCAGGCCCAGATTTGAGAAGTCTCCGCATTACGGGTATGGCTTTTGGCTGGAAGAATACAAGGGTAAAAAGATCTTCTATATGAGAGGTATATTGGGGCAGTATGTGATCGTGGTGCCTGAAGATGACCTCATCATTACCCGCCTGGGAAAGGAAAAAATGTCAAAACCTGAAGGAGAAGAGCATTCCAAAGATTTTTATATCTATCTTGAAGAGGTATATAAAATGCTCAACCAGCCTTTATGATCAAAAAGATCTCCTTAAAGAACCTGCTGTTCCTCGACATAGAAACGGTACCCGAAAACGCTTCTTATGAAGACCTTTCCGAAGAGAAAAAGAAACTCTGGGAACTCAAGACCCAGTACCAGCGAAAGGAAGAATTCACGGCCGAAGAATTCTATGACCGGGCCGGGATCTGGGCAGAATTCGGGAAGATCATTTGCATCTCTGTAGGATATTTTGCTTTTCAGGGGGAACTAAGAACCTTCAGGATCACCACTTTTCACGGAGAGGAAAAGCAGCTGCTTCAGCAGTTCAAAAACTTGCTGGAAGATCACTTTAGCAGACCTCAGCATCTGCTTTGCGCCCATAACGGGAAGGAATTCGATTTCCCGTACATCGCCAGGAGAATGCTCATCCACAATATGGAGCTTCCGGTAAAGCTAGATCTCTTCGGAAAAAAACCCTGGGAAGTGCCGCATCTGGATACCCTGGAGCTGTGGAAATTTGGCGACTATAAACATTATACCTCCTTAAAGCTGCTGTGCAATGTGCTGAACATTCCTTCGCCTAAAGATGATATCGACGGCAGCGAGGTTCGAGATGTCTACTATTCAGACCAAAACATTGACCGCATAATTACCTACTGCGAAAAAGATGTGCTGGCTATCGCCCAGGTGGTCCTCAAGCTGAGACAGGAAGAACTTTTGTCTGAAGAGGAGGTACTTTCGGTTTAGCAATTCCCTTAATGAAATGTTATCATACATTCCTGCCTCTCAAACTTTTACTATATTTAAAGTAAAGGTGCCAAAAGTCCCTTTTTTGGCCTCTTCTAACCGCTTTAATAACCAAAAAACAACCGATTATGTATCTGTACGTAGAACAATGGAATGTCACTCAAAAATGGATGGAACTTTCAAAAGAAGAAAGACGGGCCTACATGAACAAAGTAGGAGAAGCCATCAATGATCTACAAAAAGCGGGCATTGAAAATCTGGGATGGGCAATGAACGACGAGCATACCCCGTACCGAAGTGATTATCGTTATATGGCACTTTGGAAGCTTCCGTCCCTTGAAGATGTAGAAAAATTTGAAAAAGGTATTGAAGAAGCGAAGTGGCATAAATATTTCTCACAGGTGAATTCCCGCGGAAAGATCATTCCTTTGAATGAAGCCATTGATTTCCTCGTTAATCTCGAGAAGCATTCAACTTCTATAACAGAGTAGCACACTGTGAACGAAACGGTTCCGTTTTCAGGCATATACTAGAATACTTGAGAACGGAACCGTTTGGTTTTTCCACTATTTAAAGCTGCATCTCAGGGATCTCCCCTTCCACGATCAGCGTGCCTTCGGTGGCATTTTTAATGTCTTCCACACTTACTCCCGGCGCTCTTTCCAAAAGCTTGAAACCTTTGTCGGTTACCTCGAGAACTGCCAGGTTGGTCACGATCCTGGTCACACATCCCACTCCGGTTAAAGGCAGCGTACATCTTTTAAGAAGCTTTGATTCGCCTGCACGATTGGTGTGCATCATTGCCACGATGATATTTTCGGCGCTGGCCACAAGATCCATCGCGCCGCCCATTCCTTTTACCATCTTCCCAGGAATCTTCCAGTTGGCGATATCACCGTTCTCTGCGACCTCCATGGCTCCCAGAATAGTAAGATCTACATGTTGCCCACGGATCATTCCAAAGCTCATGGCAGAGTCAAAAAAACTGGCTCCCGGTAAAGCGGTAATGGTCTGTTTCCCTGCGTTGATAAGATCGGCGTCTTCTTCTCCTTCAATTGGAAAAGGCCCCATTCCCAGAATCCCATTCTCGCTCTGGAATTCTACCTGTATATCATCACGTACAAAATTGGCCACCAAAGTTGGTATCCCTATTCCAAGGTTGACGTAGTAGCCATCCTTAACTTCCTTAGCAATTCTTCTTGCGATTCCTTCTTTATCTAACATTTCTATAATTTGAAGATTAGTGGATTTGAAAAATTGAAGATTATTTTTTCTTACTCGACGAAATGATCCTTGATATAATCCTGATTATTGAGTTTAGCTCTGTAGGCAATTCAGGTTTAGGATCCGGGTAATGAGGTGAGGCCTTGCACAGCTTCAACCAGTAATTCGTTTCATCTGATTCTTTAGCTGCTATTTTAAACTTATGAATAAAATCCGCATTACTTTCCGCATTTTGCGCCTCCCATACATTTGCTCCTATCGAAGTTCCACTTCTAAAGAGCTGAGAAGCCATTTCATACTTATGAAGAGATCTCAATTTTTCAGAATAATCAATAGCATCAAGTGCAAAATTGAAGGTTTTGTTTACAATCAAATTTTCTTTGTCATCTCTCATAAGTTGCAGTTTTAGAATTCATTTTCAAATCATCTCATTCTCAAATTTTCAAATCAATTATTTTTTTCGAACTGTTCTTTGTTCAATTCTTTTTTCATAGTCCTTCCCCTGGAAGATGCGCTGCACGAAGATCCCGGGAATGTGGATCTGGTTAGGGTCTAGTTCACCCGGTTTGACCAGCTCTTCCACCTCGGCAACCGTAATTTTGGCGGCGCCACACATTAACGGATTGAAGTTACGTGCTGTTCCTTTAAAAATGAGGTTTCCGGCCTCATCTCCTTTCCAGGCTTTGACGAATGCGAAATCGGCCTTATAAGCCTCCTCAAGCACATACATTTTTCCGTTGAACTCCCTGGTTTCTTTGCCCTGGGCCACTTCAGTACCGTAGCCTGCAGGAGTATAAACAGCCGGAAAGCCTTGTTGAGCAGCCTGACATTTGGCAGCAAGGGTTCCCTGCGGAGTTAATTCCACTTCCAGTTCCCCGCTAAGCATCTGGCGTTCGAATTCGGCATTTTCTCCCACGTAGGAGGAGATCATCTTATCGATCTGTTTCTTTTGAAGCAGCAGTCCCAGGCCGAAATCATCCACCCCGGCATTGTTTGAGATACAGGTAAGGTTCTTTACATTAAGTCGTACCAGCTCGGCTATGGAGTTTTCCGGGATACCACATAACCCGAAGCCCCCGAGCATAAAGGTCATCCCGTCATGAACGCCTTCCAGGGCTTTGGAAACGTCCTCTACAGTTTTCTTGATCATTGTTGGTTATTTTATTCCGAAAAATACAAAAATAATGGCCGTGTCCCAACGGAACCACGGCCACAATTGTGATTTTCGCAATAAATTCAGTCTTATCTAGAAATCCAGTTCATCGGGAAGGGAATCTCCTTCTTCTACCTGGTTCTTTCCGTAGTTCTCACAGTTGGTTTCTATGCTCAGGTTCTCCGGTTTCGGGAATTCTCCTTTTGAAACCTCCAGCTCCTTATCTGCATAGACCTTTTTCATGTACATCCCCCAAATTGGAAGGGCCATGGTAGCTCCCTGACCGTAAGTCAAGGTTGGGAAATGCACCGAGCGGTCTTCTGCTCCTACCCACACCCCGGTAACCAGGTTTGGAACCATTCCCATGAACCATCCGTCACTCTGATTTTGCGTGGTTCCAGTCTTTCCTGCAATGGGATTGTCAAAGTCGTACGGATAGCCCGTAACGGCTCTTTTATAATGTTCTGCCCCTGTAGCCCAGGTGCCTCGAAGCCTTCTACCAGACCCGTACTGGGTTACCCCTTCGAGCAGGTTCACCGTTACATAAGCAGCTTCCTTACTAAGAACATCCTTGGTCTCAGGCATGTGCTGGTATAAGATAGTTCCATTCTTATCTTCAATGCGGTTTACGATCACCGGTTTTACGTATACTCCTTCATTCGCAAAGGCGCTGTAAGCCGATACCATTTCAAAAACACTCAGGTCGGCCGTACCTAATGCAATTGAAGGAACTTCAGGAATATTTTCAGCATCGATCTCCAGTTTTTCAAGAAGGTCGATAACAGGTTTTGGCCCAATGCGGTCGATCAAACGCGCGGTTACCGTATTCACCGATTGTGCCAGGGCAGCTTTAAGGCTGATCATCCCAGCATATTCCCCATCACTGTTACGTGGCGTCCAGTCATTCTGGTTGCCGTGCTTGCCCGCTTCAATGGTATGCAGACTTTGAGGCAGAGTATCACACGGTGACAGGTGTAACTGATCAATGGCAGTGGCATAAACGAAAGGTTTAAAGGTAGAACCAACCTGCCTCTTTGCCTGTTTTACATGGTCGTATTTGAAGTGTTTAAAGTTCACACCTCCTACCCAGGCTTTTACCTCTCCCGTTTGTGGGGTCATGGACATCATCCCTGCCTGTAGATGTGACTTATAGTGAATGATTGAATCCCGAGGGGTCATGATTGTATCTTTGATCCCGTCCCAGGTAAAGATCCTCATGTCTGTCTTTTCACCAAAGGATTTCACGATCTCTTCATTAGATTTCCCCTGGGCTTTAAGCACCCGCCATCTTTCACTGCGGCGCATGGCATCCTGTATAATATCATTTCTTTCTTCAGCAGTAACATCTCTGAAAGGAGCTGTTTTATTGCTCTTGTTCTGCCTGTCGAATTCCTTCTGAAGGTGCGCGATATGATCTTTTACCGCTTCTTCGGCATACTCCTGCATTCTCGAGTCGATGCTGGTGTAGATCTTTAGTCCGTCACGGTAGATATTGTACTCGCTGCCATCGGGCTTCGGGTTCTTTTCGATCCAATCTTTCATAAAGCCCTGCAGGTAGACCCTGAAGTAGGTAGCAACCCCTTCGTCATGTCCCTGCGGAGTGAAGGTAACCTTTAAAGGCAATTGTTGCAGAGAATCCTCCTCTTCCTCAGTTATATATCCATTGACCTCCATTTGGCTTATAACCACATTCCTTCTCTCAAGAGCATTTTCCTTGAACCTTTCCTTTACCGGATTGTATAATATCGGATTTTTAAGCATGGCCACCAGCACCGCGGCTTCCTCCACATTGAGGTCTTTTGGCTCCTTATCAAAATAGATCTTTGCAGCCGATCTCACCCCAACCGCCTGGTACAAAAAGTCGTACTTGTTCAGGTACATGGTAATGATCTCTTCCTTGGTGTACTGACGCTCTAACCTGGTAGCGATGACCCATTCCTTTGCTTTTTGGATGACACGTGCGAAAGGATTTCGGGATGCATTTTCTGTAAAAAGAAGTTTCGCAAGCTGCTGGGTAATGGTACTGGCCCCTCCCCTTTTCCCGAGGAAGACTGCAGCTCTCACCGTTCCGCGAGCATCGATACCCGAATGCTCAAAATACCGCTCATCCTCGGTCGCAATAAGAGCTTCCACAAGATGTGGAGGCAGATCTTCAAATTTTATCGGTGTACGGTTTTCATTATAGTATTTCCCAAGGGTTTCCCCGTCTGAAGAAAAGATCTCTGTAGCCAGGTTGGTCTCGGGATTCTCAAGTTCTTCAAAGGTTGGCATGGTTCCGAATACACCCCAGCCGGCCAGTAAAAATAAAAGTACAGTAAGCGATAATCCTATTGCAAAAAGAGACCAGAACCAGGATTTATACTTGCTGTATTTCCTTCTTTTTTCGGCCTCCTGCTTTTTTGCTTTCGCAGTTTTTTTAGTGTTGCCCATGGGCTGTAAATTAATTTGTGCTATTCTCTATTCTAAAACCAACCTCGGTCACGCCCTCCAGGCTTTCAATGCCGCTCACGCTATCCCTTTTTCTCATCGCCTGCTGAATGTTCACGGTATATTCCCCTGCTTCGGAAAACTGAAAATTCTCTTTGTACCACAGTTTGCTTTCCTTCACCTCACCAAAGCCTGTGCCAAGCCACTCTCCAGACGGTTTTGCCATCTCATACTGAAGGGTGTCACTGATCACCCTGCCGTAGGGAAAATTGATCTCGGTGATGAGGTAAAGATTGCTGTAACGGTAATCTGAATTGTTCCGAAGATTAATGAAAAGATTGTAATTCTTCAGGGTATCTGGCGCCTGCACCTTGAAACTCACCACCGAATCTTTATGCCACTCATCTGGAAGGCTTTTGTACTCATCATATACCCTGTTCTTATCGCAGGATATCAAAAGGAGTAAATTCACCAAAATGAAGAGAGGGGCTTTAACTCTACCCATTTCTTTGGGGTTTTCTTTTCTTTCTTTTGTTCTTTCTCTTTTTCTTTCCACCTCCGCCTTTCTTATCAAAGCGGGTAAGGCTGTCCTGTCCTACCGCATTGGTAAAGTCGGTTTTTGATTCTTGTTGCAGGTCTACGGCATACTCCTCGAGGCTGTTCACCGATTCCTTTTTGGAGTTCTTCTTAATGATGTCGTTAGCCTGTTCTGCCGTAAGCGTGTGCCAGTTGCTCCAGTCGCCCTCATAAGCGTACCATAAAAGTCCTTTAAAAATATCGATTTTCTGACACACTGCGGTTCCTTTTTTAGTGTGCAGTTTGATATCAGACTTCGGAAAATCCTTTAAAGCATCAAGATAGGTATCCAGTTCATAATTCAGGCAGCATTTTAGCTTTCCGCACTGACCTGCCAACTTCTGAGGGTTCAGCGAGAGTTGCTGATATCTTGCCGCTGAAGTGTTCACAGACCTGAAATCGGTCAGCCAGGTAGAACAGCAAAGCTCTCTTCCGCAGGAACCAATACCTCCCAAACGGGAAGCTTCCTGCCTGAAGCCCACCTGTCTCATCTCGATCCTGGTGTTGAACTCGCGCGCGAATTCCTTGATCAATTGCCTGAAATCCACCCTTTCTTCCGCAGTATAATAAAAAGTGGCTTTTGAAGCATCTCCCTGAAATTCAATATCACTTATCTTCATTTGCAGGTTGAGCCTAATGGCGATCTCACGAGCACGCACTTTCATGCTTTCCTCCCTCTCACGGGCTTCCTGCCAAATATCGATATCCCGCTGTGAAGCTTTTCTATATACCTTCAGGATCTCCTTGCTGTCAGGGCGAACCTTCTTCTTCTTCATCTGTACCCGCACCAGTTCTCCTGTTAGGGCTACCACCCCCACGTCATGGCCCGGGTTTGCTTCAGTAGCAACCACATCTCCCATGCTGAGGCTTAAATTCTCTGTATTTATATAAAAATGTTTCCTTCCGTTCTTAAAACGGACCTCCACCAAATTGTACGGCTCAACTCCTTGCGGAAGCGACATATTTGCCAGCCAGTCAAAAGCCGACAATTTGTTGCATCCGTCTGTTCCGCAGGTGCCGTTATTTTTACATCCTTTTGGCTGACCGTCCTTGCCGGTAGCACAACTACTACATCCCATAATCTATATGTTGAAATCCTGGAAGCCTGGAATACAGGCTCCCGGATTTTATATTATTAAAAAATCTGCTGAGGTAAATATACCATTATTTATGGAACGCACTGTTGAGAAACTAATTGTCAACGTTTGTAAGTAAGTACCTCAGAACGTCCTTTTTTGAAGATCTGGTTGCTGTTGCCCTTTCCTTTGCGAAGCGCCTTTTGTTCCTCGTAAGGTAATGCGGCTATTTCCTGACATTTATCTGAACAGCAATTGTTCATTTTTTCGGCGCATTCCTCACACTGAATAAAGAGCAGGTGACAGGCCTCGTTGGCACAGTTTACATGAGTGTCACAAGGTTTTCCGCACTGGTGGCAGTTGGAGATAACGTCCTCGCTTATGCGTTCCCCCCTGCGGTGGTCAAAAACAAAGTTCTTTCCTAAGAATTTATTCTCCAGCTTCAGATTCTCTACCTGCCGGGTGTATTCAATGATCCCGCCTTCCAGCTGAAACACATTCTTGAAGCCTTTATGTTTGTAATAAGCACTGGCTTTCTCACAGCGAATTCCCCCGGTACAATACATCACCAGGTTCTTGTCTTCTTTATGCTCTTTAAGGTCCTCTTCAATAATGGGCAAGGAATCCCTGAAGGTATCCACATCTGGCGTGATGGCGCCTTTAAAGTGACCTATTTCACTTTCGTAATGGTTCCGCATATCCACCAGCACCGTATTCGGGTCATCCAGAAGTTCATTGAACTTTTGAGCATCTACGTGCACTCCTTTATTTCTTACATCAAAGGTGTCGTCGTTAAGACCATCGGCGACGATCTTGTCTCTTACTTTCACTTTAAGTTTCAGGAAAGACTTAAGGTCATGCTCAATAGCGATGTTAAGACGAACATCCTTCAGGAAATAGATCCCGTCAAGAAAATTTTTAAAGGTTTCAAAGTTGGCGGCGGGAACAGAAAGCTGCGCATTGATGCCTTCGTGAGCTACATAAATGCGGCCGAGAACTTCCATTTCATCCCAGGCTAAAAAGAGATGGTTCCTGAAAAGTTCCGGATTTCCGATCTTGGCATATTGGTAGAAAGAGAGCGTGAGCCGGTCTTCCCCGGCTTCTTCTAAAAGGGCTGCTCTTTCTTTAGCGCTTAATTTATTGTACAGTTGCATGCTATACTAATTTATAAGGTTAAAGAAATTTGGCGCAAAGATAAGGCTTTAAATGAAAAAATGCCCCGATGGTCATCGAGGCATTTTTTTTCGAACGGCTAATTCGTTATTTAATATTTTTTAATTCTTCAACTAAAAATTAAATAACGTTAGCCACCGTCCACCCGGCAGCTGCAGTTCAGATTCACTACTGATGCACTACCGGAAATACTTAAAATAATATTTCTTTTTAAAAATTTCATGTAGTTAATGTGTTGCTTTACCCTTTAGATGCAGGAAAGCAAAAAAGGTTGCGTAGGAATGTTATGAGTATATGAAAACTTATCTTATTTTAGCACAACTATCATATAAACAGAAGCTGAAATAATGAGTAACGAGAAAGAAAAAGAAGCGAAATTAAAAGCCCTCAAACTCACTCTTGACAAGATGGACAAGACCTATGGCAAGGGAACGGTGATGAAGATGAGCGACCAGAGCGTGATGGACATCGATGCCATCTCCAGCGGGTCTTTAGGTTTGGATCTTGCCCTTGGGGTGGGCGGATATCCGCGAGGAAGGGTTATTGAAATATACGGTCCCGAATCTTCGGGTAAAACAACCCTTACCCTTCATGCCATTGCTGAAGCTCAAAAAGCCGGTGGTATCGCCGCTTTTATTGATGCTGAACATGCTTTTGATCGCTTTTATGCTGAAAAACTCGGGATCGATCTCGAAAACCTGATCATTTCCCAACCAGATAACGGAGAACAGGCCCTGGAGATCGCAGATAACCTGATACGTTCAGGAGCCATTGATATCATTGTAGTGGATTCTGTTGCGGCTTTGACCCCAAAGAGCGAGATCGAAGGGGAAATGGGAGATTCTAAAATGGGACTACATGCCCGTCTTATGTCTCAGGCACTTCGGAAATTAACCTCTTCCATCAGCAAAACCCACTGTACCATGATCTTCATCAACCAATTGAGAGAGAAGATCGGGGTGATGTTCGGGAATCCTGAGACCACTACAGGTGGTAATGCGCTTAAGTTCTATGCTTCCATTCGTCTGGACATCAGGAGATCTACGCAGATCAAAGACAGTAACAGCGAAGTACAGGGGAACAAGACCCGAGTGAAAGTTGTGAAGAATAAAGTAGCGCCGCCATTTAAAACCGCCGAATTCGACATCATGTATGGAGAAGGGGTTTCAAAGATCGGGGAGATCATCGATATTGGTGTTGATTATGAGATCATCAAGAAAAGCGGATCGTGGTTCAGCTATGAAGATACCAAACTGGGTCAGGGTCGTGACGCGGTAAAGACACTTCTAAAAGATAATCCGGATCTCATGGAAGAGCTGGAAACCAAAATAAAAGACGCGATAAAAGTCGCAAAAGCTTAACATAAAAATCCCGGAAATTTCCGGGATTTTTTCATTTTTAGCGCAACCATTCCATTAGATCTGCATCTCATTAAGACAGGCCTCCAATTCCTGAACCTAATGAAATTATTACAATCGCTCTTCGCGCCCGGTTGCCCTTTTCCAAGTGAAATAGAACACAGTTTTTTTTCACAATCCACTGGCATTGAAGTTTTAACATTAGGAACTACCTCAAAGTATGTTGAAGTGAACAATGATTTTTATATATTTAAATTCTGGCAAGTAAAAAACAGCCGGGAAGAAAACACATTTTTTACCCTACAGAACAACAGCACCTAAAATCACTTTATTGAGGATTAGTCAACTCATACAAAAATGTAAGAAACAGGACATCAAGGCGCAGGAGCAGCTTTACAGGCTATTTGCGCATAAATTATTTCCTGTTTGCCTCAAGTATTCGGCCAGCTACCAACAGGCAGAAGATAATTTGCAGGACGCATTTTTAATGATCTTTGACAAAATTCCCCAATACAAGAACAAAGGCTCTTTTGAAGGTTGGATGAAGAGGATCACGATAAATGTTGCCCTTCAGAAGTACAGGAAACAAACGGTCTTTGAGATCATCAAAGAGGACCATTTAAAAGAACCCGAAATTGAAATTGATGAAGATGCTGTTTCAGTCGATTTTTTACTGGAGATCATTCAACAACTGCCCGATCGCTACAGGCAGGTTTTTAACCTGTATGTGCTTGATGGTTTTTCCCATAAAGAGATTGCAGAGGTAATGAACATCTCCACAGGAACATCTAAATCTAACCTGGCCAGAGCCCGGGTGATCTTAAAAGATAAGATTGAAGACAGTCTTAATAAATCTACCGCCCGGTCAATGTAATGAAGGAAAGGAAGTACATAGACAGATTGTATCAGGAAAAATTCAAGGACTTTGAAGCTACTCCTAATGAAGCTGTCTGGAGATCAATATCTGCAAAACTCCAGGAAAGGGAACAAAAGCGAGTTTTCATTACCCCTTTCTGGTCACGCATGGCAGGGATCGCGGCTGTCCTGGCCATCATTTTCCTCATTGGAGACTGGATCTTTCCCGCGCAAACCGGCGCTTCTATTGCCAATGAAGATCTGGAAGAAGAATTGCTAAACAGAGAGAACAACCTGGCCGGCAACAGACTCATGATCAACCCCGATGAAATGCCGACAAACGGACCTGTCTTTGATGAGCCGGTAAAAGACCAGCCCTTTAAAAGACCTTCCGAAAATGCCGAACTCATCCCGATAAAGCCACCCAAAAGCCGGGAAGCCATCACTTCAGAAAAGAACAATATTGCCTCATCGCAGTTCACCCGAAAAAGATCTGAAAGCAAATCCGGGATCAAGAAAAGATCACTTTTTGATGAGATAAACAGGCAGGAACAGCAGGTGGTAGAAGAAAGCTCCCGAAGCAATTTTGAGGTATCTACCCATGCCGCCCCCATTTACTACGGCAACTTCGGGAAAGGCAATTTCCTCGACCCAAGGTTCAAAGAGAACAACAGTGAAGGGGAGGTTACCTTTTCCTACGGGGTTAACATCGCCTACAACATTTCTGACCGGGTAAAGATACGCTCGGGGGTGAACAAGGTGAACATGAGCTTCAACACCAACGGCATTCCTAATCAGGCAGTGGTAGATCCTACCAACATAAGCAGCGTGGCCTTCAGCGACCAGACAGAAGTGGTTTCTGATGCCTCGGGAAGATCCTCCACAACAAAGCAACCCGTCGCGAACAACAACCGGGAGTTCCTCACGAACTTTAATTCTGGGTTATTGAATCAAAAAATGGGTTTTATAGAAGTCCCCGTGGAACTTGAATACAACCTCATAAACAAGAGATTTGAGCTTAATCTTATTGGAGGAGCCAGTACTTTGTTCCTTGATGAAAACCGGGTTTCCATGAACTCCGGGAATGTTTCGGCAATTGGCAAGGCCAGCAACCTCAACGAGATCAGCTTTAGTACCAACATTGGATTGGGAGTGGATTATAACCTTTCAGAAAAGTTCAAGCTTAATTTCGAGCCCATGCTCAAGTACCAGTTTAACACCTTTAGCTCTAATCCCGCCGGGACACAGCCTTATTACCTTGGGATCTACTCCGGGTTCAGTTACAAGTTCTAAAACCTGCCCTTTTCCAGCTCGTTTAATATGACCTCCCGGGTTTCCTCCCTAAGGAATTTCTTATCATCCTGCGTCTTTCCTTCCGTAAAAATGAATTTTTTAACCTTTACCCTCATTCTCCCCGGACTGCCTTTTGAAAAGACATACGGAAACCGCTTTTTGTTATCATAAAAGATCATTGGCACAATAGGGATCTGGTGGTCAATGGCCAGCCTGAAAGCCCCGTCTTTGAAGGTATCAAGCACCACATCAAGATCATCGGGCACGCCACCTTCGGGAAAAATGCAAATGCTCGTTCCTTCATTCAGCCTTCGTTGTGCCCTTTCAAAAACCTCTTTGCGGCTTCGCTGATTTCCACGGTCAACCAAAATGCAGGTGCGTTTATAGAAGTAGCCAAAAAGGGGAATTTTCACCAGTTCTTTTTTTCCGACGAAAACGAAAGGGTTCCTCACGGTGACCAGCATAAGCATAATGTCGGTCATGGAAGTGTGGTTGGCCACCAGCATGTAACTTTCTCCTTTTTTAAGCTTTTGTTCTCTTTTTATCTTCGGAAGGAATCCCATTCCGAATAGAATGAAAAAAGCCCACCAGCGGGCAAGAATAAAGAACTGCGGATAGAATTTGGTGCGGGAGGTGAACAGCAGCAAAAGCGGTAAAAACAGGATTATGGGAACCCCCATGAGGATATAGAACCAGACTCGCCATAAGGCCACCAGGAAGATTCGGAGGATTCGCATGGAACCAAAAATAAGGAATTGGATTGAAGGAATTCCCTAAAATGGATACCTTTGTGCAAAAATAGAAAAAGCCGATGTCCAGAGTACTTACCGGAATTCAAAGCACAGGAACACCTCATTTGGGTAACATTTTAGGAGCGATCATCCCTGCGGTTGAGATGGCAAATGACCCGAAAAATGAATCTTTCCTGTTCATTGCGAACCTACATACCCTCACCCAGATCAAAGATGCAGAAGTGATGAAAGAGAATACCCTTTCTACTGCTGCCACCTGGCTGGCTTTTGGGCTGGATATTGAAAAATCGGTTTTTTACAGGCAAAGCGACATTCCGCAGGTGACCGAACTCAGCTGGTACCTCAGCTGTTTTTTCCCATACCAGAGGTTGACGCTTGCACATTCCTTTAAAGACAAGGCAGACAGGCTGGAAGATGTTAATTCCGGGTTGTTCACCTATCCTATGCTCATGGCTGCAGACATCCTGTTGTATGATGCCGAAATAGTGCCGGTTGGAAAGGACCAGTTACAGCACCTGGAAATGACCCGGGATGTGGCATCTCGTTTCCACACCAAAATGGGCGACACTTTCGTAATGCCCGAGGCAAGAGTTTCTGAAGAGACCATGTACGTGCCCGGAACAGACGGTGCGAAAATGAGCAAATCAAAAGGCAATACCATCAACATTTTCCTGCCGGACAAGAAACTGCGAAAGCAGATCATGGGGATCCAAACCGACAGCACTCCACTGGAAGACCCAAAAGATCCTGAAAATGACAATGTTTTCAACATTTACAAGTTACTGGCGACTAAGGAACAGACTGAGGAAATGCGGCGCAACTATGAAGCCGGAGGCTATGGATACGGTCACGCAAAACAAGCTCTTTACGAGGTGATCATTACCCGCTTTGAAAAAGAGCGTGAAAAATATCATTTTTACATGGAGAACCCGGCAAAGATCGAAGAAGCCCTGGCAGTAGGCGCCGAAAAAGCCAGAAAAACAGCCGATGACGTCCTGGTGCGAGTTCGTGAAAAACTTGGTTACTAAACCACCTCGAACAATTTTCCGGGAAGAGGACGCACCACTCCTTTGAGTTCCATATTGAGCAACAGGGTCGCCGCTTTGAAAGTTGGGATGCTGCAATTAAGGGCGATAAAGTCGAGTTGTTCCTTTCCGTGTTCTTTCAGGAATCCATACAGCATTTTTTCCTCTTCTTCCAGCTCAACAAAAAGCTGTTTTTGCACCGGTTTTTGAGGAGACTCGATCTGCCAGCCAAGCATGTAGATTAGGTCTGCTGCTTCGGTCAACACGTGGGCCTGCTGCGATTTGATGAGCATGTTGCACCCCCTGCTCTGTTCATCGCGGGGCCGGCCGGGAACAGCGAACACTTCACGGTTATAGGAATTGGCAATATCAGCAGTAACTAAAGAACCACCTTTTTCGGCACTTTCTATCACTATGGTCGCTTCGCTGAGGCCTGCAATGATGCGGTTGCGCTTCAGGAAATTGTTGCGGTCAAAAGCATCGGTGCTCCAGAAATCGGTTAAGAAACCACCATTTTCTTCTATCTGTCTTACGTATTTCTGATGTACCTTCGGATAGATCTGGTTAAGCCCATGTGCCAGGCAACCTACAGTTTGCAACTTGTTCTTCATGGCGGCACGTTGAGCGCAGATATCTATTCCGTAGGCAAAGCCCGAAACTATGATTGGATCAAGCGGATTTAAGTCTTCTACCAGTTTTTCACAAAAGGCCATTCCGTGTGCTGTGGCTTGTCTCGTCCCAACAATACTGATCATCCTTTTCTTCTGAAGGTTAACCTTACCTCGCTGAAAAAGCAAAATGGGTCCGTCAAGGCAGTGCCTGAGACGTTCGGGATAATTCTCATCCCGGTAATACAGACAGGAAATGCTGTTCTTGCTGATGAATTCCATCTCCTTTTCAGCCGCCCGCAAATGAACCGGATCATGAAGGTCCTGCAGCTTAGACTTGCCTACCCCATCGATCTTTAAAAGACCACTTACTTTCTCCTTAAAAACCGCTTGCGGGGAACCTGTTTTCCTGATGAGCTTTTTAGCCGATGCATCCCCTAAGTTCGGCACGTGCTGCAGGGCCAGAATATATTGTAAATCAGAAGGATCCATAGCAAAAAATCAGAAAGGAAAATTAAAATAAAAATTTGTTAATAAATTTGGAGCAGCCTCTTTTTTCTGAATTTAAATTATTCTACATTTGTTCAAATGGCAGTAGCAAATCACATCCACGATCTTTTGTACCGGTACGAATGCGTGATCCTACCGGAATTCGGGGCTTTTATCACACAACATCATTCAGCCCGCATCGAGCAATCCACAAACGAATTTTTTCCGCCTAAAAAGTCTGTTTCTTTTAACCGTCAGCTGGTTAAGAATGACGGCTTATTAGCCAATTACATTGTGGAAGTGGAAAACATTCCTTACTCTGCCGCAATAGAGAAACTGCATGAGTACGTGCAGGACCTCAACGCTGTTCTTGAAGAGAACAAGGTGGTGACCCTGGAAAAAATAGGAACTTTCAACCTTTCTGAAGGAAACAAGCTGCAGTTCGAACCCGTTGCCGAAAACAACTACCTGAAAGAAGCTTTTGGGCTTAGCGGCTTTAGCTCTCAGGAAGTGCTTAGAGAAACCTACAAGAAACAGGCTGAAGAAGTTGAAGAAAAAGCACCTGTGGCCTTTACCCCTGAAAAAAGATCTTCTGGAGGCTGGCTTAAATACGCTGCCGTTGGCTTACTTGCTCTTGGGCTTAGTGGTGCTGCCGGAATGAACTTCTACAGCAACCAGATCACCGAGCACAACCTGGCAGAGCAGCAAAAAGCAGCTACCCAGCTGGAAAACCAGATACAACAAGCTACTTTCGTGATCCCTAATCCGCTGCCTGCGGTAACTCTTAAAGTTGCCAAGCAGTCCGGAAAATATCACATCGTGGCAGGAGCTTTCCGTCTTGAAGAGAATGCCGAGAAAAAAGTTCAGCAGTTAAAAAAAGAAGGTTACAAAGCCCGCCAGATAGGAGCCAACCGATTCGGCTTGCACCAGGTGGTGTACAGCAGCCATGAGGACCGCCTGGAATCTCTTAGAACATTGAGGGAGATTAAAAAGTCAAATCCCGGGGCCTGGTTATTGGTTCAGGAATTATAATTCCACTGCTTCTTTAGGCACTTCTTTATTCCAAAATAGTTTTTTAATATACCCTTAACGCCTGCGGTTTGTTAAAGCGCCTTACCTTTGGCTAAAATTTCAGCTAAATGCACGCAAAGACTCCGGAAGAATCGAGAACCATAATGACCGACCTGGTCTTACCCAGTGAAACAAACCCGTTAAACAACCTTTTTGGAGGGGAACTTCTCGCCAGAATGGACAGGGCTGCCAGTATTGCCGCGCGTCGTCACAGCCGCCGGATAGTGGTGACCGCATCGGTGAATCACGTGGCCTTCAATAAGGCAGTTCCATTAGGAAGCGTTGTGACTGTTGAAGCAAATGTTTCGCGGGCTTTTAAATCCTCAATGGAGATCTATATTGATGTTTGGGTAGAAGACCGCGAAAGTGGTACCCGCAGTAAGGCTAATGAAGCTATTTACACTTTTGTGGCTGTTGATGAGACAGGAACTCCCGTAAAGATCCCTGCCTTAGAGCCAGAAACCGATCTTGAAAAAGAGCGTTTCGCCGCCGCTTTAAGAAGAAAGCAGTTAAGTCTGGTACTCGCCGGGAAAATGAAACCGGGTGAGGCTACCGAATTGAAAGCTCTTTTCGAGAACAGCTAGTATTTTCCTTACATTTTATAGATCCAGTGCTCAGGGTTGAGCTTGGTGGAGTTCTGGTACAAAAGGAAATGAAGAGTCGTTTTTCCTGAGCTGCCGCTCGTGGCCACTTCGCCCAGTTCCTGCCCTATGGATACTTCATCGCCTTTTCTCACAAAGATCTTGTCCAGGTTATTGTAGATGGAAATGTAATCTCCATGCCTTACCATAACGGCTTTGTTGGCGCCTTTTACGGCCTGTACCTCACTAACCACTCCGCCAAAAATAGCCTTGGCCTTCCCGCCTTTTTCGGTGTCTATACGCACTCCGTTGCTATTGATAGTAATGGATCTCACCACAGGGTGCGGCTGGGTACCGAAGCGCATTGAAACGATCCCTGATTTTACCGGCCATGGCAGTTTTCCTTTATTGCTGGCAAAATTCGCCGCCAAAGCTTTGGCTTCGGGAGTAAGTTTGAAAACCTCCCGTGATTCTGAACCGCTCTCCTTATTGTTCCTGGCGATCGCCGCCGCGATGATTCGTTCGATCTCCCGGTCAATGGCATTCACCTCCTGTTGCTTTTTACGAAGCTGACTGGCGTACTGTCCTTCCTTCTTCCGGATTGTCTCGATCAATGACTGTTGGGCCTTCCGGTCTTCCTCGAGTTTGGCCCTGGTCTTCTTGTTTTCGGCAATTAACCTGTCCTTCGCCTGCTTTTGTTCAGCCAGGCTCTTATTCAATTTCTGAAGTTCAGCAGCCCTCGCTTTTATCTCATCCCCCTGCTGTTTCCTGTAGTTGGCGTACTGTTTCATGTACTGAAGCCGTTTATAGGCCTGTAGAAAGCTTTCCGCAGAAAGAAGGAACATGATCCTGCTTTGCTGCGATTTGCTCCTGTAAGACTTCTGTATCATCTTCTCGTAGTCCTCCTTCAGCCTCTCCAGTTCCTTTCGCAGTTCGCTTATCTTGTTCTGGTTGGAATTGATCTCGCGGGTGAGCAGATTGGCCTGCTGATTAGTCACTCTTATCAGGTTTTCTGTAGATCTTATTTGTTGCTGAAGATCCTCCACCTCGGTAAGTATGGATTTCTCCTTTTTCAGGTTTGAAGTACGCAGGGAATTGATCCTTTTGATCTCCTGCTGAAGTTCAAGCCTTCGCTGTTCCAGTTCCTCCCTCTTATCTGCCTGAGCAAAAAGGTTAAGGCTGAACAGCAGTATTCCGGTAAAAATGAGGTTTCTGACTACTATTGGGGGGTTCATTCTATATAGATTTCTTCATAGCCCGAAGGTATTGAAAAAGGAAAAGAAACCGGCACATTAAGATCAATTCCCCTAAACTGCATGTCTATGCGGGTATTTTGAGCTCCTTCATTGGCGACGATCTGAATCTCGCCTGGAAAAAGCTGCTGTCCTATCTTCTTGTATTCAGGATAAGTTACGGTCACGCTGCGGTTGGATTTCTCCTCGCCTATTTGTTGTGCCAGGGCCTTATAACTTCCTGCGTCAAGCAAGAAAAGCTTTTTCAGAAATGTTTCCGCGGAAGGTTGTAGTTGGTATCCTCTGCTTGATTCACTCAATTTGTAACGCTCCTCCCGAAGGTCATAGATTGCCTGTCCCAGGATCAAATTCTGAACCTTTTGATAATCCAGGGGAGTTCCAAGCAATTCGCTTAGAAATTTGAAATCTCCGTCAAAATAGGTTTTCCCGATCTTCTCGTAGAATTGAACGGAGTTAGGAGTGATCATCACTTTTGCCAAAGGTATTCCCAGTAACTGTCCGCTCATCCAGATGGTATCGTTCTTCTTCATTCTGAAATTTACCGTCACGCTCTGGTCCTTCTCCTCGGTAGTGTATCGCACGTTAAGCTTTCCCTGTAGAGTATTGAAATCAACTTCATTCTGATAGTGATTTGCCACCACTTTGGCTACCGCCTCATCTTCGGGAGCGGTGGTTCCCATTTCCGCTTTCTTGGATCCACAGGAAGCCAATACAAGCGCAAATGTGAATAATAAGATCTGGAGTTTTTTAGTCATCATTTTGTTTTTTCAAGTTCATCTGCCTTTTTCAGGTATTCAGAAGCTTTTTCCGGTTTTTGAAGCCCTTCATAGGTCTTTGCCATTTCACCATAGAACTCCTTTTCCATTACCGGGTCATCAATAATGAAATCAAGACCCATCATCAAGGTTTCTTCCGCTTCAGAAAAGTTACCGGACCTGTTCTGCGCCCTGCCCTTGTATAAGTAAAGCAAAGGTTGGGCCGGAAAGATCTCAATGGCATTACCGCTCACCTCAATGGCTTCGGAATATTTTCCGAATTCAAGCTGCAAAGATATAAGCTCTTTGTACAGGCCAAAATCAGCTTTACTTGATTCGAGCGCCAGCTGAAAGTATTTCAAAGCAGGTTCAGTCTTCCGTTTTTCAAGGAAAAAAGTTCCCAGCTGCTTATAGACTTTAGTATTGTTCTCATCTTCTGAAAATACCTTAACCAGGTCTATCAAATCTTCTTCCAAACTCGGATTTTCGGCCACAAACATTAAAAAATCGTTCAGCGCCTGATATTTCGTAACCTCGTCTACCTGGTCGCTTCCCAACACTATACGCAGGGAATTGACCGCCTCTTCGGTTTTGTTCTCATTGAGATAAAACTTGTACAAAGCAAGATGCACCAGCTCCGATGAAGGCTTTTTCTCCAGGAGCTGCTTCGCCGCTTCAAAAGCCTCCTCGGCCCGGCCGTTCTCGCTATAGACAAAAATGAGGTTAAGGTAATTTCTTTCGTCTTCGGGATCCTCTGCGATCTTGCTTTCAAGATCCTGTATCTGCGCTTCCACATTATTGGTCCTGGCATAAACCTGACGGCGCAGGCTATCCCTGTTGGTGCTGGAACCTTTCTTGGCATCGAGGGAATCAAGCAAACTGATCGCCTCTTCATATTTTTCGTTTAGAATGTACAGGTTGGCAAGATCTTCAGAAAAAGAAGGGGAAATCGTAGCAAGGGTTTTAACCACAGGCAGAGCCTTTCCAAACTCTTCGCTCAAAAAATAGCTTTTATACAGCTCTTCCAGGATTGCCGTGTTCTTTGGAAGGGCAGCTCTTCCCTTTTCCAGGTAAGCGGCTGCCTGGGTATATTTTTGAAGGGCGTTGTGGTTCTTCCCCAGCTCAAGATAAACCACCGGCTGGTCATCTATTGCCAGACTTTGTACCAGCTCATCAATGGCCTTTTCGTAATTCTCTATCGCCTTTTGCTTAAGGGCTTCAAAAAAATGCTCCTGGAAAGCGTCATTCACCTCTCCCAGGTCTACGGCCTCCACCTCCACTATAGGTTTCTCCTTGTCCTGGGCGTATGTGGTAGGAAAAGTAAAAAGCAAGGCCAAAAATAATATTATGAGAGTAATTTTTTTCATAATTAGCCTTGCTTTTTAAGTTTATTTATTCCAGAACCGAGTAATCTCCAATGCTGATCTCGGTGAACTCTCCGTCGAATTTCGCAAAGTTTCCTATCATGGCATTTTTCAATTTGGCGTTCTTTACCTCGGAAAATGTCTGGATCAAACTGTTTTCAATGCTTGAATCAGTGATCTTACACCCGTTCCCGATAGAAACGTTAGGCCCTATTTTAGCGTTTTTCAGTTCCACATTCTCCCCTATGAAGCAGGGTTCAATGATCTCTGAATTTTCCATTTTTACATCATCAGCCACCAGTTTTTCACCATCATTCTGAAGGAAATTCAGCATGCGGGTGTTGGTCTCCACGGTAACCTGTTTATTACCACAGTCCATCCACTCGTCTACCTTCCCGGGAACAAAGATCATTCCCTTTCGCTTCATGGCTTCGATCCCGTCGTTGATCTGATATTCCCCGCCACGAATGATGTTCTTGTCCAGCACTTCCTGAAGTTCGTTCTTAAGAACGGCGGCATCTTTAAAGTAATAGATCCCGATCACTGCCAGGTCTGAAACAAACTCTTCAGGCTTCTCGACCAGGTCATCGATCTGCTTCTTCTCGTTTAGCTGCACTACACCGTAAGCAGAAGGGTTTTCTACCTGCTTTACCCATATCACCCCATCAGCTTCTTTATCTAACGTAAAATCGGCCTTAAAAAGTGTATCAGCATATGCAATCACTGCCGGGCCCTCCAAAGAATCTTTTGCGCACATGATCGCATGACCTGTTCCAAGAGGCTTGTCCTGGTAATAAATAGTGCCTTTAGCACCCAAAGTTTTGGCGATCTCCTTAAGATCGGTCTCTACCTTTTCACCAAAATCTTCTCCTATGATAAACGCAATTTCATCGATCTTTTCATCCAGCACCTTCGCGATATCTTCTACCAGCCGGTGAACAATGGGCTTTCCGGCGATTGGGATCAAAGGTTTTGGAACTGTTAAAGTATGAGGACGAAGCCGCGACCCGCGACCCGCCATAGGTACAATAATTTTCATGCTTTTAGTATTGAGTATTTAGTAGTGAGAATAGAGAGCTCTTTCTCTCCATCTCTTATCTGTATTTCTTGATTGTTTATTGATCATTGAAAATTGATCACTGCTATTTGGTTCCGGTACTTCCAAAGCCGCCGGCTCCGCGAGAAGTTTCTTCCAATACATCAACTTCTTTCCACATGATATGCTCGTGCCTTGCGATCACCAGCTGCGCAACCCGCTCGCCATTTTCCACGGTAAAATCTTCATTGGAAAGATTAACCAGAATAACTCCGATCTCTCCCCGGTAATCGGCATCAATGGTGCCGGGCGAATTAAGCACGGTAATTCCCTTTTTCGCTGCAAGTCCACTACGGGGCCTTACCTGGGCCTCATATCCTACCGGAAGCTCGATGAAAAGTCCGGTCTTGATAATTGTCCTTTCCAGGGGTTTTAAAGTAATGGGTTCAGGATTGTTCGCTCTCAGGTCCATCCCGGCAGAACTTCCGGTTTCATAGGCCGGTAAGTCGTGGGCAGATCTGTTGATAATTTTAACGTTCATGTGATAAATATTGATTCTGAAGGCTTTATCCCTTCTTCAAGATTTGTTTTAACTGATCTTTTTCTGCGTACCATATCAGGGCAAAAAAGATAAGAATTAATATACTCCCCAAATAATAATTATTTCTAAAAACATAGAAATAGATCACCGAAAAGCTGATGGAAAGCAGCAGATAGCTACCAATACGCTTAAGGTCGTAAGGAACCGGGTAATATTTTCTTCCGAAGTAAAAAGAAAGCAGCATCATGCTCCCGTAAGCGGCCATAGTGGCAATGGCCGATCCCACGTAACTGTAATAAGGGATGAGCCAAAAGTTGAGCACCAGTGTGAGTGCCGCCCCAAAAAGGGAAATATAACCTGCAAACCTGGTGCGGTCGCTTACTTTGTACCAGACCGACAGGTTGTGATAGATCCCTAAAAACAGGTTGGCCATAAGGATCATGGGCACCACTATCATGGCCTCCCAATAAGAAGAATCCCTAATGAGCAGCAGTTTAAGAAGATCTGAAAAAACAGTGACCGTGATAAGGATCGCGGAGCCGAATATGACAAAATATTTGGTTATCAATGCATAGGTATGCGTGGCATCCTTTTCTTTGGAATGGCTAAAAAAGAAGGGTTCGATCCCCATTCTGAAGGCGGTGGCGAAAAGTGTCATGAACAGGGCCAGCCGGTAACAGGCGGCATAAGCTCCAACTTCAGATTTTGCGATGTCCTGCGGAAGTAACCAACCCAAAAGGATCTTGTCGAAAACCTCATTTATGACAAACCCTATCCCCGCTATTAAAATTGGAGATCCGTATTTCAGCATCTTTTTCCAGAGCTGCGTGCTGAAGTGATATTTCAGCTTGAGGTAGAACGGCAGCATCACCAGCAAAGTAAGGGCGCTGGCGATTAGGTTCGAAATGAAGATATAGGCGATCTCAAAATCGGGTTTATAGATCTTTTGCAGCATGTCACTATCTTCTGCCCATAGAGGAAGCGCCACAATAAAGAAGATGTTCAGTCCCAGGTTAATGGCCACGTTCCCGATCTTGACCATGGCAAAGATGGCCGGTCTTTCGGTGGCTCTTAGCCATGCAAATGGAATGGTCACCAGGGCGTCAAGCGCCAGGATCAACAACACATAACTGATGTAATGCGAAGCTATGGCAGTGGCTTCAGAAATGGCATCCTTCAGCAGGAATCCCAGAACAAGAAAAATCCCGGTCGTAAGGATCAGGGAAATGGAAGAAGTTGAAACCACTTCCTTCCTATAATCTTCCTGGTGAAAAAAGCGGAAAAAGGAAGTTTCCATTCCGTAGGCAAGCAGCACGTTGAAAACCGCCATCCAGGAAAAGACGATGGCTACCTCCCCGAATCCCTCGGTAGGTAAATAAGCTGAGTACAGGGGCAGCAGCAGGAAAGAAAGCATCCTGGGCACCACAGTGGCAACGCCGTATACGAAGGTTTGTTTAAAAAGCTTTTGGAGGAGGGCCAATAGTACTTTGGTTGATTCTTATCACACAAATGTACTATAGGTGAGCTTAATGCCGAATATTTTCAGGCTTTTTTATTTCCACATCGACCGTATCTTTCTTTTTGATACCGGTGATCCTGAAATATTTTTCCTTTCCGTTCCGGGTATACTTCACAACCGCCTCTCCTTCTTCCAGTTCAAAAGGGATCTTTTCAGGCAGCTGCGGAGGCTTATTCCCGTACTCCTTTTTCGGGTCAACATGCATGATCACATCCGGCGCCTTGCCTTCATCTGAAGGGATCTTGAAATAAGCCACGTACAAATTCTCTGCGGCGCCGGACTTCTCGATAACGGCTTTCCTTCCGCGAAAATAAACCGAATCCAGTTTTACTTCAGCCTCTTCTTCGGCAGGAATGAACAGACTAAAACCAGAATCAGCCCCTTTTACCCCGCCGGTCCAGGTGGTGTAGTAAGCTTCCTGTAGAGCTAAGGGAGACTCCTCCTGCAATTTTTTGCCATTGGCACAGCTTGCCATGCCCAGGATAATAGATGCTGCGGAAAATATATGTAGAAGCTGTTTCATGGCGAAATATTTATTTGTTCATCAAGTTAAAAACAAATTTGATACCAATTAAAAAAAGAAAACCCCGAACCTGAAGGAACGGGGTTTTAAAAATTTGATTTTCAGATGTTTTCCTGAAAAAAATTTATTTATTCAAAGCTTCAGCTCCACCAACGATCTCAAGGATCTCGTTAGTAATGGCAGCCTGACGGGCTTTGTTATAGGATAATTTAAGTGAGTCACGCAGTTCAGTAGCGTTATCGGTCGCTTTGTGCATGGCGGTCATACGCGCACCGTGCTCTGAAGCGAAGGAATCCCGAAGCGCCTTGAAGATCTGCATTTTCAAAGACTTTGGGATCAATTCAAGAACGATCTCTTCTTTAGAGGGTTCAAAAATATAATCTAAAGTCACTTCTTCATCAGTCTCTACTGGCACGATAGGCAGGAACTGCTCTTTCATGACTATCTGGGTAGCAGCGTTCTTGAACTGGTTATATACAAGAACGATCTTATCGTACCTTCCCTCAACGAACTGCTGCATCAGGTCTTCGGCGATCTCGGCTACGTTGTCAAAACTAAGATCGTCATAGATCTCATTGTTGTTCTTGTAGATATCGAAATTCTTCCGAAGAATGTCATTGGCCTTTTTACCAATGGTCATAATGTCGATATTCTTCCCGCTGTAATCTTCAGCAGCCAGCTGCTTTACCGCCTTTACGATGTTGGAGTTGAACGCTCCAGCCAATCCCCTGTTCGAAGAAACAGCTACGATAAGCACATTGTTCACCTCACGCTGCTCGGCATACTTGCTGCTCTGGTCGCTGTCAAGAGTAGCACTAAGGCTCTGCAATAATTCTGAAAGCTTTTCGGCATAAGGCCTCATGGCAGTGATCGCATCCTGCGCCTTGCTCAACTTGGCAGCCGATACCATTTTCATGGCACTGGTGATCTGCATGGTTGAGGAAACCGAGGTGATCCTGCTTCGTAATTCTTTTAAATTGGCCATTCTTTGTAGTTATGAGTTAGAAGTTATGAGTTATGAATTCTTAATAATAGAAACCATAATTTTCATTAACTCGTCACACTTAGCAATTAAAATTTTACAATCTGTATTTGAAGTTGCCTCAATAAGCTCTAACCAATATTTAGTTTCATCAGCTTCCTTTAAAGCAATTCCAAATTTATTTTTAAAATCTTTTGTGCTTACTCCCCTTTGTGCTTCTCTAACATTAGCTCCAATGCTAGTTCCACTTCTCAATAGCTGGGAAGCCAGCTCAAATTCTTTTTTTTCTTTCAAAGAGCGAGTGAAGAAAACGATGTCACAAGCAAATTGGAAACTTTTAATCCTAATGGGGCTGTTTTCCAATTTGCTCATAACTCATAACTCTTAACTCAGCACTGGCATGTTATGCCTTATATTTAGCCGAAAGTTCCTTGGCTACGTTAGTCAACGTATCGGTAACTTCATCTGTAAGTTTACCGGCCTTTAATGTGTCAAGCGTATCTCTGTGCTTGGCGTTAAGGAACTCCAGGTAATCTTTTTCAAATTCTCTTACTTTCTCAACCGGAACATCTCTCAAAAGGTTCTTAGAACCGGCGTAGATGATCGCGATCTGCTCTTCAACAGGGTAAGGGTTGTTTTGAGCCTGCTTAAGGATCTCCACGTTACGCTTACCTTTTTCGATCACGCTTAATGTCGCAGGATCAAGATCTGAACCGAACTTGGCGAATGCTTCAAGTTCACGGAACTGAGCCTGGTCAAGTTTCAATGTACCTGCCACCTTCTTCATTGATTTGATCTGAGCAGATCCACCCACACGAGATACAGAGATACCCACGTTGATCGCAGGACGAACCCCTGAGTTGAACAAATCTGACGTTAAGAAGATCTGTCCATCGGTGATCGAGATCACGTTTGTTGGAATATATGCGGAAACGTCACCTGCCTGAGTTTCGATAAGCGGTAGTGCAGTTAATGAACCACCACCTTTTACTTTATCTTTCAACACTTCCGGAAGGTCGTTCATGTTCTTCGCGATATCATCATCAGCGATCACTTTTGCAGCACGCTCAAGTAATCTTGAGTGAAGGAAGAAAACGTCTCCAGGGTATGCCTCACGTCCCGGTGGACGACGAAGAAGCAAAGATACCTCACGGTAAGCAACCGCCTGCTTGGAAAGATCATCATAAACGATCAACGCAGGACGACCTGTATCCCTGAAGTACTCCCCGATCGCAGCACCTGCGAATGGAGCATAAACCTGCATTGGAGCAGGATCTGATGCGTTTGCGGCAACAATAGTGGTATAAGCTAAAGCTCCTTTATCTTCAAGTGTCTTGGCGATACCCGCAACAGTTGAAGCTTTTTGCCCGATAGCTACATATATACAATAAACAGGTTCCCCTGCATCGTAAAATTCTTTTTGGTTAAGGATGGTATCAATAACCACAGCAGTCTTACCTGTCTGACGGTCACCAATCACCAATTCCCTTTGTCCACGACCAATCGGCACCATGGCATCGATAGCCTTGATTCCTGTTTGAAGCGGCTCGGTTACCGGCTGACGGTAAATTACCCCGGGAGCTTTACGCTCTAATGGCATTTGGAAAGTTTCCCCTTCAATAGGCCCTTTTCCGTCGATAGGTGCACCAAGAGTGTCAACCACACGTCCAACGATTCCTTCTCCCACATTGATAGAAGCAATACGCTGAGTTCTCTTAACGGTTGCTCCTTCTTTCACTTCTTTGTATGAACCTAAAAGTACAACCCCAACGTTATCTTCCTCAAGGTTAAGTACAATTCCTTCCAATCCGCTTTCGAATTCAACCAACTCCCCGTACTGTGCGTTGGACAGTCCGTAGACGTTTGCAATACCGTCACCTACGTTAAGAACGGTACCAACTTCGTTCAAAGAAGCTTTCGCCTCATATCCGGAAAGTTGTTTTTTTAATATTGCTGATACTTCAGCCGGATTAATTTCTGCCATAATTATTTAGAATAAAATGCTGCGCCCGGGCGCAACGGTTTTAATTAAATTTTTGAAACGTATGTGTTGTTTTTAAATTCCCTTTTCAGGTTGTTTAGCTGTGCCTGAACACTTCCATTGTACTGGATGTCTCCCACACGCAGGATAAAACCTCCAATGATAGACTCATCGATGATGTTCTCGATCTTGGCCTCATTCCCGGTCAATTCCTTCACCTTTTGCTGGATCTTGGTCTCAAGAGCCGGCGTTAAAGGAATGGCCGTGGTCACTTTTGCTACCTGCACGTTGTTCATTTGATCGTACAGGAACATGTATTTTGCCGCTACCTGCGAAAGGATCTCAAGCCTGTTGTTCTCCATAAGAAGATCGAACATTCCAGAAGTGATCCCATTCACATCTTTAAAGATCTCAAGAAGGGCATTTTTCTTAATGCTATCCTTGATCACAGGACTCTTTAAAAAAGTTCTAAGGTCCCCGGTGCCGTCAATGGTCTCACGAATAAGCACCATATCATCATTCACCTCTTTGGTAACTTCTTTGTCTTTTGCAAGGCTGAATATAGCCTTCGCGTATCTTAAAGCTGCTTTGCTTCCCTGCATGATCTTAGTTTAAGGTTACGTCATCAAGCATATCCTCAACCAGCTTCTCCTGCTTGGCTTTGGTTGAAAGCTCTTCACGTACTACTTTCTCTGCGATTTCTACTGAAAGGGTTGCCACCTTGTTCTTAAGGTCTGCAAGAGCAGCATTCTTTTCATTCTGTATGGTAGCCTTTGCCTGAACGATCATCTTCTCACCCTCTTTCTGAGCTTCCTCTTTAGCTTCAGAGATCATTCTTTCTTTGATCTCTCTTGCTTCCTTGATCATGTTATCACGCTCAATACGGGCCTCCTTCAAAAGCTTCTCATTATCAGCCTGCAGGTTCTGCATTTCCTTACGGGCATTTTCAGCCGAATCAAGCGCATCCTGGATTCCCTGCTCACGTGCATTCAATGCATCAAGAATGGGTTTCCATGCAAACTTCTTCAGTAAAAGGATCAATACTACCAGGATAATGATCTGCCAGAAGAACAGTCCAAAAGAAAAATCGTTAACTAACTTTTCCATATTCTATTTAATTTCTTGTATCGTTTAATTTGTAATAATTCAAGCCTTGCAGCCAACCGCTGCAAAGCTTGAAGTTCTTTTTGATTGATTATACCGCGAAAAGGGCAGCGAAAGCAACACCTTCCAAAAGGGCAGCGATAATAATCATTGCAGTTTGGATTTTTCCGGCTGCTTCTGGCTGACGTGCAATTCCTTCCATTGCAGCGCTACCAATCTTACCAAGACCGAATCCGGCTCCAATAATGATCAAACCAGCTCCAATCAAATCTAAATTTAAGGCTTCCATACTTAGTTATTAAAAATTAAACTTACTCTTATTTACGTTTATACTTGCTTATAATACTGGGATATCTTCGTTATCTGCAGGATGTTCGTGGTCATGCTCCTCTACCGCCATTCCAATATAAAGGGCGCTTAACAAGGTGAAGATATATGCCTGTAAGAAGGCTACTAATAATTCGATTACAGAGATGAAAATGGTGAACCCAAAGAATGCAGGGCCAGCGATCCAGTTCTGGAAGATCACGATCAATCCAACAAGTGTCATCACGATTACGTGACCCGCGGTCATGTTGGCGAAAAGTCGGATCATAAGTGCGAATGGTTTGGTGAACATTCCAAGCACCTCGATAGGCGCAAGAATGATCTTCATAGGCACAGGTACACCAGGCATCCAGAAAATGTGTTTCCAGTAATCTTTATTTCCGCTGAATTGTACAATGATGAAAGTAACCAGGGCCAATGCAAAAGTCACGGCAATGTTACCGGTAACGTTCACCCCAAGTGGTGTCATCCCTAACAGGTTCAGGATCCAGATAAAGAAGAATACCGTTAAAAGGAAACCTGTATATTTTCTATAGTTCTTACCAATATTAGGCTTTGCGATCTCATCACGCACATAAAGCACAAGCGGCTCAAGCACCCTTCCAAATTTCTTTGGAAAAGCTCTTTTTTGGTAAGTTTTCGCCAGCTGGGAGAAGATGATCAACATCAATATACTTACCAGGATCATAGTTAGGACGTTCTTTGTGATAGAGAAATCCCAGGGTCTTTCATTTGCAGGGAAACCGGCTTCATTATAAGTGATGGTCCCTTCAGCATCTGTTTTGTAGATATGGGAGTGGTAGAGGCGATAGTGCTGCCCGTCTACCTCCACGATGTCTTCGCCGTGGTGGAATTTTCCTGAAGAAAACACTTTCAACCCGCCATCCCAAAGAATGACCGGAAGCGGGAATCCATAATGCGCACCTGTCTCCCCGTCTGAAAAGAAATTAACATAGTAAGAATCCTGAAGGTGGTGATCAATATACGCCTGGATCTCTTCTTCGGTGTTCACTTTCGCATCCTCTCCTTCCTGAGGTTCCTTCGCGCTAAATGCCTGGGAGTTAAAACTCACAAACATTAAAAGACAGGCTAATAAAAACTTCGCAATGTTTTCCTTTTGCATTTTCAGGTAAATTTCAGTCCTTTAATTTGGGTGCAAATGTACATAATTAAATAAAAATACATACCCCTAAGGGCCGAATTGTTTCTACAACCCCAAAACCCTGTAATTACCTGTCATTTGAGAAGTTAGCCTCGTTCAAAATCTTTATTACATAAATAATTTCCACCACCACACATACCACATAAGGAACGAAAATATGCAGAAACACCGATTTATCGATCTCGTAACCTGCCGTTTTCAGCAGGTACAGCAGCAAGCCGAGCTTCACTACCCCGGTGACCATAAAGATAAAGCCCAGTTGTTGTTTAAGCTGTTCACTCGCCAGTATCATCGTGCTGGTAAATAAGAAAGTGATGCCGACATTGAACTTGTAGGCAAAGTTGATAAGCTCTAGGGAAGCCTTAGGCTCCATAGAAGTGTAAATCCAGTAATGGATCCCGTAGGTTACCCCTGCTACAAAGAACAGCAATAAGGAAAACCTCAGCAGGTGTTTAAACATAAATAAAAGAGAATTACTTGTTGAAGTGTTTCAACTGTCTTAGAACAACATAAACAGAGGCCACCAGACCAAACAGGACAAAACCTATGGTAAACCAGTTCTTACCAGATGGATATCTTTCGTCCAGTTTCTTTCCAATCCAGGCGCACACAAAAATGGTAGCTCCCATCTGGAAAGCGATACCCGAAAAGATGGCCCAGTTCTTAAGCTGACTTCTCTTCTTTTGGTCGTCGTTCTCCTCTTTCATTGTTAATGGCTTTCATGGCACCGCGCATGGTACAGGTAGCATTGAAGGTCGCTCCCGGCTCTACAGCAAGTTTTCCTACCACGGCTTCCCCGTCGATCACGGCGGTACTGCGCAGGCTTAAGGTACCGGAGATCTTCAGGTTACCTGTGAAAGCACCTTCAACATCGGCATTTTCGCATTCCAGCTCACCGGTGATGACTCCTTCTTTGCCAATTACCACTTTGCCGGGAGTTTTAACGGTTCCTTCCACATGACCGTCTATGCGGAAACTTCCCATTCCTTCAATATCGCCTTTGATCTTGGTGCCTTGTGAGATCTTGTTTTGTTCTTTACTCAATTCAGAAGTAGGTCGGTTCTTTTTTTCTTGTGCAAACATTAATAGGGGGGTGTTAGTAGAGATTGTAAATAATTTTCTAAGTTTTTATGGATCTGCACGATCCGGTAGTTTGGGGTTGAAATATAAAAAGAATTTTTCTGTATCTGGTACTTCTTATTCACTGAAAGCAGCTCTGCAAACCCTTTTGCTCTTTCGGGAGAACCAAAACCGTGGACCACCACCAGCACCTGTTGTGCATCATACACATCTTTGGAAACATTAAGATGTGTATAATCTAATTCTTCCAGGATCTTTTCCAGCCTGCTTTCGAATTTTTCCACCTCTTCATTCTGCCCCTTTTCAAAAGGGAAAACCAGTTTAAAAGAAGTGGCTGCAGAATCTGTCAGGAATTCTGCGGCGGGCAATGCCGGTACAGCTGTATTCAACAGTTCCTGGGCTCTTTTCCCCTCTACCGACTGCGGATAATTCAGCGCCACAAAACTGAGACTTTCCGCATAGCGGTCCAGCCCGCTCAGTCGACCTTCGGCCATAGCTTTTAAAAGTTCCAGTTTAGGCACAATTTCATCGCCGGCAAAATTCTGAATGAGCTCATTGCTTTGGCTGATCACCTCTTCATAACGCTGCTCCTCGTACAAAGCGTACACCTCTTCATAGAGAGCCGTAGGGTTGTTCTCGTCTTCCCTCAGGCTCTCGGGGTTCTGCAAAATTGCCGCATACCTGGAATCGGGATATTGGGTGATAATGTCATTTTTAAGAGACTGGGCTTTCGCCAGTTCTCCAAATTCTGAATAGATCTTATACAGGTTATATTTTGCAGGAACCAATAACCTTTCTTCAGGTTCATTTTGCAGTACGAATTCCAGTTTTTCTGCTGCCAACTCGTTCTCATCGAATTTTTCACGATAGATTAAACCTAATTGGTAGTTCGCAAAATTACGGTCAGCCGCGATACTGTCAAGCATCGCTGGATCTTTAGGGATCTTTGCAAGGTAAGTTTCGGGGTCAAACCTGGGATCATCGGCTGTGGCCGGCAAAGCAGAAATCGTGTCGCTGGTCGCTAGAACACCTGCCTGACCTCCTGTTCGCCAATTGTCGGCAAGTTTTCGGTTACCCCACACCCTTGTGAATTCCTGCTTTCCGTAGGCGACGGTAGTGGGGTTATAAAAATAGAAACCGGAACCCAGAGTTGGCATTCCCGGCATACCGCTTCTCTTATTCTCAAAATAGTTCTCTGCCACATTCTCCTCTTCGGCCTCCGGTTCATCGGCCTCCAGAGACCTTTCTTTTAATCCGGCGGCATAAGAGGTGAAAAATTCCCGCTGTTCTTCTTCGGAAAGGGAAGCGATCCGCAGGACACTGTCGGTAGACCTGGCGAGTTGCTCATAGTAGATCACATCGTTCAGGTTATCGTGCTTTCTTTTGATAATCCTGAATTCACGGCTGTTCTCTGCCAGCTTCTGAAGGGTACTGTCATAATACGCGCCGGCGACTTCAAAATTGGCAGCGTCAAAATTGATGTTCCCAAGGGTTTCATAATCCAGCGATTGCAGATACAAGTCTGTAGAAGGCGACTGCAGCGACCTGTTGTAATAATCAACCGCCAGGTCAACAGAATCCATTTGATAGTGGAATTCGGCCAGTTCAAAATAGATCTTATCCAAAAATGGACGATTTTCCCTGTTTTCTGAAAGCTCTGTAAGATACTCCAGAATGGCTACTTTTTCTCCTGGCGCGATCTCCTGGTTCCTGACCTGAGCTATCTGGGCGTTGATCATATACACCCGGGGAGATCTGCGCTTTAGGTCGATGACCTGCTGGTAAGCATAGTTTGCGCTGTCCTTTTTTTCAAGGGCATCATAAAGCTGTCCGGTGATAAACCAGTACCGGCCTTCTTCCTTTTTATCGTCTGTAAGCCGGGCGGCTTTATGGATCTGTACAACAGCGCTATCCAGAGCGCCTATGTTCATATAAGCCTGGGCAAGAGCAGCAGAAGCATTGGCCCTGTTCTCTTCTTCCAGCTTTTCATCCTCAAGGATCTTTTTCAGGTTCTTAATAGCCAGTTCGTCAAACTCCAGGCGCATATTGGCCTTTTCACGCCATATTTTTGCCTCGTTGATGGTATTGCTCAGCGGATATTTATGCAGGATATAGTTGAAGGCTTCCAGTGCGGGTACAAAACGCTGATCGTAATAACGAGCTTTCCCAAGTAAAAGATAGGCTTCATCTATCTGTGGATTCCTTTCACGACCGTCAAGCAACATGGAATGCCGCTGAATGGCTTTGACCGCCTTTTCTTCGGCTACGGCAAAATTCGGATTCTGATTGGTTCCCGGCACCATCACCTCCTCGCTCACATGCAGCCGCTCTACCGGAAGAATTGCCCAGTAATTGTCCTGATAGCTTTGGTTAAGCTCTTCTTTACCAAGCTCCAGAGCGAGATTGCCGTTATACAAGGTATTGTACTCGGCTGTAACCGCGTGCCAGTTGCGGCTAAGAAAGGTATTCTTCTTTCTTGAGCAGCCAATGATACCTGCCAACAACAGCAGAAATAAAAAACTTTTTAGAATTGTTTTCAAACCGGTCCCCTATCTTATTAGAAATAACTTGAGTACCTCTCAAATTATTATTCAGGAAAGTAAAAATAGGGAATTTTTCCCAGCCTTATTCTTCAGCAGGAACCAATTTACCGGCAGTAACTAGGGTTACAGGATATTTTCCTTTTCGTCCTCCACCTCTTCCCCGGAAAAGAACTGCTCCAGTTCCCTAAGAGTGGCTTCAGAAGTTTTGATGTCCTTCACCACTTCTCCCCTGTCCAGCACCACGATACGCTGACAAACCTCGGTAACGTGTATAAGATCATGGCTGGAAATAAGCACGGTCACTTCAGCATTTTCGGTGATCTCACGAATGAGATTCTTTAGCCTTATCTGGGTGGTTGGATCAAGATTGGCAAAAGGTTCATCAAGAATGATTACTTCAGGATTTCCTATTAAAGCAGCCACTATCCCCACCTTTTTTTGGTTTCCTTTCGAAAGATCTCTTAAATACTTCCTTCTGCCAAGGATCTCCCCATTGAAAAAATCTTCAAATCCCTTCAGAAAGCTAGCCACATCAGCTTTATTCTGCCCCCGCAATTCGCCAATGAAATTGAAGTATTCCTCGGGAGTGAGATAGCCAATCAGGAAAGTTTCATCAATGAACGAGGCGGTAAAAGGTTTCCAGGCCTCGCTCTGGCTCACCGTGATCTCGTTGTTGAAAATGCTTCCGGTAGTAGGCTGAATGAGATCAAGCAGGAGGCTGAAAAAAGTGGTTTTCCCGGCACCGTTGTTTCCAACAAGCCCAAAGCTTTGTCCTTTGGGGATCTCAAGATGCGGCACATCCAAAACTGTAGTGCCATTATATACTTTTGAAAGATTGGTTACTGTTATCATACTCCTACTCTCCTGTTTGTTTAAAGCCATTGATCATGGCATATTTACTTTTTACATAGGCCTGTTCTACAAGGTTCATGAGGTGTGGCCTTAACAAAATTCCCATCACCCCTAATCCCGAGAGGACTCCTGCACCCGCCTGAAATCCCAGAAAACTGGAAACTCCCCAGAAGATAAGCACCGGTACGATCATTAGCGGCAGGGCTACGAGCCATTGAGTCGCCCCGGTTCCCTGGTAGTTCATGAACGCGCTCTTCTCCAGGTCGATCCTTTTTCGGTTAAAGGAACCGGCATACAGCAAGACCGGAATATTCACGCCGATATTAAAGAGAGCACAGCAAAAATTGATCACCAGGATCTTCCATCCAAAGTACAGGTATGGAGTGGTTAGAATTGCAAGCACCACCACACTAAAGGTCATTAATCCCGCTTTTGACGAAAGGTATTTTTTCAGGGGAATGTTCTGTGCCATCATCATCGAGAAATAAGTGGAATCCCAGGAAGGGATGAACTGCCCGAAATTGATCATGAAGATACCGGTCATGAAGATGCCAACAAAAACAAAGATGGACGGCATGGACTGGTAGGTTTCCTGCGGATAAAAGATCAATCCGTAACCAAGAAGGATCACAGACATGAAAATGATCGTTCGGGGCCTTTTGTTACGCCAGATCATTTTAAGGTCCAACTGCAGAAAAGGCGCAATATCTCCGAATTTTCGGGTCCAGTTGAAATCCCTGGTATTGGCCTCCTGCACTTTTCCGCGGATGGATTCATCGAGATAGAACCGGCTTTCCAGCACTTTCCTGTTCCATAGATACAGTGACAACAGCATGAAAACAGGGATCAGGCTAAATAGCGGATTTTCAACAATAAAATCAAATCCTGAGGCGAAAGCTTCAGTAATGCTCCATATTCCGAAGTACTCCAGCAACCATAAAGCCAGTGCCACACCCAGGTAAGGCAGTAAAGCCTTCAGGTTATCGGCGAAATATTTTTTCAGAAGAAAGTTGGCGTAGTTCACGCACAGGTCAAGGGAGAACACTGCGACCATCCAGCCAAGTACAGCCCAGGGAGAAAATTCAGACTTATAGATAGTGAAAATTCCGAAGGGAAGGATCACCAGCAGGGGCAAAAAATTAAAAAAGGAGAACAGCGATTTCACCAGCACATAATCCACCACTTTCCTTTTGGGAATGGGCGTTGCCATCAAGGGTTTAATGCTGATCACCGGCAGGGTTTGTATCATGAATCTCACCACCAGCTCCAGGAAGAACCATAAGAGCAAAAATTGGTTGACCATATGCAGAGGTTCTTCTTCTGGATAGAATTCCTTGAGCAAAGGATAAAGCCCCAGACCCAAAAACAGGAAAGCAACCGAAAAATACAAAACGAGAAAACCCATCAAGATTTTCAGCCCCAGGCTCTTTCCAAAACTAGAGGATCGCACAAAAGCTTTCCACTGAAGGGAGATAAAATATTTGAACATGCTGCAGGTTTGCTTACAAGTCTGGAAATTTACAATTTTGTTACAGATATTAAGTATCAGACTTTGTACTTTTGCGCCTAAAGAATCAAATAATGACCAAGTTTTTTCCTCTAAAGATCAAGGATGTAATTAGAGAAACTTCACAGGCCGTAAGCCTGGAATTCGACATACCCGAAAACCTGAAGCAGGAATTCGCTTTTAAGGCCGGGCAATATATCACCATTAAAACTGAAGTTGAAGGTAAGGAGATACGCCGTGCCTATTCGCTTTGCACTCCACCAACAGACGAGACCTTCAAAGTAACCGTAAAAGAAGTGAAAGGCGGAATGTTTTCTGTCATCGCCAATAACCGTCTGCAACCGGGTGATGTGCTGGAAGTACATCCTCCAGAAGGGAAGTTCGTTTTTGAACCTTTGAACGACAGCCATCCTCATACTTACGCGGCTTTCGCTGCAGGTAGCGGGATCACGCCGGTGCTTTCTATTCTTAAAACCGCTTTGGAGCAGGAGAAATACAGCCGGTTCGTACTGATCTACGGAAATAAAACTCCGGATGATACCATTTTCTTCAAGGAACTTCTTGAATTGCAAATGGAACACCCCGACAGGCTGTTCGTGGAATTTGTTTACAGCCAGACCAAAGAGGAAGAATCTCACTACGGAAGAATTGATGAAAGCACGGTGAATTACGTGCTGAAAAACCGTTTCCAGGGCACTACCTTCACCCGTTTCTATCTTTGCGGGCCAGAAGCCATGATCAATCATGTCACAGAGGTACTTCTGAAGAACGATATTGAAAAAGAAAAGATCCTTTTCGAATTGTTCAACACCGAAGTTGAAGGAGAGGTCAAGTCTGATCTTGAAGGACAAACCGAAATTACCATCATTCTTGATGATGAAGAGACCACCTTCACCATGCCGAAGAATACTACCGTTCTTGATGCGGCCTTAGACAATGGCATTGATGCGCCATACTCCTGCCAGGGTGGAATTTGCAGCAGCTGTGTGGCCCGTATCACTGAAGGGGAGGCCGAAATGGAGAAGAATTCCATCCTTGTGGATAGCGAGATCGAAGAAGGTTTGGTCCTTACCTGCCAGGCACACCCGCTTTCTTCAAAGCTGAAAATAGACTATGACGATGTATAATTCGTCATCCTTAAAAAGGACATTTTAGAGAAGATCTTTTCCCGGCTTCGGGAAAAGATCCAGATGACAAAAATCACTCCTTAGCTATTTAAGAAATTCTATATTTATAGAACTTAAATAGCTAATAATGAGTGTTTTAACTTCTTTCGGGTGGCGTGCTGTTCTCCTGTTGCATTTTCTCGTCGCAATGCTCAGGATACTCTATGCCGTAAAGGGCGGATTCGATCTTGATGCCGAAGAAGCACAATACTGGCTATGGTCCCAATATCCCGACTGGTCCTACTATTCCAAACCACCTCTAATAGCTTATATCAATGCTTTCACCACCTCTATATTAGGGAGTGTGGCATGGGCTGTGCGTCTTAATGCGATCACCCTGGGAAGCCTACTCGCTTTGGGGGTCTATCATATTACCCGACAGGTGTACCAGAATAAAAAGCTCGCTTTTTTAGTTTCTGCAGGCTTGCTGGTCCTCCCCTCCTATCACTATGTATCTCTTTTCTTTACAACAGATATCCTTGCGGTGCTGGGCTGGCTGTTCACCACTTATTTTTTCTATCGCGCCTCTAGGGAAGAAGGCTTAAAGAACTGGTTTTTCGCAGGACTCAGCATGGGCATAGGCTTATTAGGAAAATACACCCTGCTCTACTTTATCCCTTTTTCACTGCTTTACCTGGCATTCCTCAACAGAAAGCTTCTTCGCCAAAAAGGCTATTACCTGTTTTTGCTTACGGCCACTCTCCTCTTTCTCCCTGTGATCATCTGGAATGTGCAGAACGGCATGATGGGCGCCTTACATGTCGCGCATCTGGCCGGGGCCGGAAAGGAATTCCCGGGATGGTCTAAAGTTTTGGCCTATCAATCAGAATTCCTGGGAGGACAGCTTTTACTCAATTTGCCGCTTTTGTGCCTGCTGTTTTTTTGGAAAAGGTTTAAAATAGCCGACTTTTTAAAAGGTGATTTCGAGAGGTATGTACTGGCAACGGTAGGCTTCGTGTTCCTAAGCTTCTTCCTGCTTGCCTTCTTTAAAAGGATCCGTATCAACTGGCTGTTGTTTTCCTATTTTCCGTTATACATTATCCTGCTAAGAGCTATTTTAAGATCGGGGTTGATCTACAGGGTCAAAAATTACCTGGCTGTCACTTTCTTTTTGCTGATCGGGCTCTTGTTCCAGCCAATTATTGCGGCCTACAGCCTTCCGGCTTCAAAAATAGTTCCGGTGACCGTAGATCCTTTTAGTAAGCTCATGGGATGGCGCGAACTCGGACAGTTTTTGGATCAGGAGATAAAAGGGCATTTTGAGGAGGAGGATTATATCATTCTTTCAGACAAGTACCAGATAGCCGCGCAGATGTCATTCTATACTCCCGGACAGCCAAGCACTTATTGCCTTCCTTATGACCGGAGAAGAATGAACCAGTATGATCTTTGGGGGATTCCTTCAGATGTGGCCGCAAACCAAAAACAGGTGGTCTTCATCAAAACCTCACCTTTGGAAAAAGACGAACTGCAGCAGGCTTTGATCCCTGCGGAAAAGATCACTTACCGCACTCACTTCCCGGTGGTGTACAAGGGCCAGCAGATAAAGACCTTCTACATCTATTTTTTAAACGGAATGCCCCAGGCGGAGGCAAATTTCAACCGGTACTGACCTCAGCTTAAAACTTCGCGGATCTTGCTCACCACCTGTTCTGAAGGAATGGTTCGCATTACTTCTTCATAGCCTTCAGGAATGCTCTTTCCGTATACAGAGGTTGGAATGGCAGGATATTTCCGAAGATCGGGCAGCAGGGAATTGGTTTCTGGCTGCTTGAAGGGGACGAAGCCGGTATAAGGATGAGTAAGGCCCCAAAGCGTGATCACCGGAATACCAAAATTAGCCGCTAAATGCCCGTTTCCGCTGTCCATCGAAAGCATAGCGTCAAGATTGGAGATCAGGGCCAGTTCTTCTCCAAAAGAGATCTTTCCGGCCACATTCACCGTATGCGGAAATTCCATTTTCCACTCTTTGAGAATGGCGATCTCCTTTGAACCGCCTCCAAAAAGAAAGATCTTTAGATCATCTTTTTCCAGCTCTCTCAAAACCTCTTTCATAAGATCCCGGGGATACGATTTGGAGTCGTGTTGCGCAAACGGCGCGATCCCCAGCCATTTTTTGGGTTCCTTCCCAATAAGATCTTTTACCGCCGGGGGCAGTTGCCGTCTGTGCAGGCAGGTTGCTTTTTCAAGGTCAATTTTCAAGCCAAGAGCCGTAAAAACATCAGCATAGCGCTGGTGAGTGGTTTTGAGTCTTTTGAAAACCTTGTGGTCCCGCCGGGTTAACGCTTTTTTTTCTCTTCTGCCCTTATTGATCTGTTTTATGGGAATTCCCTGCAACTGGAAAAACACCTTGAGGATGTTTGACCGCAGCACATTATGAAGGTCGGCCACCGCGTCTATCCCCAGATCCTGAAGCTCCCGTGACAATCTCTTTAGCCCTGCCACTCCTTTGTGCCTGCCATGAACTTCGGCAGCATACACCTGCACATTAGGCATATCACTATATAACGGTGCAAGGAATTTGCGGGTTAGAACGGTGATCTTGAGCTCAGGATATTCTTCTGTTACCCGCTTAATCACGGGCACAGTCATGGCAACGTCTCCCATGGCCGAAAGCCTTATTACCAGAATATGTTGAAGACGTGCCATTGTTAGATCCTGAAAAACTTATTTTTTTGTTCCTCTTAGTACGGGATTAAGTTCCTCGTCATTGTACATTTTCATCTGCTTGTAGACCTTCATGTATTTATCTCCGTTCTCAATATCCTTGAGAAGCTGATCAATGGCAGTGGAAAGATCCACTCTCTGCTCAAGTAATACATTCAGTTTATTCTGGCAGGCTTGCCTGTGTTCCTTACTCGCGTCTTCGCGATTAGCCTCCTCGTCCATGTGGTAGATCTTCAAGGCAAGAATAGAAAGGCGGTCAATGGCCCAGGCCGGACTTTCGGAATTGATGCTAGCATCTTCCTTTGGCTGCACATCTTTGTACTTGTCAAGGAAATAGCTGTCAATGTACTCTACCATATCTGTACGGTCCTGGTTAGAGGCGTCTATCTGGCGTTTCAGCTTAAGCGCCGCAACAGGATCGATGTTCGGGTCACGAATGATATCCTCATAGTGCCATTGTACAGTGTCTATCCAGCATTTTCTGAACAGCAAGTGCTCTATTAAATTTCTTTTCTCATCATACGGGTTCACGAACTCCTGCCCTACCGTGTTAATAATATGGTACTTTTCAATGACCTCCTGGAAGATCTTGTTTGCCTTATCTGAAAACATGTCAATTATTTTAAATGTTCAAATTGGAATGAAGCTCTTTAATGGCTTCGGAATTATTCCGTGGTTGCAAAGGTAATCAGATTTTTAGGTTTTTTTAAGCCTTTGAGCCGCCGGAAATGACCGATCAAAAGAACAACATCAGAATAAAAGGAAGTAGCAATACCAGCCAAAGAATGATCTCCCTGAACCATTTATCATCTGAAACCTGGAAGTAATTGGTCACGATTATGGCCAGGGGCGCAAAAAAGAAAATGAGTTCGCTGCTGTTCTTGGTAGGCGCGAATACGGCCACGGTCATGGATAGCAAAATGAAAAGCAGAATTATAAACAATGAAGTTTTGGTATTGGCGCTGGCTTTCTGAATCACTCCCAGGTAAAAGAAAGAGGCCCATACCGTAAGCGCCAGTAACAATGCCAGGGGAATTAAAATAACGGGCTCCCGGTAGAGCGAAAAATCAAAATTTGCCGCTACGAACCAGTCAGAAAAAGTAAAAAAACTATCTGTGATCAAGAGATCCAGACTGGTGACTATTGAAAAGAGCACAAGAAACGCCACTATTGGCACCAGCCAGTTCTTGAACCGGTAACCTTCATGCACTAAAATTCCGAAGTACACCAAAAAAAGGAACAGGATGCTCCAAAAGTAAAATATTGAGGCAATGCCTATCCAAAAGGTGGCGTCAAAGATCTTTTGCACCGTATCACGTTGTGATCTTAAGCTGATTATCCGCCTCAGGGCCAGCAGCACCAGTAAATTGGCCAGGATGGCAGCATCATTCTGCAAAGCGGCCAGGAACATGCAGGCAAAAGCTGCGAATAAGATGGTTTTATAAGCGTTTCGGGTGGTAAGCTCATTCCTTTTTGAGACAAAATTCAGCAGGAACACGCTAAGCAAAAGAAGCGCCAACACTCCCAGCTTCCGAAGTGAAAAAAGAAACCCCGATTCCAGGGCTTCAGAAAAGTTGGCGATCACAAAAAAAACCGAAATGTATAAAGCTACTATGACAAAGGTGATGGGCCTTGATTTGCTAAAAAAGCTTGTTAACATTATGGTTTTTTATATTTTTGTGGTTCTAAATATAAGTACTATGAAGGATATCTTTGAGGGTATACAGTCGTTTTTTGAGGATTTTGCGTTTGCACCTCTAGATTACATGCGTGACCTGGAGCTTGACAGCTGGTTTCTTGCCAATGCTGTGAACTGGCTTTTCATCCTGGTAGGTTTTGCCGCCTTCCTTTACTGGATGAAGCAATTGAAAAACATCAATGACCGCAACGAAGAGAACCGCGATTCTACCGCGCACTCTTTCTTAGGATAGATCAAATCCAAGGTCCTTTCTAAAATACATCTTATCAAAATGGAGTTTTTCTGCATTTTGATAAGATTTTTTTAGTGCCTGTTTGTAATCATCACCAAACGAAGTGATGGCTATCACCCTTCCGCCGCTGGTCTTGATCTTCCCGTTCTCTTCGGAAGTACCCGCGTGAAAAATTAATGACCCTTCTACATTTTCAAATCCGGTGATCTCCTTGCCTTTTTCATAAGCTTCAGGATAACCTCCTGAGACCAGCATCACTGTAGTGGCCGATTGCTCGTTAACCTCGAGTTTTACCTCATTCAATTTTCCTGAAGAAACCTTTTCAAAAACCTCCACCAGGTCTGATTCTATTCTTGGCAGTACCACTTCGGTCTCCGGATCTCCCATTCTCACATTGTACTCGATCACGTAAGGGTCATCTCCCACTTTGATAAGGCCAATGAAAATAAAGCCTTTATAGTCGATCTCCTCTTTTTTAAGACCTTCAACAGTTGGCTTTATGATCCTGCTCTCGATCTTATCCATGAAAGCCGCATCGGCAAAAGGTACGGGTGATATCGCTCCCATACCGCCGGTATTCAAGCCAGTATCACCTTCGCCGATTCGCTTGTAATCTTTGGCAGTAGGCAATGTAAGATAGTTTTCTCCGTCGGTGAGTACAAATACGCTCAGCTCAATTCCATCAAGGAATTCTTCGATCACCACGGTCGCACCGGCTTTCCCGAATTTATCATGCGAAAGCATGTTTTCCAGTTCCTGTTTTGCCTCTTCAAGGTCATTCAGGATCAAAACCCCTTTCCCGGCAGCCAGACCATCTGCTTTTAAAACATATGGAGGCTTCAAAGTTTCCAGGAACTGCTTGCCGGCTTCAAGGCTTTCCTTTTTGAAACTTTCGTAAGCGGCAGTGGGAATGTTGTACATCGCCATGAATTCCTTGGCTCTTTCCTTACTACCTTCCAGTAAGGCACCGCGCTTTGAAGGACCTATTACCGCCACATTTTTAAGTTCCTCATCCTGTTTAAAGAAGTCGGTTATTCCCTGTACCAAAGGGTCCTCGGGACCAACTACCAGCATTTCCACGTTTTCGCGAAGCACAAAATCTTTGATCGCATCAAAATCAGTGACTTTAATGGAAACATTTGTTGCTATTTTTGCTGTTCCGGCATTACCCGGAGCAACAAACAATTTGTCGCATTTTTCACTTTGGGAGATCTTGTATGCAAAGGTGTGCTCGCGACCGCCGGAACCTAAAATCAGGATATTCATGTGGAAGTGGTTTTAAATCTTGCGTCAAAAATAAATGTTTGTAAATTGAAGCACCAATTAATTGGCATAAAAAACAATTATCTTTAGCGTATTGAACTGGTTCAGCCTATCATTACAACTCAACAGATTCCCCATTAACCGGGCTAAGAATGCTTTGACGGAAATACAGCGTATTCCCGAGGCAAAATATGCCGATTATGTAGAGCGCAAGAAGAAGGAGATCGTCAACTACCACCTGAAAAACACCGCTTTTTACAGGGATTTTTTCAGCGGTAAGGAATTCACCCGCTGGGAAGATGTCCCCATCATGAAGAAGGCCGATTTGCAGCGCCCTTTAGAAGAACGGTTCAGCAGGGGATACAATTCCAAAAATGTGTATGTGGGCAAGACCTCCGGAAGCAGCGGTCATCCTTTTATTTTCGCTAAAGACAGGTTTTGCCATGCCCTTTCCTGGGCAGAGTTCAATGACAGGTACCAGTGGTACGGGCTGGACCTGGATCGCTCTGTGCAGGCGCGTTTCTACGGAATTCCCCTTGATCGCTTCGGGTATTTCAAGGAACGCCTGAAAGACAGGTTTGGCTTCAGGTACCGTTTTCCCATTTTTGACCTCAGCGAGGAAAAGATGGAAGAATTCCTGATAGATTTTCAGAAGAAAAAATTTGATTACGTCAACGGCTACACCAGCTCCATAGTGCTTTTCGCAAAATTCCTTCAGAAGAAAGGCATCGTTCTCAAGGAGATCTGCACCAATCTTAAACTTTGCATCGTGACCAGTGAAATGTTCTTTGAGGAGGACAAAAAACTGCTCGAGAAGCAATTCGGCGTACCTGTGGTAAATGAATACGGCGCCAGTGAACTGGGTTTACTGGCCTTTCAAAATCCTGAAAAAGAATGGGTCTTCAACAGCGAGACCATGTATGTCGAAGTGGTGGATAAGGACGATAAAGTGCTGCCTTTTGGCGAACAGGGCCGAATTGTCATCACTTCACTTTACAACAGGGCGCAACCGTTCATAAGGTATGACATTGGTGATACCGGTACCCTTTCCGAAGAAAGCACGCTTAAAAAGCCCATTTTAAAGGAACTTTTAGGCCGAACTAATGATGTGGCGGTACTGCCCAGCGGAAAAGTGGTTCCCGGCCTTACTTTTTACTATGTAACCAAAAGCGTGATCGAGAACGACAGCCAGATCAAGGAATTCATCGTGCAGCAAACTGCCCCCGGCTCTTTTAAGATAATCTACGTTTCAGAAAAGGAACTGTCTTCAGAAAAAAGAAAGAAAATAACCTCAGCAATGGCTTTGTATTTAGAAGACGGGTTGGACCTTGAATTCGAGCACAAGCAAACTCTTAACCGCAGTAAAAGAGGAAAGTTAAAGCAGTTCGAAGTGTTATTTTAAGTCTACTTTTCGTCGGCTCTTGACCATGAATTGCTCCCAAAGAAAAAGCAGCATCCAGAAACCGCTTTTTAGCGCGGAAAACCCCAGAACTTTCCTGTACACCTTGTAGTTGTAGCCCAGCATTTCCCATTTATTCGCCGAAATGGAATGTTTTCTCACCCGGTAAGTGGCCAAAGGCTCTGTTATTCCACGGGCGCCTCCGGCTTTTTTGACGGCCAACAGCCACAGACCCCAGTCCTGCCGCTTCCTGATCAACGGACAAAAGATCTTTCCCAGATGTGAAGCATCATAGATACCGGTAAGATTCCCCACGTAATTGGCTTTAAGGAGTTTCGAAAATGGCAATTCCTCGAGGGCCTCTATCTTTTTGACCAGGCTTTTGCCGTCTTCATCCATTAATTCATAGCTGGAATAACAGACATAAACCTTCTCTCTTGCCATAAAATCGAGCTGGGTCTTTAGTTTGTGAGGTTTCCACAGGTCATCTGCATCCAGAAATGAAATATAATCTCCCTTTGAGGCTTTGATACCAATGTTGCGTGCAAATCCGGCACCCTGGTTAGCCGGCAGAGAATGCAATTTTATCCGGTCGTCTTCAGCCATAAGATCCTCCACTATTTTCGCGGTTTGATCATGTGAGGCATCATCGATTACCAGAAGTTCCCAATTTTCATGTGTCTGCTGTTGAATAGAGGAAATACTTTCAGCTATAAAGGCTTCGGCATCATGTGCAGGCATTACAATGGAAACAAACGGACTTTTTTTCATCAGATCTTCTAAAGGGGGATAATCAATTTTAGTCTTCCCCATTATAAAAATATCTTTTGAACGTCCAAATCCATAGTTCGAGGCACTTTATTTTTTAATGTGTTTGGAGAAATCTTTGTGTTCGCTCCTGTGCAATTCCTCTTGGCTCAGGTTCCTGAAGTAGTCATAGGTCTTCTGCATGCCTTCGCTTCGGGTAACCTTTGGTTCCCACCCCAGGATCTCTTTGGCGCGGGTGATATCAGGCTGGCGCTGCATCGGGTCGTCTTCAGGTAAGGGTTTGTAGACTATCTTTTGCTGTGTGCCGGTAAGCTTGATGATCTCTTCGGCAAAATCCTTAATAGTGATCTCATTGGGATTTCCAATATTCACCGGATGGGAATAATCACTAAGCAGCAGCCTGTAGATGCCGTCAACCTGATCATCTACATAGCAGAAGGAGCGTGTTTGAGAGCCGTCTCCAAAGACAGTTAGATCTTCCCCGCGTAAAGCCTGGCCAATGAAAGCAGGAATAACCCTTCCGTCGTTCAGCCTCATCCTGGGGCCATAGGTGTTAAAGATCCTTACAATTCGGGTTTCCAGCCCGTGGTACCGATGGTAGGCCATGGTGATGGATTCCTGGAAACGCTTGGCTTCGTCATATACTCCCCTCGGGCCTATTGTGTTCACATTTCCGTAATAATCCTCGTTCTGCGGATGCACCAAAGGATCTCCATATACTTCCGAAGTAGAAGCGATAAGGATCCTGGCATTCTTTTCTTTGGCAAGCCCCAGCAGATTATGAGTTCCCAAAGAACCGACTTTCAGGGTCTGAATAGGGATCTTTAGATAGTCTATAGGGCTGGCAGGAGAGGCGAAATGGAGAATATAATCCAGGCTTCCTGCTACATGAACAAAGGTGGAAACATCATGATGATAAAATTCAAAATCTTCGTTTTTGAAGAGGTGTTCAATGTTCTTTCGGTCGCCGGTAATGAGGTTATCCATTCCAATTACCTTGTAACCTTCCTGAATGAATTTGTCGCATAAATGGGACCCGAGAAACCCCGCAGCTCCCGTGATCAAGATCTTCTTCTTCATGATGTGATTTTAACAGCTTGAAATTAGTGATTTTTTGTGGCTATACAAGAAGCTCAGCTTCTTCCTTACAGCTGAAGTCGGGATTTAAGAATAATTTAACCGTATTCTCACAGCTGTAAATCTTTATTTCCCTTCATAATGAGTAATTTAATAGGTCCAACTAAAAAAGAGGTTATGAGAAAATTATTATCAAATTTTCATGTGAACGTAAGCCCAACAGAACGTGCGGTGTCTCTTTTGGCGAGTGCCTATTTCCTGTATGAGGGCCTGGGGAAATCAAGAAAAAGCATTTTTGACACCGTTTTAGGCGGATATTTGATGTTTCGTGGCGCGACCGGAAACTGCGCGGTCTATGATGCCATTGGCAAGACAAAACCCGACAACCGAAGCCGAAATGTCAACATTCAGGTACGTCAAATAATCAACAGACCTCGTAAGGATGTATATGAGTTTTGGCGCAATTTTGAGAACCTGCCCTTGTTCATGGAGCACCTGGAAACCGTGGATACCTTAAACGACAGCATATCTGTATGGGAAGCCAAGATTCCCGGCGGGATTGGCAAAGTGCGGTGGAAGAGCGAGATCGTCAAAGAACGGCCCTATGATCTCATTGGCTGGCAGTCTTTACCGGGGTCATCTATAGAAAACGCCGGAAAGGTGGAGTTCAAAGATGCATCAGACCATGCCACCGAAGTGCACGTGGTGATCTCTTATCATGCCCCGGGAGGTATAGCCGGCGAAGGCGCTGCAAGATTGATCAATCCGGTATTTGAAGATATGCTGCGGGAAGACATATCCAATTTTAAATGGTTCGTGGAAAAAAAGATCCCTTTAGTCTAAGCCCAGGAATAGCTTTTCTAGACTTTCTCTCCAATGCAGAATTGGAATTCCAAAGGCCTCTTCGGCCCTTTTCTTGTTTAAAACGCTGTATGCCGGACGGGTGGCTATGGTCTGAAAATCATTATTCTCTTTAAGCTCTGTGCGGGAGTCGCTCAGGGCCAGGATCTCTGCGGCAAAATCATACCATGTAGCTTCTCCCTGATTGCTGTAGTGGTAAGTGCCGTATTTTTGGCTTCCGGAAGCCATTAATTCCAGCACAAAACCCGCAAGATCATAAGCATTAGTAGGCGTCCCTTTCTGGGAAGTGGTAATATTGAGCGTCTCCCCAGCCGCAGCTTTTTTCCGAATGGTGTTAAAGAAATTGTGCCCGATATCTGAATACAGCCAGGAGGTCCTGAAAATGAAATACCGGTCCATGTGTTTCCTGATGTATTCTTCTCCCATCAACTTTGAAGCTCCGTAAACGTTCAGCGGTGCTGTCTCATCTTCTTCGGTATAAGGGATCTCCTTTTTCCCGTCGAAAACATAATCGGTTGAAAAATGGATCAGCGTACATTCATTTTCACAGCAGGTTTCCGCCAGGTTCTTCACTGCTTCGGCGTTCACCAGGTAAGCCATCTCCTGCTCGCTTTCTGCCTGTTCCACCTTGGTATAAGCTGAACAATTGATGCAATAATCGAAATTGTTATTTCTGAAGTAGGCGCTAACCACTCCAAAAAGGGTTAGATCCAGGTCTTCAGAAGTGGTAAAAGTGAACTCGAACTCCTGGTATCTAGAGGAAAGCTTTCTAATACACTGCCCCAGTTGACCTGAAGCTCCTGTCACCAATACTTTTTTCATAAGCCAAGAGATTCTAAGGTGGGTAATTGTTTGTCTTTTTCAGAAAGGATGAGCTCTTCTTCTGGCATTTCCCAGTCAATGTTCAAAGTGGGATCTTTCCAAATTATTCCGGCATCTGAATCTTTGTGATAATACTGGTCACATTTATAGGCGAAAACAGAGGTTTCTGAACGTGTTAGAAAGCCGTGAGCGAATCCGGCAGGCACGAATAGCTGGTACTGGTTTTCATTGCTTAAAATCACCTTAAATGACTTCAAATAAGTTGGGGAGTCGGGCCTAAGGTCTACCACCACATCCAGTATCTCTCCCACCACTGCCCTCACCAGCTTGGCCTGAGCAAATTTCCCTTTCTGAAAATGCAGTCCCCGCAATACTCCTTTGGTTGAAGTTGACTGGTTATCCTGCACAAAATTAAGGTGCAGCCCAGTCACTTCCTCAAACCTTCGCTGACTAAAGCTTTCCATAAAAGTTCCTCTGTGGTCCTTGAAGACAGAAGGCTTCAGAATAAAACAATCTTTTAACGGTGTATTTTCTATTTCAAGCATTAATCGATCCGTAATAAATATTCACCATAACCGCTTTTCAGCAAAGGCTGCGCCAGCCGGTGAAGTTGTTCCTTGTTTATATAGCCCATCTGGTAGGCAGTTTCTTCTATGGCTCCTATCTTCAAGCCCTGCCTTTCTTCGATCACCTGCACAAACTGGGCGGCTTTCATAAGAGAGTCAAAGGTCCCGGTGTCCAGCCAAGCGGTTCCCTTATCCAAGATGCTTACCTGTAATTTTTGTTTCTGAAGGTAGGCATTATTGACATCGGTGATCTCCAGCTCCCCACGGGCCGAGGGTTTAATGTTCCTGGCGATCTCCACCACGTCATTGTCGTAAAAATATATCCCCGGCACCGCGTAATTTGATTTCGGAGAAACCGGTTTCTCTTCAATTGAATTTACTTTTCCCGAAGCATCAAAGTCTACCACCCCGTAACGCTGTGGGTCGTGCACGTGATAGGCATAGATCATTCCCCCGTCGGGTTCATTATTGCTTTGCAGCAACTTGTCAAGCCCCGAACCGTAAAATATATTATCACCCAAGATCAGCGCTACCTTATCGTTCCCGATAAAATCTGCACCAATAACAAAAGCTTCCGCGAGACCTTTTGGTTCTTCCTGCACAGCGAACTCGAACCTGCACCCGTAGCGGCTGCCATCTCCCAAAAGTTCCCTGAACAAAGGCAGGTCCTTGGGCGTGGAGATGATGAGGATCTCGTTGATCCCCGCCATCATCAGTGTGGAAAGCGGGTAATAGATCATGGGTTTGTCATACACCGGCATCAACTGCTTGCTCACCGCGAGAGTTAGCGGGTGAAGCCTTGTTCCGGAGCCGCCTGCAAGAATAATTCCTTTCATTTTTGATATTTTTGAAGATACCAGTTCACTGTCTTTGCAATACCGCTTTCAAAGTTCTCATCTGCTTTCCAACCCAGTTCGCCTTCAATTTTTGAAGCGTCTATGGCATACCGTCGGTCGTGCCCGGGTCTGTCCACCACGTAGGTGATTAGGTCTGCATAGCTTTTTCCGCTTTTTCGCGGAATCTTTTTGTCGAGCAGCTCACAGATCTTTTTCGCAATGTAAATGTTCTCCCGCTCATTTTGGCCGCCAATGTTGTAAGTTTCTCCAAACCTTCCCTCACGCAATACCAGATTAATGCCTTTACAATGATCTGTTACGTATAACCAGTCCCGCACATTTTTACCATCGCCATAGATGGGAATAGGTTCTTCGTTAAGAGCGGTTCTAATGATGGTGGGAATAAGCTTTTCGTCATGCTGATGGGGACCATAATTATTTGAACAGTTGGTGGTCAAGACCGGCATTCCGTAGGTATGAAAATAGCTGCGCACCAAAAAGTCTGAAGCCGCCTTTGAAGCAGAATAAGGGCTATTTGGCGCGTAAGGCGTCTCTTCAGTGAACAATCCCTCAGCTCCTAAAGTGCCGTACACCTCATCTGTGGAAACATGCAAAAATCTGGCATTTTTAAACCCTTCCTTTATGCTGAAAGGTTTATTCATCCACAGCACATAAGCATTTTGAAGCAGGTTAAAAGTCCCGTTGATATTGGTTTCAACAAAAGCCGAAGGATCCAGAATGGAATTATCCACATGAGATTCGGCCGCAAAATTGATCACCTCCTGAAAACGGTATTTTTCGAACAGCTCCTTTACCAGCGGCTTATCATTTATATCTCCCTGCACAAAAGTGTAATTGGAAGCTCCTTCTACCTCCAGGTTGTCCAGATTTCCGGCGTAAGTAAGCTTGTCCAGGTTGACGATATGGTAATTTTCATCCTTGACAAACAGGTTGATGTAATTAGAGCCGATAAATCCGGCGCCACCTGTTACAAGAATATATTTTTGTTCCCGATTCATTTTTCTTCGGAATTATCACATTCAAAGATTTGCTCCAGGATCTTTTCAGTAATGAGATACGTTGGTTTTACCCCTGTTGTTCCCAAACCTCCGGAAGCCAGCGTACTCCCGGTTTCCAGCGGATTATCTGAGGCGTAATAGGCATAACGCACCTTCACGTCACCATTGATGTTCCCCCTTAATTTGGCGGCGGCCTGTATGGCCTTTTGATAATGTGCACCTTCCATCTCAAGCCCAACCACATTCCAGGAGGATTCATGGAAGAACTTAAGAATATCCTTGTTTTGAAGCGAAGTTCCTAATACGGTGATCATGGCGCCGTCACAAACACTAATTCCATGACCTTCGAGATCTTCCTTGCTCAGTTCGTTCGTGAACGGATAGTTATCTGCGGTCCCCTCAAAAAGGTGTGCAGAAGGGATCATAATATCGCCTTTTCCACCCACAAGGATCCCTGCTTTTCCCATGATAGAAATAGAAGCCACATTCATGTGAATATTACCCTGTTCCGTTTGCAACGGTTTCAGCATTTCATCCATGGTCTCATAAGCCTGTTCCCCAAAAGCGTAATCCATCACCATGATCACCGGCTTCTCCTTATCGTCAATATCGCCGTTGAGCTTGAATTTCGGATTCACGTACTGCATTTTTGCGGTATCAAAGATCTGCACGTCAATGTTCGCGCCGCTGGTATCTTCAATAAAGGTCATGCCTTCTTCGGAAGCGGTCTTCATGACCTTCATACGCAGCTTGCCATTAGCGGAGTTACTAAGATCTTCGTAAATGCCTGAAAGTTTTTTCTTTTTTAGCTCAGTTTTAAGGGCTTCCGGAGCATAAAGCGTGTTCATTACGCTGTGCATATTGGCGCTGATAATGTGCAAAGGCCGGCTCAAAAGGTTCTTTTCAAGCAGCACTTCCTTCACCTTGGTCGCCCAGATCTCCCCGTGAATATGATGACCCAGCCTTTCTCTCAACACCGGACTAAAGGTCACGATGCGTTTGTTGTTGTTGAGCATCTCGTCAAGGGCGAGTTTACCCAGCCAATAGACAATATGCAGAAAACGTTCATTGTTTCCGGGAATACTGAAAAGTGGAAAAATAGTGGTCACTTCCCTGAAGGTTCTCCCTAAAATGTTTGCGGTATGCGTAAGAGCAACTTCTCTTTCTGCCTGCGACAGCTCTTCCTTGCTAAGCACAGCATTTTCCAGCTTTTGCCAGTCGCGTGAAACTTCCCCTTCTTCATCTATCAACACGCGCCTCATGATCTTGTGAGACTCTATGAACAGAAAAGTAAGATGGGTTAAAATGTCATAGATCTCAGACCTCCCGCGGGTGATCTCGATATTCATTTGCTCCTCGTCTATGCGGTAGCAGTTTCTGCGTCTTTTTGGGGGTACAATGGGTTTAAAATGGGAATTTCCGTAGCCTTCGTCACTGGTAAGGTTGATGAACCTGCATTCTTCAATGCCTATAGGCAACCTGTCAATGACGTACAGCAGTCCGTTCAATTCCACTTTTTCCTCTGCTACAGAGCCGTAGATCTCGGGCCTCAGTATCAGCAAGGATTCCCGCAAAGTTTCTCCCGATACTCCCATGGGTTTATAGAAACCGCGGTTGAACAGGTGACGCATGGTAATGTACATTCTTTCAATGGCATTGGAACTTTCCTGTGCCCGGGTGCGACCCTGTAATTTCAAATTACTCATATATATTTGCTCATTTTTTAAGTTTTTCAAGGGCATCTGCGATCTTACGATCGTTAGAGAGCCTTGGTAATTTATTTTGTCCGCCCAGCTTTCCTATTGATTTCATGTATTCCTGAAATCCGGAAACCGGGACTTTGGTTATTTTCAATCTCTGCAGGATCTTCCCTTCCAGCAGGTCAAAATAATAGGAATTCTGTTGTTGCATAGACTTGTCCAGGGCATCTGCAAAGGTATCCATATCTTCGGGCTCCTTTTCGAATTCAATGAACCATTCATGATATGGCAACTGTTCGCCTTCGGGATTGATCTGCGGCGCAACGGTGAATTCTGAAATTCTTACTTCTGTTCCTGCAGTAGCCTCTTGCATGGCCTGCTCCACTTCCTTGGCGATGACATGCTCCCCAAAAGCCGAAATAAAGTGCTTAATCCTTCCGGAAACGATCACCCTGTACGGCTTCAGCGAAGTGAACTGTATGGTGTCTCCCAGGTTATAGGCCCAGAGGCCGGCTGTAGTTGAGATGATCATTACATAGTTGGTGTGCAGCTCTACTTCTCCAATAGTGAGACGCTTCGGGTTTTCTGAAAAGAATTCATCAGTCTTAATGAACTCGTAGAAAATACCTGAATTAAGCTGCAGCAACATACCTTTTTCATCTTGCTTATCCTGAAAGGCAAAAAAGCCTTCCGAAGCAGGGAAAAGTTCAATGCTGTCCACTTTTCGTCCTATCAGGTTCTCAAACTTTGCACGGTAAGGTTCGTAATTTACCCCGCCGTAAATGAAAAGTTCAAAGTTAGGGAAGATCTCTCCTACTTTTTTCCCGGTGCGGGCCTGCAACCTTTCAAAATACATCTGCACCCAGGAGGGAATACCGCTTATTACCGACATGTCTTCGTGAACGGTTTCCTCTACGATCGCGTCTACCTTGGTTTCCCAGTCTTCAATGCAGTTGGTCTCCCAGCTCGGCATTCGATTCTTCTGAAGGTATCCCGGCACGTAATGGGCCACGATGCCCGAAAGCCTTCCCAGTTTGATCCCGTTCTTTTCATCCAGTTCGGGACTACCCTGCAAAAAGATCATTTTTCCGTCTACAAAGTCAGCTTTCCCGGTGTCTGCAATATAGCACAAAATGGCATTTCGGGCCGCTTCGATATGGGTGGGCATAGAGGCTTTGGTAAGTGGGATGTACTTTGCGCCGCTGGTGGTACCAGAAGTTTTTGCGAAATAAAGCGGCTTTCCCGGCCAAAGAATGTCTTCTTTTCCCGCGACCACCTGCTCCACATAAGGCTTCAGTTCTTCGTAATCCCTTACCGGCACCTTTGCGGCAAAGTCGGCAGGAGATTGTATGGAACCAAAGGAATGGTCTTTCCCAAATTTGGTGTTTTTGGCTTTCTGAATTAGCTCTTTAAAAACCTTTTGTTGGGTCTCCACTGGCTTTGACGCCCAGGAGTCAATTTTTCGTTGTATGTAAGCGGCAAAAATTTTAGCCGAAAATGATTTTATAGACATAGCAGTTATTGAAAATCAATGAAATCTGTCGGGTTCACAGGTTGACCTTCGCTCCACAGCTCAAAGTGCAGATGCGGCCCGGTAGAGAATTCTCCCGTAGAACCTGCAGTAGCGATCACTTCTCCTTTTTTCACCCTTTCCCCCTGTTCTTTAGTGAGGGAAGCATTGTGCTTGTAAACCGACAATAATCCGTAGCTATGCTCCACAATGATCACGTTACCGGTCTGTGAAGTCCATGCGGCAAAGATGACCGTACCGTCAGCAACCGATTTCACAGGAGCGTTATGAGCCGCGACAATATCGATCCCAAAATGGCGGTCCTTGATATTGTAGCCTTCAGAAACAGGGCCTTTGAGGGGCGGAAAAAGAGCATAATTCGCTCTTGAGGTAGCCGTTTCAAGGAAATTATATTTATCTTCCTGCACCACCATTTCCCTCAAGAGTGAGTCCTCTTTTGAAGGGGCAAGATCTATATCTCCGGGTTCAGATCTCTGACTCTCCAGCAGAGAATCCCGGTTGAATTCCACCGTTTTGACATCTCCGGTGAGAACCCTCCTAATGGAATTGATATACTGGTTGTTCATCTCCACCACGTTCTGCAGAGAATCGGTTTTATAAGCCAGGGTAACGGCACGCTGTTTAAGTTCTGTAGAAGAATAACCCGGAATGTATTCCCGCAAGCCGGTAAAGGCAATTAGAACCGTAGTGAGCGCTATCAATACGATAACCGCTACTGTTAATACAACAAATACATTTAGCCGCGTAAGATTTACAGAAAGTTTCTCTTCAAAAGTATCATCGTTGAGGATCACCAGCCTGTACTTATCCAGCAGCTTCTGGGAAATCTTTCTCTTATGTTCTTTATTTTCTTCCATAGTTCAAGGGGCTGAGGCAAAGATAGGATAAAGAAAATTTTTAAATTGGTTTTATACTAACAGAAACCCTTGATTTAAAGATTTATTGCTAACTTTGCAACACTAAATTTATCATTATGAACGCAGCTATTTTACCATGGGTTATTGGAACACCTCAAATAATTTTCATTGTTGTGGTGGTGTTGTTGTTATTTGGCGGAAGGAAAATTCCTGAACTAATGAGAGGATTAGGTAGCGGGATAAAGGAATTCAAAGACGCTTCCAAAGATGATGAGCCTACAGGCAAACCTGAAGAAGACCAGAAGAGATTGTAAGATCTTCAACTTTTATAAGATATTAAAAAACCCAACTTTCGTTGGGTTTTTCTTTTGTCTCTATTTAATGTCTGCCGACTTTAAAATAGCTTCTATCTCCTGCATGTGGTCTCTCTTCATGGCCGAAGGGGCAAAAGCGAATCCTTCTATCACCACATACCTGTCGTTCTTCTCATCCAACACAGCATAGTTTAAAAAAGGGCCTGCCATAAAAGCACCTTTTACCTCCCAGGTTCCTTTGGTTTCCCAGGCGAACTTACCGTCTATTTGCGATTCAAAAAGGTAAGGCGCATAGGCCTCCTCTGTGATCATGTAAGTGTCCTCAAGGGGTCCGGGAATATGTTTCTGCCCTATAGAGTCTCTCATCGCGATAATATTTCCAATCACATTGGTATCCTTTTCCAGAACGTGCCTTGGAACTTCATAGGCCAGGATCTCCATGCTGCCGTTCTTAATGTCTTTTCTTATCCAAAAGAAATCGTCTTCTTCTTTAGCATAGCGGTATGCCGTAGGAAACTTGAGCGACAATCCCAGTTCCTCCTCCAGGCGTTTATCATCTTTTAAAGACTTTTTCATTCGCCGCTGCTTTTCCTTGATCTCGGTTTCTTTAAAAGCCTTTACGATCTCTTCGGAATGTTCTTCTAATTGATTGATGATCTCCTCATTGGTCTGGCCAGAAATAAGTACCCCGGTCTGCGGGCGGGCATAAGGATTTTCAGCCACTTTCACGTTGGCCTCTTTTCCTTTCTGAACCCTTAAAAAGATCCTGTTCTTTCTAACGAAACCTGAAAAAGCTTCGGGTGGCATCTGGCTTATGGAAAACAGTGGTTCTTCCTGTGGCAATCCGTCTACAGGCGCAGCCAGTACCTTGCGCAAAGAATCTCCCACCTCTCCGTTCCATAGCTCATTTTCTATGATGACCGATAGATTATTGATGTTGCCAGATGAGCTGGTCAAAACCACCTGATCTTCTTTTGGGTTATCGTTACAGGCCGCAAGTACGAACAGGCTAAGTACCAGTGATGTTATTTTTCTCATATTTCTGAATTTTGAAGGGCTTATCCTTCTGAAAGTTTAAGTTTCATTCCGGGTTTTAGGCTGCTGCCACGCATGTTGTTGAGATCCTTGATCTTTTGAACCGTAACTCCCGGAAATTTTCGGGAAATACTCCACAACGAATCTCCATGCTTGACAGTATAGAATTTTGGAGAGGATTTGCTGCTGCTTGATGCCGTACTTCCGGAAGTTACCGGTTTCCTCGGATAGATCGTCAGCCGCTGCCCTACTCTAAGGTTATTGCTTCTTAGGTTGTTCCATCGCTTTATCTGGCTTACACCCACCCCATATCGCTCGGCTATCCTTCCGAGGTAATCCCCGCTGCGCACGCGATATCTTATACGACTTTCGGAATCAACAAGCTGGGGTAAAGGTTTCTCCTCCTTGGCCAGCTCGGCTTCAGCATATCTGTAAATAGCCTCTTCGTTGTTTACAAAGAACCCTGAGCGGCTTCTTGGCAGGCGAATGGCGTACTTTTCATCTTCTATATAGGGAATGATGTCAAGCTTATAGCTTGGATTAAGGAACTGAAGCAGCTCCTTCTCTACCCCTGTGACCTCAGAGATCTGGTCAAAAGACAATAATCGTTTGGTTTGAATGGTATCTGTCTCGAAATAGGAAGTGTGCGGATTTGGCGGCTGAAAACCATGTTCTTCGGCATATTCAAAGATATACATGGTTGCCAGGAAGGCGGGAACATAACCCGCTGTTTCACGTGGAAGAAAAGGCCTCAAATTCCAATAATTAGTGGATCCGCCGCTTCTTCTAATGGCTTTGGAAACATTCCCGGGTCCGGAATTATATGAAGCAAGCACCAGGTCCCAGTCCTCAAAAACCCGGTAAAGGGTAGACAGGTACTGGGCTGCCGCCTCTGTAGACATCATTGGGTCCATACGCTCGTCAACATAAGAGCTTACATCAAGACCGTGCATTTTCCCGGTTGCGAACATGAACTGCCACAGTCCGGTAGCGCCCACCCTGGACCTCGCCCTGGGGTTAAGGGCAGACTCAACAATGGCCAGGTATTTTACTTCCAGCGGAATATTATATTTATCCAGCTTCTGTTCGAACATCGGAAAGTAATACGCGCTGAGCGCCATTAAGCGCTCCATGGATTTTTTGTTACGTTTGAGATATGATTTGATCACATTTTCCAGCAACGGATTGTATTCTACCTTAAAAGGGGTTCTGGCATCGAGTTTTTCAAGCCGCTTTTTCAGCGTATCGGTAGGAAGGTCGTCATAGACAACTTCATTATAATCTAAATTCACCAGGGAATCCTGCAGCCCGTTATACAGACTGGACATGAACAATTCCTTTTGCCACAGCGAGTCTATCATAGCCGCTCCAGGATCGTCCAAAAGGGCAAAAACAGCAGAATCTTTGATGATCTTATGAATAGGAACATTGTTGGAGATCTCTACATCGTCGCTATTCATTAACAGGAAGAAATCCTGCTCTGGTAGCCGAATGGTGTCTTCGGGCTCTCCGTTCTCTTGTTTATTTTCGTTTTTTGCCTCTGTTCTTTCTTGCTGCGCATACAGGCTTACTGACAGTAGCAAAAACACTAAAGGCAGAACTCTTCTAATCATAGGTTTTTATTAATTCGCATTAATAAGCTTTGGAGCTTCAATTATCGTACCTCTTTACTTTTTCATGGCTTCAATTCCCGGAAGACTTTTCCCTTCCAGCATTTCAAGCATGGCTCCGCCCCCTGTAGATACGTAACTTACCTGGTCTTCAAGATTGTATTTTTTTACGGCTGCTACAGAATCCCCACCGCCTACAAGTGAAAAAGCGCCTTTCTTAGTGGCACTGGCTATGTACTCACCAACAGCAATGGTGCCTTTGGCAAAAGGTTCCATCTCAAAAACACCCATTGGGCCGTTCCAGAGTATGGTTTTGGAATCCTCCAGCACACTGCCATAATTCTTTACGGTTTCTGGGCCTATATCAAGTCCCATCCATCCATCGGGGATCTCATCTACCGGCACCACCTCGGTATTGGCCAGTTCAGAAAAACTGTCGGCAATTACCGAATCTACCGGCAAATGCACCTGGACTCCTTTGTTCTTTGCGGTTTTCAGGATCTTCAGGGCTAGCTCCTGCTTGTCATCTTCCACAAGAGAGCTGCCTATCTTTCCGCCTCGGGCTTTTATGAAGGTATAGGTCATTCCTCCGCCGATGATCAAATGGTCTATTTTGTCAAGAACGTTCTCAATAACAGTGATCTTGGTCGAAACTTTCGCCCCGCCCAGAACGGCAGTCACGGGTTTTTGGGAGTTACCAAGAACTTTGTTCAGGCTTTCTATCTCTTTGGCCAGTAAATATCCGAAGCATTTATCGTCGAAGTATTTCGCGATGATCGTGGTAGAAGCATGCGCCCTGTGCGCAGTTCCAAAGGCGTCGTTCACGTAGATATCTCCGAGGGATGCCAGTTCTTTAGCAAAATCATCGTCACCTTTCTTCTCTTCGGGATGAAACCTGAGGTTTTCCAGCAGTAGCACTTCGCCCGGCTGTAGTTCATCGGCAGCCTCTTTGGCCACTTCCCCTACACATGCAGGAACAAATTTCACCTTTACCCCAATGATCTCAGAAACCTTATTAACAATGTGCTCTAAAGAATATTTCTGCTCTACTCCTTCGGGCCTTCCAAGGTGAGACATTAAAATGGCGCTTCCGCCATCCTCAAGTATCTTAATAATGGTAGGTTTGGCAGCTTCAATCCTACTCGTGTCCCCCACTTCCTGATCTTCGTTTAGCGGCACATTAAAATCTACCCTTATTAAAGCTCTTTTATTCTGAAAATTGTAGTCGTCTATCGTTTTCATAGTTATTGTTGTTAGGAACAAATAAAATTTTTCCCTAAGATATAAAAGTGTGGATAAATTTTATCTTTGCTTATGCTATTTTCTGAAGTATTAGGACTCCCTCACATCAAGAACCACCTTACCACAACCGCCGAGAAAGGACGTGTTCCCCATGCGCAGTTGTTTGTAGGTTCCTCGGGTAGTGGAACTTTACCCATGGCCATTGCTTATGCTCAATACATTCTGTGCCAAAATACCGGCGGAGAAAATAATTCGGGGATCGAGGCCTGTAACATCAAGATGAACAAGCTGTCTCACCCAGACCTGCACTTTGCATTTCCGGTAGCGGCCAATGACAAGGTAAAGAAGAACCCGGTCTCGGGTAATTTCCTTGATGAATGGCGGCAGTTCGTTGAAAATGAACCCTACGGAAGTCTTTTTGACTGGTACCAGAAACTGGGAATAGAGAACAAACAGGGCCAGATAGGCGTACATGAGGCACAGGACATTGTGAAATCGCTTTCCTTAAAAGCCTATGAAGGTGGATATAAGGTCATGATCATATGGATGGCCGAAAAAATGAATACCGCTTGCGCCAATAAGCTCCTAAAGCTTATCGAAGAACCGCCGAAAGATACGCTGTTCCTGTTGATCACCGAGGAAGAGGAGAATATCATACAGACCATACGCTCCAGGTGCCAAACCCTTCACTTTCCACCGCTCAATGAAGCAGTTATTGCTGAAGGTTTGATGAAAAATGAAGCATGTGAGGAGCAAAAGGCCCTCACTATTGCTCACCGGGCAAACGGCAACTACAGCACTGCGCTGGATATTCTTCAAAATAATTCGGGAACCGAGCAATTTGAGGAATGGTTCATCACCTGGGTGAGAAGCGCCTTCAAAGCAAAAGGAAATAAATCAGCTATTTTGGATCTTATTTCCTGGAGCGAAACTATAGCCGCGACTGGGCGTGAAACTCAGAAAAAATTTCTGCTTTTTTGCCAGGATTTCTTCCGCCAGGCCCTGCTTCAGAACTACAAAACCGAAAGCCTGGTTTTCATGCAGCCGCAGACCAAAGGCTTTAGCCTGGAAAAATTCGCTCCTTTCGTGAGCGGCAATAATATTCTGGGCATCAATAAAGAACTCGAGGATGCCATTTACCATATAGAACGAAACGGTAATGCCAAGATCATCCTCACCGACCTTTCAATCAAATTAACCCGACTTTTACACAGCAAATAATCATTTATGGAAAACATTACTATCTACATGCCGGTACTTTTAATCCTGCTTTTTACCCTTATCACCTTCTTACAATCTGGTCTTGATAAATTGACCGACTGGAAAGGAAATGTGGGATGGTTAAAAGAGCATTTTGGAAGCACATTTTTAGGCGGAATGGTCCCTCTATTAGTCGGTACTATTCTGGTTTTGGAAGTGCTGGTAGGGATTCTTGCCCTGGCGGGAATCTACTCAATAGTGGTACATGGGGAACTGCAAATGGCCTTCTGGACGCTTGTTTTGGCAGCCATAACCCTGCTTATGCTGCTCTTTGGGCAAAGGGTAGCAAAAGATTATCCCGGCGCTTTCACCATCACCGGTTATTTCATGGTGGTCATCTTTGGACTTTACCTCATCGCATAAAAAAAGGGTTCCATGTGGAACCCTTTTCTATATCTTTCTTCTTCTTTTATTCTTCAGTTTTAGCAGCATTCAGTTCTGCAAGCACTTCCTGAGTGATATCCAGGCCTTCTTCGGCGTACATTATATTAGCTGATTCATTTGAACCGAAGATGTAGGTGTAATCGTTTTCCTCCCCGTAAACCTTCACGAAATCTCTCACTTTAGTGATAAGCGAATCGATCACCTGGTCACTCTCCTGCCTCAATTGTCCGGTTCTAACCTGCTGTTGCTGCTGAAGCATTTGCTGTTTTTGCATTAGCTCCTGCTCTGTAGCCTGTCTCTCGGCTTGTGACATGGTAGCCCTGTTTTCCTGGTACTCCATTACCTCCTGTTGAAAACCCTGCGCCACAGAATCCAGTTCTTTTTTAAGCTTTTCAGATCTGGCATTGAAATCGGCTTCTACTTCCTTCATTTCAGAAAATTCCTGGATGAGCTTTGTCGTATCGACATAAGCAGTTTTATTTTCATTACATCCGGTCAATACCACTCCTAAAAAAAGGACCACAAAAAATTTCTTCATCTTTCTTGATTTTGATTTGGACAAAAATAAGAAAGGAAATGAATAATGGCGGGTAAAGAAAGGAATTGTATCACTATCAGATTACATAATACAGATCACAAACTAAATAAAATAAAACTATATAAACTATGGCATTTACATAGGCAATAAGGCTCTTTTATGGTTTTCGGAAGGTTCTTCTACCACGAATCCTATAAAGTGCTCGCAAATCGGCTTAAAATGCGTTTTTCTACTGTTTCTTCAAAAAATAGGCGATGGAAGAATACTCTCCTGTGTCTTTTGCTTTTTGGTTGGAAATAAAACCGGTAAAAGCGGCTTTTAAAGGATTCCCTTTTCCATTTCTATAATTCTCTGAAAGGAGGCTCACATAATAAGAATCGAACGGCAAACCTTTTTCCTTAATAACCTCAAAATTGAATTCTGAAAATATTTTCTGAATGGAGGTTCTGGAGAAGTGATATAAATGCCGCGGAACATCAAAAGCGGCCCAATGTTCTTTATAAACATTAGCATCGTAACTTTTGAAATTCGGAACCGCGACTACAAGCAAACCGTCCTTTTTCAAAACCCGGAAAAGTTCGTTGACCTGATCTTCCAGATCAGGCACATGTTCAAGAACATGCCACATAGTGATAACATCAAATTCTTCATCTGGAAAAGAAGAAGTGTTTTCCTTAAGAGAGATCCCTTTTTTTAGGGCCAGTTGTTTGGCTCCGGAATTTGGTTCCACACCAAAAACATCATAACCCTTCTTTTTTGCCTCAGCTAAAAAATCTCCGGTACCGGCTCCAATATCTAAAAGTTTACCCCTACCCTTTTTTTCCTTTTCAATCCACTCCAACTTCTTTTGAAGCATATAGGATTTTACCTTTTGATATACCTTTTCAAAAATGGAATTTTTAGAATCGGTATGGGAAATGTATTTTTCACTTTTGTAGAACTCCGGCAATTCATTTTCTTTCGGTCTCGGAAAAGTCCCTAAAAGATCAAATTGGTTTTCCCTCTTCAGCTCAAAAAATTTGTGGCTAACGGTGTAATCCTTACAAACCATTTCCGTGGTTTCCGAAAAATCAAAAGGGGGAAGTTTCTTCAAAATATGATCTAAAAATTAATTTTAAAAATAGATGTTCCACGTGGAACGTGAAAAATTATCTACCCATATAAACCAATAAAACTGAAATATCATTCGGGCTCACTCCACTGATCCTTGATGCCTGGGAAACGGATGTCGGTTTAACTTTTCTCAATTTTTCACGTGCTTCATATGACATGGATTTGATCCTGGAATAGTCAAAATTCTCCGGAATCTTTATTCCTTCAAGTCGATTTAATTTATCGGCGTTGTTCTTTTCCTTTTCAATATATCCTGAATACTTCACCTGGATTTCGGTCTGCTCAAGTTCTTCCTCTTTAAGATCATTAGCTTCGATAAATTCATTTACGCCACTAAATTTTCTCACATCATCCATGGTGATATTAGGACGAGAAAAAACCTTAAATATCTTATCGCTTTGTTTCATCGGGGAAGATCCTTTTTCCTCCAGGACAACATTTGCTTCTTCAGGAACCACACTCGTGTCCTTCAAAAAATTTACGAAAGCAGCAGATTTCTCCTTCTTCTCCTCCATTTTCCGAAGCCTTTTTTCAGAAGCCAATCCGATTTTATAAGATCTTTCAGTAAGACGAAAATCAGCATTATCCTGTCTCAAAAGAGTTCGATATTCTGCCCTTGAAGTAAACATTCTATATGGCTCTTCTGTACCTTTTGTAATAAGGTCATCTATCAAAACTCCGATATAAGCCTCACTCCTTTGAAGGACAAATTCCTCTCTTTCCTGCACTTTTAAAGCGGCATTTATACCCGCGATCAGCCCCTGAGATCCGGCTTCTTCATATCCTGTAGTTCCGTTTATCTGTCCGGCAAAATACAACCCATTTACCAACTTTGTTTCAAGCGTATGCTTCAATTGCGTTGGCGGGAAATAATCATACTCTATCGCGTAACCCGGTCTAAAGAATTTTACATTTTCAAATCCGGCAACAGATCTTAAAGCCCTAAACTGAACATCCTCGGGAAGCGAAGTTGAGAATCCGTTTATATACATCTCAACCGTATTCCAACCTTCCGGTTCAATGAATAACTGGTGCCGGTCTTTATCTGCAAAACGATTGATCTTATCTTCTATAGAAGGACAATACCTGGGACCTATACTTTTGATCCTTCCATTAAACATTGGCGACCTGTCGAAACCTTCTTTTAAAAGTTCATGTACCTCAGGTGAGGTATAACTCATGTAACAGGAGCGCTGTTTTTTCAGGGGAGCAGTTTCATCCAAGTAGGAAAACTTCGCAGGGACATCATCCCCGGGTTGCTCGATCATTTTAGAATAATCCAAAGACCTTCCATCCACTCTTGGAGGAGTTCCGGTTTTCATTCTTCCGGCTTCAAATCCAAGTTGAAGTAATTCTTCGGTGATTCCTGTAGCAGCTCTTTCTCCTGCTCTACCTCCACCAAATTGTTTGTCGCCAATATGGATGAGTCCGTTCAAAAAAGTTCCGTTGGTAAGGATAACAGATTTGGCTTTAACTTCAATTCCAAGAGAAGTCCGAACTCCAACCACCCGATCATTTTCTATCAAAAGACCGGAAACCATTTCCTGATAAAAATCCAAATTCGGTGTGTTTTCCAGACGCAGTCTCCAATGTTCGGCGAACATCATTCTATCGCTTTGCACCCTCGGACTCCACATAGCTGGTCCTTTAGATTTGTTCAGCATTTTGAATTGAATAGCACTGGTATCGCTCACCAATCCGCTGTACCCTCCAAGCGCATCAATCTCTCTAACGATCTGACCTTTTGCGATACCACCCATTGCAGGATTACAACTCATTTGGGCGATGTTTTGCAGGTTCATGGTGATGAGCAGGGTCTTGCTGCCCATGTTCGCTGCGGCCGCCGCAGCTTCACTTCCGGCGTGCCCGGCACCCACTACAATTACATCATATTCTTTGTCAAACATATCTTGATTTTCCTCTATTGTTCCACGTGGAACATTTGCATTTTTTCTTCTTCTTTGGAACGCATCAGCTTTTTCTCCTCGGCTGTTTTATCCTTATATCCACAGAAATGAAGCACCCCGTGAACCATCACTCTTTTGAGCTCTTCACTAAATTCAACAGAAAATTTGCCGGCATTCTCTTCCACTCTTTGAGTGCTGATAAATATATCGCCACCCAAAATATCTCCTACCGAATCATCAAAGCTGATAATATCGGTATAGGTATCATGATCCAAATATTTCCGGTTGATCTCGAGCAGGTATTCATCATCGCAAAAGATAAAGCTTATTTCACCCAGCTTCTTATCTTCAGAAGAAATGACTCTTTTAAGCCAGTCTTCATGCCGAGTCTCATCTTCAAGATTGAAGTTGTTCTCTGAATAGAAATTAATGATCTCCTCGTTCAAAATATTCCCTTACTTTTAGTCTGTAAATTTGCCGCAAAGGTAAGGTTTGTCTGTTTAAAATTTCAGTGGTACTAAAATATTCTTTAGCCCTGATAATTGGTGAAACCTGCGGGCGATCAAACTCTTCCTTGTTCGTGTTTGCCTCTCGTTCCTGCTTTTCTCCCTGCAGCAATTCAGCGTCATCCAGTTCAAGCAATTTGTGTTCCAAACGTTTCATTCTCTCAAGCGTTTTCCTGTTGAAACCATTATCAAGAATTTGCTTTTCCATTTGTTCCATTTCCTTTAAAAGATTTCCGGCCTTCCCATTTTTTCCTTCACGTTTCAATCTTTCCTCCAGCGCTTTTCTTAATAACTGCTGTTCCTGAAAGATCCTGAACAATTCTTCACTGGTCTCCTCAGACTCGTTTTGTCCGCCTTTCTCACCACCTTCTTCCGGACCTTCTTTCTCCCCTTTTCGAACCCCTTTTTCCATCCTGTCATTGAGACCTTGTTGCTTCTGGATGATATCGGGGAGTTGCATTCCGCCACTTTGACCTCCCGAGCCTTTTCCCGAAGCCTGCGCCATCATCTGTTCCATGCTTCCAAGTATCCTGCTAAGAAAATAAGCCAGGTCATTTGCCCCGGTAACCACATACTGCTGACTGCTTACCCCCTGCATCAGGTTGTCCTGAGCCAGTCTTTTAAGAGATTTGTCCAGGTGGTAACCTACATCAACAAGTTTTCCCGTAACCTCATCTGTGATCATTTGGTTTCGCAGGGCCAACGAGTAGATGCTGTCATCAATATGCTGAAAGTTTTCCTTTAGAAAATTCTGCTCCCGCAGAAGAGAGGAAAACATAGGATTATTATTACCCGACTTCCTGAAGGATTCCATCACATCTTCCTGCTCAAAGGAAAAGGTAAGCAGGTTATCCAGAATTTGCCTTAGCATATCCACGTCTTCCTGCATTTGCTGCATACCAGCCATCTGCATTTGGTTTTGCATTTGCTTTGCCATTTGCATCATCTTCTCTCCTGCTTTCTTTTGTTCTTCTTGTGCCCTCAGTTTATTCCCTTGTTCCAATTCTTCGGAAGCCTTTTTTTGATCCTGCTGAATTTCCTTTTCCGTATTTTCATTCCGCGGCATGTTAACGGGTTTTTTCAAATCTTCATTCTCATTTCCCAGTTCGTCTAATTCTTCAAAAACCTCTTCGGTCTCCTTGTTGAGGGAATCCTGAGCAGTGGCATTATTTTCTTTTTCTGAAGTACCAAGTTCCTGTTGTTCCTCTCCAAGTTTTTCAAGTTCGTTTGCCAGCTTCTGAAGTTTTTCCTGCACGTAATATTTTTTTGTGAGCTCGAGAAGTTGATCCAAACTCCGTTCCCGGGTTTGGTTTCCTTTAGACATTTTCTCCAGCTTTTCCTTAAGACCCTCCTCCTCTATTTTATCGGCATATTTTTCAAGTTCCTCCAAAAGTTTTTCCTGTTCCCGGAGCTCTTCTTCTTTTTTATCGAGCCTCTCCTGAAGATCTTTCCTCAACTCTTCGTTGTAAGATTTTTCTTCCTTTTCAAGAGTACGTTTTAATTTCTCTGTGTACGATTCCATCAAACGATTCTGCTCCTTTTGGCGCTGCAAAAAATTCTCCAGCCGTTGCCGGTTCTTATAATCCAGTTCCTCCTTTCGGATCCTGGATAATTCCTCCAGTTCTTTCCCGGTCTGCTTCATTTCCTTCAAAGAATTCCCCAGATCATCTATAAGTTCTTCCTGCCCCGCCAGCCTTTCTTCCTTCTCTTCCTGTTCAGTCTTCTTTCGAAACGAAAAAGATCGGCTCCTCACCTTTTTAAATCCGTTAACGCGGTCATTATCAACCACTTCAAAGAATATTTCGTATTCTTTTCCCCTCTCAAGTTGCAGAGTATCAGGAAAAACGGATAAAAACTCCCCTACCGTACCCTTTCCGGCATTAATCCTGACCATTTTTTTGATTTTAGGCTCATCAACGGGAAAGGCGATCAGGTTCACTCGGGCTATCCCGTGATCGTCAGAAACCTTTCCGTAGAAATAATGAACCTCCTCTTCAAGGCTGTCAACTTTGTGTTCCAATTCAAGTTTTGGAAATTCATCCTTCACCACCTTTATAGAATAATCCAGTTTCTCAAAATCTTCCACCTCCCGGTTAGACGTACTTATTTGATAATCGGTATTTGCTAAGACCCTTTTGGAATAGGAAAAAGCTCCCTCCTTCTTCTGAAATATATCCACAGTATCGGGAAGAGAGATCTTTACTTTATCTGTTGACCGTGTGGCTAAAAGCCAGGTTACCAAAGTCCCTTCAGGAACGGTCGCGTTGCCCGTACCATCGATCACTTCATCTTCCATAGAAGTATGATCGGGAAAGTCCAGCTGCATTTGGAGATTAAGGGTGCGGGGAACTTTTACGATCTCTACAGTATAAGACCTGGAATTCACATTATTTCCGGAGAGATAAAAAACAAAATCCTCTTCAACGGGTTCAAATTCATATCTGAAAATCCCAGGAGAAACCTGGTTCATGAAATAGGTCTGACCCCCATAGTGAACCGAAACGTTTTCCGGGATCACTCTCCCTTCGGTCATTACCTCTATCTCCAAAGTTTCATTCTCTCTTACCTTTAGGTTCTCATTCCGAACTTTAAAAGCAAAGGGCGCGGGCGGTTCATAAACCACTTTATAATTCACTACCCTCTCGTAGCTGTCAGTAAAGATATCAGCCTTCCCCAGCAGAACAAAGATCAGGATGATCAAAACCGGAACAGCTGCATATTTAAGATATGGAAGATTTTTCCTGAAGTCGATGGCCATCGCAAAAGGAACAGGTCTTAACTCTTTGGCTTTTTGATCAATTCCGGCGAACAAAAGATCTGTCTTCTGGGGATTGTTTTTTAGCTGCAGCACATTCAGCAGTTTATCTTTTACTTCGGGAAAATGCCTGCCTATGATGCCTGAAGCTTCTACCTCATCTATACCTTTGGAAATCCTGAAAATTTTCAAAAGCGGATACACGATAAACCTTCCGAAGAGCAAAACTTCCACCGCAATAAAAGTCCAGAACAGCACAGTCCGCGCCGTTGGATTTAACCAAAACAGGTGCTCGATAAAAAGGGTAAGCAGAAAATAAAGCAGGCCAATGGCCGTAAAAAGGATGAGCCCTTTCAAAAGTTCGTTCATGTAGAACTTCTTTATAAAAGCCCTTAATTTTATTTTTAAGATCTCGAAATTATCCATGCCCCCCGCTCGTTACCAGTCTTTTAAAAATACGATTTAATTTTGAAAATGCGCTAAGGGATAGCTTATTAAGGCCGTTTCTAAAACATAAAGAATCCCTTATCTTTGCCGTTCAAAATAAGGATTTATGTCTACAAACAAAGTAAGGGTGCGATTTGCACCAAGCCCAACAGGCCCTTTACATATTGGTGGGGTGCGTACAGCTCTCTTCAACTATCTGTATGCAAAAAAACACCAGGGAGATTTTATTCTGCGTATTGAAGATACAGACCAGGCCAGGTTTGTCGAAGGAGCAGAGGATTATATAATCGATTCCCTGAACTGGTGTAATATTCCTTATGATGAAGGCCCCGGAAAGGACAAAGGTTTTGGTCCTTACCGCCAAAGCGAGCGGAAACACCTGTACCGTGAATATGCCGACAAGCTCATCGAATCGGGTAACGCGTATTATGCATTTGATACTTCGGAAGAATTGGATGCTCACCGGCAAGATCATGAAGCGAATGGAAAGACCTTTATCTATAACTGGCACAACCGTCTTAAGCTGAACAATTCCCTTTCCCTTTCTGAAGCCGAGGTAAAAGAAAAACTGGACAGCGGAGAACCGTATGTCATCCGATTCAAAACGCCCGAAGATGAAACACTGAATTTGCAGGACGAGATCCGCGGAAAGATGACCGTGGAAACAAAGATCCTTGATGATAAGGTGCTTTTTAAGAGCGACGGGATGCCAACCTATCACCTGGCAAATATCGTGGATGATCACCTCATGGAGATCTCGCATGTGATTCGCGGGGAAGAATGGCTGCCTTCACTTGCCCTGCACTTTATGTTGTACAGGGCGTTTGGTTGGGATGTTCCAAAGTTCGCCCACCTGCCGTTGATCCTCAAACCACAGGGTAAAGGAAAACTCAGCAAACGAGACGGAGATAAAATGGGATTCCCGGTTTTCCCACTGGAGTGGAAAGATCCAAAATCAGGAGACGTCTCAACAGGATATCGTGAAGAAGGTTATTTCCCTGAAGCTGTTGTGAACATGCTGGCCCTTTTAGGCTGGAACCAGGGCGGCGGCAGCGAACAGGAGATCTATTCCCTGCAGGAACTGGTGGAGGCATTTAGCCTGGAGCACGTTTCTAAAGGAGGTTCCAAATTTGATCCTGAAAAAACAAAATGGTTCCAGCATCATTACATGCAGGAAGCCGATGATAATGAACTGGCTAATGACTTTTCAGCTTTACTGAAGCAAAAAGACCTCTCGCCTTCCAAAGAGTATATACTGAAGGTGATCGCGCTCTTAAAAGAGCGTGCGACCTTTGTAAGCGATTTTTGGGAACTGGGCAACTACTTCTTCACCGCACCGGAGAACTACGATGAAAAGGCCGCTAAAAAAGCCTGGAAAGAGGATACTACCAATGTTATTGAACAGGTAAAATCCATCCTGAAGGAAACTGAAGATTTCAGCGCTTCAAATCTTCAGGATAAGGTAAAAGGATGGATAACCGATCAAGGAATAGGTTTTGGAAAGGTAATGCAGCCTTTCAGGTTATCCCTGGTGGGTGCCATGCAAGGGCCAGATGTCTTCGAGATCGCAGCGGCCATTGGCAAGGAAGAGACTATAAACCGACTTGAAAAGGCACAACAAACCTTATAAAAATAGAGAGGGCTGAAAATCCAATTTTCAGCCCTTTTTTTTCATTGCTGTTCGTATTGCGACAAATGGTACGGTATTAGAATCTCTTACCTGTTTTATTTCTAATGCTCTAGGTGAATGATAGAATCTTTATCTACAGTAAACTTTAAATATGATCTATATTTAACCGATTCCTTTAAATCAAGGAAATAATATTTTTCCCATTTCTTAATTTTCCCGGCAATTTCTAAGGCAGTTTTTTCAAAGTTTGTCCGAGGTTCTTCAAAATCATTTTTAAACTGGTTCATATTAAAGATAGTATCTACAACTTCATATGTCGGTTCTTTTCTAGGTGCTAAATTTGCGGTTTCTAAATCTCCGTTATCGTCAACATCTACCCATATAGGAGCGAAGCCTGAAGGATCAAATTTTCTCTTTTTGTACTTTTCTAGAATTGAATCGGTATTAGTGACTGGTACGGCCTTAAAAAATTGGTATCGGTAAGCAGTTAAATCAAGGTCATTTCCATTATGTAAAATTTTTTGCTCCTTTTGATTTATTGCTTTGTAATCCAAAGGCTTGCTATTGGAGCAATAATATCCAAAATAAAGGCTATTATCACTCCCTTCCTTGGCATATATTAACCAGGTTTCTCCTGCTTGAACATTCCAGTCACAAGAAGTAATATTTCCTGTGATTTCACCCTCAGAAATTAATTCGAATTTTAGAGTTCCAGGATTATCTCCATTTTTGAAATGTTTTGAAACTTCAAATGTGACCGTATAGGTAAGTGAATCAGAAGAATAAATTTTATCAATTACTTCTCCCTTAAAAACATACTTTGCTTGATAAAATTCTACCGCAATTTTCGGGGTATCACAACTACAGGCAAAACTTTTAAAAGTTGCAAAAAAGAATATTAGAAAGGTTATTCCTGTTTTCATTTAAGAGCAAACTGATTTACAGGAATATTATCAGTCCAAAGGTCACCATGCTTATATGACCACTGAGATCGGCAAGAGCCGGTTCCTTCTCCCCCAACCCTTCTTCGGTTGGTTTTTTCAGAATATTGTTTATTCCATACTGATATTGCAGCCATAATTTCACCTTTTCAAGGCCTCCTGCAATTCCTGCTGCAAGATTGAAATTGACCGAAGAGATCTCTTCCAGGTCAATGGGATTCACGTTATCATAACCTTCAATAAAAAAGTATTCTGCATCCTGCCGGGCATCAAATTTCCCGTTGATCTGCAATATAGGCCCGCCATGAATGCTCAAATAATGATCGATGAGCTTGTAGCTTCCGAAGAAATTGGCCTGCACTCCTATCATGGTAAAAGGGATCTCTGAATATTCTGAATCCTGGGGTTGTTTCACCCGCCCGTCCATGCTCAACTTAAAATCGAAAAAATTGATCCCATAGATAAATTCAAAGTCATTGTAAAAGGAATCCCAGGTGGTGAAACCTGCCGTCCAGCTCATTTTGGGAGTGATGGGCAACGAATCAGTATTGATATTGAAATGGTTCACCCCCGCCTGCAGCCCAAGCCGGTTGTATTCCCCGTCCCAAATTCTCTGGGAATGAGATGCCATTGCAAAACAGCAAAAAAAGCCAAGAATAAGGATCTTTTTCAAAGTCATGGGATTGGTGCTTTTAAAAATTATCTCCTAAATGTAGGAGTTTATTTTCTATCTTCCCGTTAAAATTAAAATTCACCAAATGATTACTACAATTTTATCCATTTTATTAGCATTCTTAGCGCTCGTTATTCTCTTTTCCGGAATCTTCACCGTGAAACAACAAACGGCGGCGGCCATAGAACGCTTCGGAAAATTCCAGCGCATAAGCAACAGTGGATTGCATTTTAAAGTTCCCGTAATTGACCAGATCGCAGGACGAATAAACCTGAAAGTACAGCAACTGGATGTATTGGTAGAGACAAAGACTAAAGACGATGTGTTCGTTAAATTAAAAATCTCCGTCCAGTTTCAGGTGATCCAAACCCGTATCTATGACGCCTTTTACAAGCTGGAAAATTCGCATGATCAGATAACTTCTTATGTATTTGACGTGGTGCGTGCCGAGGTGCCGAAAATGAAATTAGATGACGTTTTTGAGCGCAAGGACGATATCGCAATTGCCGTGAAAAGGGAGCTGAACGAAGCCATGCAGGATTACGGGTATGACATCATCAAGACCCTGGTAACCGATATTGATCCCGATGTACAGGTTAAGGCGGCGATGAACAGGATCAACGCTTCTGAAAGGGAAAAAGTGGCTGCCGAATATGAAGCCGAGGCAGAACGCATCAAGATCGTGGCAAAGGCTCGTGCCGAAGCCGAAAGTAAACGTCTACAGGGTCAGGGTATTGCCGATCAGCGCCGGGAGATCGCCCGCGGACTGGAAGAAAGTGTGGATGTACTGAACAATGTAGGGATCAATTCACAGGAGGCTTCTGCCCTTATCGTTGTTACCCAACATTATGATACGCTGCAATCTTTGGGAGAGGAAACCCAAAGCAATCTAATTCTCCTACCGAATTCTCCGCAGGCCGGCAGCGATATGCTGAACAACATGATCGCATCTTTTACAGCTTCCAATCAAATTGGAGAGGCCATGAAAAAAGAGAATGCTCTTAAGGAACGCAAGAGAAGGGAAAAAGAAGAGTTTGAAAAAAGGGATTTCAGAATGCCAAAACAAACAGATGAAGGCGAAGAAAATGATAAAGGGGAAGATAATGTAAAGGAATAGATCCTACTTCCACTTATCGCCGATAAAGCCAAGCACTTTGGTCGCACCTTTGAGGATAAGGGCATTCTTGAAGATACTGCCGGCCGCGCTCTTTAGCAGCCTTTTGGGAGAAAGGCTTTCTTTGGTCTGATTATAGTTAAGGAGGATACGCTCCTTATCGATCTCCTTTTGAAGTTTAAGCAGTTTAAGGTCCCGGTCTATTTCCTTGAAGCTCTTATACTCTCTCATTGTCTTCGACTGGTTTTTCTTCTGGCTGAAGATTGTTTGGAGATGTGAATTCAGGATGGGCTGTTTTTGGCCCTTCCTCGGGCTCTTTAAAGAACTGTTTTGAAGCTTTGGATAACATCATCCTGTTGATGAAAGAACTTCCGAAGAACACGATAAAAAGGCCTGTGAGCAGGTAAATGCCGCCTACAATGAAGAAACCACTGCTGGGTGCATCAAGCCAGTCACTAAGCGCAACAGAAATGGCTATCGAAAGGAACAGAATGGCGAAAAGAATAAAGAAAGCTACTACCACCCCTTTTACGGCGGCAGTAGCTCCTTTCATTGTTTTGTTAAAAAGGTCGAGCTTATAATACTCGGCACTACTTTTAGCAAATTCGCGTATGTTTTCGTTTAGCCTGTGTAGATTGTCGGATACTCTTTCGAATGCCATATTGTAATTATACTACAATATTATCTGAAGTGTCTGCCTCGCCTTTTTTATCCTTTTGGAACTTTGCGTTCTGCTTTTTCAGTTCTTCCAGTTTGGCTTCAAGACTGCTCAAGATCTCATCGGCTTTGTAACTGGCAGAAGAAAGAGTTTCTTCAAGCCTGTCCTCGAAATCCATTTTTGCCTTCTTGGCCTTTTGTGAAAGATTAGAAGAGGTTTCCCGGTATCTGCGGTTAAGATCATCCTGAGTTCTTCTGGCGTTTTCCCCAAGTTTTCTGCGGGTTTCCTCACCGCTGTCAGGCGCATATAACATTCCAAGGCCGGCTCCTATGGCTGCCCCGGTTAATAATGCTAAAAAGGTACTTCCTGAATTTGCCATGATATAATTGGTTGTTTAGATTAATACTATAACCAAATATAGGATAATGCCTTCTCACCCCCTGTTAACAACCGGTTAATATCCATTTCCCAATGCTAAAGTATTCTTAAACTGGAAAACTTGGCCTGCATCTTAGTTCTTGCCACCCCAGGAATCCCGTAGTGTTACTGTGCGGTTGAAAACAAGCTTTTCTGCTGTACTGTCTTTATCAACGTTAAAATATCCTATTCTCTGGAACTGGAACTGGTCCAGCACCTTGGCATCTTTAAGGCTTGGTTCCAGGTAACCGGTAACCACCTTTAAAGAATCCGGATTAAGGAACTCGGTAAAGTCTTTTTCCTTGTCGGCATCTGGCGCTTCTACGGTGAACAGGCGGTCATAAAGCCTTACCTCTGCTTCTATGGCGTGCTTTGCAGAAACCCAGTGCAAGGTACCTTTCACCTTACGCATGGATTCCTCTGTTCCACTGCCGCTCCGGCTTTTGGGATCATAAGTACAATGGATCTCAACGATCTCCCCATTTTCATCCTTTACCACATCCTCGCCTTTGATGATATACGCGTTCTTAAGCCTTACTTCCTTTCCTAAGGTTAACCTGAAGAACTTGCGGTTGGCTTCCTCCTTGAAATCTTCTCTTTCAATGTAAAGCTCCTTAGAAAACGGAACTTTTCTAGACCCGGCAGATTCATCTTCAGGATTGTTCTCAGCATCAAGCCATTCTTCTTCCCCTTCGGGATAATTTGTGATCACCAGCTTTACAGGATCAAGCACGGCCATAACCCTTGGCGCGGCTTTGTTAAGATCTTCCCTAATGCAAAATTCAAGAAGGGAAACATCCACGATATTTTCCCTTTTTCCTATCCCAATAGTTTCAGCGAACTTCCTGATAGACGCTGGCGTGTAACCTCGTCTTCTCAAAGCAGAAACTGTCGGCATACGCGGGTCATCCCAGGAAGAGACTATCCCCTTCTCTACCAGGTGAAGCAGTTTCCTCTTGCTCACAATCGTATGGCTCAAATTACGCCTTGCAAATTCCCTTTGCTTTGGCCTGAATTCTTCCGAAGAACTTACCTTTTCAAGGAACCAGTTATACAGATCACGGTGTGGTAAAAATTCAAGCGTACAGAAGGAATGAGAAACATGCTCAATAAAATCACTCTGCCCGTGTGCCCAGTCGTATAAAGGATAGATCATCCAGTCGTTCCCGGTGCGGTGGTGTTTTTTATGAAGGCTGCGATACATCACAGGATCACGCATGATCATGTTCTTGGAAGCCATATCTATTTTTGCACGAACAACATGCTGACCTTCGGCAGTCTCACCGTTCTTCATCTTCTCGAACAACTCAAGGTTCTCTTCTACCGAACGATCCCTGTACGGGCTGTTCTTTCCGGGTTCTGTAGGCGTACCTTTTTGCTCGGCGATCTCTGCGGAAGTCTGACTGTCCACATACGCATGACCGTTCTTGATAAGCTCTACCGCCCAGTCATACAATTGCTGAAAATAATCTGAAGCATAACATTCCCTGGCCCATTTAAACCCAAGCCATTCCACATCTCGCTTTATGGCATCAACGTATTCCTGTTCCTCTTTTATGGGATTGGTATCATCAAACCTGAGATTAACAGGCGCATTGTACTTTTCTCCCAACCCAAAGTTAAGGCAAATCGAAGAGGCATGACCAATGTGAAGATATCCGTTAGGTTCAGGCGGAAACCTGAATTGAAGTTCTTCTCTGCTATAATTTGTTCTTAGATCTTCTTCAATGATTTGCTCAATAAAATTGAGGGATCGCTTTTCTTCAGACATAATTGTTTCTTTCAGCTTTTTCAGCTGCAAAATTACAGAAAATAAACATCAAAAAAGACAGGGAAAAAGAGGATTCCAAAGCAGCCTTTTAGGAAGGTATTCTGAATAGTTCCTATCTTCGCAAAAAATTGATCATGGGAAGCATAAAACTTAAAAATATCAAGATCTTCGCCTACCACGGATGCATGGATGAGGAAGGCAGAATAGGCAGCGATTACCGTGTAGACCTGAAGGTGCAGGGCGATCTTTCCCGGTCGGCCAAGACCGACGCGCTTAGAGATACCATAGATTACGTTCACCTAAATAAGATCGTAAAAGAAGAAATGGCCATACGTTCCAAACTCCTGGAAACAGTAGCAGAGCGTATTTTGAGCAGGGTGCTGGAGGAAATACTTCTGGTTCAAAAGGTTACGGTAGATGTCTCAAAGATCAATCCACCCATTGGCGGAAATGTAGAGATGGTAACGGTAAGGAGGACTAAAAGCCGTTAGAAAAGCTAAACTTTAAAGCTTTCTAAAAAGGTAGTCTCAAAAAATAAATTTTATTACATTTGCCTCCGTTAAACAACGGCATCGTGGCCGAGTGGCTAGGCAGAGCTCTGCAAAAGCTTGTACAGCGGTTCGAATCCGCTCGATGCCTCAAAAGCTCCTTTTTCAAGGGAGCTTTTTTTATTTCTTTTCGCTTCAGATCATTCAAAATATCTCACTATTTCCAGATCAGAATGAAAGGATGATTAATAAGGATAACTTGTACAGCGGTTCCCCCGAAGCGTCGGGGCGCTCGATGCCTCAAAAGCTCCTCTTTCAAGGGAGCTTTTTTTATTTCTTTTCGCTTCAGATCATTCAAAATATCTCATTATTTCAAATAGGAATGAAAGGATGATTAATAAGGATAACTTGTACAGCAGTTCCCCCGAAGCGTCGGGGCGCTCGATGCCTCAAAAGCTCCTTTTTCAAGGGAGCTTTTTTTATTTCTTTTCACTTCAGATCATTCAAAAATATCTCACTATTTAAGATCAGAATGAAAGGATGATTAATAAGGATAACTTGTACAGCGGTTCCCCCAACACTTCGGGGCGATCGATGCCTCAAAAGCTCCTTTTTCAAGGGAGCTTTTTTTTTTCTTTTCACTTCAGATCATTCAAAATATCTCACTATTTTCAGATCAGAATAAAAGGGTTATTAATAGGATAACATGGACAGCGGTTCTCCCGAACCGTCGGGGCGCTCGATGCCTCAAAAGCTCCTTTTTTCAAGGGAGCTTTTTTATTTCTCTGCACTTCAGATCATTCAAAAATATCTCACTATTTCAAATAGGAATGAAAGAGTGATTAATAGATAACTTGTACAGTGGTTCCCCCGAAGCGTCGGGGCGATAAAGCTAATTTTCAGAGCCTTTATGTAAAGCTTTAAAAATTGCTTCGGAAATTTTTTTTCGAAAGTTGAGCTGCCGCACTGTCCTCGGGAGTAGTTGGTGTGATATTGTCGATCTGCTCCTGTATCTGATTGATCTCCTGCGGAACGAGGCCCTGCCCTATCAGGAAAATTCCGAAGATCATAAGGAGCACGCTGATGCCTTTTTTAACCCTGTAAATACGATTGGGAGTAAGTTTCCGGTTCAGCTTTTTGGCAGCCAGGATCTTGAAGATATCCACCACAAAATAGGTACCTATTATGCTGCTGAAAAAGATGGTAATCCTGTCGGTTTCCATTTCCATTTGAGGACCAAACACAATGATCAATCCCAGCCAGAAACCCAGTACTCCAATGTTGATAAAGTTCAGCAGAAAACCTTTCGCGGCCAGTCCCAGGTAATCTCTTTTGTTCAGTTTCTGAATTTCGGGCACCTCTTCATGCTGTAAAACCCGCTTGGTCTGTATGAACTGAATAATGCCATAAGTAACCAGAATACCTCCGCCAAAAATAAAAAGAGCCGGATCATCCTTGATCCGGTTCAATAATTTCGTGGTACTAAAATAAGCTATAAGTAAAAAGATAACATCGGCAAAGATCACTCCCAGATCAAAAGAAATGGCGGCTCTAAAGCCTTTGATGGCAGCAGTTTCCAAAAGAACGAAAAAGACCGGGCCCAGTAAGAAAGCGAGGAAAAATCCTAGCGGTACGGCTGCCAGTATATCTTGAAACATTCGGAGGTTTTAGTTTCCACAAAGGTAGTATTTTACTTCACTTATAAAATTTTACCTCCAAGGCTGGTTTTGCGGTCTATTTCATCGGGATTTCCAAAGATCTTCACTACCCCTCCAAGAGAAGCTGTAGCCTTACAATATGCTTCCGCATAAACTTCAGCTTTACCTGCCGTACCCACGCTCACAGTGGTTTCGTTGGTCTTCAGATCCTTTCCGTAGAATTGGCCGCCGGTATTGGCTTCAGCCTCCTGGTTTTCAGCCTTACCTTTTACGGTAATATTCCCTCCCGAAACCGCTTTAGATCTCACAGTTTCGGCTTCAACTTCAGCAAATATCGAGGCACCTTCCTGAGCTCTTAACATGATCATCTGAGTCTCTAATTTTCCCTCTGTCTTTACAAGGGAGCCTTCATTCGCATCTATGGTCTCAATGGACTTTCCGTAGACCGTGATCAGTGTATTGTCATCTGACCAGATATTATCAAGCGTAAGCCTAATCTCAAGCCTGTCCTCCACGATCTCGAATTTCACTTTTTCTTTGCTGTGACCGGTGATCTCAATACGGTTTGCTTCCGAAGGAATCACGACCACTTCTACTCCATTAAAGGTCTTCACTTCCCTGAAATTCCTCAGATCCTGGACAACATCCTGGGCCGATAGCGGCAGTGTGAGCAAACAAATTACCGTGATTAATATGATTTTTGAAAAAAGATTAGTTCTCAACTTCATTTCGCGTTCCTATTAAATTAAAATCAAGGTGACGTTTTACAAGGTCTGCATTCTTAACCGTCACATAGACCTCATCACCCAACTGATAAACTTTCTTGGTATTTCTACCTATGATGGCGTAATTCTCCTGGTCAAAATCAAAATGATCTTCCCTGATGTCCCTTAGGCGAACCATGCCCTCACATTTATTAGCAATGATCTCAACGTAGATACCCCATTCGGTCACCCCCGAAATAACGCCGAGGAATTGCTCCTCATTGTGCTCCTGCATGAATTTTATCTGCATGTACTTGATAGAGTCCCTCTCGGCATTGGTTGCCAGGCCTTCCATCTGACTACTGTGCTGACATTTCTCCTCGTATTCCTCTTCCTTAACCGATCCGTGTCCGTCAAGGTAGTGCTGTAACAGGCGGTGCGCCATCACATCGGGATAACGGCGAATAGGAGAGGTAAAATGAGAATAATGGCTGAAGGCAAGTCCGTAATGGCCGATATTTTCGGTACTATAATACGCCTTGCTCATGGTCCTTATAGCCAGGGTATCTACCAGGTTTTGCTCCTTGGTTCCCTGAACATCTGAAAGGAGCTTGTTCAGTGATTTACTAATGTTCTTTTGATCCTTTAAATTCAGTTTATGTCCGAATTTGCCCACTAAGGATTGAAGGGCTGCTAATTTTTCATCATCGGGATCGTCATGACATCTGTACACAAAGGTCTTTTTCGGTTTTTGTTTCCCAATGAATTCGGCCACCTTCTTGTTGGCCAGCAACATGAATTCTTCGATAAGTTTATTGGCATCTTTAGAGGTCTTAAAAAATACCCCTACAGGTTCGTTCTTTTCATCAAGATCAAATTTTACTTCCACCTTATCAAAAGAAATGGCTCCCTCACCCATGCGTTTTTCCCGCATGATCTTGGCAAGTTTATCCATTTTAAGGATCGCAGAAGCCACGGCGTCATCTGCGTGGTACATTTCTCCGGAAAGGGAAATATCTGCCGGAATTTCTCCTGCGGTGGTTTCTATGATGTACTGTGCCTCTTCGTAAGCAAAACGGGCATCTGAATATGTCACCGTTCTCCCGAACCACTGGTCCAGTATCTGGGCCTTGTCGTTCATCTTGAAAACAGCGGAAAAAGTGTACTTCTCTTCATTAGGCCTCAACGAACAGGCGTTATTCGAAAGCACTTCGGGAAGCATGGGTACCACCCGGTCAACCAGGTATACAGAAGTAGCGCGATTAAAAGCCTCTTCATCGAGAATGGTTCCGGGTTTTACGTAGTGTGAAACATCGGCAATGTGGATCCCGATCTCGTAGGTACCATCCTCGAGTTCTTCAAAACTTAAGGCGTCATCAAAATCTTTCGCGTCTTTTGGATCAATGGTAAAGGTGAGAGTTTCCCTCATATCCCTTCTCTTCGCAATCTCTTCCTGCTGAATGGAGGTATCCAGTTTTCCGGCGAATTCCTCAACTTCAGCCGGGAATTCATGCGGCAATCCATATTGCGCTAGAATAGCATGTATTTCTGTGTGGTGCTCTCCGGGTTTTCCCAGTACCTGCACGATATTTCCGAAGGGAGAATCGGCTTTTTCCGGCCAGTCTTCCATTTCAACCACTACCTTATCCCCGTCACTGGCCTCACCTATCTTGTTCTTTTGAACAAAGATATCCGTGTACATTTTCGGATCACTGATCGCTACAAACCCAAAGTTCTCCTGAAGTTGAAGCACGCCTACAAAACGGGTTTTCTTCCGGTTAATGATCCTGGTGATCTCTCCTTCCGGTTTTTTGTTTCTTCTTCTCTTGTAGACGTAGATCTCAACTTCATCACCGTCGAAGGCTTTGTTGATACTATTGCTGGGAATGAATACGTCGTCTTCAAGTTCCTCAACCACTACATATCCGCTGCCTTTGGCCGTCATATCCAGGAAACCGGTGTAGTAATCAACGTTTGCCACCAACTGGTACTTCCCTCTTTCTACTTCTTCTATCTTCTTTTTAGCGGCAAGTTGAGCGAGCGTTCTGATGATCTTATTCCTGTTGGTAGGATCATCAACGCCCATTTTTGCAGCTATTTGTTTATAGTTAAATGGTTTTCCTGAATTCTTTCGCAGAATGTTCAGGATCGTTTTGGTTACATTTTCCAGGGAAGGTCCTTTTTTTCCCTTATTCTTCTTCTTTCTTGTCATTGCTCGTATTAAGCTATAAAATTAAGCCTTATATCTTACTTGATTGATCTTTGCTCTTATTATTTCGTTAAGTCTGCTTAAAAGCCTTAAAATTATTAACATTCATTTAGAAAATATTAACATTATCATTCATATCTCTCTGGGAAATCGCATTTTAGTGGAAGGATCTAATCTCAACTATACTAATATATGAGTAAATCTTCGAAGATTACCATGATCTTTGTTCTAATTTTCCTTGTAGGAGTGCTTTCATTTGTTGCCAGCATCAATCATTCTCTCAACAATCCTGAATTTTCGTCCTGTAAAGATTTTATGAAAGAAGAGAACTCAGCAGACTATTCCTTAACCAAATAATCGGTATCTTTCATAGCAATAACCCTGCTATGAAAGATTTTACCTTACTCGCCGTTTTTACTTTTCCGCACGAATATGCGATCCTGCGACTATTGTTCGACCAGGAAGGAATAAGATACGTTTTCCAGAATGAGACAATGATAGGGGTATTCCCTTTTTACTCCAACGCCCTTGGAGGTATCAAACTTAAAGTACACAAAGAAGACCTGCAAAGATCAAAAGAGATCCTCGAATCATTAGATGACACTTCCACACCCTTAAGGATCGTCTAGTTGTTAACAATTATAATAATTTTCTTTTTTCTTTTCTTTTTTTAAAAATTAAATGATGAGGTATTATGGCTTGTTAATATGTGGAATAACTTTTTTCCTCTTTTTTTGGAATTGTAGAGGGAAGTATTGTGGTAACAGGTTATGAACATCCTTTAAAATGATCAAAGTCCTGATTCCTAAATAGTCTTAAGAGTTTCTTAACAATTGTTCATAACGAAATGTAAATTTGTTTCTCTGAAAACTTTCTCTTTTTTGGTTGTTCACAATCCAAATTTCGGGTCTGAAAACTTTTCCAAAAATCGCAGATAAAAAATTTGATACTCTCGTAAAATAATTGGTATGGGCAATTAGAAGGATTATTCCAAATTTCATTTTTATTTTTTGATGATAATTTATGAACAAACAAGCTGATTTTATAAGAGCTTAATCTTTAATGCTTTGTAACATTTAATTAACAATAGCAAAAATTGAAGTTAATAAGCCAATTTTCTACCTTTGTCCCTTATTCAAAACAAAAATCATGAAGATCTCCCTCGGAAACGACCACGCAGGTACCGACTACAAATTCGAAATCTTGGAATACCTGAAGAGTCAGGGACATGAGGTTACCAATCACGGTACAGATAAAGATGACAGTGTGGACTACCCCGATTTTGTACATCCCGTGGCCAAAGATGTTGAGAACAAAAAAGCCGATTTTGGTATCATTATATGTGGCAGCGGTAACGGTGCCAACATGACCGCCAATAAGCACCAGGGAGTTCGTTCTGCGTTGTGCTGGAACAAGGAGATCGTTAGCCTTGCGAGGGAACACAATAACGCCAATGTTTTAAGTATTCCTGCAAGATTCACTTCAAAACCACAGGCTCTTGAAATGGTGAAGACCTTTCTTAATACTCCTTTTGAAGGCGGAAGGCATGAAAGAAGAGTTGAAAAGATCGCCTGTAGCTAAATCAATTTTCTGTTAATGAAGATCCTTGTCAAAAGATTTGAAGAGCTGGGGCTACATGAGCTTTACGAGCTTTTGCAGCTGCGCTCTGAAGTTTTTGTGGTAGAACAGGATTGCGTCTACCAGGATATAGACGGCAAGGATGAGAAAGCTCTTCACGTCCTGGGATATGATAATGACAAACTGGTAGCTTATACCCGCCTCTTTCCTCCGGGAATATACTTTTCCGAAGCCGCCATCGGCAGGGTTGTAGTAAGGGAAAGCAGCCGAAAAAATAAGTTTGGGCATGACATTTTAAAGGCTTCTATAAAGGCAATCGAAGAGAATTACAGTACTAACAGGATCAAACTTTCTGCTCAAACCTATCTTACCAAATTTTACGAGAGCCATGGCTTCAAACAAATAGGCGAAGGTTACCTGGAAGATGGTATCCCTCACATAGCCATGTTGAAGGAATAATTACTGGAGTATCTTATTGTATTCTGCCGGGTCGTTTAATACTGTACGTGCTTTTCTTATCTCCGGATTGTTTTCTACATAATATTTATACAAACCTTCTTTGTAAAAATACCTTTTAATGATCTCATCAGATAACAGACTGATGATCTCCTCTTTTTTATCTTCTATGGCCTGTTGCTTTGAAGTTTGAATCGTTTTTTCGATCTCTTTGTAATCCTGTGCAATTTCGTCATCAAAGCCTTCAAGCGCTGCCGCTTTTTTGAGTTCGGAAAGTTGTTTTTCCGTAAAGGTCTGGTAATCGAAATCTGTTGAAGCCAGGAACTTTTTGAAATCATTGAAATCTGTCTGGCTTAGATCAAGCGCTTCGGGAGAGGAAAGATCATGTGAATAGTAGTAGTCTGTCGCATAGTCAAAGATTGAATTCTGCTGCAGGATCGCATTGGTGATACTGCTGTATTCCGAAGTTTCCAGTTTGATATCAGGAGAAATACCTCCTCCGTCATACACTTTTCGACCATTTCGGGTCTTGAATTCGTTATAATCTTCCTGACTGAACCTTATGGCGTTCCCTTCCTCGTCGCGGTTCTGATAATCCAGTGCCTGTATGCACCTGCCGCTTGGAGTGTAATAGCGTGAAATGGTCACTTTTAATTGGGTGCCGTAGGTAAGGTCTTTAGGCCGCTGTACCAGGCCTTTTCCAAAACTCCTGGCTCCTATGACTACGGCACGGTCAAGATCCTGCAGGGCACCCGCCACGATCTCGCTGGCAGAGGCGCTTCTGCCGTTAATGAGCACAGCTAGCGGAATTTCGCTGTCAATTGCTTTTCGGGTTGTGAAAAAGGTCTGGTTGTATTTTTCTACAGCCGATTTTGTACTGGTGATCAACTCTCCTTCAGGAATGAAAATATTGGCCACATTAATAGCTTCGGAAAGCAGCCCGCCGGGATTGCCCCTAAGGTCAAGAATGATCTTCTCGGCTCCCTGTTCCTTCAGCTCCCTGAATGCCTGTACAGTTTCTGCTGAAGCATTGCGGTTAAATTGAGAAAGCACGATGTATCCGGTATTGTCCCCTATCAGTTTATAAAATGGAACGGCTTTGATCTCAATAGCGCCCCTTGTAAGTACGGTCTTTTTAATCTCTCCCTGGCGGTTGTAGGTGAGTTCCACCCTACTATTTGGCGCCCCTTTCAGCAGCTCTCCTGCATCTTCGGTAAAATCAGCTACTGTTACGTCCCCTATCTTTATGATCTCATCTCCTGCTTTTAAACCGGCTTTATCTGCAGGATAATCTTGGTAGGGTTCGATAATGGTGATCTTGTTGTTCCTTATTCCCACTGTAGCTCCTATGCCTGTGTATTCCCCGGCGTTGTTGATCCTGGCCGCCTGCACTTCCTGCTCGTTCCAGTAATGCGTGTAAGGATCAAGATCTTCAAGCATCGCATTGATGGCGGTATCCATCAGTTCTGCCGGATTTGTTTCATCAACATAGTTAAGGTTGAGTTCCTTGAACAGGGTGGTGAAGATCTCCAGCTGTTTGGCGATCTCGAAGAAATCAGCTTTAAAACTTATGGTACTAAAGAAAAGCACCAGCACAGTGGCCACTACTCCTAATCGTCTGGTATGGTTCCGGTTCATGTTATCTTGTTTTTTCTTTCTCTACCAGTCTCTTCAAGAGTTCTTCGGTTGCCGAAAAAACCTGTTGGTAAGTGGCTTTTTCCCTGCCGGTATATATGAGCATGAAAGCGTAGCGAGAATCTAACTGGCTACTAACAAGATACTTATTTTTTCTGAATGCTTCCCGCATCAGTCTTTTCAATTTGATGCGGTCAACTGCTTTTTTATGATTTTTTTTAGGAACAGACACCCCCGTCTTGTTAAATTCTGCTTCAGGATCGTTCAATGGAAGATAGATAAGCCTCAAAGGATATTTTTTCACCGACTTTCCTTCAGTGAATAATCGATCGATTAGGACCTTGCTCTTTAATTTTTCCTTTTTTCCGAAGCTTTCGTTCATGAGGTAAAATTATTCATTTCTGAAGCTATTTTACGCTTCTAACTAAAAAGAATAAAAAAAGCCCCTTCTAAGAAGAGGCTTTAAAATGGTATTTTTCAGTCCTATTTTTGGTAAACATTGTTTTCCCTGTTGATATCGGCCATCAATTTTGAACTGTCTATTTCAATAGAAGATATCTCGCTGAGCGGTTCTTCAAGAGAGAAAGTGTAGGTAGGATAAGCCCAGGCCCAGTCGTCTTTTATAACAACATTCTCTGCATCCTCAAATGGCTTTTCCCATCTCATCATTTGCAACGGAATGTATACCTGCTTTGAACTGCCGTTGGTATAATTTACAGTCACTTCAACCGGCATAGGCATTACCCCGATGCGTTCCAGGGTTACCTGCGTACCGGTTTCTTCCTCCTGCACGTTCTGCACGGCGTAATCAATGGTATTGGTGGTCTGGGTCCAGTCTCTTAGATACCAGTCAAGTTCGGCTCCGGAAACTTTCTCGGCTACCCTGATAAAATCGTTTGGAGTAGGATGTTTGAACTTCCAGTCGTTGTAGTAGCGTTTTAAAGTTTTCTGAAGGTTCTCTTCTCCAATGATGTAACCCAGTTGCGCCAGGAATACTTCTCCTTTGGAATAAGCTGAAGCTCCGTAAGCGGCATTATAGGTATATCTGTCGGCGTGGGTAGATTGCGGCTGCTCCACTCCCGAAGTAGCCAGGCGCAGATAACTATTATACGCACCTTCATAAGGATTTTCCTTGTTCTGGTTCATCACCTCGTTCATGGCCTTGCTTGAAATGTAACTGGTGAAACCTTCATCCATCCATTCATGTATGCTTTCATTGGTAGCCATAAGGTGCTGGAACCAGGCGTGAGCCATTTCGTGGGCGGTAACGCCAACAAGGCTACCAAAATTTCTTTCTCCGGTGATAAGGGTAAGCATGGCATATTCCATTCCGCCGTCACCACCCTGGATAACCGAATACTGAGGCCATGGATAAGGCCCTATATGCTCATTGAAGAACTTCAGCAGTTCCTCGGTCTTTGGCTGCAGGTTCTTCCAGTTTTCCTTGATCTCCGGGTTATCTTTGTAAAGGAAATGCAGTACGGTTCCATCGGCAGCGGTGCGCTTGTCATGGATGTATTCAGGATCTGCGGCCCAGGAGAAATCGTGCACTTTTTCGGCTATAAAATGCCAGGTGTGCTTATCTCCTTTTTTGTTCTTTACTTTTACGCCTTCATCTTCATAACCGTGACCGATCTCATTGGCATTTTGAAGTATTCCGCTGGCACCAACAGTATAGGATTTGTCAATGTTGATCTTCACGTCAAAATTACCCCATACGCCATGCCATTCGCGACCTATATAAGGATCAGCATGCCATCCCTGGAAATCATATTCGGCGAGCTTTGGATACCACTGGGTCATGGAAAGGGCCACACCTTCACTGCTGTTCCTTCCGGAACGACGGATTTGCTCAGGAACCTGTCCTTCAAATTCCATTTTAAAAGTGGCTTTTTCCCCGGGTAAGATCGGTTTATCCAGCTGTACTTCCAGTACGGTTCCCACTTCTTCATATTGAAGTTGTTTGCCGTCCCGGCTAAGCGATTTTACCTTTAAATATCCCTGTTGTGCGGGTGAAAGTTTGGAGATTCTGTCTCCTACCCTTCTGTCAGGATCTGAAATGGTTCTTGACCTCACATCCATTTCACTTCCCGGTTGGAAGGCGTTAAAGAACAGGTGATAAAACACCTGGTTCAAAGTATCGGGAGAATTGTTGGTATAGACCAGTTCCTGATCTCCGGTGTATTGAAAGTTCTTTACGTTCATGTCAACGTTCATGCGGTAATCTGCATGTTGTTGCCAGTAAGAGGTGTTGTTCTGGGCATTTAACCCCAGGCTTGCTAAAACAGCAAATGTTAACAGGATTTTCTTCATAATTATTATCTAGAAAGTTTATCTGCCAAAATCAAGGCATTATACATATTGGCCATTTTTCCTGAAGTTGAAAGCTGACCGAAATTTTTAGTGTTTGAAGGATCTCCTCCCAGTACCACTGTGGCACTGGAACTAAGCCCGCCGTCCATGATCACTTTTTTGACCTGTCTGGCTGAAAGCTTTGGATACAACGAACGGATCACTGCAGCCACTCCTGTTACTGCCGGAGCAGCCATGGAAGTTCCCTGCATGAACTCGTATTCATTATTTGGTGTGGTAGACCAGATCTGTGTCCCGGGAGCGAAAACGTCCACGTTAGATGCTCCGTAATTGGAGAAAGAAGCGATCATGTTAGAACCGTATGTGTAATTAAGCGCACCCACGGTCAATACATTGTTAGCGATCTCCTTCGGATCTTCGGGAGTCTGATCGTTTGGATAAACCCTTTTCTGATCGAGGTCAAGGCCTTCGTTTCCGGCGGCATTAACGACAAGCACATCGTTCTTTTCAGCATACTGAATGGCATCTATCACCCATTCCGGATGGGTGGAAAAATACTTTCCGAAGCTGGTGTTGATGATGCTCGCGCCATTGTCTACGGCATATCTTATGGCAAGGGCGATGTCCTTGTCATATTCATCCCCGTCGGGTACTGCGCGAATGGGCATGATCTCCACATTATGGGCCACCCCGTTAATACCTCTGTTGTTGTTCCTTTCCGCAGCAATGATCCCGGCCACGTGGGTACCGTGTTTGATATCTTCCTTATCTGGAGTAGGTCCGGTCACGTCGTTGTTCCCGTAGTTAGTGTCATTGATATCATTCACATCATCACCAACAATAGCTCTTCCGTCAAGTTCAAGGTTGAAGTGGGAATCAAGCCTTCCGGAGAAATAATCAATGGCCTCGTTCAGCTGGGCAATGGCATCAGGAATATTTCCTTCAACATTGCTCATCACCTGGAACAGGAAACCTTTGTATTGTTTCATTTCTTCCGTTTCAGCTTTCATTGCCTGAAGTTCTTCAAGGGTATAATCCTCTTTTCCCAGCTTGGTAGAAACGGCATCATGAGCCATTTTTAGCTGCTGAAGAATGCCTTCATACTGGTTCTTTAGACCAAGAGCTTCGTTGTATTCTTTTTCATATTCGGCTTTAGCGCTCATGTACAGGTCAAATTCCTCTTTGTTCTCAGGCTTAACTGCCGATGCAGGAATCCCATTATATTTTGGCTTCAGCTTTTTGTAAATACGCACGTATTCCATGTTCTCTTTTACGGCATCTCCCAGGAAGTTCCATCCGTGAATATCGTCAACATACCCATTGTTGTCATCATCTTTGTTATTTCCGGGAACTTCATCTTCGTTGGTCCAGATCACCCCGTCAAGGTCTTCGTGTTCAATGTCCACCCCGCTGTCAATAACAGCTACGATCACTTTCTTGCCTTTTGTATTCTTGATGATCTCGGAATAGGCTTTTTGGACGCTCATTCCGGGAATGGTATCAGAAACCAAATCTGCTCCTCCCCATCCTTTTAATTCGGTTTCGGTAAGGTCTGTGACCTTGAGGGGCATGGTATCTATGTTTTCAATGGGTGTAGAAACTACGGCCGGGGCAGAACTGCTGCAGCCTGCTACAGTTATCGCCAAACCGGCGATAAGCAAGGGTCTGAATGTTGGGATCTTCATAATTCGATTTAGTTAAAAAGTTCGTTGAAAGTATAAACCTGGTCCAGTCTTACTCCTTTTTCGGTGTGTTTGACTGTGATGATCTTGTTGTGAGCATCATGTTCCAGGAACAGGTAAAAGTTTTCATCTGCGGCCTTGTTCAAAAATGCCTTTTTCTCCGGAAGGGTCAGCAAAGGCCGGGTATCATACCCCATCACGAAAGGTAAGGGTGTATGCCCTGCAGTGGGCAAAAGATCGGCCATGAAAACCAGTTTTTTCCCTTGGTAATCTATGTGAGGGATCATTTGTTTGTCTGTATGCCCGTCTGCATAGAGAATTCCGAATCCCAGTTCTGAAGTGTCCTGGTAGGCTTCGCTGGTGCGGTCAATGAAATTCAGTTGACCGCTTTCCTGCATGGGCAGGATGTTCTCCTTCAAAAAAGAGGCTTTTTCACGATCGTTCGGGTTGGTTGCCCATTCCCAATGTTCCTTGTTGCTCCAGAATTTCGCGTTCTTAAAAGCAGGTTCATAACCCGTTCGGTCTTTGTTCCACTGTATGCTTCCGCCGCAATGGTCAAAATGCAGATGGGTCATAAAAACATCGGTGATATCATCGCGATGAAATCCGTGTTTTTGAAGGGATTTATCGATATTATCATCTCCCCACCGGTAATAATAGCCAAAGAATTTATCACTTTGTTTATCGCCCATCCCGGTATCTATGAGGATAAGCCTGTTTCCGTCTTCGATGAGCAGGCAGGTAGCCGCGATGTCTATCATGTTATTGGCATCTGCCGGATTGGTCCTGTTCCAAATGCTTTTTGGGACTACGCCAAACATGGCGCCGCCGTCCAATTTAAAATTTCCGGCTTCAATAGGATATAAGGTCATAAAGATTTTTTCTTCGGAAGTTTATGGATCCGCAAAATACTAAAAGCTCCCTATAATTCTAGGTTGTTTTGGAAAATGAATCACTTCAATTAACAAAATTTTTAGCATTTATGTAGAGGTCAGTGCAAAAAGAGGACCTTTTCTTCGGGCTGAATTTCGTCGTGATAATGGAAAGGACGCTTATGACCTTCAGGATCTATGATCAATACCGGAAGTATTTTTCCCTTTCCTGATTTGTGCTTTTTTACCCAGTTTCGGGTGGTGGTTACTTGTTTAACTTCCTCTGTGTCTTCACTGTAATCACCAGATTTTATCTTGAAGATCCAGGGGCCGAGTTCTGTCTTACTGGCGAACATGGAGGAAGCTTTGATCCTGTCCAGCACCTCCACTCCCGCGCCTTCATCCTGGGGTGCGAAGAGGACAATATTCTTTGGGATGAAGAAAGCGTCGTGAGCCAGTTGGGCTGCCAAAAGATTGATCTCGTTGTTACCGGTAAGGGCAATGAAAGATCCTTTTTCAAAAGCCCTGGCAGTTTCCATGGTTTCTTCTTTTAAGATATTCCCATGAACGCTTTCAAAACCTCTTTGACGGGCTTCTTCCACCAGCTCCCGGTTGGAATCCACAAAGGTGATCTCCTCCTGGTCTTTAATGTGGCCGGCAAGGTACAATCCTAGCGGATTTGCCCCCAGGATCAATATGCCTTTCCTGCTTTCCTGGTGAATGAGTTCGCCCCTCTTGCGCAGCCAATTGGTAGTCCAGGTGAGGAACACCGGCACGCTAAGAGTGGTGAAAATAGCCATGAACACCAGGATGGAAAATATTTCCGTAGAGATAATTCCCATTTCCAGTCCAATTCCGGCGATGATGATCTCCACCGCCCCCCGGCCGTTCATTCCGGTTCCTACTGTGACACCTTCCCGCCAACCGTAGCCACTGGGCAGGTAGAAAAGCGCTGTTCCCACTATCTTTCCCACCATTGCTACAAGCACTACAGTTATCAGCATTAAAAGGTTGGTTTGAAATACCTCCAGGGTTACATGAAATCCTGCGGATACAAAAAAAATCGGCGCCAAAAATCCGATGGAAATGTCATGAAAAATGTCGTTTATTTCCTTTGATATTTGTCGGTTGAAAACTCCGTCCCTGATGAAAAGCCCTGCCATAAAGGCGCCCAAAATACTATGCAATCCCGCAAGTTCGGCGAGTTCGCAGAATCCGAAGACAATGATAAGAATAAGAGTGAAATGAAAGGTACGGTTCTTAATGTTGTTCTCGCTAAGTAACCTTCCGAGTAAGGGCAAAAGAAAATATCCCGAAAGGGCTGTAAAAGCGAAAAAAAGGATGGCTTTCCCGGCCACCCAAACGAGCCCCAGGGTGTCTATGCTGCCAACATCAACAAAGCTCAGCATTCCCGCAAAGATCACCAGGGCAAGAGTATCCGAGATGAGGGCACCTGCCATGAGAACATAGGCGATACGGGTATTCAGAAGTTTAAGGTCAACCAGGATCCGGCTTTTTGTTGCGAGAGAAGTGACCCCCACGGCTATGGCGACGAAAAGGGCTGCGAGATCAGTTCCGCCAAAAAAGATAATGGTATAATAACCCATTCCAAACGGAACGATAAACCCACCTATCGCAGCAAGAAGCCCCGGCCATGAAGCCTTTCCAAGGTCTCTGAAGTTTATTTCTATCCCAATGTAAACCATGAGAAGGATGATCCCCACCTCGGCCAGGACCGAGATCATTTCTGAGGTCTCTAACAGGCCCAGCAGTGCTGGCCCAAGGATAATACCTATTACCAGCTCGCCTAAAATGGGGGGATAACCCAGCCTTTTTGCACTAGTTCCGCCTAACCAGGCACCGGCAAGAATGATAAGCAGACTTAAGATGTTGAATTCTTCCATGCCGGTAAGGGTTTGAAAAAGCGATTAGAAATGAAATTCTTGCTTGACTTCCTTAAAAATAACAGATTTTTTACAGTAGAGTAGTTAAAGATTCATTTTCTTTCTTTTTTATTTATCTTGTTTTATAAAAAATTTAGGAATATGAAGGATTTTTTAGATATACTTCATCATGAGTTCGAATTGCCTTTATCCAATCCGGTACTGGTTTTTGCGTTGATCCTTCTAATCATCCTCGTTTCTCCAATAGCTTTAAAAAGATTGAACATTCCGGGGATAATTGTCCTGATCATCTCCGGGATCGTTATTGGTCCTTATGGGTTCGGGATTCTGGAACAAAGCTCGGCTATAGATCTTTTTTCCACCATAGGGCTTTTGTATATCATGTTCATTGCAGGTCTTGAACTGGATATGAATCAGTTCAAAGCGAATAAGAACAAGAGTTTTCTTTTTGGTTTTTTCACCTTCATCATGCCCCTTGCTATAGGTTTTCCGGTTTGTTTTTACCTGTTAGGTTTTGATTTTAACGCGAGTTTTTTAACGGCCAGTATGTTCGCTACCCATACCCTTCTCACCTATCCCATTGTGAGCAAGATGAAGGTTTCGAAAAATGAAGCCGTGGCGATTACCGTGGGAGGAACCATACTTACAGATACGGCGGTTCTTATCATCCTCGCAGTGATCATGGGCAATCATGAAGGCACATTGAATATGGCTTTCTGGCAAAGACTTATCATCTCGCTTTCCATCTTTTCGGCCATTATTTTCCTGGTGGTGCCCAGGATCGCGAAATGGTTCTTTACCCAAATGGAGAACGAAAAACATTCCCATTACATTTTTGTGCTATCGGTGGTCTTTATTGCTGCTTTTATGGCAGAGCTTGCAGGCGTGGAGCCTATAATAGGAGCATTTTTAGCAGGTCTAGGTCTTAACCGTTTGATTCCACATTCCTCGGCTCTTATGAACAGGATAGAGTTCATTGGAAATTCCCTTTTTATACCCTTTTTCCTGATAAGTGTGGGGATGCTGGTAGATGTTAGCGTGATCTTTAGCGGCCCTATGGCTTTGATCGTGGCAGCAACTTTAAGTGTGGTGGCACTATTCGGAAAATGGCTGGCGGCTTTCTTCACCCAACTGGTATTTAAATATTCCGGTTCTCAAAGGAAAGTGATCTTTGGGTTGAGCAGTGGTCACGCTGCAGCAACTTTGGCAGTGATCATTGTAGGGTTCAATGCGGGGATCATTGAGGAAAACATTCTTAACGGAACGATCATTTTGATCCTGGTGACCTCCATAGTAGCCACCCTTGCTACCGAGCGGGCTGCAAAGAAAATGGCTGAAGAAGCCCGGGAATTGTCGGCTGTTGATGTGAAAAATTCTGAAGCATACAAGAGCGAATCCATTTTGCTTCCCATTGCCAATATCCGAAATTTCGACAAACTCCTGGAATTTGCCATTCTTATAAAAGATAAATCTTCACCCAATCCCATATCAATTCTATCGGTCGTGCCAAATAATGAAGAGGCCGAGGTGAATATAGCCCGTGCGACCGAAAAACTGGAAGATTTTGTCAAACAGGCTTCAGCGGCCGAGACGAATGTGAATATCCTGGCGGCGGTAGACCATAACGTGGCGGCAGGAATTGCTCGAAAATCCAAGGAGATCATTGCCGATCTCATCATCCTTGGCTGGCCTACTCAAAAAGGACTCATGGATAAGCTCATCGGGAAAAAAATGGAGCGTATTATTTCTGCCACTTCAAAGACCTCTTTTGTCACTTATTTTGATCGCCCACTTGCGACTCATAAGAGGATATTCATTATTGCGCCGCCTTTGGCCGAAAAAGAGAATGGATTTGACCTATGGATAAGGAAGATTGATCTGTTGGCAAAAGAACTGAGTGTTTCGGTGCTGGTAAATTGTACTTCTGAAACAGCTTCAGAAATAAAAAAGAAGATCAGGGAACTTAAAAGTGACTCTCCTTTTGAATACAGAAAATTTTCTGCCTGGGAAGATTTTCTCATCCTGGGCAAGGATATGCTTGAGGATGATATAGTAGTGCTGGTTTCCGCAAGAAAAGGATCAATTTCTTTCCAGTCTGTCTTACCAACCATTCCTGCCAAACTTGAAAAATATTTCTTCGATAAAAGCCGGATCATCATTTATCCCTGACACGCCCTAATAGCGACACCTTCTACTTTTTTCATAAATTGTCTTTTTTCAGCTGAAAAAGGTAACTTTAACCCATATAAAAAGTAAACGCATAGATGTTAGAGCTTGCAGGATTAGTGATTTTAGGGATCTTAGCCCAGTGGGTGGCATGGAAAACGAAGACCCCGGCCATTTTACCTCTTATTTTGATCGGTCTCTTTGTAGGCCCCATTTCCACTCTGCTTTCGGGAGACGGCACCAAATGGCTGGAACCTATCTGGAACGGACAGGAAGGGGTATTTCCCGGCGAAAGCCTTTTCTACTTCGTGTCGCTTGCTATTGCCGTGATCCTCTTTGAAGGCGGACTGACCCTGAGAAAAGGGGAAGTAGGAAATATTGGCCCCGTGATCATCAAGCTCATAAGTGTGGGGGTGGTGGTGACCTTTTTTGGCGCCGGACTTGCCGCGCATTTTATCTACGGATTCTCCTGGCAGATCTCTTTCCTGTTTTCATCATTGATCATAGTAACGGGACCCACTGTGATCTCCCCTATTCTGCGGAATATTCCGCTGAAGACCCACGTTTCTTCCATTCTTAAATGGGAAGGAATTTTGATAGACCCTATAGGTGCCCTTATCGCAGTTCTCATGTATGAGTTCATTCGCGTGGAAGGCGGGCAGGATTTCACCATGACCGCACTTACGGAATTTGGAAAGATCATCCTGTTTGGGTTCACTTTTGGGTTCACCTTTGCGCATGTCCTTGCCCTGCTTATAAAACGCAACATTATTCCACATTACCTACTGAACGTTTTCACTCTAGCCACGGTTCTGGGAGTATTCGTTCTGGCCGATCTTTTCGCACATGAAAGCGGACTTTTGGCCGTGGTAGTTATGGGAATGGTCATGGGAAATAAAGACCTCCCTAACATCAAGGAACTGCTTTATTTTAAAGAATCCCTGAGTGTTTTGCTGATCTCTATCCTGTTCATTTTGCTGGCCGCAAATATTGAAATTGAAGAACTGTTGCTGATTTTCAACTGGAAAGCCCTGATACTTTTTGGAACAGTCGTGTTACTGGTAAGACCGCTTGGAGTCCTGCTGAGTTCCCTTGGTTCCGGGTTAAGGTGGAATGAAATAGCCTTTGTGAGCTGGGTTGGACCTCGTGGGATCGTGGCTGCCGGTATCGCTTCTCTCTTCGGATTAAAACTTGCAAGAGAAGGAGTGCCCGGTGCCGAATACATCACTCCGCTGGTGTTCATGATCGTGCTGCTGTCGGTGCTGCTCAATGCGACCACAGCCAGAATGTTTGCCCGTGCCGTAGGAGTGTTCATAAAGAATTCTGAAGGTATCCTTATTATTGGAGCCTCTTCCCTTTCGCGGCTTATCGCCAAATACTTGCAGGACAATAAAAGGCATGTAGTGCTTGTGGACAACAATGCAGATAACATCAGGAAAGCCAAGGATCTTGGTCTTGATGCCATTGAAGGCAGTGTGTATCAGGATGACCTTATGAACAATATTGAGCTGAACGACATTGGTTACCTCATGGCGATGACCGGTAACAGTGATATCAACAAAACGGCCATTACAAAATTCACCCGTCAGTTCGGTGAAAAAGGATCTTTCAGGCTGATCTCTTCAGATGAGATGAATGATCCTGAAACCAATCCTTCAGAAGGCCTTTTCTCGCATACAGACGATTATATCAAGCTTACCGAGGTGGCTCGCAAATACCCCAGAATCCATGAGGTAATGTTGAACAGCCGTGCTCACTATGAAGGATTGATAGAGATCTCCAAAACAGATCCGGATATCATTCCTTTGTTCGTGAAGAAAGATTCCGGGGAACTGGAGATCATTCCTTCCCACAGTTCAGAGGTGGAAATAGGCAATGGTTATCAACTGGTCTATTTGGGTAAAAAGATCCAGAAAGAAGTTGAAGAAGAGCAGGAAGAGGATTATGAAGAGACGGTAGAAGACCTGGACAAAGAGGTGTAGAAATCACTCTTTCTCGAGCTCCTGCATCAGTTCCTCTGTTATTTCCATGTTGTGGTAGACGTTCTGGACGTCATCGTCTTCCTCGAACTTATCAATAAGCTGGAGTATCTTTTTCGCGTCTTCCAGCGGAAGCTCCACAGTGTTTAAAGGAATGCGCTGCAACTCGGCATTTTTGGGTTCTATTTCCAACTCTTCCAATTTGGCGTTCATGCTCCCGAAATCTGTAAAATCTGTATAGACGTAGATAACGTCATCTTCTTTTTCAATGGTGGTGGCCCCGCCTTCTATCAGTTCCAGTTCAAATTCTTCCATTTTCCGGGCAATGCTTTCCCTGTCTATGGTGAAGACCCCTTTACGGTCAAAAAGGAATTCCAGCGAACCGTTGGTTCCAAGGCTGCCGCCGTTCTTGGAAAAGATAGACCTTACTGAGGCTACTGTGCGGTTGGTATTGTCTGTAGTGCACTCTATGAAAATTGCGATTCCGTTAGGTCCATATCCTTCAAAGGTGACCAATTCGTAATTGTCGGCTTCTGCCCCGCTGGCCTTCTTTATGGCGCGTTCTATGGTGTCTTTGGGCATGTTGACACCCTTGGCGTTGGAAATGGCATTACGCAGCGCCGGATTGGTTTCAGGATCGGGGCCTCCCCCATCTTTTACCGCCACGCTGATCTCTTTGATCGCTCTGGTGAATTGTTTTGCTCTTTTCTTGTCCTGGGCCCCTTTGCGGTGTTTGATGTTCGCCCACTTGCTGTGTCCGGCCATTTCTTGGTTTTTAGTCGTTAGACTTTAGAAAATAGAATACCTTGTAGAGGTTCGTTTCACAAAGTTAAAAAAATTGAAGGCAGACCCAAGGAGGTTAGGAAAGAGAGGAGAGAGTAAAGAACAGAGAGTAGAGACCTTCCTAATAGAAAATTATAAAAACCTTAATGTTTCACGCAAAGAACGCAAAGTTTCCGCGGAGGCCGCAAAGTAATCACCGTTCAAGCTTCGGCGGGTCAAAATCTTGGTACATGGAAATGACCTCCTGCAGATAACACAGCAGTGTTCCAAGTAAAAGCAATCCGACAATATAAAATTCGTGTATTCGTGGCTGCATAAAATGAAAAAGCGCCCGATAATTCGGACGCTCTTGTAAAATATCGATTTTAAGATCTTTTGGATTTTGGTGCTTGAACTTTTGGAATTTCTCCGTTTAGTCGTTCAGCTTCAGTACCGCCATGAAAGCCTCTTGCGGGATCTCTACGTTCCCTACCTGGCGCATGCGTTTTTTACCTTTTTTCTGTTTCTCAAGAAGTTTTCTTTTACGGGAGATATCTCCTCCGTAACACTTCGCGGTAACATCTTTTCTAAGTGCTTTTACGGTCTCACGGGCGATGATCTTCGCCCCGATAGCAGCCTGAATAGGAATATCGAACTGCTGTCTCGGTATAAGTTCCTTCAGCTTTTCACACATCTTTTTACCTATGTCATAAGCATTGTCTACGTGCAAAAGGGCAGAAAGGGCATCTACGGTATTTCCGTTCAGCAGTACATCAACTTTCACCAGTTTTGAAGGCCTCATGCCAATAGGAGAATAGTCAAAGGAAGCATAGCCCCTGGAAACTGTTTTCAAGCGGTCATAAAAGTCAAATACGATCTCGGCAAGCGGCATGTCGAATGACAATTCCACTCTTTCTGGGGTCAAATAGGTCTGGTTGGTGATCTGTCCGCGTTTCTCGATACACAATGACATTACAGGGCCAACGAAATCGGCTTTCGTAATGATGGTCGCCTTGATGTAAGGCTCTTCTACCCTGTCGAGACTTGAAGGCTCCGGCAGGTCGGACGGGTTGTTCACCAAAATGACTTCATCCGGGTGTTTATGGGTATAGGCGTGGTAGGAAACGTTAGGAACCGTGGTGATCACGGTCATGTCAAATTCCCTCTCCAGGCGCTCCTGAATGATCTCCAAATGCAGCATGCCCAGGAATCCGCAACGGAAACCAAAACCTAATGCAGCGGAACTTTCCGGAGTGAAAACCAGCGAAGCATCATTGAGCTGCAGTTTCTCCATAGAAGCCCGCAGATCTTCATAATCTTCGGTATCTACAGGATAAATTCCCGCGAATACCATCGGTTTGACATCTTCGAATCCGGGAACGGCTTCGGTGGTCGGGTTTTTCGCATCGGTGATGGTATCTCCCACCTTCACCTCTTTGGCTTCTTTGATCCCAGTGATGAGGTAACCCACATCTCCGGTCTTTATTTCATTCCTCGGAAGTTGCTTCAGTTTAAGCGTACCCACCTCGTCTGCATTATAGTTCTTGCCGGTGGCCACGAATTTGATCTGCTGTCCTTTTTTGATGGTACCGTTGATCACCCTGAAGTAGGTCTCCACTCCGCGGAAAGGGTTGTAAACAGAATCAAAGATCAAAGCTCTTAAAGGGGCATCCACTTTTCCTGAAGGAGGCGGAATACGCTCAATAATTGCTGAAAGAATCTCGTCTATCCCCAGGCCGGTTTTTGCACTGGCAGGAATGACTTCAGAAGGGTCACATCCCAGAAGATCCACGATATCATCGGTCACCTCTTCGGGATTGGCGCTTGGAAGGTCAACTTTGTTCAGCACTGGAATGATCTCCAGGTCATTTTCAAGGGCCAGGTACAGGTTGGAAATGGTCTGTGCCTGAATACTTTGCGCAGCATCCACCACCAGGAGGGCACCCTCGCAGGCAGCTATGGAACGCGAAACTTCGTAAGAGAAATCCACGTGTCCCGGAGTATCGATCAAATTCAGAACATATTGTTCTCCCTTGTAGGTATAGTCCATCTGGATCGCATGACTCTTTATGGTAATACCTCTCTCCCGCTCCAAATCCATACTGTCAAGCAACTGCTCCTGCTTTTCCCGATCGGTCACCGATCCGGTAGAGTCCAGCAACCTGTCGGCAAGAGTACTCTTGCCATGGTCAATATGTGCAATAATGCAAAAATTCCGAATATGCTTCATGTGTCAATTTCCAAGATAAATTTCCGCTAAGGGAAATACGAATTTAAAAGGTACAAATATAGTTTTTTTTAGAGGGCGCTAAAGAAATATTCATATGGGATCATGACCTATATTTTTCCCCATTTTCAATAGTCTACATAAAATAATCAAAGCAGAAAATATTCTTTATTCATTTATGCTTTATTTAAGAAATGTATATCTTAGGTGCTGTTTAGAAACCTGCTTATTAAGTAATTAAATTCCTCCCCCCGCACTTATGGAAAACACCCATAGTACTACGAGATCGGGCACCAATCGATCTATAATCATAATTGGTGCTCTCTTTTTTATTTTTGGATTTGTGACGTGGCTTAACTCGGTCCTTATTCCTTATCTGAAAATAGCCTGTGAACTCAATAATTTCCAGTCTTATTTTGTGGTGACTGCGTTCTATATTTCTTACCTGGTGATGGCTTTGCCTTCAGCCTGGGTGCTGCAAAAGACCGGTTACAAAAAAGGGATGTCGCTTGGCTTACTGGTAATGGCAGTGGGAGCCGTAATTTTTATCCCGGCTGCATATTCACGTACTTATGAGTTATTCCTGCTTGGATTGTTTGTACAGGGAACTGGTTTGGCACTATTGCAAACGGCGGCCAATCCGTATGTCGTGGTTTTAGGCCCTTCTGAAAGCGCTGCAAAAAGGATCAGTATCATGGGAATTTGTAATAAAGTGGCGGGAGTATTGGCACCTATTGTCCTGGGAGCTATCCTCTTCACTTCCGGAGATAATTTGCTGGAGACGGTAGATGCCTTGAGTGGAACCGAAAAAGCAGCCGCTCTGGACGAGCTGGCGCAAAGAGTGATCAACCCTTACCTGGTAATGATGGGCATTCTGATATTGTTGGGCGCATTGGTATATTTCTCTTCTTTACCTGAAGTTGATGCCGATGCCGAGGATGAAGAACTGGCACAAACCAACCTGACCAAAAAGAGCATTTTTCAGTTCCCTCATGTTTTCCTGGGGACTCTGGCTTTATTTCTGTACGTGGGAGTAGAGGTAATAGCAGGGGATACGATCATCAATTACGCAAATGAATCCCACGGCATTCCATTGGATGAGGCCAAGTTCTTCGCCAGTTTTACCCTGGGAGCAATGATCGTGGGTTATATTATTGGGATCTTTACGATTCCCAAGTTCATCACCCAGGAAAATGCGCTGAAAATTTCCGCTATTCTCGGATTGATTTTTGGGTTGCTGGCCATATTTGCTGATGGATTTACTTCGGTAATGGCAATTGCGCTGCTGGGAATTGCCAACGCTCTGGTTTGGCCCGCCATCTGGCCCATGGCTCTGGCCGGTCTGGGGAGGTTCACCAAGGTAGGTTCCTCCTTTTTGATCATGGCTATCGCAGGCGGAGCAGTTATTCCTCCCATTTACGGCTATCTTGCTGATAGCTGGGATCCGCAGCAGGCATACTGGATCCTCATTCCCTGTTACCTGTATATCCTTTATTTCGCTACCAAAGGATATAAAGTTAGATCGCTATAATTACTGCTCTAAAGAAAGAATGCTATGGAAAAACGTACAACAGAACAGGCTTCATTATATGATCATCTCGAAAAGATGAGCACCAGCGAGATCCTTACCAGTATTAACCGGGAGGACAAAAAGGTGCCGGAGGCTATTGAAAAAGTGATCCCGAAGATTGAAGAACTGGTTGAAAAAGTAGTGGAGCAGATATCTGTTCACAATGGCCGTCTTTTTTACATAGGAGCCGGCACCAGCGGGCGTTTGGGAGTGTTAGATGCTTCTGAATGTCCACCCACTTTTGGAGTTTCAGATAACGTGATCATTGGGCTGATCGCCGGCGGGGATGTAGCCCTGCGGAAGGCGGTAGAGAATGCCGAAGATGACGATACCAGGGCCTGGAAAGACCTGCAGGAATATAAGATATCGAAAAATGATGTTTTGATCGGGATTGCGGCTTCGGGTACTACTCCTTACGTGATTGGCGGAATAAAGGATGCCAGGAAAAATGGGCTTATAACGGGTTGTATCACGAATAATGAAGGCTCTCCACTGGCCGAAGCGGCTGAATTTCCCATCGAGGTGGTAGTAGGGCCTGAGTTCGTCACCGGTAGCACCCGTATGAAAGCGGGTACAGCTCAGAAACTGGTCCTGAACATGATCTCAACAGCTGTAATGATCAGGCTTGGACGCATCAAAGGGAATAAGATGGTTGATATGCAGCTATCCAATAAGAAACTGGTAAGCAGGGGCGAACTTATGCTTATGGAGGAACTCGATATCTCTGAACATCTTGCAAAAACCCTGTTATCCGAATACAAAAGCGTTCGCAAGGTCCTGGAAAAATATAAGAACAAGCCCAAAAGTTGATCTGTAATATACTTTTTACAGAAGTTGATTGTTTAGAAATAGAAATTGCTTAACCTAATTTTTCAGAAGCTGTATATGTCCCCAAAAAAACCGATCATCCTATCGGTGATGATCATTTCCTTTATTTTTTCCGGTTGTTTCACCCCAAAACCTGTAGTCTCTCCTGAATCATCCATAGAAACTCGGGAAGTTCCTTCTGAAAAGAAGGAACCTTCCAATATGATTTCAGAACCAGTTCCTGAAATCAAAAAAGAGGATTCGGAAGAAAAAGCTTTCAAACACTCTCCTTTTGTGATGCGGGAATTCCGGGCGGCATGGATCGCCACGGTAGCCAATATTAATTGGCCCAGCAAGGCTGGTTTATCTTCAGAAGAGCAGAAAAAGGAAGCCATTGCCCTGCTTGATTTTCTGCAGGAGCATAACTACAACGCGGTGATCTTTCAGGCAAGGCCACAGGCTGATGCATTATATGAAAGCGACCTGGAGCCCTGGTCTTATTTTTTAACGGGGGAACAAGGGAAAGCCCCACAACCTTATTACGATCCGCTGGAGTTTTGGATAAATGAGGCGCACGACCGCGGCCTTGAGCTGCACGTTTGGCTCAATCCATACAGAGCTCACCATTCCACGGGCGGGAAGATCACCGAAGCTGCAACCGTTAAAAATCATCCCAACCTTGTGGTAGAGCTCAAAAACGGAATGTGGTGGTTGGATCCTTCAAAAAAGGAAACTCAGGACCATACCGCGGCTGTAGTGATGGATATTGTGAAACGCTACGATATTGACGGGGTGCACTTCGATGATTATTTTTACCCCTATGCTTCCTACAACAAGGGAGAGGATTTTCCGGACTCTTCAAATTACCAGGCTTACCTGCAGCAGGGAGGAAAAATGGAAAGAGCTGACTGGCGCAGGGATAATGTCAATCGTTTTGTTGAGAGGATCTATAAAGAAATAAAAGCCGAAAAACCTCACGTTAAATTCGGGATCAGCCCTTTTGGGATATACAGACCGGGCTTTCCGCAGTCGATCCAGGGAATGGACCAGTACAATGAACTTTATGCAGATGCCCGGTTATGGCTGAATAAAGGCTGGATAGATTACTACTCCCCTCAATTATACTGGAAGATCAATCAAACCGCTCAAAGTTTTCCGGTACTGCTTGGGTGGTGGGAAAAGGAGAACCATCAGCAAAGGCATTTATGGCCCGGGATCAATATCGATTTTGGAGGGGATGATCCCAATGTCATTGAGACCATTAGCCAGATCATGATCACCCGCGGAATGCTTCCGGAAAGTAAAGGCAGTGTGCACTGGAGCATTGGTCCTCTACTGAAGTACCCAAAAATTTCCGCTGGAATTCGGGACGGAGCCTACAGCAGGAAAGCCTTGATCCCTGCAAGTCCGTGGCTGGATGCTACGCCTCCAAAAAAACCGGAACTTTCCGTAGAACTTAATAACGACCTGGTAAATCTTTCCTGGAACCATGAGAACGAGTTTGAAATCTTTCAATGGGTAATACACTATAAATACAAAGGTGCATGGAACTATAGGATTCTTGATCGTCACCAAAAGTCCTTAACTTTACCCAAATCCCATTCCGAAGGAGAGAATAACTACCTGACGCATATTGGAGTTACTGCTGTGGACAGGAGCGGAAACCAAAGCGAGTTCGTCGAACAGAAACTTTAAATGGCAGCATAAAATTTGAAATTAGAAACTTACACTTTTGACCTTGAACTGAAGAATACTTTTACCATTACCCATGGTTCAAGAAATCATCAGCCCACCCTCATAGTAAAACTTACTGAGGATGGTTTTAGTGGATATGGAGAGGCAGTTGGCACCTCGTACTATGGCAAGAGTGTGGAAAGGATGCGGGAGTCTGTGCTGAGGGTTGAAGAGATTCTGATTGATAATTTACATCGGCGTCCAGAGGAGGTTTGGGATGTACTTCAGCCTTTACTTGAACAGGATTATTTTGCTCTCTGTGCCATCGATATCGCTATGCACGATCTTCATGGTAAGAGAAAAGGCCTGCCCCTTTACAAACTTTGGGGTTATAACCTGGATCATATTCCGCTGACAAATTATACCATTGGGTTAGATTCCACGGAAAAAATGGTAGAAAAAATGAAAGCTTTTCCGTGGCCTTTATACAAGATCAAACTTGGCACGAAAGAAGATGTAAAGATCGTGAGGGAATTAAGAAGGCATTCAGATTCAGTTTTTAGAGTAGATGCCAATGGTGCGTGGACTGCTGAAGAGGCCGTTGAGAATTCCAGACAGTTGAAAGATTTGAATGTGGAGTTCATTGAGCAGCCTTTGCACCGAAATGATTGGGAGGGTATGAAAAAGGTCAAACAAGAAGCAGTTCTTCCTGTTATTGCCGATGAAAGCTGTATTACTGAAGCAGATGTGAAAAAATGTGCTGAATATTTTGACGGCGTGAATATTAAGCTCACTAAGTGCGGAGGCCTTACTCCAGGAAGAAGAATGGTACAGGAAGCTAACAAACTAGGGCTAAAAGTCATGGTTGGCTGCATGACAGAATCAACCATTGGGATCTCTGCCATAGCCCATCTTTTGCCGGTCCTTGATTATGTAGATATGGATGGGGCGATGCTGCTGAAAAATGACATTGCCGAGGGAGTTAAGGTCCATGATCAAAAAACATATTTTCCCGAAAGAAACGGAACTGGAGCAATGCTCCTTCCGAAATATGAAAGTCAAAAATCATTAAAATGAAAAGAATCCAGAAATCACTTGTTCTCACTCTAGCTGGCATGAGCCTGTTGTTCTCATGTAAGAATGAAGAAGTTGAAGCGCCTTCCGAAGAAAATGCAGCTACACCTTACATTGCTGAGGTGCGACAGCAGCATGCACCCGATAAGCGGGTAGCGCTTTTTAATGTTGAAGCGAAAGAAAATGGGGATCAACTGGTGCTACGAGGAGAATCAAACCTGCCTGCAGCGGTAAACGATTTAAAAACGCGTTTAGATGAAAAAAACGTGCAATATGTTGATAGCATCCAAATGTTGCCTTCTAAAGAGCTCGGGGAAAACATTAATGCGGTGGTAAAGAACTCAGTGGCCAATATTCGCTCCAATCCCGGGCATTCGGCAGAACTTGCTACACAGGCTACCCTGGGCACTCCTTTAAAAGTCTTTAAAAAAGACGATAACTGGTACCTTGTTCAAACACCCGACGGATATCTTTCCTGGGTAGACAGCGGGGGAATCGTTTTGATGACAAATGAGGAACTGGCAGCCTGGAAAGCCAGGGAAAAACTGATCTTCCTGAAGCCTTTCGGGGAATCTTATCAACAGCCTGATAGTGGATCTCAGTCGGTTTCAGATCTGGTTGCCGGTGATATTCTGATATTAAGGGGAGAAGAAGGAAATTTTTACGATGTTGAATATCCGGATGGAAGAACGGCCTTTATTGCAAAAGAGGAAGCCCAGAGATATCAGGAATGGCTAGATTCTTTAGATCATTCTGAAGAATCACTGGTAGCCACTTCAAAAAGATTAATGGGGCTGCCATACTTGTGGGGTGGCACCTCTCCCAAAGGAGTAGACTGCAGCGGGTACACCAAGACAATATTTTTCCTTAACGGGATGATCATTCCAAGGGATGCTTCGCAGCAAGTGCATACAGGAAAGGTTGTGGATTCTACCAAAAATTTTGAAAACCTTCAAAAAGGAGACCTTCTATTCTTCGGAAAACCCGCAACAGATTCCACCAAAGAGAGGGTCGTTCACGTGGGAATGTGGATAGGTGACAACAAATTCATTCATTCTATGGGAGATGTGCACGTAAGTACCATGGATACCACTGCTGCAGATTTTGACGAATACAATTATAATCGTTACCTGCGCACCAAGCGCTTACTTGGAGAGGAAGATTCCAAGCTGATCCAGTTAACTCAAAGCGATCTTTTTATGACTTCCCGGGAGAAGGAAGATACAGTTGATACCCAATAAGAAAACTTATGAAAAATCTACTGAGTTTTCTTTTTTTGGTTGTTTTCTGTTTTGCCGGAACAGCCCAAACCACCAAACCACCCTTTCTTAAATACACCAACAGCACCTGGGTAGATTCTGTGATGACCACGCTATCGCCCGATGAGCGCATTGCGCAGCTCATCATGGTTGCGGCTTATTCAAATCGTGGGGAAGAGCACAAACAGGAGATCCTGAAACTTATCGAGGAACAAAAGATCGGCGGACTCATCTTTTTCCAGGGTGATCCGGCAAGTCAGGTGAAGCTGATGAACGAATACCAGGAGGCTTCAGAATTACCGCTTTTGGGTGCTATTGATGCCGAGTGGGGTATCGGAATGCGGCTTGACAGCACTATAAGCTATCCTTTCCAGATGACACTGGGAGCCGTTCAGGATGACCAAATGTTGTACGAATTGGGGACTGAGGTTGCCAGGCAGGTGAAAAGAACCGGCCTGCACCTTAATTTCGCGCCGGTGGTAGATGTGAACAACAACCCAAATAACCCCGTGATCAATTTTCGCTCGTTCGGGGAAGATAAGTTCAACGTCGCCCGTAAGGCTACTGCTTACATGCAAGGCATGCAGGATGCGCAGTTGTTAACCACTGCGAAGCATTTTCCTGGTCACGGAGATACCGATACCGACTCGCATTACGCCCTTCCGCAGATCAATCATCCTTTGGCAAGGTTGGATTCCCTGGAGCTGTACCCGTTCAGGGAGATCCTGAAAGAAGGAATTGGCGGGGTAATGGTGGCGCATTTGAACATACCGGCGCTTGATTCCACCGGTGTTCCTTCCACTTTATCTAAACCTATTATTACGGGACTGCTGAAGGAACAACTGGGTTTTGAAGGCCTTATCGTGACCGATGCCATGAACATGAAAGGGGTTACCGAAGGCAACGAACCCGGAGTGGTGGACAAGGATGCAATTCTGGCCGGGAATGACCTGCTGGAGTTCACCGAAGATGTACCCAAAGCCATCGCCGAGATCAGGAAGGCGATCAATGCTGGATTGATCTCCCAAAAAGAAATTGACCAAAGGGCGAGAAAGATCCTGGCGGTGAAGCAATGGGTTGGACTGAACCAATATCAGCCGGTAGCGGTTGAAAATATCGTCGAGGAACTAAATACGCCCGACGCGGCATTGCTCAATCGCCGACTTATGGAAGCCGCTCTTACGGTACTCAATAATAAAGACAATATTCTGCCGCTTCAGGAACTTGAAAAAAGAAGATTTGCTTCGGTTTCCTTCGGAAGGGATCAAAAAACGCCTTTCCAGAAAACTCTTGACCTGTATGCCGGAATGACACATTTCACTGTGCCTGTTGATGCTACCGAAGAAATGGTGAGTACCCTTAGAAACCAGCTGGAGAATTATGATGTGGTCATTTCGGCCATTCATGATCAGAGCAAATTTCCGCGGAACAGCCTGAAATTTTCAGAAGCCGCGCTTGAGCTGGTCACTGAACTTGCCGAAAAAGAAAATTCTGTTTTTGCCTTTTTCAAGAACCCGTATGTGCTTAATAAAATAGATAAGATTGAAGAGGCAGCGGGACTGGTAGTGGCTTACCAGGACAATGACGTGGCGCAGGAAGTTGCTGCACAGCTCATTTTTGGAGGTGTTGGCGCTAACGGAAAGCTGCCGGTGAGCGTGGGCGAAAAGTTCAAAGCCGGGGATGGCCTTGACCTGGAAGAAAAGATCAGGTTGAGCTACACCCTGCCTGAAGCGGCCGGTATGGATTCAAAGCTCCTGAACAGCCGAATAGATTCGCTAATGAATGTGGCCATACAGATGAAAGCGACGCCCGGGGCACAGATCCTGGTGGCCAGGAACGGGAAAGTGGTGTTTCACAAAGCCTATGGCGAGCATTCCTACTTCGATACCATCAGTGTTAAAAAGGATGATCTTTACGACCTGGCTTCGGTCACCAAGATCTCGGCCACCATGCCGGCGCTGATGAAACTGTATGATGAGGGAAAATTTCAGCTTGACGGTACTTTGGCAGACCACCTTCCGAAGTTCAAAAGATCAAACAAAGCCGACATTCCTTTTACCGACATTCTCACCCATCAGGCGCGTTTTCAGTCCTGGATCCCTTTCTGGAAGAACACGCTAAGAAAGAACGGGAGCTACAGGTGGTGGACCATCAAAAAGGATTCTTCTGCGCGCTACCCTATCAGGATCACCAATGACATGTACCTGCACCGCAATTATCCCGAAAAGATCGTAAAGGCAATCAGGAAATCCCCTTTAAGGGAAAAGAAGGTGTATGTGTATTCAGATTTCTTCTTTATCCTCGCTCCACGGGTAGTGGAAAGCCGTACAGAGGAAGATTTCGCGTCCTACCTGCAGGAGAATTTTTATGGGCCGCTGGGCGCTGAAACTGTTGGTTTCAATCCAGCTGCGCCAAAATACAAGATCGTCCCTACAGAGTATGATTTTTCATTCAGAAAAGAACCCATTCACGGCACGGTACACGATGAAGGTGCGATCATGCTTGGCGGAGTTTCAGGCCACGCAGGTTTGTTTGCCAATGCTAATGACCTTGCCAAACTGCTGCAGATGTACCTTAACGGCGGGGAATACGGCGGGAAAAGATACCTTCAGCAAGAGACATTGGAAAAATTCACCAAAACCACCTTTCCCGACACTGATAACCGCAGGGCCTTAGGCTTTGACAAACGCCGGCCCAATAGTAAAGGGGTGGTGAACAACACTGCTAAAGATGCGAGCGAGGCCAGCTATGGCCATACCGGCTTTACCGGCATCATGGTATGGATGGATCCCGAAGAGGACCTCTTGTACATCTTTCTTTCTAACCGGGTTCATCCTACCCGCGAGAACCACAGGCTGTACAGTCTCGACACCAGGACCAACATTCACCAGGTGTTATATGACGCTATAAAGGCTGAAAAGACCTCCTGAAAATGACCTTTTCATCACTGATTTGGTGGAAAGGGTTTTCTGACAATTTTGTTTTTCTGTTATAGGAGAATGGCTATATTTGTCTGATTTCCCTACGAATCCTGCATTTTAACGAACCAAATCTTGATGATTAAGAAATATTGCCTCCCGTTCTTAACACTGTTTTTTTCAGCATCTATAGCAGCAACAGCCCAGAACACCGTAGAAGGAAAAGTTACAGACAGCACCAGTAAACCCGTAGCCTACGCCAATGTTATCCTGCTCAACGCAGCAGATTCCACCACCGTATATAAAGGTGCGGTAAGCGGTGAGAACGGCAACTTCAGCTTAAATGAGATCGCTGCGGATAGTTACCTGTTAAAAGTGAGCTTTGTAGGTTATGAAGATTTTTTGAAGCAGGTGAAGATTTCCGAAGATAGGAACCTTGGGCAAATTACTTTAAAAGAAGCGACAACAGGACTTGATGAGGTTTCCATCAATTACAAAAATCCTTCCGTAGAAAGAAAGGTGGACAGGCTGGTCTTTAAGGTGGAAAACACCACGCTTTCCAGCGGTACGTCCTGGGATATCCTGAAGAAGACACCGGGGGTGATCATGGCCAATAATGTGCTGCAGGTGCGTAACCAGGGTGTGGACGTGTATATCAATGACCGTAAAGTGCAGCTTTCGGCAGCTGAACTGCAGACCTTGCTGTCCAACTATTCCGCGGAAAATATCAAATCTGTTGAGGTGATCACCAATCCGCCGGCGCGATATGACGCCGAAGGCGGAGCTATTCTCAACATCGTCACCACCAGCGCCATTTCGCCTGGTTACAAAGGCAGTGTGAACGCGGCCTGGACGCAGGCGATCTTTCCGAAGTACACCTTTGGCACCAGCCACTATCAAAAAGGGGAAAAAATCAACCTTTTTGCCAATTACAGTTTTAGTCCGCGCAAGGAGTTCAAAAATGATATCAGTTATATCAATTTCAGGGACAACAGCGGCATAATTTCCCGCTGGGAAACAGATTTTGAGCGCACCACCCGCTCAAAGGCTCATAATGCCAATTTGATGCTGGATTATTACCTGGATGAGCGCAATACTTTGAGCTTTTCGGCGAACGGTTTATATTCCCCCAACAAGACCTTTGACAACGAAGTACTCACCGAGATCGATGACCGACAAGGGGAAGATTCTTCTTTTTACACCAACAGCGGTTTGGAAACAGATCAGGCCAACATTGGAATGGACCTGGAATTCACTCATAAGCTCAAGAAACCGGGGGCGCAACTTTCGGCTAAAGCTCATTACACCCATTATGAGCAGAACCGCGATCAAAACGTCTTTACCCGCTATTTTGATGCTTCCGGAGTTCCCACAAATGACAACAGGTTCTTTACCGATGCCGATCAGGAGATCAATATCGTGACCGGGCAGCTGGATTATTCCACTCCCTGGGGTACCACAAATTTCGCGACCGGGGTGAAGGCATCGATGATAGATTCTGAAAGCGGTATCGATTTTTATGATGTTGCCAACGGCGATGACCAGTATAACCAGGCGCTGTCTGATAATTTCCTGTATGATGAAGGCATATATGCCGCCTACTTTAGCCTGGCTAAAGACTGGGACAGCTGGAGCGTAAAAGGTGGTTTGAGAGGGGAGTTTACCGACAGGCAGGGAGAGTCTATTTCAATGGATGAAGTGGACAGCCGCGAATATTTTGAACTGTTCCCTACATTCTACCTTATGCATACCTTTTCGCCAAAGCACAGCATGAGCTTTGACTACAGCCGGAGGATTCAGCGGCCGCGGTATGAGAGCCTGAACCCTTTCAGGTATTTCCTGAACGAGCACAACTACAACGCAGGAAATCCGGACCTGCGAGCCGCCATTTCCAATAATTTCAATTTGAACTACACCTTCAAAAATGAGTATTTCTTTGACATTTATTACCGGGATAATGGCCCCGCTCCGGCGACTTTGAGTTTCCAGGACAACCAGGCCAGGAACATCAGGTCGGTAAGCGTGAACCTGCTTGAAAGTTCTTCTTACGGGCTTGACATAAGCCACGGCCGTTCTATTACCAACTGGTGGTACGCTTATGCTTACACCTCTTTTTTCCATGAGGAGCAGACATTTTTGGCTTTGGAAAGCGGCAACGCCGAGGTGACGAATGAACTCGATGGTTTCTACGGAACCCTTTACAACAGCCTTGTCATTTCTAAAGACGGGACCTTTACCGGAGAACTTACCTTCACTTATGTTTCTGACTGGCTTAGCGGTTCCTATTACCTGGAGCCCATGACCACGCTTTCTGTCGGCCTTCGGAAGACCCTGTGGAACAACAGGGCTGAACTCACGCTTAATGTGGAAGATGCGCTGGATGAAACCAACACCTGGATGCGCTCCCGCTATCTGAACCAGGATAACGGGTTCTTCGCAGAACCTGAAACGCGTTACGTAAGAATAGGTTTCAAATACAACTTCGGAAACTTCAGGCTTAGCGACAACCAGAGAGCTGTGGAAGCAGCGGAGCGGGAACGTTTGTAGTTTATGGTACTGTCAGGTCGAGCGGAGTCGAGACCTACTTTCATAGAGAAATCCCAAATCCCAAATTCCAAATTCCAATTTCCAAAAATCGCACAAAAATAATTCGTGCATTCGTGGCCCTTGGAACCTGTGAAGACGGGCCAAATTCTGCGCCCTCCACAAGCAACAGAAGGAGCCTGGTAGAAGGGATTGCTTCGTCGGTTTCCAACCTCCTCGCAATGACAATAGTTTCATGATCTGCGAAAATCAGCTATATCTGCGGGTAATGGGTAAGACCCATATTACGAGCCCCAAATTCCAAAAACCTTTTCGTCATAATTAAGAAATCAGAAGCTTTTTAGATATAAGTTATTCGTGCATTCGTGGCACTAAAACTCTACTTCTTTGCAACTGAATTAATTTCGTTATTTTTGCAACCCAAAAAACAATTGATTTGGCTAAAATAGGAAACATAGATGTAGGAGAATTTCCATTGTTGCTGGCACCAATGGAAGACGTGAGCGATCCGCCATTTCGCGCCCTTTGCAAAGAGCAGGGCGCCGATGTTGTTTATACTGAATTCATTTCTTCAGAAGGATTGATCCGTGACGCGGCCAAAAGCGTGATGAAACTCGATATTTACGAAAAGGAAAGACCCGTAGGCATACAGATCTTCGGGGCTAACCTGGAATCCATGCTGCAGTCTGTAGAGATCGTGGAGAAATCGGGCCCTGATATCATCGATATCAACTTCGGATGTCCCGTAAAAAAAGTGGTTTCAAAAGGCGCCGGTGCGGGAATCTTAAAAGACATTCCGCTGATGGTCTCCTTGACCGAGGCTATGGTGAAGCACACTAATTTACCGGTGACCGTGAAGACCCGTCTTGGCTGGGACAGTGATTCCATCAAGATCGTAGAGGTAGCCGAAAGACTTCAGGATGTTGGAGCAGCCGCTATTTCCATCCACGGGCGTACCCGCGTGCAGATGTACAAAGGGGAAGCCAATTGGGCGCCGATTGCCGAGGTTAAGAACAACCAGCGGATGCACATTCCGGTATTCGGCAACGGAGACGTTGACAGCCCCGAAAAAGCCGTAGAGATGCGCGATAAGTTCGGACTTGACGGCGCGATGATAGGTAGGGCGAGCATCGGGTATCCCTGGTTCTTCAGGGAAGTGAAGCACTACTTCAAGACCGGCGAACATTTATCGCCGCCAACCATGCAGGAAAGGCTTGACGCCGCACGCAGGCACCTGCAGATGTCCATTGACTGGAAAGGGGAGAAGCTCGGGGTTTTTGAGACCCGACGACATTACACCAACTACTTCAAGGGAATTCCGCATTTCAAGGAGTACCGCCAAAAAATGGTGACCAGCGATGATGCTGCCGATGTTTTCGCGGCCTTTGACGAGGTGGAAAAGGATTTTGCAGATTATCAGTTTGCTTAAGGTATAAATTACATATACCAAATTCCAAATGGTACATTTTTCTGCGTCCTATGAGTTGTGGTTAACTTGAGAATAGTTAATTGGGGATTGGTTAAATGGAAAAAAGCACCTGATTTTAATTCCAAATTGCACCAAATTTAAAAGATCACTTCTGCTTGCTTTGCACATAACCTCTGCGGTCTCTGCGAGAAACAAATTGGCTAGTTGGTAGACGGTAGAATTTCTTCGTGCTCTTATTTCTACCTTATTTTGCCTTGTGTGAATAAATTGGCGGTGATCAACGAGATCTGCAGGAAACAAAAAAGGGAATTGGTTCATTATGGACATAATTACGCTTTTTTAAGCGTAATAAATTTCATCCGTTTATAAAAAGTGATTTATACCAATTTTTGGTATCTTTCTAAAAAGTTTGAGACATGGGAAAGAACACCTCCATATCACTGGGAGAATATTTTGACAAGTTCGTACAGGAGCAGGTTTCTACCGGGCGCTACAAAAATGTTAGTGAAGTGATCCGATCCGGATTGCGATTGTTGGAGACCGAAGAAAAGAAAACTGCCGCTTTGAGAAAAGCCATTCAGGAAGGAATAGACAGTGGTATTGAACAGGATTTTGATGCAGCAAAAAACCTTAAAATACTGAAAACTTCCCATAAGGTTAATGGCTAATTATTATCTCACCAGAAAAGCCGTTGAAGATCTTAATAAAATCTGGTATTATACCTTTCAAAATTGGTCAGAAGAACAAGCAGATAGATTATACCATTTTCTGCTCGACAGCTGTCAATACATAGCTGACAACCCAACGCTGGGCAAATCATATGATTTAATAAGACCTGATCTCTATGGGATTAAAGCTAATCGCCATATCATATTCTACCGCAAACTAAGCAGTGACAAATTGGAGATAACAAGGATTTTACACGGACGGATGGATTTAAAAAACAGGTTCACTGAGCAGTGATAATTTTCTTCACGTAAACATTGCACATCTGAGGAAAACCTGAAAATGGTTAATAATAAAATGATAATTATCCGAAGCAATCCTGAATTCTAATCGGGAAATTTTAGCTTTCTAACGTCTAACGTCTAACGTCTAACGTCTAACGTCTAACGTCTAACGTCTAACGTCTAACGTCTAACCGAGCGCCTTCTTACTTCGGCTGGCCGCGATCCAGGAAGCCAACGTCCCCAGGGCTCCGATGGTGAGCAGTACGATCAGAATATTTTCAAAAGTAATGGCCACGGGGTAGGCAAGACTTGGGGTGATCATCACCAGTTGATATTCCAGTTGCAGCATCACAAGTAATATCGAAAAACCGAGCCCTATCACTCCGCCCAGCAGCGTCATGAAAACTCCCTGCGCAAAGAAGATGTTCCTTATCTGCACCGGCGTGGCTCCCAGGCTGTGAAGCGTCTTGATGTTCTCACGCTTGTCCAGGATCACCATAATGATCGAGCCCACCACGTTGAACAGGGCGATGATCAATACCAGCGTGAAAATCAGGTAAACCGCAAGGTTTTCCGTGTTGAGCATTTTGTAAAGCGCGTCATTCAGCTGCGCGCGGTTCTTGATCTGCACGGGATCATCTATGGCAGCACGGACTGCCTGCTGCACCATCTCTACATTGGCCGTGGGCGAAAGCTTCAGTTCCAGCGCGCTTAATTCGTTCGGCTTAAGGTCAAGCAGGTCACGGGCAAAGGAAATGTCTGAAAAAACGAATTTATCGTCCAGGTCTTCGTTGATGCTGTAAATTCCGGAAACCACCGCATTTTCCGAATTGAATGCGTTGGTAGGGTCGGTAACCTGTCCCGTACCCGGGCGGGGCACCAGGATCTCCAGCAGGCCCGAATAATCAAAAGGCCCGAGGGATAGTTCCCTTGAAATGGTGTTGCCAATGACCACCTGGCTTTCCCCGGGTACGAACCACGCGCCTATCACCAGGGCGCTGTCCAGCTGGTTCACCCGCAGGTAATTCTCGTCCACGCCTTTGATGTAGGCCGTCTTGTTCTTCGACTTGAAATTGAGGAACACCCTTTCTTCGATCACTTCGGAAAATTTCTGCAGCCCCTCGATCTTTTGGAGCCGTTGCGCTTCTTCCGAAGAGAAATTGAAGGTCTTGCCGCTCTCCGGAAGCACCTTAAGATCGGGATCGTACTTGTTTGAAAAGGATAAGCTGAAGTCTTTGAGGCCGGTAAAGCCCGAAAGCACGATGAACAGGGAAAAAGCCCCTGCAAAGACCCCTATAGCCGCGATAAAGGTAATGATGTTGATGGCGTTATTGCTGCTTTTGGAAAACAGGTACCGCCGGGCTATGTAAAAGGGGAAATTCAAGCCTGCTTAGGATTTTTTCCTTCTGGACAACAGATCGGGATCCTCGATAGGGTTTTCATCCCCCTTCATTGACTTCTCAATGTTCTCGATATAATCAAGCGAGTCGTCTATATAGAAATCCAGGTTGGGCATACGGCGCAGCTGATTTTTGGTGCGCTGTGCCAGTTCATGCTTTATCTGTGGTTTGAGGATATTGATTTCCTTGAGCAGTTCCTGCGCGTTCTTCGCCGGAAAAATGCTTAGGTACGCCTTGGCCTGTGAAAGGTCGGTCGTTACTTTCACCTTAGAAACAGAGATCAATATACCCGTCTTCCCCGCGTCCCTAAGGTGGGCCTGCAGTATAGCCGCCAGGTCCTCCTGTAAAACTCCGCCAATTTTCTTTTGTCTGTTTGTCTCTTCCATAACGCAAAAATAACATTTTTAAATGTGATTATTCTTAAATTCGTGCAAGTAAGCTGTTAGCTTTTAGCTGTTGGCCTTTGGCATCAATGGCCAATAGCCAACAGCTGAAATTTTTTAACCGACAACAGAAAACCGAAGACGACATGAACAAGATAGAACACATAGGCATTGCCGTAAAAGACCTGGAAGCCGCCGGAAAGACCTACGAAACCCTTTTGAACACCGAATGCTACAAGACCGAAAAAGTGAAGAGCGAAGGCGTGGAAACCGCATTTTACCAGGTGGGGGAGAGCAAGATCGAGCTGCTGGCCGCCACGAATGAAGACAGCCCCATCGCCAAGTTCCTGAACAAGAAAGGGGAGGGGATACATCATATCGCCTTTGCAGTAGACGACATTAAAGCCGAAATGAAAAGGCTTAAGGAAGAAGGGTATCAGCTCCTGAACGAAAAACCAAAAAAAGGGGCCGACAACAAGCTCGTGGCCTTCCTGCACCCGAAGTCAGCCAACGGGGTGCTGGTGGAGCTGTGCCAGGAGATCACCGAAGAGCCCGAGCGCCTTCCCGAGGGCGATGAGGTATGGGAGGATTAGGTAAAATATATTTTTGAAATGCTTGTTAAGTAAACAGAAGTTATCTAAATTTGCACGCTCTCAACAGCGTTTGAGATTGGTCCTATAGCTCTCCCGATAGTTATCGGGATGGTTAGAGCACCAAGCGGTCCTATAGCTCTCCCGACACATCGGGGGGTTAGAGCACCAGAGCGGTCCTATAGCTCAGTTGGTTAGAGCACCTGACTCATAATCAGGTGGTCCCTGGTTCGAGCCCAGGTGGGACCACAGAATACACTTTAGAAGCCCTATGAACAGTACGTTTGTAGGGCTTTTTTTATTTCAGGGGACGAATGAGGGGACGACAATGGGAGAAATACTATATATTTACTGAACCCAATCAAATAGAATATGAAAATAAATAAGATCGAAGTCAAGAACATTAAAAGTTTTAAAGAACAAATAATAGTAGATTTTAACAAAGACTTCAATATTCTAATCGGCCCCAACGGAAGTGGTAAAAGTAATTTATTAGATATTATCACCATTTGTATTCGGCATTTCTTTCTTAAAACATTTACGCTTAATGAAGGGACTGATAATAGTGGCTTCTATAAGGATATTCAACCCGCATTTTCATTCAGTAATGTCGGTTATTCTTTAGACAAATTTTACGGAGATGATAGTGATTCCGAAATAATCTTTCAGTTTTTAATACAAAAAGAGGATATCCAGAATATTCAGACTATCCAGTCAAATATTGGTAAACTTGAGGCGGAATTACTTAAATACAGATTTGGGCAAAATCAGAAGCATTATTTAGATAGTGTCAAAAATTGGAAGACAGGTTCTCTTAAGGAAAATGATATCCTGACGTACAACATTAAAAATAATCAGTTAAATAGTAACTTGACTGAAGAAGAAAGAACTTTTCTTCAATATCTTAATTGCTTTGAACTTCTCCTTATTTTAATAAGAGACATCCCAGAAGTTAAATTAAACACTAATTATCTCTTTTTTAGTCCATACAGAGGAGCAAATTTGCAGAATCTACAGGCTAATTTATCCGCCCAAAATTTCTATGGAATTCTAAAATCACATTCGGATGCTACTTCAAAGTCTGTGTTTTCTTTAATTATGCTCGCAACCATTTATTTTGCTGAGAAGAGAAGAAGATTCGAAGATGAAGCCTCAAATCAAGGATATGAACAGAAGTGGAAACAGGATGATGAGGTGAAATTGGTTTCGAAGTACTTAGGAAAACTAGGGTATGGATGGAATCTTAAACTAGTAGATAAGAATAAAAATATCTACGAAATTATTTTAACAAAGGAGGATAAACAGTTTTATATAAATCAGGCTAGTTCTGGGGAAAAGGAGATAATTAATTTTATGCTTGGAATCTTTGCACTGAATTTGAAAAATGGCATCATTGTGATAGATGAACCAGAACTTCATTTACATCCTAGATGGCAAAATGTCTTGCTTGAATTATTTATTGAACTTGCTACAATTACCAAAAACCAATTTATTGTTTCAACTCATTCACCGACATTTATCAATGATAAATCTTTAAATCATATATTCCGAATTTACAAAGATGAAAATAACATTAGTCGGCAAGTAACATTGAAAGATAACCATACTTTTAAACTCCGAGACATTCTTCATATCGTAAATAGTACAAACAATGAAAAGTTATTCTTTGCAGATGTCGTTATCTTAGTGGAAGGAATTACTGATAGGTTAGTATTTCAAAAAATTCTGAAGGATAAGTTAGAAAATTTAGGTGTAACTAAAATTATTGAGATTATTGAAATAAAGGGGAAACATAACATTCAAAATTTCAGAAATTTTTTAGATATGGTGAATGTGCCAAATTTCTTTATTAGTGATCTTGACTTTATCAATGAAGTGGGGACTAAAGAAATAAAATCTTTTTTTATAACGGATGAAAAAAAAATAAAAAAGGATGTGATTAAAAATCCAAAAAGTAAGGATGGAGAAACATTGGTAAAAGCAATGGATGAAGCTATACAAGGAGGGGAGATTTCACAATTACAAAATTTATGGAATTATATTAAATCTTTCAGGAGAAAACTAAAATCTGATCTTAATGAGGGTGAAGAAAAAATTCTTTGGAATTTTTTAGAAGATCAGAAAAGTTTAAGAAATTATATTTTAAAACAGGGGGACATCGAGGAATACTTTCCTTCTGACTTTAAGAGTAAGAAATTGACCAACGTAATTGCACTGTTGTCGAATACCGAATATGAAAAATGGAAAACCTCTCCAGAATTTAAAGAGTTGTCACATATAGTGGAGGAGATCCTTCTTCGTTCCAATCTGATTGAGGAAAAAGATAATTAAGACTTAGTTTTATTCTTTTCATCCAATCTTCTATATAAAGGCAAAGTCTTTCTGTTTAGATCAATCATTTTGATATTAAGAAACGGTTGTTCCCTGTGATCTTTCACCTCAAACTCTTTTAGTATTGCATTTAAGCGCTTGAGTTGGTCGGTAAACTCTGTTGTAGTATAAAAGTCTGTATAAAGCTCTGAAACACGCTTAGAACAGTTCCAAACCTGACATTTAAACTTTGCATCGTTCTTAGTTACATATTTAGTAACATAAGAAGCTATTGACCTAATATTGCTAGAATTTAATTGTTTTACATCAAATGCTGAAGAGGGCTTAAAATCTTTCTTTCTAGGTTTAATTCCATTCTTGATTTGTAGGTCTATCCAGTAGTTCCACCACTTTTCAATTTTCCAGTATTTATTAGTGATCATATGGAAATGAACATTCCCTTTATAGGCATCATTCTTTGTTTGTCGTTCTGCCACCCAAACATATTCAAAGTCGCTACTTCTCTTTTTTGCATTATCTAAGAACTTCCTGAGAATATTTACTGCTTCTTCATCTGAGACTTTATTTAAGAATGTTAGAGTAACAAAACTTAATCGTTTATAGCATCTCGCAAAGCAGGTAATTTTCTTTCTGATCTTTTGTTTTGATCTTCTTGAAAGAGTACGAAGTTTAATTTCTTTTTTCTCCACACTCACTACTTTTTTCTTTTTTGGTTTCTTATCTGGATCTGGTTTTTTGCGTTGTAATGCTGAACCTGAAAATTCTTCTTTTGGAACTACACCGTATTGACGAGTTGAAAATGCGACACTAGTTCCATAAGTATTCTTGACTATCATAATCGGAATCGTTGCACATTAATAAATACCATTTAAAGGTTTTTAATTGAGGGTAGATATTAATGGTGCTGTTTTTAAAGGTTAAAAAAAAACTTACTCTTGGATGAATGGAGGAATGAAACTATCTCTCTTGAATTGACGCATGAAAGCACGTGTTCTTCTGTTGTAAACATTCATATATTGCCAAGTGGGATGTTCTTTGTTGAGAAACATCTTAAACCCGTTTAGTTTATGAACAAACATCCATTTCTTAGGGGAAGTGCCATCTTCAAAATAGACTATAACCGAATAATCATTTTTCTTTTTTAGCATCTTAACCCCCTTCCATTATTTGATGATTGAATTTGACTAAGTGCCTCATTAACCTCTTCCAGTTTATAGAGAATTCTGTTCCCTATTCTGTGAGCTTTAATAGTTCCATTTTTAGTCCAATCGTGGAGAGTGGGAAGAGATATACAAAGAAGCTTCGCGGTATCTTTTCTAGTTAAGAGAGTGAGCTTTTCTTTCTCTTGAGGAATGAAAGTTTGTAGTTTTCTTTCAAGAACTTCTTCAACGACTTTTTTTATGTCGGAGAGTTCGAATGTGTGCAATAATACTTTTGCCATAATTAATCTTATTTAATTGATTTATGGCGCAAATATGTTGCGAGAAGGTGCGTGTGGTAGTTCGAGTGGTAACCACTAAGTTATTTAGTGATCTTTTCTAAATCAGATTTTATAGTGTTTGATATTTCATCAAAACCTTGTGATTCAAAGAGATTAAGTGTGATCTTTAGTGTTTTAGGAGTTCGAACATTATTTTTCCCTGCAGTGAGATAGGATAAGTATTTTCTAGTATTTTCTTCGCTATGGCCTATAATCTCCGAAAGAATCTTAGACGTTTTTTTATTATCAAATTTGCTTAAATCCAATCCCAAATAATGCAGAGCTAGAAGTTTTTCCTTATGGTCTAAAGAAGATTTTTTAGGAAGTGTCTGTGGCTTATTTTTTAATTCGTTTAACCATTTATAATATTTTACAAATTCTAAAGCCTGTTGTGAGATTTGCTTACGGAAAAGAAATGCCTGGTCAGATTCAGAGTGAAGTTTAACCTCTTCAAGTTCTCCAGTTATTATAATTTTATTGAAAGCTTCAGCAAACGTTCTTCGAAACTCGAAAGGAATATCAAGATCAAAGATTGCTGTTCCTTTAGGAATAGAATAATATTTAGAAAAAATATTTCTTTTAGCTCTTGGGATTGGCAGATTAGTAACAAAATTGTTTATTTCTCGAAGTTCATTTTCTATCAGGTATTGTTTTTCTGAAGACTTTTCGAGTGCAGATTTGAAAGACTTTTTGAGGTCAGAAAGAGTGGTAAGAATCATTAAAAGAGAATGTATTGGAATTAATGCGTAATTGGTGATACTCTTTAGTAAAAATAAAAAAAGCACCCATTAAATCTAATGAGTGCTATTCTTTTATTTTAAGACCTAATACTTATATCTCATCCTCCTCATCCTCATCTTCCATTTCTACATCACTTGCTAAATCAAGACCATCAGCAACGACATCAAAAATATGAGTATTTTCAGTAGAGCTAACAACTATAACACCTGCTTCGTTCTTAGTTGCATTGGCGTACTGCTCATCAGTAACTTCCATGAACCATGCCACAGGATCAAAAGTGACCTGAGCAATAGCTACTTGGGCTTCTGCAAATGAAATTAATCCTTCTCTTTCAACTTCAAAAGTTTCCTCAGAATTAAAATCAAATCGGATGTCATGTTCTACTCCGTCTGGAGCCACATAAGTTCCGAAAAGACGAATAGCTGGTTGTTCTAATCCTTCACTTAATTCTATTTCCACCTCAACTTCTTCATAGGTTCCTGCAGGAATAGATATAAAATTAATATCAGGATTTGTGGTTCCTGTAGCGAAATCGATCAATGTATTTTGTTCTATTTCGAATTCTATTTCTATAGAATCATTTTCTGCTTCTACTTCGAATTCCAAACTGCTAATGGCAATATGGCCTGTAGAAAATGTAAGAGTACCAGCGGCAGCTTGCTTTAGTTGGGACTCTTTGCTTATGGCTTGAGTTGTTAAAGCCGATTGAACTGTGTTGAATTCAACTCCCACCTGTGCTTCTGTGGTAGGTTCGGATTCTGTGCTACAAGAGACGAAGCTCACGGCTAGGATCATCATTAGTGAAAAGGATAAGTGTTTCATTTTAAATAGATTTAGGTTTGTTAAAAAATAAATTAACTTCTTGTTAAATATAAAACAACTGAGATCTCTTTTACCCTACCCCCCTGTTAATTTTTTTATTTTAGAAAGGAATGTGCCTATTATTCAGGTTTTTGTCTTTAGTTAAAGAATGGATGATTTACTAATTTATCTGCGTTCTGTTCTTGAGTTACCCGAATGTATTGCAAAAATGATCTTTCTGATTTATGACCAGTGATTTTCATTATTGATATACTGGGAACATCCGCTAAATACAAATTAGTGGCAAAACTTCTTCTTGCTGTATGAGTGGAAACAAGATCATATTTTTTAGAAAGAGTTTTTTCTACTTTTCCACCTCTTGTAATTGTAGTTTCTACTGTTTCTTTCAAACCTGCTAAAGATGCCACATCTTTTAAATACCTGTTCATAACCTGATTAGTATAGGCTTTAGGTAGATGATTATCATATTTAGCTAAAATCTTTTTAACTGTCTTGTGCAAAGGAATAGAAACTCTTTCTCCTGTTTTTTGAGTCCTTACTTGAATGATAGATTTTTCTGTTATTATATTTTCTGGCTTTATCTGCGTGAAGTCCGAAAACCTTAAACCTGTATAACACCCGATCAGGAAAAGATCTCGTACTTTTTCTAAACGAGGACTGGCAGAAAGATCAAGCTTTTCAAATTTTTCAAGTTCATCAAGTGTGAGATAGATAGAATCTGACTCTTCCCTAAGAGTTTTAAACTTTCTCTTTTTAAATGCTAGGTTTGTATTGTAACCTCTATCAGTAGCTTCATTCATAAATGTTTTTAATGTCTTGATATGTTTTCCAACTGTATTAGAGGCAAGTTTATGCTCGAGAGATAGAAAGGAAACGTATTGATTGTAGAACTCTAAATTTATTGAATGGAAGTCTATTTCTTTATTGAGATAAGCAGAGTACTTTTTTAAATATCTATAGGCAGTTGTGTAAACTTTTACTGTTCCTTCTTTTTTGTGAGCTTTACTTTCCTCTATGTAATTTTTTATAAACTCAAGGAGAGTTAATTTATTCCCTTGAAGAATATTCCCTGAAAGTTCTGCTTCAAAAGTTTTTTTGAGGATTGTATTATTTGGCTGAATTCCGTCATTCAAAAGTTTTCGAAATGCAGTATTTATGGCAGTTTCAAAATTATTTAACCGAGCATTAAACTCTGGATATTCTCTAAACTGTTTAGTTTCTTTCACTCTCTGTTTGTCAACATTCCAAAATTTAGGAAGAATCTTTTCTCCTGTTGAATATTTAAATCTTTTATACTGATACCTAAACAGCATATAGATCAAAGTCTCTTCTTTTGCCTTTGGTTCTTTGAGGATAAATTTTGCGTTTGCCATGGAACAAATATATTCTAAAAAATCATTCAGGGGACGAATGAGGGGACGAATAAATTTAATTTAATGCTGTTATCTTTGTTTTTGCTTTATCCTGTAAACCCTTTAAAATATAGTCTAAACCTGTATTAATAAAGAAAATAAGATAAAATGCAGTAAAATTTCATGGTGTACAGGTGGGACCACGAAATTAGATCCTCGCCAATGGCGGGGATTTTTTGTTTGTGCACCTTATATTCGGCTCCCCAAGTTCCCACTTCCCTTTTATTGCCCTCTATTCCAACTCCTTTTGCCGCTTTTCAAAGAACCTTTACCACATTTACAACTCCCTCATTTTCAGATATAAGAATCTTCCTTCAATCATAAAGTTTTTCTTCCAAAAGAAAACTTAAAGAGGGTTGTTAAGGCCTTTTCTACAGTTAAGCTTAAGGTAAAATGTAGGAAATATGATGATTTAACTTTCTGTGTGCCAGATTAATATGACACCATATTAAGACTTCTTAACACTGCTCTCCCCTATATTTGTCCGGTACAAAAGCAGGTGTCTTATGAGGGTTAAAAGCTCACCTTGAATGTTGATGCCTTATTCATTAACCATTCTAATTTAAACACAAAACCTATGAGAAAATTCCAAATTTACCTAGCATTTCTGGCCGCCTTTGCGCTGGTTTTTACATCCTGTAGTAAGGATGAGTCCGACACAATAGCTACCGAGGAGAAAGCAACTCTTTCCTTTGGAGCCATTGTTGCCGATATGGCCAACAAATCTGCCGACAAACAATCTGACGTGGGTGACCTTCCCACCTGTTCAGAAGATTCTCCCGCATACGTAGAAGTCGTATTGATGAAGGGTGATGAATATGTAATTGGGGAGGACGAGCCGTACAGGGTCGATCTTGCTTCCGGCCAGGTGTTCACCAAAGAAGATGAGGCTTTAGAGCTGGAACCGGGACAGTACACCCTGGAACATTTTGCCACCTATGATGCAGAAGGGAATTTAATCTGGATCGCGCCAAAGGGAGGAGTACTTGAGAAATTCGTTGACGCGCCGCTTCCGCTGAACATCGATCTTGGTGCCGGAGTGAAGAAGTATGTTGATGTTTCCGTTCTTTGTTATGACGACAGGGATGTCAATCAATACGGGTACCAGTTCTTTGAATTCAATACCACAAAAGCGATGGAATTCTGCTTTTTCGCAAATTACTGCGCCCCAAGCGGAAGACACTTCCCTGCGAGATATTCTGTAGAATTTTCTGTTGACGGTGAGGTGATCTATGAAGCCGAAGAGAACATTAACAATGTTGGCGTGAACGAATACGGCGATAACTATGCAGATCCTATTTGTTTTGCACTTCCGGATCTTTCTGAGTATGCAGATGATGAAGAATACATCGACTATACCGTAACTCTCCTTGATTCTGAAGGCGTGTATGATGCTCCCGAAAACATGACGATCACAGGAAGCCTTAGCAGAAACGAGATCGAAGCTAACTTTGACGGTGACAGCAATGTGGACTATGAGCACCTGAGATTTGGTTGTGACGGAGAAGTGCCTGCAGATGACGCAGACGATGACGGAGTAGCCGATGAGGAGGACAACTGTCCTGAAACCTATAACCCGGGGCAGGAAGATGCCGACGGGGACGGAGTAGGAAACGCCTGTGAGGATGGTTCCGGAGACGGAGACAACGATGGCGACGACAATGACAACGACGGGAACGATAATGACGGAGACAGTGACGGTGATGATAACGACGGAGATGACAATGATGGGGACGAAGTAGCAGAAAACTGTGACACCGCCTACATGTATGGAGATAATGAGCTTGACGACCTTGGTTTGTATGATAACGCTAACTGGGGCTGGGGTCTTGTTCTGGATGAAGATGCCTTTGATGATGAATATTACGAAGGTGACGGTGTGTGGAGATTGCCATTCTACGCCGGAGCCGGACAAAATGATGTTTCCAAAGGCTGGGAAGCCGGTTATATCGTGCTTACTTTAGACGGAAATGAACTCGAGGTGGATATTGAGCTTAACGAAGGGGTAAGCCTGAATGAATCTCATATCTACGTTGGAGCTGACTGGCCTGAAAGTGACGCGCCGGGACAATTTGACCTGGGCACTGATACCTTCACAGTGGGTGATGCACCTCATATCATTGTACATGCGGAGGTGTGTGAAAACTAATTCATATATTGTAAATACTGTAAATTCTACAGTAGAAGCGGAAGTTCGAAAAGAGCTTCCGCTTTTTTATTTCAATAAATTTTTCAGCAGTATTTTCTTTTAATCTCATGTTCCTCAAAAGGTTCAACCTCTTCTTAAAATTTCCTGAAGAACCCTGTTAAGCAATCTAAAATTCTATTCGTGAATATTGTTTTTCCTGTATTTTCCCCTTGAAAAAGAAAAAGTTATGAGCGCAGAAGACATTTATGAACTACTACAGCCTAAGATCAAAAGACTGAACAAGACCGAAAAGAAAAAATTGTACTACAAGATCTTTTCTGAAACGCATCCTGCCTATCAGGTGAGGAAAAGAGCAAAAACCAGGAGTCTTTCAGAAGCAAAAGAGAAACTCCAAAGAGATTTTCGGGTTGCCTGCCTACAGGAACGGGCATAGATCCCAGTAGAGCTTTCCGAAAACCTTTCTAAAACCTCTTTTTTGAATCCAGGTAACTCGTTCCGTTCATTTCCCCCGCGGGATTTTCCGAAGATCTGAACCAGCTTTTTACGCGGTTATAATCCAGGTAATAGGAGATGCGTAGGGAAAGACTGTTCACCTGCGGCTGTTCAAAAAGGTTCCTGAAGTTGTCTCTAAAGTTGATGTGGGAATAACCCAGGTAGCTGTCGGTGCCATTGCGGTAGAGCAGCGTCATCTGGCTGCCCGGGGCAAACCACCAGGAAAAGCGCAGGTCAACATTCCAGCTGTTGTAGGTGGTGTTGAAATCATTGTTTCGGGGACCGTAATAACTTAGTTCCCCGTCGTCCTGCAGGGTATAGAATTCGGTATAAAAAACTTCGGAATAATAATGCCTGAAGGCCAGGTTCAAGCCCATCTTGTTGTTGAAGATATAATTCGCGCCGAGGGAATTGATAATGGTATTACGATCCCGCTGCCCGAACAGGATGTTGTCTTCCAGGAATTTTACAAACCCTTCTTCCTTATCAGATAATCGAACATTGGTCGATAAGTTCATCTTGAACTTGTCCGAAAAACGGTATCGCGGCCCAAAATCAAAAATGAGGTCTCCGCGGCCGCGTTCGTCATATTTGTACCAGTCGGCTACGGCCTGCACCACCAGTTTCTTTCTAAAATCTGTATTGAACCACAACCATTGGTCGTAGTATGCAGGAATTTTAAAATAAAGCCCGTCCACCCGGGGTTCATAAATATCGTTGGTGCCAATGGGAGTGGTCTCAAAACCACCGCCAAAATTGAAAAAATCTTTGGTGGTGAAGCTGGAGTTAAAGTTCAGGATCAGCTTGCTGTGAAGATCCGGTTCGAGGCGACGCTCGTGCACCGCCACAAAATTGAGGTACATGTTGTTGAGAAAGCCCTTCGGCTGTAAAAGCCTGCGCTGGTAAAGTCCCTGGTACCGTACATAATTTGTGGCGCTGGAATAGCCCAGGTCATTGATGTCGTAATCTTTTGTGCGCAACTGGAAATTAAGGTCTGCCCGGTTCTTGCCGCTTATCTTCGAAAGCCCGGCCGCCGCCTCCAGTCCTGCTTTGGTATCATCTTCCATCACCCAGCTGCCCTCCAGCCCTGTAAAATATCTGTAGGTGTTGTTCTTGTTGGTGTGGTTGAGGTAAAGCCCGGTGGCATTCGCGTCCCTGAAATGCCCTTCCCGGGTGGTGTTCGTATTGACCAGTGATACAGATGAATTGTCGCCATAGCGTTGGTCCAGCACCAGGATGTTATAATTGGTGAACGGCTCAATAAGTTCCCTGCGGGTTTCTTCGGTTGTGGTGTTTCTCACCGTTACATACGTCTTTTCTGTAATGGCGTTAAAAAAACCCACTCCCAGACCGCCATCGGTGCGCCCCGAAACCTTAAAAGCGTTGATAAGATCTACGGAAGAAGGAAAATTCAACATCTCTTCTTCTTCGGAAAGTGTTACGCTTCCGAAAGGAGCCCCGCCAACCCTTCGGGAATAGAAGAGGTTCCCTTTGGTGAACAATTCGGTGCCTTCGGTGAAGAAGGGCCGCTGCTCATCATACTGCACCTCAAAGGCTGAAAGGTTCAAAACAGATTCATCAAATTTGGTCTGCCCAAAATCGGGCACCAGGATCATATCCAGCGTAAAAGCGTCATTTATGCCATATTTCAAGTCCATTCCCCCATTAACGGTGGTAGCGGTCTCTCCGTCGTAATTGTTCAGGTAAGCAGAGATGTACGGCTGTATCGAAAGTCGGGTAGGGGTTTCAATGTTTTTGATCCCGTGGATCTCCCCGTCGTAAATAGAGTAGGAGCCTTTAGCGGTATTTATCGGGCTCCAGCTGTAGCGGGTACCTGCGCGCTTAAATTCCCTTTCCATCTGCAGGCCCCACTCCTGCACGGGTTTTTCCGGAAATCTCAGCTCAGAATACGGAATAAAGACTTCGGCCGTCCACCCACGGCCATTGATCTCAATATCGCTGTACCAGATGGCATTCCAGGAAGAGTCCTCAGAGCCATTGGTCATCTTGGCGTCATACTGCACCCCGGCGGCTGTGACTATGAATTGCATGCTCTGCTGTCGGTCATTATACCCATTGAGCAAAATAAAAAAGAAATCGTCATTGCCTATTCCATCACGCTCGGTAAGCTCTTTCCTTATTTCTGAAGGATTCGGGTCGAGCATCTCTGCCCCAAAATAGATCCCCAAATCATCATATACTATTTTCACGGTGGTGGACAGACTGTCCGGGATAGGTCTGCCGTTATTGGGTAAGCGCTCCACAAAATTGTTGGCGATTGCGGCATCTTGCCAGGCTGCATCGTTCAATTTCCCATCGATCTTCGGAGATTCCTGAATTCGCTTTATATGGATCTGTTTCCGCGGAATGCTGTCTTGTTCCTGCGCAAGACCCGTAAAGCCTAAGAACAGGAAAAGAACTGAAAAAATGGATTTCATTGACGATTTTATGGTAAAGACTACAAAAAAACAAAGTTGTTTCAGTTTTAGCGCATTTTTTTGCAATTAATTCGAATGGAATCTAAATAACAGGGGAAAGTTTTCTCCCAGATCAGGAAATCTTCTGCGGAGGGCCGAAGGAAATTCAATCCAACTGAACATCTTAATAAGCGGTTTGTTTTCCTATCTTTCCGCCAATTATTGGCTCCTTATGCTGCGGTTTCAAAAAACCTATTTTTTCATTGCTCTTTTGCTGTTCCTATCGCTGGTGTTCATCGCCATGTATGTAAGAGATAGTTTCATCAGGCCGTATGGAGGCGACCTCCTGGTGGTGATCTTCCTGTATTGCCTGATAAGAATTTTTTTTAGAATACCGGTCAAAAAAGCCGTTTTCGGGGTGCTTCTGTTCGCTTTTTTCATTGAAGGTTTGCAGTACCTAGAACTCATCAGGCGCCTGGAACTGGAAAATAATGCAGTGGCCGTGGCGGTGCTGGGGAGCCATTTTGAATGGCTTGACCTGCTGTTGTATTCTGTTGGCGCCATTCTGATCTTCGGGTTTGAAAATATAAAAAAACCAAATTCATGATTCTCAATTCGATGCTTCTGTTTCGATCAGTTCAGCATTGACAATTAATAAAATCTTGGCACTCACTTAGAAAATGTCTTATTAACTTATTTGAGTATATAAGACAGATCCACCATTTATGCAGCACGCAATTTGTTACATAAGCACCGCTACAAAAGATTTTACCGAAACTGGGATCCGGGAGCTGCTCAATAAATGGAAAGAGAAGAACAACAGACTGAACATTAAAGGCCTCCTGCTGTATTCGCAGGGGCACTTTTTCCAGGTATTGGAAGGAGAAAAGACCACTGTTATGGAATTATTCAATTCCATAACAACAGACTCTCGTCATACCGGGATCATCCAGATAATGGGTAAAGATATTACCAGAGGATCTTTTGATGATTACAGGGTGGAACATCTTAAAGAAGGAAATTTTTCCCGACCAAAAATCATTAGCGAATATTGCGAATCTGTAAAAGGAATGGACCCAGAAACTCAGCAGCAGATAAAGACCATGCTCCAATCCTTTATTGATACACAGGTCCTGTGATTCTTCTTTTTCACTTGTCCACTACCGCTTTATTTAATCCTGTTTTCAAACTTCCTTCAGCCAAATCCTTTTGCCATCACTCATGGCTTTTTCAAAAAAATATTCCTCCCTACGCAACCTTTTTCATTTTCCTGGTCATATAAATAAAGACCGGCTGTAAAATGAATCTAAGAAGCCGTCCAAATTTATTTTTATGAACTCTTACATGCACCTCAACAAGTTGTCCCTGCTGTTTATCCTTTTTTCTTTTCTTACAGCTTGCTCTCCTGAAGAAGAACCGGTTATTACTGGAAACAATGAATACACCGTCTCATTTGATTTTTACGTCCTGGAAACAAATTTTTCAAAGATCGATTTTCATAATAAACAGTCCGGTTATGGAATTGAAGAAACAGGAGCGATCTGGAAGACCGAAAACGGGGGAAAGGCCTGGACAGAACTATATAACGCCGGCGACGCTCTTTTGCATCTGCAGGTAATATCAGAAAACACAGCTTTTGTTTTGGAAAAGGAGGGAGTCAATTACACGCTTATTAAGACCGAAGATGGAGGGCAGACCTTTGAAGAGATCCTTCTTCCGGCGGGAGGGGAACCTTCAAAAGTGTATTTTTCACAGCCTGAATTGGGGTTCGTCATAGGGCAGGATGTTGTGCTGAGAACAGAAGACGGAGGTGCATCCTGGACCAAAATTCCGTTAAAATTCAATGTTTACACAGATATTACTGAAAACAGGGATGGGGAATTCCTGTTGACCGGCCTTGATGGCGCTCTTTACAAAAGTAGCGACCTGGGGCAAAACTGGGAATTCGTTAATATTGGTACGAAATCACACCTCTACCATATTAACTTATATAACGATCTTTACTTTATAGAGGGGCAGAACTTGATAAAAACCGATCTTTCGACTTCTAAGGAATTTGAAATGCCAGCATATATACTGGGAATAAGTGTAATGGATGAAAATTCCCTGGTGGGTGTTGGTCATAATTTTGCCAATAGCGACTTCGGACATGCAGCTTACTTCTTGAGTGACGATTCAGGGGAAAACTGGGATATTTTCCTTATGAAAGATTTTATAAGGATAACCAGTCCTGATTTTATAGAACCTTCCACGGGTTTTGCCTTATTCAGCGATGTGGTGGATGGGGTTCAAAAACTGGGGATCATCACCGTTCAAAAAAATGAAATCCCCGTCGAAATCAACATTTAATACTTCTCCCTATGGATTTGTCATTTTTCCTGGTAAATAAATACGAAATCTCAATTTTTAGAAACCATTTCCCGGTACGCAGCCATCTTCTTTCTGCAGGTCATTTAAGAAAGAGGGCATCTAAAAACATCTTTTTATGAAGCGAAAATTACTGATCTTAAGTACCCTTATCTTAGGGATCTCCTGTTCTAAAGATTCTGTTCAGGATGACCATCGCTTCACGGGAAGCTGGATGGCTTATTTTGGATTAAAGAGTTCCAGTACCTCTGCCCACAGGTTTGATTTTAAAGCCGACGGGACTTATAAGGAAGCCTCCCTGGAACTCGACAGTGAAACCTTAGAAGTTCTCGGTTACTGGACCTATGCTACAGGCACCTACTCTGCAATAGATAACAGGCTTACCTTAAACAGGAAGGAGTTCTATGTGGCTGAAGATCTATCTGAATATCAACAGCAGGAAGACCTTATAAAGAAGGAGGAAAATATAAGCTATGGCTTTAATTATGAGTTCCAGTCAGGCTCACGGTTTACCCTTTACCCTGAATGCCCGGAAAATTCAAGTTGCCTTGGTGCCGTGGAGTATGAAAAACTGGATGAATAAAGGAGTAGACAGGATGTCAAAAATATGTTGGCGGCCATATAGAAGCAACAATAGACAACATATTATAATTTTAAAACCGTATCTGTGAGAAAGCTATTTTTTTTACCACTTATCTTTGTTTTAAACCTATTCTGGTTAGGGTGTGATAAAGACGAGGAATTGATCCAGACATCATTTATGAATGTACAGTGGATTGAATCATTTGAAGAAAAAACATCAGAGGAAATTGAGGTTTACAGAACTGGCAATGTCGATGATTTTCCACCAAGCTGGTACAGGCAGATTTTTTATTTCGATGTTAATAATGAAGTTGAGTATAGCGTATTAGCCGCAAATGATGCTCATTATATGACAAGCGGAACCTGGGAGTATGACGAGGAAATGAAGATCATTAACATATATAATTCAGATTCAGAAAAAGTATTTGAATTTAAGATAGTGGAACAAACCGATCAGGTGCTTAAATTAATCGCAAATCCCTAATTTCAATAAAGAACAATTTGAATTGAGTCCCAGGTTTTTGAAAATTATTCCAACCGCCAACAGGAGATTCTTCGAAAACAGAATAATCATGACCCAAAGATTTGCCCGGTGAGACTGAAGAAGCTCATTTCACAATGTCGAAAACAGGACAGGGAAGCTCAGGAAAAGCTTTATCGCGAATATGCCGATAAGCTGTTCGTACTGTGTCTTAAATATGCCGGCAACTATGAAGAAGCTAAAGATATCCTGCAGGATGGGTTCATAAAGATCTTTCAGAACATAGCCCAGTTTCGCGGAAAAGGGACTTTTGAAGGCTGGATGACCCGTATCATGATCAACACTGCCTTGAAAAAATATCAGAACCGCTCTGTCTTTCTTAGCATTGAGGAAGAGTGGGTGGAAGAGCCCGAAATAGAAGATGACGAGGAACTGCTTTCCCTGAACGTGCTTATTGACCTGGTGCAGGAACTGCCGGAACGTTACAGGCTTGTATTCAACCTGTACAGCCTGGACGGATATTCCCATAAAGAGATCGCTGAAATGCTGAATATCACTGAAGGAACCTCAAAATCCAACCTGGCCAGAGCCCGTATAAAGCTCAAAGAAAAAATAGAAGATCACCGAACTAAAAACCTCAAACCTGTTTATGTCGAAAAGTAAGAAAATAGGCGAACTATACAGGGAGCGGTTTGAAGATGCCCGCCTCGAACCCCCAAAGGAGTGCTGGGACGCTATCTCGGCTGCCCTTCCCCCGGAGAAGGGACAAAAAAGGAGAGTAGTGCCATTGTGGATATCCCTTGGTGGAGTGGCAGCTGCTTTGGCTTTTATTTTCTTGTTAAACTTTGACCGGACGAATTCGGTTCCTTCAGAACCTTTTGTTGTTAGCCCTGAAACTGAAAAACCAGCAGAGATAGATAAGCTTCAGGAAGAAACCATACTTAGGGAGACAGAGAAAAATCTGCCACAGGAAAAAATGTCCGGGGTGGTGGTTTCTGAAAAGGTAGAGGAAAACGAATTTTCAAGTCAAACACCAAACTCTCTTGAGACCATAATTACGGTTTCGAAACTACGGCAGGGGTCGGTCATGCTGAAGGAGGCAACTATCAGCAGTTCGCAGGGTGGTCTTTGGAAAACCTTTCCGCATGAAAAGAATATGCCGGAAAGCATTTTTGAGGCTAAAGAAGCATTGCTCTTGGCATTTTCCGAAGAAAAAAAGGAGAAGGAACCGGAGCCCGAAAAAGTGAGCCGGTTCAGTATCAGCCCTAAGGCCGGTGCCATTTATGCTGACCAGATGGGGTCAAATGGAAATTCTCCTGGCGGAAGCGGCCTTACCATGACCTATGGAATGAACCTGGAATATCGCATCTCAGATAAGATCAGGTTGCGAACAGGTTATGGGAAACTGGATCTCCAGTACCGTTCCCAAGAATTAAATTATGATTCGGCGGTAGATTACGGATTTGTCGGGAGGACAGGAAATCTGCCCCGCTGGGAACAGGCTAGTCTTGAACAGGAAATGGCATATGTGGAGATTCCTGTGGAGATGGAATTCCAGATAATAGAAGGTAAACTCGGATTGAATCTGATAGGCGGGATGAGCAGCTTCTGGCTGCAGGAAAACAGTATGTCGCTTGAGGGTTCAGGTGGTTCATATGAAGAAGGCAAGGCAGGAAATCTCCGTGGACTTAGTTTCAGTACTAACCTGGGCGTGGGACTGAGTTATGATCTTTTCCGGGGAATGGAATGGAACCTGGAGCCCATGTTTAAATACCAGTGGAACACTTATACTCATGATACGAACCTGAGGCCCTATATCCTGGGTGTATATTCTGGCATCAGGTTCCAATTTTAATTTTTTCAACATACTTATTAATCACTGAAACGTGAAGAAATTTTTTTTTCTAAGTATCCTTTTTTTGCTCTTTTTTATCAGCGGCTATTCTCAAAAAGATTTAAAATTTGGAATTAAGGGCGGTATTAATTTATCTGAAATGCGATCTAATGAATTTCAGAATAAAGAAGGACATACCGGGTATCATCTGGGGGCATTAGTTAGTTTTCCTTTGGCCGGTAGATTTTCTCTGGAAACAGGTTTAGGTTATTCCACACAGGGAGGTACAGCTGAATTTTCAAATGAAGTGGGGAAAACACGGGCTGAGATGGACCTTGATTACCTGCAGCTGCCTGTAATGATAAAAATTTTGGTGGTTCCAAAACTGTCTATAAACGCAGGCACTTACCTTAATTTTCTGGTTCACGAAGAAATTGGGGCTGAACATACATCCCCGTTCCTTTACAGCTTTCTTCCAATAGATCCCACAGAAATACAGTATGATACCAACGATCTTGAGGTGAATGCTGCCTTGGGGTTGAACTACGAACTTTCTTCCCGGTTCTGCCTGTATACAACCTTTGTACAGGGTGTAACCAATGCTGTTGAATTCGGAGAGGGTTCTGTTAAAGCCAGGAACAGAACATATCAGGTAGGAATAGGATACCGGTTCTAATAAAAGAACCCGCCTTTTACAGCGGGTTCTTTTAAAATTAAGGAAGCGGGAAATTACATTTTCACATCTTCCAGTTCTATTTCTTCTCCCTGCTTGTTAAGCAGTTTCACTTCGTCAAAGCCCATCTTCTTGAACTGCTCGAACTGGGTGGCGGCGTCTCCAACCACCAGGTAAGCCATTTTGGACTCATCAAGATATTTATTGGCCAGTTCTTTATGCTGCTCCAGGGTCATGGCCCCAATGATCTCTTCTTCTTTCTCGATATATTTCGGGTCAAGGTCATAAGCGCTCATCTCCTGTAACATTCCCAATAGTGAGTACTGAGTCTCAAACCTGCGGGCGTTCGACTTGATCATCGCGTTCTTGGTGAACTCAAGATCCTCTTCGGAAATTCCTTCTTTGTATTTGGCTATCTCATCTCTGAAGATGCCTACAGACTCTCCTGTGGTGTTGGTACGCACGCTGGAAGAAGCCGTGAAAGTTCCCGGGATCTTAGAGCCGCTGAAGCCTGAACGTGCCCCGTAGGTATATCCTTTCTCCTCACGCAGGATCAGGTTCACGTTTCCGGAGAAAGAACCGCCCAGCTTGTAGTTCATCACCTCGGCAGGGAAGAAGTCCTCGCTGGTACGTGGCAGGGCGATATATCCAATATTGATCACCGATTGCTTCGCGTTCGGCACATCCACAAAGTAAAGGGAGGCTTTATCGCGTTCATTGGGTATTTCGAATTCCGGAATACTTACTTCTTTGGCTTCCCAGTTTTCTTCAAGGCCTTCTATGGCTGCAAGAGTAACCTCCTTAGAAACATCCCCCACCACATGGAAACGGGTCACTGAAGGTGAAAAATAGGAATTATAGTAATCCTTTAGGTCCTGCATGGTAATGGCCGCGACAGATTCTTCGGTTCCAAGAGTTGGATAGGCAAAAGGATGCCCTTCACCATACAGTACCTTGTTGTAAACCTGGTTCGCGATACGGTCAGGATTGGCCTGGTTTCTTTTGATGTTGTTGATGGTACTGGTCTTGATGCGCTCCAGCTCTTTCTCGTCCCAGCGTGGCTGCAGGAGCATTTCCTGTACCAAAGCCATGGTCTCGTCAAAGTTACGCTTCAAAGTATTTCCGCGTATCACGATAGATTCGTTGGTGGTATACATGCTGATGTTGGCTCCCAACAGGTCTATGGCCTCCTCCAGTTCTTCCGGGGTCTTGTTGGCCGTACCTTCCATTAAAATATCAGACATAAGGTTGGCTAACCCGTTCTTGTTGAGGTCGTCCAGTAAATGTCCTCCTTCCAGCACTATGCTGAAATTGACCAGCGGAATCTCAGTTTGCTCAATTCCATAAACTTCAAGGCCGTTATCCAGTTCCACGGTCCAGGAATCGGGGATGTTGAGGCTTGGTGTGGTTCCCATCTCAGGCTGAACAGACCGGTCAAAAGAAGAAGGGGTCTTCTTGATCTCTTCCTGCTCTGTTTCGGTTACTTCAGTTTCCACATTCTCGGTGATCTCTTCTTCAACCACCTCGGCTTTTTCAGAATTCTCCGCGATAAGCTCTGTCTGCCCCTTCGGGACAAAACTGGTCATCACGTAAGGTTTATCCTGAATGTACTTTTTGTACACACGCATCACATCATCTTTGGTGACCTTCTTAATGTTAGCGATATCCTTTTCGATGAATCCCGGGTCACCGGCGAAAACGTCATACTGTGCCAGCTGAAAGGATTTTCCAAGCACGCTGCTCACCCCGTTGTAAAAATCGGTTTCCAGCCCTGCTTTGATGCGCTCAATGTCTTTTTCGGTCACGCCTTCTTTTTCAAATAAGGCAAAAGCCTCATTGATCCCGGCTTCCACGCTGTCAAGGTCTACTCCCGCATTGGCGGTGACCAGAATGCGGAATTTTCCGGAGATCTGTTCTGAACTGTTGAAAGCGTATGGTTTTGAGGTTACCTTTTTCTCTTCAACCAGCACTTTGTAAAGGGGAGCCTTTTTTCCGTCAGAAAGTATCTTTCCGAGGAAATCAAGGGCATAGGCATCCTCTGTATAATGTTCTACCGTTGGCCACACCATGTTAAGCTGCGGTGCGGTTGCGAAGTTATCTTCGTGGTAAAGCCTCTTGGTTTCGTCAAGAGTCACGATCTGCACCTCAAGCGGTGCTACTTCCTGGCGCTTTTTGATCTCTCCGAAATATTTTTCGATCATTTTTTTGGCCTCGGCCTTATCGAAATCTCCCGCAAGTACAAGCGTAGCGTTGTTAGGTCCGTAGTACTTGTCATAGAATTCTTTTACATCTTCTACAGTAGCATTCTGCAGGTCTTCCAGTTCCCCGATCACCTGCCAGCTATACGGATGTCCATCAGGATAAAGGTTTTTGTCAAGCACCCAGTTGGTGTGGCCGTATGGATTGTTGTCCACGCGCTGGCGCTTTTCGTTTTGCACTACCTCCTGCTGATTGGCAAAAGCAGATTCCGTTACCGTGTTGATGAGGTAACCCATACGGTCAGATTCCAGCCACATTACCATTTCCAGAGCGTTCTTTGGAACAACTTCATAGTAGATGGTCCCATCCTGCCAGGTTCCACCGTTAAGTGTTCCACCAGCATCCTGAATCTTTTTGAAGAACTGGTCTTGCCCAACATTTTCAGATTCCTGGAATAACATGTGCTCAAAAAGGTGCGCGAAGCCGGTGCGGCCTTTTTTCTCGCGGTTAGAACCCACGCCGTACTGAATGGCTACGGAAACTATTGGATCTGATTTGTCCTGATGAAGCACCACATTAAGGCCGTTCTCCAGTTCATATTTTTCAAAGTCGATCGACAGCCCTTCCTGGTCGGCCGAATCTTTCTCCTTTCCCGTAAGGGTGTCGCAGGAGATAAAAGCAAACATCACCAATGGTAAAAAGAGCACCATTGGGTTTAATTTCATTTTTTTCATAAAAAATAGTGGTTAAAAAATTGCTTAATAAGTATGTAATCTACTAAGAATCTGTCTTCTTGCCCCTTGATTTGTTACAATAAATTTACGGGAAGAACAAAATTGCTCCTGAAAGTCTATTATTTTCGAAGGAAATTACTTCTTTTAAGAACCACTTGGTGCCAAATAAAACAGGCTTTCGAACATCGAAAGCCTGTTTTATTTTAAGCCTGAAATTTTATTAGGTCGTTTCTTTTGCCTCTTCAGGAATGTTCCACATATCTTCCAGTTCTTCCAGGGATTTACCTTTGGTCTCCGGAATGTATTTCATGGTGAAGATGATGATGATAAGGATGAATCCGGAGAAAATGAAATAGGGGAGAGACCCGCTCCAGAACTCATTGTTATTCATCTCACTTTCGGCCACCATTGGGAACAGTTGCGTTACCAGGTAATTAGCTGCCCATTGCGCCGCTACGGCTATAGACATGGCCACACTTCTAATGGAGTTAGGGAACATTTCAGAAAGTACTACCCAAACTACCGGCCCCATTGACATGGCGAAGGAAGCGATGAACAATAAAACTCCGATAAGGGAAAGAATGCCTACGTTTCCGGTCATCAGGGTGATGCCAAGAATGATAAATCCGGTCATCATTCCCACAGAACCTATGTAGATCAAAGGCTTTCTTCCGAATTTATCTACGGTCGCCATGGCTACAAAAGTGAAGATGAGGTTTACCGCCGCAAGCAATACCTGCTGCTCCAATACATCCTCCTGCCCAAAGCCTAAGGCCTGTTCAAAGATATCGGCCCCGTAATAAAGTACCGCGTTGATCCCGGTGAACTGTTGGAGGGCAGAAAGTACCGTACCAATTACCACTATGGAGAAAACTCCTTTGGCAAAAACGCTGAGCTTTACCTTTCTTTCTTCTCTTTGGATGGAATTTTCGATCTCCCTGAACTCTACCGCCGCCATCTCATTTCCGTGAATGCGGTTGAGCACCCTCAAAGCTTCTTCTTTTGCGCCATGTAGTGCCAGCCAGCGCGGACTCTTTGGAACAAAGAACAACAGGATAAGGAAACTCAAACTGGGTATAAGTTCAGACCAGAGCATCAATCTCCAGCCTCGTTCAATATTTTCGGCTTCGGTGGCCGAACTTCCAATAAAGTAGGTGGCAAGGAACACCACGAAGAAACCTATAACAATGGCCAGCTGGTAATAAGTTACCAGGGTTCCCCTGATCTTTGCAGGAGCGATCTCGGCAATGTAGGTTGGCGCGTTCATGGATGCGATCCCGATCCCTAGTCCGCCAATGATCCTGAAGACCACCAGCAGCGAAACCGACTGCGGCAGGAATTCCGGTAACCCCGAGCCCCAGGCAGAAATCGAGAACAGGAGGGCGGAAATGATAAGCGAATATTTTCTTCCCAACCAGTTGCTCAATGGCCCGGCAAGGATGGCTCCAAAAAAACAGCCTATTAGGGCACTTCCCACAACCCAGCCTTTCATGCCTGCGTCCAGGTCAAAATACTGACTGAAATAATATTGGGAACCGTTGATTACACCGGTGTCATACCCAAAAAGGAGTCCGCCAAGAGCAGATACTATTGTGATTAGAAAGAGGTAAGATTTATTTTTCATGATAGGTCTTCATTATTTGGCGTAAGGTAATATGTTTTAGGAAAATATTAAGAATGTTGAGCTGTCGATATTGAAAATTTTATTGGCAGATCAAACTGGGTCTACCAGTGAAATTTGCCATTGCAAAAGTGGAAATAAGTTGTGACATGTTGTGTGATTGCCGTCATTTTTCAGGATTCATTTGGTTTTTAAGTTTTTCAGCGCTTACCACAGTTCTGAACCCCAGGTGTTCATGTGAAGAATCTAAGCTGGTCTGCATCCTGGCCGAGATCCTGAAACTGGAACAATAGGATTCATGGCATAAAAAGGATCCTCCTTTAATGACCTTTTCGGGTACCTGTGGATTATGCTGATTATAAGGCCTCTCTGCCCCCTGCGGGTTTATTTGCAGGCCTGTGTCTTTTGACTGCTTGTAGTAATTGACATTGTACCAGTCTGTTGTGAACTCCCATACATTCCCGGCCATATCATAAAGGCCGAAATCATTTGGCGGGAAAGTTTTCACCGGGGCTGCGCCTTCAAATCCGTCTGAAAGGAGATTCTCAGTCGGGAATTCCCCGTTCCAGGTATTCGCCATGTCACTGAGCTTTGCAGCGTCGCTTCCCCAAAAGTAAACTTCACCTTCCTTTCCTGCTCTCGCGGCGTATTCCCACTCGGCTTCGGTAGGCAGTCGTCGTCCTGCCCATTCTGCATAGGCCTGGGCATCTTCAAAAGCAACATGCACCACGGGATGATCCATTTTTCCTTCTATAGAACTTCCCGGTCCCTGGGGGTGTTTCCAGTTGGCACCGATCTTCCATTCCCACCATTGTGAAAAGTCATAGAGGTTAGCCACTTTTTGTCCGGGTTTCTTGAACACCAGCGATCCCGGTTGCAACAGGGAATCAGGTGGTTTTGGAGTACCGGGAGGCACCTGTTTTTTGATCTCTTCCCAGCTTATCTCTCTTTCGGCCACTGTCACGTAGCCGGTAGCATCAACGAACTTTTTAAATTCAACGTTGGTTACCTCGGTTTCATCCATGAAAAAGCCATCTACCTGTACAGGATGTGCCGGTTTCTCGTGGTTCATCGCCATGCTATCCTTTTCTACCGCGCCCTGCATGAACTTCCCGCCGGGGATCCACACCATCCCTTCAGGGGTTTCGACGCCTTCGGGTTTTTCGGTTAGAACTTCCGGAGCAGGGGGAGAGGAAATTTTTTGTTCCTCCTTGCAGGAAAAGATCAGGAAAAATGAGGTTATAAAAAGGTATTTTAGAGAGGTCTTCATAATATTATTTTTGACTGCACGGTATTCTTGTTAAAAACCACCTTTTTCAGAAATTCGAACACCTGCGGCAGGTGATCAAAAGGCATTCCCGAGATCTCGTGCCGGGCATCCTTAAAGGTGTAGAACAAAAAAGAGGTATCCAGCTCTTCCAGTTTTTCGACTATCGTTTTGGAACCGTCTAAAATGAGATATCCCGGTTTATTGTTCTCGCAATAATGATGTGGTGCGGTTGCGTAGGGCACCAGGTTATCATCAGTGCCATGGAAAAAGATTCCGGGAACGGCATTTTCTTCGGTTAAATACCGCACGTCAACCAGGGCACCGGCAAGGGAGATCACTGCGGAAAACTTCAGATCGGAATACTTTTCGGCATCCTTGAACATGAGATCAGGATTATAAACCGCGTTGAGCACGGCTTCAGCGCCGGCACTGCTGCCGCCCACGATGATCTTTTCTTTGTCAATGCCGAATTTTTCGGCATTCTTATGCATGAATCCGGCGGAATCCATGAAATCTTCGGCCGCGGCCCTGAAGGTTTCTATCTTGCCTTCAGCTTCAAAATCACAGCCGAAAGACTCGCCTTTCCGGGTAAGCCGGTAAGAGATCAGCCCTACTGAATAGCCCCTTGCAGTGGCGATCTTCGCGAACTTCACTTCCTGTGGGTTCTTCGGACTACCCCCTGAAAAGCCACCGCCGTGCATGAAAATGATCAGGGGAGTGCTTTCACCTGCATTTTTCGGCCGGTACAGGTCGATCACTAATTCTTCTCCCGCTTTTGTAGCGTAGACCACCGTTTTCGGTTCTTGAACTGAATAAAGGCTGTCCACATACTTTTCCTGCGCGGTTACAGCCAAACCGGAAATGAGCAAAAGCAATAGGGAAACGAATTTTTTCATGCCCAAGGTTTAAAGTTTTTCAAGTTTGATGGCGGAAAGTAAGGATTTTCCAAGATTTGAGGAAAAGCTCACTTCGAGGCCTTTTTCAGTCCTGGTGATAAAGGAGATCTCCGCGGCCCTGATGCGGCCAAAATCCCGTGCTAGGTTCAGGTCTTTTTTCACTTTTTCGCCATTGATGCTGATGTCAAAACTTCTCAGCGTAGCGGCTTTTTCTTCTGAGACTTCCGAAAGGTTGTAGATGTTCTCTTCAGATGCGGAATATTCAGGCTCAGCAAATAAAAGAGTGACTTTGTATTTCCCTTTTTCGACATCAAATTTATAAGCTTCTATGCCCTCACGCATGGTCTGGAACAACGGATCATTCTCTGTACCCTGAATGTCTGAAGCCGTGCCCTGGAACTTATCTTTGGATTTCTGGTAAATTTTCCCGCCTACATAGCCAAAACCGCCTTCCCGGTATTCCTGGTCGGCGATCCATACTTCTTTGGTCACCGGATCGTGATACTGCACGTGCGTGCCCACATTGATGAGCAGGTCATTCTTATCCAGTTCAGAAAGTAAATTTCTGCGGTACCTGATCGTAAAATCTCTGGAGTGGGACAGATCTTCTGCTGTTGCCGTGAGCTGGTGAGTGCCTTCGGGAAGGGAGATCTCAAAAAGGGCAATTCCTTTTTCAACTTCGGAAGTATACTGCTTTCCATTAAAATTCAGAGTCACTTCAGCAGCATTTGAAAATACGGTGAACTGCAGTTTTTCCGAAGCGTCTTTCGGAAATCTTTCCGAGAAATTCTTTCCGGCGAGATAGAGTACAGGTTCTTCAAGCAGTCTTGCCTGGTAGTAATAGTAAATATCCTTTTTTGTGCGGTCCATGTTCAGCAGACCCTTCTGGTTGATGTACGGCATGGCGTCCTGCCGAAAGGAGGAACCGAAATCAGCAAAATTCCAGGCGGCCATTCCAAGCACGAAATCGCGTTCCAGCACCTGCCTTATGTAGCTGCGGTGCAGCTTCAACTGGTATGCTTCGGAATAATCCCAGGGTTTGGGATCAGAGGTCTGATTGCGTATGTCTGCACCGGGTCCGTACTCTGAAATGAACAGCGGCCTATCCGGATAGCGCTCGTGCTGCTCATCGAGAAATTTTCCGAAGTTTTCAAGTCCGGGGCCATACCAACCCATGTACAGGTTCCAGCCAATAACATCGGGAATGTCTGCGATCTTTGAGGTATTGTAAATTTCATTTTCGTGGAGGGCCATCACGCTCAGCCTGTAAGGATCGAGCTCTTTGGTCTGTTTTTCCAGTTTTTTGGCCAGCTCCACTGAGGTACGGATCTTTTCCCTTTTTTCCTCCTCGGTCAGCTTGTTGTTGAAGACCAGCCTGATGAAGATCTCGTTCATGTAGCCCCACATGACGACCGAGGGATGGTTGAAGAACTGCAGGATCTGTTCGCGCTGCATTTGTTTGGACACTTCGTGATAGGCCTCGGAATCGGTTACGTCATTGATCACCGGGATCTCTGACCAGACCAGCAAACCGAGCTCATCACAGACCTTATAAACTTCAGGGTCTTGAGGATAGTGAGCGGTACGAATGAAGTTGGCGCCCATTTCTTTGATCATTTCGTAATCACGGAGATGGAGTTCACCTGGTAATGCATTACCCAGGTTTTCGAAGTCCTGGTGGCGGTTGGCGCCGATTAGCTTCAGCGGTTTTCCATTGAGGAAAAAGCCTTTTTCGGGATCGGCTTCAAACCAACGGAAACCGAAACGGGAGTCAATAATGTCATTTTCTGAATCTGCAGCTGAAACCGAAGCTTCCACCCTGTAAAGAACAGGGGAGGAGGGAGACCACAATTCAGGGGTATTGACGGTGTGACTGAAATTCACCTTTTTTATTTCTCCGGCTTTCAGGTTAAATTCCTTCCGCAACGTCTTTATAAGCTTATCTGTAGGGTCAAAAATGTCAATTTTAACCTCTGTATTTTTCTTTCCGGCACTGCTATTGACCACTTTGGCCTCGACCTCCAGGTTCCCGGATTCTTCGGAAACTTCGGGGGTTTTGATCAAAATATTTCCGGCAGCTTCATTGGCCATTTCAAAATGCACTTTGGGAGTGGTGACCAGCCAAAGGTCACGGTAAATTCCGCCGTAAAAGTTGAAGTCGGCGTCAAGAGGGGGAATATCCAGATTGTGGCTGTTATCAACCTCGATCCTGATCTTGTTTTCCTTGCCCGGTATCAGGGCTTCAGAAATATCAAAAACAAACCCGGTATAGCCACCCCGGTGCTCCCCGATCTGCTGATCGTTAACAAAAACAGTGGTGACTTGGTTACTGCCTTCGAATTTCAGAAACATCCTTTTTTCGTTCCATTCTTCAGGGGCAAAAAGCGTCTTTTCATAAATACCTTTTCCGCGGAAATATTCCTTCCCGTCCCTGAAGGCGTCTTCGGCATTCCAGGTGTGGGGAATATTGACGATCTCAGTTTTTTCAGGTTCCTGTTCCGTAGCAAATTTCCAGGCCGAATTCAGGCTTTGGATGTTGCGCTGGCTGTGAGCCGTTAGACTTAGGCATATAAAGAGGAAAAACAACGATTTTTTCATGACTGTTTCTTATTTCTGGTAAACATACGGCTGGATCCACGCCACTTCTACATCGCCTTTGCGGTAAGGGTTCTTCTTGGGCTTGGTGGAGAGGATCTTCGCTCTTACGAATAATTCATCCTCCTGAAGTTGATAAGAGGCTTCTGTCCCGGTTACCGTTTTCACTATGCTGGTCTTAGGTTCATTTTCTTTGGCGGTGATGAATTGTATAGTGTACTCGATGCCTTTTTCAGCCTTGATCTTTAGGTCCAGCCTGTTATCGCTGAAGGAGACCTTTTCCATTTCCACGCCGGTGGAAGAATAGAATTTACCGGCTTCCATACTTCTAATGAGCGAGTGCGGGTGGAGAATATCGGCTTTCACTACCACCCAGCCGCGGCCGGCATTGCTGAACTTCGACCCGAATTTGTGGTAGTGGTGACTGTCATCTGTGGCCAGGCCGTACATGACGGGTTTTCCCATCTGGAGGTAAGCGATATTGACGCGGTCCCACATTTCTTCGGTACTGCTGTGAATGCTGTCGCCGTAGTTGTTCACGTACGGGTGACCGTTGAAAACCTCGAAAAACCGTTCCCCGTCTACCTGGATGATATCTTCGGCAGAAATGGCATAGGTGAAATTAGGGTGATTGAGGTGTTGTAAGATCGGCTCTCCGCTTTTCTTTTCCTGCGCCATGATGGCGTCGAGGTTGTTCTGAATGAGCTCCACGATAGTATTCCCTTTTTGAGGTTCGATGACCTCCTGAACGTTGATCGCGCCCATGTGCACTGCCTTGCCCTCCAGGTAAGAAGTGACCTCCTCGGCCCTGAAGATCATGAATTCTTCCTCTTTTTCAAAGAGCGGCCGGAATTCCTCCAAAGTCTTCAATTGAACATGTGTACCTGCGGAATCTGTCCTGTAGTTCACCCAGTCTTCGCCATATTTTTTCAGGTACTGCTGAAAAGCTGCCTGGTAAAGACTGTCTTTTCTGATCTTTTTCCATTTTTCCCCTTCGGCAATGATGTTGTGGTCTGATAGTGCCACGAAATCATAGCCGTTATTCTTATACCAGTCCATGATCATCTCGGGAAACTCATCGCCGTCACTCCAGTAGGAATGGGTGTGGAGGTTGCCTTTGTACCATTTCTGCTGGGCCTGAAGAGTGCTCGTAAGCAGAAGCACACATATCACGAATTTTATTTTTTGAAGGGAACAGGTTTTCATAAGTAGGAAAAATTTTTTATTGAACTTTCTGGATCTTGGTCCTTTGGGAAATTCCGTTTTCGTTAAAGGCTTCCACCTGGGAATAGTACGCCTGATCAATATTTAAGGCCCGCAAATTATATTCCGGCTCTCCATAGATCAGGACAGAATTGTTGAGCTTATCTTCTTCAATTCCCCAGTAGATCACATAGCCGGTAGCTCCTTTGACGGGATCCCATTTCAGATCAGCGTTTCGGCGATCTTCCTGCCTATGAACTTGAAAATTTTCGGGAGCCTCAGGTGCCTTTCCGTAGCCTTTTCCGAAGATCCGAAAACCGGAAATGGCAAGATATTCATTAGGAGTACTGATGTTCCTGTACCGCACATATCGCGCGTCGGTTGGAGTTTCGAACGCAATATAGGCGTGGGGCTGGTCCTTCTGATTTTCGGAATAGTCTGCAATAACATCCCATTTTTTTCCATTTTCAGAAGCTTCAATTATGAACTGATGCTTAATTCCTGGCTGTCTTCCGAAGATCTCTGCATTGAATTCGTGGAAGTTCACCTGCAGGGCATGAATTTTCATGGTTTCCCCAAGGTCGATGCTGGCTTCTACTGATCTATCGTTGGTCTTTGCCACCCAAAAACTGCTGATATTCTCATCCACCATGTTCGCAGGATCATAACCGGTGTTTTCTCGGACCATTGATTTCATCCCTGGTCCAATTACTTTTTGCTCCACTTTTTTGTCTAAAACCGAATTGGCAGTGACCTTTTTGCCATAAGAAAGCAGCATCCAGCCTGTAAAGCGATTTTTGTGTTCCTTTACTTCAGCAGTGGGTAAATAATGTGGATAATCCCCGTATGCGGTATTGACATACATTTGGCCATTGTTTTCAAATCCTGCAGGAAAGAGTCCTATTCTGCGTTCAAATTTGTAATTCACGGCGATAGGCATGGTCGCAAAATGCCAATAGTTTCCATTGTTATCCTGAACTGTACTTCCATGGCCGGCACCTGTGACAAAACCTCCGGGTTTATAGGAAACGGGATTGTAAGGAGCATACTCAAAAGGTCCCAACGGATTGTCACCGGTATAAACCCCATCGGCATAAACATTGAATTCTGTGCCAGGAGCGCCATACTGCAGGTAATAGGTGCCATTGTGTTTGGTCATCCATGGGCCTTCCAGATAAGGTGCCATTTCTGAGGAATGGTCCTGCCCAAAGCGTTCCCAACCATGTGCTTCCGGATCGAGCTGAATAAGGGCTGTTTCCTCCCCTTTTGGGAGATAATTATTGTCCGGGTCAAGTTCTACCCCATAAAGCGGATGTTTATTGGAAGACTCCTCGTACAAAAAAACTTTTCCGTCATCATCAACGAAAAGTGCAGGATCCTGAATGCTGATCGGGAGTACGCTATAGGAAGTTTTCCAGTCTCCAACTTCGGGCGTATCGGTGCTAATAATGGCCATTCTTCCGGAGGGATCGCCGGCTACTATGATCTTATCCCCGTGAACAGCAGCGGCAGGGGCGTTACTGCCGTTGAAATACCAGTTTTGAGGCGTGATGAATTCCCAGTTGCTCATATCATCTGAAACCCAGTAGCCGTAGGAGCGGGTAACGAACATGAAAAATTTTCCTTTGAAGTTGATCACCGCCGGGTCGGCTCCTGCCCGATAGGAAACTCCGGTATAGGAGTTATGGGCCACATAGGTGTAATCTATATCTATGGGATTGCAGTAGGTTAGAAAATCCCTTTCACCAGGGGTGTTTTGACCTCTTCCGGGGAAATAGACCAGTATAAAAAGAAGAAAAAGACTGATGTTTTTCATTTTTTGAAATCCTTTTTTGGTTTACCGTACTTTAAAAGCCTTGGTGGTACGTGGGTCTATGGAGTCATTATTATGATCGTTGTACTTCAGGAATTTCTTGTGAAGCCTGGAAACGGTTTCCTGATATTCCGGTTGGTCGATCAGGTTGTGTTCCTGCGCGAGGTCATTTGAAAAATCATACAATTCGGTGGCTTCTTCATTCCTGTCTACTACCAGGACAAGATCTCCTTCCCTGATAGCGCCTTCATAGGCAAAACCAGCCTGGTAAAGGATGAACTCGTGCAAAGGTTCGTTCTCGGCTTGTTTTCCGGTAAGAATGGGCAGGAGGGAAGCGCTGTCTTTTGCCTGATCCTCCTCCATGTTCTGCCCGGTGATCTCATACATGGTGGCTACCCAGTCGTGGCCCACGATCAACTGATCTGAAACCGATCCGGGTTTGATGACCGAGCCGGCATCGGTGCCATCTCCCCATTTCGCAATAAAAGGTACGCGGTGCCCACCTTCATAAACCGAAGCCTTATAATCACGAAGAGGACCGTTGTTATCATGAGAAGGGTCGCCGTAATGGGTAATGTGAGGCCAAAGGGCGCCATTGTCGCTTGTGAAGAAGATCAGGGTATTATCGGCAATACCTTCTTCCTCAAGTTTGTTCAGAATCTTTCCAACCTGCAGGTCGAGTTCATACAGCACATCTGAAGTTACCGCCCCGGTCTTACCCATCACCTGCTCATCTATGGTCGACGCATCGCCGTCAAAGTCGAATGGCGGAGTATGAGGCACGTGAATTGCCTGAGAAGCGAAATATAGTAAGAAAGGCTGCTCTTTTCCGGTTTCCTTATTGTTCTGAAGGTGCTGATCAATAAAATTCACAGCTCCGTTGGTAAAAATGATCCCGGCCTGACTGGAGTCATAATCCACATCTCCCCGGGCGGGAACCTTGCCGGCTTCCACGATCTCAGAAAGTCCGTTGTCACTTACCCTGTAAAATCCGTTTTTCAGGAGGCGGGTGCTGGAGTTATCTGCCGGTTTTCTGGGATCAACAGGAACAAATTTTCCATTTTCGAAATATGCGTAGGGTTCATGCTGGATTCCGCTAAGAAGTCCCAGCCAGTAATCAAAACCGTGTTCATTTAAAGCGTCATCAACTCCGCGACTGTAGTCCATAGTGTTGAGCTTATCTTTTTCCCTGATGACTTCTCCTTCGGAATTATAAACATTTCCGCCTAAATGCATTTTTCCGAAGAAAGCGGTCTTATAGCCTGCATTTTGCAGGATCTCACCTACAGTAATATGCCTTCCGGCTTTAGTCCTGTCGCCGTTAAGGCTGAAACCCGAGCTGTTATTCACATCCCACGAACCACCCGGGCGGCCATTTCTGTAGGGATAACTTCCCGTCAATAAGCTAAAGCGGGAAGGGGCACAGAGGGCTGCCGGCGCATGGGCATCGGTAAAGCGCATTCCCTGTTTTGCCAGTTTGTCGATGTTGGGAGTAGGCACAGTGCCACCGTCAATGCCAAGGTCGGCATAGCCGACATCATCGGCAAGGATGAAAATCACGTTAGGGGCTTCAGGCGCAGTCTTTGATTCCTGTGCATGGACAGAGAAAACCGAAAGCCATATAAGAGCGATCAGGGAAATAGGAAAACTTTTCATGATAACAGGTATTAATTAAAAGCCAATGATCCTGAGTACTTAAAAAAGCGGTCAGGATCATAGCTTTATAGGGAGGAGATCATCATATTTTATTGGGTCAATTCAAATGATCCGGCCATTTTGTTGTCTGAGCTTCCACCAATGAAAAACTCATACTCTCCCGGTTCATTTACAAACTCGATGTTATAATTGTAGAACTTCAGGTCTTCGGGAGTGATCGTAAAGGTCACTGTTTTAGATTCCCCCTTTTTAAGAGCGATCTTCTGGAAACCTTTAAGCTCTTTTCCGGGAGGAGTGACAGATCTCACTACATCGCGAATATAAAGCTGCACGACCTCCTCCCCATCGAAATCTCCGGTATTGGTAACGGTCGCGCTGAGTTCGATAGAACCATCAGTACCCAGTTTTTCTGCGTTTGCCTTTACATCGCTGTATTCAAAGGTGGTATAGCTTAATCCATAACCGAATGGGAGTAACGGGCTGTTAGGAGAATCCAGGTAGTTGGTCTTGAACTTCTGGAAATCGCCTGATTCCGGTCCCGGTCTTCCGGTAGTTTTCATTCTGTAATGGATCGGGATCTGGCCTACGCTTCTTGGCCAGCTGTTGGTCAGTTTTCCTGAAGGATTGTAATTTCCAAATAACACGTCACCTACGGCATTTCCGGCTTCCACCCCGGGATGCCATATCTGAAGAATGCTCACCGGTAGGGCCATTTCTTCGGAAATATCAAGAGGTCTTCCGCTCATTAGAACAAGTACCACAGGCTTCCCTGTTTTTACCAGCTCATTGATAAGTTTTTTCTGGCTGTCGGGAATGGTGATATCGGTGCGGCTGGCCGCTTCCCCGCTCATCTCGGTAGCTTCTCCAACTACGGCAACGACAACATCAGAACTTTTAGCCAGATCAAGAGCCTCCTTTAGTAGGGCCTCGGGAGACTCCTCAGCGATCTGAATTCTTTGCCCGAACACATTTACTTTTTTGGCAAAACTGGTGTCATTTGAAATATTTGCCCCTTTCGCATATGTGATATTTGCGTTCGGAGCTACATTTTTAAGCCCTTCCAGAATTGGAACAGACAACTGCGGATTCCCGGTTGGAGCCCAGGTTCCCAGCATGTTGTTCTTATTGTTGGCCAATGGTCCAACCAATGCGATCTTCGCATTCTTAAACAGCGGCAGGGTATTATTATGCTTTTTCAGCAGGACGAAAGATCTGGTCGCGGCTTTTCTCGCCAATTGTCTGTTCTCTTCTGTCAGGATATCTTTTTCAGGTCTGCTTTCATCTGAATACAGGTAAGGATCATCCAGCAGGCCGATCTTATGCTTGGCTTCAAGGATCCTTCTCGCTGCTTTAGTGATCTGCTCTTCGGAAACCAGTCCTTCTTCTACAGATTTTTTCAGGGTGGTCAAAAAACCTTCCCCTACCATATCCATATCCAGTCCTGCATTGATCGCCAACGCTGAAACTGCCTGCAGGTCACCCAACCCGTGAGCGATCATTTCATTTACCGAAGTATAGTCTGAAACAACAAATCCGTCAAAACCCCATCTTTCACGAAGCAGATCGGTAAGTAACCACTTATTCCCAGTGGCAGGAATTCCGTCAATATCATTAAATGAGGTCATTACACTCCCAACACCTGCGTCTACCGCAGCTTTGTAGGGAGGAAGGTATTCATTGAACATTTTAAGGCGGCTCATATCAACCGTGTTGTAATCCCTTCCGGCTTCTGGAGCGCCATATAAAGCCATGTGCTTCACCGTTGCCATCATGGTGTGCGGAAGGGACATGTCTTCGCCCTGATAACCCTCTACCATTGCTTTCGCGATCTGGGACCCCAGGTAAGGATCTTCACCCGCTCCTTCTGCTATTCGGCCCCATCTTGGATCCCTGGCGATATCCACCATAGGTGAAAAGTTCCAGTTTATCCCATCGGCGGTAGCTTCTTTCGCTGCCATTTCAGCTCCTTCCTTGATCAATTCCAGGTCCCAGCTGGAAGAAAGTCCCAGCGGGATGGGATAAGTGGTCTTATATCCATGAATGATATCTGATCCAATTAAAAGCGGTATTCCCAAGCGGGAGTTTTTAACGGCTAATTCCTGCGCCTGTCGTACCCTTTCAGGGCTGGAGACACCAAATACTCCTCCCACATTTCCTGCCTTGATCTTGGCTTCCACATCTTCACTAACCACAGAACCTGTAGCTATTCCGCCACCCGGGGTAAGCAGGTTCAACTGACCTATCTTCTCTTCAAGCGTCATTTTCTCAAGCAGTTCTTCCACCTGCGGGATCTTTTCCTGTGCCTGGAGGCCCGAAAGCCCGGTAAAGAGCAGGAGAGCAACTGACAGTTTAAATTTTCTCATCTTCATATTCTTTAAAAAATTGGTAATTCCTATTATATTATTTTACTTCCTGAACCTCAGTTCTTTCTGAGATCCCGTTCTCATTAAATGCTTCGATACTGAAGTAGTACGTTGTACCTTTATCCAGGTTGCGCATAAAATGCTCGTTTTTATCATAGATCAACCAGGACTGGTATAATTTATCTGGTGCGATCCCCCAGCGGATATTATAACCCTGGGCACCTTTAACCGGCTCCCACTTAAAGGCTGCATCTCTTCGATCATCCTGGCGCTCTATCTTAAAGCCTTTCACTTTTGCAGGTTTCTTTCCAAGGCCTTTTCCGAAAACTCTTATCTCAGATAGTGCAAAATTCTTTCCGGGAACCTTTACGTTGTTGTACCGAACATATTTTGCCTTTACAGGTTTATTAAGGGTGAGATAGGCATTTGGGGAATCTTCAAAACTATTGCTTCTATCCACGATCGTTTTCCAGTCTTTGCCATTTTCAGAAACTTCAATGGTGAACCTGTGTTTCAGTCCTTCGGTTCTTGTGTAAATACCTGATTCCTCATCATGGAAATTGATCTGAAGGGCATAGATATTTCCTGGAGCAAGCATTTCGATCTCCACCCACTGTTTGTCGTCATTGGCCTCAGCCACCCAGAAGGATTTGGGGCTTTCGTCTGTCAGGACCTCTGAAATGATCTCTCCTTCACTGTTCTTTTTCAGCGGCATCTCTGTAATGTCGAATTGCCCGTCGGTAGAAGTACTTTTGCTTATCTGCATTTTAGAAGAGGAAACCGTGGTCCTGCCTTTATAGGAAAGCAGCATCCAACCGGTATGCTGGCCGGCTTTCGTAGGATGGGCCGGACTATGCAAGGGATAGTCCCCATAGCTGGTATTCGTATACATCAATCCTTCATCATCAAAGTAAGTGGGGAACATTGCAAGACGACGTTCCCAGTGAGAGTTGGAAGCCAGGGCCATTGTGGCAAAATGCCAGTATTGTCCGTTGGTTTGTTTCACCGTGATCCCGTGGCCGGCTCCATTGGTAAAACCTCCAGGCTTGAAACTGTAGGGATTGTTTTTCATGTATTTAAATGGGCCGAGCGGAGTTTCACCAATATAAGCGGCATCTGCATAAACGTTGAACTGTGTTCCCGGAGCAGCATACTGTAAATAGTACTTACCATCATGTTTGGTCATGGAAGCACCTTCCATATAGCCTTCCTTGAGGGTTGGATGGAAGTTGTTTTCTCCAAAACGTTCCCAGCCGTGCTCTTCCTCCACCAGGTTTATAAGCTCTTTTTGTACGCCGGTTTCAAGAAATCGGTCGTCCTTATCCAGCATTTTCACACGAAGAGGATGTAAATTCGATGAGCCCCAGTACAGATAGGTTTTTCCGTCATCATCAATGAACAATTCAGAATCCTGGATGTTGTTGGATATGGAAGCTGTCGGGGTCCATTCACCGCTTTTAGGGTCATCGGTGTAAAGTATGCTGCCGTAGCCCGCAGGATCCCCGGCAAAATAAACCAGGGAATCTTTGTAATTGAATGCGGTTGGCGCGTTGGAACCTTCAAAGAACCATTGTTTTGGCTTGATGAATTCCCAGTTGACCAGATCTTTGGAATGCCAGTACCCAAAAGAACGGGTAACGAACATATAGTATTCCCCACGGTACTCGATCACTGCTGGATCGGCTCCAGAACGATATGAAATATTGTTAGCCGAATTATACACCATGTAGGTATAGTCGATATCCAGCGGATTGATATAGGTTTCCGGCACCACTTCCTGCGAATGAAGCATTGCGGCGGTTAAGAAAGCAGCTGTAGCAATTATATTTTTAAAGATCTTCATTTCTTTTTCAATCAGTTTATTAGTTCGAATTCAGATTTAAGAGTATTACGGGAATCGGTTCCTACAAATACTTCAAATTCTCCAGGCTCATACACATGTTCCAGCTCGTTGTTATAGAATTTGAGATCTTCGGCAGTAATGCTGAAAATGACTTTTTTTGATTCTCCTTTCTCGATGAATACCTTTTGGAAACACTTAAGTTGTTTTACCGGCCTGGTGATAGAACCAACAAGATCTCTCACATATAGCTGAACAACTTCCTTACCATCGTAGTTGCCGGAGTTTTTTACGGTAACCGAAACTTCAAGTGTATCCTCAGGAGATAATTTGTCAGAGCTTAGAGTAAGATCTGAATATTCAAAAGTGGTATAGCTCAAACCATATCCAAACGGGTATAAAGGTTCATTGCGTTCATCCAGGTAATTAGACCTGAATTTTTCGAACTCTCCCTTGTCATTTTTCAAAGGCCTTCCGGTATTCTTATGATTGTAGAAGATGGGTATCTGGCCAACGCTTCTTGGAAAGCTCATGGTTAATTTAGCTGAAGGGTTAACTTCCCCAAAAAGGACATCGGCAATGGCCGATCCTGTTTCAGTCCCTCCGAACCAAACATCCAGAATGGCAGGAACCGTTTCATCCTCCTCGTTCATGACTAAAGGTCGGCCGTTGAACAATACAAGCACTACCGGCTTTCCGGTCTTTAAAAGGGCCTGTAGCAAATCCTTTTGAGCCTGAGGGATCGAAATATCCGTACGGCTGCTGCTTTCCCCGCTCATTTCTGCGGATTCTCCAATTGCAGCGATGATGACATCGGCTTTTGCAGCGATATCTATGGCTTCTTTTCTTAATTCCTCATCAGATCTGCCGTCCCTTGGAATGTCTTTTCCGAAGGTAGTTCCTCTTTTTTCGAGCTCCAGGTCATAGGAGACATTACTTCCCTTTGCGTATACTATTTTCGCACGGTTACCAACTTCTTCCTTGATCCCTTCCAGTACTGAAACCGATTTATCCTGAGGTGCGGCAACGCTCCAGGTACCGGCCATATTGGTCCGGTTAGAGGCAAGAGGGCCTACTACTGCTATGGTCCCTTCTTTCTGTAACGGAAGTAAATTATTTTCATTTTTAAGCAATACCATGGACTGGGAAGCCACCTGTCTTGCAAAATCCCGGTTCTCTTTGGTGAATACTTCCGCCGCCGCCCTTTCTTCATCCAGATATCTGTAAGGATCTTCAAACAGGCCGAGCTGGTATTTCGCTTCCAGCACTCTTCTTACCGCTGTATTAATGGTTTCCATGCTCACCTTTCCTTCTTCCAGGGATTTTTCAAGGGTAGAAATGAATCCTTCGCCCACCATGTCCATATCGATGCCGGCGTTCAAAGCACGGGCAGATACGGTTTGGAGGTCACCTATTCCGTGGTCTACCATTTCGTTGATCCCCGTATAGTCGGTCACGACAAAGCCATCAAAACCCCATTGCTCTCTCAAAACATCAGTTAGTAGCCATTTATTTCCTGTCGCTGGTACCCCGTTTATCTCGTTAAAAGACGCCATTACCGAACCGACCCCTGCTTCAACCGCCGCTTTGTAAGGAGGCAGGTAAACGTTGTACATACGGTTCTTACTCATATCAACCGTATTGTAATCCCTGCCTGCCTCGGCTGCACCGTATAGCGCGAAATGTTTTACACAGGCCATCAAGGTATTGTTCCTGCTAAGATCATCTTGCTGGTAACCACGTACCATGGCCTTTGCCACCTGGCTGTTGTAAAAAGGATCTTCGCCGGCTCCTTCGGAAACGCGACCCCATCTTGCATCTCTGGAAAGATCGACCATAGGGGAGAAGGTCCAGTTGATCCCGTCGGCGGTAGCTTCCCTAGCTGCCATTTTTGCCGTTTCCTCGATCAGATCCATGTCCCAGGAAGTGGAAAGTCCAAGAGGGATAGGAAAGGAGGTTTCATAGCCGTGAACAACGTCCATTCCAAAGATCATGGGAATTCCCAAGCGGCTGTCTTCAACCGCGATCTTCTGGACATTTTTTATCTTTTCTACCGATTTGATATTGAAGAGCCCACCGATTTTCCCTTCCCTGATCTTTTGGGCGACATTCGAGCTTTGCGCTTGCCCTGTAGTGATATCCCCCGAAGATGGCAGGTTTAACTGGCCAAGCTTTTCAGTAAGGGTCATAAGGTCCATTAAGGAGTCTATGGTCTTGTCCATCTTTTCTTTGTCGGCTGTGTAGGCTTCATAATTGATACGATCAACCTGAGAAAAAGCAGTTGTGGAAAGTGCCAAAAAGACAATTAGGCTTACTTTTTTAAATATTGATATTTTCTTTAAATTGGTCTTCATTTCTTAATTTTTAGCGGCCTCTATCTACCAGAGTTTTTATTTGGCCGTGGTATTTCTATTTCCTTTTTGGTTGGAAAACAACCAGCTTAACAGGTAAGGTTCAGAAAGAGCCGAATCCCAGCTGTTGTGGTTGTCATTCGGGTAAAGGGATAACTTGGCGTTGCCTCCGTAATGATTGATCATTCGGGCCATCTCTTTTGAAAAAGAAGGTGGCACGATATCATCTTTTTCTCCGTGAAAGATCCAGATGTTGAATCCATCCGGGTAATCTTCAGTAATAGCGGGATCTGCCCCGCCACAAATGGCAAATGCCGCCGCGAACATTTCTGGTTGACGATAGATGAGTTCATAGGTGCCCATTCCGCCCATGGAAAGTCCGCCCACATAGATCCTGTTGTTGTCTACATAGTCTTCCGCAGAAACAGAATTCAGAAGGGCCATTACCAACTGTAGGGATGTTGTAGGCCCTTCCTCCTTCTTAAAATTAAACTCAAAGGGTTTCACTTTACGATCAACATCGACCCGGGCCCAGTAATCTTCTTTTGGGGCTTGTGGAAAAATGATGATCGCGGGAAATTCTTTTCTTACTTCTTTCTTCAGAAACAGGTCGCCGCCATGGGTGAGCTGTGCCTTGTTGTCATTGCCTCGTTCTCCTGCTCCATGAAGGAAAAGCACCAGGGGGTATTCTTTATTTCGGTCAAAATCTTTAGGAAAGAGGACCCTGTAATTCAATGTATCCTTTCCCTGGATAAATGTTTTACGCTGATAATCCTCATACGTTTGTGCCCCGATCGAGAATGGGATCATCAGCAGGGTGTAGAGCAGTGCGAGAATCAGATACAAAAGCCTCATTTTCAACGGTCACATTTATTAATAGTTAAAACCAAGTTTGTCCAGACCTTTCTTGATTTCGGGAGCGTTCATGAACAGGTCCCAGATCAAACCTGACCTGTAATTTTCGATCATTACTACCATAGGCCCCTGGTCGATCGCAAGATACTGAGGCGCTACCCAATCTTCGCCTTCAAGACTAAAGGCGTCGTAGAATCCTGCAGGTCCCCATAACAGGTCGTTCAGGTCTGTATAAAAATACCTCATGGCTCTCAGCGATTTTTCGGGGGTATAAGGAATAGAGCTTATGGCCGCTGTTGGGGAAACCACCCCGCGGTCGTCATCTGGAGAATGTGCCGTATAGCCAATTCCACCATCCTCTTTTCGAGTGTAGCTTGCAGTTAAACCCCAGGAATTGGGTCCGTAGGTTTCAAAATTCTTCGGATTTTCCTGAGCATACTCGTAATTTATCAGCGTGTGATTTACATTGAGGTCCCAGTAATTAGCATATCTATCTGAAAGCCCTTTCGGATTAAGTCCGAGGTAAGAATAATGCGCCCAGAACAAAGGTCCGCCTTTGTCTCCCCGGGTATTGTGCTTTAAGATCAACGGGAGACCGTAAGCCTCAACATCGGTAGTAATGTTACCACTGCGGGCCCAGCCTTTGTGATATGCATCAGCATCTATAGCATGTTCCGGGGAAGAGGCTGCCATCACGTAGGTGATAAGGCACTCGTTGTAACCTTCTATCATGAAATCCATTTCCCATTGATAATCGGGCGACCAGTGCCAGTAGATCCCGTCTTTATTGTTGGTGTACCAGTCCCATTCGATCCCCTTCCAGAGTTCATCGTATTTTTCTGCAACGGCTTGTTCTTCTTCGGAACCGTTTTTAAGATATTCTCTTACTACAAGGAAGCCCTGGGCTAAAAATGAGGTCTCCACTATGTCACCTCCATTGTCCTTTCTTCCGAAGGCCTGAGTTTCGCCGGTCTCTCCGTTGATCCAGTGAGGCCATGCGCCGTGAAAGCGGGTGGTGCTATCAAGAAATTCGGCTATCTTATCTAGTCGTGCCACTGCGGAGTCACGAGGGATGAACCCTCTTTCCATTCCTGCAACTATGGCCATTAGGCCAAACCCGCTACCCCCGGTGGTAACCACGTGGGCATCATTTTTGGGGTAATTGCCGTCAGGATGAAAACGCTCGCGAGCCATTCCTGAATTGGGTTCGGCGTAATCCCAGAAGTATTTGAGGGTCTGTTTTTGAACGGTGTCCAACAAAGCTTCTTCAGAAATTTCCTGTTCCTGAACAGGTCGGTCTGTTGCGTTTTCTGCAAGCTTCTTTTCCTGTTTGCAGTTCATGAAAAGAAGCGTTGAAAAGGTAATTATTAGTATGTAAGGTTTTTTCATTTTAGATCTGTGGTATTTATTTAATAGGTAAAGCCCAGTTTCTGTAGTCCGCTTTGAACAGCTTTAATTGACATGAACAAACTCCAGGGTAGACCGGTGCGGTAATTTTCGATCATAGCCACAATGGGCCCCTGGTCAATGGCCAGATAACCATTTGCCACCCAATTGTGTTCTTCTGAAAAAGCATCATAGAAGCCATAGGGTCCCCACAATTGATCACCCATATCTTCATAAAAATATCTTAGTGCCTGCATCGACTTTTCCGGAGTATAAGGAAAAGAGGAAAGAGCGGCAGTTGGAGTAATAACTCCCAGATCATTAGTAGGACTATGAGCGGAATAACCCTCATGATTGTCAGATGCCGTTAACCCCCATGAATTTGGTCCATATCCTTTATAATTTTTGGGATTTTCTACCGCATATTCATAATTGATTAAGGTATGGGCAGTATTCTGCTCCCAGTAATTTGCAAATTGGTCGTGAAGGTTTCGGGGGTCAAGGCCAATAAACGAATAATGACTGAAGAAAAGAGGTCCACCATAAGCCGGACCTAAAGGCATATTTATGCCGTAATGCATTCTATTGGTCATCATGCTGCCACCTGATGCCCATCCTTCTATATAGACCTCTTGGGTAATTGGGTGGGTAGGAGAAGAAGCTGCTAAAACATACACGATCAAAGCTTCATTCCAGCCCCTTATTTCCATGTTCATTTGGAAACCATAATTAGGTGACCAATGCCAGTACAGGGTATTCTGATTTTGAGTGTACCAATCCCATTCCACATTTTCCCAAAGCTCGGTTATTCTGGTGTCAATCGATTCATCTTCAAAGTATTCCCGACAAATTAATAACCCTTGTATTAAAAAGGCGGTTTCAACCAGATCCCCTCCATTGTCAAACTCGCTGAAAGGCCTGGTTTGCGCCGTATTTCCAAAATACCAGTGAGAAAATGCCCCGTGATAAGTGGGTGCCGTTTCTAAAAAGGTCAATATTTTATCTAATCGTTGTATTGCCTGGGCATTTGTGATCCAGCCACGTTCAACTGCGGTCGGGAAGGAGGCAAGACCAAATCCTGTTCCTCCGGTAGTCACAATGTTCAATCCTTCTCCATTGTAAGCATCAGCCTGGGACCGTTCCCTTGCCATCCCACTATTAGGTTCAGCAAAATCCCAGAAGTATCTGAAGGTCTGCTTTTGAACAAGTTCCAGAAGTTCTTCATCGCTTAAGCTTTCTTCAGATCCGTTTTCTTCGGAACCAGGAATGTAGGGTTCCTGATATCCCGGGCCTGAATCTTTAGAACAGGCCAGAAAAAAGATCATAATAAACGGCACGGAAAAGTATTTAATTAAACTTTTCATGGAGATAAGTGATTGTGGGTCAAATAAAAAGAACAGTCCCCAAAAATGTAGTTTTTGAGGACTGTATTCTTAATGATTAGTTGTTCATTTCGTCAACTATTTCCTCTTGAGTTAAAGCGATTCGGTAGAAACGCAGTTCGTCAATAAAACTTCTGTCTGAGAGGTGATTCCATGCGGTAAAACGTGGGGCACCGGACATTACAGACACAATATCTGCTCCCGTCCAGTCTACACCGCCTGAAACAGCAGCTTTATTCACTAGTTCCCCATTTAAATAGATTTTACTTTCGGAACCTGAAATAGTGAAAGCCACGTGTACCCACTCTCCGGCAGTTACATCAATTAGGCCTCCGTCATTCCAACTATTAGCGCTTCCGGTACCAACACTTGCTTTAATACGTTGGCTATCGGCAGATCCCTCTCTAAATAAATGAAAACCATAATTAAGGTTGTTTGCATCAGGATTTTCTTCATTAACAGCACTCACTGTAATGATACCCGCGCGGTCTGGAGTGGAATTTACTTTATACCAGAAGGTTGTGCTGAATTCTTCACCCAGTAATCCATCAGAAGGGAAAGTTAAGTAAGCGCCTTCGGCTCCTGCATAAGCATCACTTCCTGCAACACTTTCACCAGCAAAACCGGGAGAACCAACTACCTCAATATTTCTTCCAGAAACTTGTTCAGTATAATCTCCATCAAATGGAAGATAAAGTGATAGATCTTCAGAAGGAGGATTAACCATCATATTGATATCCTCAGCTGTCAGGGCGGCATTAAATATTCTTAGATCATCGATCAAACTTGTATCTGAATTGTGTCCCCAGCCGCTGAAATTCAATCCTGAACCTATTACTAGTTCTTCCACATTGGTCCAGTCTATTGGTACATTGACCAGATCTGTTTCTCTTACCAGGTTTCCGTCAAAATATATTGCGGTTCCGGAAGGGGAGACAGTAAAAGTGATATGGGTCCACTCGGCCTCAGTACCAATGTTCCCACCATCATTCCAAACATCGCTGGCACCTGTGCCTACGTTTAATTTGATAAGGTCAGTTTGTTCTCTGAATAATCGGAAGCCCTGATTTCTGTCATCATCATCTGTTGCAGTAATGATTCCTGCTCTTTCCTGGTTTGGATCAAGTTTGTACCAAAAAGCAACGGTGAATTCATTTCCGAGGTCTGCCATTGGAATTGTGAGATAGGAATCTGAAGCCCCCTGGTAGGCACCACTGCCGGCGTAAGCATCATCAGAAAATCCTGGATTTCCTACCTGTGTTGGATTCTGCAGTTCCACGAGCTCCATAAAAGATCCGTCAAAAGGCATGTAGAAGATCTCATTCGCAAACCTTGGGGAGTATGGAGGTTCCTTGGTGAAGTTCACAGTTTTGGTAGTAACTTTGCCGTCTGTGTCGGTAGCCGTTACCGTAACCGTATGCTGCCCAAGGGGGAGATCTTCAAAAGTGACTTTTTGTAAAGCGATCCTGTAATCTGGAAATTCAGTGTAGGTTGCAACGTTCTGTCCATTCACCTGTACCTCGATCTCTTCGATTTCAATATCATCCTCGACTCGAAAATCGATTTCAATATCAGAAAGTTCGGAGGCTTCATTAATCACTGTACCTTCTCTGGGATAGTTAATGGTAACTTCTGGGGCGCCTTCATCTTGCCCGGGATCAACTGCCGTGATAGGATCTATTCCTTCCCGCTCACATCCTGCAAGGATAAGTAGGAAGACGAGAAGGCTTAAATATTTTATATTAATTTTTTTCATTTTTTCTGATTTTTAAGATCTAATTTCCTAATGGTAATGCATCTACCTGTGCCTGCGGATAAGGCAAATATTCATCGGCAGCAGTGAAAGTTCTGCCGTCATAGCTCAATTCACTGTAGTTATCGACTCGAATCATATCATAAAAACGGATACCCCATTCCATGGCCAGTTCGGCAAATTTTTCATCAAGTACATCCTGCGTGGTCACTCCAGATAGCGGAGGCATATTGGCACGCTCCCTTACCAGGTTGACGGCCTGATCTGCGGTAAGTCCCGTACCACTTGCGCCGTTAGTCAATGCTTCAGCGTACATGAGAAGAATCTCTGCGTATCTTATTACGATGAAATTTTTTCCCGCACCGTAATTATTTCGGCCATCTGTAAGTTGTATGGATGGCAAGTAGTGCTTTCCACTTGAAAAGAGGGCACGAGGAAAATCCTCGATTACATCCCCTGAAGGTGTTTCATTACTAACGAATGCCGGAAGATCTGTATATCCTTCATTTCTCAGCTCCTCAATCCCTCTGTCTGTAAAAAGAACACTGGTTTGAAGACGTACAGTTTCATCCCTGTCAAGCATAAAACCAATAAATTTCTTGCTGGGTTCGTAAAAACCCCATCCTCCTGATGCATTTGCCCTGGCGGGAGACCAGTTTTGAGGTCCAAAAGGAGCATAAGTATGATAGAAAGCTTCTCCCGTCTCGGTGCCATAGTCAGAATATTGGATCTCAAACAGGCTTTCATTACTTAATTCTCCAGGCTTTTTGAACAACTGGTAAAAATCGGGGTAAAGAGAAAATTTCCCGGAATTGATGATCGCCCCGGCAGCATCTGCAACTCCCTGAGGTTCCCCAAGTTCCTGGTGTGCGAGAGCTTTTAATGCATATGCAGTATACATGGTTACACCACCTGGTAGATCTGTTCGCTCATTGGGTCTTTGATCTGGAAGATTTGGGATCGCCTCATTCATTTCTGTGATAATGAACTGCAAGACCTCTTCTTTGGTAGAAACTCCCTGCGCCAGTTCTTCTTCTGGTTGATTGGAGGTAATGATAAACACATCACTCCAGGTTCTGGCTAAATTGAGATAAAACCATGCACGCAATACTTTTATTTCAGCAATGTACTGTTCTCCACGGGCCAGGTCGGCTCCAGTGGCGTATTCCATAAAATTTTCGACCTGAAGAATAGCAGTGTTTAAATTAATGATATCATTGTAGTGTACATTCCAGAGAGAGTTATACATCCAGTAATCCTTATCATAATTATAACGGTCTGTGTCGGCTAAAGGTTGTTGATCACCAAGACCTCCGGCGTTAACGTCATCTCCACGCACCCCAAGCAAAATAGGCTCTTCCCATCCTCGGGTTCCTACTTCATAGTAGGCTCCAATTAATGGTTCGATCATTCCTCTTGCATCAGTATAATCAATATCTGCTGTACTTAGCTGGCCTTCCTGCACATCCAGTTTGTCTGTACATGAACTTATAACCAGCGCAGAGACCAGTAGAGAAAGCCGAATTAATATATTTCTTGAATTTTTCATTGTTTCTGCCTATTAAAATTTAACATTGATTCCTACAGTATAGATAGAAGGTACCGGATAGGTCTGCCGGTCTACACCGTTTTCTACTTCAGGAGTAAACCCGTTGTAGTCAAAGAATGAAAATGGTCTTTCTGCCGTAAAGTAAAGTCGTGTTAATGGCAATTCTTCATTTTCTATTGTATATCCAAGCTGGATGTTCTGGATTCTGAAGAAATCTCCGTCTTCAACCCAGAAGTTGCTCAATCTTTGGTTCCAGGCTTTCCGCATCCCTGCAGAGGAAGGATAAATATTACTTGTTCCTTCTCCATGCCACCTGTTGATCGCCAAATCTGCATCCATATTAGTGTCCTGCGTGAAAATGATCTCTCCTCTTCTACGGTTTAGGATCTTATTGCCTGCCTGCCCATAAAAATTCATGGAGAAATCAAAAGCTTTATAATTCATGGAAATGTTTCCTCCGTAGGTTACATCCGGCAGGAATGATCCTAAAACCACCCTATCTTCGTCATTGATCACACCGTCGCCATTTTGATCTCTGTAAATTAGATCCCCCGGCACAAGGTTATTTGCTACTGCGACAGGGTCTGCATCGATCTGTGCCTGATTTTGATACACTCCTACTCTTTCGTAACCGTAAAAGGCGAAAAGTGGTCCACCCTCTATGGTTCTTTGTCTGAATTCTGCTGAACCGGCGTCTAAATAACCCCTTTCGTCTTCTATTTCAACTGCTTCATTATCAAGAGTGGTTAGGTTTGCACCAACAGAAAACTGGAAGTCTTCGCCAATATTACCCACATAATTAGCACTGAATTCAAAACCCTGGTTTCTAATGACCCCCGAATTACGGTCTATACTGCGGTTCACGATTGGGATGTACACGGGCAGAATAGCGTTCTCTGTATCTCTGGTGTAATAATCCGCAGTAATATCAAGACGGTTATCGAGGAGTTCGAGATCGATCCCGAAGTTCAATTCTTCAATTACCTCCCATGTGTTATTGGAGAATACACTGGTAGAAGTTATCCCGGTGTACTGATTTTCTCCAAAAGGCAAGGTAACGACCTCTATTGTATTTGTACCTGCACTGGCAGCTACATTGTCATTTCCTAGTTTACCCCATGCAGCTCTGAATTTTAAGAAATCGATTACTCCCACATTTTCCATAAATGCTTCCTCTGTAAGTACCCATCCTAATCCTACCGATGGGAAATAACCCCATGGATCAAGTGTGAATTTTGAAGAACCATCTGCTCTAAATGTTCCATAGACTAAATAACGATCCAGATAATTATAGGAAACTCTTCCGAAATAAGAAATCCCATAGTACCTTCTCCCAATTTCATTGACGTTGTTATTAAAAGATTCCGGATTGGCAAAATTTAAATACCGGCTTGATTCGAGGCCAATTCCTTTAATGTCTTGTCCGGTAGCCTCAAACTCATTGGTTGCTTCATCTCTGTATGAAGTACCTACCATTGCGGTAAAATTGTGATCACCTATTTGATCTTTATAGGTAAGAATATTATCCCAGTATTGATTTGAAAAGGTGTTGTTTTCTCGTCTTATAGAAGAGATTACTTCATAGTTATTTCCCAGGGTATAGGGTAGGTTTACGTATCTTTCTTCAAAAGTAATGAGGTTATGGCTATAGGTCGTTTTTAGATCTAACTTATCCTCAATGATTTCGTACTGGAAATCCATGGTAGCCAATAATTTTCTTGTCTTGATCCTGTTCTCATTAAATTCCATAAGGGGAAGTGGATTCTGAGTGCTCCTGTAACCAAGAAGCTGTGCGTTTGCGAACCTTATTGGTGAGGCCTCAGTATTTTGAGGATCCATAGTGGGAAGAATTGGCACAGCGAAGTAAGCATTGAACCAGGCAGCATTTTCAGGTGCATACTTGGTAGCATTACTAAACACAAGATTAACCCCGGTCTTGAACCTGTCAGAAATATCCACGTCCATTTTAGATCGAATATTGAAACGCTCGTATTCATTCTTCATATCCAGGATACCTTCTTGTGAAAAATAGTTCGTTCCCAGGGAATAAGTTACATTATCTCCTCCTCCTGAAACTCCTACACTGTGACTCTGGATTATACCATCTCTAAGGATCTCGTCATACCAGTCGGTATTGACATCAGGGATATTCGGATTGATTCGACTACGGCCGAACCTTTGCATGGCATTTAAAACGAACTGGGCATCGGCCTCAGATCCAGACTCGAAAGCCATCGTCGTGAATTGTTCGGCATTTGCCATTTTTACGATATCCTGGGCACGTTGAATGCCTGTATAACCATCATACTCGAATTGTGGTTTTTGATTAAGGCTTCCCGATTTGGTCTCTATGATTATAACACCATTGGCCGCTCTTACACCGTATATCGCTGCAGAGGATGCATCTTTAAGGATGTTGATTGATTTGATGTCTTTTGTACTTAAAAAATCAATGTTATCGTACAGGGCTCCATCTACAACATACAAGACATTAGTACCACTTGTGTAGGTTCCAAGTCCCCTAACTCTCACGTTGGGAGAGTCTCCGGGAGAACCAACTGAAGTGATCTGAACCCCGGCAACTTTTCCTTGCAAAGACTGCATGACATTGGAGGTAGGGGTTTTCTCTATTTCTTCAGACTGAACAGTAACGATAGAACCTGTAAGGTCAGCCTTTCTTTGGGTTCCATAACCCACCACTACCACTTCGTCCAGAGTTGCCGCATCTTCCTGTAAAGTAATTGAGTATTCATTGGCCTCCAGAACAGGTAATTCTTGTGGTTGGAACCCCAGGAAAGTTATTCTGAAAGTATCGCCTACTTCCACACCTTCAAGAGTGAAATTCCCGTCAAAATCGGTGATGTCAAAAATGTCTTTGTCAATCACCTTTACTTCTGCACCAGGCAGAGGCATTCCCTGTGGATCCAGAACCTGTCCCGTGATGGTCTTGTTCACCTGGGCAAGGAGCGGATTTATGATCAGAAATGCGAAAATAAAAAGTAAACTATTTTTCATGCGATCAGTATTTTTTGAATTGCCTTCCGAAAATACAGCCACAATTAGGTATCCGAAAACGATTTAGTACACAACTACTACTTCAGAAGACGACTCAGAGTTAAGTGGCTTAAAAATAAGCATTTACGTGTTAAATGATGTAACACAAAATGTTAAACTAAGCCAATGTTGTAGTAATGATGTAGTCGATTTTCCTAATAAAACACCGGGAAAATTCAGAAATTAAAAATTCTTAATGAAGTAGTTCGAAAGGTTTTCCTCACTGTCCAGTTTCAATTTTTTTCGCAACCTGTAACGATGCACTTCCACCCCTCTTACAGATTTTCCCATTAAGGGAGCGATCTCCTTGGATGTGAGGTTCATTTTGAGATATGAACACAGCTTGATGTCTTTACCTGTGAGATTGGGAAATCTTTCTAAAAGGTCTTTGGAAAAATCTTCATGAACCTCTTTGAAATTCGTTTCGAACACCTGCCATTCATCCTTGCTTTTAATGGCTTTGTTGATCTTGGTCATGATATGCTTAAGCCTGTACTGATTGGAAAATTTATCCTTGTCTTTGTTTAGTTCCCCCTGAATGTCCATTAGCACTTCATTCTTCTTCGCAGCCATCATGGTGGTGTTGGCGAGTTCCTTCCGCTTAAGCATTATCTCATCCTCAAGCCGCTTTCTTTCCAGGCGTTCTATTCTTTCCTGATGTTCTTTTTCAAGTTTTTGCTCAAGGAATTCACGGTGTTTTTGGAGTTTTCGCTTGTTCATAAGGTAAATAATCCCTGTTATTCCCAGCAGCAGGATGATGTAAACGAACTTCATTGGCAAAGATAGATACCAGGGAGCTTCCACGACAAAATCCAGAGTGGTTACGGCCGATGATATTCCCTGGGGACTTAATGCAAAAAGACGCAACTGATATCCGCCCTGAGATAGATTTTGAAAAATTATGCTTCCATTATTTATTGTTCCCTCCAGGTTTTCATCTCCCTTAAGCTGATAATGCAATTGACCGTTCGCTCCCGGCAGTCCTGCAAGAATGGTTAATTTTCTGCCATTTTCAAAAGGTATGGTGGGTACAGTGCTGAGGTCGTAACGCTCCTCTTTTCCTATTAAACCCTTGACGATGGGTGCAGCTATCTGCTCATTTTTACGGAAGGATATCATTTCCTGCAGATCGATCTGTGCAAAACCATCTTTTAAAGTAAGATAATAGAGGGAATCGGCTGCTTTTACGATCTTTTCATTGTCAATTACAGTTCTATGGTCTAATTCTTCAAATCCAATTTTGAGCCTGGTATTTCTGAAATTCGTGAACAGCAGTGAATTGTCGTTCTTATTTGAGAACCAGTAACCATTTTCGTCCTCCAAAAGCAGCTCATGATTTTCAAATTCTTCCAGTTCAGGGAAACGCTCCAGTCTATCTTTGAATTTGTTGTAGCGGTACCATTTTTGGTTCTTTAGAATGGCTATCTGCTTATTTATGCTAAAGATCTTTGGCCGGTGGCCAACTTCCTCTTCTGCGCCAATTCTTGTCACAAAAGTGGCTTCAGAATATTCCTGATTCAAGCCAATTCTGTAAATACCCTCATTGGCGTGCTCAGCCCATAAAGTATGGGGATCCTCAAAAAGCAGTTTTTTCACAGGAAACCGTACCCTTTCAAGATTTACCAGGCTATCTTCTGAAGGTTCATATATACTGATGCCGGTGTAATTCCCGATCAAGTACTTATTCTTAATGGCAGATTTCAGGATCTGAAAACTTCCGGTACGACTGTCAATAGGTACCATCTGTCCATCCTTGATCCTGAAGGTTCCGGAATTATGATTGCTGTACAACTGGTTGTCCAGGATTTCAAGGTTCCAGGAATGTCCCTGTGCTCCCTTAACCAGATCTACCGTATGATCCTGAATTTGATATACACCGGTGTTACTGGCAGCATATAGTTTTTGATGGTAGCGTGCCAGATCATAAACAGCACCAAGTTCGCCGGTATGATCTGTATAGAAACGAATGGAGGAGTTAAGATGTAGTTCATCAATACCATCATCGAGCGCCAGCCACAGCTTTCCGTTCACAGAGGTCATTCCCAATACCGTATTGTTCTGCAGGCCGTTCTCCCGGTTGTATGTAGAAGTTTTTCCGGTCTCCATTTCATGATGCAGTACCCCATTTCTTACTGTTGCCAGTAATAGCTGTTTATCGCCCACTTTCAAAATGTGGTTGAACTCGTGTTCAGCAAGTTGAATGTTGAGTTCTGTATGTGGGTAGGTATTACATTTTCCGTTTTTGTAGATGAAAAGCTGGTCTCTGGTGCCAATGAGGATCTCATTGCCGTCAACCTCCAGGTCCAGGACCCGTTTCCCGTTCAGCATTTCCTGGTTTTCAATCGGCTCCAAGGTACCGTCCTGCTCCAGGTAGAAAAGGCCTTTTTTAGAAACCGCTATCAGCAAGCGGTCCTTATATACCGTCATTTTGTTGACTCCAACGTTCTTGACTACCTCAATTTTTTCGTTCTCATATTTATAGATGGCGCCAAAAGACCTGAAATAAATGGCATTTTTGAAAGCCAGGATCTCCCAGAATTCTTCACTTTCCAGCGGATCTTTAAGAAGGGACATGAGGGAAGTGTAATTCATTTCCCCTTTTTCGTTCCTTTTCCAATACCCGAATTCCTGGTAAGACCCGGTATAGATTCTGCCTTGGTGTGGAAGGACAGACCGAATTACGGCTCCGTTCTTGAGCGGAAAAAGTTCCCACCGTTGTCCGTCGTAGCTTAGCAATCCCTGGTTATTTGCAGCGTAAATGATCCCCTGGTCATCACTGGAAATCGCCCAATTCTGACTTGCTCCTTCATACTCCACAGAGGAATGGTTTTGTATAGGCGGGGTTAATTGCTGATCTGGGGCGGTAAAAAATATAAAAGTCAGAATTACTGACAGATACAGATGCTTCATTCTGTTCCTAAATTACTTTTGAGCAGTTTTTGTTTGGGTAAGTTAGGCCGTAAAAATAGGGAAAATTTCCTAGTTTTACCTGAACATTCATTTTTCAAATTATTGTGACCATGATCGTACGGCAAAAGACCCTAAAAAACCTGCTTTTTGCGCTACCACTTTTAGCAATGAGTTTTTCCTGCAAGACCGAACCGCAAAAAGAAGAAGTTAAGGAGGCAAAACGTCCCAACATCGTCTTCATCATGACCGATGATCATGCTGCCCAGGCAATCAGCGCGTACGGACACCCGGTGAGTCAGCTGGCGCCTACACCTAATATTGACCGAATCGCTCAAAAGGGTGCAAGGTTCATCAATAATTTCTGTACCAATTCGATATGCGGGCCCAGCCGAGCAGTAATCCTTACCGGAAAGCACAGCCATATCAACGGCTTCAGGATGAACGGGGAAGTCTTCGACGGGAGTCAGCCCACTCTTCCGAAGTTTTTAAAAGAAGCCGGTTACCAAACGGCTCTCTTCGGAAAATGGCACCTTCACGGGCAGCCTGAAGGTTTTGATGACTGGCACGTGCTGGTAGATCAGGGGAATTATTACAATCCCGATTTCATGACCGAAACAGATACTTCCAGGATAGAAGGTTACGCTACAGATATAATTACGGAAATGGGATTAGACTGGCTTAAGAAAAATAAGAGTTCAGAAAAGCCATTTTTGCTGATGGTTCAGCACAAGGCGCCGCACAGGAACTGGATGCCGGCACCGCGACATTTGAACCTGTATGATTCTGTTACCTTTCCTTTACCTAAAACCTATTTTTCTGACCATGAGGGACAGGTCGCAGCACAACAGCAGTTGCAGACAATTTACGAGGACATGTATGAAGGTCATGATCTTAAGATGAGTATAGAAAAAGGAAGTGATTCTCTAAGGCATAATCCCTGGAAAACCGATTTTGAAAGGATGACCAAAGCTCAAAGGGATATCTGGAATAAAGCATATCGCCCAAAAAACGACGCTTTTCATGAAGCAAACCTAACAGGAAAAGCGCTTGCCGAGTGGAAAGGACAGCGTTACCTGAGAGATTATTTGGCAACTGTGGCTTCTGTAGATGAAGGAGTGGGGAAGATCCTTGACTACCTGGAAGAGGAGGGACTGGATGAGAACACCATTATAGTGTATACCACAGATCAGGGCTTTTATCTTGGTGAAAAAGGCTTTTTTGACAAGCGTTTCATGTATGAGGAATCGCTGGCTATGCCGCTCCTCGTGCAATACCCAAAAGAGATCGAACCCGGTACAGAGATCAATGCTCTTACTCAGAACCTTGATTTTGCGCCTACCTTCCTGGATTTTGCCGGGGTAGAGATCCCTTCAGAAATGCAGGGGAAATCTTTAAGACCATTGTTCAATAATGCGATTGCTGATGAAGATTTTAGGAATGCGGTCTATTACCATTATTATGATTTTCCCGCCTTCCACATGGTTAAAAGACATTACGGTGTAAGAACTGAACGATATAAGCTGATGCATTTTTACGATGACATTGACGAATGGGAGCTGTACGACCTGCAGGCTGATCCTTTGGAGGAGAATAACCTTTATAATTCCAAAGAATATGCAGAAGTGCAGAAGCAATTGCATCAGACTCTTGACTCTCTTCAGCAGCAATACCGGGTAACCGAAAAAGAATTTGAGCAGAACCCTCCTGAAAAGGTAAGGAAGGCTTACCGGGTCTTCGCAAAACTGGCGGGTGAAGATCCTGAGCACTATCCCGATGGGGACCACCAGGGAGATATGGACCAGTAAACTATTATACAGCTTATTTGTAATCCTTGATAAGGGTATTCCATTCCATTGATTTTAACGTGCCTACCAGGAGGGGATCGATCTTTTTGATGAGTGTCGATCCTTTAGGAAAACTATAGCTGAAATAATCTTTTTTAAGGGTTTTTGGCAGAACCTCCAGCTCATCTTCCAGCTCTTTCTGTTCTATGAGATAGTTAAGGATAGGCTGGTCGTAAACCAGGAGATTTGTTTGCTTATTCAGTAACAGGTCAATGCCTTCCTCAGCATTAAGAACATTTTGCGACTCTACATTATATTGTTCTAGCAGTTCCAGGGAGCTGGAACTTTTCACTGTGGCAACATCAAACCTTCCGAGATCTTCGATCGAGGTGATCTCATCCTGGATGTTCTGCACGGTAAGCGAAGAAGCGATACCTGCAGTGAGACTGGAGATCATGATGATGGCAAGGAACATCCAGATCAGGCCAATGAACCGGCCGCCAAAGGTGCGGGGAGATTTATCTCCATAGCCCACAGTGGTCATGGTAACCGCACTCCACCAGAATCCCTGCAGAATCCCCCGGGGACCCTCTCCAAATTCTTCCTTGTTAACTTTGCGTTCAAAGATCCATACCAAAAATCCGAAAAGGAAGATTACCCCTACAAGAATAAGAATGGCGGAAATAAAGTTCCAGCTGAGCATATTGGAGAGATAGCCCCAGACTTTTGAGCCGCTTCTTCGGGCTATTGCCGTGTGGGAAATGAAGTAAGGCTGCGAGAAATCCATTCGCTTCATTCTTTGATCGGTCACTGTAATAGGGTTTATACTGAAGTCAACATCCCCGTTTTCCACCGCCGTTAAAAGCGAATTGAGGTCCGGATAGACTTTGTATTCGAACTCGCTTTCCAGCTCCCGGTTCACCAGCACCCAGGAGGAAATACTAAGGCCTTTCAACCGGCCGTTCTCCTGCATAACAAATGGCGGGGCTTCGGTCAGGCCGATCATCAGTTTTTCAGAAAAGGTTTGGGTGCTGTCCTGTGCAATTCCAGAGAGATTGAAGAGCAGAAAGCACAAAAGGGGGAAGATAGATCTCATATTTTAACAAATAAATGGTGTTCAAACCTACAAATTTGTATGGAACTGAGTGATGCTAATTCTAAATTCACTTATAACTTATTGAGTAATATGTAGAAAAGGAATTTTTTATTTTATATTTTTGGAGATTAGAGTACAGCAGAAAATAAAGCGATGATCAGTTTTTTCTCCCTATCTTTTCATCCATAGAGGTTGCTTCGGAACTATGAAGAAATTACTTTACATTCTTTTGTTTGCAACATTTAGTTTGGGAGTTTATGCTTTCCCGGTACAAAATCCTCCTGAGCCACAAACAAAATCTCACGATAACGGGGTGCGGGGTCCTTGCGGACAACCGGACCAGGGTCGTGGTGTTCCTCCTCCTGTGGGTTTATGCCTTCCTATTAATGACTACCTCTTTCCTCTCCTGATCGCCGGTATTATATTAGGTGCTTACCAGGTAAGAAAGGTGAGCAGACCTAATTGACGGTCTTGAATGAGTTTAAATATATAAGTCTGTTTTATCGATGAAATACACAAAAAATCGTTAAAATACATTTTTAACTTTTTTGTCTCACAGTTTTGCCATACTTTTCCGACATATGGTGAAGCTGAGAAATTTTGTGTTAGTGACTCTCCTGCTGCTGTTTAGCGTGGAAGGTTACTGTGCTGATCCGCCGGCGCCAACTTCGGCCGCTGTACCACCACCTCCGGGTCTGCCGCTGCCCATAGACGATTACCTGCCGCTGTTGCTCTTGGCCGGTATGATCTACGGGGCTGTGAAGATCCCTAGGTTGAAGAAAAATTAAAGACGGTTGATCTCGGCGAGCCGTTTGATGTATTTTCCTACAACATCGAACTCCAGATTGACTTTGCTTCCTACTTTAAAGTATTTGAAGGTGGTGTGGTCATAAGTATAAGGTATGATGGCTACACTGAATTCGCTCTTTTTTGAATTCACCACCGTCAGGCTCACTCCGTTTATGGTAATAGACCCTTTTTCAATGGTGATATTCTGAAGCGAAGGATCATATTCAAAAGTGAACTGCCAGCTCCCTTCGTTTTTCTGGATTTCAGTGCAAATAGCAGTTTGATCCACATGGCCCTGCACAATGTGGCCATCTAACCGGTCACCCAGTTTCATTCCCCGCTCCAGATTAACCTTGTCACCTTCTTTAAGATCCCCAAGATTGGTCTTTTGCAGCGTCTCCTTTATAGCGGTTACTGTATATGTATTATCTTCGATCTCGACTACGGTTAGGCACACCCCGTTATGAGCCACGCTTTGGTCTATTTTTAGCTCGGGCACCATTGCCGCTTTCACCTTTAGGTTGAGATTATCTCCATTGGGTGTGAGTTCCTTGATTTCTCCCAGTTCTTCTATGATGCCTGTAAACATTTTACTATATATTGGTTACCTTTGCGGAGATAAAATTAAAACAAAAACGGGGAACCCTTATGAAGTCAGCTGAAAATATAAAAGTGGGAATCAGTATTGGAGATCTCAACGGGATTGGGAGCGAGATCGTACTGAAAACTTTTGAGGATAACAGGATGCTCGATTTTTGTACTCCGGTGATCTTTGCCTCAGCCAAAACCATTAGCTTCTTAAAGAAAAAGTACAAGATGGAGATCAGCTTTCAGGGGGTTGATGATGCTTCGCAGGCCATTGACGGAAAGATCAATGTGGTGACGGTATGGAAGGAAAATCCCTCCATCAATTTCGGCGAAGAGGATAAAAAAATAGGTCAGTTTGCCTTCAGGTCTTTAGAGGCGGCCACTAAGGCTCTTAAAGAGAGGAGTATCGATGTATTGGTGACCGCTCCTATAAATAAGCACACCATTCAAAGCGAGGATTTTAAATTTCCGGGGCATACAGATTATCTTGCCCAAGAGCTGAACGGAGAAAGCCTCATGTTCATGGTAACAGATGAGCTTAAGGTGGGACTGCTTACAGATCATGTGGCCGTGAAAGACGTTGCGGCTGCAATCACCCCTCAATTAATAGAGAGCAAGCTCAATATTATTTCCAAGACCCTTCAGCAGGATTTCAGGATTTCCAAGCCAAAGATCGCGGTATTGGGGATCAATCCGCATAGCGGGGACAGCGGGGTAATAGGTAAAGAAGATGAAGAGGTGATGAAACCTACGCTTGAAAAAATGAGGAACAACGGGAAGCTTGTTTTTGGTCCTTATTCGGCAGACAGTTTTTTTGGGAGCGGGAACTACAAGAACTTTGATGCCGTAGTCGCCGCTTATCACGACCAGGGATTAATTCCTTTTAAAACTCTTTCCTTTGGAAAAGGCGTCAACTTTACCGCCGGTCTTGACAAAGTAAGAACCTCTCCAGATCATGGTACCGCTTACGAAATTGCCGGAAAGAACCAGGCAGACCACAATTCTTTCAAAGAAGCTGTCTTTAAGGCAATTGACATCTTTAGGAACAGAAAGGAATATATGGAACTTACCAGCAACGTCCTTAAAAAGCAGGGAAAAAAGATATAAACAAAATTTTGTTTATAAAGAAGTTGCAGTTCATTAATTTTTATATCTTTGCACCCGCCTTATCCTGAGGGGTAAGCACTCGAAACTGATGATGAAATGAGGAAATTAAAGGAGTTTACGATCCCTTTTGTGGGACTAAAACTAGGGAAGCACCGGTTTGAGTACGAGATTGACAACAAGTTCTTTGAACATTTTGAATATGATGAATTTAATAGTGCAGATGTCAAGGTAGACCTTCTTTTGGAGAAGAAGACCACCATGATGGAGCTTACTTTTAAAGCATCGGGAACGGTAAACCTTTATTGTGACCTTACCAATGAACCTTATGACCAGCCAATTGAAAGCGAATTGTTCCTGGTGATCAAGTTCGGGGAAGAGTACAATGATGATAATGAAGACCTTCTTATACTGCCGCATGGCGAATTTGAGGTGAATGTTCAGCAATATATATATGAACTAATTGTGTTATCCGTTCCGTCAAAAAGGGTTCACCCGGGAGTTTTGGACGGAAGTTTGCAGTCTGAAGTACTGGATAAACTGGAAGAATTGAGTCCGGGAGAAAAGGAAACAAAAGAAGAGGAGGAGATAGATCCTCGTTGGAACAAATTGAAAAATTTATTAAACGATAAATAATACGCAGCCATGGCACATCCTAAGAGAAAGATCTCGAAAACGAGAAGAGATAAAAGAAGAACGCATTACAAAGCGTCTGTTCCGCAAATAGCTACAGATCCTACTACAGGAGAAGCTCATTTGTACCACAGAGCTCACTGGCATGAAGGTAAATTATATTACCGCGGTCAGGTATTGATTGATAACACAGAAGAAGTAGAAGCTTAATAAAATAGAGCTTTGAATTTTATACAAAACTCTCACATTGTGAGAGTTTTTTGTTTTAAGTTGATAAAGTGGTAAAAACACCTTAATTTGCACCGCTGTAAAATGAAACTTGTATAAGTTCCTGTTTTTGAGAAGCTTTTAAGTTTTTGATTACCAAGGGCATAAAAATCCTTTTTCATGAAAAAAAGAACAGCAGCGATCACAGCTGTAGGCGCATATGTACCCGAATTTGTGTTGACCAACAAGATCCTTGAGACGATGGTTGACACTAATGATGAATGGATCACCTCAAGAACGGGGATCAAGGAGCGCAGAATACTTAAGGATCCCGATAAAGGAACTTCCTTTTTGGCTATAAAAGCTGCAGAAGACCTTATTGAGAAAGCCAATATTGACCCCGCAGAAATAGACCTTGTTATTATGGCTACCGCCACGCCCGATCTACCGGTAGCGGCAACAGGAGTTTATGTGGCTACCCAGATAGGGGCGGTCAATGCCTTTGCCTACGACCTGCAGGCAGCCTGCTCCAGTTTCCTCTATGGAATGTCTACTGCGGCAGCCTATATTGAATCTGGCAGATACAAAAAAGTACTTGTGATAGGAGCAGATAAAATGTCTTCTATTATTGATTATACAGACAGGACTACCTGTATCATCTTTGGAGATGGTGCCGGCGCTGCCCTTTTTGAACCTAACGAAGAAGGACTTGGGCTACAGGATGAGATCCTGAAAAGCGACGGGCAGGGAAGAGAATTCCTTAAGATCTCTGCGGGAGGTTCTATTCTCCCGGCTACCGCCCAAACCGTGGCAGATAAACAACATTTTGTGCACCAGGACGGGAAGACCGTTTTCAAATTCGCCGTTTCCAACATGGCCGATGTTAGTGCCAAGATCATGGAACGCAACAACCTTACTAATGAAGATGTTGACTGGCTGGTACCTCACCAGGCAAACAGGCGTATCATTGATGCTACTTCAAACCGCATGGGACTTGAAGAATCAAAGGTGCTCATGAACATTCAGCGATATGGCAATACCACTTCGGCAACTTTACCGTTGTTGTTAAGTGATTTTGAAAAGCAGCTGAAAAAAGGAGATAATCTTATATTCGCTTCATTTGGCGGAGGCTTCACCTGGGGCTCTGTCTATTTAAAATGGGCATATAATTCTTAAAAAAACACCCAACACTTAAACATTATGGATTTAAAAGAAATTCAGAATCTAATTAAATTCGTGGCCAAGTCCGGCGCCAGTGAGGTTAAACTGGAAATGGACGATGTGAAGATCACTATCAAAACAGGATCTGAAGACAAAGAGACCACGATCGTTCAACAGGTTCCTATGGGAGGAATGCAAGCGCAGCCGCAATTGCAGCAACCACAGCAACAACCGACACCGGCAGCGCAACCCGAAACTCCGGCTCCTAGCGGGGAGAAAGCAGCTCCTCAGGAAGATTCAAAATACATCACCGTGAAATCTCCTATCATTGGAACTTTCTACAGAAAACCTTCACCAGATAAAGGAGCATTCGTAGAAGTTGGTGACTCTGTAAAAGAAGGAGATGTACTTTGTGTGATCGAAGCGATGAAACTTTTCAACGAGATAGAAAGTGAAGTTTCAGGAAAGATCGTAAAAGTACTGGTTGATGACGCTTCTCCTGTAGAGTTTGACCAACCATTATTCTTAGTAGATCCATCTTAATAAATACCCAACAGCTGTAAGTTTTACCCTACAGCCAAAACTATACAGGTATGTTTAAAAAAATATTGATTGCCAACAGGGGGGAGATCGCCTTACGCGTGATTCGCACCTGTAAGGAAATGGGCATCAAAACGGTGGCGGTATACTCTACTGCCGATGCCGAAAGTCTGCACGTGCGGTTTGCCGATGAAGCTGTGTGTATAGGCCCTGCTCCCAGCAACCTTTCTTACCTAAAGATTTCCAATATCATCGCGGCCGCAGAGATCACCAATGCAGACGCCATACATCCCGGTTACGGATTCCTTTCTGAAAATGCCAAATTTTCCAAGATCTGTGCCGAGCACGATATCAAATTCATAGGAGCCAGCCCAGATATGATCGACAAGATGGGAGACAAGGCTACGGCCAAGGCTACCATGAGAGCTGCCGGAGTACCTTGTGTTCCGGGATCGGAAGGTATCCTTGAATCTTATGAGGATGCAGAAAAGATCGCCGATGAAATTGGTTACCCCGTAATGATGAAAGCTACCGCGGGAGGTGGTGGAAAAGGAATGCGTGCTATCTGGAAGAAAGAAGACCTGCGCAAAGCCTGGGACTCTGCCCGTCAGGAAGCAGCCGCAGCCTTTGGGAATGACGGGATGTACATGGAAAAGCTCATCGAAGAGCCTCGCCACATCGAGATCCAGATAGTGGGAGACAGCTCAGGAAAAGCCTGTCACCTTTCAGAAAGGGACTGTTCTGTACAGCGTCGCCACCAGAAACTGACCGAAGAGACTCCATCTCCTTTTATGACCGATAAACTTCGGAAGCAAATGGGAGACGCTGCCGTTAAAGCAGCCGAATTCATCAAATACGAAGGTGCGGGGACCGTGGAATTCCTTGTAGATAAGCACAGGAACTTCTACTTCATGGAAATGAATACCCGTATCCAGGTAGAGCACCCAATTACCGAGCAGGTTATAGATTATGACCTTATCAGGGAACAGATCCTTGTGGCTGCAGGAATTCCGATTTCCGGAAAGAACTATTTCCCGCAGTTGCATTCTATCGAGTGTCGTATCAACGCCGAAGATCCTTATCGCGACTTCAGGCCGTCACCGGGTAAGATCACCAATCTCCATGCTCCGGGAGGACACGGGGTGCGTATCGATACCCACGTGTATAGCGGGTATGTGATTCCGCCAAACTACGATTCTATGATCGCCAAGTTGATCACCACAGCTCAAACCCGCGAGGAAGCCATCAACAAGATGAAGCGCGCCCTTGATGAGTTTGTGATCGAAGGAATTAAGACCACTATACCTTTCCACAGGCAGTTGATGGATGAACCCGATTATGTTTCGGGTAATTACACCACCAAGTTCATGGAGACATTCAAAATGAAACCTGTTGAAGAACAATAATAAAGAGCCCCTTTTAAAGGGGCTTTTTTTATGGCTTTTTTGGGCGTTCCGCTGTTTTCAACAGCGGCGGGCCATTCGCTCTTAGTTTTTAAAAGCGCCGCTTTTAAAAAGCTATCCGCTTCTGTCCCTAACGCTTTTATTTTATAACTTCGTTGACTGCCTTTAAAAAAGACATTTTATGAACTTCTCTTTCTGGGAACAGGATTCCTGGTTTACCAATATAGATTATACTGTCATTGGCAGCGGCATCACCGGACTTAATTGCGCCCTTCGGCTTAAGGAGCGTTTTCCGCTGGCAAAAGTACTGGTTCTGGAAAGAGGCCTGCTCCCCAATGGGGCCAGTACAAAGAATGCCGGCTTTGCCTGTTTCGGGAGCCTTAGCGAGATCCTTGACGATCTAGGATCCCATTCTGAAGAAGAGGTCCTGGAACTGGTTCAAAAACGGGTAAAAGGCCTGGAATTGCTGCGCAAGAACGTGGGCGATGACAACATGGACTTTCAGCTTAACGGGGGCTATGAACTTTTCACCAAAGATGATGAAGAGCTGTTCGAGGAATGCCGCTCAAAAATGCACGAAATAAACCGGCTTTTAAAACCCATTTTTAAAGAGGATGTTTTTAGCGTTCGCAAAAATGGATTCGGTTTTGAAAATATTCAGCAGAACCTGATCTTTAACCGGTTCGAAGGCCAACTGCATACTGGGAAGATGATGAGCGTGCTGCTGCAAAAGGTGCAGGCTTCAGGGGTAAAGCTCCTCAATAATGTTTCAGTAAACTCTTTTTCCGAAGGGAATGCTTCCGTAGAAGTGAATACAGATAACTTCAGCTTTAAAACCAACAAACTGCTTATTGCGACCAACGGATTCGCTTCCCAGCTGGGTCTTTCCGAAGTGAAACCTGCCAGGGCACAGGTGCTGATCACCGATCCTATTGAAAACCTTAAAATTAAAGGCACCTTTCACCTGGACAGGGGCTATTACTATTTCAGGAACGTGGGCGATCGTATCCTTTTTGGAGGCGGCCGCAACCTGGATATCCAAGCCGAAGAGACCTGTGACCTGGAACTTACTGATCTTATTCAGAACAGGCTGGAAGAGCTATTGAAAACCACTATCCTTCCGAAGAAAGAATTCAGCATTGACAGGCGCTGGAGCGGGATAATGGGGGTAGGCGAGAAGAAAAAGCCAATTGTGAAACAGGTTTCCGAAAATGTTTATTGCGGGGTGCGTCTTGGCGGCATGGGTGTTGCTATAGGCAGCCACGTGGGGCGGGAACTGGCAGATCTAATCGAATAAAGGATGCTAAAGAGATTTTTCAGGTTCATTTTAAAGCTCATAGGGTGGTTCCTGCTCATCACAGTGCTCTGGGTCTTGCTGTACAAATGGGTTCCGGTGCCTGCCACGCCCTTGATGGTAATTAGGTATTTTGAACATCCTGAAGAAGCGCTTAAGCATGACTGGGTGGCAATGGAAGAGATCTCGCCAAACCTGCAGCTGGCGGTGGTGGCCAGTGAAGACCAGAATTTTCTAAACCATAACGGATTTGACTATGCGGCGATCCAAAAGGCCATTAAAGAGAACAAATCCGGCAAACGCACCCGCGGCGCCAGTACGATCTCACAACAGACAGCTAAAAATGCTTTTCTGTGGCCCCACAGAAGCTGGGTTCGTAAAGGTTTCGAGGTGTATTTCACCTTCCTTATCGAACTTTTCTGGAGCAAAGAACGGATTCTTGAGGTCTATCTCAACAGCATAGAAATGGGCAGGGGAGTTTATGGCGCCGAGGCTGCTTCAAAATTCTGGTTCGGTAAGAGCGCGGCACAACTCACTGCTTATGAGGCGGCGGCTCTTGCGGCTATTCTGCCAAATCCGCGGGAATACCGGGCGAGCCCGGCCAGCAGCTATATTCAGCATAGAAAGAACTGGATCGTGCGACAAATGCAGAACCTGGGGCGATTAAAATTTTAAAAGATGAGTGCAGAGACGAAAGAAAAATTATACACCGCCTGCCTGCAGTATGTCGAGGAGCGGCTTGCGAAGATAGATGCGGCGATCAAAGATCTGGAAGACGCGCTGAAACTGGAAACCAAATGTTCTATGGGCGACAAGTACGAAACTGGAAGGGCAATGCTGCACCTTGAATTCGAAAAACTTTCGGGCCAGCATGAGCAGTATCAAAAGCTGAGAAAGACCGCGAGAATGATAGATGCAAAAATGACATTTATGAAGGCTGGTTTTGGAGCGGTAGTGGAAACTACGCTGGCGAACTATTTCATAGCCATTCCGGCGGGGGAAATTTCTTTAGAAGAAGGTAAGTTCTATGCCGTGGGCGCTGGTTCCCCCATAGCCATGGCCTTATCTGGAAAAGCCGAAGGCGAAGAGGTTAGTTTCAATGGGAAAACCTTTAGCATTAAGAGGGTTTACTGATATTACCTTATCCTTTTTCCGAGCAGTTCCTCATCAATTTGGATCTGTATCTGTTCTCCTTCTTTCAGGTCTTCTAAATGTGTGAGCAGCACTTCGTGCCCGGACATTTCCGTGGCGATCAAGAAATGATTCCCCCTGAAAAATGTCTTTTTAACCACCGCTTTCATTCCGTTGTTATCAGCCAGCTTAACCTCATGCGGATAAAGAATAACCTTTTTTCTTGCAGCCACATCTGAAAGAAAGAGCTCTGCCGGCAGCTCGTTCACCTCTCCAAAAAGGGAAGCTACATAGCCATTTTTAGGATCCTGGTAAAGTTCCTGCGGTGTGCCCGAAGCAATAATGCGACCCGCCTTCATGGCAAAGGTCCTGTCGGCATAAGAGAGGGCATCTGTGCTGTCGTGGGTGGCTACTATTACAGTGATGTTCTTCTCTTTAAGATATGAGAAAAGGTTTCTTCGCAGCTTATTTTTTCTGAAGTGATCTATATGGCTAAAAGGTTCATCGAGAAGCAGAATCTCCGGCGGATTTGCCAGTGCGCGTGCCAGGGCCACCCGCTGTTGTTGCCCACCGCTAAGGACTTTGGCCTTTATCTTTGAAAAATCCCTCATCTCGACCAGGTCCAAAAGTTCGTTTACACGCTGCTGTTTTTTACGGGGAAACATGTTGGAAAGATATTTCCCAACATTTTCGGCTACACTGATGGAAGGCATCAGGTCAAAATCCTGGGAAAGGTATTTCATGAAATCTTCTCCGGGAACTATGTTGAAATTCGGGCCTAGCAGTTGTTCATCGTTCCAAAAGATCTTTCCGTCGACATGATGAAGGCCGTAAATGGACTGCAGCAGTGTACTTTTTCCGCAGCCGCTAGCACCAATTAACGAGACATTTTCCCCTTTCTCGAGTGTGAAGCTCAGGTTCTTTAAAAAGGGTTTGCTGGTGTAACCAAAAGAGAGGTTCCTTACCCGTAGCATAGAAGTGGTTTTCTTCTGCAAAATTACGGGATATAAAAAGAAAAAGCCTTCCGAAGAAGGCTTTTTTAAAGATTTATTAGGGCAAAAAATTATTGCTCTTGCGAAGCTTTAGGAAGCTGAGTATAACCCATGTTGTAAAGCGTGAATCCGAAGATATCGGCATACTGCTCGATGGTCTTGCTTACAGGAGTTCCCGCCCCGTGACCGGCGTTGGTCTCGATCCTGATCAACACAGGATTGTCACCAGATTGCTTGTCCTGAAGTTCGGCTGCGAACTTAAAGGAGTGTGCAGGTACCACGCGGTCGTCATGGTCACCTGTAGTTACCAAAGTGGCAGGGTACTCAACTCCTTCTTTCACATTGTGAACAGGAGAATAACCTTTCAGGTAATTAAACATTTCCTCATTGTCCTGAGCTGTTCCGTAGTCGTAAGCCCATCCCGCACCGGCAGTAAAAGTGTGGTAACGCAGCATGTCAAGCACACCCACAGCAGGAAGCGCCACCTTCATCAATTCAGGTCTCTGGGTCATGGTAGCTCCCACGAGTAGCCCTCCGTTTGATCCGCCGCGAATCGCCAGGTAATCACTTGAAGTGTAGTTGTTCTCGATAAGGTATTCGGCTGCAGCGATAAAATCGTCAAAAACGTTCTGTTTTTGCAGTTTTGTTCCGGCATCATGCCAGTCTTTTCCGTACTCACCGCCTCCGCGAAGGTTAGGTACGGCATAGATACCACCCTGCTCCATCCAAACGGCGTTGGCAATGCTGAAAGAAGGGGTTAGGCTGATGTTGAAACCACCGTAACCGTAAAGGATGGTCGGGTTCTTTCCGTTCATCTCAGTACCTTTTTTGTAGGTAATTATCATTGGCACCTTGGTGCCATCTTTTGAGGTGTAAAAAACCTGCTCGCTGGTGTAGTCTTCAGGATTGAAGTCTATCGCGGGTTTGTTGTACAGTTCAGAAGTACCTTCCTCGATCTGGTACTTATAGATGCTTCCCGGCGTTACATAGTTGGTAAAGCTGTAGTACAGCACATCTTCTTCCTCTTTTGCGCTGAAACCGCCTGCAGAACCTACTCCCGGAAGTTCAACTTCCCTGATAAGTTTTCCTTCGTAATCGTATTGCTTCACGTTAGAAACCGCATCGACCATGTATTCGGTGAAGAAATATCCGCCCGCGGTTGAAGGAGTAAGCACATTTTCTGTTTCGGGAATGAAATCCACCCAGTTCTCAGGAGCCGGATTTGAAGCGTCAACAGTAACTATTCTTCGGTTTGGCGCATCAAGGTTGGTAACGATGTAAAGCTTGGAATCCACATTGTCGATAACATAACTGTCGGTTTCTTCGTGTCCTAAAATGGTCTTTAGCTTTGGGTTCTCTTCGGAAAGGTCCATCATGAACAATTTCCCGCCCGAAGTTGAATTCCTGGCAGAAATGAACAGGTACCGGTTATCGTCAGAAACGCTTCCGCCAACATAACGGTGTTTCTGGTCTTCGGTTCCTCCAAAGATCAGCTTGTCGTCATCCTGACTGGTGCCAAGCTCGTGGTAATACAGTTTGTGCTGATCTGTTTTGGCAGAAAGTTCACTTCCTTCAGGCTTATCGTAGCTTGAATAGTAGAAGCCTTCGTTGCCTTTCCAGGAAATTCCGCTGAATTTCACATTTTGAAGCGTATCTTCTTTGATCTCCTTTGTTTCGGCATCCATTACGATGATCTTTCTCCAGTCGCTTCCGCCTTCAGAAATAGCATAGGCAAGGGTTTTTCCGTCTTCAGAAAAATTCATTCCGCCTAAAGAAGTGGTGCCATCTTCGCTGAACTTATTAGGATCGAGAAATACCTCGGCAGGGGCATCTTCAGACTTCTTGCGGTAGATCACGTACTGGTTCTGCAATCCGTCATTTTTTGCGAAATAGATGTAATCTCCTTCTTTGAATGGAGCGCCTATTTTTTCGTAGTTCCAAAGAGCAGAAAGTCGGTTTTCGAGCTCTTCTCTAAAAGGGATCTTTTGAAGGTAGTCAAAAGTCACCTCATTCTGTGCTTTTACCCAGGTTTCGGTCTCTGCGCTGCGGTCGTCTTCCAACCAGCGGTAAGGATCCTTCACTTCTGTCCCGAAGTAGGTGTCAACGGTATCGACTTTTTTAGTTTCAGGATAATCCAAAGCAGTGGTGTTTTTTGAGATTTGATCTCCGCAGGAAACTAAGGTTCCGGCTGCGCAGATGCTCATTAATATTTTTTTCATTTTTAAGTATTTATGAGAAGGCTCTAAAAGTAAGAAATTCCTTCAGATTTTGCTGAAAAAATAAAGGCTGCCAATAAAGGGCAGCCTTTGTTATTCCAAAAGTGGTTATACAAGCTTGTTCTCTACAAGATATTCTGCGATCTGCACGGCGTTGGTGGCGGCACCTTTTCTCAGGTTGTCGGCCACGATCCACATGTTGAGCGAATTGGCCTGCGAGTTGTCCCTTCTTATCCTTCCTACGAAAACGTCATCTTTTCCTTCAGCATAAATAGGCATAGGGTAAGTGTTGACGTCGAGGTTGTCCTGTACCTTGATTCCGGGGAAATCGCTCAGGATCCTGCGTACCTCATTGATCTCGAAATCATTTTCAAAGGTTATGTTCACCGATTCACTGTGACCACCCACTACAGGGATCCTGATGGCCGTAGCGGTAACCGCTACAGAATCGTCCTGCAGGATCTTTTTGGTCTCGTTGGTGAGTTTCATCTCTTCCTTGGTATAGCCATTCTCCTCAAAAACATCACAATGCGGAATGGCATTGCGGTGAATGGGGTAGGGATACGCCATTTCTCCCTGCTTCCCGGCGTACTCATTTTCAAGCTGTTCAACGGCTTTTACCCCGGTTCCTGTAATGGACTGGTAAGTAGAAACCACCACGCGCTTAATATTGTATTTCTTGTGCAGCGGAGATAATGCCATCACCATTTGAATGGTAGAGCAATTTGGGTTTGCGATGATCTTGTCTTCGGAAGTCAATTCTGAAGCATTGATCTCAGGCACGATAAGTTTGTTCTCCGGGTTCATTCTCCAGGCCGAAGAATTGTCAATCACGGTTGTGCCGGCTGCAGCGAACTTTGGGGCCCATTCCAGGGAAGTCTCCCCTCCCGCTGAAAAAAGGGCTATTTCAGGCTTTTTTGCAACCGCATCCTCTAATCCTATTACCTCAAATTCCTTATCGCGGAATTCTATTTTTGTACCAACAGACCTTTCCGAAGCAACGGGGATCAATTCCGTAACCGGGAAATTCCTTTCTGCAAGCACTTTTAACATTACCTGGCCCACCATACCGGTGGCGCCTACTACTGCTACTTTCATATTCTTATTTTATGGCCTCTCAAAAAGGGTCCTTTTGAGAAGGATTAAAAATTCAGTTTTTCACAGCTATTCATTACAAAAACCTTTCCTGAATAACTGGGTGCAAAGGTATTGTACCGGCATTGATTAAAAGAAAAAGAGGGCAATAAAAAAGTGAAAATGGAATTCTTTATAACCACTTTATACAAATTGTTAAATATGAGGGGTTTCAAAAAAGAAACCCGGAGATTTTCCGGGGTTTAGGGATTAAATAATATGCAGTGTAGCGGTTACTACGAGCGTTCTATTCTAGTTTCACAAAAATAAGGTTTTCAACTGCCTTATTAATATTTGGTGAAGTTAATTTATATTATGACTTATTCTGTTTTTTCAGTTCATCCCGAATTTCGGTAAGCAACTGCTCCTGGGAAGGCCCTTTGGGTTCGGTCACTTTAGGCGCTTCCTTTTTGGTCTTGGTGCGTTCGTAGGCGCGCAATACTAGGAAGATGAAGAAAGCTACGATGATGAAGTAGATGATGGCCTGGATCACATTTCCGTAGGTGATCACTGCGGCTTCGGCTTCTTTGGCGGCATCCAGAGTCTCATATGAATTGCCGTCGAGAGAAACGAACTTCTGCGAAAAATCGACTCCTCCTGTGATCACTCCAATCAGCGGCATGATGATATCGGCTACTACCGAAGATACGATCTTGTTAAAAGCGGCACCTACAACTACTGCTGTTGCCAGGGCAATGATGTCGCCTTTCATAAGAAAGGCCTTGAAGTCCTTGAAGAATCCCATGTTGATTTTTAGTTGGTTAGAGACTAAATATAAAAATTATTCTCCAACCAGGACGCGTTTTACACGCTGAGAGATGCCGGTAATAAGTTCGTAGGAGATGGTGTTCCCTTTCGCGGCAAAGTCGGTAGCGTGCTGTGGGCCGCCAAAAATGATCACTTCGTCACCCTCTTTGCAGTCAATGCCGGTAATGTCTATCATTAGCATGTCCATACACACGTTCCCTATTATTGGTGCATACTTGCCGTTCACGATCACGCCGGCGCGGCCGTTGCCGTACTGTCTGTTGATCCCGTCGGCATGACCAATCGGAAGGGTGGCGGTTTTGGAAGGTTTTGAGGCAATGAATGCGCGGTTATAACCTACAGATTCCCCTTTTTTAAGGGTATGGATCTGCGAGATGATCGTCTTAAGAGTGCCAATTGGTTTGAGCTTTTCATCCTGCAGCTTTTCATTTCCGAAGCCATAAAGGCCAATGCCGGTGCGCACCATGTCAAAGGCCGCTTCTGGATAATTGATGATCCCGGAGGTGTTGCAAATGTGCAGCAGAGGGCGATACCCCAGTTCGTCGAAAAGTTTTAGTGCGATTCTTTTAAAACTGTGGATCTGTCCCAGGGTAAATTCTCTTTCGCGCCAATCTTCGCTTGCGGCAAGATGTGAAAAGAAGGAAGCGGCTTTAACAGCTTTTGTGCCGGTAAGCAGGTCTCGCACTATATCGGTTTCATTTTCTGAAAATCCAAGCCGGTTCAACCCGGTATTGAACTTGATATGGACGGGATAATCCTTCTGCTTTAGTTCTTCAGCAGTGTTTATGAATTCCTTCAGCACGAATTCGCTGTAAAGGCTGGGTTCCAGGCAATTCTCAATGAGCTCCTGAAAGTTATAGGATTGGGGGTGGAGTACCAGAATTGGAAGTTCGATCCCTGCTTTTCGAAGGGCAACTCCTTCCGAAGTATAGGCCACTGCCAGATAATCGGCCCCAAGTTCGGTTAGTTTCTTCGCTATTCCGGTGACATCACTTCCGTAGCCAAAAGCCTTGACCACGGCCATCAGCTTTACGCCCTGGTCTACTTTAGAGCGCAAATAGCGGTAGTTGTGCTCAAGGGCATTAAGATCTATTTCAAGTACGGTCTCCCTGGCTTTCGGCATGCTCGCTTCTTTTATCCCTGTTCAGTTCTTCTGGCTCATGGACCTCAAATTCCTTTAATTTTTCTTTTAACCGTGCCTTGTAAAAAGCACCACGGCTAAGCGGTTCATATTCTTCGGTCTCCCCAAGCATCACCAGGTCCTCGTTAGAAGTTTTTCTGTAGCTGTACTGGGCGAGATTTCCTGTGCGGGTACATACGGCATGTACCTTGGTAACATACTCGGCAGTAGCCATGAGGTTGGGCATGGGTCCGAATGGATTTCCTTTAAAATCCATATCCAGCCCGGCCACGATCACCCGTACACCTTTGTTGGCAAGATCATTACAAACCGAAACGATCTCCTCGTCAAAGAACTGGGCTTCATCAATGCCAATTACATCGCAGCCATCGGCCAGCAGTCTTATATTGGCCGCCGCCGGCACGGGAGTTGAACGTATCTCATTGGCGTCATGAGACACCACCATCTCTTCATTATAACGGGTGTCAATTGCGGGTTTGAAGATCTCCACCTTCTGCTTGGCGAATTTGGCGCGTTTGAGTCTGCGAATAAGCTCTTCGGTCTTTCCCGAGAACATCGAACCGCATATAACCTCTATCCACCCAAATTGCTCCTTGTGATTTACTGTATTTTCGAGAAACATTTTGTATTTTTCAAGACCAAAAAAACGAACTTCGCTTTTTGATAAAGGTGTGACAAATTTATCAAAAATACAACCGCATTTAATTCGTAAGCATGAAAGTTATGAAAAAGCAATTGAAAGAGGAACTGGTAACTTTGGCCGAAAAAATCATGGTTTTAAAAGGGCATGACGCTGTTTCTACAGGCGAACTAAGGGAACTTGCGAGACAGCTTTATGATAAGCTCACCATATTGAATTTTACTGAATCCAATCTTTTTACTTCTGAAGAAAAAAAGGAGGAAAATGAATTGGTACATACCGCGGAAAGGGTAAAATCGCCTCAAGAGAAAAGGACAGCAGAAGCCGCGGAAGAAACAGAGGAGGATGAATATGCGCCAACAGGAATGGAATACAACGATTCTGAAGCCATCACCGAGCCTAACACCGAAAAGATAAAAGATATCGTGGCGCAAATGCCCCCCGAAACACGACAGGTAGATGAACTTTTTGAGCATGTGCAACCAAAAAACTATCAGAAGAACGATATGAAAGATATTGGCGGAGTGCATTATGACCAGCTGCCGCAGTTCGAACCGGTGAGCAGTAACGGCCAACACGCCGACAAACCCCGGTCATTGAACGACCGCCTGAAAAAGGGCATCCACATTGGAGTGAATGACAGGCACGCCTTTATAAAACACCTTTTTGACGGCAGCACTGCAGATTATAACCGGGTGCTTTCTCAGCTCAATACCATAAAATCTAAAGAAGAGGCTCTGAATTTCGTGGCCAACATGGTGAAACCTGACTACAATAATTGGGAAGGAAAAGAGGATTACGAATCCCGCTTTTTGGCCATAGTTGAAAAGAAATTCGAGTAAAAAGCATTTATGTCTAAACTTTTTTTGGTGCCGACCCCCATTGGCAATCTGGAAGATATTACCCTTAGAGGGATTAGAGTGTTGAAAGAGGCAGACCTTATTCTTGCCGAGGACACCCGTAACAGTGGTAAGCTGCTCAAGCATTATGAAATAGCCACTCCCATGCAAAGTCATCACATGCACAATGAGCACAAGACGGTAGAAAACGTTGTGCGGCAAATCCAGAACGGGAAGACCGTGGCTCTCATTAGTGATGCCGGTACCCCGGCTATAAGCGATCCCGGTTTTTTGCTCACCCGCGCCTGCGTAGAAGCGGGCATCGAGGTAGATTGTCTTCCCGGAGCAACCGCCTTTGTTCCTGCCCTGGTGAATAGTGGATTGCCTAATGATAAGTTCGTTTTTGAAGGTTTTCTCCCGGTAAAGAAGGGACGCCGAACCCGCCTGCAGATCCTGGCCGAGGAGAGCCGCACCATTATCTTATATGAATCTCCTCATAAACTGCTGAAGACCCTTTCCCAGTTCAAAGAATATTTTGGAGAAGAAAGACCTGTTTCCGTTTCGCGGGAGATCACTAAACTTCACGAAGAAACAGTGCGGGGGACGGTGGCTGAGGTCCTCGCTCACTTTGAGGCCAAACCTCCAAAAGGGGAGATCGTGATCGTGGTAGGAGGAAAGAAAGACTGAGCAGGTTTTTTGCAGATACCTTCAGAAAGAAATTTCCTCAGTTCTTACACTTTTCAAACCGTGTAGGGTGAAGATCATTTTGAAACAATCTGTATTTTTGAGCAAAAAATTACTTGCATGCGCTGGACTCTCAAACCCAAACCCGATCCCGAGACCGTATCAAATCTTTCAAAGAGCCTGGGAGTAGGAAAACCCATAGCTTCTCTTCTGGTTCAGCGCGGAATAGAAACCTTTGAGGATGCGAAGAAATTCTTCAGGCCCTCGTTGGAAGATCTTCACGATCCATTTCTCATGCAGGACATGCTGCCGGCAGTTGAGAGAATAGAAAAGGCCATTGAACAGGGGGAGAATATATTGGTGTATGGGGATTATGATGTTGACGGTACTACCAGTGTCGCTTTGGTTTCTTCCTATCTTATATCTTACTATCCCAATGTGGCTACCTATATTCCGGATAGGTATGATGAAGGCTATGGGGTATCTTATAAAGGAATAGATTTCGCTGCCGATAATGATATCAGTCTTATTATCGCTCTTGACTGTGGGATCAAAGCGAAAGATAAAGTGGCTTATGCTTCAGAAAAAGGCATAGATTTCATCATTTGCGACCACCACAGGCCTGGGAAGGAAATTCCAGATGCAGTGGCCGTGCTCGACCCAAAACGCGAAGATTGTAATTATCCTTACAAAGAACTCTGCGGCTGTGGGGTTGGATTTAAGCTGCTGCAGGCGCTGACTTCCAGGCGTGAGGAGAATTTTGAGATCCTGCTGCCATACCTGGACCTGGTAGCTACGGCCATTGGCGCCGACATTGTTCCCGTCACCGGCGAGAACAGGATCCTGGCCTACCACGGACTTAGGGTGATAAATGCAGCACCACGTCCGGGATTCAAGGCTATTTTGGAGCAGGTAAAGAAAAGTGTGCTTACCCTCAACGATGTCGTCTTTATCATTGCCCCGCGTATCAATGCCGCGGGAAGAATGAAGCACGGACTTCACGCCGTGAAATTGCTCACAGAAGAGAATGAGATAATGGCGGTGAAGTTTGCTGAAGAGATTGAGAGCTACAACCGCGAGCGAAGGGATACAGATAAAGCTATCACGTTAGAAGCACTGGCCCAGATCGAAGAAATGAAAGAGCAGGAAAGACTTACAACAGTGGTTTATCATGAAAACTGGCATAAAGGGGTGATCGGGATAGTGGCTTCCCGTCTTACCGAGACCTATTACCGCCCCACACTGGTATTTACACGCAGCGGCGAAAAACTCGCTGCTTCGGCCAGGTCGGTTAAGGGATTTGATGTCTATGATGCGCTGGAAGGCTGTTCCGAATATATTGAGCAGTTTGGAGGGCATAAATATGCTGCGGGCCTTACCTTGCTAGAGGTGCAGTACGAGAACTTCAAAAGGAAATTTGAAGAGGTGGTTTCTGCCAGTATAGATAAGAACCTGTTGATCCCGGAGATCTCCATAGACGCCGAGATCAACCTTCAGGAGATCACTCCGAAGTTCTATAGAATTCTGAAGCAATTCGCCCCCTTCGGGCCCGGTAACATGAGGCCGGTATTCATGTCCCGAAGACTCGAAGATACCGGGTATGCCAAATGCGTGGGTGAGGACCAGACGCATCTAAAATGCCGTTTGCAGCACTCTCCTTCGGGCGTGAGCTACGGGGCTATAGGTTTTAACCTGGGAAATAAGTGCGGGCTGCTGGCTGAAAGGCAGAAAATAAAAGCGGTTTTCGGAATAGAGGAGAATGAATTCAACGGGAATTTCAGCCTTCAACTCAAGTTAAAAGACATTGCTTTGGATGAGGTTAATGTGCTGAAAACCAAAACATAAGACAGAATTTTGCTGCTGATTTCTTACAGCTTAAAAAAAATAATACGCTTTAACTAATTTCCCTGTAGTTGGTCTAAAAAAATTTTTCAAAGTTAAGTGATTATATATCTTAGCAGAGCCATAACATAAGTAGGTTAAGTTCATGGTAGATTTGGGGCAAAAAAAGGTGGATCTTTTCCACCTTTTTTTATGCCCAAAAATTAACGCACAAAAAATGCTGCCCAAATCACTTCAGGCAGCATGTTCATTCTAAAAACAGAATTATTATTTGTGCTGAGCATATCTTTTTGCTACTTCATCCCAGTTGATCACATTGAAAAAGGCCTCAATATAAGCTGGACGCTGGTTTTGATACTTCAGGTAATAAGCGTGCTCCCACACATCCATTCCAAGAATAGGAGTTCCTCCGCAACCTGTACCCGGCATTAAAGGATTATCCTGGTTAGGGGTAGAGCAGACTTCCAATTTTCCGCCTTCCTTTACACAAAGCCATGCCCAGCCAGAACCAAACTGGCCTGCACCTGCTTTCGAAAAAGCATCTTTGAAAGCTTCAAAAGATCCGAAATCTTTATCAATAGCAGCGGCAAGGTCACCCTCTGGTTTTCCGCCTCCTTCTGGAGACATGATCTCCCAGTAAAGGTTGTGGTTGTAGTATCCGCCACCGTTATTTCGAACCGCTTTGTTCTCCATATCCAGGTTGTTCAGGATGTTCTCGATGTTCTTTCCTTCCTGGTCGGTTCCCTTGATGGCGTCATTCAGTTTGCTGGTATAACCGGCGTGGTGTTTATCGTGATGGATCTCCATTGTTCTTGCATCAATGTGAGGCTCCAATGCATCAAATGCATATTTTAGTTTTGGTAACTCAAAAGCCATAATGTTTTCTTTTTAGTTGTTATTACTTTGATCAACCCCAAATTTAGGCATTTCATAAGGTTTTCCGAAATGGGGAAATGTTATAAAATCCTTAAACCTTTTGGAAATTTCAGGTTTTTTCTGATCATATAAAAAAGGAATTAAGGAAGTGTCTGAAAATTAGATAATTTCTTCTGAATATTTTTCCAGCAGAATTGGAATCTGTTTTTCGGCGGCATTTCCTATTTTAGTAAAAAAATTTTTGAAGCAGCCCAATACCTTTACCATTTATAATGCATCGGCAGGTTCCGGAAAGACTTTTACCCTTGTAAAAGAATACCTGGCTCTGCTGCTTACCTCTAACAGACCCGACAGCTACAGGAACATTCTGGCTATTACTTTTACGAACAAAGCCGTGGCCGAAATGAAAAGCCGTATCATAGAAGGCCTGCATACCCTGACCAATGAAGAAGGCCAAACCAGTCTGTTGACCCTTCTTGCAGAAGATACCGGCCTCACTTCCGAAGAAATAAGGACAAGAAGCCGGCGCATTTTAAAAAGCATTATTAACAACTATGCATCTTTTGAGGTGTCTACTATTGATGGGTTTACCCACAGGGTGCTGAGAACCTTTGCCAAAGACCTAGAACTGCCCCTGAATTTTGAGGTGGAATTGAACACCCAGGAAGTGTTGAATGAAGCTGTTGACCGGGTGATCAACCTGGCGGGGCAGGATGCAGCGCTGACCAAAGTACTGGTGAACTTTGTGTTGAGCAAAACAGATGACGATAAAAGCTGGGATATTTCGCGGGACCTGTTGAGTATAGCCAACCTGCTCACCCAGGAGACGAGCAGACCTTATCTGGAGCTATTATCTGGAAAAAATCTTGATGCTTTTAAAGCCCTTGGCGAAGAACTTAAAAAACATCTTAAGGAAGAAGAAGGTGCTGCCGTTAAAATAGCAGCTGATTTTTTTGAACTTATCAGATCCCGGGGAATAGAATCCACTGATTTTACGAGGGGTTCCTGTCCCAAATTCTTTGAAAAGATTGCCAAAAAAAATTTCAAGATCGACCTTCACCTGCAATGGCAGGAAAATATTGCTTCTCAGAACCTATATTCCAAAAGCCTTGCTTCCGGGAAAAAGGATGTGCTTGATGAATTGCAGCCGCAAATTGCAGACATGTTTGGGGAGGTTAAAAATCATATTCTCAGAATTCAGTTTTTAAAGGCTGTGGAAAAGAACCTGGTGCCGCTATCCCTGCTCAGCGCTATCCAAAACCAGATAGAGGAGATCAAAAAGGAGAATTCCATCGTGTTGATCTCCGATTTCAATGCTACCATTGGTAAGGCGGTGAAAAACCAGCCGGCGCCCTTTATTTATGAACGCCTGGGAGAACGCTACCGGCACTATTTCATAGATGAATTTCAGGATACTTCTCAGCTGCAGTGGGAGAACCTTATTCCGCTGGTGGATCATACCCTTTCCGTAGAACATATTCAGGAAGAGCATGGTAGTCTCACCCTGGTAGGTGATGCCAAGCAGTCCATTTACCGCTGGCGCGGAGGCAAGGCAGAGCAGTTCATGGAGCTTTGTGGTGAGAAGAATCCTTTCAATATAGAGGAAAAGAGGCTGGTGATGCTGCCTAACAATTATAGAAGTGCAAAAAATATCGTGGACTTCAACAACGATTTTTTCAGGTTTTCGTCCTCCTGCTTTGATCATGAGGCGCATCAAACCCTTTTTGAGAACAGTGGGCAGCAAAGCATTTCCGAAAAAGAGGGTTATGTAAACCTCTCATTTATAGAAGCCGAAAATGCCGAAGAGGAAATGGAGATTTATCCGCAGCGGGTGCTGGAGATCATCAGAAACCTCGAGGCAGAAGGGGTGTCAAAAAGCAGTGTCTGCATCCTTACCCGCAGAAAAAAGGAAGGCATAGCCATTGCCAATTACCTGGGTGAAAATGATATTGCGGTCATCTCTTCTGAAAGCCTTTTGCTGAGCCGTTCTCCTGAAGTGAACTTTATTAATTCAATCCTAAAATACAGCCTGGATATTGCCGATAAAGAGCTGAGGTTTGAGATCCTCGATTTCCTTTTGAAAGGAAAGATCTCTACCGAAAATGATTTCAAATTCCTAACCAAAACCCTGGAACTGGAGGGACAGGCATTTTTCGATGCTCTAAAGGAGCAGAACATTCATTTTGACCTGGAGGTGCTTACCTCGCTTTCTGTTTATGAAGGTGTGGAATACATCATCAGGAGTTTTGGCTTGGTGAAGAGTTCAAATGCATACCTGCAATTTTATCTGGACTTTGTGTTTGAGGCTTCCAATTCCACAGCCTCCGGTATCTTCGAATTCCTTGAGCTTTGGGATCGCAAAAAGGATGATCTGAGCATTGTAGTGCCCGAAGGGGAAGATGCCGTGCAGATCATGACAATTCACCGGGCAAAAGGACTGGAATTTCCGGTAGTCATCTATCCTTTTGCCAACAGCACCATTCAGGATACGGCCAGGGAATCTATCTGGATGAACCTTCCGGAAGGGCTGAGTTCCAATATTGGAGTTGCATACCTGAAGGCTTCAGAAAAAATGAAATTCTGGGGAGGGGAGGCACCCCGATTGTATGAAGAGCTTTGCTTTAACAGTCAGTTGGATGCGCTGAATGTTCTTTATGTAGCTTTGACACGTCCTGTAGACCGCCTGTATGTGATCTCCAAAATGGAACTGGATAAAAAAGGACAGGAAAATCTAAAAAAGTTTTCCGGGCTCTTCATCTCGTACCTTAAACAAATTGGAAAATGGACGGGGGAAACCGAGTATGAATTTGGGCAGACCCTTGCGCTGCCCGAGGTTGAGCCGCTTACCCGAAGTTCTGTTCCGCAGGAGGTTTTTTATTCATCCCCTACAGAATCCAACGGTATCTCCATTATTACCCGTTCGGGAATGTTGTGGAATTCCAAACAAAAATCAGCGATCGAAAAAGGGAACCTGGTCCACGAATTGTTCGCCCGCATCAATTCGAAAAAAGATATTGAGCAGGTGCTTTTCACTGCCAGGGAAGAGGGAATGTTCAAAGATCAGGATGAGGTGGAAATAGAGGAGTTGATCCGGGAAGTGATTCAGCATCCTGAACTGGAGGCTTATTATTCTGAGGATGCTGTAAACTATAATGAAAAAGACGTTTTCTCTGGTACTGGAGAGATCTTAAGGCCCGACAGGCTTAACTTCTGCGGAAATAAAGTGAGCCTGATAGATTATAAAACCGGAGCAGAGGATGTTAAACACGGCGAACAGATCAATTCTTATGCCGCCGTTTTGGAAAAAATGGGATATGAGATCGATAGGAAATTGCTGGTTTACCTAAATAATGACGCCGAGGTGAGGATTGTATAAAAGAAGTGTAATTTTGTAAAAAATCAAATATATGTACGGAGCTATAAAGGATTATCTTAAAGAAGAAATAGAGCAAATAAAAGAAGAAGGCCTTTTTAAGAAGGAAAGGATCATCACCTCTCCGCAGGGGGCAGATATTACCATTCAGGGAGGCAAGCAAGTGATCAACTTCTGTGCGAATAACTATCTGGGACTGTCTTCTCACCCCGATGTGATTCAGGCCGCAAAAGACACTATGGACACTCACGGATTTGGAATGTCCAGCGTACGATTCATTTGCGGAACCCAGGATATTCATAAAGACCTGGAAAAGAAGATCGCTGATTTTTACGGTACAGAAGACACCATTTTATATGCCGCAGCTTTTGACGCTAACGGAGGGGTTTTTGAACCGCTTTTCTCGAAAGAGGATGCGATCATTTCAGATTCTCTTAATCACGCTTCCATTATTGATGGGGTAAGGCTGTGTAAAGCCGCCCGCTATCGTTACGAGAATAATAATATGGAAGATCTTGAGCAGCAGCTAAAAAAGGCCAATGAAGATGGCGCACGCTTCAAGATCGTGGTGACGGACGGGGTTTTCTCCATGGACGGTTTGCTGGCTCCGCTTGACAAGATCTGTGATCTGGCAGAGAAATACGACGCTTTGGTCATGATCGATGAGGCGCATGCTGCAGGCTTCATCGGCGAGCAGGGAATTGGAACGCTTGAGGAAAAAGGTGTTTTAGGTCGTATCGATATCATTACAGGAACCCTAGGTAAAGCACTTGGTGGCGCCATGGGTGGGTATACCACAGGTAAGAAAGAGATCATTGAAATGTTGAGGCAAAGGTCAAGACCATATCTTTTCTCTAACTCTTTAGCTCCGGCAATTGTAGGTGCCTCTATCAAAGTATTTGACATGCTCTCTAAGGATGACACACTGCGTAACCGTGTAAAGGAGAACACTGCCTATTTCAAAAAAGGAATAAAAGAAGCCGGTTTCGATATTATTGATGGCGATGCAGCCATTGTTCCTGTGATGCTGTACGATGCCAAACTTTCGCAAACCATGGCCGACAGGCTGCTGGAGGAAGGCATTTATGTGATAGGCTTCTTCTATCCGGTCGTGCCAAAAGGAAAAGCCAGGATCAGGGTGCAATTATCGGCTGCCCATACCAGGGAACATCTTGATAAGGCTATAGCTGCCTTTAAGAAAGTAGGAAAAGAACTTGAAGTGATCTAAAAAATTAAGTAAGTACGCTTTAAAATGTATCTATACCCCCTGCAGATTTAAGAAACTGTTGGGGGTAATTTATTTTGAAAAATTTTTGAATTTGTAGGTAAAACCTTGCTTTTAGTGCATTCCCAAGCCAAATAACACGCTGTTCAAATGCTTAATTTTTTAGCAAAATTTTATAAAAAATCTAATGAATTTTCAATATAAACCGCCGACTATCGCCAGCATACAAGGGTTTATTAAGAAAACTTTATTATATTGGGCTTTGTTAATAATATTTTCCAGTATACTTTTGTTTTAACTAACTAATTAAAAATTAAACTCTTCAATATGAAACATCTAAACAAATTTTTATTGGCTACTTTATGCATCCTGAGCTTCAGCACCATGCAGGCGCAGGATGAAGATAACCCTTGGGCTATCACCCTTGGAGTTAATGCGGTTGACTTCTATCCTACCGGTGAAGGTGAAGGAGGCGACGTAACCAGTAGCACTTACTACAATGAATTTTTCAATGCTTCCGATCACTGGAACATCCTTCCGGCGCTTTCTAAAATATCTGTGGCCAGATATATTGGTGGAGGTTTCAATTTTGAACTTGCCGGATCTTTAAACCAGATCGACAAATTTGGAGATGAAGGTGTTGATGATCTTAGCTACTATGGAATTGACGGTTTGTTCAACTACAGCCTTAGGTCTCTTGCCGGTGACGGATGGTTTGATCCTGTTATTGGTGCCGGTGGTGGATACACCTGGATCGATGATGAAGGAGCAGCGACTTTGAACGGAAAATTAGGATTCAACTTCTGGTTCTCAGATAACCTTGCATTAACCCTTCAGGCCATGTACAAGCATAGCTTTGACAATGATCAAATGCACAAACACTGGCAGCACACTGGAGGGATAAAATTCGCTTTCGGTGGAAAAGATACAGATGGTGACGGGATCTATGACAAAGACGATGAGTGTCCAGAAGAACCAGGACTTGAAGAATTCAACGGATGTCCAGATTCTGACGGTGACGGTATCGAAGACAGAAATGACGAATGTCCAAACGAAGCCGGATTGGCACAATTCAACGGATGTCCTGACACTGACGGTGACGGGGTAGCAGATCCTCAGGATGAATGTCCTACTGAAGCCGGTACAGCCGAAATGAACGGATGTCCTGATGCTGATGGTGACGGAGTGAAAGACAGCGAAGATGAGTGTCCAGATGAAGCAGGTCCTGCTGAAAACAACGGATGCCCATGGGAAGACAAAGACAATGACGGAGTTCTTGATAAAGACGACGAGTGTCCTGAAGTAGCCGGTACTGCCGCTAACAATGGATGTCCTGAGCCTACAGTTGAGGTGATCGAGGAGTTGAACGAGTACTCAAGAACCATTCTTTTTGACCTTAACAAGTCATCTATCCGTCAGGAATCAGAAGAGACTTTACAGTCTATCGCTGACATCATGAAGGAGTACCCACAAACTATCTTCCATATTGAAGGACACACAGATAGTACAGGTAGCGCTTCTTATAATGAAAAACTTTCTAGAGAAAGAGCAGCTTCAGTACGACAGTTCTTAATTGAAGCCGGAATTCCTGCAAACCGTCTGACTTCTGAAGGATATGGTGAAACTCAGCCTATCGCTTCCAACAATACAGCTAAAGGAAGACAGGAAAACAGAAGGGTTGAGATCTCACTTGACAAGGAAAGAGAGATGAAAGAGCCTGCTGCAGAAGATACTACTGATATGTAGGCCATACCTTAAATAAATCTTGAAAAACGCTCCGATTCATCGGAGCGTTTTTTATTTTTAAGGCATGACTGCATTCATAGATCAGGTTTTAAACGAGCTCCTCGCCCGCGACACAAAAATTTCAAATTGTGCCTTCATTTTGCCCAGTAAACGTGCAGGGTCTTACCTGTTGCACCGGCTGGCCGGCATGGTAGAAAAACCGGTATTTTCACCAAGGGTGCTGAGTATAGAGGATTTTGCCCAGGAGATCGCCGGCTTAAAATCTGTTGACAATATTACTTCCCTTTTCGAATTCTATTCAGCATATAAAGATTGTACACCCCGGGATGAGGTCGAAAATTTTGAAACCTACTCGGCATGGGGGCAAACCCTGTTGCATGACTTCAATGAAATAGACCGCTACCTGATTGATTACAGGGCTTTTTTTGGGTATCTCTCAGACATTCAGGAGGTGAATCACTGGTCCCTGCAGGAGGATCAGACCTCCCTGATGAAGAATTACCTTTCATTCTGGAACAAGCTTCCGGTTTACTACGAACAGCTTCAGAAGCAGCTTGAGCGAAAAGGACTGGCCTACCAGGGAATGGTGTATCGTAGGGCTTCAGAAAAGATAGAGGATTTCATAATCAACAACTCCGGTAAATATGTTTTTGTGGGTTTTAACGCCCTTAATTCCGCCGAACAGCTCATTTTCCAGCGACTGCTTGAGACCGGTCTGGGGGAAGTGTTCTGGGATGTGGAAAAGACCTTCTTTGAAGACAAACAGCATGATGTGTCGCATTTTATGAGGCAGTATGCGATCGAATGGGAATGGTACAGGGGGAAGCCCTTCGGGAAACTTTCTTCGGAATTCACTTTAGCTAAGAACATAGAAATGGCGGGAATTCCAAAGAACATCGGTCAGGCAAAATACGTGGGGGAAATACTTTCCAGTATGAATGAGGAGGACCTGCAGAGTACGGCTGTGGTTCTGGGAGATGAGTCGCTTTTGTTGCCGGTGCTCAATTCCCTGCCCCCAAACATTTCAGAAGTGAATGTCACCATGGGTTTTGCCCTAAGAAATGCGCCTGTAGCCTTACTTTTTGAGCACCTGCTCAAAATTCAGGCGGGGCACCAGGAGAAGTGGTATTACAAAGATCTCACGACCATAATAAATCACCCGCTGATCAAAAAAGTGACCGGCGGGGGCTCAAACAGACTTTCAGAAAAGATCAAAAAGGAGAATCTAGTGTACCTCTCTTCAGAAACCATTTTTGAAAATGCATCGGGCTTTACTCTGGATCTGTACAGGTTATGTTTCCAAAGCTGGAAGAACGATCCGGAGATAGCTGTGGCTAATCTTCAGGAGCTGATCTACCTGCTCAGAACATACCTCGATAAGGACAAGGATAAGCTTACGCTTGAATTTTTGTACCAGTTCCATCTTTTGTTCAATAAACTGAACAACTTGCTGCAGGAATATACCCATGTCACCACCTTAAAATCCCTTTTTATCATCTTTAAAGACCTGGTTTCTTTACAGACGGTTGATTTTAAAGGAAAACCTTTCTCGGGGCTGCAGCTTATGGGAGTGCTGGAATCCAGAGTGCTTGATTTCAAAAATGTCATTTTGCTATCGGTTAATGAAGGCGTGCTGCCTTCGGGAAAAAGCAGCAATTCTTTTATTCCTTTTGACCTGAAATGTGCATATAATTTGCCCACGTACAAAGAAAAGGACGCGGTTTACGCCTATCACTTTTACCATCTCTTGCAAAGGGCTGAAAACGTGCATTTGGTGTATAATACTGAAAGTGGGGGATTAAATGCGGGGGAAAAGAGCCGTTTTTTACTGCAATTGGAAATGGAACAGCAAAAGCAGCACCAGATAAGCCAATTTTCGGTTGTGCCAAAAGTTCCGGCGATAAGCAAGGAACTGAAAGTAATTCCCAAAACTCCTGAAATGATGGCGAAGATCAGGGAGGTGGCTAAAAGAGGATTTTCTCCGTCGGCTCTTACCACTTACGTGCGGAATCCGCTTGACTTCTACAAACAGTATATCCTGGGTATTAGAGAAAGTGAGGAAGTAGAGGAAACCGTGGCCTACAATACTTTAGGGACGGTTGTGCATGACACGCTGGAAAAATTCTATGAGCAATGGATAGGTTCAGAAATTACTGAAGAAGGGCTCAAAAAGGCCATTTCTGAAACCCCTTCAGAAATCAGCCGACAATTTCTGAAACACTATACTTCTGAACCACTTCAAAACGGAAAGAATCTGCTGATATACGAAGTAGCCAAACGCTATGTGGTCAATTTTCTGAAGTCGGAGATCAAGACTCTCGAAAAAGGAAATTCTATAAGGATCTTACAGGTAGAGAATAAACTTGAATGTTCCCTGCCCATTGAGGTGCTGGATTTCCCCGTCAACCTGAAAGGCACGGTAGACCGGGTGGATGAATTCAATGGCAAAATGAGGATCATTGATTACAAGACGGGAAAAGTGGAGCAGAACAAAGTAGAGATCGTGGAATGGGAAGATATTCACAGCGATTATGACAAATACAGCAAGCCTTTTCAGGTGCTCATGTACGCTTATCTGTTACATCGCGAAAGACCGATCACTTCTGCTGCCGAAGCCGGTATTATTTCCTTTAAGAACCTGCAGAGCGGCTTCCTGAAATTTTACAAAAAAGACAAGAACGGCCGGGGAGCCTTTAAAGACCCCGATATCACACCGGAAACTTTGGGAGCTTTCCGGGAACAATTAATTAACCTGATCCTGGAGATCTGCGATCCGCAGGTGCCGTTTCAGGAAAAAGAAATGAAGCAATTCGCATGGTGATCATAAAACAAAAGAACATTCCGCTTCCCGGAAAACACGGGAGGCCGGTAATTACCGACGTATTTTTTTCAGAAGAAGGAGAGAACAAACCCGTGCTCATTTTTTGCCACGGCTATAAGGGTTTCAAGGATTGGGGCGCCTGGAATTTGATGGGTGAAGAATTTGCCAGAAGAGGTTTTCTGTTCATCAAGTTCAATTTTGCCTTTAACGGCGGAACCCTGGAAGAGCCGATCGATTTTCCCGATCTTGATGCCTTTGGAGAGAATACCTACACCAAGGAACTCGATGACCTGGAAGTGTTGCTGGATTGGCTCACTTCGGAAGATTCTCCATATTCCGAAGTGGCCGATGTTACGAATATTGGGCTAATGGGTCATTCTCGTGGCGGTGGTGTGGTACTTGTCAGAGCGGCTGAAGACAGGCGAATCAAGAAGCTGATCACTCTTGCGGCCGTGAGCGACTTTGGGGACCGATTTCCAAAAGGCAAAGAGCTGGATGCCTGGGAACAAAAAGGCATTGCTTACATTGAAAATACCCGAACCAAACAGCAAATGCCTCACCTTTTCGAGTTTTATGAAGATTTCAAGAGAAACGAAGAACGCCTTACCATTTCAAGGGCGGCGAAAGAACTGCATATCCCGGTCCTGATTATCCACGGGTCTGCCGATCCTACGGTATCTATTCAAGACGCTCATGACCTTCATGATTGGATCGCTGACTCCCAATTGTTCGTGCTGGAAGGTAGTGACCATGTCTTTGAGGCCTCGCACCCCTGGAACCAAACTCACCTTTCTGATGCCCTTGGAAGAATAGTGGACAGGGTTACAGGATTTTTGGAGTAAGGTCGATGTAGAAACAAAAAACCACCGCAAATGCAGTGGTTTTTGGTGGAGAATATCGCCCCGACGCTTCGGGGGAACCGATGAGCCTTTTGGCCTTAAATAGAGATATTGCAGGTATTCCTGAAAAAAGGGTATAAAAAAAACCACCGTCAATGCAGTGGTTTTTGGTGGAGAATATCGCCCCGACACTTCGGGGGAACCGATGAGCCTTTTGGCCTTAAATAGAGATATTGCAGGTATTCCTGAAAAAAGGGTATAAAAAAACCACCGCCAATGCAGTGGTTTTTGGTGGAGAATATCGGAGTCGAACCGATGACCTTTTGGCTGCCAGCCAAACGCTCTAGCCAGCTGAGCTAATCCCCCGTTTGGAGTTGAATGATAAAATTCAACGGGGCAAATGTAATTAATTTATTTATACCAGTAAAGAGTTTAATTCTTTCTTATAAAAATTATTTTTGTGGTTTCTATGATCCGAAAAGCTACCCGACAAGATCTCGAGTCCGCAAAGTCTCTTACCGAAGCCTGTGCCGCAGCCATGCAGGAAAAAGCCATTTTTCAATGGAATGAACATTACCCTTCCCGCGAACGCCTTCTGGAAGATATTGAGAAGGAAGAACTGTACGTACTCGAAGAGCACGGAGAGATCCTGGGGATCATCGTCCTTACTCCACAAATTGATGAAGAGTATCTTCCAATCGAATGGCTGACTCCAGGAGGTAATAACCTTTATGTTCACCGGCTGGCGACCCTCCCGGAGGTATGGGGAAAAGGTTACGGCCAAAAGCTGATGGATTTCGCCGAAAAGTTTGCTGCAGCTCAGAATTATCAGTCGGTAAGGCTCGATACCTTCAGCAAGAACAAAAGAAATCAGAAATTTTATGAGAGCAGGGACTATAAGCGCCTGGGAAATATCTTTTTTCCGAAGCAAAGTGAGCACCCTTTTTACTGTTATGAAAAGATCTTGAAGTAGATGTCTAGAGTTTCATTCAAGGAGATCAACAAAATTGCCATTCCCGCTATCATTGCCGGGATCGCGGAACCGCTCATTTCCCTTACCGATATCGCCATTATTGGAAACGTGGAAAGAGATCCCGTAGAGGCGCTGGCAGCCGCGGGGATAGTGGGTTCTTTTCTTTCAGCTATCATCTGGATCGTGGCACAGACAAAAACCGCCATCTCTGCCCTGGTTTCCCAGCACCTGGGAGCGCAGCGGCTTCATGCGGTAAAGACCCTCGTGCCGCAGGCCATTTACTTCAACCTTTTATTGAGCCTGCTCATCTACATTGTAACCGCTTATTTTGCCGCCACCATCTTCAGGGCCTATAACGCTGAAGGACTGGTGCTCAATTACGCGGCTGATTATTACCAGATAAGGGCCCTGGGTTATCCGCTAACGCTGGTAACTTTTGCTCTTTTTGGGGTCTTTAGAGGGCTGCAAAATACGTTGTGGGCTATGAAATGCAGTCTCACCGGCGCCTTTCTTAATGTGGCGCTAGACTATCTCCTGGTGTACGGCATTGATGGGGTTATTCCTGCCATGCATTTAAAAGGGGCGGCTATAGCCAGCGTGATCTCCCAGGCCGTGATGCTGGCCATGGCGCTTTACTTTTTCTTTAGCAGGACACCCTTTGGATTACGACTTAGTTCTAACATTAATCCGCAGATGCGCGGTCTTCTTGTAATGAGCGCCAACCTCTTTGTGAGGACCGCCGCCCTCAATTTCGCCATTTATCTGGCCAACGCTTACGCCACAGATTATGGGAAGAACTACATTGCTGCCCAAAGTATCCTCATGAACATCTGGTTGTTCTTTTCATTTTTCATCGATGGCTACGCGAATGCCGGAAATGCTATTTCGGGAAGGCTTTTGGGTGCCAAAGATTACAAGCGGCTTTGGAATTTGAGCATTGACATCAGCAAATACGCCATCATCATCGCTATCACCCTTATTGGCATCTGTTCCCTGTTCTACGACGAGATCGGATTGCTTTTTACCAAAGAAAATTCTGTGCTGGTGCTGTTCACTTCTGTATTCTGGATGGTGCTTTTCATGCAGCCGGTCAATGCCATAGCTTTTATGTTTGATGGCATTTTCAAAGGCCTTGGCGAAGCGAAATACCTTCGGAATGTGTTGTTGTTCGCTACTTTCCTCGGATTCACTCCGGTGCTGCTGATAGGTGATCACTTCGGAATGGAACTCTATGCCATCTGGATCGCGTTTTTCGTATGGATGCTCATCCGAAGCGGGGCCCTGGTGATCAAATTCCGAAGGAAATATCTACAAAAAGAGGTGTAGCCGGAAGTTTTAGGCGACTTTCCTTCTTTGTAATTCCCGGCTAAAGTGTAACTTTACGGGAAACCATTCTTTTTATGACCACCAACAGAGAAAACGGAAGCCTGTATACAAAAATAACTGAGGGAGTAGCCACGGTCGAATTTGGCCACCCGGCAAGCAATTCCTTTCCCGGCGAACTGTTAGAGCGGTTGCAGCGGGAGCTCAATAAGCTTTCTGAAGATGAGGAGGTGAAGGTGATCATTCTTCGATCTGAAGGAGAAAAGGCCTTTTGTGCGGGAGCTTCTTTTGATGAGTTGCTAGCGGTTGAGAATATGCAGCAGGGGAAACTGTTCTTCTCCGGCTTTGCCAATGTGATCAATGCCATGCGTAGCTGCAAAAAGCTCATCATTGGGAGAATTCACGGCAAAACGGTTGGAGGCGGAGTAGGCCTGGCTGCGGCCTGTGATTATGCTTTTGCCACAGAACATGCCGCTATCAAACTTTCAGAATTAAGTATTGGTATAGGTCCGTTCGTCATCGCACCGGCCATAGAGCGCAAAATGGGCGTGGGAGCTTTAGCCGAACTTACTTTGGCTGCCCATGAATGGAAGAATGCATATTGGGCCAAGGAAAAGGGATTATACGCGCGGGTATTTGAGAATACTTCGGAAATGGATAAGGAGCTTGAATTTTTCAGCAGAAAACTTGCGGGCTACAATCCTGCAGCTTTGTATGAAATGAAAAAGGTGTTATGGGAAGGAACCGAAAACTGGAGCCAGCTGCTTCAGGAAAGAGCCGCCATTTCGGGAGAGCTTGTGCTATCTGACTTTACACGGAAAGCATTGGCACAGTTAAAAAAATAGAAACAGTACTAAATATCTTCAGAATGAACATTCAGCAGGAACATTTACCAAAAGACAGGCCCGCCACCCGGGAAGAGGAATGGGGATATTCCCTGCAGAACTTCATTGAAGGCAACTGGGAATACATCCTGGGGATCCTGTTTGTGCTGGTGGTATTTCTCTACGCCCGGCACAGCTGGCGAAAAAGGCACGAAAGGTAATGCAGAACGAAGTGCCCATAAATAATGAGGCTTTTGACTTTTGGACCTTTCTAAGCGGTAACGGCTGGTGGCTGTTGCTGGCAATTGCCCTTATAGGTGTTTTTCTGTACCAGAAGTTCAGAAAAAAGTAACTATCGGGTCTTCAACCAGCCGGTAATGCTGAGCCTTTCGGTTTTTACGGGTTTTACTTCATGCTCCAGAACCTGGCTCTCAAAGATCACCACCCGCCCCGGAAAGGGATAGATCACCTCTTCTTTTTCCGTTCCGTGCTCATTCTTGTAGATCACCAGCTCCCCGCCATACTCCGGTTTCCAGTCCTGCTCGTTGAGATAGCAGACCATGGAAAGTTTTCTCCTGTCATCGTTCTGGAAAGTGTCCAGGTGTCTCTTGTAAAAAGTGCCTTCAGGATACAGAGCATAATGGAATTCCTTGTGCAGAATTCCCATAAAACAGGTTTTGTTAAGGTACTCCACAAAGTCATTGATCCTGTTGAAAAAGATAGACTCGGCTGCTCCCGATTCAGCCTCATTCAACCACAGAATAAAGTCGCCACGAATAGATTTCGCGATCATTTCGTTGGTACGGTTGCCAATAGCCGCCTTCTTGAAATTGTCTTCCTCATACTTGTTTAGAAGCGAGTTACGAAGCTGCTGTACTTCATAAAGGTCAAAGAAGTTCTCAATTATTGAATACTGTTGGTTCAACAGGTCCTCAATGATCTTCTCGTAAACGGGATTCTCTACTATTGTCACTTTCAAAAATTTAAGCCTGCAAATGTATATCGTTTTAATATTCGCTGCTGAAAAAAGTTGCTCCTAAAAAGTTAATTTTTAAAAGCTGAGCTTCAGGCAGGAGGCAGTAAAAAACCTTTATCTTTGCAAAAATATTTTTATGGGTTTAATTCGAATTACCAAACAGTTCTCATTTGAAACAGGGCATGCCTTGTACGGTTACGACGGAAAATGCAAGAACGTTCACGGCCACAGCTATAAATTGGCGGTTACTGTAATAGGGGAACCCATTACTGATGTGGATAACGTCAAGCTGGGAATGGTGATCGATTTTGGCGATCTGAAGAAGATCGTGAAACAGGAGATCGTTGATGTGTTTGATCATGCCACTGTTTTTAATAAGAACACACCTCATGTGGAGCTGGCCAAAGAGCTGAAGGACAGAGGTCATACTGTCATTCTTGTAGACTATCAACCTACCAGTGAGAATATGATCCAGGATTTTGCTGCAAAGATCCAAAAAAGGCTTCCTGAACATATCAAGCTATTCTCCCTAAGGCTGCAGGAAACGGAAACCTCTTACGCCGAGTGGTACGCTTCAGATAATGCTTAGACCTTTTTCTTTGAAGGCCCCGGGTACCCGAAAATGAAATTATTGGCCACGCCAAGTTCTTCGGTATTGATCACATGCCCCGCGTTTTTATGAATTCGTAGTTCTACCTTCGCATTTTTATTCTTTAGGATCTCGGCCGACTGTTCTACCCGTTCAACCGGCACATGTGAATCGGGGTCGCTGGTTCCCAAAAAGATAGAAGTTTCTTCAAAATCGGTAATATAATTCCCAGTGTTAATGTGGTCTCCAATAAGTCCGCCGATAATGGCAATGACTCCTCCGTACTTTTTTGCATTGCGGGTGGTGTACTCCAGTGCCAGGCAGGCTCCCTGGGAAAATCCGAAGAAATAGATGTTTTCTGAAGCGATCCCTTTTTGGTTCAATTCCAGTTCCAGTTCCCCGAGCAGTTCGAGGGCCGAATCCAGCCAGGGCTGATTCTGCTCTTCGGGTGCCATGAAAGACAACGGATACCAACTGTTGTTATAAGCCTGCGGTGCCACCAGCGCGAAATCTTCTATCTTGAAATGCTCAGCAAGGCCCAGGATGTCTTCGGCAAATCCTCCCCTGCCATGTAACATGATCAATGCTTTTGAAGCTTTTTCTACCGGCGTTCCGTCGTATTTGAAATCTTTGTTGTGCAGCATTATTTGAATTTTTGAGGATTTAACTGAACCGGTTTCACGGCTTTTTCAATGAGGTCTCGTTTGGCTTCGTACTGTGCCGGAAGCATTAATTTTTCTCCCAGTTTCTGTGGTTCTTCATCTACCGCAAATCCCGGTTGGGCTGTAGCAACTTCAAAAAGGACTCCTCCCGGCTCCCTAAAATAGATGGATTCGAAGTATTGTCGATCTACCACAGGAGTGGGTTGTAAGCCGCTTCTTAAAAGATTTTCACGCACTTTTGCCTGAGTTTGAACATCGGCAGTGTTGAAGGCAATATGGTGAACCGTGCCACCACCGCCAAGGCCTCTCTGGCTGTTCGGCATGGAGACGATGTCTATATAATTTCCGGGTTTGTCGGTTGCAGCGAACCTGAACCTGTTCCCTTTTTCGGCGATCAGTTGATGGTCCATCACTTCCGTAAGCAAGGCTGCAGTGCGCTCATGTCTCTCCTGCCATATCTCCACGCTGTAAAAGCCTTTTATGGCGTGCTCTTCAGGAATGTTGCCGTACGAAAATCCGGGGCGATCGTCTTTGCTGTTAAAGACCAGTTCCAGCCCAAGACCGTCGGGGTCTTCAAAGTATAGAACAGATTCTCCCTCGAACCTTTCTTCTACAGGTTTTGTACTGACATTGTATTGCTTCAGTCGATTTTCCCAGAATTCCCTCGAGGTGTCCGGAACAGAAAAGGTAGTGACATTCAGCATTCCTTTACCCGGCCGTCCTTGTTGGATGCCTTCATAAGGGAAAAATGTCATGATGGAGCCCGGTTCTCCCAATTCATTTCCGTAGTAAAAATGATAGACCTCGGGCGCGTCAAAGTTCACGGTCTTTTTTACCATCCTCAGGCCCAGTATTCCGGTATAGAAATATAGGTTTTGCTGTGGTTCTCCGGCCAGGGCCGTAACATGATGAATGCCGGTTATCAAGTTTTTCATGCTCTTTTTTCTTAAAGGTACAGCACTTGAACAAAAATTCAAAGCCTGCGGCAGAGATGCCTGTTTTGAATCTCGCTTTCAACTTAGCCGAATTTAATTCTATCTTTACCGCTAAATATTTCCAATGGAAGTTCCTGAAGGCAAAAAAATATATTTTTCGAGCGATAACCACCTGGGGGCCCCAACGGCGGAAGAAAGCCGCCCGCGGGAAGAAAAGTTCGTAGCCTGGCTGGATAAAATAAGTGAAGATGCGGCGGCCATCTTTTTGCTCGGAGATCTATTTGATTTCTGGTTTGAATATAAACATGTGGTGCCTAAAGGCTTCGTTCGTGTCTTGGGAAAACTTGCCCAGTTGAGTGACCGCGGAATTCCTATCTATTTTTTTGTGGGCAACCATGATCTTTGGATGAACGACTATTTTGAAAAGGAGTTGAAAATTCCGGTTTTTCACCGCCCCAAAGAATTCACTTTTAATGACAAGAAGTTCCTAATTGGTCATGGCGATGGGCTGGGTCCGGGGGATAAAGGCTTTAAGCGAATGAAAAAGGTTTTTACTAATCCTTTCGCGAAATGGCTGTATCGCTGGTTGCATCCCGATCTTGGTGTGCCGCTGGCCCAGTATTTTTCGGTAAAGAACAAGGCGATCTCGGGAAAGGAAGATGTTGAATTCCTTGGGGAAGACAAAGAGTGGCTTATCGCTTACTGCCGAAGAAAGTTGGAGAAAAAGCATTACGATTATTTCCTTTTTGGTCACAGACATTTACCTATAGATTTTCAGCTTACAAAGGATTCAAAGTACATCAACACCGGCGACTGGATCAATTTCTACACCTACGCCGAATTCGACGGGAAAGAACTCCATTTAAAAGAGTGGTAAAAATTACATTTTAAAGGGGCTTTTTTAGGAGCCACGAATTCACGAATTATATTAAGTAAGAACCCCTTTTATTTCCGATAAAATGGAAGTATCAATTTCCAAATGGAATTATTTGGGTATTTCTGGGAAAAATAGAGTGTCAAAAATGAAATTTTAGGGAGTTCTCTTTTGAGATAATTTTAAAAGGCCACCAATTCACTAATCATATTAAATTTGATCGGCTAGTTAATTTCGATTAAACGGAGTGTAATTGAACAAAAGAGATCATTCGCGTGTTCGTGGTAAATATAGAGCATCAAAAATGCCATTTTAGAATATTCTTTTTCGAAGGTTTTGAGAAATGAATATTAAAGGGGAAGAGAATGGAAAGTATATAAAAATAAAAAAGGTGGATAGCTCCACCTTTTTTGCCCCAAATCTACCATGAACTTAACCTACTTATGTTATGGCTTAGCTAAGGTAAATAATATTATTCGTCTCACATTGCTTTTTAGATGAACGGCACATATATTAGTTAAACTACACGCAGCTAAACGTAACTGTCAGAAAATCAGTGTTATATCAGTATGCGCGGTCGGTTTTGCCCTCATAAAAGTTCATAAAAGCCCTGTTAACCACACGGTTACCTCCAAATGTTGGATAGTTCCCCGTGAAGTACCAGTCGCCTAAATTGTGCGGACAAGCCTTGTGCAGATTTTCCACGGTCTGATAAATGATCTTTACTTCGGCCTTCACGCTTTCCTCGCTTAACAGCTCGGCTATCTTGTCTGATATCTGCTCATCTGTAAAAGGGTCATAGATCTCTTTCACGAAATTCTGAACTTCCCTGTCTTCAAGATCCACCTGTTTTTTACATTTTTCGTAGACTTCTTCTACTATATCATACTTTCCGTTCTCCTTCAGCAGTTCCAGTGCGGCCTGGAATGCCACCAGGTTTTCCAGCCTGGCCATGTCGATCCCGTAACAATCGGGATAACGGATCTGCGGTGCAGAAGAGACCACCACAATCTTTTTAGGATTAGTGCGGTCAAGCATTTTGATGATACTCTTCTTCAAGGTGGTACCTCGAACAATACTGTCATCTATGATCACCAGGTTGTCCTGCGGCTTCACTACTCCGTAAGTCACATCATACACATGGGCCACCAGGTCGTCCCGGCTACTGTCTTCGGTAATGAAAGTACGCAGCTTCGCATCTTTGATGGCAATTTTTTCGGTTCTAAGACGGTGTGCCAGGATCTCCTGAAGTCTTTCGTCTGTCAGCGTTTCCTTTTCAGCAAGGATGGCTTCGTTCTTTTGCTTGTTGAGTTCATCCTGGGCTGCTTCCACCATTCCGTAGAAAGAGGTTTCGGCAGTATTCGGAATAAAAGAGAATACCGTATTGATGGTATCGTGGTTTATGGCTTTCAAAACTTCCGGCATCAGGAATTTTCCGAGGTTCTTTCTCTCCTGGTAGATCTCTGCATCACTTCCGCGGGAAAAATAGATGCGCTCAAAAGAACAGGCTTTCCTTTCCAGTGGTTCAAGAATCTTTTTGATGCGCACTTCTCCGCTTTTCTTGGTGATGATGGCATGGCCCGGAGGCAATTCCTGAACATCCTCAAAGTTAACGTTGAAGACGGTCTGGATCACCGGCCTTTCTGAAGCAACAACCACTACTTCGTCATCTTTATAATAATATGCAGGCCTTATTCCTGCAGGGTCACGCAAAACAAAGGAATCTCCGTGCCCAAGAAGCCCCGCCATGGCATAGCCGCCATCCCAGTTCTTAGAAGACTTTTTAAGGATCTTGGTGACGTTGAGCTGCTCTGCGATCATGGGAGAAGCTTCCACCTTGCTAAATCCCTGTTTTTTTAGTTTTTTATATAATTTTTCAACCTCATCATCCAAAAAGTGCCCGATCTTCTCCATCACCGTTACTGTATCGGCTTTTTCCTTAGGATGCTGCCCTAATTCCACCAGGTTGTTGAAAAGCTGGTGAACGTTGGTCATGTTAAAGTTTCCGGCAACGATGAGGTTCCTGTGCATCCAGTTGTTCTGACGAAGGAAGGGGTGGACGCTTTCCACACTGTTCTTCCCGAAGGTTCCGTAGCGAACGTGGCCCAGGAACACTTCTCCTATATATGGAATGTTCTTTTTTTGAAGGGCCACATCATTGGCATATTCGGGATGCTCCTTCATCTCTTCATTGATGCGGAAGTTGATCTGCGCGAAAATATCCTGAATGGGCTGGGCGGCATTTGACCTCACCCGGCTAATGTAGCGGTCGCCCGGCTGAGTATTGAGTTTGATGCTGGCAAAACCCGCACCGTCCTGTCCGCGGTTGTGCTGTTTCTCCATCATCAGGTACATTTTGTTCACCCCATAAAAAGCGGTCCCGTACTTCTCCTTATAATATTCGAGAGGTTTCAATAGCCTGATCTGGGCAATTCCACATTCGTGTTTTAAAGCGTCACTCATATTATTTGTTCTTCCTTAGTTGAGGATATTATGCAAATTTAGTCACAAAAAAAGCCCTGAAATTACAGGGCGTTATTTTTAAGTAAGGTTAATTTCGAACTGGGTGAGGGCCCTAAACTCCTGCAACCGTTGATTGACCTCTTCTTTTGTTAGTTCCTGCATTCTTTCGGTTCCGAACTTTTCCACACAGAAGGAGGCAAGATTCGAGCCATAGATCACGGCATTTTTCATATTGCCGAAAGAAATGTCTCCTGTGTACGCCAGGTATCCTGTAAAACCTCCTGCGAAAGTATCACCTGCACCGGTTGGGTCAAAAACTTCTTCCAGCGGAAGCGCCGGAGCAAAGAAGATCTGCTCGTCGTGAAATAAAAGGGCTCCGTGTTCTCCTTTTTTGATCACTACATATTTTGGCCCTAATTCTGCTATTTTTCGCGCTGCCTTCACAAGTGAGTATTCATTTGTCAGCTGACGGGCTTCTTCGTCATTAATAGTAAGGGCGTCAACTTTTGCAATAACTTTCATCAGGTCATCCCAGGTGTTGTCCATCCAGAAGTTCATAGTATCCAAAACAACAAGCTTTGGCCGCTCCAGCTGTTCCAGAACACTTAGCTGTACTAAAGGATGCAGGTTTCCAAGCATTACAATGTCTGGTGACTTGAAATCTTCAGGAACTACCGGCTGAAAATCGGCCAATACATTGAGCTGGGTGTCCAGTGTGTCCCTTGAGTTGAGGTCGTTGTGGTATTTTCCGCTCCAGAAAAAGGTTTTACCGCCCTTGACGATCTCAGTCCCTGAAATATCGATGTTACGATCTTTCAGAAGGTCAAGATAGTCCTGCGGAAAATCCTCACCTACTACAGATACTACCGCACTGTCTATATTAAATTGAGAAGCAGAGAGCCCTATATAGGTCGCTGCACCTCCCAGAATTTTATCGGTCTTACCAAAAGGGGTTTCAATGGCATCAAAAGCTACTGTTCCCACTATTAATAACTTACTCATAGTATTTTTTAAGAATGAGGTGCAAATATACGGTTTTGTTTTTCAAGCAATAAAGCAGATAAAGCAAAAAAGCAGGAGGTTAAAAAAGGCTTTCAGACTCCCCTTCAAATCCGGTGTCGATCAAAAGCCGTTTTCCTTTTGAGGCTTCTACGGCAAGCTGGTCGCAGCGCTCGTTCTGCGGATGGTCATTATGGCCGCGGATCCATTTGAACCGTACTTTATGTTTTCTGAACTCTTTAAGGAATTCTATCCACAGATCGGCATTTTTTCGGTCTTTAAAGCCTTTCTTCTCCCAGCCGAAAACCCATTTTTTCTCAACTGCATCGGCCACGTATTTCGAATCTGTGAACACCACGGCCGTAGTATCGAGGTTTTTCAGCTTTTTCAGTGCAACGATGACCGCCAGCAGTTCCATTCTGTTGTTCGTGGTGTGCTTAAAGCCCTGGGAGAATTCCTTTCTATAGGGTTTCCCCACCCATTCCATGATAATTCCGTAGCCGCCGGGACCTGGATTTCCCCTTGCTGCGCCATCGGTATAAATGTGTACCTGCGGTTTATCCATTTTCTGAAGGGAATAGTAGGTTTTCGATCACTTTCGGGAAATGCTCATATTCCAGCTGATGGATCTTTTCGGCTATATCTTCGGCAGAATCGCTTGGATCTACGGGGGTGGAAGCCTGGAAAATGATCTCGCCCTCGTCGTATTTCTCATTGACATAATGAATGGTGATGCCGGTTTCCACCTCTTTTTTTTCCACAACGGCCCTGTGCACGTTCATGCCGTACATGCCTTTGCCGCCAAACTTTGGGAGCAAAGCAGGGTGAAGGTTGATCACCTTATTATGAAATTCGTGAAGAATCGCCTTCGGGAATATCCAAAGAAAACCCGCCAGTACTATAAGGTCTGGCTGCATGTCTTTAAGCAGGTTAAACACCTCTTTGGAATGGTAAAGAGCATCCCGGTCAAAGTGCAGGGCTTTTACATCGAGGTCATGTGCTCGTTTTAACACCTTTGCCGATCTTTTATTGGAAAATACGGCCGCCACTTCAGCTTTATCCGAGTCCTTAAAATACTTTATAATGTTCTCTGCATTGGTTCCGGAGCCGGAGGCAAAGATCACGATCTTCTTCTTTTTATGGGAGTTACGGGAAGTCAGCAATGTAGCGGTGTTAACAATTATTGGGACGTAAAATTAATCGCTTTCATTGGAAATTACGTAATTTACCTTCACATTTTTAAAGTAAAAACAGGTTTTAAAATAAAGTTTTTTATTTTTGCCACTTAATTAAAAATTAAAAACACAAGTTATGTCAGACATTGCATCAAGAGTAAAAGCGATTATCGTTGACAAATTAGGAGTTGACGAGAACGAAGTAGTAAACGAAGCTAGCTTCACCAACGACTTGGGCGCTGATTCATTAGACACTGTAGAGTTGATCATGGAATTCGAAAAGGAGTTCGATATCCAGATCCCAGATGACCAGGCAGAAAACATTGCTACTGTTGGTCAGGCTATATCTTACATTGAAGACGCTAAAAAATAAAAAGTAACATATCCTTATGGAGTTAAAGCGAGTTGTAGTAACCGGATTAGGTGCGCTCACCCCCATTGGTAACAATATTGAAGAGTATTGGGACGGTTTAAAGAATGGAAGGAGTGGTTCTGCCCCTATCACTTATTTTGATACTGAAAAGTTCAAAACTAAATTCGCTTGTGAGATCAAAAACTTTAAGGCCGAAGATTACTTCGACCGTAAAGAGGCCAGGAAATTAGACAAGTTCGCGCAGTATGCCCTTGTAGCTTCAGATGAGGCTATAAAGGATGCGGGCATTGACCTTGAAACCATTAATAAACTCCGCGTTGGAGTGATCTGGGGAGCCGGAATTGGAGGTCTGGAAACCTTCCAGGATGAGGTGCTTACCTACGGAAAAGGTGATGGTACCCCTCGTTTCAATCCGTTCTTTATCCCAAAGATGATCGCAGATATCGCCCCCGGGCATATTTCGATCCGTCATGGGTTCATGGGTCCTAACTATACTACGGTTTCGGCTTGTGCTTCGGCTGCAAATGCATTGATAGACGCTCTTAATTACATCAGATTAGGGCACAGTGATATCATAGTTTCAGGAGGTTCTGAAGCTGCAGTTGCACCGGCAGGGATGGGAGGATTTAATGCAATGCATGCCCTTTCCACCCGCAACGAAAGCCCCGAAACCGCCTCAAGACCTTTTGATGCCACCCGTGACGGGTTTGTACTTGGAGAGGGGGCAGGAGCCCTTATCCTTGAAGAGTACGAGCACGCCAAGGCTCGTGGCGCAAAGATCTATGCTGAAGTAGTTGGAGGAGGATTGTCTTCTGATGCTTATCATATGACTGCCCCGCACCCTGAAGGGATTGGAGTGGTTGCCGTGATGGAGAACTGTCTTAAGAATGCCGGCCTGAAACCTGAAGATGTTGATGCTATCAATACCCACGGTACTTCAACACCGCTTGGTGATGTAGCCGAATTGAAAGCCATCAAAAAAGTTTTTGGAGAGCATGCAAAGAACATCAATATCAATTCCACCAAGTCCATGACCGGACATTTGTTGGGAGCTGCAGGGGCAGTGGAAGCCATCGCTTCTATCCTGGCCATGAAGCACGGTATTGTTCCGCCCACCATCAACCATGAAACACCAGACGAGAATATAGACCCCGAGCTAAACCTTACGCTGAACAAAGCGCAGCCGCGTGATGTGAAGGTTGCCATGAGCAACACGTTCGGTTTTGGAGGTCATAATGCATGTGTGCTGTTCAAAAAACTGGATGAGTAAGAAATTCCATGAGTGTTATTAGAAACATATTAAATTCCCGTTCTTCAAGAGGCGGGAATTTTTTTATGGAACTAACCAAGATCATGGGGTTCAAGCCCCGAAATATTGGGTACTATAAAAAAGCCTTTACCCACAGGTCACTTAATAAGAAAGATGAAGAGGGAAACGCGATCAATTTTGAACGCATGGAGTTTTTGGGTGATGCCATGCTCAGCGCGGTGATCGCTTCACATTTGTTCAAGGAAGTACCCGGTGGCAATGAAGGTTACCTTACCAAGATGCGATCCAAAATTGTGAGTCGCAAACACCTTAACGAGCTGGGAAGGGACCTTAATCTTATCAAATACATACAGACCAACATCTCCAAAGATCAATTCGGGGTCAATATCCACGGGAACCTTTTTGAAGCCCTTATAGGCGCTATTTACCTGGACAGGGGTTACAGGTACTGTAAAAAGTTCATATATGAGCGGGTTATAGAACCCTACGTGGACATTGAACAGCTTGAAGGCACGGTGATAAGCTATAAAGGCTTGTTAATAGAGTGGTGTCAAAAAGAGAAAAAAAACTTTAGTTACGAGGTGTATGAAGACACCGGTATTGATGAACTAAAGCATTTCGCGGTAAAACTTAGGATTGAAGACAGGGTTGTAGCCAAAGCAAGAGCGACCTCTAAAAAGAAGGCTGAGGAGAAGGCTTCCAAAAGGGCTTATTACGCTCTTCAAAACAAGATCGAACCTTCTTAACAATTTAGTTAAAACTAAAACGTTTTCGTAGATAATTCCTAAAATAGGAGGTTAAAAACTATCATTTCTGCACTACAATTTTTATCTTTAGCGTTTGATGTAAATAGAGTATGCCTGCCCATAAACTGGTTCTTGATGAGGTTTTTGAAGAGGCTTATAAGCTCATTGCTATCCATTGTTCGGTAGAGGAGTATAAGCTAGCCTTTCTTTTGAACAAGCATTTGAACCTGCGGCTGGCCAGGTCACCTAAAGACATTGATTTTCATATAAAAGGGACACACGTTCTGTTTGCCCTCTACAAGTTTGAAGATCAGTTCAAAGATTGCGACTATTACCTGGTAAGCAATATTTCCAAGGCAGAAGACCTGTCTACTGCGAACCCAAATTCGTTGTTCGGGGAAAGAGAGAGAACGATCAGGAAAAGTTACCTGCTTCCCGAGTTCAAAAATGTGGACTTCTTTCTGAAGATCGAAGAAGAAACAGGCGGTGTGTCAGAAAAACTGCTGTTGGAAAGGATCAAGGAAATTCCGCAGGTCTCTATGGCTTATTCTATTGATCAGGAACAAATAAAATCAAAGGAAAATTTAATATTTGACTAGATGCCAAACACAAAAAAGACCAAGATAGTAGCAACCCTCGGCCCTGCAACGAGTACTAAGGAGGTTTTAAAAGATATGATGCAGGCCGGAGTGAATGTTTTTAGAATAAACTTCTCTCACGCCAATTATGATGATGTGAAACAGCGTATCAAAATGATACGTGACCTCAATGAGGAGCATGGTTTTTCTGCCGCGGTACTTGCCGATCTTCAGGGGCCCAAGTTAAGGGTAGGAAAAATGAAGGAAGAGATCGTGGTGGCCAAAGGAGACGAGATCACCTTCGCTACCGGGGAGGAATTTGAAGGAACTGCCGAAAGGGTATATATGAACTACGACCGCTTTCCGAAAGATGTAAAGGCCGGTGAGCGTATCTTGCTTGATGACGGAAAACTGATCTTTGAGGTGGTGAGCACCAACAAAGAAAACGAAGTAAAGGCCAAAGTTGTTCAGGGAGGGCCTTTACGCTCTAAAAAAGGTGTAAACCTTCCGAACACAAATATTTCCCTACCCGCACTTACCGAAAAAGATGTTGAAGATGCCATTTTCGCGGTAAAACAGGATGTGGACTGGATCGCGCTTTCTTTTGTGCGACACAGCGAAGATCTTATCGAATTACAGAATCTTATCAAAGAACATACAGATCACAAGATCCCGATCATCGCGAAGATCGAGAAGCCAGAAGGCGTTGAGAACATCGATAAGATCGTGGCGTACTGTGACGGACTTATGGTGGCACGTGGTGACCTGGGAGTGGAGATCCCGGCGCAGGAAGTTCCGCTTATTCAGAAGCAGCTGGTGTTGAAAGCCAAAAAAGCCAGAATTCCGGTAATTATCGCCACCCAGATGATGGAGACCATGATCACCAGCCTTACCCCAACAAGGGCCGAGGTGAATGACGTGGCAAACTCTGTGATGGATGGCGCCGATGCCGTGATGCTGAGCGGGGAAACATCGGTAGGGAATTACCCGGTACAGGTGATAGAAAAGATGTGCCAGATCATCATGAGCGTAGAGACCTCACCGCTTATCAAGGTGCCTCACGAACCTCCGCATGTGCGTACAAAGCGTTATATCACCAAGGCGATATGTTATCATGCCGCCCACATGGCCAATGAGATCAAGGCGCAGGCTATCTGTACTCTCACCAACAGTGGGTATACTGCCTTTCAGATCTCTGCCTGGAGACCGGAATCAAATATCCTGGTTTTCACCTCGAATAAAAGAATCGTAAATCAATTAAGCCTTTTATGGGGTGTTAGGGCATTCTATTATGACAAAATGGTGAGTACAGATGAAACCATTGACGATGTCAACAGGATCGCGCTGGAATCGAATTACGTGGAAAAGGGCGATTTCATTATCAACCTTGCGGCAATGCCTATCAGCGAGAAAGGAATGGTGAATACCCTGCGCGTTTCAGAAGTTCACTAAAGATATATTCCAAAAATAATTTTGAGCCATCGGATCTTCCGGTGGCTCTTTTTTTAGAAGTCAAATTTTAACTGCACGGCAATTTCCTTTTTCTCTTCTTTTTCATCGGGTTTTTCTGTGTTAAGGTTGGAAAGAGAAATCCCCAGGAGCCGAACCGAGTTCTTCATTTTTTCCTGGTACAGCAGTTTTTTCGCGGTCTCCAGAATTAACCCCTTAGAGGAAATGTAGTAATCCAGCGTTTTGCTGCGGGTTTGCAGGGTAAAGTCACTGTACTTGATCTTCAGGGTAACGGTCTTTCCTGCAACCTTACTTTTGGTAAGCCTTCGCTCAATTTCTTCGGAAATATTCTCCAGCCTTTCCAGCATAAATACTTCAGAAGAGATATTTTCCTCAAAAGTGCGCTCGGCGCCAAGAGATTTCCTGATGCGGGATGGTTTCACCTCGCTAAGGTGAATTCCCCGCACTACCTGGTAATAATATTCCCCGCTTTTTCCGAAGTGTTCATCCAGGAATTCGCGCGATTTTTCCTTGAGGTTCTTCCCTGTAAAAATGCCCAACCGGTACATTTTTTCTGCAGTGACCTTTCCTACTCCGTAGAACTTCCTGATCTCGAGAGCCTCGAGGAATTCAGGGACTTCTTCGGGATTAACCGTTTTCTGGCCATTGGGTTTATTATAATCGCTGGCCACTTTGGCAATGAACTTGTTGATGCTGATCCCTGCGGAAGCGGTGAGACCTGTCTTATCCAGGATCTTCTGCCTGATTTCCTTCGCGATAAGAGATGCGCTGGGATTCCCCTTTTTGTTTTCGGTAACGTCCAGGTAGGCTTCATCCAGAGACAATGGCTCTACCAGGTCTGTATATTCAAAAAAGATATTTCTAATGCGGTTTGAGATCTCCCGGTAACGATCAAACCTGGGTTTGACAAAAATGAGCTCCGGGCAGTTCCTTTTGGCGATCACACTGCTCATCGCGCTTTTTACGCCAAACTTTCGGGCTTCATAACTGGCTGCAGCCACCACTCCCCGCTGGGAACTTCCGCCTACAGCAATAGGCTTCCCTTTTAATCCAGGGTTATCCAGCTGTTCTACAGAGGCGTAGAAGGCGTCCATGTCCACGTGGATTATTTTTCGCTGTTTGGCCGGTTCCATTAGCACAAATTTACGCATCTTTCTTCCGCAGAGGGGTCTATTTAAAACATTTGAATTAACGGTGAAATCCACTAACTTGATGTGATCAAAACCAGGCCTATGAAAACAGCCATTATACTTGGTGCGACGGGATTGACAGGAGGAATGTTGCTTAACCGTTTGCTGAAAGATGACAGCTATTCTGTCATAAAGCTTTTCTCACGCTCAACCACAGGATCATCAGACCCTAAGATAGAGGAACATTTAATTGATCTTTTTGAACTGGAGAAATATGAAGAACAGTTCACAGGAGATGAGGTATTCTGTTGTATTGGAACGACCAAAGCCAAAACACCAGACGAGAAAACCTATCATAAGATCGACTACGGAATTCCGGTAACCGCGGCGAGGCTGGCAAAGCGTAACGGTATAGAAAAGTTCCTGGTCATCTCTGCCCTGGGTGCCGATGCCAACAGCAGCATTTTTTACAACAGGACCAAAGGCGAAATGGAGCGGGATGTGCTTAAAGAAAATATTCCTGAAACTTATATTTTTGAACCTTCACTCATAGCAGGGGAGCGAAAGGAAAAGAGGTTTTTTGAAGCTCTTGCTAAGCACCTGATGAAAATCGGCAACTATCTGCTGGTAGGTTCTTTGAAAAAGTACCGCAGTATTCACCCCGATACTATTGCCAGGGCAATGCAGATCGTGGCGGCAGAGGGTTACAAGAATTGTAAAATAGAATCTGATGAGATCAAAGCAATAGCAAACCATGACCGAAATTGAGCGCAAATTTTTAGTGCCTGCCATACAGCCGGTAATAGAAGAAGCTTTCAGACAAACCCGTATTCTTCAGGGTTATCTGAACTCAGATCCCGACCGTACTGTGAGGGTGAGAATAAAAGGTTCCGAAGCTTTTTTGACCGTAAAAGGAAGGTCAAGTAAAAGCGGAATGAGCCGTTTTGAGTGGGAAAAGGAGATCTCTGTGCCCGAAGCCGAAGACCTGCTGAAAATATGCGAACCGGGAGCCATTGAAAAAGTTCGGTATGAGGTAAAGGCAGGGGATCATATTTTTGAGGTGGATGAATTCTTCGGTGCCAATGAAGGGCTATTGTTGGCTGAGATCGAATTGTCTTCAGAAGAGGAGAAATTTGAAAAACCCTCCTGGCTGGGGAAGGAAGTCACCGGAAATAAAATGTACTACAATTCCTATCTTAGCAAATTTCCATATAAAGAATGGCAAAATCTACATCTATGAAAAAGGCAATACTTTTAAGCTTTTCTCTGACTTTATTGATTGCTTGTAATCAAAGCAGGGACACCAGGGGCATCCCGGGACCCGAAGAAGTGGAGGCAAAAGCGCCTGATACGATTATGGATATTCAGAAACAGGCTGAGGAGCTGAAGAGCCAGGGCTATGAAACCTTTTTCTACGAGGAAGAAGGAGAAAAGTACCTCATGCAGCAATATTTTATCGTTTTCCTTAAGAGAGGCGTTAACAGGAGCCAGGATTCTACCGAGGCCGCACGGCTGCAGGAGCAGCACCTCGCACATCTTAACCGAATGGCAGATGAGGGTTATTTAAGCCTCGCCGGACCCTTTGGAGATGACGGAGAGATCCGCGGTATTGCGGTCTACAACACACCAAACCTGAAAATGGCCGACAGTCTCGCAAAGATGGACCCTATGGTAAAAGCCGGAAGGCTTGAAGTGGAGATCCACCCGTGGTGGGCAGCTAAAGGAGGGGAGTTGAAGTAAATTCAGAAAGTTCCTGTTAATCCCAAAGAATTCGGTCCTAGGTTGAGGCTCCAGGAGATCTTTTTTGCCGGGGGTAAGGTTGATCTTCTTTTTTGTGTGAGGTAATGGTCAACATACTCTACCACTGCCACCCCTAAAACCACACTTACTGCTACATCTGTTAACCAGTGTTCCCCTTCCCATAAACGGGATGCAGGGCCAATCATCCCCAGGCTGTAGATACCTGCCTTGACAAAGGGATTTTTGAATTGTTTCCCCACGGCATAAGCGGTTGAAAAAGCGAAAAGGGCATGCCCCGATGGAAAAGAGCGGTAATGATCGTCCTTAAAACTAAAGGGGCGGAATTCATGGTTTCCTTCACCTTTCAGTGGCCTGGCCCGTCCCACAAGAACTTTAGTAAAAGTGAGAAGCAATCCGGAAGCTGTTGCCGAAGTGACCAGGAGCAGCCCGGTATGCCGTAGTTTTTCATTCTTTAGCAGCAACCCGCTAAGATAAACTGCTCCGTCTAAGGCAAAGAGAGTTTCCGGGGAGCCGAAACTGCCAATATCGCTAAGAATTTCGGGAACATCGTCTTTTCTGTTTCTGAAATAATCTGAAGTCTCCTCGTCTACAGAATATAAAATTCCTGTTCCCAATGCAGCGGAACCGGCGAGCAAAAGATCTTTCTTTTGCCAGGATAGAGGACTCAGGTAAACCGCCTTTACGCCTCCAAGAGCAGTTTTACTGTCTTGTTTAAGATTTTCAAAAAAGGAAGGCTGCAGTATTGAAAGAGAATCCTGCTGTTGTGCGTTTACCGGTTGCATAACCAGGAAAAACAACAGCAGGAAACTTAATTTCCAGATGGGCCTATAATTCATGCTTTTAGCTCAAGGAAATAATGATCACTCCCATCCCCCTCCAAGCGCCTGGTACAAATTAACTATCGAGCTGAGTTCATCATATCTTATGTTAATCAACTCCAGCTGGGCATTCAGGTAATTCTCCCTGGCTGTTAATACTTCGAGGTAATTGGCCAAACCGTTGTTCAGCAATTCTTCGGAATAAGAAGTTGCCAAATCATAAGACTCGGCCTCCTTCAGCTTTACTTCCATTTTTTCGGTAGCCGCCTGGTAATTGTAAAGCGCATCAGAAACTTCTCCTGAAGCCAGTAACAACGCCTGTCTGAAATTCAGGAACGCGATCTCTTCCCGCGCCTGGGCCACTTCATACTGTGTTTTGATCTGCCTGCGGTTGAAGATGGGCTGAGTGAGCGAACCCACTATGCTGGCAAAAAGATTATTGGTGTCTATCAGGTCTCCCAGGTCAAGACTTTGAAAACCCGTGGAAGCATTGATACGTAATGAAGGATAAAAATTGCTCCTCGCCACGTTGGTCAGCTGGAAGGCGTTGATGAGGTTGAACTCAGCCGCGGCCACATCTGGCCTGTTCCTTAAAAGCTGTACCGGAACTCCGGTCTTTAGTTCTGTAAGGATCTCCTGCCGTTCAAGTTCGCTGCGCTCAATTTGATGTGGCGCATCGCCCAGCAGAATGGAAAAGGTGTTCTCCAGTAACCTTATCTCGTTCTCAAGATCTATCACCACCGCCTGGGCCCTATATAACTGCGCCTGCGTTTGCTGCACGCCCACTTCGGTCACGTTCCCGGCATCTTTTAAAGCCCTGATAGTTTCAAGGCTTCTTTCCCTGTTTAGCACGGTTTGTCGGGTTACCTCAAGTTGTTCGTCAAGTGCGAGTAAACGGTAGTAAAGCGAAGCCAGATTCGCGATCAATTCGGTCTTGACCGCTTTATGAGCTTCCACCGATTGTAAAAAAGAAGCCTGCAGGGCCTTTTCGTTGCTTCTTATCTTTCCCCAGATATCGGCTTCCCAGGAAAGATCGGCTGTGAGATCAAACTGTTCAATGGAGCTCCTTCCGTAGAGCGACTGATTGTTACCCGCCAGTTCCTGGTGTACCATACTGAAGCCCGCGTTAACAGAAGGAAAATAGCTGGCCTTTCCCTGTTTAAGATAGGCCCCGGCCATGTTCATCTGCTGCAGGGCTATGCGGATATCAAGATTGTTAGCAAGAGCTTCTTCTATGTAAGTCGACAAAAAAGGATCTGTGAACATTTCTCTCCACGAAACTTCTGTCATGTTAAGACTGTCCTGCGGAAGCTGATCTGTCCTGAAGAACTCCTCCTGCACTACTTCTGCCGGACGCTCATAATCTTTTGCCACAAAACAGGACTGCAGCGAGAGCAGGACGGCTCCTGCCATTATTACCTTATATATAGATGATCTTCTCATATTATTTTTCTTCACTTTCGGTTATCACTTCCGGTTTTGACGCGAATTTTTCATGCAACCACTGGAACAGGATGAACAGGATTGGAATGATAAAGATCCCCAGTACGGTCCCTATCAGCAATCCTCCTACTGCTCCGGTACCTATAGAGCGGTTCCCTACGGCTCCAATTCCGCTTGCGAAAACTAGGGGTAGCAAACCAATAATGAAAGCAAAAGAGGTCATAAGGATAGGGCGTAGCCTGGCTTTTGCCGCATCAAGCGCCGCGTCAACTATGGTCATACCTGCATTTCTCCGCTGTATGGCAAATTCCACGATCAAAATGGCATTTTTGGCAAGTAACCCCAGGAGCATGATAAGCGCGATCTGGAAATAGATGTTGTTTTCAAGGCCTGAAAGGCTGGTGGTGACATATGCCCCCATCACTCCAACAGGAAGGGAGAACAATACTGCCAGTGGCAGCAGGTAACTCTCGTATTGCGCAGCCAAAATAAAGAATACGAACAGGATACTTAGCAGAAAGATAAAGGTGGTTTGGTTTCCTGCGGAAATTTCCTCTCTTGTTAATCCTGAAAACCCTATGTCAAATCCCTGCGGAAGGGATCCCGTTCCCACACGCTGTACGGCGGCGATCGCATCTCCCGAAGAATATCCGGGGGCAGCCGCACCATTCACGCTGGCCGAATTGAACAGGTTGAACCTGGTCACCGACTGTGGACCGTACACCCTGCTGAGAGAAACAAATTCGGTAATAGGTGCCATTTCTCCACGGTCATTGCGCACATAGATCGAGTTGAGGTCTTCTACAGAAGAGCGATCTTCGGGCAAAGCCTGGACAAATACCCGGTATTGCTTTCCGAAGCGGGCGAAATCTGCTGCATAGACACTACCAATATAGGTTTGAAGCGTGCTAAAGATGCTGCCGATGTCCACCCCGGCTTCTTTGGCCTTGGTTACGTTCAGGTCGATCTCATATTGAGGGTAATTAGTGTTGAAAGAACTTCTGGCATAGAGGATCTCGGGTTGCTGAGAAAGATCGGCCAGGTAATTCTGGGTAGCGGCATCCAGATCTTCAAAACTTCCGCCGGTACGGTCAAGGATCTTCATATCGAATCCCGATGAGGCACCGAATCCGGGTACCGAAGGAGGCTGGAAAAAGAGAATATTGGCGTCGCTTATTCCGGCAGCAGCCTGAAAGAACTTCCCGATAATGGCTTCGGCAGACATGCCTTCTTCAGTCCGCTCATCCCAGTCATTCAGTCTTATGAACCCGATCCCGTAGTTGCTTCCCGCTCCTCCCAAAAAGCTGAAACCGTTCACCAAAGATACCGTCTGTACTCCCGGGATCTGTTCGACCCTCCTGTTCAGTTCAGCTGTTACCTGTACGGTTCGGTCTAAAGAGGCTCCTGCGGGCAGTTCGATATTGGCGAAGATCATTCCGCGGTCTTCATCGGGTACAAATCCCGTAGGCGTATTTGAAGAAGCCCAGAAAATGGCACCAATGGCAGCGATAATGATCGCTCCGGTGATCCATTTGTGCCTGTAGAGGAAGGAAACCGACCTCACATATTTCCTGGTCGTAGCTTCAAATGCCACATTGAAACCGGTAAAAAACCGCTTCAAAAAGCCTTTTCTTTTTCCCTCTTTTTCGTGGTGAGGTTTCAGGAAAAGCGTAGACAAAGCCGGGCTTAAGGTAAGGGCATTCACCGCTGATATGGCGATGGCCACCATCAACGTTACCCCGAACTGCTCATAGAAAACTCCCGTAGGCCCGGTAATGAACGTTACCGGAATGAAAACTGCTCCCATCACCAGGGTGATGGAAACAATGGCTCCTGCGATCTCTTCCATGGCTTTATGCGTGGCTTTTTTAGCATTTTCGGCACCCTGTTCCAGCTTGGCGTGCACCGCTTCCACCACCACTATGGCATCATCAACCACGATCCCGATGGCCAGCACCAGGGCGAACAATGTTAAAAGGTTAATGGAATATCCAAAGAGGTTCAGGAAAAAGAACGTACCAATGATCGAAACCGGAACCGCAATGGCCGGGATAAGGGTGGATTTAAAATCCTGTAAAAAGATGAACACCACCAGGAATACCAAAAGAAAAGCTTCAAAAAGGGTGACAACCACCTTATTGATGGAAGCATTCAGGAATTCATTGGTGTCGAAGTTAATACGCACTGAAAGGCCAGTCGGGAAATTCTGTTCCAGCTGGTCCAATTTCTCATGTACTTCTTCTATGATCTCCTGGGCATTCGAACCCGGTGTCTGGTAAACCCCCATGCTCACTCCGGGATTTCCATTGGTGAAGGAGATCACGTTGTAACCCTGTGCGTCAAGCTCAATATCGGCCACATCTTCCAGTTTGAGGAACCTTCCGTTGTCGAGGGCCTTAATGATGATGTCACGGTATTCTGATTCCTTGTTGTAACGGCCGCTGTATCTAATCACATATTCAAAAGCTTCGGCATTGTTCTGGCCCAGGGATCCGGCTGCGGCCTCCTGGCTCTGCTCGTTGATGGCTCTAATTACATCTGAAGGAATAAGATTATATGCAGCCAGTTTTTCAGGCTTTAACCAAATTCGCATGGCGTAAGTCTTCGCCCCGAAAACATTCACATCCCCAACCCCGTTGATCCTTTTCAGTTCGGGAATCACGTTGATGTTGAGGTAATTCTGAATGAAAGTAGCGTCGTATTCCTCATTTTCAGAAACCACCGTAAAGAACATCAGGGCGCTGGTTTGCTGTTTCTGAGTGGTCACCCCAGACTGGGTTACTTCCCGTGGCAACAACGGCGTGGCCCTTGCCACTCTGTTCTGCACGTTCACCGCAGCGATATCGGGATCTATGCCCTGTTCAAAAAATACCTGAATGCTGGCGCTCCCGTTATTACTAGCGGTAGAGGTGATGTAATCCATTCCTTCAACCCCATTGATCTGTTCCTCAATGGGAATGATCACACTCTCCAGCACGGTCGAAGCATTTGCACCCGGATAGCTGGCATTCACCTGCACCGTTGGCGGCGCGATGTCAGGATACTGGGTTACAGGCAAAGTAGTGATGGCGAGGATCCCCAGCATTACTATGACGATGGAAACTACCGTGGATAATACCGGCCTCTCTATGAAAGTTTTTAACATCTTCTAAAATTGATTATTTAAAAACGGGTTTAATGGAATTGGCGATGCTGTCGAATGGAATTGGCTGCGGGGTGATCGGCGTATTATTCCGAAGTTTTCCAATTCCCTGACCTACGATCAGCATTCCCGGTTCAACCCCGTCTCCCGCTACGATCAGATTTTCAACCCGGTCTCTTACCTGAATAGGTGTGGATATCGCCAGGGTATCTCCCTGCACCTTGTAAACATAAACCCTTCCCTGCTGCTCAAAAGAAGCCGACTCAGGGACAACAGGCACATCCTCATACGTGCGCGGAATGCGGATCTTCCCGCTGTTCCCGCTGGCCAGTAACTGGTTCGGGTTAGGGAATACCGCCCTAAAGCTTACAGTTCCCGTCGCCGGATCCACCTGTCCCGTAACGGTTTCGATCTTCCCTTCCTGTTCGTAAACACTTCCGTTCACCAGCACAAGCTGTACAGGAGGGAAATTGTCTATCTTTTGTGAAAGGTTCTTTCCCGGAGTTTCCTGAAGGAAATTCAGATATTCCTTTTCGTTCATGGAAAAGAAAGCGTAAACCTCTTCAATATCTGAAACCGTGGTAAGCGGCTGAGGGTCGTTAGGACTTACCAGCGCTCCTTCCCTGTAATTAATCGCACCTACAAAGCCGTCAACGGGACTTTTAATGGTAGCATAACCAATGTTGGCGGCGATACTGCTGTAGTTGGCTTTGGCCTGTTCCAGCCGGGCTTTGGCTGTTTCCAGCTGCACGTTGCTGATAATTCCTTTTTCAACCAGGGGCTTCAGTTTATCGACCTCTACCTGGGCAGCATTGACATTGGCTTTGGCCGCTCCCGCATCCTGTGAAAGCGCTTCGGTCTCCAGTCTGAAGAGGGTCTGCCCCTTATTTACTTTTTGACCTTCGTCAACAAGAACATCTGTGATATAGCCGGGGACTTTGGCACGTACGGCACTATTCACGGTACCTTCAAGGCTCACCGGGTAAGAGCTGTAACCGGTAACGGTCCTTACCGGCACCTCAATCACCGGATACGGCATTGCCCCCTGTTGCTGAGGCGCCTGCTGTTCATTCTTACAGGATGCCAGGAGGAAGATACTGAATACGATACTTGCAAAACTGATCTTTTTCATATAGTTAGAATGGCTTAAAGGCCTTTTTTATTTATAAAGTTTGTTTTTAGCTTTTTTAGTGCTCCTGTCGTCTCCTCAAGGAAGACCAGGAGGTTCTTTTGAAACTCAAGATCAAAAAGCGGCAGGTCGTGCTCCCGGTTATATGAATTCCTTTTTTCCTTGTACTCCAGGATCTCCTGATTCACCACCTTTTCTGTTTCCCAGCCCTCGATCATTTCGTCAAGAACTTCGACCGTAAAATTGGTATTAAGTTTAAAATACCTTTTTCGGTCACCCGGTTTGGTGAAGTATTCAATGCGCTTGATATTCTGCAGATGGTCCAGGTTTGTGGAGATGGTGCTTTTACTTGCCTGCAGTTGTTGCACTAGTTCATCAAAGGTAAGAGCCTGTTTCCCGCTCAGGATCAGGGAAGACAGGATGCGTGCCGCGACAGGTGCCAGCTTGTACCTCTTTTCCATGATCACCCCCAGCTTTTCTATAAGGCTCATTTTCTCCTTTTCCAGTTCTTGTTCCTTCATTTTTTCTGAAATAAGGGGGCAAAGATAAGGAATTAAGTTCGCTTATAACCGAACCTTTCAAACCGAAATTTTTGAACATAAAAAAAACAGCTTCCGAAAAAGCTGTTTTTGGTGTCATTTCAACAGGAACTATTCCCCGTAAATACCGATCTCAAGTTCGCCATCCTTATTCATTTTCGCCCGGTACATTCCCGCGGTATTGAATTCCATGGCCACATTTCCTTCATGGTCTATGGCCACAATCCCACCGTCGCCGCCAAGTGCGGGAATTTTTTCCTGAATCACTTCGCGTGCGGCTTCCTGCAGGCTTAACCCTTTGTATTCCATAAGGGCAGAAATATCATGCGCAACCATGCCGCGGATAAAGAATTCACCCCAGCCGGTGCTCGACACGGCGCAGGTGGCATTATTGGCATAAGTACCCGCTCCAATAATGGGCGCGTCCCCAATTCTTCCCCATCTCTTGTTGGTCATGCCCCCGGTGGAGGTCCCTGCTGCAAGATTTCCGTTCTTGTCGAGCGCGGCACAGCCTACGGTTCCGAATTTCGAATCTTTAATAAAAGGATCAACAAAGGCGGTTTTCCCATCGTGATCCAGTTCGGTCTTTTCTTTGTCCCTGATGCGTTGCAGGCTTTTATAGCGATTCTCGGTAAAAAAGTACTGCGGATCTACTATTTCCATCCCCTGTTGTTTGGCGAACTCTTCGGCACCTTTACCGCCAAGCATCACATGTTCAGAATTCACCATGACCTCATAGGCCAGATTTATTGGGTTTTTCACAGTGGTAACTCCGGCGACGGCACCTGCATTAAGGGTTTCTCCGTCCATAATAGAAGCGTCGAGCTCATTGGTGCCGGCATTGGTGAAGACGGCGCCTTTTCCGGCATTGAACAATGGAGAATCTTCCATAACATTAATGGTTCTTTGCACGGCTTCAAGAGCTGTCCCGCCGTTAGCCAGGATCTCGTGCCCGGTCCTGATGGCTTCTTCAAGCTTTGCTTTATAGGCCTTTTCCAGCGAATCGGTCATGTTCTCCTTCAGGATGGTCCCGGCCCCGCCATGGATCACGATACCAAAATTGGGAATTGTGTCATTTTCGGTTGCTTCGGAAGGAGTAGCGATCTGTTTCTCTTCAGTTTTATCGTTACAGCTTATAGCCACTATAACTAATAGTGCAAGTAATACTTTTTTCATGGTTGATCTATTTTGTGCTGAAAGTTATAAAATTTTTATCTCGCTTGATTTCCGCGGAAGGGATTGAACTCAAAAACCTTCGGTTAAGCGAAAAGATTCCGTAAATTTAGGCTTTCAAAAATCCTCAAGAATGCCGACAGCAAAACCTTTCAACCTTAAAAAATGGGTGGAACAGAACCGGGACCTTCTTAAACCTCCGGTAAGCAACAAAAGTTTATATCCAGACTCTGAAGATTATATTGTGATGGTCGTGGGCGGGCCCAATGACCGAAAAGATTACCACTACAATGAGACCGAAGAGCTATTTTACCAGCTGGAAGGGAATATTAAGGTGCATATCCAGGAAGACGGGGAAAAGAAGACCATGGAACTGGGTCCTGGCGATATGTACCTGCACCCGGCAAAGATTCCCCATTCTCCTGTAAGAACAGAGGGTTCTGTGGGGCTGGTCGTAGAAAGGAAAAGGACCGATATCGAGGCCACCGATGGGCTGATGTGGTATTGTGATAACTGCAACAATAAACTTTACGAGGTATTTTTTCCGCTGAACGATATTGAGAATGATTTTCAGAAACACTTCGATCATTTCTACAACAGTGAAGAATTACGTACCTGCAATAAATGCGGGACGGTAATGGAGAAAAAATAAGGGGAATAGGACCTGAAGCAGGATTGGGCCTGGAACAGAGGACTTTCCGTCTTTAATTTTTTATATTCGCAAAAATCCAAACAAAATCATAACAAAACAACAACAACAAATGAGCTCAATAGCTGAAAAATTCGGAATTGATAAAGCGCTTAAGGAATTAGGCATAAATGACATAAATAACGGTACCTCTACCGGAAAGGACTGGTTTTCTCATGGAGAGGAGATCGAATCGTATTCTCCCGTAGACGGAGCATATATTGGAAAGGTAAAGGCCACCACAAAAGAGGATTATGAAAGGGTGATCGAGACGGCTTCTAAAGCTTTCAAGACCTGGAGGAGCATGCCTTCGCCACAGCGCGGGGAGATCGTTCGCAAGTTCAATGATGAGCTGCGTAGACTGAAAGAGCCCCTGGGAAAACTGGTTTCTTACGAAATGGGGAAATCTTACCAGGAAGGTTTAGGAGAAGTGCAGGAGATGATCGACATCTGTGATTTCGCGGTAGGACTTTCTCGACAGCTACACGGATTAACAATGCACTCTGAGCGCCCCGGACATAGAATGTATGAGCAATACCATCCATTGGGAATTGTCGGAGTGATCTCTGCATTCAACTTCCCTGTAGCAGTATGGTCGTGGAACACGGCCCTTGCCTGGGTTTGTGGAGATGTGACCGTGTGGAAAGGTTCAGAAAAGACTCCGTTGACCTCTGTTGCCTGTCAGAACATCGCCGCCAGGGTATTCTCTGAAAACGGACTTCCGGAAGGAATTTCCTGTTTGATCACCGGAGATTACAAAGTGGGAGAGATGATGACCAATGATAAGAGAGTACCTTTAGTTTCGGCGACGGGTTCAATTAGAATGGGTAAAATAGTTGCCCAGGCTGTTGCGGCAAGATTAGGGAAATCTCTGCTGGAACTTGGAGGAAACAACGCCATTATCGTGACTCCCGATGCCAATATAAAGAATACAGTGATAGGAGCAGTTTTCGGAGCTGTAGGTACTTGCGGACAGCGTTGTACTTCTACAAGAAGGCTGATCATCCACGAATCTATTTATGACAAGGTGAAAGATGCCATTGTTGATGCCTATAAGCAATTAAGAATAGGAAACCCACTGGATGAAAATAATCATGTAGGACCGCTTATCGATAAAGATGCCGTTGAAAAATACCAGCACGCCCTTGACAAAGTCGTTGAAGAAGGCGGAAAGATACTTGTTGAAGGAGGTGTTCTTGAAGGCGAAGGTTATGAAAGCGGTTGCTATGTAAAACCGGCTATTGCCGAAGCTCAGAATAGTTTTGAGATCGTACAGCATGAAACATTCGCGCCGGTACTTTACATCATGAAATACAGCGGAGATCTTGAAAATGCCATAGAACTCCAAAACGGGGTGGTGCAGGGCCTTTCTTCGGCTATCATGACCAATAACCTGAGAGAGGCCGAAAGATTCCTTTCTGTTGAAGGGTCTGACTGCGGAATTGCTAATGTAAATATCGGAACCTCTGGTGCCGAAATAGGTGGAGCCTTTGGAGGTGAGAAAGAGACCGGTGGCGGTAGAGAATCAGGTTCAGATGCCTGGAAGGTTTACATGCGCCGTCAGACAAACACAATTAACTACACTACCGAGCTGCCATTAGCACAAGGGATCAAGTTCGATCTTTAGTGGTATAGTGATATTAAAATTGAATGTTGAAAAACCCGCTTCCAGAGAAGCGGGTTTTTTATTTCTATTGATATAAATCATTTAAAATTAATTGGTTAAGCGGTAAATTGAAAAGGTGTATGATGGCCAGTCTGGTCAATTAAAAATTATTGCTATGAAGAAGTTAGTCATTTTTACCGGATTCTTTTTCCTGCTGTTCATTTCCTGTCAGGAGAAGGAGAAAGAAAGAGAAGAGCCTGTGGCTACAAATCAATCTAATTATGAGGTCGCTTCAGAAAAGTATTCAGACCTCAGCGATGAGGCCTTAGATCGTATGTCAACTCTTGACTTTGATGCATGGGGAGAATTACTGGCAGAGGATGTTGAATATTATTTCCCAGATGGAGATGCCAATACCCGTACCATATTAAAGGGAAAAGATGAGGTGGTCAACTGGTGGAAAAGCTGGAAAAACAACACCGGCATAGACAGCATGGAATTCACCGAGAGGGTGCATGTGCCCATTCAGGCTAATACCAGACTTAATTATTCAGGTTTAACGGGAGTGATCGTGATCTCCTATTTTTCCAACAGGATGGTCTACAACGGGCAACCGGCTGACGTAAGGACCAATGTGGCCGTGCATTATACCGAAGACAGTCTTATAGACAGGTTTTACACCTACTATGACAGAACTCCAATTTTAAAGGTTGTTAATGCCAATGTACTTGACATAGTGGTGAAAAAAGATTCGGTGCAGGCAGTGGATTGATCATTGCTGAAGGTTGTCCTGATCGTAATTGCCAGAAAATTTATTCGTGAACCTGGAAAGGATCATCAGTTTTTTCCTGGTGTTAATAAAGTAGACCCCGGTGAGCAGCACGGTTGCTGCCAAACCGGACTGCAGCGTAATTTGCTCGTTCAGGAAATACCAGCCCAGAATCATCGCGATCACTGGATTGACATAAGTAGAAGTAGCCACTTTTTCTGGAGAAACCACCTTTAGCAGGTAATTGAACGCGGTGAAGGCGATTATGCTTCCCAGGAAGATAAGCAGCAACATAGAGATCTGAGTAGGTGCGCTCCAGCTTGTAGGATAGCTCCAGTCTTCCTGAAAAAGGTAACTAGCGATCATCAATTGAATTCCGGCGGTGAACATCTGGTACCCGGTATTGACAAAATGATTTGTGGGTAAATTAGATCTGCCCACGAACAAACTTCCGTAGGACCAGCTAAGCAAACAGGCAAAGATCATGGCTATGCCGGTGAAGGAATTCTCCTGGGATGCCACCTGTTTCTGGCTCACCAGTAGATAGATCCCCACCAGGCCAAGAAAGACACCAACCATTGACATGGGTTGGATCTTTTTCCCGTCGAGGATCAACATTAAAAGAAGAACAACAAGAGGTTGTGCAGAGATCACAAGGGCGGCAAAGCCGCTGTCAATGAATCTCAGTGCCCATACTGCAACCCCATTTCCAAAACCAAGGAACAGAAAACCGGCAATAACGGTATTTGTGAACTGCTGACGGGTTATGCGGAGGCTTTTTCCGGAAAGTTTGGCGAGGATAAAGATGAGCAGCCCTGCAGTACTGAACCTCATTGCTGCCAGCATGAAAGGCGGCAACTCGGTCACCGCGATCTTGTTTAGTACATAGGTAGAGCCCCAGATCACATAAATGGCAAAAAATGCCATGAGTATTAATATCGGACTGCGAGCCTGGGTCATCTTGGATTTTTTAAGAGGTGCAAAATTAGCAATAAACTTCCTCCAAATGATCTTAAAACAATTAATTACTGGCAAAGTTTTCATAACTTTTAAGGAGATGAATAATTGCCATATGTCAATATTTAAACCGCTGTTCTTGCTGTTGATGATCTTCAATGGATTTAACGGTATGGCGCAGGATAAGAAGGAGAAGATGGAGGAAAAAACGATGAAGATATTTCTTTGCGGAGATGTGATGCTCGGCCGCGGGATAGATCAGGCCCTCCCACATTCTGTCGCTCCTGTGCTTTATGAATCCTACGTGAAAGATGCCCGGGATTACATTCGGCTGGCAGAAAGGGAGAACGGCGAGATCGAGCTTCCGGTGAGTTACAACTATATTTGGGGAGATGCCCTTGAAGTATGGAAAGAAAACGCTCCCGACCTTCGGCTTATAAATCTGGAAACCAGCATTACAACTCATGATGTTCCGTGGAAAGGAAAAGGCATACATTATCGAATGCATCCCAAAAACGCAGAAGCCCTTAAGGTGGCAAAGATCGGTCATGTAAGTCTTGCAAATAATCATGTGCTGGATTGGGGCCGAACAGGACTTAAAGAGACCTTTTCTACTCTTAAAGCTGCCGGAATAGGATTTTCAGGAGCAGGGGTAAATGCTAAAAAGGCTTCGGAACCTTCTGTGTTTAGCCGAAAAGGCGGCAGGGTATTAGTGTTCTCCTATGGCTCTCCCAGCAGTGGAATTCCTTATGACTGGGCTGCAGAAAAAGAGCTTTCAGGAGTGAATTTTTTACCCTCTTTAGATCAGGAGCAGATCAATATTATTAAAACAAATGTAAAAGCCTATAAAGAACCGGGCGATCTGGTGATCCTTTCCCTTCATTGGGGTGGGAACTGGGGCTACGATGTTCCTTCTCGGCAACGCAATTTTGCGCACAATCTTATCGACGAAGCCGGAGTAGATGCCATCTACGGGCATTCCTCCCATCACCCCATGGGGATAGAGGTCTACAGGGATAAACTGATCATCTACGGTGCAGGGGACTTCATCAACGATTATGAAGGAATAAGCGGGCATGAGGAATACCGCAGTGAACTCACTTTAATGTACTTTCCTCAATTTGAAAAGAACGGAAAGCTGAAAGCCTTGAAAATGGTGCCGATGAGGATCAAAAATTTACAGCTGCACCGGGCTAAGGAAAGGGAAGCGGTTTGGTTGCGAAACCTGCTGAAAAGAGAGGGCAGGAAATTTGGCAGCTCGGTTAAAATGGATTCAGATCATGCCTTGTGGCTGGTATGGTAAGCTTTAAATTCAGTAATATTGAAGATCAATAGCTCACAAAATGAAATATTTATTGGAAGGAGAGGAGACAGAAAGATTAAAGTTTCGTCTTCTCGAGGAAGGAGATTTTAGGGACTGGGCGCCTTTATTCCGAATCGAAAATGTAGCCGAATTTCTCGCTTTAGATTCTTCCTTGTCGGAAAATGAGCTCTGCGCACTATGGTTTGAAAAGATCTTTCACAGGTACGAGAATGATCTCGGCGGGATGAATGTTCTGATCGATAAACAAACGGGTCGTTTAGTAGGCCAGTGCGGCCTTCTAGTACAATCTGTTGAAGAAGTACAAAGACTGGAAATAGGATATTCCATATTACCTGAATTCTGGGGGATAGGATATGCCTCTGAGGCTGCCCAAAAATGTAAAGATTATGCCTTTTCTAATGACCTTGCAAATTCTCTCATTTCCATGGTACATGTCGACAATATCAGGTCTGAAAAAGTAGCTCGCAAGAACGGCATGTCGCTTGAAAGAACGCTGGAGAATTACAAAGGCACTCGGGCCAATATTTTCAGTATTAACAAAAACGAATGGCTTGCAAGAGAATGAAATGAACTAAAAAATTGCTCCCCTTAATCAATATATAGAATCATGGAAAATGAAAAATGGCCTCGGCTATCATATGAGGAGGGGAAAGCAACTTATGAGACAATTCATTTATGGACCCAGATACTCGGAAAGATCAAATTAACATCTTTACCCTGGATCAGTCATTCCTGGCACGTGACGTTGCTGATCACCCCCACCGGACTTACAACCGGTGATCTTCCTTCTGAAAAAAAAGATTTTCAGATCAACCTGGATTTTTTGGAAAATCAGGTAACGATCACCACAAGCCAAAACGAAAACAGAACCATCAGCCTTCTTGATCTCTCTGTGGCCCAGTTCTATGAAAAATTAATGAGCGAACTTAAGAAACTGGGAATTGCTGTTGTGATCAATAAGGTGCCAAATGAGTTGGTTGATCCCATTGCATTTGATAAAGATCAACTCCATTCCACTTATGTACCTAAGGTGGCCGAAGATTTTCAACACGCACTTTTAAAATCAAATAAAATCTTTACCGAATTTAGATCAAGGTTCATTGGAAAGTGCAGTCCTGTCCATTTCTTTTGGGGCAGTTTTGACCTGGCTGTAAGCAGGTTTTCCGGGAGAAAAGCTCCAGAACATCCTGGCGGCTTTCCTAATTTACCCGACAGGGTGGCCAGAGAGGCCTATTCTCATGAAGTGAGCAGCTGCGGATTTTGGCCCGGAAATGAAATAGTTCCCTTCGCGGCTTTTTACAGTTACATTTATCCGGAACCCGATGGCTTCAGTTCGGCTTCAGTAAAACCTGAAGCTGCCTATTACCACAAAGAAATGGGAGAATTCATTTTACCCTATTCTGAAGTGCAGAGGTCAGAAAACCCGGAGAAAGATTTAATGGATTTTCTTCAAAGTACCTATGAAGCTGCGGCAGACCTGGCAAAATGGGACAGGAAGGAGCTCGAAAGACCTGAATAAGAGTATTCTCAACAAAGCCTTCTATAAAAAAACCCGCGAAAGCGGGTTTGAATATTTTATAAAGTTCCGTTTGGTGCTACCCAGGCAAATTGATGAGGATCCTGCGGTACTTTGATCCTTTCAGCGATCCTGGACATCCTGTCCGGAAGTTTCATCAGGTAATCGCGGGCTTTTTCGGCCCTATCTGTAAGCGAGTTCATCTTGTCGATCTCCCAAAAATCATTCAGCTTCTGAAGAATATCAATGTAATCCTGAGTAGTATACACTCCAAGTCTTTGCGCGGCGTTAGAGAAATTCTCAAAAGCTTCGCCAATTCCCTGGCCAGATTCTCTGATGAATTGCGCCGGCATCACGATCTTCTTCTTCATCATGTCCTCAAAGGCCAGCATCATCTCACTTGGGTCATACTCAAAAATGGTCTTGACAAATTCCCTGTATGCCAAATGGTGTCTCATCTCGTCACCGGCAATAATGTTGCACATCTTGGCCAGCATCTTATTTCCTTTTTTACGGGCCAACTGCCCCACTCTTTTGTGAGAAATATTCGTGGCCAGTTCCTGAAAGCTGGTATAGACGAAATTGCGGTAAGGATCCCTTCCTGTACCTATGTCAAATCCGTCGTTAATCAAGTATTGAGTAGTCTTTTCTATCTCTTTCATGTCTACCCTTCCGGAGAGGTAAAGGTACTTGTTCAAAGTGTCTCCATGACGGTTCTCTTCACCTGTCCAGTGGCGTATCCATTTCGCCCATCCGTTTTGCAGCCCTTTTTGTTGACCGTGCTGCTCCACGCCTTCCATATCCATCAACCAGGATTCGTAAGTAGGCAGGGCCTCTTCAGTAACCATGTCGGCTACCAGGACCACCCAGAAATCATACCCAAGTTCTTTGGCCTCTTCCCTTATCTGCGTTACCTCGTCAAAAAAATTTTCGTCCTGAGAATTAGGCAAAAGATCTGTAGGCTGCCAAATATCTTCTACGGGAACCAGGTATTTCTCCACGAACTCATCTATAGATTTCTCTACAGTTTTCATTACCTCAAGTCTAATATTCTCTAAAGCCATAATTTAATCTTAGGGTTTAATAAGGTCAATAACCAGACCAGGTTTAATTCTGGCGGGCTAATCTACAAATGTAAAAAGATAAAAATGCCCAAAATTTAAAGAAATCTTAATTTCTGCCGTTTTCACTGGGGTATAGCCTCCACACTTCGTCACTTTGATAGACCTCTTTAGAGTAGACATCCATCAGCGATAGCCTGCCTTTAAAGGCAGCCCCGGTGTCGACGTTATAGATATTGGCGGCTTTAAACGGTTTGGTCTGGCCAATGCGGGTCACGGGAGTATGGCCAATAAAGATCTCCTTGAATAGCTCCAGTCTTTTTGGATAGCCAATATCCCCCGGTTCCAGAGCCGGATCTATGCACAAAGCCATTTCCCACAGGGTGCGATCCCAATAGAAGGGAGTGGGAGTGTACTCCTCCTCGGGGCCTTTTTGATTGGTGAAGCCGGCATGTACAAAGAGTCGTTCTTCTTTATCGATGTAATAATTGACCATTTGATCAAAGAACCTGATATGCTCTTCTTTTTCTTCTTCAGAAAACTGCCGGTAAGCGTCAATGCTAGATTGCCCCCCGTGTTGCAGCCATTTTTCATTGAGCTCTCCATCCCTGAGCCATCTGTGCGTTAGGTCGTCATGATTGCCGCGTAAAAAGATGCAGGTGTTCTGTTTGGCCAGTTCGATCAAGTAGGTGACCACATTGGCAGAATCGCTCCACCCGTCTACATAATCACCCAGAAAGATCAGCTGATCATCTGGTGTGACCTCTGCTCTTTCTAACAGCTGCACGAGAGCCTTCAGTCCGCCGTGTATATCTCCTATGACAAGGGTTCTATTCATTAGTTGTATTTCACTTTTCGCAATATTCTAAGGCTTTCCTTGTATTGCTGGTAAACTTTATCATTGTGTTCCTTCAGCTCTTTCCGAGCTTCTTCCATACGTTCAATAGCGTCTTTGAAGCCGTTAAAGTAACAAATAAGATAGGTCGCGGGCAGGTTGAAAAGATCTTTTTCTTCATGCGGGGTCAATTCCAGGCCTCCCCGTAGTTTATTCAGCAATGCGTTATTGGTGTTGAAAATGTGGTGCAGGGTCTTCTTTTCAAATTGAGGAGGTTCAAAAAGCAGATCAGTCTTCATCTCGTAAGTAGCGTTGTCTTTAAAATGGATCTCGACTTCTTCGAGCGGATAATACCTGTATTGCTCCTTTAAACCAAGCCTCACGAATTCGACAATTTTAAAAGCATCTGCTGAAATATTAATGCTCACCTCATCCAGTTCAGAATAGAACAACTTCACCTGTTCGTTGATCAGGGCAATATCAACCCTTGAAAAATAGGTTTTTTCTTTGACCACTTTTTTCTTGCCAGACCAGCATACCACGAAATACTCTTTGAAGACCTTATATCCCGGGTTAAGATCTTCATGTTTCTTGTAAAAATCGAACACCCCGTCAAGTGTTAATTCAATGTTGTTACGGGAGTGAGCTTCAATAGAGGCTACCACTTCCTCGTTGTTATTCTTGAGCTTGGTGCTGAACTCTGCGGGCATGCTGATGCTTCCCTCCCTGTAAAATGCTGTTCCGGCGGTGTATTTCCAGAGGTTCTTCCGCAGAGAACATATTCTTTCATTGTTGGGCCGTACGGTTACCAGGCCCACCACCAGGTCATCGGGTAAATGCGGAAAGGGAATATTCTCATAAGAGATGAGCGGCGGATTCTCCAGGTACGCGTTTACCAGGTTCTGTATCTTGCTGTCGTCAAAGAAATCCACCCCTTTAATGCTGTTATCGGCATCTTCGACTCCAATTACTATGAAAGAATTGTTATGCGGATTGGAATTGGAAAGTGCGCACACATGCTTTAAAAATTTCGCTTTTCCCTCTTTTTCCCCCAGGTCTATCTGGCGCTTCTTGTCATAAAAGCTGTTCTCGCTGTTATGCGCAAGCAGGTTTTTAATGAGAAGCCGTTTGTTGATCATGGGGGATAATCTTTGAACGTTCTATTCCTTGTGAAGAATGGTGGAGCTGGCCTGCGCGGTGGGCAATACCAGCAGGTCGGCGACGTTAACGTGAGGAGGACGGGTCACCATAAAAACGATAATATCGGCAATGTCTTCAGGAGTCAGGGGCTGATAACCTTCATACACAGATTTTGCCCTTTCTGAATCACCTTTAAAACGAACATCGCTGAAGCCGGTTTCCACCAGCCCGGGGTTAATGGCACCAACCCTTATTCCGAGTCCATTGAGGTCTATTCTCATCCCTTTGTTGATGGCATCTACCGCGTGTTTGCTGGCGCTGTAGACATTGCCGTTAGGATACACCTCTTTCCCGGCGATAGATCCTATGTTAATTATGTGGCCCGATTTTCTCTCGGCCATCTGAGGAAGCACGGCATTGCTCACATAAAGTAATCCTTTAACGTTAATGTCTATCATGGCGTCCCAGTCTTCCAGGTCTCCGGTGTGAATGGGGTCCAGCCCATGGGCATTGCCGGCGTTGTTCACCAGGATATCGATGTGGCTGAATTCCTGCGGAAGTTCCTGAATGGCTTTGTTTACTTCTTCTTTATGGCGAACATCAAACCTAAGGGTGTGCACGTTCACCTGGTTTCCAAGTTCTTCTGCCAATTCTTCAAGAGCGTCTTTTCTTCTTCCGCAGATGATGAGGTTATGCCCTTCGGCTGCAAGAGCCTTGGCCGCCGCTCTTCCAATTCCGCTGGTCGCTCCTGTGATGAGTGCTGTTTTTGTCATTTCTAAAATGCTGTTTTTGAATCTATTTTCTTCGGAAGGTTTTTCCAGTCTTCCTCGATTAGTTTTAAATGCTGGCCTTTGGCTGCCGAATTTATCTGCTCTATACTATTAACCTGCAATACCGGATGAAAATGCGCCGGGTGCTGTAAAAACCAGGATAAAAAGATCTCCCGGGCATTATGCTGATATTTTTGTACCAGGGGCTCCAAAAGCCGGTCATATTTTTCAGTTTCCTGGAGGTTTATCCACACCATTTCCGTCATGTCAGCTGTACCGGGTTGTTTCAAAGTTAATGTTTTCATTGAAGCTGAAGTAAAATTCCAGCTGGTGAGACTGGCTTTGACCGAATTTTTCTCCAGGGGAACTGTGGTAGACGGATCATGAAGATCAAAAACTCCCATTTCCACTATTTTTCCCTGTGAGAACAGCCTTTCCACTGCTGGCATCACGATCTCCGCCGGGGTTCGCAGGTCCAGGAAAAAGAGATCCAAATAATCAGTTTTGAGATGGTTTAGAGTTTCTTCTACTTTGGCTATAAGCTCGTCCGGATCTTTTGGGACAGCGTTCATGCCGCCTATAAGCTGAATTTCGTCCCGGCTCAACCCGCTCTCGCTCAATGCAGTTCCCAGAGAATTGTCCTGCAAGATCTCCCTTTGGGGGCCAATGGCCAGGAAGGATGTAATGTCTTTTTCTACGCTGTGTTGAAAGAATCTGATTTTGTCTCCCCAAGTGCTTTTTTCCCATCCGGTTATATCCTGAATTATACGGGAATATGAATTTTTCTGCCTCATATTTTAAATGTATGAAACTAAAAGAGTTCAGGTAAAATGGCGGCTGTTAAAGCAGCTACGAGTAAAGTTAAAAAAAGTTAAAGTCCGTTCGTCGATAAATTAAATCCTTTTATCGGCCGTTATTAAGCCTGAAAACCTAAAAAACCTATTTATGAAAAAGTACAATTTATTTCTAATGCTCTTTGTTTTTGCCGCCACGCTAATTAGCTGTAGTGATGATGAAGACGATTCCATGAATACTGAAGGCACCGCACAGGTGGCTGTAAAACTTACCGATGCGCCCGGCGATTATGAGGAGGTATGGGTAGAAGTGGAAGACGTTATGGTTAAAATGGAAGCAGAAACCACTGCCGAAACCGGAACAGAGTCCGACGGTGAAACGGGCGACGAAGAAGGCTGGGTAAGTTTGGGTATCGCTGAAACCAAAGAGATCAACCTGTTGGAACTAACAGGTGGTGTCACCGAATTTTTGGCTGAAGCCGAAATCCCTGCAGGATATCTTCAGGAGATCAGGCTGGTACTGGGAGACAATAATACCATAGTAGTTGATGGGAATGAGTTGGTATTAGACACTCCAAGCGCACAACAATCCGGACTTAAACTAAAGGTAGGTCAGGAACTTCAAGCCGATACCTACTACACTTTTATTCTGGATTTTGATGTAGATCAATCTGTGGTGAGTCAGGGTAATGGCGGATACAGCCTGAAGCCTGTAATTCGTCTTTCTTTGGATGAGACTTCAGGATCGATCGCCGGCATTGTCACAGGTTCGACAGAGCCTGTACTGGTAGAGGCACAAAGTTCAGCCGGAACTGTTTCTGCTTATACCAATGCAGAAGGAGTATTTCAGCTGCATGGTCTTGAGCCGGGAACTTATGTGTTGACCGCGACTCCTGAAGAAGGACTTGGTCTTGAAGCCGCTGTTGTGAATAATATTGAAGTTGAGCAAGGCGTGGTGACCGAACTGGAGGAGCCTATCATCCTGGAAGGATCTACCGAAACCGAGACTGGTACCGGTACCGAGGGATAATTTTCACCTGACATATACAGATAAAAAAGGCAGCGCTAACCCCGCTGCTTTTTTATTTTAACTTAAATTTAACAAAAAACGGTTGAATATTTGTTGGGCTTGTGGCGTTCCTTTTGGTTGATTATCTTCACCACTCTTAAATTTAACATTCATGCAGGACAATAACAGTGCAATAGACATAGCCAGTATCAACGAAAAAATAGAGCGCGAGAGCGCTTTTGTAGACATTCTTTCCGCAGAAATGAAGAAGGTCATCGTGGGCCAGAAACACATGGTTGAACGTTTGCTGATTGGTCTTTTAGGGCAGGGGCACATTCTTTTAGAAGGAGTGCCGGGGCTTGCAAAGACCCTCGCCATCAATACGCTTTCTAAAGCGGTTCACGGAAGTTTTAGCAGAATCCAGTTCACACCGGACCTGTTGCCCGCAGATGTTGTGGGTACGCTGATTTATAACATGAAGCTGAACGACTTCAGCATTAAGAAAGGGCCGATCTTCGCCAACTTTGTACTTGCCGATGAGATTAACCGGGCGCCTGCCAAGGTGCAATCGGCTTTGCTGGAGGCAATGCAGGAAAAGCAGGTGACCATTGGGGAAGAGACCTTTATGCTTGATAAACCATTCCTGGTAATGGCCACCCAAAACCCGGTGGAGCAGGAAGGGACCTATCCGCTTCCCGAAGCTCAGGTTGACCGTTTCATGCTGAAGACAGTGATCAAGTATCCAGAGATGAGCGAGGAGCAGATGATCATTCGCGCCAATCTAAAAGGGGCTTTTGAGCAGGTGAATCCGGTGGTGAGCCTGGAGCAGATCCTGCGCGCCCAGGAAGCCGTTCGGGAAGTGTACATGGATGAGAAGATCGAAAAATACATTCTGGATATCGTTTTTGCGACGCGTTTTCCTGAAAAATACAATCTTGAAAATCTAAAGCCGCTCATCAATTTTGGAGCATCTCCAAGGGGAAGTATCAACCTGGCTACAGCGGCAAAATGTTATGCCTTTATCAAGCGCCGCGGTTATGTGGTGCCCGAAGACGTGCGAGCCGTTGTACACGATGTGCTGCGCCACAGGATAGGGATCACCTACGAGGCCGAAGCCGAAAATGTGACTTCAGAAGACATTATCAACAAGATCGTTAACGAGATCGAAGTACCTTAACAATGATCAATATTCAATTAGCAATGATCACAACTGCTGTTGGTCATTGTTAATTGTTTACTGTTAATTGTGAATTGTCAATTGAATAAATGGATACTAAGGAACTTCTAAAGAAAGTACGGAAAATCGAGATCAAGACCCGCCGGTTGAGCGATCATATCTTCGGCGGGGAATATCATTCTACTTTTAAGGGTAGGGGAATGACCTTTAGCGAGGTTAGGCAGTACCAGTTTGGCGATGATGTGAGAAATATTGACTGGAACGTGACCGCCCGTTATTCTGAACCCTTTGTAAAGGTTTTTGAAGAGGAGCGGGAATTGACCATGATGCTGGTCGTGGATGTTTCCGGCTCGGGATTGTTCGGGACAAGGAACAGTTTTAAAAAAGACATCATTACTGAAATTGCCGCTACTTTGGCATTTTCAGCAACCCAGAACAATGATAAGATAGGCCTTATCCTTTTTTCAGATACCATTGAATTATATATCCCGCCGAAGAAGGGCCGTTCCCACGTGCTGCGGATCATCAGGGAACTGCTGGAATTCGAACCCAAGAGTCAGAAAACAGATATTTCTGAAGCTCTTAGTTTCCTTTCCAAAGTCATGAAGAAAAAAGCCATCGTTTTTGTGCTTTCAGACTTTATTGCCGAAGATTACCAGCGTACGCTCAAGATCACCAGCGGCCGGCACGATGTGACCGGTATCAGGGTGTATGACGCCAGGGAAGAGGAGATTCCCAACCTGGGAGTGGTGAACATGCAGGACGAGGAAACCGGAAAGACAATTTTAGTTGACACGTCTTCCCGCTCTGTGAGAAACAGCTACGCAAAACATTACCGGGAGAGGGTCGACTACTTTCAGGAAAGTTTTAGGAAAAGCGGGGCAGGAAACTTAAGCGCCCGGGTCGATGAAAGTTATGTCAAGAAGTTGCTCGGATATTTCAAAATGAGAGGGTGACGATAAAAAGTGAAAATGAACGAATTGCAATTTAATAAAACTACCATTTTCAGATGTTTGCTGTTCTTTAGCATGGCATTTTCCGCGCAGCTTACTGCGCAGGAGGTCAGCGCTACCTTAGATACGGCTTCTATGAGAATTGGAGAGCAGATACGCTACAGTATTTCTGTGGAAACCGATTCGACCGACCTGGTGGTGTTTCCCGAAGGACAAACTTTTTCGCCCCTTGAAATGGTAGAGTTTTTTGCCGCTGACACCAGCCGGGTACAGGACAGGTTCAGGCTCATCAAGGAATATGCGCTTACCCAATGGGACTCCGGCAGCTATACCATTCCGCGGCAGAGGGTAAACATCAATGACAATATTTATTACACCGATTCCCTGCTGGTGGAGGTGGGAACAGTGGTAGTAGATACCACCAAACAAAAAATGTATCCCATAAAGCCTTCGGTCGAAGTGCCTTCAGGATTTTCTGTGCCTGAGTGGGCCTGGTGGGTGCTGGCCGTTTTGCTGCTCGGCCTTCTGGGAGCTTACCTCTTCTTCCGAAGAAGAAAAAAGAAAGCAGAAGCCGCCAAAAAATTACCGCCCTATGAACAGGCCATCTTTGAGCTGCAGCAACTCGATAATTCCCATTTGCTGGAAAAGCGGGAAATAAAAGAATACTATTCGCAGCTTTCGGCTGCCGTTCGCCGTTATCTGGATGGGGAAGTTTTTGACCATGCCATGGAAAGCACCACCGGCGAGCTGATCCTTTACCTGGAACATGAGCGGCAGACCGGCCACCTCAATCTTTCAGATGAGACCATTAAACGCTTAAAAACGATCCTGGAAAGGGCCGATCTTGCCAAGTTCGCTAACTCCCGACCAGATGTGATCACGGCAAAAGAAGACAGGAGCAGCGTTGAAAGTGTTATAAACGATACCAAAGCATCCATTCCGCAGCCTTCCGAAGAAGACCTGTTGAAGGATCAGCAGTACAGGGAGCGCCTGGAAAGGAAAAAGAAAGTAAGAAAGATCGTTATAGGGGTCATTGTCTTTGTGCTGATATTCAGCGGGGCCACAGCCTACATTATCTCTACCCAGGGATTCGATTATTTCAGGGATACCTACCTCGGAAATGAGAGCAAGGAGCTGCTGGAAGGGGAATGGATAAGAAGTGAATACGGTTCGCCGGCGGTGACCGTGACCACACCCGAAGTCCTGGTAAGGGTGGTCAACGATTCTACTGCAAGAGCTGCCGGAAAAGAAACTTTTAGGGCAGGCAGCGTGGAAGGCAATTTGTATGTTGATCTCAATACCCGGCCAGCCGGGCAGGACTTCAAACTGGAGTCTGCTGTCGAAGAGGTCTATGCCTATCTCGAAAAAAGGGGCGCCCGAAATATTATTACCAAGCAGGAGGAGATAGCCACCCTTAACGGCGCCAAAGGCCTCAAGATCTTCGGAACCATGGGAATGGAAATGGAAGATTCAGACAAGATCCTTCAAAAGGAATATGCTATCCTCAATTTTGGGGAAGGCGGGGGTTACCAGCAGATCGTGGTGATCTACAATGAAGGGGATTCCTTTGCTGAAGAGATATCTGAAAGGATCACGGCCTCTGTTGAACTAAGAAATGCTGAAAATTAATGTTTGAAAATATCATTTTTGAGGATCCTCATTTTTTCTGGTTTTTGCTGCTGCTTCCGGTAGCCATCGCCTGGTATATTTGGAAGAGGAATAGGCAAACCGCTGAGCTGAAGATCTCCAGTACCCGGGGATTCAAAGCCAATCCAGGATTCCTCGGAAGGTTACGGCCTGTGCTGTTCATCTTGCGGTTACTGGTACTGGCACTTGTAATTACAGCTCTTGCACGCCCAAGAACGGTAGATGTTTCCAGCCGCACCAGCAGTACTATGGGGATCGACATTGCCATGGCCATTGATGTTTCGGCCAGTATGCTGGCGCGCGACCTGGAGCCCAACAGGCTCGAGGCGACCAAAGAAGTGGCCGGGGAATTCATCAAGAATCGGCCGGGAGACAGGATAGGATTGGTGGTCTACGCGGGAGAAAGTTTTACAAAAACACCTATTACCAGTGACAAAAGCATCGTGCTAAGTTCGCTTGAAGATGTGGAATATGACAATGTCCTGGAGAACGGCACCGCGATAGGAATGGGGCTGGCCACTTCAGTGAATCGTCTAAAAGACAGTGAAGCAGAAAGCAAGGTGATCATTCTGCTTACCGACGGGATGAACAACGCCGGCTTTATAGAACCTAAGATCGCCAGTGAACTGGCTGTGGAATTCGGGATCAAGGTGTACACCATTGGAGTAGGGAGCAACGGTACCGCATTATCGCCGGTAGCTATCCGCCCTGACGGTACTTTCCAGTATGGTAGGGTGCCGGTAGAGATCGATGAGGATCTGTTAAAGGAGATCGCAGAGGATACGGGAGGAAAATATTTCCGCGCGACAAACAATGAAAAACTGGAGGAGATCTATGAAGAGATCGACGCACTTGAAAAAACAGAAATAGAAGAGTTTAAATTTTACAATTATGAAGAGAAGTACAGGCCACTCATTTTACTGGCCGGATTTTTCCTGATCTTCGAAGTGTTGTTAAGATTCACCTTTTTCCGAAGCTTTATTTAAAATACGATCGAATGTTCCTTTTAGAAGATAAGACATATTTGTGGTTGCTGCTCATCATTCCGGTGATCGTCCTGCTGTTCGGCATGCTGGTGATCTGGAAGAAGCGCACCCAGCGAAAATTCGCAGATAAGGAACTGCTGCAAAAGCTGAGTCCGGAAAGGTCTTTGGGAAAATCTGTCCTGAAGGTTGTGGTTCTTTCTTTAGCTATCGCCAGTCTGGCTATTGCCCTTGCGAATCCACAATTTGGCACAAAATTGGAAACGGTAAAAAGGGAAGGAGTTGATGTGGTTTTTGCCCTGGATGTCTCTAAAAGTATGCTGGCCGAGGATATCGCGCCCAACCGGCTTGAGAAATCCAAACAGCTGGTAACCCAGATCATCAATAACCTGGCGAGTGACAGGGTAGGGATCATAGCCTATGCCGGAAGCGCTTTTCCGCAGTTGCCTATCACGACAGATTACGGGGCGGCAAAAATGTTCCTCCAGGCCATGAATACAGACATGATCTCTTCGCAGGGAACGGCCATCAAAGAAGCCATTGAGCTGGCCACTACTTATTTTAACGATGAAGACCAGACCAACCGTATTCTCTTCCTTATCAGTGACGGGGAAGATCACGAGGGGCAGGTAGAAGAGATCGCCGAAGAAGCGGCCAGGGAAGGCATAAGAATAGTGACCATTGGAGTGGGAACCGCGAAAGGAGGGCCTATTCCGGAGAAAAGAAGGGGTGTCACCCAGAGTTATAAAAAAGACAACAGCGGTCAAACCGTGATCACCCGGCTTAATGCCGAAACCTTGAAAGAGATCGCCAATGCCGCGAACGGGGAATATATTGACGGAAGTGTGACCACCGAAGTGGTAGAGCAGGTGACAACCATCCTTCAGAACATGGATAAAAAGGAATTCGAGTCTCAGCAAATAGCCGAGTACAAAAGTCAGTTTCAGTGGTTCCTTGGATTAGGGCTGTTCTTTTTGTTCCTGGATATCCTCTTGCTGGAACGTCGCACTTCCTGGCTGAAAAGATTAAATTTGTTCAATGAAGAAAAATAGCCGAAAATGAAGCTGATGAAAATAGCATTTTTGAGTGTTCTTTTGCTGGTATTCGTACCTGCAATGGCTCAGGAAGATCCTGAGAAGGCGGGACGTTTGGCTAAGAAATACATGCAGGAGGCCGAAGCGGCGCTTGAGGAAAATGACCTGGCTGCTGCCGAAGCGCTTTACCGCAAGGCTATCGCCAAAGATCCGTCGAATGCCGAAGCGCGCTATAACCTGGGGAATATCTATTATAATAATGAGATCACCGGCGAGGCAGTCGAAAGACATACCCAATCGGCTAAAGTGGCAGAAGCAAAACCGCTTAAGCACGACGCTTTTCACAACCAGGGAAATTCCTTCATGAAGCAGGAAAAGTACCGGGAAGCCGTGGAGGCCTATAAGAATTCCCTTCGGAATAACCCCAATGACGAGGAGACTCGTTACAATCTCGCCCTGGCAAAAAAGATGCTGGAAGAAGAGAAGAAAGGCGGCGGAGATGAGAATAAGGATGATCAGAAAAAAGATCAGCAGGACCAGAAGAAAGATCAGAAACAAGATAATAAGGATCAAGAGGGAGACGAAGGAGATAAAGAGAAGAATGAGGACGGAAAGCCCGAAGATCAGAACAAGGGCGGAGAAAAGGACGATAAAGATAAAAAAGAAGGCGACGATAAGAAGGAAAATGACGGCAAGCCCAAGGACGATGAGCAGCAAAAGAACCAGGGCGATAAGTCTGATGAAGAGCAGCCAAGGCAGCCACAGCCACGGCCGGGACAATTGTCACCGCAGCAGGTAAAGAACCTGTTGGAAGCCATGGGGAATGAAGAAAAGAAGGTACAGGAGAAAATAAACGCCAAGAAAATGAAAGGCGCGAAGACAAAAACTGAAAAAGACTGGTAATAATCAAATGAAAAGTAAGTTTATATTTTTAGCTTTTTTGATGATCACAGGTTTTGCCTGTGCCCAGGTGCAGTTCGAAGCAAAGGCCAGCAAGACCAAACTGGGTGTTAACGAGCGCCTACGGATAGACTTTACCATGAATGAAGATGGCGATAATTTCAATCCGCCTTCTTTTTCCAATTTTACGGTGGTGGGTGGCCCAAACCAGTCTGTGAGCAACAGCTGGATCAACGGGAAGAGAAGTTATTCCAAAACCTACAGTTATTTTTTAGCGCCCAAAAAGCGGGGTAATTTCACCATCGGCCAGGCAGAGATCACTATTGAAGGCAATGTTTATAAAACCACTCCGGTAGATATTGAAGTGACCGCGGCCGTTGACGAACCTACAGATGGGAATAATTCTGAATACATCGCTTCAGAGAACCTGCACCTGGTAGCCGAGATCTCCAACACCAATCCGTATCTCAACGAAGCGATTACCGTGGTCTATAAGCTGTATGTGAGTCCGCGTATCAATGTGAGCGACTGGCGGCAGATCGACAATCCCAAGTTCAGTGATTTCTGGAGCCAGAACATAGACATGCAGCGCTTGCAGGTAGAGAACGGCGAGTATAAGGGCGAACCTTATCGTTACGTGGTGCTTCGGAAGACCGTCCTTTATCCGCAGAAGACCGGAAAACTCGACATTGAGCCGTTGACGCTTTCAGTTTCGGTAGATGTTCCCGGTGACCGAAGGGATATCTTCGGAAACCGTTTTTACGAAACCGTTGACAAGACCGTCGCGGCCGGTAACCGTACCATCAATGTGAAGCCGCTGCCGGCAGAAGGAAAACCCGCAGGCTTTACCGGTGCCGTGGGGAGAAATCTTAGCTTCAGAGTAACTGCAGACAAGCAGGAGCTCAATGCCACCGAATCATTGCAGGCAAAAGTGCAGGTAAGCGGGCAGGGGAACCTTAAACTGTTCGATCTTCCGACACTTACCGTTCCTGCTTCGGTTGAAAAATATGAACCGGAGTATGTTGAAGATGTCACCACTAACCTAAACGGAATGCAGGGAAGCATTTCCAATACCTATACCCTGGTGCCGCAGGCGAAAGGTAAATACCCCATTCCGCCGGTGTCTTTTTCCTATTTTGACCTTAAGAGTGAAACCTATAGAACCCTAACTTCAGACGAGATACTGCTGAACGTGAACGCTGCACCCGCAGGACAGATTGCGGGAGCTTCTGGAAGTTCAAACGTAGTGACCCAACAGGTGCCTTCCGCAGCAAGCCAGTTCAGGTATATCAAGCTTAATTCAGATTTAACACCCATCGGTCAAACACCTTTTATTAGATCGGTGCTTTTTTGGAGCCTTTTCGCCTTACCGCTGTTGTTGATCCCTGTAGCGATCTTTTTTGGAAAAAGACGGGAAGCCATTGCGGGAGACGTGAAAGGAAACAGGATCAAAAAGGCCGACAGGCTGGCAAGAAAATACCTTTCTGAAGCAAAACGTAATCTGGGTGACCAGAAGAAATTCTATGAATCGCTGGAAAGGGCACTGCACAACTACCTCAAGGCAAAACTGCATATTCAGACCAGCGAAATGAGCAAGGAGCGCATCAGGGAACTGCTCAGCACACGGCGGGTTGACGCCAACACGGTGACACAGTTCATCAAACTGCTTGAAAGCTGTGAATTTGCCAGGTATACCCCGGCTTCAAACGTGGCCATGCGACAGGATTATGACAAGGCTGTAGAAGTGATTTCAGAAATAGATAAACAGGTATGAAAAAGTTGATTTATTTACTGCTGATGTTATTCGGGTTGTCGGGAATGGCCCAGAACGAAGAGGCTTTTGAAAAGGCTAATTCTGCCTACGCCGATGGCGATTATGAAGAGGCCGTGGAGTTATATAACCAGATCCTCGAGAACGGGGAAGCTTCTGTAGCGGTTCATTATAATCTTGGAAACAGTTACTACAAGCTCAACAGGATCGGGCCAAGTATTTATCATTATGAAAAGGCGCTGAAAATGAAACCCGGTGACCAGGATGTGGTTAACAACCTGCAGTTTGCCCGCAACATGGCCATAGATGTCATTGAAGAGCCGCGGGAAGGAGGTTTTTCGCAGTTCCTGGATTCCACCACCCAACTTTTTTCACCTTCCGGTTGGGGCTGGGTCGCTATCTTTTGCATGCTGCTGTTCGTAGCCTTCTTTTTGGCGTATTACTTCAGCCGAAAAACCCTTTTTAAAAGGATGTTCTTCATCACTGGTATGATCTTTCTTTTGCTGGGTATCACTTCCGCAGTGATAGGCAACCTAAAGCAGAACCTGCTTGAAAACCGATCTTTTGCCATCGTTTTTTCTGAAGAAGCCGACGTAAGAAGTGAGCCAAATGTAAGGAGTGACGAAGTATTCCTTCTTCATGAAGGGGCCAAGGTAAAGGTAACCGAAGATTTTCAGGGCTGGTACGAAATCGAACTGCCTAACGGAAGCCAGGGATGGATAGAGAAATCGGCGCTGCGGCTGCTATAGCGAGCTGTTAAAGTCCAAAAAGATGACTGGCATCATTGGATAATTTTATACTTTTGCGCCCGTGAAAAGCATAGCTTACATCTTATCTATAGTTTTCCTGTCGTTCGTGGCAGGTCCTACTATCATCAGTATCATAGATGATTCTGTAGATGTGTCTTTTGCTTTCACTGCCAATGAGGAAGAAAATTCCTCGAAGAATCAGGTGAATTTTGAGTACATTATTGAAAAGGCCTTTTCAAATCACGCCAGTATTGAATATTTAAGAACTCACCAAAAGACGACCTATTCTTATAAAGAGGATTACCACAAGGTTTATCTAGAAGTTACCTCCCCGCCGCCTAAACATTCATAATACCTCCGTTTTTACAGATCTCCTGCACACAGGTCCATTTTCAATGGTCCCGAGAGGCTATTCCTATGCTTTTTAGCAGCTGAATGAGCCGGAGGTCATCAATTTAATTTTTACGTATTTATTTCATTAAGGCAGGTCTTGTCGAGGTCTGTCCCTAAAAACTATTATGAATGTTTAAGCAAATCAATAAAGATTTTCCGGCAAGTATTGTCGTATTTTTTGTCGCCCTTCCCCTTTGCCTTGGTATAGCACTTGCCAGTGGCGCTCCGTTATTTTCTGGTTTAATTGCCGGTATAGTTGGTGGCATCGTAGTGGGTGCATTAAGTAAATCCAGCCTTGGAGTGAGTGGTCCTGCTGCAGGTTTGGCGGCCATCGTCCTTGCAGCCATTGCGAGTTTAGGAAGTTACCAGGACTTTCTGTTAGCCGTTGTACTGGCAGGAGCGATCCAGATCTTATTTGGAGTCCTTAAGGCGGGGGTAATTGGGTATTATTTTCCGTCATCGGTTATTAAGGGAATGCTAACCGGTATTGGGATCATAATAATCCTTAAGCAAATTCCGCATTTCTTTGGATATACCAGTGGGCCAATTGGAGACTGGTATTTCTCTCAATCGGACGGGGAGAATACTTTTTCTGCTATAGGAAAGGTTTTTGATAGCATCAGTTTAGGTTCTACATTAGTAGCAATAGTAGCAATGGCGATCCTTATCTTATGGGATGCGGTACTTACTAAGAAGAGCAAAATTTTCAGGCTAATTCAGGGGCCTGTTGTGGCAGTAGTGGTTGGAATAATTTTTAACTTTTTCACCCAGGACCTTGGGAGTCTTTCAATTGCTAAAAACCTACTTGTAACTGTGCCGGTTCCTGATAGCTTTGATTCCTTTATCGGGCAATTCACTTTTCCTTCATTTCGTATGATAGGAAATTCTGAAATCTGGGTTACCGCATTTACCCTGGCATTGGTAGCGAGTTTGGAAACCTTATTATGCGTGGAAGCGACAGATAAACTGGACCCCCATAAGAGAACCACTCCTACCAATCGCGAGCTATTTGCGCAGGGAACAGGGAACATGGTTTCGGGACTTATTGGAGGACTGCCTATCACCCAGGTGATCGTAAGGAGTTCAGCTAATATTCAGTCCGGTGGACAGACCAAACTTTCTGCTATATTGCACGGAATCTTGCTTTTGATCTCGGTAATTATAATCCCAACAATATTGAACCTGATCCCGTTATCAGTTCTTGCCGCTATTTTATTTTTAGTGGGTTACAAATTGGCAAAGCCGCAACTTTTTGTGCAAATGTATAAGGCAGGCTGGAAGCAGTCCGTGCCTTTCCTGGTTACTGTGGGGGGAATCGTTTTTGCAGATCTTCTGGTTGGTATTACTTTAGGGCTCCTTGTAGGTATAGTTGTCATTCTTATCAAGAGCTACCAGAATTCTTATTTCCTTCACAAAGAAAACGTTGAAAATGGCAGTAAGACAGTGAAGATGACCCTTGCTGAAGAAGTGACTTTCATCAATAAAGGGGCTATCATCAAAGAGCTTAATAACCTCGAGGAAAATTCCTATCTTATCATGGATGTCACCAAGACCCATTATCTTGATAACGATATTGTGGAAATACTGGATGATTTTAAAGTAAAGGCCCAGGAGAGGAACATCAATATTAAAATTGTTTCAGAAAGAGGAATAATTGAAAATCCTGTAAGTTATCAGCAGTTTTTTAATAAGCCAAAAACGGCTTAATTCTGAAGTTAAAGAATTCAGTAAACAATTAATTTTACAATTAAACAGAGAATTATGATAAAAGATATTATTAACAAGGAAAAACAAGACGCATTAAATCCAGAGAAAGTACTTAATGAGCTTTTGGCCGGTAATGAAAGATTTACAGGAAATAAGATGCATGAAAGGGATTTCTCAAGCCAAATAGCCCAGACCAGTGGCGGACAATGGCCGCAGGCCGTGGTTCTAAGCTGTATCGACTCAAGAGTCCCTGTGGAAACCATCTTCGACCAGGGAATCGGAGATATTTTTGTAGCCAGGGTAGCCGGTAACTTTGAAAATACCGACATTCTTGGAAGTATGGAATATTCCTGTAAAGTTGCAGGTAGTAAGCTTGTGTTTGTTTTAGGACATGAAGCCTGTGGGGCGGTAAAAGCAGCCTGTGATCATGTGGAATTGGGAAATATTACTCACCTGCTCTCAAATATTGAGCCTGCCGTTTCTTCAACTAAAACAGATGGAGAAAGAAGCTCTAAAAATGACTCTTTCGTTGCTGATGTTATTGAAAATAACGTAAGGCTTACCATGGAAAGAATAAGAGAAAAAAGCCCAATTCTGAAGGAAATGGAGGAGAAAGGCGAAATAAAGATAGTGGGAGGAGTTTACTCAATTTCGAACGGAAAAGTAAGCCTGTTATAAAAGCGCCTTTTATCGAAGATTTACCAGATCCGGTTTTGGAACTTAGGGGTTCCTGCCGGATCTTTTAATTTATAGCAATTCATATCGGTGATAAAATGGACGAGGGTTGCCAGCTAAACTTCTAAATTGCCCTGTCAAAAGGGAATGTTACGCTTCTTCTTCCTGATCTTCTTCAGAAGGAGTTTCGAATAGTTCCCCTTCTTTTATTTCTTCGATTATAGTCGGCAGCAGCATGGGTGCGAATTCGTGTACCGGCTCATAAAGAATGGATTCTTCCTGAGTTTCTTCATCAACGTGGAAGAGTTCGAAACTTTCCAGGAACATAAAGAAAAGACTGGCCAAAAAAGCCATTTTCAGCATTCCAAAGACCCCGCCCAAAAGCCGGTTTACCAGGCCAAGAGCCAAGAGGTGAGCCGTTTTTGTGAGCACTTTTCCCAGCAGGGATATGAGCAGGGCAACGATAAAAAATGTAATAGCAAACGCAATTATCCCGAGAACCTTTTCATCCCATGAAAAGAAGATAGCCAGAAAATCGAACGTAAGGTGCGAAAAGTGAATGGCTGCATAAATTCCTGCGATAAGGGCAATAAGCGCCGCAAGTTCGGCTAGAAACCCCTTAAAAATTCCCCTAACGATCCCCAGGAGCAGAAAGATGCTAAGGATAAGATCAATGATATTCATGGGCTCAAAGATAGCAATTTCCCGTAGTTAGTAAGTATCTTTGCAGCATGTCAAGAGATGAACAATTAAAACAACGCTGGAACCAGGTAGAAGAGAAACTCTCTCGGCAATTTGCCGATGGGGAGAAACTGGAACTGGACGCCATTATATACTTAATAGGCCTGCAGGAACTGGGGCAGGTGCACAGAAGATTCAAGAAAGATCACAAGCTAGACCTCATGCATATAGCGATCTGCAGGTTACTTGAACCTTATGGTTACTATGAATTCGAGTTTTACGACGATGACGGCTGGCCGCATTACAAGATGCTTGAGCAGCTTCCGCAGTTAAAGGCGGGTGAACAGGCAGTGCTCATGAAAGAGGCAATTGTGCAATACTTCTTAGAGAAAGAGTATATTCAGTAACCTGTTTTGCCTTTTTTAGGACGGTTTTTCCCTCTCACAAAACGCGCAGGAGTTGGGGGCAGTAAATCCCGTATTATTTCTTAAATTTGCGCTTCCTAAAGTAAGGGATCATGATAGATAAAATTGAGAACTATATTTCTGAAATTGAAGCCTTCAAGGCAAAATCAAAAGAGGAAGTAGAAGATTTTCGTGTAAAATATTTAGGCAAAAAGGGAATTTTGAACCAGTATTTTGCCGAGTTCAAAAACGTGCCCAATGACCAGAAAAAGGAATTTGGTCAGGCGGTGAACAACCTTAAGACGGCGGCACAGGATAAGGTGCAGCAGTTAAAGGAGCAGATGGAGAGCAAGGAAGAGGAAAAAGGGATCTATGGTGACCTCACCCGGCCTGGGGAACCTGTTGAGATCGGCGCTCGTCATCCTATTTCTATCGTCAAGAACCAGATCATCGAGATCTTTTCCAATATAGGGTTCAATGTGTCTGAAGGTCCCGAAATAGAGGACGACTGGCATAATTTTACGGCCCTTAACCTGCCCGAGTATCACCCGGCGCGTGACATGCAGGATACTTTTTTCATTCAGACCAATCCAGATGTGCTTTTGCGCACGCATACGTCGTCTGTGCAGGTGCGCTATATGGAAGAGAACAAGCCGCCAATTCGTACGATCTCTCCCGGTCGAGTCTTTAGAAATGAGGCGATCTCAGCCCGTTCTCATTGTATCTTCCACCAGGTAGAAGGGCTTTATATCGACAAGGATGTTTCTTTTGCCGATCTAAAACAGACCCTGCTTTATTTTACCAAACAGCTCTTCGGAAAATCAAAGATCAGGCTGCGCCCGTCTTATTTCCCATTCACCGAGCCAAGTGCAGAGGTGGATATTTATTGGGGGCTTGAAACCGAAACCGATTACCGAATTACAAAAGGTACCGGCTGGCTGGAGATCATGGGCTGCGGAATGGTAGACCCAAATGTGCTTCGCAACTGTAACATAGATCCTGCAGAATACTCTGGTTTCGCATTTGGGATGGGGATAGAAAGAATAGCCATGCTGTTGTACCAAATTGGTGATATTCGCATGTTCTATGAAAATGACATGAGATTCCTCGAACAATTCAAATCTTCAATATGAAAACAGCAGGTTTAATTTTCATCGGTATAATCATAGCAGCGATAATTGTGCTTCTGATCGTCATTGAAATAATTGAACTCGCCCTGGGAGCTATTCTGCTGGGGATAGCGGCACTCATTCTTTGGGGCCTTTGGAAGTGGGCCAAAAAAAAGATCAACGATTAAGTGAAGAAAGATATTGAAATACCGGAAGTTGAAAGGGTATATATTGCTGCTGTTCGGGAGAAGCATGAAGAGTTTCAGTCAATGGACTGGAACGCGTATGTGATCAATGACCGTGATGCTGCTGTGGACACCGTTTTGATCGTTACCAGGGGTTATGATGACACGGATACCACCTCAACCATGCGGCATACCATAAAAGAACTTCCGCCGCAATCCTTTGCTAAAGTCGAATTTTTGCAGGATGATGTTCTTAAATTGAACAATGAATTTTCGGTTTCCTTTTTTTCTGAAGGAAAGATGTACCACAAAAAGTATGTTTTCAGGAAGAATACCATCAATGAAAACGCTCTGCAGGAGATCCCTGTAATGGGCAAAAAAGGTGTTCTGCTGAAGTAATTTTCTACCGCTTCACAGATCTTTCATAAGTGGAGATCCATTCCTGCGGAGTCATTTTGGCGGCGAGTTGGCCGATAAGCTGGTAAGGAATATCCTCCATTTTTTTAAACCGAATACAGCTTTTTCCCATGTCCAGTTTTCTTTTTGAGTAATTTAGATATTCATAGGTGAACCATTCCAAGAGTTCAGGACTGGAATAAAGGCCCATATGGTAAAGTAAAGGGCCACATAACTCTTTTGAGAAGCAAGGTTTATGAAAGGTAGCGGCAGTTCGGGGTTCACATGATATCCCTGCGGATATTTTGATAGCGGCACGTGATAGCTCAACATGGCATAGCCCATGCCTTCCTCGAAACCTTCAGGCAGATTTTCCAGCAGTACTTTGCGCAGCTTTGAAATTGCCTCCTTTCTCTCCTGCGGAAGAGAGTTAATGTAAGCTTCAGGATTTTCAGCTGAAGATCGCATGGGTGTTAATCCAGTTTTTCGGCGAGTTTTTTGAAGACCTTCTTAGGTTCTTTGCCTTCATACAAAATGCCGTGCACGGCATTGATGATAGGGGTCTTGGCGCCTGTCTTCTGCACGATTTTGTAGGCGCTGTCTGTGGCGTAGTATCCTTCGGCTACCATGCTCATCTCCATCTGGGCGCTTTTGACCGTGTAGCCTTTACCTATCATGTTCCCGAACATCCTGTTTCGGCTAAAGATGGAATAACCGGTAACCAAAAGGTCTCCCAGGTAAGCCGAATCATTGATATTCCGCTTCATCTTGTGCACCTTCTTGATGAACTTTTTCATCTCCCTGATGGCGTTACTCATCAAGACACTCTGAAAGTTGTCTCCGTAACCGAGTCCGTGGGCGATACCCGCCGCAATGGCATAGATGTTCTTCAGCATGGCGGCATATTCGGTCCCAATGATGTCATCACTGGTCTTGGTGGTAATGTAGTCGCTGCTGAGGTATTTGGCCACGAGTTTTGCTTTCTCCTCATCGGCACAGGCGATGGTGAGATAGGATAGCCGTTCCAGCGCCACCTCTTCGGCGTGGCATGGGCCGGTGATCACCCCAATATTATCATATGGAATATCGTAGGTCTTGTGGAAATGTTCTCCCACGATAAGGCTGCTTTCAGGAACTATACCTTTTATAGCTGAAAAAATGATCTTTCCGTCGAAAGAGGCAGTGAGATTATCCAGCTCGCGTTTCAAAAAGGCTGAAGGAATGGCAAAAATGAGGATATCGGCCTCATTTACGATCTCATTGATGTCGCTGCTTAAGTGCAGCTGATTGATGTCAAATTCAACCGAACTGAGGTAATTAGGATTGTGCTCCTGCTTTTTTATATGTTCAATGGCATACACGCTGCGCATATACCAGCTTACTTCATCAAGATTTTCGCATAACATTTTGACAATAGCCGTTGCCCAGCTACCGCCGCCCAAAACAGCGAATTTTGGAGATGATTCCATAGAGGTTTTTTTATCTGAATCCAAAAATAAGGAAAATAAAGAGGTTGAGAAGTAGCCCGCTACCAAAGATAAAATTAAAAGTTAAAGCGCCTCCTTAAAACTTTAACATTCAAAAAATTATAAAACACGTACGATAGAAAATAAATGTGCGTTATACCTGTAGAAGGATTATTTTTTAGAAGAGTTTAATCTTTTTGGTTGGTTAGTTAGTGAAGAATTGCCTCCGTCATTCAGATCGGGGGCAATTTTTTTATCGATAGAAGTTCATCTCGTCTATGTACTGCCAAACCACCTGCGGCAGTAACGGCCTTACATCTTTACCTTCTTTTATGGCCTGTCTTATAAAAGTGGATGATATCTCTATCCGCGGGGCGTCAATTCGTGTGATCTTAGGGTGATCCTTAAAAACCTCTTCCACGAATCCTTCAGAATACCGGGGGTAGACCACCAGGGAATAGCGTTCTAAAATGACCTCGTAATTTTTCCATTTTGGAAAGCTCTTTAGATTATCTTCTCCCATGATAAGGGAGAATTCATAGTCGGGATATTTTTCTTCCAGGTGGGCCAGAGTAGAGACGGTATAATTAGGTTGCGGAAGGTTGAATTCTATATCACTTGGCTTTAGGCCCGGATAATCTTCGCAGAGCCTCCACACCATTTCAAACCGATGGTGATCGTTCAAAAGGCTGCTTTTCTTTTTCAGCGGATTGTGCGGAGTGACAACGAGCCACACTTCGTCAAGATCTGAATACTGCCACAAATGATTGGCCAGGATGAGGTGCCCAATATGTACCGGGTTAAAAGTGCCAAAAAAGAGCCCGATCTTCTTTCTCACTTTTCAGCTTTTTTATCTGCACCCACAAATTCTGAAACTAAAGAATAGGCTTCTTCAAGTGCTGTATTAAGATCGTTGTTGATGATGATATGATCGAACTGCGGAGCAGTGGCAAGTTCAATGGAAGCTTTCGCGACCCTCATGTTGATCTTGTCGGCAGATTCGGTTTGGCGTTTTTTAAGCCGTATCTTCAGTTCTTCTATGCTGGGTGGCTTTACAAAGACAGCAAGGGTCTTTTCAGGGTAGATATTCTTGATGTCAAGTCCGCCCACCACGTCTATGTCAAAAATGACGTTCTTGCCTTCTGCCCAGATGCGTTCTACTTCACTTTTTAGGGTTCCGTAGAAATTATCGCGGTACACCTCTTCCCATTCCAGGAATTCGTCATTTTTGATCTTCTTCTTGAACTCTTCAAGACTCAGAAAATAGTAATCTTTACCGTGTTTTTCGTTGCCACGGGGTTCACGGGAAGTAGCCGAAATAGAAAAATCTAGCTTTAGTTCTTCCTGCGCCAGCAGGTAACGTACGATTGTTGTTTTTCCCGACCCTGAAGGTGCCGAAAATACGATGAGTTTTCCGTCGGCCATTAGAGTACGTTTAAAAGTTGTTCCTTGATCTTTTCCAGCTCATCTTTCATTTGCACTACCAGTTGCTGCATGGGCGCGTAATTGGATTTGCTCCCGATGGTATTGATCTCGCGACCCATTTCCTGGGAGATGAAAGCAAGTTTTTTCCCGTTCGAGTCGGCAGAATTCAGCGTTTCAAGGAAATAGTTCATGTGGTTTTCCAACCGAACTTTTTCTTCGGTAATGTCAAATTTTTCAATATAGTAGACCAGTTCCTGTTCAAACCGGTTTTCATCGACATTTTCCTTTAGTTCGGCCACGCCTTTGGCAAGACGGTCCCGTACTCCTGCGATCCTTTCAGGATCCATGGCGATCACCTGCTGCAGTAATTCCTGGATGTTCCTGGCGCGCTGCATCAATTCATCCTCGAGAACTTTCCCTTCAGCCGAGCGAAAATCATTGATCTCTTTCAAAGCTTCTTCCACCGCGGCCTGTATCAATCTGAATTCTTCCTCGTCAATTTCCTCTCTTTCGGTCTTCAGGGCATCGGGCATGCGTACAGCCATTTTCAGCAGTTCGGTCTCATCACCATCTACGATCTCCCTGAGCTGCTCAATGTATTTTTTGACCACGGCACGATTTACCGCTGCGGTGGTCTCCTCTCCCGTTATCTCAACATATACTGAAAGATCCACTTTTCCGCGGGTAAGTGATCTGGAGATCAGGTTGCGCAACAGTAATTCCTTTTCCCTGTACTGCGACGGAATGCGTGCGTTTAGGTCAAGGTTTTTGCTGTTAAGGGATTTGATCTCTACGGTGATCTTTTTGGACGGAAGCTGAGAAATGCTCTTCCCAAAGCCGGTCATTGACTGAATCATGCTTTATCTTTAAAGGTTGGGCAAAGATAAGGAAATCTGTTGCAGTGCAGCAAAGTCTGGCATTTCCAATTTTCTTCGGGAAAAGGTTTCAAAATCTTAGTTAAGGGTGGTGTAGTCGGCGTGCCTTGCGACCATAAGGTTAAATATTCCGTAGCCCAGAAGGCCAAGGGCCGTGGCGCCAAGTAAAAAAGAACCATAGGAGAAACTTAGCAGGTACTGCAGGGCACCTTCGGTTCCTTTATAAGCATCGGCATTGTGCTGTAGGATCACCTTGATGAGAAAGAAGGAGATGATCCCGAAAACAGTACCTCTCGCAGCATATCCCATTCTGCCAGAATTCCTGATGACATCATACTCATGTTTAATGTCAGGGTAATTATCGATCTTTTTCATGAATTTACCCGAATAGCCCAGTTTGAACTGCCAAAGCGCCTGTCCCGCGACAATGATGGCCAAAGCCCAGATCACATATTTTCCCCAGTCGGTTGAAAGCAATTCCCAAAGCGCCGCCTTTTGTTCATTAGCTCCTCCCGATGAGGAACCTGGATTTTTATGGCCACCCAGGTCCTTGATAAGCGGCCTGGCAAAAGAGTAGGCAATGAAGCCGTAAAACACAGCCGAATAAAAGTAACGGAACCTTTTAAAACCCTTTTTTGCTTTTTTAGAACTTCCTGGAATACCTGGAAGAAAAAACATTTCGTAAAGGCGCCACAGGGTGTAAGCCAGCAGGCCCAAAGCCACTACCGCCCCCAGTATTTTACCCAAGGGCAAAGAAAGCAGGAATTTTATCACCCCGTCTGTACTGGCAATGTCACCTCCCAGGTCAAAAGCTGCCATAAAGGTGAGCGCTCCTACCAGGGAATAAACAATGCCCTTGGTGAAAAAGCCGGCAGAACGAATCTTAGCTACATGGGCTTCATCAGGGTTCAGGTTCATAAATAATTTTTCCCTAAAAATAAACCTTCTGCAGCAGGAGGCTTTCGAATCTAAGCGTTTTTAACCTCATTTTAATATTTATGATGCTGGACTGTAACTGCTTTTTCCAGAAAGTGGAGCGCTCTTTTTTCATGATAGAATTCCGGCCCCGGCAGGGTGAAGCCAACATGTCCGCCGTGATCGGGAACCTCCAGGTGAAGGAACTCGGATGCTTCTGCAATACCGGTAGGATAAGAGGAATTGCATAAAAAGGAATCGTCCCGGGCATTGATGAGCAGGGTAGGGAGATGGATGTTTTCCAGGAAATGCAGAGAACTGCTTTTCCTGTAGTACTCTTCCGCGTTCTCAAAGCCATGGGCTTTTGAGGTGTAAAGCTCATCGATATCCCTAAGGGAATTACAGGCTTCTACTTCCTTTTTAGTGAGCTGGTCGGGAAACTTCCTGGCCCGGGACAGTAACTGGGACTTTAATTTGAGTTCAAAACGTTTGGAATAAACGAAATTGCGGGGCCGCCCAATTTCTCCCAATGAACCGGCCAGATCACAGGGTACTGAAACAGTGACTGCAGCTTTGATCTCAGTGGGAATTTTTCTGTTTTCACCAAGATATTTCAGCACTACATTGCCGCCAAGACTGAAACCAATAATGCCGATAACTTCATACTTTCGTGTCTTTAAAATATGATTGATCACCTCCTGCAGGTCATCTGTGGCGCCGCCGTGATAGCTTTTGAAATGTCGGTTCAGTTCCTCACTGCAACCCCTGAAATTCATCGCAACGGCATCCCAGTCATTTCGGCTGAAGATCCTGGCCATGCCTTTCATGTAAGGACGATCTGAACTTCCCGCCAAACCATGCAGGATGATCACCAGCTTTTTGTTTTGGGAACCTTCAGCAAAGCTCCAGTCCAGATCGAGAAAATCCCCGTCCTCTAAGGAAATTCTTTCCCGTTCGTATGGCTTCAGCTCTACCTTTCTTAAAGTGGCAGCATAGATGGTATTCACATCGGCTACCTTATAGATTCCTGAAGGTTGGTATGTGGATCTTTCAAGTGGCATTTCAAAAATTTTGGGGAGAAATTTAAAGAATAATGCTATGCATGCATAATAAAAAAATAGTAATTTTATCCCAAAATTTGAATATGTACAAGAAAAGTTTCGAGATAAGATGGAGCGATATTGATGCCAACCGCCATCTGGCAAATACTGCCTATATCAATTTTATGAGTCATACCCGTATGGGATTTTTGATGGAAAATGGTTTTGGACATGCCGAAATGGCTCAGCATAACCTTGGTCCTGTGGTGTTCTATGAGCACATTTACTATTTCAAAGAGGTATTCGCAGGAAAACCTGTGACGGTTACCTTGCAGTTAAGAGGTCTTTCTGAAGACGGTATGTACTTCGAATTCGTGCACGATTTCTACGATCACAAAGGCCGCAATTTTGCGAGCTGTGAAATGATGGGCGCCTGGATAGACCTAAAGGAGCGAAAACTCACCGGACTTCCTGCCGAACTTTTCGCAAAACTGGATGGCCTGGAACATACTTCAGATTTTAGGGTGCTGACCAAAGAAGATACCCGTAAATTCGGAAAAAAACCTAAGGAAGATCGCCCGGTTTCAGATCTTTAGGCCTGGGTTTCCGCGTTACCATATAAACACCAGCAAAGACCAGCAAGGCCGCAGATATCTTAACCGGGTTAAGACTGTCTGCTCCGGTGGCCACGGCATAAAAGATGGCGATAAGCGGTTGCAGGTAAATAAATGCGCTTATGGTTGCTGCGCTTAGCTCTTTAAGGGCAAAAACGTTGAGCAGGTAAGTCAAAAAGGTGGTACCCACAACCACAAACCCCATTCTTAAAACGGCATGTGCAGGCAGAGCTTGCCATTTCACTTCCATAAATTCAGAAATGGTGATTGGTAAATTGATGATCACCGCGAAAAGAAACAGCCATTTCATCAAGGTGAAAGAGTGGTATTTCGCGGTAAGCGGTTTCACCAGGATGAGGTACAATCCGTAGGAAAGAGCATTGACAATCACAAAGAAATTTCCAAGAGGAATGTTGGGAGCATTAGCTATAGACTCTTTGCTGAAGAAGACCAGCGCCAGCGCTCCTGCAAGACCGGTAACTATGCCCGCAGTCTTAAGCCAGGTGACCCTTTCCCCGATCAATACTGCTGCCAGGATAAGCACCAGGATAGGAGAAATGGTGATGATCACCGAACTGTTGATGGGAGTAGTAAGGCTTAGCCCTTTGAAAAAAAGCAGCATGTTGATCACCATTCCAAAAATGGTACAACCAAGGATCCTGGGCCAGTCGCTGGTGGCGATCTTCTCTTTGGGACCCCAAAAGCTGATGAGCCAGAACAAGATGGCCGCACCCAATACCCTCAACAGGATAAAACCGAATGGTTCAATGTAAACGGGCATCAGGCCTTTGGCAACTGTATGATTGATCCCGTAGATGGTGCTGGCTCCGGTTGCCGCGAAGATCGCCAGCAACCTTTTATTCATGAAGTGATTTTTTGGCGGCTTCTACAGTGCTTTTGGAATTCCCGATGAAAATGTCATTTTCATTCACGATCACCGGCCGCTTTAAAAACGTATAATGTTCCAGCAGCAGGTTCTTGTAATCGTCTTTGGTAAGTTCCTTATTTTTCAGATCCCGCTCCTTGTAAAGCCTCGCCCTCTTATTGAACAGCTTTTCATAACTGCCCGAAAGCTTTTTAAGGTCGTCCAGCTGCTCTTCGGTTAGCGGTTCTTTTTTTATATCCTGTAATGTGTAAGAATCCGGCGCGTCAATTTCCTTTAGAATTCTTTTGCAGGTATCGCAGGTAGAGAGATAGTAGATTTTTTTCATTTCTTTTTTTGCAAAACTATTGATTCTTGAGAAATGGCCTAACCTCTTCTATGGGTATTTCCATGTAGATATCTCCATCGGCGTAAGGAGCGATCTCATATGAGTTGTAGATGAGGATTACTTTCTCATCTGTGAAACCGATGTTTGCCGGTAAATGAAAAGCTTCATTCTCGAACCAGAAGCCGGTACTGTTGATGTTGTCTTCTGCAGGAATCTCATGTTCCTTACGGAAGCGCTGTTCAGCGTATTTTTTGAATTCGGGGGTGAAAATATCTTTCCAGGAAAGCTGTTCTCCCGTTTGAGGGTCAAAATTCAGAAATGAAAGATTCTTATATCCGTGAGCCCCGCCGCTAAAGATCTCGGTGGTGACGCCAATGCAAAGCAGTTGTTCGTCCTGCCTATAAATGCTTTGGTTAAGATAAGCCTCCCACGGCGGTTCACTGCTGAAGCTTTGCAATGCTTTTTTGTAATCGCTGATAAAGCTTTCGGTTAGCTCCTCTAAAGTGTTGATCTTCGGATCTTCTTCGGAAGAGATCGTAGAGATCACATGATCTTTGAGAGCGTTATTGATCTTTTCGGAAACTCCTTGAGGGCCTTTCGCTTTCAGAACCTCGAGCGAAATGATGCTGCAGTCATATTCCGCAGTGTCACAATTCTCACCCGCTTTTTTTACAAAAGTTTGCTTTTCAAAGCGCAGTGGAATTTCTGTTGATTTTTTTTCGTCCTGGCAGGCCGAGAAGAGAAGGACGATCAATAAGATCTGAAGGATTCTCAGGGTCATGAAATTGGTTTGTTAAACTGCTCTGAAAGGTAAGGGCTATTTTGAGAATGCCCAAAGCATATGCTACATTTGTCTCTTATAATCGTGGAAAATATGAAATTCAATACTAAGGCTATTCACGGCGGACAGGAGAACACCGATCCGGCTTATGGTTCGGTGATGCCGCCTATATATCAAACCAGTACCTATAAGCAGAGCACCCCGGGCGGGCACAAAGGATTCGAATATTCCCGAAGCGGCAACCCGACCCGTGCTGCCCTGGAGAAAGCTGTTGCCAGCATTGAAAACGGAAGTTTCGGGCTGGCTTTCGGTTCCGGTCTTGCAGCGATAGACGCGGTGATGAAAATGTTCAAACCGGGAGATGAGATCATTTCTACCAATGATCTTTATGGAGGTTCTTACCGACTTTTTACAAAGATCTTCCAGAACCTGGGCATTAAATTCCATTTTGTGGGCATGAACGATGCCGCGAATATTGAAGATTTTATCAATGAAAAAACAAGGTTGGTTTGGGTGGAGACGCCAACCAATCCAACAATGAAGATCATTGACATTGAAGAGGTCTCTAAAATTGCGAAAAAGCATGACCTGCTGCTGGCGGTTGACAATACTTTTGCCACTCCTTATTTGCAGCAGCCTTTGGAACTTGGTGCCGATATAGTGATGCACAGTGCCACCAAGTATCTTGGCGGACACAGTGATGTGGTGATGGGCTGCCTGGTGGTGAAAGAGGAAGAGCTGGCTAAAAAGCTGCGTTTCATCCAGAATGCCAGCGGCGCGGTTTGCGGACCTATGGACAGCTTTCTAGTGTTGAGAGGGATCAAGACCCTGCACATAAGGATGCAAAGGCACTGTGAGAATGGAGCAGCGGTAGCAGGCTTCCTTAAGGATCACCCAAAAGTAGATAAGGTTTACTGGCCGGGGTTTGAAGACCATCCCAATCACGAGATCGCCAAAGTGCAGATGAAAGATTTTGGGGGAATGATCTCCTTTACCACTAAGGAAGGTTCTTTGGAGAGCGCTGTGAAGATCGTTGAAAACCTCAAGATCTTTACTCTCGCCGAATCTTTGGGAGGAGTAGAATCTCTCGCCGGGCACCCGGCAAGTATGACCCACGCTTCCATTCCAAAGGAGGAAAGAGCAAAGACAGGGATAGTGGATTCCCTAATCCGTCTGAGCGTTGGAATTGAGGACGAAGAAGACCTTATTAATGACCTAAAGCAGGCACTGAAATAAAATCCTGTAAAAATTTAAAACTGGCCGTTCAATTTTTGTGTGGCCTTTTTTGTTAAAAGTTGAGGTAGTAGATATACCCGAAATTAAGCCAGAACATCATGTCGTTGAATTTGTTCTGCGGATTGTCATGATCCAGCCCGTCAATCCAATCGGTGTTGTAATACCGCCATTGCAGGTTTACCACCAGATCGCTAAAAGGAGCGACCTTATAACGGGTGCCGATCCCCAGAACTATGGACCATGTAGAACCGGCCTCCTGACTCACTCCACCCTGGAAGGTATGAAAAAGATAATCTTCTAAAGGTTCGCCTAACTCAGAATAGGTATATGGATCATATTCAACAAAATTGAACCCAAGGCTGGCAAAAGGGGAAATGGGATAGGCGTAAGCGGTATAATCCCTTATGCTGAAAGGGTAGTATTCCAGGTGCGCACCCATTTCAAATACTTTTGTTGATCCTATCATATTCCGTAAAAGTCCATTGGGACCCTCATTTCTGGCTATAGGTCCAAAATGGTTAAGCTCTCCCCAGTGGTAATCCACTTCTGCGCGAATCCTGAAGTGGTCATTAAAATACGTATCGCGGGTGTAGCAGTTACAATCTGCCCGGTAAGCGAAATTAATGTAATAGACCAGCCCCACTCCAATTCCGGTGTTGGAGGTGTTGGTCTCCATGTTGTAGCGCAGGCCGTAGTCGGTGTAATAAGCCACGGGTCCTGCCACGATCCCGATTTCCTGTCCCAGCAAACCTTTTTGTGCAAGAGCGCTCTCTTTTCCGAAGAAAAAAAGAAGCATTACTATGCAAAGGGTTCTGGTTAGGTTGGTCATAAGAAAAACGGTCTTAAACAAATATATAAATTTATAACCCAAGATTGTCCGAATTATTACCCCTTCAGGAATACCTTAAAATAAAAAGGAATATAAAAATTTTAAGACCTTTCTTTTAGAGAAACCGTATATTTGCCGGTAATTAAAAAAACGTTTTCGTTAAAACAAAATTTAGCCAAAACCATGGAAAAAAATGTACAAGAATTCCTGGATAGCGTTTCTAAAAGAAACAGTAATGAACCCGAATTTCTACAAGCGGTTCATGAAGTAGCAGAAACTGTAATTCCTTTCATTGAAAAAAATAAAAAATACCAGAACAAAAAATTGCTTGAGCGCATGGTTGAGCCTGAAAGGGTGATCATGTTTCGTGTACCCTGGGTAGATGACAATGGTGAAGTTCAGGTGAACCGCGGGTTCCGGATTCAGATGAACTCGGCTATTGGACCTTATAAAGGTGGTCTTCGCTTTCATCCTTCTGTAAACCTGTCTATCCTGAAATTCCTTGCTTTTGAGCAGGTGTTCAAGAACAGTTTAACCACTTTGCCTATGGGCGGTGGTAAAGGAGGATCTGATTTTGACCCTAAAGGCAAGTCAGATAACGAAGTGATGAAATTCTGCCAAAGCTTTATGACCGAACTTCAGCGTCACATTGGAGCCAATACTGATGTACCTGCAGGGGATATTGGAGTAGGTGGTCGTGAGATCGGTTACCTTTACGGGCAGTACAAAAGACTTAGAAATGAGTTCACGGGAGTGCTTACCGGAAAAGGGCTTTCCTACGGTGGATCACTTATTCGTCCTGAAGCTACCGGTTATGGAAACGTATACTTCGCCGAGAACATGCTAAAGACCAAAGGAGACAGCATTAAAGGTAAGACCGTAGTGGTTTCAGGTTCAGGGAACGTGGCTCAGTACGCTACCGAAAAAGCCACTCAGCTTGGAGGTAAAGTGGTAACCATGTCTGACTCCTCAGGATACATCCTTGATGAAGAAGGGATCTATGCCGAAAAACTTGCCTTTGTGATGGAGCTTAAAAACGAGAGAAGAGGCAGGATCAAAGAGTACGTGGAGAAATACCCTAACGCCAAATATTTCGAGGGAGAAACCCCATGGAATGTAAAGTGTGATATCGCTTTGCCATGTGCCACTCAAAACGAGCTGCACGAAAAAGACGCTAAAGCTTTGGTTGATAACGGCTGTATCTGTGTAGGTGAAGGTGCCAACATGCCTTGTACTCCAGAAGCTATTGCCGTATTCCAGAACGCGAAGATCCTTTTCTCTCCGGGGAAAGCTTCTAACGCCGGAGGGGTAGCAACTTCTGGTCTTGAGATGTCTCAAAACTCTTTGAGGTTCAACTGGACGTCAGAAGAGGTAGATACCAAGCTAAAGCAGATCATGAACGACATTCACGCGCAGTGTGTGCAGTTCGGAACTGAAGAAGGCGGGTACGTTGACTATGTAAAAGGTGCGAACATTGCCGGTTTCGTAAAAGTAGCCGATGCTATGCTGGCCCAGGGAGTAGTTTAGGACTTCAAATAATAACTTCCTTCTGAAAAAGCCGCTTTTTGCGGCTTTTTCTTTTTTAAAGAGGAATTTCAAATATTGTATTTTTGGGAATCTGAATTCTTCAATAAATGATTCAGGCGGGCAAAACATGTTGATCACCACTAAAGCCATAGTATTTAGCGCACTCAAATATGGGGAGGCCGATCTTATTGTGAAATGTTTCACCGAAAAGAGCGGATTAAAGACCTATCTGCTTCGGGGGGTGCTGAAATCCAAAAAGGGGAAGTTGAAAGCCTCTCTTTTTCAGCCTTTGACGCAGTTAGAGATCGTTGCCCAGCACAAGGATAAGGGCAGTCTGGAATACATCAGGGAAGCTAAGCTGCTTGTGCCTTATGAAAGCCTGCACACCAACATCCTGAAATCTGCCGTGGTGATGTTCCTTTCTGAAGTGCTTCGGAATGCTATCAAAGAGGAAGAGGCGAATTTTCCGCTTTTTACCTTTCTTGAAATGTCTCTGTTGTGGTTCGATCAAAATGAAAAAACTGCGAATTTTCATTTGTGGTTTATGTTGGAGCTAACCCGCTTTCTTGGTTTTTATCCCGATGATTCTCAAAGAGATGGGGAGGTTTTTAACCTGGAAGATGGTAGCTTTGAGTATGCGGAGACCAACAACAGCTGCATTTCTGACGAAAATGTTTTTCAATTGAAGCAGTTCTTAGGCACAAACTTTGATGAAATTTCGCACATTAAAATGAACCAGGTCACCCGTTCCCGGTTTTTATTGATGTTGCTGAATTATTATGAAATTCACCTGCACGGCTTTCATAAGCCAAAGTCCTTAGGGGTGCTCAATGAAATTTACAGTTAATGAGATTGAAAATTACCTTTATCCTGTTATTCCTCACTACTACTATAGCCTGGTCGCAGGAGATCACCGTATTAGATTCAGAATCAGGCGACCCTATCTTTAATGTCGCCATTTTTAACAGGGACAAGACTAAAAGTACTCTTACTAATTTCGACGGTAAGGCCAATATTTCGGCATTTTCTGAAGGAGAGATCCTATTTTTCAGACATGTAAGTCACAGAGAATTCCATGCTACCAAGAAGCAATTGAAGCTTAAAAAAAACCTTGTGTTGCTTGAGCCACAGGATCTCACCCTTGATGAGGTGGTGCTTTCAGTAGCCGGTTTCGAACAGAAGAAAAAAGATCTGGTGCAGAAAGTGGTCACCCTGAACCAAAAAGATATTATCACATCCAGCCCCCAAACCGCTGCCGATCTTATGGAAAAGTCGGGACAGGTATATGTGCAGAAAAGTCAGTTGGGGGGTGGAAGCCCAATGATTCGAGGTTTTGCTACTAACCGGTTATTGATCACCGTAGACGGGGTGCGAATGAATACCGCTATTTTTAGAGGTGGAAATGTACAGAACATTATTTCCATTGATCCCCTGGCGATTGAAAAGACCGAAATAATCATTGGACCGGGTTCTGTTGTTTACGGAAGTGATGCTATTGGTGGGGTCATGAATTTCTATACTCTCAATCCCGCATATTCTCTGAAAAAAGACGGTTCGCTTTCCGGAAAGGCTTATGGGCGCTACGCGACGGCCAACGAAGAAAAGACCGGTCATTTTGATGTGGCTTACGGCAAGGAAGACTGGGCGCTGCTCACCAGTCTCAGCTATTCAGATTTTGGGGACATGAAAATGGGAAGCCATGGGCCGGAGGAATATTTGCGGCCGGAATATGTAGTTCGCAGGGATGGGCAGGATGTTGTAGTTGAGAACGATGATCCAAAGGTGCAGGTGCCAACAGGTTATGATCAGGTGAATTTTCTGCAGAAAGTGAGATACAGACCTACCCAGGACTGGGACCTGAATCTGGGGGTGATCTATACCACGACCTCAGATTATCCCCGCTATGACAGGTTGTACAGAAAGAGGGACGGGCAGTTACGTGCCGGGGAGTGGTATTATGGGCCGCAGCGATGGCTACAGACCAATTTTCAGGTGAACAAACTGGGTGACGGAAGTTTTTATGATGAAGCGAAACTTACGGCGGCCTATCAGTTTTTTGAAGAAGGAAGAAATGACCGGGATTTTGGAAAAGAAACGTTGTTCGAGACCGATGAACATGTAGATGCCTGGTCGGCCAATCTCGACTTTAAAAAAGAGCTCTTCGGAAGTAAGTTCCACTACGGACTGGAATATGTGCTGAACGAAGTGAATTCTGAAGGAAAAGAGACCAATGTGGTAAACGGCAGCAGTGTTTCAGGTTCCTCGCGCTATCCTGATGATAGCCGATGGCAATCTATGGCTGCGTATGGAAGTTTATTCTGGAAATTGTCTCCCGATCTTTCCTTAAACACCGGTGCCAGGTACAACCACGTGCTCCTGAATGCGACTTTTGACGAAGATGTTTATGACTTTCCCTTTTCAGACGCCGATATCAATACCGGAGCCCTTACCGGGAGTGCAGGTTTGAATTGGCAGCAAAATAAAGTCATTGGATGGCAGCTCAATTTATCTACAGCTTTTAGAGCACCGAATATTGACGATGTTGGGAAGATCTTTGATTCGGCACCCGGAATGGTAGTGGTGCCAAACCCCGATCTTAAACCAGAAACCGCTTATAACGCCGAGTTGGGAACCCGTCTGAATTTTTCTAAGGTAGTGCAACTGGAAGTGGCGGGATATTACACTTATCTTGACGATGCCATGGTGCGCCGGGATTACAGCCTTGATGGCGAGACCGTGATCGACTATCATGGGGAACCCAGCAGGGTACAGGCTATCCAGAACGCAGCTCACGCCCGCGTGTATGGAATAGAAGCCGGCACTAAGGTCAAATTTTCAGAAAAGTTGAAATTCACCTCCCAGATAAGCCTTACCGAGGGAGAGGAGGAACAGGATGACGGCAGCACTGCTCCGTTAAGGCATGCCGCACCATTTTTCGGGAGAGCGCATTTGGTTTGGGAAAATGAGAAGTTAAGACTGGATCTTTTTACCGTTTACAATGGCGAAATAGCGTATGAAGATCTTGCGCCGAGTGAGCAGGATAAGGGTTATCTGTATGCGGTTGATGAGAACGGAAATCCTTACTCTCCGGAGTGGTATACGCTGAATTTTACCACTCAATACCAGCTTGGTGATGACTGGCTGGCAACGGCTTCCATTGAAAATATTACAGATCAGCGTTACCGTACCTATTCTTCGGGAATCGCAGCGGCAGGCAGAAATCTGATCGTGGCGTTGCAGTATTCTTTTTAAAGAGGGAAAAACAGCTGGTTCGTTTTCAGAGGATTATATTTCGAAATCTTTTGAAGGTCAACAGGTTTTCCCGATTTAAACCCTTGTTTTTGTCAAAAATCATTATTTTCGCGCATCTATTAGAAAGACCGAAGTAATGAGCGCAAAGTTCCCTGAATATAAAGGACTTGACTTACCAAAAGTGGCAGAAGAAATTCTTCAGTTTTGGAAGGAGAATGATGTTTTTGAAAAAAGTATAACTTCCCGCGAAGGGAAGGAGCCGTTTGTATTTTTTGAAGGCCCGCCTTCAGCCAACGGTTTACCGGGAATTCACCACGTGATGGCACGTGCCATCAAGGATATATTTTGCCGTTTCAAGACCCAGAAAGGTTACCAGGTAAAGCGTAAAGCCGGGTGGGATACTCACGGCCTGCCTATTGAGCTTGGAGTTGAAAAAGAGCTGGGGATCACCAAAGAGGATATCGGCAAAAAGATCAGCGTAGAAGATTATAATGAAGCCTGTAAGAATGCGGTAATGCGTTACACCGATGTGTGGAATGACCTTACCGAAAAAATGGGTTATTGGGTGGATATGGAAGATCCATACATCACCTACAAATCAAAATATATGGAAAGCGTTTGGTGGCTGCTTTCCCAGATATATAACAAAGGCCTAATTTACAAAGGCTACACCATTCAGCCTTATTCGCCAAAAGCGGGTACCGGTTTGAGTTCGCACGAGCTTAACCAGCCGGGAACATACCAGGATGTGACCGACACCACGGTTACTGCCATGTTCAAGGCTAAAAAGGAAACCCTTCCCGATTTTCTTTCGGCTAAAGAAGGGAGCATCTACTTTATCGCCTGGACCACCACTCCGTGGACACTGCCTTCAAATACTGCGCTTACTGTTGGCCCTAAGATCGAGTATGTTACAGTAAGGACCTACAACCAGTATACTTTTGAGCCTATCACTGTGGTGGTGGCAAAAGAGTTGGCAGAAAAGCAGTTTGACAAGAAGTTCAAAAAGACCGAAAATGAAGAGGTGCTCGAAGCCTACAAACAAGGAGATAAGATCCCTTATCTGATAGAGGAGAGCTTCCCCGGAAAGGATCTTGTTGGAATAAAATACGAGCAGTTGTTGCCTTACGCGAAACCATATGAGCATCCGGAAAATGCTTTCCGCGTCATATCAGGAGATTTTGTTACCACCGAAGACGGTACAGGGATCGTACATACCGCGCCTACTTTTGGGGCAGACGATGCCCTGGTAGCCAAACAGGCTTCTCCCGAAGTTCCGCCGCTACTGGTCAAAGATGATAACGGAAACCTGGTGCCGCTGGTAGATCTGCAGGGGAAATTCCGTGAAGAGATGGGAGAGTTTGCAGGCAAGTACGTGAAGAACGAATATTACGACGAGAGCGAGGCGCCCGAAAAGTCTGTTGATGTTGAAATAGCCATCAAACTGAAGGAAGAGAACAGGGCCTTTAAAGTTGAAAAATATGTTCACAGTTACCCGAATTGCTGGAGAACAGACAAACCTATATTATACTATCCGTTGGATTCATGGTTCATCAAGATCACAGATGTGAAAGAACGCATGCATGAACTCAACCAGCAGATAAACTGGAAGCCGAAATCTACCGGAGAAGGAAGATTCGGGAACTGGTTGGCCAACGCGAACGACTGGAACCTGTCCCGGTCGAGGTACTGGGGTATCCCGCTGCCTATCTGGAGAACAGAGGACGGGAAAGAGGAAAAAATGATCGGCACTATCGAGGAGCTGAAATCTGAAATGCAGAAGTCTGTCGAGGCAGGCTTCATGAAAGCCGATCTTTTTGCTGATTTTGAGATAGGTAATCTTTCTGATGAGAATTATGAGAAGGTAGACCTGCATAAGAACGTTGTAGACCAGATCGTCCTGGTTTCTGATTCAGGAAAGCCTATGAAGCGGGAAGCCGACCTGATCGATGTGTGGTTCGATTCCGGATCCATGCCTTATGCTCAGTGGCATTACCCCATGGAAAATGCCGAGAAAGTGGAAAAAACATGGCGAAAAGCCGATTTCATAGCTGAAGGCGTTGACCAAACCCGTGGCTGGTTCTATACGCTTCATGCCATCGCTACGATGATCTTTGATGATGTGGCTTACAAGAACGTGGTTTCCAATGGTCTCGTGCTTGACAAGAACGGGCAGAAGATGTCCAAACGCCTTGGAAATGCTGTAGATCCTTTTGAAACCCTTGCGGCTTTTGGTCCCGATGCCACCCGCTGGTACATGATCTCGAACGCCAACCCGTGGGACAATTTAAAATTTGACATTGAAGGAATTTCTGAGGTGCGCCGCAAATTCTTCGGAACCTTGTACAACACCTATTCCTTCTTCTCATTATACGCCAACATTGATAACTTCAGCTATTCTGAAGCCGATGTACCCCTTGCAGAACGTCCTGAAATTGACCGATGGATACTTTCAGAATTGCACACACTTGTTGATAATGTAGATAAATTCTATGCCGATTATGAGCCTACCAAGGCTACCCGTGCGATCTCGGAATTTGTTCAGGAGAATTTGAGCAACTGGTACGTGAGGTTGTGTAGAAGAAGATTCTGGAAAGGGGATTATGGACAAGACAAGATCTCTGCCTACCAGACACTCTATACCTGCCTTGAGACTGTTGCGAAGGTGGGAGCGCCGGTAGCGCCGTTCTTTATGGACAGGTTGTACCAGGATCTCAATAAGGCTTCTCGAAAAGAGAATTTTGAATCGGTGCATTTGTCAGAATTTCCGAAAGTTCAGAAAGAATATATCGACAAAGGGCTGGAAAGAAAAATGGAGAAGGCACAAACGGTATCATCTTTGGTACTTTCTCTTAGAAAGAAAGAAATGATCAAGGTACGCCAGCCATTGCAAAGGGTGATGATCCCGGTGCTTGATGAGCAGCAGCGCGAGGAGATACAGGCGGTTTCAGACCTTATCAAGTCTGAAGTAAATGTGAAGGAACTGGAGTTGATCGATGATGCTTCGGGCATTCTGGTAAAGCAGATCAAACCGAATTTCAAGGTTCTGGGCCCTCGTTTTGGAAAAGATATGAAGTTTATCGCGCAGGCTATCGGCCAGTTTACTGCCGATGATATTCAGAAAATTGAGCGCGAAGGGCAAATTGAAGTCGATGTTAATGGGAAATTGCTTACATTAGAACTTCAGGATGTCGAGATCACTTCCCAGGATATTGAAGGCTGGCTGGTAGCCAACTCCGGAAATATCACTGTGGCTTTGGATATTACCATTTCCGAAGAGCTGAAAAAAGAAGGAATTGCGAGAGAACTGGTCAACAGGATACAGAACATTCGCAAAGATTCCGGCTTTGAAGTGACCGACAAAATAGATGTGACCCTACAAAAGGATGGTACAGTCGAGGATGCCGTCCAACAAAATATTGAATATATTAAAAACGAGACTTTGACCGCAAATCTCGACCTTGCGGAAGAAGTGGACAACGGCTTGGAAATTTCTTTTGATGAAGTAGCCACAAAGTTGTTAATTAAAAAACATTAAGAACTATGTCAACAGAAGTAAAAGAACGCTACAGTGATGCAGAGCTGGCAGAATTTAAGACATTGATCCTGGCTAAGATCGAAAAGGCCCAGGAGCAGCTTGAACTCTACAAGAGTGCTTACATGAATGACGGGAACAATGGTACAGATGATACCTCACCTACATTCAAGGCCTTTGAAGAAGGAAGTGAGACCATGAGCAAGGAAGCGAATTCCCAACTCGCCATTCGTCAGGAGAAATTCATTAGGGACCTTAAGAACGCTTTGATAAGAATTGAGAGCAAAACGTACGGGATTTGCCGGGTGACCGGGAAATTGATCGCGAAAGAGAGGCTGAAGCTTGTGCCTCACGCCACCTTAAGTATAGAAGCAAAAAATATGCAGCGATAATTACGTTCTAAAATTATTTCAGCGCTCCAAAGCCTAAAAGGTTTTGGAGCGTTTTTTGTTTTTATTGTTTTATGAAATATTTTCTGATAACTTTCCTTCTTCTGAGTTTTTCGGGGAGGTCGCAAAAGGCGACGACTCGTACCATAGATGCCGGTGACATAGAATCAATTGTGTTGAACTCTGAGGAGATCTACAAGGTTTCTATCAGTACGGTTCCCGGGAATGTTATATCCATTAGTTCTAAGACCGAAGGAGAATATTTTAACAATATAAGCCTTGACGAGAAAGTGAGAGACAATACGCTTTACCTGGAATCCCGATTCAGGAAGATCCTGCAAAGCGGCTTTGATAAACTCAGCGCCCACAAAGTATTTGCCATGGAGCTGGAGCTGAAGATCCCGGAAAATATGCGGGTGGAAATACGTTCTAACGTGGCTTCTGTATTTATGGAAGGGGATTATGATGAGGTTTTGATACAATTGAAGTCAGGTTCGGCCTATCTGGAAGATTTCCAGGGAGATGCTGTTATCAATACCTATAACGGAAATATCGAAGTGGAAACGCAAAATACTTTGGTAGAGGCAGAATCCCGTCATGGGGCAGTGGCCGTACCCGATTCTGTTGTTGGCAATTACAGCTTAAAACTTATGAGTATTAACGGCAACATAAAGGTTCGGGAAACTAAATAAAAATAGTATTTTTGGGACCGATCCAAAATAAACCGATGTCTCTAAAGAAAGCAAGCCTTCTCATTTTCCTGATCCTGCTAATCGATCAGGTTTCCAAATTCTATATCAAGACCAATTTCGCCCTGGGTGAAGAGATCAAAGTCTTTGACTGGTTCAGGATATTGTTCGTGGAAAATGAAGGAATGGCCTGGGGAGCAAAGATCCCGGGAGAATACGGAAAGTTGCTGCTCACAAGCTTCAGGCTGGTGGCTATAGTGGGGATCGCTTACTGGCTTTGGGATTCGGTACGCAAAAATGGATCGACCGTACTAATTGTTGCTATTTCTCTGATCTTCGCCGGCGCCTTCGGAAACATCATTGATTCGGTATTCTATGGCGAAATCTTCAATCACAGTTACAACCAGGTAGCCAGTTTTCTTCCCGAAGAAGGAGGTTACGGTACACTGTTGCACGGGAAGGTAGTGGATATGTTATATTTCCCCTTATGGAGCGGCTATCTCCCGGATTGGATCCCGGTATGGGGAGGCCAGTATTTCACCTTTTTTGAGCCTGTCTTTAACATTGCAGATTCAGCGATTACCGTTGGCGTGTTCCTGTTGATCATCTTCAATAAGAAAGCCTTTGCTCACGAGCACAAAGAGGAAAAGGAGAAAAATGAGATGAAGGCCTAAGCCACGTCCCGGTCAAAGATCTTTTCGAATTTCTTTAACTCTATGGGCTTGATCAGATAATCGGTTACCATATTAAAAGATTTGGCTCGTTCAAGATCCCTTGGATCAATAGACGAACTCACCACGTAAAGCGTGATCTTTTTGTTGAAGTTGTTCTTGATCTTGACAAATTCCCCTAAAAATTCCCATCCGTCCATCACCGGCATGTTAAGGTCGAGGAAAATAATATCCGGTAATTGTTCTTCGCTGAGGTTTTCCAGGATAGATCTAAAGTAATCCAGCGCCTCTTTTCCGTTCTTGAAGATGATGAGGTTCTTTGAGAGTTTCTTGATCTCTATGATCTTCTTAACCAGGTTCACGTAGATCCTGTCATCATCTATGATGCAGGCAAGCTCTACCGGATGTTCCATAACAGTTAGAATTTGATTTTGAACGTTGTGCCAATATTTACCGTACTCGTTACCGAAATACTGCCTCCCATGGTCTCCACCTGATTTTTGGTGATGAACAGGCCAATTCCCTTTGCTTCAGGATGCCTGTGGAAGGTTTTGTACATGCCAAACATTTTATCGCCATACTCGTCCAGGTCGATGCCCATTCCGTTGTCGCTAACCTCAAGATAACTGTCGCCATTCTCTGTATAGGTCTGTACATAAATAATAGGTTTTCTTCCTCTTTGCTTGTATTTTATGGCGTTGGTGATCAAATTTAGTAAAATACTCTCCAGATACTCAGAAATGTAATTTATTTCGTTCAACTTATCAAATTCAGCGATGATCTCCGCATTTTCTCGTTTTATCAGAGAAGAGATCGAGGCGATCACCACATCAAGAGCTTCTTTGAAACTTACGTTCTGTCTTTTTTTTCTTAGGGACAGTTGCCTAGTGACCATATTATTCAGCTGTTTGATCGCTTCTTCCAGGTTTTCTGAAATGTCACCGATATTATTGATCAGCTCCAGTTTGTCTTCAGGAGAGCGGGCTTCGTTCAGCAATTGTGAGATAAGGCTGAGATTGCTGCTGTGGCTGCGCAATTGGTGCGATACGATATGTGCGAAATTGAAAAGGCGGGAATTTTGGGAAGCGATGATGTCCAGTGAATTCTGAAGGTTGAGTTCGTTGGTCTTTTGTTCATCAATGTCCTGGTAGACCCCGCGAATGCCGATAATTTCCTGCTCTTCATTATAGACCGGTTTTCCCGTAGCTCTTACCCAGAATTCCCTTTTGTGCAGGCTGAGCATTTTCAGCTCCACCTTAAAAGGTATTCCAAATACAGAGCACTTTTTAAAGAGGTTTTCAACTTTTTCCCGCTGATCTGGAGCATAGAAACGCAGCCTGTCATCAGGATTGGGTTCGTAATCTATAGGGCAGTCCAGGATCTTTTTGGTCACATTGTCCCAGTAGACCACATTTGTCTTGACATCGAGATACCAGCCACCGGTAGAGGTCATTTCGGCTGTTTCCCGATAATAGAAAAAATTCTCTTCTATGGTGTATTGATCCCGTTTTGCCTGGTGAATATTTACGAACAGCAGGACTGCTGCATCGGTAAGACCTTTTTCCCTGCTTTTGAGATTGCGGCATTCAAACCAACGGTACTTTCCGTTCTCTAATTTGAGCCTTACTTCCGCAGTAAAGGGTTTGTGTCTGGCTACCAGGTCTTCAAAATGTTCCCTGAAATCATAACGGTAATCCTTGTGCAGCACGTGCTCAAGAAAATATTCCAGCTTATTGTTGCCGGGGTCGGGATCGCCTATGAGGTGGTTAAAATGTTCAGACCAGGAGATCTCCCTGGTAAGCAGGTTGATTTTCCAGTAAGCAACATCAAAGTCTTCAAGAATATTGTTTAACTGGAGGTCGTTGAGCATTAAAGTCCTTAATTGGTTGGACTAAAAGTAATTGAAAACGTGAAAGTTTACAAATTTTTGAAATTATATATTTTATGAGGCGTGACGCAGTAGTCTAAAGGAACATCTTCGGAAGTGGCCGGGATCTCCTCTTTTTCGGCTTCAAAAAAGGAAAGTCCTACCTTCACCACTTTTCCTGTACACTCTGAAAGAAACCGGTCGTAAAAACCTTTTCCGTAGCCTATACGGTTGCCTCCTTCATCAAAAGCCAGTAGCGGGATAAAGACTACTTCTATATTTGAAGGCGGAATCTCGATTCCCTCTACAGGTTCGGGAATTCCCCAGGAATTTGTTTTGATCACCGTGGAATCCGTTAAAAGATAACTCAGCATTTTTCCGCTCTTGAAATCTGCCTTTGAAAGCACCACGTTCTTATCCTTTCCCTGCAAAATGTGCAGAATGGCCTGCGTATCTACTTCCCTTTTTTCTGAAATACTGAGGAAAAGGTGATAATAGGAGTGGTCCCAAATAGGAAGTTTCAGCAGGTTGTTGGCGATCTCAAGACTCCAATGCTCGATCTCTTCAGGGCTTATGTTCTCCCTTAGTTTTTTATACTGAAGCCTGATCTGATCCTTGTTCATTCTCTTTTGATATGGAAAGATGAAAAATGGCATCTCCCTGGTACACGATGGGAGATTCGTTTACATTGATAATATATCCCTCGTTGGGAGCTTTTACCTTGTGCCGAAGCTTGCCGTACGGGTCCGTTATTGTCGCGATGTATTCTCCTTTTTCCACATGCTTTCCGCAGGGTATTTTCACATGCAGCAGTCCGCTGTATTTGGCCCTCATCCAGGTGCTGTTCTCTATGACGATGGTGTCGGCAATAGGATCGGGTACTTCAAACTTTGGTTTTAGCATCTCAAAATGCGCCAAAATTCGCATTACGCCTTCCACCCCGTGTTTGGCCACAGTTTTATTACTGTCTTTGGATTTTCCGCCTTCGAAAAGCAGAACGGGTTTTCCCTGTTTGGCGCAGGTCTCGCGGTAAGATTTAATGATTGTCTTCGAAATGATGGTAAAGGGCGCGTTAAAGATATTGGCGTAATGCATCGCCATTTCTTCCCCTTTTTTGATCCTTATCTGCGGGGCGTTAAAACGGCTGGCTCCCCCGGTGTGAAAATCGAGGCAAAAATCCGCCACGGGAAGTATTTTATGTACGAACTGATAGGCAAAACGGCTGGCCAATGAGCCATTTTTGGCCCCCGGGAAAACGCGGTTAAGGTCCCGGCCGTCGGGAAATTCCCTGCTCATGTTCAAAAATCCGAAGACATTGATGATAGGAATGCAAATGATGGTTCCGCGGGCAGGTTTATTGATCTCTTTTACGATAAGCTGTCTCACCACTTCAACGCCGTTGATCTCATCCCCATGAATTCCCGCGGTGATCAGGATCACCGGGCCGTGTTTCTTGGAGCGTTCTATGATAATGGGAACATCTACTGCCGTCGTGGTGTAGAGCTTGGCCATGTTAAAGTTGATGGTCGCGCTTTTTCCCGGATGGATCTTCTTGCCTAAAATATCCAGGACATTGTTCTCATCAATATAAGCCATAGCTTACAGGTTTCTTTCTATGTAACGAATAATGGTCTTGGCGATGTCTTTTCCGGTAGCGTGTTCAATGCCTTCAAGTCCCGGAGAAGAGTTCACTTCCAGGATAAGAGGTCCGCGGGCGCTTTGCAGCATATCTACCCCCGCCACGCCAAGTCCCATTGCCTTGGCCGCCTTGATGGCTGCGATCTCCTCTTCATCTGAAAGCTGAATAACAGAGGCCGAACCACCCCTGTGAAGATTACTTCTAAATTCTCCTTCTTTTCCCTGGCGTTTCATGGCGCCCACAACATGGCCATCCACTACGAGGGCCCTAATATCGGCGCCGCCGGCTTCCTTGATGAATTCCTGCACGATCACCCTTGCCTGAAGTCCGTTAAAGGCTTCAATAACCGATTCTGCCGCATTCTTGGTTTCGGCCAGAACCACCCCCAGCCCCTGGGTTCCTTCCAAAAGTTTGATGATGAGCGGCGCGCCGCCTACGTGGTCTATCACTTCTCCTACATCTTTGGAATAGTTGGTGAAAACCGTCTTTGGCAGCCCCAGCCTGGCGCGGGAAAGGACCTGCAGGCTTCGCAGCTTATCCCGGCTTCTTACCAGAGCCTGAGACTCGGTGGTGGTGAAAACCCCCATCATCTCGAACTGGCGCACCACAGCAGTGCCATAAAAGGTCACTGAAGCCCCAATACGGGGAATGACCGCATCGGCATCTTCCAGGTGGCGGCCCTTATAATAGATACTCGGGTGTTTTTTCTCTATTATCAGGTCGCATTTTAAAGGATCAATCACCTCTACGTTGTGGTTTCGCTTTTTAGCGGCCTCCACCAGTCGCTGGGTGGAATACAGATTGCTGTTCCTGGATAAGATCTTTAGGTTCATTCTTGTTTTTGATTGTAAGACAGATCGAAAAATTCGGTGTCTACGATAAATTTTTTAGTGATGAATTTACGTCCCAAAAGTACGGGAAATCTCATTTCCTGACGGGTGGTCAAAGAAAGTGAAATTTTGCTTGTTTTTCCGAACAACGTTATAGTTGTCTGTATCTGGTATCTTTTCTGCACGATCCCGTTGCTGCTCTTGACAAAGACGATATCGTAATCGGTGAATTTGAACTCTTTTCCGTTGTACAAAGGGTGTTCCTCATCCAGAAAAGTGCATTTTAGACAGCCTTTTTCTTCAACTATATTGTCGCAGTGAATAGAAGAAGTGTAAGCCCCGGTATCTACCTTCACCGAAATGTCGTTTAGATGCAGATCGGGAAAATCTGCCTTATCAAAACGTCCGATCGTCTTTTTTTTCATATTTGCAAGGTACTAAAAGATGCTTTGCTCTTTCTTAACAATTTCTGAAAATACTTTTTCCTGAAAATTGCTTGAAAATGAGGTTTTTTGAAGGCTCTGCTTTTAATTGCTGAAGGTTACCTTCAGTGCCTGAGACTGCTTCTGCAGTAAAAAACTTTTGTTCAGAAATCCTCATTTTAACTGAAGCTTTTTCCGAAGCGGATAAGCAGGCCAAGCTGCTGCGGGCCACGGTTTTTGGAAAAATTTTAACAAATTGGAGGGCCGTGATGCTTATCTGCCGTTCTTTAATATTTTACCTTTGGAGTCCATGAGCAACAGTAATGTAGAACTACAGTTGAAGACACTTCCCAGCAGTCCGGGAGTATACCAGTATTTTGATAAGAACGGGAAGATCCTCTATGTGGGGAAGGCAAAAAACCTGAAAAAAAGGGTGACTTCCTATTTCACTAAGAACAACGACAGTCATCGTATTCGGGTGATGGTGAAAAAGATCCACGAGATAAGACATATCGTGGTTTCTTCGGAAACCGATGCTTTGTTGCTGGAGAACAATCTTATCAAAAAACATCAGCCGCGGTTTAACGTCATGCTCAAGGACGATAAAACCTATCCTTGGATATGCATCAAAAATGAACGTTTTCCGAGGGTCTTTCCTACACGAAAACTGGTGAAAGACGGTAGTGAATACTACGGACCGTACACCAGCTTTAAAACCGTGAACACTCTGCTCGAACTAATCAAAGGACTTTACCAGCTGCGCACCTGCAATTACGATCTTTCCGAAGAAAAGATAAGGAACGGAAAATACAAAGTATGTTTGGAATACCACCTGGGGAACTGTTTGGGGCCATGTGAAGCTTACGAGAGCGAGGCTGAATACCTCAAGAAGATCGAGGCCATAAGGCAGATCGTAAAAGGGAATTTTAAGGACTCCTTGCAGCAGTTCAGGAAACAGATGAAAGAGCACGCCGAAAATATGGAGTTCGAAGAGGCGCAGAAGATCAAGACCAAGATCGAAGTGCTGGAGAATTACCAGGCGAAATCGACTGTGGTCAATCCCAAGATCAACAATGTGGATGTGTTTTCCATCGTGAGCGATGAGGGCTACGGCTATGTTAATTTCCTTCAGCTTTCCCATGGGGCCATCATCAGGTCGCACACCATCGAGATGAAGAAAAAGCTCAATGAAAGTGACCGGGAATTGCTGGAGCTGGGAATAACTGAGATTAGGCAGCGTTTCAACAGCCATACCAGGGAGATCTATGTGCCTTTTAAGGTTGACGTGGGCGAGCAGATCAAAGTGACCGTGCCCAAGTTGGGAGACAAGAAGCAGATAGTGGAACTTTCTACCCGTAATGCGAAATACTTCAGGCAGGAACGCTTTAAGCAGATGAAGATCGTGGACCCAGACAGGCACGTGAACCGAATCATGGCGCAGATGAAGCAGGACCTGCGGCTCACTGAAGAGCCGCGCCATATAGAATGTTTTGACAATTCCAATATACAGGGATCCAATCCTGTGGCGGCTTGTGTTGTCTTTAGAAATGGAAAACCCAGCAAGAAAGATTACCGCAAGTTCAATATCAAGACCGTGGAGGGCCCCAATGATTTTGCCTCTATGGAAGAGGTGGTTTTTAGAAGATACCGCCGCTTGCTGGACGAAGGCGAATCTTTGCCGCAGTTGATCATTGTAGACGGAGGAAAAGGTCAGTTATCTTCGGCGGTCAAGGCTCTTGATGTCTTGGGGATAAGAGGAAAAGTGGCCATTATCGGTATCGCTAAGCGGCTGGAGGAGATCTTCTATCCCGGAGATTCTATTCCGTTGTACCTGGATAAAAAATCGGAGACCCTCAAGATCATTCAGCATCTTCGGAATGAAGCCCACCGTTTCGGGATCACTTTTCACCGCAATAAACGCAGCAGTACCGCATTGAATACCGAGCTGGAGAACATCGCCGGAATCGGGGAGAAAACAGTGGTGGAGTTACTGAAAAATTTCCGTTCTTTAAAGAGGGTAAAAGAAGCTTCCGAAGAAAGTCTTGCCGGAGTCATTGGAAATGCCAGGGCCAGGATCATCTATGAGCATTACCATCCCCAAAAATGAAAAAGACCCTTCTCATACTGTCTTTTTTCACCTGCCTCAATCTATTTGGCCAGGAGGATGATCCCAAGGTGGGATTGGTTCTTAGCGGGGGTGGCGCCAAAGGGCTCGCGCATATTGGGGCGCTGAAGGTTATTGAGGAGGCCGGGGTGAGAATTGATTATATTGGCGGCACCAGTATGGGAGCCATTATTGGCGGGCTTTACGCGGCCGGTTATTCGGCAGATCAACTGGACAGCATTTTTCACGAGACTAACTTCAATATTCTTATCCAGGATGAACTTCCGCGGGCTGCAAAGACCTTTTATGAAAAAAGGGATGCTGAAAAATATGCCATTACGCTTCCTTTTGATGATTTTAAAATTTCCTTTCCTTCAGCTTTATCAAAAGGCCAGAACGTTTACAACCTGATGTCAAAGCTTACCCTGCACGTACAGGATATACATGATTTCAGTAAACTTCCCATTCCTTTTTTGGCGATAGCTACCGATGTTGAAACCGGGGAAGAGATTATTCTGGACAGCGGTTATCTTCCGCAGGCGATTTCGGCAAGTGCCGCCATCCCGACCTTGTTCAGCCCGGTGCTGGTAGGAAATAGGCTGCTGACCGATGGGGGAGTGGTGAACAACTTTCCGGTGGAGGAGCTGAGAAAAAGAGGCGCCGATGTCATTATTGGCATAGATGTGCAGGATACACTGGCGGTTAGGAAAGATCTCAACTCGGTCTTTGAGATCCTCACCCAGATAAGCAATTTCAGCACGATCGAAGATATGCGGGAAAAGATCACCAAGACCGATGTGTATATAGATCCCGATATAAAGCCGTTTACAGTAATGTCTTTTGATCGAGGACAGGAGATCATAGAAGTTGGGGAGGAGGCTGCTCAAAAAAAATTAGACGCCCTAAAAGAAATCGCGGCGCGACAAAAGGATCCGGGAATTCTGCGGAACAAGATCCCGCCTGTGGATTCCATTTTGATCACTGATGTTCGCATTGAAGGCAATACTTCTTATCCCCGGGAATATGTTTTAGGAAAACTAAAACTTAAATATCCGACTTCTGTGTCTTACAAAGACCTGAAACTGGGGATAAATAACCTTTCTGCCACCCGAAATTTCAACCGCATCAATTACCAGCTGGTGCCGGTAAACAACGGCTATGTGCTGGTGCTGCAACTGGAAGAGAACCCCAACAAGATGCTGTTGCGCCTGGCGGTGCACTACGACAATGTATATAAAAGCGGCGCCTTGTTAAACCTTACCCGAAAAAGCCTTTTAGAGACCAACGATGTAGCGTCCTTTGATGTGGTGCTGGGGGATAACTTCAGGTATAATTTTAATTATTACCTGGATAAAGGCTTTTACTGGAGCGTTGGATTAAGGAGCAGGTACAATAGCTTTAGCAAAGATGTTTCCTTTGATTTTGCCCGAGAAAATGCGGGATTGGAAGGCAGCGGGATAAACCTGCTTGAAGTGGATTACCAGGATTATACCAGCCAGATCTACGCAGAAACCCTTTTTAAACAGGTTTTTTCGCTGGGAGTGGGGCTGGAGCATAAATACCTGGATATTGCCTCGCAAACCATAGGGGCTGATCCGGCTGAGGACGGTTCAGCCGGTGTTTTCGATAAAAGCAGTTATTACAGCGGATTCGGAACCTTAAAACTGGATAGCTTTGACAATAAATACTTCCCTACAAAAGGTTTTTATTTCGATGGCGATTTTCACTGGTACCTGTATTCCACAGATTACCAGGAGATCTTTTCACCTTTCTCGGTGCTAAAAGGAAGCATGGGCTACGTTTTTTCCCCTTTTTATCACTTTAGAACAAGGATCTCTGCGGAAGCAGGTTTCAGGATAGGGAGTACCCGGAATAATATTTTTGATTTCTTCCTGGGTGGCTACGGAAATGACTTCATCAACACCTTTATCCCTTTCTACGGATATGATTTCATTGGCCTTTCGGGCGATAGTTTTACTAAAGGCCTGATTGAGCTCGACTATGAATTTTTGGATAAGAACCACCTGATCTTAAGCGCGAACTATGCCAATGTGGAGAACGGGCTGTTCCTTAACGGGGACTGGTTCACCATTCCGGATTACTCCGGATATGCTTTAGGATATTCGCTGGATACTTTTATTGGACCCCTGGAGGTTAAATATTCCATTTCTCCCGAATTGAAGGAGAGTCAGTGGTACTTCAGCCTGGGATTCTGGTTTTAGCCCTCCTTTAACTGAAATAAACGTAAAATTTTCAGATATTTGTAGTTGATCATAAAATGTGAAGAGTTAATTGAATTTTTCATCTTCGCAAACGTTTTCAGAACAAAAAATTTAGAAAAATGCCATTTTATCATAAACTGGGAAAGATCCCGCATAAACGGCATACCGTATTTAAAAAACCTGACGGAAGCCTGTACTACGAGCAGCTTTTTGGAACCATTGGTTTTGACGGGATGTCTACCAATATGTATCATGAACAGCGGCCCACCCAGGTGAAAGAGATCAAGGGGAGCTATGATGCCCGGCCAAAGATCGCTGCAGAGCACAATATTAAATCCTATCGTTTCAGGGGATTCCAGATCAAACCTGAACCCGATTTCCTGAAAAGCCGGAAAACAGTATTGACCAATTCCGACGTGGATATTGTACTCGCTTCACCTCAGGAATCCACGAAGGATTATTTCTATAAGAATTCAGATTCAGATGAGCTGATCTTCATCCATCAGGGAACCGGAAAGCTAAGGACTCATCTGGGAAATCTTGATTTCAAATATGGGGATTACCTGCTCATTCCGCGGGGCACCATTTATAAGATCGATTTTGATGATGAGGTGAACAGGTTGTTCATCGTGGAGTCGAGGAGACCTATCTACACGCCGAAGAGGTACAGGAATTATTTTGGGCAGTTACTAGAGCATTCTCCATTTTGTGAAAGGGATATCCGTCAGCCTTACGAGCTTGAGACTAATGACGAGAACGGAGAGTTTCTCATGAAAGTAAAAAAACAGGGGCAGATCTTTGACATGGTCTACGCTTCGCATCCTTTTGATGTGGTGGGATATGACGGGTACAACTATCCGTACGCTTTTTCCATTCATGATTTTGAACCAATAACAGGAAGAATCCATCAGCCGCCACCGGTACACCAGACCTTCGAGACAGATGCTTTCGTGGTTTGTTCTTTCGTGCCAAGGCTGTATGATTATCACCCGGAAAGCATTCCTGCGCCTTACAACCACAGTAATATTGATAGTGATGAGGTGTTGTATTATGTTGACGGTGATTTCATGAGCCGAAACGATATTGAAAAAGGGCATATTTCGCTGCACCCTGCGGGTATTCCGCATGGGCCGCACCCGGGAGCCGTGGAACGAAGCATTGGCCAAACAGAGACCGAAGAGCTGGCGGTGATGGTAGATACCTTCAAGCCGTTGAAGCTTACAGAAGACGCTATGGAAATAGCCGATGAGAGCTATCACCAGTCCTGGCTGGAGCATTGATTTGTGAGAAGCTCCCAAAAACTTTATGTTTGGGCATATTTTTCAGAAAAAGTAAAGAATAATAAGAGTAGGGCAGATAAGCCCTTCCGAATAAATTATAAGAATTATGGCAACAGAGAACACAGCAGAAATAAAAAAGACCGTCCCGCAGGCAGAGGACTTTTTGCCGATCCTGGGAACAGATTTCGTGGAACTTTATGTAGGTAATGCCAAACAGGCAGCCTATTATTATCAGCAGGCCTGGGGCTTTCAACCGGTAGCCTATTCCGGTTTGGAAAGCGGCAGCAAAGACAGGGTGTCTTATGTGCTGCAGCAAGGTAAGATAAGGCTGGTCCTTACTTCTCCTCTTGAACCGGGAGGTGAGATCAACGCCCACATCGATAAACACGGTGACGGGGTGAAAGTTGTGGCACTTTGGGTAGATGATGCCCGTAAGAGTTATGAGGAAACCACCAAGCGTGGCGCTGAGTCTTACATGGAGCCAAAAGAAGTTAAAGATGAGCATGGCCACGTGGTGCTTTCAGGAATCCATACCTATGGAGAGACCGTACACGTCTTCGTGGAAAGAAAGAACTATAGCGGGCCTTTTCTTCCCGGGTATAAAAAGTATAAGCCAAACTTTAAAGTGAAGGATGTTGGTTTGAAGTACATTGACCACATGGTTGGCAACGTGGGGTGGAACGAGATGAACAAGTGGTGTGAGTTCTATGCTAAAGTGATGGGTTTCGCGCAGCTTGTATCTTTTGATGATAAAGATATTTCTACTGAATATACCGCGTTGATGAGTAAGGTGATGAGTAACGGTAACGGAAGGATCAAATTCCCTATCAACGAACCGGCCGAAGGTAAAAAGAAGTCACAGATCGAGGAATACATAGATTTTTATAATGGTGCCGGCGTGCAGCACATAGCTGTGGCTACCGACAATATCATAGAAACCGTGACCGCTCTAAGAGACCGCGGAGTGGAGTTCCTGTACGTTCCTGAAAATTATTACGATGACGTTCTTGACAGGGTGGGAACTATCGATGAAGACCTCGAACCTCTTAAAGAGCTGGGAGTGTTGATCGACAGGGATGATGAAGGTTATTTACTTCAGATATTTACCAAGCCGGTACTGGACAGGCCGACCATGTTCTTTGAGATCATTCAACGAAAAGGAGCGCAATCTTTCGGAAAAGGTAATTTTAAAGCCCTTTTTGAAGCCATTGAGAGAGAGCAGAATTTACGGGGAACATTATAAAATAATCAATCAAATAAACAATTGATAGATTAAAACTTAAAAAAATTCCATTTTAATCGGTGTTCTGTTAAAATTAATTTTCTTGTTGCGTACTACGCACAAATGAAAGACTTTTGCACCGCAATTTTGGAGTGGTTACCAGAATTGAGAAAAAATAAATTTTTTTCATAATTTAAGTTTTAGTTGGTTAATAAGATTAAAAACCCCGTCAGCCTTTGACGGGGTTTTTTTGATTTAATACCTTTGGAACAGAAATTGTAATTATAATTCCCCCGAAAACCAAAGAAGCTTAGCATATGAAGAGATATATAATTACAATTGTAATTTTACTGCTTACCTTTAATTCTATTGCCCAGCAATCGCATCAGGCATATGATACGGGAGAATGGTTCAGGTTCAGGATACATTATGGCATGTTTAACGCCAGTTATGCCACTCTTGAGGTAAAAGAGACCACCCTTTGGAACAAACCTGTTTACCATGTAGTGGGAAAGGGAAAATCTACCGGTTTGCTTCACCTTTTCTTCAAGGTAGATGACAATTACGAATCTTATATTCAAAAAGAAAACGGTGCGCCTTTGAGGTTCATCAGGCAAATCGATGAAGGCGGACATACGAAGGATATCCAGATAGATTTTGATCACAGCGCTAAAACTGCCCATGTCTATAATAAAAAGCACAACACCAGGGAGACTTATTCCATAGAAAATAATGTGCAGGATATGTTATCCTCCTTCTATTATCTACGGAATAACCTGGATGTTGATAATATCTCTCCCGGGGAGATGATGACCATGAATATGTTCTTTGATAATGAGAACCACGATTTTAAGTTAAAGTTCCTCGGAAGGGAGGTCGTAAAGACAAAATTGGGTAATATTGCAACGCTAAAATTTAAACCTTATGTGCTGGCAGGCAGGGTGTTCAAGGAAAAAGAGAGCCTCACGATCTGGGTTAGCGATGATAAGAACCGCATGCCGGTAAAGATCAAAGCCGATCTTGCCGTTGGTTCTTTAGATGCAGATATAGATGCCTTTAAAGGCCTGAAACATCCGCTAAAGATCATAATGAAATAAATAATGAAGGAAATCAAACCTGAGATTGCCGAAAAGGTCCGGCAACTGGAAGAAAAATTTAAAAATTCCGGGCAGGACCTGGGTTCATATCTTGACGGATTGCTGTATGACAAATATCTTACATACTGGGACTACATCAGTCTGGACACTTTACTGAGCCTGCAGAATACCAGGACACATTTTCCCGATGAGAAAATATTCATAGGTTATCACCAGATCACCGAACTGTATTTTAATCTCATCATCCATGAACAGGAGCAAATAGTTGAGGCTGAAGATATATCTGTCGCTTTTTTTACTGAAAAAGTGAACAGGCTGGTGAGGTATTTTAGGATACTTACCCACTCGTTTGACGTAATGATCAAGGGGATGGATAAAGAGCAATTTTTGAAGTTCAGGATGGCGCTGCTTCCCGCCAGCGGATTCCAGTCGGGGCAATTCAGGATGATCGAGATTTTTTCCACTCCACTTGAAAATTTGGTGCACATGGATGTGCGGAAAGACTTCAGCGGAGAGCATTCTGTAGAAGAACTTTATGAGAACATCTACTGGAAAAGAGGAGCTACAGATCTGGCTTCAGGCGAAAAAACGCTGACCTTAAAGCAATTTGAAGAAGAATATACCCCGCGTTTCCTAAGGTTGGCGAACCGGGTGAAGGACAGGACGCTGTATGAAAAATACCAGCAGCTTTCTTCCGAAGATAAGAACAATAAAAATTTAGTTGAGGCGTTGCGTACTTTAGACGTAACGGTCAATGTTAACTGGCTGCTCATGCACATTGGGGCTGCTCATCGTTACCTGATGAGCAAAAAAGGTGCGGTTGCAGCTACCGGAGGCACGAACTGGAAGGATTTCCTTCCGCCGAGCTTCCAACGTATTTCCTTTTTTCCAGAACTATGGAGCGAAGAGGAAATGAAAGAATGGGGCAAAGAATGGGTTGATGAAACGTTTAACAAAAAAATGAACATACATTGAGAAAACTAAGTTACCTGCTACTGTTGATGATGGCTATTACGGCCTGTAATGATGAGCCAAAAAAAGTTGAAATAGCCGATAACACTATCGAAAAACCCGCTCCAAAAATCGTGAAGGAGTACGGTTATGTCCTGAACGATTTTGAAGTAGTGCGGGACACTGTACGCTCTGGTGACAGTTTCGGGATCATTCTGGGCAGCCATGGGGTAAATCCCGGTAAGATCTTCCAGATCGTGGAAAAGGTGAAGGACACTTTCAATCCGCGTAAAGTAGTAATTGGAAAACCTTACGTGATCCTTAAGGAGAATGACTCTGCACAAACCCCGAAAGTCTTTATTTACGAGAACGACCTTATTAATTATACCGTGGTCAATCTTGGGGATAGCATTTCTGCCTACACCGCCAAAAAGCCGGTAACCATTACCAAAAAAACCGTCTCGGGAGTGATCAGTTCCAGTCTTTCAGAAGCCATCGAGGAAGAAGGATTGAATTACCTGCTGGCCCACGAGATGAACAACATATACCAGTGGAGTATTGATTTCTTCAGACTTCAAAAAGGAGATCGTTTCAAACTGGTCTATAATGAGAGATATATCAATGATTCCATTTACGCCGGAATTGAAAATATAGAAGCTTCCGTTTTTTACCACCAGGAGAAGCCATATTATGCTTTTAATTTCCTTACAGATTCCATTTCCGGAACAAGAGAGTACTATGATGAAAAAGCCCGTCCTTTACAAAGCTTCTTTCTGAAGGCTCCGCTTAACTTCAGCAGAATTTCATCCAGGTTCAGTCCAAGGAGATATCACCCGGTTCAAAAAAGATGGAAAGCACATAAAGGAACAGATTATGCCGCACCACATGGCACCCCTATTTGGAGTACAGCTAACGGAGTAGTGATCGCTTCTTCGTATACAGCCGGAAACGGAAATTATGTGAAGGTAAAACACAACGGTACCTATACCACACAATACCTGCACATGTCAAAGCGCGCCGTTAAGACAGGGCAGCGTGTGAAGCAGGGAGATATTATTGGATATGTGGGCAGCACCGGACTGGCTACAGGTCCGCACGTGTGCTATAGATTTTGGGTGAACGGCAGACAGGTGGATCCTTTCAGACAGAATTTACCTGCGGCAGAACCAATTGAAGAAAAATATATCCCGTCCTATTTTGCGGCCATTGAGCCATTAAAAGCAGAGTTGGGAGAAATAGAATTTCAACAGATCAATACAGAAATATAACCACCAGTTAATGAAACATACCAACCCTACACGTACAGAGGCCTGGAAAAAATTAGAAGAACACTATACTGCTTTAAGGGAACTTGGCCTTAAAGAAGAGTTTAGGAATGATCCTGAAAGAGCTGAGGCTTTTACATTAGAGTGGGAGGATTTCTATGTAGATTTCAGCAAGAACCTTATTACCCGCGAAACTCAGAGCCTTTTGCAGGAGCTCGCAAGTGAAACCGGGCTTAAGGAGGCGATAGGTTCGTATTTTGGAGGGGAACAGATAAACAGAACAGAAGGCAGAGCTGTTTTGCACACCGCATTGCGTGAAACAAAAGATGCGCATGTAGAGGTAGACGGCGAAAATGTGACTTCAGAAGTTTTTGAGGTAAAGGAAAAGATCAAAACTTTTAGTAACGATGTTATTGAAGGTTCCAAAAAGGGATATACAGGCAAGGCTTTTACCGATGTGGTAAATATTGGTATCGGCGGATCTGACCTGGGACCGGTGATGGTGACAGAAGCTTTAGAGTACTACAAGAACCACCTCAAGGTGCACTTTGTATCTAATGTTGACGGAGATCACGTGCAGGAGGTGATCAAAGATCTTAATCCTGAAACCACTCTGTTCATCATCGTTTCCAAATCTTTCTCGACGCAGGAAACTTTGTCCAATTCTACAACTATTAGAAGCTGGTTCAGGAAAAAAGCGCCGGCCGAGTCGGTGGCCAAACATTTTGTGGCCGTTTCCAGCAACGTGCCTGCGGTAGAAGAGTTTGGGATCGAGACCGAAAATATTTTCCCTATGTGGGACTGGGTTGGCGGCAGGTTCTCCTTATGGAGCGCTGTTGGTTTGTCCATTAGTCTTTCGGTAGGTTATGATAATTTCGAGTCTCTGCTAACCGGTGCCCGAAAGATGGATGAACATTTTAGGGAAACTCCGTTCAAAGAAAATATTCCGGTGCAATTGGCACTTTTGACGGTTTGGTACAACAATTTCTTTAAAGCCGAAACTCAGGCCATCATCCCTTACACTCAGTACCTTCATCGTTTTCCTGCCTATCTGCAGCAGGCCATTATGGAAAGTAACGGTAAAGGGGTTGACAGAGATGGTAACAAAGTTGATTATCAAACCGGAAATATTGTTTGGGGAGAACCGGGAACGAACTCTCAGCACGCTTTCTTCCAGTTGATCCACCAGGGAACAAAATTGATTCCTGCGGATTTTATCGGCTTTAAGCGTTCTTTACATAACGAGAAGGATCATCACAACAAGTTAATGGCTAATTTCTTTGCACAAACCGAAGCTCTGTTGGCCGGGAAGTCCTCTAATGAGGTAAGGCAAGAACTGGAGTCAAAGAAAATGTCTGAGCAGGAAATTGAAAAACTGCTTCCGTTCAAGGTTTTTGAGGGGAATAAACCAACTACCACTATCCTTATCAACGAACTTACTCCTGAAAGTTTAGGAAAGCTAATAGCTCTTTACGAACACCAGATCTTTGTGCAGGGAGTGATATGGAATGTGTATAGTTATGATCAATGGGGGGTAGAGCTTGGAAAGCAGCTGGCCTCGAAAATTCTAAACGAGATCGAAGAGAATGACGTTCAGGAACATGATTCTTCCACAAAAAAAATGTTAAAATTTTTCCTTAAGTAGAAAATATCGGAATTTTTCCGATGAGCCCTTTGTTTGCAAGCCCTTGTAAATAAAGGGCTTTTTTTATTTTTAACTTCTGGCCGTTAGAGAATTAGCTTCCGAAAAAAATTCTTAACATTCAGTTAAAGCTATTCTTCAAAAAATGCGTTCTTTTGCACTATCATTTTAAACACAAACAAATTACACAATGAGGAAATTTTTAGCATTAGCGTTATTCTTAACGTCAGCTACAATTTTTGCACAGGGAACTATTACTGGTAAGGTAGTTGATTCTGAGATGGAAGGACCGCTTCCAGGTGCAAACATTATGGTGGTGGGAACCAATAATGGTACTGTCACCGATTTTGACGGAAACTTTGCTCTAGAAGTAGACAAGACCTCCGGAGAAATTGAAGTTAGTTTTGTGGGTTACGAACGTAAAGTGATCCCTTTTACAGTAGCAAATGGAGCTACTACAGATCTTGGAAGTATTGTCCTTTCGCCAGATTCTGAGGCTCTTGAAGAAATTGTAATTACCAGTTTCTCCTTAGCTATTGACAGAAAAACTCCTGTTGCTGTTTCTACTATTAAAGCAGCAGACATTGAAACTAAAATTGGGAACCAGGAATTTCCTGAGATCCTGAAGTCTACTCCTGGTGTTTATGCTACTAAACAAGGAGGTGGATTTGGAGATGCTGAATTGAGATTGAGAGGGTTTAACTCAGAGAACATTGCTGTAATGATCAACGGTGTTCCTGTAAACGATATGGAAAATGGTCGTGTTTACTGGAGTAACTGGGCCGGACTTTCTGATGTAACTCGCTCTATGCAGGTTCAAAGAGGTCTTGGAGCTTCTAAAGTTGCCGTGCCTTCTATTGGTGGTACTGTGAACATTGTTACAAAAACTACCGATGCCGAAGAAGGTGGAAACCTTTTTGCAACTACAGGAAATGACGGATATATGAAGTTCGGGGCAACTGTTTCTACAGGAGTTCTTGATAACGGAGTGGCAGCGACAGTTTCTGCTTCAAAAACTACCGGAAACGGATACATTGATGGAACTGAATTTGAAGCCTATTCTTATTTTGTAAATATCGCTAAAGATTTTGGTGATGACCACCAGCTTTCTTTTACGGCTTTTGGTGCGCCGCAAGAACATGGTCAACGTGAAACTCAGCACTTAATCGAAACTTACAGATTGAGTGAAAGAGGAACTAAATTTAACGGTGACTGGGGGTATTTAAATGGAGAGGTAACCCATATCCAGGATAACTTCTATCACAAGCCTCAAATGTCCTTAAACCATTACTGGGATATATCTGAAAGAACCAATCTATCTACCGCTTTGTACGCTTCTTTTGGTACCGGTGGAGGTGGAGGATACCAGGGTAATGCAGATTTAAGAAGCATTGACTCTCCTTATCGAAACGGATTTTTACAACCATTTAATTTGGATTTAGTAGTTGCTGAGAATGTTGAAAACGGAGATCTTGGTTCAGAAACAATTCTTTACAACTCGCGCAATGACCACAAATGGTATGGAGCCCTTTCTACTCTTTCCACAGAAATTACAGAGACTATTGAATTGCTTGGAGGAGTAGATTTCAGGTACTATAAAGGAGAGCATTTTCGAGAAGTAAAAGATCTTTTAGGAGGGACATACTGGTTAGAAGATAGCGATATTAATAATCCTAACAACGTTGCTAGAGTAGGAGATAAAATGAGTTACTACAATGATGGAATTGTCCTTTGGGAAGGAGGATTTGCTCAATTGGAGTATTCAGAAAATGACCTGTCTGCTTTTGTTTCTTTAGCGGCTTCAAACACTTCTTACAAACGTGTTGATTATTTCAACTATCTTGATAGTGATCCTGAACAAGAAACAGATTTTATCCACTTCTTCGGGTACAGCGCCAAAGGTGGGGCTAACTATAACATTGATAATAATCATAACGTGTTTGCTAATATTGGTTATTTTGAAAAAGCACCTTTCTTCAATGCCGTTTTCCAAAATTTCCAAAATGATATTAACGAAGATGCGGAGAACCAGAAGATCTTCAGTGCTGAACTTGGATATGGTTTCAGAAGTACTGGTTTCAGAGCTAATGTAAACGTATATAGCACTCGTTGGAGTGATAGAACCTTTACTCAGTCTTACTTTGACAGGGCTAGCGATCAGACCTACTTCGCGAATATTCTAGGAGTAGATGCATTGCACCAGGGGATTGAAGTAGATTTCTCTTACAGACCGTTCTCTACTCTTACCATTACCGGTATGGCCTCTATTGGAGACTGGAACTGGGATAGTGATGTGACTGATGTATTTGTGTATGATGAGAACCAGGATGTTTTAAATCCAGATTCTCCAATTAGTTTACTACTTCAGGATGTTCCTGTTGGAGGTTCAGCTCAACATACATTTGCTCTAGGCTTTAATTATGAAGCCCTACCAGGAACAAATGTCAGAATGGATTATAACTACTACGACAATCTTTTTGCAGATTTTGATCCTAATAATGTTGATGAGGGTTACATGCCGTGGGAGGTTCCCGCTTATGGAGTGGTAGATTTCGGTCTAACACACAACTTTGCCTTCGGAGATTTTGAGGCAACATTAATAGGAAACGTCAATAATTTGCTTGATACTGAGTATATTGCAGTAGCTGATGACGGACCGCAGTCGAATGCCCGTACTGCACAGGTATATTACGGTTTTGGACGCACGTATACTGTGGGAGCAAAAATTAAATTTTAAATAATACAAGATGAAAAAGATATTCTATTTACTATTCTTGTTCACAGGCCTGGTTTTCACCTCTTGTGAACCCATGGAGGATATCCATGATGAAATTGATGCCGATATTGAAGGTAAGATTGCAGGAACTATAGATTCTTATACTCTTACTGAAGATGATTATAAAGAGACTTTAGATCTTTCTTTTGCAAACTTTGGTAGCGTTGAGGAAGCAAAAGAATTAATCCCTGTTGTCCTTAATGATGTTTTTCCAAGCTTTGGTGCTGAGTCTTCTGTGAACGTTGTTTTTGATATCTACGCTCCAAAGAGGGATGAAAAAGACCTGATCGTTTATTATGCTAACGAAACAGATTATGCTACTTATGGAGACGATACCTATCCAAACTTCGATAGCATGTGGCAGGTGTTTGACCTCGTCGAAGACAAATTTGGAGATGTGGCTAACAGAACATTAGTCTCTCTTACTTATGATTATTATGATGGACGGACTACTGAGCGTAATGATGGATTCTTATTAGTTGATGGCGAATGGATTTATGCTTTTGGATTCACTGACGATGAATATGCTGCCATGGGAGAAAGTTATCCAAACTTCTCAAATGAAGATGAAGCAGAAACTAAGATCCCTATTTACTTGGAAGAAAAGTTCAAATACGAGCCAAAAGAAAAAGGCGCTATAGTGCCAGTAATGTACAAATTGTACACTGATGATATTTATGATATTGATGAGGATGGGAATACTGAAGAGAATAAAACCGTAAGCTTCGTTAAGTATTTTATTTTCAACGGTACTAGCTGGGAAGTATACAATAATCTTCTTACTCAGTCATTACAATTTGGTCATGATGGAAATGATTGGGTACCTGATAATACAATCAGATACACCTTAACTAAAGCCGATTTTGGAATCATTTCTTCAGCGTTGATCGATAAATATCCTGGTCCAGCTGATAATGCTGGTTTCTTTGGAAGTTTTGATGTTAGAAAGAGTTCAGATAACTACTGGTCCGACGAAATGTTGCTTGAGGCTTTCAACATTTTCTTGAACGAAATAAACCCAAATGCCGAAATAGGTCAGAAGTATGTACTTAGCTATGCAGTGTATAACGGCGCCACAGTTACCATGCAAACTAGCCTTATTAAAACCGAAGAAGGTTGGGTTATAAACGAATAATTCTCCTTCCTTTGATATAAGTAAAAACCTCTTGTCTATTTTAGGCAAGAGGTTTTTTAATAATACCTTTGTAAAAACAATAATTGATGAAGAAGTTATACTATGTGGTGATAAGTCTAGTCTTAATTGGGTGTTCCGGTGAAGAATCACCACAACCAAGACCAGAGCCTGAACTAAAAGACAGCCCTGTCGCCAATAATGATACTCGAATGGCCTATGAAAATGAGGAGACAATTATTGCCGACCTTACGGAAAATGATGAAATTGTCGAAAATTCCAGGATCATGAGTTTTGATTCCCAGACCACAGAAGGGGGAACAATAGAGGATAACCGTAATGGCACCTACACCTATACACCTCCAGCAGATTTCGTAGGAGAGGATTCCTTTTCTTATACGCTGTGCGTCCCAGGTGATTCTGAAAGATGTTCTTCAGCAGAAGTTATTTTAGAAGTAGTAGATGGAGGTGATCCTGAAACTACTGATGACAGCGTGAGCACCATGGAATCCTTGAGTATAACCATAGAAACTTTGCTGGCTAATGATGCACTCGTGGATGGAAGCACAATTTCTTCTGTAAATGGGGATAATTCTTCTGGAAGTGTTCTGCTCAATGAAGATGGAAGTGTGACCTATATACCTGCCGAAGGTTTTACAGGTGAAGATCAATTTTTTTATACCATATGCGATAATGATCAGCCTGAGCCAACATGTGCGACAGGTACCGTCACTGTAAGGGTGTATGGTAGAATAACTATGAATGTTCCGGCTGCACTCCAGAATTACTACAGTGATTTTGCCGTTAGCTCAAATCAGGAGATCAATCTTGCTTTTATTTCCGATTTTACAACCGATAAACATACTCAACCTCTGAATTCTTACGGTGAAAGACATGAATATCTTTATGAGGCAGATGAGGATTTGAATAATCCAGACAATGTGATCCTGATGTATTCCGGAGAATCCAGATATTGGGAGGAATACTGGTCTGATTGGAATGATTATGAGCCACAAACTTTTAATACAGAACATATCTATCCGCAATCTTATCTGGGAGGTAATGAAATGGCAGAGAACGATATGCATCACATGCGCGTAGCCGATGCCGACCTTAATTCCTTAAGATTAAATTATCCTTATGTAGAAAGTTCTGGCGAGTATGGCCTTGTGGGAGAGGAAACTTTTTATCCGGGTGATGAATGGATAGGAGATGTAGCCAGAATGGTGATGTATATTCACATCAGGTATGGGGAACCGTTTAGCGATGTTGGAACTTTGGAAATGTTCTTGAGATGGAATGCTGAAGATCCTGTTTCTGGTTTTGAAGTTCAGCGCAATAACGTGATAGAAAGCGCCCAGGGGAACCGAAATCCATTTATTGATAATCCATACCTTGCGACCCTTATTTGGGGCGGAGAACCTGCTGAAAATAAGTGGCAGTAACATTTTTCTAATATGATATCTAAACCGCCCCTTTTTCAGGGGCGGTTTTTTTATACAAAAAAGTTACCTTTACCCGTAAAACATAATCTATGTACTCTACCGTTTTCTTTATTCATTCCTGGTGGGCCTATTTGGTGCTCCTTATTCTTGTGATCGCCTCTATTAATTCCCTTATCGGGTTTTTCTCCAAAAAGGAATATTCAGCCACAGATTTCAGAATCGCTCTTTTTACGCTGATCGTTTCTCACATACAGCTTTTAATTGGGCTTATACTTTATTTTGTTTCGCCTTATTTTAACGCCTTTTCTGAAGGCGGAATGGGAGAGGTGATGAAAGACTCAACTCTGAGGCTGTACCTTGTAGAGCATCCTCTTATGATGATCCTGGCGGTGGTGTTAATTACTGTTGGCTACTCAAAGCATAAGAAGAAGCTAACTTCCCGTCCAAAGTTCAAGATGCTGGCCATTTTTTACACCCTTGCGCTGGTATTCGTTCTTTCCAGGATTCCCTGGGGTGCCTGGTTCTAAGGTTTTTCTTTGATCAGCAAAACATACACCGGAAAATGGTCACTATATCCTCCGGTGAATCCCCCGTCGCCAAAACTTCGGAAGGGATATCCTTTGTACTGGCCTGAAGGGGTCACCAGAAACTGTTCGTTAAAAATTCCCGCCTTATAAAAAGTAAAACGGGAATAATCAGAATCCAAAAAGGGACTGGAGACGATGATCTGGTCAAAAAGATTCCAGCCGTCACGATATGCCAAACTGCCAATACCTTTCTTGGCTAACGCGGCCATGGGATTATACAGTTCTTTAAACCCGACCTCCTTTTTTTCTGATTTTGCACCCAGTACTTTTTTCAGGCTTTTGTTGTGCGGATCATCATTAAAATCCCCAACTGAAATAATTCTTGCATAAGGATCTGTCCGAAAAAGCGAATCCACGATCTGCCTGTTCAGCAGTGCGGCTTTTTCCCTTTTCGGGCTGCTGGCTTTCTCGCCACCGCTTCGGGATGGCCAGTGATTAACGATCACATGTACTCGCTCTCCCTGCAATAGTCCGGCGACCACCAGCTGGTCTCTGGTATAAACCCGTTTATCAGGTTCCTCTGGATCATATAAGATCAGTTCATGTGAAACGGAATGCTCCGGCATGAACAATTGCTTCCGGTACAGCAGGGCAACATCTATCCCTCTCAGGTCAGGCGAATCATAATGTATAATTCCGTAATTGAAGGGTTCTAAAGCCGGTTCTGCAACAAGGTCTTCGAGAACCTGCAGATTTTCTATCTCACATACTCCTATAATTGCAGGTGGAGCATTTGTTTCTGAAAACCCGATCCTGCTGATCGCATAGGCCATGTTCTTTAGCTTGTCCCGGTATTTTGCTTCAGTCCAGCGGTCTTTTCCTTGCGGAGTCCGATCATCATCAAAAGTTTTGGGATCATCGTAGATGTCAAAAAGGTTCTCCAGGTTGTAAAAGGCGACAGCAGTAATGTTATACTCCTTTTTTTCCTGCCCAAAAATGCCTTCAGAAAAGCAACAGAGAATGAAAATTATGAAAAGATGGGATCTGCTCCTTTGCATGTTAAGTGTCTGGATAATAAATTGTTAAAAACAAAAGGGAGCGGTTCAAAGATAGATTTTTTAATGTAATATTGTTTCATAAATAATGACTCCCCCTGTTAATTTATTATGGATAAATTTTTACAAGTCAGGCGGGAGCTCCTGTTACTACTTTCTTTTTATTCTTTTACTGCCTCTGCGCAAACCGCCTCTTTGGAAGGAAGGGTATTGGATGAGCAGACGTCAAAACCCGTTCCCGGAGTTCTGGTAAAAATAACCGGTACTGCTTTTTTAAAGGAAACAGATGCAGAAGGACATTTTTCCTTCAGCGGAAATCTTCCTTTAGGAGAACAGCTCCTGGAATTTTCCCGAAGCACTTATTTTACAAAACGCTATCCGGTTATCATTTCCGAAGAACAAAAGAACCTGAAGACTATTTACCTTAAGCCCGACCTGCTGGAAGTTCAGCAGCAGACAGCAGTGATCAGTCTTTCTGACCAGGAGCTGGATGAAGAGGATGGCGGCTACGTAAATGTTTCCGGTTTACTGCAAGCATCCCGGGACATTTTTTTAAATGCGGCCGCCTTTGATTTTAGCCCTGCCTTCTTCCGACCCCGCGGTTATGACAGTCAATATTCAACACTGCTCATAAATGGGGTGGAGATGAACAAATTTTTTAACGGCAGGCCGCAATGGAGCAACTGGGGCGGACTGAACGATGTGCAGCGCAACCAGGTTTTCTCAAGAGGTTTGGATCCTTCTGATGTTGCCTTCGGAAGTATTGCGGGAACCACCAACATCATTATGCGCGCTTCAGAATATGCCCCCGGGGGAAAAATATCTCTGGCCGCAGCAAATCGCGCATATTCCGGAAGGCTTATGGGTAGCTACCATACCGGGATGAATGAAGCCGGCTGGGCTTTTTCAGTATCTGTAGCCCGAAGGTTTGCTGAAGAAAGTTATATAGAAGGCAGTATATACGATGCCAATTCATTTTTTGCTTCCGTAGAAAAGAAATTTAGTGAGGCTCATAGTCTTAATTTCACCGGTTTTTACACTCCCAATATCCGCGGTAAGAATTCTCCCAACACGCGGGAAGTTTACGATCTGAAAGGCAACAGGTATAATTCATACTGGGGACTGCAGGAGGGAGAGATAAGGAACAGCAGGATCAGAAAGATCCAGGAACCGGTATTTATGCTGAATCACATTTGGAAATTTTCGGATAGAACCAGTCTTAATACCAACCTGGCCTATCAGTTCGGGAAGGTAGGCAACAGCCGTATTGATTACGGTGGAAGCAGGCTGGTTACCGGTCCAAACGGGGAGGAGATCTTTGTAGGAGGAGGCAGCAATCCCGATCCTGCTTATTATCAGAAAATGCCCTCTTACTTTCTGCAAAATACCACAGACCCTGATTATCGCAGCGCCTATTTGGCTCAAGAAGATTTTCTTGCTGACGGGCAATTGGATTGGCAGGCGTTATACCTGGCAAACCAGACCTCTATGGCTGCAGGCGGAAATGCCCTGTATGTATTGTATGAAGATAGAAGTGACGACAGACAGCTCTCCGCCAGTTCCATTTTGCTTTCAGAACTGAATACGCATCTCACTTTGAACGCGGCACTCAATTTCAGGGTTCTTGAAAGTGACAATTTTGCTAATGTTCTTGATCTTTTTGGAGTACAGGCCTGGCTCGATGTGGATTCTTTTTCTGAAGGCTCTGAAGCCCAGAACAACCTGTTAACTCCAAATCGGCTGGTGGGAGAAGATGACCGCTTTAAATATAGTTATGAATTATCGGCAGAGACTGTAGATTCCTTTGCACAGCTGCAGTATTTTTCAAAAACAGTAGACTCCTATGTAGGTGCTGAAGCTTTCTATACCCGGTATCTAAGAAACGGCCTTTACCAGAATGGTAATTTTCCCGAAAATTCTCTTGGGAAGAGTGAGCTGCTGGATTTTTGGAACTACGGAATTAAAAGTGGACTGGTTTATAAATTTTCCGGAAGACATATTCTTGATCTTGATGTAGGGTATTTTACAAAACCACCCACGCTTCAGAATTCCTTTTCGAATTCCCGGCAGAACAATTTGGTGGTCCAAAACCTGGAAAGTGAAAACGTTACTTCCATTGATCTGGGTTACATTTTTCGCTCCTCTTTTCTGAAGGGAAGAATTACAGGCTTCTATGGTAATTTTCAAGACGGCACAGAGCTCTCTTTTTATTTTGCCGATGGAATTTCAGGCCTCGGGCGCGGCAACACCACCGCTTTTGTGCAGGAAGTTCTCACAGGTATTGATCGGCGGCATCTGGGGGTGGAATTCGGTTTTGAGGTACCGGTCACCTCTACCTTAAAATTGAAAGCTGCAGGCTCTATTGGAGAGTACATCTACAGCAGTAACCCGCGGCTGTACCTTACTTCAGATGATTTCACTGAAACAAGGGAGCTGGGGAAATCTTTTCTTCGGAATTATCATGTACCTGGAGGTCCGCAACGGGTTGGGCAGATAGGCTTTGAATACCGCGATCCCGACTATTGGTGGATAGCCTCTACCTTTAATTACTTTTCTCATGCTTTTATAGATGTGGCACCGCTCACCAGGACAAAGAATTTTGTCACCGATGCCGACGAACTTCCCATAGTCGATTATGACCCGGGTACGGCCAAAAATCTGCTGCAGCAGGAACAGTTGGATGATTACACGCTTCTTAACCTGGTAGGCGGGAAATCCTGGAGGCTGAAGGATAAATATGTAGGAGTATTTTTCAGCATCAACAACCTTCTGGATTCCGAATACGTCACCGGCGGTTATGAACAATCGCGAAATGTGAATTACACCCTGCTAAAAGAGGACAGGGAGAGGGAAAATGCTTTGTTCGGCCCTAAATACTGGTTTGGCCTGGGTACCACGTATTACGCTCATGTTTATCTAAGATTTTAAAAATGAAAAATTTGAACCAAATTTTTATTCTGCTTCTCCTTTTACTTAATGCCTGCGTGGCACATGATGATTTTGATCTTCCCGAGACTGTTCATTTGAGTGATGTGGATCTTGAACCTAATTCTGATCTCAATGCGGTGCTGGGATTATTTTATCAGGACCCTGACGAAATAATCACTTTTCAGGGAGATCTTATTTTTGAAGCCTATGTAGTTTCAAGTGATGAAGCAGGGAATTTTTACAAGGAACTCATCGTTCAGGATAAGCCAGAAAACCCGACAGCCGGTTTAAATATCAGGATCAATATGAATTCATATTCCCAGTTTTATGACTTCGGAAGAAAGTTGCTCATTAACGTAAATGGCTTGAGCATCGGCGAAATGAACGGAGTGCCGACTTTGGGCGTAGTCAATGGGAAGCAGATCGAAAACATTCCGCAGGCAAAGATCTCCGACCATCTTTTCCGCACAGGTATAGTCGCCGAGATCGTTCCGTTGCAGATAGAAGCCCTGCAATTCAATGACCGTTATGAAAACCTTTTTGTAGAGCTTAAAAATGTGCAATTTTCGGACTTTCTGGTGGATCCTCAAAATCCGTTCACCTATGCCGCTGAAGATGTGGATGAATTTGACGGAGAGAGATTGTTGGAAAGCTGTACAGCAGATTTCCCTTTCATATTAAGCACCAGTACCTATGCCGATTTTAGCTCCTTTAGGCTGCCGGCAGGATCGGGTGATCTACAGGGGGTGCTTACTCGGGACTTCTATGATGAGTTTTATACGATTTATCTAAATTCTCCAGATGATATTCGGTTCACAGAATCGAGGTGTGAAAAACAAACTTTAGACTGCGGTCTTGCTGCTGCTCATGGTTCAAAAATACTTTTTTCGGAAGACTTTTCAGAACAGACTAATAACAAACCTATAAAGGGCAGCGGTTGGAAGCAGATAGTTCAGGAAGGCTCAAAGGAATGGGAAGCCTTCACCGCTACCGGCGCGAATGCTTCGCTGGGAAGATCGGCACGGTTGCGACCGGCTGGTTCCGGAGATAGAAAAACCGTAAGCTGGTTGGTAAGCCCGGCCATAAATTTTGATACTAACACCGGCGAGGTGCTCTCCTTTAAAACCTCCACCAGCTTTGCCAATGGCAGTATGCTGGAGGTGTTGATCTCCACCGACTGGGACGGTAATGAAGAAAATTTTCTTCAGGCAAACTGGAAAATGCTTTCGGCAGCTTATATAGCGCAGAACTCAGATTTTTTCGGCGATTGGATCTCTTCCGGACATGTGGACCTGTCCTGTGTGGAGGGGAAAGGCTATATCGGGTTCAGATATACCGGAAGCGATTCCCCTTACTATAACGGGATTTATGAACTTGATGATGTCCTAGTAACCGCTAATTAGTGCCGGCAGGTTTATCGGGGACCAAGCCTTCCAACTTCAGCAAAAAGGCATATTCCAGGGCAACTTCTTTGTAACGTTCAAACCTTCCCGATGCCCCGCCGTGACCTGCTTCCATATTGGTGTGCAGGAGCAACAAATTATCGTCTGTTTTTTTATCTCTCAACTTAGCCACCCATTTTGCAGGTTCCCAGTACTGCACCTGCGAGTCGAACAAACCGGTAGTGACCAGCATATTAGGGTAATCCTGTGCGGTGACATTGTCATAAGGCGAGTAAGAAAGCATATATTCATAGCTGTCTTTGTTCTTAGGATTTCCCCACTCATCAAATTCATTGGTGGTAAGGGGAATGCTTTCATCAAGCATGGTGGAAACCACATCTACAAAAGGAACAGCAGCTATCACGCCGTTGAAATTCTCCGGAGCCATGTTCACCACGGCACCCATTAACAAACCGCCCGCACTACCGCCCATAGCATATAAATGGTCAGCTGAAGTATAGTTGTTGTCGATCAAATATTCCGCGGAATCCACAAAATCTGTGAACGTGTTCTTCTTGTTGAACATTTTTCCGGCCTCATACCATTCTCTGCCCATTTCCTGACCGCCGCGAATGTGAGCTATGGCAAAGATAAAGCCACGATCCAGCAGACTCAACCTGTCTGAACGAAACCATGGATCCATCGAGGAACCGTAGGAACCATAGGCATAGAGGAGGAGTGGAGTTTCTTTGCTTTTTTCCGTGGATTTTTTGTAAACCAGGGTAAGAGGAATTTTCGTGCCATCACGAGCTTCGGCAAAGATCCTTTCGGTAACATATTCCCCAGGGTCATGTCCCCCGATGATTTCTTCCTGTTTCAGGACTTTTTTGGCCTTTGTTTCCATGTCATATTCAATGGTTGACATTGGAGTTGTGAGTGAAGAATAGATATACCGGAGTTTATCAGTGTTGAATTCAGGGTTAACAGAGGTGTAGGCGACGTAGGCGGGTTCATCGAATTCCAAATAATGTTCTTCTCCGTTCTTCTGATTCATGATCCGCAGTTGTGTGAGTGCATTGCTTCTCTCGCTTACCACCAGGTGATCATTAAAGATCTCGATCCCGGTCAACAGCACATCCTCCCTGTGAGGGATCACTTGCTTCCAGTTCTCTTTGGAGGTGGCATTTTCAGGCGTTTCCATCAGCCGGAAATTTTTTGCATCCCAGTTGGTCACCACGTAGAATTTATCTTTGAAATGGTGGATCGTATATTCATGATCCCTTTCTCTGGAGGCGAACTGGCGGAATTCGCCGGTTGGATCGTTCGCATCCAGAACGTAGTAGTCATTGCTTACCGTACTGCTGGTGCCAATGATAATGAATTCATCAGATTTCGATTTATAAACGCCAATGTAAAAGGACGGGTCTTCTTCCTGATAAACTAGATCATCCTGCTTGTTAGGCTCCCCAAGTTTATGCCGGAAAATTTTTTCCGAAAGCAGGGAAACCTTGTTTTTCGTGGTGTAGAAGTAAGTTTCATTATCATTTGCCCAGGCTCCACCTCCGGTAGTATTTTCCAGTACATCATTCAGGATCTCTCCCGTTTCCAGATTTTTGAACTTGATATGGTAGATCCGTCGGCTTAACGTATCAACTCCAAAAGCCAGCAGGTTATTGTTTGGGCTTACCTCCAGGCCTGTAACGCTGAAGTAATCGTGACCCTCTGCCATTTCATTAACGTTGAGCAGGATCTCTTCCTCAGCCTCCATGCTGCCTTTTTTGCGGGCATAAATAGGATATTCACCCCCTTTTTCATACCGGGTGTAGTACCAGTAGCCATTTTTGAAATAAGGAACAGATTCATCTGTTTTCTTGATGCGCCCCACGATCTCTTCAAAAAGCTCTTTTTGAAGGGAGTCTGTATCCTTCATCACCGTTTTGGTGTAGGCATTCTCCGCTTTTAGATATTCCAGTACTTTTTGGGTCTGGGCATCGGGATCTTCAGCCATTTTCTGCTCGTCAGAGAGCCGCATCCAGAAATAAGGATCTGTACGGGAATCTCCGTGAATGGTGAGGATCGAATCCTTCTGCATGGCATCTGGTGCTTCAGGATAGGATGAAGCGCGCGGTTTTTGGGTATCTGTGACCTGAGCCAAACCTGCGGAAGCGGTTGTCAAAAATGCGACAAAAGTGATGTAAAGAAATCTCTTCATGATAAAATATTTTAAAAAGCAGGGGTATTCGCTAAATACTTCGGAAAAATTGCATTTAAGATATAAAAAAATGAAATACCGAAGCTAATTTTTTGAAATCAGGAATTTCTTATTGTTTAGTTGCTGAAGATCATGCACTGATCTATAAACCTGTTGTTCACCTGAAGATTATTTGAAGCTGGTATTTGGTGAAGATAGATTGAAAAATCCCTTTTTTAGGAAAATGTGCCGGAAGTTTACTCTTCCCTTTTGTAGAATTCCCGGTAAGGTGTCCAGATCTCGAACAGGGGTTCGCCCTTGGAGCTTTTCCCGGAATGATGCCACTCCCCATCCTCGACCTTATAATTGAACTGCAATTCTGCGCCAACGCGGCTGTTATCGCGTGAGAAAAATTCGATGTTCTCTGTATACTTTCCATCTTCAGCCGAATATGTTCCGCCACCGCTGCCGTAAAACTCTCCTGTATCTGAATTAAAAGCCGCCCACTGGAACCTGTCTCCACTAAGGATCTTGATGGTTCTTCTTGCTCCCGGGGTGCTGCGCTGTAGCTCTCCGTTGCGTTGCCTGCCGGTGATTATCCAGTTGCCGGAAAGATCATCCTTGTCTGTGGAGATCCTTTTCCAGGTCTTTTCCGGGCCGTCTGCTATTTCCTGAAGAACGAGTCCGTCATACCTATGATAGCCGGTAAAAGTCACCTCCTGTCCTACCAGGGTGGAATCCTCGGTATGGAAATCATAAACTTCAGAATAGCCATTGTCAAGGAAAAACTCTCCACCGCCTGCCGCCAAAAATTCATTGGTTTCAGCTTCTTTTGAGATGAATGCAAAATAGCCATCCTGGTAGATCTTAATGACTACCCTGTCATTGACTTCCTTCCCGTCTTCGTGGGTGAGCTTCCAGGCACCTTCCATATCCTGCGCATTGAGAAGTGTTGATAGAAGGAGAGAAAGCAAAAGTACTAATGTCTTCATATACATGAAATTAGTTCCTCTAAAGGTACGGCTTTTTCCAAAAAAATAGCTTCTGTTTTGCAGAAGCTATTTGAATAATAAGGTGGATTGTTTTATTCCTCTTCGCCATAAGCATCATATTCAGGATAAAGAAAGTTGTTGTACGGGAAGCGGGTAATGTGGATCTTCCGGACCGCTTCATACACTTTCTTCCTGAACTCCTCTAAATTTTCCTTATTCAGCGCCGAAATGAACAGCACATCTTCTCCCAGCCGGTTCATCCATGTCTTTTCCCATTCGGCAAGGGTGTAGTGAGAGGTTGTTCTTTCGGTCATAAGGTCATCTTCCTCGATCTTTTCGGCTTCATAGGCATCGATCTTGTTAAAGACCATCAGCGTTGGCTTGTCTGCACTTTTTATTTCTGCAAGGATCTGGTTCACAGAAGCTATATGTTCCTCAAAATTCGGATGGGAAATATCCACCACGTGCAGCAGCAGGTCGGCTTCCCGTACTTCATCAAGAGTAGATTTAAAGGATTCCACCAGCTGGGTTGGAAGTTTCCTGATGAATCCAACAGTATCGGTCAACAGGAATGGCAGGTTACGTATCACCACTTTTCTAACGGTGGTGTCAAGGGTGGCAAAAAGCTTGTTTTCTGCAAAGACCTTGCTTTTACTTATTACGTTCATCAATGTAGATTTCCCTACGTTGGTGTATCCTACAAGCGCTACCCGCACCAGTTGTCCACGGTTACCACGCTGCACCTCCATTTGTTTGTCAATGGTCTCCAGTTTTTTCTTGAGCAGGGAGATCTTATCACGAACAATACGACGGTCAGTTTCGATCTCTGTCTCCCCCGGTCCGCGCATCCCGATACCCCCGCGCTGTCTTTCAAGGTGGGTCCACATACCCGCAAGTCTGGGTAGCAGGTATTGATACTGGGCCAGTTCTACCTGGGTACGGGCATAACTGGTCGTGGCGCGTTGGGCGAAGATGTCCAATATGAGGTTGGTTCTGTCAAGCACCTTGCAATTAAGGATCCTCTCAATATTCTTTTGTTGTGCAGGTGAAAGTTCATCATCAAAAATGGCGGTTCCCACTTCGTTCTCTTGTACAAAATGACGTACCTCCTCCATTTTTCCCGAGCCAATGAAGGTCTTCGGGTTGGGCATGTCCATCTTTTGGGAAAAGCGTTTGACCACTTCTCCTCCTGCGGTGTAGGTCAAAAACTCCAGTTCGTCAAGATACTCCTCTAACTTCTCTTCATTCTGTTCGCGGGTGACGATCCCTATCAAAACAACTTTTTCGTATTCTAAATTGCTCTTTTCTAACATAGACGTATTAAGTGTAACTACAAAGTTACACAATTGGGTGGTTCCTATAGGGTGAAGAAAGCCGATGCTTTCTTAAACATTCCCTAATGTTGGTTTATTAAAAGGTGTAATTAAAACCTGCACCAAAAACTTCCCTGATCTGGAAAGCGGCAACGGTATTATCATCATAGATGGCCTGGAAAATAAGATTGGCTGAAAGAAATTTATTGATAGCCATTTCCAGGTTCATGAGGTAGTCAATATCGACGTTTCCGGGTTTGTCAAGGTAGTTTGAGTACAGGCTAAGCGTGTTTTCCATCGTAACATTGGTAACGACCTCGAATTTTCCGTAGCCGGTGAAAGAAGCACCCAGTTCATATCTTGAGGATTTTCCCTGATCTACTCCAAAGTAGCTGCCGTCAACATATCCTGGCGCAGAGGTGAAATCTTTATCCACAAAGATGAAGCGGGAAGTGGCGGGCGCTATGTTGAACCAGAAATTATCATTTTTCTTCCACATCATACCGGGACCAACCTGCAGGTATGCGGGAGAAAGAAAGTGAGTGGTCTCAACCCTGTTCTCGGTTCCTGAGGCAGGATCTTCAAAATATTCATAACCTTTGCTGAACTGGGTCCTGAAATTGGTGAAAAACGAATAATACCAGTTGGTCTGGTTGATCTGTTTCCCGGCGATGGAATTAAGCTCCAGGCGGTCACTGGTCTTGCGGGTGAATTCGTCCCCGTTAAGCTTGGTTAGTCCGTAATTGGCCAGTAATTTATTGTCCCAGGTGAAACTGCCTTTTTTGTAGTTCAACTGATAGTCAAGCATCAGATTTCCCGCCACACTCGAGGTTCCTCCTCCGGTCCATTCCTTGTTGAATGCAGACTGGTTGAAGAGCAACTGGAATTTTCCCTGTGAATGCCACCCATCAGGCAAGGGTTCTTCTTCCTTTTCCTGGGCAGTTCCAATAAATCCAATTAACAAGAGTGCAGAGAGTAAAATTCTTTTCATAGTCTATCTTTTATAAAGGGGTACCGAAGAACAGGCTTCCCCGTACATGATACTTTTTGCTACAGGTTGTAATTTATTTATAAGCTGAAGATAAGCATTTTTGGGAACAGGTTTGCGGGAACAACCTTTTACAATGACCGGCAGGTCCTGATATTCGGAAACATCAAATTCCTGAAGAACCTCAGTGTAGAGTACTGTTTCCAGCATTTCAAGGTCACCTGTCACTACTTTTTTTGCTACTGGAGCCAGGTAGGTGCTTAATAACATGTATGCCCAGCCGGGAATAATGGCATCTGTAGAGCAGGTTAGGGCAACATAGGCGCCTTCATACTGAGACCAGTCATGTTCTTTGGCGCTTTTTCTGAATTCCTTTTCCCTTAATACCAGCCCTTCCAGCAACCAGTCCTTAATGTCAAAAAGGACCCTTGGCCCCTCGGGGTAAAGATCCTCAAGATCAACAGTTACCAGCTTGCTGTTCGCTACTCTGTTTACAATTTCATCTGCCATAGTTGACTAAAGCATTCCGAGTTCCAGTTTGGCTTCTTCGCTCATCAGTTCCTGGCTCCATGGCGGATCAAAAGTGATCTCCACTTCACAGTCTGTCACCTCATCCATTGATTTTACCTTTTCTTCAACTTCCATAGGTAAAGATTCGGCTACGGGACAGTTTGGAGTAGTAAGGGTCATAAGGATCTTGATCTCGTTGTCTGTGCTTACCATGACGTCGTAGATCAATCCCAGTTCGTATATATCAACAGGAATTTCGGGGTCGTAAATGGTCTTTAAGACGGTAACGATCTTCTCTCCCAGAACTTCTGAATTCTTTGCGTGTTCCATTTTAATTCAATTGTGTTTGATATGCCACGGCATACATCTTTAACTGTTTGATCATGCTGACCAGCCCGTTGGCGCGGGTGGGTGACAAATGCTCTTTAAGGCCAATTTCATCAATGAAAGTGGTATCTGCCTCAATGATCGCCTTTGGCGGCTGATTTGAAAATGCCCTCACCAGGATGGCAATAATACCTTTGGTAATGATGGCATCACTGTCGGAGGTGAACACCAGCCTGTCGTCCTCCAGTTCGGCATGAACCCAGACCTTGCTTTGACATCCTTTGATCAGGTTGTCATCGGTCTTGTATTTTTCTTCTATAAGCGGAAGAGATTTTCCCAGCTCGATCATATGCTCGTAGCGCTGCATCCAGTCATCGAACATTTCGAACTCGTCAACTATCTCTTCCTGTATCTCTTTAATTGTCTTCACAGTATTTCCTATTTAAGCTTCGGAATCTTTCCGAAGAAATCTTATGACAACATATTTTTTGCCCGTTCCACGGCTTTCACGAAAACGTCTATTTCCTCTTTGGTATTGTAAAAGGCAAAAGAGGCGCGCACCGTTCCCGGAATTCCGTAGAAATCCATAACGGGCTGGGCGCAATGATGCCCGGTTCTAACGGCTATGCCCAGCTTATCTATGATCGTCCCAATATCATAGGGGTGGATATCTCCAATATTGAAGGAAATAACCGCCGTTTTTTCGCCGGAAGTTCCATAGATCTTCAAACCTTCAATTTCCCGAAGTTTTTCTGTGGCGTACTCCAGCAGCTCCTGCTCATAGGCGGCAATAGTGTCAAAACCGATGTTGTTCATGTAATCCAGCGCCGCGCCAAATGCGATACCGCCGCAGATATTAGGGGTGCCGGCTTCAAATTTGTGCGGAAGGTCGGCATAAGTAGTTTTCTCAAAAGTCACTGTGGCGATCATCTCCCCTCCTCCCTGGTAGGGCGGAAGTTTATTGAGCCACTCTTCTTTTCCGTAGAGCACTCCCACTCCTGTTGGTCCGCACATTTTATGGGCGGAAACAACGTAAAAATCCACATCCAGCTCCTGAACATCGGCTTTGATGTGTGGTGCTGCCTGTGCTCCGTCTAACAATACTGCGGCGCCAACTTCATGAGCTTTCTTAATGATCTCTTTCACGGGATTCACCGTTCCCAGGGCGTTGGAAACGTGATTTACAAATACCAGCTTTGTTCTTTCTGAAAGAAGGGCTTCAAATTCATCCATTTTTAAAGCTCCCTCCTCACCCATAGGGATCACCTTCAACTGAGCGCCTGTTTTTTCACACAACATTTGCCAGGGCACGATGTTGGAATGATGTTCCAGGGCAGAAACAATGATCTCATCGCCTTTTTTCAGCAGGGAAGCGAATCCGCTTGCCACCAGGTTGATGGCATGAGTAGTCCCCGAAGTGAAAATGATCTCGTGAGACTTTTCCGCGTTAAAATGTTTCTGAATCTTGATCCTCGCTTCCTCATAAGCGTCAGTAGCCTCCTGGGATAAGGTATGCACCCCGCGATGAATGTTGGCATTATAACGGGAGTAGTAATCAACTATAGTATCAATTACCTGCTGCGGAGTTTGTGAAGTAGCGGCATTGTCAAAATAGACCAGCGGATACCCGTTCACTTTCCTGGAGAGGATGGGGAAATCCTTTCGAATGGTCTCTACATTAAAATGCGCTTTTTCTGTGGCAACTTTCATTTCAGGAAATCTGGGTTTATTTTTTACAGGTTGAAACCAATGTTCACCCCAAGCTTCTCAGCGATGATATTATTGATGCGTTTTTTTAGCTCCGGAATTTTCACACTTTCCAGCACGTTGTTCGCAAAAGCGTACATTAACAAAGCTCTTGCTTCTTTTGCAGGCACCCCACGCGATTGCAGGTAGAACAAAGCTTCATCATCAAGCTGCCCTATGGTACACCCGTGGCTACATTTCACGTCATCTGCAAAGATCTCCAGCTGAGGCTTTGAATTGATGGTCGCCTTATCGTCAAGCAAGATGTTGTTGTTGCTCTGGAAGGCATTGGTCTTCTGGGCCTCTTTTTCAACCACGATCTTTCCGTTAAACACGCCGGTAGAGCTTTCGCCATAAACCCCTTTGTAATCCTGATGACTTTCACAATTGGGCTCTGCGTGGTGCACAAGGGTGTTGTGATCTACATGCTGTTTTCCTTCGATCACGGTTACCCCTTTCATGGTAGAATCTATTCTTTCTCCTTTCTGATAGAAGTTCAGGTTGTTCCTTGTAAGGTTTCCGCCGAAAGAGAACGTATGCACAGAACATACACTTTCGCGTTGCTGCTCAATAAAGGTATTGTCGATCAACGAAGCCTGGTGATTATCGTTCTGTATTTTGTAATAGTCTACAATCGCTCTCTTGTCTGCAAAGATCTCGGTAACCGAATTGGTCAATACCGGATGATCTGTAAGGCTCTGATGTCTCTCAATGATCTGTACGTGTGAGTTCTCTCCCACTACGACAAGGTTTCTTGGCTGCACCATCAATGCTGACTCATTCCCTGTAGAAAAATTGATGATCTGGATTGGTTTATCCGCCATCGTATTCTTGGGAATGTTGATATATGCTCCTTCATGTGAGAAGGCGGTATTCAGGGAAGTAAGGCTTTCCTGTGGCGCTACTTTATTGAAGTAATTGTCGATCACCGGCTTGTACTTCGAGCTGTTCATAGCCGACGACATCAGGCAGGCATCGATCTTCTCGTGGGTGGTCGATGAAAGATGAGATGAGTATATACCATCGATAAATACGATCTTATAAGTGTCGATATCATCGATGAAATACTTCTCAACATCTCTGTATTCTATGGTATCCTCTTTCTTCGGAAAAACGGTATAGTCGTGATTCAGGACCTTGTTCAGCGAGGTATATTTCCACGCCTCCTGCTTCCTGGTCGGGAAACCTGCAGCTTCAAAATCTTTTATCGCGCGGCTCCTGATCTCGTGAATTTCTGAATTCATGTTCACGTTCTCTTCAAAAGCCAGAAAAGAGGATAATAATTTATCTTTTAATTCCATTTCTTTAATTTATTGTTCCCAAATCGGGAAACGGTGGACAAAATCAATTTTTTCTGAAGTATGGGCCTCTTAAGCGCCTACTTCTTCTTTGATCCAGTCGTAACCTTTTTCTTCCAGTTCCAGGGCCAGTTCCTTGGTTCCAGATTTTACGATCCTTCCGTCATACATCACGTGTACAAAATCGGGCACGATGTAATCTAACAGCCTTTGGTAGTGAGTGATCACTAAAGTGGCATTTTCAGGAGTCTTTAATTTGTTAACCCCGTTAGCCACGATCCTTAGCGCGTCAATATCTAATCCTGAATCGGTCTCGTCTAAAATAGAGAGTTTAGGCTCTAGCATCGCCATCTGGAAGATCTCGTTTCGTTTCTTTTCCCCTCCCGAAAATCCTTCGTTCAGCGAACGGGAAAGGAATTTGCGGTCGATCTCTAAAAGTTCAGATTTCTCCCTGATCTTTTTCAGCATCTCATTGGCCGGCATATCTTCCAGGCCTCTGGCTTTCCTATTGGCGTTGATCACCGTTCTCATAAAATTGGTCACGGTAACCCCGGGAATTTCAACAGGATACTGGAAAGAAAGGAAGATTCCTTTGTGTGCTCTTTCTTCGGGCGCGTCTTCACCAAGATCTTCCCCCTCAAAAAGGATTTCTCCGCGGGTCACTTCATACTCTTCTTTTCCGGCAATTACCGATGACAGGGTACTTTTTCCTGAACCGTTAGGGCCCATGATGGCGTGAACTTCCCCCGGATTGATCTCCAGGTCAATGCCTTTTAATATTTTAAGACCTTCTACTTTGGCGTGTAAATTCTTTATTTTAAGCATAATTTCTATTGAATTTCCTGTTAATCAGGGTTTTTCTAATTGTTGTTTATAACCGGTGCTTCTACGCTGTCGGTTTGTCTTTCGGGGATCTCAAGGATCTCCCTTATTTGCGCGATCTCATCCCATCCTTCCTGTCTGGGGTTTTCGATCACTTTTGCTCTTACCACTACCGGAACCATGTCAAATTCATCCCTTTTTAAAGGTTCTACTTTTTTGATGAGCTCCCGCGAAACCGAATCCATTTCTACTCCGTAGATAAAACTTCGGCCTTTTAGGACCGCAGCATCTGCCAGAAAAATGAATTCGGCTTCTATTGTAGTGAGGCTATCCTGAGCAACTTCAGGAACAGCCGGTTCTATTTCTTCTTTTGTTTCGTCTCCGCAAGCGGAAAACATGAATAATCCTATTAGTAATGCGAATAGTTTTGTTTTCATGCTTTTTCTTTTATCCCACAGATCCTTCCAGAGATATTTCCAATAGTTTTTGAGCCTCTACGGCAAATTCCATCGGTAATTTGTTCAATACCTCTTTACTGAATCCATTCACGATCAACGCGATCGCTTTTTCTGTATCTATCCCGCGCTGGTTACAGTAAAAGATCTGGTCTTCCCCGATCTTACTGGTAGTAGCCTCGTGCTCCACCTTGGCGGTCTTGTTCTTGGCCTCTATGTAAGGGAAAGTGTGCGCGCCGCACCGGTTCCCCATCAGCAACGAGTCACACTGCGAGAAGTTTCGGGCGTTCTCGGCCCTGCTGTTTATCTGTACCAGTCCGCGGTAGCTGTTCTGGCTTTGTCCTGCCGAAATTCCTTTTGAAATGATCGTGCTTCTGGTGTTTTTTCCAAGATGGATCATTTTTGTCCCTGTATCTGCCTGCTGAAAATCGTTGGTAACCGCGATAGAGTAGAATTCTCCTACCGAGTTATCACCTTTCAGCACACAGGATGGATATTTCCAGGTAACGGCCGATCCTGTTTCTACCTGCGTCCAGCTTATCTTCGCGTTCTTCTCGCAAAGTCCTCGCTTGGTCACGAAGTTGAATACCCCTCCTTTTCCTTCTTTATCTCCCGGGTACCAGTTCTGTACCGTTGAATATTTTATCTCTGCGTCGTCAAGAGCGATAAGTTCCACCACTGCGGCGTGAAGTTGGTTCTCATCACGCTGTGGCGCGGTACAACCCTCAAGGTAGCTTACATAGCTTCCTTCATCGGCAACCACAAGCGTTCTCTCGAACTGTCCTGTTCCTGCCTGGTTGATCCTGAAATAAGTTGACAGTTCCATAGGACATTTTACTCCCTTCGGAATATAACAGAAGGAACCATCACTGAATACTGCGGAATTCAAAGCCGCGTAAAAATTATCTTTTTGAGGCACTACGGTTCCAATGTATTTCTTTACCAGTTCTGGATGTTCCTGAATGGCTTCGGACATGGAACAGAAAATAATGCCTTTTTCGGCCAGGGTTTTCTTGAAAGTAGTGGTTACCGAAACGGAGTCCATTACCACGTCTACTGCCACCCCTGCGAGTTTTTTCTGCTCATCTAAGGAGATACCAAGCTTCTTAAAGGTGTCCAACAACTCCGGATCAACCTCGTCAAGACTGTCGTACTTTGGCTTTTTACTCGGCGCCGAATAATAGGAAATGTTCTGAAAATTTGGCTTTTCGTAATGCACATTGGCCCAATCGGGCTCATCCATCTTCTCCCAGGCCCTGAAAGCCTCAAGTCGCCAGTTGGTCATCCATTCCGGCTCGTTCTTCTTCTTGGAGATCGCCCGCACAATATCCTCGTTCAATCCCACCGGAAAAGTATCCGATTCTATATCGGTATAGAACCCGTATTTATACTCTTTCTGGTCGAGTTCCTTTTTTAAATCGTCTTCAGTATATGCCATCTCGTTAGTTTAATGTTTAAGGTTCATGGTTCAAGGTCATGTTGGCCTTTGAACTTCTGCCCCTTCAAGTCACTTTTCTTCAGGTAAGTCATAAAAGTGCTTATCTGCTTACTCAGCTTGATTAATTTGTTAGAATGCTTGTCAAATTCCTCTTTGTCTATATAATTCCTGTCAGCTACTCGGTATAGTTGTGATCTCGTTTCGCCCGCTGAAGCCTTGGCTATTGCCAGAAATTGATGGAATTCTTTATTTCCATTCCTTTCAAAGCCTTCAGCTATATTATCCATAACAGAACCGGAGGAGCCGTTTATCTGGTTGTAAAGTTTAAAGTCATTTTTGAGGTCTGTGCCTTCTTTCAGTAAAAAAATATCCTGGCAGATCTCTCTTGCCCGATTCCAAATTTCCAGATCCTCAAAATTTTTATAGCTGCTCACTGCCAATATTGAATTTTAAATATTAAATCCGGAACCTATAAGGAGAAACTCTCCCCGCATCCGCAAGTTCGCTGCGCATTTGGATTATTGAATACAAATCCTTTGCCATTTAGGCCTCCGGAGTACTCTAATATGGTTCCGGCGAGGTAAAGGACACTTTTTTTGTCAACAACGATCTTGATCTCGTTGTCCTCGATCAGTTTGTCCCCTTCAGCCTGAGTCTTGTCAAACTTCAATTCGTAGGAAAGACCAGAGCATCCACCGCTTTTAACACCGACACGAACAAAGTCCTGCAGGGAATCAAAACCATCCTCGGCCATGAGGGCAGTTATCCTTTTTTTGGCGCTTTCACTTACCTTGATCATACTCTTATAAAGATTAATTCTAAATTAAGTGCAAATATAATACAAAGGATAGGTTTAACCATGCTAAAAGGCATTAGAAAAAGGAATACTTGCATTATGGGAGGCTATTAAAGAGTTGTGGATGGAAAATGTTCTTTTTATTCGGAAAAAGTTGATACACAGAAAGATGTGCTTTGGTGCTGAAGATTATTCTGATCGAGGTTGATCTGAAGTTTGGATTTTTAGAACATCTGCCTTGTTTTGAAGTTATATGCCTTAATTTTGCAGTAAATAAAGCAGAAGTTATGTTCGAAAATAAAGGGGAAAGCAGGACGAGTCTTTCAGAATATGGGGAATTTGGCCTCATTGACCATCTTACCGAAAATTTCAAGATCACCCAGGAAACCACGATCAAAGGGATTGGAGATGATGCCGCTGTGCTGGATTTCAAAGGGGAGAAGGTTGTTGTGACCACCGATATGCTTGTGGAAGGCGTGCATTTTGACCTGTCCTACATGCCTCTTAAACATCTTGGCTACAAGGCGGTGATGGTAAATTTATCCGATGTTTATGCCATGAACGCCATCCCGCACCAGATCACGGTTTCCTTTGCTGTTTCCAATCGTTTCCCGGTCGAGGCGCTGGAAGAATTGTACGCGGGGATAGAACTGGCTGCTGCGCTTTACAAAGTCGACGTGGTGGGAGGAGATACTTCTTCTTCTACTTCGGGCTTGATCATTAGTGTTACTGCTTTGGGTTCTGCAAATGGCGAAGAGATCGTTTATCGCGACGGGGCCGGAGTGAATGATCTGCTGGTAGTAACGGGAGACCTTGGCGCTGCCTACATGGGGTTGCAGGTATTGGAGAGGGAAAAAGAGGTTTTTAAAGTGAATCCTCAATCTCAGCCCGATCTTGATCCTTACACCTACCTTATTGAAAGACAATTAAAGCCCGAGGCGCGTAAAGATATTCCGCCGCTGTTCAGGGCTCTTGGTGTGCAGCCTACCTCAATGATCGATATTAGCGACGGTCTCTCTTCAGAAACCATTCATATCTGTAAACGGTCTAAAAAAGGGGTTTATTTATATGAAGAAAAGATCCCGCTTGATCCTGCCGTTATCTCTGTCTGCGAGGAATTCCAGCTTGACAGTACCACCATCGCGCTAAGCGGCGGTGAAGATTATGAATTGCTGTTCACTATTGCGCAGACCGACTACGAAAAGATCAAGGGGAATCCCAATTTTACGGTCATTGGGCACATAGCTGAAGAAAGTGAGGGTATGCACCTTATTACCCGGGCAAATCAAAAAATTCCTTTGATCGCTCGCGGGTGGAATGCCATGAGAGAGAATGACTAAGAAGCCTTAAGGATCATTTTTCTGTTACGGCGCCGTTCGTGGATCTTGGCCAAAAAGGTGTTGGTTTCCTGAAGCCTCGGGGTAAGGTTGGCTAAAAAGCCGTTTGCGGTGTCTGTCATTTCCTGTCCGCATCTGGTGCAGGAATACTCTTTAATGTGGTTGGTGATCCTTCTGGAGATGTGAAGGCGATGACCAAAATAGCAACAAAACAATCTGCCGATCGAAAACATAAGGTGGGGCTTTTTCGTAATCATGCTTTTAGAAGTTTTGGTTAGTGATAGTTAAAATTATGTAAACAAAATCAAAAAATCGATAAAAAGGTTATTTTTTCGATGAAATACACAATTTTATAAAATTTTTCCTACTTTCAAGATAGCTGAGATGCCCTCCCGGAAGTGTGAAAAACCTGCAGTTACACTTGTCTGCTATTGATTTTATTGCTTTTAATTCTATCAAAGGATCATTTTGACCGGTCACAATGACTTTTGTGCCGTTGAATTGGGCCAAAAGCTTCTCTTTATTTGTACGAATTTTCATACCTTTTAGAGCAGCAATGATCCCTTCAGCCGGAAATTGATAAGCTCTTTCCTTAATTTCGTTAACTTCTTTAACAAATTTTTTATCATTTTCAGGAGTAAGTAGATTTGAGATGGCCATGCTAATAAAAGCCCTTTTGTTCTTTTTGACCACTTCAATGGCCCGTTCCCGATTTGTCTTTTTTTCTCTGGAATCTTCCTTCGGAGTAGAATTGAGCAGCATGAACTCGTGCATCATTGAAGGATGTTTTTCAAGAAAGGCCAGCGCCACATATCCTCCCATGGAATGACCTATGAAATTTGCCTGCTGAACTTTCTCCTCCTTCAGAACTGCATAAACTGCGTCGGCCATGAGTTCCATGGTGTGGACCTCTTCAATGACCTCCGATTCTCCGTGACCGGGAAGATCTATGGTGATAACTCTTCCATATTTCAGAAACTCCGGAATGAAGTCGGTCCAGATCTCTTTGGATTCTAAAAAGCCGTGCAGTAGGACCGCGGTCTCTCCCGTACCTTCGCTGGTGTAATGAATGTCTTTATTTCTATACCTTATTTTCATGCAGGGGAAATTTCAGAAAAAACAAAAGCCACAGAATTCAATTTTAAAAGTTTTCTGTGGCTTTCAGTTTAGCGTGACATAATATTTATGAGTTCATGATGTCTTCGATCTCATCAGCCTCAATAGGAATGTTTCTCATGAGGTTGAAAGGTTCTCCTTTTTCCTGGATCACCACATCGTCTTCCAGCCTGATTCCGAAGCCTTCATCGGGTAGATAAATACCCGGCTCTACCGTGAAGACCATGCTGGCTTCCATTGGTTCGTGCAGCAGGCCGTAGTCATGCGTATCCAGCCCAATGTGGTGAGAAGTTCCGTGCATAAAGTACTTCTTATAAGCCGGCCAGTCAGGATTCTCATTCTGAACATCAGCTTTGTCCAGCAGGCCAAGCCCGAGTAACTCAGAAGTCATCAGTTTTCCAACTTCTACGTGGTAGTCGGCCCAGATGGTTCCCGGAACCAGCATTTTGGTAGCTTCGTTCTTTACCCTGTTCACCGCATTGTAAACTTCCTTCTGGCGCTTGGTATATTTTCCTGAAACAGGAATGGTTCTGGAAAGGTCACTGGAGTAGTTGGCATATTCGGCTCCGGTATCCAACAGGATCAATTCTCCTTCCTTACACTGCTGGTTGTTCTCTATATAATGTAGCACGTTTGCATTCTGTCCGCTGGCAATAATAGGAGTGTAAGCGAATCCTCTGGAGCGGTTTCTTATCATCTCATGCCAGTACTCGGCTTCGATCTCATATTCCCAAACCCCCGGCTTTACGAATTTCAGAGCTCTGCGGAAGGCTTTTTCGGTAATATCGCAAGCCTGTTGCATAAGATCAAGTTCTATGGGATCTTTGATGGAGCGAAGTCTTTGGAGAATAGGATTGCTTTTTGCTACGCGGTGCGCAGGATATTGTTCCTTACACCATTTGATGAACCTGGCTTCCCGGGTCTCGGTCTCCACGTTGGCGCGGTAGTGTTCGTTGGTGTTGAAGTAAACTGTGTCGCACTGGGTCATCACTTCAAAGAACACTTTTTCAAAATCCTTCAGCCAAAAGACATTTTTAATGCCTGAAACTTCAAAGGCTTTCTCCTTCGTCAGTTTTTCACCTTCCCAAACGGCAATATGTTCATTGGTTTCGGTTAAAAAGAGCATTTCGCGATGCTTTTCATTGGGGGCATCGGGAAATAAAACCAGAATGCTTTTATCCTGGTCTACACCGCTCAGGTAGAACAGGTCTCTGGCCTGTTCAAAAGGCATGGTGCTGTCAGCTCCAATAGGGTAAATGTCATTTGAATTGAAAACCGCGAGACTTTTGGGCTGCATTTTGGCCGTGAAGTTTTTTCGATTCTTTATAAAGAGATTCTTGTCTATTTGGTGATATTTCATGGGTGAAATTTTAGTGTGTGCCACAAATTTAAAAAATTAAAGGGGAGAAGTCTTGAAATACCCTATAAATCCGAAGAACGAATAAGTGCCAAAAAATGCTTTTTTCTGAAGTCCAAACAAGAATATATTTCGGGTAAGGAAATCCTCTTTAAACCCATTCTAAATAGTGGTTAATTAAAGAAGTAAAATTTGCTAATGAGGTGAAAGGGCGTATTTTTGTTTCACTTTATTAAAATAATCATAAAATTTATGGCAAAATCTGCGCTATTAAAGTCATCTCTGGCCAAGAAGTACTGGATGGCTTTCACCGGCCTTTTTCTATGTTTGTTTCTGGTGGGGCACCTTGCAGGAAATCTTCAGTTGTTGGCTTCCGGAGCGGGTGCAAGGGACCAGTTCAATGAATATGCACTTTTCATGACCACCAATCCGGCGGTAAGAGTACTTTCCATCGTAACTTTTGCGAGTATTCTTTTTCATGTGATCGACGGTATCATTCTTACTGTAAATAACCGAAAGGCCCGGCCTCAAGGTTATGTGAGCTTTAAACCTGCAACCAACTCCAAATGGTCTTCACGGAACATGGGGATCCTGGGAACAGTTATTCTGGCTTTTATTGTTATTCATCTTATCAACTTCTGGGGAGAAATGAAGTTCGGAGGTCTCGATAACACCGTTTACACTACTGCAAGTGGTGAAGAAGTAAAAGATCTGTACACCCTTACCGTAAAAACCTTTCAGGATCCTGAAATGGGACTGGTTTGGGCAGTTATTTATTTAGTGGCGATGATCGCAATCGCTTTTCATTTGTATCATGGCTTTGGAAGTGGCTTTCAGTCTCTGGGTGTGAATCACCCCAAGTACAACAATTTCATTAGGAAAACGGGAGTGGCTTTCGCGATTCTTGTGCCGTTGGCATTCGCCATTATACCTTTTTACATCTATTTTGTACTAGAAAAAATTTAAGCTATGGGAGTTTTGGATTCTAAAGTACCACAAGGGCCCCTGGCCGAAAAGTGGGTAAAACATAAAAATGACATTAACCTGGTAAACCCTGCCAACAAACGTAACATAGATGTTATCGTTGTAGGAACAGGACTGGCGGGAGGAAGTGCGGCCGCTACTCTTGCAGAGCTTGGTTATAACGTTAAGACTTTTTGCTACCAGGATTCCCCAAGACGTGCGCACTCTATCGCGGCGCAGGGAGGGATCAACGCGGCAAAGAATTACCAGGGAGACGGCGACTCAGATTACCGTCTTTTTTACGATACGGTAAAAGGAGGAGATTATCGTGCCCGTGAAGCCAACGTATATCGTTTGGCCGAAGTTTCCGGAAATATCATTGACCAATGTGTGGCACAGGGGGTTCCTTTTGCCCGCGAATATGGAGGGTTGCTTGACAACCGTTCTTTTGGAGGGGTACTGGTTTCCCGTACTTTCTATGCGAAAGGACAAACCGGGCAGCAGCTGCTGTTAGGATGTTATTCTGCCATGAACAGGCAGATCAACCGCGGAAAGATCAAATCTTATACCCGTCACGAAATGCTTGATGTGGTGATCGTTGACGGGAAAGCCCGTGGGATCATTGCGCGTAACCTGGTAACGGGAGAGATCGAAAGACACAGTGCACACGCAGTGGTGATCGCTTCGGGTGGATACGGTAACGTGTTCTTTCTTTCTACCAACGCAATGGGAAGTAACGCGACTGCTGCCTGGAAGGTGCATAAAAAAGGAGCGTTTTTCGCTAACCCTTGTTTCACTCAAATTCACCCTACCTGTATCCCGGTTTCAGGAGATCATCAGTCTAAATTGACGTTAATGTCTGAATCTCTTCGGAATGACGGTCGTATCTGGGTCCCGAAGAAACTGGAAGATGCGCAGGCCATTCGCGAAGGAAGGCTTAAGCCTACAGAACTTGCCGAAGAAGACCGTGATTACTACCTGGAAAGACGTTACCCTGCATTTGGTAACCTCGTTCCTCGTGATGTGGCTTCAAGGGCTGCAAAAGAGCGTTGCGATGCAGGTTTTGGAGTTAACAAGACCGGGGAGGCAGTTTACCTTGACTTCAGCAGTGCCTTTATGCGCTACGGAAAAGAGGCTGTTGCTACACAAAAGATCGAAAATGCTTCCGAAGAAAAGATCCTTGAGCTTGGTAAACAAGTGGTAGAGGCTAAATACGGAAACCTTTTCCAAATGTACGAGAAGATCGTTGACGAGAATCCGTACGAAACTCCAATGAAGATCTATCCTGCGGTTCACTATACCATGGGTGGACTTTGGGTTGATTATAACTTACAAACTACAGTTCCAGGATTGTTCGCCGCGGGAGAAGCCAACTTCTCAGACCACGGGGCTAACAGGCTTGGAGCATCTGCTTTAATGCAGGGGCTTGCCGACGGATACTTCGTGCTGCCTTATACTATGGGAGATTACCTTGCTGCCGATATTCGTACCGGGAAGATCCCTACAGATTCCAAGGAATTTGATGAAGCTGAAAGCAGGGTGCGCGAGCAGCTTGAGAAGTTCATCAATTCAAAAGGAACCAGGTCTGTAGACGATTTCCACAAGCGTCTTGGAAAGATCATGTGGAACAAAGTAGGTATGTCCAGAAACGCTGAAGGTCTTAAAGAGGCGATCGAGGAGATCAAAGCCTTGAGAGAAGAATTCTGGAAAGATGTTAAAGTACCGGGAGGTATTAATGAAATGAACCCTGAACTTGAAAAAGCCGGACGTGTTGCCGATTTCCTTGAACTTGGGGAGCTTTTCGCAAAAGATGCCCTGCACAGGGAAGAATCTTGTGGAGGACACTTTAGAGAAGAATATCAAACCGAAGAAGGGGAAGCCCTTAGGGATGATGAGAACTTTATGTATGTGGCTGCATGGGAATTTACCGGAAAACCGGGAGATGCCATCCTGCATAAGGAAGAGCTCAAGTACGAGAACATCGAAGTTAAAACAAGGAGTTATAAATAGATTTGAGATATGAGATTTGAGAAGTTAGATGCTCAATTCTCATTACTCACTACTCAATACTGTAGAATATGAATCTTACACTAAAAATATGGCGTCAAAAAGATGCCAACGCAAAAGGAGGTATTCAAACCTACCAATTAGGAGGTGTTGATCCAGATATGTCATTTCTTGAAATGCTTGATGTTCTCAACCAGGAGCTGATAGAAAAGGGAGATGAACCTGTGGTTTTTGACCATGATTGTCGCGAAGGGATCTGCGGTACCTGTAGTTTGCAGATCAACGGAGAACCGCACGGACCAGACCGCGGAATCACTACCTGCCAGCTTCACATGAGAATGTTCAAAGACGGGGATACTATTACTATCGAACCTTTTAGAGCTGCGGCATTCCCGGTGATTAAGGATCTTGTGGTAGACAGAACTTCATTTGAAAGAATTCAGCAGGCCGGTGGGTATATTTCTGTGAACACTTCAGGAAATACGCAGGATGCGAACTCTATTCCGGTTGCTAAAGACAAGGCAGATGCTGCTTTCTATGCCGCTACCTGTATTGGTTGCGGGGCATGTGTGGCAGCCTGTAAGAATGCCAGCGCCATGCTGTTCACTTCGGCTAAGGTAAGCCAGATGGCTTTACTGCCTCAGGGAGAGGTGGAAGCTACCCGAAGGGTTTTGGCCATGGTAGAGCAAATGGATAAAGAAGGCTTCGGAAATTGTACCAACACAGGAGCCTGTGAAATTGAATGTCCTAAAGGAATTTCTTTAGAGAACATCGCGCGCATGAACAGGGAATACCTGAAGGCGAGCGTAAAATAGTATTTTTGAACTGTTATCAGGAAGGGTCCCGGACTTTGCAGTCCGGGATTTTTTTTGCACCTTAAAACAAAAAATTAATGTCAGCAGTAACTCAATTTTCCTCCAAACTTCCGAAGCATCAAACCAGCATCTTTACTGTAATGGGAAAGATGGCGAGAGACCACGGCGCGGTCAATATGTCGCAGGGTTATCCCAATTTCGAGACCGATGTACGGCTGAAGGACCTGGTCACCAAAGCCATGAAGGACGGCTATAACCAGTACGCGCCTTTGGCGGGAATTCCGCAGCTTAGGGAACAAATCGTGAACAAGATCGAGGCGCTGCACAAAAAGACATACGATCCTAATAAAGAGGTCACGGTAACAGACGGTGCTACCCAGGCCCTATTTCTTGCTATTACCGCTTTCGTGCAGCCGGGTGATGAGGTGATCGTGCTGAAGCCCGCTTACGATAGTTACGAGCCGGCCATAGAATTAAACGGTGGTAAGCCCGTGCTGGTGCAGATGAAGGGCAAGGATTATGAAGTGGACTGGGATGAGGTGAAAGCAAAGATCTCTTCTAAAACCAGGATGCTTATCATCAATACGCCTCACAACCCGAGTGGGAAAGTATTTTCTAAGAGAGATATGCAACAGCTTGAAGCTTTGCTTAGGGATACCGACATAATCCTGCTAAGTGATGAGGTATATGAACACATCATTTTTGATGAGCTGCAGCATCACAGCGCATCTGCATTCCCCGGACTGGCCGAAAGAGCGGTTGTTTGCGCCTCATTTGGAAAGACCTTTCACAATACAGGCTGGAAAATGGGTTATTGCGTGGCTCCTGCAGAATTGATGGCGGAGATCTGGAAAGTGATGGAAGTGAACGTTTTTTGCGTGCATCATCCCACTCAGCGGGCCTTTGCTGAATATCTTAAAGAACCTTCGCATTACCTGCAACTGGGAAAATTCTACCAGGAGAAGCGGGACAGGTTCCTGGAGCTGATACAGGATACGGCTTTTAAAGCCATTCCGGCACAGGGAACTTATTTTCAGCTACTGGACTATTCTGATGTCACTCAGGAACACGATGTGGATTTTGCCCGCAGGTTGATCACTGAATATAACCTTGCGAGCATTCCTGTTTCTGTTTTCAACAAAGATCAACTCGATCAAAAGCAGCTAAGGTTCTGCTTTGCTAAAACAGAGGAAACTCTGGTAGAGGCGGCAGAGATCCTGAAAAAGGTGAGATGATTATTATTCTTCTTCCAGTCGCTGCTTCAGTTTTTCGTTGACGAAGCCGCGAACAACTTCGGTGGTAACTCCAAAGATCACATGGGCCAGCAGCTCATGCATCTGGGTTTTTAACGGGATCTTTTCCGGGCTGCGGTCCAGTCCCATCAATGGCAGACTGGTCTCATGGGTGGAAGCCCAGGTGGTACCGCCAAGAATCGCGCCGTCCAGGATATTAACCTCGGTATTATCTCTTTTTCCGTAACCGTAAACCGCGCCTACCGTAGCGCCTAAAGGAATATTTACAAGCTGTTCCGCGATACCTTCATTCTCCAGTTTTATTGGAGTCCCGGTCAGTTTCACGGCAAGCTGGTCCATCACTTTCACCTGTGCAGATTTTTCATCGATCTTTCTCACCTGCAAAAAGCGTTCTACGGTCGATTTCAAAGCGCTGCCGGCAAGGCCGCCGATAAATCCCGCCAGGATCCCGCGGGAGGCATTAGTGGGAAAAGAATCTTTATCAAAAAAATTATTTAAACTCATAGCAATTGAAGTATTAGGCAAATAAAGCTATTCATTGTATGCATTGTTTACAAGCATTTAACATGCATTTAGCAGCGTCCGCCGAATTTTTGATACATTTACGTATGGCACAAAATTTAAAGACAGCACTGCTTCAAGTCGACCTGGTTTGGGAAGATATTGAAGCCAATAAGAAGATTTTTGAAGAGAAGATAAAAGCACTTTCTGCAGATGTGGACCTTATAGTCCTGCCCGAAATGTTCACCACCGGATTCTCTATGAATGCCGAAGAGCTTGCCGAACCTCCAACGGGACCTTCTTTTGAATGGATGCGGCAAATGGCTTCGGAAAAAGACGCAGCCGTGACGGGTTCTGTAATCACTTCTGAAAAAGGAAATTTTTACAACCGTTTGTATTTTGTCTTTCCCGATGGTTCTTCTGAAAAATATGATAAAAAGCACACTTTTACCCTGGCAGGGGAACATGAGATCTATGCCTCGGGTACAGAACGGTTAATAGTGAACTATAAAGGTTGGAAGATCTGTCCGCTGGTGTGTTACGATCTCAGGTTTCCGGTGTGGGCCAGGAACACCGAAGATTACGATCTTTTACTATATGTGGCCAACTGGCCTGCCCCGCGGGTTCACGCCTGGGATATTCTTCTTCAAGCCCGCGCTATCGAGAACATGAGTTATTGCATAGGTGTGAACCGGGTAGGTAAGGACGGCGAAAATCTGGATTATGTGGGGCATTCTGCAGCCTATGATGGACTTGGAAAACGGGTCTCAAAAACCACTTCTGAAACCGAATTTTCTGAAGAGGTCATTCTGGAAAGATCTCATCTTCATGAGATTCGAACCCAGCTGAAATTTCTGCAGGACCGCGATCGCTTTACTCTACATTGAAGGTCTGGGTGACGTCCCAATTCGCGCGCACCTCTAAAGGATCTGGGAAGTAAACCACTTTTTCGGGCTGCCTTCTTTGCAGGAAGCTTCCGCTGTCCCAAATCCTGTTTTCATTTGAGTCATAGATCAACCTTAGCAGGTATTTTCCGGGTTTAATATTTTGGAAATTAATGCTGGTACTGCCTGTGCTGTATTTTTCGGCCTGTACCTCGCCTTTTTCAGTGGTAAGCTGCAAGATCACCGGGAACTCTTGCACGTTTTGCAGGTTGATCACCAGGTTTCCGTAATCGGCGTAAGCCTGCGTTCTTATCTGGGTCTTTAGCGTATCGTTCTCCTTTCCGAAGAAATCTGTAAAAGCTCCCGGTAAAGCGGTGAGCCTGTATACCTGGCTTTCCTTTTTTTCAAATGAGATTACTAATTCATTTTTCCAGTTGTCATATTTAGTAGTAAAAGCTACCGGCAAAGTGTCTTTATCTACAATGTTGATCAGAGAATCATTGGTGCTGCTCAACGGAATGTTTGGCAGGATCTGCAGGTTTTGAGCAAAATTGATGGTAGACTTTGGCTCAAAAGTGAATTGCAGGGAATCCATTTTCATTTCTTTTCTTCGGGTGAGCAAAGTGTCTCTATAGCCGGGCATTTCTGCAATAAACCTTAACGAATCCCTTTCAATAGTCGGTTTATACCAGTAGTGTAAAGTATCTTTTTCGCGGTCTTTGGTGATCCTGCTTTCAAAACCTTCCGGTTTGGGTGAGATCATTTCGATAGTAAGGCTATCCGGTTGTGCAAGACCTTCATAGCCGAAAAGCAGGTGCTGAGCGGATTTTTGCTGGGGTCGCATAAACCTGAAATTCGGATCTTCAGAAAAGAGAATGAGATCGAACACACTCTCTGTGGGAATGGTGATGTACTCATCGGCAAAAGCCACTTTATCTGTAGCCGGGTCAAAAATGTAATTATTGTTCACATCTCTCATTCCCACCAGCTGATAGGTTCCTTCTTTCAAATTCCTTAGTTCAAAAGTGGTCAGGCTGTCAAGGGTGTTGGTGACGTAGCGGGGAATCCTGTTGTAGATCACAGAATCTGAATAGGTGGAATCCACCTCATACAGCATGACCGAAATGTAAGGGTCGGGCATCTTCAGCAGGGCGTCGGAAACATTTCCGGCAACGGTAAGGGAGTCTATATAAGGGCCGGTTGAAAAGGCGTAAGTGAAATAGTCCAGAGGATTTCCCTCATTATTGTCGGTGATACTCCTTCCGAAGTTGATGGTATAAGTGGTGTTGGGCTGCAGGGTATCATTGATATTGATCGTAATAGATTTGCTGGCCGTTCCCAGCGGCGTGATATCCGGCTTGGGGTCCATGGGCGGGGAAATGATGATCTGCCGCTGCGGATCCTGCATCTTGATGTACTCGTCAAAATAGATCCTGATCTCTCTGGCGTCAAAATTCGTGGTGAAATTTTCCGGACGGGCGCGTACGTACTGCGGCGGGATTTCATCTATAGGGCCGCCTTCTGGAGTGCCGCGTTTCGCACAACCTGCGGAAATTATGACGATCAAAAAGAATAAATAACCTGCGGATTTTTTCATGTTACAAAGAAACAATTAATTCTTTTATTTCTGAAGCCACTCAGTGAGTGACGGCCATGGTGGCGATACTGATCTTTACGCCCCTCACCTGAAGCAGTTTTTCTGCGCAGGCCTCTAAGGTTGCCCCGGTAGTGACCAGGTCGTCAACCAGAAGAATGTGCTGATCTTCAATTTCTTCGGGGTGTTCCAGCACAAAGGTCTCTCCAATACTCCCCCAGCGGGCGAAGCGTTTTTTGACCGTCTGGGTCTGGGAGGATGAGACCTTCAGAAGAATTTGATCTTTGTATGGCACTTCAAGGGCTTTGGCGATCTCTTTTCCGAACGCCTCTACCTGGTTGAAACCTCTTTTTTTTAACTTGGTTTTATGTAACGGCACGGGAATGACCATCGATACATTCCTGTAGAATTCTGACTGCTTCAGCTCATTGCCCAGCCAGTTTCCCAGGTAGGCTCCGATTTCCTCGTGACCTCTGTACTTCAGGTTGTGAATGAGCTTTTGCACCATTTCCTTTTTCTCAAAAAGCAGGAGCGAAGTGGCATTTTCAACAGGCATCCTTCCGTAGAAGATCGCTTCCACCGGATTCCCTTTTTCAAGATGGTAGTTCGTTACCGGCAAGGCGTGTAAACAACGGGTACAGAGCACTTTTTCATTCCGCTTTAGGATGATTTCACAACTTTGGCACAGCCTTGGGAATAAGAGATCTTTAAAATCGTGAAACATTTGTTAAGGAATTAGTAAAAACAGGCGCAAAACCTATAAATTTACAAACTAAACCGAAAACCCAAGAATTATGGCTGAAGAAAAAAGTAATAATGCTTTGAAGATCCTAACCGGGGTATTGGCAGTGGCTCTCATCGCATTAGGTATCTACACAGTGAAATTCTACAACGAAGAACAAGAGAACCGGGAAATACTGCAAAAGGAAAAAGCAGTGATCGAAGGGGAACTAAACGATCTTATCGTAAAATATGACGAGGCCATTGCTGAAAATGAGGGTCTTGATAGCGAACTTGTCGCGGCCAGGGAAAGAATAGTGTCTTTAAGGGACTCTGTGGAGAACATGGAGGCAAACCTTGCCGTGCTGGCGAGATACCGTCGCGAGGTGAGCAACCTTAAAGCTGAAAAAGAGGAGTTATTCAGAGTTGTAGATAGCTTGAGCAACCAAAACAGGATGCTCATCACCGAAATTGACAGTACCAATAATGTGCTGCTGGAAAGAACCAGGGTCTCTGACTCTCTTAAAGCCCAAACTCAGACCATGGCCAATAAGATTGACCGTGCCGCGCAGCTCAAGGTGAGTAACCTGCGAGGTGAGGGGGTGATCGAAAGAAACAGCGGACGTTTGGTTGAGAATGATAAGACCAGAAGAGTAGATAAGATAAGAACCTGCTTTTCATTAACTCCTAACGCCCTGGCCGAAGCCGGCGAAAAAGAGCTTTATGTGCAGGTGTACAATCCTAACAATAATCTTGTGGGAGACCAGATAGCTGTGCAGCATGAAGGCGGGGTGATGGTGTACAGTGCTGCCACAAAAGTGTTCTATGAAAATGAGGAACTTGATGTATGTATTTTAGCTAATACTTTGGAAGAAAACCTGATCGAGGGAACTTATAAGGTGTTGGTTTACAATGGTGCCAATCTTATAGGAGCGACCACCTTTGATCTAAGGTAAAAACACCTGACTAAATTATAAAGCCGCTTTGATAGTAATCAGGGCGGTTTTTTTATTTTTGTGCTATGGCAAAACAAGAAGATCTTTTTAAAAATGTTATTTCCCATGCCAAGGAGTATGGGTATATATTCGCTTCAAGTGAAATTTACGACGGACTAAGCGCTGTCTATGATTATGGACAAAACGGGGCCGAGCTGAAAAAGAATATCCGCGATTACTGGTGGAAGAGCATGGTGCAGCTGCACCAGGAAATAGTTGGTGTAGACGCCGCTATTCTGATGCATCCGGCCACCTGGAAGGCTTCAGGGCACGTTGACGCTTTCAACGATCCGTTGATCGACAACAAAGATTCAAAAAAGCGATATCGCGCCGATGTTCTGGTGGAGGACCATGCGGAAAAGATCTATCAGAAAGCGCAAAAGGAAATTGAAAAAGCCCGTAAGAGGTTTGGAGATTCCTTTGATGAAGAGCAATTCGTCACCACCAACGATAGGGTTCAAAGATACCTGGGACAAAGAAAGGAGATCCTGGAGAGATTGGGTCAGTCTTTGACCAATGAAGACCTCAAGGATGTAAAAGATCTTATTGAAGAACTTGGAATAGCCGATCCCGAAACCGGTTCAAAGAATTGGACCGAAGTAAGACAGTTCAACCTGATGTTCGGCACCAAGCTTGGTGCGTCGGCAGACACGGCTACAAATCTTTACCTGCGCCCTGAAACCGCCCAGGGTATTTTCGTGAACTTCTCCAACGTGCAGAAGACCGGAAGGATGAAAATTCCGTTCGGGATCGCGCAGACCGGTAAGGCCTTCAGGAATGAGATCGTGGCCAGGCAGTTCATCTTCAGGATGAGGGAATTCGAACAAATGGAGATGCAGTACTTCGTTCGTCCGGGAGAGGAATTGAAGTGGTATGAACACTGGAAAGAGCTCAGGTTAAAGTGGCATTTGTCGCTTGGTTTGGGTGAGGAGAACTATCGTTTCCACGACCATGATAAACTGGCGCATTATGCCAATGCAGCTGCAGATATTGAATTCAATTATCCTTTCGGGTTCAAAGAGCTGGAAGGAATACACTCCAGGACAGATTTTGACCTTAAAGCTCACGAAGAGCATTCAGGTAAAAAACTGAGATTTTACGATCCCGAACTTAAGGAGAACTACGTGCCTTACGTGATTGAAACATCCATTGGCCTTGACAGGATGTTCCTTGCCGTACTTTCCGCAGCACTTAAAGAAGAAGAGCTGGAAGATGGAAGTTCCAGAACAGTTCTTAAATTACCAGCCATTCTTGCGCCATATAAAGCTGCTGTTCTGCCGCTGGTGAAAAAGGACGGACTTCCCGAACTTGCCAATGAGATCATTGAAGATCTTAAATGGGATTTCAATGTGCAGTATGACGAAAAAGATGCCATTGGAAGAAGATATCGCAGACAGGATGCAGCCGGTACACCGCTGTGTATCACCGTTGACCACGAGTCACTTGAGAACAGGTCTGTAACTGTTCGTTTCAGGGATACCATGGAACAAAAGCGGGTTCACATTTCAGAACTTTCAGCAGTCATTGATGCCGAAGTGAATTTTAAGCACTGGATGAAGAAGTAGGTAATTTTTCTATAATTAAAGTTAAAAAAAGGATAATTCAGCTTTGGATTATCCTTTTATTGTTTGCACTCTTTTTTAAATCTGTAAATTTAGGCGTTCTAAAAGGCCTCCCTGCATGATGAATAAATACTGTTTTTTTCTTTTGCTGATGTTCTTGGTGTGCGGGAAAACCTTCTCTCAGATCAATGAACGTGCCCGGCCGGTTTTGTCGGGCTCTGCCCAGGCTGTAAGTACAGAGGCTATCTCCACTAAAGATTTACTGCCGCCTTCAGGCGAATTCAAAATCTATAACCCTAAGAACAGGAGTTCCAATATCGTGGTTCCCGGCAAAGGATATCCCAAAACGATGGATGCCGCCTGGCAGAAAGATGCAGGAAAAATTCCAAACAAAAAACCTATTTTGACCTTTGGTGCGGCGACGTCGGGCTCTACGCCTACAGATCCTACCGGCGCGGTGGGACCAAACCATTATGTTAACGCCTGGAACTCGGCTTTTGCCATTTATGACAAACAGGGAAACCTGCTATTACCGCCTGCCGACTTGAAATCTATTGGAGGAAATTTCGCAGATGAAGATCTTGGTGATCCCATTGTGTTCTATGACAGCTTTGCTGACAGGTTTTTGATAACCCAGTTCAGTGACTCTCCTAACAGTCTGTTAGTGGCGGTTTCAAAAGGACCCGACCCAGTCAATGACGGCTGGTATACTTACCGCTTTGCAACAGGTACTTTCCCCGATTATCCCAAGTTCTTTGTGTGGGGAGATGGTTATTACGTGACCACCAACCAGGACCCAGACGAGATCAGGGCGCCCGATGATCAGGATGACGGGCTCAATGAAGTGGTTTACGTGCTGGAAAGGGACAAGATGCTGCAGGGCGAAGAAGCCCAACATTTAGGTTTTCCTTTGCCGGGGATAAGGGTGAACGGTTTTTACAGTCCCGCGGGGTTCTTCGCTGTTGGGGAAGAGTTACCGCCGGTAGGCAATTCCCCCATCATTTATTACCAGGATGACGCGTGGCTGGGGGTGAATGAAGACCATCTCAAGATGTGGCTGGTCAATGTGGATTGGAAGGATCCCTTGAACTCGACAATTGAAGAATCGCAAACCTTGGGTCCTTCGGAAGGAGTTACGCCGTTCCATTCGGTTTTTGACGGAGGATCATTTCAGAACCTTTCCCAACCCGGGAACTCTCCCGATGTGGATGCTTTGCAAGGGGCTGTCATGTATCCTACTGCATTCAGGCAGTTTCCTACACATAATTCCGTCGTTTTCAATTTTGTGGTAGATGTTGATCCTTCCGTAGTGGAGCATGCAGGAATACGCTGGTACGAGCTTCGGCAGGATGCCACCGGGCAGCCCTGGACCGTCTATCAGGAAGGGACTTATGCTCCCGATAACAGCGACCGTTGGTGCGGAAGTATAGGTATTGATAAGAATGGAAATATCGGGCTTGGATTCACCATTCTTGACGACAACCCTACAAACCCCATTTATCCTTCTCTTCGTTACACCGGAAGATATGCTGATGATCCCCTGGGCAAAATGACGCTGCAGGAAGAGACCATCGTTGAAGGTGTAGCTCCCGATCCCAGCAACAGGTATGGAGATTATTCGCACTTGAGCATCGACCCAGTTGACCAGGAGACCTTCTGGTTCATTGGGGAGCATTTTGGAGCCGGTTCAAGGCTCAATACTGTTGGAGTTTTTAAAATAGCCCCGGAATTTAGCAATGACGTGGGCATCGTGGATATCGTAGCACCTGAGAATGGTACGTTGGGCAACAATGAACAGGTTACGGTCACTATTCGTAACTTCGGAAGTAATCCGCAGTCCAATTTCCAGGTGTCCTTTTCGGTAGATGGTGGCACCGAAGTGACCGAAACTTTTACCGGAACCATCGCGGCAACAGATCAGGTGAATTTCACTTTCTCCACAAGAGTTGACCTTTCAGAAATAGGAGAAAATTACGAATTTTTGGCAAGTACAAATCTGGCCGGGGATGAAGATCCCGAAAATGACACCTACACAGAAATTATCAAGAATCTGCCGCCCAACGACGTTGGGGTAACTGTGATCCATTCTCCCGAAACAGGAGAGAACCTGGGACAGGAAGAGGTTATAGTAACGGTTGAGAATTTTGGCGGGGAACCGCAGAGTTCGTTCCCGGTGGCGTACAGCGTCAATAATGGCGATCTCGTTACCGAAACTATCAACGAAACCCTGGGCGTAGGCGAAGAACTCTCTTATAAATTCCAGAGCCTTGTGGATCTTTCGGCTCCCGAAAAATACCTGATCTACGCGACCACTCTCCTTGAAGAGGATTCCAACAAGGAGAATGACGACACAGAAAAGATCGTGGCCAATCTCAATTGTATCCCCGAAGGCTCAGACTGTTCCTTTGGAGACGGGATCTTTGATTTTTACCTGCAGGACATTGTGAACGAAAATATTTTCTGCACCAACGGTTATCATGACTTTATAGGTCTCTCAACAAGGCTTGACCGCACCCAGGGCACTTTCCAGGTGGGTGTTTCCAGCCGTTTTTCGGGGAATCGTTTCTCTCTTTGGATAGATTTCAACGATAATGCCTTTTTTGACAGGAATGAGCTGCTCATAAGTTCTGCGCTTATTCCTACAGCCGATGAGGTTCATGTTTTCGAATTCAGGATTCCTGAAAACGCGCCCCTTGGCGAGCATTTAATGAGGGTAAGAGCCGGAGATACCGATTATGGAGGAGATCTTAACGATCCTTGTGACGTAATGGATTACGGAAACACCATGGATTATTCGGTGGTGATCGTGAGTGATATTGAAGAATCTGCGCTTGAAGATTCAAAACTTACCATCAGCTCTTTTGATGGGGAGATCTTTGATGTGAACTTTACCACCGGGTATCAGCAATCCTTGTGGGTCACGGTTCACGACCTGCTGGGGCAAAAACTGGTAGAGAACAAGATCGAAAAAGGCCTTCGCGGATACGAATACACGCTCGATATGTCTTACGCGGCCACCGGCGTATACCTGGTTAGAGTCGGTACCCGCAACGAGGGAAGGGTCAAAAGAATCATCGTTCGGTAATTTTTCTTCGGAAGATTCATTGGTCCAGATATCCCGAAAATGCTATTTTTGAGCTTCAGGAAAAATAGATTACATGAAGATCATCTCCTACAATGTTAATGGGATAAGGGCAGCCATCAGAAAAGGTTTTGTGGAATGGCTGGAGCAGGTAGACGCCGATGTGGTTTGTCTACAGGAAATAAAAGCCAATCCCGAACAATTTGACCAGAGCCTTTTTGAAGATATAGGCTATAAATACAATTCATGGTTTCCGGCCGTCAAAAAAGGCTACAGCGGCGTGGCTATCCTAAGCAAGATAGAACCCAGAAATGTGGTTTTTGGGACCGGGATAGATTACATGGATTTTGAAGGAAGGAACATCAGGGCCGACTTTGAGGACGTGTCGGTAATGAGCCTTTATCTGCCTTCCGGTACCAATATCCAGAGGTTGGATCACAAGCTGCAGTATATGGATGATTTTCAAAAGTATATTGATGAGCTGAAAATGGATTTTCCGCACCTCGTCATTTGCGGCGATTACAACATCTGCCATGAGGAGATCGACATTCACGATCCCGTAAGGCTGAAGAACACTTCTGGTTTCCTTCCGGTAGAGCGGGAGTGGATCGCCAATTTCATAAACAACGGATTTATTGATGCCTTCAGACATCTCAACGATGAACCGGGGCATTACTCCTGGTGGAGCTACCGTGCGGGAGCCAGGGGCAATAACAAAGGCTGGCGCATTGATTACAGTATGGTGAGCGAACCCTTACAAGAAAAGATCAAACGCGCCGTTATATTACCTGAAGCCAAGCACAGTGACCATTGTCCTGTACTGCTGGAACTTCATTCAGAAATTTAAATTTTAAAGCCCTCCAAAATGAAAAAAATCACCTTTTTTGCCCTTTTCAGCAGCTTAGTACTTACCTCTTGCGTATCTTCTAAGGTCTATAAAGATCTGGAAGGGCGACACGCTCAATTACAGCAGGAAAATGCCGAACTTACCGAAGATTTTCAGGAACTGCAGGCCAAGAACACGCAGAACGAGCAGGACCTGGCTGCATTGAAAGCCCAGTATGAAACCCTTCTTGCTGAAAGGGACAAACTTCAGCAGGATTATACCAACACCAAGAAAAGCCTGGACAAGCTGCAGAATTCGTACGATGCGCTCGAAGCCAACAGTTCTTCGGCCTTAGCCGAAAATTCAAAGAGAAATCGTGAGTTGCTTGCCGAGCTTGACGAAAAGGAGAACGCTCTTTCCGCGGAAAAAGCAAGACTAGAAAAGCTTGAAAAAGATCTTGCCGCAAGATCTAAACGCATTGATGAGCTCGAAGGAGTGATCGCTGCGAAAGACGCAAAAATGAACGCGCTTAAAAATTCCCTTTCCCGAGCCCTGACCAATTTTGAAGGCAAAGGCCTTACAGTAGAACAGAGGGATGGAAAGGTCTATGTTTCTATGGAGAACAAACTTCTTTTTAGCTCGGGTAGCTGGTCTGTCGGTGCCGAAGGTAAGCAAGCCGTGGCTCAGCTTGGATCGGTTCTCGCTGAAAATCCTGATATCGCCGTGCTTATTGAAGGTCATACAGATAATGTGCCTTACAATGGCAGCGGGCAGCTAACCGATAACTGGGACCTGTCTACAAAAAGGGCTACGGCTATTGTGCAGCTGCTAAGACAAAACAATAATATAGATCCTCAGAACCTCACGGCAGCAGGTCGCGGAGAATATGCTCCCGTTGCGAACAACGACACTGCCGAAGGCCGCGCCAGGAACAGAAGGATCGAGGTGATTCTCACTCCGAAACTCGATGAGATCAATAAACTATTGCAGGAAATAGAATAATTAGAGCGGACTTGCCAGGCTTTCGTGGATAAAATAATTCTGGTCCTCAAGGCGGGTGTGATACCAGTCACTGGTCTTGCCTAAAAGCTGCAAGGTATCCTGAGCTTTTGCCTGTCTGCCAATAACGGCTTTCGTGGATGGCCCTTTTCTAAGATTCGCAGTGGCACTGCTTATTATAAAGGTTGAATTACTGTCTTTCGAAAAAGGCAGTTTTTCAACCTTTTTTATTTGATACACGTAAGGCAGTGGATTCTGGGCACCACGATAGCCTTTGTAGATTCCGAAGTGCAGGTGCGGCGGAGTGGTGCGGGCGTTTCCTGAATTACCTACTAACCCCAGAGTATCGCCCACTTTTACCCTCATCCCGGAGGTGGCGATAATGCTGTCCAGATGCGCGTAATAAAGAGAATTTCCTCGCTTGCTGTCCCTTAGCCAGACCTGCTTTCCGCCCAGGCCTTTATTTCCGGTAGAGGAAACTCTTCCGGGAGTAACTGCAATTACAGGAGTTCCTCGTGGAGCAAAAATGTCAATTCCCTCGTGACTTCTGCGGCCGCCATCTCTTACGGCACCCCAGTAGCTTTGCACGGCGGAATTTCCTTTTGAAACTACCGGAAAAGAATATACCGGCTCTTTCGAAATTTGAATTCTGAAGGGGGTAGTGGCTCCAATCTCGGGCTGCACGATCACTTTATATACTCCCGAAGCGGTTATTTCTTCTGAAATACCTGTTTCTGAAAAGTCGGCGCTTTTAATATGCTCATAAACCGAATCGTTCTCCTTCTTAAAAAGGTCGAGAAACACTAATTGTTGGAGGGAATCCTTCTCGACCTCTACCTGTAGCCGCTCTCCCTGGTCCAGCGTCATTTCATAAGAATAAACAGGGTATGTAACAGGTGAGAAATTCCCAAATTCCGAATAGGGCAGGCTAACTGTGATGCTGTCCAGGACAGCCTTGTCGAATTCCTGCTGCCAGTTGCCTAAAGCCGGAGCATCATCTTCAAATTCTCTCTGGTATTTTTCCCTTGCTGAAGTGTTGGTGACCAGATCGGTCACCTTGTTCAGCCTGGAGCAAGACGTTGTAACGACGATGACGGAAATAATAAGAAATAAATGTGGGTAGGTAAGCTCTATTCTTTTCACGTTCTTGAAAAATCAGAAACTATGCCAGAAAGTTCATTTTCAGCCGAATAGAAAGCTCACCACATCTTCTATTTTGGATGCCTTCTGAAGTTTTATGTTGTACTGACTTTTCGGGATCTTACTTTGTTTAGACACGATAATGGTGCTGAAACCTAGTTTTTCTGCTTCCAGTATACGTTGTTCCACACGCGTTACCGGCCTTACTTCCCCAGCCAGACCAACTTCTGCGGCAAAACAGATGTCCTTGGGAACGGCGATATCTTCGTTGGAAGACAGTATAGCCGCTACCACTGCAAGATCAAGCGCCGGATCATCTACAGAGATCCCGCCGGTGATGTTCAGGAAAACATCTTTCGCGCCCAGCCTAAAACCGGCCCTCTTTTCCAGCACCGCCAAAAGCATGTTCAGGCGTTTTGAATTATAGCCTGTGGCAGAACGCTGCGGAGTTCCATAAACTGCGGAACTCACTAAAGCCTGTATCTCGATCATCAAGGGGCGCATTCCCTCCAGGGTTGCCGCGATGGCTGTTCCGCTGAGGTCTTCCTCATTCTTGGAGATAAGGATCTCCGAAGGATTGCTTACTTCCCGGAGTCCGTTCCCCTGCATCTCGTAAATTCCCAATTCGTTGGTAGAGCCAAAGCGGTTCTTGTGCGCCCGAAGGATCCTGTAAACGTGATTTCGGTCTCCTTCGAACTGCAATACTGTATCTACCATATGCTCCAGCACCTTTGGCCCGGCAATGCTCCCTTCTTTGGTAATATGGCCGATAAGGATAACGGGGACAGAAGTTTCTTTGGCAAACTTTATTAATTCGGCTGTACATTCCCTTATCTGGGAAATGCTTCCGGGACTGCTTTCAATGTAGTCGCTGTGCAGGGTCTGAATGGAGTCAATGATGACGATCTCGGGCTCCAGCTTTTCGATCTGCTGAAAGATGTTCTGGGTTTTGGTTTCGGTGAGAATATAGCAGTTGTTTGAAGCCGGATTGATCCTTTCTGCCCGCATCTTTATCTGCTGCTGACTTTCCTCACCCGATACATACAGGGTGCGGTAATTGAGGTGTAGCGAGATCTGGAGCAGGAGCGTACTTTTTCCAATTCCGGGTTCCCCGCCCAAAAGAGTAAGGGAGCCGGGAACTATCCCGCCTCCCAGTACTCTGTCGAGTTCGTTGTTATTCGTTTTTAACCTTTCTTCCCTTGAAACCTCTATTTCAGAAATTCTCAGAGGCTTTGCTGCCCTTTTCGTGGCAGGGGCTGAAGCAGGAGATCTCCAGTCTTTTTTTTCTTCTTTTTGAAGGACTTCTTCTACCAGGGTGTTCCATTCCCGGCAGGAGCTACACTGGCCCTGCCATTTACTGTGTTGCGTGCCGCAGTTCTGGCAAAAAAAGGTGGTCTTTGTTTTGGCCATTTAGTACCCGAAATCTTTTTTGATGAGTTCAGCTTTTCGAATCATGAAATCTGCGGTGATGAACCCGGCTTCTTTCTTGTCATAGGCGCTCTCATACATCCTCATGGCCTTCTTTGTTTTTCCTCTTTCCTCAAGAGATTTAGCCATATAATAACTGCCCAGCATAGAATCGGGATCCTGCTTCAGGGCAAGTTCGCCCAGTTTTTCAAGTTCGTCCCAGTTTTCTTTATGCTCTATGGCTTTTCCCACTGCAAGAAAATCGTTCAGTCTCACAGGGAGATTCACTCCGTAGAGGTTTTTAATGGTGCCGTATTTCTTGTTCAAAAATGCCAACGGAGAAGAGTCATCGGTTTTAAGCTCCTCGTACTCCTCGAGGTTGATCGGCTTATATGCAGCGAATATTTGCTCCAAGGCTCTTGGAATAGCGTGAGCCACCAAAGAATAATGGAACGGCTTATCAAAATTGTCAAAAGTGTAATGCAGGTTATCGTTGTCAATTGTATTTAGCTGAAGGTGCAGCTGCTCAATAGATCTTTTCAATTCGGCTACATCATTGGATGCTGTTGCCAGGTAGAACCATTTCTGTGACCCTGTGCTCCCAAGCGCCTGGTATAACCTTCCCGCCATTTGCGGAGAAAGATCGGGGCTTAAGTTGATATACGCCTGAAACAATGGCCTGTCCTTGAACAGGTAGAAGTTTGCGAAGTTGGCGGTAAGGTCATGCCCCGCGATCACGTTGAAATTCGTGGTGCGGTATGTGCTGTTGATAAATGGGAATAGTTCGCCCCCAATAAAATCAAAGAAGTTCTTGCCCGATTTTGATGGAAAATACTGTATGTCATCTGCGTAGGTGTCGGCTCTTCTGCTTCCCGCCTGGTTGATCCCAACCACAATGGCTTCGGGAATATCATCCCAGTAAGAGAAGAAATCAACGTTTCCGGCAATGGGTTCAAAAAGGTAATCCCCGTCCAAAACCAGGATTACCGGGTAATGATTTTCAGGATTCTTGTCGTAGTTTCGAGGAAGCTGGATCTTGATCTGTCTTTCCTGCCCCAGCATTCTGGAGTCGATCGATTTGTAAATGGCTTGCGCGTTGGAGAAAGTGGTGACAAAAAAAATAGCTAGAAAAAGGTAGATTTTTGACATAATTGGGGGGTGTTGATTTGGGTAGCAATATATAATTATTTCTTCTGATTAAAAATCGGAAGAAATAATAAAGAGAAACCTCCCAGGAGGATAACTAGCACAGTCTGAGAGCCCCACAAGATCCATCCAAAGGCTTCGCCGGCCTGTTGGTTGACGCCAAAAAGCAGTAGCACGGCTCCCATGGCAATTGGATAAACGCCTATGCCGCCATTGGTGGTTGAGATGGCGAAAGAGCCTACAATGAAAGCTGCCATTATTCCCGCAATGGAAAGAGGTGTGGTCTCCGGAATGGTGAATTTGATCACGTAGAACATTAGCAGGTACATGGACCAGATGAAAACGGTGTGGAAGATGAATTCCTTTTTTCGTTTCATTTGAAGGATGCTTCGCATTCCTTCCAGGAGGCCTCTGGCGAAATTTCTGATCTTGACCATTATGCTGTGCTGAGACCTTTTGATAAGCTTCAGAAGAAAAATACCCAAAAGAACAGCTATGAATACGGTTCCTATGGAAACGAACGGATTGATGTCGTGGTTGTCAAAATAGTTCAGCAATCCTTCGGTTTGAATAAGGAGCCCGGCGATCACTATCAGCAACAGCATCAGGAGATCGGCGATCCTTTCAGAAACTATGGTTCCGAAGGCTTTTTCAAAGGGAATGTCTTCGTAAGTGGAAATGGTGGCGCCTCTTAGCACTTCACCGGAACGTGGAACACCAAGATTGGCGAGGTAACCGCCCATAACCGCCATGAAGCTGTTGGCGAATTTGGGTTGATATCCCATAGGCTCTAAAAGATACTTCCAGCGGTAAGCCCGTGACATGTGGGAGAGGAGTCCTAAAAAAAGCGAGATCGCGATCCATTTATGATCGGCCAGCAGAATATTGTTCCACAGTTCGGCTCGTTCGGCAGGGGTGGCGCTGCTTAAGGAGTACCAAACCAAAAAAACTCCCAGCAGGAGCGGGAGTGTGGTTTTCGCAAATTTTATGATCTTTTTCCTGGGCACTTATTTTAAAAGATTGGTTCCTTCTTCAGGAAAAACCAATGACGGCTTAAAAGATTTTGCTTCCTCAATATCCATCATCGCATAGGTAATCAAGATGAGGATATCGCCTTTGGCTACTTTACGCGCCGCGGCACCGTTTAGCGTGATCTCTCCGGTGTTTCGGGGACCGGGAATGGCGTAGGTTTCCAGTCTTTCCCCATTGTTGTTATTAACGATTTGCACCTTTTCTCCTTCAATTATGTTGGCAGCGTCCATAAGGTCTTCATCAATAGTGATGCTTCCTATATAATTAAGATCTGCCCCTGTTACCTGTACGCGGTGAATTTTTGACTTAACAACGTGTATTTGCATACCTGCCTAATTTAATGCTATATTATCAATTAACCTAATATCGCCAGAATAGGCGGCGATAAAAGCTCTATATTTCTCTCCTTCTTTCTTCTCTTCAACCGGTCGTAGAGTATCGGCATTGGCGATCTCGAAATACTCCAGTTCCAGGCTGGATTCAGACCTAAAACGGTCTCTTACCCAGTCGGTTAGTTCAGATGCACTTTTTGTGCCAAAATCTTCCTTCACCTGTTGCAGGACCTTATAAATGGCCGCGGCGTTCTGTCGTTGCTCGGTGGTTAACCTTTCATTTCGGGAACTTCGGGCAAGACCTGAGATCTCGCGGTCAATAGGGCAGCCGATTACCTCTACCGGCAGATGCTGCTTCTCTACAAGCTTTTTGATGATCTGGAGCTGCTGGTAATCTTTCTCTCCAAAAAAGGCTTTATCGGGCTGCACCATTTCAAACAGCTTCTTCACTATGGTGCCTACTCCGTTAAAATGGCCTTTTCTGAACTTGCCTTCCATTTGATGCTCAAGCCCGTCAAAAGAGAATTCTTCCGAAGTGACATTACTGCCATAGATCTCATTTGCAGCAGGAGAAAATACGATCACCTGATCGCTGATTTCCTTGATCCTGTCCACATCTTTTTCAAGGTCACGCGGATATTTTTCAAGGTCTTCGGGATTATCGAACTGGGTAGGGTTCACAAAAATGCTCACCACCACCTTATCGCAAAGGGATAATGCTTTTTGAATGAGGGAAATATGCCCCTGGTGAAGCGCTCCCATGGTAGGGACAAATCCAATGCTCAACCCGTCATTTTTGTAAGCCTGAATCTGTTCTTTTAGAGATTGCTTCTCCTTTAAAATCTGCATCTTATTGTAAAATTAACAGCGTGCAAACTTAATATAATACTGGCAATCTGCATAAAAATTTGTATTTTTGCGTGTTTTTTATTCACAACAGCACAAAAGCAGTGAACCTATGAAAGATAAGAGGATATTGTACGTATCATCTGAAGTTATTCCCTACCTACCCGAAACTGAGATCTCATCCATGTCATTTGAAGCCCCCAGAATGGTGAATAACCAGGGTGGGCAGATACGGATCTTTATGCCTCGCTTCGGAAATATAAATGAGCGCAGACATCAGCTTCACGAGGTGATAAGACTTTCAGGAATGAACCTGGTGATCAACGACCTGGATATGCCTCTTATCATTAAAGTAGCTTCTATTCCAAAAGAGAGAATGCAGGTCTATTTTATAGACAACGAGGATTACTTTAAAAGAAAGGCGACACTTACCGATGAAGAAGGGAACCTGTTCCCCGATAATGACGAGAGAGCGATATTTTTTGCCAAAGGGGTGATAGAAACGGTGAAAAAACTAAATTGGGCGCCAGATATTATTCATGTGAACGGCTGGCTTTCTTCGCTTTTACCATTGTACCTTAGAAATTACTACGGAAATGAACCTTTGTTCAATACCGCAAAGATCGTGACCTCTGTTTATAATCAGGATTTTGAAGGTACGTTGGACAAGGATATGCAGAAGAAAGTGCTGTTTGACGGTCTTGAGAGCGACCAGGTAAAACATCTTAAAAAACCAGATTACGTGAACCTGATGAAGATCGCCGTTGATAACTCAGACGCTGCCATCATTGCAGGTGACAATATACCCGAGGAACTTAAAAAATACCTTGCCAGGCTGGATAAGCCCGTACTGGAATACAAGAACCGCGAAGAGTTCGCGACGGCTTACCAGGATTTCTACATGAACAAGGTCCTGTCTTAAATTAGAAAAAATAGAAGATTTAATCGAATGAATATAAAGAACACGATGTTGAAAATAACAACAGTCATTGCTGTTGTTTTTTCTTTTGTAGCCTGTGAGGATGATTTTGAAACAGTTGGTGGCAATGTGATAGGTGGACCCAATTTCAATGCCGACGTTTATGACGAGGCGATGATATCGGCCACAAACAACGATCTGGCGCCGGTGCAGACCAATAATCTGCCGGTCAACCTGCTGGGTGTTTACAACGATCCCGTTTTTGGAAGCCAGGTTGCCAGTATTTTAACACAGGTTTCTCTTTCAGCAATCAATCCAGATTTCGGAGACCAGCCTGTGCTCGACAGTGTGGTGCTCAACATCCCATATTTCTCCACTCAGATTGAGAATGACGCCGATGGTAATCCACAATATAAGTTGGATTCCATCTACGGAAATGATCCTATAAAGATAAGTGTGCTTGAAACTAACTTTTTCATGAATCAATTCGATCCTGAAACTAATTTTGAGCAGGCACAGAAATATTATTCTGACCTTGAAGGGCAGATAGAAAACAATCTTACCGGGAAAGTACTTTTTGCTACTGAAAGCTTCAGGCCTTCTGATGAAGAGGTAATTGAATATACAGAGACAGATACCCTGCAGCATGCGCCAAGGATGAAGCTAAAACTGAACTCTGAATTTTTCCAGTCAAAGATCATTGATAAAGAAGGTTCTTCAGAACTTTCCAGCATGGCGAATTTCAGAAATTACTTCAGAAGCATTTATTTGAAAGCTGAAGCAGTAGGACAAGACGGTACAATGATGTCGCTTAACCTGGCGCATGCAGATGCCGGAATTACCCTTTACTACACGGTGCAGGTAGTCGATACAGGTGATTCTGATGATGATGGGGACATTGAGGAAATGGTAAGTGCTCCAAGAAGCTTTAAACTTAATTTAGGGCCTGCTCGTGTGAACACTTTTCAGCAGGAAACACCAGCCTTTCCAGATGCCTCAAACCTCTACCTGAAAGGCGGGGAAGGGTCAATGGTGATCATTGATCTTTTTAATGGCATAGATTCTGATAGTGATGGTATCTCTGATGAATTAGAGTATTTGAGAGGTAACGATTGGCTGATAAACGAAGCCAATCTTGAATTTTTTGTTAATAAATCAGCTGTTTCAGGAGTAAATGAACCTGAACGTTTATATTTATACGATCTTACCAATAACAGGTTCCTTGCAGATTATGTTTTGGATACTCCGGGGCAGGCAAACGCCATGACTTCGGTTTCCAACAATAATCACCTGGGGCCGTTAAAAACAGATGAGAATGGTGAGGGTGTTAGCTACAAGATCAAATTGACCAGACACATAGACAATATATTGAACAAGGATTCCACGAACGTGAGATTAGGTTTGGTGGTTGCCGAAAATGTGAATTTGGTAAGCAGTTCTGCTGTCAAACAAACAGAAACTGCTGATGTTAAGAAGATCCCTACTACTTCTGTTATAACGCCTGAAGCTACAGTCCTTTACGGACCTGCCGCTCAGGATGATCAAAAACGTCTCAAATTAAAGATCTACTATACAGAATCAAAGTAAAGAAAAATTGTTATGTGCGGAATTGTTGGATACATTGGCTATAGGGAGGCATATCCTATAGTTTTAAAAGGATTGCAGAGACTGGAGTACAGGGGATATGACAGTGCGGGTATCGCCTTGTATGATGATAAAGAATTGAAGGTCTCAAAAACTAAGGGAAAGGTTGTTGACCTCAAGGAAAAACTTGAGAGCGAGATCAGCACTACCGGTACCCTGGGAATGGGGCATACAAGATGGGCAACCCATGGTGTTCCCAATGACGTGAACTCACACCCTCACTTGTCAAATTCAGGTAACCTGGTGATCGTTCACAACGGGATCATAGAGAACTATGAGTCTCTTAAAAAAGAACTTACTTCCAGAGGATATACTTTTCATTCGGATACTGACACCGAAGTGTTGGTCAATCTTATTGAAGATGTCATCAAGAAAGAAAATGTAAAGCTTGGAAAAGCAGTGCAGATCGCCCTTAACCAAACAGTTGGTGCATACGCGATCGCAGTATTCGACAAGACCAAGCCGAATGAAATAGTGGTGGCCCGTTTGGGTAGTCCGTTAGCGATTGGAGTGGGTAATGAAGAATATTTCATCGCGTCTGACGCGTCTCCTTTTATAGAATTCACCAACAATGCAATTTACCTTGAAGACGGGGAAATGGCTGTAGTGAGAAGGAATAAAGGTGTGAAGGTGAGAAAGATCAAAGATGATTCTTTGGTGGATCCTTATATCCAGGAGTTGCAGCTTAACCTTGAGCAGATAGAGAAGAATGGCTTTGACCACTTCATGCTTAAGGAGATCTATGAGCAGCCAAGCGCCATCACCGATACTTACAGAGGGCGACTGCTGGTTGACGATGGTATCATTAGAATGGCCGGAGTAGATGATAACCTGGAGCGTTTCCTCAACGCGAAAAGGATCGTTATCGTTGCCTGCGGAACATCGTGGCATGCAGGTCTTGTTGCCGAGTACGTTTTTGAAGACCTCGCACGTATTCCGGTTGAAGTGGAATATGCGTCCGAATTCAGGTATAGAAACCCTATCATCAATTCAGATGACGTGGTGATCGCTATTTCGCAAAGTGGGGAAACTGCCGATACAATGGCTGCTATCAAGCTGGCTAAGGAAAAAGGAGCTTTCGTGTTTGGAGTTTGTAATGTGGTTGGTTCTTCCATTTCCCGTGAAACCAATGCAGGGGCTTATACTCACGCCGGACCCGAAATAGGGGTGGCTTCCACAAAAGCCTTTACTACTCAGATCACGGTGCTAACTCTAATTGCTCTCAAGCTGGCGAAAGCTAAGGGAAGCATTTCAAATTCCGATTTCCACATGCACCTGCGTGAACTGGAGACCATTCCGCAGAAGGTGGAAGAATCACTGAAATCTAATGAACATATTCAGAAAGTGGCCTTTAAGTATAAGGACGCGAGGAACTGTCTTTATTTAGGTAGAGGGTTTAATTTCCCGGTGGCCCTTGAAGGAGCATTAAAACTTAAAGAGATATCTTATATACACGCCGAGGGTTATCCCGCTGCCGAAATGAAGCACGGGCCGATCGCTCTTATTGATGAGGAAATGCCGGTAGTGGTGATCGCCACCAGAAAAGGGCATTATGAGAAGGTGGTAAGCAATATCCAGGAGATCAAATCCAGACAAGGTAAGATCATCGGGATCGTGACCGAAGGAGATACCAGCGTGAGAGAACTTGCAGATTACGTGATCGAGGTTCCCGATACTATTGAAGCGTTGACTCCGCTTATCACGACCATTCCGCTTCAATTGCTTTCTTACCACATTGCAGTAATGCTTGGTAAGAACGTGGATCAGCCACGAAACCTGGCGAAGTCGGTTACTGTAGAATAATCGGTTAAAACCGAATTTTTCAAACCTGCATTCTCTTGGGAGTGCAGGTTTTTTTGTGGAACGAAAGAGTTTGTTCATCAGCTTTTTTCGAAGAAGAAAAAAGTTGTACTTTCTCTTATAGACTTTTATACAAAAAAACTATCTTTGCAGCCTGAAAAAGAGCTTGGCTTTGTGAAATAAGTTCAAAGTTGTTAAGAGTTCTTTTTTAAGTATTTATAAAACAAAAACATTAAAGGATTAGATAATGTCTAAAGTTACAGGTAAAGTTGCACAAGTTATCGGCCCTGTGGTTGACGTAGCGTTTAACACAGAGAATGCTGAATTACCAAGGATCTACGATTCTTTGGAAATTACCAGAGAAGATGGATCTGTATTGGTTCTTGAGGTTCAATCTCACATTGGAGAGGACACCGTAAGAACTGTTTCTATGGATTCAACCGATGGTTTGAGCAGAGGAGTTGAAGTAGTTGCTACAGGAGCGCCTATTCAAATGCCAATCGGAAAAGATGTATACGGACGTTTGTTCAACGTGATCGGGGATGCTATTGACGGACTTGGTAATTTACCAAAAGCTGACGAAAACGGACTTCCAATTCACAGGGAAGCTCCAAAATTCGAAGACTTATCTGTATCTACAGAAGTTCTTTTCACAGGGATCAAAGTTATTGACCTTATCGAGCCTTATGCAAAAGGAGGTAAGATTGGTCTTTTTGGTGGAGCCGGGGTAGGTAAAACCGTATTGATCCAGGAACTTATTAATAACATTGCAAAAGGTCACGGAGGTCTTTCTGTTTTCGCCGGAGTTGGTGAAAGAACCCGGGAAGGAAATGACCTTTTGAGAGAGATGCTTGAGTCAGGTATTATCAAGTACGGTGATGACTTCATGCACTCTATGGAAGAAGGAGGATGGGATCTTCAGAAGGTTGACAAGACCGCGATGAGAGATTCTAAAGCTACTTTCGTATTCGGACAGATGAACGAGCCACCTGGAGCACGTGCGCGTGTTGCCCTTTCTGGTCTTACCATTGCTGAATACTTCCGTGATGGAGCCGGAGAAGGACAGGGGAAAGACGTACTTTTCTTCGTTGATAACATCTTCCGTTTCACCCAGGCAGGTTCTGAGGTGTCTGCACTTCTTGGACGTATGCCATCTGCGGTAGGATACCAGCCTACGCTTGCAACAGAGATGGGTGCGATGCAGGAGCGTATTACTTCAACAAAGAACGGGTCTATTACTTCTGTACAGGCGGTTTATGTACCTGCAGATGACTTGACTGACCCTGCGCCGGCGACAACTTTCGCCCACCTTGATGCAACAACAGTACTTTCTCGTAAGATCGCCGAGCTTGGTATCTATCCTGCGGTAGATCCGCTTGATTCTACTTCAAGAATTCTTACTGCTGAGATATTAGGTGATGATCACTACAACTGTGCTCAGAGAGTAAAAGAATTACTACAGAGATATAAAGAACTTCAGGATATCATCGCCATCCTTGGTATGGAAGAACTTTCTGAAGAAGATAAGCTGGCTGTATCACGTGCAAGACGTGTGCAACGTTTCCTTTCTCAGCCTTTCCACGTAGCTGAACAGTTTACAGGACTTAAAGGAGTGTTGGTAGACATTAAGGATACCATCAAAGGATTCAACATGATCATGGACGGGGAATTGGATCACCTGCCAGAAGCTGCCTTCAACCTTAAAGGAACCATTGAAGAAGCTATCGAAGCCGGTGAGAAAATGTTAGCTGAAGCCAAATAAAAACCCAAATTCCAATACCCAAATTCCAATTGTTCTTAATTGGAATTTGGAATTTGGAGATTGAAATTTGCTAAAACATATGTATTTAGAAATAGTTACTCCGGAGGCCGTTCTGCTAAGTGCAGAAGTTGATTCTGTAAGCGTGCCGGGCATCAATGGGCAATTCCAGATGTTGAACAATCACGCCCCCATTGTTTCTGTCCTGGGAAAAGGTGAGATCAAAGTGTACACGCATTCAAACACTGTGAATAACGAAGATATTTCTGCTGAATTTACCCGCGATGCGAAAGACAGCAAGATCCTGAACCTTCCTATTGCCGGTGGGGTAGTTGAAATGAAAGACAATAAAGTGATCGTTCTTGCCGATTAAGCTGAAGAAGATCAATAAAACATAAAAAACCCGTTGCGAAAGCGACGGGTTTTTTCGTTTCTACAGACTTCAGAGATAAATCTTACATATCGTCTTAGCGAGGCAAATTATTTCCCAGCCATTTATTTCTTGCTTTTTTTGCTGCTTTAGAAGCTTGCTCATCCAGAGAAATGGTATAAGTCGGATCTTTTTCGAGCTCTACATCAATTTTTTTGGTAGTTCCAAACCGGAGGATCTCCAGTTTAAGGGTATCTCCGACTTTAGAATTATTCAGGATTTCATTCCACTCCTTTTCGGTCTTTAATTCTTTCCCGTTTACCTTCAGGATCCTGTCCCCTTTGTCCAGGCCTGCTTTGTAAGCTGGTGAATTTTGCGCCGGGTTGCCACTGATATAGATTCCCTCTGTATCTTCGAGAACAGAAGGCCCAAAAAAGGCCTTTTCTGAACCTCTTTCCAGCTTTAGTCCAACAGATCTGAAAAGCTCTTCATAATTCGGCATCTTACTGTCATAAATGTAGTTCTCGAAAAATATTCGGGCAAGGTCCTTTCCGGCATATTGGGCAAGGCTTGATTCCAGATCTTCCAGGGTGTAGGGTTTTTCGGGTTCGCCGTAAGTTTCCCATAACAACTTCATGTAATCATCAAGATTCAGTCCTTCCATGCGCAGCTTCAGGTCAAGGGCAAGGCCGAGCATACTTCCGTAGGAATAATAGGAGATAAAAGTGTTCTCCCTGTTCACCGGATCAACAGAGGTTGCAGCGTCTACAAAAGGTGCCTGGTAACTCATCTCTACCGGATTGAAATACCGGGTGCCGGGAGAGTTCCACACGTAGTTGAAAGTTCCATTGAGTCCTTTGGCATATTCTTCAGGAGAGATGATGTCCCCACGAACCAGTGTGAGCGGAGTATAGTAACTGGTGAAGCCTTCCGCGAACCATAAAGCGCCGCTCATGTTGGCTTCCGTAAAATCAAAAGGCTCTAAAGACAGGGGTCTTAATCGCTCCACATTCCAGGCGTGGAAGAATTCGTGTGCCACCGTTCCAATATTCCTGTCCATACCACTTTCTGCAAGGCTTCTGGTGCTGGTGAGGATTGTGCTGTTGCGATGTTCCATGCCGTCACCCGAAACATTCGGCATATAACAGGCCAGGAAGGTGTATTCTCCAAAATCGAACTCCGGCAGCTCTCCAAAAATCGCTTTTTGCTCAGCCACTATCTTTTTTACTTTTTCAAAATATTCGTCAAGTTCAGCTTCCGTGCCCTGGTGGTGCAGTACAAATCGGATGTTCTGCCCATCCATTTGAAATTGCCTCATATCGTAATCGCTGATCTCTGTAGGACTGTCCATGAAATAATAAAGATCTGGGGCGTAATATTTATTTCCTTCGAGCTGCTTCAGTTGGGTCGCGACCTTCCAGTCGGGTTGAGATTCCAGATCAAAATTAACCTCTACCGGACGTTCTTTCAGATCTTCAGAATACATGAAAGTTGCAGGGATGTTCAGGTGTGCATGAGTTTCATCGATCTGTGTGTAGGTACCATCTGCTCTGTTCCCGAATAAAGTATATTCGAGCTTCACCGTACCGTCATGGCCGGTTATCTGCCAGGAGTAAGGGTCGGGCCGGCTTATCTGCACAGGCTGTCCTTTAGAATCTTTTGCCTTGACGCCGTATACGTTCTTTGCGAACTCGTGAAGGGCATATCGTCCGGGCGAGGTGCGGCTCATTCTTAACGTGAGCGTGTCTGTTTCTACTTTTGGAAAAGTTGCTGTGATCTTTGCTTCGTGATGTACGGCATTTTTAAACGAAATTTGATATTCTACGGTCTGGCTGAAGCCGGCCGTAGTGAAAAACAGCAGTAGCAGAAAAATTCGCATAATGATCTATGATTTTTGAGAGGCTGTAAAATAGAAAAATAAACCGAGTGCAGGAATAGAAGAAGAGTTTATAACCTGCTGCGGAATGATAAGGTAAAATTATTGAAAATTCGATATTTGTTTTTTCTTGCTGAATTTTAGTTGGTTAGCAGTAGCAGCAGAAAAAAGTTCTTCTCCAGATAATTTTTTTTCTATTTCAGAATTGATTTTCTCAATTACTAAATGTAAGGACCGGGTTTAAATCCTCAATTTTTACTGCTATATTTGCTGTTAATCGAATTCCGAACCTCTACTATGCTTACAGCGATACTTTCAGGTTTTTTCTTCTCTCTTTTCCTGGTCTTTGCAGGAAAATTTTTTAAGGGGAAGCTTGCTGTACTTTCTGCTTTGGTTCCTTTAGGATTGTTCGTGTACTTTGCTTCCTTCATCAAAAGGGTTTCTGAAGGCGAGATCATTACGCAACAATACGAGTGGGTGCCGTCGTTTGGGGTGAACCTAAATTTCACTCTCGATGGACTGTCATTGCTGTTTTCACTGCTCATTACCGGGATCGGATTCCTTGTTTTTGCCTATACCGCCGAATATCTAAAAGGACATAAATATCTCGACAGGTTTTATGGATACCTTGGGATGTTCATGGGTGCCATGTTGGGCCTTGTTTTAAGCGACAATCTTATCTCTCTTTTCGTTTTTTGGGAACTTACGAGTATCAGTTCTTTCTTTTTGATCGGGTTCAATAACACCAGTCAGGCTTCCCGACGATCGGCGATCCTGGCACTAGCCGTAACCGGTTCCGGTGGATTTCTTTTCCTCGCCGGCTCCTTATTGCTGGGGGGTGTGGCAGGAACATACAGCATCACCGAAATGGTGAACCTTAGCCCCGAAATTATTGGCAGCCCGTTCTATTTATGGATCGTGATCCTGCTTTTTGGAGCGGCTTTTACCAAATCGGCTCAATTTCCTTTTCATTTCTGGCTTCCGGGTGCGATGAAGGCGCCAACGCCGGTGTCTACTTACCTGCATTCGGCTACCATGGTAAAAGCGGGTATTTATTTACTATTAAGATTTACCCCCGTCCTGGGAGGTGAGGAGATCTGGAACACAACTTTGATAATAATCGGTGGGATCACCATGTTCTATTCTGCAGTGCATACGTTGTTCAGAACAGACCTTAAAGGTGTCCTTGCATATTCCACTATTTCAGTACTTGGGATTTTGGTTTTCCTGATAGGTTTGGGAACCGAATATGCCTTGACCGCGGCCGCTGTGTATATCGTGGTACACGCTTTATATAAAGCCACGCTGTTCCTTGTTACTGGAATTATAGACCATGAAACGGGAACCAGGGATGTTACCGTGCTTTCAGGCTTAAGAAAGGTGATGATGCCGGTAGCCATTGCCGGATTCCTGGCAGCCATTTCGAGTGCGGGAATGCCACCCACTATTGGTTTCGTGGGAAAAGATCTTGTCTACGAATCTACCCTGCACATGGGCGACTGGTCCACAGTGTTGACCATTCTGGCTATATCCACAAATGTTTTGGTGCTATATGCCGGATTTGTTGCCGGAATAAAGCCTTTTACCGGCAGGTTACCCGAAAGACATTCCAAAGTGCATATGCCCGGATTCCTCATGTGGCTTCCTCCTATGATCCTGGCTTTGCTGGGGCTGATTATTGGGATCTACCCTGCTTTTATTGACGGCCCTATTGTGAAAGGAGTGGTTAAGGCCGTAGGAATGGCAGGTGAAGAGGTGCATCTAAAGCTATGGCATGGTTTTAATTTTATCCTGTTGCTAAGCGCCATTACCCTCACTCTCGGAATCCTGTTGTATTTCCTTTTGAAGCCTTCCAAGAAAAGGGAAAAAGCCATTGCGAAATTCGATTTTATAGCTCCAAAAGAGCTTATCCTGAAGTTTGGTTCTGGCGTTTGGCATTTCTCGAACCTGTGGACAAGGGTATTTCAAAACGGCTTTTTAAGGAACTATGTTTCCACCATCATCCTGTTTCTGGTTGTATTGGTGGGATATTCCCTGTTCAATGGCGAGCAGGAATTCTATATAGATTTTTCCTCCTTCTCAAGAATGACCTACTATGAAATGATCCTGATGGGGATAATGTTCCTGTCTGTGTTGTTTGTGGTGGGAGCCAGGTCAAGACTCACCGCGGTAGTGGCCATGGGGGTGGTAGGTTACGCCATTTGTCTCATGTTCGTTATCTACAGTGCGCCCGATCTGGCTATGACCCAGTTCTCAATAGATACTTTGACCGTTATTCTTTTTGTGCTGGTGTTGTCGAGCCTGCCGAAATATTTGTCTATTTCAGACTATAAAATGAGAATAATCGACGGAGTTCTGTCAATTGGTTTTGGACTCCTCATCACCCTTATCTCTCTTGAAGTGCTCTCTGAGCCGGTTAACAAAGACGTGAGTAATTTCTATGCAGACAATGCCTATATTCTTGCCAAAGGAAAGAACGTGGTGAACGTGATCCTGGTTGACTTCAGGGGTTCTGATACACTAATAGAGATCTCGGTCCTAACGGTTGCAGCCCTTGGAGTGTTCAGCTTATTAAAGCTGAGGCTAAAAAGGGATGACAGGGAATTAAAAGATTAATGAAGATAAAGTAACGAAGATGAAGACAATAATTCTAAGAACCGCCTCAAACTACATGCTGCCTTTGCTGCTGGTCTTCTCTGTATTCATTCTGCTGCGGGGACATTACCTGCCGGGTGGTGGTTTTGTGGGCGGACTTATAGCTTCCATTGCCTTCGTTTTGCACGCATTTGCTAACGGCCTTGGAAATACCAAGAACCTGATCCGTATACATCCGGGATTTTTGATGCCTGTCGGTTTGGGACTGTCATTTCTTAGCGGATTATCTCCCATGCTGGGGGTAGGAAAACCTTTCATGACCGGAATATGGTACCCCGAAAAGATCGCGGTGATAGGAGGTTTAGGTTCTGCATTATTTTTTGATGTGGGAGTTTATCTGGTAGTCGTCGGAGTGACCCTAACCATCATCTTTACAATTTCAGAATCCACCTAAGCTATGGAAGTTCTACTGGCATTTATGATTGGTACGTTGTACGCCTCGGGGATCTATATGATCCTTAGGCGTAGTCTTGTGAAGTTGATCATTGGGATCATCCTCATAGGGAATGGAGCCAATTTATTGATATTTCTGCTTGGAAGGATCGCCAAGGGAAGCCCCCCGATCATCCCGGGAGACTCAAAGGTCTTTATCGAAGCCTATTCAGATCCTCTTCCGCAGGCTCTAATCTTAACCGCCATCGTAATAAGTTTCGGCCTTCAATCATTCGCCATTATCCTGGTGAAAAGGGCCCATAAAGTGGTCAAAACAGATGACCTTGATGAAATGAACGCAACAGACGAATTCTCATGATCGAACAGTTATTAATCTATCCTTTACTGCTTCAAATGGCCCTGGCCATTATCCTGATGTTCGCCTGGAACAATACCAGTACGCAAAAATTCATCAGCATTTCGGGGAGCACCCTTAATTTAGCGTTGGCCGTGTATCTTCTCATGTATGTATGGCAAAACGGTACGCAAACGGTACAGGCCGGGAACTGGGAAGCTCCATTCGGGATAACCTTTGTCGCTGATACCTTTTCAGCTACCCTGGTGCTGCTCACAGCGATTGCAGGACTTGCTGTTTCCAGCTTTTCATCTGGTTCGGTGATACCTCCTCGTTTAAAATTTGGCTATTTTCCTATTTTTCACTTCCTGTTGTTAGGCCTTAACGGAGCATTTTTAACGGGTGACATTTTCAACCTGTACGTATGGTTTGAGATCATCATCATCACCTCTTTCGTGTTGCTTACCATTGGAGGCGAGAAGGCACAACTGGAAGGTGCAGTTAAATATTTTACACTGAATATTCTTGCTTCAGTGATATTCTTAACGGCTATTGCAGTACTGTATGGCCTAACAGGAAGCTTAAATATGGCGGATCTTGCCGCACAGGTGGCGGCCGTGGAAAACAGAACCCTTGTGCAGGTGAATGCCTTGCTCTTCCTGGTCGGCTTCGGAATAAAGGCCGCGGTGTTCCCGCTGTACTTCTGGTTGCCGGCATCTTACCATACCCCGCCATCGGCTGTATCTTCCATTTTTGGAGGTTTGCTGACCAAAGTGGGAGTGTATGCATTGATCAGAGTATTCACCCTCATTTTTGAGCTGGATAACCTTCTGGAAAATGTGCTTCTGGTGATCGCTGTGCTTACCCTTTTCAGCGGAGCTATTGGCGCTATTGTTCAGAATAATATCCGCAAGATATTTTCTTACCTGGTCATTTGTCATATTGGATACATGATAGCAGGTCTGGGAATGATGACCGAGGTTGCCATTGCGGGAGCGGTCTTTTATCTGATACATGACATTATAGTCAAAACGAATCTCTTTATGGTAAGCGGGGTGATCTATAAACTGAAGGCGAACCACAACATAAAGAAACTGGGAGATATTTATGCAGACTTTCCAAAGATGAGCCTGCTGTTCGTTATCCCGTTGTTCTCTTTGGTGGGTATTCCGCCGCTTTCAGGTTTCTGGCCCAAATTATCGCTCATTGGCGCTGGCTGGGACACCGAGAATTATGTCGTTATAGGGAGCATACTTTTTGCCAGCTTCGTTACTCTGTTCGTGATCGTGAAACTGTGGGGAGAGGTCTTTTGGAAGAATGGTGAAAAATTACCTGAGCTTCGTAATTTTCCGTACTTTAAGACTTTAACCTCTGTGCAGAAGGTGCAAATGGTAGCGCCAATAGTTTTCCTGGGCCTAGTGAGCCTTTATATTGGTTTTGCCGCCGAAAACATTCAGCAGCTGGCTTCTCGTATAGCCTTTGAATTATTGGATAATCAGGAATATATTGACGCTGTTTTGAACAGTGCAAAAAAGTAACAAAGCATGAAAAACCGGTTTTTAGCAAATATACTTCTTACGTTCATCTGGGTTGCCCTTACCGGAAGTTTTGCGTTTGCTAATGTGGTATTCGGGTTCTTCTTAAGTTACTTCCTGCTTTTCATTATCACTCGCGGAAGCGGTCGTGCAAGGTATTTCAGGTTGGTACCGAAAGTGGTTTCCTTTTTCTTTTTCTTTTCCTATGAATTGATAAAAGCGAACATACAGGTAGCCTGGGAAGTAGGCACGCCCAGTTTCCATATGAAGCCCGGAATTGTAGCAGTGCCGCTTGACGTTACTTCAGATGGTGAAATTACCATGCTGGCCAATCTTATTACGCTCACCCCCGGAACCCTAAGCCTTGATGTTTCTGAAGATAAGAAGGTGCTTTACGTGTATTCCATGTACATCACCAATAGAGAGGATTTTATCAGGGGCATAAAGAACGGTTTTGAGAAACGCATTATAGAATTATATTCATGACGTTAGATGACTATTTATATTATATAATCCTTCCGGTCCTTTCGGTATCGATACTTTTGGTATTTGTGAGGTTCGTGAAGGGCCCAACAATATCAGACAGGGTGGTGGCAGTTGACCTGCTGGTGACTTCCGGGATTGGGATTATTGCTGTGTATAGCATACTTACACATCAGCCTACTTTCCTGGATATTGCCCTTATCCTGGCCCTGATCGGGTTTTTGGGAACAGTAGCCTATTCCTTCTACATTCAAAAAAGAAAAAATAAATGATCTCTGTAATTATAGCTGTTATCGCCACTTTAGGAACCCTTTTTGTGCTGCTTGCCGCAGTTGGGATCCTTAGGATGCCCGATACCTATCTTCGAATGGCTGTAACTACCAAAGCCGCTACTTTGGGTATAGGTTTGATCCTTATCGCGGCCGCGATCTACTTCTACGATTTTTCTACCACCACCAGGGTGTTGGCCATAATCCTGTTCATTCTTCTTACAGCTCCCGTGGGGGCTCACCTTATTGGAAAAGCTTCTTACATTTCAGGAAATAAGCTGTGGGAAGGGTCTATAATGGATGACCTGAAAGGAAAATACAGGAAGACTGGTAAACACGTTAGCGCGCCAAAAAATCCCGAAGGGGAAAATGAGCAGGAAGAGGAAGAAATCTAATCCTCTGTTTTGTGATCAGGGTCCCGGTTGAGTTTCCTGTTGATGTATTTATCAAGATATCCGAAGAAGACATTTACGAAAACAATAATAATGGTGAGTACCAGCAGTTCGGGGTAAAGTCCCACCGCCGCGAGACAACCCGCTCCTGCACTGCACCATACAGTTGCAGCTGTTGTTAATCCTCTAACCGTGGTTCCGGTGTGCAGAATAACCCCCGCGCCAATAAAACCTATCCCTGTCACTACCTGGCCCATAACCCGGGTAATGTCTACGGAAGGTTCACCTCTAAAATGCAAAGAGACCAGGACAAAAACGGCAGCTCCAAGTGAGACCAGGGCATTGGTTTTAAGACCGGCGTTCTTGTTCCTGATCTCTCTTTCCACCCCAATGAACAAGCCTGAAAGTAAAGCGGCTCCAATTCTAAGACCGTATTCCCATAAATCCATATAGTTATCCAAAAGTTATATTTTTACCGCCATGCACAGATTTCCTTTAAAGTTAGACAAAAACCTTCAGTTAAGAAAGGATGCCAATTCCTTCAGGAAACTGGGTGCCCGGGAGAGGAAGATAGATCTTGCTTCCAATGATTACCTGGGCCTTACTTCAAGTTTAAGCATTCTTGAGGAGGTTCAGCGAATTCTGAAAGAGAAGGATTTGTTAAAAAATGGCGCCGGGGGTTCCAGGCTTCTTACAGGAAACCACCTTCTGTACGACCTGGCCGAAACTGAGGTTTCTGATCTATTTTCTTCGGAAAGCGCGCTGATCTTCAATTCAGGCTATGATGCCAATATAGGTTTCTTCTCAAGCCTTCCGCGACGCGGCGACTATATCATTTATGATGAGCTTTCCCACGCTTCCATAAGAGACGGAATTGCTTTGAGTAAGGCCAAGGCTTTTAAATTTAAGCATAATGATCTCAAGGATCTGGAAGAAAAGATAAGCAGGGTCAAAAAAGACATTTTTGAAGGCGAGATCTACGTCGTGACTGAAGCAGTGTTTTCTATGGACGGGGATATGCCCGACCTTAATGGCCTGATAGAAATTTCTGAAAAATACGGCTGTTTACCAATTTTAGATGAAGCGCATGCAGCGGGAGTAATAGGCGAAAATGGAAAAGGGTCGGTGACCGGTCTTCCTCTTCAGGAAAAGATCTTCGCAAGACTCGTGACCTTTGGGAAGGCTTTTGGAGCGCATGGGGCTGCGATCCTGGGGAGCAATAAACTGAAGGATTATCTGGTGAATTTCTCGCGCAGCCTTATCTACACTACGGCAATGCCTCCGCATTCCGTAGCGACCATTGTGGCGGCCACGAGGCATCTGCAGGGAGAAGGACAACAGGAACTGGAAAAGCTTCGGTCGAACATCAGGTTCTTTACTTCAGAAGTGATAAAAAATGATCTGCAGGAAAGGTTTATTCCTAGTTTTTCAGCCATTCATTCATGTATCATTCCGGGAAATTCCGAAGTAAAAAGAATAGCCTCCGCTCTGCAGGCTGAAGGATTTGATGTAAAACCCATACTTTCGCCCACAGTGAGCGAAGGAAAGGAACGGTTGAGATTTTGTCTTCACAGCTCCAATTCTGAAGAAGAACTTTCGGCTGTCGTATCTTTGCTGGCCCGTCTCATTAAATAATCCTTCAAAAAAAGCAAAATGGAAACTTATTTTATAACAGGAATTGGTACCGAGGTAGGTAAGACCATTGCCTCGGCCATAGTTACAGAAGCCCTGGAAGCCGATTACTGGAAACCCATCCAGGCCGGTGATCTGGATCATTCAGATACCCATAAGGTGAAGGAAATGGTGAGTAATCAAAAGACGATTTTCCACCCCAATAGCTTTGCCCTAGAAACCCCCATGAGTCCGCATGCGGCAGCCGAAATTGACGGAGTGGAAATTGCTGCGGAAAAGATAAATGAACCGAAAACCGAAAACGACCTGGTCATTGAAGGGGCAGGAGGGCTACTTGTGCCCATTAACGATACCCAGACCATCGCGGATATCATTAAACCCCACCACAAAGTGATCCTGGTTTCACGATATTACCTCGGGAGCATCAATCATACCCTGCTTACTGCCGAAGCGCTTAAAAGCAGGGGGCTGAACTGCATAGGGGTTATTTTTAACGGAGAAAAGACCCCTTCTTCAGAAGAGATCATTCTCAAAATGACCGGCCTGCCGACACTTTTGCACATTGACCAGGAAGAGAATTTTGACAGGGAAACTGTAAAGCGATACGCTAAAAAGCTAAGAGAGGCTTTAAAAGCTGAATCTTAGAGAAGCATTTGGGGTAAAGCCCAAAGAGGTATTGTTGACCTCCACGGCCTCCTGGGGGGAATTCTCGTTCACCCTGTAATAGCGGTTGATGATGTTCTTGCGGTCCAGCAGATTTTGGATCCCCAGCCCAATGGTAAGCGTTCCTGAATTTTCGAATTCCATTTTATAAGAGGAGGAAAGGTCTACCCTGAAGAAGGAAGGCAAAACAGCGGCGTTTGGGGTAGTGTAATTCACCACCCAGTTATTTCCCTCCCGCCTGGTCTCATCGCTTTCCACCGGCCTGGTATACGGCTTTCCGCTTCGCAGATAACCGCCCGCCGAAAATTTGAAATTCCGGTAAGAATAATTTGCAGCCAGGGAAACAGAATGCCTTATGTCAAAATTGTTCGGAAAAGTTGAAGGAGTGAGTTCTTCAAAGGTATAATCGTTCTTGCCAAAAGTATAATTAAGGTAGGTGTGTAGCGCCCTGGTCTTTTTGTTGATGAGCACTTCAAAACCTTTTGCGGTATAGCTGCCCGAGGTTCTTATAAACTCATGCTGGTCCTGGAATCCCTGGTTGGAGGTGCTGATTCCTTCTACAAATTTGTAGTAAGCCTCCAGATCTAAATACCAGCCTCTGGCTTTAAAATCAAAGCCGGCAGAAACCTGTTTGCTCTTTATGATGGGATAGGTCTCATTATCGGCCAGGATCCATCTGCGGTTCTCCACTCCCAGAAAATCCTCCTGCAGATCGATTATCTGGCTGGTGGTCTGACTTTTTACTTCGGCCAGGGTTTTAAAGGATACTTTCCTTCCCAGTTCCTGGTTGAAACTAAGCCTGGGTTCCACAAGAAATTCTTTGAATTTGGAAATATAGTTCAGCCGCAAGCCCCCTCTCAAAAACGTAGTTTCTCCGGAATAGTTTCCTTCCGCATAAACAGCGTTATTTCTGATGACATTTTTAATGGTGCTGCTAAAGAACGGGTTGTTCAGGTTTTCAATATTGGAAACTCCGACTTCAGAGAACTGATATCCGCTGAAAAGTTGAAAGTAAGGTGTAAATGTTTTGGTGGTTTTCAGTTTAAAGCCGGTTTCCAGCACTTCGTTCTCCTGGATAAGGCGCTGATCCACGTTGACAGAGTGGTTCATGGCCTCCAGCCTGTAATGCGTGAGGTAAGTAATGGCTTCAGTAGAAAAGCTGCTGCTCCAGTCTGCTTTCCAGGTTCCGCCCAATGCCAGGTTGTCTTGCCCCAGATTGCTTCTGCGCGTTTCTTCGGAAGAAGAGTTAAGCTCGGTGTAGCCCAGTTCGTTGTGCACCTGCATCAGGGAAAAACGGAATTTCTGGGCCTCGTTCAGATCATACAGAAGTTTAAGGCTGGTGTCGTAATAGCTGAAATTAGAATCCTCGAAATTCTCATCATCTGAGCTGAAGGCGATCTCAGAATCCTGAAAAGTGCGGGAAAAATAATTATTGTAGGTAGGAGTGTTGACAAAGTCATTTATGGATCTTCTCCCGGAAACCTGAAGCTCCAGTTTTTCGGAAACCGGAACCTGCAAAAAGGCGTCGGCGCTTACTAAGTTAATTCCGACTCCCCCTGCGAATTCTCCTGAAAGTTCGTCTTTTGAAAAGATCTCTATGGTACCCGATACCCCGTCGCTCAGCCTGGCGCTGCTCCCGTTCTTGGTCACCAGCACTTCGCTGGTTAGATTAGGATTAAAGGCAGAGATCAGTCCGAAGAAATGGCCTGTGAGATACATTTTTATGCCATCAAACAATACCAGGTTCTGGTCGCTGGTTCCTCCACGTATGTTGATGTTAGAAACTGTTTCGTTCACACTTTCCACCCCGGGCAGGGCTTCGACCGTCTGGAGCACATCGGGTTCTATCTGTCCCGGAAGGGTGCCGAAGCGTGCGGTGTTGATAAATGTGGAACCGTCATGCTTCTTGCTGATCCCCGACGTGAGGTAGTTGACGACAATGGCTTCCTGTAGGGCAACTATAGATGGTTCTAAGAAAATAGTGGAGCAATCCTCTCCAGGGGCAGTGGCCTTGACAAGTGTTTCCCTGTAGCCTAAAAACCGGATAATAAATTCGGTTCCTTCAGTGATCCCCGAAAAACTGAATTTTCCATTGGCATTGGTGACGGTGTAATCTAAACCATCTGCAGCTTGCACAGTAGCTCCCTGTAGAGGTTCTCCTGTCTGACTGTCCACGATGATTCCGCAGTAATCAATGATCGCGGGGGAGTAGGTGATGGCGATATAGCGTTCGTCAAGCACCTCAAAGTTCAATACGGTTTGAGATTCCAGGTGGTCAATGACCTCCTGCAAGGTGATCTTCGGTTGCGGTTTGGTTACCTCCAGGCCTGCCAGATCCTGCTCCCGGTAGGAAAAACGTACGTCATATTTCGCTTCCAGGGATGGGAGAAGTTCCTTCAGCAGTACCTTGTCTGGTACTTCTTCCTGCGCCTGCAGTGCGCCACAGCAGAATAGAAAAGTGGTGAAAAAGAGAGTGAGCAGCCAATTCCTGGAGCTATTCTTCATACAAAATGACTTTCTGGGCAGAAACGATCTTGTACTCGATTTTCAAAGGAATCGTAATGGCTTTAAGGGCGATCTCCTTGTTCTTATGGCTAAAGCTGCCCGTAAAGCGCTGGCTTAGATCTACATTCCTGGTTTCAATCTTCACATCAAACTGTCGTTCCAGTTCGGTGACCACCTGGATAAAAGGGACTGCATCAAAATAGGATTCATTTACGGTCCAACCGGGGTTATTGCCTTCAAAAGCCTTCACTCCTAAAACATCTCCGGCTACGACCTTGACCGAACTCCCTTTTTGCAGAATGATCTCCCTGTTCGAAACATTCACCTTTACCGCTCCTTTATAACAGTAAACCTCAAAATAATCTTTTCTGTCCTTCACATTGAACTTTGTTCCGAGTACAGATACCTCCCCCTGATCGGTCTCCACTGTGAATTTCTTTCCTTTTTCAACTTCAAAGAAAGCTTCTCCTTCCAGCTGCAATTTCCTTTGTTTTTCCCATTTCGAAGGCCTGTATTTAAGACGGGAATCGGCGTTAAGCTTTACCACTGAATTATCTGGAAGCTCTACCACGGCGATCTCAGAATTCTGAGTAGTGATCACTTCGGGCCTGTTCATTAAGAAAAATATTCCGGAGGAAATGATGACCACCAGTACGGCTGCGATCTTATAGTATTTTGAGAAGTTAAGTTTCTTTACCGGCGTTTCTTTAGGCGCAGACAATCTTGCTTTAAGGTCTTGCAGAGCCTTTTGTTCATCGAATTGAGGCCTCTTAAACTTTGAAGCATTTTCAACAATTGGTTTGTATGCCTGGTAGTCAGAGGTTTTTTTGAATTCCTCCAGTTCGCGGGCGTCGAGCTCATTGTTGAGCCATTTTGATATGAGGTCCTTGTTTTCCATGTTTCTGTAGATAAAACAACTAAGAAGAGTTTTACCCTACCCGCAAAATGATAAAAAAATTAAAAGTTATCCAACCTCGAACGCAGCTTTTTCAAGGCGCCCATCATTCTTTTCTCTACTGCTTTTTCCGAAATATCTAAAAGTTCGGCGATTTCCCGGTATTTTTTTCCGTCTATCCTGTTCATGAGGAACACTTCCCGCTGGGCTTCGGTAAGATCGGCGATGGCATTTTCAAGTTGTTCCATATACTCTTTTTCCTGCAGCACGAACTGAGGATCTTCGGCTGTGCCAGCTGCTGCCGGTTGCTGTTGGGCGTAAGCTAGTTTAACTTTTTGGTGCTTTACAACGTTCAGGAAAAGATTATTGGCAGTGGTGAAGAGATAGCTTTTGGCTTTCTCAATCTGAATCTTTCCGCAGTTCTGAAAAATCTTGACAAAGGCTTCCTGTACAAGGTCCATAGCCTGGTCTTCGTCACCCGATTTGTAATACATGAAGTTGTAAAGATCCCGGGAATATTTTAAGTAAAAACCGTTGAAAACCTTATCGTTACATAAATTCTCTTGAGGCATCTATAGGGGGCTTGAATAATATAACGGGTCAAAACTATTTATTTTTTTACGGAGGAGGGTAGGGTTAACTTTCTTTTAACTGTTATATGTATAGAATGGTGTGATTTCTTAAAATAGGAGATCAGCCAAAATTACATTTTAACCCAAATCATTAATTATGAAAAATGTTTTCAAACTATTTACCTGCCTGGCTGTCATAGGACTTGCCTTCACTAGTTGTTCAACAGACGATTCCAAAGAAGGAGCCGGATTTAGCGTTAAACTGGTTGACGCTCCCGGAGATTACGAAAAAGTACTTGTAGATGTTCAGGCCATTGAGGTGATCCTTGACGGGGAAGCCCATGAACTCCCTGTTGCCGAACCTGGGGTCTATGATCTGCTGGAGCTTACCGGGGGAGTAAGCGCCATGCTGGTAGAAACCGTGCTTCCTGCCGGAAAAATGAGTCAGATGAGACTTATTTTAGGAGAAGAGAACTCGGTTGTGGCCAACGGGGATACTCTTGAACTTAAAACTCCAAGCGCGCAACAATCCGGACTAAAACTGAACGTACACCAGGAACTTCAGTCGGGAATTCTTTATAATTTCATCCTTGACTTCAACGTCGCGAAGTCTGTGGTGGAAGCTCCAGGGGAAGGTTTGATCCTGAAGCCTGTGCTAAGAGCTACTCTTGAAGCTCAAAGCGGAGCGATCTCAGGAGTTGTGACTCCGGCCGAAGTTCAGAGTCTTGTTACTGCAAAGCAGGACAGCCTTGAAATCTCCGCGCACACTACCCCGGATACTGGAGCCTTCTTATTATATGGTGTGCCTGCCGGTACCTACCAGGTGACTGTAACGCCAGATTCTACTTCAGGTTTTTCCCCTGTGATTATAGAAGATGTTGTGGTTCAAAAAGGAACTATAAAAGATCTTGGCTCTGTTTCCCTGGAGTAAAAATATTGGACTTGACCTGCTTTTTAAAAAGGGTGGTAACCGTTGGTTGCTGCCCTTTTTCAGTCTATAGAGCTGAAAAAGAGAAATAAAATAAATTTTTTTTCGGGTTAGGGGTAGGGTAAATGAAAGCAGGGTTGTTTTATTACCAGAACAAGCAATTGGAACAGCAATTAAAAGTGATGAAAAATTTTCTGAACATATACCTTCTTATTCTCGGCCTGTTGGTTGTAGCCTGCCAGACCGAAAAGCACGAAGTGCTTACTGAAGAGAACTCGGTTAGCTTTACAGAAGGTTCAGAGTTTTACAACCTGGTAGAGCGCAGTGCTATGCATGACGGGTCACAGGACGATGAGCTGGATCAAAGCCCTTGCTTCTCAATAAGTTTTCCCTATAAGGTCATCCTTGAAGGCGTGGAGATTAGAATAGCCTCTTTGGCCGATCTTATGGTTGTGCTCAGCAGGACGGGGAACGGCGGATTGGAAAGTATTGAGCTTGTTTTTCCGGTAGCTGTAACCACCTCTTCTTATGAAAAGATAAGCGTAAGCAGTTGGGAAGAGCTAAGAGAGCTGCAGGAAAGCTGTGTGGCGGAGATCGCAGCCAACGCGGCGCCCATAACCTGTGCCGCCATAGAATTTCCGGTGAAGATGCTGGTCTACAATACAAATACACAGGAAACCACTTCAGCTAACCTGGCAAATAAACAGCAGCTGTATGTTTTCCTTCAGAATAAAGCGCCTCACGAGGTCCTTAGCTTTGAATACCCTGTCACTGTTTCCTTTGAAGGAAGTTCAGAAATGGAGGTGAACAACAGTATGGAACTCAGGAACGCTTTAAGAACCTGCAATAATTAATCTCTAAACTTAATCTAAATAGTTAAACCGTGGCAGGTCAAAACTGCCACACAAATCAAATGTTATGAATTACAGAAATTTATTCAAAGTCGGATTTTTACTTTTTTCAATGCTTTTTATCGTCTCCTGCTCAAAAGATGAGGATGATAACACAGAGCCTTCTGCAGAAACTTATAACACCACTGTAGAAGTTACCGATGCCCCCATAGATAATGCAGAGGTAAAGGGAGCTTTTGTGACCATTACCAATATTAAGATCAACGGGAAAGCCTTGGAAGGATTCAATACCACAACCGTAGATCTGCTGGCATATCAAAATGGTGAAACATTGCCTCTGGGCGATGTTGATCTTGAAGCAGGTGCCACTTCAACTATTGTTGTTGAGCTTTCTAATGATGCTGATGATAAGGGAGAAGCTGTGGCAAATTACATCTTATTAGAAGGTGGTGAGAAAGTTGAACTGGCTTTAGGAACTACCGAAATTGTCTTAACAGATGCCGCTGAGGTCGTTGCAGGCGCGAATAATGCTATCGTACTTGATTTTGATCTTAGAAAAATGATCGCTGCCGAGGGAGAAGGTTATAAATTTGTATCGGGAAGTGATCTTCAAGGGAGTATTCGTGCCGTAAACAGGGTTAATGCTGGTGCCATAGCAGGAACAGTAGAAGATTCAAACGATACTGCTGAAACTATTGTGGTTTACGCTTATGAAAAAGGAAAATACTCAGCTGATCAGGCTAACGAAAACGCCAGTGGAGTTGCATTTTCAGGTGCTGTGAACAGCGCTGTGGTGAGTGAAACTAATGGCAGCTACTCTCTAAATTTCCTTGAAGAAGGTGAATATGAACTTCATTACGCTGCTTATGAGCAGGATGAGACTACCGGAGAAATGACCTTTAAAGGAATGTTAGCAGTTACCGCAGCTACTGGTTTAGATTTTGAAATCTTAGGATTAAGTATCGCTGCTAGGAGTACTACTAAAGCAGATGTTGTTGTTACCGGAATGAAGCAATAATTAGAATTAGAGTTTTATAGAAAAGCCCCTCCACTTGAGGGGCTTTTTTATGCCGTTTCTTTAGCTTTGCCTTCTGAAAGACCAGATCTTATGAAGAAGGAAAATTTATCTCTCGCGCAAAGAGATCAAAAACACTTGTGGCACCCCCTCACCCAACACAAAACTTCGGGCAAAATGCTGCCCATTGTAAAGGCGATGGGAGCTTCCCTTTTTGATGATAAGGGCAAGGAATACATTGACGGCATTGCCAGCTGGTATACGGCAGTGTATGGACATTGCAACAAAAAGATCACCCAAAGGGTCGCCGCCCAGATGCAGCAGCTGGACCAGGTCGTGTTTAGCGGGTTCACTCATGCTCCTGCTATAGAACTTTCCGAAGCTTTGATCAACATCCTCCCGAATAATCAGCAGAAATTATTTTTTAGCGACAACGGTTCTACCGCTACAGAGATCGGGATAAAAATGGCCTTGCAGTACCATCACAACCAGGGAAATGACCGCAAGGTGATGTTGGCTTTTGAGGAAGGCTTTCACGGAGACACATTCGGGGCCATGTCAGTTTCGGGATTATCGGTTTATAATGGCGCTTTTGAGGAGCATTTCATAGAAGTAGTACGGCTAGCGGTTCCCATGGGAAATAATAATCGTGAGGTTTTGGAGCAGCTTCGGGATCTTATTTCTAAATACAATATTGCCGGCTTCATCTACGAACCCCTGGTGCAGGGAGCCGCAGGCATGAAAATGCATGATGCCGAAGGGCTAAATACTATACTGAAGGTTTGTAAGCAGAACAATATTATCACCATTGCCGATGAGGTGATGACCGGTTTTGGAAAGACCGGAAAGAATTTCGCTTCTGAATACCTGGAAACCAGCCCGGATATCATTTGCATGTCAAAAGCCCTGACTGCCGGACTGCTGCCAATGGCGATCACTTCCTGTACGCAGGCAATCTTCGACGCCTTCTATTCAGAAGACATTTCAAAAGGGCTTTTTCACGGCCATACCTATACCGCCAATCCGTTGGCTTGTACGGCTGCCCTGGCCGGATTGGAATTACTCACTTCTAAAGAGATTCAACAGGATATAAAGAGAGTGATGGAATCTCACCAACAATTTGGACAAAGAATAAAAGATCATTCAAAAGTGAAGAATTTGAGGCAGCTCGGCGTGATCATCGCTTTTGAACTGGACGTGGAAATGGAGCGCTACGGAGACTTACGGAATCAGCTTTTCGCACATTTTATGGAAAATGGCGTTTTTCTGCGCCCTCTTGGAAGTACGATTTACATCTCTGCCCCTTACATCATTTCCAAGGTGGAACTGGAAAAAATATATTCTGCCATAGAAGCTGCGCTTGAAAAGTTTTGAGTCGGCAGTTATTTTTAGCATTTCATATTGCTTATTTCGTATTTTAGACTGAAATTCAGTCTATTATGATGCATCCTCATACCGAAGTAAGGTTCATTAGCAAGGAAATTGGCCATGGTGTTGTGGCGACCAGGTTCATTCCCAGGGGTACCATTACCTGGGTACAGGATGAACTGGACAGGGTTCTTACTCCGGCTGAGGTTGAAAAGATGCGTCCCCAGACCCGAGAGCTGGTAGACAAATATTCCTTCAGGAACAATAAAGGACATTTTGTGCTTTGCTGGGACCTTTCCAAATACGTAAATCATAGCTTCAGGTCGAACTGTCTTTCCACAGCCTATGATTTTGAACTTGCGGTTAGGGATATAAATGAAGGGGAGCAGCTGACAGATGATTATGGCTACCTTAATGTGGTCGAGCCATTCAAAGCGCTTGATGAAGGTGCAGAGCGTGATACAGTTTATCCGGACGATCTTTTGCGCTATCATCAGGAGTGGGATGCACAGCTATTTCAGGCTTTCAGGCACTTTAAACAGGTAGAGCAGCCTTTGCTGTCATTTGTGCCTCAAAAGGTGCTTGAGAACATTCGTCAGAAACTGAACAACAATGAGCCCCTGGATTCCATTCTGAACCTCTATTGCGGAGAAATTAACTGATTTCTGCAGGGAATTCTGGATCTCAGCCCTTATTTTTGCCCCAAAATTGCAATTTTTGAAAACGAACATATCTATTACCTCGGTAGGAGCTGTATCAGCTTTAGGTTCGGCTGAATTAGAGGTTTGGGAACATTATAAAGAGGAGCGCCATTTTCTTCGGAAGCATGACTTTGCGGGCACCGAAGCTTTTGGAGCTTTTTTGCCTGAAAGGCTGCGATTGGAGATCGAACAATTACGGGAAGAAAACCCGAACTTCAAAAAAGTGGATGATTCTGTTCTTTTTGGGGTCTATGCCTCGAGAAAGGCAGTGCAAAAGGCAGTATGGGAAAAGGGAGAAGAAATAGGCATCAATATTGGCAGTTCCCGTGGGGCCACGTCACTTTTTGAAAATTACCACCGGGACTTTCTCCAGAACGGCAAGGCTAACACTCTAACCTCGCCAAACACTACTTTGGGTAACATTTCCTCCTGGGTAGCACAGGATCTGCAGAGCAATGGAGTGGAGATCTCCCATTCGGTAACCTGTTCAACCGCGCTGCATGCCGTTTTGAACGGGGTGGCCTGGATCAATTCGGGGATGACCCAAAAATTTCTGGCCGGTGGTAGCGAGGCTGCCTTAACACCTTTTACCATATCCCAGGTGCAGGCCATGAAAATTAGCGCCAGGGAAGATATGGACTATCCCTGTCAGGCCCTGAACCTTCAAAAAAAGCAGAATTCCATGGTGCTTGGAGAAGGGGCGGCGGTGATCTGTATGGAGGCCGGGGAACGGGAAAATGCACTCGCTTTGATCTCGGGGGTTGGATATGCTACGGAAAGATTGAAGCATTCAGTTTCAATTTCAGCTAATGGCTCGGCATTTCAGCAGTCCATGAAAATGGCAATGGGAGATCTTTCTCCGGCTGAAGTTGACGCGATCGTAATGCATGCCCCCGGTACCATCAAGGGAGACCTTTCAGAAATGAAGGCCATAAAGGCTGTCTTTGGGAAGGAATTACCTGCCCTCACCACCAATAAGTGGAAAATAGGGCATACCTTCGGGGCTTCGGGTACCCTGAGCCTGGAGCTGGCAATTCTTATGCTGCAGCAGGGGGAATTCATTTCGGTTCCTTTTTCTTCGGAAAGTAAGGCCCCTAAAAAACTGAGGAATATCCTGGTCAATGCGGTAGGTTTCGGCGGAAACGCGGTAACTATCCTGGTAAGCCTTCCGAAGCAAACACGGGAAAAAGCTTTTTGAAGCAGGCGAAACAAATGCATTTTATTTACTTTTGAATTTCAAAAACATAATTATGGCGATTAGGCACGACTGGACAAAAGAAGAGATACTCGAGATATATAATAAACCTTTTATGGAGCTGCTTTACGAAGCGGCCACTATTCACCGGGAACACCATGATCCCAATACCGTGCAGGTTTCGACGCTTTTGTCGATCAAGACCGGGGGCTGTCCCGAAGATTGCGGGTACTGTCCGCAGGCGGCCCGTTATCACACAGATCTTGAGGGTAATGATTTGATGAGCGTGAACCAGGTGAAAGCTCAGGCCTTAAGAGCCAAGGAATCGGGTAGCTCGCGAGTTTGTATGGGTGCGGCGTGGAGAAATGTAAAAGACGGGGAAGAGTTTGATAATGTGCTTGAAATGGTGCGTACCATCAATAAGCTTGACATGGAAGTTTGCTGTACTTTGGGAATGCTTACCGAAAATCAGGCCCAGCGCTTGGCGGAAGCCGGACTTTACGCGTATAACCATAACCTTGACTCTTCAGAAGAGTATTATAAAGAGGTGATCTCAACCCGCGGTTTTGAAGACCGACTTAAAACTATAGACAACGTAAGGAAAACGAACGTTACTGTTTGTAGCGGAGGAATAATCGGGATGGGTGAAACCGTTGAAGATCGTGCCGGAATGCTAGTTGCTTTATCAACTTTAAGTCCGCAGCCTGAATCTGTGCCTATCAATGCCTTGGTGCCTGTGGAAGGAACTCCGTTAGCCGAACAGGAGCAGGTGCCTATCTGGGATATGATCAGGATGGTGGCGACAACGCGTATCGTCATGCCTGAAACCCAGGTGAGATTATCTGCTGGAAGGACCCAAATGAGCAGGGAAGGGCAGGCCATGTGCTTCTTTGCCGGGGCGAACTCTATTTTCGCCGGAGATAAGCTGCTCACTACTCCAAACCCGGATGTGAACGAGGATATGCAAATGTTCAAAGCTTTGGGATTGAATCCGCAGAAACCATTCACCAAAAAGTCGCAGCCCGAAAGCGTAGATGCCGAAAATTCGAAGTTTCAAAATCTTGGGGAGAAGCCAAAATGGTCAAGGCCCGGGCATACCATTGAACGTAACCTTGCGGCACAGGGTAAGTCTAAAAAGGCTTAAGTATAGTTACTGGCGGGAACCTCAGGGAGATAAGTTGTGGAACGATGAAAGAAGGATTGAAATTAACCGAAATTCCAAGAGAAGAGAGCCTTTCAAAAAAGGACTTTTTAGCGAAGTATGTTAAGCCACAGAAGCCGGTGGTCATCGAAAAACTGATCGGAGACTGGCCGGCATACGAGAAATGGTCGCTTGATTACATGAAGCAAATGGCCGGAGAGAAGGTCGTGCCGCTTTTTGATGACAGGCCCATCTCATCTAAATATAAGTTTAATGAGCCCCATGAAAGGATGAAGATGGGTGATTACATTGAGCTGCTGAAAAAAGGGCCTACCAGCTATCGTGTCTTTCTCTACCACCTGTTGAAGGAGGTGCCGGCATTACAAAAGGATTTTAGTTATCCCAATATCGGTTTGCGACTGCTGAAGCAGATCCCGATGCTCTTCTTTGGTGGGGAAGGTTCCAAGGTCTTCATGCATTATGATATTGACTATGCCAACATCCTGCATTTTCACTTTCATGGAAAGAAGCAATGTATACTTTTTCCGCCTTCAGAAACAAAATACCTTTACAAGGTACCTCATGCTTTGATAGCTCGGGAGGATATAGACTTTATGAACCCCGACTATGAAAAGTTTCCGGCTCTCAAAAAGGCCCAAGGTCTAATTACCGAGCTGAAGCATGGGGAGACGCTATATATGCCTGAGGGTTACTGGCACCAGATGACGTACCTCACTGCGGGATTTTCCATGAGCCTGAGGGCAACACCACGAAACCTCAAGAATCTTTCAAAAGCTGTCTATAATGTCTTTTTTATGCGGCATTTTGATAATTATATGCGCAGTTGGAAAGGTCAAAAGTGGATAGATTACAAGAACGAGCAGGCGGTAAAACGCACTAATCGCAAGAATAAGATCACTCAATAAGAGAACTGGTAAGATCGAAAACCAGTCCGGCTTCGTAGCCTTTTTGAAGCAAGTGGTCTGAAAGCTTTTTTCTTCGTTTTAATTTATTGGGTTCCCTGAGGAGCTTCAGTTTCTTTTCGGCCAGTTCAATAAGGGTTTCACGGTAATCATCTTCATTGATCTCGGTCATGGCCAATTTGATGATAGGAGAGGAGATCTCTCTCAGTTTTAGCTCCTGCCTGATCCTTATTCGCCCCCATTTTTTTATCCGGAACTTTCCGCGGACAAAACTTCTGGCAAAGCGCTCCTCGTTCAGGAAATCCTCCTGCATGAGCTTGATGATGATCTGCTCCCTGGCTTCAGGGATCATTCGCATCTCCAAAAGCTTATCTTCCACCTCCTTTTGCGATCTGTCCCGATAGGCGCAGAACTGCATGAGTTTCACTGTAGCTTCTTTGACGGTATACGATTTTCCGGAGTCTTTATTCAAGGTTCAAGATTCAAAAATAGTTAGTAAAAATAAGATTTTTGGTAGTGAGATCTCAATACTCAATTCTCATATCTCACTACTAGAAATAAAAAAACGCCTCCCAAATTAATGAAAGGCGTTTCTAATGTTATTGAATCACTTCCCCGTCTTTGTCGTGAAAATGATATTCAAGATACGTGTAAGCATCTCTTGGTACAATTTTTACCCAGCGTTTGTGGTCGAAGAACCATTTGGCGCGTGGTGATGGAAAACCATTTGTTAAAAAGGCTGCTATAAAAGGATGTGCACTTAAAGTGATCTTTTTATAGTCTTTTTTGATCAGTTTTTCGAGGTCGGTTGTGATCTTGTTTACCAAAACAATTGGAGCTTCTATTTCATCTCCCTGTTTGTTAGGGTTTTCTTCCCTTGTTTTGATATTCATTTCGGGCCGAACCCTTTGTCGTGTGATCTGTACTAGTCCAAATTTACTTGGAGGCAGTATCTTGTGTTTGGCGCGGTCATCACTCATTTCTTTTCTGAGGTGATCATACAAAGCCTTTCTGTTCTCGGCTTTGTTCATGTCAATGAAATCAACTACGATGATACCTCCCATGTCGCGAAGGCGCAGTTGACGGGCAATTTCTGTAGCACTGATGAGGTTTACCTCGAGTGCGGTGTCTTCCTGGTTCTTGGATTTGTTAGAGCGGTTTCCGCTGTTCACGTCAATGACGTGCATGGCTTCTGTGTGCTCTATTACCAGGTATGCCCCTTTGTTCATGGACACTGTGCGGCCAAAAGTAGTTTTGATCTGTCTCTCTATCCCGAACTTCTCAAAGATCGGTACGTTGGAGTCATACAGCTTCACAATCGATTCTTTTTTTGGAGCGATCTCGCTCACATAATCTTTGATTTGTGTGTACAAAGTCTCATCGTCAACACATATGGAAGTAAAAGTGTCGTTAAACACATCTCTAAGAATAGAAGATGCTCTGTTTAGTTCTCCAAGTACTTTGGATGGATGAGGAGCTTTGTGCAGCTTTTTACACATTCCTGTCCAACGATTCATCAAATTTTGTAGGTCGTTGTCCAGTTCTGCTACTTTTCTGCCTTCTGCTACGGTACGTACAATAATGCCAAAACCTTTGGGTTTTATACTTTTCACCAGTCTTTTGAGCCGGTCTTTTTCTTCCTTGCTCTCTATTTTTTGAGAAACAGAGATGCGGTTTGAAAATGGGACCAGCACGATGTAACGGCCGGGAAGGGAAAGTTCTGAACTTATCCTTGGGCCTTTGGTGGAAATCGGCTCTTTTACTACCTGTACCAGTAGCGATTGATTTGATTTTAAGACATCAGTGATACTTCCGTCTTTATCAATATCTTTTTCAAAAGGAAAATCCTTGAGGGAGTAATCCTTTAATTTACCTGTGCTTACACGTTTTACGAACTTCAGCAAAGAAAGTACCTGTGGGCCAAGGTCATGATAGTGCAAAAATGCATCTTTCGTATAGCCTACATTTACAAAGCCGGCATTTAATCCGGGGACAGCTTTTCTTACTTTGGCGATAAAAATATCGCCTACAGAGAAATTACTGTCGTCTTCTTCCTTGTTGAGTTCTATTAGTTTTCCATCTTTTAATAAGGCAAAATCTACAGCAGAGGAACCGGTTCTAATAATTAACTCTTTGTTCACTCTTAATGATTTTTATCTACACTCACCGGGGCAAGTACAGATGGATTAAACAATAAAATTCACAGGGTTTTTAAATCCTGAAGAAATTTAAACTCCGGTTTAGGTAAAACTGAAGTTTAAATTTCGATTTCAAAGAACGTTTTAAACAAAAAAAGTAGTGTGAAAACTACTTTTTCTTGTGGCGGTTAGCTCTTCTTCTTTTCTTACGCTTGTGCGTCGCTACCTTATGTCTTTTTCTTTTTTTACCACTTGGCATAGTGTGACTTTTAGATTAATAAATTATTTTTTGCCTGCCCTCGGGCAGTAAGGTCTTACTTTACTTCTACGTTGGTCTTTACACCTTCAACAAATACTTTGGCAGGTTTGAATGCCGGAATGTTGTGAGCTGGGATCTTGATAGTAGTGTTCTTGGAAATGTTTCTTCCTGTCTTTTCTGCTCTTGTCTTAATGATAAAGCTTCCAAAACCTCTTAGGTAAACATTATCTCCGGCTTCCAGTGAAGTTTTCACCTCTTCCATGAAGGTTTCAACGGTCGCCTGTACGTCTCCTTTTTCCATTCCTAATTTTTCGGAGATCTTTGCCACAATATCTGCTTTCGTCATTGTCGTATGATTTATTAAATTGGGGTTTGTAAATTTTCGAGGTGCAAATATAGGAATTAAATCTGCAACTTTTCAATCCTAAACCATTAAATAGTAAGAGAATAAAGAATTATTATTGCAGCTAAGAATTTTATTTGATGCCTTTTGCTAAAAAACTGACTTCTTGGTACTTGGAAAATAAAAGGGATCTCCCCTGGCGTAAAACATCTGATCCTTACCGGGTTTGGTTGAGCGAAATTATACTTCAGCAAACGCGTGTCGCCCAGGGAATGCCTTACTATTTTCGCTTTATAAATGTATTTCCTACTGTTTTTGATCTCGCTAATGCTTCGGAAGAAGAAGTGCTCAAACAATGGCAGGGTCTCGGCTACTATTCCCGCGCCCGAAACCTGCAGGCAGCTGCTAAATTCGTGGCTGAAGAGCTCGGCGGAAAATTTCCCGATAATTATCGTGATCTCTTAAAGCTTAAGGGAGTGGGTGACTACACCGCCAGCGCGGTAGCCTCTATATGTTTTAATGAACCGGTGGCGGTGGTAGATGGCAATGTCTTCAGGGTGCTTTCCAGGGTCTTCGGAATAGATACTCCTATTAATACCACTCAGGGTAAAAAGAAATTCGGGGAAAAGGCACAAACGCTCCTCGATAAAAAGGATCCTGCGGAATTCAATCAGGCTATAATGGAATTTGGCGCCCTGCACTGCACTCCGCGGAAACCGCAGTGTGAAATCTGCCCTTTGGCAGCCGAATGTGTTGCCTTTAACCAGAACAGGATCTCCCAGCTCCCGGTAAAGCTGAAGAAGCAAAAGATCAAGACGCGGCATTTCAATTACCTGGTGTTCGTTTCCAAAGAAGAGAAGACAATTCTGCAACAACGCAAAGGCAAAGGTATCTGGAAAGGATTATATGAATTCCCGCTGGTGGAAACCGCTTCCGAAGCTTCATTTTCAAACCTGGTGCAGGAAGACGCCTGCCAGGATTATAACGTAATAAAGGAGGAGAGGGTAGATCTTTTTAATGAAACACCTATAGTTCATAAACTTTCCCACCAGCACATCCACACGAAATTCTGGATCGTGAACTGCGAAGAACTTCCGGAAGAGGGGATAGCCTTTGGTGATGTGGAGAAGCTTCCGGTGCCGGCGCTGATCGAAAAATTTATTGATACCTATGGTTTTTAGACACTCTGCTTTTTTGTACTTTTCCCGAAGTATTTCCGGAAGGAAAGAAAAAGAAAAAGTGCGAATTTTATAACCGAAGCATTTTTTCCTTATTTTAGAATTTAATTCAATTTTTAAACCGAAATAAAATGACCGGAACTTTAAATAAAGTAATGCTTATTGGCCATACTGGTGACGACGTAAAAATGCACTATTTTGAGGGTGGCGGATCTGTAGGTCGTTTTCCATTGGCTACCAATGAGGTCTATACTAATAAAACAACCGGCCAAAGGGTTGAGAATACCGAATGGCACAATATCGTGGTGAGGAACAAGGCGGCCGAGATCTGTGAGAAGTACCTTAAGAAAGGGGACAAAGTTTATATTGAAGGGCGTCTTAAGACCAGGAAATGGCAGGACGATAAAGGAAATGAAAGATATTCTACCGAGATACAGTGTACAGATTTCACATTTTTGACACCTAAAGATCAGAGCTCTGCAGGTCCATCTCAAGGGCAGAACCCATACCAGGCGCAGAGTCAGCAGCCGCAACAATCGCGGCAGAACACGGCACCAAGACAGTCTCCCCAAATTCAGGAGGAGGACGAGGATGATCTGCCGTTCTAAGTTTAATTAAAACCGAAACATTTGGATCCTGATCCTGCCAGTTTAATATCCTCAATTTTAGCAATAGATCTTCCGCAGCTTTTTGGTATAATCGCAGCTGTTTTACTCTTGATCTCTTCCGCCCTCATCTCGGGCGCCGAAGTGGCTTTGTTTTCTCTTACTCCTGCCGATTTTGAAGTGGATGAGGCTAAGAGAACGGTTAAGGAGAATATCGTCATCGCGCTCCTGGATAAGCCCAAGAAATTGCTGGCTACCATTTTGGTTGCCAACAACATGATCAATATTGCCATCATCCTGCTTTTTGACTCCCTTACAGATGCCGCTTTTGAAAATATCAATACGGTTTTCTTTGGCATTAACCTTAAGTTCATTCTTGAGGTAGTGGTGGTGACCTTTTTAATATTACTGTTTGGAGAGATACTTCCAAAGGTGTATGCCAGCCGAAACAAGGTGGTTTTTTCCCATTTTATGGCTTATCCCTTAAATTTCCTCGACAGTTTCTTTTCTCCATTGAGCGTGCCTATGAGGTCGCTTACGGTATTTATTCACGAGAGACTGGGAAATCAGAAAAGCGGGTTGAGTGTTGATCAGCTTTCGCAGGCGCTTGAGCTAACAAGTCAGCACGACACGACCAAAGAGGAACAGAAAATTCTGAAAGGGATCGTTTCCTTCGGAAATACCGATACCAAACAGGTGATGCGTCCAAGAATGGACATTTTCGCCCTTAACGAGACCCAGGCGTACAAAGACATCATTCCGGAGATCATTGAAAATGGTTATTCCAGGATTCCTGTGTACAAAGACAATATTGACTCCGTTCTCGGCATCCTCTATGTTAAAGACCTCCTGCCTTACCTGGAGCTGGAAGAATTTGACTGGATCTCGCTTTTAAGGGAACCTTATTTTGTACCGGAAAACAAGAAACTTGACGATCTTTTGAATGACTTCAAGAATAAGAAAAATCACCTGGCGATTGTGGTGGATGAATACGGCGGTACCAGCGGACTCATCTCTCTTGAAGACATCATTGAGGAGATAGTGGGTGATATAAGTGACGAATTCGATGACGAGGACCTTATCTTCTCTAAACTCGATGACAATAATTATGTTTTTGAAGGGAAGACTCCTTTAAAGGATTTTTACCGGGTGCTGAAACTTGAAGATCCTTCTCTTTTCGAGGAAAATAAAGGGGAGGCCGAAACCCTCGCCGGATTCCTGCTGGAGATCTCGGGAAGCTTTCCGAAAAAGAATGATGTGATATTGTTCGAAAGATACAGTTTCACCATAGAAGTGATAGATCATAAAAGGATCAAACAGATCAAAGTCAGCATTACACAGCTATGAAAAAGTTGATCTTTATAGGAACGTTGATCTTGTTGTTTGCCTCCTGTGGCGATGAGGAGCAGCCTAAGCCCAAGGCCTATCTGGCTCTTGATTATCCTGAGGCCAAGTATAAGCCATTCAATAACGACTGTCCCTATTCTTTTGAGGTAAATGAGCTGGCCGTTGCCAAGAAACCGGCAGGAGCGAAAGATTGCTGGCTAAACCTGAATTACGAGCTTCTGGATGGAACCATTTTTCTAACCTATCAGCCTGTTCGCAATAACCTGGACTCCTTGTTGCGAGATGCGCAAAAATTGCCGCTGCAGCATACCATTAAGGCTGATGCTATAGAGGGTGATGTTTATACAAATCCGTACAACAAGACCTACGGAATGTTCTATGAAGTTTCGGGAAATGCGGCTTCGCAAGCCCAGTTCTACCTGACGGACAGTGTGCGGCATTTTCTCACCGGCTCGGTCTACTTTAATGCCCAACCCAATTTCGACTCAATTATTCCCGCGGCCGCTTATCTTAAAGATGACATTCGGCATTTGATGGAGACCGTGAAGTGGACGGAAAGGGAATAAAAAGTGGTCTTTCGTTTTGCCCTTTTTGATTAATTCCGATTTTTGCCTCCTAATTTTTTAGCATGCCAGATAAAAACCTGAAGTGGGTCTACCTCGGCCTCCTGTCATTGATTTGGGGTAGTTCTTTTATACTCATTAAAAAAGGGCTTGTGGGGCTTACGGCACTGCAGGTGGGTTCTCTCAGAGTGGTCTTTGCTGCCCTTTTCCTCATTTTGGTAGGCCTTAGAAGTTTGAGGCATTTAAAAGGCGGACAATGGAAGTGGATCGCTTTTTCAGGATTCTTCGGAACTTTTTTTCCTGCTTACCTGTTCTCTTATGCCGAGACCCAGATCGACAGTGCTATAGTTTCCATCTTGAACTCCACCACGCCTTTGCTTTCAATGTTGCTGGGCGTTTTCATCTTTGAAGCAGCTTTTGTAAAGCGGAAATTCATAGGTGTGCTTATAGGCCTGGCTGGAACAACGGCACTTATCCTCAGCGGTGCGGCGTTGAATCCGGGGCAGAATTACTGGTATTCATTGCTGGTCATCCTGGCTTCACTTTTTTACGGAATGAACGCGAATGTGATCAAAAGACATTTACAGACCATTCCTGCGCTGGCCATCACTACCGGGAATTTCATGGTTATTCTTATCCCCGCCCTTATTGTGCTGTTTTCTACCGGATTTTTTTCCGCGGAAGTTTTAACGGCACCCGATGTTCCTTTGTCGCTGATGTTCGTGGCGATCCTGGGAATGATAGGTACAGGTGCGGCTCTGATCATGTTCAATAAGCTTATACAGATATCAGATCCTGTTTTCTCTACATCAGTAACTTATCTGGTGCCAATAGTGGCATTGGGATGGGGAATTTTAGACGGGGAGAATTTCTCGTTTTTCCAGTTATTGTCTGGGGTTGTGATACTTGTGGGGGTGTGGGTTGTGAACAGCCGAAAGAAAAATAGCTAAAATTTTTTGGTTTTCTTTAACTAACCCTTAACTTTACACTCACAAGTTCAACCTTAAATCTAAGCGATATGATAAAGAGAATGTTCTTCGGATTGGCCTTATTTGTAGCCCTTTTTACTCTTTTAGCATGGCAATTTGCAGTGGCTGAACTAGCTGAACTTCAGACAGACCCTCAGATCACTGTAGAAGAATCTACTGCTGAAGTAGGGTAAAATCATCTTTTCTTTTTCTTTTTTTACCTAAGTGATTTGGGAAAGCTTTGACAAAAAGTAATCTTAAATGCACTTGAGTTGTCCTGAATGCTCTGGGCGTAACCTTCTGTATTAATTTTTTGCTATATTTTGTTCTTGTTAGAGCAAAAAAAAAGCCGGCTCCAGGGAACCGGCTCTAAAGCTTATCACGATCTTCTACTGAAAATCTGCCTCTGAAACATTGTTGTTGACCTGAATTTCTGATACTTCAAAGTCAATGCTCATTGGCCCCATTTTTTGAGAGATCTCAAAAGGAAATTTAACTCCTTCTACTTCCTGGTAATTGCTGTAAGTGGTCGGCACTGTCATGGTTTGTGGCCCCTGCTTAACAGTTTTAACCGACTGAACCTTTAATCCGGTTTCGGTGTTGTAGTAATTTGTGGTTGCTTCATCCATTTTCACTACGTATGCTTCCTGCTCATTTACCGTTTCAATTCCGTCTAAAGTTGCGTTCTCTGCCTTTAGTTCAGGAAATGGGTGTGAGTCTGCCTTGGCCGCGGCTATCTGCTCTTCAGTGAAAGGTACTTTTTGCCCTCGTGCTACCACGAAACCTTCTGTACCGTTAAAAACCTGCTTCTGGATCACATTCCCGCCCATACCTATTTCGGTAAGGGATTTTCCGGAAGCGGTTACTTTAGAAGAGAGATCAAGTTTCTGTCCCTGCATTTCAGCCTGCGCGGTCATATAAACAGATTCCACATCTTTAACGGCTTCTTCTCCTCCAATGGCTGCAATGTATTTATTAAACACTTTTTCAGCAGTCATATCTGCCGCAACTTTCTTGTTGTAGTTTGGTTTCTCAATAGGATCTGCATTCTTGTCGAAATACTTTACAGGAATTTGCTTTCCGTTGTAGGTAAGGGTTTCAAGTTTTTCGGCTACTTCGCTGCCTTTTCCAACCACTACTATTCGGGCATTGTCTGCCAAATAGTATTTTTTGGCGGCTGCCTGAATTTCTTCCGCAGTCACAGCATTGATCTTTTTAAGATATGTCTGGTAGAAATCTTCCGGCAAATTGTCTGTCTCAATGTTCAAAGCGTACTGAGCAATGGTAGAAGGACGCTCTAAAGCCAGTACAAAGTCTCCGGTATATTTCGCTTTCGCATTAGCCAGCTCTTCGGCAGAAACTTTTTCATTTCTTATTCGGTGCAACTCGTCAAGAAAAGCTACAACAGCCGAATCTGTAACGGCATTACGCACACTGGCGCTGGCCACAAAACGGGCTGCATACTTGTCATCACCTGTGCTTGAGTAAGCCCCGTAGGTATACCCTTTATCCTCGCGAAGATTTAGGAACAATCTGGCCTCACCACCTCCACCAAGGATCTTGTTGGCAAGCAGAACCGCAAAATAGTCAGGATCACTTTTCTTAAGCTGAATGGTATTGGTCACCTGTACCTCGCTTTGTACCGCATTTGGAAAATCCACGAAGTTGACCTGGGTCTGTGCCACATTGTTGACCTTTGGCAGGTTGTTGGCAGGAAGTTGCTTTTGCTTCCAGTCAGAAAAATGCTTTTTTGCGAGTTTCTTTACTTCCTTTGTCTTTACGTCTCCAATTACCACCAGGTAAGCGTTCTGTGGAACGTAGTACGACTGGTAGTAGTTTTTAACATCCTCCAGGGTAAGATTCTCCACGCTTTCTGTGGTCATGAATTCGCCGTAAGGATGATCTTTCCCGTAGCTCAAAGCCTGACTGATACGGCGGGCATTTTGCGCCACGTCTTTTTCTGAAGCTTTTATTCCTTCCAGGATGCGCTCTTTTTTCTTTTGGAATTCTTCTTGCGTAAAATTAGGATTTAAAGCACCCTTTGCCATAAGCTCCATTACACGCGGAAAATATTTTGACAAGGTATTTGCCGTAGCGCCCGAAGCGTGCATATTTACTCTGGCTCCAAGATAATCGATCTCCTCGTTGTACTTGTCTTTTGGAATGTCTTTGGTTCCTTCTCCTAACATTGAACCCATTAGCTGGGCAATACCGGTTTTTTCACCTTCTGCGTGCGGTGGGTTATCCATGGTAAGCACCATAGAAACTCGAGGCAACTTGTGGTTTTCTACCACCATTACCTTAAGGCCGTTCTTTAAAGTAAAAGAATCTGGTTTGTCCAGGTTGATCTCTGGAGCAGGACCTGCTTCTGGTTGGGTGCTGCGGTCTATTTGTGCCTGCATCGCTGTTGCAGTTAGGAACAGGATCGCTATGGCTAAAAATTTATTTTTCATCATTCTCATTTTTAGTTTACTTCTTCAGAATCTTTTTTAGGAAGATACTCCAAAACAAGACGCTGGTTTGGATTGAGGTATTTGTTGGCCACGCGCTTGATATCTTCACGGGTGATTGACCGGTAGATCTCGATCTCCTCATTGATAAGGTCTGTATCTCCATACAGCATTTGGTAGGTTGCCAGGGAACTTGCTATTCCTGCAACGCTGCTGTTAGAGTTCACAAAGCGGTTCTCGAATTGATTCTGAAGTTTATCGTATTCTCTCTGGCTGATAAGTTCGGTTTGCAGTTTTTTGATCTCCTCATCCACTTCAGAAACAAGAGTATCTAAAGAAGTTTCTCCCATTGGAAGTCCGAAAACCACATATTGGCCGTAGTCCTCCTGGGCAATATTGAAGGCGCCTATCTGTAAAGCCTGCTTCTGGTCGTCAACCAGTTTTTTGTACAGCCGGGAAGACTTTCCGTCAGAAAGCACAGCAGAGATCATGTCCAGAACGTAAGCATCCCTTTCTTTCATTGAAGGAGTTCGGTAAGCCATGACAATGGCAGGGATCTGGATGTTTGGGTCGTGGTAAGTTCCCCTTATCTCTTCAGTTATTGGAGCTTCCTGAATGTTGATCTGCTCTACCGGCTCTCCTTTTTCTATAGGGCCAAAGTAATCGCTGATCATTTTCTTGGTTTCCGCAATGTCAATATCTCCGGCAACTACTAAAGTGGCGTTATTCGGCACGTAGTATTTGTCATTGAATGCCCGGAATTCCTCAAGGGTAGCAGCATCGAGGTGCTCCATTGAACCGATGGTAGCCCAACGATAAGGGTGCTTTGTGTAAAGCCTCTTTTTAACTTCGGCCAGGATGTTCCCATAAGGCGCATTATCAACTCGCAGTCTTTTTTCCTCTTTTACCACTTCGTTCTGGGTGTCTACTCCTTTCTGATCAATTATGGGGTGCATCATCCTTTCAGATTCCATCCAGAGCCCGAGTTCCAACTGGTTTGAAGGAAAGATCTCGTAGTAATAGGTGCGGTCATCGGTTGTATTGGCATTGTTGCTTCCGCCATTCGAAGAGACGATCTTGAACCATTCGCCTTTTCCGATATTTTCGGTTCCTTCAAAAAGAAGATGCTCAAAAAAGTGAGCAAATCCGGTTCTTTCAGGGTCTTCATTTTTTGCGCCTACATGGTACATTACAGAAGTTGTTACCACTGGCGCTGAGTTATCCTGGTGCAGGATCACGTCCAGGCCATTATCCAGAGTATACTCTGTAAACTCAACTTCTTGCGCAGTTCCTGCAAAGCACAGGAAAAGAGCAGAGGCTGCAAGTTTGATCTTATTGGTCATGAGATTAAATTTTGATTATAACAATAAATAAGTGTGGGTAAGGAATGATTCGTTACATGAAAAATGATGAAAAATTAGGGAGAAAAATAGCTAGGGTTCTAAATTAACATGGTGTTAAGGGAGATACTGTCTAATTTTTTGGAAATTTATAAAAACATCAAAAAGTTGTGTTCATGAAAAGACATTCTGTTCCAATAATGTATGGTATCTATATAGCAATAGGCCTTATAGCTTATTTCTTGCTGCTCTCCCTGTTCGGTCTGCATAAATATCCAGTGTACAGTGTGTTCAATATTGTGATCACGGGACTGGGAATGTATTGGGCATTGAAAAAATACCGTGCAGAGAAAAAAGCCAAATTTGTTTACCAAAAAGGATTTACCACAATTCTCGGTACCGGTTTTATCGCCACGGTCATTTTCACTGCCTTCTTCGCGATCTATGCCAGCGAACTCAACCCACGATTCTCGAACGAGCTGGTAACCATGTGGGAAACCGATTGGTTTGTGAACATCGGAATGCTGGTTTTTACAGTAGCTCTCATGGGATTCGCTACCAGTTTTGTCATGGCTCTCGCCATTATGCAGCGTTACAAACCAAGCTGGAATACCAAGGAAGGGCAAAAACACACCTATTAAATATTAGCCTTTGCAAATTAATTAATTAGGAGTATATTTGCACCCGCCTGAAAATTATGCAGGCAAGTAAATAAACCCTTAATTAAAGACGCTATGTACGCAATTGTAGAGATAGCAGGGCAGCAATTCAAAGTTGCGAAAGACCAGAAGGTGTTCGTGAACCGTTTGACAGGAGAAGAAGGAGACAGTGTTTCTTTCGATAAAGTTCTTCTGACAGGTGACGGTGACAACATCACTTTAGGCGCCCCAGCTATAGATGGAGCTTTGGTTGAAGCTAAGATCACCAGGCACCTAAAAGGAGACAAAGTTATTGTTTTCAAAAAGAAAAGAAGAAAAGGTTACCGTGTGAAGAATGGTCACCGCCAGTCACTTACCGAGATCTCTATCGAGGGAATCTCTGTGTCAGGTTCTAAAAAATCAACTTCGGCTAAGAAGGAAACTTCAAAGAAAGAGGAAGCTCCAAAGAACGATCTTAGTTCTCACACAGTTGCCGAATTAAGAGAAATGGCTAAGGAAAAAGGAGTTGAAGGATACTCTTCAATGAAAAAAGCCGAATTAGTAGCTGCTTTAAGCTAAAAGTTTAACACTGTAAAAACGAAACAAAATGGCTCACAAAAAAGGAGTTGGTAGTTCTAAGAACGGTAGAGAATCAGAATCGAAACGCTTAGGTGTGAAGATCTTTGGAGGACAAGCTGCCGTAGCCGGAAATATCATCGTTAGACAAAGAGGTACTGCTCACAATCCAGGAGAGAATGTGTACGCAGGAAAAGACCATACTTTACATGCCAAAGTTGACGGTATCGTAAAATTCACTAAAAAGAAAGATAACAAGTCTTACGTTTCTATCGAACCGTTCGAGGCATAGTTGACCTTATCTTTTTAAGATATCAAACCCTTTCCAATTCCGGAAAGGGTTTTTTTGTATCTTTAATAGGCTAACTATTAAGGATATGGACTACATTACCGTTTATGCCACAACCGACGGATCTGAAGTTGCCGTGCTAAAAAGCCTTTTTCAGGGTAAGGGCGTTGATTACAAGATCAATGAAGATCAGGCTTCTGCTGAAGGTAAAAAGGAATTCTACCTGCAGGTTGCCGAGAAGGACCGTGCGCTGGCCCGGGAAATATTGCATGAGAGCGGATATCTCAAGGTGGAGCATCCTCACCGGGAAGCCTCTGCCAGCCGGGGTAAAAAATGGATGTTCATCTTTCTCGCGGCTTTGGTGCTTATCCTGGTGGCCATTCTAATAGGCTGGTTCATGACCGCGCCATAAACAGGATCTAATGGAGTATACTACTATTTGGGAAACGCGAAAACAGAATCAACTTTTCCTGTTGAGGAATATTTTTGAACAGAACAACATTGATTACAGGTTTCTTGATGAAAAAAATACTTCTGGTCTTGTTGTAAGAGTACAGGTGGTAAGAGGGCAGGAGGAAAAGGCAGGTGCTTTGTTGCGTGAGAACGGGCTCCTAAAAGATCCAAGTCCGGGGGCAGAAAGAGTCACCCCGACTAAATTCTGGATCTGGCTGTTTGTAGCGCTTTTTATCATTATAGTTGCCGCCGTCATTATAAACTGGTGGATGCGATAAAAAAATCCCCTTTGGAAGTTCCAAAGAGGATTTTTTTATTTTGTCTAACGTCTAACGTCTAGTAACGATAATATTCCGGTTTGAAAGGACCTTCAACAGTCACGCCAATGTATTTGGCCTGCTCTTCGTTCAATTCGGTCAATTCAACTCCTATTCTGTCAAGGTGCAGCTTGGCCACTTTCTCATCAAGATGCTTCGGAAGCATGTAAACTTCGTTCTTGTACTTATCAGTATTCTTCCAAAGTTCGATCTGCGCCAAAGTCTGATTTGTGAACGAGTTACTCATCACAAAGCTTGGGTGGCCGGTAGCACAACCAAGGTTAACCAAACGACCTTCAGCTAAAAGAATGATATCTTTTCCGTTGATGGTATATTTGTCAACCTGTGGCTTGATCTCCACTTTAGTGTCTCCGTGGTTCTCGTTTAGCCATGCAACCTGGATCTCATTGTCGAAGTGACCGATGTTACAAACGATGGTCTTGTCTTTCATCGCCTCAAAATGCTCGGCTCTTACGATATCCTTATTCCCGGTGGTGGTGATCACGATGTCTGCCTTAGGTAAAACGGTTTCCAGTTTTTTCACTTCAAAACCGTCCATTGCAGCCTGCAGAGCGCAAATTGGGTCGATCTCAGTCACGGTAACTATAGAACCTGCTCCTCTAAAAGAAGCGGCAGTACCTTTACCAACATCTCCGTACCCGCAAACAACTACTCTTTTTCCGGCAAGCATCACATCTGTAGCACGACGGATCGCGTCTACCGCACTTTCTCTACATCCGTATTTGTTGTCGAATTTTGACTTGGTCACAGAGTCGTTCACGTTGATGGCAGGCATAGGAAGGGTTCCGTTCTTCATACGCTCGTAAAGCCTGTGAACTCCGGTAGTGGTCTCTTCAGAAAGACCTTTGATCCCTTCAGCAAGCTCCGGATATTTATCCAGCACCATATTGGTAAGGTCACCCCCGTCATCAAGGATCATGTTAAGTGGCTTACGCTCTTCTCCAAAGAAAAGGGTCTGCTCTATACACCAGTCGAATTCTTCCGCAGTCATTCCTTTCCACGCGTAAACAGAGATCCCTGCATCGGCAATCGCCGCGGCGGCCTGATCCTGGGTAGAGAAGATGTTACAAGAGCTCCAGGTAACTTCAGCACCCAAAGCTACAAGGGTTTCAATAAGCACGGCAGTTTGGATGGTCATGTGAAGACATCCGGCAATGCGCGCGCCTTTAAGTGGCTGCTCGTCCTTGTACTCTTCCCTCAATGACATTAACCCCGGCATCTCGGCTTCGGCCAGTTCTATCTCTTTTCTCCCCCAGTCGGCAAGGGAAATATCTTTTACTTTATACGCAGTATAAGGTGCTGTTTTCGTTGACATATTCTTATATTTGATTTAGCTTTTTCTGAAGTGCAAAAATACAGAATATATAACATTTTTTATGCCCCTTTACAAAAGAATAACAATAGACGCCGATACTAAAGTCCTCATTTGGAAGATAGAAGAGCCATATGAGGACTTAAGTCGTGGTATTGAGCTTACTGCTCATTGCAAGGAGAGGGTGGATGGCATGAAAAGTGACCTGCATCGTCGTGGTTTTATGAGCGTACGCCATCTTTTGGCTGCGGAAGGTTATTCAGACCACGACCTGTATTATGATGAGCAGGGGAAACCGCATTTAAAAGATGATAATCATATTTCCATTACCCATTCCTTTACGTTTTCGGCTATAATCATCGGAAAAAGGGAAGTGGGGATAGATATTGAAAAGCAGCGTGAAAAGATCCTTTTGATCGCACACAAGTTCACTCCGATAGAGGAATACCGCACCCTGGCCAATTCAGATGCTTTGGTAAGGAAGCTTACCATAGTTTGGGGTGCCAAGGAAGCGGTCTATAAGATCTACGCCACTCCTAAGGTCAGTTTTCTGCAACACATCAATATCACCGACTTTGATTTTGACGATCAAAGGACCACCGGAAAGATATCTTTTAACGGCAGCGTTTCCTGGTATGATTTCGATTTCCTGGAATTTGAAGGTTTTACCTGTGTCTATGCCATGCCGAAGGAGGAAAAACCGATAACCGGATGAGGTTGGTGAAAAATGGCATTTTTGAGTCTATTGTCGGACAAGGTCAACTGTTGGCCGTACTCATTGATCCGGACAAATTTGAAGCTGATGTGGTTTCTTCATTTTTGAAGAAGATCCCCGAATTCACCACGCATCTTTTTGTGGGCGGAAGCACAGTGGAAAAGGGTAGGACCGAAGCCTGTATAGAACGCCTGAAGCAGGAGACCTCTCTGCCCATTATCATTTTCCCCGGAGACCATTCGCAGATCACCCCTTTGGCCGATGCCTTATTGTTCCTGAGCCTTATCTCCGGAAGGAACCCCGAGTACCTTATCGAGCAACAGGTACAGGCAGTTGACAGCCTTCAAAATATGGACCTGGAAGTGATCCCTACCGGCTACATTCTGGTTGACGGCGGAAGAGAGTGCGCGGTACAAAGAGTAAGTAAAACCCTTCCCATGTCACAGGAAAGACCAGAGGAGATCGTAAAAACGGCCTTGGCCGGAGAGTTTTCAGGTAAAAAACTGATCTACCTGGAAGCAGGAAGCGGGGCCAAGAAGCCGGTTTCCGAAGAGATCATAAAAGCGGTCAAAAATGCTGTTTCCATTCCTCTCATCGTGGGGGGCGGAATTCGTTCCTCTCAACAACTTGAAGCCGCTTATGCCGCCGGAGCCGATATGGTGGTGGTGGGTACAGCCTTTGAGAAAGGCGAATTCTTTACTGCCACTGCAGCGTGTTCGTCAAATTAATTGAGAAAAAGACTTTCCAAAAGTGTTAAACTTCCTAATTTTGATTAGCGAAATGGTCTTACCGGCCTGTTTTAGTTTATAAATAAAGACTTTTAGAATGCAAATTTCAGTTGAACTTGCTCTTACTCCGCTTCAGGATGATTTTGAGCCCCCGATCAAGAAATTCATAAAAGACCTCAGGAATTCGGGTTTTACAGTAATGGAAAATCCTTTAAGTACTCAGATATACGGCGATTATGATAAATTGATGGAATTCCTGACCGAGGAGATCAAAGAGACCTTCCAGAACCTGGATCATGTGCTCATGACCATGAAGATCGTGAAGAGCAACAGGAGCGACTATGCAGCCAATTTTTGATTTCTTCTTTCAGCAGTACCAGGATTACCCCACTCTATTCATCATTCTGGAGATCATCGCGGTGATCTTTGGTTTTCTTTCAGTCTGGTATTCCAAGCAGGAGAATATTCTGGTATACCCGACGGGTATAATAAGTACGGTCATTTTTGTTTACCTGCTGTGGCAATGGGAACTGCTGGGAGACATGATGATCAACTTCTATTATGCCAGCATGAGTGTATATGGCTGGTATGTATGGACAAGAAAGGTGGATGCAGTGCATTTTACTCCGGTTACCCGTACCACCTCAAAAGAAAAGCTGTGGAGCGTGCTGATCTTTGTGGGAACGCTCATCTTTGTGTATGGAGTTTACGAGGCTTTCGACAAATGGAACAACTGGACCGCTTATATTGATACCGTGACCACGGCCATTTTCTTTGTGGGAATGTGGCTGATGGCCCGTAAAAAGATCGAGAACTGGATCTACTGGATCATTGGCGACCTCATCTCGGTCCCGCTGTATTTTTACAAGGGGCTGACTTTTACCAGTCTCCAGTATTTCTTATTTACAATAATCGCCATTTCTGGCTACTTAGCATGGAAAGAAAGCTTGAACAAGAATCCTGTGACTGCCTAAGGGTGGTGCTCTACGGACCCGAATCTACCGGAAAGACCACTCTGGCAAGAATGCTGGCTGCCCATTTTAATACTGAATGGGTGCCCGAATTCTCGCGCGATTATTTACAGGAGAAGTGGGATGAGCAACAGGAGATCTGTAGCATGGAAGATATCCTGCCTATTGCACAGGGGCAAATGGCCATAGAAAATGAGAAAGCCAGGGAGGCCAATAAGGTGCTTTTTTGCGATACCAACCTGCTCGAAACAGCTGTTTATTCTGCCGCTTATTTTGACGGATTCTGTGAGCCGGCACTTCTTAAACATGCGTTAAATGCTCATTACGATCTCTATTTTTTAACGTATATTGACGTTCCCTGGGTTGAAGACGATTTGCGCGACCGGCCCCATCAACGGGATCTTATGTTCGCCAAATTCAAAGAACCATTAGACAATTACAACAAGCCATATCACATCCTGAAGGGAAATTTGCAGGAGCGATTTGCTATGGCTGTAAAAATGATTGAGGAACTTATAAAAAGTAAAGAAGTTGGGATTTAATAATAAAGACTTAAAGCAAATAAAGCAGAAAGGAATATCTCCGGAAAAAGTAGAACAACAAATAGCTATTTTCGAACGGGGTAATGTAGTGGTCAATATTCGGGAGGCTGCCACTTTAAGGAATGGGATCCTGGCAATTTCTGAAGAGGAAAAGGAGGATCTCGTTGGGATATATGAAAATAAGAAAGAGGAGCTGGATATTCTAAAATTCGTGCCGGCTTCCGGGGCAGCGACGCGAATGTTCAAAGCTTTTTATCAATTTCTGGAGGAATACGATCCCGAGAAGGAAAACCTCGAGGATTATGTGGAGCGCAAAAATGACCCTAAGCTGGAGCTTTTCTTCAGCCGAATGAAAGATCTACCATTTTATGATAACGCCTTGGAGATACTTCGAAAGAAGCATTCGGACTACGACCAGCTTTCCGAAGATAAACAGCAATATTATTTTGTGAAGACCATGCTGGAAGAGGATGGGCTGGACCTGGGAGACCAGCCAAAAGGCCTGGTTCCGTTTCATAAATATGAGGGGCACCTGGCCTCAGCTTTTGAAGAGCATCTAAGAGAAGCTGTTGATTATGCCTCTTCAGGAAACAAGGTGCGCATTCATTTTACAGTTTCCGAAGAGCACCGCGCTAAATTCGAAGCCGAGGCAAAAGAAGTGATTCCGACCCTTGAAAAGGAAACGGGAAAAGATTTTCACATCTCCTACTCTTATCAAGATCCCGAAACCGATACCATTGCCGTTACCAAAGAAAATGAGCCATTTCGTGACGAGAACGGCGACCTGTTCTTCAGGCCCGGTGGCCACGGGGCGCTTATTGAGAATCTCAATGCCCAGGTGGCCGATGTCATTTTTATCAAGAACATCGATAACGTGGTGATCCCGAAGAACCGGCAGGTGCTGAAAGAAAACAAGGAAATGCTGGCAGGAAAACTCCTGGAGCTGCAGGACAAGATCTTCAGCTGTTTGCAGCAGCTTGAAAAGGAACTTAGTCAGAATGATCTGGAGGAGATGATCGATTTTGTTCAGAAGGAGCTCAATTCCGGTCTAAGTATAAACTTTGATGAACTGTCAACTGAAGAAAAAGTTTTCACTCTAAAAAGAAAGCTCAACAGGCCTTTAAGGGTCTGTGGAATGGTAAAGAACGAGGGCGAACCCGGCGGAGGCCCATTTTGGGTGACCCATAAGAACGGGGAGATCTCCTTGCAGATCGTGGAAGGTTCACAGATAGACCACGAAAATTACCAGCAGAGCAAGATCGCGCAGGAAGCAACTCACTTTAATCCTGTAGATATTGTGTGTTCCTTTAAGGATTATAAAGGCAAGAAGTTTGACCTGCATGAATTCGTGGATGAGGAAACCAGTTTTATCGCCAATAAGACCAAAGACGGTAAGGAGCTGAAAGCCCTGGAACTTCCCGGATTATGGAATGGGGCCATGTCTAACTGGATCAGCATTTTTGTGGAAGTTCCAGTAGAGACCTTCAATCCTGTCAAGACTGTGGCCGACCTGCTGAAACCGACCCACCTGGTCAAATAGCAGTGGACGAAAAACAACTCATACACGAAGCCTGGTACAAAGCGGTACGGAGTTCGGGAGCCGGAGGACAAAATGTGAATAAGGTGTCCTCCAAGGTTGAACTTCACTTTGACCTGGCTTCTTCAACAGCTTTTTCAGATGATGAAAAGGCCGGACTTCAGAAAAAACTCCAATCCCGTCTTACCACCAGTAACGAACTTATTCTGCAGTGTGACGAATCCCGAAGTCAGCTCAAGAACAAGGAGATCGTGACCCAACGATTCCTGGAATTGATCAGGGAAGGGCTGAAAAAACCCAAAACCCGTAAAAAGACAAAACCTTCCAAGGCTGCAAAGCTTAAGCGCCTCAGAGAGAAAAAGCATCGTTCAGAAAAGAAGGCTTCCCGCCGTGACCCTCTCAAGGAATAGAAGTCGAAGCTTAACTGAGGAATAATTCTACAATTTTTTGGGGAAAAATCCCAGTTTTACCCACTCTACACATTCGTTAAGGTAATTATAAATCCCCGTATATGCTGGGCTTAAAGGTGATGTGGGCGAATTGGTATGTTTATAGCTCTATACCTAACAACCTTAAAAACTTGAATTAGTAACAAACAAAAAAAATTGAATTATGAAAAAGATAGTTTTATCTGTAGTAGCCGCATCAGCAATGATTTTTTCAACTCAGACTATGAATGCGCAAGTAGCAAACGCTGAAGCAGAAGTTGCCGTTGAGCAAACTGAACAAAAAGCCGAGTGGCGTCAGGTTGAAGTAGCTGAATTGCCTGCCGAAGTACAACAAGCTGTAGAGCGCGACTTTGCAGGTGCTGTAATTGCAGAAGCTCATGTAAAAGAAAAAGAAGGTGAGCAAAAATTCAAACTCGTGGTGCAGACTGCTGAAGGAGAGCAAAAAGAGCTTTACGCAGATGCCCAGGGTAACTGGATTGATAAAGATAAAAAGGATAAGTAATCTTTGACCGCCGCGAATAGGAGAAACCGACTCCTGGTGGCAGACCTCCCATAGGCACACATGTTATAGATTGTCATTCTGTTAATCATATTGTCGTTTTCCCTACAAGCGTCTTTACGATGAAGAGAATGATCGAGACGGGAGGTCTGAAGAAACGGAGGTTAAGTTATACCTTAACAAGGTTAAATTTTTCAGAAAAGGAGCTGTAAAGCTCCTTTTTTTTATACTTATTTTTGGATTTGGCGCTTCATAAAAACCTAATTTTGTGGAGAGTTTAAAGATTTATGGCCAAAATTCTATTAGTTGAAGACGATGTAGCTTTCTGCACCATGCTCAAGACCTTTCTTTTGAAGAAAGGATATGAGGTCGATGCGGTGTATACGGCTACCGAAGCTCTTAATCTTTTAAAGGACACGGATTATGGCGTCATTATTTCTGATGTGCGCCTGCCTGATAAAGAAGGCCTGGAGATTCTGAAGGCGGTAAAGCAAAAAAATGCCCAGACCGGCGTCATCATGATGACCAGCTATGCCGAAATAAGCATGGCGGTAAACGCTATGAAAGAAGGTGCGGTAGACTATATTGCCAAACCTTTTAATCCTGAAGTTATCCTTGATTCCATACAAACCGCACTTCAAATGGAGCAGTCCGAAGTTACAAGACCTGCCCCTAAACCTGCCGCACAGCCGAAGTCCAAAACCGTTACAGATACCTATATTAAAGGTGTTAGTGACGCTTCCGCCAAGCTGAACAATTATATTGACCTTGTAGCACCTACCAATATGTCTGTCCTCATCATGGGGGAAAGCGGTACCGGAAAAGAACAGATAGCGAAAAGCATTCACAACAAAAGCAAAAGAAATTCCCAGCCTTTCATAGCAGTAGATTGCGGGGCCATTCCGCGGGAACTGGCTTCCAGTGAATTTTTTGGTCATGTTAAAGGATCTTTTACCGGTGCAGTGACCAACAAGACGGGGCACTTTGAAGCTGCCAATGGAGGAACCATTTTCCTGGATGAGATAGGGAATTTAAGTTACGAGCTCCAGGTGCAGTTACTCAGAGCCTTGCAGGAAAGAAAGGTAAAACCTGTAGGAAGCAATACCGAGATCAAAGTCGACATCAGGGTGATCGCCGCTACCAATGAAGATCTTTTTGAGCTGGTCAAAAAAGGCGATTTTCGGGAAGATCTTTACCATCGACTTAATGAATTCACCATCAAGGTACCGGCGCTAAAGGACAGGCAGGAGGACCTCATGATCTTTGCCAATTATTTTCTTGACAGTGCCAATAAGGAGTTGGAAAAAGATGTCGCCGGTTTTTCTGATGAAGCGATCACTGCTTTTAAGTCCTATCCCTGGCCCGGAAATTTAAGAGAGCTGAAAAATGCGGTAAAAAGAGCTGTTTTGCTTACCCAGAAGGATATGATCGAGGTGGAGGTGCTGCCTCATGAGGTAAGAACTGCTGAGAAAGAAGAGGTACCCGAATCTTCTTACAGCCTGTTCAAGAACAAGAATGAACAGGAGCTCATTCTTGATGCTTTGGAAAAAGCACATGGTAATAAAAGTAAGGCCGCGAGATTACTTTCCATAGATAGGAAGACGCTTTACAATAAACTGAAGCAATACGGGATCAAACTTTGATCTCCTGGTCCAGGTCCTGCAGCAGCTCATTGATCTCCCGGGTCAACCGGTGCAGATCGATCTTTTTCAGCTCTTCAGTTTTTCCTTTTTCAAGTATTTCAAGACGGGAAACCAGGTGTTCTATTCCCAGCTGCCTAAACATAGGTAGCATTTTATGCGCCAGGTTCGCAACCTTGTCATAATCTTCTTTATGAGCGGCCCGGTTGAGGTCCTCAAGATTGTTCCTGGTGCTTTGTACAAAGGCGGTTAGGATCGCATTCAGAGCTTCCTGGTCTTCCCCCGCGAAGGTCCTTACTTCCTGCAACGTATATTTCTTATGTGGATCTTTAGGAGTGATCTTCTTTTTTTCCTTTTTCTGAAGCTCCACATGCAGTACATCGGCGATCAATTCCAATAATTTTTCCGAAGAATAGGGTTTTAAAAGGCTGCCTTTAAATCCTTCTTTTAAGTAATCAGCGGGAGTCACATTGGGTTGCCCGGATAGAGCGATCACCGGAACCCTTGGCACTTCTGGATTATTGTTGATCTCTGAAAGAAGTTCATGTCCGTTCATACTGGGCATCTGAATATCGGTGAGTACCAGGTCGGCTTTCTCGGCCTTCAGTTTTTGCAGGGCTTCTCTGCCATTGGTGGCGGTGCGGTAGGACATTCCGGTAGATTTGATGAATTCTTTAAGCAGGCCAAGCTGGGCCGGTTCATCATCCACGATCAGGACCGAGTGCTCCTTAAGATCCCTCAGTTCCTTTTTCTTTACATCCGTTTCCTCTTCGTGGTTCTTCGCAAGTTTAACCGGGATCTGCACCACAAAAGTACTTCCTTTGCCGGGTTCACTTTCAAGGCTTATCTTTCCTTTGAGAAGGTCGGTGAGCTTTTTGCTGATCGCTAGGCCAAGCCCCGATCCACCGTATTTTTTTTCAATAGAACTGTCCTCCTGGGAGAATTCTTCGAAAACTTTCTCTCTTTGTTCTTCAGAAATGCCGATTCCTGTATCCTTTACCTCAATGTTCAGGATATCCTTTTCAGCCAGCCATGCATTGATTTCGACACTTCCCTTTTCTGTGAATTTGCAGGCATTGCTCACCAGGTTGGTAATGATCTGTTTAATGCGGAAAGGATCTGTGATCACCGGGCGATCCAGTTCTTCAGAAACATTTACCAGCACCTCTACCTCTTCGGGTTTTTCAGGAGGAATGGCATTTTCTACAGTTTCTTCAATAAGGTTCTTCGGATTAAAGCTCAGTTCTTCAATGGTCATTTTCCCGGCTTCAAGTTTGGAGAGGTCCAGGAGGTCGTTCACCAGGTGAAGCAGATAGTCTGATGATTTTTTCAGCTGATTCAAATACCTGTTTTGAGCTTTGTTGAGGCCCGTTTTTTCCAAAAGACCGGTATAGCCAACTACCGAATTCAGCGGAGATCTCAAGTCATGTGTAACAGTGTTCATGAACTGTTCCCTGCTTTTTAATAGGGATTCCGCATACATTTTCGCATTTTCGAGCTGCATACGGTACCGCTGACTTCTTGACACATCGCGTATGACCAGGAAGATGAAAATTAGGATGATCAAGAGGCTTACTGCTCCCAGGATAGCGATGGTCTTGGAGGTCCTCTCAACAGTGTCCTGCCAGGTGTTCACCTGGCTTAGGGATTTGATCCTTTCTTCAGACTCTATGGTTGAAAGCAGGCTTCTCAACCTGCTGTTGAGCTTGATCTCATTGGCGAGCAGTTCATTTTCCTTGCTTCTTAGAGCGATACGATATTGTCTTTCCCTTTTCTCCAGTTCGTTTAGAACAGATTTTACGGCGATGATGAGGGAGTCTGCTGTAAGGCTTGTCGGCTCTGGGTTGTCTTCTTTTGAATATTCCAGAAGTTTTATTAAAACGCTTCTTTGGTGTGGCTCCAGGTCTTTAAATCGCTCCTCGTATTTAGGATCTTCAAAGGTCTGGTCTACTTTGCTGAGTTCTTCCAGTACCCTGGAATAATAACTTTCTGTTTCCCCGGTTGCCCTTAGCTTCAGTAATTCTTCGAGGTTATCGGCCTTTTGGGAGAGCAGGATGTTGATACTGTCTATCTCTTTTTCAAGTGTATTATCAGGATGAGCTTCCTGCAGCGAAGAAAGCGTCATTTTAATGGAATCTATTTTGGTTGTGAAGGTGTCCAGCCCTTCCAGGTTTCCGGATTGAATGAGTTGCCGGCTCAGGCTTTCGGCTTCGTATAGTTTAGTGGCGGCTTCTCCTACCAGCAGCAACTTTTCGTTACCGGTATTGTTCCTCTCGGTCATGCTGGTGTAGGTGACTACCTGGTTGTACACGAACCATACGGCGAAGCCCGCCAAAGCTGCCAACAGGAAGTATCCGGCAAAGACGGTAATGGTAATAGATGGCCTTTTTTTAGTCATAAAAAGCTGAAAAAGATAAATTTAAAAGCTTTTTGTTCGAAAGCCCTAAAAATTAGGTTAAATCGAAAAAAACCTGTTACATTTGCGGCGTCTCAAAGGGGTGCCTACTCCGGATAAATTCCGGAGGAAGCTGAGATCATACCCAAAGAACCTGGGCAGGTAATGCTGCCAAGGGATCGGCGCTAAAAAGCGCTAAGTATATGCACTCCTGAAAACCGTTTCTGCAATTTAAATTGAATGGTTCTCAGGATTTTTTTATCAAATTTTAATTCAAGAATAATTACCCCTTTTATTCGTAAACAATTTTATTACGAATGAAAAACCTATTCTTAATCGCCACGATTTTATTGGGATCCTTTAATCTTGTTGCCCAGCAGTACCAGGTTTCCGGAAAGGTAACCGACGGCGAAATTCCGTTAACAACAGCTATCGTAAGGGTAGAAGGTGCCTCTCAAGGTACCCAGACCAACAGCCAGGGAGAATATTCCCTTAGCCTTGAAGCCGGGAAATATGTCCTTATTTTCTCTAACGGTAATCAAAAAAGGATTCCCATCGACCTTAGTAGGAATATGATCCTCGACGTCGACATGAGCGATGCCGCCGAAGAACTTGAAGAAGTTTTCTTGTCAGCGGTTCGTGTAACTGCAGATTCGCCTATCACGTATAGTAATTTGAGCAACGAAGAGATCGAAGATCGCAACCTGGGGCAAGATATTCCCAGCCTCATGCAGTATATGCCGGGGGTGGTGACCACCAGTGATGCGGGTGCCGGCATTGGGTACAGCAGCATCAGGGTAAGGGGAACAGAATCCAGAGGCGTAAATGTGACCATTAACGGTGTGCCTTACAATGATGCCGAAAGCCAGGGAACTTTCTGGGTAAACCTTGGAGATTTCGCCTCTTCGGTAGAGAACCTTCAGCTGCAACGCGGGGTGGGGACATCTACCAATGGCGCCGGGGCTTTTGGTGCGAGTATCAACGTGCTTACAGACCGGTATAAGGTGGAGCCTTCCGCAGAGATTTCCAACAGTTTTGGTTCTTACAATACCCGAAAGCATACGGTGAAATTCAGCAGCGGATTGTTTAAAGATCACTGGGAATTTGCCGGAAGGGCTTCTGTGATCAAAAGTGACGGATATATCGACCGGGCTTCGAGTGATCTGAAATCCTATTTTTTCCAGGGAACCTATGTTGACGGCGGAACTTTGGTCAAAGCCCTGACTTTTGGCGGAAGCGAGGTGACCTATCAGGCCTGGGATGGTATAGATGCCGATCAGTTACAGGAAGACCGCAGATTCAATCCTGCTGGAGCTTATATAGATGACGCCGGAAACCTTCAGTTTTACGAAAATCACGTAGACGATTACAAACAGGACCATTACCAGCTGCTCTGGAACCAGAGCTACGGCAGCAATTGGTCCTCTAACATGGCCCTGCACTATACTTACGGTCGCGGATTCTATGAATCTTACCGCGCAGATGAAGACCTGGCAGCTTATGGCCTGCAGAATTTTACGGCAAACGGCGAAGAGATCACCGAAAGTGACCTGGTTACCCGGAAATGGCTGGTGAACGATTTTTATGGTACTACCTTCAATGTGCAGTATGAAGAAGACAATTTAAAAGTAATTGCGGGAGGTGCCTGGAACAACTACCTGGGAGACCATTTTGGAGAGATCGTGTATACGAGGTTTGCGCGCTCGTCATCACCTCTGCAGAGATATTACGACAACCAGTCTCAAAAGAGCGATTTCAATGTCTTCGGAAAAGCTACCGTTGCGATTTCAGAGAATTTCTCCCTTTATGGTGACCTGCAGTTAAGAAGGTTGCACTATGAAGTTGACGGAGTAGAGGAAGAGGAAACTCCTTTCTTCGTTGATGACCGTTTTACCTTTTTTAATCCGAAGGCGGGGATGACCTATGAAATTTCTGATGCCAACCAGTTGTACTTTTCATTTGCACGGGCGCACAGGGAACCTAACCGTTCAGATTACGAGAACGGGAACCCTGAACCGGAAGAACTGAACGATTATGAACTGGGGTGGCGTTTTAAAACTCAGGCAGTACAGATCAATACCAACCTGTATTATATGGATTACCAGAACCAGCTGGTACTCACGGGAGAATTGAATGATGTTGGTGCACCAATTAGAAGAAACAGCGGGAGCAGTTATAGAGCAGGACTCGAAGTGGATGCAGCTGTAAAATTTAGCGACAAATTTACCTGGAGACCTAATGTGGCGATAAGCCGCAACAAGAACGATGAATGGTTCGCTAACTGGGACGGAGAATTACGTAGCTTCGGAAAGACAGATATTTCCTATTCTCCCGAAGTGGTGGCCAGTAACATCCTGGAATTTCGCCCGGTTGAAAACCTGGAGTTAAAGTTGCTCTCCAAATATGTGGGAGAACAGTATATGAGCAACCTGGAAAATGAAGCCGCCCTGCTTGAAGACTATTTCATCAATGACTTCAACATTCAATACACCTGGAAGGACGCGCCTTTGTTCGAGGAGATCGTGTTCACGGGATTGGTAAACAATATATTCGATGAAGAATATGTTTCTAATGGATACTACTACACTTATGACTGGGAAGGTGTCACCTATGAAGGTGCGGGATATTATCCGCAGGCAACAAGGAACTTTTTGGCAGGGGTTACCCTAAGATTTTAAAAGGTGCCACAGTGTTTAATGATGATCAAAAGCCTTCTGTAACAGGAAGGCTTTTTTAGTTCGAAACTTCAAGCACATCTCCTCTTCTCACCACCCTGTAAGGCTTTAAAAAATATTGGCCCTCTCCGGAAGTTTGCTGTCCGGTGATTATAGTGTATTGATTTCCATCATCACAGGAGCAGGTAGCTTCGGTTCCCTCAACTGTGAGTACAGAACAATCCTGTATCACGTGGTTAGGATCGGTTAGTTCAAAAGCCATGTACTGATCATTGTTCAGGTTGTAGATCACTATACCATTTATACCATAGTTATAGGTAGTATATTTATTTCCGGGGAAATTCAGGTTGTTATATTCCGGTAAGCTAAGATCGAGCCTCACCGAAAAGTTGAGGTCTGGCAGGTACGGATTGTTCCTTATTTCATCATCTCCCGAGCAGCTCCAGATCAAAGGAAACAGGCATAAACTGAAGAAAAACTTTTTCATAAAACGTTTTTTCAAAGCTACAAGATATAATTGTACTGGATATTTTAATTTAGTATATTTGTTTGAAATCCCGTCAGAGAATGGGATTTTTTCTATTTATATAAATGATAATGCCATGAGTAAAGTATCATACTATACCGCCGACGGACTTAAGAAATTACGGGATGAACTAAACCAGTTAAGGGATGTGGAGCGTCCTCGTGCCTCACAGGCTATTGCTGAAGCAAGGGACAAGGGAGACCTTAGTGAGAATGCAGAATATGATGCGGCAAAAGAAGCCCAGGGATTGCTGGAAATGAAAATTGCAAAGCTGGAAGAAGTTTACGCCAATGCCCGTTTGATCGATGAATCGCAACTTGATACTTCCAAGATTCTGGTGCATTCAAATGTAAAGATCAAGAACCTTACTAACGGCGCCGAGATGAAATACAAACTGGTGGCTCAAAGCGAAGCCGATCTTAAGGCCGGAAAGATCTCTGTGGACAGCCCTATCGGGAAAGGCCTTTTAGGAAAGAAAGTAGGAGATATTGCGGAGGTACAGGTGCCTAACGGAACACTGAAGTTCGAGATCCTGGATATTTCGCGGTAATAGCAATTATAGCTGAAAGAATTCGTGATCCTTTCCTTGTGGAAAGGATCTTTTTATTTGAGCTTAAAGCTGAAAGTGCTAACTTGTGTACCATTAAAAATTGAAAATTATGCCAACCATATTCACCAAGATCATCAACGGGGAAATTCCCGCATATAAAGTAGCTGAAAATGATAAATTCCTTGCTTTTCTTGATATACGTCCCAATGCCAAGGGTCATACCTTGTGTATCCCGAAAGAGGAAGTGAACAACATCTTTGACCTTGATGAAGAAACCTACCTTGAATTGATGGCCTTTTCCCGGAAGGTGGCCAAAGGAATTGAAATCGCCGTTCCCTGTAAAAGAGTTGGTATGGCCGTGGTGGGACTGGAAGTGCCTCATGTGCATGTGCATCTTATTCCATTGAACTCTATGGGAGATATGAATTTTGCACAAAAACAGGAGCTTTCAGAAGAAGAGTTCAATCAAATAGCCAGGGATATCAAAGCAGCCATTTAATGAGTTTTGAAGATTATAAATTATCGCTGGAGCTGCGTATCGACTTCAGCGACCTCGACATGTACAGGCATGTCAATAACCTTACTTTTATCCGCTTCCTTCAGTCGGGGAGGGTGAATTTCTGGGAAGCGACAGGGCTTGCGGCTATGTTTTCAGAAACTAATAAAGGAGCCATCCTGGTTTCCACTCACTGCGACTTCAAAAAATCGCTTTTTTACCCGGGAACGGCTGTGGTAAAAACCAAACTGGCTTACATCAAGAACAGCAGTTTCGCGCTTGACCAGGTAATTCTTAACGAGACGGGAGAAGTGTGTGCAGAAGGAAGGGATATCGCGGTTTTTTTCGACTTCAGCAAAGACGAATCTCTACCCATTCCGTCTGATCTTAGAGAGTCTATGCAGCGGTTTTGATCTTGTGCAGCACGATCTCTATTGTCGTCCCTTTATTTATCTCGCTGCGTAATACCCTGATGCGCCCTTTATGGTATTGTTCTATAATGCGTTTAGCCAGTGACAGGCCTAAGCCCCAGCCTCTTTTTTTGGTAGTATAGCCGGGTTCAAAGACCTCTTTGTATTTGCTTTTCGAGATCCCTTTTCCGGTATCTCTTACCTGTATGTGTACGTTCTTAGTGTTCTGAGAGAGGCTTATTTCCAGTTCCCCTTTTCCTTTCATGGCGTCAATGGCATTTTTCACCAGGTTCTCAATGGTCCAGCTATAAAGCTGTTCATTAAGGCTTACCAGTATTTTTTCTTCCGGAAGGTTAAGCTTGAAATCGATCAGTTTTGAGCTACGGGCTTTAAGATAATCAAAACTGTCACGGGTCTTTTCCACTATATCTGCCGGCTGCAGGGTAGGCGCAGAACCTATTTTTGAGAACCTTTCAGTAATGGTCTTTAACCGGTCAACGTCTTTTTCTATTTCGCCGATATACACGGGATTTACTCGTTCTTCCTTGAGGATCTCTGTCCACCCGATAAGGGAAGAAAGCGGCGTACCGATCTGGTGGGCGGTTTCTTTTGCCATCCCGGCCCATAGCTTGTTCTGTTCGCTGGTCTTAGTTGTAGTGTAGAAAAAATAGATAACCGCGATGAACATGATGATGATAAGCATCAATGCCAGCGGGTAATACTTCAGCTTGTTGAGCATCGGGGAATTTCCGTAGTACACCTGGTTGACCCGGCCTTCTCCAAGATCCATCTCTATGGGTTCATTTTCAGACTTGATGGTCTTGAGGTAATCCTGGAGTTTATCCTTGTCGGCTCTGATCTCTTCCTCAATGTTAATTGCATCCACGATCTTGCCGTTCTCATCTACAAGGATGGTTGGAATACTTGAGTTGCTGTTGATGATAGCGAGGTAAAGGTCCAGGCCCGTGTCTGTGTCCACCTGGTCGAGATAAACCTGGGCAGAGGCCCAGATGTTCATCTTTCGCCTTTCCTCTTCTTTTATTCGTTGGAAAAAAGCAACTGCGTTCCATACTATAAGGATGATGATAATAAGAGAAGTGAGGATGATGAACCCGCGTCTAAAGTTTCGTTTATCTGAAAACCTCATGTAGGCAGTGCTTTTGTGCGTTTAAATATAAGCGTTTTCAGCAAATAATATTGTGGAGGGCTGTTTTTCATTCCTTGTGCGCTTTACTTACCTTTGTCAAAATTTTTGAACATGCTCAGCATAGATCCAAAAGAAATTCCCACGGCAAAAATGCATCAATACCTGCTTGGAGCGGTTGGTCCCAGGCCTATTGCTTTTGCAAGCACCATAGATGCACAGGGGAGGCCTAATTTATCGCCCTTCAGCTTTTTCAATGTTTTTAGCGCGAATCCACCTGTCCTCATTTTTTCACCTGCCAGAAGGGGAAGAGATAACACGGTGAAACATACTTTTAACAATGCTAAAGCTACCATGGAGGTGGTGATCAACGTGGTGAACTATGAAATGGTGCACCAGGTATCCCTTTCGAGTACCGAATATGAAGAAGGGGTGAACGAATTCGAAAAAGCGGGATTCAGCATGTTGCCTTCAGAAGTGGTTAAACCTTTCAGGGTAGCCGAATCTCCCGTGCAGTTCGAGTGCAGGATCAATGAGATAGTAGAATTGGGGGACCAGGGCGGTGCCGGAAACCTGGTAATATGCGAGGTGCTGAAAATGCATGTTTCAAAAGATATTCTGGATGAAAAAGGTTATATTGATCAGCATAAAATAGACCTGGTAGCACGTATGGGTGGCAACTGGTATACCCGTGCGATCTCCGGAATGTTCGAGGTGCCCAAGCCGCTTCAGACGTTAGGGATTGGTGTAGATGCCATTTCCGAAGAAATAAGAAACAGCAAGGTGCTTACGGGAAATGACCTGGGAAAACTGGGAAATGTGGAACAGTTGCCTTCGGCACAGGACATCATTAGTTTTGTGAAGGAAAATCCTGAAGTGAAGGCCCTACTGGAAAAAGATGAGGAAACTGTTCACAGAAAAGCAAAAGAGTGTTTAGAGAACAATGAACCGGCGGTAGCCTGGAAAATATTATTAGCAAAAAAGATTTGATATGGAAGTACAAGGAAAGATCAAAATGATTGGGGAAACTAAAACCTTTGGGAACAATGGTTTTAGAAAAAGAGAGGTTGTTGTGACGACCGAGGAGCAATATCCACAACACATTCTCATCGAATTTGTGCAGGATAAATGTGACCTGCTTAACAATTACGGAGTAGGGCAGCCCGTGAAGATAGGGGTGAACCTTCGTGGAAGGGAATGGGTTAACCCGCAGGGAGAGACCAAGTATTTCAATTCTATTCAGGGTTGGAGAATTGAGAACCTTGCCGCGCAACCTCAGGGCGGAGCTCCTGTGCCTCCTGCAGACCAGTTCGAGCCTGCAAATGACCTGAACGATGAAGATTACGATGATCTTCCGTTCTAGGCAGGAAAAAAGAAAAGCTGAAAGCCCGGAACCCAAAGTTTCGGGCTTTTTTTATAAGCTGTATTTGAGTATTTTTCAAAAAAGCAAAGATTGAAGTTTTTAGGTCCTCAAGATGATTTTCCCCCTGTTGAAAAGGCCAATTCCATAGGATTATTGGCTTTTGGGGGTGACCTTTCTCCAGAAAGGCTGCTTTCGGCCTACACCCATGGAATTTTTCCGTGGTATGACAGCAGTCAGCCCATACTTTGGTGGAGCCCTGATCCCAGAATGGTGCTTTTTCCTGAAAAGCTCAAGGTCTCGAAAAGCATGAAACAGGTGCTTAAAAAAGGCATTTTTGAGGTGACCTTTGATCAGGATTTTGAGCAGGTAATACAGAATTGCGCAGTCGCACCCCGGGAAGGGCAAATGGGCACCTGGATCACGCCGCAGATGCAGGAGGCGTACGTGGAACTGCATCGCTTAGGCTTTGCAAAGTCGGTTGAGGTGTGGCAGGAAAATGAACTGGTAGGGGGGCTCTATGGGATTTATCTGAAGGATATAAAAGTCTTCTGCGGCGAAAGCATGTTCGCTAAAAAAAGCAATGCTTCGAAATTCGGATTTATAAAACTGGTGCAAAAATTACAGCAAGAGGGTGTTAAGCTCATCGATTGCCAGGTCTATACAGATCATCTCGCCAGTCTTGGTGCAGAAGAGATCCCCAGAAGTGAATTTTTGGAATACCTTAAATAAGGCTATTCGAGTTCCTGCACTTCTTTGTGCCTAAAGCAGCCAACTTCATGGTCGTTTACCATTCCGGTGGCCTGCATGTGGGCGTAAACCACTGTTGGACCTACGAACTTGAAACCTCTTTTCTTGAGGTCCTTGCTTATTCTCTGGCTGAGTTCTGTTTGGGCGGGGGCTTCTTTATAGGAAGCGAGTCCGGGCTGCAGGGGTTGGTCATCAACAAAGCTCCAGATGTACTTTGAGAAACTTCCGAATTCCTCTCTTATCTCAAGGTACGCTTTCGCATTTGCCACACTGGCGTTGATCTTGGCTTTGTTCCTTATGATGCCGCTGTTTTGCATCAGTTCTTCTAATTTTTCTTCGGAATATTCCGCAATTTGACGAAAATCGAATTGGTCAAAAGCCTTTCTGAAATTCTCCCTTTTCCGAAGAATGGTTATCCAACTTAATCCTGCCTGAAAGGTCTCCAGGATCAAAAATTCAAAAAGTCGGTCGTCATCATAAAGCGGCACTCCCCATTCCTCGTCATGATAAGCCTCGTATAAGGGGTCGCCTTCACACCAGCCGCAACGTTTCTTGTTTTCCATTAGTCCTGAAAATAATAAGTTATGGTTCCCGGTTGGGAGGTCCTTCCCGGAAGTTTTGAAAATCTCGCCCCGCCGGCATAATCCAGAGCCATCTCGGTAAGACACTCATTACTGGAGGTAGAACTCCTTTTGTTCACCGAGGTGTCAATCACCCGGCCATCGGAGTCAACGGTAATGTTCACCACGATCTTCCCGGAAGTGTCGCAGGTATATATCGGGTTCGGGATCTCAATGGCCGATCGCCCTACCAGGGAAAAGGAGATGGAACTGTTCCTGAGGCTTCCTTTTTGGGTGGAAAGCTCTTCTGAGGTATCATTCCCTTCTGATGCTTTTTGTCTTTTTTGACGCCGATTTGGTTCCAGGTTGAGGTCTCCGCTGCTGGTAGATGTGCTTTCCTCTTCAGAAGCTTCCTGGCTGGCAGAATTCTTCTCAAAGATCTCATCCAGTCGGGATTCGAAATTCCTGCGGCTCTCTTCCTGATTCTGATTAAAGGCCTGGTGGGTTTCAAAGTTCTGTCTTTGACGCGGCGGAGTTTCGGGCTGTTGTTCGGTTTTGGGCTGTTCCTGTTTTTTTGGCTCTTCGGCTCTCAGGTTATTGAGCTCAATAAGCGTTTCCCTTACTTTTTGGTTAGACCTGGAAATGTTGATGTTGTACATCGCCAGGAACAGAACCGCAAAAAGCAGTACGGTGATGATAAGCGCTTTATGTTCCTCAAAAAAGTCCATTTTTCATGGTTTATTCCTCCCCTGTAAGATACTCATTAATAAATGAATCCAGGTTGTGGGCATCTTTAACTTCATGTGCACCAATTCTTGTGCGTCTAAGTGATGAAAGGTAAGCCCCCGTTTCCAGTTCTTTTCCAAAGTCGTGCGCAAGACTTCTTATGTAGGTGCCTTTGCTGCACACCACCCTGAAGTGCACTTCAGGAAAATTGATCCTGGTGATCTCGAATTCAGAAATATTCACATTTCGTGCCGAAACTTCTACGTCTTCACCTTTGCGGGCATATTCGTAAAGCCTTTTCCCGTCCTTCTTTAATGCTGAAAAAACTGGTGGATACTGCTGAATGTCCCCCATAAACGCCTCTGTGGCTTTGTGGATCTTTTCTTCGGAAAGATGTTCGGTAGGGAACTTTTTGTTCACTTCGGTTTCCATATCATACGAAGGGGTGGTGGCACCTAATGTGAAAGTTCCTGTATACTCCTTTTCCTGCCCCTGAAGCACATCTATGGTTTTGGTGGCTTTTCCGGTGCAAATGATTAGCAAACCGGTTGCCAGCGGATCTAAAGTGCCGGCATGGCCCACCTTGATCTTTTTGATCTTGAAATTCTTCCGAATTAGCCAGCGCACCTTATTCACCAGCTGAAAAGAGGTCCATTCCAGCGGTTTGTCAAACAGCAATACCTGTCCGGCTTTAAATTCTTCTTCGGTCATAGATTAAGCAAAAGCGTATTCATAAGTAATGGCAACTACTCCTACAAGGAAGCAGTAAATGGCAAAGTAGGAAAGTTTGCTTTTCCGCACCAGCGCGATCATCCAGGTGCAGGCGGCAAAGCCCGCGATGAATGCGGCAGTGAAGCCGGCAAAAAGCGGCATCACTTCAATGCTCGTTCCGGTAAGGTCGCCGCTTAAAAGATCTTTCGCGATCTTTCCGAGGATGAGCGGTACCACCATCAGGAAAGAGAATCGGGCGGCTTTGGCCTTATCGTTTCCTAACAACACAGAAGTAGAAATTGTGGCTCCGCTTCGGGAGATCCCGGGGAGGATGGCTACAGCCTGGGAAACCCCTATCACAAAAGCATCTTTATAAGAAACAGGTTTCCCTGTGTTTTTCGCTTTATCTGCCAGCCATAAAAGAAGCGCGGTGAGGATAAGCATGAAACCCACAAAAGTGAGCGCGCCTCCAAAGAAGGTTTCCAGTTCTTCTTCAAAAAGCACCCCAACCAAAGCAGCAGGGATCATGGAAATGATGATTTTTAGGGAAAAAACGAACTCGTCGTTCCATTTAAAGGAGAAGAGTCCGCGAAAAATATCAGCAACATCTTTTCTAAAGACCACTATGGTACTTAACGCGGTCGCGAAATGCAGCACCACGGTCACCATTAAGGATTCTTCGGGAACACTGGTGTCTCCAAGAATGGCTTTGGCGATCTCTAAATGGCCGCTTGATGAAACAGGTAAAAATTCGGTAAGGCCCTGGACGATGCCAAGGAAGATAGCGTCAATAACTTCCATTAGTATTATTTGCGGGGGTTAAGAAGTATGGCGTACACTTCAATGGCAAAACCGAACAACACAAGGGCCGGGGCGAGTCTTATCCTTCTCCAGTTGTAGATCTCCGGATTAAAGACATTGGGATCATCACTGCCGCCTCCTGCCATAAGAATGAAGCCTAGGGCAATGACTGCCAAGCCTATTCCCATTACGATGTAGTTCTTCTTTTCAAAGACGAAATTTAGATCCTGTTTATGTAGTGGTTTTTTGTTATTGTTCATGATTCTGTTTCTTTTTAAGCCACGAATGCACTAATATTTTTTATTAGCGGTCAAATTTAATGACTATCTCTATATTTCTCTTCTTTGCCTTTGATAGTTTTATATTCCTGCCTCTGTCTCATCTTAGCTATGAATGCCCTAATAATTCCTCAAAAGATCATTCGTGAATTAGTGGCAATTTTTAGTAATACAACTCGTCTGTCTTTAGATTAAGGAAACGCTGGGTGGCGAAAAAGGTACTTAGCCAGGTGATGATCACGCCCATGAGGAAAACCCCGACAAAGAGCCCGGTGAGCAAATATATGTCGCTGAGTAGTTCCAGTTCGGGGAAGCTCCTGTTCATGTAATACAAAACAGCTCCCATTCCTGCCAGGGCCAGAATGGCGCCGATCATTCCCAGTTTCACGCTCTTCCAGATAAAAGGTTTCCTGATAAACCTTTTTGTCGCGCCTACCATTTGCATGGTCTTGATGATGAATCGCTTGGAATAAACCGCGAGTCTAATCGAGCTATTGATGAGCAGCACGGCTATAAATGTGAATATTCCGCTTACCACGAGTATCCAGAAACTTATGCGCGTAACGTTCTCATTGAGAAGGGAAATAAGAGGTTTGTCGTACACCACTTCATCCACGAAGTTCATCGCCGTAAGTTCTTCTGCGATCTCGTCTACCTCTCCAGAGCTGATGTAATCAGCCTTCATGTAAACATCTATCGAGTTCTGCAGCGGGTTGTAGCCTAAAAAGTCCATGAAATCCTCACCAATTTCCTTGCTGTGGGCTTCCGCAGCCTCCTCCTTAGAAACATACGTGGTCGATTTGGTATAATCGGCTAAAGCCAGGCTTTTCTTGAGCTGATTGATCTCAACCTCTTTTGCGGTATCTTTCAGGTAAATGGTCAGGGCGATCTGCTCCTTGAAATGATCTGCTATCTTTTTGGTGTTCAAAACCAAAAGGCCCAGCAGGCCTAAGAGAAAAAGCACCAGACCAATACTGATCACCACCGAAAAATAAGAAGAAATAAGACGTCTTTTTTGATACCTTTCAAAAGATGAACTCATAGTGCGGATTAGTAAATTTCTGTAAAAATAAGAAAGTAAATCATTCTCCTTCTTTAAAACGGCCAAACTTTTCACTTTCGTACATTAACCGTATTTTTGCCCTTTCCTGAAGGATTTCGGGATATAATTCGAGATGCAGAGCAAGATATGAGTTACAATTTCAATCAAATTGAAAAGAAGTGGCAGGAGTACTGGGCCAAGAACCAGACTTTCAAAGCCAAAAATAATTCTGAAAAACCTAAATATTACGTCCTTGACATGTTCCCTTACCCTTCGGGGGCGGGGCTGCACGTGGGGCACCCGCTTGGGTACATTGCCAGCGATATCTATGCCCGCTTTAAGAGGCATAAAGGTTTCAATGTTCTGCATCCGCAGGGTTACGATAGTTTTGGGCTGCCGGCCGAGCAGTATGCGATACAGACCGGGCAGCACCCGGCTATTACCACCGAGGCCAATATCAAACGCTACCGTGAGCAGCTGGACCAGATAGGCTTCTCTTTTGACTGGAGCCGTGAAGTGCGCACCAGTGAGCCAAATTATTACAGATGGACCCAGTGGATCTTTATTCAGCTTTTTGAATCCTGGTATGATTTTGAAGCCGATAAAGCCCGTCCTATAACTGAACTGGAGAAGATCTTTGCTGCGGAAGGGAATTCGGGGGTGAACGCGGCCTGTGATGAAGATGTAGCTGAATTCACCGCGACCGAATGGAATGGTTCTTCTTCCGAAGAAAAACAGGAACAGCTACTAAAATACCGTCTCACATACCTTGCTGAAACCGAAGTTAACTGGTGCCCTCAGCTTGGAACCGTGTTAGCAAATGACGAGATCGTCAACGGGGTTTCCGAACGCGGCGGATACCCGGTGATTCGAAAAAAAATGACCCAGTGGAGCATGAGGATCTCTGCTTATGCCGAACGTTTGCTGCAGGGACTGGATAAGATCGACTGGACCGAGAGTCTGAAGGAGAGCCAGAGGAACTGGATCGGAAAATCGGTGGGAGCTCTTGTTGAATTCAATATTCAGGATTCTGAATTTAAAATTCCTGTTTTCACCACCAGACCTGATACGATCTACGGAGTTACCTTCATGACCCTGGCACCGGAGCATGACCTGGTGCAAAAGATCACTACTCCGGAGCATAAGGCTGAGGTGGATGCCTATATTGAGGCTACGGCTAAAAGAAGTGAACGCGATAGAATGGCCGATGTGAAGACCATCAGCGGAGTGTTCACGGGAGCTTATGCCGAACATCCGTTCACAAAAGAACCGGTGCCTATCTGGATTGGAGATTATGTATTGGCAGGCTACGGAACGGGTGCCGTAATGGCCGTTCCTTGCGGCGACCAGCGGGATTATGACTTTGCCAAGCATTTTGACCTGCCTATCAGGAACATCTTCAAGGATGTGGATATTTCCGAAGAAGCCTATTCAGGCAAGGAAGGCACGGTCATCGCGAATTCAGATTTTCTGAACGATCTGGAATATAAAGAAGCCCTCAATAAAGCCATTTTAGAACTGGAAAAGATAGGGCAGGGAAGAGGCAAGACCAATTACCGATTACGGGATGCGGTCTTCAGCCGACAAAGATACTGGGGAGAACCTTTTCCGGCTTATTACGTGAACGGCCTGCCGCAAATGATCGAAAAGGAACATTTGCCCCTGCGTCTTCCCGAAGTGGAAAAATATTTACCAACCGAAACCGGAGAGCCACCACTTGGCAACGCTTCAGTCTGGGCATGGGATATTGAAAAGAACGAAGTGGTGGAGAACGAAAAGATCGACCATAAAACGGTTTATCCGCTGGAGCTGAACACCATGCCCGGATGGGCGGGCAGTTCCTGGTACCTGTTCAGGTATATGGATGCCGGGAATGAAACCGAATTCGTTTCAGAAGAAGCCCAGAAATACTGGGAAAATGTGGATCTGTACATAGGCGGTAGCGAACACGCCACGGGACATTTGCTGTACTCCCGCTTCTGGACAAAGTTCCTCTATGACCGCGGAATGTTAACAGTAGACGAACCTTTTAAAAAGCTGATCAACCAGGGAATGATCCTGGGGACCAGTGCTTTTGTGTACAGGTTGGAAGGAGAAAACAAATTTGTTTCTAAAAACCTTTCAGAAGCGCATAATGTGCAGCCTATTCACGTTGATGTTTCTTTGGTGAATGCATCAGATGAGCTGGACATTGAAGGCTTTAAGAACTGGCGCCCCGAATTCTCAGACGCCGAATTCATCACAGAAGATGGAAAATATATCGTAGGACGAGAGGTAGAGAAAATGTCCAAGTCCAAATACAACGTGGTGAACCCCGATGATATTTGCGAAGATTATGGAGCCGATACATTAAGGATGTACGAGATGTTCCTAGGTCCGCTCGAACAGGCCAAGCCGTGGAATACTGCGGGGATCACAGGAGTGCACAACTTCCTGAAGAAATTATGGAAACTCTACCATAAAGGAGAGAATTTTGAAGTTTCAGAAGAAAAAGCTTCCGCAGAATCATTAAAGAGCCTGCATAAGACCATCAAAAAAGTGGCAGAGGACATCGAAAATTTCAGTTTCAATACTTCGGTCTCCACTTTCATGATCTGTGTGAACGAACTTACCGCTCAAAAATGCAATTCCAGAGAGGTTTTAGAGCCTTTAGCGATCCTGATCGCACCTTACGCGCCGCACATCGCCGAGGAATTATGGGAGAAACTTGGTCATGACACCTCAGTTGCCACGGCTGAATATCCGGTTTTTGAAGAGAAATACCTGGTGGAAAGCACAAAGGAATACCCTATTTCTTTCAACGGGAAAATGAGGTTTACGCTGGAGCTTCCAATGGATATGAGCAAGGAGGAGATCGAGAAAACGGTACTTGCCAATGAAAAGACTCAGCAGCAGTTGAACGGACGAGAGCCTAAAAAGGTGATCGTGGTACCCGGGAAGATCGTGAACATTGTTGGATAGCCCGCAGCAGCAGCAGGACAGACAAAATTTCAGTAGTGTAAATTGGCTGGATTTTTGTTTATACATTTACACGTTATAAAAAACATTTAGAAACTATGATGGGATATTATTTAATTGCCATTCTCATTTTTATTGTGAGCTTGTATGTGAGCAATAAACTTAAAAGTAAATTCAAGCACTATTCAAAAGTGCACCTGCAAAATGGGATGAGTGGTCGCGAGATCGCCGAAAAAATGCTGGCCGATAACGGGATCTATGACGTAAAGGTCATTTCTACTCCCGGGATGCTGACAGACCATTATAACCCTGCAAAAAAGACAATAAACCTGAGTGAAGCAGTTTATACGCAGCGCAACGCTGCGGCGGCAGCTGTGGCAGCGCACGAATGCGGTCACGCCGTGCAGCATGCCAAAGCGTACAGCTGGCTGCAAATGAGGAGCAAACTGGTGCCGGTAGTAAGTGTTGCTTCCAGATTCTCTCAATGGGTGATCTTTGGAGGGCTTATGTTAATGGCCACTACCGCTATGGGAAGTACTGTATTATTGATCGGTATCATCATGTTTGGGCTCGGAACACTTTTTAGTTTTATCACGCTTCCGGTAGAATATGATGCAAGTAATCGTGCCCTGGCTTGGCTGGAAACAGAGAACATGCTGAACTCCCAGGAACATAAAGCTGCGGAAGATTCCCTTAAATGGGCCGCCAGGACCTATGTAGTTGCTGCAGTTGGTTCTTTGGCTACTCTCCTTTACTTCCTGAGCATCTATATGGGAAGAGACTAAGAAAGAGAAATGTATAAAAGTAAAAAAAGGCGCCACAGGCGCCTTTTTTTTTGTTGTTATTCTCCGTGTTTGATCCTTTCGTCGATCAGCTTTAATGCTATGCCATCGGTACCCATGAGGTCGAACATCTCAAGAATTCTTCGGAATTGGTTTTCTTCTTCCATTTGTTCGTGGACGAACCACTGCAGGAAGTTTTCAGAAGCGAAATCCTGTACTTTTCTACATTTTGCCACTATATTATTAATTGACTTCGTGATCGCGATCTCCTGGTCTAATGCAGTTTCAAAGATCTCCTGCAGGGAATTGAAGTCGTGCAGGATGTTGCTTACTTCAGGCGAGTAGGCTGTGCCGCCATTCTCATTGATAAACCTGAAGATCTTCATCATATGATCCCTTTCTTCCAGGGACTGCTTGTATAGGAATTCTGCACTTCCGGTAAGGCCGTTATGATCACACCAGGAGGCCATGGCTAGATAAGCCGATGATGAATGAGCCTCCTTAGAGATCTGCTCGTTGAGCATGTCCATTATGTCAACGTTTATTCCAATTTTTTGGCGAACTATATCTTTCATGATTTTTCGTTTTTCCTAAAATTACGGAAAAGAAAAGTCCTTTCCTGAAAGAACAGGAAATTTATACTTAATCTAAATATGTAGGGATCAGGAATGTGTGACCAGGGAGTTTAACTCCAGCATTCCAAAAGTGGCTTTGATAAGCTCTTTCATTTCAATGACCTGCATGGTATCAAGGATAAACAGGTGTTCCCGATTGCATAAAGTGAGGATCTCAATGCCGCTGTAGTTCAGATCTTTGTCAAAGTGGGAATCCAGGTCGATTTTTTGCACTTTCTGCCTTAAAGAAAGCAACTGGCAAAAGCTGAGCTTTACGGTCTTATGACCAAAGTCAATGTAAAAGCAGCGGCTGCGGTCGCATTGATAAGAAGCGAAATTATATGACTTAAATAGTAGGTTCATTCAGGGGTCAAAAGTAACTTTTATTTAGATTTATTCCAAACAACCTGAAGCCTAAGAACGTTAAAACTGACCTCTCTCATAAAAAATGCCCCGAAGTATTCTTCGGGGCATTAAATTGAGGTTCAGGAAGTTTTAATTGCCTACCATTCCAAAGGGATTGTAGCCAAGGTATTCTTTTTCTTCTTCCCTGAAAACGATACCATTTTCGGCAAGTTCTTCCAGAATGGGTTCATAAACTTCTTTAGTGATGGGTAGTTGCACCCCGGGAGTGTTTATAGTTCCGTTAAGGATCTTAATGGCAGCAATGCCTACCGGCAACCCAACTGTGCGGGCCATGGCCGTATGGCTCTGGTCTTTTCCAATATTCACCATAGTGGCATCAATCTGTTTTCTCTCCCCATTGAGTTCATAGCCAAACTTATGGTACATCACGATCATGTCCTTATCATCTGGCGCCAGCGACCATTTTTCCATCAATATCTTCTGAAGGATCTGTGCAGGAGTGGCATTTTTAAGTCCTACCTTTTTGTTCGGATTGAAAATATCAAGTTCCAGCAGTTTTTCCCACATGATATCATCCTGATCGATCTTCAGGTTGTGGCGGAATTTCAGTTCTACAGAATCTGTAGGGGAATAAGGAAGGAAAGAATTAACGAAGTCGCGGTAGCTCATTTCTTCGGAATTTTCCATAACATAACTGTCATCTGTGAGCCCCAGCTGCACGAACATGTTCCAGGCCTTGCTGAAGCCTACCCGCCGAATGGTTCCGCGGTAAAGGGTAAGTACGTCATCCAGTCCGTAGATGCTCTTGTACTTCAGGGAATTTCGGTTTGCGTACACCTCGAATTTTCCGTAGTCTTTTACCTCCAGGAATTCGGTACGTCTAAAAAGGCGGTTATAAGGAATGTATTTGAACTTGCCTTCCTGCAGGAACTTGGCCACACCGCCCTGACCTGCCACCACCACGTTTCGGGGGTTCCAGGTGAATTTGTAGTTCCAGAGATTGGTGTCGCTTTCGGGCGCTACCAGTCCGCCGGTAAAAGACTCGAAAAGAAGCATTTTTCCGCCGGCATCACGAATGCGGTCTATCACATGCATGGCACTCATATGGTCAATGCCGGGATCGACGCCTATTTCATTCATGAAAACCAGATTTTTTTTCTTCACTTCCTCATCGAGCAGCTGCATCTCATCACTGATGTAGGACGCGGTGACCATGTTCTTGCCATAATGCAGGCAATCTTTAGCCACTTCGATGTGGAATCTCGCCGGAAGCATGGAAATCACAATATCGGCCTCCTTTACAGCCTTTTCACGTTCTTCCTTCTTGAAAATGTCAAGGCTGATGGCTTTTGCGTTAGGATGGCCACCTGCCAGTCTTTCGGCATTTTCAAGCTGCAGGTCTCCAATAATGAGCTGAAGGTTTTCTGAAGCGGATTTATTAAGCAGGTAATCTATAAGTACCGAAGTGGATTTGCCGGCACCGACAATTAGAATTTTTCGCATAAGGTTTAAGTTGTAAGTTTGTTGTTTGTTTGGATAACGAATGTAGTTAATTGCAGACGTCTTTAAAAATCTACTATGAACAGAAAACTTTTGATAGCAGGGGCTTTCTTCGGAATGATCGGGATCATTTTTGGTGCTTTTGCAGCCCACGGACTTAAACCTGTACTTTCAGCTGAAAGTATGGGAACTTTTGAGACCGGAGTTAAGTATCAGCTGTACAGTGCTTTATTCCTTTTGGTGCTCGCCGCTCTTCCCATCGCTTCAGAAAAAGTTAAAAAAGCCTGTTTCTATTTAACAAGTATTGGGATTCTCTTTTTTTCTGGAAGTATTTATTTTTTGGCGACAAATTCTATGACATCTTTTGATTTTCGGGTAATTGCATTGGTCACTCCGCTAGGTGGATCCTTGCTTATTTCGGCTTGGATGGTCCTGTTAATCAGCGCTATTAAGTTAAAAATTAAATAAAAGAAATAGTGCCCGGTTGTTTCTTTAGAAGATTTTCTACTTTTGTTCACCTAAGATAAACACACAACTTATAGATTTTATGTTGGCAAAAAAACCACTTACGAAAACGATTGCGCTGGAGAAATACGGAATTAAGAATGCACAGGTGAACTATCAGCTCTCTCCTGAAGAATTGCACAAGATCACCATTGAAAAAGGTCAGGGAGTAGAATCTGCTTCAGGAGCCTTAGCGGTGAACACCGGAGAATTTACCGGCCGCTCTCCTAAAGACAGGTTCATTGTAAAGGATGATATCACCAAGGATAAAGTTTGGTGGGGAGACATCAACATTCCTTTTGATGCCGATAAATTTGATGCCCTTTATGATAAGGTGACCGATTATCTGTCGGGAAAGGAAGTTTTCGCGAGAGACTCCTATGCCTGTTCAGATGACAAATATAGGTTGAACATCAGGGTAATCAATGAATATCCCTGGTCCAACCTTTTCGCATATAACATGTTTCTTAGGCCTCACGGAAAAGAGCTTGAGAATTTCCAGGAAGACTGGTTGATCGTCAATGCGCCGGGCTTTGAAGCCGATCCTGAAGTCGACGGAACCCGTCAGCATAACTTCGCTATCCTGAACTTCACCAAAAAGATCGCTCTTATTGGAGGTACAGGGTATACAGGAGAGATCAAGAAAGGGATCTTTTCTGCCCTTAATTTCATCCTTCCTGTAGATAAAGATACATTGCCTATGCACTGTTCTGCTAACGTGGGTGATGATGGAGATACTGCTATCTTCTTCGGACTTTCGGGAACAGGAAAAACTACCTTGTCTGCAGATCCTGAAAGAAAACTTATTGGTGACGATGAGCATGGATGGACCAAAGAGAACAAGGTATTCAACTTTGAAGGTGGATGCTACGCCAAAGTCATAAATCTTTCCGAAGAAAATGAGCCGGATATCTACCGTGCCATCAAACCGGGAGCTATCCTTGAAAATGTCATTTTAGACGAGAATGGCGAAGTGGATTTTGAAAATACCGAGATCACACAGAATACCAGGGTGAGTTACCCAATTCACCATATTGATAATATACAGACACCTTCAATAGGTGAGAATCCGAAGAACATATTTTTCCTTACCGCGGACGCTTTTGGAGTACTACCTCCAATCAGTAAATTAACTCCGGGGCAGGCCGCATATCATTTCATTAGCGGTTACACTGCGAAGGTTGCCGGTACAGAGGCAGGTATAGATGAGCCTGTACCGAGTTTCTCTGCTTGTTTTGGTGCGCCATTCATGCCATTGCACCCAACCAAGTATGCCGAGATGCTAAGCGCCAAAATGAAAGAGAATGACGTGAATGTGTGGCTTGTGAATACCGGCTGGACAGGAGGTCCTTACGGAGTGGGCTCACGTATGAAGTTAAGGTACACCAGGGAAATGATCTCTGCTGCGCTCGAAGGAAAACTGGATAATGTAGAATTTGAACAACATCCTGTGTTTGGACTGGCCATGCCTAAAGAGGTGGAAGGCGTGCCAACAGAGGTGTTGAACCCAAGAAATACATGGAGCGACAAGGAGGCGTATGACAAAAAAGCTAAGACCCTTGCAGATTCCTTTAATAAGAACTTTGAAAAATTTGAAAAGCAGGCAAATGAAGAGATCCTTTCAGGAGCTCCAAAAGCCTGATTTTGATTAGTTGTGATTCATAAAAAAGACCGGCAATTGCCGGTCTTTTTGTTTGGATAAAAGAAGCTTTTTAGCTGTGCTTTTTGTTCTGCTCCTTGATGTACTTTTCCAGCGCCATGGTCATGGATGGAGTTTCGGGAGTGGGAGCCTGTATGTTCACCGTTAGGCCATGCTCTTTTGCGGCCTTAACCGTGGTATTTCCAAATACAGCGATCCTTGTATCATTTTGTTTGAAGTCGGGGAAGTTCTCAAACAGAGATTTGATTCCGCTGGGGCTAAAGAAAACCAGTATGTCATAAAATACTTCTCTAAGGTGAGACAGGTCACTTACCACTGTTTTGTAGAAAACCGCCTGTTTCCAGTCCACACCAAGTTTGTTCAATGTTTTTGGTACGTCCGGCTTCAGCATGTCTGAAGACGGAAGCAAGAATTTTTCGTTCTTATATTTTTTGATGAGCGGGGAAAGTTCAGCAAAGGTCCTTTTCCCAACATAGATCTTTCTCTTACGGTACACCACGTACTTCTGAAGGTAGTAGGCCACAGCCTCGCTTTGGCAAAAATACTTCAGGGTGTCAGGTACCTTGAACCTCATTTCTTCAGCTATACGAAAGAAGTGATCTACAGAGTTACGGCTGGTAAGGATGATGGCGGTATATTTAGAAAGATCAACTTTTTGTTGCCTTACGTCCTTGGAGGAAACTCCCTCTACATGGATAAAAGGGATAAAATCGATTTTTACTTTTTGTTTTTCTTCAAGATCAAAATAAGGGGAATTTTCAACCTTCGGTTCTGGCTGAGAAACCAAAATTGTTTTCACTTTCATATACATTTACTTTTATTCACCTTACAGCTTTGTAATTAGCTTATATAAAATAAAATAAGGTCCAATTTCGAGAGCGCAAAGATACAAAATAAAATAAAACCAACGGGTCAAAATAAACTGCTGATTTTTCCTGTAGAGGCTCAAGATGGTGATGAGGTTCATTAGCAGCAGGATTCCGATGCAAATATAAAGAGCTAATATAGAAGGCTCCCAAATGTAGATAAAGGCCATGCACACCGGCAGCAGCACCAGCGCCATGAAGTTTCTGTAGCTTAATTTATAGAACAGGTAAAAATTCAACTGTTTGTCTGCCGAAACAATATTAGCCAGGATCTTTTCAATGGTGAATTTTAGGAGTACAAAAGTGGCGTAGGCAGTAGCTATTCTCAGGTACAGCACCTTGGGCCGGTCGGGTTGGTCCTCGCTGATGCCATTGTAGAAGATAAATATGAAAAGAGCTACCGTGATGATGTTGACGGTAAAAAATAACAGGTTAAACGGGTGGAAGATCTTGGGATCCTTGCCTTTAAGGAGCAGATACTTGTCCGTCGCGAACAACATGACAAAATGGTTGAAGCGCTGCGGAAAAGTATATTTGGTGGCAACCAGAACAACCAGCACCAGTAGGAGGAGAAGGGTGATCCAGTCTTGTCCAACAACATGTCTTTCTATGGCTTCCAACCGCATAAATTTTCTACAAAGGTAAAATTTATACGATTAAAAGCCTTCGCAAAACTAAAATGTAAACCTTAAATTTGGTTACATTTGTCCAAAAGAATTTTATGCCAGATGGGATTGTTATAATACCCACCTACAACGAAAAGGAAAACATTGGGCGCATAGTAAAGAATGTATTTTCATTGCAGCGCAACTTCCACATACTTGTGGTAGACGATAACTCCCCAGACGGTACTGCCGAAATTGTTAAGGACCTGCAAAAGAAGTTCGAAAACCGGCTTTTTCTGCTGGAGAGACGGGAAAAATCTGGATTGGGAACTGCTTATATTGCGGGTTTCAAATGGGTCTTAAAAAGAGAATACAAGTACATCTTTCAAATGGATGCCGACTTCTCCCATAACCCCAATGACCTCATAAGGCTTTACAATGCCTGCAAAAGAGAGGGTGCAGATGTCGCCATCGGGTCCCGGTACAAAACCGGTGTTAACGTGGTGAACTGGCCAATGAGCAGGGTGCTGCTCTCCTGGATGGCTTCAAAATATGTAAGATTGATCACTGCCATGCCGGTGGAAGATACTACGGCAGGCTTTGTGTGTTATAAAAGAAAAGTTCTGGAAAGGATCCACCTGGACAAGATCAAGTTCGTTGGGTATGCCTTCCAGATCGAGATGAAATTCAAAGCCTATCTCGCGAAATTTAATATTGTTGAGGTTCCGGTGATATTCACAGACAGGACCCGGGGCGCTTCAAAAATGAGCGGGTCTATCATATGGGAAGCAGTTTTTGGCGTGGTGAAAATGAAGTTTTATAGTGTGTTTAACAAGATGACGATATAATGAAGAAGGTACTTATTAAGAATGCGAAAATTGTAAACGAAGGTTCTATTATAGAAGGGGATGTGTTTATTGAGGATGGGATCATTAGCGAGATCTCCTCAAGTATAAGTGCTAAATCTCCCGAACTTAAAATAATTGATGCCGAAGGAAATTACCTGCTTCCGGGAGTGATCGATGATCAGGTTCATTTTCGCGAACCAGGCCTTACCCATAAGGAAACTATAGAGGGAGGTTCAAAAGCGGCAGTGGCAGGAGGGATCACCTCTTTTATAGAGATGCCCAATACGCAGCCACAAACCACAACTATTGAACTGCTTGAGGAAAAATTCAAACGCGCCGAAAAGACTTCTTACGCGAACTACTCCTTCATGTTTGGAGGAACCAACGATAACCTGGAGGAGATCAAGAAAATAGATCCTAAAACTACGGCGGCCTTGAAACTTTTTTTAGGATCTTCAACAGGGAATATGCTGGTTGATGATGAAAAGGTTCTCGAAAAGATCTTTAAGGAATCACCTGTTTTGATCGCGGCACACTGTGAAGACGAGGGGACTATTAAAAAGAACCTGCAGGAATGTATCGATCGTTACGGAGACGATATTCCTATTGAACTGCATCCAAAAATTAGAAGCGAAGAAGCCTGCTATTTGTCTTCTTCCAAAGCTGTTGCCCTGGCAAAGAAAACAGGTGCAAGGCTGCACGTTTTCCACATTTCGACTGCAAAGGAACTGCAGCTTTTTGAAAACAAGAAGCCTCTGAAGGACAAGAAGATCACGGCTGAGGTTTGTATCCACCATTTGTGGTTCAACGACAAAGATTATGTCAAAAAAGGAACCTTTATCAAGTGGAACCCAGCTGTTAAGACTGAAAAAGATCAGGAGGCGCTTCTAAAAGCCGTTCTGGAAGATAAAATAGATGTGATCGCGACAGATCATGCGCCTCACACCCTTGAGGAAAAGAAGAACGTCTATACCAAAGCTCCGAGTGGAGGTCCGCTGGTGCAGCATGCCCTTCCGGCAATGTTGCAGTTCTATCATCAGGGGAAGATCTCACTGGAGAAGATAGTTGAAAAGATGTGCCACAATCCGGCGATATTATTTCAGATCGAAAAAAGAGGATTTATCAGGGAAGGTTACAAGGCCGATCTTGTGTTGGTAGATCTTAATGCTCCCTGGAGTGTTCAGCCGGGAAATATCCTGTACAAGTGCGGTTGGTCACCTTTTGAAGGAGTCACCTTTAAATCCAGGATCACTCACACCTTTGTAAACGGAAACCTGGTGTATAACAATTTCCGATTCGCACCTTTTGTAAAAGCTGAACGTCTAAGTTTTGATCGCTAAAATGAGACTGCTGTATGCACTTTTGATCATGGCCCTCTTCGCGGGATGTCAGGATATTCAAAAAACCCCTAAGCCAGAAGACCTTATTTCTAAAGATAAAATGGTAGACGTCCTTACCGAAATATCTTTGCTGCATGGCGCACGCAGTTACAACGTGAACCTGCTGGAGGAAAAAGGAATAGATCCCAATAAGTATATTTATGAGAAGTACGATATCGATAGCCTGCAGCTGGTAAAGAGCAATGATTATTACGCGGCAAATTATAGGGATTATCAGGATATTTACAACAATGTCAAGGAGCGGCTGGAAGCTTTAAAGGTAGAATACGATACCATAAGGGTAAGGGAAGAGCGCAGAAAGGATTCTTTAAGGAAGCTTGAACGGGATACTCTGCTGGAGGATAGTATCAGAAAACCGGAAAGAGATTCCCTGCTTCAGGACAGTATTAGAAGACCACGAAAGGATTCCCTCTTGCTCAAAAAGTTCAGGAGAGGGGATAAACAACTGCCGGTGCCAATGTCCAGACGCGATTCTATTCGCTAAATTCTTTTCTGAAAGATCTTCCTGTAGCTTCTATGGAATCTTCCACAGGAGTAAACTTAAAATTGAATGTTGACTTGAGTTTCTCACTACTGTAATAGCTGTCCTTAAAAGCGGTTTTTGCAGAATGCCTGTTGAGCTTTCTGTCTTTGCCTGAAAAAGGAGCGGTAAACTTTTCAAAAATCCAGCCTAGATAGATCATCCAGGGTTTCAGCACCTTTTTTGGAGCAGGTTTGTTCAGGCTTTTGGCGACCTCTTCCAATACCACTTTGAACGACAGATTTTCTGAGACGACCACGTAAGCTTCATTTTCAACGGGAGATCGCATCGAGAGCAGCATGATGCTTACCAGGTCTTCCACTCCCACAAAACCCGTGACCTTCGGGAAATAATAATTGAGGCCGTTATTTACCCTTTTAAAGATGTGTCCGCTCCCGCTGTCCCAGAAGCCGGGTCCAATAATGATCCCGGGGTTTAAGATCACTACCGGTACGCCCTCCTGGCTGGCACGCCAAACTTCGGTCTCTGCCCCGTACTTGGTTATAGCATATATATTATGGTCATTTTCCTTGTTCCATTGAGAGGCTTCGGAAATGACATTTTCACCGGGTTTTTTATCCAGTGTCGCGATTGAACTAAGAAAAACCAGTTTTCTCACCTTTTCCTTTATGCAGAAATTCACCACATTGGCCGTACCTTCAATGTTGGTTTTCCGTAGGCGGGAATCTTTGGAAGGGTCAAAAGAGATCAATGCTGCGCAGTGATACACTTCCTTTACTCCGTTGAAAGCCTGTGAAAGGGAAGGAATGTCGGTAATATCTGCTTTTTGCCACTCTATCTGTCCGAAGAGCTTTGCAGTTTCTTCTTCGCAATTTGTGTAGGAAAAGACCTTTTTTACGGCCTCAAGGCTTTCTTCTGTTCTATAGATGGCTCGTGGTTCTTCTCCTGCTTTTACCAGCTCGAGCAACAAATGCGAACCCACTAAACCTGTGCCTCCGGTTACTAGAATCATTCGGTAAATATAAAGAAATCCGCTTAGGAAAAATGCTGGTTTATGGTATCTTTACGGCTGTTTTTATTTCAAAAGAGTAAGCATGAAAAAGAATTTTGTAGAAGAACTGACCTGGAGAGGAATGATCCACGATGTGATGCCGGGCACCGAAGAGCATTTGCAGGAAGGCCTTAGAGCCGCTTATGTGGGAATAGATCCAACTGCCGATTCCCTGCACATTGGTCACCTGGTGGGAGTGATGATGCTGAGGCATTTTCAAATGTGCGGACACAAGCCTGTAGCCCTTGTTGGAGGCGCGACCGGGATGATAGGTGATCCTTCAGGAAAATCTAATGAAAGAAACCTTCTTGATGAGGCTACTCTGCTGCACAATCAAAATGCTTTAAAAGCTCAGCTTTCCAGATTCCTTGATTTTGACAGTGATTCTGAAAATGCTGCCGTGCTGGTGAACAATTACGACTGGATGAAGAACTTTTCTTTCCTGGAATTCATCAGGGATGTAGGGAAGCACATCACCGTGAACTATATGATGTCTAAAGACAGCGTAAAGAAGCGTTTGTCTTCAGATTCTTCCGAAGGAATGTCTTTTACAGAATTCACTTACCAGCTGGTACAGGGCTATGATTTCCTCCACCTTTACAGGGAACAGAACTGTACGCTGCAAATGGGTGGAAGCGACCAGTGGGGTAATATCACCACCGGTACCGAATTGATAAGAAGAATTGGAGATGGCAAAGGCTATGCGCTTACCTGCCCGTTGATCACCAAGGCAGACGGGACCAAATTCGGAAAGACCGAAAGCGGGAACATCTGGCTGGATGCTGAAAGGACCTCTCCATATAAATTTTACCAGTACTGGTTGAACACCAGCGATGAGGATGCCGAAAGGTTCATCAAGATCTTTACATTCCTTCCGAAGGAAGAGATCGAAGCCCTTGTGGCCAAACATCAGGAAGAGCCGCATCTGCGCCAGTTACAGCGCAAGCTTGCCGAAGAGATCACCGTTATGGTGCATTCTAGAGAGGATTACGACAACGCGGTAAAGGCTTCGGAAGTGCTTTTTGGAAAAAGTACTGCCCAGGATCTCAAAAGCCTGAACGAAGCGACATTTTTGGATGTGTTTGAAGGAGTGCCGCAGGCCAAGGTGAACAGGGAAGATGTGGAGCACGGCCTTGACATGATCGCGGCGCTTTCAGCTAAAACAGATTTCTTAAAATCGAACGGAGAGGCGAGACGCGCTCTAAAGGAGAATTCTATTTCTGTGAACAAGGAAAAAGTTGGAGAAGATTTCAGTATAACTACTAATGATCTTATCAACGACAAGTACGTCATCATCAACAAAGGAAAAAGAAATACATACATCATAAAGGTGGAGTAAAAGAAAACCCCCAAATCGCCGGGCGGCGAAGGGGGCTTCTAACTAACCAACCAATTATGAAAACATAATCTAACCGTAAGTTAAGTCGTCTAAAAATCAATTCCTTACACTTACGGTTAATTTTTTTATGTTAAAAAACCATTAGGTTACAACCGCGGATATCGCTGTTGTCAAAACGTCCCAAAATTTCGATTTTTCCGGCTCCCAAATCCTTCCCGAGATCCTGCGTCGCGATAAAGGAGCAGGAATTGATATTAGCCAGGTCGATCACATTTATTCCTCCCGATTTACCTTCAGGAAGTAAGCTCAGGGCATCTTCAGGATCACGAATGATGATCTTCATCCAGGGGGGGCATTCAAAAATGCCGTCTCCCGTTGAATATGCCTGAGAAAGCAGCTCGGTCATTCCATATTCACTGTGGATTTTTTCCACACCAAAGCCTGCTTTTAGAACCTGATGAAGTTCTTTCCTGATCATTTCTTTGCGGCGGCCTTTCATGCCTCCTGTTTCCATGATAACGGTATGCTTCAGGTTAAATCGAAATTTCTCTACCAGGTCGAGCAGAGCAAATGAAACTCCTATTAAAAGAATTTTTTGTTCCTGATGCTCAAGAAGTTCTATTTTTTCTTTCAGGGCATCGAGATCGTGAAGATAGAAACCGCTGTGGGGGTTTTCGCTCTTTTTTATAAGATCATCTACCATGTAGATGAGGGAGGATCCTTCGCGTTCCAGGTAGGACGGGAGCAGGGCGAGCACTGCATAGTCTTCCACACTTCCGTAGAAATGTTCAAAGCCCCTGCGGAAACTTTCTACATAAACCTGCAGGTCGGTCACATAATGTTTGCTGGTATTTTGTCCGGTGGTGCCGCTGCTGGTGAAAATCTTTTCTGAAGATGGTCCCCAACTTAATATTTTATGAGTTTTGAAGAACTCTATAGGCAAAAAAGGTATGTCCTTAACATGCTTAACCTCTTCCGGAGTTCTGCTAAGCAAGTCACAGAATTGCCTGTAAACCTTATTGTTGGTGTACTGAAATTCAAAAACTTCCAGGGCCCGGGCATCAAAAGCTTCGGGAGCTGAAATGTCAAAAATGTCGAATTTATTGTGCATGCAGGCACAAAGGTACAGAAAAGCCCTTTTTTAAAGCTATAGAATAAAAATGGTGAATTACCGCACTACCAGTTTTCGTGTCGCCGAGCTCTTGCCTTCCTGGATCTTCATGATATAAACTCCGGGATCAAGAGAGGAGATATTGAGTTCATTACCGGCCAGGTTGGCGGAAAGGATATTCTTTCCTAAAACATTATAGACCTCAATGATCTTGGGCTTGTTGCTCCTGGTGTTAATATATACTTTCTGCCCAGATGCGGGATTTGGGTAAATAGAAAGCCCTTCAATTGGAAATTCTTTTACCGATGCTGTTGCGGCAGTTGCTGTAGGCGATATTTGTGCGGTAGCCGGTTCTGCAAAGAGCAAAAGGCTAAATATCAATAAGAAAGACAAGTAGATTTGTTTCATTTTCAGCGCACTATTAGAGTAAAATTACAATAAAAAATTCAAAAACCAGACCAAAGCAGCTGCTATATAACGTTAAAGTCCCCTTAAAAAACAATAAACCGGAAGTGCAGGTCGTTGCTTTTCAGGTTCAAAAAATGGGCCGAAAATCAGGTTCTTGGAAGATTTATTTTTCAGCCTGTTTAACCTTAATATCACCTCAAGGTTACCAGATAGTTAACAATTCCTGTTTCATAGCCATCATTTAATTTTATCTTTACATTTACGGGAGTTTAAGCACTTTTTTAATGAAAAAGAAAGACATCTGTATACTTCTGGTCGATGACGAGCCGGATATTATCGAGATCATTCGTTATAACCTTTCTTCGGAAGGTTATAAAGTAGTCACCGCCGAAAACGGCAGGCGCGCTTTGGAAGTGGCAAAAAAAGAAAACCCGCAGCTTATCATTCTTGATGTGATGATGCCCGAAATGGATGGTATGGAAACCTGCATTCAGCTGCGCAAAGATCCTGAGCTTAGAGAGACGGTGATCGCATTTTTGACCGCCCGGGGAGAAGATTATTCCCAAATGGCCGGCTTTGATGCGGGAGCCGATGATTACATCACCAAACCAATAAAGCCAAAGATACTTACCAGTAAGGTAAAGGCTTTGCTTAGGCGCTTTAGGGGAGGTGAGGCCAAAAGCAACAATGTACTTACAGTTAGCGACCTTGTTATTAACCGTGATGAATACAAGGTTATAAAAGATGATGAGGAGATCATGTTGCCGCGCAAGGAGTTTGAATTGCTGTACCTTTTGGCCTCTCAACCGGGGCGGGTTTTTAAAAGAGTAGAGATCATGGAGAAGATATGGGGTAACGAAGTAGTGGTGGGAGACCGAACCATAGATGTGCATGTGAGAAAGCTAAGAGAGAAGATCGGCGATGACAGGATACAGACAGTGAAAGGAGTAGGATACAAGTTTGTGGAATAATGTCTAACAATTTTAGGAGATCATATAAGTTCGCGGCAAAGACCTCTCTTTACCTCACGCTTTTCATGACCATATTCTCGGCAGGTTTCCTGATCTTTTCGGGCTTGTTTTCCATGAAACTTATTGTTGTCTACGCTTTATCCTGTTTTATATTTTCCTTTTTGATCATTCAGTACCGGGTCGAATTCTTTATTTATAAGAAAATAAAGAAGATCTACGAAAATGTAAGTTTGCTGAGTTCTTCTACTCTAGATCCAGATAAAATGACCCTTACCGATATGACCACCCTTTCGCGGGAGGTGGAAAAGTTCGCGGAAGGTAAAAAGCTCGAGATAGAAGCGCTTCAATTGCGAGATAGTTACCGAAAGGATTTTATGGGCAACATTTCCCATGAATTGAAGACGCCTTTATTCACCGTCCAGGGATATATCGAGACCTTGCTTGATGGCGCTATGAAAGACAAGAAGGTGCGAAAAAAATACCTTACCCGTGCAGCTAAAGGAGTGGAAAGACTCATTTATATCGTCAGAGATCTGGATATGATCACCAAACTCGAAACCGGTGAACTGCGACTGAACAAAGAAAACTTTGACATCATTGAGGTTGTCCAGGGAGTTTTTGATCTTCTGGAAATGAAGGCGGCAAAGAAAAATATTACTCTGGTTTTCGATACGGACTATGAACCTGTGATGGTCTATGCCGACAGGGACCGTATTCAGCAGGTGTTGACCAATCTGGTGGTTAATTCCATAAAATATGGCAAAAATGACGGTACTACCGAAGTAATGATCGAAAACAGGTCCAAGAACAAGATCATCGTGCGGGTGAGTGATAACGGTGAAGGGATCGAAGAAGCGCATATTCCGCGGCTTTTTGAGAGGTTCTACCGGGTGGATAAAAGCGGTTCCCGTAAAGAAGGAGGCTCGGGTCTTGGGTTGTCTATCGTGAAACACCTGATAGAAGCGCATAAGGAACGTATTTTTGTAGAGAGCACTCCCGGCCTGGGAAGCGAATTTTCATTCACCCTCAAAAAGGCTAAAAAGTCCGGAAAAACTGCAAACAAATCCAGGGTCGCTTAGTCCATAAAATTTATCAGACTTTTTCAGCATTTCGGGATGGAACTCATTTTGTGAACAGGAACCCGCAATGCCCAGCCTGTTCATTCTTTCGGCTAAATATTCCTGTTCGAACTGCCCCGGCGTGGGAATGAAAAATGCTTTTTTCTCCAGCTTTGCCAGATCCATCAAGGTGGTGTAGCCTGATCTTGCCACAATTAGTTTGCTCGAGTTTAGCGCGTCTTCCAGTTTACTGCCGTACATATAATTCCGGATGGTCAGGTTTGAATTATGGTGCCTGCATTCTTCCTCCTTGATCACCCCTCGAACGAACAGGATCTTTTGAGTGGTGTCGCTGAAGGAATGAAGCAGTTTTTCCTCCAGGAGCCTCCTCTGCGGCTCAGGACCTGAAAGGAGAACCATAATGTCATACTTCTGCGGAAGAGTCTTTTTTTCGAACCTGCTGAGGATGCCAATGTACTTGATACTCTCCCCCGGGTTTTTAACATGCCCTAACATTCCGCTGAGGTTCTTTGCGCCGGGAGCATCGGGAACCCAGCACTCGTCGAATTTTCTGATGTACTTTTGATGCAGTTTACTGCTAAGATAAGTGGTGTTGCCGGAGAGTACGTTCAGCTGATGGGTGATGAAAACATTTGTAAGATGCTTATAGCGTACTCCAAAGCGGCTGTCTGAAATGATACCTGAAAGATTTTCCTGTTCCACGAGTTTTTTTGTAGCCTTTCGTTCCTTTTTGATATTCCGAAGAATAGAAGGAGTGTCCATCAATAATTTCCATTTTAGCAGGCTTCCCTTGCTGGTGTAGGTGATGTTGTATGAGGGGAGTTCAAAACTTTTAAGGTGCGGAAATTCCTTTTTCAGCAAAAGAAGCGCATCGCCGTCTGATGCGATCACAGGTTCAAATTCTTTTTCCTCAAGCTTGCGAATGAGGGGGATACAACGGGTGGCGTGCCCCAGTCCCCAGTTTAAAGGGGCTACTAAAATGCGTCTCTTGTGCATATTGTAAATATAAAAAGAGGGGGCTGTGGAGTATTTTATTTAATTTTACCAAAATATTAAATTTTCAGGTGGGAAGTAAGAATAAATTAAAGCGGTTTAGAGAGAACGAAACTTTTTCAAATGTGATACAGCCAACCCGCGAGGAGGTTGTGGAAGGAAGATTCCCTCTTAAGGGGAACTGGAGTAAGGACTTCTTTAAGAATGACAAACCTATAGTACTGGAACTTGGTTGTGGAAAAGGGGAATACAGCGTTGGTCTTGCCCAGGAATATCCCGAAAAGAATTTTCTTGGCATTGACATTAAAGGGGCCAGATTTTGGCGTGGTGCCAAGACAGCTTTGGAAGAAGGTCTTGAGAATGTCGGGTTTTTGCGCAGCCAGATAGAACTGGTAGACCTGCTTTTTGCTGAAAATGAAGTAGACGAGATCTGGATCACCTTTCCAGATCCGCAGATCAAATACAAACGCACCAAACACAGAATGACGAATTCAGAATTCCTTCAGAAGTATAAAAAGATACTTAAGCCTGAAGGAGTGGTAAATTTGAAGACTGACAGCGAATTCATGCATGGCTACACCCTTGGGCTTTTGCACGGTGAAGGTCATGAGATCATCCAGGCCAACCACGATGTGTATAAGAACGAATATTCCCCTAAAGAAGTGGTTGGGATACAAACTTTCTATGAAAAACAGTATCTTGAGCAGGGAAAACCAATAACTTACGTTCAGTTCAGAATAAAATAGGCGCTTTTGGAGGAAACTAAAATTTTCCTTATTACTTATTTTGCCGCTTTACTGGGAGTCGTACCCCCGGGCCTTGTCAATATGACGGTGGCCAAGACCTGTGTGCAAAAAGGTAAAAAGAACGGTATCTATGTGGCTGCAGGCGCTTCTTTTGTGGTGCTGATACAGGCCACAATAGCCGTTTTACTTACCCGGTATATTTTTGACAATCCTTTTGTTCGAAATGTGCTTTTAAGGGCGGGGCTGGTGATCTTCATTATTTTAATGGTCTATTTCCTGATTATGGCCAAGTACAAAAGAAAAAAGGTGGAAGTGAGTCCAACCTCTGGTGTAAAAAGTATTTTTAAAGGGTTTATGATTGGTGCCCTTAACATCTTTCCAATTCCTTATTTTGTAGCCCTCAGCGCGGCCTTGAATGTGAACGGACAGGTGGAATACCTGCTGCTGAACAATACCGTTTTTGTGCTTGCGGCATCCCTGGGTACTTTTACGACCCTCTACCTTTATGCGCTCTTCTTCGCCAAAATTGAGGCCGAAGAAACCTTTTTCGCAAAATATTCCAATTATTTCATGGCCGGGCTCATGCTTATCCTGGTCATCATTACCTTCATCAGGATCTTTTACTAATGAAAGAAGAAAATTTCTTTGAGAGGGTTTACGACGTGGTAAGGCTTATTCCTGAAGGGAGGGTGACCAGCTATGGGGCTATCGCTGTTTACCTGGGTGCGGCAAGAAGCGCCCGAATGGTAGGTTGGGCAATGAACAATGCCTCAAAAATGGAGGATGTGCCTGCCCACCGGGTGGTGAACCGCAATGGCCTTTTGACGGGCAAACACCACTTTCCCGGCACCTACGTGATGCAGCAACAGCTTGAAGAGGAGGGGGTGCAGGTAAGAGAGGATAAAATTGTGGATTTTAAGAAGCATTTCTGGGATCCTGCCAAGGAGTTATAGCCTCTATTTCCCTATTATTTATATCAATGGTCAAAAGTGGGTAAGAACTTCGTTATCTTAGCTTTTCGGCTTATATTTGCGTTTAGAATGAATCTATATAAGCCATTCCAAATCTATACAATACAACATGAAACTAGATAAAAAAGAAATAATGAAAGCTCTGGAAACCATTTCGGTTTCCGGGGAAGGTAAAAATATGGTTGAAAGTGGTGTGGTGCAGAACATTATGACCTTTGGTGATGAGGTTGTGGTTGATCTGTTATTGAGCACTCCGGCACTTCACATTAAAAAAAGGGCCGAAGTGGACGTGATGAAGGCAATTCATGAGCATGTTTACCAGAAAGCCAAGGTGAAGGTGAATGTAAAAGTGCAGGCACCCGAAAAAACTGAAATAAAAGGGAAAGCCATTCCCGGGATCAAGAATATTGTTGCTGTAGCCTCCGGAAAGGGAGGAGTAGGAAAGTCTACCGTTACGGCAAATCTGGCGGTGAGCCTTGCAAAAATGGGCTTTAAAGTGGGACTTTTGGATGCCGATATCTATGGACCGTCAATGCCAATGATGTTCGATGTGCAGGCCGAAAAGCCTCTGTCTGTAAATGTTGATGGAAAGTCTAAAATGAAACCGGTTGAGAATTACGGTGTAAAACTTCTTTCCATAGGATTCTTTACGCAGCCCAATCAGGCGGTGATCTGGAGAGGACCAATGGCTGCAAAGGCGCTGAACCAGATGATCTTTGACGCGGCCTGGGGAGAACTTGATTTTCTTTTAGTTGACCTTCCTCCGGGAACAGGAGATATTCACCTTTCCATCATGCAGTCGTTACCGGTAACCGGTGCCGTTGTGGTAAGTACTCCGCAGAACGTGGCCCTGGCCGATGCCAAGAAAGGGGTGGCGATGTTCAAACAGGAAGCTATCAATGTTCCGGTGCTGGGGATAGTAGAGAACATGGCTTACTTTACTCCGGAAGAGTTGCCGGAAAATAAATATTATATCTTCGGAAAAGAAGGAGCCAAAATGCTGGCAGAAGATCTTGAGGTGCCATTTCTAGGTCAGATCCCGTTGGTGCAAAGCATCAGGGAAGCGGGAGACATTGGTCACCCGGCAGCCTTGCAGGAAGAAACGCCTCTTTCTGAAGCTTTTGATAAGTTAACTCAAAACATTGTTCAGGAAACGGTTGACCGCAACAGCAGTCTTCCTCCTACCGAAGCGATAAAAATCACCACTATGGCCGGCTGTAGTGCAGTTAAAAAATAGTCATGACAAGCGAAGAAGTACGATTAAATGTTGAAAAAGCGCTGGACGAGATCAGGCCTTTTCTAAAAAGTGACGGCGGCGATATCTCCCTTTTAGGGATCGAGGAAGACCGCGTTGTAAAAGTGCAGTTGTTGGGAGCTTGCGTAGGCTGCACGGTCAATCAAATGACCCTTAAATCGGGAGTGGAGATGACCATTAAAAAATATGCTCCCCAAATAGAGAAAGTGCTGAACATAGAAAAGTAGCTTTTTCTGCAATTTTTAAAGAGGAAGAAATGATTAAGACAGATATGTTGATCATCGGTGCTGGGCCTACGGGCCTTTTTGCCGTGTTTGAAGCAGGATTATTAAAGTTAAAATGTCATCTAATTGATGCCTTGCCCCAGCCAGGCGGGCAGTGTGCAGAGATCTATCCCAAAAAGCCTATTTATGACATCCCGGCTTTTCCCGAGGTTCTTGCCGGAGACCTGGTAGATAACCTCATGGAACAGATAAGACCTTTTGAACCGGGTTTCACCCTGGGCGAAAGAGCAGAAACCATTGAAAAGCTTGAAGATGGTTCCTTTGTGGTCACCACCAACGAGGGTACAGAACATCACGCTCCTGTGGTGGTGATCGCCGGTGGCCTGGGCAGTTTTGAACCGCGAAAACCGCCTATTACAAATATCTCCAAATACGAGAACAAAGGCGTTTCTTATATGATCAAAGAGCCTGAAGATTATCGCGATAAGCGAGTAGTTATAGCAGGAGGAGGGGATTCAGCGCTGGACTGGGCGATTTTCCTTTCTGATGTAGCTTCGGAAGTTTCTCTTGTTCACAGAAGGAATGAATTCCGTGGGGCATTGGATTCCGTAGAAAAGGTTTCAGAACTGGCCAAAGAAGGAAAGATCAACATGATCACCGAAGCCGAAGTGGTAGGCCTGAAAGGGGATGATCACCTGGAATCTGTGGTGATACGTCATAAGGGCGAAGCTTCCGAAGAAGAGATCAAGGAAACCGATCATTTTATTCCGCTTTTCGGACTCTCCCCAAAGCTCGGGCCTATTGCCAATTGGGGACTGGAGATCGAAAAGAACGCGATCAAAGTGGACAATAGCTACGATTACCAGACCAACATTCCCGGCATTTATGCAATTGGCGATGTGAATACCTATCCGGGGAAGCTCAAGCTTATTCTTTGCGGATTCCACGAGGCGGCTATCATGTGCCAGAGCGCCTATCAGCGTATCTTCCCCGATAAGAAGTACGTGATGAAATACACCACCGTGAGCGGGGTGAGCGGCTTTGACGGCAGTAAGAAGGAAGCCAAGAGAGAAGTTGTAAAAAGTATTAATTAAAAAATTAAGATCAGACCTGGCAGGTTGACCAAGATCTGTCGGGTCTTTTTATCATATAATGTCAGATATCAAGATCACCATTATAGACCGCGAAGGCCACGCCCACCAGGTGGATGCTCCAACCGACATGAACATGAACCTCATGGAAGTGATCAAGATGCATGAGCTCGCTCCTGAAGGGACTATCGGCATCTGCGGCGGCATGGCCATGTGTGCCTCCTGTCAGTGCTACATCCAGAATAAGGAACACCTTATGCCGGAAAAAGGATATGAGGAAGAAGACATGCTGGACCAGGCTTTCTTTGTGGAGGACAACAGCCGCCTGAGCTGTCAGATCCATATTGAAAAAGAACTTGACGGACTAGAAGTCAAGATCGCGCCCTACAATGCCGATTAGATTTTTTGCGGGTTATTTTCTCTAATTAATTGTATTTCAGATAAAAAGGTTCGGTTTTTGTAAATGGAACCGTGACAAATAATAGGTCTTGCCAATGCTATATTCGGTTATTGTTTTTTATTCTGAAAAATCCCGCGATTATGTTCAAATAGATGGAGTGGTTTCGAAGAAACCCGTCAAATTGAAGACCGAATGCTGTGAGAAATATAAAAAGGGCAAACGCTGTAAGCGTTGCCCTTGTTTTGATCTGCTGCAGTAATTCCGAATTTAAAATTCAAGATTATATTTCCGAAGCTGTCGTAGATCGTGAAAGATCGATATTGAATCTTGAATTCAAAATTTTGAATCTATTGGAACGCCGGAATTCCGGTTATATCTGCGCCGGTAATCAGCAGGTGAATATCATGTGTCCCTTCATAAGTGATCACACTTTCAAGGTTCATAATATGGCGCATTATGCTGTATTCTCCCGTGATTCCCATTCCTCCAAGCATTTGCCTGGCTTCTCTCGCGATCTCTATCGCCATATTCACATTGTTTCTTTTTGCCATTGAGATTTGGGCAGAAGTTGCTCTGCCTTCATTCCGAAGAACTCCCAGCCTCCATGCCATCAACTGAGCTTTCGTGATCTCGGTGATCATTTCGGCCAATTTTTTTTGCTGTAGCTGGAAACTCGCAATGGGTTTTCCGAACTGTTCCCGTTCTTTAGAATATCTGAGGGCGGTATCATAGCAATCCATAGCGGCACCAATTGCTCCCCATGCAATACCATAACGTGCGGAATCAAGACAACCCAAAGGTGCTCCCAAACCACTTTTTTCGGGCATCAGGTTTTCCTTCGGAACCTTAACATTGTCAAATATCAGTTCTCCTGTGGCACTGGCACGCAGGGACCATTTGTTATGTGTTTCCGGAGTAGTAAAACCTTCCATTCCTCTTTCCACGATTAGTCCATGGATACGGCCTTCTTCATTTTTTGCCCAAACTATCGCAATGTCGGCAAAAGGAGCATTTGAGATCCACATTTTTGCCCCGTTAAGCAGGTAGTGGTCTCCCTTGTCTTTAAAGTTAGTGGTCATTCCGCCGGGATTCGAACCGTGATCGGGTTCAGTAAGACCAAAGCAGCCCATCATCTCGCCGGTAGCCAGCTTTGGCAGGTATTTTTTCTTCTGTTCTTCAGTTCCGTATTTAAAAATAGGATACATGACCAGGGAAGATTGTACTGATGCTGTTGATCGTACTCCGCTGTCGCCTCTTTCTATCTCCTGCATGATAAGTCCATAGGAGATCTGGTCGAGTCCTGCACCGCCGTATTCTTCGGGGATGTAAGGGCCAAAAGCACCTATTTCGGCAAGACCATTTATTAATTGCTTCGGAAATTCTGCTTTTTGTGCCGCCTCTTCAATAATGGGAGAAACTTCTCTTTTCACCCATTCTCGTGAGGCGTCGCGCACCATTTTATGTTCGTCACTTAATAGGTCGTCCAGCTGGTAATAATCCGGAGCCTGAAATTGATCTTTCATTTGTTTGGTAGTTTACTGTTTGTCTGGAAAGTAAATTTAAGAAATCGGGCACTAGGGACAAGCAGGAAATGCAAATGAATTATCTGTAAGCTTTTTGTTCTATTGAAAAGAAGCTGAAAATTTACATTTTCAGGTAGAAATCTTTCACCAGTTCCACATATTCGGGAGTGTAATTATGGCGTGAATTTTCAATGGCCAGTTCAGTGGGAGTCACTTCTTTTTCAGTGAAACCAAACTCGATCAAAGTTCTTTTGACCTCAGATCTTACATCTCCCCGTACATGAGTGATTCGTTGAGGGAAAAGCCGATGCTTTTTTGCTGTTTTTAAGAAGTTTTCTTCTTCTTTCTTCGGAATAATTACGTTGAACTTTCCTTCTTCTGAAAGCAGTGCCGCCACACCCGAGATCAGTTCTTCAAAAGGCAGGGCTTCCGCGAACCTCGCCTGGTCGCGTTGTGCATTTCCGGAAGTATATTCGTCAGAATAAAACGGCGGATTGGAGATGATGAGATCGTATTTTTCCTCTTCCTGCATCTCTTCCACGAATTCATCAAAAGCCGCATGGTAGCAGAACAAACGGTCGCCCCAATCACTGTTTTCAAAATTCTCCACGGCCTGCTCGTAAGCATCCTCGTCTATCTCGAGCGCGTCAATTAATTCCGCAGAACTGCGCTGCGCTAACATGAGCGCGATCACTCCCGTTCCTGTCCCAATATCCAAGATAGAATAAGGATGGTGCTCCAAAGAAGCCCAGGCACCCAGCAGCACCCCGTCTGTGCCTATTTTCATCGCGCAGCGGTCCTGGTGGATGGTGAAATGTTTAAATACGAAGGGTTTGTTCATGATAATGCAAAGAAAAAGCACCAAATTCCAAGCACCAAATTCCAAGGGTGTGAAATTAAGATTTGTTTATTATAGCAGATAAAATTTTGCGAAGCTCTTGTGCTTCGCTGACCATCTGATCTATATCTGGTTCAAATTGTGGATTAGAGGCTTTTAAGAGCCTGAGCCAATACCCTGATTCCTTTGCCTCCTTGCGTGCTATCTTCAGGCGAAAAGAAAAATCTTTTTCACCAAGTTTCTCATTGGCTTCAATGTAATTTGCCCCTACAGACCCTGAAGATCGTATAAGTTGCTTTCCGTCCTCAATGTTAGCGATAGATTTTGGAAGAATAGATATTAATTTTCTACAGTCTCTGGCAAATTCAAAAGTCCTTTCTTCTAGGGCGTAAGGTTTCATGCTCTCTCTTTACATTTAAAGATAGACAATTTCTTACTCGCTACTTGGAAATTGTTTATGTAGTATTGGAATTTGGAATTTGTTATTTGGAAGTTTTGATTTATAGATATAAATCAATCAATCCCTCCGGCGTCCTTACAAAAATGGTCTTGTTCTTCTTGTCCACCTTCTGCAGGAATTCGTCATTCATGGGAATAAGGATCTGCCTGCCGTCTTTCTCGATCTCAAAAAGGGCCTGGGCAGTGGTGTCGTTGATGCCGGTTATTTTGCCTACGCTTCCGTAGTTCTCGTCCTCGACTGAAAAGCCGATGATCTCATGGTAGTAGAACTGATCTTCTTCCAGCTTGGGCAGGAGGTTGAGGGGCAGGTACAGGTCGCACTTTAAAAGATCTTCAGCATCTTCTTCAGAATCTACCTCCTCAAATTTCACCCGCAGCAGATTGCTCTTTTGCAGGGAACTTTTTTCAATAAAAAATGGAACCAGATTATCGTCATAATCGACGAAAACTGATTCCATTTCTAAATAGGTTTCGGGTTCATCGGTGTCGAGTTTGATCAACACCTCGCCCTTAAAACTGAATTTACTAACGATCCTGCCAAGATAGAAACACTCTTCTTTTGTCATTGCTCGTTAGGTAAGAAAATTAAGATCCTGCCTGGTCTTGTTTTTCGTCAGCTTTAGCTTCTTCTGCAGTAGCGTCTTCTGTTTCGTTTGCAGCAGCAGCTTCCTGGTCTTCAGTAGTTTCTTCTACTTCAGGTTGTGCAGCGGCAGCAGCTTCAGCCTCACGCTTTGCATTTACTTCTTTTTCAGCTTCAAGAGCTTTCGCTTTGGCAGCTTCCTGCTCTTTGCTCAATGCTTCTTTCTTAGCGTCAACTTTTCCTTCTTTTTCCGCAACCCACGCGTTGAATTTCTCCTCAGCCTGTTCTTCGGTCAAAGCGCCTTTTCTTACTCCACCGGCAAGGTGGTTCTTAAGCAAAGCTCCTTTGTAAGATAGGATAGCCCTTGCAGTATCTGTTGGCTGTGCACCATTCTGTAACCATTTTACAGAACTGTCCACGTCAAGCTCGATAGTCGCAGGATTTGTAGTAGGATTGTAGATACCTAATTTTTCAAGGAATTTACCATCTCTTTTTGCGCGTGAATCCGCAGCTACGATCCAGAAAAAAGGCTTTCCTTTTTTACCGTGTCTTTGTAATCTTATTTTTACTGGCATAAAAATTAATTTGTGGGGTTCCCGACCCCGGTTATTAATAAGGCTGCAAAGATACTATTATTTTTTATTGTAAATTAAGTGGTTAGCAAAAAATATTTCTGTGGCAGATATCCCTTTTTTTGCCGCTGTTTTCAGTTTTAAAGCTTTCGTAATAAGCGGTTAACGACCTGCTAAACCCTGTTAAACCGGGGGCTTGTCCTTATTTATTGTTTTATCTTGAGCCTAATGTCCAATATGGGCATTTAGAAACCGATTGTTAATTTAAATGAAAGAGAATTATGAGTGCTAAGGAGTTAACAAGCATGTTGAACGAATTGCTGGAAAAGAATTATGATACCGAAAAAGTGTATAAAACAGCTGCCGATGATGTGAAGCACGAAGGTCTTAAATCCTTTTTTAAGGAAAAGGCCATGCAGCGGTACGATTTTGGTCATGAACTAAAAGCAGAGATCAGGAATTTCGGAGAGGAGCCAGATAAGGGTTCCAGTATGAAAGGAGATACTCACCGGGCCTGGATGAATCTTAAGACCGCACTTTCGAGCGATAAGGAAGAGGCGGTACTGGAGGAAGCCATCAGGGCCGAAAAAGCGGCTGTTGAAGATTACAATAAAATGATCAAGGCTGACGGATTCCCGCCAACCACGGCAAACCTGCTCATCAAACAACGAAATGCTATTGAGAGAAGTCTTGCAGAGGTAAGGGAACTTGAAGAAAAGTTTGACTAATGTTTAAATTTTATACCCGGGCCTTCCCGGGAACTATTCAAATAAACCCGTGTCATTTGGCGCGGGTTTTTTCATTTCCGGAAGCCAACCATCCCGTTAATAAATCCTGAAAAGTTTAGCTGGAACCTCGTCAAATAATCCTTATTTTTACCCCTTCACAGTTGCTCCTAAATTTCCTGTCATCTGGCTGGAATTCATTAAAATATACTTTTATGTACCTTATCTTTGATACTGAAACCACCGGTCTTCCCAAGCGCTGGGACGCACCTCTTACCGATTCAGATAACTGGCCGCGGTGTATACAGATCGCCTGGCAGTTGCACGATGAAACGGGTAAGGTGATAGACCATCAGGATTACCTGGTGCAGCCGGAAGGTTTTAATATCCCTTTTGACGCCGAACAGGTACATGGTATCTCTACCGAGCTGGCTCAAGAGCAGGGTGTGACTTTGAAAGAGGTGCTGGAAAAATTCAATATTGCGCTGTCCCGTTCAAAGTTCGTTGTGGGACAGAACGTAGGGTTTGATGTGAATATCATGGGAGCCGAATTCCATCGACTTGAAATGGGTACTTCTTTACATGAACTGCCGGTGCTGGATACCTGTACCGAAACTACGGCCCAGCTTTGCTGTATTCCCGGAGGAAGGGGAGGTAAGTTCAAGCTTCCTACCCTTACAGAACTTCATGAATTCCTCTTTAACGAACCTTTTGCTGAAGCACATAACGCGACTGCCGATGTGGAAGCAACTACCCGTTGTTTCCTGGAATTGATCAGGAAAGGGGTATATACTTCAGAAGAACTTGATGTACAGCCCGATTATTTTCAGAATTTTTCCGAAGCCAATCCGCAGCCGATTGAGCTGATAGGGCTGAAGCACATCAACCTGAAAAAAGCTTCCGAAGAAATAAGAAAAAGGCTTCAGAAGGAGCAGGGTGGTGCTGAGATATCTTCCGCAGAGATCAAGGAAAATCTGGAGAAGCTTGATGAGGTGAAATTTTCACACCTTCATAACCACAGCCAATTTTCTATTTTACAATCCACCATCAGCATTAAAGACCTGGTAGACGCGGCCGCCAAACAAGGCATGCCGGCTGTGGCCCTTACAGATCACGCGAACATGATGGGAGCCTTCCACTTTGTAAAAGAAGTAGGAGCTTACAATAAAGGAGTGAAGGCAAAGAATGCCGAAGCTTTAGAAAACAATCAGCCCGCAGAAGCCCAGGAGTTAAAAGCCATTGTGGGGTGTGAATTCTTTGTGTGTGAGAACCACAAAGATAAATCGAGAAAAGATAACGGCTACCAGGTGGTCTTCCTGGCCAAGAATAAAAAAGGTTACCACAACCTGGCTAAGATGTCTTCCATAGCTTATACGGAAGGGTTTTATTACGTGCCGCGTATTGACCGGGAGGTGATAAAGCAGTATAAGGAAGATGTCATTGTACTTACCGGAAACCTCTACGGAGAAGTACCGGGGAAAGTGCTGAATGTGGGAGAAAACCAGGCTGAAGAAGCCCTTTTATGGTGGAAAGAACAGTTTAGAGATGATCTTTATGTGGAGCTTATGAGGCACAACCAGGAAGATGAGGACAGGGTGAATCCTGTGCTGATAGACCTCGCCCGAAAGCATGATGTAAAACTGGTGGCCACTAACAATACTTATTATTGCGAGCAGGAAGATGCCAACGCGCATGATATTCTTTTATGTGTGAAAGACGGGGAAAAGCAGTCGACGCCTATCGGGCGTGGCCGGGGGTATCGTTACGGGCTGCCGAACAATGAATATTACTTTAAAAGCGGGGACGAGATGAAGGCCCTGTTTAAGGACCTTCCTGAAGCTATTTCTAACGTGCAGGAAGTGGTAGATAAGATCGAACCTTTTGAACTGGCACGTGATGTACTGCTTCCGGCCTTTACCATTCCCGAAGAATTCATCGTGGAAGAGGATAAAGTTGACGGGGGGAAAAGAGGGGAAAATGCCTATTTAAAACATATTACCTACAGGGGAGCCGAGGAGCGGTATGGGGAAATCACCCCTTCCATAAAAGAGAGGCTTGATTTTGAACTTTCGGTAATTGAGAATACCGGTTATCCAGGTTACTTCCTTATTGTGGAAGACTTCATCAGGGAGGCTCGTAACATGGATGTTTCGGTAGGACCGGGACGAGGATCGGCTGCCGGTAGTGCCGTGGCTTACTGTCTTGGAATTACGAATATCGACCCTATTAAGTACGACCTGCTTTTCGAGAGGTTCCTGAATCCGGACAGGGTGAGCATGCCCGATATTGATATTGACTTTGATGATGAAGGCCGAAGCCGGGTAATGGATTATGTGATCAAAAAATATGGAGCCAACCAGGTGGCCCAGATCATTACCTACGGAACCATGGCTGCAAAGTCCTCTATTCGGGATACCGCCCGGGTTCTGGACCTTCCGCTTAATGAAGCCGACCGTATTGCCAAACTTATTCCGAATACCAAGTTGGGTAAGATCTTCGGAATGGATGAAAAAGAAATAAGAGGGAAATTCCGAAGTGAGGAAGTAGAGAAGATCAATGAGCTGCTTAACATTTCTGAAGGCGATGACCTGGAAGCTCAGACCGTGAACCAGGCAAGGATCCTGGAAGGATCTGTGAGAAATACCGGAATTCACGCCTGTGGGGTGATCATTACTCCAAGCGATATTACAAACTTTGTCCCGGTTTCCGTAGCTAAGGATTCAGATCTGTATGTGACTCAGTTCGATAACTCGGTAGTTGAAAGTGCGGGGTTGCTGAAGATGGATTTTTTGGGTCTGAAGACCCTTACGCTGATAAAAGATACAGTTAAGATCGTGAAGGGCCGGCACGGGATAGATCTTGATCCGGATAGTTTTCCGCTTGATGATCAAAAGACATATGAATTGTTCCAGAGAGGTGAGACGGTAGGGATCTTCCAGTACGAATCTCCAGGAATGCAGAAGCACATGAAAGATCTCAAGCCTACTGTGTTTGATGACCTTATCGCGATGAACGCGCTGTACCGTCCGGGTCCTATGGAATATATTCCCAGTTTTATTGCCCGGAAACACGGGGATGAGGAGATCGTATATGACCTTCCGGCGATGGAGGAGTATCTTAAGGAAACCTACGGGATCACCGTTTACCAGGAGCAGGTGATGTTATTGTCGCAGAAACTTGCGGGTTTCACCAAAGGTGAAGCCGACGTGCTGAGGAAGGCGATGGGGAAAAAGATCTTTGCCCTGTTGGAAGAACTTAAACCCAAATTTCTTGATGGTGGGGAAGCCAAAGGGCATCCGCGAGAGGTCCTTGAAAAAATATGGAAAGACTGGGAAGCCTTCGCGTCTTATGCTTTCAACAAATCGCACTCGACTTGTTATGCCTGGATCGCATATCAGACTGCTTATTTAAAAGCGCATTATCCTGCAGAATATATGGCGGCGGTGCTTTCCAATAACATGAACGACATCAAGCAGGTGACCTTCTTCATGGAGGAGTGCAAGAGGATGAAATTGACGGTTCTTGGACCTGATGTAAATGAATCCTACTATAAGTTTTCTGTAAATAAAGAGAACGCCGTGCGTTTTGGAATGGGCGCCATAAAAGGCGTAGGAGCAGGAGCGGTGAATACCATCGTGGAGAACAGGAAAGAAAAAGGACCCTACCGATCGATTTTTGACCTGGCCAAGCGAATCGATCTTAGAGCGGCCAATAAAAAGGCTTTTGAGAACCTGGCATTGGCCGGTGGTTTCGACAGCTTTGGTCTTACTCACAGGGCACAATACTTCCATGATGAAGGAGACGGAATTACCTTTTTGGAGAAGGTGATGAAGTACGCAGCCAAGTTCCAGGAGAATGAAAATTCGGCGCAGGTGAGTCTCTTTGGAGAGGCCAGTGAAGTGCAGATCCCGGAACCAACCGTTCCTCCCTGTGAAGAGTGGGGTACCATGGAAAAGCTGAAACGCGAAAGGGAAGTTGTAGGAATCTATATTTCAGGACATCCTTTGGATGATTTCAAGACCGAACTTAAATGTTTCTGTAACGCTGTTCTGGCCGATTTTCATCACATGGATAAAGCGGTAAATAATGAACTGTCTTTTGGCGGAGTGATAAGCGATGTGCAGCACAGGGTTTCTAAGACCGGCCAGGGATGGGCCTCATTTATTGTAGAAGATTATACAGATTCGTACGAATTCAGGCTGTTCAAGGAAGAGTATTTAAAGTACCGCCATTTCCTGGTTCCTAACTCCTTTATATACGCCAAGGTGTTCATTAAGGAAGGGTGGACCAATAAAGAAACCGGCAAGAAAGGAGAGCCAAGGCTGCAGTTCAACAACATGCAGTTGCTGCATGATGTGATGGAGACCTATGCCAAAAAGCTCACCATTCAGTTGAACATAGATGAGCTTAAGGATGAGCAGATCGAAAGGCTAAGGGATCTTTTTAGCCTTCATAGTGGTGAGAACAGGCTGAATTTTGTGGTATATGAAATGAAGGAAAGGATCAAACTTCATATGCCAAGCCGTAAACAAAAGGTGAAGATCTCGCAGGAGTTGCTCAATGCCCTGGAAGAGCAGCAGGTATTATACAAGTTGAACTAAACAGCCGGAAAAGAAAAAGGGATCCTGTTTTTGAAGCAGGATCCCTTTTAAAATATTATTGTTTCTTCCTTATCTGGTGAACTCCATAAAAAGAAGTCCTAAAGCGAAAAGAGAAGTAGTGAAAATGAACGCCACAGTAAGGCCGATAACCGCTTTTTGAGTAGTTGTGAATTCGTTAGTTTTTTCTGACCAAAGTTGAGTTAAAATTGCCATAATTGTGTTTTTTAGGGGTAAAAGTGTTTCCTTAATTGAATTTTTAATAATTTTCTGACACAAATCTATAATATCAAAACCATAAAAATTGGGTTTTTTTTAAGAAAACGATGGACAGTAATGTATTTCTGGTGAACCACTTATAAATTCCATTTTTTGTAAGTAGTTTCTTACATTTATCTAATTTTTGAGAGAAAAATCCCTCATTTTGAGGAGGTTTAAAAACGGGATTTGCCCACTATAGATAAATAAAGCCTCACAATATATCAATAATGAAATCTGATACAGGCAATGTAAGGTTTGGCTAAATATTTGACTACTTTTACGTAAGTTTATAGTAAAGAATATAAAAAATAGAAATTATGGCATTAGAGATAACTGACGCTACTTTTGAAGAACAAGTATTAAAGAGCGATAAACCGGTAATGGTTGATTTTTGGGCAGCATGGTGCGGACCATGTAGAATGGTGGGACCTATCATTGATGATATCAGTAAAGAATACGAAGGAAAAGCAGTTGTAGGAAAACTTGATGTGGACGCCAATCAGGAATACGCTGCAAAATATGGTGTACGTAACATTCCTACCGTACTTATTTTCCAGAATGGAGAAGTAGTAGGAAGACAGGTTGGTGTTGCACCGAAGAATACCTATGCTGAAGCTCTTGATCAACTATTGTAATAGAAAAATTTTTCAGATGAAAAAGTCCGGTAATTACTTGCCGGACTTTTTTTGTGACCGAAATTCAGTAACTTGAAAGAAATGCTGTGACAAATGGATCTGGAGAGAGAAGTACATAAAACCGGCGGATTCGGGAATCTGGACCTGTTGGCCCGGCAAGTGGTAGAAGGTTTTATATCAGGCCTTCATAAAAGTCCTTTTCACGGCTTTTCCGCAGAATTCGCCGAACATAAGGTATACAATAATGGCGAGAGTACCCGACACATAGACTGGAAGCTGTATGCCAAGACAGATAAATTTTACACAAAGAGGTATGAAGAGGAAACTAATCTTAGGTGTCATATAATTATAGACAATTCGGCCTCTATGCATTATCCTGAATTAAGGAAGCAGGGGCTGGGAAATCTCAATAAGACAGGTTTCTCTGTTCTGGCTTCTGCCTGTATCATGCAAATCCTTAAAAAGCAAAGAGACGCGGTAGGTTTGAGCATTTACAGTGATAGCTATGAATATTATGCACCGGAAAAAGGCAGCGAACGCCACAGGCAAATGTTGTTGCATAGGCTCGAGGAGACCGTTTTGTGGCCCTCTAAAGGCAAAAAGACCGAAACCTTTACCTTTTTACACCAGATCGCTGAAAAGCTGAAGAGAAGGTCGCTGATCTTTCTTTTCTCAGATATGTTCCAGGCAGACGTGGAGGAGGAGCGGATGTTTGAAGCTTTGCGCCATCTAACCTTTAACAAGCATGAACTGGTGCTTTTTCATGTGATGGATAAAAAGAAAGAATACGATTTTGATTTTGGGGGCAGGCCCAGGAGATTTACAGATGTGGAGACAGGAGAAAAAATAGATCTCTATGCCGAAAATGTGAAAGAAAGCTATCAGGAGATGGTCGAAAATTACTTCGCTGCCCTAAAGCTGAAGTGCGCCCAGTATGGGATCAAGTATGTCATGGCCGATGTAAATGAAAATTTTGATAAAATAATTTCCACCTACTTAATTGAACGTCAAAAGTTTGTTTGAGAGGGCTGAAAAAAGAAGTAAAAATATTTGAAAAAAGATTTGCCAAAGTGAAAATGTGCTGTATATTTGCACTCGCAATAAAGCAACGGTCTGGTAGTTCAGTTGGTTAGAATACCTGCCTGTCACGCAGGGGGTCGCGAGTTCGAGTCTCGTCCAGACCGCAAAATTGCTAAAAGCTCCTCTTCATGGGGAGCTTTTTTTGGCAGTAATGATTAGTTGTGTTGTTTGTGGTAAATCATTGATTTACCTGGGTTTAGAAGTAAACCAATGAGAAGCTTTTCCCTTTAAGGGAAGGGCTTTTTTGTTTTTGGAGCATTTCTACTCATACTGATATATTCTTGCGTTTATCCGCTATTTTTAGCCAAAAAAGGACAAAAAAAGAGACCCAAATAAGGTGTCTTACCCGTGTCAATTCATTCCTGCGGCATTTCTGCCGCTATTGTCTTTGAGAATTAATTTTTGGCTGCCTTTGAAAAGCTATGACGAGGTCAGTTTAAGGGTTCTAAAACAAATGCTGTAGAAAGGAATACTTCCATTCAAACCAGAGGGCAAGTATGGCTAGTCCGGTAATAACAGTAATAAATATCAATCGGGGGCTCTTAAGGATCCACCAGTTCACAGAGGTGATCTTTTGGAGAAGGGATTTATTTTCGGGTCTAAAACTGATCTTTTTCATATTTGGAAATTAAACTCCAGGACATCGGAGTTCACTACCAATAATCGCGAAGATTGAATGGCAAAGAACAGGCGAATGCGACGCTTATCCTAATTAAAAATGTTAAAATTTTTAAGAATATCATACGCAAGACCCTTTAAATCAATCATGTGGATTTATCCAGACCCTTTATTTATAGTACTGAAGAGGTTTGATGAAGTTACGAATAAGGCCCTCTGCTATAGGCGTATTTTTCGATCTCCGAATTTAATTCCGCACCCAGTAAAATGATAAAGCTGGTAAGGAACAGCCAGAGTAAAAGAACCACAACTGCCGAGATCGAACCGTAGACCTCGCCGTAGCTTCCAAAATTGCTCACGTAAAATGAGAATCCCCAGGAGGCAATAAGCCAAAGTAATGTGGCAAGAAGCGCTCCCGGTACCACCCACTTGAAATGAGGAGTGCGTTTATCGGGCGCGTGTTTATAAACCATTCCTAAGAACCACACCACGATCACCGCCAGCAATAACCACCGGCCCCAGCTAATGAGGTTTTCAATTCCGCCGGGCAATCCAAGCTGTCCTACCAGTGCGGGAAAGGCCACGATCAGCACCATGCTGATAATGACCAGCACTATTGCGCCAAAAGTGAATAAAAGCGTCAAGCCATTCTGTTTAAAAAAATTGCGGTGGTTCTCAGTGTCGTAGGCAATATCAACTCCTGTAAAAAGCGATTTGGTGCCTTTGTTTGCACTCCAGATACTAAAAAGAATACTGATGGCCATGCTCCATCCCAGGGCAGAACCAGAGGTTTCCATCAGCTTTTCTATCTGTGCTTTTAGGATCTCATAGGCCTGCTGTGGCATTACCCCATACAATTGGGATAGCTGATCCTGGATGTTCTGCGGATTCATAGCGAGGCCGTAAATAGAGATCAAGGCTGCTATGGCAGGAAATATGGCAAGGAAGGCATAAAAGGCGACGCCTGCCGAAACTATTGACACGTTGTTTTCTCCTATTTCGTCCTTGATGCGCCAAACGATCTTTTTCCATCCCGAAAACGGGATCTTTAAAGGACTTTTTAATTTGGCTTTGTGCGGGTGGTGTTCCAAAAGAATCTTTATTGGTTGGTTTTCTTCAATTTATGAAAATCTACTTCCACCTGCGAAAAAGTCATTACTAAACAATTGTTAAGACTGACAAGTTATTTTCGGCAGTATGATCATTCAGGTTTTTTGCTCAGATCCCCTTTTCTTCGGAAGTAATCCATGGCCGACGGTGCAGTGAGTCCGTGCAGGACAATGGATATCAGAATAATATAAGCCGTTATGGAGTAGAGTTCATTTTTATACTCGAATCCGTCGAACTGAACCATGGCCCAGGAAAGGTAAAAGACCGATCCAATTCCCCTTATTCCAAAGAAACTGATAGCGAACTTACTGCGCTTTGACTCTTTAACACCGGCAAGGGCAATGAGACCGGCCAGGGGACGTATGAGCAGCACAAAAATAAACGCGAAGGTAATACCTCTCCAGTCGGTTAAAGTCAGCATCCCGTTCATGATGGATCCTCCAAACAAGATGATCCAAACCACCAGGAGAAGGTGTTCCACCTCATGCACAAAATCGTGGAGTTTCTTTTTATAATCTCCGCTAACTTTTTCGTAATATCTAAGGCTAAAACCCGCAAAGAATACAGCAAGGAAGCCATACCCGTGAAGCAGTTCGCTAATACCATAGGTGGTGATGGTGAGGGAAAGGGCAAGGAAGCCCACAAATGTTTCCACTCCCGTGTATTTATAGAGCCTGTCCAGGAGGAAGCCTATTAATCGACCTATAACAAAGCCTATCACTATCCCCAGGAAGATCTTCAGAAAGAATTTGTCCCACAGCCAGTCGGTGAAATTAAATGCTGCCCAGGAACCTGCCTGGGCCACCAGCACTGCGAGGTAGGAAAAAGGATAGGCGATCCCATCATTGAGGCCTGCCTCGGCGGTAAGGGAGAAGCGTATATTGTTCTCATCCTCCTCCTGCTCCAATGGATCTTTTAACTGAACTTCAGCTGCCAGTACAGGGTCTGTAGGCGCCAGCACAGCTGCCAGTAGAAGGCTTGAAGGCACGCTTAATACCAAAAAATACTGTCCCAGAAGATAGGCTGAAACCATACAGATAGGCATGGTCAAAAACACTAGTAGCAATGGCTTTTTCCAGGAACTCCAGGAGTAGTGGGCCCCGATCTTAAGTCCGGCTCCCATTAGGGAAATAATGACGATGATCTCTGAAAAATACATGAGCCATTGATCATTCCACAAGGGATCTGGCCATAACAAGGGAATATCTACAGAGAAAAGCAGAAAACCCACCAGTAACAGAATGATGGGGGAGCTTACCTTGATCTTTTGGGAAAGGGATGGCAGCCACGCCATTATTAAGGTGGCAAGGCCAAGTCCGGCCAGAATAAGATAATGGTCCTTCATAGGTACTTAAAAATAGGATATTTAAGACTTGTTGCTATGGCAGCAACAGTTAAAAAGATATCAAAATTTACATTTTTGGAGTATTTCCAATAAATCGAAAGGAATATTTCCTAAAAAAGTTATATTTGTGTATGGGAACAGATGTATCTATCGAAATAAACCGCTTTAAACAGGTTCGTGATGATCACGGATTTACACAAGCGGAATTCGCCAAAATGCTGGGTATCAAAAATTCCACAGCAGATATCGAACGTGGCCGCACCAAATTGTCAGGGAAAATAGTAGCTGAACTGCTTAGGCAGTTCGGGATCAATCCGCTGTGGTTGTTCGGTGAAAGTAATCAGAAATTCTTGCAGGTAAGCCAGGGCGATGTAAGCCCCAAGGTTATTAGCCTTAATTCCGCCGAAAATGAGAACATAGTGCTGGTGAACGTGAAGGCTGCCGCAGGTTATCCGCATAATGTACAGGATGTAGACTGGTACCAGCAGTTACCGGCTTTTGATCTTCCCCTACCTGAGTTCAGGAACGCGACCCACCGCGGGTTTCAAATTGAAGGGGATAGTATGTTGCCTAATTACCGGCCGGGGGAATGGGTGTTGGGAAAAGCCGTGCCAACCATAGAGGAGGCCAACAATAACCGAGTACACGTGGTGGTGCTGCATGATTCTGTGCTGGTGAAGAAACTTCAGAAATTACCTGATCCTTCTAAGCTGCTCCTTATATCCCTTAACGAAGAATACCTTCCTATTGAGGTTAACGTAAATGATGTTCAGGAACTGTGGCAGGTGAACAGTAAACTCACCTTTAATCTTGACGCCCCTTCAGAAAGCAGCCTGCTCAGGCAGCTGCAGGAATCTATGGACGAACTCAAGAGCGAATTCAAAACTCTCAGAAAATAAGAAACGGCCTGAAGGTTCAGGCCGTTTCTCAAGATCCTAATGATCTTGGGCTAGTCGGTTAGTATTTTGGCTTACATATCATCGGTGCCGCCAACACCGGTGTTTTCACCTACTTCTTCTACACCTTCCTCAACCGCTTCTCCGGTCTCTTCGGCTGCATCCTGGGTTTCTCTACAGGAAACAAGCGAAGTGGAAAGCGCGAAAGAGAAGAATATCAAAAAAATGTACTTTTTCATAAACTATAATTTTAAGGGTTGAGTAAATGGATTAATCCATGTCGTCATCCATTTCATCTATCTCTTCCTCCATTTCATCACCCATCTCATCCATCTCTTCCTCCATTTCCATGTCGTCTGCTTCTCTTTCTGTTTCCCGACAGGAAATAAAAGATGAACTCACTGTAAATAACAGGGCGAATAATAAAATTAACTTTTTCATTTTTACGGTTTTAAAGGTTAGTACTATCAAATTTAAAGAAAGTATCTGTTTATTAACCTTTTAACTGCTAAAATTTTCATAAAGTAGCCTTAAGGTAAGGGTCTTTTCATTCCTGTTCTATGCTCAGGAATTAGTTATCGTCTCCGATCTTTTCGATCTCTTCATTTACTTCTTCATTAACTTCCTTGTCGACTTCTTTGGCTGTCCTCTCAAGAATGCCTTCACGGTCTTCTGTTTCTTTTTCAACTTCTACTTCTTCAACTTCGCGCACTACTCTTTCTTCTCTTACCGTTTCTCTACATGAAGTAAAGAACAATGTGGCAACGACAAGTAGGGCGAACATTTTTGTAGTTTTCATTTTTCTAAGTTTAGGGTTTTCTAATTGACCAAGGTAGGGAATGCTTCTGCTGCTTCCAGAGTGTTTAGTAAAAGTTTAATAGATTATCTCAACATAAGGCTAATTAAATTGATTAAATGGGGGGCATTTAAACTTTTCTTTAGAAAAAAGGAAATTCTTTTTTTCAATGTCTTAGAAAAGAACACTTTCTAAAGCCAGCATTCCGCCCACCGCGGAAGCCGCTGCCGAAACGATCGCAGTGGCCACAAGCCACCATGCTGCAGTTGCCGCTGCTTTTCTTGATTCTTCGGCTGCAATGAGTGCTTTTTCCCTGGCTTCTTTCATTTTCTCGTTCACTTTGGCTTCTACTTCGTTGGCCTTAGTGATCACTCTGTCTCGTGCGGATACTATCTTTTCAGCAACAGATTCGGCCTCGGTGTGGCTCAGGGAAGTTTTATTGGTTATTAAAGCCGTCATTTCGTTCTTATTGTAGTGCTCCAATTTGTATTTTAGGTCTGGCCCTGCGCCGGAATCCCTAAATAGTGAAACGAAATCTGAGTAAACCTGGTTGAGGTTTCCTGATTTGCTTGCGAAAATGCCTTGCACTTTTGCCTGCAGATCTTTTGTCTTTCCTGCAGCCTCACCTTTTTTAGCTGAAACTTTTTCCTCTCCGTCGCTAAAGAAGGTATTCAGTTTATCAAGCACTTTCTCTGCCTGGGAAACTCTCTTATCAGCTTCCTGCTCATCCATGTTCTGGGAAGCAAGCAGCTTGACCAGGGTATCTCTGTCAACTGCACTGGCCTTGACTTTCGCTATCCTGGAGGCTTCTTTAGGTTCGTTGAGGATCCTTTTAAGGTCTGCCTCCAGTTTTTCCGGTTGCAGCTCTCCATTATTGGTGTTCTTAAGGGCAGCTTTGATCTTTTCCTGATACTTCTCTACCTGTTGTTTGTCGGCAGGGGTTAGATCTGTTATACCTGCTTTGGCTTTTTCTTCGGCAGAGGCATCGCTTTGAGCAATACCTTTAAGGCTATTGATGTGATCTTTGACTACCTGCTTATCTTCTTTGGACAGTTTGCTTTGGTCAGCCTCTTCAAGCATCATCTTTTTAACTGAATTGGGATAATCATAATCTGCTTTTTCAGTTACCTGTAGATCGGTGATGAGATCCTTCAGTTGCTTTTTGAGGTCTTGGATGTCGATACGCTGCGGTTCCAGTTTTTGTATATAATCTTCAACTTTCTCATCTATATCATGGCTGCTGAACATTTTCTCGAACTGCTTCCGCATTTGTTTGGCCTCTTCTTTGGCGCGCGTTCTGGCCACATCTTTTGAAACACTTTCTTCAGATTTTGCAAACACCGAAGATGCCGAAGAAAGGCTGTTCTTTACTGTTGATGCCAGGCCGCCTACCAGTGAGGAAACAGATTTCACTTCCAGGTAAGTGATCAGCATAAAGAAAGTCGCCCATATCACAAGCCCAAGTGTTGCCCCGATGAAATTCGCACCTATTAAGCCCAATTTGACTCCTAATAAACTGGCAAAAAATAAACTGATGGAAGTAGTGATAAGAGTCCATGCTCCCAATCCTGTAGAGACTTTTTGACCGGCATTCATTCCGTGATCATGATCACTTTCTGAACTGTGTGAAGAAGGCTGATGGGCCTTTTTTCTGATATTTCCTACGGCCGTTATTCCGGTTGCTACCGAGATGGCTGTAAGCAATAGTTGGAATCCCACTGCCAGCAATACTCCTGCCACAACACTAATAAAAAAGTTCGTGTCTTCCAGGATCACCATTTCACCGGTGGGAATTTGTGCAGATAAATTGATAGGGATCAATCCTAAGATTGTCAATAATGTAGATTTCATAACTGATTTTTTTGGTTATACCTTAATGTAAGGGTTTTGAAAATCAGTTTATTTTAAAGGATTCATAAATGTCTATTAATGAACCTTTTAAATGAAATTATGAATGAAGCAAATGCTGTACTCTGGAATGCAGGGTCTCGCAGGCTTCTTTAGAAAGAGGTTTTTCCAGGTACTCTATAACCCTTGAATATTTCGCGGCTCTTTCCTTATCGCTGGAATTAATGGAAGAAGTGACCATTACCACCCAAACATTATTATCGCACTGTTCCTGACTAATTTTGTCCAGAAGATCCCAGCCGCTCATGCCGGGCATGTTGATGTCAAGAAGAACCAATAAAGGCTCGTTAGTAGTGCGGTTACACAAATAAGAATACGCGTCGTTGCCGTTATCGAAACAAAAAAGGGCTGACGATAAGGGACTTTTTTCAACCAGAATTTTGTGCAGAAATAGGACCACTGCATCGTCATCTATAATAACAACGTCTGTATTCATATTAAGTAGGGTGAGGCAAGAGTAAGTTCGGGACTAAGTTCGCCTGTAGTATTTAACTGTTTCAGGTAAATTCTGGTTTATAAAGCTCTAAAGATAAAAAAATAATGTTTTCTGCAATGAAGCTGCTCCTTACCAGGAGAAAATTTCTCCTTTATATTCCCATAACCTGTAAATAAACAGCAACAGGAAGATACCTGTCACTACGAATTCCATAAAGGCCGATGCTATTAGGCCGATAAAGGATCCCGAAGCCGCTCTTAATGCATGTCGGGAATTGCTTTTATTGAGGATCTCTCCCAGGTAAGCACCCACGAACGGCGCTATAAGAATGGCGAACGGAATGGGAATGAAGACCCCTGCAATAAGACCTATGGTGGCACCATACATCCCGCGTTTGCTGCCACCCAGGTATTTGGTTCCCAGGGCAGGGATGGCATACTGAAGGGCGAAAATAACTATAGCCACCAGTAAAGTGAAACTCAAAAACGTGTAGTCCATCGGTACCGTGGCAGTGAGGTGTAGCAGTAGAAGGCCAAGCCAACTTAGGGGAATTCCCGGCAGGATGGGGAGAAAACTTCCGAGTACCCCAAGGATTAAAAAAATAGCTGCTGCCACTATCAGTAAAATATCCATTGCTGTTCGATTTGATGGACTAATATACTCAAAGGGAAAAAATTAACAACTAAAATATTAGTTTAAACTAAATATTTAGTTATATTAGCGGTAAATAATTCCGTTTCATGAAACAGTTGACCAAAGCCGAAGAAGAGATCATGCAGATACTCTGGAACCTTAAGGAAGGAAATGTGGCTTCCATAATTGAAGAGATGCCTGAGCCTAAACCTGCTTACAATACAGTGTCTACCATAGTCCGCATTTTAGAAAGCAAAGGCTTCGTGGATCATAAAAAGGCGGGCAAGGGTTATATTTATTATCCGATCGTTGAAAAGGAGACCTACACCAGCCAGAGCATGAACAAATTGATAGATAGGTACTTCAACGGCTCCTTCAAAAGCATGGTGTCGTTCTTTATGAAGAAGAACAATATGACGACAGACGAATTGGAAAGCATCCTTAAGGAGATCAATAAAGAAGAGAAATAATGCTACAGTATATTCTGCATACCATCGCTTTTCAGCTCATTTTTCTCCTGGTGTACGAGCTGTTCCTAAAGAAAGAGACCTTCTTTAGCTATAACCGCGCCTACTTACTGCTCACCCCGGTCGTGTCTTTTTTGTTGCCGTTGATCAAGATCCCTGTGTTGCAGGAAGCTGTTCCTGCGGAAGCTTTTGTGATGTTGCCTGAAGTTCTTCTTACGGGAGGGAAAACTGCTGCACAAAATGAGATCCCCGCTACAGCTGCGCCTGAAACTATTGAGGTAAGCTGGTGGTTGCTGGTATATGGTGCAGGTCTGCTATTTAGTCTTGGTATCTTCTTTCAGAAATATAAGGTCCTGAAGGAGCTTTTCGCTAACCAAACGGTACTGCTGAGGAAGGAAAATATAAAGATCGTGGAGGTGCCGAAATCGAAGATCGCCTTTACCTTTTATGAAACTATCTTCCTGGGAAGTGATTTATCAGAAAAAGAGCGGAAGCAGATACTCTCTCATGAAATGGTGCATGTGCGACAGCGGCACACGTTAGACCTGTTGCTATTTGAATTCCTGAGAATTGTTTTCTGGTTCAATCCGTTGATCTATATCTACCAGTCGAGAATTTCAACACTTCACGAATACCTTGCCGATGCCGGAGTGGTGAAAAACGTGAAGAAGCAGGAATATTTTCAGCAGCTTCTCAACTCGGCTTTCAATACAGAAGACATTTCATTCATCAATCAATTTTTCAATCATTCAATCATCAAAAAACGAATAGTTATGTTGCAAAAAACAAGATCAAGATCAATTTCAAAATTCAAGTTTTTGATCATCCTGCCATTAATGATGGCGATGCTTACCTATGTTTCTTGTTCTGAAGATCAGGTAAGAAGTGAGGAAGAAAAGGAGCTCACGGCCCAGGAGAAAATAGAGAGAATTGAGGCCATTTTTGGAGATGGAACAAACCTCACATCAGAAGAAAGGAAAGAAATTCAAGAAATTCTAAAGACCGTTAGTTCACAAGACCTGGAAAAGTATTCCAAGAGAGGTCAAAAAATGCAGGTTCAAAATTCACCTTCAGGAACAGGCGATGTCCCTTTCGCTGTTATAGAGGAAGTGCCAATTTTTCCAGGTTGTGAAGCTTTGGATACAAATGAAGCCAGGAAAAAGTGCATGTCTGACAAAATAAATGCCTTTGTGAATCAAAACTTTGACGTGTCTTTGGGGAAAGCCAATGACCTTAATGGCATTAACAGAGTTTATGTTCAGTTTAAAATAACGAAAAATGGCACTGTTGAAATTCTGGGTGCCAGGGCACCTCATCCTGCACTGAAGGAAGAAGCAGTACGCGTGATAAATTTACTTCCGGAAATGCAACCGGGCAAACAGGGCGGGGAGAACGTGAATGTTTTATATACCTTACCCATAACTCTTAAAATAGGTGAATAAAACTTTATTATACTTCATCTTTATCATAGTTGCCAAAGCCGGAGCGCAAACCTCGGCTTTGGCTGAGGCCGACAGCCTCTATGCGGTGGGAAATTATTCCGAAGCTATCGAGAAACTGGAACAAATAGAGCCGCAATCTCCCAAGGTGCTTGGCAGGCTGGCGAAGGCTCAAAAGGCTTATGGAGATCCTGCTGCTGCAATGGAAGCTTATCAAACAGTTTTACAAGAGGATCCGGACCAGGTACTTTCTGCTGTAGAATACGCAAAATTGCTTTCTGCTGCGGGAAAGCTAAAAGCAGCCGATAGCATCTTCAAGAACCTGATAAAGAAATACCCTAATAATCCTGATTTTTATTATCAGCTGGGGCTGGTAAGGGAAAAGCAGAAAGATTCCAGCGCCATGAGCCTCTTCAATGTTACATTATATATTCAAAAAACTCACCAGCCGGCATTAATAAAGGTCTCGAAAAAAGCCCTTGTTGAGGGGCATCTTGCAAAGGCAGAGCGGCTGGCAAAACAGGGATTGGAGGTGAATCCAAACCAGGTTACTTTGCTTTCAATCCTTGCCCAGGCTTATTATTATGGGAAAGATTATGAAAACGCTGTTGTTGAGTTCGAAAAATTAGTAGCTCTAGGTCAGGGCAGTGAATTCATCCATAGCAAATTGGGAACAGCGTATTTTCAGCTTAGTAAGCTTGAGAAAGCCATTGAAAATTTTAATAAGGCACTTGATTATAATGAGAAGAACTATGCCAGCCATTATAGCCTGGGGAAACTTTATGCACTTAATGGAGAATATGAAAATTCCGAAGGGCATTTGCTGCAGTCCATACTTCTAAAGGCGGTGACTCTTGATGAAGAGTATACCAGCCTGGGCCTCACCTATAAGAGCATGAAAAAGCCTAAGCAGGCATTGACCTATTTTAACAAGGCCATTGAAGAGAATCCCATAAATGAACGGGCTATGCTGGAGCGTGCCTTAGCTGCCGATTCTTACTACAAAGACCTGCGGACCAGGTTGAATTACTACCAGGAATATCTCGACAAATTCAGCGAACTGGGAAGTCCTAATTTCATGTTGCTGGCAATGCGCAGAGTGAAAGATATTCGGGAAGAAATGCATATGAAAGGCATGCTGCGGGAGGCACAGTAGAAATTTTTCGGCAAAATCTTCTTTTTCACTATTTTTGAAGCTCACTGTGAGTTTACTGAATGAAGAAAACTTTACTCATCCTTTTTTTGACGGCCCTAACTTCCTGTGAGTACTTTGAAAAGCAAAAAGTCTCTTCAGAAGAGATCCTATCCGAAGAAACTCGCGAGCTCAACTGGCAGGAAGTGGATCAGTACCCGGCCTTTGAGGAATGTCGGGAGTTAATGGAGTCTGACGCGGCCAAAACCTGCTTCGGAAATAAGGTGGCAAATTATTTCTATGCGCGACTGGAAGCTAAACACCCGGTAGTGACCGAATCTATTGACGACACTCTTTACCTGTATCTGCGGATATCTGAAAAAGGCATTCCGGCCATAGATTCTATGGAAGTGGATTCTCTCGTGGTGGCACAATTGCCCGAGATCAAAAACTGGCTTAAGCAAAGCGTAGATTCGCTGCCAAAGATCTACCCGGCCAGCAAACGCGGCATTCCCGTGGTGACCAAGTTCAAAATGCCCATCGTCATACAGGCGGAATGATCAAAGGCTGAATTTGTAGCCCACCGTAAAATCCAGCGGAAAGTTCCCGTTCCCGTCAAGAACAAGCGAAACAATGTCATTATAGCTCAGGGTGATGTAACTTACATCGGTCACCCTAATGTCTGTGCCCACCCCAAAACTAAAAGGCGCGGTAAATGAAAACCCGCGATCGTCTTCAACAGCGATCACCTCTCCCGCCTCATCGATGATGTTCACCCTGTCTTCGGAATAGAGCAGGGTAGCGAGTTCGGTGTCAATGTGCAGGTCAAATCCCGAAAAGTACAATACCTTGAACCGGTAGTTCACCGAAAGCTGTGTAGAGCTGTACCGGTATTGATCCCTTTTGAATGAATGCCTGAGTTGGAGAAATGCCACGTGTCTCGGGGCCAGATTGGGGTCAAAGAACTCGAATTCCACTCCCAGCACTGGAGCCATGACATTATCGGGGTTGGTGGTGTACTTGTTGTTTGACAGTCCTGTGAATAATCCCAGCCGGTGCTGAATGTTTGGAGTGGAAGTATTGTAAGTATAATCTTCCTGGACCAGCGCGTTATACTGGTTTGTGAAATGCTTCAAGCTGTAGAGAAGGAACTTCACTTCATCTGTTTTAATGTCGGCATCGGCGGTAAGTTTTTCAAGTGTGTTCCTGTATTCACCATTGGCATTGGTGAGTTCGCGCAGGGTCTTGTTCTTCTGAACAAAATACCTGTAGGTGGTGCCTTCGAGGTTCCAGTATAAACTCAGCGGCCCTTTCACTTCCCGCTGTAACTGCAGGGTGTCTCCTTCTATGATGAATATGTTCTGGGCCGCCAAACTGCCTGTGATCAGAAACATAATAATAGCCAGTATTCTTCTTGATCTTCGCATTTTTTTAAGTGTAGGAAATTAAAGATAGCAAAAAATATCCGGTGTTTTTCCTACTTTCTGAATCTCCTGCCTTTCCAGTTGTAGCCACAAAAAAGAGAAATAGCTGTTACATAACTGCTGAAAAAAGGATAGATAAGGCTGCTGAAGAAATAAGTCTTCATAGCTTTTTCCCTGTCAAAGAACCGGGCGCCCTGATAGATCAGAATGAAGTCGGCATTAAATTTTAAAAGGAAAGGCAAACCAAACGCCTGTAGAGGTAGCAGTCCGGTCACAAAGCCCAAAAATGCCATTATTAGGCCCAGGTTCATCAGGAGAACGGTGAGCCCGACAATTTTCGCAAAGAAACTTTTGTAAGCTGAGGTTTTTGCCGCCCAGCGAACGCGTTGGGAAATAAGGCTTTCCAGGTCTGGCTGCAAGGTTGTTTGAACAATGGCAGCCCGGCTTTTTAAAAATGCGGTTTTGAGCCCGGCTTTTTGAAACTTTTCAAGCAGGAAGATGTCATCGCCGCTGGCAATGCCTTCATTTCCGCTATAGCCGTTAACTTTTAAAAATGCTTCTTTGCTGAAACAAAGGTTGGCGCCGTTGCACATTATGGGCAGGTCCACTCCAAAGCTGCCCATGGTTGCTGCCTGTAAACTGAAGATGTCCAGCTCCTGAAAGCCGTTCCAAAATCCCTTTTTTGGGATCACAGTCACCGGCCCTGCGACGAATTCTGCTTCATCGTTTTGAATTACTGCATCAAGTTCCTGCAGCCAGGTTTCAGGCAAACGGCAATCGGCATCGGTGGTGGCGATAAAGTCATTTTTCGCTGCTTCTATCCCGGTGGTGAGGGCATCTTTTTTTGGGCTTCCAGATTTTCTTTGATTCTGAAGGAAGCTGACATTCAGCTGTGGATTTTCAGAAATAAAACTCGTGCATATGGCTTCGGAAGCATCTTCAGAAGCATCATTGATCAGAATAATTTCGAAAAATTCTTTCGGGTAATTGAGCTGCTTCAGGCTGTACAGCAGCTCCGGAAGGGATTCGGCTTCATTTCGAAAGGGAATAAGTATCGAAAAAGTTGTTTTTGGGACGCTATTTTTTCCGCAGAAATCCGGCAACTTCCGAAGGCCATAAAGCAGAAAAAGCAGTAGAAAAACGTAGAGAAAGCTTATGACCGCCAGAAAGATGATCATGGCCTGGCAGGGGTGGTTTTCTTGTATTTAAGCACAAAATAGCTGCCCAGCACTCCGGGTACGGCGAAATTGAGGATCCAAACCGTGAGCACTATGGTCAAAACCACGATCTGCGGTACCTGCAGTAGCCCGAAAACCCACACCGCGAAACCGCCTTTTATTAGGGCATCAAAGATGATCATGGTGGGAATGATGGAAGCCAGGATATAGGTGCTGAAAACTGCCGAAATGAGCAGCGGATACGACACGTCTACCTTGAAGACCAGCAGCAAAAAGTAGAACTGGTGAGTGAAGATGAGGAAACGTGCGGTGGCGTAGATCATGGTCTTCCACCTGATTTCTTCGGGCACATTGTAAAATGAATCTTCAAGTCTTTGGATGGAATATCCTTTAAGCCTTAATCTGAACTTTTTCATGATCCAGTAGATCACGAATGGCGAAACCAGTAACCCTGCGACCAGCAAAGCATTGAAGAAGGGCAGGGGCAGGTCCAGGGTGGTGATGAGAAAAAGCAGACCGGCGATCCCGAAAAAATAGGTAGCGAACAGCTGGGCCATATTGCCCATAAAGTTTAGGAAAATGACCTTTCTCCAGGCGTTGCGGGCATAGTAAAGGCATTTTGCGCCATATTCTCCAATTCTACTGGGGGTAAAAATAGCGGCGGTGAAAGAAGCCAGACTTTCTTTGATTGCCTTTTTAAAAGAGTTTTTCCTCACATGGGCGCTAAGGTTCTGCCATTTGAGGATCTCGAAATACCAGTTGAAAAACGTGAGAAACAGCAACACAAGGATATTTGTGAAAGAGAATACCCGATACTTCAGCAGAATATTAAGGAACTGCTCCAGGTTCATTTGCTCGTCTGAGGTGAGCTTGTACCAGATAAAATAAACTGCGGCCGAAACCACGAGGATCTTAAGAGCGAATGATAAGAATTGATTAGCTTTGTGCGAGGTGATCCTCATATGTTCAGTGAGAGGTGGTTACAGCTTTTTCCTGATCAAAAATCAGATATATAAAGGTTTACCCTGCAATAATACGAAGCTTTTGAATACCGAAAAAATCATTTTAGGCATTGACCCGGGTACTACCATTATGGGGTTTGGCCTGATTAAAGTCGTCAACAGGAAAATGTCCTTTTTGCAGCTCAATGAGCTGCAGCTTCAAAAATATGATGACCCGTATGTCAAACTGAAGCTTATTTTTGAGCGCACCATAGAATTGATCGATACCTGGCATCCTGATGAGATAGCCATTGAAGCCCCTTTTTTCGGAAAGAACGTGCAGTCGATGCTCAAACTCGGCCGGGCACAGGGAGTGGCCATGGCAGCCGGTTTGAGCCGGGAAGTGCCGGTTACCGAATATTCTCCAAAAAAGATCAAAATGGCCATTACCGGAAACGGGAACGCCAGTAAGGAACAAGTGGCAAAAATGCTTCAAAGCCTCCTGGCTCTTAAAAAGCTGCCCAAGAATCTCGATGCCACAGACGGACTCGCGGCTGCGGTTTGTCATCATTACAATTCCGGGAAAGTGGTGGCCGGGAAAAGTTATTCCGGGTGGGAGGCTTTTGTGAAGCAAAATCCTTCGAAAATAAAATGATTTGAAAATGTGCTAATTTGAAGATTTGAAAAATGATCTTCAAATTTTCAAATCAACTAATCTTCAAATTGAATAAATGGCAGGAATTTATATACATATCCCCTTTTGCAAACAAACCTGTCACTACTGTGACTTTCATTTCTCGACGTCTGTGAAGAAGAAGCCGGCAATGGTCGAGGCACTGTGTCGGGAACTGGAATTGCGAAAAGAGGAGATTCCCGGAGAGGTGGAAACCATCTATTTTGGTGGTGGAACTCCGTCACTGCTGGAAAAAGAGGAACTTGAGAAGATCTTTAAGGTGATCTACGAGAATTATTCGGTTGGGGCAGACCCTGAGATCACCCTTGAAGCCAATCCCGATGATCTTTCTGAGGAAAAGATAAAAATGCTGGCCGATTCTCCCGTAAACCGTTTGAGCATTGGGGTGCAGTCTTTTTTTGAAGAAGATCTGAAGCTGATGAACCGGGCGCACAACGAGAAGGAGGCGCTAAGATCCATACAGGCTGCAAAAAAATATTTCGACAATATTTCTATTGATCTTATCTACGGGATCCCGGGGATGAGCAATGACCGCTGGAGGGAAAATCTTCAGATCGCCTTAGATCTCGACGTGCCGCATATTTCCAGCTACGCCCTCACGGTAGAACCCCGAACGGCTCTAAAAAGCATGATCGAAAAGGGGAAGATCGCTCCCGTAGAAGAAGGGCCGGCCAGGGAGCAGTACGAGATCATGATTGAGGTTCTGGAAAAAGTCGGATTTGAGAACTATGAATTTTCCAATTTTGGAAAGCTTGGGTATTTCTCGCGCAATAACACTGCATATTGGTTTGGGAAAACTTACCTGGGGATTGGGCCTTCTGCGCACTCTTTTGATGGTTTAAGAAGGAAGTGGAATGTGAGCAATAACTCGCTTTACATTAAAGCCCTTGAAAAAGGCGAAATTCCTGTAGAAATAGAAGAACTCTCTGCAAAAGACCGATATAACGAACTGGTGATGACCCGGCTGCGGACCAAATGGGGAGTTTCTGTTGATGAAGTGGAAAGAAGTTTTGGAAGAGATTATAAAGAGTACCTGCTTCGGGAAGCTGCAAGATTGATCAAGGATGGAATGCTGGAGTGGAAAGAGGGCAGACTTCACGTCTCAAAAAAAGGGAAATTTTTGAGTGACGGTATCGCCGCGGAATTGTTCAGGGTGGAGGAAGAGTAACGATTGGAAGTTTTACCCTGTCAGGGTTCCAATCCCCTGACAGGGTTGTAGATTTACTAGGTATATTGATTAAAAGAATATCTGAATTTCTTTTTGAGATCTAAAGACTTACTTTTACATCTACCATTGATCAATAATTAATGAAGGCAAATATTCACCACAAATCCGGAAGTTTCACCATCGATCTCTCCAAACCCATCGACATTTCCCTCAGCCTTAGAGGCGACGAAAAAAATCCCATCGCCTGGTATTTGGGTACACCCCGGATCGAGCCGGTGAGGTACGGCGATTTTATAGGAAAGGTAAGCCTGGGAGCTTCAACCAATTTCAATGATATCTCCTTTAATCCGCACGGGCATGCTACTCACACCGAATGTGTGGGTCATATTACCCCCGAATTCCACAGCATCAATGATAACCTCAAGAAATTTTTCTTTTTAGCCAAGCTCATTTCCGTCGAACCCGAAGTCAGAGGAGAGGATAAGGTCATCACCAGAGCACAGCTCGAGAAACTTATTGATAAGGGCGAGGCAGAGGCACTGGTGATACGGACTTTGCCTAACACCATCGCAAAACGCAGTAAGCACTACTCACATACTAACTGGCCTTATCTGGAAGAAGCGGCGGCCAGGTACATCAGGGAATGCGGCGTGGAGCATTTGCTGGTAGACCTGCCTTCTGTAGACAGGGAAAAGGATGAAGGGAAACTGCTGGCACATAAGGCGTTCTGGAATTATCCTAAAAACACCCGGTTTGAGGCCACTATTACAGAGCTGGTGTATGTTCCGGTTAAGGTAGAAGACGGCGGGTATTTCTTGAATTTACAGCCGGCTTCTTTTGAGAACGACGCCGCTCCCTGTAAACCGGTGCTTTACAAGATCGAAAAATGATGAAAACTACTTTAAAACTGGAAGAACTGGGCATGCTGCTCCTGGGACTATTTCTTTTCACCTCGCTTGAATATAGCTGGTGGCTGTTCGCGGCGCTCTTCTTTGTACCTGATGTGGGCATGCTTGGCTATCTTTTTGGGAACAAGGCAGGAGCCATAGGTTACAATGTATTTCATCATAAAGGGATAGCGATCCTTTTATACCTTTCCGGATTATACCTGCAATCTACTGGACTACAGCTTGCCGGACTTGTGCTTTTCTCCCACGCCTCCTTTGATCGGCTGCTGGGGTACGGCCTCAAGTATGAAAATGGTTTCAGGTTTACACACCTGGGCGAAATAGGAGCTGCAGGGAATAAGAACAGGCAGGCCGGTTAAGCTCCAAAACTTCTTTCTATCTTTGGAGAAATCCTTCCGCAGTAACTCTTAGGAAAAAATGGTACAGCAATGAACGTGGAAAGTTTCAGGGAATATTGCCTTCAGAAAAAAGGTGTGACCGAAGAATTTCCTTTTGATGAACATACTCTTGTCTTCAAGGTCTGCGGAAAAATGTTTGCCCTTTGCGGACTGGAGCGCATGCCTTTCCAGGTAAACCTGAAATGCGATCCGGAAAAGGCCATTAGACTGCGTGAGGAGTTTGACGGTAAGATCACCGGAGCGTATCATATGAGCAAAACGCACTGGAATACCGTTTTCGCCGAATCCCTTCCGCCGAAACTGGTCAGGGAAATGATAGACCACTCCTATGACCTTGTGGTGAAAGGATTAACTAAAAAACAACAACAGGAACTTCAATGAATACCCCCCATACTTTTTACAATTCACAGATCGAAAACTACAAGTCTCACCTAAGCAAAGCCTCACAAAAATTGGCTTTTTCGAGCCTCCTGCGGCTGGCAGTTTTTTTGGCTACCGCTTACCTGGTTTACTATTTCTTTGGAAACGCGACTGTCATCATTGGAGTGCTGGTAGTGGGAATCGCCTTGTTCCTTTTCCTGGTTTCCCGCCATTCAGACCTCAAGTATGAAAGGGACAAATTTCGAGAACTTATCAGGATCAATGAGACCGAACTGCAGGTGCTGGACAGTAAATTTCAGGAGCTGCCAGATGGTTCAGAATTTGAAGATCCGCAGCATCCTTTCAGCCAGGATATCGACCTCTTTGGGAGGGCCTCCTTTTTTCAGTATCTCAACCGTACCGCACTGGTAGAGGGGAAGCAGGAACTGGCCAGCCTCTTGCTTTCAAATGATATTCAGGGTATTGAACAAAAACAGGAGGCGGTAAAGGAACTTTCAGAAAAGGCCGACTGGCGGCAGAATTTTTCCGCCCTCGCCACCCTGGTCAAGACCGAAACCCGAACCCAGACCATTTTGAAGTGGCTAAAGACCTACAAGAGCTTTGTTCCGAAAATGATGCGATGGCTGCCATCTGTCTTTTCAGGACTGTCTGTAATAGTATTAGCAGCTTTTTTCTTTGATTTCATCGGTGGGATCGAGCTCCTGCTATGGTTCTTTACAGGGCTGTTCATTACCGGCATTTATCTGAAAAGGATCAACCTGCTCTCTGGCAGCGTTAGCAAGGTGCAGGATACCTTTCACCAGTATTACCAATTGCTCGCTTTAATTGAAAACACCGAATTCTCTTCTGAATTGCTTAAGGCCAGGAAAGAGTTGATCGCTTCTGAAAAAGAAAAGGCCTCAAAGATCCTGAAGAAGTTCTCAAAGGCTATAGATGCACTTGACCAGCGTAACAACATGATCTTTGGGATCTTTGGGAATGGATTTTTACTATGGGACCTAAGACAATCTTATAAACTTGAAAAGTGGATATTGAAGAACCAATCCAAGGTGAAACAGTGGTTTACGGTCATAGAATTTATGGATGCCTATAACTCGCTCGGGAATTTCTCCTTTAACCATCCGGGATATGTATTTCCCGAAATAAAGGATTTTGATGGCCATCTAACGAAATCTGAGCAACTGGCGCACCCATTGCTGGATCCTGAAAAGAGAGTTGCGAATGATTTCAGTATTGAGAAGGAACAGTTTTTCATCATTACCGGCGCAAATATGGCCGGGAAAAGTACCTTTTTGAGAACCGTGAGCCTGCAGATCCTCATGGCAAATGTGGGATTGCCTGTTTGTGCAAAGACTTGTATTTACTCTCCTATAAAACTCATCACCAGCATGCGTACTACCGATTCGCTGACCGATGATGAATCCTATTTCTTTTCTGAACTGAAGCGCTTGAAATATATCGTGGACGAGATCAAAAATGACAAATATTTCATCATTCTCGACGAGATCCTGAAGGGCACCAACAGTACTGACAAGGCCATCGGCTCTCGAAAATTCATCGAAAAACTGGTGCGTTCAAAATCAACGGGAATAATCGCCACTCATGATCTGAGCCTTTGCGAGGTGTCCAATGAACTACCGCAGGTCAAAAATTACTATTTTGACGCCGAGATCATCAACAATGAACTTAATTTTGATTACCGCTTTAAAAAAGGCGTTTGTCAGAATATGAACGCCTCCTTCCTGCTGAAGAAAATGGAGATTGTGGACTAGTGGACTAGTGGACAGTGGTCAGAGGATGGAGGTCAGAAAATTTTGGAATTTGGAATTTGAAAAAATTGGAATTTTAAGCAGGCATGGATAGTTTAACTCAAATAGTACTTGGTGCAGCTGTAGGAGAAGCCGTTCTTGGCAGGAAGGTCGGGAACAAGGCCATGCTGTATGGTGCTATTGCCGGTACTATTCCAGACCTTGATGCTTTTGCCGGCAACTTTACCGACACCATTACCGCGATCGAGATACACCGGGGTTTCAGCCATTCGATAATATTTTCAGTTTTAGCTGCGCCTGTGTTCGGGTACCTCATTTCGAAGATCGAAAGAAAGTCCGGTGTAGGTTGGAAAGATTGGTCCTGGCTTATGTTCTGGGGTTTGTTCACCCATCCTGTTCTTGATTCCTTTACCACCTGGGGCACGCAGTTGTTCTGGCCGCTGGACATCAGGCTGGCCTTCAAGAATATTTTTGTGATCGATCCGCTGTACACGATTCCCTTTCTGGTCTTCCTCATCCTGGCCATGCGCAGGAAAAGGACAGATCCAAAACGTAAAAAATATAATAAGCTTGGTTTGCTGATAAGCAGCGGATATTTGGTGCTGACACTTATCTTTAAAGGCATCGCCTACAATAATTTTAAGCACAGCCTGGAGCGGCAGGGGATCTTTTACGAACGTATGGATACCCGACCCACTCCGTTCAATACGATCCTGTGGACAGCGAATGTAGAGGCCGAAGATGCTTACCTCATTGGATACTACTCGTTTTTTGACAATGATGGCCTCATTCGGTTCAAAGCCGTGCCCAAAAACCATCATTACCTCGGCATGCATAAAAATGACAAAAACGTGCAGCGGCTTATCAAGATATCAAAGGGCTGGTACACCATTTCTGAAACAGACGGTGACCTGTACTTCAATGATCTTCGCTTCGGAAAACTGAATCCTTCAGATCCCGATTCAGATTTCGTGTTCAGTTATAAACTCGTTCCGGAAAACGGTACGTTCACGGCCGAAGAGGTCGAGAAAGTACCCGATGAAGGCCGCGAGATCGTGATCGATCTTTGGGAAAGGATCAAAGGAAATTAACTTTAAAAGATAACTTATGAAACTACGTCTCCCAATCATCCTCATCGCGCTCCTGTTAGGTTTACAGTCAATGGCGCAGAAGGCTTCGGCACAGCTGGACTCGGTCATTCAAAAGGTGCAGGAGCACAAGGGATATCACCGGGAAGAGTTTCCGCTGGGAAATTATTCCGAAGAATACTATAAAGAAGAAGCAGATTTTGCCAGGGAGCAGTTAAAAGAGCTTGAAAAAGTAAATTCTGACGCCCTTTCTGAAACCGAGCAGATCTCAAAAGAACTGCTGAAATATAAGCTGCGGGAAACCATCGATTTTTATGAATACGGCGCTTACCTGAATCCGTTGCTTTCTGATGCCGGTTTTCATGTTAGCCTGCCTTACCACGTGCGCGACCTGAGCACCTATGAGCAGGTGAGAAAATACCTTAACAAGCTCAATGCCGTGCCCCAATATGTAGATCAACACCTGAAATTGCTGCGGAAGGGGATCGAAAAAGGCAATGTGCAGCCGCGGGTGATCTTTGAAGGTTATGACGCTACATATAATGATCAGTTGGTCGCTGACCCGCTGAAAAGTTATTATTACACCCCATTTCTGGATCTTCCGAAAACGCTGACCCAGGCACAGAAAGATTCGGTTTTGAAGGCAGCCGAAAAGGCCATTTCAGAGAATGTCATTCCGCAGTTCAAAAGGATCAAGGAGTTTTTCGAATCTGAATACCTTCCGGCAGCGCGCCAATCACTGGGAGTTTCAGAAATTCCGGGAGGTAAGGAATACTATCAGAACAGACTGAACTATTACACCACCCTTGAACTTTCCGCAGAAGAGATCCATCAAAAAGGCCTTAAAGAAGTAGCCAGGATAAAGGCAGAAATGCAGAAGATCATTGAAGAAGTGGGTTTTGAAGGCAGTTTTGCCGACTTCATCCATTTCCTGCGGACCGATGAACAATTTTATGCCGAAACAGGCGAGGAACTTCTCAAAGAAGCCCGGGATATTTCCAAAAGAATTGACGCGCAGCTTCCGAAGTACTTTAAAAAATTGCCCAGGCAGCCTTATGGGGTGGCGCCGGTGCCCGATGCCATTGCACCAAAATATACAACTGGCCGATATGTGGGCTCTGCTGAAGATACCGAGCCAGGATATTACTGGGTGAACACTTACAACCTTTCCAACCGGCCGCTGTACGTTCTACCGGCTTTGACTGCCCATGAAGCCGTACCGGGCCATCACCTGCAGATCGCCCTTAACCGGGAATTGGGCGATAGCATTCCTGAATTCAGAAGAAGCTTTTATTTATCGGCTTTTGGAGAAGGCTGGGGGCTTTACTCTGAAACCTTAGCCCAGGAAATGGGTATTTACACCACTCCTTATGAACGCTTCGGGAAACTTACTTATGAACAATGGCGTGCCGGAAGGCTGGTGGTGGACACTGGAATTCACGCGCTGGGCTGGACCCGCGAGCAGGCAGTGATTTTCTTAAAAGAAAATACCGCGCTTTCATTGCACAACATCAACACCGAAGTTGACCGCTACATCTCCTGGCCGGGGCAGGCGGTCTCTTATAAGATAGGGGAGATGAAGATCAGGGAACTTCGCGAAAAAGCGGAAAAGGCACTAGGACCAAATTTCAATATCAGGGATTTTCATGAGGTGATCCTCGAACAGGGAACAGTGACCCTGCCCATAATGGAAAAAAGGGTTGAGGCTTATATTGAGAGGAATTTGAAATAGGGAAACAATTCAGCACGGATTATAAATCCGCGCTATCTGTTTGGAAGTTCAAAGCTGGCGCGGATCTGCAATCCGTGCCGTGGATTTCAAAAATGGCCAGATTAACTATTTTACATTTGATTAGAGAATTGTTTTGGAACTCAGCACGGATTATAAATCCGCGCTATCGGTTTGGAAGTTCAAAGCTGGCGCGGATCTGCGATCCGTGAAGAGAAAAACTATATTTCCTCATGTCAACAAAATATAAAGCGACACAACCAAATACAGGATATTATGTGACACTGACTACCGTAGGTTGGGTGGATGTATTCACACGGCCTCAACAGAAGGACATGTTGATCAAAAATCTTCAATTTTGTCAAAAAGAAAAAGGCTTGGAAATTTATGCTTATTGTATCATGTCTAATCATTTGGAAGTTCAAAGCTGGCGCGGATCTGCGATCCGTGACGACCTCAAACAACACCACAAATCTGGCGCAGATCTGCGATTCATGACGTGGATTTCACAAATGATCAGATCAACTATTTTACATTTGATTAGAGAATTATTTTGAAACTCAGCACGGATTACAAATCCGTGCTATCTTTTTGGAAGTTCTAAGCTGGCGCGGATCTGCGATCCGTGGCTACCAAATAAAAACCTAAATTTGCCCCAAACAAAAATCTCTCATGAGCCTCGAGCAAGAACTATTTCAACGCAGCGGATCCCAGTGTGAACTTTGCGCATCAAAAGAAGACCTTCATATATTTGAAGTGCCTGATTCTCCTGCAGATGCAGATAAACATATTTTGATCTGCGGTACCTGCAAGGAACAGATAGAAGATCCTGAAAAAGTGGAGCCTAATCACTGGAGATGCCTCAACGACAGCATGTGGAGTACGGTTCCTGCGGTACAGGTGATGGCCTGGCGTATGCTGAACAGGCTCAAAGCCGAAGGCTGGCCGCAGGACCTGCTGGAAATGATGTACATGGAAGAACAGCAGCTGGAGTGGGCCAAAGCCGGTCAAAACGCTGGAGAAAGTACAGGCGGAGTGGTGCACAAAGACAGCAATGGCGCAACCATTGAAGCCGGTGATACCGTGGTGTTGATCAAGGACCTCCCTGTAAAAGGTTCAAGTCTGGTAGCTAAAAGAGGCACTGCCATAAGAAGAGTGTCCCTGGTTCACGATAATCCCGAACAAATTGAAGGAAAGGTAGAAGGGCAGCAGATCGTGATCCTTACAAAATTTGTGAAGAAGGTGTAAGCTAAAAAAAACCTAACAGGTCTCCGAGACCGGTTAGGTTTGATATATTCAAAAGAGATTTCTCTTATTTCTCTGCCTGCTTCAGCTTTGTGAAGTGCTTGTAGAAAAGTGGAATGGTCTCAATGCCTTTCAGGTAATTCCAGATCCCGAAATGTTCGTTAGGAGAATGAATGGCATCTGTATCCAGTCCGAAGCCCATTAAAATAGTCTTGCTCTTAAGCTCCTCTTCAAATAAAGCTACAATGGGAATGCTTCCCCCGCTGTGCTGTGGAATCGGATCTTTTCCGAAGGCTTCGGCATAAGCGTCATTGGCGGCCTGGTATTCCAAAGTATCGATAGGCGTTACGTAAGCTTGTCCGCCATGATGGGTGTTCACATTCACCTTGACGCTTTTGGGAGCGATCTTTTCAAAATGGTCCTTGAACAGGGCGCTGATCTCTTTCCAATCCTGGTCAGAAACCAGGCGCATGGAAATTTTAGCATAGGCCTTAGAAGGAAGAACCGTTTTAGCGCCTTCTCCTGTGTATCCTCCCCAAATTCCGTTCACATCTAAAGTAGGCCTGATGGAAGCGCGTTCCAAAGTGGAATAGCCTTCTTCGCCATGTACCTCATCAATATTTAGTTTTTCTCGGTATTCTTTAAGATCAAAAGGAGCCTCGGCCATTTTCGCTCTTTCTTCCTGAGAATATTCCTTTACCCTATCGTAGAATCCGGGAATAGTGATGTGATTGTTCTCATCCTGTAAGGATGCAATCATCTTGCAAAGAATGTTGATGGGGTTGGCCACAGCACCGCCGTAAAGTCCGCTGTGCAGGTCGCGGTTAGGACCGGTCACCTCCACTTCCATATAGCTCAATCCTCTTAAACCTGTAGTTATAGAAGGAGTGTCCTTAGCTATCATTCCGGTGTCGCTGATAAGGATCACATCGTTCTTTAGTTTTTCCTTGTTGTGCTCAATAAACCAGCCCAGGTGTTCGCTTCCCACTTCTTCTTCGCCTTCTATCATGAACTTGATGTTGCAGGGCAGCTTATCATTTTTGGTCATGTACTCCAGGGCTTTCACGTGCATGTACATCTGTCCTTTGTCATCACAGGCACCCCTGGCAAAAATGGCGCCTTCAGGGTGGATCCTGGTTTCCTTGATCACCGGCTCAAAAGGCGGGTTCTCCCACAGGTCAAGCGGATCTGGCGGCTGCACGTCGTAGTGCCCGTACACCAGTACTGTGGGAAGATCTGGATCAATGATCTTTTCTCCGTAGACCACGGGATGTCCGGGGGTCTCGTTGATCTCGGCCACGTCACAACCCGCTTCAAGCAGGCTCTTCTTTACCGCCTCAGCCGTCTTGAGCATGTCGTCCTTGTAGTTGGAATTCGCGCTGATAGAAGGTATTTTCAGCAGTTCAATAAGCTCGTCAATAAAACGTTGCTTATTCTCTTCTACGTATGTTTTGGTGTCTTTCATATTGGTCGTTTTGTAGTTGAGTAAAGGTAAGAAAATTAGAGGTGAGATATTAGATGTGAGTAGTTAGATATGAGAATTGAGATGTACGTCCCTGATATAGGTTGACCACTAAAATCAACTTATATGAAACCCAATGTTCGATTATTGCGAAAATCCCGTCAGTATTCTGAGGAATTTAAAAAACAAGTTGTTGCTGACTTTGAAAGTGGAGAACTTAGTGTCCGGCAGCTTTCTAAGCTACATGGAATTGCTAACCCAGTCATTTACCGATGGATCTATAAATTTTCTAACTTTAACGAGAAAGGTTTTAGAGTCGTAGAAATGGAAGATAGTAGCGGTAAAAAAATGAAAGAAATGGAAGCCCGGATCAAAGAACTTGAAGCGGCCTTGGGCCGTAAACAGATCCAGGTAGAGTATTTTGAGAAAATGATCGAACTGGCTAAGACTGAGCTTGATATCGATATTAAAAAAAACTACAGCACCCCACAATCAACTGGTTCAGAGAAAATAAAAAAGAAATAAGTTTTTCTATGAACCAGCTCTACGAAAGTATCGGGATCAGCAAACAAGCTGTACATCAATATGCGCAAAGACAAACTGTTTTTGACAATAGGCTAATGCAGTTAATGGAAGAAGCTGATGATCTTCGCAAAGAGCATCCTGGTTGTGGGGTGGAGAAAATGTATAGTATTCTAAAACCAGATTTTATTGGAAGAGATCGTTTTGTAGATACTTTTATGCAACTGGGCTATCGGCTAAAAAGAAAAAAGAATTACAAGCGAACTACTATAGCGGGAAAGATCTACTATCCCAATGCCATTAAAGGAATGGAAATTAATGCTCCTTCAGTGGTATGGCAATCTGATATCACTTATTATAGGGTGGGAGATAGATTTTATTATGCGGTCTTTATTATTGATGTTTACACCAAAAAAATAGTGGGTTATCATGTATCGGACAACATGAGAGGAACAGCTAACATAAAGGCTCTGAAAATGGCTCTCAAAGATAATAAAGCTCCAAAGATCCATCACTCAGACAGAGGAAGCCAGTACACTTATAAATCATATACTGATCTCTTAAAAGCTAATACAACTACTATTAGTGTGGCTCTCAGTGCTCAGGATAATGCCTATGCTGAAAGGATCAATAGAACAATAAAAGAAGAATTTCTGGACCACTGGAAGCCACAAACCTTTAGCCAACTCCAGAGTCAGTTAAACAAGGCAGTGAAGAACTATAACAACAAAAGATCGCATGATCATTTAGAAAAAAGGAATCCTGAAGAGTTTATAAATTATTGGTCAACTCTCAAGCCAGAAGAACGACCTGTAATTACTATTTTTGATAATGAAAATTAATACATAAAACCGGTCAACACTAATTAGGGAAGTGCAAGACGGGGGATTGTACTATTCCCCAAGGGTCAAAATTAGGGATGAAAGAAAAAAATTGGGAACAGGAGAAATTTTTTCAATTTCCTGTTTGCAAATTGAAACTTATAATTATATTTGCATCCGCTTACAACAAGTAAGTGACTTATTGAAAAGCAAGCGGGCGTGGTGGAATTGGTAGACACGCTAGACTTAGGATCTAGTGCCTTACGGTGTGGGAGTTCGAGTCTCCCCGCCCGCACAGACTGAGAAAGCCGACTTTAACGAGTCGGCTTTTTTATTTGGGGTAACACCGGGGTAACACTTTGAAGGGGGGTCAAGAATTTTTCTGCTGAGGTAAAGGATAGTCCTCAGATTATTTCTATTCTGTTGTTCAACAAGTCAGACTTAGAGAATTTTCTAGTAGTAGTTTAAAATTAGCTGCTAAATGTACTACTGAGAATATTTAATACCCCAAAGAGCACAACCGCAATATAAACCAGCAGAACACTTCCAAGGGTAACGACCTGCCACCGTTTAAAACCATGTCCGCTTTTCCTGCTGCCCATATGAATGAAAGCAGCATAAAGAATACCAACCAATCCTACAAAGCTCAAGACGGTCACGAATAAGGGGAAGTTGCTTACAGGCAGGCCAACTAAGGCCAAAGGGAAAAATGCTACTGTCAGGGTAACGGCATGATCTCCTATGACGCTGGTGACACCGGAAGTTATCTGACCACTTTTAGCTACACTCCAGGTAGCAAAAACTTCGGGCAATGCAGCCATTGGAGCTGTAATAAATAAACCACCCACTATTTGTGATAATCCAAAGGAGGAAACCAGGTTTTCTGTAGCACGAACTGTGAAAAAGGCGCCTAAACCTAAAGCAACCAGACCTGCTACCGCCAACCAGATCTCCTTTTTCTTCCATTCCACTTTTTCGCTTTCTTTTTTTCCTCTAAGGAGGGCCTGAGCAAGAAAAATGATATACATTCCCAACATTATCCAGCCATCCACGGGCTGTAACCCTCTCCAGGCAGAAGGAACAGTTAGTATAGCTACTACTGCTACAATTACCAAGTACGGTAAAGCCTGGACCGTTACGGCCGTGGGATCTACTTTTAGCAGGTGCTCCTTCTTGTGCTCCTGGTGTCCTTCATCTTTGTTCTTATTTTTTAGATGCCTGGTCGCAATGTAAGCTGTTATGACCATTAAAGGAATAGCAATAACATTAGATCCAAACATGGTCCCCAGACCAATATCTCCCACGCCGGTTACTGCACTGGTGATATTAATTCCTATTTCAGGACTCGCTGCTGCCAAACCAATTAAGGCACCACCGGCAGCTACCGAAAAACCCCATTGTTTTCTTAACTTTTTCAAAGGTTTTGACAAGTGCTCCGCACCCCAGTGAGCTGCCCAGACAGCTGCAATCAGAACCAAAGCCCATAACCAGGTATTCATAATTTATTCTTTTTTAGCCTTCTAAATAAACGGTTAGCAATGCGAACAGGGAAAAACCGGCGGTTAAAAGAACGGAAGCATAGACAGGATCGGGTTTGCCATGAGCTTCTGTTAAAATTTCTTCGATGGCGACGCTGAGCAGGATACCGGCGGTAAATGCCAGCAGACTGAATTTGATCAAATCACCACTGTTGCGCATTGTCCAAAAACCAATTGTAGCGCCGAGGAGAATAGGAATTGTAAAACCGGCTGCAAGTAAGTAGCGCATTTTTTTAGGCACTCCCTTGCTCTTGAAGGTGGCAATTGTGGCAAAACCTTCCGGGATATCTGCAGGAACTTGTCCCAGGGCGAGAAGGAGCCCTAAAGACACTGATACAGTAGAGCCTGTGCCTATCATAATGCCATCGCTAAAAAGATCAATGGCGACTCCCAAATAAATTCCCCAGGCAGATCCGGTTGCCTTGCCTTCACCTCCGAACCGATCTTTAATGAAATGAACCGCTTTTTCCAAAAGAAGAAAAGTGAAGCCTCCTCCCATAAAAGCTGCAATGGGGATCCAAGGTTGCTCTACTTCAAGAGCAGTAGGCATTAATTCCAAACCTACAACAGCGAGTATTATACCTGCAGCGAAGTGAAGCGCCAAATTCAAGGTTTTATCGGAAACATTGATCCACTCTGCCAACAAACCGCCTGAAAAGTTCCCCAAAGCAGGCATAGCAGCAAGTAATAAAACCATTAAGAATTCGCTCATTTTCAGTACAAAAAGAGGGTTTCGTACTCTAAATTAATCATTTACATCCTGCTCCCTCTTAAACTTCTGTTATAATGCTCCTCTGATTCCTGAACCAAATCACTCTACTTTGACAGGTTCAAAATTCTAAGAGCGCCTCGCATTACAAACGAAAAAACAATACCTCCAATTATCAGGTCGGGCCATTTGCTGTCGAGGAAATATACAAGAACTCCGGCCAGTATTACTCCGCCGTTAACAATGATGTCATTGGAAGTGAAAATGGCACTGGCTTGCATGTGAGCTTCATCGCTTTTGGCTTTGTTAATGAGCCAAAGGGAGATCAGATTTCCGGCGAGGGCAAAAATGGAAACAAATATCATCCACTCGAACAGAGGCATATCGGTACTTGAAAAAAATCTTCTCAATACCTCTGCAAATCCCACCAAAGCCAGTCCCATTTGTAGATAACCACTTATTCCTGCTATTCTCTTTTTTCTTCCTATAGATGTTCCCACAGCGAACAGACTTAGCGCATAAACAAAGGCGTCTGCAAGCATGTCCAGAGAATCGGCAATAAGACCCATCGAGTTTGAAATTAATCCGGTGGTCATTTCCAGAAGAAAGAACCCGAAGTTGATTCCGAGTACCCACCACAAAATTTTCTTTTGATGCGAATCATCTGAGGGCAAAGGCAAGACAGCTTCAGTTGTTTCCTCAAGTCTGTCATTTAAACCTAATTGGCTAATGGCGCGGTGGATTTCATCCCCATTCCCTGTATGATATACTTCGAGTTTTCTCCGATTAATATCGAATTCCAGATGCTTTACCTGATCAACCGGGTCAAGTTTCATTCTTATCATCTGTTCCTCGGAAGGACAGTCCATCTTCTGGATAGTGAAAATACTTTTGTTCATACTTACGTCAAGCTTTAGTAAATTAGTTTTAGTGACTCTTCAGCATCGGGCATTTTTCCTTATCGAGTTCTAACTGAAACGTATGATGGCTGAAATCCCACTCTTCCACAGATTCTATAGCCCTCTGCCGCACGTCATCTATTTGATCGAAGTGGCTGATCTTTTCCAGGACCAGGTGAGCCGTTAGCACATGGTGTTCCCCGTCCAGGGACCAGACGTGCATATGATGAATAGAACTAACGTGATTAACCTGCTGTAGCTGCCGTTTAACTTCCTGCATATCTAATCCTGCCGGAACTCCCTGGAGGAGCAAATGAAGAGTGTCTTTGAGTCTTCCGCCGACTCCCCATAGGATGTAAAGCGTAATGCCCAGAGAAAGGATTGGGTCCAGAATGTACCAGTCTTTAAACTGCAGAATGATCGCCACAATAAGAACAGCGACCCATCCCAATACATCTTCCAGAAGATGCCAGCTCACAACCTTATCATTTAAAGATTTTCCTCCACTTACGCGCCAGGCGGCATAACCATTTGCCAAAACTCCAAGAATTGCGAAACCGATCATGTACTTTGAGTCAACAGCTTCCGGGTCTTGAAACCGGGAGATCGCTTCGTAAATAATATAAATGGAACCTGCTACAAGAACTACAGAATTAATTAAAGCACCCAAAAGTCTGAAGCGGGCATACCCGAAGCTGAATTCGTCTGTAGCCCCCTTTTTATTAGCCTTACCTTCTATGTACCACGCGAGCCCGAGTGACAAACTATCGCCCAGGTCATGCAAGGCATCAGAAATGATCGCGACGCTATTGGTAAGAAATCCTCCAATGATCTCTATAATGGTAAACCCAACATTTATAAAAAATGCCAGCTTAAGATTCTTTCCAGAACTTTCGTGAGAATGATCGTGACCCATATCTGTTGTTTCTTCTAAATTACTTAAAATTAATGGCTGTGTCCACCTTCGCCTTTCTGCATCTCCGCCATTAGATAGTAGGCATTGTTATAGGCAAATCTGGTATCTTCCGGCAGGTCTTTTAATAGCTTTACTTCAACCCATTCACCTCCATTTGTACCGGTAATAACCTCTATAGGTCTAAAGCTCCATGCATCTCCTTCCTCTTCTGCCGTAAAAGCATAAAATTTACCCCCTTCTCTAACTATGGCAGATTCGGGTAGTGCTGTTGTTCGTTGATTATCAACCGCAATTCGCCCTCTCACGTACATTCCCGGCACAAGATTTTCGGGCCTGTCGATAATTTCCGCATGTACATGAACGGCTTTAGGGTCCTGTTCAAAATTCTTGCTTACAGAAATGATTTCCGCAGTTAGTTCAGTTCCCGGTAATGATTCGATCGTGAAATATACTTTTTGTCCTTTTTCTACTTTGGCAACATCTTTCTCAAAGACCATGAGATCCACGTGAACATCTTTCGTATTGATGAGCTCGAACATTTCAGACTGCGCCTGTACAAATTGACCTGTTTTGATATTGACCGATTGTACAGCGCCATCTATAGGGCTTCTTACCGGAATCCTTTGCTGAATATTTCCATTTCGAATAGTTTCAGGATTAATATTTAGTTGTTGCAGTTGAGCTTTAAGCCCTGCAACCTGTCCTTTAAGACTTTCCAGTTCTGCCTCGGCACGCTGAAAGATTTGCCCGGAACCCACTCCGGCTTCGTACAATTTTTTTTGTCTTTGGAACTCTTTTTCCTGATAATTCAGACTGTTTAAGGCATTCATATATTGCGTTTGTACTTCGATGATCTCCGGGTGTTCGATATATGCCAATACATCTCCACGCTGCACTTCATCTCCTTCGATCACTACTATTGACGATACGTTACCTCCAATAACGGGAGTAACTGTAGCTTCACTTTGAGGAGGGACTTCCAGCTCTCCATTTGCCTGGACATAGCCGCTCATTAACCTGGTTGTAAGGCTGTCAATTTTCATATCAAGTACATCGAACTGCTGCTGTGAAAGCATAGCTTCCTTGACGGCTTCTGTTTTAGCAGGTTCACCGGCTTCTTCTTTCTGATTCCCCTCTTTTTTGCCATTTTCCCCGCAAGACAATAGAAGGAGAAACGGAAGCATATATATTGTTTGAAATTTCATTTTTTTAGTTTTTTCCTGTTAGGTAAAATTGTAATTCTGCAAGGGCTATTTGGTAATTCTCAAAAGCTTCGAGCGCTTTAATTTCTGACTCCATTGCATTGTCTAAATTTTGGATAAAGGCCACATATTCAATGGCACCTTCGTTAAAGGCGAGTAATGATCCCTCCCGTTGTTCTTCCAATAACGGCAAAACTTCATCCTTGTAAAAAAGCCAGGAAGATTTCCATCGTTTATAGTTGCTCAAGGCAATTTCAAAATCTGTTCTTACCTGGTCTTTCTGAAAGTCGGCAGCTCTTTGTGCAATTTCCTTTTCTATTTTTGCCGCTTTAGCTTCACCGTGGGCAGCTCCGGAAAGAATTGGAATAGATATTCCGGCCTGATAATTATAAAAACCGGTTGCTCCATTCACTTTTTGAAGTCCGTACTGAACACTGAAATCCGGAAGAAAATTAGCCTTTTCTGCGGAATAAGCAGCTTCTGCCACCGCGACCTTCTTTTCAGAAACTTCCAGAAGAGGATGATCCTCAGGTAATTCTCCGGTAAAGAAAATTTCATCCTCCCGAATACCTTGAAAATCATCCGGTACATCATAGACTTCCTCATCTCCCAGCCAAAGATTCAGTTTTTGAACGGCTGTTAGGTAGTCCATCTCGGCCTGTTGTAAATCAATCGAAATTTGGCTGATCTTATTTTTGGCTGTCAGCATTTCCAATCTCGAAATGGCCTCGACCTCGTACCTCAGACTAACTGCCAGTTCTAATTTTTGGTACAGGGAATCCAGTTCCTGAAATAACAGATACTGTTGTTTTGCGGAAAAGGCACGACTCCATGCTATTTTCACCTCCTGTGCCACCTGAAGTTGAGACAGATCATAAGCTTCTTCGGCAAGTGCGATCCTTTTATTATAGAGTTTGTTTTTAGAAGGTATTCCTAACAAGTCAATCCCTTTCTGTTGAACACCAACAGTCGTGTATATTCCACCTGCTTCTCCAAGCTCTTCTCCACCCGTAAATACTTCGGTTTCCCCAAGATCCCATGCAGATCTTTTCATTGCCTGCTCCTGGTGAATTCTCAACTTTTCATTTTTCAGAAGTGGGTAATTCTGAAGAGCCAAGGCAACGGCTTCCTCCTGAGTTACCTGCGGAGACAATTCAGTTGTCTGAGCATTCAAACCGGCAGGTAAAAGGATTAGAGCAAGAATCACCGCAAAAGATCCACCTGTTGCAGGTTTGAATTTCATTCTGCCCGACCTCGATTCGACCCATTTATACAGAATAGGCAGAATGAATAAAGTGAGCAGGGTAGAAGTAATCAAGCCCCCTATAACTACGGTTGCCAGAGGCCGTTGCACTTCTGCTCCTGCCGAGCTCGATATAGCCATAGGCAGGAATCCAAGAACGTCGGTAAGAGCTGTTAACAAAATGGGACGGATTCTGCTTCTTGTCCCAAGACTGATCCTTTCATTTAGATTTTTCACACCTTCTTCTTTTAATTCATTGAAACTGCTAATAAGTACAAGACCATTTAAAACCGCCACTCCAAACAAGACAATGAAGCCAACCCCGGCAGAAATGCTGAAGGGCATATCCCGCAGCCATAAAGAAAATATCCCACCAATAGCGGCAAGTGGAATGGCTATGTAGATCATGGTGGTTTGCTTAAAGGATTTGAGGGCAAAATAGATCAGGATAAAAATTAAGAGCAGGGCAATGGGAACTACAATTTGTAATCTCTTACTTGCTCTTTCAAAATTTTCAAAAGCTCCGCCGTAGCGAATGTAGTAGCCGGGCGGTAGGTCAAATTCAGCATCCAGTTTGGTCTGTATATCTTCCACCACAGACTTTACGTCACGATTCCTGATGTTTACTCCCACATAGGTACGACGGTTGGTATTATCTCTACTGATCTGCATCGGGCCGGGCTGATAACTTATATCAGCTACTTCTTTCAGCGGGATCTGGCTACCTGAAGGCAGGGTTACGTATAGATTCCTGATATTCTCAATACTTGTTCTTTCTTCTTCCTGTAATCGCACCACCAGGTCGAACCGTCTTTCTCCTTCAAAAATAACTCCTGCATCTCCGCCTGCAAAAGCCGATTGGATTAGGGAATTCAGCTCCTTGATCTGTAAACCATATTGGGCAGTTTTATTCCTGTTATAGTTGACCGTGATTTGCGGTAATCCTGCCGTGGCCTCTACTTTCATATCGGCAACCCCTTCTACAGTAGAAATGATATTGCCCATCTCCTGCGCCTTGCTTGCCAGAACCTCCAGATCTTCACCATAAAGTTTGACTGCAACATCTTCTCGAACACCTGTAAGAAGTTCATTGAACCGCATTTCTACTGGCTGGGTAAATTCATAGCTAACGCCGGGAATAATGCCGATGGTTTCTTTAATTTTTGAAATAAGTTCATCCTTAGAATCGGCAGAAGTCCATTCATCTTTATCCTTTAAAATAATAAAGCTGTCTCCAATGTCCATAGGCATAGGATCTGTTGGGACATCAGAAACCCCAAAACGGGTGACGATCTGTTCTATTTCCGGATACTCGTCCAGAAGAAGCTGTTCTATTGTTGTGGAGGTTGCAATTCCCTCGTCAAGCGAACTTCCCGGTTTCAGGATAATATGAAAAGCTATGTCCCCTTCGTCGAGCTGCGGAATAAATTCCCCTCCCATTTTGGTAAACATGAAAGCTGCCAAAGCGAATAGAGCTATAGCGGAGCCGAGTACAATTTTTCCTCTTTTTAAGGATTTGTTTAATAGAGGCTCATATTTATTCTGAACCCAACCTACAAATTTATCACCATAGGATCTCTTCCGCTTTTTACTTTCCTTAAGAAAGAGAGCAGAGATCATAGGCACGTATGTCAAGCACAAGATCATTGCACCCAGCATGGCGAAAATGAAGGTAAGTGCCATTGGCTTGAACATTTTTCCTTCAACCCCTTCCAGGGCAAGAATGGGAAGAAAAACGATGAGAATTATAAGCTGCCCAAAAAAGGCAGAATTCATCATCTTTTTTGCTGAAGAGGAGGCTATGCTATTTCTCTCAGTCTTGTTTAATTCTCCTCGTTTCTTCATGCGTTGATGAATAGTAAAAACGGTACTTTCCACAATAATAACGGCTCCGTCTACTATGATCCCAAAATCAATTGCTCCGAGACTCATCAGGTTTGCCCAGACGTCGAAAAGGTTCATAAGAATGAAAGCAAACAGGAGGGAGAGCGGAATGGTGGAGGCGACTATTAATCCTCCCCGCCAGTTCCCCAGGAGCAGCACCAGGACAAAGATCACGATCAGTCCTCCTTCGAGCAGGTTTTTTGTAACTGTGGAAGTGGTGTCACTAATAAGTTCACTTCTATCCAAAAATGGCTTTATGGAAACACCTTCAGGAAGGGATTTCTGAATCTGTTCGATCCTGTCTTTTACATTGTCGATTACTTCATTGGAATTGGCTCCTTTCAGCATCATGACCATTCCACCAACGGCTTCTCCCTGTCCATTTTTTGTCAGTGCTCCATAACGTACGGCACTTCCTATTCGAACATCAGCAACATCGGCAACTGTTATAGGTACTCCGCCGGAAGTGGTGACGACAATCTTTTCCAGATCCTCCACACTTCGTGCAAGTCCTTCGCCCCGTATGAAGTTTGCCTGATGGTTCTTTTCGATATAAGCCCCACCGGTATTCTGATTGTTATTTTCAAGGGCGGTAAAAACATCAGAAATGGAAAGTCCAATGGCTTTTAGTTCGTCCGGATCTACAGCAACTTCATATTGCTTGATCATTCCGCCAACACCGTTCACTTCTACAACTCCCGGTACCATTGCCATTTGTCGGCGAACAATCCAATCCTGAATTGTTCTCAGCTCAGTAGGGGAGTAGTCATCCTTGAATTCCTCTTCTACTTCGAGGGTGTATTGATAAATTTCCCCGAGACCGGTAGAAATAGGTCCCATAGAAGGTTGTCCGAAACCTTCGGGAATTTCATCTTTTACGGCATTCAGTTTTTCACCTACCAACTGCCTGGGGAGGTAAGTACCCATATCGTCTTCAAAGACAATAGTTACTACGGAAAGTCCGAACCTGGATACCGAGCGAATCTCTGTAACACCGGGCAAATTGCTCATGGCAATTTCCACGGGGTAGGTGACGAACTGCTCGATGTCTTCAGTTCCTAAATTGGGTGCCTGGGTGATCACCTGCACCTGGTTATTCGTGATGTCCGGTTGGGCATCTACCGGCACCTGGAAAACGCTCCAGATCCCTGCACCAATGAGCACCACTGTTAAGAGACCAATAATAAATTTATTATTGATCGAAAAATCAATGATCTTATTAATCATACATGATAATTTAATTCAGTTTGTAATAAAATACCTGGCCGCGGCCAGTGACAACAGGATATAGCTATCCTAAAACTGAATTAAACACGGGGAGGCTGGAAGTGAGAAAAGGCAATTTCTTTGCCCGGGCTCTCGCCAAATAAAGGTGTCAAAAAAGGCATTTTTGGCTCAAATGCTTCGAAGCTACTTGTTTCAAATCTCACCACATGCACATGGCAGCAGTGACACTGACAAAAAGGAGGACAGTCATCTGAAGTTCCATTCTGGTCCCCTTGCTGATCCTGATCTACTTCCAAACTCACAGAGATAGTATCCTGATTTTCGGACACAGCTGTGTCATCACAGGGAATAAAGTTTAACCCCAGGAAATAGATAGATAGTATGACTGCGATGAATTTCACTTTGCAAAGGTAAAAAAAGAACTTAGAAGGAAAGCTTATAGAATTTCTAATTGGTTATAATTTTCATTTGCCACAACATGACTGCGCCTGTTGAATTGGTGGACACGGTACAGAGCCGTAACTGCAAAAAACACAGCAATCACCTTCCAATGGCTTTACTACGGTTCCACAGCTGGCGCATTCGTGAAAAAATTGGCATGCATCTGTAGGCATGGTTTCTTCCTTGGATACATTGCAGTTCGGGCAAGTGAGAATAGACTTTAAAATTGTCTCCATATCGGATTTTTTATAACATTGATGTGATATCCGAACCCATTGTGGGGTACGCATAAATCATTTTCTTTAAATCTTGTACTGGTATCGATTTGTAAATAGCAAGAGAGAAAAAATTAATTGTTTCCTCAACTCCCGGACCAATTAAATGTGCACCTACTAAAGTTCCACTCTCGGTGTCTATGATGGTCTTAAATGCATATTCTTCGGTGTTTAATCGCTTCGCATTAAACCATTCCGGGACCGCTTTGCTATTTACTTTTACATTCATTCCGGTCTTTTTGGCGTTCTCTTCTGTTAATCCTACTGAAGCCATAGGCGGTAAGGTGAAGACCACTGAGGGCATAGGTGGATACTTTGCCTTTCTGCTATTTCCTTTTATAATATTGGAAGCAATAATATGACCTTCATAAACGGCTACTGGTGTTAACGGAAGTCCATTGCTGTCGGCAGCGTCTCCGGCAGCATACACGTTGGGATTTGCAGTGCTCTGTAAAAACTCATTGACCTCAATACCCCTTTTGTTTGAAGCAACAGATCCAGCCTTAAGATCCAGATCATTGATATGGGGTACTCTTCCAGCACTGTTAAAAACCGCTGCAGCCGTAAATTCTACTTCAGAACCATTTTTTTCACCAACAACAGTAAAACCTTTTGTTCCTTTTTTGATTCCAGTTACGTTTGTTTCGAGCACTAATCGTATGCCCAGCTTCTGTGTTGCTTCGGACAAATGCTGAACTATATCCTTGTCAAAATTTTCTAAAGGTCTGGTTCCCCGGTGTATTATGGTAACTTCAGCCCCACATCTCCTGGCGATATGTGCAAATTCAAAGGCAATATAACCGCCGCCTATAAATATCATGGACTTTGGCAGCTCCTTCAGGTTGAGAAAATCTGTACTGGTTAAGGCGTAATTACCTCCTTCAAAAGTTAATTTACGTGGTCTGGCTCCTGTGGCAATAACAATTTTATCTCCTTTTAAAACTTGCGATTTAATTTCAACGGAATCATTGCTAATAAAGCGAGCAGCACCGTGATAAGTGTCGATATCATTGTGTTTGTATCCCTTTTCGATTTTCCCAGGCATGGCATCTACGAATTCTTGCTTAAAAGCCATGACGTCTTTCCAGTTTACTTCAGGAACAGTATCAATACCTTTTCCCGCCAATCGTTGAGCGAAGTCTCTCACTTCGGTAGCACCAATGATTATTTTTTTTGGGTCACATCCTCGAAGCGCACAAGTTCCTCCATAGGGTAGTTCATCTGTTACAGCGACTTTTAATCCTTTGGATGCACATTTATTAGCAACTGTCATACCGGACATGCCCGAACCTATTACTATAAGGTCATAATGCTTCATTCCTCTCGATTTTCTGATACTTTATATCCTGTACGCTCAATAGCTGTTTTTACTTCTTCAACGTTTGTGCGTGTACTATCGAATTCAACAACCGTATTACCTTCTTCGTAAGAAACCTTGCAGGAGACAATACCGTTTAGCTTGTTAACTTCAGATTTTACATGACCCTCACAGCCTGCGCAGGTCATACCACTCACAGAGAATTCCACCGTTTGAATATTTTTTTCCTGAACAAAAACCACTTCTTTTTCATCAGAAGGATAAAAAGCTTCAGCATAATAAGGAAAAGCCAGGCTCAGAATAACAAAAACAGTCACTCCACTCAAGAATTTACGGGATTGGAAAAAGGAAGATCGGGAATTGCTTTCACAGCCGCAGTCATCATCTGTAGTCTTCAGGTTCAAATACCAGGCGAATCCCAAAGCAACTATTGAAACTGCTACAAGTGGCCATCTAAAAGGCTCCAGCCATGCAAAAGCTCCTGCCATGCTTCCTGTTCCTGCTGCTATAGCAAGTATGGGAGCAATACAACAAAGGGAACTGGCAATACCAGTTAAAATACCTACTCCAAGAAAGCCGTTTTTTGTCTTCATATAGCTTCAGGTTGATGTTTTATTAAATTGAAAAAGGGAGCAAGGAGTTCCCGATGGTCATTCCGAAGAGAATAAAAGATGGTCTGACCTTCTTTTTCCGATTTCACAAAATCTCTATCCTTCAATTTACGCAAGTGTTGCGAAACTGCCGGAATGGTCATGTTCAGGATGTCACTTAGGTCACACACACATAATCTTTCTTCTGTCTGCAGGACAAAAAGAATCTTCAATCTGGTGGCGTTACTAACTAATGAGAGCTTATCGGTTAAGGTATCCACTGCCTCTTCGACTTCTGATATTCGCGTTATACATCTCCTTATTTGATCTACGTCGGCCTCTTTACGTATACAGTTCGTTTCTTTCATAATCAAATATAAATAAATTATTTAAGCAAAGACTTAAATTAATGTAGAAAATGACCCACCAGCTGGGAGAAGCGAAACAAAAATTCCATTCCTGGGGATTTTTGAATTATTCAATCGCCCCAAATCTACCATAACTTACCTTGCGCCGGATCCTGTGCTGTTTTTATAGCGTACGGGAAGTTAAGCGTAAAATAAAAACAGCATAGGGCGCATCATGGTGAGTTCTGGTTATGGAGCCATTTTTCATAATCAGCTTTTATTTTAGGTTTTTCCTCAAGATAATTGTTGAAAATACCACTCTCTCCTTTTGTGATTGAATAGCTACTATCTTCTCCCTTTTCCGATTCTACAACTAGAAAGGTGAGATACCCGATCAAAGTCACTAGCAGGATTAGTAAACTTCCAAACAGAATTCCCAGGCTCTTGGGGAGTAGGTAAGCCTTCTTTAATTTCTGGTCAATGGTCTTAAATGCTTCTGCAGTCAGGGCCTCTCGTTTCTCTTGCTTCTGAAAGAAAAAATTCAATTGTTTCTCCAGTACTTCAGTAGTAATAGGAATACTTCTATTGTGAAGCTCATTCGACAACTTCTGCAACTGTAGTAGACCTTTTTTGAACTCATCCATTTCATCTGTCATGAGCTCCATGATTTCATCTAGCTTCTTCATATTAATATGTTTTAAAATCCTGCCCCCATTCCGGTGTCCAGGGCTCTTCTAATAGTTTGTTTTATAATGTCTTTAGCTATTTTGTTTATGATCCCGGTAGAAAGTTGTACCGTGTGATCCAGTACCTTTATATTTTGTGGCGCCTCCTTTAATCTGGTGTATTTGTTGTTTTGAGAGAGGGCTAAAATGATCTTGTTACTACTCATCGAACGATGGATCTGGCTTCCTTTAAGATTAAATCCTTTGTATTCAAAACGGAAACCCTGTAATTGATTTGCCTTGTTGATACTGGGCAGGACCTTCACCTGCTGCTCTTTCATTTTCTTCATGTATTCATCTAAGGACTTTGGTTTTGTCTGAAGAACCTTCTCATGGATATGTTGTACCTCCTTGCGTAAGTGCTTTAATTGCGCCAGCTTTTCCTGTTGGACCTCCCTTGCTCTTGACATCTTCATCTGTTGGGCTACTTTGTCTGCAGCCGCCTGGCTCCGTTTTCCAATAAAACTGTCTTTGTAGAGTTCCCCGTTTAAAGCGATGCGGTTAGTGTAGAGATGAATATGCAGGTGTTGCTTATCTCGATGAACAAACCCTATTGACTGATGGTTTTGCAGGTTCATTTCCTTAATAAATCTGGACGTTATTTCATATAGCTTTTTGCCACTTAGATCCTGCCCATCTTTTATAGTGGGACTCAACACAAAACTCAGGGTATTATTCTTACAGCGTTCGTTCTGAGATTGAATGATCCTGAACTCCTCAGTGATCTCACCAGGAGTATCTCCTGCCAAATGTTCTTTAAAGATTACTTCAGCCTGCTTCTCCTGATTCCATCCATAATTCATGGAGGCCAGGGTATGGGAGATGGATTTACCTTTGCCGATCATTTCTGAAAGTTTTGAAGGTGAGTTCTAATTTTTTCTGCAAGAGCCATAACCTCCTGAGCTAATTTGGGATCTCTTTTGTTGAACATATTCCCAATGCGAACAAAGTTGTTCTTGTATTGGACCAGCATTTTGTAGTAGTCCAGTTGTTCAGGTGTCAATCTTTCGGTCACTCCTTTTCCAAAGGCAGTAGATCTGATGTACTCTGAAAGGGAAATTCCTGCCCTGGCCGCTCTTTTTTTGAGTAGCTTTTTCTCGTAGATCGAGCATCGGATCTGGATGAATTCTCGTTTCATAAAAGTTTTGCGACCATCGGGAGTAAAAGCAAGATGTCATGACAATGACACATCTTGAATTGCTCCTCAAAAAATTAAAATACTTCCATCTCAATATTTGCTTTTTCAGCAGTTAAATAGTTTTTATTTCAGGATAAGAGCTGTCAGTTGTTCATCTGGATCAGCTTCTTATTAAGGTCTTTGTAGCCTTTGTAAAAGTCACTTCCATCTCTGCAATTGGAATAGTTCGACAAAAGTCTTTCAGTGGCCTCTCTTCCTGAAGGATCGTGGTCCAGGTACAAAGTGACAGTCTTGTACTCTTTAAAAAGTGCTGAAACTTCAGATAAGAAGGAAAGAGAATTCAGAATCACCAGGTCTGAAGTTTGTACTTCTTCCGGAGATATAGTGGCCAGGGATAAAAGGTCGAACATTCCTTCCAGAACAATCAGTCTTTCTTTTCCACTTTTGATCAGGGAGTAACTCTTGGGAGCTGTAGAGGTTTTACAATACAAATTCCGAAGCTCCCATCCCCCAAGGTCATTTTGAAGGCCCAAAGCATAGTACTCTTTTCCGTTGCATTCATACCAGACTTCCCTACAGTAGGATCTTGCCACCTCGATTGGAATGCACCTGGATTTCAGGTATTTTTCCAAAGAAGGATTTAGAATGGAATGGACCTCCAGGACTTTGTTTTTTGATCTCCGCTTTTGTTTCTGATTATTTGGTTCTGATTGAGGCGAACTAATAATCGGTAAACCATCTGATAAATAAGCTAAAGCTTCAGATACGGAACATTCCAGTATCAGGCATACCAGGTCAACTACATTGCCTCCTTTTCCAATTCCGAAGTCATACCACCTGTTGAGTTTGGAAGAGACTTTAAAAGAGACCTGCGTTTCTGACCGCAGGGGACTCAGAAACCAGGCTTCTTTTTCCGATTTTCGACTGGGAAAGTACCCTAGCTTTGCCAGCGTGCTAACGATGCAAATGCTACGGGCTCTTTCACAGTTCATTCTTTTTGTTTTCATCAGCATTTTATTTACTTCACTTTGTGGTTATTTAGCAACTGTCCTTTTCTACCCTTTTCTGTCATCATTTTTATTTTTGATGACCTTTTGATGACAAAATGATGACAGCCGGAACCCTTGCTATTACTGGTCTTATCTTATTCTGTCATCAATTCATCAAAAAATAGAAGTATTTCAAAGTTTTTCCTTCAAAAGCAGCCTTCATTTTGATGAAACGATGACAGCGCATGGGAACCCTCGTGAATACTGGGCTCACCTTGTCATCGTTTTGTCATCGTTTCATCGTTTTTCCTTCAGAAGCCGAAAATCAGCTTAAATTCAGGTCCTCAAAATTCTCCATCAGGAAATTTTTATTTATAGTGAAATAGCGTCCTTTAGCATCTGTGAGAGTAGTGCTGCCATCACTCCAGATCACGAACTTTCTGTAGTGATTTGAATTCGGCTGATTCTCCAGTTTCCAGTCCTTCTTCAGGATCTTCCTGATCTGGGTAAGATCAGTTCGAAGCCTGGTCTTACTGATGGCATTGAGAGCATCCATCGGACAAAGATCCAGTTGTTCCAGGTCGTGGTTCTCCATAACCATGATTAAAATGCCGGCCAATTCTCTTTCCACCCGGTTGAGGTTGTTCTGCATGAGCTTCTTCAGAGCCGGTGTTTCTATTTGCTCAGCAGAAAACCACATCCTGGTTTGGTGCCAGGTAGAGAGTTTTCGGTTCTTTAAGTAAGACAGAAAAGCCGGTACTTCAGCAGCCAGTGCCCCGAGAAATTGGGTCTTTTCTTTTTTAATGGAAGGCACCTGGAGCACCCAGAAACGGGTTTCATGATGGTCGATCTTAATGAAGTTCTCTTCATTATTGCTGCAAAGGATGAATTTTCCGAAGAATTCCACCTCCCGCTTATCCTTTCCTTTTGCTTCAAGTTTGTTGATGTTGGTGGTGCTCAGGTATTTGATCCTTTCAGTTAGTTCTTCCTTGTTGAACAAGACTTCGTCGATACAGATCAGTAGCTTATTGGCCCAGTCCGAATTAAACTGGCTGGTAAAGCTGTCGTTGGTAAGATAGGTAAGGTTGTTCTCAAAGATCAGCTTCAACCATTTTAGAAATGTACTCTTACCGGTGGAACGTTTCCTGGAAACCAGGCAAAGAATTGGAAGGATCTGAGTGGGTTTTACAAATAGTAATTGCAGGTAATCCAGACCAAGTTTATAATGGTCTCCAAATATATGCCTCACGAAATCTAAAGATGTACTGCAATCTCCTTCTTTTAGCTTATGGCTGAGTGGGGAATAGGTGTTATAAAAATTGTGATAAGAAGATTTGAAATTCAGGTGGTCAGGAATACAGGTAAAGCCATCAAATTTTGGAATGCCAGCCAAATAAGTTTTGCCGTGATCTTGCCGAATAGTTTCAATATTCCAGGGCATGAGTGTCTGATTCACATGACCCGAAATGCTCGGTGCTTTGACCAGTTTAAAATATTGAGTTCCTACTCGTATGTAGGTCTGTTTTTCCATTACTTAAATCCTTGTAATGACAAAACAAAAGAGGTAAAATAACTGTATCCAAATTTTTAAGAGAGATTAAGAATATCTCTTAGGCAATTTTATTGATTTTTTATCGAACGAGCCTTTTTCATGAAGAAATTTCAATCCGTTTTATCAAGAGGGCAATTTTTGAATTTCCTCAAGATTTTCTGTTTTCTTGGGCCGAAAACTTTAATATTTCCTCTAAGGCATTATCCGAATTAGTATGTATAAAATTCCCCTGATAACCTATGGTTGTAGATAAATGACTATGTCTATATAACTTCTGTAACATTTGTGGGGATACCTTATCTCCTGCAATATTTCCAAATGAATGTCTGGCGATGTGGCTGGTAACTTTTTTATCTACTCCTGCTTTGCTTGAAAGCTCCTTCAGATATTTATTGATTTTTTTTATGGAACTTTTGGTGGTATTATATTCAATTTTTGAACTACTTCTCTGGATACCTTTTAAATATGGAAAAATAAGATCAGATGAGAATTTTTGATCATGACGGTACATTTCAAGAATTCCGTATGCCTTCTCTGGAATTTTAATAGAATTAAGTTTATTATTCTTTCTCATCTTGTAATTCAACCTCTGATCTACAATGCTATTCCATCGGAGATTAAGAACATCTGAGATTCTCATTCCCGCCAAATAAAAAGAAAAAAGAAAAACATTTCTACTATGCCAAAGTTGCGTTTCAGGTTGTAATTCTAATTCCTCTAGCTTAAGTATTTCTTCTTCATTTAGGCCAATCTTTAGAGTAGGTGGATATTTAATTTGGATTTTTCCTTTTCCAAACGGGTATAATTTATAATCGACCAAACCTCTTCTTATGGCTTCATTAAAAATTAACCTCACAAAAACAAAGATGTTCATAACAGTTCGTTCTGAAACTTGTCTCTTAGTCAGTAAGTAAATTTTTAATCGTCTGAGAAAGAGTTCATCCACTTCTTGAAAGTGCAAAGTTTTCTTTTTAGAATACTCCTTAATTCTATTCAATTTACTTCTGTCTGATATAGCTCTGTTTAATTTCTTTGCTTGTTTAAGATCCTCTATATGTTCTTCGGCTAGGGCATAAAATGTAGTATTATCAAGTTTATTGCGAACTTTATCTAATATTTGATTGGCAGTAATTTTTTCGTTTTTACTGGCTGCCTCAAAAATGATATCATCAATTTGATCATACTTTTTTCTAATGAGGCGATTTAAATGCTGATGCTTTGGGTGCGTTTTTCGAACCTTCTCAAATTCCTCATTCCAATCTTTTGGATCAATGTTATATCCCAAATAGAGGTAACTTCTTCTTCGGTAAGCTGTGACCCGAAAAGCTAATCGATATTGTTTTTTTCCCTTTCTATCAATTTTTGGATGAAGTACTACTTTTAATTTTGCCATTCCGAGTCAAATTTATATCTGTAATTTAACCAAAAAAAATATCTGGGGTAACACATGGGTAACACTTTTTTTGATTTTAACAGAAATTAAATGGAGTTAAATTCTCTTGTAATACGTTGTGTTATAATTGATTGACGTTTTTTGGTATTTTATGAAGGCATCCAGAAAGGAACTTAGGATCTAGTGCCTTACGGTGTGAGAGTTCGAGTCTCTCCGCCCGCACAGAAAGCCTCTCAGAAATGAGGGGCTTTTTTTCTTCCCGTTAATCAAAGCGATTCACACCCGGTAGAGAAGGAATCTATTCCGGGCATAGGATGGGAAAGCATCTACTTTCACACAGAAAGCTTCTCAGGAATAAGAAGCTTTTCTGCAATCAATAGGTGAAATCATAGATCTTTACACACATGCTACCGTCACATTATGACTGTGCCCGCTATCAGTAGTAGAGACCTTTGTAATAGATTGGTTTGGGCTGTCCTTGAGTGCCTGGAAATCATTCGCCTCCAGTGTAACCTGATGTATGTGATCTGCTGACTGGCTTAGGTCATAAGTCTTAGTAGTCCCAGCAGAAACGTCCTCTTTAGATACAGATAAACTATGAGTATGGTTCTGTACTGAGCTTACTGAAGTGCTGGTGCCGTTCTCCACACAATTCTTTGCAGTGGGTGTGGGGTCTGGATCTGGCGATGAATTTCCGTTGTCATCAGATCCTGAGCAACCCAGCATGCTGACTGCCGGAATGCTTAAAAGTATCCCCATCGTAGTTTTCTGAATAAAGGTTTTTCTGTCCATAATCCCAAAAATTTAATTATTACTCCATTCTTCTTGTTCATTGCCGAGATTAAATTTAAGTGATTGAGGCTGGTTTATTCTGAAAATAAGTTAAGCTTATGACGGGATAAGCATTAGGAATTAAATATCTACTTAAATTTAAATAAAATATCAACACATGATAATTTTTTAACATTTTGAGGATATTATCAAAATTGATTCATTTATATATGGTAATATTTTAATAATGTATGCCTTTTAATCTTGCATATATGGAAGTTAAGGATGATTGGTAGCTGTGTGCCGTGTTAAAGTTGTAAGGATACTTCTACAAAAATTCTCGAATAAGAACAGATAGTGGTAAATTTAAAGTGCCTCCCTGTGATCGGTTAATCCTAAAACATTTGCTATGGAAAATTCTACTAAACATCTTGGAGGTGCCGGGGGAAAATTGGTCCATTCGGTGAAATATATTTTAATTTTTCTGCTTCTATGGGTAGTAGGTTGTTCAGATGATGATGATAACGTACCTCCTCCTGTGGAGCCAACCCAATCTATTGATCTTGTGTTGGTGGCAGAAAATATGGTGTCTCCCATAGGACTTATGCCCTCACCAGATGATACCGGCAACTTGTATGTGATTGACCAGATCGGGAAGGTTTGGGTGATTGATGATTCGGGAAACTTACTGGAAGAGCCTTTTTTAGATGTGGGACCGATGATGGTAACTTTGGATCCAGGTTATGACGAAAGAGGTTTATTGGGTCTTGCTTTCCATCCTGACTACAGCTCAAATGGCCGGCTATTTGTTTATTATACAGCCCCGCCAATTGCTGGAGGTCCCGAGGAAGGAGAAATGTGGGATAATACCAGCAGGATCTCAGAATTTACTGTGTCAGGTTCGAACCCAAACCAGGTTCAAGCAGGTTCAGAAAAAATAATTCTCGACATTAATCAACCGCAGTTCAATCACGAAGGGGGAACCATAGCTTTTGGACCTGATGGTTACCTCTATATATCCATAGGAGATGGAGGGGCGTCGAATGATGTCGCCCCCGGCCATGTAGAAGACTGGTATGATGTTAATGCAGGAGGTAACGGTCAGGATGTGGAGTCCAATCTCCTGGGAAATATTTTAAGAATAGATGTTGACGGCGGCGATCCTTACGGGATACCCGGTGATAACCCCTTTGTAGATTCGGACGGACGTGATGAAATATATGCTTATGGCTTCAGGAACCCCTTCAGGTTCTCCTTTGACATGGGAGGAGATCACAGGTTATTTGTAGGGGACGCCGGCCAGAACTTGTGGGAGGAAATAAGTGTTGTAGAAAATGGTGGTAATTACGGCTGGAATGTCAAAGAAGGGACTCACTGCTTTGATGCTTCCAATAATGAAAATGTACTGGAATCCTGCCCTGATGTAGATGTACTGGGGAATGAATTGATCGATCCCGTAATAGAGATGAGTAATGCCAATAATCCTGCCGGAGGTTCTACTGTGACCATCATAGGCGGCTATGTCTATAGGGGTACTGCCATCCCTGAATTAAGTGGTCAGTATTTATTTGGATCATTCTCCCAAGACTTTGAGCCTACAGGGGAAGTATTCTTTGCCAATCCTTCCGGTGCAGGTCTATGGGATTTTGAGGAATTGGAATTCAAAAGCACCTCAGGTGACATAGGATATTACCTGAAAGGCTTCGGACAAGATCTGGACGGAGAGATCTATATAGCTGTTTCCAGCATGTTGGGACCCGATGGAAATACTGGTAAAATATTCAAGATCAGTTTGGTTGATGATTAGAAGATGAACTTCTTAGAGACTTAAAAAATCGAATTTAAACCTTTAGGTGATGAGGTCCATTTATTACGGGAGTATCCGATAAATAGCCTCTCACAAATGAGAGGCTATTTATCTGTGCTACAATTTCCCTGATTTTATCTTTAAGAATTTGGAGTATATCGGTAGATCATGAAAATTGCCGGGTTTGTCTTACAGGTACTTAAGAGTTTTCCTGCTGTTGTTCACCAGTTTCCTTGTTTAATTCTTTTTTCCTGATGTCTTCATATCTTTTTTGCATTTGGTCGTGTTCCTCCCGCATTGTGCCGTGTTCCTCCATCATGGTATTGTGGACATCTTTCATCTTTGCGATCTGGGCTTTCATTTCTTTGCTGCTCAGGTTTCCGAAATCATTTCTCAGCTCCTGATGCCCTTTGATCATTTCGGCGTGGCCTGCTATTATTCCGTCGTGCTTTTTCATGATTACTTCGTTCTCAGCCAACTTTTCTAAGGAAGTTGAATCTGAAATCTCAGCTGTTTCCAGTTCTTGGGCAATACCTTGATGTTCCTGCTTTAAACTGTCATGCGTTTGTTTAAAATCCTGATGAACCTGCTGAAGACTGTCATTTTGTTTCATCAAGTCATCGAATTCTTTTGATAAATTTTCTTTTTCGTCATCACCGCAGGAAATTAGGAATGCGGCAGAAAAAAACAGAACAATGATTTTTTTCATCTCTTTGCAATTTTAAAGTTATCACTGTTTAAATTACAAAAGATTAGAGGGAATTCTGATAATAATCTGTTAAATGGGAAAATGGCTTTTTCTTTAGGATTTAGAGAGTAGCTTCCTCTGAATGATCTGGAAAAAAGGTTTCGCAATAGGTGTTCGGTATTCCTTTTTTGGGAGACGGACTGAAATTCTTCTTCCAGTGTTTCCTTTGTTTTAAAAGATAAATAACATTAAAGCAGGAAATACTTCTTAACTTTAGAGTAGAAAATAAGAAGATGAACGATCAAAGATTAGCGATAATACTTTTAGCGGTAGTAGGCATAGCCACGACCTTTATGCCCTGGGTCAAAATTCCGGTTATTGGATATGAGATGGGAACACAGTACGGCGGGTGGATCACTCTTGGATTGTTTCTGGTTATATTCATCCTGGGATTTATAGGAGACAGGGGAAATGTTCTCAGCGGCATGAGACTCTATGGAATCATTTTTTTAAGCCTGGTAGCCGCAGTAATGGGCATATGGAATATCGTTGATCTTGACGGTCTGGTTGTAACTGTGGAATATGGCCTGTACCTGATGACCCTCACGGCAGTTGTCATTCCGCTGGTGGCTTTTATTGTCGGAAAAGGTAAGACCGCAGGAGTTTCTAAAAGATCTGACGACTACTCATACGACGCAGAAGTCGAAAAGCAGGGTTCTCCCGATTAATTCCACTTTAAGGATCCGACTCTTATTTAATGAAAAACCAACGAACATGAAAGAGAAAATAGATAAGCTTGAAGACATAAGGAGCCGGAGTGAAGATCTGGATCCAAGGCAAAAAAAATTCCCGAAAGACCTGAAAGACCTCGCGCAGGAAGCTCTGGGTTATTGCGAAGAGGCTGATGATCAACAGGAGATCAACTGGCTGAAAAAGGCCATACATAAAGCCGAATCTTTGGAGCATGATGCCGAGGTTTCACAGGAAGCTTTGGAAGACAGGGATCTGGGATTGGGCTACTTGAAGGAAGCTGTCGATTCCATTCTTATACGAGAAAGAAGATATGAGTGATTTTGGTGCCTGAAAAGAAGAGCAGAGTACCTCTTTGCAGGTCTCGACTCTTCGTTTACAGGACTTATAGGTAGGGGATTTTTTTAACTCTTATTAAAAAACGCATTTTTACTCCCAATATTGTAGGAATAAAAAAATTCCCTTGAACCTTTCTTTTTTCAACTGGGCTGTGGTGACCGCGGTCATATAATGTTTCAACGAGATATGCTTACTTTTGCTTTCTGAAAAGCAGAAAAATGGGAAAGACCAGGAACCGCTGGCTTATTGCGGCATCGGCGATAGGAATTCATCTTTGTATTGGCTCGGTATATGCCTGGAGCGTTTACACCAAACCTTTGACAGATCAATTGGGTTGGGAACTGGAGGAAACCCAGTTCACATTTAGTCTCGCCGTTTTTATTCTGGGAATTTCAGCTGCTTTTCTGGGGCATTTTCTGGAAAAGAGAGGACCCAAAATTTCTGGAGTGCTGGCTGCTGTTTTCTTCGGAATTGGCATCCTTGGTTCCGGAGTGGCCGTAATCCTGGAGTCGGTGGTTGCCCTGTATCTTTTTTACGGACTTTTCGGCGGAATAGGATTGGGGCTGGGATACATCGCACCTGTCTCTACCCTAATCAAATGGTTTCCCGATAAACCCGGACTAGCCACAGGTTTGGCGGTAATGGGTTTTGGTTTCGCCGCGCTCATCAGCAGTCCCGTAATCGTTTATCTCATTTCAAAAGTTGGGATCGCCAACACTTTTTTGATCACCGGAAGCTTCTACTTCGTTATCATGCTGCTTTCCTCGCTGTATCTTGCTCTTCCGCCTGAAGCTTCAGCAAAAAAAGACACTTCAGAAGCAAAAAATAGCGATCACCAGTTGATAGAAATGACTGCGGGAGAAGCTGTAAAGACCAGGAGATTCTGGTTTCTCTGGTCTATGTTCTTTATTAATATCTGTTGTGGGATCGCCATAATTTCCGCAGCTTCACCTATGGCACAGGAATATACCGGAATGACCGCTGTGGCTGCTGCGACCATGGTCGGTATCATGGGACTCTTTAACGGAGCAGGGCGCATTGGCTGGGCCAGCCTTTCAGACAGAATAGGCAGGCCTGCGGTGTTTGCCGCATTCTTTTTTATTCAGATCGTCGCCTTTCTGTTGCTGCCGAACATCACCAACGATCTGCTGTTCCAGGTCCTAATCTTTTTGATCCTCTCCTGTTATGGTGGAGGCTTTGCTACCATGCCGGCTTTTGTAAAAGACCTTTTTGGCACCCGACAGCTGGGGATCATCTTTGGGTATGTTTTGACAGCCTGGGCTGCCGCCGGGATGGTCGGTCCGCTTTTTGCCGCCTGGACCCGCAGCGTAACCTCCAGTTATAACGGTACGCTATATATCTTCGCGGGGCTTCTGGCAGTAGCTGTTTTTCTTTCTATCCTGATGAAGCGGGAGCTGAAGTCTGTAAAAGGGGAAAAAGTAACTGCTCTTAAGAAAAAAGAAGAGCCTGTGGTATAGGTTTTTTACTTCAGAAAAAGTTAGGGTTCTGTCAAAATTTAAGGCTGAAGCCTTAGCTTGTTTTCTAAAATAGTATCTTCAGGCTTCAACTTTAATCAACCATAATATGGAAATGTTTCTGCAGGTAGATACCTGGGTCGCATTGCTCACGCTTACTTTCATGGAGATCGTTTTAGGGATAGATAACATCATCTTCATCTCCATAGTTGCCGGAAAACTGCCTGAAGATCAACAGAAAAAAGCCCGTATCGGAGGACTTGCTCTCGCTCTAATCTTCAGAATTCTGTTGCTTTTTAGCATAACCTGGCTTATAGGGCTCACCCAACCGGTTTTCACTTTATTCGGAATTGACTTTAGCTGGAGGGATATCATCCTGGCCGCGGGAGGAATTTTCCTCATTGTGAAATCGGTGCTTGAGATACATGAAAAAGTGGAAGTGCACGACATTCATAAAGAAGTGACTGCCGCAAAATCCTTCACTTTTGCCATTTTGCAGATCGTCATGCTGGACGTGATCTTTTCTTTCGACTCCATTTTGACTGCAGTGGGGCTTACAGAAGAAATTACGCTCATGATCATTGCAGTTACAGTGTCTATAATCATCATGATGATCTTTGCTCGGGCTGTGGGAGATTTTGTTAATAAATACCCTACAGTTCAGATCCTGGCCCTGTCATTCCTTATATTGATAGGTTTCATGCTGGTGATGGAAGGTCTGGAATATCACGTGCCAAAGGGTTATATATATTTTGCCGTTTTCTTCTCGCTGGTTATCGAAATGCTGAACATCCGCTTCAGAAAGAAACAGCAGACTCAGCAGAAAGAAGCTTAACAATGACTTATGGAGAACGTTTAAAAAATAAAATTCCGGAGCCAACCGCTCCGGAATTTTATTTTTAACCTCTGCTAATTAAGGATTCATCACAACTTTGATGCACTTATCTTCCTTCTTTTTGAAGATATCATAAGCTTTGGGCGCATCTTCCAGGTTCATTCTGTGGGTAATGACAAAAGAGGGATCTATCTCTCCGGCCTCTATCTTTGCCATTAAAGGCTGGAGATATCTTTGAACATGGGTTTGCCCCATGTTGAATTTTAGAGCTTTATTCATGGCAGCCCCAAACGGCAGTTCATTGACCATACCAATATAAACTCCCGGAATGGATACGGTACCGGCTTTTTTACAGCTCATCATGATCTGTTGCAGTACATAAGGCCTGGACATTGGCGCATGCAGCACCTCTTTGGTCTTATCTACTACCTTCCCAAACATCGTGTCCCCGTGGCATTCTGCTCCTACTGCATCAATACAGGAATCAGGGCCTTTTCCGTTGGTCATTTCCATCAATTTTTCATAGACATCCTTTCTTCCTACAGTCCTAATGGTTTCGGCCTTTCCTTCTCTTTCGGCCAGATCCAATCTTTCTGGAACATCATCAATAGCGATCACTCTTCTTGCTCCTAACATCCACGCGCTTTTTATGGCGAACTGTCCTACAGGACCGCAGCCCCAGATAGCGACCGTGTCACCCGGTTGAATGTTGGCGTTTTCCGCAGCCATATAACCGGTAGGGAAAATGTCTGACAGGAAAAGGCTTTGCTCATCGCTGAGGCTTTCAGGAACTTTTATGGGGCCAACATCAGCATAAGGAACCCGAACATATTCAGCCTGTCCCCCGGAAAAGCCGCCCAGGGCATGCGAATAGCCATAGACCCCGGAAATACTGTGACCCAGATTAGCTTTTGCGATTTCTGCATTGGGATTGGAATTATCACACAAAGAATATAGCTCATCATCGCAGTAGTCGCAATGTCCGCAAGCGATGGTAAAGGGAACAACTACGCGATCTCCTTTCTTGAATTTGGTAACGTCAGCACCTACTTCTACGACCTCTCCCATGAATTCATGTCCCAGGATATCCCCTTCTTTCATGGTTGGCATCATTCCATCCAGCAGGTGCAGGTCTGAACCACAAATGGCCGTGCTGGAAACTTTGACGATAACATCTCCCGGTTCCTCTATTTTTGGGTCAGGAACGTTATCTACTCTTACATCATTTCTTCCGTGATAAACTAGTGCTTTCATAATATATTTTTAAGGTTGAAAATAAATTTTCTCCTTTTTAAAATATAAAAAGCAAAAGGCAGTCTGACTCACAAATCGTTAATTGTGAGCTATTTATGGGTGTTTAACGAAAAACAACAGGATTTTTCCTATAATTTATATTAATCCAGGATCTGGTAATGAATGGGCTTGAAGCTTCCATTATTACTGTCTTCGGCAGAGCAGGCGGTGAGGGCAACGAAAAGGTCCATTTTTGCCTCAAAAAGCACATGATCTCCGGCCTTTGATAAAGGCGGGTCCACGCTCAGTTTTCCGTTTTGATCGAACTGGACGTTCATGAAAATGTTGAAGGCGGTTGGTACATCATCCGGTTCGATCCCGAATTTGGCGAGGTTCGTATGCAGATTCTCAAAGCAACTGGGATGGTATTCGTGATTGTTGTACATGATCTGGAAGGTTTCGGGACTGCAGGGAGCCAGCAAAAAGTCGTTCCTGCCATTAGTGTCTTCCAGGATCTCCATCATCTTGCGGCTGCGGTTGCTCCACAGAAAGTCCCCTTTGGTGATGAGAATGGACTCCTCAAAATCAAGGGTCTTGCCCGAAGAGATTTTCTCTCGCGGATCTTCGGCATTGAAAAGTACCATGTCGCTCACCTGCTCTCCCTGCGGATCGATAACTTTTAATTTTTGTCCTTTTTTTAGTTTGAAAGCTGTTCCTGTTTGCTTCTCAATTACCTGTACCATGTTCTTTTTTGATGTTTTTGCTTAATTCTGAAGATAAGGCATCCCCACGTTCTTCAAGATGCCGGGTTACCGATTGTATGTCGTCTTTTTCAAAACCCTGGTGCAGTTTTGCGATCGCCTGTACTTTAATGGGTTCACACCAGAAGCCGGTGATCAGCGGCAGGTGATCGTCTATCATTTCCTGCGGAAGGTCTTCATAATAAATAGGATCTTTCTGCTCTTTTTCAAAATGCCACACCAGTTCTTTTAAAGATTGTACCAGCTCCTCGCGTGACTGAAGTTTCAGCTTCACATTCACATGTACTGCCGAATAATCCCAGGTGCTGATGTTGACTTCCTTGTACCAGGAAGAAGAAACGTAGGCCTGTGCCCCATGGAAGATGAGGATACCCTCCAGGCCATCCTCGAGGTGTGGGTATTGCTCGTTTGCCTGGGCAATATGCCCATAAAGCATGAACTTGTGTGGATCTCCCTTGATCAGGATCGGGATATGGGTGGCTAGCAATTCTTTCCCTTTTATGACGAAAGTAGCGAAAGGATGCGCCTTTATAAAATCGAAGATATACTGCCTGTCTTTTTTCTTGTACTTGTCAGGTTGAAACATTTGCTATTTCTTTTGGTGAAAAGGACATTTCCATTCCTCTCCAACTTTTCTTCCGCTGTACTGCCGGGCCTCCGAATTTTCTCCAAAGTCTTCTAACATGGGATTGATGCTTCCCTGTAATTCTATATCTCGCTCGCGTATCTTGTCTCTCACGGTGTGGTACGTGTTCATTTCACGGAGCTTCTCGAACTGCCAGTGCAGGTTGAAGGTCATGGTGGGAAAAGGTGCCTGTCGTGCCTTTCTGGAGCTGTTTGGATGCATGCCTACAATATAAAAAGCCTTGCCTCCTAAACTAAAGCTGAAATTAGGGTCTTCCGGGTCGGGTTTTACGGCTTTATCCCATGGCGAGTCATCGGCCTCGTGCAGGTGTTGCAGTTGCTGCCATAAAAGCTGTTCAAATTCTTCTTCCGAAAAATTTTTTTCGCCTTTGAAAACAGCCATAAAGGTGAAAAAGTCATTGGACTCAAAATCATATTTTCCAACGTAATCCTTAAGCTCCTTTAGCATGAGTTCTGCGGTCTCTCTTGAACCAAAATTTTCATATTCATGAAGGTCTACCTGGTCCATGCTAAAGACCGTTTTGGCCATTAGGCAGGGATGATCCTTCTCCAGGATGAACTCGTCATATTGCTTTTTGGTGGATTGGGCTCTTTTTTTATTTGTGACAGTCTGCGACATTTTTTGCTTTTCGCTAAATATAACTGCTGAATGGCCTCAAGCCAATTGGTTTAAGACTCTGTTAGTTGAAATTTATGGAAGATTAACAGCTAATGCCTGTATCTGAAGATGAGGTAGAGCATGAACAGGTTCAGCAGCAGGGCGGTTCCGTTTGTGACCATGATGGGAATGTCGTTCTCAATGATGCCGTAGATCAGCCAAAGCGCAAGTCCTGTGATGAGCACCAGGTACATGCCAACCGATACATCTTCCACCTCCTTGGTCTTCCAGGCTTTCCAGATCTGCGGAGTCACCGCAGCGGTGGTGCACGCGCCCGCTACCAGTCCTAAAACTTCTGTCCAGCTTATCATTTTATGCTCCTACTACTTCTCCGCCGTTCACGTGAATGATCTGTCCCGTCACGTAGCTGCTGTCATCACAGGCGAGATAGACATATGCAGGCCCAACCTCGCTGGGTTGTCCCGCGCGTCCAAGCGGCACTTTTTTTCCGAATTCTGAAATGTGCTTCTCGTCAAAGGTCGCGGGTATGAGCGGCGTCCAGATAGGCCCCGGCGCTACACCGTTTACCCGAATATTCCTGTCGGCCAGCATTTTTGACAGGGAACGGGTAAAAGAAGTTATGGCGCCTTTGGTGCTGGAATAATCCAGGAGATGTTCGCTGCCGCGGTAAGCGGTCACCGAGGTGGTGTTGATGATAGTATCTCCCTCTTTTAAATGCTTCAGCGCTTCGTTCACTGTAAAGAAATAGGGAAAAATATTGGTCTCAAAGGTTTTTCGCACCTGCCCGGCACTCACCTCCTCGGGTTCTTCTTTGGGGAACTGCATGGCGGCGTTGTTCACCAGTATGTTGAGTTTTCCGAATTCTTTCACCGTGTCCTGCACCACTTTTTTGCAGAATTTTTCATCCTTCAGGTCTCCTTCCAAAAGAAGGCATTCAGAACCGGCTTTTTCAACCATCTTTTTGGTTTCGAGCGCATCTTCGTCTTCGTTGAGGTAGACGATGGCTACTTTGGCGCCTTCCGTGGCAAAATGTACGGCCACACTGCGACCAATTCCGCTGTCGCCGCCGGTGATGAGAGCCACTTTTCCTTTAAGCTTTTCACTTCCCTTATAGCCGTCGCGGATGATCTCTGGTTCGGGGTGCATTTTTTGCTCCTCTCCGGGTTGTTTCTTCTGTTCCTGCTTCGGAAGGTCCTTTGGTTTGCTCATGATCTCTGGTTTTATACCTAAAGTTATTGAAGTGTTTTCTGCTGAATTACCTGTTTAAGAAGATTTTAGCGTACCCTTTACAAAGATTAAGGAGACGGGCCGCTTTCTTAATTTTAAATACCTTTGACACCGAATTCAAATCTTTCAGTTTGCAGACCATAGAACAGGATATCATTATTGTGGGAGGCGGTGCCGCCGGTTTTTTTACGGCCATCAATGCTGCGGAAAACGATCCTTACGCCAGGATCACTATTCTGGAGAGGGGGAAAGAGGTGCTCAACAAGGTGAGAATTTCAGGCGGGGGCAGGTGTAATGTGACCCATGCCGAATTCCTTCCGAAGGAATTGACACGCAACTATCCGCGGGGCGAAAAAGAACTGCGGGGTCCCTTTCATTCTTTCATGACGGGAGATACCATCGAATGGTTTGAGAAGCGGGGAGTGCCGCTGAAGATCGAGGAAGACGGCAGGATGTTCCCGGAATCAAATTCTTCTCAAAGCATCATCGATCTTTTTCTGAATGAAACCCGCAGACTGGGAATAAAAATACTGACCAAACGAGCCGTTCAGGACATTCAAAAAGGGGAAAAGTGGCAGGTGTTTACTTCCCAGGAAGCCTTCACCGCTGAAAAAATTCTGATTGCCACCGGAAGCAATCCGAAAATGTGGAAGATGCTGGAAGATCTGGGACATACTATAGTTCCCGGCGTTCCTTCTCTCTTTACCTTCAATATCACCGATAAAAGAATCAAGGATTTGCCGGGAGTGGCGACTCCTGCTATGGTAAAGATAAAAGGTGGGAAACTTGAGACCGAAGGTCCGCTGTTGATAACCCATTGGGGGATGAGTGGGCCGGCAATTCTAAAACTTTCTGCCTGGGGCGCAAGGGAGCTTAGCGATAGGAAGAATTTTGAGATAGAGGTGAACTGGGTGCACGGACTTGAAAAAGATGAAATTTTCGATCAGCTTCAGGAGTTGAAGATGAACCATGGCAAGCAGCAGCCATATAAAAATGCTCAGTTCGAACTTCCAAAGAGGTTGTGGCAAAGCCTGGTGGCGGCTGCAAATATTTCCGAAGAAGATAAGTGGGCCGACCTCAACAAGAAGCAGATGGAAGAGCTGGCGGGGCAGCTCAGTTCGGGCATTTTTCAGGTACACGGAAAAAGCACTTTTAAGGAAGAATTTGTGACTGCCGGCGGTGTGGAACTAAAAGAAGTGAACTTTAAAAGGTTTGAAAGTAAGATCCATAAGAACCTGTTTTTGGCGGGGGAAGTGCTCAACATCGACGCCGTTACCGGCGGTTTTAATTTTCAGAATGCCTGGACAGGCGGATTTCTTGCTGCCAAAGCCATGACAGAATAGGGCAGAAAATCTATCTTTGCTGAAACTTTTAGGATGACCGAACAAGATTTTATTCCGGCAGAATATTCCGCAGAGATCAATGATGGGAAAGTGACCTGGCAAAGCCCCAGCAATATCGCGTTGGTGAAGTACTGGGGAAAGAAGGAAAACCAGATCCCGGCGAATCCTTCCATAAGTTTTACCCTCGATTCCTGCCGTACCACAACTACGCTGAGCTTTCAAAAAAAGAAAAATGCGGAGGGATTTGATTTTGAACTCTTTTTTGAAGGAGAGAAGAAGGAATCCTTCAGGCCCAAGATCAGAAAGTTCTTTGAAAGGATCGATGCCTACTTACCATTTTTGAAGGATTATCGGTTTAAGATCGAAACTTCCAATTCTTTTCCGCACAGCAGCGGGATCGCCTCTTCGGCCAGCGGGATGAGCGCTCTGGCGCTTTGTCTTATGAGCCTGGAAAAACAACTGAACCCTCAGATAACTTCAGAATATTATAATCGGAAAGCCTCCTTTTTGGCCAGGTTAGGATCAGGAAGCGCCTGCCGCAGCATAGAAGGCGGACTAGTGAACTGGGGAGAACATAAAAATATTCCTGGAACGAGTGATCTGTATGGGGTGAAATATCCGCATGAGGTTCATAAGAACTTCAAAAATTACCAGGATACCATTCTGCTTGTGGATAAAGGAGAGAAACAGGTGAGCAGTACCCTGGGGCATGATCTCATGAATGGGCATCCTTACGCTGAAAGACGTTTTCAGCAGGCACATGAAAATCTCGATCTTCTTAAAGATGTTTTTAAAAGCGGGGATCTTTCTAAGTTCATAAAGGTAGTGGAAAGCGAAGCCCTTACCCTTCACGCCATGATGATGACCAGTCAGCCTTATTTCCTGTTGATGAAACCCAAAACTCTGGAGATCATTAACAAGATTTTCGAATTCAGGGAACGTACCGGGATGCATTTATGCTTTACGCTTGACGCGGGAGCGAACGTACACCTGCTGTACCCCGAAAACGAGAAAAAAGAGACGCTGGAATTTATCAAATCTGAGTTGCTTCAATATTGTCAAAACAACCAGTATATAGCCGATCACGTGGGAGAAGGAGCTGTTAAATTGGCTTAAAATTTGATTTAATAATTACTGGTAATAAGGAAGTTGTATATTTGCAATTCCATGCAGAATTCAAGGTGAAGAAAAATTCTTATCTTTACTAAGCCTAATGCAAATCGCTATGAAAGGACCTTTATTTTATTCTAAGATTTTGCTCTTCGGAGAGTACGGAATCATCAAGGATTCCAAAGGCTTGTCCATTCCGTATAATTTTTACAACGGGGCTTTGAAAGTGGATGAAGATCCTTCCGAAGAAGCCAAGAAATCGAACAGGAGCCTGAAGCGCTTTGCAGATTACCTGAAGAACCTGCAGGAAGAAAAGCCTGCTTTGGTGCAGTTCGATCTTAAAGAGCTGTATGAGGATATCGAAAAAGGGATGTATTTTGATTCCAGTATTCCGCAGGGATACGGAGTTGGAAGTAGCGGGGCACTGGTAGCGGCCATCTATGACGAGTATGCTGTCAATAAGATCACCGTTCTTGAAAACCTTACCCGCGAAAAACTGCTTAAGCTGAAGGAGATCTTCGGGGAAATGGAATCCTTCTTCCATGGAAAATCTTCCGGACTTGATCCTTTGAACTCTTATTTGAGTATTCCTATCCTTATCAATTCAAAAGACAATATCGAGCCGGCGGGAATTCCTAGTCAGACCCGAAACGGAAAAGGAGCTGTATTTTTACTCGATAGTGGATCTGTAGGAGAAACCGCGCCAATGGTGAACATTTTCATGGAAAATATGAAGCAGGAGCCTTTCAGAAAAATGCTGAAAGATCAGTTCGTGAAACATACCGATGCATGTGTTGACGACTTCCTGAAGGGTGACGTAAAATCGCTTTTTGGGAATATCAAGAAACTTTCTCACGTAGTGCTCGATAATTTCAAACCAATGATCCCGGCCCAGTTCCATAAGCTGTGGCAAAAAGGTATCGAGACAAATGAATATTATCTCAAGCTTTGCGGTTCAGGCGGCGGCGGGTACATTTTAGGTTTCACAGAAGACATTGAAAAGGCAAGGAAAGCGTTGAAGGATTACCGTCTGGAAGTGGTCTACAACTTCTAGGAAAAAGATGGCCACCCTGTCAAAAAAGCGACTTCTTCTCAAAATTTTAAGTTTCATTTCAGTCATAAGGGGTTATAACATCCTGGTGCTTGTTATTGCTCAATATTTGACCTCCATGTTCATTTTGTCACCGGACCATCCTTTAGGTCAGGTGCTTTTTGATCCGAATCTATTCTTCCTGGTGCTTTCTACTGCATCAATAGTGGCGGCGGGATATATCATCAATAACTTCTACGACAGCGAAAAGGACCTTATCAACCGGCCGCAGAAGACCATGCTGGACCGTTTCGTGAGTCAGCGTACCAAGCTTTCGGTCTATTTTGTTCTGAACCTTGCCGGAATTTTCTTTGCCAGTTACGTTTCTTTCAGGGCCGTAGTGTTCTTTTCGATCTACATTTTCGTGATCTGGTTCTATTCGCACCGGCTCAAAAAGATACTATTTGTCAATAACCTTGTGGCTTCGGTGCTCACTATTACCCCTTTTTTCGCGGTCTTCGTCTACTACAAGAACTTTGAGACAGTCATTTTTGTTCATGCCACTTTTCTTTATCTCATGATTGTGATGCGTGAACTGGTCAAGGATCTTGAGAACATGAAAGGCGACCTGGTGCTGGGTTACCGCACCATTCCCATAGTTTACGGGGAGAGGTTAAGCAAAAGCCTTCTTACGGGTCTTTCGGTGATCTCTTTGATCCCGGTCTACCTGCTTATTACTTATTTTGAAATAGGGGAAATGGACATCTTCTTTTACGGCGTGTTCTTTTTGCTTTTTATCTTTCTGTTGATCCTTTACTTCAGCAAGGCCAAATGGCAATACCTGCTGCTGCACAACCTGTTGAAGTTCATAATTGTGGCAGGAGTTTTCAGCATTCTACTTATCGATATTCAGGCTTTATTGAGCCGGGTTTTTTAGATCTTTTTGTAAGGAGTCGCCACTAAAATTGCTTTTTTCAGCTTTTGTATAACAAAGCTGTATCTTTGTACAAAATTTTATTTATGAGTAGAAACGACAGGTCATCTGGGAGCAGAGGAGATAGAGCAGGCGGAAGGGCCAAAAGTGGCCGCCAGGGCGGTAAAGAGCGCAACAAATCGCACGCCCGCGGAAATGCCCCGGTGAACCGAAATGAAAAGGATCCAAAAAGATCAATGTCCCGCGGCAACGCGCCGGTGAAGAAGAAACAAGCCGGCAGTGAGCTTATGCGGCTTAACAAATACGTGGCCAATGCCGGGATTTGTTCCAGAAGGGATGCCGATATCTATATAGCCGCCGGAAATGTTACCGTTAACGGCAAAGTAGTAACCGAAATGGGTTACAAAGTGCAGCTTAACGATGAGGTTAAATTCGACGGCCGCCGCATCAATCCTGAAAAGCCGGAATACGTTCTTTTGAACAAGCCCAAAGGCTTCTATGTTACCGGCAGCCTTGAAAAGAAGAACCGCACAGTTATGGATCTTATTGCCAACGCATCAAAATCAAAACTTGATCCCGTTGGGAAACTCGACACCCAGGCTACAGGATTGTTATTGTTCACGAACGATGGTGCCATGGCGAAAAAACTGGCCAATCCTACGAACGGCATCAGGCAAATCTACCACCTTGAACTGGATAAGGAATTGGCATACGATGACCTTCAAAAGATCAAAACAGGTGTGAACCTGGAAGACGGTACGGTTAAGGTTACCGATATCAGCTATGTGGAGAACAAACCTAAAAGGGAGGTAGGGCTTGAAATAAGGAGCACCAAAAATCACATTGTGCAGCGACTTTTCAAAAGTTTGAACTACGAGATAGTAAAATTGGATCGGGTAGTTTATGGAGGTCTGACCAAAAAAGACCTGCCAAGGGGTCACTGGAGAGTATTATCTAAACAGGAGATCATCAACCTGGGGAACATGTAAATAAAAATTACAATTTGCTGCCTAAAAACGAGTCCTTTTAAGGCTGTTAATCAGGTGTTTATTGTTACTGCCGGAAAGTTGTTGCTTTGGTGAAAAAAAACCTGCAACTTTCCGGCTTTTTAATACATTTGCTTCAGCTAAGCTAAAATAATGAAATACCTAATGCCGGGAGAATCAGCCCGGTCTCTGTGTTTATCCTTTCCCGGCTTCGGTTCCTCCGGCAGCCTTAACAAACTTTTATCACCTTATTTTTTTAGCATTGGCTGAGAATTTCTACTTTTTTACCTTTAATATATACTACTTAAAAATTGAATACTAAGTACAGCGATTTAATAGACCAGACTTATTATTTCCCCCAGGAAGAATTTAAAGTTGAAGGGAGTGAATTGCAGTTCCATGGTATCGACTTAATGGAGTTGGTCAAGGAATATGGAGCCCCTTTAAAATTCACTTATCTCCCAAAGATCTCCGAAAACATCAATAAGGCCAAAAAATGGTTCGCAGATGCGCTCGAAAAGAGTAATTACCAGGGCAGTTACAATTACTGTTATTGTACAAAAAGTTCTCATTTTGAGCATGTACTCAATGAGGCCTTGAAGAACGACATTCATATCGAAACCTCTTCGGCCGTAGATATCGACATTGTTCAGTCTCTAAAAGAATCTGGTAAGATTACAAATGATACTTTTGTGATCTGTAACGGGTTCAAAAGAGACAAGTATATTTCTAACATTGCGAATCTTGTAAATAACGGGCACAACAACTGTATTCCCATTATTGATAACTATGAGGAGATCGATCTTCTTACAGAGGCTATTGATGACAAGTTCAAGATTGGGATCAGGATCGCTTCGGAAGAAGAGCCCAAATTCGAATTTTACACCTCCAGACTTGGGATAGGATACAAAAACATTGTGCCGTTCTACAACAAGCAGATCAAAGACAACGACCAGGTGGAGCTGAAGATGTTGCATTTCTTCATCAATACCGGTATCAGGGATACTGCTTATTACTGGAACGAACTTCTGAAATGTCTCAAGGTATACATAAATCTTAAAAGGATCTGTCCTACGCTGGACAGCCTCAACATTGGAGGCGGTTTCCCGGTGAAGAATTCTCTGCATTTTGAATACGACTACAAGTATATGGTCGAGGAGATAGTGAACCAGATCAAGATCGCCTGTGATGAAGCCGAAGTTGACGTGCCGCACATCTTTACAGAATTTGGTTCATTCACCGTAGGCGAAAGCGGCGGAGCTATCTATGAGATCCTTTACCAAAAACAGCAGAACGACAGGGAGAAGTGGAATATGATCAACTCTTCTTTTATCACCACGCTACCGGATACCTGGGCGATCAGTAAGAAATTCGTTATGCTCGCGGTCAATCGGTGGAACGATGAATATGAAAGAGTGCTTTTGGGAGGGCTTACCTGCGACAGTGATGATTATTACAACAGTGAGCAGCACACCAACGCCATTTACCTTCCGAAGTATAAAAAAGACAAACCGCTGTACATCGGGTTTTTCAATACCGGGGCATACCAGGATACCATTGGAGGGTATGGAGGTTTACAGCATTGCCTTATTCCGCAACCAAAGCAGCTGCTTATCAACAGGGACGAGAATGGGGAGCTGGAGATCAGCCTTTATCGCGAACAACAGGAGCCTGAGGATTTTCTGAAAATCCTGGGTTACAAATAATCAGGTAAATTTTTTTGTTATTTTTAATACGTGAAGCAATCAATTTTTAAAAGAATAATTACTGCCAACCATGAGTAAAAAGAATTACGCCGGCATTCCGGACAAGTATGCACGCTTAGATGACGCAAAAGTAGTTTTGATCCCGGTGCCGTATGATGGGACCAGTACCTGGCAAAAAGGAGCCGACAAGGGTCCTGATGCTTTCCTGGAAGCTTCGGAAAATATGGAGCTTTTTGACATTGAAACCCGTACCGAGGTGTACAAAAAAGGAGTTTATCTGGCTCCCCCGGTCACCGAAGATTCTTCGCCAGAAAAAATGGTGGAAGCTGTATACAAGACCACCAAAAATTACCTGAAACAGGAAAAATTCGTAACCCTATTTGGAGGCGAACATTCTATTTCTATTGGTTCCATTAGAGCGTTCAACGAAACTTTTGAAGACCTTACCGTGGTACAGATAGATGCGCATGCAGATCTTCGGCCCGAATACGAGGGCTCTACCTGTAACCATGCCTGTGCAGTTTACGAAGCCAGCAAGAAGACCAACCTTATCCAGGTGGGAATCCGTTCCATGGATATTTCTGAAATGGATCATATGGATGAGAACCAGGTGTACTGGGCGCATGACCTTTATGAGGACTGGATGGATGACGCCATAGGCCAAATGACGCCGAACGTTTTTATCACCATAGACCTTGATGCCTTTGACCCGTCTATACTGCCGTCAACTGGAACGCCAGAACCGGGAGGAATGTTCTGGTATGAAACTTTGGAATTTTTGAAGCTCATGTTCAAGAAAAAGAACGTGGTTGGTTTTGACATCGTGGAACTTAACCCTAACGAAAAGGAGAAATCTTCAGATTTCCTTGCAGCCAAGCTCTACTACAAGATGCTGAGCTACAAATTCAAATATTTAAACTACAACGAAGAAGACGAAGAAGATGAGTAAAGGAGCTATCACCGAATTCATAGAAAAATATTATAAACACTTTAATGCTGCAGCTCTTGTAGACGCAGCCCAAGCTTATCGCGACCAGCTGGACAAAGGCAACAAGATGATGGTCACTTTGGCCGGAGCCATGAGTACCGCAGAGATCGGGAAGATCTTTGCCGAAATGATCCGTCAGGACAAGGTGCAGTTCATTTCCTGTACCGGAGCCAACCTGGAAGAGGACATCATGAACCTGGTAGCTCATACGCATTATGAAAGGGTTCCTCATTACCGGGATCTTACCCCGCAGGACGAGTGGGACCTGCTTGAGCGTGGACTGAACAGGGTAACCGATACCTGTATTCCCGAAGAAGAAGCTTTCCGCAGAATTCAGAAGCATATCGTAAAGATCTGGAAAGATGCTGAAGCAAAGGGAGAAAGATATTTTCCGCATGAGTTCATGTACAAGCTGTTGCTGTCTGGTGTGATGGAGGAGTACTACGAGATCGACCTGAAGGACTCCTGGATGTATGCCGCAGCCGAAAAGAACCTGCCGATTGTCGTTCCGGGATGGGAAGACAGCACCATGGGGAACATTTTTGCTTCTTATGTAATGAAAGGCGAGCTTAAGGCCAGTACCATGAAATCAGGGATCGAATATATGGGTTACCTGGCCGACTGGTACACAAAGAATACGGATAAAGGAGTTGGTTTCTTCCAGATTGGGGGAGGAATAGCCGGAGATTTCCCTATTTGTGTCGTGCCGATGTTATATCAGGATATGGAAATGCATGACATTCCTTTCTGGAGCTATTTCTGCCAGATCTCTGATTCCACCACCAGTTACGGATCGTATTCAGGAGCCGTGCCCAACGAAAAGATCACCTGGGGTAAACTGGACAAGGACACTCCAAAGTTTGTTATTGAAAGCGATGCCACCATTGTGGCGCCGTTGGTCTTTGCCCATATTCTCGGGATGTAGATCAGAAAAAATATAATTTTAGAAAATCCGGTTTCTGCAAAGTCTCCGGATTTTTTTGTTCCCGGTTTTTTGCCACGAATGCACGAATCATTTTACTCTTTTTGATCAGTGGGTACCTTGATTTCTTCTGCGGAGTTCTGCGTTATCTGCGGGAAGCTGTTAGTTTTCGGGGTTTTTTATTTCTGACCTTTCGACTCCGCTCGAGGTGACGTACGAGTTGATTCCGGTTTTTTGCCACGTATTCACGAATATTTTTTTTAGGCTTCGCCCACTGTAAAAAGAGGAAAAAATCAGTTCATTTGTTAAATATTATTTCCGGAACTTAAATTTTTCCAACTGATTAATTTCAGATATTCTCTTTTTTTAAATGTCTTTTTCATCACTTTTTTCCTTCGTCAGATACCTTTAAGACTTTCTAATCATTTTCGTATTTTTCGAATGGAGTTAAAGCTAAGCCCTTTATTCAAAGGAAATGACATGTAGGTGACACCTGAATGTCACCCAAAAAGCGAGCGGTTTCAAGTAGTTTTGCTTTAAACAACATCAAAATGGAGAATAAAAATACACTTGCCGAAAATCTGGTCTATCAGCGAAAATTAAAGGGTTTCTCTCAGAGGGAATTAGCAGACAGAACAAATGTAACGGTGCGTACCATACAACGTATCGAAAAAGGGGAAACAGAACCACACCTACAGACCGTCAAATTACTGGCTGCAGCTCTTGAAATAGAGGTAGATGAACTTATGCTGCTTGAAGATCCCAAAGAAGAGAATATTCAAATGAAGTGGTTGCTTTTACTTCATTCCACCCCTTTCATTGGTTTTGTAATACCGCTTGCCAATATCTTTATTCCCTTGTTCCTATGGATCCATAAAAGAGAGGATAACAAAGTGTACGAGGAGCACGGTAGAAAGGTGATCAATTTTCAAATTACAATGATCCTTTTCTTCGTGATTTTACTTGTGATGGGAATGTTTGTAGGCAGGGTTTTTATGGGTGGAGGATCATTGATAACCCTGGCGGTGTTGATCATTCCTTATGCAACAGTGGTTATGCTGGTAAACGTTTTTACCGCTATTAACAGCCAAAAAAGCTATTACCCCTTGTCGTTTCCTTTTATTCGGAAAAGAAGTTCCAATAACAAAAAGAACGGAAGGAAGTTAGCCACTACCTTGCTTTTGTTTTTCTTTCTTTCAGGTGCCGGATTTGCACAGGAGATCGAAAGGCTTGACGGAACAACTATATCAAACGATTCTCTTACCCGGCATGCAGAGTACCTGATGGAGGAGGCTAAGGTTCCTGGCATGGGGCTAGCTGTTTTTAATAATAACCACGTGGTCTATGCAGAAGTTCTGGGTTATGGAAATAATAATAATGGGAAGGAGCTGAAGGAAAATACCAATATGTATGGAGCATCTTTAAGCAAGGCTGTTTTTACTGTGATTGTCATGAAGCTGGTTGAGGAGAATGTGATCGACCTTGATACACCCCTGGAATCTTATTTGCCGAAAAAGATATATGAATATGAACCTCAGGCAAAATGGCATGATGATTATTCCGATCTTAAAAATGATTCGCTCTACCATAAAATTACCGCCAGGATGTCTCTTGCCCATACCAGCGGTTTTCCTAATTGGAGGTCCCTTGAACCGGATAAGAAGCTGCGGGTAAAGCAGGAACCGGGGAGTGGGTATATGTATTCAGGCGAAGGAATGGTTTATCTGCAGGTAGTACTGGAAAAGATTACCAGAAAGCCTTTTGAAGAACTGGCACAGGAGATCGTTTTCAAACCTTTAGGTATGGAGGATTCGAGCTTTGAATGGCAACCGGAATTTGAAGCAGATTACGCCCATGGCCATAATAAAAAAGGACAGGCATATAAAAAAGATAAGGACAATGAGTCGCGGGCTCCCAGCACACTGGAGACTACTTTCCAGGATTATAAAAGATTCTTAGTTGCAGTGTTGAACCGCAAACTTCTAACTGATGACTCGTGGAAAGAAATTTTCAGTCCGCAGGTAAGGATCCGCACTTTGAGACAATTCGGACCCCTGGCACAGGAAGAAGGGGATCTGAATGATGATATTGAAATGTCTTATGGACTAGGTTCAGGATTGTTTAAAACACCATATGGTTGGGCAGTTTCAAAAGGAGGCCATGGTAGCGGATTTGAGCATTATTCTGTGCTTTTTCCCGAAGTAGGAAAAGGCATTCTCATCATGACGAATAGTGAAAACGGAGAAAGCATCTTTAAGGAACTGCTGGAGGTGGCTTTAAAAGAAGTTTACACTCCCTGGGAATGGAAAAATTATATTCCCTATGACCAGGAATAGTTTTTTAGCCTGAAGCTGCGAGAAGGATATATCCTCATCCCTCTAAATTGGGGTTCTTAACCACGGATGCACGAATGATTTGTTTTCTCCTGAATTATTCGGAAGGTTTAATCCTTCCAATCTTCAAATAGATTTTCCTGTTGATCTTAGCAGAATCTCTTTGTGCTCTTTTTTACTCTTATTTTCCTTTGAGTGAAACGTTTTGAGAAAAATTCATCTTTATTTTTCTGCGCCCTCTGCGGAAACTTTGCGGACTCTGCGTGAAACTATTTCTCACTTCTTGATTCCGCTCGAGGTGACGTACGAGTTGCTTCCGGTTTTTTGCCACGAATTCACGAATATCTTTTTCAAGGCAGAATTTTTTCGTGGTCTTCCTTTTGACTCTATGGCCTCTGTGTGAAAAAGTGATCTGCGGAAATCTGCGCCCTCTGCGGGAAAGCTTTTGCGCCCTTTGCGAGAAATCCGGCTTATTTCAATGCTTTCCGAGGCAAAGCAACTCTACTTCTTGTAAGAACTTCATATCCCATTACTCCAAAAACGACCAGGTATTCCACAGCAACCAGCCACAGGTTCTCTTCAAAAGCCGGATGGGCATAAGCTGAATAACTAAGGATCACCATCAGGCTCCAGGCCAAAGCAAATCGGTACCGGGTAAAGATCGAAATGAGCAGGGGAGTGACAAGGTACCATGGATGCACAGTTGTGGCCAGGAACAGGTAAACGCTAATACTGAGCAGCATTGAGGTGAGTAACCCCGGAAGGTTTTTGTTTTGAGAACCGGAAGCTTTTAAAAGCACAAAAATGAACACCAGTAGACCGAGCACAGGTCCGGCAGATTGGATTACGTTATAGCCTTGCACCTGGAATCCTATCCACCTGATGAGATAATAAAGACTGGCATTGAATTCGAATTTTTGAAACCATAGTCCAATACTGGCTGCATAGTTGTTGAAAAATTCTGCGGAAAGGAAAGGCAGGTAGAACAGCAGCATTACCAGGCCCACCAATCCGTAAAAGGCAATTGCATTTTTTAATTTCCGGTACCTGAAAAGGAGCGGAAGAAAGAGCAGGGGAATCAATTTTACCAAAACGGAACCCGCAAAAAGGATGGCCCCGGTCATCCATTTCTTCCGGTGTAGAAAATAGAGTGATGCCAGTAGGAAAAAGGCCATCACTCCTTCAAAATGCAGGTTTCCGGTAAGTTCTATGATGATGAAGGGATTAAGAAGGTACCAGAAAATACGGTTTTCGGGCAGGTTCAAATTCCGAAGCAGTTTTCTTCCGAAGTAATAGATACCAACATCAGCGGTAATAATAAGGATTCGCAGGACCATGACCCCTCCCAAAATGCTTTTGCCACCTAAGAAGACAGCCAGTGCAAAGAGAAATTGGTTCAGCGGCGGATAGTTGGTGGGATTCCCCGCACTTAAGTCGCCCATTCCGTTAAATAGCGTCTGTACCCCTGCTATTGGTGGATCAATGATCAATTCATTTGGCGTGAAGAGGTATGGGTTGATCCCTTCAAGAAGCAATTTCCCGTCCCAGATGAAGCGGTAGAAATCCTGAGACAGGTTGGGGATGGCAAACAGGAAGATCAGTCTGAAAATTATGGCCACCCCAAGAAGAATTCTGAAATTCTGTTTTTCAAGCTGAAAGATCTTCCAGCTCAAAAAGAACAGGGCGCCATAGAGGCTAATGAGTTTTATAAGGTCTGTTCTTTGCAGGTCATAAGCAAAAGCAGCGTAAAAAGCGCAGCTTATAAGCAGCAGGAGAAGTGGGGTCTTGTGTATGCTTAGAAGCTTTTTCATTTTCCTCCAGACCTAACCGGTTTTGAAAACCTGTTAGGTCTCCAGAACGTAATATTTAAAGAAGTAAAAACCACATAAGAAAACCCGAAGAACAGCATCAGGTGAAACAGGATGAGGCTGTAATTATCAATCACAAAAGCCGAAAACACGGCATAACCAAAAAGGAAGATCATGCATATTTCCAGCAATAACTGGAATGAGACCCTGAAAGGTTCCAGCCCCAGGACTTTTTCCCTGCCTCTAATGTTAAATTTCGGCGTCCTGATGAATTCGCTTCTTTTTCCAAAATGTCCTTCCAGCACCGCCCTGGTATTATGAATGGAAAAGCCCATTGCGATCGAGAAAAAAGTGAAGAACAGTACTGAGAACCTCAGCAATGATCGCCAGTTGTATCCATTGATCCTCGCAAAGGTTACCCAGTAGGAAATGAAAAATATAATTGTGCTAATGCTGAAGAACAGCATGATGTCGATGAAGATCTGCCGATTTCCGTCGTTCGAGATGAACAGAACCGGAACACTTAAAACTGCCAGCAGCAACACAAGAAGGAACAGGCTGCTGTTGAGCAGGTGAAAGAAACTATGAATCCTTGTTCCCAGGGAGATCCCTTTATTTAGCCAAAGTTTCTTATAGTTCTTTTGAAAATTTTCTGCTGCACCTTTGTTCCACCTGAATTGCTGCGAACGGGCGGCAGAAATGGTTATGGGAAGTTCTGCCGGGGCTTCCACTTCTTCAAGATATTTGAATTTCCAGCCTTTGAGCTGGGCTCTGTAACTCAGGTCCAGGTCTTCGGTAAGGGTGTCACCTTGCCAGTTGCCGGCATCCAGGATGCACTGCTTTCGCCAGATACCTGCCGTGCCGTTGAAGTTGATGAAATGATCGCCGCAATTCCTGCCCGTTTGTTCCAGGATGAAATGAAAGTCCAGTAAAAAGGCCTGCAGTTGTGTTAGCAGGGAATAATTGCGGTTGAGGTGGCCCCAGCGGGTCTGTACCACCCCAATTTCCTTATCCTCGAACCACGGAAGTGTCTTATGTAACCAGTCTTTCTTCGGAAGAAAATCGGAGTCAAAAATGGCAATGAATTCCGCTTTTGCGGATTCCAATCCTTCCTTTAGAGCCCCAGCTTTGAAACCGACCCTGTTTGTGCGACACAAATGTTTAATATCTATACCTTTTTGCTGAAGGTCGGTAATGATCGCCGCTGTGAGCTCCACGGAATCATCTGTGGAATCGTCCAGCACCTGGATCTCGAGTTTTTCCGAAGGATAATCTATTTCGGAAATATTTTTCAGCAGCCGCTCTATTACCGGCTTCTCATTGTAAATGGGCAGCTGAATGGTGACAAATGGGAGATCAGATAAAGTGGAAAAATGCTTTTTTTTATTGCTTTTTCGAGCCTTCAGGTAATTCAAAAGAAGTTGCAGCTGTACCAGGCTGTAGAGAAAAATGAGGAACAGCAGGAAAACGAACAAAAAAAGGATCGCAGAAGCCATCATTTGAAACTGTATTTAAAGATCCACCAAAGGATCTTGGCGCCGGCCATAAAGGCCCCTTTGACGGTTCCCGAAACTTTAGAAATACCTATCCTGTTCCGGTAATGAACGGGTACTTCCCGATAAGAATATTTTTTCTTAAGCGCCTTAAGCTGCATTTCTACCGTCCAGCCGTAGGTCTTGTCTTCCATTTCCAGGGCCAGCAGCTTTCGGTATTTTATCGCCCTGAAAGGACCGAGGTCTGTGAACCGGGCACCAAAAAATAATTTCATCAGGGCAGTGGCCAGCCAATTCCCGAATATCTGCGGAAAGGTCATCGCGCCTTTTTCCCTCCACCTCGCTACGCGGGCACCTATCACCAGGTCAACATCTTCATTAATAATGGGCGCTACGATCTTCTCCAGTTCTTCGGGATAATCGCTGTAGTCGCCATCTAAAAATACGATAATTTCAGGGGATTCCGGTTGTGCTGCGACGTATTCCATTCCCTTTAAACAGGCATAGCCGTACCCTTTCCTTGTTTCTGAAAGTACGTTAGCGCCTGCTTTGCGCGCATTCTCTTCGGTGGCATCGGTGGAATTGTTGCTCACCACGATGACTTCATCAACTAATTCGGGGATATCCTTTATCACATGGCCAATGGAATCGGCTTCATTGTAGGCGGGAATGATAACTTTAATAAGAGGCATGTTACAAAGAAAGCTATTCTAAAATTTATTCCAATTTTAAAGTTCAGGATTTAGAAAGGTTGCCAGTGGCCTGTTGCCAGTCTGATCTACCTGGCCGATTTGGAATTTGGTGCTTGAAACATTGGTGCTTATAATTTTCTGGTAGCTTTCTTCTGCTGTTGAATCAAATCAAGTAAATCCACATCATTCCCCAGAAGCACCGCATCTCCATTGATCCTGCCTTCACGTGGTCCGTTCTCCAGTTTGAGTACGCCACGCGGACAAACCGCGGAGCAAATTCCGCAGCCCACACAGCTGGAGCGCACGATATTTTCCCCTTTTTGGGCGTAAGACCTTACATCTATCCCCATCTCGCAGTAGGTGGAGCAGTTTCCGCAGGAGATACACTGCCCGCCATTAGTGGTGATCCTGAAGCGGGAGAACAGCCGCTGCTGCATGCCCAGCACCGCTGCCATGGGGCACCCAAAACGGCACCAGACCCGGTTCCCGAAAATGGGATAAAAGCCGACGCCAATAACCCCTGAAAAAGCGGCCCCGATAAAAAATCCATACCATTCTCTTAACAGATGTCCGTAACTATAACCGGTGGAGTAGTATAAAGCGATGATGGCCAGAATGATCACGAAATATCCAACAGCGCCGTATTTGGCATCTTTGGCCAGTTCTTTTCTTTTAAAGATCATGATGCCTGCGAAGAGCAGGGTCAGAAATCCGGCAACTCCTATCAAAAAAGCATCTTTTGTGAGCCAGTATTTTCCAGGGTTTTCATTGAGAAAACTGTAGACCACGGCAGTGGTCATGATCACGACCAAAACCAGGATCGTATGGATCAGCCATCTTTCGAGCATCCAGCTTTTTCGGGATTTGTCTGAGAGGTGACGGTAAGGATCGCCGGCAGTCTCTGCCAGGCCTCCGCACCCGCAAACCCATGAACAATACCATCTTTTTCCGTAGAAATAGGTGAGGATAGGAGTGATGAGAAAAATGGAAGCCAGCCCGAAGCCCAGCATGATCATCCCCACAGTGCCCGCCGAAAAGAATTCATTCAGCTTATAGCCGGCAAAAAGATCATAATTAAGCGGCCATACCACATTTGGGTTATAGTAAGGCTGGTTGAGGCGGATGAGGATCTCGGGGATCAAAAAAGCAAAACCCAATTGAAAGAACATCACTGAAAAGGTCCTTATTTTTTCATACTTGTTGTGCCGGTACTTCAGGAGAAATTTATACCCGAAAGCCAGAATAGCCAAAGTGTATAATGTCCCGTAAACGAACCACTGGCTGGCATCGTTACCACTTATAAAGTTGCTTAAAGGGTCAAAAAGGGCAACTATTCCGGTGTTTTCCCCGTCGGGATTGTAGCCCAGGTACTGCGGATACCAGTACAATACGATGTAAAAGAGGGTAAGCAGAATTCCGGTACCCCACGCAAATACTCCCCGGGAGGTCATATTCTTGAACCAGACGCCGTCATTCTTAATGCCTGCAGGTTTTCCGCGGTATTGATCATTTGCAAAGATCACTACGCCGGCGGCGATCAATCCCAGGGATAACCACAGAAAATACCCTGGCAGGGGAACGTTAAGTATGCTTAGAAAGAGAAAGAAGATCCCTGTCCAGCCAAGGCCTGTTGCAACTTTCTGAATTAAAGAAAGCCTTTTGGGTGCTTCTCCCGTAAGGGACATGTTATGTTCTATGTGGGCCATAAATTTTTTAGATCTGAGGTTTTGGCTTTGAAGGATTCATTAGATCATCTTTGAAACTGTGTAGGATCTCCTTGTGATGCCGTTTGAAAAATTCCGGGTCAAAATTGGCTTCTTCCAAATGTTTCAGAACATGTTCTATTGGTCGTTGCTCTGTGAGCCACCTGTCAAAAACTTCGTGCTTCATTCTAATTCCGAAGCTGTTGATGCCCAGGAATCTGCCGGAACCTTTTTCAAAAGCAAGGGTAACCGCTTTTTTACCATCTCTGTGTTCCCAATGGAGTTGCTGTTCATTTTCAGGCGGGGTGGCTGAGACATTGCCGTAGGTTTGGTATTCGATCTCAAAGAATTTCGCGCTGTTGAACCAATTTCCGGGATTGTACTTAAATGGATTTCCGCAGATGGTCTGAGCTACCGTCTCGCCCATCATCCTGGCGGTATACCACACCGCTTCAATTGGCCTTCTGCCCGGTTTCGGCTCCCGTTGCTGGGCGCAGTCCCCAATTGAATATATGCTTTCAATGTTCGTCTTGAGGTAAGGATCCACAAGTATTCCAACATCGGTTTCAATTCCTGAACCTTTTAAAAATGCAATGTTCGGTTGCACTCCAACTGTGAGCCCAACCAGGTCTGTTTCGATCTGATCCCCTTTTTTCGTGGTAACGCTCGTTACTTTATTTTTACCGGAAATTGATTCCAGTTCGGTCATGTTCCGCAGTCCAATGCCGTGACTGGAAATATGCCGGGCAACGAATTCTGAATCTTTTTGCGGTAATACATTCCGCCAGAAGGAATCTTCCCTGATCAGCATGGTGACGGGAATATTGCGGGTGTGCAGCATTTCGGCGAGTTCCACGCCAATGAGTCCGCCGCCCACTATGGTAGCGTGTCGGCAGTTTTTGGTGTTCTTTTCGAGCAATTCCAGGTCCTGCTTGGATACCAGTCCCTGGACTCCCTGCAGGTCCTGACCTTCCCAGCCCAACTTCCGTGGAATGGAACCAGTAGCAATGATCAATTGATCATAAGGCAATTTTTCATTACCTGCCAAAAAAAGGGTTTTAGCCTCGGGGTCTATCTTCTCGACATAGGCCAGCTTGAGGTCGATCCTGTTCTTCTCCCAAAACCAGTCTTCGTAAGGTTCCAGGTGTTCCCATTTCATATGGCCCATGTAAAAATACATCAAGGCGGTGCGGGAAAAGAAATATTTATTTTCCGAAGAGATAACGGTGATCTTCTTTTCAGAAATGCGGCGAATATGCCTTGCGGCAGTAATGCCGGCAATTCCGTTGCCAATAATGACCACATGCTCCTGCATTAAGAAACGGGTTTTAGTTCGATTCTTTTGATAAGTTCCCTGAACAGGGTGATCATTTGTGGCTCTGCCTTACCTGCTGCCTGAATAATGTCATAGATATCTACCGGTTGCAGATCATCAGGATCACATTCATCGGTCAAGACCGAAACAGCGGCAACAGGAATTCCAAGATGATTGGCCACGATCACTTCAGGGACGGTGCTCATTCCAACGGCATCGGCACCAATGATCTTTAGATAACGGTATTCTGCACGGGTCTCCAGCTGTGGCCCCACTACAGAGGCATATACCCCCTTGTGCAGAGTGATGTTGTTCTCTTTGGCGATCTCCTGCATGATCCTCCCGCTCTCCTGGTCATAAGGTTCGCTCATATCGGTAAACCTTGTACCCAGGTGCTCCACGCCTCTAAAAGCAAGCGGTGAGCCGCCCTGCAGGTTGATGTGGTCATCGATAAGCATAATTTCACCCTTTTTGAATTCCGGGTTAATGGCGCCCGCGGCGTTGGATACGAGCAGTTTTTTAATCCCCAGCCTCTTCATGACGCGCACGGGGAAAGTTACATCCCACAGGGTATAACCTTCGTAAATGTGAAAGCGGCCCTGCATCACCACCACCTTCTTGTCGTCCAGTTTTCCATAGATGAGCTTCCCTTTATGGAATTCTACGGTAGCAGTGGGAAAACCTGGAATGTGGTTATAGCTCACTTCGGCGATGATCTCCAGTTCATCTACCAGTTTCCCGAGCCCGGTGCCCAGGATGATCCCTAATTCCGGGTCCTCGAACCCTCTTGCCTGCAAAAATTCTGTTGTTTCCTCTAAAGCTTTGATCATTTTATTCTATTATTTGCTGAAGTTCAGGGTGCTCGAGCATGTCTTCATAAGTATCGATGTCATTGCGTTCCTCCAGCAGGGTTAAGGTTTCATTTTTAAGGTCCTGCAGGGTTTGCTGCAGTACAGCATCTGTTCCCCAGGTTTTATTCCTGAAAAGATCCGAATTTAAGGATTTCATTCCTAATAAATAATATCCGCCATCCTGTGCAGGACCAATTACGTAATCTGTTTGAAGGAGTCCCGAAAAAGCCTTTTTCAGGTCTTCTTCCTGCAGGTCCAACAGGTCACTGCCAATGATTGCAATATTCGTATAGCCTTCTGCAAACCCTGTTCTAAAGGCATTTTCCATCCGCTCTCCAAGGTCTCTTCCTTTTTGTTCTTTTTTCTGAAAAATATCATTGTCCCAGATATCTTTTTCCTGAATTGCTTCGGAATAATAAACTACTTTATCGCACGGCAGGTCCTGTGTCACCCGGAAGGTACGCTGCAGCAGGAAAGTATAGATCTTCAGGGCGTTCTGGTCACCGATCTTCGCGGCAAGTCTTTTCTTGACCTTCCCCGGTTCAGGATTACGGGTAAAGATCATTAGCAGGTTCTTAATTTGGGGCATGTTGAAATCTTTTATGTAAGGCTTCCCTGGCAGCTGCTTCCTGCACCGGCAGTGCAGCCGTAACAATGTTGCGAAATGCAGATCTCCCTGTCCTGCAGCTGTTCTTCATTAAAATCTTTAATGTGCTTCACTTTTGATGCCACTTTGAGGCTCAGCATCTGGTTGAAATCACAGTCATAAAGCCAGCCGTCCCAGCCTACCGAAAGCGTATTGGTGCACATCACGTTCTTCACCGCGGAAGGATTGAACGCCTCCACAAGAGCATACATGTAATCCTCATAATTTTCGGAAGCGATAAGGTATTCTAGAAACCGGCTTATTGGAAGATTCGTTATGCTGAAAAGCTGATTGAACTCGATACCGAAATCCTCAAAAAGGGCTTTTTTAAAATCCTTTTCCAGCGCTTCCTGGTTGGTGGGCAAAAATGCTCCGGCAGGATTATAGACCAGGTCCAGGGTCAGTCCCGACCCTTCTTTTCCGTATCCCACGGCATTGAGCATTTTCAGGGCTTCAATGGACTTGCTGAAAACCCCTTTTCCCCGCTGCCTGTCGGTCTTTTCCTTTTTGTAGAACGGCAGGGAGGATACCACATGAATATTGTGGTTTTTGAAGAACTCCGGAAGGTCATGAAATTTTTTATTTGCCAGGATAATGGTAAGATTCGACCGTACGATAAAATCTTCGATCCCGGCTTTCGCTGCCTCTTCCACGAACCACCTAAAATTCGGGTTCATCTCAGGAGCACCTCCGGTAAGATCAAGGGTTTTTGTCCCTGAAGTGCGTATCACTTCCAGACATTGCTCCATGGTCTCCCGGGTCATGATCTCCTTGCGATCCGGCCCTGCGTCTACATGGCAATGCGAGCAAACCTGGTTACACATATAGCCCAGGTTGAGCTGCAGGATCTCCAGTTTTTGTGGTTTTAAAGGAAAATTCCCGCTTTTGGCGATCTTCTCTTTGAAAAGGGGCAGTTCGCCCTCTGCAAAGATCCCGTTTGACAGGAAATCGAGTTGTTTCTGCGGATCGGCAAGTTCATTCTTTCTTGCCAAAAGTGATTTTACAGGCATAAATTTCATTCACGGTGCCGGTGTCCCGGCAATTCCATCTTTCTTTAGATCTGGGACCTCTCGTTTTATTCGGAGTGAGCGACTCCTACGTCAGGACTTCGTCCTTCCTTGGATCTGAGACCCCTCGTACCTCGGGGTGAGCGACTTCTACGTCGCTGTTTCGCATCTCCTTGGATCTGGGACCCCTCGTCTCCTCGGGGTGAGCGACTTCTACGTCGCTGTTTCACAGCTCCTCGAATCTGAGACCCCTCGTCTCCTCGGGGTGAGCGACTCCTACGTCGCTGCTTCGCATCTCCTTGGATCTGAGACCTCTCGTCTCCTCGGGGTGAGCGACTCCTACGTCGCTGCTTCGCATCTCCTTGGATCTGCTCACATTGAAAGCTTTTTGTATTTGTTCATCATTTGCACTCCATGCACAAGGGTTGCACCACTTTTAATGGCGGCCCCCACATGTACGGCTTCCATCATTTCTTCCTTTTCTATCCCTCTTTCTAATCCGTCTTTGGTGTAGGCGTCAATGCAATAAGGGCATTGCACCACGTGCGAGACGGCAAGGGCGATAAGGGACTTTTCGCGTGCAGAAAGGGAACCTTCCTCGAAAACTTTTGAATAGTAATCGAAGAACTTGTCCCCCAGCTCTTCGCTCCACTCTGTGATATCACCAAATTTTCGAAGGTCTGCCGGGTCGTAATATGTTTTTGACATGATTGCTTTTTGACCCCGAAGATACGGTTTTAAAGGAATTTTGAGCTGTAGTGGTTTAGGCTGCCCAGGGACCAAAGAACAGGAGGCCGAGAACTATGATTCCAATAATGATGATTATGGCTATCATGCCTATGTTTCCCCCGCTCTTTTCTTCAGTGGACTGGTTGACATGATATTTTACATCCTCCTTTTTATTTTCGGCAGGAGTGGACTTTTTATTCTCTTTTCGCGGATTCTCTTCCATTGCTTAGCGATTTTGGTTTCTTTTCAAGTTACGAAAATCTACTGAAAGAAAATCTTTTTTTAGCAGGAGCATCAACCTGAAGCTTTTTCAGGCTTGCTATAAAGTTCTCTCCAGTTTATGTACTGCAGCCGTTCCAAAAGGCGTGCTTCAGGAACGTTTTTTGGAAAGCAGGGCAACGTGTCCTGTTGAGGTTGTGACAAGGGGTAGCCAAAAAGATCCATCAAAAATCCTGCTTTTTCGGCAGCCAGTTTCTTTTGGTCTTCTGAAAGCTGGTCTACCCATTTCCGTCTTTTTCCCTTCTGAAGGTGCCGCGGACTTTTCTCTTTCATGCTTGAAAAAGAAACTGCCTCTTCAATTTCAGTTTTTTCCGAAGCAGTCAAAGAAAGCTGAAGATAGTCGAGCAGATCATTAAGTTCCTTCTGAAAATCCTTCAGCAGGCGTTCGTAAAAAATGAAGTGCAGATCAAGTTCCTTTTGGTGGAGCAGGTAATTTCCGTAGAACCAGACCCACTGCTCCAAAAGCCGCTCATATTCGGCATCGAGAAATTCTTCGGGAGAAGAGTAGGGTGAAGGGTAATGCTCCTGCATGTAAGGCGTGAAGGCAAAACGGGCCGCAGAAAGTGCGCGGTCTCGGGGATCGCGAACGACGATCACTTTTTTCTGAAAATGCTGAAAAACTTCGGGTGTTTTGCTGCAATAGGTGGAGTGGGTCCAGGCCAGGGTAGCCCGTGAAGAATATTGCGCCATATCTGAAATCTTTTCCCTGAAAATGGAACTAACCCGGGAGAAATTCCCTTCCTCCTCGATATCCAGCATGTCCACTCCGGCTTGCTCCTTAAAACTAAGTCTTTTCTGTTTTAGCCGTTCAAATACCGGCTGCTGCTGAATGTAGCTGGTAACGGAGAGATTCTTATGCTCCAGTATATTTTTCAGGATGGTATGCAACCAAAAACTTCCTGCTTTTGGCGGGCTTACCTGGAGTATGTTCATAAAATAGCTTTTTACTACAAGCTAAGGATAATTTGAAGAATCTCTGTACGGTTTTAGTAAATTACAACAATTTTTGAGCTGAAAAGACCATTTTTTAAAGATCAAGCCAGTTTTTAAAAGAAGCAGCTTTATTGCTGCTGATGATCTGTTCCCCTGCATTTCCCGGCTCCAGGACCACATGAAGGCGGCCTTTAAAATAAGGCTGCACTTCTTTGATCGAGTCAATATTCGCGATAAGCTGACGATTAGCCCTAAAGAACATTTTCTCGTCTAAAAGTTGCTCCAGCTGGTCAAGCGTATAATTGATCACATACCGATTGCCTTCAAAAGTAACTAGGAGGACGACCCCTTCTTCTGCTAAAAAATACGCCACCTCTTCTGAAGGTATGGTTTTGATCACCTGCCCGGATTTCACCATGAATCGGCTCTTTTTGGAGGAGGACGAATTGCAAATAAGATTCTGAATATTCTGAATTTCTTCGGAAAGACTGTTCTGTTTGAGCCCTTCATACTTTATTATCGCTTGCTCGAGCTCCTCTTTTCTAATGGGCTTCAACAAGTAATCTACGCTGTTCACTTTGAAAGCTTCAATGGCATATTGATCGTAAGCGGTAGTGAAGATCACCGGACTTTTCACCTCTATTTGTTTAAAGATCCCAAAACTGCTGCCGTCAGAAAGGTGAATGTCGCAAAGCACAAGGTCTGGAAATTCGTTTTTGTGAAACCACTCCACACTTTCTTCAATTGATTCAAGTTTAGCCAAAACTTCTGCCTGTGGTCTGATCTTCAGTAACATGTTTTCCAGGGCATCAGCTGCAAAGGCTTCATCTTCAATGATAATCGTTTTCATGAGTTTTCCACTTTTAACAGAGGTAATTTTGCAATAAAATCGGTTTCGGTTTTTGTGAAAACCGGTTTCTTTTCTGATAGATAAGAGTACCGGCTTTCAATATTTTTAAGGCCGGTATTGGTAGATTCTAATTGTTCCAGGCGTGGCTGCAGATTATTTTTTACCAAGAGAAAATTTTCTTCGGAAAAAATTTTGATTAGCAGAGGTTTTTTTCGGGTAGAACCATTGTGTTTAATGGCATTTTCGAGTACTACTTGCAACGAACCCGGAGGTAGTTGCAGCTCTTTTGCTTCGGAAGAAATCTGCATCTCAAATTGTACAGAATCCCCAAATCGTGTTTTCAGCAAATAGATGTAGGCATCAATGATGTCAAGCTCCTTCCGAAGCGGAATGAGTTGTTCTGAAGAATTGTCGAGAAAGGAGCGATAGAGTTTTGAGAGCTTTCTGGTAAATTCAGTGGCTCTGTCGGCATCCAGCGGGATCAGGGAGACAAGGACATTAAGACTGTTGAACAGAAAATGCGGATTCACCTGGTCTTTCAGGTTTTCCAGCTGTGCCTGAAAATTCTCTTTTTGAAGCCGGGCGGACCGCAACATCTCGGCCTGCAGGCGTTTTTTGCTCCTTTCGCGTTCTACAAAAAAATAAAAGAACAGGGAGAAAATGCCAGTTACCAAATAGCTCGTTCTAATCCTGTCCGGTGAGGGCTCCACCTCGGGGAAAAAAATTAAAAGAGGCGCAAAATGGATTAATGAGAGTAAAATAGCGTTAAAGATCAACACTAAAACCAGCTCAAATAAGATCTTTAGAAAAGGTTGTAGATGATTAAGCCTGTTATTGACAAAGCCCGAAATAAGCGGGAATATTAGGAAAATTGAAAGAATGTAGAAAAAACCCAGAAGGGTTTCCAGCTGCAGTAAGGATTGAGCCATATATTCTGAAGGCAGGAGCAACCTACCCATGTTGAGGTAGAAGAACACCTCATAAATAAGTAAGCTCACTATAGCAGCTTTCCCTACTGTCTTTAGAAATCTGCGGAGGCTTTTTTGGAAAGCCTTTCCTTCAGCTGAATCTTTTTCTGTAATCTGCTTTTTGATCTTTCTGGATTTTACGTTGAGGTAAAAATAGAAAATTTTGAGTTGCCTGCTTCTCATGCTCACGCTTTGATGGTTACAGTGTAAACCCGAATATCTTTAAAAAAAGACAAAACAATTTCCACTTCATTTAGCCCATTTCCCGTTTCATCATGTATTTATCCCCGTTGAGTCATTCTGTGGTTTCGTAAAACGCAGATTGAGACCATTTTTGCTTCAGAAATCAATCAAAAAACCAACAGAGATGAAGTTGTACAGAAATTTTTTATTTGGAGTAGCCTCTTTAATAAGTCCGTTTCTATGGTCCCAGGAAGGCAGCCTTAGCGGCAGCCTTCAGGACCAGGAACAGGAAACCATTCCTTTTGCTACGGTGGCGGTGATGAAATTACCCGATTCCACAGTGGTGACAGGAACCACTACCGAAATGGATGGAACATTTAAAATGGACACCCCTCAAAAAGGGGAGTACCTGTTACGGTTTAGCGCCATTGGCTTTAAGGCGACCTTTACAGAACCTTTCAGAGTCTCTGCAACCACTTACAAAAAGAACTTTGGAACAGTGATCATGGAAACAGCCGTTACTTCTCTGGATGAAGTGATGATCAAAACCTGGAGGCCGAGAGTCAAAGTAGAAAATGGGAAAATGATCATGCGGGTGCAGGGTACTGCTGTCGCCGCAGGGAGCACAGCTTATGAAATGCTGTCGCGTGCTCCCGGAGTGTCTGTAAACCAGAATGGGGATTTTTCTATTAACGGAAAACAGGGAGTCGCCGTAATGATCGACGGAAGGATGAGCTATCTCTCCCCGGCTGAGCTACAGGCAATGCTTAACGGCATGCCGGCAGAAAATATTGAGGAGATCGAAGTGATCAACAATCCTTCCGCGAAATATGACGCCGAAGGAGCAGCGGGAATTTTAAATATTAAATTAAAAAAGAACACGTTGACAGGATTCACGGCGAGTATCTATTCAGGAGTGGAAATGAGACACCAAACCCTGTTCAACGGAGGACTTAACCTTGGTTATAAAAGCGGAAACTGGAATTCTTTTGCCAACCTGGATCTTTCTGAGCGTGGAGTTTTCAGAGACCAGTATTCCATCAGGACCTTTCCGGGGACAGTGGAATACACCATGTATGAGCAAACCGGTCTTCAGGAAAGAAAGGATTTCATTCCTACAGTACAGCTAGGAACAGACTATGAAATTAATGAAAACAACAGCATCGGGGTGATGGCGAACATAATGTACCGCGACAGAAGAATGGATTGGAATACCAACAGTATCCTTGGAAATCCGGGTGAGGATTACCTGACGATTGCCGCGCAAAATAACCTGGACCAGACCTATAGAAATGCACAATTCAACGTCCACTATACTGGAAAATTGGATACCCTTGGAACCACGATCTCTGCAAATGTGGATTTTGCGAGACTGAACACGGAGGATTTTTCAGACTTTACAAACAGGTATGATTATTCTCAAACCGCAGAACAGAATACGCAATTTCTTAACAGCCAAAGCTTTTCAGATTTTGATATTTACGCCGCAAATATTGATTTTGTAAAGCCTCTTTCAGATAGGTCCAGTTTTGAAGTGGGGGTGAAAACAAGTAAGGTGGTCTCAAAAAGCCGGCTCGAATTTTACGAACTGCAGGAAGGAAGCAATGTTTATGACCCGGAGAGAAGTGATAGCTTTAAATATACCGAGGAGATCTATGCGGCTTATGTGAACTACAGCAACAGGTTAAGTAACACCTGGAATGTACAGGTGGGCCTAAGGGCAGAACAGACAGTGGGCGAAGGTAATTCTGCCCGGCTAGATAAAGTGGGTAGCAGGGATTATCTGGAGATCTTTCCCAATATCATGCTTGAACAAAATGTGAGCGATAACTATAAATTAAATTATTCCTTCAGCAAAAGGATCAGCAGACCCAACTACAGCTATTTTAACCCTGTAGCTTTCTATCTTGACCCGTACAGTTATGTGGTAGGAAACCCTGACCTGAGAGCAGAGATCACCACCAGTTATAAGGTCTCTCAGACCTTCTTCAAGAAGTTTAATCTTTTGTTGAGCTATGATCATGTCAAAGATTTTAGTGCAGAGGTTCCCAGCACGAACAATGAAACGGGTGAGACGAATTTTACTACCAGAAATCTGGATAATTCAAGAAGTTATACCGCGACCCTCGTTGCACCTGTTGAACTTGCCTCTTTCTGGAATACGAACAATAACCTTGTGCTGAATCAGCAATATTTTGATCTAACGCTAAATGAACAAAAGGTAAGCAATGACAACTTCTTTTATCTGTTCCAGACAAATCACCAGATAAACCTGCCCTGGGATATTAGCCTGGAGCTAAATGGGAGTTTTCAGGGGCCGGTGGCTTATGGTGTCTATAACATAGACGAGCAGTGGTGGCTTGATGCCGGGCTCAAAAAGTCATTTTTGAATGACCGCTTGAATGTCACTGTAAGTGCTACAGATGTATTTGAAGGTAAACGAATGGATATTAATGCTGCTTTCCTTGGAAATACTATTTACATCAATCAATACTTTGACGAAAGAGCGATAAGTGTGAACCTGAGGTACAGGTTGAGCAGATCAAAATCTAAAGCAAAAGCCCGTTCAACGAACCTGGAAGAATTAGAGAGAGCGGGTGGATAAGCTTCTTCCGGGGCAACTTCATCAAAGATCCCGGAAAAGAAATTTTTTCCGGGGTCATTTTGAAGTTCTTGATAAGAACATTTCCACTGAACTATATCTTAAAAACCGTCTTTTTGCAACGCGAAATTTTCTGTTTCGTCTTTAAAATACCTGGAATTATCAGAATATTCTCCTTTCTATCTCTCAAAAACCAGGTTCTAATTAAATCATCAATCAATCAAAAATACGATCATGAAAACTTTTAAATATCTCATTTTGCTATTGCTGGTCTTTTTTATAGGTCCCGAGTTGCTGGCCCAGGATGGCGTGATAAGTGGCCGTCTCTATGATCAAAACGAAGAAAGTATCCCTTTTGCGACTGTTGCGGTCCTGAAGTTACCAGATTCGACCATAGTTACGGGAACCACTACCGACTTGGAAGGGCAATTTGAGGTAAAACCAAAATTTACCGGAAAGGTCATTTTCAGGTTTAGCGCTATAGGTTATTCGGAAGTCTTTAGTCCGTCCTTAAAGGTGAATGGTCCTAATTACTCCAAAGATCTGGGAATCTACGTGATGCAGGAGGAAGTCACCATGCTGAATGAAGTGATGGTCAATACCTGGAAACCGAGAATAAAAGTGGAGAGCGATAAATTGATAATGTCCGTTGAAGGTACAGCGCTTGCCGCTGGGAGCTCAGCTTACGAAATGTTGTCAAGGGCACCCGGTGTGACTGTGGGGCACAGCGGAGGTTTTATGATCAACGGGAAACAAGGAGTTTCAGTTATGATCGATGGCCGTCTCACATATCTCTCTGCAGCTGAATTGAAGACGATGCTGGAGAGTATGCCTGCTGAAAATATCAAGGAGATCGAGGTGATCCATAATCCTTCAGCAAAATATGACGCTGAAGGGGTTGCCGGAATTTTGAATATCACCCTGAAAGAAGATACCACCACAGGTCTAACCGGGAGTTTTTATGGCGGGTTGCGGATCAATGAGCAGAAATTACTGAGCGGCGGTTTGAACATTTACAGCAGTAGCGGGAAATGGAATACATTTTTAAATCTGGATCTTTCCCAGCGAGGCTATGTGAGAGACCAGTTTCAATACAGAACTTTTGCCGGTGCAGGAGACAATGCTTACCTTGATCAAATAGGGGAGGAAACCAACAAGAGATTTATTCCTTCCATTTATACAGGTGCAGACTACAAGCTCAGCAGTAACCAAACGCTTGGCGGCAGCGCAAATATCTTTTATCAAGATCGTATCAATGACTGGAATACCATAACTACGATAGGCAGGTTGAATTCGGGAGAAGCAGTAAATATTGATGCGAGAAACCACAGGGACGGAATAACCCGTAACGGCAGGTTTAATATTTATTATGAAGGGCAGCTGGATTCAGTCGGCACCACTTTATCTGCAGATCTTGATTACGTGAGGCTGGAGAGAGAGGCCGATTCCCGATTCCTAAATTCTTACACCTATTTGGAATATGGATCTGAAGAACAACAAAAATTGACGAACACCAGCCTTTCAGACTACGATATTTATGCGGCAAAAGTGGATCTCGACCTACCGTTTTCGGAAAATTCAGGATTGGCTATGGGTGTAAAAGGGAGTAAAGTGATTTCCCGATCAGAGCTTCAGTTCTTCGAGGAAGAGGAAGGTGCTCAGGTTTTAGATCCTGACAGAAGTGACCGATACCGGTATGAGGAAGAGATCTATTCAGCTTATGCCAGTTACTCGAACAGGATAAACGATACCTGGAAAGTTCAGCTGGGGCTGAGAGCTGAACAGACTTACGGCGAAGGAATATCTTTTAGCCTTGATGAAAAAAACCCGACAGAATACCTGGAGTTGTTTCCGAATATCGTCGTGGACCAACAGGTGAATGAGAATTACAGTCTTGCCTATTCCTATAGCAGAAGGATTGCCCGGCCTAACTACAGTACCTTGAACCCGTTCATCTTTTACCTGGATCCATATTCCTATATAATTGGTAATCCGGATTTAAGACCTCAATTCACAAATTCATTACAGTTTTCTCAAACCCTGAATAAGAAATATAGCCTGAGGTTGGCATATGACTTTTCAAAGGATCATATGGGGGAGGTGCCCAGTATGGATCCGGACAGCCGGGAAACAGTATTTACCACGGCGAACATGGATAATTATAAGACTTATGGAGCTACTTTAGTGCTTCCGGTGGAGTTGGCCTCTTTCTGGAATGTTAATAATACGATAGTTTACAACCGGCGGGAATATGAACTACAGGTGAATGACAAATTATTAGAAAATAAGGATGATTTTCTCATGATACAGTCAAATCATCAGGTAAATATGCCGTTTGATCTAAAGTTGGAGCTAAATGCCACGTACAGGAGTCCGTATGTTTTGGGATTGTATGATGTAAACGATAGGTTGTGGTTTGATGCCGGTTTAAAAAGGTCATTTTTAAATGACCGTCTGGATATGACATTGAATGCAACAGATGTATTTAGGTCACAAAGGTCAAAAATCGAAGCCGATTTCCTGGGGAATCATTATGAAATGTCCCAGTACTTCAGTCAGCAGGCAATAAGTATCAATCTGCGCTACAATTTCAGCAAAGGCAAGCCCAGGCAGGAAACGCGAAAGAAAGACCTGGAAGAGTTACAAAGGGCGGGAGGATAAAAGCGGAAGTTAATAAGCACATCTAAGATCCTGAAGGTCCTCGCCCTTCGGGACCTTTTTATGTGAATATATTTGCCCGATTAGTGGAGTTCTCCATGAGATGTTTCATTTTTTGGCAGAAAGACCTTTTCGATTCCAAAGTGATCGGCTATACAGGAATTATAGTAAAAACTTTCGTGCTCAGGATTTCCGCTAAGATCAGATGATAAAATAGTTCTTGGTTTGTTTTTTAATGCAGGAACAGTACATGATCTTGAGCTACATTTTTCTAATATTTTGTAGCGCTTCTTCATCTCCTGATCATAATGAAAAGCCGTGCCCGTAAATAAATCCGAATAGGCCTCTTTTATATTATTCGGCTTTATAATTACAATACTCAGCACAATAATGAAGAGGGTTAGTTGTATTTTCTTAGGTATTTGTGGTATTGTTTTTTTTCTGTTCTGTAAATACGAAAAGAATAAAATTGTGAGGAAGAAGCTTCCAACAATATACAGGAGATAGATCACATTTATAGTTCGATAGGGTGGTCTGCCTCCCTGGCTCCAAAATGAGGGGAAGAAGCACAACACAATGAAGCAAAAGAGGAAAATAGCGCAGAAGCCTAAATGCCTCAAATTTATCCAACTTAAATCATATCGATTTCTGACTCTCCTGCTCATTCTATCGAAAAGGGGAGAAAAAAGTGCCAGAAGAAGAACAGTCATTGGTATCCATCTAAGTAAGTTCACCAGAGTTATTTTTACTGCTCCAACTAATGAAAAGAGGAATTGGAATTTTTGAGGTTTTTCAGCCATCCGTACTGCATTCCCTGGAGCGAGAATTACTATGGCTGTTGCGGCGATAATTATGAATAGTATAACTGTCATTTCCAGTCTTTTACTTTTTCGTGCCAGAAACCATCCTGTGGTCCAAAGGATAACTACTACAAAAATAATGACCATTGAAGTTTCATTTAAACCAATGGCCATAATTGACAAGAGACATGCAAGAACTGTTAGGTATGATCTTTTAAAGGTGGATTGTAATCTTTGCAGTTGTTTAATGGTTGCAAAAAGGAGCAAAGTAAGGACAGAGGCTAATTGATAGGTTAATGAACCTGCTCGCCAGTAGAATGCCTCGGCTGTATCTGGAATATAATAAATGTAGAGAAAAAGGATGAGAAAGCTTAGAAGTAGGCGGTCAGATAAGGAAATTTTAGGAAAAAAAGATTTGACAAAAATTAAAATAGAGGCGCAAAACAGGATGAATAATGCCACGGGTAACAATTGGTAGCTGGAAAGATCATTCAGTTCTATAGGGTCAATTGTAAGAAGAAAGGTGGCGGTAAATCTACCGGTCCAGATGAAATAATGTTTTACCTGTGCTGCCCAGAATTCATTATCTCTAATATAGTTCGTATAACAAAAGTCATCAGAAGCCGGATGATTATAAAAGGAGAGGATAATAAAAGGAAGAAGAACTATTGCAGTTGCGGTGAAAATTAAAATTTCAGATTTTTGGTTTATTAGGTTATAAAGTTTTTTCATCAATGAACTTTTGGCATTCTACTTTAGTTTGAGCTGCTTTAGTGTCTATTGTTTTCCTTTTGATCCTTAACAATTCTAAGGGTGCAGTAACGAAGTCCAACATTTTAATTCGGGTGTCTCCTTTTTCCTGCCAGGTTCTCAGCGGAACCTCAAGGATGATCTTGTTAAAATTTTCGGGATATGTATGCTTCAGGCGATAGAGAAGTTCCAGGTCGAACAGCCATTTTGATTGAAAGGGATTCAGAAATAGGATCTCCGCGATCTCTTTTTGAAAGATCTTCGCGCCGCATTGGGAGTCATAGACCTTTAGGTCCAACGTCACACTTGCCATGGTGGCAAATACCCGGCCCAGGTAATGCCTTAGTGGATAACGAATTATCTCTGTACCCAACCTTTTAACCCGCGACCCTATCACCACTTCAATGCCTGACTCGATATGTGACAGCAGAAAATCGATCTCCTCCAGCGGCGTGGCCAGATCGGCATCCAAATAGGCGATATAGTGAAATTTCTCACTTTCTATAGCTGAAAGAAAACCTTGTCTTACTGCTTCTGCCTTTCCAAAGTTTTTGGTGAGATTGACGACCTCGACTTTGTCCGGATACGCTTTCTTTACAGATCCCAGTAAATCAAGAGTATTGTCTTTACTGCCATCGTTGACAAAATATACCGAATGGGGACTGTTCCTTAGAAAATCCAGAAAGGAAGGTACGCACAACCTATCGCCCTCGTTATAGCAGGGAACGACTACACATGTTTCACGCATAAGACGACTTTTATCCGGCGGGATATTTTCCCGACGTCATTTAATCTGGTAGGGGCAAAAAGTAGGGGTGACCGAGTTTTTCGGTTTTTTTCATTTCAGAATTAAGGTGAAGATAGAAAAATTATTATAGCTGCTTCTTAATTTGTTGTGAATAAGTACAATTGGAGAACCCTCTTTTTAGTGCTTTTGGAGCAAAACCAAATATGGCTTCTGCTTTGATGGTGATGCTTCCAGCCCCGAAACATCAGGGGAACCAGGGACTAACGATTTCTCCATATTTCCTCAAGAATTCCGGGATTAAGAATGACTTTTTCAGTAAATTTTCTGCTTTTCATTTTTTTTACAAATCGCTCAAGATAGAGAGACTCCTCCTTTGTATTAGTTTTAAAAATCAACTTAAGTTCCCAGTCTGA
>NZ_FNGG01000001.1:944506-1013726 GCF_900102915.1 Salinimicrobium catena
GGCAGATGGGCTATATATGATGTACAGATAATGCATGGAAAAAGGCATAAAAAAAGCCCCCAAATTTTCATTTGAGGGCTTCTGCTTTTGATGGTGGTGCCTCCAGGAATCGAACCAGGGACACAAGGATTTTCAGTCCTTTGCTCTACCAACTGAGCTAAGGCACCAGTGCTTCAAGCATGCTTACGTTGTTGTGGTAAGCGGGTGCAAATATAGATTCAAATTTAATATCTCACAAAGGAATTTTAAAAAAAATGCTTTTGTATTTTTGGGTTCCTAAGCGGTAGGCTATGAATTTAATTATTGATGTTGGAAATACCCTGTCAAAAGTTGCTGTTTTTCAGCAGGATGAATTGATAGAAAGATTTACGGTTGAGAAACCTGATCTGTCAAAAAAAATTGAAAAAATTTTTTCCAGGCATCCAGATCTCGACGGAGTGATCATCTCCAAAGTCTCTCAGGCGGAATTCTCCCTACCGCAAAATCTCCAGAAAAAGATGCCGATTATTAACCTGGATGCAGGAACCCGATTACCTTTTGAAAATCTATATGCCACGCCTCAAACTTTGGGGGCTGACCGTAAGGCCCTGGTCGCCGCTGCTGTTAAAGAGTATCCTGGAAAAAGTGTGCTGGTCATCGATGCCGGCACTTGCATAACTTACGACTTTAAGAATGAGAAGGATCAATATTTGGGAGGAGCCATTTCTCCCGGTTTGAAAATGCGGTTTAAGGCATTAAATTCCTTCACCGCTAATCTGCCGTTGGTGGAAGCGCGGGAGGAAGCCGAACTTATAGGAGACAGTACCTTGACCTCCATTAGGTCGGGGGTGGTTAAGGGCATTTTAAAGGAAATTGACGGGGTGATCGAGGAGTATAAGGAAAAATACCCCGAACTTGTTACGATTATTACAGGTGGAGACGCACAATTCTTGTCTATAAACTTAAAAAATAGCATATTTGCCAACTCCAATTTCTTGTTGGAGGGATTAAATCATATTCTCGAATTTAATATCAGTCGATGACAAAACGATTTCTAATAATCGTATTCATTTTATTTTCAGTGATTACGACCGCTCAGGAGCGAACTTCCTCCCCTTACTCTTTCTATGGCATTGGGCTGAACACATTTAAGGGCACCGTAGAAAACCAGTCTATGGGTGGTCTCAGCATTTTTTCTGACTCTATACATCTCAATCTTCGCAATCCCGCAGCATACGGTAAGCTTGCCTTGACCACCTATGGTTTGGGTGCAAGCCATACGGCTACCGAGGTTATGACTTCTGAAGAAAGCGGTACAGCGAATAAAACTTCGTTTGATTACCTGGCGGTGGGTATTCCTACCGGAAAACTCGGTTTCGGTTTCGGGCTGATCCCATACACCTCTGTGGGATACGATATTCTTGACAGGAATGAGGCTAATAATACCGCGAGCAGATACACCGGAAAAGGTGGCCTTAACAAGGTTTTTTTGGCAGCCGGTTATGAGATCAATGAGAATATTTCTGTGGGTGTGGATGTTAACTATAACTTCGGAAACCTTCAGAATAAAAACATTTTTATTCGAGAGGGTCTCCAGTATGGCAGCCGTGAGATCAACAGAAGTGATCTTAGCGGATTCACCTACAAGATCGGCCTTGCTTATGAGCGAATGCTTAACGAGGATCTACAGTTCATGTTTGGAGGACACTATACTCCAGAAGCAAACCTGAGTTCAGCTAACGAACGAGAGCTGGCTACCATTATTTTTACTGGCGAAGGAATGGATATCGCTGCAGATACAAGGCAGGTAGAAGTAGCTGATGGAGATCTTACCCTGCCATCTAGTTACACTCTGGGAACCGGGATAGGAAAGCCGAGAAAATGGTTCTTTGGGGTAGAATATACAGGGTCTGAAGCAAGTGATTTCAGCAACAGGTCTTTTGCTTTGGAAGGAGCTACTTATAACAAGTCGAATAGCTATAAAGCTGGAGGATATTTCATTCCTAACTACTCTTCGCTTACCAGCTACTTTAGCAGGGTGGTTTATCGTGCCGGCCTAAGAATGGATGAAACCGGGCTGAACCTGGATGGTGAAGATATCAATGAGTTTGGCATAACCTTTGGAGTAGGACTACCAGCAGGAAGGATGCTGTCTAATGTTAACCTTGGATTTGAGTATGGTCAGCGCGGTACGAAAGATTCAGGACTCGTTTTAGAAGATTTCTTCGTTGCCAGAATAAGCCTCTCTCTTAATGATAGGTGGTTTGTGAAAAGAAAATTTGAATAATACTAATTTGGAATAAACCTTACACTATGAAAACTAAACTTATATTATTTCTTTCCGCGGTACTGTTGAGTGCCGGAGCCCTGCAGGCGCAGGCAAACCAGGAATGTGCTACAACGGCATCTTTGGCTTATAGCGATGCAAAAGCCAAGAATTATGATGCAGCATACCCACGGATCCAGACCTTGAGGAAAGATTGTCCTACTTATAGCGTTGTGACTTATCAATATGGAGAAAGAGTGTTAAAGCACATGCTTGAGAAAGCGCCTGAAGGTGAGAAAAAAGCCATCGCACAGGATCTTATTAAATTGTACGAGGAGCGTCTTCAGCATTTCCCTGGGAAAACCAAGGCTGGTGAGGTTTATGGTGATATCGCGCAGGTGATGTACGATTACAAACTGGGTACTCCAGAAGAGCAGTATGCCGCTTTTGATAAGGCTTACCAGGAAGATAAAGATGCGCTTAACGCAAAGTCTCTTTATACTTACTTTTCTTTATTGGTTGACCTTCAGGATGCCGGAAAAAGAGATCTTCAGGATGTATTTTCCCAGTATGACGTAGTGATCGCCAAGGTTGAGGAAGAAGAGAACAAAATGGCCGAAGGTCTTGCCAAACTAATTGAAAAGCAGGAGGCCGGTGAGCAGCTTACCGCCAAGGAGGAAAAGATGCTGAACGCTTATGAGATCAACCTTAAGGCATACAGTACCGTTAGAGGTAGTATCAACGCTAAATTAGGTCAGCGTGCAGATTGTGATAATCTTGTGCCTCTTTACAGCAAAGACTTTGAAGCTAATAAAAGCAACGTTGAATGGTTGAAAAGAGCTGCCGGAAGACTTTCTGGAAAAGATTGTACTGAAGATCCATTGTTCTTCAAGTTAGTGGAAGCTTTACACCAGGCAGAACCATCAGCTAAATCTGCACTTTACTTAGGACAGCTGGCAGATGCTGAAGGTAACGCGAGCAAAGCTCTCGAGTATTACAACCAGTCTGCTGAACTTGAGAAAAATCCGAAGGATAAAGCGAGGGTTTACTATAGAATTGCTGACGAATACAAGAGAAAAGGTCAGTTTGGACAGGCGAGAAACTACTACAGAAAAACCCTTCAGGCATTGCCTTCTTATGGAAGAGCTTATTTGCAGATCGCTAACATGATCGCCCAAAGCGCTAACAACTGTGGTAACACTGCCTTTGAAAAGAGAGCCGTTTACTGGTTAGCTGCCGATTATGCTGCAAGAGCAGGACGTGTAGACCCTTCTATCAGCAGCACTGCCAATGAAACCGCTGCGGCTTACAGGGGTAGAGCGCCACAACGTTCTGATATCTTCCAACAGGATATGCAGGGGAAAACTATCAACATTGGATGTTGGATAGGCGAAAGCGTACGCGTACCTAACTTGTAATATGAAGTTAACATACGGGAACATTTTTGGAAGCATTGTCACAATACTCTTTGTGGCAATGCTTTTTTCATGTGAAGGGAACCTCAAAGGCGTACGTGAAATGGAAATGCCCGAAGATGCGCCTCAGGCCATTGGGACCGGGATCAACTTAAAATATGTGGATTCCGGAAAAGTGGTGGCTACGCTTAAAAGTGAGAAAATGAGAGACTTTTCGAATAAGAACTTTCCTTATCGGGAGTTCCCCGAAGGGCTCGAAGTAGAGTTCTTTGGAGAGAACGATGAAAAGAATACCGTCACCGCGAATTACGGCATCATATACGACCAGACCGGATTGATCGATCTGCAAGGTGATGTGGTGGTGGTGACTAGTGACAGTACCCGTCTAATGGCCGATCAGCTCTATTGGGACCAGGAAAATAACTGGGTCTTCACAGACAGGCAGAACACCATCAGGTTCAAGAACGGAGCCGTTAATGAAGGCCAGGGCTTTGATAGTAATCAGGAATTCAGTAATTTCCGATCCAGGTCCAATGTGGGCGTGCAAATTATAGAAGAAGAGAAAAAATGATGAAAATTTCCAAATTCTTTGAGTTCGTCTATTTGGCGGCAGCAGTCTTTTTCCTGTATGAGGCTGTGAACATATGGAACACAGAGCGCAACAAGGCTTACTTGTTCCTTCTCTTCGTATTCATAGCTGTGTTCATGTTCTTCTTCAGGAGACATTTCAGGAACAAATATCAAAACAGGAATAAATAACAGGGATGGTCTTTGACATCACCATTATTGTCTTTTCCCTTATTTTTTCAGCTTTTTTTTCGGGCATGGAGATCGCCTATGTTTCGGCGAACAAGATACATGTCGAGATAGAGAAGAAGCAAAATGACTTTCTGGCCAAGGTGCTTACCCGGCTTACCCGGAAACCTTCCAAGTTCATTGCTGCCATGCTGGTGGGGAATAACATCGCCCTGGTGATCTACGGATTTTTCATGGGTGACCTGCTTATGGAATGGCTGGGCGGGATGGACCTGGAGAATGACCTGGCGAAATACCTTGTGGAGGATTTTAGTCTGTTAACCCAGACCGTGATTTCCACACTTGTTATCTTGCTGACTGCGGAATTTTTACCCAAAGTATTTTTCCAGATCTACGCCAACACTCTGCTTAAGTTCTTTGCATTGCCGGCTTATCTTTTTTACCTGCTCTTCAGTGTGATTTCCTCTTTTGTGATCTGGATCTCAGATTTTGTGCTGAAGCAGTTTTTTAAGACCGAAGGCGATGAGGTGCAACTGGCATTCACCAAAGTTGAATTGGGGAACTACATCAATGAGCAGATGGAGAAGGTGGAAGAGGATCAGGAGATCGATACCGAAATTCAGATCTTTCAGAATGCGCTGGAGTTTTCCGAAGTGAAGTCACGGGAGGTGATGATCCCCCGTACCGAGATCGTCGCGGTCGATCTCACTACAGAACCCAAAGACCTGGTGCAGACCTTCACCGAAACCGGACTTTCCAAGATCCTGGTCTACAAGGAAAACATAGATGACATCATTGGTTATATTCACTCTTTTGAACTTTTCAAGAAGCCGCCTACCATAAAATCTATTTTGCTGCCCGTAGTCTTTGTGCCTGAAACCATGCTGGTAAAGGATGTTCTGAACATCCTTATCAAGAAAAGGAAAAGCATTGCCGTGGTGATCGATGAGTATGGAGGTACGAGCGGCATGATGACGGTGGAAGATATTGTGGAAGAGCTTTTTGGAGAGATAGAAGATGAGCACGATCCGGTAGTTTTGATAGAAGAAAAACTGGGGGATGACCATTTCCTTTTTTCGGCCAGGCTTGAGGTAGATTACCTCAATGAGCAATTTAAGCTGGATATACCCATTGGGGAAAATTATGAAACTTTAGGTGGTTATATTGTCAACCATACAGAAGAGATCCCTCCAAAAGATGGGATCGTGCAAATTGACCAGTTCACTTTCCATATCAAGGAGGTCTCCAACACCAAGATCGAGTTGGTGGAAGTAAGGATCAAACCTCAGGATTAATTTTCCTTACATTTTGCGGATTTATAGTTTTTTAATATTCCTAAAAAGGTTATTTTCGCCTCCTGTATTTTAGAATAAACACAATTAAAAATGGCAGTATTAAATAAAATAAGGCAACGTTCGGTCTTCTTGATCGTGATTATTGCCTTAGCGCTTTTCTCTTTTGTATTGGCTGATGTTATCCGTAACGGAGGTCTCGTGTCTCAAAAATCACAAAATGTGATCGCGACCATCAACGGAGAGGATATTGAGCGGGAAGAGTTTGCAAGACAGGTGGAGGCTTATCAGCGCAACCTGGGGCCTAATGCCTCTACATCTCAGGCAGTGAACATGGTTTGGGATATGAAGGTGCGTCAGGCAGTGCTTGAGCAGCAGTTCGAGGAATTGGGGATTCGTGTTGAGGAAGCCCAGGTAAAAGAATTGCTTCGTCGTGAAATGGGAAGTAACCCTAACTTCACTAATGAAGCCGGAATGTTTGACGAGAACAAACTTCGTGAATATGTTGCCACGCTAAAGTCCACTTCTCCGCAGGCTTACCAGCAGTGGTTAGATTATGAAGCTTCTGTAGGTAAATCTGCCCTTGAAGAAATGTATATGAGCCTTGTGAGAGCCGGAGTAGGCGCTACCCTTGCTGAAGGAAAAGTTGCTTTCAAGTTTGCCAATGACAATGTTGACCTTGAATTCGTGAATATCCCTTACACTTCGGTTCCTGATTCTGAAGTGGAGGTTTCAAAATCTGAAATAAAAGAATATATCAAGGATAATGCAGAGCGTTTTAAGACCGAAGCGTCAAGAGATATCCATTATGTACACTATACCGAAGTAGCTTCTGTTGAAGATGAGGCTGAAGTAAAAGCTGAAATTGGTGCTCTGCTGAACGACAAAGTTGAATATAACTCTGTGACCAAGTCGAACGATACTTTGGCTGGTTTCAGTTCAACTGAAGATCTTGAGACTTTCGTTAATGAGAATTCAGACGTGAAGTACCGCGATCGTTTCGTGTTCAAGAATAACCTTCCCAAAGAACATGCAGATGCCCTTTTCAACCTGAACGAGGGTGAGACTTACGGGCCTTACAAAGATGCCGGTGCATGGAAGATCTCAAGGGCTGTTGCTGTGAAGCAGATCCCTGATTCTGCCAAGGCAAGACACATTCTGGTTGCCTTCCAGGGTTCTCCTGTAGGGCAGGGGGTATCAAGAACCAAAGCCCAGGCTAAAGAGCTTGCTGACAGTATCGCTTCTGTTGTTAAGAACAACAAGGATAAATTCGCTGAACTGGCTTCAGAATTTTCTGCTGACGGATCCAACAAAGACCAGGCGGGTGATCTTGGGTGGTTCACTCCCGGTACCATGGTTCCTGCTTTCAATGATTTCGTTTTCACAAACGAGGAAGGAAGTATTGGAGTGGTTCAGACTCAGTTCGGATACCACGTGATCCATGTTCAGGAGCAGACTGAAAAGGAAAAGGCCGTGAAACTGGCCACTGTTTCCAGAGCTATTCAGCCTTCAGAAAAATCAATGAACAATCTTTTTGCCGAGGTGACCAAGTTTGAACTTGCTGCCAGAGATGGTGACTTTGCTGCATTGGCAAAAGAAAACAATAAGGAAGTGAAACCTGTGAAAGAGATCCAGGAACTGGATGAGAACATCCCGGGAATTGGAGCTCAAAGAAATATTGTGCAGTGGGCTTTTGATGAAGAGACCGAAGTTGGTGATATCAAGAGATTTGATGTGCGAGACGGGTATGTGGTTGCGCAGGTGACTGCAGCGAACAAAAAAGGAACCAAGTCTGTTGAGGCTGCATCTTCTACGGTGATCCCTATCCTTCAGAAACAGAAAAAAGCTGAGATCATCAAGAACAGGATCTCAGGTAACGATCTGCAGTCTATCGCAAAGAGTCAAGGTGTGCAGGTGAATACGGCCAACGCAGTTAACCGTAACAGTCCAACCCTTCCTGGAGTAGGTAGTGAGCCAACTGTGGTTGGTGCCGCATTCGCCATGGAAGAAGGTGCCGTTAGCCAGCCGCTTGCGGGTGAAAAGGGAGTTTTCGTGGTGAAGGTGCTTAAGAAAACAGAAGCGCCAGAGCCTGCTTCTTACCAGCCTTATGCTTCAAGAGAGGCAGCTGCAAGAAGAACTACTGTTAATACCGAAGTGTTCTCAGCGCTTAAAGAATCTGCTGAAATAGAGGATAACAGGGCGAGATTCTACTAAGATCCGTCACCTATAAATAAGCAAAAGGCCCTTCATCGAAGGGCCTTTTTGTTTTCTGAAAAATTAATATTTAAAGGATCATTTCTGAATAGGGGATAATGGTTTCATATCCCTTTTTTCTGAAATAATCCTGTTCCGCCTCACCGCCCGTAGCCAGGATAAAATCTCCGCCCCAGCCGCCAAGGCTTTTTATGCCGCCGGAATAATCCGGAAAAAATGAAGTTTTGACTTTCGGAAGGTTAATCAGTTGTGAGATGATCTGTTCATGTATCTCCAGCAGCAAATTGAATTCTGAAAGGCTGCTGCAGGTGATCACCTGGTGGGTGAGCCTGCTGATCTTTTCACAGGCGGTGGCAAGAGCCTCCTTTTCTTGCTTTTTGTAATGTTGGATCGATTCCCGACTGTTCTGTTTACGGTTTAGGTGGACAAAGAAGATGCTGTCGCTGAAATCGGGGTGGAAAGAAGTGGTGAGGATGCTTCTTCCGCTCTTTGTAAGCTCATAAGTTACTGCGGAATCTTCGATGGCTACAGCAATGTCATATCCGCTACCGCCAAAGGTTTTTTCCTGCAGCTCAAAGGGATCTATTGAGAACCAATTTGCGATATTTGCTATAAGAGTGGAAGAGGTGCCCAGTCCCCAGTCGAGGGGAAATTCAGTAAAAGTGGTCACCTGGAACCCTTTATCCTTTTGGAGCAGCTTTGGGTTCGCTTGATGCGCTTCCCTCAGGATGAAAACCAATCGTTTTCTGAACTTATCTTCCTCTTTTTGCTCTACAGTGTGCCGGGTGATCTCATCAAGGGCTATTTCAGCCTCGAACCAGATATTCTCCTCGTGGTCATAACTGGTCCATTGAATAAATCCATTTTCGGCTTTTTTGACCTCTATGCTTTGGCCGAACCTGGTTGGCAGGGCAAGGGCCGTAGCCCCGTCCAGTACCACGTATTCTCCCGTGATCAAAAGTTTGCCGTGACTATAGAATTTCTGCATTAGCTTCTTAGATTTTCAAGAGCTTCCTCCACCGCACTGTGGGAAACATTGTGTTTCTTGAAATGTTCTACCATCGCCTCTTTTTCTTCAGGCGTTGCCTGTAGCTGATTAAGGATGTTCATAAGGTGCATCTTCATGTGCCCCTGCTGAATTCCGGTGGTGATAAGCGATTTTACGGCCGCAAAGTTTTGGGCAAGCCCGGCTACGGCTACTATTTTCATCAGGTCTTCGGCTGAAGGTTTTTGAAGGATCTCGAGGGCGATCTTTGAAAGAGGGTGAAGTCCCGTAAGTCCGCCAACCGTTCCCAGCGCCAGCGGAATTTCCATCCAGAACCTGAATTGACCGTTTCGAACATCGGCATGGGTAAGGCTAGTATACTTTCCGTCTTTGGCTGCGTAGGCATGAATGCCGGCTTCAACTGCTCTAAAATCATTGCCGGTAGCGAGAACTACGGCGTCTATTCCGTTCATGATCCCCTTGTTGTGAGTCACTGCTCTAAAAGGCTCTGTCTCGGCGATTTTTAAGGCCCTCACGAATTTGCCTGCAAAAGCTTCTCCGGTGAGTCCGTGATCGGCCAGGTCTTCTACCGGGCAGGAGACCTCCGCTCTCACAAGACAGTCGGGTACATAGTTTGACAGGATGCTCATCACGATCTCGATGTCCTTTTCGGTAGCGCTGAAAGCTTCATGTTTTTCGGCTGCCGTTTTGAAGGATTCCGCAAATCTTTCCAGGCACGAGTTGATGAAGTTGGCGCCCATGGAATCCTTGGTCTCGAAGGTGCAATGTAGCTGAAAATATCCTCCTAAAGCTTCATTTTTGTCCCTGAGCTCTATTCCCGTCACTCCGCCGCCGCGCTTTTTCATGTTTCGAACCAGGGGTTCAACGGCCTCCAGAAGTTCAGGCTTAACTTTTCTGAAAAAGTTTACAAGTTTCTCTTTTTCTCCCGAATAGATAAAGTGCACCTGCCCGATCTTCTGGGTTCCCAGTACTTCAGCCTTAAAGCCGCCGCGTTTTCCCCAGAATTTCGCCGCCTTACTGGCAGCCGCGATCACAGAGCTTTCTTCTATGGCCATTGGAATGGCATACCTAAAACCATTGATCATGAAGTTGGGCGCTATCCCAAACGGCAGGTAATAATTGGAAAGCGTGTTTTCTGTGAATTCCTCGTGCAGTTGCTGCAGGCTGGAATCAGGGTTCCAGTATTGTTTCAGGATCTGCGGGGCATTCTGTGAATCCTTCAAGTAGGTGGAGCTCAGCCAGTCGATCTTCTCTTCTTTGGTGAGTTTGGAAAATCCGGAAATAGGGTCGATCATCATTTTAAATTTGATTGCCAAAGATACAACTACTGTAATTACTGGCATATTTTGGAGCCGCTTCTATCTGTCTGGTTTTTAAAGTGATAAAATTCCCGCTTGTTCCGAGGGACTTTCACCGACATTTTCTTTAACATCTTGTTATGATTTAACAATGAAAAGCCTGTTTTTTAGCCGAATTTTTATTAAACTTGGCAATCAAATTTTATTTAGCTTCAGAATGAAATATGTTTTCGGACTACTGTCCTTCTTTCTAACGTTTAGCTCGTTAGTCTCTGCACAACAAAAAGAAATCACACTTGAGGAAATCTGGAACGGCACTTTTAGGCAGGAACGCCTGGAATCCCTTCAGTCGCTCAATAACGGCAAAGAGTACGTGGTGCTCAACTATGACCGCCAGAACAGAACCTCTTCCATAGACGTCTATTCTTATAAATCGGGAGAAAAGACAAGAACATTTTTAAGCAGCGCCGATCTTGAGGGAATTCAATATTTTCAGGATTTTGAGTTCAGCGGAAATGAGTCCAAGATCATCCTGGCTACCGAAGTTGAATCGATCTATCGTCGCAGTACCCGCGGAATCTATTACGTGTACGATGTGAAAAACGAGGAACTTCAGAAAATTTCCGAAGAAAAGATCCAGGAACCAACTCTTTCTCCAAACGGGGAAAAGGTCGCGTACGTAAAAGACAACAACATCTTTATAAAAGAGCTTTCTTCAGAAGAAGTAGTGCAGGTAACTAATGACGGGGAGAAGAACAAGATCATCAATGGGATCACAGACTGGGTTTATGAAGAGGAATTCTCTTTTGTACAGGCATACCAGTGGAGCAAGACCGGAGAGAAGATCGCATTTTTGAAGTTTGATGAAACCGAAGTTCCTGAATTTTCAATGGATATCTACGGGCAGGACCTGTATCCTTCAAAATCAACTTTTAAGTATCCAAAGGCAGGGGAGAAGAACTCAATAGTTTCCCTTTATATGTATGATGTGGCCAAAAATGAGATCTCTGATGTGGAGTTGGGTGATTATTCAGATTTTTATATTCCCAGAATAAAATGGACCAATGACCCTTCGGTTCTAAGCGTACAGGTTTTGAACCGCCACCAAAACGTGCTTGACCTTATTTTTGTGAACGCGCAGAACAATGAAGCCAGGGTGATTCTTAACGAAACAGATGAAGCTTACGTAGACGTGACCGATAACTTGACCTTTCTTGAGGACAACAGCTTTGTTTGGACCAGTGAAAAAGACGGATACAACCACATTTATCTTTACGACAAAAACGGAAAGCTGTTGAACCAGGTGACCGAAGGGCCATGGGAGGTGACCAGCTACTACGGATTCGATCCAAAAAGCAAAAAGATCTTCTTCCAAAGTACCGAGAACGGAAGCATCAACCGTGATGTCTTCTCAATCAATACTAACGGGAAGAACAAAAAACAATTAACCGAGAAGATCGGGCAGAACAGCGCCGACTTCAGTGCAGATTATACCTATTTCATTAACAGCTACACCAGTGCGACCACTCCTTACGAGTTCACTTTGCACCTGGCTAAGAACGGAAAGCTGGTTAGAAATATCAAAGACAATAAAGCTCTTCTAAAGCAGATCGCGGAATACGATTTTTCACCAAAAGAGTTCTCTACCATTGAGGTCAATGGAGCAGAGTTGAACATGTGGATGATCAAACCGTCTGATTTCGATGAGACTAAAGAATATCCGCTTTTCATGGCGCAGTATTCCGGTCCGGGATCGCAGACAGTGTCAAATACCTTCTACGGAACGAACGACTACTGGTACCAGTTGCTTGCCAACAAAGGATACATCATCGTGGCCGTAGATCCTCGTGGAACAGGATTCAAGGGCGCCGATTTTAAAAAGGTGACCCAAAAAGAACTTGGAAAATATGAAGTGGAAGACGTTATAGCTGTAGCCCAGAAACTGGGGCAGCGTGAATACATAGATGCTGAAAATATTGGGATCTGGGGATGGAGCTACGGAGGTTTCATGTCTTCAAATGCCCTTTTGCAGGGTAATGATACCTTTTCAATGGCCATCGCGGTTGCTCCCGTTACCAGCTGGAGGTTCTATGATTCTATCTACACCGAAAGATACATGACCACCCCTCAGGAAAATCCTTCGGGATATGATGAGAACTCTCCAATAAACCATGTTGAAAAACTTAAAGGAGATTATCTTCTTGTTCATGGTACGGGTGATGACAATGTACATGTACAAAACTCAATGAGAATGATAGAGGCATTGGTGCAGGCGAACAAGCAGTTCGACTGGGCCATTTATCCAGATAAGAACCACGGGATCTATGGTGGCAATACCCGCCTGCATCTTTACACTCTTATGACCGATTTCATTGAAGATCATTTAAAAGCAAATTCTAACAACTAATATTCCCTATAAATGGCAACTACTGCAACACCAGCAACTAAAAAAGAATTATTTGGACATCCGGTAGGTTTATACGTACTGTTCTTCACCGAAATGTGGGAACGTTTCTCTTACTACGGAATGCGCGCGATCCTGGTTCTATACCTGGTAAGCGCCACCCAGGGAGGAAACGCAGGTCTGGGGTGGACCAACGCCGAAGCCCTGGCGCTTTACGGGTGGTACACCATGTTGGTGTACGTAGCCTCCATTCCGGGAGGGATCATAGCCGATAAATTATTAGGTCAAAAGAAAACCGTGCTGGTAGGGGGGATCGTCCTCGTGGCAGGACACGGCATTTTGGCCGTTGAAGAAATGTGGGCTTTTTACAGCGGTCTTGCGCTTATTATCGCAGGTGTGGGGATGCTGAAGCCAAACATCTCTACCATGGTTGGTGGCCTTTACAAAGAAGGAGACATTAGAAGAGATAAAGGATTTACTATTTTTTACATAGGGATCAACCTGGGAGCTTTCCTTTCCAGTTTGATCGTAGGTTATGTGGGAGAGAACATTGGATGGCACTGGGGCTTCGGGCTTGCAGGTATAGCCATGGCGCTCGGACTTTTAGTTTACCTGTGGGGTCAAAAATATCTGCGTAACGTGGGTAACCTCCTTTCAAAGGAAGAACGCGACCAGGGAGCCTCTTTTGGAGGAATGTTCAAAGACCTTTTCAAATCTCCTCTCCAGTTAGCAATAACCGGTGTATTAATGGCATTTTCCATTTACTGGCTAGTAATGCAGGATATCGCTTACGGATTCCTGTTCATTTTCCTAACCCTGGTAACTGCAATGATGCTGATGGTTTATAAAGACCTTACCAGCCAGGTAATGAAAGACAGATATGTAGTAATGCTGCTTTCATTCATACTTGTGATCGTGTTCTGGGGAGCTTTTGAACAGGCAGGAGGACTCATGAATATCTACGCTCTTGAGAAAACCAACAGATCTTTGCCGTTTAGCCTTCCGCTTATCGGAAATGAAGTTCCTGCTTCCTGGTTCCAGTCACTTAATGCAATGTTCATCATCATCTTTGGGGTGATCGTAGCGAACTTCTGGGCAAAGAGAAAACTGAAGAACAAAGAAGCTTCTTCTATTTTTAAAATGGCGATAGGGGTGATTATCATGGGTCTTGGTTTTGTTTTTATGGTATTCGCTTCTATGCAGTTCCAGTCAAATGGTGCTTCTGCTATGTATTGGTTGGTATTAGCCTATTTATTCCACACTATAGGGGAATTAAGTTCTTCGCCGGTTGCACTTTCATTCATTACCAAGTTGGCTCCGGTAAAGTATGCCTCACTTATGATGGGGGTTTACTTTGCGGCGACCGGTCTTGGAAATAAGGTTGCCGGTATTGTAGGAGAATTATCTTCAGAAGCGGGAGACCAAACCATCTTTCTTGGGATCACCATTTTCACAGTTGCTTTCGCGACTATCGTATTGCTGATGCTTAAACCTCTTAAACGTCTTACTCATGGAGTGGAAGATGAAGAAAGAGAGCTTCCGGAGCAGGAGAATTTTGAACTGGGAAATGAAGATATCGTAGATAAAGAAGAATATAAGCGTAAAAAATAATGGCAGCAGCAGTTTCTACGGCAGATAACGATTTTTTTAAATCCAATGTCTTAGGTCATCCTGCCGGCCTTTTTGTTCTTTTCTTTACTGAAATGTGGGAGCGCTTCTCGTTCTACGGAATGAGAGTGCTTTTAGTGAATTTTTTGACCATGGCCATAGTCGGGGTAGACAACCCCGGCTGGGGCTGGTCCATGGAAAACGCCGGAGCGCTCTTCGGAACTTATGCCGGCCTTTTATACCTGACGCCAATTCTTGGTGGGCTGGTAGCCGATAAGTTCACCGGGTACAGGTGGGCGGTGATCATAGGTTCCATCATTATGACTTTGGGGCATGCTTCCATGGCCGTAGAAACTGAATTTTCCCTTTATTTTGGTTTAGGATTGCTGGTAATTGGTACCGGATTCTTTAAACCGAGCATTACCTCGATCATTTCTGAAATGTACGAGGGCAAACCCGACAAGAAAGATGGTGCTTACACCATTTTTTATATGGGGGTGAATGCCGGTGCGTTCTTTGGAATGATGCTTTGCGGTTACCTTGCAGAAAAGATAGGTTGGAGCTGGGGCTTTGGTCTGGCAGGGATCTTCATGCTTTTAGGGACTCTTCAATTCTGGCTGGCTAAACCGCTCTTCGGAAAGATCGGAGGAGTGCCTGATAAAGCCAAAGAAGTGCATGAGATCGAGCAAGAAGAAAGAACAGGAGTAAAAGACCACAAGCACAATCCGTTCACTTTAATGGATAAAATTTTGGTGGTTGCAGCTTCTACTATTGGATTTCTATATCTTATCAATGACCCGCTTTCAAGAATTGCTGATCTTAACCTGCTACCCGTTGTTATGCCTTTCGACTTTAAAGGAGAGCCTTTTTCTGGTCCCTTGGGAATGGCAATAATAGGTTTGGTTTTGTTCCTCATCCTGGTTATTTCAAGATTGCGGAGATATGCAAAAGTGGTGCGAGACCGACTTATTGCGGTAGTCATTTTTGCATTTTTCACCGTTTTCTTCTGGATGTCCTTTGAACAGGGAGCTTCTTCCCTAATTGTTTTTGCCCGTGATTCGGTAGACAGAGAGCTTATTGGGACCGGCGCAACAGTCTTCAATACGGTAAACGCTTTACTTACTGTAGTGCCGTTAATGATCATTACCTGGGTGCTGTACCTGCTCTGGAGGAGGACTTTTTCGAAGATCCCGGGGTCTAACATCGTTCTTGGTCTCTGTTTTTCCGGAATATGGGGAATCGTGCTTTGGATGCTTTACCGGGAATTTTCCGCAGATGTTACCGAGATCACAGTGTCGTGGTTCAGTATTTTGAACTCGTTCTTCATAATCGTCTTTGCATCCTTCTTCTCTAAGTGGTGGGAAAGCAAATACAATCCGTCCGCAGCCTGGAAGTATAGCTTCGGACTTATCCTTTTAGGTTTTGGGTTCGGATTGCTGGCTTTTGGTTCCAGCGGCCTGGCCGAAGGGGCAAAAGTGAGCATGATCTGGCTTATTCTGGCATACCTCTTCCATACCCTGGGAGAATTGTGCCTGTCGCCACTGGGGCTTTCTTATGTGAGTAAACTCGTGCCGGCGCGTATGATCGCGTTCATGTTCGGGATGTGGTATTTGGCCATCGCAATAGGAAACAAACTGGCGGGATCATTTGGAGGAATGATCACAGAGATCTCAGAAAAATATGATCTTTCCACATTCTTCCTTATCTTTACCGTAGTTCCTATTGGTGCAGGTGTCCTTGTGGCCCTTCTCAATCCGTTGCTGAAGCGTTTGATGCACGGAATTAAATAGGACCTTTAAAAATATTTATGATGCGCCCTTCCTTTTGAGGGGCGCATTTTATTTATATTCGGAATAGTTATTGAAAAAGAAGCCGTATGAAAAAAATAACTTTGAATATTTTTCTTCTGGTATTGCTTGGAACCGGACTGCAGGCACAGGAGATCAAATGGATGACGATGAACGAGGCGCTTGAAGCCCAGGAAAAGAAACCTAAAAAAATCTTTATGGATGCCTATACCGATTGGTGCGGCCCCTGTAAAATGCTTGACAAGAACACTTTTTCGAATAAAGACGTTGCTGCCTATATCAACAAACATTATTACCCGGTGAAGTTCAATGCAGAGGGTACGGAGCAGATCCAATACCAGGACCAAATTTTCAGCAATCCCGATTACGATCCCAACCGCCGCGGAAGGAACAGTCAGCATGAATTTGCGAGAGCCATGAAGATCAGCGCGTATCCCAGCCTGGTTTTCTTTGATGAGCAGGGTAATTTGATCGGTCCCATTCCCGGTTATAGAACCCCGCATCAGCTCGAATTGTTCCTGAAGCTGTTCCTGAAGGAAGATTACAAAAAAATAACCACACCCGAAGCTTTTAAAGCTTACTCAGAAGACTTTGAGAACGAATTTAAGGCAGCTAATTAGAAACGAATTATTCTATCTTAAAAGCTCCCTTTTCGCCCGTATGGTGGAAAGGGATTTCTTTTTTTTCGGCCGTTTGACGCCACTTGTCGATGAGGAACCTGTAATTGTTCCCGTCTGCCACGATCCATTCCGGGTTTAGTTCATCGATCACCCTTTCCAGGTTTATTTTTGGGGAACCCGAGAGCAGGAGGTAACGGGGATTTGCTTTAGGCGGAAAAATTCCCGTGCTGTCAATGACCAGGAGGTAATCATCTTTGATGCTGAAGATATTTCTTGAAGGGAGAATTTCGGTTTCCTCGATCTCTGCGCCCACCTTGTAATTCTTGATCAGGGGCAGCTGCCGTATTTCTTCTGAATTATTATAGAGCTTCAGCTTTTGCTGAAATTGTTGCCCGATTATCGTTTTTCCGGATCTGTGGAAGACCAGCAGTTTCTCATCTGCCTTGGAAGGTTCTGAAAGAAAAACCAGCTGTACGAGGATTATTGTAATTAGAACTACCACCAGCTTCCGGAAGGTGAAGGAATAGGCAAGTAGTATGAGGAGTAGCAACAGCAAGTAGAAGATCCAGACCTGGCTGAAGCTGAAAGGAATATCTGAAAAAAGGAATTTTTCCTGCTTCGCGATCTCGGCTACAAAAGAATTGAGCAACCGAATGACACCGCTGAAAATACTTGTCAGCAGCTCCGGCAGCAGGTTCAGGCTTGCCAGAATGATCACCAGGATCCCGGTTCCTAAAATGAGCCCCAGGAATGGCAGAATGAGCAAGTTAGAAAGGAAGAACAGTCCGGGGAATTGATGAAAGTAGAACAGACTGAGCGGCAAAACTCCTGCCTGTGCTGCTATGGTAGTGGAAAGTAGTTGCCAGAGGTATTTCAGGAGGCGGTTTTGCGGATTCCATAGGCTGTAAAGTAGCGGTTGGATCAGCAGGATCGAAAGTACCGCGGCATAGCTTAGCTGAAATCCCACTTCATAGATCCATTGCGGGTGAATCAGTACAAGAAGCATCAGGGAGAGAAAGAGGGAATTAACGCTGCTGCTACGCCTTTTCAGCTGCATGCCAATGCTTAAAAAGCTGAACATGGTCACTGCCCTCACTACAGATGGTGAGAGTCCTGCTAAAACGGCAAAAACCCATAAAAGGAGTATGATCAAAAAAGCCTTCACTACTTTTCCTTTTTTAGACCGGTCAAAAGGGGAGAATATCCGGTTGAGGATAAGAAGTAATATTCCCACATGCAGTCCCGAAACTGCCAGGATATGAATGGCCCCGGCCGCCGCATAATTGTTATAGGTTTCGGCAGAGATATCCTGTTTCTGGCCCAGGAGCAAAGCCTGTATAATGGACAGTTCTTCTTTTTTAAATCCGTTTGCTTGAAGATCCCTGCTGATGTTCTGTCGCATACGATCGGCTTCAGAAAGTAGTCCTTTTTGAGGATTTAACCGTCTGAAACTGGCATTTTGAAGGCTCAGCTGTCTCTCAATTCCCCGAATACCCATGAACCTGCTGTAATCGAACTGATGCGGGTTAAGCGGAGAAGGAATTTTTCTCAATTCCGAAGCAATGATCATCCGATCCCCAACAGAAAATTCAGCTTCACCTGAATCTTTTGGGTTAAGCACAAGGATCTTTCCGTGTGAAGGTTTACTATTTGCGAGCTCGACTTCGGCAATGAACTTATCATTGAAAAGATCTGGTTTCAGCACCTCCCTGATCCTTACCTGCAAAACGGCTTTTTCCGAAACTCCTTCCGCAGAGATCTGGTTTAAATAATGCCCTGTTTGGTTCTGCGGAAGGTGGATAGTGGCCGTGAACAGGCCCAGCACAAAGAACATGATCCATACAACCATTCCGAAGAAATGATCTTCAAAAAGCTGTTTTTTTGCCCTATAGTAGAAAATGAGGAATAGGAGCAAAGCAATTCCCAAAAAGACAAAGGCAAGATCTGCCGGAGGTTTTATGTAAAACCCGGCTATGACGCCCGAAAGCATTACGAGCGTAAATTTGATGATTGGAGTGTTAAGAGATTTCATTATCCAGGGAGGGTATCCCAAGATAATGATTTATTGAATGCGCCTGGCCATCACAAAGTTATCCTGCCAGTATTTTTCGGTAAGCGAAGAAATGATCACGCCGCGCGAAGTGGTGGAATGAATGAAAAGAATGGCATCTTCTGCAATATCCACGACCAGCCCAACATGGTTGATCACCTTTTTTCTGCTATTGGTCTGGAAGAAAAGAAGGTCGCCGATAAGCACTTCCTGCAGGTCAAGTTTCTGCCCCATAGAGGCCATATCCCGGGAAGTACGCGGCAGTGCAATGTCTTCGGAAGAGAATGCGGTCATCACCAGGCCCGAACAATCCATACCCGCTGTGGTGGTACCGCCATATTTATATCCGGTGCCCAGGTATTCACGGGCGTATTGTGTGATCCTCGCAGCAAAGTTATCTTCTGAAACAGGTATTTCTGGCTCTGCTTCATAAATTGGTTCTGCTTCTGTCTTTTCGGAAATACTTTCTTCTGAATTTACTTCTGAAGGAATTCTATCCTGGTAAGAAGTTGTCTGCTTTAAGCCTTTTTGAGAGCCGCAGGAGGCAAGCAGCAGGGGAATGAAAAATATGAGCAGTTTAAAAAATCGCATTAGTCGGTGATCTTTTTAAAAATGAGTTCCGCGGTCTTTTCACTGGCACCGGTACCGCCCAATTTCTGCTCCAGTTCATAGTAATCTGCAAACATCTTTTCGCGATGTGCTTCTGAAAGGATCTTTTGCAGCTCTTTTTTGAGGTTCTTCTTATTAAATTCAGACTGGATAAGTTCCTTCACCACTTCCCGGTCCATAATAAGGTTCACCAGCGAAATGTAATCGAGGTTAATAACGCGTTTGGCGATCTGGTAAGAGATGAAATTCCCTTTGTAGCATACCACTTCGGGAACCTTAAAAAGAGCGGTTTCTAGGGTCGCTGTTCCCGAAGTGACCAAAGCTGCCGTAGCCACGCCTAAAACGTCATATGTCTTGTTCATCACAAGGTGAACGTTCTTCTTTTTGATAAATTGCTGATAGAACTCCGGTTCCTGGCTGGGAGCCCCTGCAATGACGAATTGATATTCCTTAAAATCATCGGTCACGCTCAGCATGGTTTCCAGCATTTTTACGATCTCCTGTTTTCGGCTTCCGGGCAAAAGAGCGATCACCGGCCTTTCATCCAGACCGTTTTCTGCTTTGAACTTTTCCACGTTCACCGGCGGCCGATGTGCAATAGCATCGATGAGTGGATGGCCCACAAAATGCACATCATAGCTATGCTTTTCCTCGTAAAAATCTTTTTCAAAAGGAAGGATGACGTACATTTCATCGATGTCGCGCTGGATGTCCTTGATGCGGTTCTCTTTCCAGGCCCAGATCTGCGGAGAGATGTAAAAATGGGTTTTGTAGCCTTCCTTTCTGGCCCATTTGGCAATTCGCAGGTTGAAGCCCGGATAATCCACAAAAATGATCACATCGGGATCGAATTTTTTAATATCCTCCTTACAAAACGAAATGTTTCCGAGGATGGTCCTCAGGTTCATGATCACCTCGGCAAAGCCCATGAATGCGAGATCGCGATAGTGCTTTACAGGAGTGCCGCCTTCCGTAGCCATTAGATCGCCTCCCCAAAACCGGAAATCGGCTTTAGGATCCACCTTTTTCAGAGCCTTCATAAGATTGGCCGCGTGTAGATCTCCCGAAGCTTCTCCTGCTATGATGTAATATTTCATGCTAAACGAGCTTTAATATGGCGATTACCAGGGCTGCCATGATGCTGGCCATTAAAACTCCCCGGGCACGATAGTGCTGTTCCTTTTTCAGAAAAACGAAGAAAGGAAGGAAATTCAGAATGGCGCCTGCTGTGATGAGCGTGCCCATGAAATCCCCCTCAATAGACTTTGTAATGGTCTGGCTAACCGAAACTTCAGAAAATATAAGGATGTAGATGAGCATTCCAATGATATTGGCGAACAATCCCGTTAAAAAGCCTATGGAGATCTCTTTTTTAATCATTCAGGTCCCAGTTGTTTAGATCGCTCAGAAAGTGATGTGCGGTAAGATCGAACTGCACCGGAACCACAGAAACATAACCCTGGGCCAAAGCGTATTCGTCGCTGTCTTCACCTTCATCTTCATTTACGAACCTGCCGGACAACCAGTAGTAATCCCTTCCCTGCGGATTAGTACGCTTATCGAACTCCTCTTCCCACCGGGCGTTGGCCTGCCGGCAAACCTTTATACCCTTGATCTCTGATTCTGGCAACTTCGGAAGGTTCACGTTTAGAACCACCCCTTTTGGAAGGCCATTCTTCAGAACATTTTTGGTGATCCTTTTCACAAACTTTTTCGAAGGTTCAAAATCGGCATTCAAGGAATAATCCAGCAGGGAAAATCCTATAGCCGGGATACCTTCAATACCGGCTTCTACCGCCGCGCTCATGGTGCCGGAATAGATCACGTTTATCGAGGAGTTCGAACCGTGGTTGATGCCGCTAACACAAAGATCGGGTTTGCGGTGCAGGATCTCCTGCGTGGCTATTTTAACGCAGTCTGCCGGGGTTCCCGAACAGCTGAACTCTTTATGTTTGAATGTCTCCTTTACCGTAACCTGGTCACAGAATAAGGTATCACTAATGGTTATGGCGTGTCCCATTCCGCTTTGTGGGCTGTCTGGGGCCACGACGATCACGTCTCCCAGTTGTTTCATTACTTCTATAAGGGCTCGTATTCCCGGAGCCGTTATGCCATCATCATTGGTGACCAAGATCAGCGGCTTTTCCTGTGACATTTGTGAAAATTTTATGGCTGCTAAATTAAAGCAAATTCCTGAGGAAAACGTTATATTCGTAGTTTAACAAATATGCAGCGCCTATGCAAGGTTGGCATAGTTTTTAATGTATTAAGGGGAATACTAATGATGAAAATACGTAGCATAATGAGAAGGAACTATAAATTACTGGTGCTGGTACTGCTCTTTGCAGCAGCTTCCTGCAGTTTTACGACCAAGACATTCAATGATCCCAACAAGGACAAGACTTTAATAGAACTTATCGCCTATGTGCTTGAAAACGGTCATTACGATGCAAAAGAAATGGATGATTCTTTCTCAAGAGAAGTTTATAAGGATTATCTGGAAAGCATAGATCCTTTGAAAAGGTATTTTTACGCAAGTGATATTAAGGAATTCAAGCAGTTCGAGGACCAGATAGATGATCAGGTAAGGAACAGCGAGATCACTTTCTTCGATCTTACTCACTCCCGATTGGTTCAACGAATGGAGGAAGCTGAAGAGATCTACAAAGAAGTACTTTCACAGCCTTTTGACTACTCTAAAAAAGAAGTTCTTAATACAGATTACGACGAGCAGGAATATGTGAACAGCAAGGAAGAGATGAAAGAGCGCTGGAGAAAACAGCTCAAATTCTCTGCTATCGCTAATTTCTACGACAAGAAAAAAGAACAAAAAAGAGAACTGGAAAATGATCCAGATTATGAGGTAAAAAGCGATAAGGAGCTGGAAGCTGAAGCACGTGAACTTACCCTTTCATCATTAGAAGAATATTTTGACTTTAACGATGATCTTGAACGCAAAGACTGGTTTTCGTTCTACGTCAATGCTATAGTTGAGGAATTTGATCCGCATACCTATTATTTCGCACCTCAGGACAAAGACCGTTTCGATATGGCGATGAGCGGAAAACTGGAAGGTATCGGGGCGCGTCTTCAGAAGAAGAATGATAACGTGAAGATCGTAGAGATCATTTCAGGTGGGCCTGCCTGGAGAGGTGAAGAAGTTGAAGTTGGAGATGAGATCCTTAAAGTGAAGCAGGAAGATGAAAAAGAGCCTGTAAGCGTAGTTGGAATGAGACTCGATGACGCGGTGAGCCTTATCAAGGGCCCAAAAGGAACAAAAGTTACCCTTACCCTTAGAAAGGTTGACGGTACCATTGAAGATGTAGAGATCGTTCGTGATGTGGTTGAGATAGAAGAAACCTATGCAAAGACCTCAATAGTAGAAAAGAACGACCGACTGTATGGGGTGATCAACCTTCCGAAGTTCTATTTTGACATGGAGAACTATTCGGAAAGAAATGCTGCGAGCGATGTGAAAAAAGAGATCATTAGATTAAAAGAGCAAGGCATGGAAGGTCTTGTGATCGACCTGAGAAACAACGGAGGTGGATCGCTTAAAACAGTTGTGGATATCGCCGGACTTTTCATCAAGGAAGGGCCCATCGTACAGGTAAAGTCGAAGCTTGAAGGTCAGGAAGTGCTGAAGGATACAGATCCTTCGGTATTGTGGGATGGTCCCCTTGTGATCCTTGTAAATGAACTTTCAGCATCGGCTTCAGAAATACTTGCCGCTGCCATGCAGGATTATAAAAGAGCTATTATCATAGGAAGCAAGCAAACTTACGGAAAAGGAACCGTTCAGAATGTATTGGATCTTAACCGTTGGGTAAGAAACAGCGATTTTGGAGATCTTGGAGCCCTTAAGATCACCACTCAGAAATTCTACAGGGTGAACGGTGGTTCTACCCAGCTTGAAGGAGTGAAAAGTGATGTGGTGGTTCCGGATAGATACAGTTATATAGACATAGGAGAGAAAGATCAGGAGAACCCGCTTCCGTGGGATCAGATCGAAGCAGCCAATTTCCAGGTGTGGGACGGTTATATTGATTTTGAAGAGACAGTATCCAACAGTAAGAAGAGAATGGCCCAGAACGAACACCTGAGATTGATCGAGGAGAACGCTGAATGGATCAGGGACCAGAGAAATGACAAATCTATCCCGTTGAGCTTTGAAGAGTATAGAACTGAAATGGAGAGCAACGAGCAGCAGGCAAAACGTTTCAACAAGATCTCTGAGTACCAATCTAATCTGACCTATGAATCTCTTCCTTACGAGAAAGATCTTTTCACCACCGATACGGTTTTAGCTGAAAAGAGACAAAGATGGCACGAGAACCTGAGCAGTGATGTTTATATGGAAGAAGCAGTGAACGTGCTTGAGGATATGAAGATGAACAATATCAGGAAGTCTGGTGTGGCACAGATCAAGGAGTAACTGAGAGCCTCTGTAATTAGAACACAAAACCTTCTGCTTTCACAGAAGGTTTTTTTATTCTCAGAGGGTAAATACCCCAATGCTTGCCTCCTTCGTGAATGTTATATAGGTTTAAAACGTGTTCCTCCAAAATGCTAAGTGGATTTGCCCGGAAACAATTTCCGTTTAGTCTGCCCTTAACTAATCTTATTGACGTTTCGCCTGAAATCAGACCTTTCGAGAAAGTTGCTTATTACACCTTGGGTTTGCTTTCGAAGAAATCAAGTTTATAATACTGCTAAATAAAAGGCTTACCAAAATGACATTCTATCAGCATCCAGTTTTATAAAAATGAAGAGCAGGATGGTAAAACCCCATAATCCTGAACCTCCGTAACTAAAGAAGGGGAGTGGGATGCCTACTGTCGGAAATATGCCTATCACCATTCCCACGTTCACAAAGAAGTGAATGAACAGGATACCCGCCACACTATAGCCGTAGACCCGGTTAAACTGCGATTTCTGTCTTTCGGCAAGGTGAAGTATGCGCAACATCAAAAGTATGAAAAGCAGGACCACTACAGTACTTCCTATAAAGCCCCATTCTTCGCCTACGGTGCTGAAAATATAGTCGGTGTGTTGTTCAGGGACGAAATTTCCCTTGGTCTGGGTGCCCTGCGTCCAGCCTTTGCCAAACCAGCTTCCGCTGCCAATGGCGATCTCGCTCTGGTTGGTATTATAACCAATACCACGATTATCTACTTCTTTTCCCAGAACGATATTGAACCTGTCCCTGTGCCGCTGTTCAAAAATGTTCTCAAAAATATAATTTACAGAAAAGGAAAGGGCAACAGCCACGATAAGAATGCTCAGGTAAGCTATGGCTCCCGGTTTTTTCTTCTTTCTTAGAAAATAGGTTAACAGCAGTACTATTACCGCTCCTCCCGAAACCCAAAAAGGATTGAACATCAAAGTAAGGACGAAGACCAGGATGCCCAATGCGCCTATCAGCAAATACACTCCAGAAAGTCCTTCCCTGTAAAGCGGAAAGAAAAATGCAGCATATACCATAGCACTTCCCGCATCGGGCTGGGGCAGGATGATCAATGCCGGTAAAGCTATTATTATAAAGGCTTTGAATTGATCGCCCAGGTTCTTGATATTGGTCTGAATGTCACTCGTAAACTTTGCGAGCGCTAGGGCAGTGGCCACTTTAGCGAATTCTGAAGGCTGGATTGTAAATCCGCCTATGGCGTACCATGATGTGGCGCCGTTGATGGTCTTTCCGAAGAAAAAGAGCCCGATAATACTGAAAAGTGAAAAGACATAGATGATGCTGGCAAATCGCTCATAGAACTTAGCTTCCAGCGAAAGCAGGATCACTATTAGGAAGACGCTTAAAATGATCCATAACAGCTGTTTTCCGTAGATCTGATCCAGGTCAAAAAAAGACGTGGCTGTATCATCAAGCGAGGCCGAATAGATGTTCACCCAACCTATGCTCACCAGTAAAAAGTACAAGAGAATGCTTAGCCAGTCAAATTGAGAGATGGTTTTGGACATTTACTACTGGTTGATTTTAAATGGTTCGCCACTAAGTGGTTTGGCATATTCTTCTTCCAGGCTGTGAGTAAGGATCCATTCTTCCATGTCTTTTCGGGTGATCTCCCCTTTCAAATACTTTTCTATTAGTAATCCGGCGATCCTTCCGGCATAGCGTCCTCCCCAATAACCGTTCTCTACAAAAACCGCCATGGCGATCTTTGGGTCGTCAACAGGGGCAAAAGCGATGAAGATGGAATGGTCTGTCAACTGCACTCTTTTTCCGTTGATCTTCGTAAAGTTCTCTGCGGTACCTGTCTTACCGGCTATTTCGATTCCCGGAATTCCCAGGGCAGAGGCAGTTCCCGATTTATATACCTGATGCATGCCTTCGATCACCGGTTCAAAATGTTCGGGATCAATTGTGGTGTACTTCTTTTGTGTATATTCTTCTTTCTTGATGGGGTTCCCGTCTATCTCTTTAAGGATGTGAGGAGTGTAGAACCAACCCCTGTTGGCTATCGCAGCAGTCATATTTGCCAGCTGAATAGGGGTCATCAAAACTTCTCCCTGGCCAATGGCATTAGAAAGAGTGGCAGGTGCAAACCATTTGTACTTTGGATATTCATAAATGGCATTATAGTAATCTGCCGTAGGGATCTTTCCTGATCTCCCGGTGGGAAGGTCATAACCCAAATAATCTCCTAACCCAAAGCTTTCAAGATGTTCGGCCCAGGTGTTCACCCCCTCCTGAGGGGTAGGGTATTTTTCAATGATGCGCCGGTAGACATTAGCGAAGTAGGCATTGCAGGAATTAGCAATTCCCGGGATCATACTTAGCGGTCCGGGATGGGCATGACAACCCATTTTTCGGCCTCTCCCGTAATAATAACCCATTTGGCAGGTAAACCTTTCCCTGGTATCCACTACACCTTCCTGTAAGGCAATAAGAGCATTAATGGTCTTGAATGGGGATCCCGGAGGATATTCGGCCAACAGGCCACGATCATATAATGGCTTGGCTATGGTGTCGTAATACAGTTCAGTGAAGTTCTTGGATCTTTTTCGGCCCACCAGTTTAGCCGGATCATAGTTGGGCGCGGTCACCATGGCCAGGATCTCTCCTGTAGCCGGTTCAATGGCAACAATACCTCCACGCTTGTTCTCCATAAGCAGTTCTCCATACTTTTGGAGTTCTGCATCAATGGTAATGGTGAGGTCTTTTCCTTTTTTGGGAAGGGTATCGTAGATCCCTCCTTTGTACGGGCCAATGTCTCTGTTAAACCGGTCTTTCTGAATATATTTTACTCCCTTTATTCCGCGTAAAAGTTCTTCATAGTATTCCTCTACTCCCTGTTTCCCGATAAGGTCTCCGGAAAGGTAATAAGGGTTTTCATTTACCGTACGTTGGTTAACCTCTGCGATGTAGCCTAAGATGTTTGATCCATGTTCGGTATAATAGTCCCTTAGCGATCGCTTCTGAATGTAAAAACCTTCATACTTCCGCATTTTCTCCTGCAGATAAGCATATTCACTTTTTGTAAGCTGCGGAATGACCACAGAGGGCAGGCGTGGAGAATAGATCTTTGCCTTGTCCAGCCTTCCAACCAGTTGTTCTTCAGTAAGTCCTAAGATCTTACAGAATTCGGTTGTATCAAAAGGTTTTAAATTCCGCGGAATGACCATCACGTCATAAGAGGGCTGGTTGGAAACCAGTAGCTCTCCATTGCGGTCAAAAATGAAGCCTCGCTGTGGGTAATCATATACCACCTTGATAGCGTTGTTCTCGGAAAGCCCTGCAAAGGAATCATCCAGGACCTGAAGGTAGAACAAACGGGCCAGAAAGATTAGCCCTGAGGTAATAATGATAATGTATAATAGGATTCTTCTCATCTAGATCTTCTGTTGAATAGTGCCAAGGTTAGGAAAATCAGGATCAGGGTAAAAATGCCTGAAAACAATGTTTTCTTTAGAAGTAACAAGAAGTGTGCAAAATTGAAAAATTCCAATAAAAAGAGCACAAAATGATGAATGAACACAAGAATAGCCACGTAACTTATCCTTGAGCCTATAGGGGTGCTGGAAAATTTGATTGTCTGGTAATCATAGCTCACTCCAAAGGAGAACCTTAAAACCACCGGGCGTATATATGCGATCACCACGCAGGCGGCAGCATTGATCCCCCCGCTGTCTTCGAACAGGTCTACGCCAAGTCCCAGGAAAAAACTTAAAATAAGGAGCAGGGTTTGATTTCCGTTAAAGGGATACAGCAGGATGAACAAAATGTAAAGGTACGGATTGATGTACCCCATAAAATTGATGTTGTTCAGCAAGAGTACCTGCAGCAGGATGAGGAAAAAGAACCGAAAGGTATTTGACAACACTACGTTATTCATCCTTGGTGATATTTTGCAGTTCCTTTATCTCTTCCTGGGCCGTATTTTCAATGATGTAAACATAGCCAAGGTTGGTCATGTCGTTGAAAAGCCCAATGTTTATAGTGTAATAGCTTTCGCTTTGATCAAGTTCATAATCTATGATGTCTCCAATGGGAATGCCTTTTGGGAAGATCAGGGACCTTCCGCCGGTAATTATAGTATCTCCTTTAGTAACAGGAGCAATTGCCGGAACATCGATCAGCTGCACTACATTGGGATCTTCCCCGTTCCAGACCAAAGTTCCGAAGTGATTTGATTTTTTTAGCTGGGCGTTGATTCTGGAATTGGAGTTTAAAATGGAGATGACGGTTGAATAATTAGGAGAAACGTTCTCTACGATACCTACGATCCCTTTACTGGTTACCACTCCCATGTCTCGCTCTATTCCCTCCCGCGAACCCGATTTCAAGGTGAGGTAATTGTCAACCTTGGCGTAATTATTATTGATGACTTCTGAAGCCCTGAAAATATAGCTGCCCTCATAAGAAGAAGTGTCGGTGAAATCTTTTATTTCCAGCGAATCTTCATAGGTAGCCAGTCTTGTCCGAAGCCTTTGATTCTCCTCAAGTAACCGAAGGTTGTACTCTTCAAGGTTAAAATAGGTGTTGATGTTGCTCGTCCAGCTGTAAATTCCCCCGCTCACGAAATTTGCGGAACTAATGAATTTGCTCTTTTGATACGAATGCGATTGTATGGTCAAAAACAGGGAAACCGAAAGCAGCAACAAGAATAAAATATTGTTCTTATTGCGAATAAGAAAATTTATTATTTGCTGCATAAGTTACTCCTACTTTATCAAGATGCTCTTGTAGCGGTGAAGGGTCTTAAGGCAAATACCGGTACCGCGTACTACTGCCCTTAAAGGATCTTCTGCAATGTACACTGGAAGATCTGTCTTTTGAGATAATCTTTTATCAAGGCCCCTTAACATTGAGCCACCCCCTGCGAGGTAAATTCCGGTATTGTAGATATCGGCAGCAAGTTCAGGCGGAGTTTGAGAAAGCGTTTCCATCACAGCATCCTCGATCCTCAAAATAGATTTGTCAAGAGCTTTCGCGATCTCTCTAAAGGAGATGTTCACCTGTTTCGGTTTTCCGGTTAACAAGTCACGTCCCTGAACGTTCATTTCGTCTGGCGGAACTTCAAGGTCTTCGGTCGCGGCTCCAATCTGGATCTTTATTTTTTCCGCAGTACGCTCACCCACATAAAGGTTGTGCTGGGTGCGCATATAATAAACGATGTCATTGGTGAAAACATCACCCGCGATCTTTACAGATTTGTCACACACGATACCGCCAAGGGCGATCACAGCGATCTCTGTAGTACCACCCCCTATATCCACGATCATGTTACCTTTTGGCTGCATGATGTCTACTCCAATACCAATGGCTGCGGCCATGGGTTCGTGAATTAGATAAACTTCTTTACCATTTACCCTTTCGGCACTTTCTTTAACCGCGCGCATCTCAACTTCCGTAATTCCCGAAGGGATACAGATCACCATTCTTAGAGCCGGCGTGAACATTTTCTTCTTTAACGCGGGAATTTCCTTGATGAACATGGTAAGCATCTTTTCAGACGCGTCAAAGTCAGCGATCACCCCGTCCTTAAGTGGGCGAATGGTCTTGATGTTTTCATGGGTCTTTCCCTGCATCATCGCAGCTTCTTTACCCACTGCAATAATCTTTCCTGTTGTTCTATGACGGGCCACGATAGATGGGCTGTCAACCACTACTTTGTCGTTATGAATGATAAGGGTGTTTGCAGTCCCAAGGTCAATGGCTATTTCTTCAGTGAGAAAATCAAAAAATCCCATGTTAAGTCTTATTAAATTTGAGGTTTGGTAAATGTAATAAAATTAATGTTTAAAATGCCTCGTGCCTGTCATCACCATAGAAAGGTTATTTTCATTGCAATAGTCAATGCTTAACTGATCTTTTATCGAACCTCCAGGCTGGATCACCGAAGTAATACCGGCATGATCTGCGATCTCCACACAATCTGGGAACGGGAAGAAAGCATCACTTGCCATAACGGCGCCTTTAAGGTTAAATTCGAAAGAATTTGCCTTATCTATACTTTGTCGCAGAGCATCTACTCTTGAAGTCTGCCCTGTACCGCTTGCAAGTAACTGATTGTTTTTTACCAGAACGATGGTGTTTGATTTGGTATGCTTGCAGATCTTGGAAGCAAACAATAGGTCCCTTAACTCGTTCTCGTCGGGTTTATTGTTGGTCACAAAAGTTAAATCTTCTTTTGTGTCCGTTTTTAGGTCTTTATCCTGAACAAGCACGCCGTTTAGACAGGTGCGTACCTGTTTCTTCGGAAGTTCTGTTTCCTTCTGAACAAGCATCACCCTGTTCTTCTTTCCTTTTAAAATTTCAAGAGCTTCTTCGGAATATGAGGGCGCGATCACCACTTCACAGAATAATTTGTGGATCTGTTCTGCTGTGGCTTTGTCAATTTCGGTATTGCTGATCAAAATTCCGCCGAAAGCCGAAACCGGATCACCCGCCAAAGCATCTTTATAGGCCTCAAGAATGCTGTCTCTTTGGGCCAGGCCGCAGGCGTTGTTATGCTTTAAAATGGCAAAAGTAGGCGCTTCATTTTTGAACTCGCTCATCAGGTTCACCGCTGCATCTACATCTAAAAGGTTATTATAAGAAAGTTCCTTGCCGTGCAGCTTTTCGAACATACTGTCAAAATCTCCGAAGAAATATCCTTTTTGATGAGGGTTCTCTCCGTATCTTAACTCTTTCCCGGTGGTATAGCTTTCTTTATAAACGGTTTCTTCTTCATTGAAATAATTGAAGATGGCTGTATCGTAATGAGAAGATACGTTAAAGGCTTTTGCCGCGAATCTTTTCCTGTCGGCCAAAGAAGTTGCGCCTTTTCCTTCGGAAATAATGTTTAAGAACTCACTGTAATCTTCCATAGAAGAAACGCACAGCACATCCTTGAAGTTCTTGGCTGCCGCCCTGATGAGGGAAATTCCGCCGATATCTATTTTTTCAATGATTTCCTGGTCTGTAGCGCCAGAAGCAACTGTTTTTTCAAAAGGATACAGGTCCACGATCACGATGTCGATCTGGGGAATCTGGTATTCCTTCAGCTCGGCTGCGTCCTGTTCATTATCACTTCGGTTAAGAATGCCTCCAAATACTTTTGGGTGAAGCGTCTTTACCCGGCCTCCAAGAATGGAAGGGTAGGAGGTAATGTCTTCAACAGGTACTACATTAATTCCCAGGTCGGTGATGAATTTTTCAGTCCCGCCGGTGGAGTAGATGGTAATTCCTAGCTCATCCATTTTTTTAACAATGGGTTCCAGCCCCTCTTTGTTAAAAACTGAAATTAATGCGGATTTCGCCGATTTTAAGTTGCTCATTGTGTTGGTTTTGGTAAAGTTGCAAAAGTAACTATTTCAGTATAAAATATAAATCCTGAAGCCTTTATTTCTCATAAAATTTGTAACGAAACCTGAAGCTGCACGTCATATAGGTTGAATGCCGATCTTAGCGCTATGTTGATCTACCTGAGAGTCCTTAAAGAGAGCTTTAATTTTGCAATTAACGCTCTAAAAAACAATAAATTACGCACCATGTTGTCACTTCTGGGAGTGACCATTGGGATTTTTTCTATCATCGCCGTGCTGGCAGCGGTAGATTCGCTTGAGAAAGAGATCAAAGGAAGCCTTAGTTCTCTTGATCAAAGCACCATGATCGTCACCCGTTTTTCATTCGGGCCTACAGAGGTGCCACAATGGAAAAGACAGCAATTTCCAGATGTGACTTACGAGGAATATGAGGACATTAGCCGAAATCTTCCCGACCTGGAGGCAGCCTCCTTTGTGCTAAACGTTCCGAACGAACCCATAAAGTACCAGGAAAACACCGCGAACGATGTGGGAATAGCTGCAGTTTCATATGAATATTACGACATAGAAGCCCTACAGCTGGAAGAGGGCAGATTCTTTAATCAGGCCGAATCGGTAAGAGGGGCGCCTGTGATCATTTTAGGGCATGATGTGGCGGAAAGCTTATTTCCTGGGGGGGATCCTATGGGTAAAAGAGTGCGCTTGTATGGCAGAAAATTCACCGTGATAGGCCTGCTTGAGAAAATGGGCCAAGGCCTTTTTGGAGGTGGTCATGATTCAAATGTGTTCGTGCCTGTAAATGCGGTGCGGCGTATCTACGGAAGCAATAGCCGCGGTACTTTTCCGCAGATCGTGATAAAACCTGAAGATGGGGTTGATAATGCCGAATTTGTCGCACTGCTGGAGCAGCAGATAAGGAACAATCGCGGACTTAGACGGGAAGAGATCAATAACTTCTTCGTGAACCAGCTCAAAGGTTTTACAGATTTCATCGACAATATTACCGGCCAAATGAATTTCATTGGGCTCATCATCAGCGGATTTTCACTTTTAGTGGGAGGTTTTGGGATCGCCAACATTATGTTCGTGAGTGTGAAGGAACGAACGAATCTTATTGGGATCCAGAAATCTCTGGGCGCCAAAAACCGGTTCATTTTATTTCAGTTTCTCTTTGAAGCAGTCATCTTAGCCGTCATCGGCGGGTTGATCGGATTATTTTTGGTGTGGGTGATCTCCTTGCTGGCCTCACAATTTACCGGGGATTTCGAATTCGTACTCTCGCCCTGGAACCTGTTCATTGGTACAGCTGTTTCTGCGGTGATCGGGCTTATTTCTGGAATTGTCCCTGCAATTTCGGCATCAAAGCTTGATCCCGTAGAGGCTATTAGGACGGGGATGTAAGACCCTCTGTCTTGCGGACTTCTCCCTTGAGAAGTGGGAGAATTTTTGGTTTTGTATTTAGATTAAGAGGTTCCAAAAAAATCATTTTTGAAACCTCTTGTGATCTTTGTATTTAAAGCTCCTCTTCTTTTAGAGAGGCGGGGGTGAGGCTAAAGGATCTCCGCTACCTTTTCGTTCACGAATTCCAGGAACCTTTCATCTTCTTCGGTAAAAGGATCGGGGACATTAGAATCAATATCTATCTGCCCGATGTTTTCCCCGTTCTTGAAAAGCGGCACTACGATCTCAGCTTTAACATGAATGCTGCAGGCAATGTAATTGTCCTGTGCGCTGACATCGGGCACTACAAAGTTTTTGTTTGACACAGCCACCTGTCCGCAGATACCTTTTCCGAAGGGAATGATGGTATGGTCTGTAGGCTCACCGGCGTATGGTCCCAGTTTCAATTCATTCTTATCGCCGTTCTTGAAATAAAATCCCACCCAGGTGTAGTAGGGGATCTCGGCTTTCAATAATTCGCAGATCTCCTTAAGGCGCAGATCTACCGGTGCTTCATGCTCCTGTACTATTTTTTCTACTTCTGTTCTTAGCTTGCTAAAAGGCATACCGTATAAGTTTTGCACAAAAGTATTTAAAAATTCTTCGAGGTCGTACCTGTTAATTTCAATACTTTTGAAAAAACCTTCAGGAGAATTTGCTTCAACTGGTCCAGAAATATGCTTCGGTAATCCGCTTTATTTTCACCTTTTTGGGGACCTACCTGCTGTTGGCCTTTTTGTACAACCTGTACCTCAATAATTTTGATTCCGCATCCTATTACCCCGACTATCTAACCCATCTGGTCGCATTGCAAAGTGAAGCGGTGGTCTCGGCAATGGGCTATGAAGCACAAATAAGATCGGGCTTTCCCGAGTCGACCATGCACCTGATCGTGAACGGAAAATTCGTGGCCAGGATCATTGAAGGCTGTAATGCGGCGAGTATCATTATTCTCTTCATCTCTTTTATGCTGGCTTTCTTCGGAAGTTTAAAGCCGACTCTTATCTATACTTTAGCGGGATCTGTACTCATTTATGTGACCAATATTTTTCGTATAGGCCTTATGGCTGTAGGCATTTATGAGTACCCGCAATACGCTCATTTTTTACACACGATAGCATTTCCGCTGGTCATTTACGGATCGGTATTCCTGCTATGGGTGGTCTGGATCATTATTTACACTAAACAAATAAGAGCATGAACCCATATTTAAGGATGTTTCTTATCGGGTTGCTGGTCGCAGTGCTGGCATTGATCAGGATGTATGAGTATCAATATTTTTATGATCCGTTCATGTACTTTTTTGAGCGGGCTTTCCAGGAGCAACAGGAATATCATTTTACTAACCTTATGTTCTTCAATGTTTTCCTCAGGTTTTTGCTGAACACGGTGGTTTCCCTCACCATTCTTTATGTGGCTTTTAAAAACTGGAGCATTATCAAATTCGCAGGAGTTATCTATGCACTCTTTTTTATTGTTCTCTTTCCTCTTTTTGTCTGGTTAATGCAGAACGTGACACCAGATGATTATCTAGCAGCTTTTTACGTGAGGAGATTTCTGGCCCATCCGGTTTTAATCCTTATTCTGTTGCCGGCATTCTATTATTACCGGCTCAAGTCTGTACCGGAGAACTAAAATGTTCGGGATATTTATTTTTTCAGTACTTTTGTCATTGGAATGAAAAAGATTTTGCAAAAATCGGGTTCTTTGGTTCTGGCACTTTTGGTGCTGTTCTCTACCATGTCCTTTACCGTGGATAAGCATTTCTGCGGAACGTACCTGGTGGATCAGGCTATTTTTTCTGAAGCCCAGGACTGCGGAATGGAACATCCTTCTGAAGGTGAAATGACCACAGAAGATGGTTGCAGTGATCAAAAAATTTCTGTAGAAGGCCAGGATGATCTGAAGATCTCATTTAATGATCTTGAACTTCCGCAACAGGTATTTCTTTCCACTTTTACTTATTCCTATGTAGGACTGTTTCAAGAACTGCCACAGCAGTTAATTCCTTTTTCAGACTACTCTCCGCCTTTGCTCGTCAGGGACATCCAGGTCCTTAACGAGACTTTCCTTATTTGATCTTTAAGTATTTAGATGGTTATGACCTGCCCTAAAACGGGTGTGGGTCACGGGTTGTATTTAACCTTTTTCTAATTACTTAAACATCAAACAATGCTGAATAAAGGCATCAAATTTTTAATTGAAAATAAGCTGGTAGCTGCCATTCTTCTCCTGTTGTTCGTGGGTTGGGGTATAGTCACAGCGCCCTTTAACTGGGAAACTGGTGTCCTGCCTACAGACCCTGTAGCGGTTGACGCCATCCCCGATATTGGTGAGAACCAGCAGATCGTTTTTACCAAGTGGCCGGGAAGGTCTCCTCAGGATATCGAGGACCAGATCACTTACCCGCTCACCACCTCATTACTTGGTATTCCAGGGGTGAAGACCATTCGGAGTTCCTCGATGTTCGGATTCTCGAGCATCTATATCATTTTTGAAGAAGACATTGAATTTTACTGGAGCCGTAGCCGGATTCTCGAAAAGCTGAATTCCCTACCCAGCAATTTGTTGCCCGAAGGGGTGAATCCGGCTCTTGGCCCAGATGCCACAGGACTTGGACAGATCTTCTGGTATACCCTTGAAGGCCGTGATAAGGACGGGAATGTTACCGGCGGCTGGGACCTTCACGAACTGCGGAGCATCCAGGATTATTATGTGAAATACGCCCTTTCGGGAGCCAGCGGGGTTTCTGAAGTAGCTTCCATAGGTGGATTCGTCCAGGAATACCAGATAGATGTAAATCCTGAATTGATGCGCCAGTACAACGTGGGGCTGAAGCAGGTCGTCATGGCGGTGAAAGAGAGCAACCGCGACATTGGTGCGCAAACACTGGAGATCAATCAGGCGGAATATCTTGTTCGCGGAATGGGATATGTGAAGTCCATTGAAGATATAGAGAATGCTGTAGTCACTTCAGAAGATTACACTTCAATTCGCATTAAAGATATTGCAAGAGTCTCTTTAGGGCCTGCCCAAAGGCGGGGAGTTTTGGACAAGGAGGGCGCTGAAGTAGTGGGTGGAGTAGTAGTTGCGCGCTATGGCGCGAATCCGCTTGAAGTGATCAATAACGTGAAAGAACAGATCGCCGAAATAAGCGGCGGACTTCCTTCTAAAGAACTGAGTGACGGAACGGTTTCTCAGGTCACCATTGTTCCTTTTTACGACAGGACAGAATTGATCCAGGAAACCCTTGGAACTTTGAATGAGGCCCTAAGCCTGGAGATACTTATTACCATTTTAGTGATCATCGTGATGGTCTACAACCTCAGGGCCTCGGTGCTGATTTCCAGTTTGCTTCCGGTGGCCGTGCTCATGGTGTTCATCTCTATGAAACTGTTCGGAGTTCCTGCCAATATTGTCGCACTTTCGGGTATTGCCATTGCGATCGGGACCATGGTAGATGTTGGGGTGATACTTTCGGAAAATATTTTGCGACACCTGGATGAACATGGGGTAGACGGCGATGGCAAAAAACTACCTATAAACACGGTTGTGTACAATGCCACTTCCGAAGTATCGGGAGCGATCCTCACGGCGGTACTTACCACGATCATTAGTTTTATTCCGGTTTTCACCATGATAGGTGCCGAAGGAAAACTTTTCAGGCCGCTGGCGTTTACCAAGACCATGGCTCTTACGGCTTCGCTGATCGTTGCCCTGTTCATAATACCACCTTTTGCAGCCATTTTCTTCAAAAAGAGAACTTCGAGGACAACTGTAGGATTTGGAGCTAACATTCTCCTGATCATTGCCGGACTTGTGGCGATGGTTATGGGTTATTTTATCGGGATTGTGGTCGTTGCCTACGGGGTCACAGGCTTGTTCCTTCTTAAAAAGAGGATCACTCCTAAAAAGGCAAATTTGATCAATGTGATCATTTCGGCCTTTGCAATTGTTTACCTGCTGGCAGAATACTGGAGACCTCTGGGATTTGACCGAAGCGTGTTCATGAACTTCCTTTTTGTCGGTTTAATTGCTTTTGGATTATTAGGGATCTTTACGGTTTTCCGAAGATATTATACCCGCATCCTTACCTGGGCCCTGAACAATAAGATCCTTTTCCTTTCGGGTCCAACAGTTCTTGTAATTGTAGGGTTTTTGATCATGAGGAATACAGGGAAGGAATTCATGCCTTCGCTAAATGAAGGTTCCTTCCTGCTGATGCCTACCTCCCTGCCTCATGCGGGGGTGGAGGAGAATACCAGGGTGTTACAACAACTGGATATGGCTGTTGCCGGTATACCGGAGATCGAGACCGTGGTTGGAAAGGCCGGACGTACCGAATCTGCACTTGACCCTGCACCGCTTTCCATGTATGAGAATGTCATTCAGTATAAATCTGAGTATATGCGGAATGAGGAGGGTGAGCCACAGCGTTACCGGGTCAATGAAGATGGTTTGTTCATTCTGAAGAGTGGAAAACTTGTCCTAAACCCGAATACTGATGTGGACGAAGATGCCAACCTGGAAGAAGGCAGCGTGAAAGATCCGCTGAAGGTAAGACGTGAGCAATTGATCCCTGATGAAGACGGGGAATACTTCAGAAACTGGCGACCAGAGATCCAGTCACCAGATGATATCTGGAATGAGATCGTGAAGGCTACCAAGTTACCCGGAGTGACTTCGGCGCCAAAACTTCAGCCTATCGAGACCCGCCTGGTCATGCTCCAAACCGGTATGCGGGCGCCTATGGGGATCAAAGTAAAAGGACCTGATCTAAAGACCATTGAAGCTTTCGGATTAAAACTGGAAGACATTCTGAAGGAAGCCGAAGGCGTGAAAGATGAAGCGGTTTTCGCCGACAGGATAGTGGGGAAACCTTACCTCCTCATCGATATTAAACGCGACAGACTGGCCCGGTATGGGATAGCTATTGAAGATGTGCAACAGGTGCTGGAAGTCGCGGTGGGCGGAATGGTGATCTCCCAGACCGTTGAAGGCCGTGAACGCTACGGGATGAGGGTGAGATACCCAAGAGAGCTCAGGGCCAATCCTGAAGATATTAAAGACATTTACGTTCCTGTTGAAGGAGGTACTCCTGTTCCGCTGGGAGAACTTGTTGAGGTGAAATATGAACAGGGCCCGCAGGTGATCAAAAGTGAGGATACTTTCCTGATCGGTTATGTGCTTTTTGATAAGCTGGACGGGTTCGCCGAGGTAGATGTGGTGGAAAATGCCCAGGACCTTATTGAAGAAAAGATCGCTTCGGGAGCGCTTTCTGTTCCTGAAGGGATCACCTACCGTTTTACCGGAACTTATGAGAATCAGCTTAGGGCAGAGAAAACACTTTCTGTAGTGGTGCCTCTTTCCCTGATGATCATTTTCCTGATCCTATATTTCCAGTTTAGATCTGTATCCACCTCCTTAATGGTGTTTACCGGGATCGCCGTGGCTTTTGCCGGCGGTTTCCTGTTGATTTGGTTGTACGGACAGGACTGGTTCATGAATTTCAACTTCTTTGGGGAGAACCTTAGGGACCTCTTCCAGATGCATACCATTAACCTGAGTGTGGCCGTATGGGTAGGGTTCATCGCCTTGTTCGGTATCGCCACCGATGACGGGGTGGTGATGGCGACTTACCTTACCCAGTCTTTTGACCGCAACGTCACAGAGACCAAAGAACAGGTGAGGGCAGCGGTTATCGAGGCCGGAGAGAAAAGGATAAGGCCTTGTTTGATGACCACGGCAACAACTATACTGGCATTATTGCCGGTGTTAACATCTACAGGCCGCGGAAGCGATATCATGATCCCAATGGCAATTCCAAGTTTTGGAGGAATGTTGATCGCGCTCATGACCTTGTTCGTGGTACCCGTGTTGTATAGCTGGAGAAAAGAAGCAGGATTGAAAAAGAAAATGGAAGTCGGAGATTAGAAGTTGGATAATTGATAGAATTAATGTTATGATAAAATCATTTAAAGATTTAGATATATATCAGGAATCATATGCTCTGGCAATGGAAATTTTTCGTGAAACCAGGCAATTTCCTAAAGAAGAAACTTTTTCGCTTACTTCTCAAATCGTTCGGGCTTCACGGTCTGTAGCAGCTAATATTTCTGAAGGATGGTCGAAAAGACAATATGAGCAAATTTTTAAACAGCAATTAGTGAATGCGTTAGGTTCCAATGGGGAAATCGAGACCTGGTTGGATTTTGCCGTTGACTGTAACTATTTGAGTAAAGAGGTGCATGGGCAATTGAGAGAAAAGAATGAGATCGTTGGAAAGAAGATAAATCGTCTTCATCAAAACTGGAAAAACTATGGAAAATAGAGCTGTTCAAATAAAATGTAGAGGATTGAGTTCAAGAATAGATCATTTCTTGTCCAGCTTCCAGCCTCCAACTTCTAACTTCAGGTTTAAGTTAATGATCATTCTTGGGTTGTTCTTTTCAGCAAATGGACTTTCCCAACAATTAGAGACCTACATTCAGGAAGCAGAGCAAAATAATCCTGAGATCAGCGCTTTTGAACTGCGGTATGAACTGGCTTCTGAAAAGGTGAATGAAGTTAACACTTTACCCGATACTGAATTCAGCGCGGGGTATTTTGTGAGTGAACCAGAGACCCGGACAGGAGCTCAAAAAGCACGTTTTTCAGTAAGGCAGATGATCCCCTGGTTTGGAACCATAACAGCCCGGGAAAATTACGCTGCTTCTATGGCCGATGCTGAGTACATTGAAATAGCGGTAGCCAAAAGAAAGCTTGCCCTTTCGGTAGCCCAATCCTATTATCGTCTGTATTCGTTGCAGGAAAGACAGGAAGTGCTGCTTGAGAATATCGAGCTGCTCGAAGTGTACCATGAACTGGCAATAAACTCTCTTGAAGTGGGCAGTGCTTCGGCTGTAGATGTGCTTCGCCTGCAAATGAGGCAGAACGAACTGGCACAGCAAAAGCAGACTTTGGAGCAGGAATTTGATGCTGAAAGAGTGAATTTTAACAACCTTTTGAACCGTCGCGAGGATATGAACGTGATGGTTGTTGACTCTATGGCCATTCCGCAGGAAGAGGTACTACGGGATCTAAGTATTGCCGAAGTTCATCCGGAATTATTGAAATTTGATCGCTTGTATGAATCAGTTGCCGAAGCAGAATTGCTGAACCAGAAAGAAGCGCTTCCAAAACTCGGATTTGGGATCGATTACATTCCAGTGGCCGAGCGTACAGATATGATCGTGGACGAGAGTGGAAAGGATATTTTGATGCCCATGGTATCGGTTTCTATCCCTATTTTCAACAATAAATATAAGTCGGTGTCCCGCCAAAATGAGATAAAACAGCAGGAGATCGCAGCCCAACGCGCAGAAAGGGTGAACAAGCTGGAGACCTTGCTTGCAATGGCACTCAATAACCGTGCCTCGGCGAAGATCACTGCCAATACCTTTTTGCGGAATATAGAGCAGGCTAAAGATGCCGAGGAGATCCTGGTGAGAAGCTATGAAACCGGAACCATCGATTTTAATGATGTTCTCGATGTGCAGGAGCTGCAGCTAAAATTCCAGACCGGATTGATAGAAGCCGTGAAAAATTATTACCAGCAAACGGCTCTGGTAAACTATTTGACGAATTAAAAAGTTAGATCTTAATAGACAATAAGATGAAAAAAGTACTCATTTATATAGGAATTCTTGCCGCCGGCCTGCTTCTAGGCTATTGGCTGTTCAATACTTCTGAAGGAAGTAATGAAGCTGAACATGATCATTCAGAAGAAACTAACCAGATGTGGACCTGCTCCATGCATCCGCAGATCATGCAACCCGAACCTGGTGACTGTCCCATTTGCGGAATGGATCTGATCCCTGCCGAAGCAGGTGCAGAAGGTCTTACCGCCGATCAGTTCAAAATGACAGAAAATGCCCTGGCTTTAGCCAATATCCAGACCACCACAGTTGGAGGAGGAGAAATTGCCGGGAACAACCTGAAACTTTCAGGGAAGATCCAGGTGAACGAAGAGACCAATGCCGTGCAGGTGGCTTATTTTGCCGGAAGGATAGAGCAGCTTAATGTGAATTTCACCGGGGAACATGTGAACCGCGGACAATTGCTGGCGACCATCTATTCTCCTGAACTGGTTGCGGCCCAACAGGAGCTGCTAACTGCTGCCAGGTTAAAGGAAAGTCAACCGGCCCTTTACAAAGCGGTGAGAAATAAACTAAAGCTTTGGAAACTTTCAGATAAACAAATAGAGGCTATCGAATCCTCCGGAAGTGTTCGTGAGAACTTTCCAGTGTATGCTACTGTGGCCGGTACGGTGACCGAAAAGCTGGTGCAGGAAGGGGATTATGTAAAGCAGGGGCAACCGCTCTATAAAATATCGAATTTGAACAGCGTTTGGGCAGTCTTTGACGCCTATGAGAACCAGATCAGGAATATTAAAGAAGGCCAGGAGATTACCATCACCACCAATGCGTATCCGGAAAGGCAATTTAACGCTAAAGTCTCTTTTATTGATCCGGTGCTCAATACTTCCAGAAGAACGGTACTGGTAAGAGCCGATCTGGAAAACAAGAACAATATTTTTAAACCAGGAATGTTTGTACAGGGAGAAATAGAAACAGCCGGAGTAACTGCCGAAGAAGAGGTGGTGACCATTCCTAAGTCTGCCGTGTTGTGGACCGGGGAACGTTCTTTGGTTTACATAAAACCGGTACCCACCGAACCTGTTTTTGAGATGAGGGAAGTGAAGCTGGGAAGAACCGTGGGAGATAACTATGAGGTGCTTGAAGGCCTTCAAAATGGCGATGAGGTTGTGGTGAACGGAACCTTCACCGTAGATGCAGCGGCACAACTTCAGGGTAAGAAATCAATGATGAACTCAAGTGAAGGAATGCCTGCAGATCCAAAGGAGATGAAGATGAAGTTGCCTGAGACCTTTCAGAAGGATTTTACAACGGTATTAAGCGCATACTTTAATTTAAAAGATGCTTTTGTAGACTCCAATGTGGAAGCTGTCAAGGCCGGGGCTTATAAGATGCTCGAAGAAGTGAATAGCCTTAAAACAGAGAATTTGGGTGCTATGGAGGTCTCTCATGTAAAAGAGATCAGACAAATGCTGCAGGCTATTTCTGAAAATGATAACCTGGAAAACCAGCGGGACCATTTCATCATCTTATCAAAGAATATGATCGCCTTCGCATCAAACCTTGATGAGATCGAAACTCCTGTTTTTGTGCAGCATTGCCCAATGGCCAATACCAATAAAGGTGCAGACTGGCTGAGCCTTTCCGAAGAGGTAAGAAATCCCTATTATGGGGAGGCCATGTTAACCTGTGGCGAAGTGACCAAAAGAATCAAGTAAATCCATAACTTTAACTATAAATAACTCAGAACATGAAAAACGCAAGATTATTATTACTGGCCTTTTTAGGAGCAATTACTTTAAACTCCTGTGGAGAGGCTAAAAAAGAGAACCAGGAAGAAGCAGATGATGCCTCTATGCCAATGCAGAATGAGATGCATATGGAAGGGGAGGAGCATGATATGACAGCCATGAGCGGTAACCTTGACGATGGCGCTCAGGGGGAAGTGGAGTTCAAGGACCAGAAAATGGCCGCTGTTTATAATCACTACATGCACATCAAGACCGCTTTAGTGAACACCGATGCTGAAGAAGCTAAGAACGGTGCTAACATGCTTAGCGAAGCCCTTCAAAATGCAGGAGGAAATGAGCAGGCCCTTAACGCAGTTCAAAAGATAGCCCAGGCTGAGGATATCAATGGACAAAGAACGGCTTTCCAGGACCTTTCTGCGGCTATGGAGCAGATGCTTACAGGAGCCATTTCTTCAGGAGAGGTTTACAAGCAGTTCTGCCCAATGGCCTTTGAAGGAAAAGGAGCCTACTGGTTGTCTGCTTCCAAAGAAGTTCGTAATCCGTACTATGGCGATAAGATGCTTAAGTGCGGAAGCGTAAAAGACACTTTAAAATAAATTGAATGATCTGCCGGCCCCAAAAAGCAGGTCGGTAGATTTTTTAATATCTAAATGATGAAACAAAGAACATTTTTGCTGTTAGCCCTTTTTGGAGCAATGACCTTTTCGGCTACCGCGCAGGTGGAGCATAAAAAAGGACATGACAGTCATACCATGCCAGCCAAAGCATCTAAAAAGAGCCTTAGCCTTCACACTATGGCTATGGCCATGGTAGGTGGAGCGCATGTACACATAGATTATTCGGCACCAAGTGTAAGGGACCGGATCATCTTTGGTGGGCTTGTGGCTTTTGACAGGGTATGGCAGGCAGGTGCTCATAATGCCACGTGGTTGAAGACCGATAAGGACCTGTTGATCGCCGGAAAAGTTTTGCCTGCAGGCAAATACGGTTTCTTCCTGATTCCCGGAAAAGAGGAATGGACAGTGATCTTTAATTCCCGCTGGGAACAACATGGAAAGGATGATTACAATGAAGCTGAAGACGTGCTGAGGTTCACGGTAACTCCAAAAAACCTGAAAGAAGTTCAGGAACAGCTCACTTATGAAGTGAACAAAACGGGTGAACGGTCAGGTGAGATCGTTTTCTCCTGGGAAAAAAAGAAGATCACCATCCCGTTTCAGGTAAAGTAAATGAAGCTTTCGATCAAAAATATGGTTTGTAACCGCTGTATCATGATGGTGAAGTCGGAACTGGAAAAGTTCGGACTTCATCCAGATGCAGTTCGGCTTGGAGAAGCCGAGATCAGTCGCGATCTTTCTGCGGAAGAAAAGCACGATCTGGATGCCCGTTTTCGGGAGCTGGGATTTGAGCTTCTGGATGATCGCAAAACCAGGTTGATCGAAAGTGTGAAAACCTGTATCCTTGAAAGCATCCATTATTCCGAAGAACCCCTGAAGATCACTTTTTCGGAATATCTTTCAGAAAAATTCAACCAGGACTATTCCACCCTAAGCAAGCTGTTCTCTGAAGTTCAGGGCATGACCATTGAACAATACGTGATCACACAAAAGATCGAAAAAGTGAAGGAATTGCTGGTCTACGATGAGCTCTCGTTAAGCGAGATCGCCCTGCAGCTCAATTATTCCAGTGTTTCACATTTGAGCAAGCAGTTCAAAAAAGTAACGGGGCTAACGCCCACCCATTTTAAGCAGGTAAAGGAGATCAAACGCATTCCTCTGGACAAACTCTAAATCTTACCACAAATTTCCAGAATTGTATAACATTTCCGCTTTAAATCCTGCGAACTTTGGGATATTAAAGTAAGAGAGATGAAACATACTTATCACATAAGCGGCATGACCTGTAACGGCTGTCGTTCTCACGTAGAAAATACCCTTCAGAAGGTTTCCGGGGTTAAAAATGCTTCCGTAGACCTTCAAAAAGAAGAAGCTGTCATCGAGATGGAACAACACATTCCTACAGAAGTTCTTCAAAAGGAGCTTGAGCAGGATGGAGGGAATTACAAAATAACAGTTCTTAAAAAAGATGTTTCCGAGTCCTCTTCTTTGATGAGGCATAAGTACAAGATTAGCGGCATGACCTGTAATGGCTGTCGGTCTCATGTGGAGGAGACTCTGCGGAAGGTGGACGGAGTAAGAGCCGCTTCTGTAGATATTGAAAAAGCCGAAGCGGTCATTGAGATGGAAAAGCACATTCCTGCCGAAGTTTTTGAGCAGGAACTGCAGAAAGCAGGCGGGAATTATCACATTTCTGAAGCGGGAGGATCACTTGTTGAAAGTAAAGTATCGTCAAAAGTTCAAGAGGCTGCTCATGAAGGAGAAATGGAACATCGCTATCAGATCAGCGGAATGACGTGCAATGGCTGTCGCTCACACGTGGAAGAAACCCTTCAAAAGGTGGACGGAGTCAAAGGCGCATCCGTAGATCTTGAAATGTCAGAAGCGATGATAAGGATGGAAAAACATATTCCGATAGGGGTTTTTGAAGATGCGCTGCAAAAGGATAGCGGCAGTTACCATATACATTCTGAAGGGGCTGAGGAAAAATACCAGGTCACGGGGATGACCTGCAGTGGCTGTCAGGCGCACGTGGAGGAATCTCTGAAATCAGTGAACGGTGTAAAAAAAGTTTCCGTAGATCTCAAAAAAGGAGAAGCGCTGATAACTTCAGAAAAGCCGATTCCTGTCACCACTTTTCAGGAGAGCCTTAGAGAAAGTGGGAGCACTTATAATATTTACCTTCCCGGGCAGGACATTACCGCTCCTCCTAAACCCCCGAAGCCAAAAGGCAAGGGAACGGGCACCTTTTACTGCCCCATGCATTGCGAGGGCGATAAGACATATGATAAACCCGGAGATTGCCCCGTCTGCGGAATGGACCTGGTGGAAGAGGTGAGCCTAAAGGCCGAAAGGCAGAAATACACCTGCCCCATGCATCCCGAGATCGTGAGCGATGAGCCGGGAGATTGCCCCATCTGCGGCATGGACCTGGTGCCCATGGCGCCCGAAGCTACGGCTGAAGAAAAATCTTATCAAAAGCTGCTCAAAAAGTTTAAAATAGCGGTGGCCTTTACTTTGCCCATTTTTCTCATAGCCATGGGAGAAATGATTCCGGGGAATCCTATTTATGACTGGATGAGCATGGAGGCGTGGAACTGGGTGCAGTTCGGATTGTCCCTGCCGGTGGTGTTCTATGCCACCTGGATGTTCTTCGAACGGGCCTGGCGCTCGGTGCTTACCTGGAACCTGAACATGTTCACCCTGATCGGCATTGGAGCCGGAGTAGCTTGGCTTTTTAGTGTCGCCGGAATGTTATTTCCGGGGCTTTTTCCGGAGCAGTTTTTAACCCATCACGGCACCGTGCACGTTTATTTCGAGGCGGCCACGGTGATCCTTACCCTTGTACTTTTGGGGCAGCTGCTGGAAGCAAGAGCTCACAGCAGAACCAATTCGGCTATTAAGGAATTGCTGAAATTGGCGCCTAACAAAGCCATTATTGTAGAAAATGGGGAAGAGCGGGAGATCCATACAGATGAGATCGAAGTCGGAAACATTCTTAGGGTAAAACCCGGCGATAAGGTTCCGGTAGACGGCATCATTGAAAAGGGGCAGACCAACATAGATGAATCCATGATCACAGGGGAGCCTGTGCCTGTTGAAAAAGAGGAGGGTGATAAAGTGACCTCCGGAACCATTAACGGCAACAGGAGTTTCACCATGAAGGCCGAGAAAGTGGGGGATGAGACCCTGTTAGCGCAGATCATCAAGATGGTCAATGACGCCAGCCGCTCTCAGGCGCCTATCCAGAAGCTGGCAGACAAGATCTCTGCCTATTTCGTACCTATCGTGGTATTGATCTCCATAATCACCTTTGTCGTGTGGGCCATCTGGGGACCTGAACCAAGTTACGTGTACGCCCTCATCAATGCGATTGCCGTACTGATCATCGCCTGCCCCTGTGCGCTGGGTCTTGCCACGCCGATGTCTGTAATGGTAGGGGTCGGAAAAGGCGCCCAGAGCGGAGTTTTGATCAAGAACGCGCAGTCTCTGGAGCAGATGGATAAGATCGATGTTTTGATCATTGACAAGACCGGAACCATTACTGAAGGGAAACCTTCGGTAGAGAAAATCGTTTCTACAGGTGCATTTTCTGAAGATGAACTGGCGCAGATGCTGGCCTCGATCAATTCACAAAGTGAGCACCCCCTGGCTGCGGCTACGGTAAATTTTGCAAGAGAGAAGAACCTGAAATATTCCGAAGCAGAAGACTTTAACGCGGTAACCGGAAAAGGAGTTACTGGAATTTCAGGAGGGAAAAACATTGCCATTGGTAATGAGAAGCTGATGCAGGAAGAAAATATTGAGATCTCTGAATCCCTTCAGCAACAGGTGAAAAAAGAACAGGAGCTGGGGAAAACGGTGTCTTATGTAGCTATTGATCAAAAAATAGAAGGCTTTTTCACCATAACCGACCCGATCAAGAAGACCAGCCGACAAGCCATCAAGGATCTGTTGGATGCGGGGGTTGAAGTGATCATGCTGACCGGCGACAATGAGGTGACCGCCGCGGCAGTAGCTTCAGAACTTCATCTTACCGGATTCAAGGCCGGGATGCTTCCGCAGGATAAAATGGGAGAGGTGGAAAGGCTTCAGCAACAAGGAAAGAAAGTGGCTATGGCGGGTGACGGGATCAACGACGCCCCGGCCCTGGCTAAGGCCGATATTGGGATCGCCATGGGTACGGGTACCGATGTTGCCATTGAAAGTGCAGAGATCACCCTCGTAAAAGGAGATCTTCACGGAGTGGTGAAAGCCAAGAACCTGAGTAAAAATGTAATGAGGAACATCAAACAGAACCTGTTCTTTGCCCTGATCTACAACACACTTGGGGTGCCGGTTGCTGCAGGGGTATTGTTCCCTTTCTTCGGAATACTGCTATCACCGATGATCGCGGCACTGGCCATGAGCTTCAGTTCGGTCTCTGTGATCGCTAACGCCTTGAGGCTGAGAACTGCCGAGATAGGATAGTTAATAGGAGAGGATAAAAAAGAGCCGGAATTTTCCGGCTCTTTCTATTCTCTAATTTTCCATTCGAATGTTATAGTCCAAGTTCTTCCCAAATGGTATCATCATCCTCAAATCCGAAGATCTCGGGGATGTCTGTGGTTGGATCTGTCTCAAAGGTGAATTCCTCATCTCCCTGGTCTTCCACGTGTAATCTGGCAAACAGCGGATCTCCATCGGTATAATTTTCATTAAAGGTAACAACCACATTATCTTCGCTGCCTGTTACCTGGGTGAAACCAACAATTTGGGAGGTTTCTTCATTTGGATTTCCATTGTATACCACGATCCATCCGGTCTCGGAGACGGTTACGTTATCAAAAGTGATGGTGTTATCTGTAACGGTCGCATCAGATATCATGAAATTTGGAGTATTTACGACAACTGTTTCTGTTTCTCCTATAGGTGTATCATCGGTTTCATTGAAGGCTCCATCACCCATGTTGTAACCGTTGTCTACATGAAGCATTAATACTACAGTATCACCGTCTTCTAAAGTGGTCCCCTCCAGGTTCACCTCCACATTAGTAGCAGATTCAGAAGTTACTAATGTTTGTCCCAAAATTTCTCCGGAAGCATCGTTGTGATGGGCAACTAACCAAACATCTGTATTGGCTGTCACCTGGTCTACCACCAGAGTGTTCTGTGAAATGACCTGTGCATCATTAGTGACCGTGATTTCCCCTGTTGGATCGGGATCTACCACAACATCGCCATCGTCATCATCACTACAACTATAGAATCCCATCGCCAGGAAAAATACACCTGCATAAAGCATTAATTTTTTAAGGTTGCTCACTTTTTTCATAATTCAATTTTTTAGGTTTTTACTTTGTGCTTTAAAATATTGCGGGTAAAACTCTGAAAAAGAAATGGTTGAGCGAAAAAATTTGTAGGATACAGGTGCAGATTTACCAGTAATTTAACGGCTCTGTTAATCCTATGTAAACTTCTGAAATTCAGATGTTTTAATCTTTTTTAGTTCCTAAAAACAAAAGGCCGGTTGATCTTTCAACCGGCCTTTCTTATCCAATGATTTGTGTTTAACTGTTTGGATCGAGGATCAAATTCACTCTTTCCAAAGCATCCTGCAGGTGATATCTCGTCATGGTATCTCTGCTTCGGCCAATGCTGTTTCTTAGCTCTCTCTGAAGTTTGCTTAGTTCTCCGCGAACCACAGGGCGAATGTCACTTTGTGCAACATCAACATTGCTCTGGTTGATCCAGTTACGGTAGCGAGCAGGAACAGGTTTTTGTTCCTGGGTCATAAGATACTCCATACGGTCAATATATGCACGCTGAAGGTTTCTTCTATAAGTATCAATGCTGCTGCCTTTTCTCAATTCACTCCAGATACCTGTCCTCAGATCCTGCATCATATCAAGAAGTCCGTATGCTTCAGTACCATTGATCTCACGATTTTCGATAAGACGTGCCATTCTTCCAAAGTCAAGCAGGTTGTTCAGGGTTCTTTCCTGCGTGTTTCTGATTCGTTCCACATTTCCGTCGAACTCGATCTTGTTAAAGATCTCCTGGTCTATCAGCCATTCCGGAGTAGAGAACAACTCATCCTGTAAGAAATTCATTGCTTTTTTCTGCTTTTCCGGAGTCACGTGAAAATAAACGGCTCCTTCCTGATCATAGGTCTTTGTCTCCTTGATCACCCCGCCTATATTGGCTGCCACATGTCCCATATAGCGGTTGTACTGGCCAAGCACCTGCTCATACATGGTTTCAAGATCCTCGTAATCCTTGCCTTTTTCGGCAGTCCACTCGATGAGGTTTGGAATAATTCTCTTGAGGTTCTTTATTCCGTACTGGCTGGCAAGTACCGAATCGTCTCCCAGGTCTTCGGTTTGTGAAGTCGGGTCGATCACGTTCCCCTGTTGTCCTCCAAATCGGTATACCGGATCGCCTGCTTTTTCAAGGATCCAGGAATCAAGGATCTCTTTTTCCTCTTTTCCATATTTCTCAGGGATTGGTTTGTACCCCCACATGATCGAATATTTGTCATAAGGGCCAATATTAGGCATCAAGGCAACATCGCCATCCTCTGGCTGTGCGATGTAATTGAAACGGGCATAGTCCATGATAGATGGTGCCGTACCATATTTTTTGGTAAACTCAGGATCCCTTAGGGATTCCACCGGATAGGCAACGCTGCTTCCCATGTTATGCGGAAGACCTAATGTATGCCCAACCTCATGAGCTGATACGAACCTGATAAGGCGGCCCATGATCTCATCCTTAAAGGCAACGCCACGGGCACCTTCGTTGATGGCAGCGGTCTGTACAAAGAACCAGTTTCTCAATAAGGTCATCACATTATGATACCAGTTGATGTCTGATTCCAGGATCTCTCCCGAACGTGGATCGCTCACGTGCGGCCCGTTAGCATTCGGGATAGGGGAAGCCAGGTAACGCACAACAGAATACCTTACATCCTCCGGACTCCAGTCCGGGTCTTCTTCTTTTGAAGGAGGATCTTTGGCAATAATGGCGTTTTTGAAGCCGGCTGCCTCAAAAGCTACCTGCCAGTCCTCAATTCCTTGCTTTATGTATGGGATCCACTTTTTAGGAGTAGCACGATCTATGTAATAAACAATAGGTTCTTTGGGTTCTACAAGTTCTCCGCGTTTGAATTTCTCCATATCTTCTTCCTTCACCTCAAGTCTCCAGCGGTCAAGGTAGCGTACGGTCTCGCTTTTTTGAGCTTCCAGTCCGTAGTCTGTTTGCCCAGTTGTGAACCAACCTACACGCTCATCAAAGTATCTTCTTTCCATAGGGACTTTCGGGAGCAGGATCATTGAGTTGCTCATTTTTACTGAAATGGAAGCGGTACTTGAATTTGAGGGCGGTTCTCCGGCGTTATAGGTCTTTACGTGACGCACTTCGATGTTTTCAGGATAACTTCGGATGGTGTCAATATAAGACCTGCTGTCGTCAAGACGGGTGATCTTGTATTCTTTGCGGTTCCTTTCCGGAAACCCGATAGCCTGCACATCTTTTTTGAAAAGATCGGTCACCTTGATCACAGTCGCGTTGTTCACAGAATCTTTGTGATAAGCGGCGATGTCAAAGGAAAAAAGGATGGGCTCAAAATTCGAATTTCTTACGGCTTCATGAATAGGCAGGGAATCGGCAGCGTACACATCATGAGAAACCACTCGTAGAAGTACATCGTTGTTCTTCTTTTCCCAACGTAGAACCTGTTCGTTCTGTTTTCCGCCACCAAAACCAATGCCTGAGGCTGTCTGAGCGATGCGGGTAACCATTAGCATCTCCCGGTTAAAAAGGCTATCGGGGATCTCGTAATAGTAATCTTCATCTATTTGATGCACGGTAAACAGTCCTTTGTCAGTCTTTGCATCTTTGGTGATCACCTTGTTGTAAGGTTTGATGCCGTTCTTGTCTTTTTCTGCAGGTTTTTCAGCGGCTGCTGTTTTTCCTTTTTCCGGCTGAAATACGGCACAGCTCGCCAAAGAAAAAGAGAAAAAAACAAGGAGCAGCCGAGTTAGTAATCGGGTGTTCATTCAGGTTTATTTTAGGTTAATGATTCGATCCAATTAATCCCAATAGGGCAACGCCGCAATTGGCTAAATTAAAAGGAGTTGCAATATGCACTTTTTTGACTGCCTTTTCTGCAGAAGGTTTAAAATAAAGTTAAAATAAAAAGCCACGGTTGCTCATTTGCAGCCGTGGCTTTTCATTACACTTCAATTTATGCTTTCTAGTCAAACCATTGTTCCACCTCTTCCAACTGAAGGGCAGCAATAGGTAACTTGTGTTTTTTTCTAAGGCCGTTCAATTTCTGGTGAACCTGAGTGGCTTTAAGTTCCTTTAGTTTGGCCACACTGCCAAATTCATGCATCACCGTGTCGATCCAATCCTGCGGAACACCGATCTTCATGAAATCTTCCGGTTTTGGAACCGCGGCTTTCTTCTCCGGCTTCATTTGCGGGAAGAAAAGCACTTCCTGAATGGATTGCTTGTTGGTGAGGAACATGATCAGGCGGTCCATTCCAATTCCAAGACCAGAGGTAGGAGGCATTCCATATTCAAGGGCTCTTAGGAAATCATGGTCAATGAACATGGCTTCATCATCACCTTTTTCAGATAGTTCAAGCTGCTCTTCAAAACGCTCTCGCTGGTCAATAGGATCGTTAAGCTCTGAATAGGCGTTGGCGATCTCTTTTCCGCAGACCATTAACTCGAAACGCTCGGTAAGTTCAGGGTGCTCCCTGTGTTCCTTACACAGCGGACTCATTTCTTTTGGGTAATCTGTGATGAAAGTCGGCTGTATAAAGTTGCCTTCACATTTCTCACCAAAGATCTCGTCGATGAGCTTTCCTTTCCCCATGGTGTCATCAACATCGATCCCCATGTTCTTTGCGGCCTCGAAAAGTTCTTTTTCCGACTTTCCGGTGATGTCAAAGCCGGTGTACTTTTTAATGGCATCGGTCATGGTGATGCGGGCATAGGGCGCTTTAAAATCGATCTCGTCTTTTCCGAAGGTCGCTTTGGTGGTTCCGTTCACTGCCACAGCACAATGCTCTAACAGGTTTTCTGTGAACTTCATCATCCAGTTGTAATCCTTGTAAGCCACGTAGATCTCCATCGCGGTGAACTCCGGATTGTGAGTACGGTCCATCCCTTCGTTCCTGAAGTTCTTGGAGAATTCATACACTCCGTCAAACCCACCTACGATCAGTCTTTTCAGGTAAAGCTCGTTCGCTATCCTTAAGTATAGTGGAATATCAAGGGCGTTGTGATGAGTGATGAAAGGTCTCGCAGCCGCTCCTCCGGGAATAGATTGCAGAATAGGTGTTTCCACTTCAAAATACCCTTTGTCGTTAAAGAAATTCCGCATGGCATTGAAAAGCTTTGTACGCTTTACAAAGATCTCCTTCACCTTTGGATTCACCACAAGGTCGGCATAACGCTGACGATAACGAAGTTCAGGATCATTGAACTCGTCAAAGGTCTTTCCCTCTTTGTCGGTTTTTGGGAGAGGAAGGGGTTTCAAAGATTTGCTCAAGAGTTGGAAATCTTTCACCATCACGGTCATTTCCCCAACTTTGGTCTTGAACAGTTCCCCTTCTATTCCTATAAAATCTCCAATGTCAAGAAGTTTTTTATAGATGTCGTTATACTTGCTTTTATCTTCCCCATGGCAGATCTCATCACGATTGAAATAGACCTGGATCCTTCCTTTCGAATCCTGAATTTCAGCAAATGAAGCTTTCCCCTGTATTCTTCTGGACATAAGGCGACCTGCTATGACCACTTTTTTGCCTTCTTCAAAGCTTTCCCTAATTTCAGAAGTGGTATGATCTACCGGAAAAAGTGCTGCCGGGTAGGGATTTATATTGAGCTTGCGAAGAGATTCCAGTTTCTCTCTGCGAATGATTTCCTGTTCAGATAAATGCATTGATCTTTGTTTCAAATTTCGACTGGCAAAGATACAGACTAATGGCTAATCAATCAATTGTTTTTTAAGCTCTTCTAATCTGTAGGAAATCGTATCTTTGAGGAGTATTTATGAGCCTCTGGAGAGTCTTACTATCGATCTTGTTTCCGCCCCTGGCTGTCATTGACAGAGGGTGCGGTTCTGTATTGATCGTACTGATACTGACTCTGCTGGGCTGGATTCCGGGAGTGCTGGCAGCGCTTATTATTCTGAACAGGAAGTAGAAACTGAAAATGCAGAAGGATTGAATAAGAAAATTGAATTCCGGGAGTTGGGCCGGAGAGATTATAAAGAGGTTTGGGACCACCAGCAGCAACTGTTTCAGGAGATCCTTGACCAGAAGATCAGGAACCGAAGGGAAAATACTTCCGAAGAAACAAAGAACCACCTGCTCTTTGTAGAGCACCCACATGTCTATACCCTCGGAAAAAGCGGGGACATTAAAAATTTACTGGTCAATGAGGACCAGCTGAAGGAGAAGAACGCCACCTTTTATAAGATAAACAGGGGAGGGGATATCACTTATCATGGCCCAGGACAAATTGTGGGTTACCCCATCCTGGACCTCGAGAATTTCTTTACCGATATACATAAATACCTGAGGTTACTCGAGGAAACAATCATTCTTACTCTTAAAGAATATGGCGTGGAAGCCGGAAGGAGTGAAGGCGAGACCGGAGTATGGCTGGACGTGGGTACTCCTTTTGCCCGAAAGATCTGTGCTATGGGTGTTCGTGCCAGCCGCTGGGTCACCATGCACGGTTTTGCTTTTAACGTAAACGCCGATCTTGGTTATTTTGACAACATCATCCCCTGCGGAATAGAAGGCAAAGCGGTTACTTCTCTCAACGTTGAACTCGGGGTGAAAGAAGTCCCGGTCGACGAGGTGAAAGAGAAAATAAAGAAGCACTTTTCTGCCCTTTTTGAAGCTGAACTGGTCTAACGGTTTTCTGTTCTCCGTTTACGGTTCTGTTCTCTTTTTCATTAACCCGCTAAAAGAGGCTTAATGAACCTGACTGTGAAAATGTATGTAAGTACGACCCCTTCGGGGTCGGAGCTATTTCTATTCGGGAGATTTAGAAATTTATGATTCCTTCGGGATCAGGATTGGTGGAGAAGGTAATTGATCTATCGGGACTACTTTTAATTGATCCAAAATCTTAGAGGTAGAAAGGTCTAGTATAACCCAACAGTAGACTACAATGACTCGAAGGGATCAAGAACTTGTAGGTAATCAGCATCGGTTTAACTACAACCGCAACGGGGTCAAAAGTAGTAATGGTTCAAACAAGGACCCGCTTTTAGCACCCCTGTCATCCAATTTCGAACATCTAACTTCTAACGTCTAAAATCTAACATCTAATTGATCTCATACACCAGCACGCTGTCATCTTCTCCCTGTACCACCAGGTCAGGAATCGAATTAGCATCGGCTTTTGAAAGGTCTATCCTGGAGTTTCCGTAAAGCGGGAAACCGGGCAGTAGTTGTCCGTTACTGTCAAAAAGATAAACTTTGTGCGCCTGCAGATCGGTCACGCTCACATAGATCTTGTTGTCAATATAGAAGATCTCCGGGGCAGTATACAGTCCAAAATCCAGGCTCACCTCATTGTCTTTAATGGTCAGGATATTTTCAGACATGGTAGCCAGCGTCTTGATGGTAGCATCTATTTTATGGTTCTCTGAAAGTCCTAATTTTTTCTTCTGAACTTTTCCGCTTTCATCAATTTTCAGAAGTTCTCCGGAAGCTGAAGTTGATGCAAATTCGTTTTCGTACTCATACCATTCATTATCTGAAAAATTCAGTTTTTCCTTTACCCCAACCCTGGGTCTTCCTGTCCTGCTTAAAATATTCAATTTTCCTGAAGTTTCCGGCACCAGGATATAATCCTTTCGGCCTATCCTTATGTGTTTTGGGGATTGAGTAATGGTGGCATCGGCTTTTGAAAAAGTGAATCCTCTTACGCGCTCACCTTTGTTGTTGAACATGTAAAGTTCCCGATCCTGCACTATTACAAAACGGTATTTTCTTTTGTTGTCGTAGTCAAAAACTGCCAGTGGCTGCGTGATCTCATCATTGAATTCGAGCGGGAATGGCTTTACCGTTCTGCCTGTCCTGTCAATGACGTGCAGGCGGTTTTGAGTTGCAAAGGCCAATTGGTATCGTCCGTTCCGCAGAATGTCGACTGATTCGATCTCTCCTAAAATGCGGGATTCCAGTTGCTTTTTCCAGTAGATCTTTCCTTCCGGAGAGATAAGGTAAAGTACATTATTCACATCCTGAACTGCAATATCGTTACCTTTAGTACGATGGTTCTTAAAAAATACGGGGCGCGTGGCCAAGGCTGCATCAAGGTGGATCGCAACGGTCTGGGAGGCTGTATTTTCAGACTTTGTTTCGTTCTTTTTTGTCAGGACAGCGTGAACGTGGGCGAAATTTCCGTTATAGATGAACTGAAGAGCAGTTAAAGGATAATTTTTAAAGTCCAGGCCTTTGGTCGCGTTTCGATGTGCTTCAGATACCGCTTCAGAAAGGTCATTTTTGAAGCTGCTGTTCCTGGTCAGCAGCAAAATAGAAGCCTTGGTGCTCAGGCTTTCAAAAGAAGCCTGGTACGCTTCACTTTTGCTCATTACCTGTTCATTCTGAAAGTCACTGATCACCTTCTTGATTGCTTCGAAAGAATCAGAAAAAAGAACGAATTCGTCAAGATAGGCATAAACCGAGAGGGCGCCGGGGGTAAGAAGCGGCTTCAGGATTTCGAAATTTCCGGAGTAATTATAAATGCTGATCTCTCTGAAATCTTCCAGTTCTTCCTGGTGGGCAGACAGGGCAATCTTTGCTGCTTCCCGGTCTAAAACGCGAATGGCAAGTACATTTCCTTCCGCCAGGTAGATCAGCCCGGCTTCATTGGCGATCTCCAGTAGTTCTTCACCTTTAGAAATGCTCTTTTTGGGATCCTTTCTACGAAAATTCGTCAGATTTTCTTTTAATGCGGCAAACTTATCAAAAGTAACGGAGTAAAGCCCTTTTGCTTCGGAAGGGGTGATATTCGGAAGCATGTTTTCTGAAGTTCCCACGCCTTTAAAGAGATCGATGTGATGGGGCAGGGTATCCCCGGAAATACTGATGCCGTTCAGTTTTATGGCCGACTGGGATAATTCGGCATCCAGGCTTGTCCAATTGCTGAAGTTTAGAATATGGTCCAGGTTTTCCTGCGGAAACCATCTGTTAAGGATCGGTTCTAGTTTTTTGTGGTTGACAAAAATTCCCGGTTGTTTATCTGAAGAAGCTTTCATCGCCTTTTGAAAAGCTTCTGAATTGGCTAATTCCGGGTTGCCTGAAAGGCTGCTTTCCAATAAGCTTTTTGAATTGCTGAAAATATAAATGCTGTCCACGCTGGAAGTATATGCGACCTGACCTTCAAGAGTATATTTCTTTATTTGGTGGTCTTTAGTATTAAAGGTCTCCACCATTTTATTTTTTATGGAGTCAGTTTCGATCTGAGGAACCTCGGTGCTTAGAAAAGCAAATTTCAGGTCCTTATTTTCCTCGAGGGCCAGGGCCAGGTATGCGGGGCGGTTATGTGGAAAATAATTTAGAAGGGAAAGTTTTTTTTCCAGGTCTTGTATGAGAGGGAAATCGCTGTTCTTCTTGATGAGCTCATTGTTCTTCAGGTTGCTGAAAAACAGGTCTGGGTCTTGCAGCTTCAGAATGACCGCAGAATTTTCGGAGATATAATTAACCGGGTCTTGTAAACCCCTGTAGTCTTGCGAACATCCGGTGAGGAGGGCGATCAGGAGAGCCACCAGGATTTTTCTCATAAATACCTTTTTACACAAAAGTAGTATTTACAGGGGAAGTTCCAACTGCTCAGGAAAGAGTTTAAAGCTTTTGCGGTGGTATTTTGTAATGCCGAATTCTTTTATCGCTTCCCGGTGCTCGCGGGTGCCATAACCTTTGTTGTTTTTCCAGTTGTACATGGGATATTCCTCGTGCATTTGCTGCATCAGTTCATCCCGATAAGTTTTCGCCAGGATGGAGGCGGCTGCGATGTTGAGGTATTTCCCATCTCCCTCTATTATGCACGCGTGGGGAATTTGCTTATAGTTATGGAAACGGTTTCCATCAACGGCAATAAAATCAGGTACGGTCTCCAATTTTTCGATACAGTGGTGCATGGCCAGAATTGATGCATTGAGAATGTTGATCTGATCGATCTCTTCCATATATATGTGGTGAATGGAATAGCAAATAGCTTTTTTCTCGATCACCTCTCGAAGTTCCAGTCTTTTCTCGGGAGTGAGCAGCTTGGAATCGTTGATCATCCCTTTCCTGAAGTACTTTGGCAGGATCACCGCCGCAGCCGTGACCGGTCCCGCCAGGCAACCTCTGCCGGCTTCATCGGTGCCGCATTCAAATTGGAAGGAGGAGTGTTGGGGTTTGAGCACTGAATATTTGTTTTGAACTACAAAAGTACAATGATTAAATTTTTTACTATAAAATTATTTAGAGATTAACGAAATGAGAGCTGAAAGTAGTAACGGCAATGGCTAAGCATATTTCAAGCCCGTGTGTAAGTACTATAATAGTTAAAAATTTAACAAATTTAAAGCTATTGTTTTTGGTTCCTTAATATTTTATTAGCATTTTAGGCGCGGCTAATTCAAACATTAAATTAAAATGAAACAACGATTACACGTGATTCTAACGTTTTTTATGGCGTTAGTCGTGCAAATAACTTTTGCACAAGACAGGACCGTCACAGGTACAGTTACCGACGGCGATGGAATGCCCCTACCGGGTGTAAACGTACTGGTTAAAGGTACGACAAGTGGAACCCAGACCGATTTTGACGGAAATTATTCTGTTCAGGCCTCTATGGGTGACATATTAGTATTTAGTTACGTTGGGTTCGAAACCAAGCAGGAAGTGGTAGAAGATGAAGACGTAATTGATGTAACAATGGTAGTTGATGCTGCCCAGCTTGAAGAAGTTGTAGTTACAGGGGTTGCAGGTGCAACCAGTAGAAAAAAACTTTCCGTTACTGTTGGAAAGGTTGATGCCAGCGATTTAGAAGTAATTCCTTCTACTTCTGCGGCCAGTGCTTTACAAGGTAAAGTGGCCGGGGTGAATGTCACTAACTTTGGTCAACCAGGTTCTGGTTCTACTATCCAATTACGTGGAGCGACTAACCTGTTTGGTGGTCAAGAACCTTTAATATTGGTCGATGGAGTTCAAGTTGAAGGAGGTATTAATGATATCAATAGTGATGATATTGCTTCCTTTGAGATCGTAAAAGGGGCTTCTGCTTCTGCTCTTTATGGATCGCGTGCCGGTAATGGTGTAATTGTGATTACCACAAAAAGAGGAAAATATAATGCAGATGGTCCAGTGGTGACCCTTAGAAATGACTTAGGTCTTTCAGAGCTGGCAAACAAAATAGACTTGAATAAATCCCACGCTTATCAGTTAGCTGATGATTGGGAGCAGTATCAGGGACAATACACTCGTTTTGCTGGGGTGACTTATGCTGATGACTACAGTGGAGTTGGAAGAGTAGGTGTGTCAGGTGCTAGAATTCCGGTTGAGGATGATGTAGCAGATAACCCTTATGGAGTGTATTATGATAATCAAGACCTTTTCTTTGGAACTGGAGTTGATAATACGACTTATGCTTCTGTTTCGAATGCCTCAGAATTTACCAACGTATTCTTTTCAGCGGATCGTACAGAGAATGAAGGAATCTTTGCTGAAACAGGCGGATACAAGAGATATGGCGTGCGTTTGAATGGAGATTTTCAGATCAATGACTGGTTGAAACTTTCAACCAACAATAATTACATTAGGTCAAATAACGAAACACCAGGAGGTACTCTTGATGGTGTTATATTTGATTTAGCTTTAACTTCTCCAGACGTAAATTTAAACGCGCCTAACCCTGACGGTCAGCCTTACTATTTTATTCCTGATCCGTGGGCTGCCACTACCATCAATCCACTATATGGGTTGGCAACCAATAGGGAGTTAGCGACTAGAAACCGTTTTTTAGGTTCTTATAATTTGAATATTGAATTTACTGATTGGCTAAATCTCGACACTGAATATGCTGTGGAAAGCACTCATTGGGTAAATGATGATTACAACCCGTATACTGCTTTTCAAGTAGGAGGAATGCTAGGAGGGGAAAACGTAGGTTTTAGCTACTCTAAGGGTGATTTCTCAAAGGAGTCTAGCTATACCTTGTCTCAAAAAGGACAAGCTACTTTAAATTATGTAGATTCTTTTGGTGATTTGAACGTTGCTGGAAAACTGAGTTATTTAATGGAGGATATTCATTATGAATATTACTACGGCTTAGGTCAAGATTTCATTTATCAGGGCGTAATTTCCCTGGATAACTTTGATTCAGCTCTTACGAGAGTTAGTTCTAACTCCACCGATGAAAGAGCACAGAACGCTTTTGCAATCTTGGGGCTTGATTATAAAGATCGTTATATAGTAGATGCGATGTACCGTATAGATGGTTCTTCTCTATTTGGAGAAAATCATAGATGGAACGATTATTATAGAGTTTCCGGTGCCTACCGTATTTCTCAGGACTTCAATATTCCTGGAATAACTGAGTTTAAAATCCATGCAGCATTAGGTACTGCTGGTCAGCGACCTGGATTTAGTTGGCAGTATGATATGATAAATCTAACTACTGGATCACTTGCCACCAACAGAATCAAATCTAACCCTGATCTTAAGCCTTCGACAACTACAGAATTAGAGTTTGGAGCAAATTTAGAGTTCTTGCAGCGCTTTACCTTTGAAGGAGTCTATGCGAAATCCGAGACCGAAGATCAATTTATGTTAGTGGATATTTTTGCTCCTGCAAACGAAGGTAAGAACAGACAGTGGCAGAATGTTGGAACAGTAGAGTTTAATACCTTAGAGCTTAGTCTTACCTCTGCAATTATTGATAAACAGGATTTAGGTTGGGATTTTGGAATAAGGTACAGTAGAACCCGAAATGAAATTACAAACCTTAATGTGGACCCTATTACCGTAGGTCCTGGAGGAACTAACACTCCTGGTGTAATCTTTAGGGTTAAAGAAGGAGAAGAATTTGGGGCCATGTATGGAAACGCCTTTGTTACTTCTTTGGAGCAAATGGAAAACCAACTACCTGAAGGAACTTCGATCAATGATTTTGTAGTGAACCGAGATGGAGTTGTGGTAAGAAGAGATGCCGTAGGTACCTCAGATGAAGCTGCCATTATTCGCAGAGATGAAAACGGCGACGTGTGGTACGGAAAAATTGGTTCTCAAAATGCTGATTTCCAAATGGGCTTTACCTCGAATCTGCGTTACAAAGGGTTTAATTTTTACATGCTTTGGGACTGGAAAAATGGAGGAGACATCTACAACAGACAAGGTCAGTGGCTTACCAGAGACAACAGGCATGCTATGATGGACCAGGCAGGAGTTCCTGCAGCTGAACAGAAGACGCAAAGCTACTATCAAAGTCTATATGCCGTTAATGGCGACTATGAATACTGGGTAGAGGACGGATCTTATGTAAAACTGAGAGAAGCTTCATTGTTCTATACGTTGGGTAAAGATCAATTGGCTGGAGTTGCTAATGGATTTTTTGATTCTTTAAGACTGGGAGTGACTGGAAGAAATTTACTAACTTTTACAGATTATTCTGGTTGGGATCCTGAAGTTCAGAGATATGACGCAAATACTCAGAACTATTATGCTGTAGATTATGGTGTATATCCTGTGTCAAGAGGATACAATCTTTCAGTGCAACTTAAATTCTAAAAAAAAAATTATGAAACAATTAAAAATCACCTTCATGGCGGTTTTCGCCCTGATGTTTTATTCTTGTGATGATTTCGACACTGACCTGGAAGTCGATAACGTTGAAAATCCCACAAGCTTGCAAATTGGAAATGAAGCTACAGCAGATAAGCTTTTCCAAAACTGGTATAATACTGTAGATAATTATTATGGACCTGGTTTGATGTTCGCTACTATGGCAGATCAAACTACTATGTCCTGGGGTAATATGGGAATGAGAGACATGTCTAGTGAGCCGAGAGTGGCCTGGAATAATGCTTCGACCTATACATACGCTGTTGCCACCGAAAATTATTTTAACTCCTTACATGCTATTCTTGCTGATGCAAATGCTATTGTTGCCGGAATAGAGGGGGATATGGAATTTTCAGATGAGGATAAGTATGAATCTCTGGGAAGATTTGGCCAGGGAGCAGCTTTAGGTTACCTCGGCCTTGTCTTTGATCAGGTGTGGATCTCTGATGAAACAGGTGCTTTAAATGGAGGAGAGCCGGTTGGTTACATGGAAGCTGTTGAGTTAGCGTTGGACAAGCTTGACATGGCTATAGCTGCTGCAGATCGTGGATCATTTTCAATTGATTCACAAGTTTATGGGCAAAGTTACAGCAGTGAACAATGGAGTGAATTCTTAAACACCTTTGCAGCACGAATTTTGGTCAATAGTGCCAGGAATGAGCAGGAGCGAAACAACCTTGACTGGCAAAGGGTTTTAGATTATACTCAGAATGGACTCACCTTTGATTTTGCTGTTGGTCAAGACGGTTGGATTCAATGGTGGCCTGATTTTATAGGTTATTCCATTTATCCAGGATGGGGAAGAGTAGATATGCGTCTCATAGGAATGATGGACGAGTCTTATCCTCAGTACTGGCCTGGAGCCGATCCTATTCTGCCTCCAGCTTCTAGCGATGATGCAAGACTTGAAAGTGATTTTGAATATCTTGATTACCAAGATTTCCCTGCTGACAGGGGTACTTATCACTGGAGTTCTTATCGTCATTCGCGTTATGATTACTGGTTAGGATCCGGATTTACAGCTGACTTATATGATATGCTGCAAGCTGAAAATGAATTATATAAAGCTGAAGCTTATTTGCAGTTAGGTATGATCTCAGAGGCTGCAGCTACTATCAATGCTAGTAGCAGGGTCTTGAGAGGAGAACTTCCTCCTGTTGCAGACGATGCTGCTGCTATTGCTGCAGCTATTCATTACGAAAGAATGATCGAATTAATGAATACTGGTATGGGGCTTGGATTCTTTGAGATGAGAGGGAAGGACCTTCTTCAGGAAGGTACTCCATTGCACCTTCCAGTACCAGGCGCTGCATTAGATGCTGCGGGTATCCCAGTCTACACTTTTGGAGGTACAACTGGAACTCCTGGTGAAGATTATTCTACCGGAGGCTGGAGATAACAGGTTCCACTTCATAATTAGCTAATAAAGGCTGCCTATACGGGCAGCCTTTTTTTTATTCTAATGACCCGTCCTGAAATAAGTTGACAACACATAAAAATGGAAAATACTGGGCCTTGCCTCGAAAGTAACTGGCAGGAAATCTGAATAGAGTGTTTCTGCAATATTCCACAGGTTACACCTGTAGAGGCTTTAATCTCATTCCGAAAACGCATAAAGAATTTAAGTTGTCCTGTCGCAATAGACAATTGGGAGAAACAATTAATAAAAATAACGCTTTTTTAATTTCTGTTATATTTTAATATAAGTTTCCATTACTATCTATTCCTCAGGGTGATAAGGATGAGTTCTCGATAAATTCAGCTGTTTGCAGGCGTATATTTATATGATTCTTAAATTATTAACAATTCGAACTGGTGCAGAGAGTTGCTTTATTAAGAATTTATTAGCATTTTTGGCTCTGGCTAATTCAAATAAATTATAAAATGAAAAAAAGTTTAAGTGGAATTCTAACACTGTTACTGGTGTTAGTTGTGCAAATATCCTTTGCGCAAGAAAGAACAATCACCGGGACGGTAGTCGATGAAAACGATCTGCCTTTGCTTGGGGTGAATGTTTTAATTAAAGGAACAGCGGTTGGTACGCAAACAGATTTTGACGGAATGTATCAAATTCAGGCCAACCAGGGTGATGTTCTTGTCTTTACTTATGTAGGTATGGAGAGAACTGAAAGAACAGTAGGAGCTAATAACACCATTAATGTAAGTATGGCGCCCGATGCTCAATCCCTTCAGGAGGTAATCGTAGTAGGGTATGGGGAGCAAACAAGAAAATCTCTTACTACCGCGGTTGCCAAGGTGGATGGTGAGCAAATCAAGAGTATCGCTACACCAACCGTTTCTGGTGCTTTACAAGGTACGGCTAACGGTCTCCAGGTGAACCAAAACTCTGGTGCGCCGGGTGGAGGTTTTTCTGTGCGTGTTCGTGGAGCCAGTTCTATTAGTGGATCAAATGAGCCGCTTTACGTTGTAGACGGAGTGCCTATCTTATCAGGTAGTATTGGTGAAAATGATTTTTTTGGGGGTCAGAACAACGACGTTTTAGCAAACATCAATTTCTCTGATATTGAGTCTATCCAGGTTTTAAAAGATGCTTCCTCAGCTGCTATATATGGTGCCAGGGGTGCCAACGGGGTAGTGCTTATAACTACTAAAAGAGGAAAAGCCGGGAAGACTTCTGTAGAGGTTAATTCCTATACAGGATTCCAGGAGCCTATTGATAAATATGAACTCTTCACTGCCGGTCAATATTACGAGTTTGGAGACAGAGCTTTTGAAAGTGCTTTTGGAGTACCCGGTATGCTTTCTCAGGGGATGATCCTCGGAGAGAATATTCTTGAAAGAGAAGGGGCTGCCAGCTTAGAAGAGCTATATGCTATGGATTTTGGAGATGATTATATTGATGCAGTGTACCGTGATGGGGCTGCAATAGTTAGACAAACAGATGTTACCTTAAGTGGAGGGTCTGAAAAAGCGCGTTTTTATACTAACTTCACCGATTTCAATCAGGAAGGTGCAATTAGATCTCAGTTATTCAAGAGAAGATCTTTGTCTTTCAACGCTAATTTCCAGGCAAATGAAAAAATGGATCTTGATGCCGGAGTAAGTATAACCGAATCTTTTAACAGAAGGGTGAACGGAGATAACAATATCTACGGAGTTCTTTCTACTGCAGTTTTAGAAAGACCAGGCGAGGACCTTTTCAATGAAGATGGAACTTACAATACCAGTGCGTTTATATTTTCAAATCCATTGCAGAACGCATTAGTAGATAAATCTACATCTGAGAACTTGAGGATCTTCTCAAACCTTGGATTGCGCTACGAAATCTATAAGGATTTAAGCTTCTATTCTAAGGCTTCTTTGGAGCGTCTAGATTATAATGAATTGGTATTCAATCCTGCTACTACCAGGAGAGGACAGGGGTCAAATGGATATGCCTATAAAGGTGTATACCAGATCAACAGATGGAACGTTACAAATACTTTGAACTATAGTAAGAATGTTGGTGATTTCGACTTTACCGGACTCTTAGGATTCTCTTTTGAAGGAACCAATACAGAGACTACTCAGGTAGACGGAAATCAGATTCCTGCCGGATTGGAACTTCCTGGTAACGCTGCTGTTCCTACTACAGCTTACAATGCAATTAACGAGAATAAATTATTCTCATATTTTGGTAGAGCAGGGATTTCCTACCTTGACAAAATATTCTTCGAAGGTACTTTGAGGGCAGATGCCTCTTCTGTTTTTGGTGCAGGCCAGCAGATAGGTTACTTCCCGGCATTTTCCGGAGCTTACATCATTTCAGATGAAGATTTCATGGAAAACAATACCCTTACTAACTGGAAACTCCGTGCTTCCTGGGGACAAACCGGTAACTCTACAGGTTTAGGAAATTATGGTTCAAGAGGATTGGCGTATGTAAGGTCTTACGAAGGTAATCCTGGTCTTGGGGTAGGTCAATTAGCGGCTCCAGATCTTTCCTGGGAAACTACTACTCAGTTGAACGTTGGTACAGATATCACTTTGTTTGACAGAATAGATCTTACGTATGACTACTATGTTAAAACAACTGATGACCTGCTATTGAGTCGTCCTTTAAGAAACTCTTCAGGGTTTACTTCCGTAGCAGCTAATGTTGGTAAGGTGGAGAACAGAGGGCATGAGATCTCTTTGAATGCCAGAATATTCCAGGGTGATTTTAACTGGACCGCTCAGGTTCAGGCTGCTTACAATGAGAACGAGATCCTTGCATTAGAAAGAGATGCGGCTGGAGAATATATTCCAATCGACAGAGGATTTGCGACACGACTTGCAGTAGGTGAATCTCTAGGTGCTTTCTACGGATTGCAGGCTGATGGGATCTACCGTGAAGGAGATGAAATTCCGGACGCTTTAGTAGCAAGAGGGATTGGCCCCGGGGATGTTAGATACATTGATGTAAATGGGGATGGTACCATTAATGCCAATGACAGAACCTTTATTGGAAATGCTATGCCAAAATGGACAGGGAACTTCAGGAACACTTTCAGGTGGAATAATTTTGATCTATCGGCTAACCTGCAATTCGAGCAAGACAAAGATATCTTTAACAACAGTTTAGGATTTGCGGGTGCTTCTGGTTCCTGGTTATTCAATAAATTCTCTTCGCAATTGGATTATTATACTGAAGACAATCAGGATGCGACCTTGCCTGCACCGCGTTATGGTAGTAGACAATCTTACAACAACCAGGATTCTGATAGATTTATTGAGGATGCCTCTTATGTGCGTTTAAAAGAAGTGGTGTTGGGTTATACTCTAAATCCTGAAATCAAGGGAACTCCTATTTCTCTAAGAATTTATGTGGGAGGTGACAACCTATGGACAGAAACTGATTACACTGGATTGGATCCTGAAGTAAACGCTTTTGGAAGTGACAATGCTGCCAGGGGAACAGATTTCTTCACCCAAGGATTGAACAAAGTGTATAAAGTTGGTGTGAATCTTAAATTTTAAAAGAAAAAATAATGAAAAAAATTAAAAATATTGTAATACTCTTTGCTGTAGCTATAGGTCTTAGCTCATGTGCAGATGAGTTTATTGAAACTGAGCCGACTACGGCTGTGAGTCCTGATGCACTCATTACTGATATTGCCTCTGCCAGGGGAGCTGTTAATGGGTTGTATGACCGAGTACAACAAACTTATATTACTGCCGGTTATAATGCCTTTCTTACTGGACTTTTCGCTGATGAATTAGCTCATGTTGGATCCTTTCCTTCATTGGCCGAATATGCGAGTAATGATATCGACTTGAATAACATCGAGAACACCCGATATTGGACAGATCACTTTGAAACCATCAACGCGGCGAATATCATTATAGACAAGCTGCAGGAAGTGGAGATAGATAGTGAAGCTTCTGCAGAGTTAACTGCTCAAGCCAAAGCTGTAAGAGCTTTTATGTACTATAGATTGGTTAAAGTTTATGGAGGAGTTCCTTTGGCTTTAACCGGAAATCTTTCTGCCACGGACATTGATACTAATCCACTTCCGAGATCATCTGAGAGTGCGATATATGACCAGATCATGCTGGATCTTGGAGATGCGTTAGCTGATATCAGAACAAGCGGGAGCCTATACTTTTTCAATGAGAATTCAGTGAGGGTACTAAAGGCTTTGGTTGAAATGGAACTGGAGATGTACACCCAGGCGGAAGCCACTTTGGCTCCTGTCATTGGAGAATACACTCTGGCAACTAGCTATGCTGACCTGTTTGGAGGAAACGCAAGTACACAGGAAGGTGTTTTTGCTATTAATTTCGCTGATTTTGATGGTAACTCCTATGCCTTTTATTACTTAGAGTCAGGTGGACGTTATGAAGTAGCACCTAGTGGTGATCTTTTGTCTTCTTTTGAAGCGGGAGACGAAAGAACTAGTCAGATCATAGGAGAGAATCCACAGATATTTAAGTTCAAAGATCCTGGTAGTGGAAGTGATGACGTGTATATCTTTAGATATGCTCACGTTTTATTGATGCAGGCCGAATTGCTGGCGCGCAGGGGGGATGCTACGGCTTCAGATTATATTAATATGGTGAGAAATCGTGCAGGTCTAGGTGATGTTGTTCTTGATTCAAGCAATTTTATCGACTTGATCGCTCAGGAAAGATTCGTTGAATTCTACGGAGAAGATACTGATCGGTTATTTACCTTAACTCGATTAGGGATCGCAGATCAGGAAATTTCATCTAAAGATAATAATACCTTTATTCCTGAAAGAAATAACCTTTGGCCAATTCCGCAGCAGGAGATCGAAAGAAACTCTGCAATTACAGAGGCCGATCAAAATGCCGGTTACTAAATATGATCTTTTAAGATTAATTAACCGCCCCCCACCAGGGGCGGTTTTTTTATTTATAATCTCCTCATTTTCCTCATTTATCCTACTTTTGCTTCTGTAGAAAACTATATGAAGCAAAAAATTCTCATAATAATTGTTCTTTTTCTGTTGCCCGTTGTCACTTTCGGCCAAATTGAGAGGACTAACAGGCCGGCTCTTCGAGGAATGGGTGCCGAACAACAGGAGCCTTCACAAAGAAAAAAAGAAGCAGGCCCCGAACCGGCACCGGTTTCAGAATACAAGATCATTTCTGTCGATAACGACACCACCTTTGTCGACACTTCCCTAACCATTCATAAAGACTATAAATTCAACTACCTCAGGAAAGATAATTTCGAACTGCTTCCTTTTTCGAATGTGGGGCAGACATATAATAAGCTTGTCTATGATTTTACAGAGGGAGATCACCTCCTTCCGCAGTTTGGCGCCAGGGCAAGACACTACAATTTTATGGAGGTAGATGATATTTACTATTATCACGTCCCTACACCCTTCACCGAGCTTTACTTTAAAACCGTTTTTGAACAGGGGCAGACACTCGATTCCTTTTTTACTATAAACACTTCCGAAGATCTTAACTTTTCGATCGCTTATAAGGGACTGCGTTCCCTGGGGAAATACCAGCACATGTTGGTGAGCACCGGGAACTTCAGAACCACCGTTTCATACAATACGCCTAATGACAGGTATCACTTAAGAACGCACTTTGTGTCGCAGGACCTCATGAACGAAGAGAATGGTGGGCTCACAGCAAGATCTCTCGAAAATTACATTTCCAAAGACCCTGAATTTGATGACCGCTCCAGGCTGGACGTAATGTTTGAAGATGCAGAAAGCACCTTATACGGAAAGCGTTTTTACCTGGACCATTCCTTTGCCCTTGGAAGTATGGGCCCTGCAACCCGGACCGGCTTTTCCATAGGCCATAAATTAAATTATACCTACAAGAAGTTTGAGTTTCGCCAGGCGACCGCAAACGATCTTTTTGGTCCTTCTTTTGAAGAAGTGGGAATCCATGACGAGACCCGGCTGGAGTCCGTGTATAACGAAGGCTTTTTGGAATATACTTCCGAAGCCCTGGGACAACTCAAGTTCAGATCAGGTTTTACCCATTATAATTACGGCTATGAGACGGTGCTTGATCTCGAATCGGGGTTTATTGAAAATCGCCTGATAGGAGATGTATTGTCGGCGGGGGCGTCTTACTCCAATAATCTTGGCGGGTTTGATCTGGTGGCTGATGGAATGCTGAACATTGCCGGAGACATGGATGGCTATGATCTCGAGGGGCAGCTTTCCTATACTTTAAGTGACGAACTTTGGGCTGCTGTGGCCGTAGATGTGAATGACCGGGCACCCAACTGGAATTTTTTGCTCTATCAAAGTGACTATATAAATTACAACTGGCAAAACGACTTTTCAAATGTCAACACTCAGGGCTTGAAGTTTCGTTTGCTTGCGCCCAATTGGGTAAATGTCGAAGCTGCCTATACCCGGGTCGGAAATTACACCTATTTTGCAGCAGATGATATGGGATTTATCAAGCCATTCCAGGATGGTGGGCAGTTGAATTATGGTAAGGTGAAAGTGGCAAGAGATTTTGATTTCGGGAAATTTGCCCTGGCCAATACGCTGCTTTTCCAAAAGGTCTTTGAAGGCGAAGACGTTCTAAATGTGCCTTCGTTCATAACCCGCAACTCCTTTTACTATCAGGATCACTGGTTTAAAAAGGCGCTTTATTTGCAAACAGGGTTTACGGCAAATTATTTTCATAACTATGAAATGAACGCTTATGATCCTGTCCTGGCCGAATTCTATGTGCAGAATGACCGGGAATTTGAAGGGCTGCGATCTGTGGACTTCTTCTTTAACGGAAAGATCAGGCAGGCCCGGATCTTTTTTAAACTGGAACGGTTGGATGCTTTACTGCTCGGGAATAATAACTTTGCGGCGCCTTCCTACCCGTATCGCGATTTTGCTGTGCGCTTCGGCCTGGTCTGGAATTTCTTTATGTAGTCTTTGGGCGTTCTTCTCCCGCCGCCGCAGGAGAAGGCGCGTGTTCCGCTGTAGCCCTGCCCGATGTAATATCGGGCTTGCCTGCCGAAGCTTTTGCGTAGGCAGGGGCTGCCGCTTCACCCGCTAACGCAACAGCTTATTCTTTGATTTTCAGTCTAAGTCAACCCTGACAGGGTTCCAAACCCCTGTCAGGGTTAGAGAGGAGTTATAAGAGCAAATTATTTTTTCCTTTCAAAACCCACATTTTCAAGCTCTTATTCCTGAGGCTTAAAATAATCTTAAAAAAGTTGCGTTTGGAACTTGCAGGATTGAAAAGAGGGCGTATATTTGCACCCGCTTTGAGAAACAACAAAAGCTTTTGCGGCAGGCGTTGTGAGGTCAGTAATAACGGGCGATCGAAGCAAAACGTTCTCTGAAAATTTTTTGAATTTTATTTTGGAAGCTAACAAAAAAAGGTTGTAGGTTTGCACCCGCTTTGAGA
>NZ_FNGG01000022.1 GCF_900102915.1 Salinimicrobium catena
GTTCTCAGTTGTGAGTTCTCAGTTGTGAGTTCTCAGTTGTGAGTTCTCAGTTGTGAGTTCTCAGTTGTGAGTTCTCAGTTGTGAGTTCTCAGTTGAAAATTTCGCTTCGCTCAATTTTATGACTGATAACCGATAATTGATAACTAATATTCGAAAACTGAAAACTGAAGAATATGAAAAGTTACAAAGATCTCGATATTTATAAATTAGCTTTTGCTTATGCGATCGAGGTTCATAGAGTTTCACTTAAGCTACCAAAATTTGAGTTGTACGAGCAGGGGAGTCAGGTAAGAAGGTCTTCTAAGAGCATCAAAGACAATATTGTAGAAGGTTACGGCCGGAGGGTCTACAAACAGGAATTTTTGAAATTTCTTACTTATAGTCATGCCTCCCTTCTGGAGTGTCTATCTCAGCTGGAGATGATCGATGAGCTCTATGAGATTGACGAAATAAAGGAACTTAGGAAGAAGTATGACTTGTTAGGAGGTAAGATTTTTTCATTTATTCAGTATGTTGAGAAGAACTGGAAAAGTTGAGAATTATTCCGAAAGTATTATCTGAAGATTCCATTTCTTTTAACCGACAACCGACAACCGACAACCGACAACCGACAACCGACAACCGACAACCGACAACCGACAACCGACAACCGACAACCGACAACTGAAAAACCTCATCTACATAGGGAACATATTATCGCCGCGAGGAGGCAGTCCCACCTCTGTTGAAACGCTCTCGCCGTTGCTCCGCAAGGAGGGGTTTAGAGTAAAAACCGCTTCAGCCAAAAAGAACCAGGTTATTAGGTTGCTGGATATGGTACTGATGGTATTTAACAACAGAAAAAAAACGGATTATGTTCTGATCGATACTTACAGTACTAAAAATTTCTGGTATGCTTCTGTCATTGCCAGGCTATGTCAAAGTCTGAAATTATCTTATGTATCTATTCTCCACGGCGGGGAACTCCCGAATCGGCTGAAAACGTCTCCTAAAGCATCAAATAGACTTTTTAATAAGGCTTACCTGAACGTTGCTCCTTCTCTTTATTTAAAAACTGTTTTTCAGCAGGCGGGAATCCTGAACGTCAAATATATTCCCAACAGCATAGATATTCAGAAATATCCCTTTTTAGAAAGGAAATCTCTGAAGCCCAGGCTACTTTGGGTGCGGGCATTTGACGAAATTTATGATCCAGTGTCGGCAATAAAGACGCTGGAATTGCTGCTGCCGGATTTCCCGGAAGCGACGCTTTGTATGGTCGGTCCCGTAAAAGATGATTCGTATAAAGAATGCCTGCGGTACGCCGGCCGCAAAAAATTACCGGTGAAATTTCCCGGCAGAATGGAAAAAAAGGAGTGGACAGATCTTTCCAGGAGTTATGACATTTTCCTCAATACTACCACTATTGACAACGCTCCTGTAAGTGTTGTTGAAGCCATGGCGCTTGGCTTGCCCGTGGTTTCAACAAATGTTGGAGGACTTTCATATCTTATTTCTGCCGACATAGACGGAATACTTGTTCCTCCCCAAGATCCCGAACGAATGTCCCAGGCTGTAAAAGAAGTGCTTCGTCATCCTGCCCGTTCCGTAGAAAGGACCCGCGCGGCCCGTGAGAAAGTGGAAGCTTTTGATTGGGAAAGGGTAAAGCTGCTGTGGCAAGATCTTCTTAAATAAAAATTCCCTGATTCATTTTTTAATTATTTGATTTTTAGTAATTTCAACAACAAAGAAACTCCTACAGTTTTCTGTTTTTGTCCGGATGGCATCAGCGGAATTTTTCGGGCTTATCGATTCCTCCCTACTGTAAGCTCAACTCTTAAATGTCTGTTTTACTGTTAAAAGGAGGCACTATAAAATATGGTGCTGGGGAAGGCTTATGGACTCATCAAGATTTAGCACAAAAAAAAGGGAAGCAGAACTTTCAGCTTTAAACTCTTCCTTATATTTACCACGTAAAATCTTTTTAATGTCCCGAAGGCGACGCATGCATCTTGAAATTTCTGAACGTAAGGTGTTCCTGCGGATCTTTGACCTGATCTGGGTATTTGCCGCTCTTTACCTAACTAGTGTTTTCTTTAGCATGAACTATTACAGGATAAGTGCAGATTTTTGGATCTGGACCCTTGTGCTGGGATCATACCTTATGCTCTTCTCCACGGTCTTTGAATTATATGATCTTCAAAAGGCCAGCCGGTATGAGGCGGTCCTTAAGAACGTGATCCTTACCACTTCTGTAACAGTGCTTTTCTTCTTATTGACTCCACTGCTCACCCCGGTCTTGCCGGACAACAGGATGCAGATCGTCTATTTTTACCTGGCGATCGCAGTTTCAATGCTGCTCTGGAGGTTTACTTATATCAGCCTTATCTCAACCCGCAGGTTCGAAAAGCGAGTGCTTATCATTGGCGATTCCTTCAATGTGGATCTTATTTCAAGTCAGCTGCAGCGGGCAGATCCGTACTACAATGTGATTGGGTATGTGAATACAGCTAAGGAAGAAGAGGCTGCAAATGAGCATTTCAAGCCTGGGATCTACCGGTATTCTGCCGAGGATCTCACCTCGATCATCAGAAGGCATAAGGTAGATGAGATCCTTATTTCAGATATTGAGCCTGAAGCTGAGATCTCAGACCTTAACGAGCAGATCTTCGTGCTTTTAAAAAGGGGGTTTCCCATAAGGGATTACAGTATGGTCTATGAAGAAAAGACGCACCGTATACCCGTGCAGCACATTGAACGGAATTTTTATAAGTTCTTCAGGTTCAGCAGCAGCAATGACAACAAATTCTACCTTTTCTTTCACCGGACCGCAGACATTTTTCTTTCCATCCTGGGATTAATTATCGGGGCTTTGCTGATTCCCTTTATTTACTTCGGAAACCTCATTGCTAATCCGGGGCCGCTTTTTTACAAACAAAAAAGGGTAGGAAAGAACGGAGAGGTTTTCGATATCCTGAAATTTCGCACCATGCCCTGTAATGCTGAACCCAATGGTGCACAGTGGACCAAAAAGAATGACGGCCGCGTCACCCGCTTCGGAAAATTCCTTCGCAGGTCAAGAATAGATGAGTTTCCGCAATTCTATAACATCATAAAAGGAGAGATGAGCGTGATAGGTCCAAGGCCCGAAAGACCTGTTTTTGTGGAGGAACTTTCAGAACTCATTCCCTATTATGATACCCGCCACTTTATCAAACCCGGACTTACCGGCTGGGCACAGGTCATGACAGATTACGCCGACAGTCACGCCGACAGTCTGGAAAAACTTCAGTACGACCTTTACTACATTAAACACCGCAATGTGTTCCTGGATATCACCATCCTGGTGAAGACGCTTAGTACCATTATTTTTTTTAGGGGACAGTGATGTTAGTCGTTAATCTGTAGACGGTAGTTGAGGAACTTAGGTTGCCCGTTGCGGGTTGCAAGTTAGGTCAAAAGAAATTTTAACTAAGAGCGATTAGTGGAGTCCTAATTTCTTTATGCTCTTCTTTAACCTTTGTGATCTTTGTGTGAAACTTCACTGTTGCCGGTTGTTTGTTGCCTCTTGCCTGTTGCAGGTTGAAAAAATTATTTCTTTTGCACTGTCAGACTGAGCCTGCCTGCCGGCAGGCAGGCGCGACCGAAGGGAGCTGGTCGAAATCCTGCTGGAAATCCATGACCTGTTGATTCAGAGTTTCCAAAATAGATATTGGTTCTTAAAATGAGATTTCTCAGTCGTGCCTCCTTCGAAATGACATTTTATCAAACCACAAACCACAAACAGAAATTCAGCGGTCTTTGCGAAACCTTTGCGCTCTTTGCGAGAAATGAACAGTTTCCTGTTTACGATATTTCTGAACAACAAACCAAAAGCAATAAACCACAAACACTTAAACAGGTTTCCTGCTCCGTTTCCAGGGTACCATGGCGAAGAGGAAAATGAACAGCGCCAGAAATTGTGATACCCGGGCGATATAATTTCCATGACGGGTATAAAAAGTAATTCGGTCATTGAGGGTTACCTCTCCTCTTAAAGCTCCCTGTTGCTCATACCCCAAAGAAGAAGTGATCTCTCCTTTTTCATTGATAAAGGCAGATATTCCCGTATTTGCGCTGCGGGCAATAGATCTTCTGTTCTCGATGGCACGCAGCCTGGCATAGCTCAGATGTTGCTTGTGGCCCTGAGTTTCTCCCCACCAGGCATCGTTGGTGATAATGGCCAGGAAGTCCGCTCCTTTCTTAACATAACCTGTCGTAAAATCACCATAAACCGATTCGTAGCAGATTATTGGTCCTACTTCTTCGGAATCTTTCAATTCAAAAACGCCGCGTTCCTTTTGAGTGGTCTTCATGGCTACTGTACCGCCTAAATCGATCATGACATTGCCAAGCACAGGCTTTAATACCTCCTGGTACGGGAAGTTCTCAACCCCCACCACCAGTTTGGATTTGTGGTAAAAACGGGTGGAATCGTTGGCAGTGACCATAAAAGCCGAATTGTAATCGTCGTACCAGTCGTTTGGTCCTATCTGGTTGCTTTGAGAACGAACCCGCGACGGATCGCTAAAACGATCGTACATGGAGATACCGCTCAAAAAGCTGATTTCCGGATGTTTTCTCACAAATTCCCTGGTGAAGAAGTTGGCTTCAGATCGCCTGAAATCGCTCAGGATAGTACCGTCGGCAAAAACGGTTTCAGGAGCGATGATAACTTTGGTCTTATCGGTGATATTTTCTTCAGCCAGTTCAGTGAGCAATTGGCCAATTCGGGTATCGTTGGTATTGTATTTTTCGGTGTAGGGGTTGATATTCGGCTGTAGTACAACGGCTTCCAGTTTTTCCTCGCTTTCTTCGTAGTTAGCCAGGATGAGGATGGAGATCCCGATGGGGACGAGGATCAAAAGCCCATTCTTGAGAATTCCCCGGTATAATATCGCCTTTTCTTTATATTGCTCGTATAGCAGGAGCATCTTCAATAGGGAAATATTTACCAGCAGCACCCAAAGCGTTCCGCCGAAAGTTCCCGTATATTCATACCATTGGATCCAGGAAGTCCTTTCAGAAAAAGCGTTTCCGAGGTTGAGCCAGGGCCAGGAAAACTCCCAGTTGAGGTGCAGGTATTCAAAGACCATCCAAAAGCTGATGAAAAAAGAGGCGGAGGCGCTGAAATTGACCTTTTTTGCCACTATGTGAAAGATCAAAAACACCAGAGCCATGAGCAGGGAATTCACTGTGATTGCGAATATTCCGCCGAAAGGAGTGGAAAAATACAGCCAATAGGTGGTGATGAGGTTCCAAATGAAAAAACTCAGGTAGGAGAGTCCGAAGATCTTTAGTTTTCTGTTATGCGCCTGTTTAAGCCTGATGTGCTGCTCGGCGTAGAGCAGGGGCACGAATGCAAAGAACAACAGGATCGGAAATCCGTAGGTGGGCCAGCCCATTGCTAAAAGAAATCCGGAGAGCAGTGCGTAAAGGAGATACTTCATGGAAGCCAAATTTACGAATTAATTGCTTTGAAAAAAGCTGTTGGCTTTTAGCCTTTGGCCGTTAGCTTCTGGAGAGTTTCACTTTACAAGTATATATCCGCTGAAACTTTGGTGGAGGAGGATCAAATTTTAAAACTCAGAACTGCAAACTACGAACAACGAGCAAAGAACAACAAACTCCAAACAACAAACCCTCGCAAGTTTTTACTATTTTTACCCAAAACCAACCTATGAGCCTGAGAAAACACGTTCCTAACACCATTACCATCCTCAATTTACTTTGCGGAAGCATTGCCACTATTTTTGCCGTACAAGGAAACCTGGTTATGGCTGCCATTTTTGTGGGCCTGGGAATTTTCTTTGACTTCTTCGACGGACTGGCCGCCAGGATGCTCAACGTGAAATCTGAATTGGGCCTGCAGCTCGATTCGCTGGCCGATATGATCACCAGCGGAGTGGTGCCGGGGATCGTAATGTTCCAATTGTTCAGGAAAAGTTTGCCACGCTACGAAGCTACTGCTGTAGACTGGGAAGCCGGAAATGATCTTATGGAATGGAATTTTCCTGTCCTGGCATTAGTAGGTTTACTGGTCACCGCCGCCTCGGGCTACCGACTGGCAAAATTCAATATTGATGAACGTCAAACAGATTCTTTCATTGGTTTGCCAACACCCGCGAATGCCCTGCTGATCATCAGTCTGCCGCTGATCCTGATCTTTCAGCCGCAGCCTGCGCTGGTGGAGATCATTTTGAACCCGTGGTTTTTGGTTGCCCTTACCTTGTTCAGCTGTTATATGCTGAACGCTGAAATTCCGCTGTTCGCACTGAAATTCACCACCTGGTCTTTTGTCGAGAACAAGCTTCGATATTTCTTCTTGCTCTACTGCTTGATCCTGGTGATCTTCGTGCAGTTCGCTGCCATTCCGCTCATCATCCTTTCGTATGTGATCCTTTCGATGTTGTCAAATAGAAGGAGACCGAAGGTTGAAGCTTAAAAAAGGTCGCCAGTTTCGGGTTGCGTGTTGAAACATTTTTTTGTTTTACTGTCAGACTGAGCGCGACCGAAGGGAGCTGGTCGAAGTCCTTCTGGAAGAGATTCAAAATTTTCGTACCTGTATAGATCTGCGATATCTGCGGGAAAGATTAAGTTCTGCTGCGAGTTGAGATTTCTCAGTCGCTTTCAGCTCCTTCGAAATGACAATCGGGTTGAAAACTTGATGTTACTTTGTACGAAACTTTGCGCTCTTTGCGTGAAAAATTGGTTGCCAATTGCCTGTTGCAGGTTACCCGTTGTTTTTTGAGATTTCTCAGTCGTACCTCCTTCGAAATGACAGTCAGGCTAAAATTTGATGTTACTTTCTGCGTCCTTTGCGCGATACTTTGCGCTCTTTGCGTGAAAGGTTAATAGCCGGTTTCCTGTTGTATGTTGCCTGTTGCGGGCTGCGTATTATAGGTTGCCTGTTGGCAAGAGATCTCTCAGTCGTACCTCCCCTTCCTACCGGCCTTTAGATTTGGCTAATCAATTTTTTCTATGGTTCTTATTGAAAATAAAAAGAACGGGGTGAACTTTCTGCCGGCCAGGTTGACGACCCATTGCCTGTATTAGTCCCCGTTCTTTAATTCGGTTGCCAGAACCATATAGGATATTAGCCTTGCTTTTAAAGGTCTTAGTTAAAGCAACCTTTCTTGAAAAATAAAATTATGGAAAAAATTAGAGAAGTTGTTGGTATCGACATTAGTAAATTGACTTTGGATGTGTGTCTCCACCGTAATGGAGGTAGTTTCAGAACTTCCAATGATTATTGTGGAATTGAGGATTTGATTAATCGGATATTTTCCCA
>NZ_FNGG01000019.1 GCF_900102915.1 Salinimicrobium catena
TGGGAAAATATCCGATTAATCAAATCCTCAATTCCACAATAATCATTGGAAGTTCTGAAACTACCTCCATTACGGTGGAGACACACATCCAAAGTCAATTTACTAATGTCGATACCAACAACTTCTCTAATTTTTTCCATAATTTTATTTTTCAAGAAAGGTTGCTTTAACTAAGACCTTTAAAAGCAAGGCTAATATCCTATATGGTTCTGGCAACCGAATTAAAGAACGGGGACTAATACAGGCAATGGGTCGTCAACCTGGCCGGCAGAAAGTTCACCCCGTTCTTTTTATTTTCAATAAGAACCATAGAAAAAATTGATTAGCCAAATCTAAAGGCCGGCAGGCAGGTGTTTTTACTGAGCGTGAGCGAAGGAAAAATGTATCGAGAACAGAGGCGAAGCACAAATACCGTCGTTCTCGATACGACCGCTCCTGTGTCGCGATCACTCGAACTGACGGCTTTGTTCTTACTTCTTTACTTTCTTCCACAGGCCGGTCGCCATCTTTATGACTAACAATACGATGAACCCGACTACAAGTCCGATCAAAAATTCGGTGATGATAAGCGGAATTCCGGGAAGGAGGTCGTGCAGGAAATGTATATTGTGTACAAATATTCCGCCGGAGACTAAACAGAGGGCAATAGTGCCTATTATCGTAAGACCTCTAATGACCTTTGGCAGGGCGTTTATCAGGAACTGACCGATCTTGTCTGAAAAGCTGTCTTCTCTTTCGTTTAGATCGATAAGTTTCGCTCCGAACTCATCCATTCTGACGATCAATGCTACAAGGCCGTAAACACCCACGGTAGCTACAAATGCGATAAGGGTAACCACCAGGATCTGATTCAGCAAAGGGGCGTCTGTAACCGTGCCCAATGCGATGATCACGATCTCAACAGAAAGTATAAAGTCGGTTAAAATGGCCGATTTGATCTTTTCCTTTTCTTTGGCGAGTACCTCTTCCTTTGAAAGTTTTTCGAGTTTTGGCTTTTCCTCAGGATGAGCATGGGGAAAGAAGAATTCATAGATCTTTTCTGCCCCCTCATATGCTAAATATAGTCCCCCTATAAGCAGGATTACTGTTATGGCTGCGGGAAGAAAAGCACTCAGTAAGAATGCGGCAGGAAGGATGATGAGTTTGTTGAGAAAAGAACCTTTGGTGATCGCCCATAGTACGGGTAATTCCCGGGAAGACATGAATCCTGAAGCCTTTTCGGCATTTACGGCGAGATCATCGCCCAGTAATCCGGCGGTCTTTTTTCCGGCGACCTTTCCCATCACCGCCACGTCGTCCATTAAAGTTGCAATATCGTCAAGCAGCGCAAAAATTCCTGAAGCCATAATTGATCTTTAGTTAGGGACAGCAAGATAAGCGGTTTTGGGAAACTTATTTTTAAACTTTTCTGAAATGTTGGTTCCTACTATCAGTTCGAACCTGTCACTCGCACTGACGGTTGAGATCTCTTATTTCTTCGTATCTTCAAAAGAAAACCTATGAAAGAGGAACTTAAGGAGAACCTGAAGAATGCTGTTGCCAGAGCCGAACACCTGTTGTCTATGGCAAAATTCAATTTTAAGGACCGGTTCAACCTGCTGGAGCCTATTAAGATATTTCCCTTTTACGGCTTCGGAAATGAGCATTATGTGTTCATCAAAGGCAGGGTGCTGGAAAATGAAAAGGTAAAACAGAAAGATCCCGAAGGTTCTGACTGGCAGCATCTGAAGGATACCTACAAAAGATTCGAAACCGATGAAATTCCGAAGATAAAGGTGAAGGCGAGTTTTGCCGGCCGGGAGCAGGAAATGCAGACCGATGAGGAAGGTTTTTTTGAATTCGAATTCAATTTTGATGCTCCCATAGATTATAACAAACACGGGAAAAAGGTAAAACTGGAATTGCTGGAAACCAAAACTGATGAAGATGAGACCGAAACTGAAGGCGTCATTTTCGTTCCCGATAAGGATACCGAGTTCGGGATCATTTCAGACATTGATGATACCGTCATGGTTTCCAGGATATCCGATCTGCTGGCCAGGCTGAAACTGTCATTGTTCGATGATGCTTCCGAGAGAACGCCCTTCCCGGGCATAGCCGCTTTTTTACGGGCCCTTCAGAAAGGAAAGGATGAAAAAGGAGTGAATCCGCTCTTTTTTGTTTCGGGCAGCGAATGGAACCTGTATGACCTGCTGATCAATTTTTTCAAGTACCACGATATTCCTGAAGGGCCGTTGTTCCTGAAGAACAAAGGGATCGGCAGCGAAGAGGGGAGGATTGAGACCAAAGGAAGCGCCCATAAGATAGAGCGCATAAGGCATGTATTGGATAATTATCCGCACCTGAAATTCATCTGCATTGGTGACAGCGGGGAAAAAGATCCCGAAACCTACTACGAGATACTGAAGGAATACCCGTCCCAGATCATTGGGATCTACATCAGGGATGTGACACCCGACGAACGGGACAAAGAAGTGAAGGAGATCAAGAAAAAGGTGGAAGCCATGGGTGCTGAAATGCTTTTACTGGAGGAAACCTATACCGCCGCCAAACACGCGCTAAAAATGAACTGGATAAGTGAGGATCAACTGGAGGATATCAAAAGGGAATGTGAGAAGGATTCTAAGAAATAAATTTCAAATCCCAAATCCCAAATTTTTACCCGCCGGAGCTTTATGTGAAGGCGGGCCATGTTCTCACCCGCCGTAGCTTTATGCACAGGTGGTTAGATCTCAATTCTAATTTTAAGATCTAAAAAGGAAGTTTTTGAAGGTCGACATTTCCACCAGAGATGATGATCCCCACTTTTTTGCCTTTGAACTTTTCTTTTTGCCGAAGTATGGCAGCAAGCGCGGTGGCACTCGAGGGTTCCACTACGAGCTTCATGCGTTCCCAGATGAGCTTCATCGCAGCAATGATCTCGTTTTCTTCCACACGAATGATCTCAGAGACCAGTTTTTGTATGATCGGGAAATTCTTTTCTCCTAGCTGGGTTTTTAATCCATCGGCGATGGTGTTGGTGGTTGCATTCTCTTCTATCTTTCCGCTTTGCAGAGAGCGCCAGGCATCATCAGCTTCAAAAGGTTCTGCACCAACGGTCTTACAATTCTTTCCGAAGTAATTCGCGGCGAGAGCGGTCCCGGCGATAAGTCCGCCACCGCCAACAGGAGTGACCACCACCTCAAGGTCCGGCTGCTCTTCCAGCAGCTCGATAGCCGCAGTGCCTTGTCCATAGATCACGTCAAGGTCATTTGAGGGATGCACAAAGGTGGCCCCGGTCCTTTCCATGATCTTTTGGGCTGCTTTTTCCCTTTCGGGCAGGGTAGGAGGGCATTCGGTGATCTTCCCGCCGTAGCCTTTTACCGCATCCTTTTTTACCTGCGGTGCCGTGGAAGGCATCACGATGTAAGCCGGCACTCCAAGACTTTTTGCCGCCAGGGAAACCGCCTGGGCGAAGTTTCCGGAGGAATGAGTCACCACGCCTTTTTCCTGTTTTTCCTTCGGAAGGTTCAAAATGGCATTTGCCGCACCCCTCATCTTAAAAGCGCCCATCCGCTGAAAGTTTTCGCACTTAAAGAACAGTTCTGCCCCGCTCATTTCATTCAGCAGTCGCGAAGTGAGAACAGGGGTGTTATGGATATAGGGTTTTATGCGCTCATGTACAGCCTGTAGGTCCTGTTTGGAGATCATCTGGAATAGGATTTTAAGGAGCAACAAGATAATTACAACTTTAGGAATTTGGGCAAAGAGAGGTGGAAAATCTGATCTTAAAGATGTTCTCCGGGTTTCATTTTTTGAAGGTGTTCAATTTGTTTAGGTGGAATTATAGATATTCTACATGTGAGTGTCTGATAAACAATAATTTAGATTAAATTTATAGGAAGGGTGAAAAAGGGGGAGTTATGAAAAGAATGAAGTTTTTGCTGCTGCTGGCCTTTGCTGTTTTTTCCTGTAAAGAATCCGGGCCTGTACAGCAAGAGGTGACCGAGAGGCCGGTTGTGAGTTCTTCCTACGGCTGTGCCCCCATGACCGTGGATACCGCCTGGTACCAAAAAGATAACAAGGCGCCCATTATTGATGGGCTTGATGTACTGCATTATCCCATTACTACTGATGATGCTGAAGCCCAAAAATACTTCGATCAGGGCCTGGTGCTTTCCTATGGTTTTAATCATGCCGAGGCGGCGAGATCGTTTTACTATGCCTCAAAGCTCGACCCTGACTGTGCCATGTGTTACTGGGGATATGCTTTGGTCCTCGGTCCCAACTATAACGCGGGAATGGAAGCCGATAATTCCCAAAGGGCGTATAAAGCGGTTATGACCGCCAAAGAACTTTCGGGCAACGCCACTCAGAAAGAACAGGGACTTATTAATGCCCTTGCCAAAAGATATGTTGCTGAACCGGTTGAAGACCGGCGGGAGCTGGACGAGGTCTATTCCGAAGCCATGAAACAGGTCTACCAACAGTACCCTGATGACCCCGATGTCGCTGCTCTTTATGCCGAATCGGTGATGGACCTGTACCCGTGGAACCTGTATGACCAAAATGGCGAACCCAGGGAGTGGACTCCCGGAGTGATCGCCTTGCTGGAAAAACTGATGGAGAAGAACCCTGATCATCCCGGGGCTCATCACTTTTACATTCATGCTACCGAAGCTTCCAACGCGCCGGAAAGAGCCCTTGCCAGTGCGAAAAAATTCGATGACGGGCTGGTACCTGGAGCAGGGCACCTCATGCACATGCCTGCACATACCTATATACAAACCGGCGATTATCATAAGGGCAGCCAGGCCAATATAAGGGCGGTTGAGGTAGACAGCGCGTACGTTACCCTGTGCCACGCCCAGGGCATCTATCCGCTGGCTTACTATCCGCACAACTACCATTTTTTGGCGGCTACGGCCACTCTTGAAGGCAACAGCAATTGGGCCTTTATGGGTGCCAATGAACTGGCAGCTCGCATACATCAGCAGGTGATGAAAGAGCCGGGTTGGGCCACGCTGCAGCATTATTACATGATCCCGTATTTTGTAGAGGTGAAGTTTGGAGAGTGGGATAAGATCCTTTCCCGAAGACTTTCCGATTCGCTACTGTATCCCGAAGCTATCTCCCATTATGCCCGCGGAATGGCTTTCCTGGGAAAGAACGATCTTCAAAAGGCAAAAGCCGAACTGAAAGAGCTGGAGGTGCTGGCACAGGATGAAAGCCTGAAGGAAATGAGGCTTTGGGAGATCAATACCATGCATTCCATTGTGGCCATTGCAGAGAAGGTGTTAAGAGGAGAGATCCTGGCTGCTGAAGGGAAATTTGACGAAAGCATCATTCAACTGCAGGAAGCCGTGGCCATGGAGGATGCTCTTAATTTTCAGGAGCCGCCCGACTGGTTCTTTTCAGTAAGGCACAACCTGGGCGCTGTACAGATAGAAGCTGGTAAATATGAAGATGCAGTAAAAACCCTCGACAAAGATCTTAAAAATTACCCTAAGAACGGCTGGGCACAACACGGCCTTAAGCTGGCCTACCAAAAAATGGGAAACACTGCCGGGGTGAAACAGATGGAAGATGCCCTAAGGAAAAGTTGGGCCACAGCCGATGTGCAGATAAGCTCCTCCAGGATAAAATAAAGAATCTTTCGGTTCCGGATTTAGGAAAAGCTCCTCATAAATAGGTGAAACCGGACTATTTTTTTGACCGACCAAAATGAAATGACATGAAAATTAACTTTTTTGAAGTCCTTTTCTGCTGCCTTCTCTTTGCCTTTGCAGGAAAGGCAACCGGGCAGGAAGGATTTAAGATTTCCACAGGTATTGGGGTGCCTGAACTTCTTAATCTGGGTTTGCATATACAGTTGAAGAACACACAGGTAAGCTTTTTGGCAGGGTCATTCCCATGGTACGAGGAGGAAAATTTTGGAGTTTCAGGCAATTTCTATTACCATTTTGGTGGTACCTCGAAATTTACTCCAACGAAACCCTGGTATGGGAAAATGGGCCTTAGCTACCTGCATCTGGAAGATGAATGGGAAAGAAATTCCGATCTTGTTTTGGCGCCCAGGATTGGCAGGGAGATAAATTTATCGCCGAAATTTGGAATAGCCATAGAAGCTGGCCTAATGGTACTTTTAATAAGTGATGAGAAAGTTAAAAAAGAAAGGCCTCATTCTTTCTGGGATTTAGAACTTGATTTTTCAGGCGACGTTCTACCCTCTGCCGGACTCTATTTGTTCTACAGGTTTTAACAATGAACAATGAACCATGAACAATGAACCATAAACCATAAACCATACACCATGAACCCCTCAGTCTTCTTCAATAGGCACTGTAAGCACCGGAATGCTGGCTTTTTTCAGCAGTTTTAAAGAAACCCTTTCCTGCAGCAGGTTGTGCAAAAAGCTGTATTTGTGAGTCCCCACGATAAGCAGGTCAGACTTAAGTTTTTGAGCCTCTTCCAGGACGGTCTCTACCGTAGAGCCCTGGATGAGCAAAGCTTCATGTTCTACCTCTTCTCCCAGGAAGGTTTTGCAGATGCTTTGCAGGTTACGGTGTACTTCCCGCAGATCTTCGGCTTTAAAATCCCTAATATACTGAGGCCCGGGTTCCATACCCACAAAATCGGCATCGGGTTCGGCCACATGGACCACCCACACTTTTGCGCCGAACTTTTCAGCCAGGCCCTCTGCATAGCCCAGGAGTTCCCCCACAGCATCGTTAAAATCTACAGCAACCAGGATGTTCTTCAGTTCGGTCATAATGTTCAGCTTTTAGATCAATACTCTTTTTCGCGGGAGACAAGGTTATTAAGGGGGCTTTCGTTTTTCATTTTCCGGAAATTGTCGAGTAGCTGGGGAACTACCGTCTCCGGATTGGTGACACTGGCAATATGGGGGGTGATCTTTATCTTTTCGTGCTTCCAGAAGGCATGATCCTTTGGGAGCGGTTCCTGCCTGAATACATCCAGGCCGGCCCCGGAAAGATGCCCGTTGTCGATCATCTCAAGCAGGTCTTCTTCTACCAAATGATTGCCGCGGGCGACATTGATAAGATACGCATCTTTTGGTAATTTCTGAAAAAGTTCCCTGTTCAGGATATTTTCGGTTTCCGAGGTAAGCGGGAGCAAACACACCAGGATATCTGAATTTTTGAGGAAATCCTCCAGCTGGTCCTCCCCGTAATAGGTATTGACTCCCAGAATATCTTTCCTTGTCTTCCTCCAGCCGTTCACATTGAACTTATTGCGGATGAGCTTTTCTGCAGCCGCCACTCCAAGAACGCCCAATCCCATAATACCTACCTGCAGATCTTCGGGGCGTTTGTACGGTAGTGGCTCCCAGTTCCTGTTGCAATGGTGAAAGGACAGGTTCCTGAGGTGCTCCAGGCACAGGGAAAGCACGAAAACAGCCATATCTTCCGTCAGTTGCTCATCGATGACGCGGGTTATCTGCACTCCCTCGGGAATGTCAGGGTCATTGATGATGTGATCAATGCCCGCGCCCATCGAGGCGATGACCTTCAGATTCGGAAACTGGCTGAAGGCGCCGTGAGGGTGTTTCCAGGTTAGTACGAATTCCACCTTCTCAGGATGTTTTACTTCCGGATACGCTTCGATCTCAAGATCGGGTTGCTGTTGCTTTAAGGCATCTATCCACACCTGTGGATCTCTGGCTGTACTTATGATTAGAAAGGACATTTTTTGGTTTTTAGTAGTTAGTCTTTTGACGGTAGATCAGAGTCTTGCTTCTTGATCCTCTTTTTCTTTCCCTCCGTCTAATCCACTTAGCTGCTGGATTAATTTTGCGTAATAAAGTTAAATTTTTAGCTCAGATCTTCAGTTCTGAGATAAAAATATATCGTCTACCGTCTAAAGTCTATCGTCTCACTTAACTCACGAACGCGCTGTACCCGGTGATAGCCCGGCCCACGATGAGGGAGTTGATCTCTTTGGTGCCTTCATAACTGTAAATGGCTTCGGCATCGGCCACGAACCGGGCCACGTCATATTCAAGTAGAATTCCGTTGCCGCCCATGACTTCGCGGGCCCTGCTTACCACGTCGCGCATTCTCATGCTGCAATAAACCTTAGCCAGAGAAGCATGTTCATCCTCCAACTGCCCTTCATCCTGCAGTTCAGAAAGCCTGAAACACAAGGTTTGCATTGAGGTGAGGTTGGAGATCATCTCTACAAGGTGATTCTGAATAAGCTGATAAGAGGCGATGGGCCTTCCGAACTGCTCCCGCTTTTTGGTATATTTTAGGGCGCTTTCATAGGCGCCGCGGGCACAGCCCACAGCCTGCCAGGCCACTCCCGCGCGGGTCATGCGCAGCACATTGGCTGTGTCCTTGAAAGAATCGGCTTTTTGAAGCCGGTCGTTTTCCGCTACTTTGCAATCGGTTAGGGTGATCAGCGCGTTCTGAACTATGCGCAGGGCCATTTTGTCTTCCATCTTCTCGGCCTTGAAGCCGGGATTGTCTTTTTTCACCAGGAAACCCTTCACCTGATTGGAATCTTCATCCCTGGCCCAGATGATGATGACATCGGCAAAAGTGGCATTTCCTATCCATTTTTTTTGTCCGTTGATCACCCAATTCTCTCCGTCAAACTTGCAGGTGGTTTCCAGTCCGCCGGCCACTCCGCTTCCCACGTTTGGTTCGGTAAGCCCAAAAGCGCCGATCTTTTCCAGTCTTTGCATCTTTGGGAGCCATTCCTCCTTCTGTTCCTCGCTTCCGCAGAGATAGATGGAACCCATGGCCAGCCCGCTGTGCACCCCGAAAAAGGTGGAAATGGAAACGTCAACCCGGGCGATCTCCTGCGCGATGATGCCTTCCATCAAAAAGGGCAGATTGGGGCAGCCGTAACCTTCGTAAGGAACCCCGGTAATGTTCAGTTTTTTGAACTTTTCGATGATCTCAAAAGGGAATTTCGCCCGGTTCCAGTGATCGTTGATCAGGGGCCGCACCTCGTCTTCCATGAAGTTACGCACCTTGATCTGCAGGTCACGTTGCTCCTGGGTAAGCTTCAGGTCCAGGTTGTAGAAATCTCCATCAATGGGAGGCAGGTCGGCCTGGCCTTTGCGACGCTTGGTCTTCAGCATTTTCATTAGGCCCTTCAGCTGACGTTCATCCAGCTGGCCCAAAGTGTTCATGGCTTCTGTAAGGTCGATCTGCTCATTGATCTTCGCCAATTGGTCCAAATCGATGTTCTTTAAAAGGTTGATGGTGTTCTTAACTTTTCCGAAGAGAGACATAGGAAGGAGATTTTGATTCTCCTAAAAATAGGGATTAAAGAAGTGGCAGCTTGTTAAAGCTTTCTGAAACAAAATATCTATGACTTTACCAGATTCTTTGGTAAATTAATTTATCTTCCTCATAAATTTTAAAAATAGTAAGAACAATGGGAATTTTTTCATCCTTAATGGGCAACGCCGGGGCGGTAGATAAACAAAAACTACATGCCGAGTACGAACAACTTCTTACTCCTAATGAGCAGATCCAAATTGGCTTTAAACTGGTGAGAGATACCTTTATCTTTACCGACAAGAGGCTGATACTGGTAGATAAACAAGGTCTAACCGGGAGGAAGACCGAATATTTATCTGTGCTTTACAAAAGCATCTCCAGGTTTAGTGTTGAAACTGCAGGAACTTTCGATCTTGATGCTGAGCTGAAGATCTGGATTTCCGGCGAGCAGCAGCCCAGTATTTCCAGGAGATTTAATAAATCGGTAAATGTTTATGAAGTTCAGCAACTTCTCGCAACTCACGTTTTGAAATAGGTCAATTAAAACTTGACCAGAATTTTTATTTCCAATCTTCAACAAAAAACGCCTCCCAAAAGGAAGGCGTTCTTCGATGCTTTCTGAGCTGGAATTATAATCCAAACTCTTTCTTGATCTGGTCAACAAAATCCAATTTTTCCCAGGTGAACAATTCCACTTCCTTGGTGATCCTTCCGTTGTACGGACTCTCGAAAACCTTTGTTTCTTTGCGCGGCTCCTTTCCGAAGTGCCCGTAAGCAGAAGTCTCCCGGTAAATAGGATTTCTAAGTCCCAGTCGGTCCTCGATAGCGGCAGGGGTCATGGAAAAGATCTTTTTCACTTTCTCGGCGATCTGCCCGTTGCTGAGGTCCACATGTTTGGTCCCGAAGGTGTCGATGAGCAGGGAAACCGGTTCCACCACGCCTATGGCGTAAGAAACCTGTACCAGCACCTCATCGGCCACTCCCGCGGCCACCAGGTTTTTTGCAATGTGTCGCGAAGCATAGGCCGCCGAACGGTCTACTTTACTTGGGTCTTTACCTGAGAACGCACCCCCGCCGTGAGCGCCTTTTCCGCCATAGGTGTCCACGATGATCTTTCTTCCGGTTAGCCCGGTGTCTCCGTGCGGTCCGCCAATCACAAATTTCCCCGTAGGGTTGATGTGGTATTTGATCTCTTCCCCGAATAGTTTTTGAACGTACTCCGGCAGCTGCACCTTCACCCGCGGAATAAGGATCTCAATAATGTCTTTTTTGATCTTCTCGAGCATCTTCTTTTCGTTCTCGTCAAAGTCATCATGCTGGGTAGAGACCACAATGGCGTCAATGCGCTGCGGCACGTTGTCATCGCTGTATTCTATGGTCACCTGGCTCTTGGAATCGGGCCGCAGATAAGTAATGTCTTTATTTTCCCGGCGCAGTTTAGCCAGTTCAATAAGGATCTTGTGAGAGATATCCAGTGCCAGCGGCATGTAGTTTTCGGTCTCTTTGGTGGCATAACCAAACATCATTCCCTGGTCTCCGGCGCCCTGTTCCTCTTTTTTACCGCGGTCAACCCCCTGACTAATGTCCTGGGACTGCTCGTGGATAAGTGAGATCACCCCGCAGGAATCTCCACTGAATTTATACGCCCCCTTGGTATAGCCAATGTCATTGATCACCTCCCGGGCAATGTTCTGCACGTCAAGGTAAGTATCGCTCTTCACCTCGCCGGCAAGCACCACCTGTCCCGTGGTCACCAGGGTTTCGCAGGCAACTTTGGATTCCGGGTCAAACGCTAAAAAGTTATCGAGTAGGGTGTCGCTTATCTGGTCGGCGACTTTATCGGGATGTCCTTCAGAAACACTTTCCGAAGTAAATAAATAAGGCATTGCTTCTTTGTTTTTTGAGTTAATTTCAGAATGAAATTTGACGACGAAGCGCGCTAGAGAAGTTCTCACTGCTTTAGCATTTTTAAAGGGTTGCAATCAGTCAAATCATTCCCTGTAATAAATCAGCAGCAAATGTATGAAAAATGGAATAAATGGCTGGTGGATTTTAACTTTTTGGGCGCTCCGGGTCGGCAAAGTGCCTCCCCGTCAGGCTTTCGCGGCTCGCTTCCCAAAGCCAGAAGGGCTTTGGGAGAGCTCAGACACCCGCTCAATCCTTAGCGCAGGCCAATGATCAATTAACAATTAGCAATGATCCCGAACGTCACCTCGAGCGGAGTCGAGAGGTAAAATAATACATTCGTGAATTCGTGGCTTTATTTTTTACGGCCTCTAAAGCCTTGTCATTCCTCAAAAAATAAATTTTCTCTAAGAATTATTTGCTCGTTAGAATTTTCTGTCGTTACATTTGTCCCATACCAAAAGAAGACATGTACAGGACAATCAACAATATGATGCGCTATATGATGATGTGGAGAATTTCCGCAGCGCGCTCTATTGCTTAATCCTGAAAAGATATTTTGTAAAAGCCGCTGCCACCGCAGCGGCTTTTTTTATGGCCGTTTCTGAAAAATGGCACTTTAGAAACGAATAAAACAATGCCCTTTTTGGGCGCTAAGAAGAAAAAATATGAAAACAATTTCTGCAGTAGTGATGAATATGATGCGCATGATGCGCTACCCATGCTGCTGCCGGAAAATGTGATCTTTTTGTGTTTGTGTTCAATGTAAAAGATCCCTTCGGCAGCCACGCCGGGGGGATTTTTTTTGTTACAAACTCAACAATGACCAATAAAAACCCACCCCGCCCTGCGGGCACCCCTCCTGAGGAGGGGATCGATAATGAACAATTATCAGTGGGCAGAGGACAGAGGGAAGAGAGCAGTGACAGAGATAAAAGAATTTAGAAATGAACTGACAACCGAGAACCAAGAACAAGCACCAAAAATCAAATTCCAAATTCCAATAAACCTTAAACCACGAACAACAAACAACAAACAACAAATAATTAAACCTTAATCCTTAAACTGACTAAGACTGAAATAGGTTGCCCTTTTTCTCAAACTTTTCAACTATGAAAAATGGCACAGTAAGAAGAACTTTTAGTCAAGAAGTAAAATTAGATTTAGTAAGGAAGATTGAACAAGGAGATCTTCGAGTACTCGATGTAGTTGGGACTTACGGAGTAAGTAAAACAGCGGTTTACAAGTGGCTCAGAAAATATTCCGATCTTTATAAAAAAGAAACGCGAGTCGTAGTGGAGCACAAGAGTATAAGTAAGAAAAACCGGGAACTTCAAGACCATATTAAGAAGCTTGAACAAGCCCTCGGCCAAAAACAGATGCGGATTGATTACCTGGAAAAGATAGTAGAGTTTGCTTCAGAA